>JAPDHM010000009.1 GCA_030704425.1 Rhodobacteraceae bacterium IMCC1909 | reverse complement strand
GGGCTCGGAGATGTGTATAAGAGACAGTTATATCAACGCGCTGGCGACCTCGATTGAGAAGGCCTATGAAACCGCCGAGCTGCGACCAGAGGTTTTGGTGTGTTCCTATCATGGAGTGCCAAAACGCTATTTGATGCAGGGTGATCCCTACCATTGCCAGTGCCAAAAAACCACGCGCCTATTGAAAGAGCGCTTGGGTTGGGATGACACAGAAATCGTAACCACCTTCCAATCGAAATTCGGTCCAGAGGAATGGTTGCAACCCTATACGGTCGAAGAAGTGGCCCGTATGGCCGAGAAGGGCCAGAAAAATATTGCAGTCTGCGCCCCAGCTTTTTCAGCCGACTGTATCGAAACGCTTGAAGAAATTAACGAAGAGATCAAGGAAAGCTTTGAGCACGCCGGTGGCGAACATTTCACATATATCCCCTGCTTGAATGACAGCAAAGAACATATTGAAACCTTTAGCAATGTAATTTCAGAAAATCTGCAAGGCTGGATTTAATCAAAAAAGGGCCACTGAAACAGCGGCCCTTTTTTCAATTGATGCTTGCAATCAAGTAATTATTTAGTTGCCAATGCCACGATTGCGATCAACGCCAGTGGGATCAACAGCGAACTTGCAGAACCAGCTGCTTCGTCCATTGTGGACGCAACAACAGGTGCTTCCATGACCGGTTCGCTCATACCACCTGCGAAAGAAGTCGTTGCCGCTGCTACAAAGACAGTCGCCAAAATTAGTTTTTTCATTTTATTCTCCATTCGTTTTGGTTCTCACGCATCATGTGCTGAACCGAAAAGGTAACCCATCCAGATGACGCTCCGGATAAAGCAAATTAAATTTGTTTTTGCAAATGCGGATTCGGCGTATCTTCGCCCAAAACCGCGACACTCGTCAAATTAGCAACACCTGCGTGCCAACCTTGGTGAGTTCATATAATTCGGCAATTTGCTCGTTGTAAAGTCCGATGCAGCCATTCGAGGATCTGCGGCCAATCTTTCGCGTGTCATGGGTGCCGTGAATACGGTAATAGGTCCAAGAAAGATATAGCGCGTGGCTTCCCAATGGATTGTCCGGCCCTGGCCCTACGAATTCAGGCCATTCCGGGTTGCGTTTGCGCATCTCTGGAGTTGGTCGCCAGGATGGGCCCACAACTTTGCGCACAACTTTCGTCCGGCCTTTGCGTGTTAAATCCGCGGTCATCGGAACAGATGTTGGGTATAACTTGTAGATCGACTCGTCTTCAGACCAGTAATGCAGCGCGCGCGAGTCAATGTCGGACAAAATCGCCCCATTCTTAAGCGTGTCAAAATAGGGGCGCCAATCCAACATTCTAAAACTGCTGATATTGCGAAGAGCCATCTCGCTGGACTCTGTTTCTGCCTCCACAGTATCAAACACATCTGTCTCCTGCGACAGGGCAAGCGTCCCCGACAAGGATGCCGCCCCGGTCAAAAATGCCCGTCTTGGCAAATGGTTTTCTGCTCCGCCCATGGTATTCACTCCACATATGTTGAGGGTGCTTACAAAGAAAATCGACAACACACAAATCAAACACGCCTGATGTACAACATTTGTCTTAATATTGGGTTTGATTGGCAACGCTTTGCCGCTATGTACGCTGCAGAGGATTGAGGGTTCAAAATGATTTATCGGATCGTTCTAGCGTTTGGCTTGCTCCTATTGATGGGATGCACACAAAATACTGGCCCCAACCTAGAGCCGGGAGATCGCCCGTTGCGTCCAGTATATGTCATCAAAGCATCTGATGCCGCGCGCATTCAATACAGCATCTTAGACGGCATAAACAGCCTTCGGCGCGCAGCTGGCCTGCAAAAATTGATCTTTAATGCCAAGCTCAACGCCGCAGCCGCCACACATGCGCGCGATATGTCGGTGCAAAACCGCGCCTGGCATTTTGGCTCTGACGGATCTTCTCCGCTCGACCGTATGGAACGCGTCGGATATGAGGGCACGCTTCTTGGAGAAAATATTTCCGAGACCTTTGAGTCAGAGCTTGAAACCCTCGCGGCCTGGATGGAGACCCCAGCCACGCGCACAATAATCCTCGCCGCAGAAGCGCAAGAAATGGGTTTCAGCTGGTATCAAGAACCGGGCGGCAAAATTTGGTGGACTTTGGTCACCGGCATCGAGGCGCCAAACTAGACCATATCGCGCAACAATGAGACGCAAATTGCACGCCCCGAACAGGCTCTAGGGGTAAATCCAAATCGGCGTGCCGATGTCAACCATCGCATAAATCTCTTCAATTTCACGATTGCTCACCGCAATGCAGCCCCAGGTCCAATCTTTGAAAAAGAAGCGATAGGGCCGGGGCGTTCCATGTATGAAAATGTCACCTCCCGGACTTCGCGTCCCAGCGGCCCGTCGATCCGCTGCATTGGGGTATGATATGCCGACAGATAGGTGAAATTGGCTGTTGGGATTCTTGCGATCAATGAAATACTGCCCCTCTGGGGTTTTGCCATCGCCTTCAAATTTCTTATGTCCAATGGGTGCGAAACCCAATTTAAAGTCGTATTCTTTGATAACCGTGTTACCTTGAAACAAGAACATGCGGCGTTCAGCCTTGTATAAAACCAAGGCTGTTGCTTTCGGAAGATCGGTCCGCCAAATAGGCTTGGGATCGGAACAGGCGGCCAAGACCAAAGCGATGCAAAACATCGCGACGATATTAAAAACTCTCATTGTCATCACCCTAAGTCACCTAGCCCATCTCTACCTCAGAGTGATTAAAATACAACTCATCACTCTTGAATTAAACGCTCCTCAATAGCTTTAAGTCGCGCCAATACCTCGTCACGATAGGTATCGGTTTTTTGATCTGCTTCTTCAGAATGCACATCCTGCATGGAGTTTACAATCAATCCCACCAGCAGGTTCACCACAGCAAAGGTGGTGACCATGATAAAGGGTACAAAAAACACCCAAGCATAGGGATATACTTCCATCACTGGGCGCACGATCCCCATCGACCAGCTTTCCCAATGTCATGATCTGGAATAAAGAATAAGCCGACTG
>JAPDHM010000008.1 GCA_030704425.1 Rhodobacteraceae bacterium IMCC1909 | reverse complement strand
GTCTGGTCCAAAAGCGGGGTTAATCCGCTTTGTGACCAGACTCCTGGCTGACCAAGCATTTACGCTCGGTCAGATTTTCCGCAATGTGGGCGCCGCTGTGGCTCATTTAGCTCACCAGTTCCGCATCGTCTTCTGAGACTTCCGCCTCTTCATCGAGCAATTCTTCAGGGTCCACCCAGCCCAGCATTATCCGAGCCGTCATCACCATATTTTGCGCTTCTGCCAAATCCACATCGAATTTTTCAAGCACGCCGTCATCTTTGACCCGCTCACCCTCCACAGTGGTCCAGCCACCGGCCAATTCCCAATCGGCGCAAGTGGCGAAATCTTCCAAGGTTTTCACGCCATCATCAGCCAAAGCTTCAATCATCTGTGGCGTTAAGCCTTCGAAATTCACTAGGCTATCTTCGACACCCAACTCACGAGCACGAGCCATTGCACGGGTGTTTTCGGCTTCAATCACGTCACGCGCACGTGCTTGCAGCTCACCTGCCGTGGCTTCATCCACCCCGTCGATGACCAAAAGCTCATCAAGCTCCACATAGGCCACCTCTTCAAGGCTGGTAAATCCTTCAGACACCAAGAGCTGTGCAAAGAATTCGTCCAGATCCAAGCTGTCGATAAAGAGCTTGGTGCGCACTTCAAATTCGGCCTGACGACGTTTGGATTCTTCTTCCTCTGTCATGATGTCGATGTCGAGGCTGGTCAGCTGGCTGGCCAAACGCACGTTTTGACCGCGACGTCCAATGGCCAGGCTAAGCTGCTCATCTGGTACAACAACAACAATCTTGCCAGCTTCTTCATCCAGAACCACCTTGGTCACTTCCGCAGGTTGCAGAGCGTTCACCAAGAAAGTTGGTTGATCTTCATTCCAAGGGATAATGTCGATTTTTTCACCTTGAAGTTCATTCACAACCGCTTGCACCCGGCTGCCGCGCATCCCAACGCAGGCACCAACAGGATCAATGGAGCCGTCATAAGAGATCACGGCGATCTTCGCGCGCGATCCAGGATCACGAGCCACGGCTTTGATCTCAATGATGCCATCATAGATTTCTGGCACTTCCATTTTGAACAATTCCGCCATGAATTCTGGCGCCGTCCGCGACAGGAAGATCTGCGGGCCGCGTTGCTCACGGCGCACTTCCTTGATGTAGACGCGAATACGATCGTTGGGGCGATAGCTTTCACGGCCAATTTTTTCATTGCGGCGCAACACAGCTTCACCGCGGCCAATATCGACAATGACATTGCCATATTCTTCGCGCTTCACCAGACCATTGATAATCGTGCCAGCACGGTCCTTGAATTCTTCATATTGACGATCCCGCTCGGCTTCGCGGACTTTTTGCAAAATGACCTGCTTGGCAGATTGCGCGGCGATGCGGCCCATTTCAACCGGAGGAACCTCTTCAATATACTGCTGACCCACTTCTGGGTTCTCCATATATTGCTTGGCTTGCTCAACGGTGAATTCCGCTTGGTAATTTTCCAGCAACTCTTCTTCCACAACAGTGCGCACGCGGGTGAAGGTCGCTCGGCCAGTTTTCCGGTCAATAGAAACTCGGATATCCATTTCTGCGCCATAGCGAGACTTTGCCGCCCGCGCTAAGGATTCTTCCATCGCATCAATCACCAGACCGGGATCAATCATTTTTTCACGAGCAACAGCTTCGGCGGTTTGTAGCAGTTCAAGCTGGTTTGCAGATGTAATGGCCATTAGTCTTCCTCTCCATCAACGATGGTTTGCACTTCATCATATTGTGTTTCATCAATTTGACCCGCGTCTTTGCGACCTTTGAGAACCGCGCGTATCAAATCATCCGTCAAGATCAGCTTGGCATCAGCCAACCAGTCAAATTTGAGACCAATCGTCCCCTCTTCGATGGTGATCAAAACCTCATCTCCATCCGTGCCTGCCAAGTCTCCCTTGAAGCGGCGGCGGCCGTCGATCAAGTGTTCAGTTTCAATCTTGGCCACATAGCCAATCCATTGGTCAAAATCTTTCAATCGAGTCAAGGGTCGATCAATTCCAGGGCTTGAAACTTCAAGCGTATAGGCTTCAATAATCGGATCTTCCACATCCATCAAAGCGGAAACCGCTGTGCTGATCTCAGCACAGCCATCCACCTCCATCGTGCCATCAGGCTTTTGCGCCATGATTTGCAGCGTCGGGGTGTTGCCGCTCATCAAACGCAAACGCACCACCTCATAGCCCAAACCCTCAATCATCGGGTTCAGGATCTTGAGCAATCGCTGGTCCATTGCAGCCTTGGCAATCAGATCTGTCATAGGCACCTTTCAGGCACAAAAAAACGGGCGCGCGGCCCGTGATATTTTCCGGTGGAATTTCGGGGGTGAAAGCCGAAACGCCGCTATTAATTACCCATTACAGAGTTTGCCCAGCGGTTTCAATCCCAGAACGGCGATTCTTTCAAAAGGTTATTGAACAGGGCAGGCCATGGAAGTGGTGCAACTGAGACAACCGACTTGGCAATCACAGATGACACAAAAAGGCCCCGGAAAATCCGAGGCCTTTGATCTTTAAAACCCAAAGGTCTTACGCAAACCACCAGCGCTCAGTCAAACGGCTCGAGTCCATTTGCCAGATGTTGCCGATATCTGGACCGTGGGCCAGTTTTGTGGAGGCCGCATCCACCGTGTTTGCAAACATTGGAATGATCGTTCCACCTTCTTGCGACAGGAGCATTTGCATTTCAGCATATTGCGCCCGGCGCTTATTGCTATCCAGCTCCGCACGGGCTGTCAGCAACAGCTCTTGGAAACGAGCGTTCTCCCAATGTGTATCGTTCCAAGGCACACCGCTCTCATAGGCCGTTGAGAACATCCAGTCTTCCGTTGCACGGCCAGACCAGTAGCAAGCGCACCAACCCTTTTTGAGCCAAACGTTGGACCAATAGCCATCTGCTGGTTCTTGCACCACGTTAATATTAATCCCGGCATTTTTAGCAGAGGCTTGATACAGTTGCGAGGCGTCAACCGCTCCGTTGAAGGCCGCGTCTGAGGCGGAAAGATCCACATTCAGCTCTGTTAATCCAGCCGCCTTCATGTGGAATTTCGCCTTATCCGAATCAAATTCAATCTGCGGAATATCGGTTGCAAGGTATTGGTTCGCCGGGCCGATCGGGTGGTCGTTGCCAACCATGCCGTGACCTTGCAGGATTTTATCGACCATTTCCTGACGGTTCAGGCCATATTTCAAAGCCTTACGCACATTGATATCGTCGAACGGTGCCTGGTTTGTCAACATTGGGAATGTGTAGTGCATGTTGCCAGTCACTTCAAAAATCTCAACATTTGGATTGGCACGCAACAATGGCTCGGTCTTAAAGTCAACGCGGTTCACCGCATCCACCTGACCCGTCATCAAGGCGTTCATCCGCGCAGAGGAATCATTGATCGCGATACATTCAATCTCATCAAACCAACCGGCGCGGCCGTCTTTATAATGGCTGTCCACACGGGTGAGCACACAGCGCACGCCTGGATCAAAGCTAACAACTTTGTAAAGCCCTGTGCCAATACCTTTGGCAATGGCTTCGTCGATCATTCCGGCGGGATACATCAAGATGTGATAGTCAGACAGCAGGAATGGGAAATCAGCGTTACCCGCAGCCAAAATGAACTGGATCTGATGATCGTTCATCTTTTTCATTGTGGTGATGGCAGCCACGATGGGTTGCGCAGCAGATTTCGCACCTTCCTCAGTGTGCATATTCAAAGACGCGATAACATCGTCCGCACCAAAGGATTTACCATTGTGGAACGTCACACCTTTGCGCAGGTTAAACGTCCATGTTTTGGCATCTGAACTGGCTTCCCAGCTTTCAGCCAATTCGCCCACCAGCTCTCCGGCGGCCGTGACCTCTGTCAGGCAGTCAAACACGGTCCCATGCCCCATATGGATCATGAATTGATCCGAATGCGTCCGGCCGTCGAAGCTGTCAGATGTGTTCGCACCATTCAAGCCCATGCGCAGCTTGCCACCGCGTTTTGCGGCAGATTTCGCTGGCAGACCCGTCGCGGCGATCACACCGGCGGCGGCCC
>JAPDHM010000007.1 GCA_030704425.1 Rhodobacteraceae bacterium IMCC1909 | reverse complement strand
GGGCTCGGAGATGTGTATAAGAGACAGGCCTCATCCGGCTCCCCAACCTCCAAAATACCATCGACAAACATTCGCAGAACCAAGCTCCGTGGGCTGCCGGCCAGCAGAGGTGTGCGGGCTGTCAAGCAGGCCAAGAAGCTCTAAGTCTTTCATGACGTTGCGAATAGTGGCGGCGCTCACGGATTGTGTCATGTGTTGGGTTAACGTGTTGCTGCCCATCGGTTCCCCCGAAGACAGGTAGCTTTCCACAACCCGTTGAAACACTTCACGGCTCCGGGCATCCATTTCTGAAAATAACTCTGTAGACGAATCCATTCACCTAAGCCTTGCTATTTGGGGTCCGCTTCGCATATTCGCGCATGAACACAGAGAGGACAAGCGATGCGACCATCCAATCGAGAATTAAATCAAATGCGTGACATTGTGATTGAAACAGATGTCACCCGCCATGCCGAGGGATCTTGTTTGATCAGGGTTGGTGATACGCATGTGCTTTGCACAGCCAGTTTGGAAGAGCGTGTGCCTCCTTTTCTGCGGAACTCGGGATTGGGTTGGGTAACAGCAGAGTATGGGATGCTGCCCCGCGCCACCCATACGCGCATGCGCCGAGAGGCCAAAAACGGTCAATCGGGACGCACTCAAGAGATTCAACGTCTCATTGGGCGGAGTTTGCGCGCCGGTGTGGATCGGGTTGCTCTGGGTGAGCGGCAAATCAGTATCGATTGCGATGTGATCCAAGCAGATGGCGGGACACGTTGCGCCGCAATCACAGGCGGTTGGGTGGCACTTAAGCTCGCTGTGCAAAAGCTCATGAAAGCTGGAGATATTATCAGCGATCCACTTGTGGATCCCGTGGCTGCGGTGAGTTGTGGTATCTATGCGGGCCAAGCAGTTTTGGATCTGGACTACCCGGAGGACAGTGAGGCTGGGGTTGATGGCAATTTCGTGATGTTGGGATCGGGAAAATTGGTTGAAGTCCAGATGTCGGCTGAGGGCTCAACATTCTCTCGTGATCAAATGGGACAACTGATTGATCTGGCCGAGGCGGGCGTGTCGCAGCTGGTGGCTGCGCAATTGGCGGCCGTTGGCTGATGCGTGTGCTCACCGAGCCTAAGATCGTTCTTGCCAGTCACAATAAAGGCAAGTTGCGAGAAATTCAGGAACTTTTGGCTCCCTTTGGCATCGCATGTGTGAGTGCCGGGGAGCTGGGCCTGGAAGAACCGGTGGAAACTGAGACCAGTTTCGCTGGAAATGCGCGCCTGAAAGCGCATTTTGCAGCGCAGGCGGCCGGTCTGCCGGCTCTGTCTGACGATAGTGGAATTTGTGTTGATGGATTGGATGGCGCACCCGGGGTTTATACGGCTGATTGGGCGGAAACACCCAGTGGTCGCGATTTTACAATGGCGATGACACGGGTTTGGAAGGAGCTGGACGCAGCAAATGCACCCTTCCCCCGCCGTGCGCAGTTTAATTGTACATTATGTTTAGCATGGCCAGATGGTCACGATGAAATTTTCGCCGGCATTGCGCCCGGTCAAGTGGTTTGGCCAATGCGCGGTATGCATGGATTTGGCTTTGATCCTATGTTTCAACCCGATGGGTTTGATCAAACATTTGCTGAGATGCTCCCCGAGGAAAAGCACCCCCTAAGCCATCGGGCAGATGCCTTTAACAAGTTGGTGTCTGGCTGTCTAACGTGATGGAAGATTGGCGCCATGGCGGGTTTGGCCTTTATATCCATTGGCCATTTTGTGAAGCGAAGTGTCCTTATTGTGACTTCAATTCCTATGTCAGCGCCACGGTCGACACTGAAATGTGGGAACAAGCCCTATTAAGGGAATTGGATCGCCACGCGGCCCTCACCCAAGACCGCGTATTAAATTCAGTTTTTTTCGGGGGCGGTACCCCAAGTCTGATGCCACCCAATATGGTCGGACGTTTAATTGATCGCGCGCGGGGGCATTGGCCCTTCGCGAATGATATTGAAATCACGCTTGAGGCCAATCCATCCTCAGTTGAAGCATCACGCTTCGCGGATTTCCGTAAGGCTGGAGTGAACCGGATTTCCATGGGAATTCAGGCGCTGAACGATCGAGACCTAAAGCGCCTTGGCCGTTTGCATTCGGTGGCGGAGGCGCGGTCCGCCCTCACGGTTGCGAAGACTTATTTTGAACGGGTCAGCTTTGATTTGATCTATGCAAGGCAGGACCAAACGCTTGAAGCTTGGCAAAGAGAGCTAACCGAAGCCATTGAAATGAGCGCGGGACACCTGTCTTTGTATCAACTCACGATCGAACCAGGGACGGCCTTTGGTTTTCGAGCAAAAGCGGGCAAATTGGCGGGATTGCCCGATGAAGACTTGAACGCGGATATGTTCGATGCAACCAATGAAATCTGCGCTGCGGCAGGCTTACACGCCTATGAGGTGTCTAATTATTCATACAGGCCGTTGGAATCAAAGCATAATATTATATATTGGCGCGGGGGTGACTATATCGGAATTGGGCCCGGAGCCCATGGGCGCCTAACCTTGTCAGGAAGGCGTTACGCCACGCAAACAGCATTGGCGCCGCAGGCCTGGTTGGAGCGAGTGGCAAAACAGAACAGTGGGACCAGTCGTCAGGAGGTTTTAACCCCACAAGATCATGCAAATGAATTAATCATGATGGGATTGCGGGTGTCAGATGGGATTTCGCGCACGCGCATTGAGGGCATCGCCAACACTCAGCTGAAAATCCCAGATCACTTGCTTGATTTCGGTCTACTGGAACTTTCAAAGGATCGACTGCGCGCCACAAAAACCGGCCGCCCGCTGCTCAATCAGCTGGTCCAGGCTTTGATGTATTAAAGCCCGGCTAAGTGACGACAAAGCTCATCAAGCTGCTCTAGGTTTTTGTAACGAACAGTGATCGAACCGCCCTCTTGTCCGGGATTATGTGTAATCGAAACCGCCATTTTAAGCGCTGCGGAAAGGTCGCCCTCAAGCGCACGTGTATCTGCGTCTTTGACGGATTTTGACGCGCGCTCTTTGCTGAAGGCTTTGGGCTCTTTCACCAGTTTCTCAGTCTGTCGGACAGATAACCTCCGCGCCACAACCACACGCGCCAGATCAGAGGCGTTGGACGCCGCAATCAGAGCACGGGCGTGACCGCTTGAAAGACTACCATTGACGACAAGGGATTGAACATCTTCCGGTAGTGTCAGAAGGCGGAGAACATTTGCAATGTACGGGCGCGATTTTCCAAGCGCCTCGGCCATCTGCTCTTGCGTATGACCAAATTTATCCATGAGCTGCCGATAACCGATTGCCTCTTCAATTGGATTTAGGTCTGCACGTTGGATATTCTCGATGATGGCGATTTCAAGCACATCCTGGTCAGAAAATTCCCGCACCACAACAGGCAATTCATGCAGCTGGGCAAGTTGAGAAGCGCGCCAGCGCCGTTCACCCGCGACAATTTCATACTCTCCAGTTTTGCCCGGATGGGCGCGCACGACCAAGGGCTGAATAATGCCCTTAGAACGAATGGACCCTGCAAGGTCATTTAGATCGTCAACGTCGAAATGCCGGCGTGGTTGATCCGGGTTGGGATATATATTTTCGATTGGCACAAGCATGTCATTGCGCCGATCAGACCCTATTGGACCCGAGTCACCAACTGCGGGTTCAATATCTGCCATAAGAGCGGATAGGCCTCGGCCGAGACCTCTTTGGCGTTTGGGGGTATTGGCCATGGTGTGTCCTAACTATTTATCATCTTCGTGCCAAAATCTCTTGAGCGAGGGCGCGATAGGCCTCCGCCCCTTTGGATCGGCTATCATAACTTAAAACAGGCATCGCAAAAGAGGGCGCCTCGCTTATTCGTACATTGCGGGGAATGACTGTTTTAAAGACTAGTTCGCCCAGATTTTCCCGCGCGTCCTCTTCGACCTGCAGGGACAAGCGGTTGCGCGCGTCATACATTGTAAGCACCACGCCCTCGATTCTGAGATCGGGATTGCCTAGATCTCGAACCTCTCGCACGGACATGAGTAGCTGTGACAGCCCCTCCAGTGCAAAAAATTCACTTTGCAAAGGAATAATGAGCGCATGAGCCGCTATCAGAGCGTTCACAGTTAGAACATTGAGCGATGGGGGGCAGTCCAACAATACATAATCATATTTTGAAAGATCTGAGTTGCCGAAAACCTTACGCAGCTTCTCACTTCGGTTCTTTGCACTGGCCAGCTCAATGTCTGCAGAGCTGAGATCCGTTGTTGATGGGACAAGATCGATATTTTCAATATCTGTTTTTTCGTATAAATCGGGGCTCAACGTTAGTGCCGATCAGAACATCATAAGTGGTAAATTCGCGCGCATCAGCGTGTGAGCCAAGCCCCGTTGACGCGTTTCCCTGAGGATCAAGATCCATAACCAGCACTTTAAACCCGGCTTCTGCGATTGCAGCTGCTAAATTTAGGGTTGTAGTTGTCTTCCCGACCCCACCCTTTTGGGTTCGCGATGGCGAAAAATTTTTTCGGTTTAATCTGCAACACGTCGAATATTCCTGATTTTCAACACCGCAGCATTGCTGTCTGTCTGGCTCTGTACGAT
>JAPDHM010000006.1 GCA_030704425.1 Rhodobacteraceae bacterium IMCC1909 | reverse complement strand
GAGCAGAATGCCGTCCACCATCGGATCGCTGGCAGCCTGTTGCAGACGGGCGATAATGCCGTTGTAACCGGCCCGAGTACCATTCAGAACTGGCAGGAACAGGGAATGCCCGTTCTGCGAGGCGGTGGCAAGGGTAATGAGGTGCTTTATGACTCTGCCGCCGTCATAAAATGGTATGCCGAAAGGGATGCTGAAATTGAGAACGAAAAGCTGCGCCGGGAGGTTGAAGAACTGCGGCAGGCCAGCGAGGCAGATCTCCAGCCAGGAACTATTGAGTACGAACGCCATCGACTTACGCGTGCGCAGGCCGACGCACAGGAACTGAAGAATGCCAGAGACTCCGCTGAAGTGGTGGAAACCGCATTCTGTACTTTCGTGCTGTCGCGGATCGCAGGTGAAATTGCCAGTATTCTCGACGGGCTCCCCCTGTCGGTGCAGCGGCGTTTTCCGGAACTGGAAAACCGACATGTTGATTTCCTGAAACGGGATATCATCAAAGCCATGAACAAAGCAGCCGCGCTGGATGAACTGATACCGGGGTTGCTGAGTGAATATATCGAACAGTCAGGTTAACAGGCTGCGGCATTTTGTCCGCGCCGGGCTTCGCTCACTGTTCAGGCCGGAGCCACAGACCGCCGTTGAATGGGCGGATGCTAATTACTATCTCCCGAAAGAATCCGCATACCAGGAAGGGCGCTGGGAAACACTGCCCTTTCAGCGGGCCATCATGAATGCGATGGGCAGCGACTACATCCGTGAGGTGAATGTGGTGAAGTCTGCCCGTGTCGGTTATTCCAAAATGCTGCTGGGTGTTTATGCCTACTTTATAGAGCATAAGCAGCGCAACACCCTTATCTGGTTGCCGACGGATGGTGATGCCGAGAACTTTATGAAATCCCACGTTGAGCCGACTATTCGTGATATTCCGTCGCTGCTGGCGCTGGCCCCGTGGTATGGCAAAAAGCACCGGGATAACACGCTCACCATGAAGCGTTTCACTAATGGGCGTGGCTTCTGGTGCTGCAGGCGTACCAGCTTTCCCTATAGTGAGTCGTATTAGAGCTTGGCGTAATCATGGTCATAGCTGTTTCCTGTGTGAAATTGTTATCCGCTCACAATTCCACACAACATACGAGCCGGAAGCATAAAGTGTAAAGCCTGGGGTGCCTAATGAGTGAGCTAACTCACATTAATTGCGTTGCGCTCACTGCCCGCTTTCCAGTCGGGAAACCTGTCGTGCCAGCTGCATTAATGAATCGGCCAACGCGCGGGGAGAGGCGGTTTGCGTATTGGGCGCCAGGGTGGTTTTTCTTTTCACCAGTGAGACGGGCAACAGCTGATTGCCCTTCACCGCCTGGCCCTGAGAGAGTTGCAGCAAGCGGTCCACGCTGGTTTGCCCCAGCAGGCGAAAATCCTGTTTGATGGTGGTTAACGGCGGGATATAACATGAGCTGTCTTCGGTATCGTCGTATCCCACTACCGAGATATCCGCACCAACGCGCAGCCCGGACTCGGTAATGGCGCGCATTGCGCCCAGCGCCATCTGATCGTTGGCAACCAGCATCGCAGTGGGAACGATGCCCTCATTCAGCATTTGCATGGTTTGTTGAAAACCGGACATGGCACTCCAGTCGCCTTCCCGTTCCGCTATCGGCTGAATTTGATTGCGAGTGAGATATTTATGCCAGCCAGCCAGACGCAGACGCGCCGAGACAGAACTTAATGGGCCCGCTAACAGCGCGATTTGCTGGTGACCCAATGCGACCAGATGCTCCACGCCCAGTCGCGTACCGTCTTCATGGGAGAAAATAATACTGTTGATGGGTGTCTGGTCAGAGACATCAAGAAATAACGCCGGAACATTAGTGCAGGCAGCTTCCACAGCAATGGCATCCTGGTCATCCAGCGGATAGTTAATGATCAGCCCACTGACCCGTTGCGCGAGAAGATTGTGCACCGCCGCTTTACAGGCTTCGACGCCGCTTCGTTCTACCATCGACACCACCACGCTGGCACCCAGTTGATCGGCGCGAGATTTAATCGCCGCGACAATTTGCGACGGCGCGTGCAGGGCCAGACTGGAGGTGGCAACGCCAATCAGCAACGACTGTTTGCCCGCCAGTTGTTGTGCCACGCGGTTGGGAATGTAATTCAGCTCCGCCATCGCCGCTTCCACTTTTTCCCGCGTTTTCGCAGAAACGTGGCTGGCCTGGTTCACCACGCGGGAAACGGTCTGATAAGAGACACCGGCATACTCTGCGACATCGTATAACGTTACTGGTTTCACATTCACCACCCTGAATTGACTCTCTTCCGGGCGCTATCATGCCATACCGCGAAAGGTTTTGCGCCATTCGATGGTGTCAACGTAAATGCCGCTTCGCCTTCGCGCGCGAATTGCAAGCTCTGCATTAATGAATCGGCCAACGCGCGGGGAGAGGCGGTTTGCGTATTGGGCGCTCTTCCGCTTCCTCGCTCACTGACTCGCTGCGCTCGGTCGTTCGGCTGCGGCGAGCGGTATCAGCTCACTCAAAGGCGGTAATACGGTTATCCACAGAATCAGGGGATAACGCAGGAAAGAACATGTGAGCAAAAGGCCAGCAAAAGGCCAGGAACCGTAAAAAGGCCGCGTTGCTGGCGTTTTTCCATAGGCTCCGCCCCCCTGACGAGCATCACAAAAATCGACGCTCAAGTCAGAGGTGGCGAAACCCGACAGGACTATAAAGATACCAGGCGTTTCCCCCTGGAAGCTCCCTCGTGCGCTCTCCTGTTCCGACCCTGCCGCTTACCGGATACCTGTCCGCCTTTCTCCCTTCGGGAAGCGTGGCGCTTTCTCATAGCTCACGCTGTAGGTATCTCAGTTCGGTGTAGGTCGTTCGCTCCAAGCTGGGCTGTGTGCACGAACCCCCCGTTCAGCCCGACCGCTGCGCCTTATCCGGTAACTATCGTCTTGAGTCCAACCCGGTAAGACACGACTTATCGCCACTGGCAGCAGCCACTGGTAACAGGATTAGCAGAGCGAGGTATGTAGGCGGTGCTACAGAGTTCTTGAAGTGGTGGCCTAACTACGGCTACACTAGAAGGACAGTATTTGGTATCTGCGCTCTGCTGAAGCCAGTTACCTTCGGAAAAAGAGTTGGTAGCTCTTGATCCGGCAAACAAACCACCGCTGGTAGCGGTGGTTTTTTTGTTTGCAAGCAGCAGATTACGCGCAGAAAAAAAGGATCTCAAGAAGATCCTTTGATCTTTTCTACGGGGTCTGACGCTCAGTGGAACGAAAACTCACGTTAAGGGATTTTGGTCATGAGATTATCAAAAAGGATCTTCACCTAGATCCTTTTAAATTAAAAATGAAGTTTTAAATCAATCTAAAGTATATATGAGTAAACTTGGTCTGACAGTTACCAATGCTTAATCAGTGAGGCACCTATCTCAGCGATCTGTCTATTTCGTTCATCCATAGTTGCCTGACTCCCCGTCGTGTAGATAACTACGATACGGGAGGGCTTACCATCTGGCCCCAGTGCTGCAATGATACCGCGAGACCCACGCTCACCGGCTCCAGATTTATCAGCAATAAACCAGCCAGCCGGAAGGGCCGAGCGCAGAAGTGGTCCTGCAACTTTATCCGCCTCCATCCAGTCTATTAATTGTTGCCGGGAAGCTAGAGTAAGTAGTTCGCCAGTTAATAGTTTGCGCAACGTTGTTGCCATTGCTGCAGGCATCGTGGTGTCACGCTCGTCGTTTGGTATGGCTTCATTCAGCTCCGGTTCCCAACGATCAAGGCGAGTTACATGATCCCCCATGTTGTGCAAAAAAGCGGTTAGCTCCTTCGGTCCTCCGATCGTTGTCAGAAGTAAGTTGGCCGCAGTGTTATCACTCATGGTTATGGCAGCACTGCATAATTCTCTTACTGTCATGCCATCCGTAAGATGCTTTTCTGTGACTGGTGAGTACTCAACCAAGTCATTCTGAGAATAGTGTATGCGGCGACCGAGTTGCTCTTGCCCGGCGTCAACACGGGATAATACCGCGCCACATAGCAGAACTTTAAAAGTGCTCATCATTGGAAAACGTTCTTCGGGGCGAAAACTCTCAAGGATCTTACCGCTGTTGAGATCCAGTTCGATGTAACCCACTCGTGCACCCAACTGATCTTCAGCATCTTTTACTTTCACCAGCGTTTCTGGGTGAGCAAAAACAGGAAGGCAAAATGCCGCAAAAAAGGGAATAAGGGCGACACGGAAATGTTGAATACTCATACTCTTCCTTTTTCAATATTATTGAAGCATTTATCAGGGTTATTGTCTCATGAGCGGATACATATTTGAATGTATTTAGAAAAATAAACAAATAGGGGTTCCGCGCACATTTCCCCGAAAAGTGCCACCTAAATTGTAAGCGTTAATATTTTGTTAAAATTCGCGTTAAATTTTTGTTAAATCAGCTCATTTTTTAACCAATAGGCCGAAATCGGCAAAATCCCTTATAAATCAAAAGAATAGACCGAGATAGGGTTGAGTGTTGTTCCAGTTTGGAACAAGAGTCCACTATTAAGAACGTGGACTCCAACGTCAAAGGGCGAAAAACCGTCTATCAGGGCGATGGCCCACTACGTGAACCATCACCCTAATCAAGTTTTTTGGGGTCGAGGTGCCGTAAAGCACTAAATCGGAACCCTAAAGGGAGCCCCCGATTTAGAGCTTGACGGGGAAAGCCGGCGAACGTGGCGAGAAAGGAAGGGAAGAAAGCGAAAGGAGCGGGCGCTAGGGCGCTGGCAAGTGTAGCGGTCACGCTGCGCGTAACCACCACACCCGCCGCGCTTAATGCGCCGCTACAGGGCGCGTCCCATTCGCCATTCAGGCTGCGCAACTGTTGGGAAGGGCGATCGGTGCGGGCCTCTTCGCTATTACGCCAGCTGGCGAAAGGGGGATGTGCTGCAAGGCGATTAAGTTGGGTAACGCCAGGGTTTTCCCAGTCACGACGTTGTAAAACGACGGCCAGTGAATTGAATTTAGGTGACACTATAGAAGAGTCATGCA
>JAPDHM010000005.1 GCA_030704425.1 Rhodobacteraceae bacterium IMCC1909 | reverse complement strand
GAGCAGAATGCCGTCCACCATCGGATCGCTGGCAGCCTGTTGCAGACGGGCGATAATGCCGTTGTAACCGGCCCGAGGTTTTCAGGAACATCGCTGACTCTCCGGATTAACTGGCGGTGACGGTAATTTCTGCAACCGCAGCAAACTCACCATTACCGGATACAACCGGAATGTTGACCTTGCCTGCAGCAACGCCGTTCACGGTGATGGTCATACCACTGACCGACACGGTGGCTTTTGTTTTATCCGCAGACACCGCACGAAAGCTCTTGTCGGTTACGCCCTCCGGCTGGAAGGCCACGGTCAGCGTGGTGCTCTGCCCTTTCACCACCGAGGTGCTGGCAGGCGTCACGGTCATGCCGGTTGCCGCTGTTACCGTGCTGCGATCTTCTGCCATCGACGGACGTCCCACATTGGTGACTTTCACCGTGCGGGTGATCACTTCCTTCGCCGTCACCGCCTTACCGATACTGCTGACCCAGCCACGGAACACATCGACCGTGCCGTTCGGGAAGCGGATTTTATAGGCACGGGTATCGCCTTCATTAAACCACGCCAGCAGCGCCTGCTGCCCCTGCTCTCCGGGCATCCACGCCAGCGTGAAGCTGGTATCTCCGGCAGATTTCTGCCCCTGCCCGGTCGCAGTCCAGTCTGCATCTTCATCATCGAGATAGCTGTCGTCATAGGACTCAGCGGTCAGTTCGCCGGGCGTCAGGTCTTTAACTTTTGCCAGACGCGACCAGTCAACGTCTGAAAGCGGATTCGCGTAAGGGTCACCGCTCCCCTTATAAACCCACAGGGTGGTCCCGGCACCTTTCACCGGCATTGTAGGATTTGGTACAGGCATAGCGTCCTCACATTTCATAGGTAATGACATAAGTCAGATCGGCTGAACTCCACAAGCCCGCATCATCGTCGCGCCGGTAGTCATAGCCGCTGGCCACCATACTGGTGATCAAATCTGACAGTGCCGGGATATCGCTCATCACCGGATAAATCCGGGACTCCATCCACGCATCCAGCTCTGAATCCGGCACCTGAGCAGGCAGGAAAACTTCGATATGCAGCTCCGCCTGCCAGGTATCGCTGTCCAGCTCTTCGCCCGTGTATTCAGCGCCGGTGAGATAAACGGCAACTGCCGGAAAATCCGCCTCATCAAAAACAGCGGGGCGACCATCAAAAAACGTCGCCCCGGTGTCATGCTTCTCCAGTGCATCCAGTACGGCTGCACGGAGTTCAGTATGTTTCATCGCTTTATTACCATCCTCAGTTGATGCTGCAGCGCATAGCCCAGCTCTTTCGGAAGACGTTCACGCCGTATCCGCTCAATATTTTGTTTAAACGCCGTGGTCAGCGGCACCGCCATCGGGATTTTCACCACATCAATGGGGTAACGGTTTTTCCCAGCCACACGCTGCATGACATGCCACCGGCCATTTTTCAGTTGCTGAATAAACGCGCCGGGAATACGACGGTTACCCACCACAAGCACGCTGCCGCCACCTTTCAGGGATGAACGCTGCCCCTTTTTACGACGCCTGCGGCGCGAAAGGACAACCCGCGCATTACCCAGCTTGATTACGGGCAAATCCCCCCGGTTAACTTTGATTCTGGCCTGCGGATTTTTGACCGTGGCCCTTTTCAGCCTGGCCCTTTCCTTTACCAGTTTCCGGCGTACCTTTGTCTCACGGGCAACCTGTGACGCCGACTGCGATATCGCGGATGAAGCAACGCGGTTAATGGCCATTGCGGCGGCACCAGGCACCGCCGTTTTGCTGATACGGCTGAGGTTTTCAACGGCCTGCTCAAGACCTTTTATGGCCATACATCCCCCTTTCAGCGGCGACGGTTAACGGCAGGCGGTACGCCCCGTCCAAGCCAGAGATGACAACTTCCGCCATCATCCGGCGAAACCCGATCTACCCAGAAATTTTCCTCACCGATGGTCAGCGTGTCTCCACGCCGCAGCTGCCGCACCTCATCAGTCCGGACAAACAGGGACGGGCTGGAGCCTTCAACGCGCACGCCCTGTCCGGCATAGCTGATATTTTCAGGGTCATCAAAAACACCACGTATCACCGCACCTGACTGCTCACCGGATGTAATGGTGGCTGACGTTCCCATGTACCCGCGTATCGTTTCATCGGCGCGGGCAATGGCAGCATCGAACAGGTTATCGAAATCAGCCACAGCGCCTCCCGTTATTGCATTCTGGCCAGGCCGCGCTCTGTCATTTCGGCTGCCACACCGGCAGAGACACGAAACGCCGTTCCCGGCAGCACAAATGCCACAGGTTCATCCCGCGTGGCGTGAAGTGCATCAGTATGCAGCTTCACCAGTGCCACGACCGTGACCAGTTCAGACGTATCCAGAATCACGGTATCCGGCTGCGCTGATCCCACCTCATTTTCATGTCCGGTCAGCACATTTTCCCGGCTGAGAGGGGTGTCCTGACCGGCAGTTTCATCCGTGTCATCAAGCTCCTCTTTCAGCTCTGCCACACGGAGCGCCAGTTCTTCTTTCGTCCCCGTCAGGCTGACATCACGGTTCAGTTGTTCACCCAGCGAGCGGAGACGGGCAATCAGTTCATCTTTCGTCATGGACTCCTCCACAGAGAAACAATGGCCCCGAAGGGCCATGATTACGCCAGTTGTACGGACACGAACTCATCAGGGTCAGCCAGCAGCATCAGCGGTGCTGACTGAATCATGGTGAACTCACGCGCCGGATCGCCGGTGGTCACCCAGTTTTTCGGGTAACGGGCAGAGGCGTTAATGCCTTCGCGCTGTGCGTCCGCATCCTGAATGCAGCCATAGGTGCGCAGACCGCGTGCCTGAGTGTTCCCCAGCACCATCGTGTTGTCCGGCAGGAAGTTCTTTTTGACGCCGTTTTCCACGTACTGTCCGGAATACACGACGATGGCCACATCGCCATACATCCCCTTATAGGACACCGCTTTGCCCAGGTCTTTCACCGCTGTCTCCAGCTCGGAATTAGAGCCACGACGGGTATCCAGCTTCTCCTTGACGGCTTTGAAGGAACGGAACAGCGCCCAGCCTTTCGGATCGAACACGATGATATTCACCACACCGCTGGCGTTCAGCGCGTAGGCTTCGATATCGTCGGTCGGGTCATACGTGGACTTGTCACGCTTGCTCCACTCCGTGCCGCCGGACTGCGTGATGTTATTCTCCTCACTGCGGCCCATATCCACCTCAACCGGATCGAAGGCTTCACCGGTCATGGTGTATTTGCCCTTAAGCACGGCAGAAACTGCCTGCATCTCTTCGACCTGAGCAATGGCCAGCTCTTCGTCACGCATGTTCTGCATGATGATGCGACGGCGGCGGTAAGCCGGGTCCGCCAGATTCTGCGGATCTTCATCCGGCAGGCGACGCAGGGTCATCTGCGGATTCACTTCATGCTTCGGCTTGACATATCCCGGCGTAAATTCAGAGGTGGAGCCGCCACGGGAACGGATAACCTCACCGGAAACAATCGGCGAAACGTACAGCGCCATGTTTACCAGTCCCGGAATTTGTGAGAGATAGACTTTCTCCGTGGTGAAGGGATAGCTCTCACGGAAAAAGAGACGCAGAAACAGCGGATCAAACTTAAATTTCTGCTCATTTGCCGCCAGCAGTTGGGCGGTTGTGTACATCGACATAAAAAAATCCCGTAAAAAAAGCCGCACAGGCGGCCTTTAGTGATGAAGGGTAAAGTTAAACGATGCTGATTGCCGTTCCGGCAAACGCGGTCCGTTTTTTCGTCTCGTCGCTGGCAGCCTCCGGCCAGAGCACATCCTCATAACGGAACGTGCCGGACTTGTAGAACGTCAGCGTGGTGCTGGTCTGGTCAGCAGCAACCGCAAGAATGCCAACGGCAGCACCGTCGGTGGTGCCATCCCACGCAACCAGCTTACGGCTGGAGGTGTCCAGCATCAGCGGGGTCATTGCAGGCGCTTTCGCACTCAATCCGCCGGGCGCGGTTGCGGTATGAGCCGGGTCACTGTTGCCCTGCGGCTGGTAATGGGTAAAGGTTTCTTTGCTCGTCATAAACATCCCTTACACTGGTGTGTTCAGCAAATCGTTAACGGCATCAGATGCCGGGTTACCTGCAGCCAGCGGTGCCGGTGCCCCCTGCATCAGACGATCCAGCGCAGTGTCACTGCGCGCCTGTGCACTCTGTGGTGCTGCGGCCAGAATGCGGCGGGCCGTTTTCACGGTCATACCGGGGGTTTCTGCCAGCACGCGTGCCTGTTCTTCGCGTCCGTGAGCCTCCTCACAGTTGAGGATCCCCATAATGCGGCTGTTTTCTGCCGCAACCGCTGCGGTGATCTGCGCGTTCACGTCCGGCTGCGCCGCGCTGGCGTTCTCGCCCTCCGTCGCTGGCACCACGTCAGTAACGTCAGCCTGCGAAGCAGTGGCTGAAACAGTTGTTGATTGAGCCTCTTTGGTCATTCGCCCTCCTGAGAGACGGGATTTACGTGCATCCAGTGCATCACGCATGACGGTGATCGCATCGGTGCTGTTAACAAGTTCATCAGCCAGTCCGGCATCAATGGCCTCCTGACCGCTGTACACTGCAGCCTCGGTATCCAGCACAACCTGCACGGACAGGCCGGTATATGCCGACACCTTCTGCGCAAACATCTGGCGGGTTGCGTCCATCCGGGACTGCAGTGTCTCCCGGACGTCATCCGGAAGATGGCTGTAGGGGTTGCCATCCACCTTATGGCTGCCGCTGTAAATCAGCGTGATTTCCACACCCTGTTTCTCCAGCGCAGCACCGTAATTACTGTGAGCCATCATGACGCCGATGGAGCCTGTCCGGGCGGTCTGCGTGACCAGACGCCGGGAGGCGGCACTGGCAAGCAACTGACCTGCACTGCAGTTCATGTCGTTGGCAAGCGCCCATACCGGTTTTATGTCACGCACACGGGCGATGATGTCAGCGCAGTCAAATGCCCCCGCCACCATCCCGCCGGGCGTGTCCATATCGAGCAGAATGCCGTCCACCATCGGATCGCTGGCAGCCTGTTGCAGACGGGCGATAATGCCGTTGTAACCGGCCCGAG
>JAPDHM010000004.1 GCA_030704425.1 Rhodobacteraceae bacterium IMCC1909 | reverse complement strand
TCTTGCGTTTTACCTTAGCGTCAAAGGTGGCTATCTGGGTGGCTGTTCTGACGAGTGTAGGCAGTTGAGTTAATAGCCGCTTAGGATCAGAAGCTTTTGAACGATCCGATTGGAAAAGCTTTCTGGAACTGGCCCCAGCATAGCCCAAATCAGGCCGCATCTTTTCCAAGCCTAGTGGTGTCAGCGGAAGATCACCCTTTCTGATCAGTTCCATTTCCAGCCTGTCAGGCATCAAGTCGTTAAACTCAATCAGGTGATCTACTGGCATCTCGACAGGTAGGTTCGATAGCAAGAATACTCGCTTCTGATAATCAGCCCAAACCAACCTCAATCGGGCTATTGCCTGTACAGTCTCAGCTTCCCTGATTTGCTTTTGAACTGCTTCAATGCGGGGATCACTAAATGATGGAACTGTCATAGCTGCTGAAGCATGAGGGCTACGTGCAGACAGCCAATAATCAACCTGATCTAAAGGTAGGTTTTCTTTATCGTCATAGCTCAGTGGATTGCCTGAGTTACCAAAGATGGCTCTCGCTTGTTGTTCTATCTCATCGATTGGTGGCTGGTTGCGGCCTGTAATAAATACAACAGATCGGTCCTCATAAGCATTAGAGCCCCGCAAAGACATGAAGTGTGCCACCGCCACACCTGTATCAAGCTTAGGGTGATCTCGCAGGAACTCACATAAATCTTTGTTACCCACCACTAGAGGACTCTCTCCGGCCTTCACCCATTCATTTACGATTGTGATCAAGCTGGCTAAGTCGTTATGGCGAGCATCATAGGTTGGTTCTGACAGGTTCTCTTGTTCTGGCCCAATCTTGCTGTTCCAGAAGTGTTTACTACCAGTGCGATTATGCACCTGACTCACCACAGCTAATTGACGAACATCAATCCGATGATATTGCAGGGCTGGTAGATACGCTTCAGTGATTATGGGGTCAGCCGTAGCATCTAAGTAAAGCACTGGCGCAGACCGTGTCACTCGAATGGGCCTATGCTCACAGATCACAATATCGTTCTTACGGTTGTTGTTGCGGATTTTTCGATTGTCGTGAACCAACTGACTGAAGCTGTCTCTACCCTGATCCTCAATCTCCCGTGCTGCGATCTCAAGTAATTTGGTCAGGGCCTTATATTGCTTGGCTGATCTGACATTGCGACTTTGCGTAGTATCAGCGGTGAAGGCAGTAGCTGGGTTTAGCCCTTCAATTGATACAGCGTTGAACTCAAACGCTCCTATGTCTTTGTCCCGTAGGTAGGATAGATCACCTTGATGTTTGGTTAGGCACTCCACCAGATCAAAGCCTAGCTGAGCATTTCCATCAAAACGAATATGCTGAGTTACGTCACCCACTGGAACGGAGGGCATATTGCTAACGGCCGACGACATAAACGCTTCATCTATTATTATCAGATTGGAGTCTATCTGCCTTTCAAACTCGTTCCTGCTCAGAAACAAGGACGCATGAGTGTAAATACGGATGGTATTCTCAACGCCCAGATTATCACCTGATTGCCTGAATTGATCCAAATAGCTGCAATTGCCAAAGAAGCTGCATTGCTCTCCTGAGGTACGGCTTAGACAGGCATTACCATAGATGCTGTGACCCTTTTCCTCCAAATCCCTGACATACTCTGCCCGCTGACACATAATAGGGTGTGGATATGAGTTCTGTTCTTCGGCCCATTTACCACCAGTACGGGGATAAACGTGAATGACCTTGGCATTGATGCCTTCTAGGCTTTGTTCCCATTCGTCAGCCAGGTCATGTCTTGGCACATAGACTTCTATGGACTGTTGGAATTTATCAGACAGATAAGACTTCAAGTGGCTTATTGTTTGTTTGGTTTTACCTGTTCCCATCGTCAGGCGAATAGCTGCCCGTGGATTAGCGCCCTCAGCCAAGTCTTCGAAGAAGCCGCCTAGAATGGCCTTAAGTTTTGATTGTGCTTCCACGGCTCCCACAAGCTTTGGGCGTTCCACCTTACCAGAACCTGCAACAAGTATCGTTCTGTCTGAGCGAGATACAAAGTCATACGTACCGCTATCAAGTTCCTGCAGTCTTGCTCTGGCCTTTGAAGCAGCATCAGCAATCGTCCAAGCGCCACGGGCAGACACCACGCTAATATCTGCTTCCTCACAGAAACGGTTCCAAAGGGCAGTGGTCACCTCTTCTTCGCTGGGAGTGTGTTCTGCGGTGACCAACTCCTGCATGACCTGGTTAGATAGCAAGAACATCAATTGCTCCCTGCCATCAATGGCAAGATCTGTAACTGGATCACGCTCTATATCTGATGGATCAAGCAGTCCTGATTTACCACGTGTTCGTTGCTTTGAGGATTTTGAAGCGACAGCACTCCTGGAGGCTAAGTCAGATGGAACTGTTACGGTTGATACTCCAGTACTAGCTTCAAACAAGCCAGACCGGTTTGGATAAGGATCAACAGCACCATCACTAAATAGGGGGTTAGCAGTCAGATGAATTTGGATGGGGTTGAACAGCCGCAGATCGACAGGGCAGCCAGAGAGCCATGCCTTCATCTCATCATCTGAGCATGATCTGTCTAGCCAGAACCATAGATGCAGCCTGATACCAGCCTTGATGCCCATGCTGGATGACAAATGATACCAACAGTCTGCAGATTGGAACTCAGCAGGAAGTTGTTGGATTGCATATCTCACCATTGCCTGCTGATCAGAAAGATCACCATCCCAAGCAAGGCTATCAATGTCGATCATGCACCATTGGCGAGGTGTTGCGATGAAGGTTTGCCTGTTGCGAGGCACTGGGCTGCTTTGGCCGTCCACCAGTGACCCTCTGATAACCGTATTTGTGGCATCATCCTCAAGTCTGAGTAGCAGTGCAGACAGGCTTTGTAGATCTGATACTGGCTCTTCAGACACATTGAACAATTTGCCAGTAGAAAAGGGCTGTTGAATTACATCTGGGCCACTGAAGCTTTTAACAAGGGAATGCCCGGAGGCAGACGTCAGGAGTGTCATTACTTCGCCCATTTGCATCTCTTTCCAAACTTGGTCAGAGAACCTAAACATGGAAACGAAGAAGTACCAATAAGTGATGATCTCAGATTGAGATTAACAATAGGCTGGAATAGAAGTGGCAGAACTAACAATTGACCAAGCTCTACAGCAGGGTGTCGAGGCTCATAAAGCAGGGCAGGTTCAAGAGGCGGATCGTCTTTAAACCGCCATTCTAAAAGCTCAGCCCAAACATCCTGATGCCAATCATAACATGGGCGTACTGGCTGTAGGCGTTGGTAAGGTTCAGGAAGCTCTGCCGTTCTTCAAGACGGCGCTGGAAGCTAATCCTGCCACAGCACAGTTCTGGCTCAGCTACATTGATGCTTTGATTAAGCTAGAAAAGTTAGCTGATGCAAAAGCTGTGCTGGATCAAGCCAAGAGCAAGGGCGCTAAAGGCGATGGCTTTGATAAGCTGGAGCAACGGTTGAATGAAGCTGGCCAAGAGCCTATAGTAGCCAGTAAGTTAGCTTCAGAGCCACAGCCTAAGCAGCCAAATATCTTAAATACTCTCAAATTGGATCAAGCTCTCAAGCTGGCGAAGACGAAAGCAAAAGAAGGCTCTCCTGAGAATGCTGAGCTTATCTATCATGACATTCTGGCTAAGTTCCCCAAGAACAAGAGAGCCAGAGATGGGCTGAAGGGGTTAGCTGGTAAGTTTGTTGGTAAAGCATCCAAAGTTCAAGATGCTCCAAAGGCTGAACTGCAATCATTGATGGCTCTCTATAACAAACGACAGCTGTCTCTCGTTGTTGAAAAGGCAAAAGACCTCACTAAGCAATACCCCGAAGCTTATGCTGTTTGGAATTTAATGGGTGCATCAGCAGCTCAAATTGGACAGTTAGATCAAGCAATTTTTGCATTTAAGAGGGTGCTAGCCATCAAGCCTGATAACGCTGAAGCCTACTACAACATGGGCAATGCTCTCAAAGAACAAGGTAAGCTGGAAGAGGCGATAGAGGCTTACAACAAAGCCTTAGCCATCAAGCCTGATTATGCTGATGCCTACAACAACATGGGCGTTACTCTCAAAGAGCAAGGTAAGCTGGAAGAGGCGATAGAGGCTTACAACAAAGCCTTAGCCATCAAGCCTGATTACGCTGCCGCCTACAACAACATGGGCATTGCGCTCAAAGGGATAGCTTTTAATAAGCCAAATGCTGGTCTGCAAAAGACCATCACATCGCTGCTTGATAAAAAATCATTTGTTAGGCCTGGGGATATTGCTCGTGCCGCTATCAGTCTTTTGAAGTTTGAGCCAAAGTTGAAGCGACACCTGCAAACTTTCTCTATGGCTGAGCCAGAGCCAAAACTGCCAGAGGTCATTACAGACTTATCTGAACTACCACTATTGCTTAAGCTTATGAGTGTCTGCCCGCTATCTGATTTAGAACTGGAGTACCTATTAAGAAAGCTTAGAGCTAGCCTGCTGTTATCCATCTCGGATCTTACAGGCTCGACTGAAGAGTTAAAGTTTCAATCTGCTTTAGCGCTGCAGTGCTTTACCAACGAGTATATTTACAACCAAAGTGAGCATGAGGATAAAGCTCTTACAGCCCTAGAGTCAGCAACAAAACAGACACTGAATAATGGCGACCAACCAAGCCCACAGTCCATATTATGCCTGGCCTCTTATAGACCTCTTAATCAGTATGAATGGTCTGGCTCGTTGCGCATTACCAATGAAATTGAAGACGTCTTCACAAGGCTGGTTGTAGAGCCAAACCAAGAAGCTAAGCTGAAATCTATCTTACCTGTACTAGAGGCGATCACTGACGAGGTATCTTCAAAGGTTAGGAATCAATACGAAGTAAGCCCTTATCCTAGATGGGTGAATTTAGGATTGCGATTACAACCAGCGCCTATTTCCAAGGTAGTAGAAGAGATTAAGCTGAATCTTTTCGATGATGCCATTAAAGAGGTTGAAGCACCTAACATCTTAATTGCGGGATGCGGCACAGGCCAACATTCCATAGGTACTGCGGCAAGGTTCAAAGGCTCCAAAGTTATAGCTATTGATCTAAGCTTATCCAGTCTGAGCTATGCCAGGCGTAAAACTGAAGAGTTAGGCATCCAAAATATAGATTATATGCAGGCAGATATCCTGGACTTGGGCAAGCTTGGCAGACAATTTGATATAGTGGAAAGTGCCGGTGTTCTACATCACATGGATGACCCTTTAGCAGGCTGGAGGGTACTAACGGACTGTCTCAAACCAGGTGGCCTGATGAACATTGGACTGTATAGTGAAATGGCCAGACAGCATATTGTAGAAATGAGGCAAGAAATCAGTAAGGCAGGTATTGGATCAAGCGATGCTGCAATGAAGTCATTCAGAACAACGGTGATGACGTCAGACCAAAAACATCACAAGAAAATATTAAATTCTTCAGACTTTTATAGCTTGAGCGCTCTGAAAGATTTGTTGTTTCATGTTCAAGAGCACAGGTTTACCATACCTCAAATTCAAAACTGCCTGACTGAGTTAGGACTAAAGTTCTGTGGGTTTGAAGCAGACAAAATAGTTTCGCACTTCAAGCTAACCAATACTGGCGCAAGCGATCCTTACAACTTGGATAAATGGCACGCATATGAAGAGGGTAATCCAGGGGTATTTATCGGAATGTATCAATTCTGGTGTCAAAAAATAACCTAACCGCACCAGCACCC
>JAPDHM010000003.1 GCA_030704425.1 Rhodobacteraceae bacterium IMCC1909 | reverse complement strand
GACCCAAAATGAATGCGAACGACGTTTTGGAGACACTGCACCCGCTGCTGATCAAACATGGTAAGCCAGAGTTTATTCGCTCTGACAACGGACCCGAGTTCATTGCCACGCATCTGCAGGACTGGCTGAAGAAGGTTGGGATCAAACCAATGCAAATCTATCCGGGCAGCCCTTGGGAAAATGGATACAACGAACGCTTTAACGGCACCTTGCGAAAAGAAGTGCTCAACGCCGAATGGTTTCACACCACACGGCAAGCCCAGGTCGCTATCAATGTTTGGCTCAGGCAATACAACCAGATCAGACCTCATCATGCATTGAACATGCGCCCACCCGTACCAGAAACCTTATTAGAGAAACCAAAAATCAATGGACGAATTTAGGGGGCTAGACAAACAGAATGCTAACCCCGTTCTGCTACAATGGCTGGGTGCTAACACAAGGGCTTTCCGTGATGCCTATGCTCTCTCTGAGATGATACAATGGATCTGGCGAACTCAGATTAGGAACGGTGAACCTGTATGCGTGTACATGCCGTCTAAAAAGATGCGAGTGATCGTTGAACGCTGGTTAGGGGTGGATTGAACGTGTATCTCAATAATTTAAATCGCTGCGCCCCCGTATCACAGATTTCGCGTGGTTTGCTCTCGCTGGGTTGCGCCAATTATTGAGCTCATAGATTCAGGCTGCGCTAGCAATCCGATGCGAGTTCTCATTCGTCTGACAGCACCGTCTGACAATATCACAGCGAGGGCTCCGCCAGCCAACATGGCCCGTCGTTTCCAGTCGGCCTTCGCTACCATCAGTTTGCGATCTGGGCGAGCATCACGATAGCCATCCCCATCATCATCAGGTTCTCAGTCAGGCTGACGAAACCGAGAGGCACGTTCGATCCGCCACCCACGCAGGCGCATTTCAATTCTCGTTTGTCGATGTAGACCGCCTTGAATACGCTGATTGCGCCGACCGTCGCGACAAAGAGCGCTGCAGGGGCCGCAAGCCAAGTTAGCAACATACCTGTCATTAGAATGCCTGCCGCTGTTTCTACCCAAGGATAGACATAGGCGTAGGGCACCCATTTCCGCGCCAGCAGATCGTAGTTGAGAAACATCGTTGTGAAACTCTCAATATCGCGGAGCTTCTGCATACCAAGCAGGATCATCGAGACCGAAATGAACCAACCCAGCGTTTGCCAAGTGATCGCGCCGAGGAAGCCGATGGACAGCGCGAGCGCCGTCGCAGCGGCAACGCCAAAGAGATAGAGGACCGGCTTGTAAGTCTTGGCCTTTGGGTCGTAGTCGGCGAGTTTTTCACGCAAGGCGTTATAACCACCAACCCTCTCGCCTTCGATCCATATTTGCGGGGTGGTGGGCACGTTGTGCGCTTTCTTGAACGTATCAACCTCAGATCGTTCGCGAAAAAGACGATCATCGACCTTGTAGCCATATCGGTCCAGAAGCCATCGAGCTTTTTGTCCCGATGGACACAGATGGTTTGGCAAGTCCATTCGGTATAGAACGGCTGTTTTTCCGGTCGCAGATACTGCAGGATCGCTCGTTACATCAGCAAAGTCACGGGAATGTTTTGGCACGATAGCTCTCCTGATGCGTTTTGCTTAAGGCCAGTGTATGGTTGCCATATCATCTACTATCGGTGCGTTATATATACCCCTACAGTGTATATCAAGGAAATGGATCATTTGGGATAAAAAAGGGAGCACAACTCTTGAAAGCCAATAAAGACAAGACATTGGACCGGCTGTCACGGCTTGAAGGGCAAGTGCGCGGCATTTCGGGCATGGTGAAGGCTGACCGCTACTGTATGGATATTCTAGCGCAGACATCGGCAATAAGATCCGCCATTCTGGGTGTTGAAAAGCTGATCCTCGAAAACCATGCGGAACATTGTGTCGAGACGGCTATTCAAAGCGGCGATCCCGAGGAACAGAGAGCCAAGTTTGACGAGCTGATTGGGCTTTTGCAAAAGGCATCAAAATAGCCGAATCATTCAATGGTATTACCGCGCCAAAGCATTGTAGCCAGTGCGATTGCCAGCATCACATCGATCCTGAGACAGAACGGACCCAAAAACATTTCTCAGACGACCTCAAACCAAGCCATCATGCCTGACTTTTGATGCGACAGCATATGGCAATGGATCATCCACTGGCCAGGATTGTCAGCCACGAAGGCAACTTCGACGGTTTCATCCGCCCCAATCAGCACGGTGTCGCGCACGTCACCTTCCATGTTCGCGGCACCGCTTTGGGACAGGACGGTAAAGTGATGACCATGCAGGTGGATTGCGTGTAGAAACATTGATCGGTTCGTCATTTCCATACGAACAGTACGGCCCAAAGCAGCTTGGAACATCGGCTTGTCCATGCCATCCGCTATGCCGTTGAACGCCCAGACCATCCCATGCTTTGTTAAGTCTTGGAAACCAAGACTCTCGCGATAGGTGGTTTCAAGCATTGCGCGCATGGCCCCGCCTTCCATCAGCAAGACTTCGCGTTGGGGGCTTGATAAGTCTGGGGCCGCAAGTGTTCCCCAAGCAGGCAATGGGCGCACATCAGACCCACGTGACGCCAAAGTATCACCCGATACGACGAATTCAGCAATTTCCACCCATTCTTCATTTCCAGGATCGAGCAGCAGACCGGCGGTTGTCTCTCCGTCTATGCGGCCGTCGATCACAACATCCGCTCTTTGCGCGGGTCCGAGGACGAGCGTTTCGATCTCGCGTGGCGCGACAGGGTGGCCATCCAGTGCAATCAGCCGTGGAGATAGGTGCGGCAATGACAAGGGCATGATCCTGTCAGTGGCCGTGTTGATAATCCGCAGCCGCACACGCTCACCGGGTTGGATGTCCAATTCAGGATAGGCTACGCCGTTCACCGTGACCGTGTTTCCCATGCGCCCACCATGCGAGGCAGCGTGCAGGTCATCCCATCGGTCCTCGACAATGCCTGCATCGCGATCTAGCAGCCAATCATCAAGAACAAGCACCAGCTCACGAGTCGCTGCGCCGGATTCTCGAAGCCAGGGCTCGCGATCCTCCACGATCAATGGCCCCGCAAGCCCGCGCGCAACTTGTTCTGCGCTGCGGTTGTGAGAGTGATACCAGTATGTGCCGGGATCGGGAGCCACAAAATCATAGTCAAACCCCTCACCAGGTGGCACAGGGGCTTGCGTTAACGGGGCCGCGCCGTCCATCGCGTTCTCAATGCGAATGCCATGCCAATGTACGGCGGTCGGTTGTGGCAGATCGTTGACCAATCGATAACCGACCCGCTCACCCGCCGTTAGGCGAATTTCCGGGCCTGGAACCCTGCCTTTCGCCTCGGTAGCATAGGCCCAAACAGGCGTTGATGGATATCCGTCAGGTGCAAGCTGCGCAGATGCCGGAGCAGCCCGCAGTACGGGCAGGCTGGAATCGGCAAAAGAGGGTGCCGAAAACAGGGATGTGCCCCCAAGCGCGGCAGCGCCTTTCAGAACAGAGCGTCGAGACAGGGAGGTCATGAGAGGTTCCTCTTCAAAGGTTGACCGGCGGCGTGGTGATTGAAGTGAGCGTTGCCGTTGCCAGCAAGATGAGCAGAACAGCTATAGCCTCGATCTGGATGGAGCGGCGCAGATGAGGCACGGCTGCGGGTGTGCCAGAGGCAAGTGCCGGGACGAACCGCCATTTGTTGAGCGCAGCCAAGGCCATCAGTCCCGACACAACGCCGAGCTTGGCAAGAAGTGTCCAGCCATAAGCGGTCGAAAGCAAGTTCGAGAGTGATCTTGTCATCTGCCATGTAAAAATCAAACCAACAACGACGAGCAATGCGACTGTAAGACTGGCGACGTTTCCAAATCGATGAAGCAGCCTTGCTCCCTCCGGCTGGCCGACCGCGTGGCGTAGGGGCAGCAATGCGCCGATCCAGAACGCTGCCGCCAGCAAATGCAAAGTCAACAATGACGCAAGCAACCAGCGGGGATCACCAAGGGAATGACCCACGAACGTGTAGGACACAGCGATCAGTAGCGCACCAATCAACCCGGCCGAGAGACCGACAACGCCTCTGATCAGCAGTGCCACGACCAACAGTTCGCCCGCGCCGCGCCAGATCGCGGCCGCCCCAAGTGGACTGTCCCAGACAAAGCCTAACATCATCGGATCGACGGCCCCCGACAAACCCATTCCGGATATACGGGCGGCCCGGATACCAAAACGCAAAGCCAGCACCGCCAGCCCGATCAAAGCCGCGATAACAGCGACTTTCCGAGCTAGTTGCCACACATCATTGGATGAGCTTCGAAAAACCAAAACAAACAGTGGCCCGCCCATGGCAAGAAGCGCCGCGCCATAGCCCACCGCCTTCGCAATAATCGCCGCTATGGCCCATCCATCTATTGGTGCCAGACCTTCCATGTCGGTCAGTCAGCTATTGTGAAGCTGAACGTGCCCTGCATTGGATGGCCGTCAGAAGACAGACCGCGCCAATCAACGGTATAGGCTCCGTCAGGCAGGTCGGCAGGTGGCAGCGCACGAAATTCTGTCACCGCGTCCATGCCGGTTTCTCGCTCGATGCTGACGTCACCATCCGGTCCGGTCAGCGTGATTGCGGTCACGCGCATTGGATCATCAAAGCGCATTTCAATGGCTTCAACCTCTTCGATCGTCGCCTCATTGGCAGGTGTGGTTTGTTCGGCCTTTGAGTGTGACAAGGCTCCGGTTGTAGTTGCAGCCAGCACGAGCAGCGCAAGGGTCATCTGTCTCATTGTCTGTTTTCCATTTCAGTGTGTCGGGCACGGATTTCCTCCGGCCAAGTTGATTTGATGTAGCTAAGCACGGCAATGATCTCTTCATCGCTTAGAACGCCGTCGTAAATCGGCATGTTCGAGGCGTAGTCAGGATCATTGATTAACGCACTAACGCCATATTTGGTCAGCTGAAACAGCGTGTCACCGTCATGGTGCCATGTGTGTCCAGTCTCATCATGCGGGGGTGCCGGAAGCTGGCCATCCTCACCCGGAGACAGCCAGTTGGCCTGACCTTCCAGATCGGCACCATGGCAGGAGGCACAGTTTGCCTCATAGACATTGGCACCAAGCGCGACGATTGCAGGATCGTTGTCGCGTAAAACGACGTGGTCCGTTTCTGCCGAAACATTACTAAATGCGTAGAGAGTGGCCCCAAATAGGGCCGCTCCGCCAACTGTTATCAGAGCGATCCGTTTCACAGACCGGCCTGGTAGAAGACTTCGCCATCACCCGCATCGCCACCAAAGGCGATTACGTCATAGCGGGCAGTCGGATCATTCCCCATACCGGGAGAGCCACCGGGCATACCAGGGACGGCAATTCCAGTGATGTCGGGGCGTTCTTCCAACAGCTTTGCAAGGGCTTCAAACGGAACGTGGCCTTCAACGACGTAGCCGTGAACCGTCGCTGTATGACAGGCCCACATATGGCCGGGAATATCTGCATCCAGCTTTACAGTTGTCACATCTGCTGTGTCAGTCACTCCGATGTCATAGCCTTCTTGGTGGGCCAGTGCGACCCATGCGCTGCAACAGCCGCAGGTCGGGCTTTTTGTGACATGCATGGTGCCGTGATGGGACATGGCCCCATGGTCGTCTGCATGAGCCATGCCAGCCCAGCCGAACGCCGCCATTTCAAATGCAAGTGCGACGGCGGGTGTAAAGGCCCGAATTGTTTTGATCGGTTTCATAAGATGTTCCTCTCGAAAGGGTGCGCCCAAGGGTAAGGGCATCGGGCAATACCCGCTTTGATGTAACTTCCAGTCTACGCCGCACCATGGAATGGCACGGCTGGCGTCACACAGCGCGGGGCGGATCAAGAGGGCCGGATGGTTCATAACCGGTCAAAAGCACGCCGGTTGTGCAGAACACATCCTCACCAGCAACAGGCGCAGTGCCACTCAAAGTCAAAGTGGGAAGAAGAGCCAATAGAGCATGGCAAGTCTGGGCGCGTTCTGTGCTGTCCTGACAGCACAAAGGTTGCGCATCAGCCATATCTTCAACAGTCGCGTGTGTATGGTCTGAAACTGGCATATGTCCTGCGTCCATCGCATTTGAGAGCGAGGTGGAAAACGTCAATAGCATGACCAGAAGGATACGGACCAAATACATGCAACATACCTATACGGGGTATATATCATTTAGCAAGTCACAGGTCTGTTACTGGTGGTGTTGGCAGTTCAATGACCGTGGGCATCTATCCCTTTTGCCATCATAAAGTGATGCTCGCGGTGATGATCCAGGCTCGCCATCAGCCCAAAAAATCCAAGACCTTCGATCCGGGAGACGACAGCTGGAATTTCACTGGTCACCCGCAGTTCGACTCCATTGTTCGTTTCTGAAGCGGCAACGGCCCGCGCGGTGCTGTCAGACGAATGATAACTCGCATCGGATTGCTGGCGCAGCCTAAATCTATGCGCTCAATAATTGATGCCACTCAGCGAGAGCGGCGGCACGGTTCAGATCCAAAAACCCACCCCACATCTCGACAGAGACGCAGGGTAGGCTTTGATGATTGCACCCGAGAGCTGGTTCTTAATTGATTAATGTTCCGGCAACCTCATTTCCTCGACAATCTCCCGCTTCTGGGCATCAGATATCCCCGCCGAGTAGAGCCCGTAGGTCAGCTTATTGGCGGACCTTGCTGAGTGGTGCCCCACGAGGGTTGCGGTGAAGTGCTCCGGGACGCCTGTGCGTTCACACTGGGTGATAAACCACTTGCGAGTGCTGTGGAACACGGTCCCATGGAGCTCTGGGTAGAGGTGGCGGAGGTAAGCATACCGCTTCACCACTTTATCGACAGTGAGATATGGGAACAGCCTACCAGACGTTGGCAGGGCGGTATCCAGCAGCTGTTCAAGCACCCCGTGCAAGGGCACCTCCCGCTCTGCAGCCTTGGATTTCAGCAGTCTCACCGCATTGGGCCTGATGCTGACAAACCGCCCCAGGTTCCCCTTTGCTGTGATGTCCTCTGCCATGAGCCCACAGATCTCCCCAGAGCGCATGCCTGTGAGAAGCCCAAAGAGCAGTGCAGGATGCAGCACCCTGTCCTGAGCTGCCAACAACACACTGACCTGGTCATCCGTCAGCACCCCATGGGGATGGACCTCAGGCCTGTCTTTGACCTTGAGGGCTTCCCAGGGGTTGGCAGTCAGCTCCCCTTCGCCAACACACCAGTCAAGGAACTGGGACATCTGCTTGAGAATGCGAGCCTGGGTTTGGGGTGCTAGAGTGATGGCTTCTTGCTCCGATGACAGCTTTACTAGCTCCGCCAAGCCAGCGTCCTTGCCGTCCCTGTACTTGCGCACGTTGGGAGAGAGCTGGGTGATGTACCCCAGCACCTTCTTTCCATGTGTGAGAGACAAGTCACCAACAGAGTGCTTGCCCAAGTGGGAGGTCAGCAGTGACAGCGCAAAGCGCACCGACTTGTAGCTGCCTGGGCGGAGACGTTCAGCTGTCTCAGCAAGGTAGGCTAGTGCCAGTTCCCCTACCAACCGCTCACCCACAAGACGAGCACGCTGATATCGAGGGCGACCCACAGCCAGTCGAGGACCTTGGGCAGCAGTGGAAGTATCGGTATGAGGGGTAGCAAGGGTGCTGTCAGACGAATGAGAACTCGCATCGGATTGCTAGCGCAGCCTGAATCTATGAGCTCAATAATTGGCGCAACCCAGCGAGAGCAAACCACGCGAAATCTGTGATACGGGGGCGCAGCGATTTAAATTATTGAGATACACGTTCAATCCACCCCTAACCAGCGTTCAACGATCACTCGCATCTTTTTAGACGGCATGTACACGCATACAGGTTCACCGTTCCTAATCTGAGTTCGCCAGATCCATTGTATCATCTCAGAGAGAGCATAGGCATCACGGAAAGCCCTTGTGTTAGCACCCAGCCATTGTAGCAGAACGGGGTTAGCATTCTGTTCATATAGATAAACAGCATGGGAACAGTGCGAGTAGTTGTTCGTACCTCGGGTCGTATTTGGCACCCAATTTGCGCCCTTGAACATCCTGCTAAGTTTTGCGAATGGGCCAGCTTTGCTTAGTTCTATTGCTGAATGATACCAATTCGATTTTGCGCAGGTAACCATGAGGTCCGCTAAAGGCACATCGGCTAACTTACGTTGCCTGAGGTTCTTTAGCGCATCATTGACCTTCCTAACTTCTTGAGACTTCGGTCTATAAGACTGCTGCTTGTTAAAAGCGAACGACACATCCTCTAGAGCTGGAATTGTTCTAATGGATAACTTCTGCATAGCTGTCTCTCTAAACACAGCAGCAGCGCTGGCTCCCTTTAGTATCTGATAGTCAATATCTGACTTCGATAGAAACTTTGTAAACAAGGTCCCCTCAGCGGTGCTGTCAGACGAATAAGAACTCGCATCGAATTGCTAGCGCAGCCTGAACCTATGCGCTCAATAATTGGCGCCACTCAGCGAGAGCGGCGGCGCGGTTCAGCTTGAAATTGAGGCGTGAGTAAAGGTGGCGTTACCAAACAAAACCGCCCCCGAATGAATTTACACCGGTAATACTAAAGGCCCGTGGTCCGAGACGCGGGGCCTTACAATAGTGGTGAGAGGTCCTTAGCCCTACAGATCAACTGTAGCGATTACGTACAGTAACCCCCTGCCGTTGGTCCACGGACCGCGGCCCAAGCAAAACAATCCAACACAATTAGGCATGCAAGACGTTGAAGTGATGATGCGGAATTAAGTCAACCATAAGCAAGCACACTCCGGGAATGTCTGCGGCCCAACGAGGTCGTTTAGCCGTATGGAACCTCGCTTGCGGAATTCATCAAGGCCAGTGGAGGCGATGCCGAAACATAAACAGGCCGGACACACGACTGTACTGACGAAAATGCGCAATCAGCACAAAATAACGCTTGCAATGCAGGTGCCACCCACACAGGACTTTCAAACGGGTTCGACGTGCTGCAGTGCGGGACGCCGGACCGGACTTTCGCTGCACGTGCGAGGTCCGCCCACTTGATAATCGCAGCTGTGTCTGGTGGTTTCATGCGGCCCTTGAAAACCGAACTTCGGTGGAGGCATACTCCGGCAGCAGAAAAATGTAGAAAGCTGCATGGCTATCCAACCGGAGGCACCCTGACTCTGCAGCTAGTTGGACTGAAAGATGAACCGGACTATTTCAATGATCAAACGAGCTATGGGGCCAAATCTCCGACAATGGATAATTGTAAAACCAGCAGACATTGTACTATATTGTTAAATTGCAAATCAGGTGAATAGGCCAAAGATGAACACAAAATCAGAACCCGTCGAAAAGCTAGGTATAGGCGGGATTATCCGCCGCACCCGTAAAGCGAGTGGTCGCACTATGAAAGATATTAGCGACGCGAGCGGTGTTTCCGTTGCCAACATCAGCAAAATTGAGACCGGCAAGATAACTGGAGGGTTTGATACGATCTATAAGATCGCGCGTGGATTGGGGGTCTTGGTGACGGATATCATCCCTGTAGACACAACCGAAAGTGACGGTTTGGTTTTTTCCAAGTCCGAAGACGCCGATGTACATTACACGTCATTCTACGACTATTTCCTGCAAGCTAACCACAAAAATGGTGCGCTAAACACGTATATCATGTTGATTAAAACCCGATTGGTCCCCGACAGAGTGGATTGGTCTATTCATGATGGCGAGGAAGTGATTTTCATTCTGTCAGGTGAGATCATGCTTCACATCGACGATGAAGAACCCTGCCACCTGAAACAGCATGACAGCGCGTGCTTTGATAGTGGCAAACGGCATGCCTTTGTCACGATCAGCGAAGAAACAGCGCAAATTATTTCGGTATCAACACGACCACCTCGTTAATTTTGCAGCGTTAAATGCTCCAAGCAGTAATAATTTTCATATGTGATAATTTTCATGTATGAAAATTCGCGTAATTGAAATAGTTTTACCGGCATAGGCGATCAGTGATTCGAGGCATTGTGCACACGCTGGCGCTGCAAATTGTTTGGAGGAAATTATGAAAAATAGTTTACTAACAATAGCTTTATTGTCAGGGCTTAGTACTGCAACAGCAAGCACAGCAATCGCGGAAGATCTTTTGATCGGCGGTACGCTTAGTTTAACCGGCGTGCAGGCACCACTTGACGAACCTGGGTTTCGGGGTGCGCAGGTGGCTGTAAAGTACCTTAATGACAATGGAGGTTTATTGGGTCGGCAGGTAGTGTTTAGCAACATTGACGGCAAAAGTGACCCAGTCACGGTCGGGAATGCGGCCGTGCAGCTTTTCGACAGGGGCGCTGAATTGATGGTCGCGCCTTGTGATTTTGACTTTGGCGGTCCAGCTGGGCGCGAAGCTCAGTCATCCGGCATTGTTGGCATTTCAACTTGCGCCTCTGACCCGCTCTATAGCTCATGGTCATTGGGCGACAAGCAATTTACTTTGTCCATGTGGAATACCACAATGGGCGCGACGGCAGCTGAATACGCCTATAATGAACGTGAATGGAAAACGGCTTATGTCGTCACCGACCAGTTCATCGCCTATACTAAATCTCTTTCCAAGTATTTTGTCGAGCATTTCGATGCGATCGGCGGCGAAATTCTGTTGGAAGATACCTACACCAACGGCGACAATGACTTTTCTGCCCAAATTTCCCGCCTGCAGGCGCTTGGTCAAAAACCGGACGTTATCTTTATTTCGTCTTATGGCACCGATGTCGGAGTGATTGTGCGTGCACTGCGTGAAATCGGTATCGATAGCCCGGTAATAGGGGGCGATGCTTATGATGATCCAGCTTTGCATGAGAACTTAGGCGAAACATTTGGTAACGATATCTACTTCGTTACACATACGTGGATGGGACCTGAAGCAGGCCCCGAAATGCCCACATTCCTTCAACTATATGAGGAAATGTATGGCGTGGAACCAGACACATCCTTTGTTGCAACTGGTTGGGATACAATCATGTTGATGGCAAAAGCCGTTGAAATAGCGGGTACAACAGATGGAACCGCTGTTGCTGCAGCGCTTGAGGAAAACACGTTTGAGCTTTTGACCGGTAGCCTTGGCTATTCCGATGCGGCATCGGGGCATGCCCCGGACAAAGCAGCAATGCTTGTTGAACTCAAAGGCGGACAGCCAGTTCCCCTTGGTTGGCGGCTGCCAGCTAACCCACCCGCTCCTTAGGGCCAAGATAAAACTATTGATGCCGGAGGGAATCTTTCCGGCATCAATCCTGCTGACAAGAAAACAATGAGGGATCGATGTATGCAGGCCGATATTCCTACAACTGCTCTATTAGCATCAAACATAACCGTTGAATTCGCTGGTCTTCGTGCTCTTGACGGCGTCACAATCGTTATCAATCCTGGCGAAATCCTTGGACTGATTGGCCCAAATGGCTCCGGAAAGACAACACTTATTAATGCGATTACGGGACAAGTCCCGTTGGCGACAGGACAGGTAACAGTTGCGGGAGACGTAATGCCTTTGTCCGCGCCGCGCACTGTGGCGCTGTCCGGGGTTGGGCGCACCTTTCAAATTGTTCGGCTTTTTGACCAGCTAACAGTATCTGAAAACGTGGAAACTGCGGCGTTGGCTAAAGGCATCAAACGAAAAGATGCGCGGAAAATTGCCACTGAGATTCTCCAAGAGTTTGGCATGTTATCGCGCGCCGAGACAATTGCGGCCAACTTAAATTATGGTGATAAGCGGCGAGTGGAAATTGCCCGTGCCCTTGCCGCGACCCCAAAATTTCTGCTGCTTGATGAGCCTGCGGCGGGAATGAATGAGAGCGAGTCGCAGATGCTCTGTAAACAACTTCTTGAGCTCCCAAAGCAACGCAACTTGGGCATATTGATAATTGATCATGACATGCCTTTGATCTCGCGGTTGTGTGACCGTGTGCATGTTATCGCGTCCGGCAAGACAATTGCTGCTGGTCTGATCGAAAACGTTCGCAAAGACCCTGCCGTAATTGAAGCATATTTAGGATCCTCAGCGAGGCAAGACGCATGATTGAAATCACAAATTTGGATGTGCGCTATGGTGCCATTCGCGCGATCAAAGATGTATCGTTAAACGTGCAGCAGGGTGAACTGGTCACGGTGCTGGGCGCCAATGGTGCTGGAAAATCCACACTTATGTTGACCATTGCAGGCGCACTGAAAGCTGCGGGCGGCAAGATCACTTTCGATGGTCGGGATGTAACTGCTGCAACACCAGAGAAAATGGTACGCTATGGCATCGCTATGGTGCCAGAAACTCGCGATGTTTTTCCGGATCTAACTGTGGTGGAGAATCTGCGATTAGGTGCCTATTTGCATCGTTCGGACAAGGCAGGCGTTATGGCAGACATGGAAAAGGTCAAGGACCTGTTTCCGCGTCTGCGTGAGCGCGAAATACAAGCCGCCGGAACATTGTCGGGCGGCGAGCAGCAAATGCTGGTCATTGCGCGGGCCCTGATGTCACGACCAAAAGTCTTGCTCTTGGATGAGCCCTCACTCGGGCTGGCACCCACTGTTGTCGATCAGATTTTTGAAATGATCAGAGAGTTGAAAGCAACCGGCATCACAATTCTGTTGGTTGAACAGAATGCCACCAAAGCGCTCCAGGTTGCAGACCGCGCCTACGTGATGCAATTGGGCGAAGTTGTGGTTCAGGGCTCTGCCGAAGAAATTGCTGGATCCTCGGATCTGAGCGCGCTTTATTTAGGGGGGTGACCAGTATGACTGAGCTAATTCAGTTCGTGATTGATGTTCTAGCATTGGGGGGAGCCTATGCCTTGATGGCTTTGGGCCTCGTCATTGTCTACGGCATCCTAAAGCTGGTTAATTTTGCATATGGCGAATTGATTATGGTTGCGGGCTACACGCTGTTTCTTATGGATGGCACTGGGTTGCCCTGGCTGGTCATGGCGGCGGTTGCTGTTTTGATGTCTATCTTCTTTGGCGTCGCTACCGATTATGTCGCTTTCCGACCAGTCCGAGCAAAATCGGTAACGGCGGTCTTGATAACGTCGTTCGCCTTTTCGACCATCTTGCAAAATGCGGCGTTGTTGTTTATTTCGCCGCGCGCCAGAAACATTCCGCTGCCAGACGTTTTTTCGACTACCGTCACTATTGGTGGTGCGGTGACACCGTTGCGCAATCTGCTAACTATTGCCGCCACAATTGTAATGCTGACGCTTTTCACCTGGCTGATGCGACGCTCTATTCTTGGCATCGCAATGCGAGCGGCGGCCACGAATTTTACCATGGCTAGAATGTTGGGGGTGCCGGCGAACCTGATTATTTCCTCCGCTTTTGCAATCAGTGGATTGCTTGCAGGCGTGGTCTCACTCTTTTGGTTGGGGCGAATTGGCAGTGTTGTCCCCGGAATTGGACTTGAACCTCTGCTAGTAGCCTTTATTGCTACCGTCATTGGCGGCATGCGTAGCGTACCGGGCGCGGTTCTCGGCGGATTCCTACTGGCTTTAATTGATACCAGCCTAAATCACATTCTGCCGCAGGATCTATTAAAGTTCCGCGATGCCTTCACCTTCAGCTTTGTCATTTTAATCCTGCTCTGGAAACCCGATGGGTTGATTAAGGGCCCAGCATCAGGTCAAAGAACATGAGTTTTTTAATGAACCGCCACACCCTTACAGTAGCTTCACTTTGCGGCCTACTCCTGATGCTTGTTTTCATTTCTTATGCTGTGGATGTTCGGGTGTTCACTAGGATAGCAACCACGCTGTGTATCAATGTGGTTATGGTTGTGGGATTGCAAAGTTTCATGGGCAACACTGGGATTCTGTCTTTTGCACACATCGGATTCATGGGCGTAGGGGCATATACGTCTGCACTTTTGACAATACCCGCCCAGATGCGCGGGATGGCACTTCCTGACCTATATCCGTTTATGGAAGGGCTTTCGGCCTCGCCTATCTTGGCCATTTTCCTCGGGGGGATAGTCGCTGCAGTGATCGCTGCCGCAGTCTCCTATCCGTTGATGCGCCTCTCAGATGCTGCGGCGGTAATTACGTCCTTCGCTTTGCTTGTGGTTCTTCACACCGTCATGCTGCACTGGAGCGAAGTTACCAACGGACCCCGTACGTTATTCGGTTTGCCTGCCATTACCAGCCTACCACTAACAGCAATTGTCGCGGCTGGAGCAATTGCCGTCGCGCTGATGTTCAAGGAATCCCGCCTGGGAATTCTGGCGCGCGCCACCCGCGATGATGAAACAGCCGCCCGTGCAATGGGGATAAATACGCCGCGTGTGCGGTGGTTAGCGTTTATTCTGAGCGCTCTTTTAGCCGGCATTGGTGGGGGGTTGTGGGGGCATTTTGTCGGATCGTTTTCCCCCAAGGCCTTCTATTTAAAAGAAACTTTCGTAATTCTCGGAATGCTGGTAATCGGAGGGCCTGGCACGATTACAGGCGCGGTACTTGGTGTTTTCATTGTGACAGCAGCTTTTGAGAGCTTGCGAACCCTTGAGGTCGTTCTAAACAGCGCTCAGATTTTTTCCGGACAAGTGGTGGGTGTTACCGAAATCGTGCTGGCATTTTCGATGATTGCGGTCCTCGCACTGAGGCCTGGGGGGCTTGTCCCGACCCGTGAGATCGGCGACGCTATTGTTGGTTTAATACGAAAAAGAAAAGGGTGAATACAGATGAGTTGGAAAACCGCATATCGCTCTTTTTACTATGAGAATGCAGAAGAGCCTGAAGACATTGTTCTTGAACCGGAAAAAACCGCGCTTCTGGTTATCGATATTCAGAACACTTATTTGGAGCCGCAGGACAGTGATGCCGAAAACGGTCGCTGGCAACCGTTTTACAAACGAATGAACGAGGTCGTTATTCCTAATACGGCAAAGCTGATTGACCGGTGCCGTTTTGCCGGCGTCGAAGTTATTTTTGCGCGTATAGCATGCCTGAAGCCTGACGGACGAGACCGGTCGCTCAGCCAAAAGAAGCCCGGCTTCAACTATCTGCTTTTACCCAAAGATCGCGCGGACTCACAGATCGTCGATGCTCTGGCTCCCCGTGAAGACGAAATCACCATCATCAAGACAACGGACAGTGCGTTAACTGGGACAAACCTGCGCTTGGTTCTACACAACATGCGGATTGAAAACGTCATCATTGCGGGAATTTTCACCGATCAATGCGTTGCTTCGACTGTGCGCAGCCTAGCCGACGAAAGCTTCAATGTGGTGGTCGCTGAGAATTGTTGCGCTGCTGCCTCGAAAGAGTTGCACGATAATGAGTTGACGATCATCAATATGATTTATTGTCACGTCGCTTCGTTAGAGGAAGTGAGTGGTTTCATCCAGTCGGTGCTGTCAAACTAATGAGAACAAGCATCGGATTGCTCGCACCGCCTAAATCTATGCGCTCAATAGTTGGCGCCACTCAGCGAGAGCAGCGGCACGGTTCAGCTTGAAATTAATGCGCCAATAGAGATGGCGTAACCAAACAAAACCGCCCCCAAATGAATTTACACTCCCAACACTAAAGGCCCGTGGTCCGAGACGCGGGGCCCTGGGATTGGGGGCCCCGGTCCGTGGTCCTGCGGGTGAACTGTAAGGATTAGGTGGAGTAACCCTTTTCAGCGATCAAATATCTACGCATGGGGCACTGCCCCTTAGGTTCGAATCTAAACGTAGCTTCCGTCTTAGATGAGATATGGGTTTTGACCTGCCTGATCGTATCAAAAAGACCCTAATTTACTGTCAAACAGATGTTTTTTGTAACCCATTTGTAACCCAAGGCAATATCGGGTTCAGATGTTTATCTTTTAAGTCATTGATTTAAATGGTGCCCCCACACGGACTCGAACCGCGGACCTACTGATTACAAATCAGTTGCTCTACCAGCTGAGCTATAGGGGCGCTGAGCGAGGATTTAGGACAAAAAAACTGCCTATGCAAGCCCTACCTATGCGCTTTTGCCAAAAGAAATATCGCTCCGAGGGAAAGGGTGATGATGAGCAATGCAGCGGGGGTGGATCCGTGGAAGTTTTCCAGGCTGGCTTGTGCGTAGACATGGGTGGACAGCGTGTCGAAATTAAACGGGCGCAGCAGAAGCGTTGCGGGCAGTTCTTTGACCGTATCCACGAATACAAGCACCATAGCAGATGCCAGGCTTCCCCGCATAAGCGGTTGATATATATTTACTAAGACATCTTTTGGCCCGCGTCCCAATGTGCTTGCGGCCAGCGGGATATTGGTTGGGATCGCGGCCAAGCCAGCCTCAGCAGCCCCAACACCAATCGCGAAAAAGCGGACGCAATAGGCGACGATCAATGCGCCCGCGCTCCCGGTGAGCAGGAGGCCAGGATCGCGACGGAAGGTCGCAAAAACGAGGTCTGCCAGCCAATTGTCAAACGTGGCCAGGGGAATCAATATCCCCAAACCGAGGACGGCACCAGGAAAGGCGTAGCCCACAGTCGTCAGGATCAGCAAAGATTTTTTCCATGCCGCCGGGGTATTCTGCAACCCTAAAACCATAACAGTGGCGAGCGTTACGACCAATCCAGCGCTTGCGCCACCCAAAGCCAAGCTGTGCGCCGCCGCGCGCCAGAGGCCGGTGTCGCTCCAAAGGCTAAGATCCGACACGACAGGCGCCACCAAAACCATCAATGGAATTAAAAATCCCAACCCCATAGGAACCAAGCAATACAACAGCACGGCTGCCCCCTGCCTCGAGGACAGAGGTTGCGGCTGGATCGGGGCCAATTGACGACCCGATTTGTGAAAGCGCGCGCGGCGGCGGCCAATTTTCTCGACCCCCAGCAAGCCCGCCACAATCAAGGCGGCCAGCACTGCCAATTGCGCCGCGCCCCCCGAGTCATAGCTTTCCAACCAAATCGAAAAAATGCCCGTGGTGAGAGTCTGCACGGCAAAATAATCTACTGTCCCAAAATCATTTAAGGTTTCCATCATGACTATTGCTGTTCCAGCGGCAATGGCAGGGCGCGCTTGTGGGAGGCTCACGCGCAAAAATTGCCGCATATGCCCCAAGCCAAGTGAACGGGCGGCATCCTGACCACTGGCCGGCAGCTCGCGGAATGCCGCTCGGGCCAGAAGATACACGTAAGGGTAGAGTGTCAAAGACAGCACGAATATTGCGCCAGGCAACGAGCGAATATTGGGAAACCAATAGTCCCGAACCGAAGACCATCCAGCCAGATCACGCAAAGTTGTCTGCAGCGGACCGGCATATTCCAAGACATCTACCCAAGCGTATGCGGCCACGAAAGAGGGCATCGCCAGCGGGAGAAACAACCCGTATTGCACCCATTTGCGCCCTGGAAACTCGAGATGCGTAATCAAATAAGCCAAAGATGTGCCGAGGAGGAGACTAACAGCACCAACGCCCAACATCAGCGAGAGGCTATTGCTCAAATACCGCGGAAACACCGTGGCCAAAAGATGCGCCCAGCGCGCGCCATCGCTGCCAAAGCCCATCCAAGCAATCGAAACAATTGGCAAGAGCACACAGCCAGCAATGGCCAATGCAAGCCATCTGCCCAATCCTGCGCGTTTCTTTAATTTTTCTGCCACGAAGCCCTCATTTTTGATTTCGGCTGTTTTATATTTATCAACGGTTGCCTATACGCTGGCCGCTAAGACTTATTTCCAAGGCAGCATATTTCGATGCAAATTGTTTATCATATTGGCGCCCATTGCACAGACCAAGATGCCCTGCACGCTTCGCTTGTGAAGAACAAAGCCGCGCTTGTCCAGAATCAGGTCGCCCTGCCCCACCCGTGCAAATACAGAAATGGTATTCGAGAAAACCTGCAAGCCATGGCCAAGGCCGCACGCCCGGATATGTCGGGAGAGGAACTTTTGGCCGATATTCTTGGCGATTCAGATGCTGAGCGGGTGATTTTGACCAATGCCAATTTCATCTGCGTGCCAAACCGAATTTTCGAGGGCGGAGATTTCCATGCTTTGGTGGTGGAAAAGCTCCAGGCCTTTGGCACTTTATTCCAAGGCCATGACATTGAACTGTCACTGTGCATGCGTGATCCTGGCACCTTTATTCCAGCCGCTTATGGCAAATCTCACGGACGGTCGTTTCAGCGCTTTATGGCGGGGGCCGCGCCCACTGTGGTTCAATGGTCCGGTCTGATCCATCGCATGCGCACTGTCTTGCCAAATGCGCAGATCACAGCTTGGTGCAACGAGGATACACCCTTTATTTGGCCAAAAATCCTGCGTCACCTAATTGGAATAGATGCAGAAGAACCCGTAAAGGCTGGCTATGATCTGATTGGGTCTTTGTTGACGGAAATCGGCACTCAAAAAATGCAAAACCATTTCAAAGCCAATCCGCCCAACTCAGAAAAAGAACGCCAAAGAGTTTTGGCGGCTTTTTTAGAGCACTATGCCAATCCGGCGGCGGTGGAGGAAGAAATCACCCTGCCCGGCTGGAGGGATGATCTGCTCAACCGCCTGTCTGACCTACATTATGAAGATATGAATGCCATCATCTCACGCGGAGATGTTGAAGTGATTGAGCCGGCCTTTTGAGGGCCAGCCGCACACTCACATGCCCAAAGCTTCTTTATACATTTCCAAAATAGCTTCTTCTTCGGCAATATCATTTTGGTCCCGCTTGCGCAGGGTGATGAGTTTGCGCATGACTTTCGTGTCATACCCCCGGCCCTTGGCCTCTGCCATCACTTCTTTTTGTTGTTCTGCCAGATCTTTTTTTTCGGCATCCAAACGCTCAATACGTTCTATGAACTGCCGCAATTCATCGGCCGTGACGCGATAGCTGCTGTCGATTTCTGACATAGGGGACTCCGTTGTAATAAGTGATTGTGCAGCGATACCCTTCGTTTTCGACTTGCACAAGCCGCCTTCCTTCGCGACTGTAGCGCAAATTTAAAGTTTTCGGAGTAGACTATGGATTGGCTCATCATCCCAGGGATTGTCGTGACCTTTATCGGACTTGGCCTGCTATTTTACACCATCGCACGGATAATGCGGGCGAAGAAACAAGGTCTCAGCGACGAAAAAATGAAGCTGCAGCTTCAATCGGCCGTAGCTTGGAACCTGGGCGCCATGGGGTGCTCTGCAATTGGGCTGATGATGGTGATGATTGGCATCATGCTGTAATCCCCGCTCCCTTTAAGACATACCAAAAACGAGGACCCCACAGCCATGCAGATTAACACCCTTTCCGACGATTATTCCGTATCACCGCAAATAGAGGTCTCCGATGTGCCAAGCATAATGCAGGCAGGTTTCAAATCTGTGATATGCAATCGCCCAGATCAAGAAAATCCTGAACCCCGCCAAATCGAGGCCATTAAGGCCGCCGTCGAAGCCGCCAGGATGGAATTCGCCGAAAATGTTTTCGATCCGTCAAGCTTCGGCCCCGATAAGATAGAGCGGCAAGCGGAGCTTTTGGCGCAACTGCCAAGCCCCGTCTTTGCATATTGCGCCTCAGGCAATCGTTGCAGCATTGTTTGGGCCTTTGCCCAAGCCGGGCGCATCGCGACCGATACCATTTTGGACGCCACCACCCAAGCAGGGTATCAATTGGCCCATCTGCGGCCACAGCTAGAGATGCTGGCGCTTAATCGTGCGGAAGACTGACACGAAACGCCGCGCCGCGCTGGCCCGGCAGGTAGGAAATCTGCCCTCCCAAGTTGCTGATAATCTCCCGGCAAATCGCCAGACCAAGCCCCGCGCCACCGGCTTTTGAATGATCTGAGGCGCGGGCAAATTTCTCGAAAATCATATCTTGATTGGCCTTATCGACCCCGGCGCCATTGTCGATAAAGTCCACGGTTATGCCCACGGGCGTCTCGCTTACACTGACGATCAACTCTGGCCGCTGCGCCTCGCAATATTTCGCGGCATTTGACATGAGGTTGATAAATACTTGGGTCAAACGATCGGGGTCTGTGAGTATCGAAATATCCTCACGCCCAGCGCTTCGGCGGATCCTTATATGCTGCTCCACATTGGCCGAGGCCTCCGCACGATCCAATATATCGCGCAACCGTGCTTGGCGAAGCTCCAGTGAGACCTGACCATTCTCCAGTACCGAAAGGTCCAAAAGATCATCCAACAACCGGGTCAATCTTTGGGTTTCATCCTCAATGATCCGCGCATATTTTGGCCGGTCACCATCCGAGAGATCTGGATCTTGCAGAATTTCTGAAAACGCTCGAATCGATGTCATGGGCGTGCGCAGCTCATGGCTGATTTGACTGAGGAACGCATCCTTTTGGATCGAAAGCTTTGTGAGTTTGTCGTTGGCATCGCGCAGTTTGCGCGCGGTTGTGGTCAATTCGCCGGACTTGGCCTCTAACTGGTTGGAATATTCCATGATCTGCGCAGTTTCATCCGCCACTGCCATCAAATCCTCGACCGTGACAGAAGACCCACCGGCCATTTGCCCCAACATCGCATGGGCTGTGGCCGCTCCAACACTGCCGGCCAAGCCTCGCTCAAGGGTTTCAAGAAATTGCGGCGTCGGATCCGGTAGATAGCCCTGTTTCCCCTGCCGTTGTGCCGCCGTGCGAAACAAGTTTTGTGCTTGAGCCGCGCCAATAATGCGCTGGGCCATGCTCAAGAGATCCTCTGCGTCTGTGGCCCCTCTTTGCCAGCCGCGGGCCGAAGGGCCGCTGTCAAAAGCGCTGATGAATTGCACCGCTTGCACCCGCTCCAAGGGAGATGGTCTCGATAGAATAGAGCCGGCCACAAAGGCGAAGCTGTTCAACAAAGTCGACCACAAGACCGCATGCACCACCGGATCAAGACCTTGGATGCCAAATAGCGCGGTAGGGCGCAGCCATTGCAGCCCCCAAAGCCCGTGGTCGATTGTCTCCTGGGAGATCAACACTTCCGGACCAAAGGACGGCAGGAACATCGTGTAGCTCCAAACCACCAACCCGCAAATCAACCCAGCCAGGGCCCCAATTTTGGTCGCCCCTTGCCAAAAGATTCCCCCCAGCATCACTGGCAAGATTTGCGCGACACCGGCGAAGGATATCAAGCCAATGGACGCCAAGGCCGCCCCACCGCCAGAAATGCGATAATAGAGATAGCCCAGCGTCAAAATGCCGATGATCGAAATGCGCCGCGACGTCAAAACCACACTGCGCACATCGCCGGAAATGGTCGCCCCCTGACCGCGCGCGCGTAACCAAATAGGGGTGACGATATGGTTTGAAATCATAGTTGATAGGGCAATCGCAGCCACAATCACCATCGAGGTCGCCGAAGAAAACCCACCCAGAAAAGCCAGCATCGCCAGGCCATTTTGCTCAGCAGAGAGCGGCAGGGTGAGCACGAAAAGATCCGGGTTGGACCCTACAGGTAAAATATCCAACCCCACCACCGCGATGGGGATCACAAATAATGACATGAGCAGGAGATAAAGTGGAAAGGCCCAACTGGCTGTCGCGAGATGGCTTTCTTCAGAACTTTCCACCACCATCACCTGAAACATGCGCGGCAGACACAAAAATGCTGCGGCCGAAAGGAAGGTGAGACCAATCCAGCGCCCAGTACTGACCTCCCATTGTGAGATCGGCGAGGCATCAATGCGCGCCAAAACATCACCCGCGCCACCGGCCAACCCCCAGACCACAAAGACTCCAACCGCCAGCAGCGCTAAGAGCTTAACAATCGCTTCAACAGCAATGGCCATGACAACGCCGCTGTGCCGCTCGTTCACATCAAGATTGCGGGTGCCAAACACAATAGTAAACACTGCAAGGCCTGCTGCGGTCCAAAAGGCGATATTTGTTGAGCTGAGAATGTTCTGCGTGCCCTTTGCGAAGACCGAGATCGACAAGGTCACCGATTGCAGCTGCAGGGCAATATAGGGCGTTGTGCCGACCACCGCCATCACCGTCACGAACCCGCCCAAAAGCGCAGATTTTCCAAACCGCGAGGACACCAGATCCGCAATGGAGGTGATCCGCTCAGCTCGGGCAATCCGCACCAAACGGCGCAAGATCAACCACCAACCGATGAGCACCACCGTGGGACCAAGATAGATGGTCAAAAACTCCAGCCCCGACCGCGCTGCAAATCCCACAGCGCCATAAAAGGTCCAAGCAGTGCAGTAGATCGACAATGACAGGGTATAAATGAGAGGGGTGCGCATCCAACCGCCGCGCCCGGCATCACTCGCCCGTTCAGCCCAAAAGGCAACGCCGAACAGGAAGGCCACATAAATAAGCGAAACAAAAATCAGCAGATCAAGAGACAGCATTTAGCTCCGTCCCACGCCAAATCGTTTGATCACAAGCGCCAGCCCCAGGGTGAAACAGATCAACCCTGCCCAGATGATAAACAGATAGATCAAAGCGGTCGAGGTCGCGGTTCCCGCATCTGCGCCAACCTCGGAGCTGCGCGGCCACATGATCGGAAGCAAAAAAAGGATCATCCCCACGAAAGGTAGGATCAGGGCGGACTCTTTCACGCGCTGCCCGCGGGCGGCATTGGCAACTCTTTTCAGAGTTTGATCGCGCTTGCCGCTCACGGTGCGTGTCCGACCAACGCATTCATGGTTTTCAACACCTCTGCATTGGAAAAAGGCTTTGTCATATACTGGGATGCACCGCGGGCTATGGCGATGTCGCGATCTTTTGTTTGGCCTCTTGCAGTGAGCATCAAAATTGGAATGTCTTTGTAGTCGGGCAGACTGCGCAACTCTTCGAGAATTTCAAAACCGGAGCGATTGGGCAGCATGACGTCTAAGATAATAGCATTGGGGGCCGTTTGCACCGTTGTGGCCACAGCATTGGCCCCGTCGGAATGCGCATCAACTTTCCAACCGTCGCGCAAAAATATGAAACTGAGGGCTTCAATGATATTCGGTTCATCTTCGATCAGCAAAACATGCCGCATTTTAGCCTCCCTTCGTTCAAATTTACCATCTTTGGCACTAGAGCCGAATTAAACCTGCTTTGTCAAAACCCATCTGAAAAAATTGACGGCTCACGCCGCGCTGGGCAGGCGTGGATATTGCACAAGCGGCATGTACTGCCAATTGGCAAAGGTTGGTTGGAAGTCGGCGTTTCCGCGCGCAAGATCAACATGGTAGAGCGCAGGACTGGCACGCCCTCAAAACTGGCTGAGGTCACGCGCTCTGCAATAGAAAAGGTGTCAAAGAGATTTTCTTCGCCCAAAGTTCCTGGCCGGCCGCTGTGCGAAATCTGATGACGCGCTGCAACACCAATCTGGGTCAGCGCGCCATAAAGCGGCCAGAACGCACAGGCCGACCCAACCCGTGGCGCTTGGAAATCATCGCAGGGCTGCTTGAACAACAAGCCGCCACTGCCATCGCAAATCATCAACCCAACGGGTGGGCGGTTGGGATCAGGAGGTAGGCTGGCCAAGCGCCGAAAGATAAGGGGCAATGACAGCTCTGTCTCTCTGGCGATTCGCACCGGATCCAGTCCAAACTCTGCCACCAGCTGTAGCAATTTCGGCAGGCGGAAGTTCTGCGCATCGCGCCAGTACTGTCGAAAATACGCTAACCCCAAGGTTTTTGCCGCCGCCGAAGCCTCTGCCAACAGGCCCTCCGCCACGGGGGCGCTCCATTGGCGCATGTCTTCCAGCTCGGCAAAATGATAGCCATTTTTTGCCAATAGGCTATCGAGCTCATCCAGTGGCGACAGCGTGTCAAGCACCCGATCCGAATCGCCATCCAGATAATCCGCAAGAGATTGGCTGGCGGTGGCCAGGCGAATACTGTCCTGAAACACGTTGGTTTGGAACCTGCGCTGCCAATTTTGATCCATCTCCCCCGGCTCTGCCAGAATACTCGCCGTTGATCGAATGGCAGAGACCGTTGAGAGCACCTCATGCAACGCCTCAGACAGAAATGGGTCATGCGCAAGACGGTCCGATAGGCTACTGACCGTTTGTTGCAGCGCGGTAATTTGACTCTGCTGGGCCGAAATTAGGCGCGCCCAATCGGTAAAGCGATCCGCAAAATCCTCTGTCTGGCTGAGGTCAACCTCCACATCTGGCCGGGCAATGGCCGCGTCGCGCAGGCTGGTGAGGAGGCTTTTTTCAGCCCCTTCTGCCAGCGCGCCGGGCTCTGTTTCCAAGGCCGCAGCGATATTCAAAAGAACTTTGCCGCCGATACGGCGCCTATTGTGCTCAATGAGGTTGAGGTAGGACCCAGAAATTCCCGCGCGCAGGGCGACCTCGGCCTGACGGAGCCCAAGCGCTACACGTCTTTCACGTATTCGACTGCCGGCAAAAGCGCTGCGCTCCATCTCGTGAGTCCTTGACGATTTTCTTATAGGCCTTGAGGTTTTGTAAATTTATTTACATTTTTTATCAAGCACTCGTGCAATAATTTACAAAATATTTGAATCAAACAAGACCACCATTGCACAACAATCCATCAAAGAGCGACACTAAGACAACACTGTGAAGTGTGTTTTCGGGGGAATCGCATAATAAAAGCGGGCCCCTTTAATTCAATTGGGAGGACTTCAATGTCTAAATCAATTCTGACCCGTCGTAACGTGTTGCAAACCGGAGCCGCTGCTGGCGCTGGATTGGCACTGCCGACAATTTTGACCGCAGGAAGCCACAGCGGTTACACCAATGCGCCAACTGGCAGCACAGTCACCTTGGGCTTCAACGTTCCCCAGACCGGCGCCTATGCTGACGAAGGTGCCGACGAGCTGCGCGCTTACATGCTGGCTGTTGAGCACCTCAATGGTGAAGGCGACGGCGGCATGCTCAGCACCTTCTCTTCCAAAACTCTGGAAGGTAACGGCATCCTGGGCAAGAAAGTCGAATATGTAACAGGTGACACGCAAACCAAATCCGACGCGGCGCGTGCCTCTGCCAAATCCATGATCGAAAAAGACGGCGCCGTGATGATCACAGGCGGTTCGTCTTCTGGTGTTGCGATTGCGGTACAGGGTCTGTGCCAAGAAGCTGGCGTGATCTTCATGGCGGGTCTCACCCACTCCAATGACACGACAGGTAAAGACAAAAAAGCAAATGGCTTCCGTCACTTCTTCAACGGCTACATGTCTGCGGCAGCTTTGGCACCTGTGCTTCAGGCTCGTTACGGCAGCGACCGGAACGCCTATCACCTGACCGCTGACTATACTTGGGGTTGGACACAAGAAGAATCCATCGCTGCAGCCACTGAGGCTATGGGCTGGAACACTGTCAACAAAGTGCGCACACCGCTCAAAGCGACAGACTTCTCCTCATACATTGCCCCAGTGCTGAATTCTGGTGCGGATATTTTGGTTCTGAACCACTACGGCGGGAACATGGTGAACTCTTTGACGAACGCTGTTCAGTTTGGCCTGCGTGACAAAGTTGTGAACAACAAGAACTTTGAAATCATCGTTCCGCTGTACTCTCGCCTGATGGCGAAGGGTGCGGGCGCCAACGTGAAGGGCATCTTTGGCTCAACAAACTGGCACTGGTCCTTGCAAGATGAAGGCTCCAAAGCCTTTGTTAAATCCTTCGGCACAAAATACGGCTTCCCTCCTTCACAGGCGGCACACACCGTTTACTGTCAAACTCTGCTCTATGCAGATGCGTGTAACCGCGCTGGCACATTCAATCCATGTGGTGTCGGCGAAGCCTTGGAAGGCTTTGAGTTCGACGGTCTGGGCAATGGTAAAACATTGTATCGCGCCGACGATCATCAGTGCTTCAAAGACGTGCTGGTTGTGAAGGGTAAAGAGAACCCAACATCCGAGTTTGACCTTCTGGAAATCGTTGAAGTGACACCAATGGAGCAAGTAAAATACGCTCCAGATCACCCAATGTTTGCCGGTGGGGACTTGGGCGCATGTAACCCAGGTGCTTAAGTAAAAGCGTGCAGAGGTGCCTGTCATCTCTGCACAACCACGCAATTAGGGTGTGCAAAAGCGTACCCTATTTTCCAATAAATAGATAACCCGCAGGTGGGGACCATGGACGCCATCATTCTTCAAATCCTGAACGGCTTAGATAAAGGTTCAGCCTATGCGCTTATCGCACTTGGCCTGACTTTGATCTTCGGCACGCTCGGTGTTGTGAACTTCGCGCACGGTGCGCTATTTGTAATCGGGGCGTTTTGCGCCGTTACATTGAACCGAATTTTTTCGATCAGCTTTGAGACCACCGATCCGACGAAAGTGGATTTTCTGGGCAATCCGGCCACGATCAAAACCACGTATTTGGAACATTGGTTCGGCGCAGGTCCGGCCGCTTGGATGACCGATTGGTCAGTGCCTTTGGCAATCTTAATGGCCATTCCCGTCATGCTGTTGGTCGGCGTGATTATGGAACGTGGCTTGATTAAGCATTTCTACAAACGACCTCATGCGGATCAAATCCTGGTCACATTCGGCTTGGCCATTGTATTGCAGGAAATTATCAAGTTTTTCTACGGCGCAAACCCCATCCAAACCGCCCCGCCTGATGTTTTTATCGGGACAATGGATCTCGGAGTATGGCTGGGATTTGAGGCCAATGCTATTGCCTATCCCTACTGGCGAATGGTTTATTTCCTCTTCTCGACCGTGATCATCGGCGGCGTATTTGCCTTCTTGCAATTCACCACCTTTGGGATGGTTGTACGTGCTGGCATGGCAGATCGCGAAACCGTCGGCCTGCTGGGCATTGATATCGACAAACGTTTTACCATCACCTTCGCCATAGCCGCCACGGTGGCTGGACTTGCGGGCGTGATGTACACGCCGATCACCCCTCCGACCTATGATATTGGTGTGGAACTGTTGGTTCTGTCCTTTGTGGTTGTGGTTGTGGGCGGCATGGGTTCGCTGCCAGGCGCGGTTCTGGCCGGCTTTTTGCTGGGAATTGTAGAGAGCTTTGCCTCGATGAACGAAGTGAAAAACATCCTTCCGGGCATCGACCAAATCATTGTCTACTTAATGGCGATCATTGTTATCCTAGTACGTCCGCGCGGCCTTATGGGGCGCAAAGGCGTGATGGAGGATTGAGAATATGCTTGGTTTAGAAAAAAAAGACTTCACCCTGTTGCTGATCGTAACAGTGATGGTGATTTTCGCGCCCTTTGTGCTCAATCCCTTCCCCGAAGGCACAGCCATGGCGCAAATGTTCAACGCAGGATATCCCGACCTGATGCAGCGCTTCGCTATTTTTGGCATCTTGGTCATTGGGTTTAACATCCTTTTTGGCCTGACAGGCTACCTCTCTTTCGGTCATGCAGCCTTTCTGGGCGCAGGATCCTATGCCGCGGTCTGGATGTTTAAATTGCTCGGCTATGACATCATCCCGGCCATTCTATTGTCCATCGCAGTCAGCGGGCTTTTCTCACTGGCCGTGGGATACGTCAGCCTGCGGCGCTCTGGGATCTATTTTTCGATCCTCACGCTCGCCCTGGCGCAGATGATGTTCAATATGGCCTATTCGGTCTTGGGCAACCCATCTTCGAGCTACAACCTCACCAATGGGGAAACAGGTTTGCAGGTTTATAACTCTGATCCGCAGGTCCTCTTGAGCGCCACGGATCCGAATTTCCCACATCTGTTCGGCCTGTCCATGCGGTCAGAAACCCACCTATTGGTCGGGAATTGGGATTTCACGCTGAATGCTGGCTATTACCTGTCTGGATTGTTCTTACTGCTGGCCTTTTATATTTCTATTCGCATCTTTCGCTCGCCTTTCGGGCTGATGCTGCGGGCCGTCAAATCGAACCAACAGCGGCTCAACTACACAGGTCTGAACACACGGCCCTATACATTGATGGCCTTTGTCATCTCCGGCATGTACGCCGGGCTTGCTGGCGGATTGCTGGCATGTATGGATCCATTGGCTGGCGCGGAGCGTATGCACTGGACCGCCTCGGGAGAGATCGTCATCATGTCAATCCTGGGTGGCATCGGCACCTTGATCGGTCCCATCCTGGGCGCCGGGTTCAACGAATATTTCAAAAATATCCTGTCCAAAATCAACGACAGCATTCTGCATGAGTGGCTGTCCTTCCTGCCTGATGGCTTTGAAGACATTATGGTTACGCTGATCCACCCTTTCGTAGGCAAGGGCTGGCATCTGACTTTGGGCTTGTTGTTCATGATGGTGATCATCTTCCTTCCAGGCGGATTGGTCGAAGGTGGGCAGCGCATTGGCAAACTGTTTCGTCGCAAGAAGGCCGATACGCCTTCCGATGAAACGCCAGTAGAATAGGAGACAGACGAATGGGTATCCTTGAAGTCAAAGGCGTCAACAAACGCTTCGGAGGCCTGCAGGCCTTGGGGGATGTAAACCTCAGCGTGCAGGAACAAACAGTTCATGCCATTATCGGTCCAAATGGCGCCGGCAAATCCACCTTGCTCAATTGTCTGGTAGGCAAGCTGATCCCAGATACGGGATCAGTGATGTTTGATGGGCAATCCGTGCTCGGCCGCACGCCCTATGAAATTAACCAAATGGGCATTTCACGGGTGTTTCAAACGCCTGAAATATTCGGCGATCTGACCGTTATGGAAAATATGATGATCCCCTGCTTTGCCAAACGCGATGGGTCATTCTCCATGACGGCCTTCGCCGCGGTGCGCAACCAAAAGGATATTATTGAGCACGCGATGCATGCGCTGGAAGACATGAATATGGCCGACAAACGCCATATGCATTCAGCCAGCCTGTCGCGCGGCGACAAGCGCCGGCTTGAGATCGGAATGTGTCTTGCGCAAGAACCACGACTATTGTTGCTAGATGAGCCAACCGCAGGCATGGCCCGCGCCGATACAAACAACACCATCGATCTTCTCAAGCAGATCCGCGACACGCGCGACATCACCATTGCCATCATCGAGCATGATATGCATGTGGTCTTCTCGCTGGCGGAACGCATCACCGTTTTGGCGCAGGGCACACCTTTGGTTGAAGAAACGCCAGAAAATATCAAAGGCCACCCGAAAGTGCGCGAAGCGTACCTCGGCGAAGCCCAAGTATAGGAGTGGCCGCGATGACACTTTCAGACACACCCGCCTACTTCTCGGTCCGTGACATTCATGCCTACTATGGCGAAAGCTATATCGTGCAGGGCGTCAGCTTTGAGATCAATGAGGGCGAAATTCTCGCTCTGCTGGGCCGAAACGGCGCTGGCAAAACCTCGACATTGCGGGCGATTGCGCGCACGGGCGATCCACAGGTCACCCAGGGCGAAATTTGGCTCGATGGGGATCCGCTACACGAAATGGCCAGTTTTGAAGCCTCTCGTTCAGGACTTGGTCTCGTGCCAGAGGATCGGCGCATCATCCAAGGCCTGACGGTTGAAGAAAACATCAAACTGGCCCAAATCGCCCCTCCAGTTGGATGGTCTCTGGATCAGATTTACGAGCTCTTCCCAAGGCTTGAAGAGCGCCGCAAACAAGATGGCGTCACTCTGTCGGGCGGCGAACAACAAATGCTAGCCATCGGCCGCGCCTTGGCCCGTCAGGTCAAAATCCTGCTGTTGGATGAACCCTATGAGGGGCTGGCTCCGGTGATTGTGCAAGAGATTGCCAAAACATTGAGCCACATCCGAGAGCAGGGCATCACCACGGTAATTGTGGAACAAAATGCCGTGGCAGCTTTGAAGCTGGCAGATCGAGCCGTCATCCTAGATACTGGCACAGTTGTCTATGATGGTTCTGCGCAGTCCGTTTTGGATGATGAGAAATTGCGCGCTGAATATTTGGCCATCTAATGGCCCCGGTGGAGGGGGTTACCCCCTCCGCTCCCTTAGAGACGCTATATTACAGAGAGATTACACCTATGGCCGAACCTATTTACCCACCTGCAGATGCATTTGCGGAATCTGCCCATGCTGACAAGGCAACATATGAGGCAATGTATGCCGCCTCTATTTCGGATCCCGTCGCCTTTTGGGGCGAACAGGGCAAACGCCTGGATTGGATGACCCCTTACACAAAGGTGAAAGACACCACCTTCGAACATGCGGGCGTCTCCATTAAGTGGTATGAAGATGGCGAGTTGAACGTCAGCGCGAATTGTATTGATCGCCACCTCGCCACGCGCGGCAATCAAACCGCAATCATCTGGGAAGGCGACAACCCTGAGGACAGTGCGCATATCACTTACACGCAGCTGCACGCAGAGGTTTGCAAGCTGGCCAATGTCTATAAATCCCTCGGCGTGAGCAAGGGCGATCGCGTGGTGCTTTATATGCCGATGATCCCAGAGGCCGCCTATGCGATGTTGGCCTGCAACCGGATTGGCGCGGTGCATTCCATCGTTTTTGGCGGCTTCTCACCGGAGGCTTTGGCCGCCCGTATCTCCGCTTGCGAAGCCAAGCTGATCGTCACAGCGGATCAAGCCCCGCGCGGAGGCAAGGCCACACCGCTCAAAGCCAATGTGGACAAAGCGCTGGAAATTTCCGGTGATGTCCCGACCTTAGTGGTTGAGCGCACCGGCGCGGAGCTCCCAAGCAAAGCTGGCCGTGATCATAGCTATGCAGCAGCCATGGCGCAGGCCTCGGCTGACTGTGCGCCCGAACCTATTAATGCTGAAGATCCGCTGTTCATTCTGTACACCTCCGGCTCAACCGGTGCTCCGAAAGGCGTCGTACACACCACCGGCGGCTATCTCGTTTATGCCTCCATGACCCATCAATACACCTTCGATTATAAGGATGGGGATGTGTTTTGGTGTACCGCAGATGTGGGTTGGGTGACCGGCCACAGTTATATCGTCTATGGCCCACTGGCCAATGGCGCGACAACCTTAATGTTTGAGGGTGTGCCAACCTATCCAGACGCAGGTCGGTTCTGGGCGGTGTGCGAGAAACACAAGGTGAATCAATTCTACACTGCCCCAACGGCCATTCGCGCGCTGATGGGTCAGGGAGAAGCCTTCGTTCAGAAATATGACCTCTCTTCCATAAAAGTGCTCGGCACCGTAGGTGAGCCGATCAACCCAGAGGCTTGGAACTGGTACAATGACGCGGTTGGTAAAGGCAAAGCCCCGATCGTCGACACCTGGTGGCAAACCGAAACAGGCGGGCACCTGATGACCCCACTGCCCGGCGCGATCTCCACCAAGCCCGGCTCTTGCACTTTGCCCTTCTTTGGCGTTCAGCCCGTCATTTTGGAGCCCACCACCGGCCAAGAGCTTCTGGACATGGAAGCGGACGGCGTTTTGTGCATCAAAGACAGCTGGCCCGGCCAAATGCGCACGGTTTGGGGCGACCATGACCGTTTCGTCTCCGCCTATTTCAGCGATTACAAGGGCTATTACTTCACAGGCGACGGCTGCCGCCGCGACGCAGATGGCTATTACTGGATCACAGGCCGCGTCGATGATGTGATCAACGTCTCGGGTCATAGAATGGGCACCGCAGAAGTGGAAAGCGCTTTGGTCGCTCATCCAAAGGTCGCAGAGGCCGCGGTGGTTGGCTATCCTCATGATATCAAAGGTCAGGGGATCTACTGCTATGTCACCTTGATGAGCGGCGAAGCGCCCTCCGACGAGCTGCGCGTCGAGCTGCGCAATTGGGTGCGCAAAGAAATTGGCCCGATTGCCTCACCAGATCTAATCCAATGGGCCCCAGGCCTGCCGAAAACCCGCTCTGGCAAGATTATGCGCCGCATTCTGCGCAAAGTGGCCGAGGATGATTTCGGCGCCCTGGGCGATACTTCCACGCTGGCGGATCCCTCTGTCGTAGATGATTTGATCGAAAATCGGATGAATCGCAGCTAAACAGACACAGCAGGAAAAATTATAGTAAAATTTTAACTCTTTGGCCGGCCAATATAACAATTGGCTGGCCTTTGAACTTTTGAGAGCGGGTTTTCGCGGGTCTGAGATAAGGATCTTCTTCCACTTTGTCCCAAGTTCCCATATATGAAGAGGTATCAGGCGCCCAACCGACGCGAAAAGGGATAAAATGACTAAGAAACCGAATGAGAATGATGTTGTGTTTATTCAAGCCTTGGCAGAATTGCTGTCGGCGCAGGATTTGACGGAAATCGAAGTCAATCGTCTTTATGGCGAAGACAACAGTCTCAATGTCCGTATTTCCAAGACGCAAAACGTCGTGCATATGGCTGCCGCGCCCGCAGCTCCCCTTGCCGCAGCAGCGCCTGCCGCCCCTGCACCCGCGCCAGCCACCCCTGCCGAAGCGCCCGCCGCGATCGAAGATCCCGCCGCCCATCCGGGCGCGGTGACGTCACCCATGGTCGGCACCGTCTACCTTCAGGCCGAGCCGGGCAGCCCACCTTTCATAACCGTCGGCGCCAAAGTGTCAGAAGGTGACACGATTTTGATCATCGAAGCGATGAAAACTATGAATCAAATCCCCGCACCCAAGGCCGGAACCGTGACGCGTATTTTGGTCGAAGACAGCGCCGCTGTTGAATTTGGGTCTCCTTTGGTAATTATCGAATAATGTTCAAGAAAATCCTTGTCGCCAATCGGGGTGAAATTGCCCTTCGCGTGATCCGCGCCGCCCGTGAAATGGGAATTGGCAGCGTGGCTGTGCATTCCACAGCCGACAGCGATGCCATGCATGTGCGTATGGCCGATGAATCCGTTTGCATTGGTCCGGCCTCAAGCACGGACAGCTATTTAAGCATTCCTGCTATCATTGCAGCTGCCGAAATTACGGGGGCAGATGCCATTCACCCGGGCTATGGGTTCCTGTCTGAAAACGCGACCTTCGTGCAAGCGCTGCAAGATCACGACATCAATTTTATTGGCCCAACAGCTGAACACATCCGCGTCATGGGCGATAAGATTAGCGCGAAAGACACGATGCGCGCCCTGGGTGTGCCCTGCGTGCCAGGCTCCGAGGGCGGCGTTCCAGATTTGGATGCGGCCTTGAAAATCGGTGAAGAATTTGGCTATCCCGTCATCATCAAAGCGACCGCCGGCGGTGGTGGACGCGGGATGAAAGTGGCCAATTCCGCTGAGGAAATGCCGACGGCCTTTAGCTCCGCCCGCTCGGAGGGGAAGGCGGCCTTTGGCAATGACGAAGTCTATATTGAAAAATACCTCACCACGCCGCGCCACATCGAAATTCAAGTGTTTGGCGATGGTAAAGGCCGCGCTGTGCATTTGGGCGAGCGCGATTGCTCTTTGCAACGCCGCCACCAGAAAGTGTTCGAAGAGGCTCCAGGTCCCGCGATCAGCGCAGAAGAGCGCGCCCGCATCGGAGAGGTCTGCGCCAATGCCGTAGCAAAGATCAATTACATTGGTGCCGGTACGATCGAATTTCTCTATGAAAAGGATGAATTTTATTTCATCGAAATGAACACCCGCCTGCAGGTGGAACATCCGGTCACCGAGGCCATCTTTGGTGTCGATCTGGTGCGCGAACAAATTAGCGTTGCTGAAGGCCATGACCTGTCCTTCACTCAAGATGACCTCATAATCAACGGCCATGCGATTGAAGTGCGGATCAACGCAGAGACTTTTCCAGGTTTCGCCCCGCGCCCGGGTAAAATTAACGCCTATCATGCCCCTGGTGGGCTTGGGGTGCGCATGGACTCCGCGCTTTATGACGGCTATTCGATCCCGCCTTATTATGACAGTTTGATCGGCAAATTGATTGTCCACGCCCCCGACCGCAAGGCCGCTCTGGCGCGTTTGGAACGCGCTTTGGGAGAATTGATCATCGATGGGATTGAAACGACCATTCCGCTCTTTCACGCCCTGCTACAAGAACCAGCAGTGCACTCAGGCGACTACAATATCCATTGGCTTGAGCATTGGTTGGAGCAAAAGTTCGACGATAAATGAGCTTTGGGGCTGTGAGTCCGCAGTTGATGCTGCATGCCTACGCGCAGGGAATTTTTCCCATGGCGGAGAAGGCCGAGGATCACGACCTGTTTTGGGTCGATCCCAAGCGGCGCGGGATCTTGCCGCTGGACGGCTTCCATATCTCGCGCTCTCTACGACGATTTCTGCATGGTCACAAGATTACAGCAACGCTGAACCAGGCTTTTGACAGCGTTTTGCAACATTGCGCTGACCGTGAGGAGACTTGGATTAACCCAACCCTCCACGCCAATTACACAGCGCTTAACGAAATGGGATGCTGTCACAGTCTAGAGGTGTGGGACGATGGAGCACTCCTCGGCGGGGTGTTTGGCATCGCAATAGGCGGGGTGTTTTGCGGGGAGAGTATGTTTTCACGTCGCACCAATGGCTCCAAAGCTGCCCTGGCTTTTTTAACCACCCATCTGCGCAATTGCGGCTTTGCCCTGTTTGACACGCAATTTATCACCGATCACTTACAAACTCTGGGGGCGCTTGAAATCAGCCGGGCGCAGTATCGCAGTCGATTGGCAGAAGCGCTTGCCTTGCCAGCCACCATCACCGCTCAGCCCCTGCCCGATGTTCACAACGTCTTGCAGCGCAGAACCCAAACGTCGTAGCGCGGATGCTCCAGGGCGTTAAGCGCTGGGGAGGATGCCACCATCCAGCCTTCAAAGAGCGTCTCATCGCGTTGCCAATCGGTGATTTGCACAAGCGCAAAGGCGTCTGGGCTCACCTCACCTAGCGGAGAGCGACAGCTGTGCACATGAATTTCGAGCGGGCCCTGCTTGACGGGGGCCTCCCGCGCCACGATGATGTTTTGCAATGCGCCTGTGGTCCGGTCCAGCCAGCGCAATTCCGCAGCACCGTTTTCACGCGCCTGCTGCGCCTCGCTCAAAGCTGGGATAAGAAAAAACAGAACGGCCGCAAAGTGGCGTCGCATTAATTATTGCCACCGGATGCAAATTTCATCAACAGATTCAAAAGGCTCACCGATCCCTGCGTATCTGTAATTATATCTCCAGAGGCATAGTTGAAAGGCGATCCGCCCGGCTGCAGCTCAACAAAATTACCACCCAGCAAACCCTCCGAGGCAATAATGATGGCAGTGTCATCGGGCAATTCCACGCCCAAATCCAAAGAAATCTGCATATCCGCACGAAAACTATCCGGGTTCAGAGAAATGTCAGACACTTTGCCCACATTCACACCCGCCAAGCGCACGTCCGTGCCGACCGTTACCCCCTCGATAGATCTAAAGCTGGCGTTCAACACATATGATTCGTCGGAGGCTCCAAAGCCACCACGCTGAAATCCAACCACGGCAAAGCCTATTGCCAAGACCAAGACACAGGTTCCGGTGATAAATTCTGCCCAAGCACCGCGCATCAGATCACTCCGGAACCCATGCCTCGTAGTCAGACGTCGACTGCGGCGTGGCATTGCGCAGAGAGCCTACAGGGGCATGGGCCATTGCTGTTCCCGTCAGGTTGGCTTGATGCGGTTTTTCCCATGTTTTATGGGCCAATGGTGTCTGGGTCGGCGGTTCATCCCATGTGTGATGCAACCATCCGTGCCAATCAGGGCTCACCCGAGAAGCCTCAGCCTCTCCGTTGAAAATCACCCAGCGTTTGACCCGATCCTTGGTTTCGTAAAACATGTTGCCCGCATCATCTTCCCCCACCTTCACGCCGCGGCGCCAAGTGAACAGCTGCGTGTTTAATGTTTGCCCATTCCACCAAGTGGCGGCACGTAATAGGGTTGAGACGATACCCATAGGATCCTCCAAAACAAATTCGAATTAGCTATGCCCCAGAAGTGGTCGATGGTCCAGTACTACTGGCCTTTGAAACGAAAAACGGTAGGATTTTCAACAAAATCTTGCCGTTTATGCGATTTTCTTTTCGCTCAACCCGCTGTTGCGGGTTCACGTTTCTTATCGGCGTGTATCATCAATGGCGCCGCATCAGATGTGACAGCCTCTTCATTCACGACCACTTCCTCAACACTGTCCATCCCCGGCAGGTCAAACATCGTATCGAGTAGAATATCTTCCAAAATCGAGCGCAGCCCCCGCGCACCGGTTTTGCGTTCAATCGCCCGTTTGGCAATCGCCACAAGCGCTTCAGGCGTGAAAGTCAAAGTCACGTCTTCCAACTCGAACAGCCGTTGATATTGTTTGATCAACGCATTCTTCGGCTGTGTCAGAATGATCACCAAAGAGTCCTCATCCAGATCGGTCAGGGTCGCGATAACTGGCAAACGGCCCACAAATTCCGGGATCAGTCCGAATTTCAGCAAATCTTCCGGCTCCAACTCGCCAAACATTTCGCCCACACCGCGGCTGTCATTCTCTTTCACATCCGCCCCAAAGCCGATCGAGGTACCCTTGCCGCGCGCAGCAATAATTTTTTCCAGCCCGGCAAAAGCCCCACCACAGATGAATAGGATATTGGTCGTATCCACCTGCAAGAATTCCTGCTGCGGATGTTTGCGCCCACCCTGCGGCGGCACGCTGGCCACAGTGCCTTCCATGATTTTCAGCAAAGCCTGCTGCACCCCTTCGCCCGAGACATCGCGGGTGATGGAGGGATTGTCGGACTTGCGGGTAATTTTATCTACCTCGTCAATGTAGACGATGCCGCGCTGCGCCCGTTCGACGTTATATTCACTGGCCTGCAGCAATTTTAGGATAATGTTTTCCACATCCTCACCCACATAGCCAGCTTCGGTCAATGTGGTAGCATCGGCCATGGTGAACGGCACATCCAAGATCCGCGCCAAAGTTTGCGCCAGTAAAGTTTTACCACAACCGGTTGGACCAATCAGCATGATATTGGATTTCGCCAGCTCAATATCACCAGATTTCTCTGCAACGCTGAGACGCTTATAGTGATTGTGCACCGCAACAGAGAGCACCCGTTTGGCGTGGCTCTGACCAATGACATAATCATCCAAAACCTGACAAATTTCCAAAGGCGTCGGAACACCCTCAGAGGTTTTCAATCCGCTGGCTTTGGTTTCCTCACGGATAATATCCATGCACAATTCAACACATTCATCGCAGATGAAGACGGTGGGGCCCGCAATCAGTTTACGCACCTCATGCTGACTTTTACCGCAAAAACTGCAATATAGGGTATTTTTCCCGTCGCCGCTTGCTTTATCAGCCATGTCTCACCTTCAATATTGTTGGGTCGTCTCTGTGGGGGCAATCCCAAACGCAGTGTCTATAAATCACGATGAGCTTATGGCAGCTAAGATTGAGCCACAACCGCGATTTTGTGGTTATTCTTGCCTATTCGGCCTCTTTTTCACGATTGGTGACGATTTTGTCGATCAAGCCCCAGGCCTGTGCCTCCTCAGGAGACATGAAATTGTCCCGCTCCAAAGCGGCCTCAACCGTATCATAGTCCTGCCCGGTGTGGGTGACATAGATCTCATTCAAACGGCGCTTAAGCTTTTGCGTAAATTCCGCGTGAATCATGATGTCGGTCGCTTGGCCTTGGTAACCACCAGAGGGCTGATGCACCATGATCGAGGAATTCGGCAGAGAAAACCGCATGTCCTTGGCTCCCGCGGTCAAAAGCAATGAGCCCATAGAGGCAGCCTGACCAACGCAGAGTGTGCTCACCTTTGGTTTGATATATTGCATGGTGTCGTAGATCGACAGGCCAGCCGTCACAACACCGCCAGGGGAATTGATATACATACTGATCTCTTTGGTTGGGTTCTCGGCCTCAAGATGCAAAAGCTGAGCGATCACCAAAGTGCTCATTCCATCGTGGACCGGGCCATTCACAAAGATGATCCGTTCTTTAAGCAGGCGCGAAAAGATATCATAGGCCCGCTCGCCCCGGCTTGTCTGTTCAACGACCATGGGGACGAGGTTCATATAAGTTTCGATTGGATCTTTCATGAGGTGCCCCCGCTAGTGTCTCTTTTGGCATAATGCCGTTTTGCTAATTGAGTCTTAGTATTGCGCCCGGGGTAGAACAAGGGGCGCAGAAATTTTAGATGCATTTTGAAGCGACTCTTACGTTATTTTTGCAGCCACATCGAACATTCGGGCTGAAAACCCCCATTCATTGTCATACCACCCAAATATGCGCAGCAAGTCTTGTCCCATCACCGCGACCTGTGGGGCGGCAATGACCAAACTTTCGCGGCGCGCCCGGAGATCTGAGGAGACCAACGGACGATCAGTCATGCCCAAGATGTCCGGCCGCGCTTGCCGCAAAAGCTCTATCAGCGCTTCTTGCTCCACCGGATGCGCCACCTGGCAGGTGAGATCAACAGCAGAGACGCTGGCCGTCGGCACACGCACCGCACAGCCTTTCACGCGCCCGGCCAAGTCAGGCAAAATTTTATCAATCAACACGGCCGCAGAGGTGCTGGTCGGCACCATCGACAGGGCAGCCGCGCGATTGCGCTCAAGCGCCGCGCCGCGGGGGGCGTCGACGGTGGGTTGGCTGCCAGTGTAACAATGGATCGTCGTCATATGACCGGCCAGAACCCCATAGGCCTCATGCAACACCCGCAACAAGGGCGCTAGCGCATTGGTGGTGCAAGAGGCGTTTGAGACAATGTGCTGCCCGCTTAAAACATGGTCATTCGCGCCTAAGACCACAGTCACATCGGCACATTCAGAAGGGCCAGAAATCAAAACACGCTGAGCACCGGCTCGCAGTCCTGCACTGGCAAATTGCGCGGTCACAGCCTTACCCGTGCATTCAAACACAACATCAACATCTGACAGATCCACCGCCGCCAAATCCGGATTCTGGCTAAACCGCACCGCATGGCCGTTGACAATCAAACGATCAGAACTGTTCTCAATCGAGCCCACCATAGGACCATAGACACTGTCGAATTCCAGCAGATAGGCGCAGGTCTCCAAGGGGGCGATGTCATTGATCGCCACCAGATCGAAACGACCCTCTGCCTGCTGCTCTACCCATTGCCGCGCAACAGCTCGGCCAATCCGACCAAATCCGTTAATGGCAAAGCGTATTGGACGGCCCATTGTCTCTTCCTTTCCAAGCATTCGCCTCCAAAATTGAAAAAATGGATGCGCTGGAACCGAAACCATGCCAAATACCTCAGAAAGTCCAGCGCCAAATTGCACATTGTGAAAGCCCAAAGGAAGCCAAATGTATCCACTTGAAGGTTTGAAAGTCGTTGAATTGGCCCGAGTCCTGGCCGGCCCTTGGATCGGGCAAACTTTGGCGGATTTGGGGGCTGAGGTCATCAAGGTGGAAAGTCCGGAGGGCGATGACACGCGCAAATGGGGTCCAAACTATGTCACCAAAGGCACGGACAGCTCTGCGGCCTATTTTCACAGCGCTAACCGCGGCAAACAGGGGATCACGGTTGACTTCAATGATCCCGCCCGGCTGGCCTATCTCAAAGATCTGATCGCCTCAGCTGATGTCTTGATTGAGAATTTCAAAGTCGGCGGGCTGGCGAAATTCGGTCTCGACTACGCATCCTTGGCGCCGCAAAATCCTCAGCTGGTGTATTGCTCTGTCACCGGCTTTGGTCAGGACGGCCCGCGCGCCCACAAGGCAGGCTATGACTTTATGATCCAAGGCATGACCGGCATCATGGAGATCACCGGTGAGCCCGAGGGCATGCCGCAAAAGGTCGGCGTGGCTTTTGCCGATGTCTTCACCGGGCTTTACGGGGTCATCGGCATACAAGCCGCCTTGGCCCAACGCGCTCGGACGGGCAAGGGGCAGTACATCGATATGGCATTGTTTGACTGCATGCTGGCCGCGCAGGCTAATCAAAACCTCAATTACCTCACCACCGGGAAAAGCCCACAGCGGATGGGCAATGCTCATACCAGCATCGTGCCCTATCAAGTGTTTCCTGTGTCTGATGGCCATATCGTCATCGCTTGCGGCAACAATCGACAATTTCACAATCTCGCACTCGCGTTAAAGCGTGACGATTGGATCACCGATCCAAGATTCGCCGACAATGCTGCTCGGCTGGCCCATCGCGCCGAAGCGGTTGGGCAAATTACTGAAGTTTTGAGCCACTGGCGCAAATTGGACGTCTTGCCGGTGTTGGAAAGCGCCGGCGTGCCCTCCGGCCCCATCAATACGATCGCCGAAGCGCTGGAAGATCCGCAGACGCTGCACCGGCAGATGCGCATCAAACCCGAAGGCATCCCCGGCGTACGCACCCCGATAAAATTTTCAGATGCCCAGCTGCAACTGCTGCGCGCGGCGCCCGGTTTGGGCGAGCATGACGAGACTTAGATCATGACCTGGCGCAGGCCCTCTGGCGCCAAATCCCCGATGGAGGCCTCTTCGGCGACAGCTGCGCGTTTACGCTCGGTTTGCGCCGTCGCTGGAAGCGGTGTGTCGAATTGGTAGCTCGGGTCACGTTTCTGCCGCTCCCAAATCTCCAGCATCTCGCGCCAAGCGCCGGTCAAACTCCGTCGCTCTGGCATATCATCTTTGACCGCCTGATGCAGCTGTTTAAGATTATAACAGGGCACGCCCGCATACATATGATGCTCGGTATGCCAATTCATGTGCCAATATAAAAACTCCGGAACCGGGTGCAGGCGCATAGAGCGCACTGTTTTTCGAAAATCCGATACATTTTCACGCAGGCCGCAATGTTGCGGCAGACCCAAAAAATAGCCCAGCCAATTGCCAATAAAGTTGAACAGACTCAGTACAATCAGCAAGATCCAAAGGCCTGTCGCCCAAGCCAGAACGAGCAGACCGCCATGAAACACAAGCAATAGGCGTGACCATTGAACCGCCCCCCTGTGCTGGTCGGGTTGATCTTTGTGCAGGCTCTCAAGCCATTCATTGCTTGCGATATCGGTGGAACCCACCGAGCCGAACGCATGTAAAACGGTCTCCCGCAGAGTGGAAATGAGCCCACCCTTGCCAAAAGTGCGGCCCGGCTGCGTCATAAGATTGATGGTGAAAAGCTGCAGGAGGAACAACTTGTCGGTATTGGGATGCAGCGGCAAAAGATTTTCGCGATCCCCCTCAGGGTGCAGGGTAAACCTGTGATGGTAGGTATGGCTGGCCGCATAATCAAATGGGTTCCACCAACTCAATAGACTAAAAACATAAAAGAAAATTTTATTTAACACCTTGGTTCGGAACACCGTGCCATGGCCCAGCTCATGGGACGCCGGGCCAGAGAAAAAGCTGCCAACAGTGCCATGTAAAAACAATGCGAGGGCAAAAGCCGCCCATTGCCCCTGCGCCCAAAACAACCATACCAAACTGCCGGTCGCCGCAAAGAGCGCCAAATGACCACCGGCCTGTTTCCATCCCTTGTGATCACTGCGCTGCGAGAGGGCACGAAACACCTCCGGCGGCATGGGGGATCTGTACCACTGCACATTCAGCGTGTCTCGGGCCTGTGATAAAGGAGGGTAAGTCATGTCTCATCACCGCGGAAATGGACGCCTATGCGTGCCAATCCAACAGTCACCGCCGAATGGCTTTCGAGCCAAGTGCCCAGTGCGCGGCTTTGTCTTGGCACGGGACCTGGCGACAAAATGCGGCTATGCGGGTTACTGCGAGAATACCCGCGTAACAATACTTGGAAATTCTGCCAAAATTGGGCTTGGATGTCTCGCCGGGCTATGCTCCACTGCGCGAGTTAGGTCCATGCGGTCGGAGATAATGCGTCACTTCACTCAGTTGGCAACACTGCTGCATGACTCAAAAGGCCGGAAAACCGGCCGATGCGTAAACTAAATATAACAGGGAGACACAGATGAAACTCAAAATGTTGACGGCAACAGCCGCATTCGCACTGTCGCTAGGCGCCACATCAGCTACGGCAAGCTGCGGGAAAGTATCGATCACAGAAATGGACTGGGCCTCATCGGCGGTTGTCACTGCGGTTGCGAACTTCTTAATGACTCAAGGCTATGGCTGTGATGTACAGGTTGTGCCCTCTTCTACAGTGCCGGCGCTGACCTCTTTGGCCGAAACAGGCGAGCCTGATATTTTGACCGAAGTCTGGGCCAACTCGACCCCTGCCTACGAAGGCTTGCTGGCCGAGGGTAAATTGGTTGAGCTGACCAATGTTCTGTCCGATGGCGGCGTGGAAGCCTGGTGGATTCCAGCCTACCTGGCCGAATCAAACCCTGAGCTGACGACATGGGACGGCATCATGGCTAATCCTGCGGCGGTTGGTGGCAAATTCCATGACTGCCCATCGGGCTGGGCCTGTGACATCATCAACAACAACAACCTCAAAGCTGCCGGTGCTGAAGCTGGCGGGCTGGAGCGTTTTCAACACGGTTCTGGCGAAACGCTGCAAACCTCCATCGCTGCGGCTTATGCAGATAAGGCGCCTTGGTTTGGCTACTATTGGGCACCAACCGCAGTGCTCGGCAAATACCCAATGGTCCGGGTTGAAGTGCCGGCCTATGACGCAGAGGCGCATAGCTGTAACGGCGACGTTGATTGCGCCAACCCTGGGTTTTCGGCCTACCCATCTGCCAAAGTTGTAACAGCGGTCTCTGGCGCCTTTATGGACCGTGAACCAGAAGTTGCCGCGTTGCTCAAAAATGTTGCGTTCACAAACGCACAGATGGGCGATGTTTTGGCTTGGCGCTTGGATAATAACGCCTCCTATGACGAAGCAGCTGTTTACTTCCTGACCTCATATAAAGACGTATGGGGCAATTGGTTAAACGATGATGCAAAAGGCAATTTGGCCGCAATCCTTAACTAATTAAAAAATCGATCCCGCGGACCAAAACCAGCCCGCGGGATTATGACCTCAGGGAGACATATTTATGGCCACTTACGATTGGCTCTTTAACGTGCTGGGCTTGCGCAAATGGTGCGATGCTGGCGCCTCAGACGGCCCCATGTCCATGGCACAACTGCTTGCCAAAACCGGAAATGCCGCTCCTCAATCTGGCGTAAATTTTGCCTTTCCATCATTGGATGAATTGAACAAGGCCTGTGGCCAAATCAGCCAGACCCGCGATGTGATTAAAGGCCTAGAGAATGGATTTCTCGCCATTCGCCCCGCGCTGCGTACAGTTTTAGACCCAATCACTCAGCCGCTATCGTGGATGCTCGATGGCACGCTTTATCTATTTATGACAGCCCCTTGGTTCTTGATTATGGCCCTGATCTTGGTGGCTGTGTGGTTCTCGACACGCTCTTTTTCGGTCTTACTCTTTAATGCATTCTGCCTGTCGTTTTTTGCCTTTGTGGATCACTTTGAACCAGCAATGCAAACCTTCGCGGTCATATTGGTCTGTACCATTATATCCGCACTCTTCGGCATCCCAATTGGCATCGCCATGTCTAAATACAATCGATTGCAAAAAGCAATCATCCCGGTTTTGGATCTGCTGCAAACCCTGCCAACCTTCGTGTATCTGATCCCTCTGATCTTCCTCTTTCCCATCGGAGAATCGCGGCTCTACGGCATCGCAATCATTACGGCATCGCAATCATCCTTTATGCCATTGTGCCAGTGATACGACTTACCGATCTTGGCGTCCGGTTGGTCGACAAAGATGTGGTCGAGGCAGGCAATGCCTTCGGCATGAGCCCGGGGCAAAAACTCACCAAAGTTGAGCTGCCTTTGGCGTTGCCCAATATCATGGCGGGGCTTAACCAAACCATCATGATGAGTCTTGCTATGGTCGTGATTGCCTCCATGGTCACCGCGCCAGGTCTCGGGGTTCTCGTCCTGCGCGGTATTCGCAATTTGGAGCTCGGCGTTGGGCTGATGGCCGGGGTCTGTATCGTTCTACTCGCGGTCATGCTGGACCGCACCTCAAAAGCGGCGCTCTCGCGCATCGACCGCACCAAGAATGAAATGTGAAGGGTGAGGATATGACACAAACAACAAAAGTCAGCCTGCGCGGATTGTACAAAATCTTTGGCCATGACGACAAATCTGTGTTGCCGCATGTAAAAGCTGGCATGGGAAAAGAGGAGCTTTTGACCACCCACAAACATGTTTTAGGTCTGCAAAACATCAACGTCGAAATGCAGGCCGGTGAAATCACGGTGGTCATGGGGCTATCGGGCTCGGGGAAATCTACCTTGATCCGCCATCTCAACCGCCTAATCGAGCCGACAGATGGCGAGATCTTGGTGGATGGCGTCGATGTTATGAACCTCTCGACAACCGATTTGCGGAAGATGCGCCAAGATAAAATGTCGATGGTGTTCCAAAAATTCGCGCTTCTGCCGCATCGGACGGTGTTGCAGAACGCCGCCATGGCACTCGATGTGAAAGGTCTTCAAACCCAAGAGCAAGAGAGGGAAGCCAAAACTTGGTTGGCGCGTGTAGGGCTTGGCGGATTCGAAAACCATTATCCGGCGCAATTGTCCGGCGGTATGCAGCAACGGGTGGGCATTGCTCGCGCGCTGACTTCGAATTCCGACATCATGCTGATGGATGAGGCATTTTCGGCGCTCGATCCACTGATCCGAACGGATATGCAAAATTTGCTTCTCGAATTGCAAGTTGAGTTGAAAAAGACCATCATTTTTATCACCCATGATCTCGATGAGGCGTTGAAATTGGCCGATCATTTGGTGATTTTAAAAGATGGGGCTGTGGTACAACAGGGAGAGCCGCAGAGCATTTTGATGAACCCAACCGATCCATATATTGAAGATTTCGTCTCGGATATCAATCGGGCGCGGGTGCTGCGCGTGCGGTCGGTCATGCAGCCCTTATCAGAAGGGAAGTTTGCTGGCGATGTCCAGGCCAATGAAACCCTCGAAAGCCTCATCGCCGCATCCGGTGGCGACACTGCCCTGCGCTATCGCGTCTTGGATGGCAACAATAATGCCGTCGGCACCCTCGATATGCGCGATTTGGTCAAAGCTTTGGTGCCACGCATCTCCAGCTCCGAAGCTGGCACCCGCTATCATTAAGAGGCGACACTCAATCTAACACCGGGCGGAAAAAGCGTAGCCAAGTGGGCGTTTTGCAGAGGTCTTTTTCAATAATTCAAATATGGCTGCTCGACCCAGCAGGGCCGAGAAGCCCGTGCAGTGCGGCGGCCTGTAAGTCGCCACGACGGCCGATACAAACCACACCGCCAAGTTCTGACTTTTGGCCGCGCTGCGCCTCAAAACGGCGCCCGACGGTTTGAATAACCCAGCTGTTCCCTTCTGCGTCCCGCAGGAAGCCTTTCGCGCGTATCACGCCGTAAGAGCCAGTCGCCAACTTTTGCGCCAAATCCTCTGGAACGCAGGGCGGTATTTCTCTGAAGGCAAGGCTTTCATAGCCCGCATCCGCATGGGGGCTGGCTTGCGGCTTGGCGGTCGGGCCGGTCAGGCCGAGTATAATATCAGGAGGCACGTGGCCCTGGACTGTAGGCACAATCTTGGCCTGTGGCGCCATCGCCTGCAGCCAGGACTCTACCGCCTCAATGGCCCGATCATTCGGTTGCAAATCCGTCTTACTGTGTACAATCACATCCGCATCCGACAATTGCCGCAAGATCGTATCACCGATGTAATCATCTTCTGCCTGCGCCTGTACCCGTTCACCATCGGCCAAGACCACGACCCCGCTCAAAACAAATCCCGGCAATATCGAAATGCTGAGTGCGACAGTGCCCGGCATCGCCACCCCTGAGGCTTCAATCACTACATGGTCCGGGGTTGGTGTAAGCTCGGACAGTTTGATCAAAGCCGCCGTGAGGTCCGAGCCGAAAGAGCAACAGATACAGCCGCCTGAAATGGCGATCATATCCTCTCCTTCGGCTTCGATTAAATCTTGGTCAATCGGCAGGTCACCAAATTCATTAACCAAAATTGCAATCCGGCGCCCCGCTGCATGGCGTAGCAGATGGTTGACCATCGTGGTTTTACCAGCTCCCAGATAGCCCCCAATCACAGTGACTGGAATATCTGTCGTCAAAGCTCTGCCGCCGGAAAAATACGGCCACCCTGCACGGTGCCCCAAACTGAGATGTCTTTAAGCTCCATCGGATCACAGGCGGTCGGGTCTGCCTCGAGCACGGCAAAATCCGCCTTTTTGCCGGTTTCAATTGAGCCAATCTCTCCATCCAGATGCAGCGTATAGGCCGCGCCCATGGTAATGGCATAAAGTGCTTCCGACACGTCGATCCGCTCTTCGTCGCCCTGCACCCGGCCAGAGGCGGTTATGCGATTAACCGCAGCCCATGCGGTGAAGAGCGGACCCAGTGGGGTCACAGGCGCGTCAGAATGGATAGCCATGGGCACGCCGCTGTCCAGCGCCGTGCGGCAGGCATTCATGCGCGTAGCCCTGTCCGGCCCGACGGTGAGATTATAATGTTCATCGCCCCAGAAATAATGGTGGTTGGCGAAGAGGTTCACACACATGCCAAGTTTTGCCGCCAGCCGGAACTGCGCGGCATCGGCCAATTGGCAATGCTGCAAGGTGAAACGGTGATCAGGATTGGGATTCGCTTGCAAAGCAGGTGCCAATTTTTCCAAAACCAATTGCGTCGCCTGATCCCCATTAGTGTGGGTGTGTACCTGTACCCCAGCCGCCAAGGCCAGATGCAATAGCTCTGACAGATGCTCTGGTGCGATATACCAAAGCCCGTTCGGCGCACCATTGTGATAACCGGGCCAACGTAGCCTGGCGGAAAACCCTTGGATAGAACCATCCACCACGATTTTTATTTGTCCCAAACGTAAGCGATCGGTGGCCTTTTTTTTCATCGCCACGACGGCTTCAACCAGCTCGGGGGCGGACAGGCCAAGAAAAAAGCGAAACGGCATGAGGCGAATGGGATATTGTGGCTCGTTGGTGACGCGCAGCATCATGTCAACAGTGTCCCCATCCATGCGCGAGGCAAGGTCGGTGATCGTGGTTGTCCCAGTGCGCACGCAGAGTTTCGCAAAATTGCGCAAGCCTGCTTCATCGGCGTCCAGAAGATTACGCTCAAAACCGACAAAGGGAGCAACAGGTGTCATCACCTCGGGCCCTTTGAGTTCACCCGTGGGCAAGCCATCGGCACCCAAGGGGATGCCCGGGTGATTGTGCCCTGTCTTGAGCATGCCAGCCAATTCAAGCGCCTTGGTATTCACATTCATAATGTGACCAGAGGCGTGCAAGACTCCCACGGCCCGGGTGGTTGACACCCGATCCAGATCGGCGCGGGTCAAGGTGGTATTGTCCATATAGATCGGGTCTAACTGCCAGCCCGAGACAGCCGCAGCAGGATCTTCAAGCGCAGCTCCCGCCGCCTGCAAGCGCGCAACCACCGCATCGACAGTCTTTACCCCGGACCAAAGCTTGCCATCGGGATCAGCGCGATCAAACCAGCCACAATAGACTTTGCTCCACAAAGAACCCTCCATAACATGCGCATGGCCTTCAACGAATCCCGGCATCAGCACCTTGTCTGCGAAACGCTCATCAAGCCTAACATCGCCCCATGTTTGCAATTCAGAAAGGCTGCCCGCTCCCAAAATGCGCCCGTCTCGGACCGCCACATGCGTGGCCTCCGGGCGACTGGGATTCATGGTGATAATTTTTTTGGCACTGTAAACGATCGTCTCGGACATGGGTCACCTTGCAATTTAACTGTCATAGAAAAAGTTAAAGAGGTTTTATTATTTGGGAAAATAGATTTAACTGTTCCCAATGACCTTTTTTTTGGGGGAATAGTCTTATGAATTTCACACTGAAACAATTGCGTTATGTCGAAGCCGCCGGGCGACTTGGATCCATCGCAAAGGCCGCGGTTGAAATTTCCATTTCGCAATCCTCGATCACCGCCTCAATTGATGCTTTGGAAGCCTCCTTAGATTATGCACTCTTCGTTCGCACCCCCGCAAAGGGCATCACCCCGACATCGGCCGGCCGCGAGGCTTTGCAGCTGATCCGCACCTATTTGAACCAAACACAGCAATTCCAGTCAGAATTGCAATCGCAAGGCGGTGACGAAGCCGGTTTGGTACGCATTGCCTGCTATGCCACCGCTGCGCCCACGTTTTTACCGCCAATCTTGAAGTCAATCACCGAAAATTTCCCTGGTATTTCGGTAAAAGTGATGGAGGGAAATATGATGGCGGTTTTGGATTATCTGAACAACGGCGAGGTGGATTTAGTCTTTACGTACGACCGGCATGTGCCGCCGGCGCAGGACTTTGAACCACTTTTTCCCGCTCCGCCCTATGCGTTGATCTCCAAATCCGACCCAGCGAGCCAACAGCCCTCAATTACATTTGGTCAACTGAGCAAAAAACCAATGATCATGCTTGAGCTGCCCTATACGCGCGACTATTTTCTGGGCTTGTTTCGGACCCGCGGTCTTGAGCCTGATGTGGCCCATTCCACAAGATCGTCAGAAATTGCCCAAGCCTTAGTTGACGGAAATTTTGGCTATACAATATTAAACATCCGGCCGCGCTCCTATAGTGCCAAAGACAGTGGCTTTAGCGCCGTACCCATATCTGACTCGTCGAACGTCCCCGTTTTCGGCATCGCGACGCTCAGCAACCTGCGTCAACCAAAAAACGTACGCTCCTTCATTAAGATCTGCACCCAGCTGCGCGACGACGGCCTATTTGACAACTGCATAGTGCCCGCACCGTCCTAAGGCAAATTTATGCACAGATCTCGATCTCGCACCATGATAACAGAGCCCGCCGCAAACCTCTAAAAATTGTGGTAAAGAAAACCAATTAATCTGTTTTCTGTAAAAAAGACCTTGGTCTAGGCTCAGATCAATTAAAAGAAAAACATCTCGGAGGTCCAAGAATGAAACATATTTTACAATCCATGCTCACAGCGACCGCCGCTGTCGCCATTTTGGCGAGTGGGGCCATTGCAGAAGATGCGCCCCGAAAAGGCGGCACCTTGGTCACTGTGCTGGGAAGCAATGTACGCAATCTCAATCCGGCCGTGCAGTCCGGTATTGTGACAGGCTACCCCGGCGCGCAATTGTTCGCAGCTCCACTGCGCTATGATGAAGACTGGACGCCCCAGCCCTATCTCGCCAAAAGCTGGGACGTAAGTGAAGACGGGCTGACCGTCACCTTAAACTTAGTGCAAAACGCGGTCTTTCATGATGGCGCCCCAATCACATCCGAAGATGTGGCCTTCTCCGTAGAGACGATTAAGGCCCATCACCCGTTCAAATCAATGTTCGCACCGGTGGTATCCGTCGACACTCCCGATGAGCACACAGCTGTTTTGAACCTCAGCAAACCGCACCCAGCGCTTTTGTTGGCCATGTCAGGTCAATTGATGGCTATCATTCCAAAACATATCTATGGCGATGGTCAAGATCCGAAAACCCATCCCCGCAATACCGAAAACGTGATTGGCTCTGGGCCATTCAAACTGGTGGAATATAAATCTGGCGAGCATGTGATCCTCGAGCGTTTTGATGACTTTTTCATCGAAGGTCGACCCTATCTCGACAAAGTTGTCATGCGGATCATCACCGATCCTGCCGCGCGGGCCATCGCTTATGAGAATGGCGAAGTCCATATGGGCGCTTTTGAGTCACTGCCACGCATTATCAACCGGCTGAAAAAGGTCGACACACTGACCGTCACCGACGAAGGCTACGGCGGCATTGGGCCACTTGATTGGCTAGCGATGAACACCACCAAAGGCCCTCTCGCCGATGTCCGGGTGCGCAAAGCGATCGCCCATGCCGTGGATAAAAATTTCATCCATAAGGCCTTGATGCAGGGCACAGCCGCTGATTCCAAAACCGGCATCCATCCCGACAGCCCGTTCTACAACGCCAATGTTGAGGACTATGCTTTGGATCTGGATAAATCCCGCGCTTTGCTGGATGCGGCTGGCTATCCGATGCAGGGCGATTCGCGCTTCAGCCTGACCATAGATTTTGGTTGGCCCGGCGTGAAACCACAGGTCGAATATGTGAAAGCTGCTTTGAAAAAAGTTGGCATTGCTGTTGAAGTGCGCGCCTCTGCAGATTTCCCAACATGGGCGGCCCGCATGGGCAAAATGGACTTTGATATGTCCTGGGATACGGTGTTCAACTGGGGTGACCCTGTGATTGGTGTTCATCGGACATATTCTTCCGACAATATCGCCAAAGGCGTTTGGTCAAACACCCAAGGCTACTCTAACGCCCGGGTTGATGAGCTGATGGCCATGGCCGCGGTCGAATCTGATCCTGCCAAACGCACCGCGCTTTATGCAGAGTTCCAGGAGATCATCGCCGATGAAGTGCCGGTCTATCACACCAACACCCTGCCCTATCACACCGTCTTTAATGACAATGTGGGCAATCCACCCCTGGGTATTTGGGGCACGTCAACACCGATCGATATGACCTATCTCAAAAAGTAAGCTTCCCCGCGCGGGCCAGCCGCAAATGGCCCGCGCATATTCCTAAGTAAGGCGAAAATTTTGGGCATTTTACGCATCGTTCTCATTCGCGTTCTCTATGCCGCCGCATTGCTCCTTGCGGTTCTGGTGCTGAATTTCTCACTGATGCATCTGGCCCCTGGCGATGTGGCAGATACTATCAGCCAATCCATGGGCGGGGCAGATCAAGAAATTCTTGATGAGATCCGCGTAAGCTATGGCCTTGATCAGCCGTTCATCATTCAGCTGGGAAAATACATCGCCAATGTGGCGCAATTCGATTTGGGATATTCATTTTTTTACAATCAACCAGTAAGCAGATTAATCCTTGAACGCCTGCCGGCCACATTACTCTTGGTGATTACTGCGCAGATCGCCGCCCTGATCATCGGAGTTGTGCTTGGTGTCATCTCAGCGCGCAAGCCGAAAGGCATCTCCAACTATTTGGTGACATTTCTAGCGTTGTTTGGCTATTCCGCCCCGGTGTTTTGGACCGGTATTTTGCTGCTGATCACCTTTTCGCTCAACGTCCATTGGTTCCCCGTAGCGGGCATGCGCGATGTGACAATTGAAGGCGGATTTTGGACCCATTTTTTTGATGTTGCACGGCATTTAGTTTTGCCCGCCGTCACGCTTGGCTCCATTTTTCTCGCGCTCTATTCGCGTTTGTCGCGGGCCTCGATGATGGAAGTCTTAGGTTCCGACTACATTCGCACCGCCAAAGCCAAAGGCTTAAGCGATCATCAGGTGGTCTATAAACATGCGCTGAAAAACGCACTCTCGCCCGTGATCACTTTGGCGGGCCTGCAGTTTTCCGCAGTGCTTTCGGGTGCTGTGTTGGTAGAGGCCGTGTTCAGCTGGCCCGGCCTGGGCACTCTGGCATTCCAATCGATTATTGCCCGCGACACGCCCACTATTCTTGGCATTCTTTTCTTCTCCGCTTTGGTGGTGATTGTCGGCAATTTGCTCACCGATCTGGCCCTGCGGCTTGTTGATCCACGTGTGGGAGGCCGCGAATGACCCGTCCCGAACTCCAAGAAGAAGAAACCTTACAGGCCCAGCACCCATTCACAGAAAGCTGGGCGATGTTCCGCAAAAATACGGCTGCGGTGGCAGCTTTGGCGCTCCTGACCCTTATCACCTTCGGCGCGATCTTTGGGCCGATGCTTTACCCCGTAGATCCATTCGAGATGGTCTGGGCACCTTTTTCGCCACCCGGAGAAGAAGGGTTTTTGCTGGGCACCGATTATCTTGGACGCGATCTGTTGTCGATGATCATCAATGGCGCCAAAGTATCGCTGATGATCGGCGTTTCGGCGGCGCTGATGACCGTAATCATCGGCGTGACAGTGGGCGCCCTTGCAGGATTTTATCGCGGAATTGTTGAAGAAATTCTTATGCGGATCACCGAATTTTTCCAAGTCTTGCCAACCTTACTGTTTTCCATGGTCTTGGTTGCACTCTTTGGCGCCTCCCTTCCCATGATCACGTTTGCCATAGGTATCGTCAGCTGGACCGCCGTGGCCCGGATCACACGCTCCGAGTTTCTGCGCATCCGCGAGCTTGAATATGTTATGGCGTCACGGGCCTCAGGCGCCTCCAACATGAAACTGATGTTTCGCGTGATCCTGCCCAACGCCCTTCCGCCGATCATCGTACAATCGGCGCTGATGGTCGGATCGGCAATTCTTTTTGAAGCGGGCCTGTCTTTCCTTGGACTTACCGATCCCAATGTCGTCAGCTGGGGGCAAATCATTGGCTCCAACCGCCAATATATTCTGGATGCAGGCTATACGGTCACCATCCCCGGCGTTGCTATTTTTGTGACGGTGCTGGCGATTTCTCTGGTTGGAGATGGGTTGAACGACGCGCTGAACCCAAAGTTGAGGCAAAGATGATGCGCCCACTTTTAGACGTTCAAAACCTTACCATTGAGTTGACCACACGCGACGGGGTTGCCCCTGTTATTGACGATCTATCCTTCAGCTTAAACGCGGGCGAGACCCTAAGCTTTGTCGGCGAAAGCGGCTGCGGCAAATCGATGACGGCATTGGCGCTCATGGGGCTTTTACCCGCCAATGTTGGCCGTATTTCCAGCGGGCATATTCTGTTTGAAGGCGCGGACCTGGCACAGGCCAGCGATGCCCGACTGCGCAAAATTCGCGGCAATGACATCTCTATGATTTTCCAAGAGCCAATGACCTCCCTCAATCCGGTACTGACCATTGGGGAGCAAATTGCAGAAGTGCTGCGCGCGCATCAAGGACTCTCACGCAAAGCGGCCTGGGAACAGGCCATCGCGCTATTGGATGCGGTGCGCATCCCCAACCCCAAGGGCCGCGCCGGCGACTACCCGTTTCAAATGTCCGGTGGGCAACGGCAAAGGGCGATGATCGCAATGGCTCTGGCCTGTGCCCCCAAAATTCTAATCGCGGACGAGCCGACAACTGCGCTGGATGTCACCGTTCAGGCGCAAATTTTTGATCTGCTGGGCGATTTGCGCAAGCAAACCGGTGCGGCCATTATTTTGATCACCCATGACATGGGCGCAGTTGCGGAAATGGCGGAGCGAATGATCGTCATGTATGCAGGACGCAAGGCTGAGTTGGGACCGGTCGATCAGATCATCGATCACCCCCGTCATCCTTATACCAAAGGGTTGATTGAATGCGTGCCGCATATTCAAAGCGAATTGAGCTCAACCCGTCATGATTTGGTGGAGGTGCCCGGTATTGTGCCCAGCCTACGAGAATTTGGCAAAGACCAATGCCTCTTTGCCTCCCGCTGTCGCTATCTCACAGAGGCCTGTTTGGCCGGCCGCCCAAAGCCGAAGGAATTCGCCAATGCGCAATCCGCCGATTGCTGGCATGCGGAGGAGCTGTGATGTCTGATCTTTTGAATGTCGACAATCTCACCGTCAGATTTGAAGTCAAGCGCGGCGGCGGCTGGGGCAAGAAATCCTATCTCTATGCGGTCGATGACATCTCCTTTGCCGTCAAAAAAGGCGAAACCCTCGCCATTGTTGGCGAAAGCGGATCGGGCAAAACGACGGCTGCGCTGGCTGTGGCGCGCTTGGTTAAAGCGCATAGCGGCTCAGTGTGCCTTGGCGGTGAAGATGTGCTGCAAACCCAAGACGAGGACCTACGCGCCTTCCGCCAAAAAGTGCAATTCATCTTCCAAGACCCCTATTCCAGCCTCAACCCGCGCCAGCGGGCGGAGGCGATTGTACGCGAGCCTTTGGACAGCCTTTCCAACAAGTCGGCGGCAGAGAAAACCCAGATTGTCGAGGGTTTATTCCAGGCGGTGGGTCTGCGGCCCGAACAACAAAGGCTTTTTCCGCATCAATTCTCAGGCGGTCAACGCCAACGAATTGGCATTGCACGCGCTCTGGCCACCCAGCCCGAGTTAATTATCTGCGATGAGCCCGTATCCGCCTTGGATGTGGCGGTCCAGGCGCAAATATTGAACCTGCTGCGCAAACTGCAAAAAGACTTTGGCTTGACCTATTTGTTTATCAGCCATGATCTCGGCGTGGTGCAGCACATGAGTGACAGCATCGCGGTGATGTATATGGGCCGGATCGTTGAGCATGCAGACCGCATGAGTTTGTTCACAGCGCCGCGCCATCCCTATACGCAAGCGCTGCTCTCTGCGGTTCCCACCGTCGACCGGGTGAAACGGGCCAGCCAAAAACGCATTTTGATCCCAGGCGATCCACCGGACCCGGTAAACCTGCCCAAAGGCTGCCGCTTCGCCAATCGCTGCTTAGTGGCGCAAGAGCTCTGCCATCGGCAGGAGCCCGCGTTGATGTCAGACGACAATGGACATCGCACCGCCTGCCATTTGGTGTCCTGACTACGCAACACAAAAGCGCGCGCTACCCGCCCGGCACCGCCACCGGATAAATTTCGTCACAAATCATAACCCCCAGCGTGGTCTCAAAGATGCTGCAATCCAGTGAGCGCCGTTGCGGCAAAGGGTTGCTGCGCCGCGAGATGTCGCACTTCAGCCGTGCCTGTATTACAACCTGGTCGCCCTGCATGGAATTGGGACGCAGTTTGCAACCACTGGCCGCTTCAAATGCGCGGGCGAACCAAGCGGCTGTATAGTTCAAATTTGGTGCCCATTCGCGATTGATACGGATCGCTTCGGCCCGATCCCCAACCATGCGCACATCGAAAACCGATTTGCCGACGATCACCCGCTGCGCCGGCACGCCGGAAAACTAAAAGGAAGGCGTATTGCAGGCCAAAAGCGGCAGGAGCATCCAAAGAAAGCGCATAAACCGGCACTGCCAAGACATGGTTAACAAAGCCTTGCTTGCGTCCCCTCCCCAAGGCGATAAACTGAAGCAAAATTACAGGAGCCCACCATGAATGAAGATGTTGATCGCCATGCCATGAAAATGGCTAAGAAAAAAGCCGCGCGTGACAAGATCATGGCAACCAAGACGGATGAAAAAGGCTTGGTGATCGTCCATACCGGCAAGGGCAAGGGCAAATCCTCTGCAGCCTTCAATATGATTTTTCGTCACATTGCTCATAAGCGTAAATGTGCCGTGGTGCAGTTCATCAAAGGCGGAATGAGCACGGGCGAGCGGGATCTAATCTTAGAGAATTTCACCGATCTTTGCGCATTTCATACCATGGGAGAGGGATTCACTTGGGAAACCCAAGACAAAACCCGCGACACCGAAATGGCGCAGGCCGCTTGGGCCAAAGCCAAAGAGCTGATCAGTGGTGAAAGCAATCACATGGTGCTGTTGGATGAGATCAATATCGCTCTGCGTTATGACTATCTTGATATCCAGGAGGTCATCGCCTTTTTGCGCGATGAAAAACCACCCATGACCCATGTGGTGCTCACTGGGCGCAACGCCCATGCAGATTTGATTGAAGCGGCCGATTTGGTGACGGAAATGGAGCTGATCAAACACCCCTTCCGTTCAGGCATCAAGGCACAAATTGGCGTTGAATTTTAAAGATAAAGTGAGGGCATGACCATGGCCGTAAAACGATTGCTGACAGAGTTTGGCATGGGCGCCTCCCTGCGCCGGCAAGATTACACACAAGCGGCAGTGCGCGGCGTCAAGGACGCGCTGTGGCACAATTCGATCAACCTGGCAGAATTATTCGGCAAGGCCAAAAAGGATATGCTGATTGATGTGGAAGTGGCCGTTCAAAATCCCTCTTCAGTGGATGTCAACGTCGTGGCAGAGGTCTTTCCCTATGGCCAAGTGCAGGTCACAGTCGTCCCAGGCGGTCTTGATGTGCCGCGGCCAGATGGGCTGCCCACGGTGATGGCAAATGTCGCGATTTCTGTTTCCTTAGATTTGAAGGTGGCCTCATGAGCGATCAAAGATTCATTATCGAAATGGGCATGGGCAATGATCAATATGGTCAGGATTATACCAAAGCCGCAGGCCGCGCGATTGAAGACGCCTTTCGGCACTCCGCCATTCCCATGTTCCAAGCGCTCGAACCCGCACTTGGCCTCACCCCGCAAGAGATGCGCGTTCAAGTGACCATTGGCGTCCAAGATCCGGCGCAAGTGGACACCGTAGCTCTGGTCTCAACCCTACCGCGCGGCCGGGCGGAGGTGCGTGCAGTTTTTGGCGGGCAAAATGTCACCAATCCGGATACTGGCAATGTCATCGTAATTGCCAGCGCAGCGATTGAGGCGTTCTTGCCCTATCAAGGCGACCGCACATAGAGGCTGATCAAAGCGCCCCTCTACAGCTGGTTGGCAATTTCCAGAAGGTTCCCATCTGGATCACGGATATAAAGCGAGACGATCGGCCCAAGCGCCCCGCTGCGCTGCACAGGCCCATCTAACACCTCTTGATCACAGGCCTCGAAATATGCAGCCCACGCGTTCAGCGGGGTCGGCGACAAAAAGCACAGATCCGACGACCCGGCACGCGGTTCTGCGGCATGGGGTGTAAAAGGGGCCTGTGCCGGGTGCAAATTGATTTTTTGCGCGCCAAAGGCCAAAGCCCAACGCCTGCTGCCATCAGCCGCCTCAAATTGAAGTGCCTGCATTCCCAAAATGTCCCGATAAAACGCGACGCTTGCCATGATATCCGTCACTGTCAAGACCAGGTGATCCAGGCTGGCGATCATCGGGGGGGGGTTATCCATCATTTTTGTGCCTCAAACTTGCTGCTGCTCGAAAATCTTCAGGGATGTGATCCTCGCCATCTAGGATGAGCGCCGTCATAACTTTAGCTATCTTTGGGGCCATGCCAAAGCCGATCTTAAACCCACCATTGGCGATAAACCAATCGGGATGAACAGGATGCCTGCCCAACATGGGTGCGCGGGTAAAGGCTCGGGGCCTCACGCCAGCCCAGCGCTCGATCACGGGAGCATCGCGCAGCGCAGGAAACAAGCGCTTGGCCTTGGCGATCAAATCATCAAGCTGGCCATCCGTCTGATCTGCCGATTTAAAGTGCCGCTCACTGGTCGATCCAATGGCTACAGTGCCATCCAAATGCGGCACCACATGCAGCCCCTCGGCAAACAGCTGCGCTGCGCCAGGGCAGGCCAGATCCAACAAGGCCGCTTGCCCCTTAACCCCATTGCCGATCTCTTTGCCCAAAGTCTGTGACATCTCTACCAAGCCGCTCCAACCACGCGCATCGACAATCGCGCCTTGACGCGTGCCTGCGGCTGTGATCACCCCGCCCAGCTCCAACACCGCCTGCCCCAGCGCTTTGGTGGCTTGCCGCGGATGAATATGAGCCGAGAGCGTATCGCGCACCAGCTGACCCGTCGAAGACGGTGGTGACCAAGGCCCCGCCTTGCTGGTTGAAATGACCTCCCAAACCGCGGCATCTCCCCAATTTTCCTCAGCATCCGCACTGCGTGAAAGCGCAAGCGCAATCAATCTTTCTTCATTGATCGGTTGCAGCCGCCCATGATTGGCATAGCCAGTCGGGAGCCCTGATAGGCGTTCCACCTCCGGCCAGAATTGGCGTGCAAGCAGGAGGCTTTCAAACTGGAATTGCTTTTTGGGCAGCCATAGATCCGGCGTATGGGGCGCTAAAGCTCCAACCAGCCCGCCGCTGGCACCCTGCGCCACACCAGCTGGATCGATCACCCGCACCCGCGCCCCCCGGTGTGCGGCAGAAAACGCAATCGACAGGCCAAACACACCAGCCCCAAGAATCGTTACATCAGCAGTTGCCAAAATCATCACCCTTCTGCATGGTCATCAAAATACTTAGGGTAGACCATGCTCAACCACCAGCCCAATCGCATAGAATGGCGAGCAGACACGCCCTTCTCCACAAAATTTGATGACCCCTATTATTCGCTCGACGATGGGTTGGCGGAAACGGAGCATGTGTTTCTTGCGGGCAATAATCTGCCAGACCGTTATTGCGATGGATTTCATATCGCCGAATTGGGGTTTGGCACGGGTTTGAACCTTTTGGTCTCCTTGGCCGCTTGGCGCCAATCCGGGCAAAGTGGCGTTTTACACTACACAAGCTTTGAGGCCTTTCCTTTATCACCAGATCAAATGACCACAGCCCACAAAGCCTTTGCGCCATTGCAAGACCTAGCCGCGGAATTGGCCCCCTTATGGGGCAACCGCATCACCCTGCACGATCTGCGCTTTGAGGTAATTTTAGGCGACGCCCGCGACACCCTGCCCAAGTGGTCAGGCCAGGCGGATGCTTGGTTTCTAGATGGGTTTTCTCCCGCCAAAAACCCAGAGCTCTGGGAAGCCAACCTCATGGCTGAGGTGGCCACACATACCAAAACCGGCGGAAGCTGCGCCACTTACACGGCCGCGGGCTTTGTCCGCCGCGGATTGCAAGCAGGTGGATTTGAGGTCATCCGGCACCCAGGTTTTGGACGCAAAAGGCATATGACTCAGGGAATTAAACCATGAGTGCCGGCACCAATACACGGCTTGGCGTTCTGCTGATGGTGGCGACAACCCTGATCTTCTCGGTACAAGATGGTTTGAGCCTGCACCTTTCGTCCACCTACAATGTTTATATGGTGGTGATGGTGCGCTATTGGTTCTTTGCCGCTTTCGTGATGACCGTTTCAGCCAAGCAAGCTGGCGGTTTGAGCAATGCGGCACGCACCAAACAGCCCGTAATTCAGGCCTTTCGCGGGGTGCTCTTGGCCGCAGAAATCTGCGTCATGGTCACCGCTTTTACCTTGCTTGGCATGGTCGAAAGCCTTGCAATTTTTTCAGCCTATACCCTCATCGTAGCGGCGCTCTCGGGGCCCATTCTCGGCGAGACAGTCGGTTGGCGGCGTTGGCTCGCAATTGCCGTCGGGTTTTGTGGAGTGCTGGTGATTTTAGAGCCAGGATTCGGAGTGTTCTCCCCCTATGCGATCATCCCCGTTCTCGCCGCTTTCATGTTCGCACTTTACAGCCTGCTCACGCGATATGTCGCCCGCCTGGACAGCACCGCAACCAGCTTCTTTTGGACCGGCGTCATGGGGTGCCTGTTGATGAGTGTCGTCGGCGCGTTTCATTTTGAGAATATGAGCCCAAGCGACTGGATCTTGATGCTTTGCCTGTGCTGCACCGGGGCGGTGGGACATTGGTTACTCATTCGCTGTTACGAGGTGGCTGAGGCCAGTGCCGTACAACCCTTCACCTATCTGCAATTGGTGTTCGGTGCCTCGATCGGCGTTTTGGTTTTTGGTGAAATTGTACGCCCAAATGTGGCCGTCGGCGCGCTTTTGGTTGTCGCGGCCGGGCTGTTTACCCTGTGGCGGGCAAGAGTAGCCAAGAGCTAAGACACGCCAGAGCGAAACCGCCCCCTCGGGGCGGCTTTGCGGCGGCGGCGCTACCGGCTAATCGGGCGCAGCGAAACTGCCGGAGCGGCGAAAATCGGCTCTGGGCTGTAGGCGCCCTTCAATTCTTGCAAAAACCGCAAAGGCAACGCTTGGCCCGCCAAACGCGCGCGATAATTGGGCAGGCTTTCCATCACCCGCATCACGTAGTTGCGGGTCTCGCTGAACGGAATTTGTTCGATCCAATCGATCACATCCACCTCCGGCGAGCGCGGATCACCAAGTTTGGCGGTCCAAGCATGGGCGCGGCTGGGGCCAGCATTATAGGCGGCGGCGATATGAACGAAGCTATTGCCAAATTCTTCTGTCAGCTCCTCAAGATATCGAATGCCAATTTTTGCATTATAGTCTGGATCCTTCAGCATCTTGCTGCGCGAATAGCCTACCCCCAACTTACTGGCCATTTCCTTGGCTGTTCGGGGCATGACCTGCATCAAGCCCAGCGCGCCTACCCCCGAAATTGCGCCGGCAAAAAATTCACTTTCCCGACGGGCGATCGCCAAAGCCAACTCAGGCGCGATTGCGCCGGGCCGCATCAATCGCGAGGTCAAGGGGTAGAAATGCCGTTCCATCATTGTCCCATAGCGTGAAGCGCGCTTGCCCAGCATAAGCTCCAAGTAAGGATGATCCATCTCTTCGGCCATACGGCCCATTTGCGCCAACCCCTTCGGACTTTGACTTTCAGCCAAATGGGTCAAAAATCGCACGCCAAACCGCGAACGGTCGACCTGAATCAATAGAAGCCCAGCCTCATAGACGCTGGACTTCACAAAGTCTGCCTGCCGCCACTCTAGTTCCACTTCAGTTCCAGCCAAACTGGGCTGCATCGGCAGCCCTGCCTCTTGGGCGGCGAGCAATCCGTAAAACGAGGTTTGAAAGCGCGCGCCCTGAGCGAAAGCCTGCTGCGCCTTATCTGCTTGACCCAAGGCCTTGAATGCCCGACCTTGCCAATAATGGGTCCGGCCCAATGAAATTTCGCTGCCAACAGCCGCTCCATGATTTTTAAAATGCACCAACGCTGTCTCGGGGCGTTTCAGTTTTCGCAGAGCAATAAAGCCCGCCAGCCACTCTAAGGCCGCATAGTCATCTCCCGGTGCCAAATGGTGACTTGCGGCCAGCTCATAGGCTTTTGCATGGGCCCTATCCCACAGAAGATCCCGCGCAATCGACATACGATGGCCGGCCCATTTCTCTGGTCGTCCCAATGCCAAGGCTGAGGAGGATCTTTGCAGCATCAGATCGATGGCATCCTCTGTGTGCCCGCGTGCAAGCCGCCATTGAAACCGGTCATAGGCCAAACCGGGATCGGATTTCAGGCTTTTTGGCACATTGGCCAGCAACCGCGTGACACCGTTTTCTTTCTTTTGCAGCGCTATTCGGGCCCGGGCCAAATGCGCCTGCCCGGCCGTGACGCGCCCCAGCAGTCGTTCCGCACTGGCCAAATCACCCTGCCAGAGCAAACGATCTAAGCGTGCGGCATGTTGTGCTTTCAGATGCGGCCCAAACATCTCAAGATACGCGTCCTCGAGGCTCGCGAGCATGTTAAAACTGCTCCATCCCCATTGTGCCGCCGTAATGGCGCTCGCTTTCTGCCCAGTTTTATTGAGCGCCTGCGCCAGTCGCAAAGCGCCCTTTGCGGTCTTCGGCGGATGGTTAGAGAAAAAAGCAATCACATCCTGCGGCGCGGCATCTGGCTCGATGGTCGCCTCGGAGCGCTGGCGCAAATAAGGCAAACCGGGCCAATCCGGACGGCGCTTTAAAAACGCAGTGGCCTCAGAAAATTGGCCGCGACCCGCGCGCAGGCGATCCCATTGAATGAGGTCAACCGCCACCTGCCCCGCCGGTTTGGCCAGATCCAGCGCCTCGTCCCATTTGCCCTTCGCTTGCGCGACATAGGCAGCGCTCAAAGAGGCCAAAGCGGGCACGTCCTGTGCCAAGGTAGATGTTGCGAAGCACCAAGAGACCACGAGATAAAGGAGAATACGCATGAGCTTTAACTTGCGCTCTGAGGCAAAAACTTTCAATCGCAAATCTTGGCAAATCCCATGCGGCAAGCTAGTGTCCGCCGACGACTGCCCGGGCACTTACGCCCCAGATGAAAGGAAGCGCAATGATTACAGGATCTCTGCCTGCACTTGTCACGCCGTTTGCAAACGGCAAAGTGGATGTCGACGCGCTCAAGAAGCTGGTAGATTGGCACATTGACCAGGGCAGCCATGGGTTGGTGCCAGTGGGCACAACCGGCGAAAGCCCGACTTTGACACATGAAGAGCATGACATGGTTGTGGAAGTTGTGGTCGCACAAGCGGCCGGACGGGTTCCTGTGATCGCCGGTGCCGGCTCCAACAATACAGCCGAAACCGTGCGCCTGGTCAAAGCGGCCAAAGAGGCGGGCGCCACTGCGGCTTTGGTGGTGACCCCCTATTACAACAAACCCACGCAGGCCGGTTTGAAGGCACATTTTCTGGCCGCGGCCGACTGCGGCATGGATATAATCATCTACAATATCCCCGGCCGTTCCGCGGTGGATATGAGTGTTGAAACCATGGGCGAGCTGGCCGCTCACAAACATATCATTGGCGTCAAAGATGCCACAGGTGATCTGTCGCGCGTTCCAAAACAGCGCCTTACCTGCGGTGAAGATTTTGTCCAACTCTCGGGCGAAGATGCAACGGCCCTGGGCTTCAACGCCCATGGCGGCATCGGGTGTATCTCGGTGACGGCCAATATGGCCCCGGCGCTTTGCGCGCAAATGCAAGAGGCCACTTTGGCTGGCGATTATGCAACCGCGCTCAAAATTACCGATAAGTTGATGCCGCTGCACCTCGCCACATTCCAAGAACCCGGTCTGGTCAGCACCAAATACGGTCTGTCAAAGTTGGGGCTGTGCACGCGAGAGGTGCGCTCACCTTTGGTTGGTTTGAGCGATGACGCCAAATCCGCCATGGACGCCGCCCTGCGCTATGCTGGTTTGATCGACTAAGCCCACTGCCCCCAAGCCATACCTGGTTTGGGGATCCTGCTTGGGCATTAGTCGGCCGGCCCATTGGCAAGCCGATCTGTCCTACCTATATAGGCGTCATCATGGTCCAAACGAAATCAGATCCCAATTATCGAATCATCGCTGAATACCGCCGCGCGCGGTATGACTATGCGATTGAGAGCGATATCGAATGCGGCGTCATGCTCATGGGGTCTGAGGTGAAATCTCTGCGGGAGAAATCTGGCAACATCGCCGAAAGCTACGCGGCGGTTGAAGAGGGGGAGCTGTGGTTGGTGAACTCCTATATCGCCCCCTATGAGCAAGCACAGACCTGGGGTCATGTGGAAAAGCGTCGTCGCAAATTGCTGGTTTCCAAACGCGAGCTGTCGCGGCTTTGGAATGCCACGCAACGGGAGGGAATGACGCTTGTGCCATTGGTGATGTATTTCAACCATGTGGGCCGGGTGAAAATCAAATTGGGCATCGCCAAGGGCAAAAAGAACCATGATAAACGCGCCACTGAGGCCAAACGCGACTGGGGCCGGCAAAAACAACGTCTCTTGAAGCAAGGCATCTAAAGCGCCACAGCTGCAAACTATAGGCCTTGCCCCTCTTGTTTTGTTGCCCCACAGCCGTTAAATCCAAAGCCATCCCAAGGGGGCTGCATGGCACAAGACGATCCCAAGACACTTGTCTCGACACAATGGCTCAAGAACAATTTGAAACATCCCGACCTGCGCGTTCTGGATGCAAGCTGGCATTTGCCGAACGAAGACCGCAATGCCTTCACTGAATTTGAAATGGGCCATATTCCGGGCGCACGGTTCTTTGACATCGATGATATTTCCGATCACCGCTCCAGCCTACCGCATATGGTGCCGCCGGTTGAAAAATTTATGTCTCGTGTGCGCGCCCTGGGTGTTGGCGATGGGCATCAAATCGTGGTCTATGATTCTAAGGGCCTATTTTCAGCCGCGCGGGTCTGGTGGCTCTTCCGCATGATGGGGCATGATTCAATTGCCGTTCTGGATGGGGGCCTGCCGAAATGGATTGCAGATGGCAATCCGGTCGACATAGGCGCCCCGATCATTCGCGATCGCCACATGACCGTGCAACCGCGCCCCCATATGGTGCGCGACGTCACACGGGTCGCCCATGCCGCCAAATTGCGGGATCATGAGATTATTGACGCCCGCGCCGCCGCAAGGTTTCGCGGAGATGCGCCAGAACCGCGCCAAGGCTTGCGGACCGGCCATATTCCAGGCTCAAAAAATCTTCCCTTCACCCAAGTTCTCAACGGTGATCATACGATGAAAACCACAGCCGAGCTGAACGAAGAGTTTCGCAAAGCTGGCGTGGATTTATCCAAGCCTGCGATTACAACCTGCGGATCTGGTGTCACGGCTGCCGTGTTATCGCTGGCCCTTGAACGCATCGGCAAGTCCGATCATGCGCTTTATGACGGAAGCTGGACCGAATGGGGCCAGTTCCCAACCCTCAATGTTGCCACTGGAGATAGCTGATGCTCAGCAACCTAACCGCCCAACCACAAGATAAAATCTTGGCCCTCATGGCCGCTTACCGTGCCGATCCACGGAAGACCAAGATCGACCTCGGTGTTGGGGTTTATAAAGACGCCACAGGCGCAACACCCGTGATGCGCGCGATCAAATCTGCCGAAGAGCTATTGTGGAAAACTCAGGAGACCAAAGCCTACGTCGGACTGGCCGGAGATCCCGCATTTTCGGCGGCGATGATAGATTTGGTTCTGGGTGGAACAGTGGACGCAGATCGCCTTTCAGCCGTCGCCACTCCAGGCGGCACAGGGGCCGTGCGCCAAGCTCTTGAGCTGGTGAAAATCGCAGCGCCAGGCGCTACGGTTTGGCTGTCCAATCCGACTTGGCCCAACCATCCTTCCATCGTCAAATATCTTGGTATGCCCCTGGCAGAATATCGCTATTTTGACTCGCAAACGGGCGATGTGGATTTTGACGCCATGCTGGCGGATATCAAAGCCATTCCCGCCGGTGATATCGTCTTGCTGCATGGGTGTTGCCATAATCCAACCGGGGCAAACCTAAGCGAAGAGCAAGAAGATCAGATCATCGCAGCCCTTGCGGCCAATGGCGCTATTCCATTTGTTGACATCGCCTATCAAGGCTTCGGAGATGGGCTCCAAGACGATGCGCGCTTCACCCGCAAGATTGCCAGCCAATTGCCCGAGTGCCTGATTGCAGCCAGCTGCTCAAAGAATTTTGGCATCTACCGCGAGCGCACTGGGATTTTGATGGCCATCTCGCCATCCGCCTCACTTCAGGCAGTCACCCAAGGCAATATGGCCTTTTTGAACCGTCAAAACTTCTCTTTTCCACCCGATCACGGCGCGCGGCTGGTTACGATGATTTTGGGCGATACCGGGCTATGCAGCACCTGGTCCAGCGAGCTGGAAGATACCCGCCTAAGCATGCTCAACCTGCGACAACAGCTGGCCAATGAGCTGCGCCAGCGGACAAATTCAGACCGTTTCGATTTCATCGCAAAGCATCGCGGCATGTTCTCGCGCTTGGGGGTTTCTCCTGAAGTGGTCGAAACCATGCGTTCGGATAATGGCGTGTATATGGTCGGTGACAGCCGGATCAATATTGCCGGGCTCAACGCGCATACCGTGCCAATTTTGGCACAGGCTTTGGCCGCGGCCCTCAAGTAAAAGTCATAAAATGACGCACTTCTGACGGCATTGCGGCTGCCAGAAGGTCTGCATTGCCAAACCTCATTGAAAGCCAAGACAGCCGGCAATGGTCAATTATCGCCGAGCGTGCCAAACTGGGCTCAACAAATTCATTCCAGCACAGTAAACTGCGTTAAAAGAGCAAATAACGAACAGGCATATGGCAAAAAAACTTTCAGGGCCAAGCAAACCCCTCGTCGCAGATCGCAGAGGACCGCCGCCAGCCCGCAAGCGAAAACAGGGACAAACCCCGCAAAAGCCCCCCGTCAAGGGAGGGTTTGGGCGGCTCCGCGCGCTCCTCTGGCGCGCCTTTTTGCTGCCCTTTCGCATGCTCTGGGCCTTAATCTGGCGGCTTGGGCTGGTGGTTTGTTTGTTGCTCGGCCTTGGCGTGGCCTATTTCGCGTCAACCCTGCCGGAGGCCAGCGAGATGATTGACGGGCGCGCGGCTGGGTCGGTCACGCTCATGGACCGTAAAGGGGCGGTCTTCGCATGGCGCGGCGATCAATTTGGCGGCATGATCACCGCCCAAACTGTTTCCCCATTTTTGAAAGCCGCGGTCGTAGCCACGGAAGATCGGCGTTTTTATCGCCATTTTGGCATCAGCCCCCGCGGCATGGCCTCCGCAATTCGCATCAACTTGAGTGAAGGGCGGGGTCCCCTATCTGGTCATGGCGGCTCAACCATCACACAACAAACCGCAAAGCTGCTCTGCCTGGGTGTCGCTTTCGACACAGATGAATGGCCCTCTGAGCGCGAATATGAGCGTCAATGCCGCCGAACCACGCTCTGGCGCAAGATCAAAGAGGCAAGCTTCGCGCTCGCGATGGAGCTGCGCTACTCCAAAGATGAGATCCTGACAATCTACCTCAACCGCGTCTCATTGGGCGCCGGGGCACGCGGCTTTGAGGCCGCAGCTCAAAGGTATTTCGGAAAATCTGCCAATCAGGTGAATGCGGCGGAGGCCGCCATGCTGGCCGGCTTGCTCAAAGCCCCATCCCGGCTGGCACCTACCCATAATCTGAAGGGAGCACAGGCCCGTGCGGAAGTGGTCCTTGGCCTCATGCGGCGGGAAAATTATCTCTCCTCGGTGGAGGCCAGTTTCGCGATTGCCAATCCCGCAACCCTCAGCCCTGCGGCCACTGCCCGCGCGGGGGGATATTTTGCCGATTGGATCATGACGACAGGCCCAAGATATTTCACCCGCAACACCACGGAAGATGTACTGATCCAAACCACTTTGGATCAAACCATTCAAACCGCGACAGAGCAGGCTGTACGCCGGGTGTTTGATGACAAGATCTCAAAGAGCTCCAAGGCGGAAATCGCTGTTGTTGTGATGAACAAAGAGGGAGCCGTTCGGGCCATGATCGGCGGGCGCGACACGCGGACGACCGGGGCGTTCAACCGCGCCACCCAGGCGCGGCGACAAACCGGATCTGCCTTCAAACCTTTCGTCTATGCCGCTGCGCTTGAGCTTGGGCATACACCTTTCGATCGCATCCGTGATGAGCCAATCACCCTCAATATCCCCGGATCCGGCGCTTGGAGCCCCTCCAACTACAGCAAAACTTTCGCCGGAGAGGTGAGTTATACCCAAGCCTTAGCCCAATCGCTAAATATTCCAGCTGTGAAGATTTCCGAACACATTGGTCGCGATATCGTTCAGAAAATTGCCTGGGATTTCGGCCTGCAAGATGCGCTTGCAGATGGGCCCGCTCTGGCCCTTGGCACCTCCGAAAGCACCTTGATCGAAATGACCGGTGCCTATGCTGGCATCCTCAACGGCGGCACATCGGTTCAACCCTATGGCATCACGTCGCTTAGGCTTTTGGGAGAAAGTGAGCCCCTGGCGGGCCGCACAGGTGGCATTGGCGAACGCGTTATTCGCACCCAAACCGCCCAAGAGCTCACATATATGATGCATGAGGTGATCCAATCGGGCACCGGGCAGCGCGCTCAGATTGACGGCATTGAAATTGCCGCTAAAACCGGAACCACCCAAGCGGCAAGGGATGCCTGGTTTATTGGCTTCACCTCTGATTTCGTCATTGGCGTCTGGATGGGCCATGACGACAACCGACCTCTCAAAGGCGTGACCGGCGGCAGTATTCCGGCCGATATTTGGCGACAAACCATGCTGGCCATAACAGATCAATCCAAACCCGGCCCGCTGCCCATGTCACGCGATCGCATCCCGCCCGAAGCTGGGCGCTCACCGATCGACAGCTCTCCAGAAAAGCCCGAAACAAAATCCCTCACACAGCTCCTTTTCGGATTGTTCTCAAGACAAAATTAGGCTGCCAAACGGCTTTGGGGCAGATCATATCCTCGCCCCGGTCGCCCGTGCCTTGGACACGGAGCGTTTTAGCCCAGGCGCGCCAAATCTCGGGTCAATTTCGCAATATCGCCGTTGCGCGCATCAAGCAGAGCACCGATCTCCACGCGCTCCGAGGACAACAGGCTGATGCCTTCAATAATGATATCGAAAAACAGGTTCCGGCCAGAACGATCAGACACTCGAAAGGCCACATCAAATGGCACAGAACCGCGCAATTCGGTCACGGTCATCACTTCAAAGAATTTGCCGCGATCCGTGGTTCCAGTCACCTCGATTTTACCACCGATAAATTTATGAAACCGTTTGCCGTATTTTCGAGCAATATATCCACGGAACGATGCGATATAGGCATCCAACTCGGCAGGTTTAGCCGAGCGAGCCGCTGGGCCAAGCGCCGAGCGCGCAATGATATTCACATCGGCATAGTCGGCAAAAATGCGTTCAAACCGGCCGATCAAATTGGCTTCAGACATGCCCGAGTCGATCGCCGCATTAATCTCTCCTACCAGTTGATCAACCAATATGGACGCAGTGCGCTTGTTCAATGCAAAGACAGGGCCCGCCAAGGCGCAGGATGCAAGTCCAGCTAAAATAGTACGGCGGGCAATATTTATTTTATTCAAATTCGGCATAGGGGTCGATATAGGCATCGTTAGCAATGTCTTTCAATTCAAAACGGCGGCTTTGGAGATATACTAGCCGCGCTTGGGCGTAACTGTCGGCGCTACCATAGAGAACTTCGTCAATCTGGGCACCATAAATTTGTCTTTTTTGTAAAATCGCACCTATGTTAGAAGCGGTACGGTACTTTGAAACAGGCGGTTTTAGGATTTGACCGGCCGGATCCAACAGGAGCATGTCTACAAAGCGCGCGAAACCATCACGCAGGTTCGACGGGCCGAACACAGGCAATTCCAAATAAGCGCCCTCAGCCACGCCCCATCCTTGCAACGTCTCGCCAAAATCAGTGTCTTTTTCTGTAAGCCCAATTTTTTGGGAGGGATCAAACAGACCGGCCACACCGACCGTACTGTTGAGCACAAACCTTGTCGTATTGCGCGCCGCAGACGGTAAATCCAGTTGCAACACGTTGTTGACCACCTTCCCCGGCAAGCTGAGGTTGCTGGCGAAATTTGACACACTGCCCTCAACAGGATCCGGAACGACATCTGCATAGGTTTTGGAAAGCGGCGACAAGATCTTGCGGTCCAAGTCTTTGTTGAACGCATGGTTGTCACGATTCGCCCGCTCGAACGGATCACCCGCCACAGCGCCCGGACGGGGGCTACAGGCAGAAACAACCATCACGAGAGATGCGACCGCAAAAATTGACAACCGTTCGATCATGGACTCACCTTTGATTTCAAACTCGTAATAGTTTCTCGTGCTCTATTGGGCAAACGTTAAGCACACGTCCCTTATAAGTTGTGGCAAACCGGTTACAGCCGATGACACCGGCTTTCCGCTAGGTCTAGGGCATGAATGACACTTTCCACTAGGTCTAGGGCATGAATGACATATATCAATATGAGAGAAGTGAGTTGGCACAGGTTCGTGCCCAATTACTGCATCTCTTTTTCATCGTGGGCATCTTTAGTTTTCTCGTCAATCTCTTGCTGCTGACCGGCCCACTTTACATGTTGCATATCTAAGACCAAGTTCTGCCCTCTGGCGCGGTGCAAACGCTCGTGGCCTTGTCTCTGATGGCCTGTCTCGCCTATGCCGTCATGGGGGTTTTGGACCATACGCGCGCGCGCCTCACCCGCCCTGCTTGCGCTGTTTGATCTGCCCTGGATCCCGGTATTTTTTGTCGGCATATATCTATTTCACCCCCTGCTTGGCGCCATGACCCTGATCAGCGGCTTGGTCCTCATTGGTCTGTCATTGGGAAATCAATGGACCAGCCGATCGGCCTTTGCCGCCGCGATGCACTGCACGGAAGATCTCGAGGTTCAGACGCAGCAGTATTTGAACCGCGCAATGCTCATTCGTGCCTTGGGCATGCAGAGCACCACCCTGACCCGGCAGCACCGGCTCCAACACGCCGCTCAAGTCGCGCAGCTTCGTGCCAGCGATATTGCTGGATTATTTACGACCATTATCAGGACCCTACGCATGGCCATGCAATCGGCCATACTGGGACTGGGCGCTTGGCTGGTCCTGCAAGAGCAGTTGAGCGCGGGTGGCATGATCGCCACATCCATTCTCTTTGGCCGGCTCCTTAACCCTCTTGAGGTCCTGATCGGCTCTTGGATTGTGCCCCAACGGGCGCTCCTGGGTTGGGCGCGTTTGCGCGGCCAGCTCAGCCAGATGCCTGCCCGCCACAGGCCTTTGGCTTTGCCCCGCCCGGCGGCGTAGCTCACCATGCAAAAAGCCACTATCGTGCCACCGGGCGGGCAAATCGCCACCTTAAAACTGGCATCGTTTTCCGTAAAAGCCGGCAGTGCCTGCGGCATCATCGGCGCCGCGGGATCGGGGAAATCCACCCTGGCTTTGGCCGCCATGGGTGTGCTGCCGCTCGCCAATGGAACGGTGCAATTGGGTGGGACAGCCCTTGCCACCTATGACACGGACAACCTCGGACAATATATCGGATATTTACCGCAAGAAATGCAGCTATTGCCGGGCACGGTAGCCGAAAACATCACCAGATATCAGGCAGACGCGTCGCAAGAGCAGCTCTTAGCGGCAGCCCGTAATGCTGGCGCCTTTGACATGATAACCCAATTGCCACAGGGATTTGATACGGATGTGCGCCAACTGTCTAGCGGCCAAGCACAGCGCATCGGTTTGGCGCGGGCCCTTTTTGGCGATCCTGTGCTTTTGGTTTTGGACGAACCCAACTCCAATTTGGACAATGAGGGCGTCGCGGCGCTCAACGCTGCGGTGCGGCGCTTCAAACGAAAAGGCAATACGGTGCTGATCATCGCCCATCGCCCGGCGGCCATTCAAGAATGCGATACACTCATGGTGATTGAAAGCGGCCAGATCACAGCCTTTGGCCCCACAGAAGACATCCTGCGAAAAATGGTGAAAAACCATGCTGACATTTCCATACCACCGGCCGGTAGGAGTGCGCCGCATGGAGTTTAGTGTCACAAAATATGTCGCCATAGGGAGCTTATGCGCCATAGTTTTTTAGGTGGTTTTGCGCTTTGGTCTGTCTGCGTCACCCTGTCGGGCGCTGTGATTGCCTGGGGGCATGTCGCCCTCATGGGTCACAACCATGCGGTCCAACAGACGGCCAGGTGGCCGATCTATGGGTCAAAGAGGGTGACATTGTGCAAATGGGCGCGCCCTTGCTGCGGCTGGATGGGCATGCACAAAACATACAACTTGATCTCACGGAGGGGCACTTGTTCGAAATCATGGCTCGGCGCGCACGTTTGGTGTCCGAACGTGATGATCGCCTATCCATCGAATTTGATAAGGTTTGAAAGACCACAGCCGCCGCGGATCTGGAAGTTCGGCGCATGTTGCAAGGGCAAGTGCAACTCTTCAAAACCCATCTCGCCTATCGCCGTCAAACTGAAAAAAGTTGCAAAATCAAGCAGAGCAAATTGCCCTGTAAATTGAGGGTTTGAGCGCCCAAGCCCAGGCCGCACGGCGGCAGCTTGCGCTGCTGGGCGACGAGCTGGAAACCCAACTGTCCTTGCGCGCCAAAGGGCTTGCCGACCGCGCAGAGCTCTCTGCGCTTCAACAGCAGGAGGCTGCTCTTCACGGCAGGATCGCGCAACTGAGCGCCAGGCAAGCCGAAGCACAAACGCAGCTTCACGAAATTGAAATCGACAGGTTGCGACAGGCCGCCGCCGATCACGAGGCAGCCATCTCAGCCCTGCGCGACCTGCACCCGCAAGAGCTCCGGCTGCGCGCAGATCGCCGCCGGCTGAAACAAGAGCTGGAGGGCCTCAGCCTTACCGCACCCATCAGCGGGTTTGTCCATAGGTTGACCATTTCCGGCGCACAAGCGGTTGTACAACCGACCAAGCCAATCTTGCATCTTGTGCCCAATGATCAGCCATTTGTTATCACGGCCAAAATCGCGCCCGATCAGATCAATCATCTCTTTGTGGGGCAGACCAGTATGATAAAATTCCTACACAAAGCCGCGGCGCAAGATTTACAAGGCAGGCTCCAAAAAATTTCGGCAGATACCTTCCAAAGCAGGCCAGACAGCCCACCCTATTATGTGGTTGAGATTGCGTTGAACCTCCCCCAAAATACCTCCCTCAACCACGGGGCACCGCTGTTACGCCCGGGCATGCCAGCACAGGTATTTACCCACAAACAAAACCGCCGGCCTTTGGACTACCTGCTGGAACCCATACGCAACTATTTCACGCAAGCGCTGCGCGAATATTAATTTTCGCTTTTCTCACCGCATGTTTCCGCCTATCGCTGGAGTCGAACATTTCAAAGGAGTGACGATATGACCGGAAAATTTGAAACCCGCCTGGCAGAATTGGGCGTGACCCTGGCCGATGCTCCGGCACCTGCGGCCAATTATGTGCCCTTTGTGCAGGTGGGGGATTTGGTCTTTGTTTCTGGCCAGATTAGTCAAGATGCCAATGGCTTCATCACCGGCAAACTGGGAGACACTATGAGCACCGAAGCGGGTGCTATCGCCGCACGCACCTGCGCGATTTCTCTTTTGGCGCAGGTTAAAGCCGCCTGCGGCGGTGATCTCGACCGGCTGGTCCGCGTGGTCAAACTATCCGGTTTCGTGAATTCCACACAAGATTACACCGAGCAGCCAAAAGTCATCAACGGCGCCTCAGATTTCTTGGTTGAAGCCCTCGGCGAGTCGGGCCGGCATGCCCGCGCAGCGGTCTCTGCCCCCTCCTTGCCTTTGGGTGTTGCGGTTGAAATTGAAGGTATTTTTCAAATCACATGACAGCCCTTCCCGCCTGTTTTTTGACCCGCCCTATCGCGCATCGCGGCTTGCATGACGCATCCGACGGGCGGCCAGAAAATTCTCTAGCGGCGTTTCGCGCAGCCATAGTGGCGGGATACGGGATAGAGTTGGACGTGCAAATGAGCCTCGACGGGGCGGCGATGGTGTTTCACGATTATCACCTTGGCCGCCTCACCGACCAAACCGACCCCATCGCGCAAAGGCGTGCCGCAGATCTAGCGGGCATCACTCTCAGCAGTGGGCAGGACAGCATTGCAGATCTCAAACAGGTCTTGGATTTGATCGCAGGCCAAGCCCCGCTGTTAATTGAAATCAAAGATCAAGATGGCAACATGGGACCGGCTGTTGGCCCGCTTGAAGCGGCGGTGGCAGAGGCTTTGAGCCCCTATCGCGGTGAGGTGGCTGTCATGTCATTCAACCCGCATTCGGTTGTTGCCTTCGGCAACATCCGAGCAGATATCCCATTGGGATTGGTCACAGATCGTTTTGAGCCAGACGATTGGCCAACCCTCAGCGCCGCGAGGCGCGGATATCTCGCTCAAATCTCAGATTTTGGCACCTCGGGCGTTGGGTTTATTTCTCACAATCAAGCACAATTAACCGATCCCCCTGTCAGCGCCCTAAAAGCACAAGGGGTTCCCGTGCTGTGTTGGACCGTCAAGTCACCAGATGAAGAGCGCCGCGCGCGCCGCATCGCGGACAATATCACTTTTGAAGGATATCTGCCTTGACCTTTCGCTCACATGACGCATCTTGAGTCCAGGCAATAAATTGAGAGCCCCGTGAGCCAAGAGACGCAAATTGAGATCAATGTGCTCACCAGCCTGTCTCAAATATCTGAGACCGAATGGGACCGCTGCGCCTGCCCAGAGGCCCTGGGCCGGCCCCCAATTGACCCGTTCACCACACATCGCTTTTTGAAAGCTCTGGAAGATAGTCAGTCGGTGGGGTCGGGTACCGGCTGGACACCGCATTACCTCCAAGCCAAACTCGGTGATGACATCATCGGCGTGGCGCCACTCTATGGCAAATCTCACAGTCAGGGCGAATATATTTTCGACCATAATTTCGCGCAGGCCTTTGAAAATTCTGGTGGGCACTATTATCCAAAATTGCAGATGGCCGTGCCCCATACCCCAGCCACCGGACGCAGGCTGCTGGTGCGCCCTGAGCATCAAGCGGTCGCGCAATCGGCCTTGGTGCAAGCCGCAGTGCAGCTGGCTGCGGAAAATGAGCTCTCCTCGTTACATGTCACGTTTTGCACAGCCGAAGAAGCAAAGGCAGGTGCGCAGATGGGCCTCATGCCGCGCCGCTCACAACAGTTTCACTGGGTCAATAACGGCTACAAGACCTTTGACGATTTTCTGGCCGACCTCAGCAGCCGAAAGCGCAAAAACATCCGCAAAGAGCGCGCCCAAGCGCAGAGTTTTGGCGGGCAAATCGAAGTGCTCACCTGCGATGAGATCGAGCCACACCATTGGGACGCCTTTTGGTTTTTTTACCAAGACACCGGCGCGCGCAAATGGGGCACACCCTATCTCACGCGGCAGTTTTTTGAGCAAGCCCATGCGCATCTGCGCCACGATATGCTGCTGGTGCTGGCCAAACGCGACGGGCGTTATATCGCGGGAGCTCTGAATTTTATCGGCCAAAACACGCTTTTTGGCCGCTATTGGGGCTGCACCCAAGATTTTCCCTGCCTGCATTTTGAGCTGTGCTATTATCAAGCCATCGATTTCGCCATCGCGCAGGGATTGCAGCGGGTAGAAGCCGGCGCCCAGGGTGCGCATAAATTGGCCAGAGGCTATTTGCCCGTGGCCACCCATTCCCTGCATTGGTTTGGCAATGCAGGGTTTTCACAAGCCGTCGCCCGCTATCTTGAAGCGGAACGCGAGGCGGTGGATGATGAAATCAATGTGCTCACAAGCTATGGGCCGTTCAAAACCATAACCGTAGAGGAACAACAATGACCCAAGCCCTCAAAGACCGCAGCGCTCTGACCGACCTTTTCGCCTCCGGGTGGGAGATGGTCGAGGGGCGCGATGCGTTGCACAAGAATTTTAAATTCAAATCCTTCCGCTCCGCCTGGGGCTGGATGAGCGAAATGGCACTTTGGGCCGAAAAGCTGGATCACCATCCCGAATGGTCCAATACCTACAATCGCGTTTCTGTGGTTTTGACCACACATGACTGCGGCGGTCTGTCGGAACTCGACATCAAACTGGCCCAGCAAATGGATGCTGCGGCCAGTTGATTTTGAATCCTCAAGACATCTGCATAACCCAACCTACAAGCCACAACACTTTGCCCGGTGGCAACACCGGGCTGCGCCTGCCTGCCCCCCGGCAGGCGCTGCCCTCATTTCATGTTGAAATGACGTTATGCAGAGGTCTTTCCCCGGTGGATCTAGCCGAGACTCTCCAACAGCGTCTCACCGCCGGAGATATCACACACCCCACGTTCGGTTTCCTGATTGAGCTGTGTCACAACACCGTTTTCCACGATCATCGCATAACGCGACGAGCGACCGTAAAATCCAAGCACCTCCACGTCAAAATTCATGCCGATGGCGGTGGTAAATTCACTGGCCGGATCTGCCCACATGCTCAAACCCGCAGCCGTGGCCCCGGTGACCTCGCCCCATTGGCGCATGATATGCACGTCATTGACGGATACACAGATAATCTCTTCGATACCTTTTTCGAGGAAAGCATCTTTTGTGCGCATGAAAGATGGAACATGCGCCGATGAACATGTCGGAGTGAAGGCGCCCGGCAGGCCAAACAAGACGATTTTTCGGCCTGCGGTCAATGCATCAATGGTGATCTCTTCGGGCCCATTATCTCCCATCCGCCGCAGCACTGCATCCGGCAGTTTGTCACCTTGCGATATTGCCATTTTGGTATTCCTTAATCCGTTGAAAATCAGGAGACCTTAGTTATAGGTTACTTGAAACAACTTACCAGAGGTCGTGCGCAATGTCGGGAATTGTTATTATCGGAGCGGGGCAAGCCGGATCCTCTCTCGCGATTAAGTTGCGGACCTTGGGATATGAGGGCGCGATCACTTTGATCGGCGAGGAACCCTATGCGCCCTATCAACGCCCGCCTCTGTCGAAAACCTATCTTTTGGGGGAAATGGCGCTGGAGCGCCTCTATTTGCGGCCCCAAGAGCTTTACCGCGATCACAATATTGAGTTGCGCCTCGCCGTGCAAGTCACCGCCATTGATCCGGTCGCAGGGGTGGTTTCCCTGGGCCATGAGACATTGGCTTATGATCAGCTGGCGCTGACCACCGGCTCAACGCCGCGCCTGCTGCCCGAGGCAATTGGCGGTGGATTGAAAAATGTTTTTGCGGTGCGCGGGCTGGCAGATGTTGATGCCATGCGTCCAGCCTTTGAGCGCGGCGGCCATGTGTTGATTATCGGCGGCGGGTATATTGGCCTCGAAGCCGCTGCCGTGGCGGCAAAACGCGGCCTGAAGGTCACATTGGTTGAAATGGCAGAACGCATTTTGCAGCGGGTCGCCTGCAAGGAGACCTCGGATTATTTCCGCGATCTGCATCAAAGCCATGGGGTGACCCTTCTAGAAGGGGTTGGATTGAGCCGTTTAACCGGAACGGATCATGTCACGGGCGCGATCCTGAGCAATGGCGAGACCTTAGATATTGACTTTGCCCTCGTTGGCGTCGGCATCCAACCCAATAAAGGGCTGGCCGAAGCCGCGGGTATCACGCTCAATAACGGCATTGAAACCAATGCGCTGGGTCAAACCTCAAAGGCCAAAATTTGGGCTGCCGGCGATTGTGCGAGTTTCCCATACAAAGACGGGCGCATTCGCTTGGAAAGCGTGCCCAATGCCATCGATCAAGCCGAGGTGGTGGCGGAAAATATGCTCGGCGCTAAAAAAGAATATCATGCCACCCCGTGGTTTTGGTCCGATCAATATGACGTAAAATTGCAAATCGCCGGGCTCAATCAGGGGTTCGACAGTGTTGTCGCACGAAAGGGAGACGCGGGACGCTCGCATTGGTATTATAAGGCCGGGCAATTGTTGGCGGTTGATGCGATGAATGATCCGCGTTCCTATATGGTGGCCAAACGCCTAATTGAAGCGGGTAAAACTGTGGATCCCGCCCTTGCGGCGGATCCCAGCAGTGACCTCAAAGCCCTGCTGCGCGGATGAGGATCATCGCCGGTCAAAACCGCGGTTTGCGCTTGGCTGAGATCGGCGCGGGCGATCCCGCAGCGCATTTGCGCCCCACCACCGACCGGGTGCGCGAGACATTGTTTAACGTGTTGCGCAATTGGATCGATTTCCAAGGTCTTCGGGTCCTAGATCTCTTTGCAGGGACCGGCGCGCTCGGCTTGGAGGCCTTATCGCGTGGTGCCCAGCATGTCACTTTTGTGGAGAACGGCCGTGTTGGGCAAAAACTGATTGGCGAGAATATCGCAAGGATGCGCGCCCAAGACCGCTGTAAACTCCTAGCCCAAGACGCCACAAAATTGCCGCCCGGTGCCCCCTGCGATTTGGTATTTTTAGACCCCCCCTATGGCAAATCCCTAGGGCAACAGGCCTTGCGCAGCGCATGGGCTCAGGGCTGGATCGCGGCCGATGCATTGGTCATATTTGAAGAGGCCAGCGCCGTGACGCCCGAAGGGTTTGTCCTGCGTGACAGCCGGAAATTTGGCGGCACGACGATGACATTTCTTCAACCCATCCAAGCGCCCGCCGAAAGCGATGAGCGCTAGGGCGTGCCCTTGGTTGACGATCACATCACCTGTGGGATTGACTTCCGCCCCATGAGCACCTAGCTGCCACCCTGTCCGGTTGGCAATTATGACTGCACCTGCAGCACTTTGACCTAACCGACCCTAGGGGCTGTCCTTAGGGGTGCGTGTTACAGTCAAAGGGCAATCCCGCCCAAATGATCGAAGTGATCCGCTACAACTGCGCCATCTGGCGCAAGGGATAAATTATGACGTTTGAAGAACTGGGCCTGATGCCCCGCCTTGTGGAACAACTCAAAGAACAAGGCATTGTTGATCCAACTCCGATCCAAATCCAAGCAATCCCACATGCTCTTGCTGGGCGTGACGTAATGGGGTTGGCCCAAACTGGGACCGGCAAAACCGCCGCCTTTGGATTACCGATCATGAATCACCTGCTCAAAGTTGGCAAAAAACCAGCACCAAAGACCGTGCGCGGTTTGATTCTAGCGCCTACGCGGGAACTGGCCGGGCAAATCAAAGATAATCTCACGGCCTATTCGCAAGGCACGCATATCAAAGTTGGCCTGGTTGTTGGCGGCATGTCGATCAGCGCTCAGGTCAACCGTCTGGCCCGAGGCACAGATTTGTTGATAGCCACCCCTGGCCGCCTCATTGACCTGATTGAGCGCAAGGCCGTTGATCTGTCCGAGACCCAATTTTTGATCTTGGATGAGGCCGATCAAATGCTTGATCTTGGTTTCATACATGCCCTGCGCCAGATCGCGCCTTTACTGGCGGCCGAGCGCCAAACCATGTTGTTCTCGGCAACAATGCCGAAACATATGAACGAATTGGCCGCAACCTATCTGAAAAACCCCGAACGCGTGGCGGTCTCCCGTCCGGGCGAGGTGGCTGACAAAATCACCCAGGAGGTGCATTTCGTGGCCGGGGCTGCCAAGACCGATTTCTTGATTGAGAAACTCGCAGAACACCGCAGCGATGCAGCCATCGTCTTTGCCCGGACCAAACACGGCTCTGAGCGTCTGATGAAGACCTTGAGCAAAGCCGGCTATGCCACCGATTCGGTCCACGGCAACAAATCCCAAGGCCAACGACAGCGCGCCATTGATGCGCTGCGAGGCGGGACGATCAAAGTTTTGGTTGCCACCGATGTTGCAGCCCGCGGTCTCGACATTCCTGATGTGCGGTTCGTCTACAATTACGATTTGCCCAATGTGCCAGAGAATTATGTGCATCGCATTGGCCGCACCGCGCGCGCAGGACGCGATGGCCGCGCGATTGCCTTTGTGGCACCCGATGAGATGGGTGAATTGAAGGATGTTGAAAAAGTGTTGAAAATGGAAATCCCAATTGCCTCTGGTCGGCGTTGGGATCTTGTGCCCGGCGTCGACACCCGCAAACCGAAGCGCAAACAACCCAGCGGACGTGGCGGCGGCGCTGGCGGTGGCCGGCGGAATAACGCTACTTGGGGCAAAGAGCAGCCTCGCGGCGGTCGCGGCGGCGCCCCAAAGGCCCATACGGCGCGCGCTGAAGCCAAGCCAACGCTCGAAGGGCGCTGGGATCCGACCAATGACGGACCGGCCCTAGAGGCGCCAAAGCCCAAAGGCCGCAAATCAAAAGAACACGCGTCTGACCAGGCGCAGGGACCAGTTAGCAATGGTGCCCGCCCGCACCGCGGTCCTTCAGGCGCCAAATTCGCCGGTAAACCAAAGGGGCGCGGCGGCAAGCCAAAGGGCAAGCCAAACATGGGCGGCAACGCAAAACCAAGACGCCCACAAGCCTAGGGCGCTGATCTCTCACATATCTGGTCTACATAGGGGATCACCCCTATGTAGACCTAGCCGTAAGTTGGGTGAAAAAGACCCTTTGGCGACAGTGTAAAAATTTCCACGCCCCTCTCCGTCACGCCCACCGAATGCTCAAATTGCGCAGATAGCGATTTGTCACGGGTAACAGCGGTCCAATCATCAGCCAGAACCTTCGTTTCGGGCCGTCCGAGATTGACCATCGGCTCAATGGTAAAGAACATGCCCTCTTCCAAAACAGGACCCGTGCCGGCACGGCCATAATGCAACACATTGGGCGGCGCATGAAACACTTGCCCCAAGCCGTGACCACAGAAGTCTTTGACCACGCTCATGCGATGGGCTTCCACATAGGTTTGAATGGCATGACCGATATCGCCAAAGGTATTGCCGGGTTTGACCGCCTCAATCCCTTTGAACAAAGCGTCATGGGTCACTTGTATTAACCGTTCGGATTTGCGCGGCAGTTTTCCAGCCACATACATCCGGCTGGTATCCCCATACCAACCATCGACGATCACGGTCACATCAATGTTGAGAATATCGCCATCTTTGATGCGCTTGTCCCCAGGAATTCCATGGCAGACCACATGATTGACCGAAATACAGCTGCCGTGCAAATAGCCCTTATAGCCAATCGTGGCCGAGATCGCCCCATGCGCGGTCACCATATCGGTGATGACCCGGTCAATCTCGCCCGTGGTTTGTCCAACGGTGATATAGGGGATGATGTCATCCAAAATGGTCGCTGCGACGCGGCCAGCCTCTTTCATGCCCGCAAAGTCACCGGGCTCATAAATTCGGATACCATCTTTGGTCAGTCGTCCACGAGCTGAGGTCACGTGAATGCTCCTAAATCAAATCTTCATCCTGTATAGGCCAAGGCCAATCACTCGGCCAGACCATGACAGGAAAAATTCACCCCTGCCCCGGCGCGGGCAAATCAAGCGGTAACGCCCGCTCAAGGGTGATTTGCTCATGGCTCACCGCACAGCTGTAGCACAGCATCTCAACCCCACGCTGCAGGGCGCGTTTGCACGCCTCCGCGTAGGCTGGATCCAAATCTTCCGCCAGGCGGAACCGAGCGCAGCCCGTGTGCTGAACACAGTAGATCAACACCGCACGATGGCCCGCCTCCGCCATATCGCCCAGAACGCCCAAATGTTTTAGCCCACGCGCCGTGACGGTATCGGGAAACTCAGCCCATTCTCCACTGCGCCAAAGATGCACATTCTTCACCTCAACATAGGCCTCCGGCAAAGCTGGCGCGCTAAGCAAAAAATCCACTCGCGAGTTTGCCCCATATTTCTGCTCGGGCCGGATGGTGTCATAATCTGCAAGTTCCGTGATTTTTTGGTCGCGCAGGGCCTCATAAATGATTTTATTTGGCAAGCTTGTGTCAATCCCAACCCATGCACCGGTGTACAGTTGCGCCACCCGCCAACCAAATTTGAGCTTTTTCTTGGGATCATCATTGGGCTCAAGCCAAACACGCAGACCCGGTTCCTTGAGGCCAATCATGGCGCCAGGATTGGCACAATGAGCGGTCACCTGCCGACCATCATCCAAAATTACGTCGGCTAAAAAGCGTTTATAACGTTTGATCAGCCGACCTGGCACAAGAGGGGTTTGAAAGCGCATAGAGCAGGCCTATACCTAACAGATATTCGAACGCAAGGATGCCCAATGCCAAATCCAACAGCCGCGATGCTCGTCATTGGCGATGAAATTTTGTCTGGACGGACCCGAGATGCCAATATGTATCATCTGGCCGGCCAACTGACCGGACAGGGCATTGATCTCAAAGAAGTGCGTGTGGTGAGCGATGATCCAGAGGCGATTGTGAGTGCGACGCGCGCCCTTAGCGCCGCCTACACCCATGTGTTCACCAGCGGCGGCATTGGCCCCACGCATGATGACATCACCGCCGATTGCATTGCCGCTGCCTTCGGCGTCTCAATAGGCGTGCGCGCCGATGCCCGCGCCATTCTGCAAGCCCATTATGACGCCAATGGCCAAGAGCTCAACGAAGCACGTCTGCGCATGGCACGGATCCCAGACAGGGCGTGCCTGATCGACAATCCGGTGAGCAAAGCGCCCGGTTTTACGTTGCGAAATGTGCATGTGATGGCGGGGGTGCCCTCAATTTTTCAGGCCATGCTCACCAGCATTCTTCCCAGCCTCACCGGAGGCAAGCCATTGCTCAGTGTCACCTATCGGGTCGATCGCGGCGAGGGGGATATCGCGGCACCGCTTGGCGCCTTGGCCGCTGCTTTCCCGCAGTTGTCCATCGGCTGCTATCCATTCCAAAAAGACGGGCTATTTGGCGCGAATATCGTCATGCGCGGCACAGATGACAGCCAGTTGCAAAAAGCACTTACAACATTAAAGGGCGAATTTCCGCAATGACCCTGCCCTCCGTTCACCGATTGTATCAAGCCACAAACACCACTTGGCCCGCACGCAGGACCCGCCAAGAGGCCGGCTGGGAGATTCGCGATGGGGCCGGTGGTGGAAAACGTGTGTCAGCTGTGACATTGGCCCAAAAAGAACTACCCGACATTGATTGGATCGAAGCCACCCTAACGGCGCAGGGGCAAGAGCATCTGTTTATGATCCGCGACGGCGATGAAGCCCTCGACGCATCACTTGCAGCCCACGGCTATGAAATCATCGATCCGGTGATCCTTTATCTTTGTGAGACCGCGCATCTGCGGCCCGCGTCCCTGCCTTGGGCGCAAAGCTATTGCATTTGGGAGCCCTTGCACATCATGCGTGAGATTTGGGCCGCGGGCGGCATTCAGGAGCCGCGCATCGCTCTGATGCACCGGGTGCAGACCCCAAAGACCGCCCTGCTCGCCCGCAGCGGAGACACGCCCGCCGGGGTGGGATTTCTGGCGCTTGATGGCGAGATTGCGATGCTGCATGCGGTTGAGGTCTTGCCATCCTACCGCCGCAGGGGCGTGGCAAAAAAACTGATGGCACATGCCGCAAAATGGGCGGAAGATCACGGAGCAAAATACATGGCCCTGATGACCACCCGCGACAATCAAGCCGCCAATCGTCTTTACAGCTCTTTGGGAATGCATCCCGTCGGGCATTATCATTACCGCATAAAGGACACAGCATGACCTATTCTCCCACCGCTTTGGACCTGCCCATGGTCACACCGTTACCTGACGCCACGCAAAAATATTTTGACATCTGCCAAGACAAGCTGGGCATGGTGCCGAATGTGTTGCAAGCCTATGCTTTTAACATCGATAAATTAAATGCGTTCACCACGCTCTACAATGATGTCATGTTGGCGGACAGCGGCCTGTCGAAACTGGAACGAGAGATGATTGCCGTGGTCGTCTCCTCGATAAATAAATGCTTCTATTGCCTCACCGCCCACGGGGCAACGGTCCGCGCCCTATCAGGAGATCCTATTTTGGGAGAGCAATTGGTGATGAATTACCGGACCGCCGATTTGGATGCCCGGCAGAAAGCCATGCTTGATTTCGCCGCCCTAATGACCGAAAGCAGCCAGCACATAGAAGAAGCAGACCGCGCCGCCCTGCGCGCTGTGGGATTTTCGGACCGCGATATTTGGGATATTTCAGCGGTGGCGGGATTTTTTAACATGACGAACCGGATTGCCAGCGCCACCGATATGCGCCCAAATACACAGTACCACGCACAACACCGCTAGGACCCAGATGCTACGCCACTTCGCATTCTTGCTGCTCCTTCCATGTCAAGCTCAAGCACTTGAGCTGGACATGCCCATCGATCTGGTGCAAAGCAGCCAAAGTGAGCAGAGCTTGGCCACCCTGAATTTACCCACCGGCGTTTGGAATGGCACCGAGGTGCCCAGCGTCACCCTCACAGGACAGGTCACGAAAACCACATTTCAGTCCAGCGAGATCCGCAAACCCGATGTGGTGGCGGCTGCAATTTGGCCACAACTGGAAGCACAGGGCTATGACTTGACCTTGCAATGCGCAGATCAAACCTGCGGCGGTTATGATTTCCGCTTTACCCTGCCGATCGTGCCTCCCCCGCAAATGTTTGTGGATCTTGGCGACTATGTCTTTTTATCTGGACTAAAGGATGGCACCCAGGGCCTATGGCTATTGATCAGCCGTTCTTTGGGTCAAACCCATGTGCAACTCACCCAGGTCAGACCGGCGGACGCACCGCCGATTGAGCTGTCTTCGGCATCGCTGACATCAGCCAGCGGCATCTTGGAGACAGATCTCATCGCCACCGGGCGTTATGTGCTTGCAGATCTCACTTTCGACGCGGGATCGGCACGGTTGGACAAGGTGAGTTTCGCCTCGCTACAGGCACTCGGTGCCTATTTGATACGCCACAGCGATCAATCCATCGCTCTCGTAGGTCACACGGATTCCAGCGGATCACATGAGGCCAATCTTGATCTGTCCAAACAAAGAGCCGAGGCGGTGCGGACAATGTTGCTCGATCAATTTCCTCAGATTTCGCCAACACGGGTGGGTTATGAAGGGATCGGATATTTCTCACCGTTGGCCAGTAACACCGCACCAGAGGGCCGCGAGATCAATCGACGAGTCGAAGTGATCTTGGTGCCAACGCGCCCCTAGTTTCGCGCCAACCCGCGCCGCACAACAGTTTTGAGCAGATCCAATTCCGCCCGCAACCGCGCGATTTCAGCGCGTAAATCACCGGCCAACACTTCACCTGCGATCACCGTCAAATCACCGATTTTCTCACCCGTCTCCAAAGAGATGATACAGCTGTGAACACCGTCAGACAGCATCTCAAGCGGCCGGGGGGAGCTCCAAGCTCCAAATATTACCCGAAATCGGCGTCACGGACATATCCGCAATCTCAACCCTTTGGTAGGTCGCGATCACATTTGGCGCATCCGCGCTGCCTTCCAGCCGCCCTGACCAAATCCCATTTCTCAGCTCATAATGCGTGAGTTTGCTCATGTTGCGGTCCTTTTCAATTAAATCTCAACCCGCGGTCGCTTGCTAAATGCCAGATCTCTAAGTGAAATGCGGTTAAAACTTGGGGTCTCAAACACCAGATCCAGCCAGATTTTTTCCACGCGATTCACATTGATTTTCAGATGTTCAGGATCAAATTCCAATCCGAACTCCGAATTGCTGAGGTCATGCACCTGAATGAGTTGCTCAGTATTGGGCCCGTGCTTGATTTTCAAGCGCACCGTAAATCCCGTTGGACGCTCTGCAACGATTGCCCCGGACAGGCCAATCAATTCGTCTTTGGCAAAAGTCTGGTACAGCTCATCGGGCAGATCAATGGCGAGGGACAGAAAACTACCCTCAAATTGAAACAGCTCCAAAGCCACCCCATAGGGCGCGAAGGCTTCTGAAATGTCGTTGCTAAATTGCTGTGTAATAACTGCGCAGTCCGCATCATCAAAAAATACTTTAGTATTTGACGCAAGGCGCGCGCCACTTTGGGGAACAGGGCCGGCCACCGAGAGGCATGGCGCGGCCCAGAGCTCGGGGCACCAAGACCAAAGCATATTGGAGCCATGCCGATATGCCTTGGACCCACGCAGCCTGTGGTGCAATTCATCATTGATGCGGGGCAAGACGTCACCCAGCTCGCGCTGAAGCGCCAAGGCCTCGCGCCGCTGCTGGCGGAGCTTGGCGGTCTTCTCCCCCGCAGCGCGCTGCAGGCGATTGCGCCAAAACTTTAGGTATGCAGCTGATAGTGCCCGCCCTAAATAGCCAAAATAAATCAATTCAATGCCCAAAGTACTTCACAATATACTCTTGTTTATAGGGGAGGCAGGCGCAGAATTCTACAAATAGTTAAATATTATTCTGTTAAATTTACAGAATATTTACGACGTCTGCATATACTCGTCGAGGCGGAAGCAAGAGCTGCGGGACGGCGATGTTGACGTCATGCTTGGCTGTGCTGGCGTGCTATTTCTCTGGGTTTTCTGCGGCGAGCGTCGCTTGAGCAAAGGCGCGGAGGAGCTCTTCACCGTCAATTCCTGAAACGCTCGGCCCCAGTCCAGAATAGACCCCTAAGACTACCAGCTGATCTGCGACATTCACAAAGGCTTTCCACCCCCGCGCGCCAAGATAGCCCGGGCGCGATCGATCTGTGAGCTCGACATAAAGCGCATTGCGGCGTCGTTTTACCGCGTGAATCGACACGTCGTCGGCTTTTCCGCTCGCCGCTAGCCACCCTTTGCCCGCGTCCTTGCGGACAAACCCTGCGACCACCTGTAAATTACTTTTTGCGCCGGCCGCTGCACCCGTTAAAAGATGTGCATAAGTGGGGTCGAACGCATCACTGCCGCGCAGCCTGACGCAGCTGGCAAAGACCACCCCGCCCCGGCGCCCACTGCGGCCATCGCGGCAATAGCCTTTCGGCGCCCCAATTGTGATCCCGCTGGGCAAGGATACCCGAGCACCAGGAGCGCCGGCGGGTTGTGTGTTTTCAAATAGATGTGTTTGGCAGCCAGCCAGTGCAAAAATGCCAGCTGCCAAAAGAAGCTTAGAGATCAAAATACGCGTGACGCTCTGCTTTGCCGCCGGGATGGGTCACCGCCCCTTGGTAGGTTGGACCCACCAATTGCGAATATTTCCAAAGCGCGCCGCTGGCGTAGATGGTCTCACGCGGGCCTTTCCAATTGGCTTTGCGTTCGGCCAATTCTTCGTCGGTCAAATCAACATTCAGCTCACCAGAAATAGCATTGATCGTGACCACGTCACCCGTTTCAATCAAAGCGATCGGGCCACCGGCCGCCGCCTCAGGCCCCACGTGACCCACACAAAAACCGCGCGTCGCGCCGGAGAAACGCCCATCGGTGATGAGGGCAACTTTTTTGCCCATGCCTTGGCCAGAAAGCGCCGCTGTGGTGGAGAGCATTTCACGCATGCCGGGGCCCCCTGATGGGCCTTCATTGCGGATCACCAAAACTTCACCTTCTTCATAGGCACGCTCTTTCACAGCTTCAAAAGCGTCTTCTTCGCATTCAAAGACCCGAGCAGGACCGGTGAAAATCTGATGCTGTGCTGCGATGCCCGCCACTTTCACAATCGCGCCTTCCGGAGCAAGATTGCCTTTGAGGCCCACAACGCCACCCGTTTTTGTGATGGGGGTTTCGACCGGATAGATCACCCGGCCATCGGCTTCACGCTCGATCAAGTCCAGCTCTTCGCCCATGGAGCGCCCGGTGGCGGTCATGCAATCTTCGTGCATCAAACCCGCTTTGCGCAGCTCCTTCATCACAACCGGAACACCACCAACCTCAAAGAGGTCTTTGGCGACATATTGCCCGCCAGGCTTCAAGTCGACAAAATACGGCGTATCGCGGAAAATTTCGCAGACATCATCAAGATAAAATTCCAAGCCTGCCTCATGGGCAATTGCTGGCAGGTGCAAGCCGGCGTTGGTCGACCCGCCCGTACAGGCCACAACCCGCGCCGCGTTCTCCAAAGATTTCAATGTCACGATATCGCGGGCGCGAATGTTTTTCTCCAGCAAGTTCATCACCGCTTCACCGGAAGCAACAGCATATTGGTCGCGCGATTCGTAAGGTGCTGGGGCTCCTGTGGAGTTTGGCAAGGCCAGGCCAATCGCTTCAGAGACACAGGCCATTGTATTGGCCGTAAACTGTCCACCGCAGGCACCCGCTGAGGGGCAAGCCACTGCTTCCAGTTTTTCAAGCTCACAGGTTGAAAGTTGACCGGCTTGGTGCTGGCCCACGGCTTCAAACACATCTTGAACCGTCACGTCTTTGCCGTTCATCGTACCCGGCAGGATGGATCCGCCATAGACAAAAACCGATGGCACATTGAGCCGCACCATGGCCATCATCATACCTGGCAATGATTTGTCGCAACCGGCAAGACCCACCAGTGCGTCATAGCAATGCCCGCGCACGGTAAGCTCAACGGAATCGGCAATCGCCTCGCGGCTGGCCAAGGAGGAGCGCATCCCCTCATGACCCATAGCAATGCCATCCGTCACGGTGATTGTGGTAAACTCCCGCGGGGTTCCGGCGGCATGTTTCACACCGATCTTAGCGGCCTGAGCCTGGCGGTTGAGCGAAATATTACAAGGAGCTGCCTCGTTCCAACAGGTGGCGACGCCCACAAAAGGCTGTGCGATTTCTTCGGCGGTCATGCCCATCGCATAATAAAAGGAACGGTGCGGCGCACGCGCGGGACCGACCGACACATGTCGGCTGGGCAGATTGGATTTGTCGAAGGCAGGCTTATTCATTGCAGGACCCTTTATATATAGCTTTGCGGTTGTTTAAGCGCTTCACGAGCTTGGGACAAGGGTGAAGGTCAGCCAAGTTTTGCGCATAATTGCGTTTCACGCTGGCCAGCACAGCGCGCGCGCTGTATCTTATTTTATGTCTTACGAACCCTATGAAGCCCTCATCGCCCCGGCACGGGCAAAGGCGAGCCTTCTGAGGCTCATCCTCGGACTTGTGATCACAGCCCTACTCTACATGCTACTCGTACGCCTCAGTTGGCAGGTACTTTTGCCCGTTATGGGCGAGGCTTGGTTTGAGCAGACCCTGCAACTGCCTGGCCCCAGCAGCCCAAGTCAAATGTTTGTCATATTGGGCAGTTTCGCGTTCATTACTGCCGCGGTCAGTTTCACGGTCTGGAGCCTGCATCACCACAGCCCGCTTTTGCTCATCGGCGATTTTTCCCGCGCAAAAGGACAATTTTTCAGAACTATAGGCAGTTTATTCGTTATGGCCACGGTCGTGGCTGTCATCGCAAGTTATGGCACCACGTTCGTGCAAAACCTCCCGCTCAGCCAATGGCTCAGCCTGCTGCCCCTCACATTGGCGTTCCTGCTCATTCAGGTCAGTGCGGAAGAATTGGTATTTCGCGGATATTTGCAAAGCCAATTGGCAGCGCTTGGCCTGCATCGATTTATCTGGATCATGATCCCTTCGTCAATTTTTGGCCTTTTGCATTATGATCCCGCCGTCATGGGGGCGGCGGCGCCCTGGATCGCTCTGTCCACAACCCTCTTTGGTGTGATCGCCGCCGACCTCACCGCGCGCAGTGGCACGCTGGGCCCAGCTATTGCGTTTCATTTTGTTTGGAACTTCTATGCTATTGTTATTTTTGGGTTTCCAGACTACCTCGGAGGGCTGGCGCTTTTTACCTGTGATTTTTCGATCATGGATGAGGAGCGGTTAATCTCGCTCATGCCATATGACGCTGCCTTCCTCCTGCTGGCCTATCTCACTGTCCGCATCGCACTGCGCAGGTGAGTTGCAATTTTGCCCGTAGATGATTAACTGACCCCAAGTCGTATAAAACAGGAAACACACCCGTTGAATTGGATTTCTAATTACGTCAGGCCAAAGATTAATTCGCTATTTTCACGCCGCGAAGTTCCCGAAAATCTTTGGACCAAATGCGCCGAATGCGGCACGATGTTGTTTCACCGCGAGCTGTCGGAGAATTTGAACGTCTGCACCCATTGCGATCACCATATGGGCATCAGCCCGCGCGCGCGCATGGAAACTTTGTTTGACGGTGGAATCTTTGTTGAAGTAGATGTGCCAAAACCCATCACCGACCCGCTGCATTTCCGCGATCAAAAGAAATATCCCGACCGAATGAAAGCCGCGCAAAAGAAAACTGGCGAGGCAGAAGCCATGCTGGTCGTAGAAGGCGAGATGGGCCGCACGGGCATTGTCGCCGCGTGCCAGGATTTTGCTTTCATGGGTGGATCTATGGGCATGTATGTTGGCAACGCCATCATCGCCGCAGCCCAGCGCGCAGTTGAGCTCAAACGCCCGCTGATATTGTTCTCAGCTGCCGGCGGCGCGCGGATGCAAGAGGGGATTTTGTCCTTGATGCAAATGCCCCGCACCACCGTTGCCGTGCAAATGCTCAAAGAGGCTGGCCTTCCCTATATCGTTGTACTGACCCACCCCACCACAGGCGGGGTCACTGCCTCCTATGCGATGTTGGGTGATGTGCATATCGCCGAACCCAATGCATTGATCTGCTTTGCAGGCCAAAGGGTCATTGAGCAAACCATTCGTGAAAAATTACCAGAAGGGTTCCAGCGTGCTGAGTATCTGTTGGATCACGGGATGTTGGACCGGGTGACACATCGCACCCAAATGCGCGATGAATTGATCACCATCACCCGGATGCTGTTGAAACAATCCCCGGCTATCAAAGGGGATTTGCCTAAACCCTCGACCGATGAGACTTCTGTCGAAACGAATAGCGCGAAATGACATCAAGAAATTCTGACGTCATCCTCGAGCGGATGATGGCCCTTCATCCTAAGGTCATTGATTTAACTTTAGACCGGGTTTGGCGGCTTCTGCGAGCTTTGGGCAATCCGCAAGATCGGCTGCCAAGCGTCATTCATCTGGCCGGCACCAATGGCAAAGGCAGCACGCAGGCCATGATCCGCGCAGGTCTCGAAGGGGCGGGGCGAACTGTTCATGCCTATACCTCGCCGCATCTCGCGAAATTCCATGAACGCATCCGCATTGCCGGTGAATTGATCAGCGAAGCGGCGCTCACAGAGCTGCTTGATCGCTGCTACAGCGCAAATGGCGGTGAGACGATCACCTATTTTGAAATTACCACGTGCGCGGCATTGCAGGGCTTTGCCGAACACGCGGCAGATTATACCTTGCTGGAAACCGGCATGGGGGGGCGTTTAGATGTGACCAATGTGGTCGACAAGCCGGCGGCCTGTGTCCTCACACCCATTGATCTCGATCACCAGCAATTCCTTGGCGACACGCTGGCCAAGATTGCCTTTGAAAAAGCGGGTATCCTAAAGCGCGGCGTCACCGCTATTGTGGGGCCGCAACCAGAGGAAGCCCTCGAGGTGATCGAACGTCAGGCGGCCAAAGTTGGCGCAGATTTGCGCATCCATGGGCAACATTGGCATGTCACCACCGAAGCGGGACGCTTGGTCTATCAAGACGAAACTGGGCTTTTGGATCTACCCCTGCCCTGCCTGCCAGGTCCGCATCAAATACAAAACGCCGGCGCGGCCATCGCCACCCTTCGGTATCTTAGACAGGGCGAGGACGCCTGCACCGCGGCCATGTTGCAAGCCTATTGGCCCGCACGCATGCAACGGTTGCGCCAAGGCCGGCTCGTCGACAGCCTTCCCGGCCATGAGATTTGGCTCGATGGCGGGCATAATCCCGCTGCCGGACGCGCCATTGCCGCAACTCTCGCCACCCTGCGCAAACGCGACACCCATATCATCTGCGGCATGCTCAATACCAAAGATGTAACAGGGTTTTTAGCGCCCATTGCAGCGCATTGCGCCTCGCTCACCACCGTGACGATTCCAAATGAAATCAACGCGATTTCCAGTGCGGATCTGGCTGAAGTGGGCCAGAGCTGTGCCATCCCCTCCCGCGAGGCAAGCGATGTGCACGCAGCCCTTCAGGACCTGTCCCAAAGCCACCCACAGGCGCGGATTTTGATCTGCGGATCACTGTATCTGGCAGGGCATGTCTTGCGCGAGAATTACGCGACTCCCTAGCCTCGCCCCCATCCATCAGCCTGCATTTCGGCCAAGCGCGAGGCGGTGCGTTCAAATTCAAAACTGCCTGTGCCACTGGGATAGAGCGCCTCAGGCATGGCCGCGGCAGAGGCGATAAACCCAATTTGCGCTTCATAGACTGCATCAATGAGCGTAACAAAGCGTTTGGCCTCGCTGGCATTTGCGCGCCCGAGCAATGGGATATCATCCAGCATCAGAACCTTGGCCTTTCGTACCAAAGCGAGATAATCTGCCGGCCCCAAAGCGGCACCACAGAGCTCTGCAAAAGACATTCGGGCAATTCCATTGCGAAATTCTGGAACCATCACCCAGCGGGATTTCACCTCAAGGGTAAAGGGTTGCCCCGGCCCCCCGGCCAGATCCATCCAGATTTGATCCATACGAGCCCGTGCAGCAGCATCGATGGGCGTAAAATAACAGCCCTGCCCCGCCATCCTGTCTTGGCGATAATCCGTGGGAGAGGCCAGCTCATGCACCACCATTTTTTGTTGCAACAGCGCGATGAAGGGCAAAAAAAGTTGTCGGTTTAACCCGTTTTTATATAGATCATCCGGGTGACGGTTTGACGTAGCAACAATGACAATGCCCGCCGAAAAGAGCGCTTCGAACAAACGCCCCACCAGCATCGCATCGGTGATATCGGTGATTTGCATCTCATCAAATGCCAGACAGCGGATGCCGCTGGCCATCTCTTCGGCCACCGGTTGAATGGCATCCACTGCACCTTGCGCCTTGGCCCGGGCGATCCCGGCGTGAACCTCTTGCATAAAGCCATGAAAATGCACGCGCCGAACAGAGGGGCCAAGACTGCGGGCAAACATATCCATCAGCATCGACTTACCACGCCCGACACCGCCCCAAAGATAGATCCCATCGGGCGCCGGCGTGGCCTTGCGAAACCACCCCCGTTTTCGCGGTTGGCTCAGCGCGAGCCGCAACCGCTCAAGCGCGAACAGCGCGGCTTCCTGCGCCGGGTCAGGCTGCAACTGTCCACAGGCGACGGCGTTTTGATAGGTGTCAGGCAAATTCATGCCCCTCCAATAGCTGCGCGCCGCGCCGGGTGCAATCGCGCGCCCATCGCTACTGCCCTTGCGAATACCATTTTACGCAGTACGGTCTGAGCATGAAATCAACTTCCCTCGTCACCCCCGTTTTAATCGCCGGCTGCATTATTGTGATGTTGAGCTTTGCGGTGCGCGCCTCCCTTGGTATTTTCCAAATTCCAGTGGCGGAGGAATTCGGCTGGCTGCGCACAGAATTTTCCATGGCTATTGCCATTCAGAACTTGTTTTGGGGGATAGGTCAGCCCATTTTTGGGGCGATTGCAGAAAAGGTAACCGATCGCAAAGCCATTACGTTAGGCGGCCTAGTTTATGCGCTCGGGTTGATTCTATCGTCCTATGCAGTCACCCCCGGTGCAATGCAGGCCTATGGAATTTTGGTTGGCTTCGGCATCGCGGGTACAGGCTTTGGTGTGATTTTGGCCGTGGTGGGTCGAGCGGCCTCTGATGAGCACAGATCCATGGCACTGGCCATCGCCACCGCCGCCGGCTCGGCCGGACAGGTGATCGGCGCGCCTTTGGCAGAATATCTACTGGGTTTCATGTCGTGGCAGCATGTTTTCATCACCTTCGCAGCTGTTATCATAGGCTCGCTGATCTTCTTGCCGATGATGAAGACCGAGCGCGTGGCCAGTAAGTCCGAACTGGAGGAGAGCATCGGTGTGGTGTTGATTAAGGCGTTCAAGGACCCAAGCTACACGTTGATTTTTCTGGGCTTCTTTTCCTGTGGCTATCAATTGGGCTTCATCACCGCACATTTCCCGGCCTTCGTCACCGAACTCTGCGGCCCCATCATGCCCGGTGGTGCGCTCTATTCCGTGGGTATCACAACCACCTCCCGCCTTGGCGCGCTGGCCATTTCTTTGATCGGACTGGCCAATATCGCCGGCACGCTTGCTGCCGGCTATCTGGGGAAACACTATTCGAAAAAGTACCTCTTGGCGGGGATCTATTTGGCCCGGACGATTGTTGCGGCACTATTTATTACACTCCCAATCACGCCGATCTCTGTGATTTTATTTTCAGTGGCCATGGGGTCTCTCTGGCTGGCCACAGTGCCCCTAACCTCAGGCTTGGTCGCGCATATCTATGGGTTGCGCTATATGGGCACGCTTTTCGGAATTGTCTTTTTCTCCCACCAGCTCGGCAGTTTCCTTGGGATTTGGCTGGGCGGCAAGATGTATGACATCTATGGCAACTATACAGTTGTTTGGTGGTTTGGGGTGGGCGTGGGTCTGTTCAGCACCATCGTACACCTGCCCATCAAAGAACGCGCCCTGCCACTCAATTCTAGCAATCGGGCCACATCGGTTTTATGATGAGGACAAGCAGACCTGAGATGGCGGCAGTTTTGCAGTGATTTCAGCCAGCGCTGATACAGCAATCAGCGAGGCATTGCGCAGCGAGGGCACCAAGCCAATTGGTCCTCGGATTTGAGCACCGTCTGCCGCGCTCAACCCAGCATGTCTGAGCCGCTCGATCCGCATGGCGTGGGTTTTGCAGCTGCCCAAAGCGCCAATAAAAAAGGGATGCTGCCGCGCCGCCTGCATCAAAATAGCCTGCTCCCATTCATGATCGTGAAAGACGAGCAGCACCGCCGAATATGGGTCTATCGGCAATTCAATCGCAGCGTTTGGTGTGGTCATAGACTGGCGTGTTGCCGGGTTAAGCTCCTCCAAGCTGGCAAGATCCTCAAGATCAGGGGAAGCAAGATGCAGCTCAAAATCCATATGCGCCGCCAGCTGCGCGGTAGTGCGTAAAATTGCGCCCCGTCCGGCAAGGATCAACGCAGGTTTTGGCGCATATTCGATCTGCACCGGGCCGTCGCGACCCGCAAAAGAGAGCACAGTTTTCTGGCGGTTAAGCAGGCGCGCCAAAGCCGCCTCAAGTGCGGTCAAATCCGGTGCCGGATCAATCACCAGATCCAAGGCGCCACCGCAGGGCAGTTTGAGATCCAAATAGGGCGAGCCTGCGCCATAGCGCAGATGTTTGAGCTGACCGGTGTCAATCGCGGCTAGGCCGTGATGGATGATATCGCGATCAATACAGCCATTGGAGAGGTACCCAATCATGTCTCCCGTGCCACTGATAACCGCCAAAGAGCCAAGCTCCCGCGCCGCGCCCCCTTCAATATTCAGGCTGGTCACCAGGGCGCAGGGGTCACCTGAGTGCATCAAATTAAGGGTGGCGGCTAGAATATCCTGCGCATGTTCGGCATAAAGGATTCTCCCTTCAGCCGGCATTCTCGCCCCCAACCTGTTCGGCGAAACTGCTGAAGAACTTCGCTGCAAGTTTTTTCGCAGTGCCCTGAATCAACCGGCTGCCCAATTGCGCCAATTTACCACCAATTTCAGCCTTGGCTGTATAGCGCAGCAGCGTACCTTCCGGATGGGCTTCCAACTGCACTTCTGCCCCGCCTTTGGCATAACCGGCCGCGCCGCCATTGCCCGCGCCTGTCAATGAAAACTGAGCCGGCGGTGCATCGGGGCTTAAGGTTACGGTGCCGCTAAATTTCGCTTTTACCGGACCGACTTTCAGCACAACCTTGGCCTCCAATTCCGTATCAGAATGTTTGACCAACTCCTCGCAGCCTGGAATACATTGCTTCAAAATGTCCGCGTCATTCAATGCAGCATAAACCACGTCCTGCGGCGCATTGATGATGATGTCGTCTTTCAATTCCATTACTGTCACCCCACTGTTAACCGCAGATCACTATAATCAAAGCCCATACTGCAGACTGATCACGGGTTATGCGAGCCACCAATACCCGCAGGGCACTTGCGGCCCTTGTCTCACCCTGTGCAAGATTTGTTAACCTTTGGTGTGCGCGTTGTGAACGAAATTGTCAAACCGCGTTATCCAAAAGACGCACAAAGCCTACGCACATAGGCAAGGCGCGCCCATCTTACCAACAGGCGCGCCAAGCGAGGTTTTAATCGCGGCCCGCATGGGTCAGGGCGCTACACTTAGATAAATTGCAGATGCAAATTCGCAGCAATGGCCATCAACAAGAGCCCAGAAAGCCAGGCCATAATCAGCCGCGCACGGGTGTTTTCATTGATGGATTTGGTCACAGTGCGCCCCAGTAATGCCATGACAATATCAGACGGAATAGCGGTCAGCGGTACCAAAATACCTAAGATCAACAACTGTGCTTGTACACTGCCCTCCCCCGCGCCTGCAGAGACAAATGGCGGGAGGAACAGTGCGAAAAACAATACGGTTTTGGGGTTCAAAAGCTCCACCCACACCCCCTGCCAAACATTGGAGGAAAACGACAGATTCTCCACAGCATGGACTTTTAGGACAACTTTAGAGCTCTTACTGGCATTTAGTATCATCCCCGCCCCCAGCCAAATGAGATAGGCTGATCCTGCGTAGCGCAGTGTGACCACAATCCACTCATAGCGTTCAAATATCGCAGCAAGGCCTAGCGCTGTGGCCACAGCCAATAAAACGCCCCAAAGCAGAGGCCAGCCCCACATAGCGATTTTGACCCATACTGCGCGATAGAACATAAAGCATGGAAGGGCCAGGCGTGGCACTCAAGGCAAACCCAGCCAGGACCACAGCTAAGATTGTTTCAATAGGGGCATTTCTTAACTCTTTTTCTTATTCAAGCGTTGTTCAAAGGGGTTGTGGAGCGGGTTCACATGCGCGGCCGCTCGGCTCGTTTTCAGTCGCCTCAGATAGGGAAAATCTCGCATCAACATGCGTTCCAAGTGGGCACCGGCCATAAAGGGCTGATAAAGCTCCGGACGGTCCTCATTCGCAAGCCCGTCAAAGGGTCGAATGATCGTATTGTAATTTGCCGCGACGAAATAGGGCAGCGAAAACCGTTCTGGGCTGAGGTTGAGCACCCGATGCGGTGTTGAAAGCAACAGCCCGTTGCTCCATGCTTCCAGCATATCGCCGATATTGACCACGAGCGCCGCAGGATCCACCGGAACATCCATCCAAGTGTCATCCTTGCGGAGAACCTGAAGCCCTTGATTTCGGGTGTGCAGAAGGGTCAAACATTCATAATCAGTATGGGCCCCATATTAACCGATTGATGATCCTTGATGTGCGGCTGGCGCACATAATGCAGCAGTCTGAGCGGTGAAATGGGTTTGGTCATATGCTGCGTCATCGTGCCCGGAGCGAGTTTGAGATGCATCTCTAGGGCGCCACAAATGATGTCACCCAAAGCCGAAATTTCATTGTAATATTACGACACCGTTTCTTGGAACCCTGGCACGTCGGGCCAAACATTAGGCCCGAGCAAACGGTTACCGGCAAGATAATCGGGGTCATCCGCCGGCAGATCCAGCCCCAGATCAAAGGCCTCATAACTTCGGTTCACCTCATCGGCATAATCCCCCTTTTCTGTGAAGGGAACGTAGCCACGGTGGTTTGAACTCTTGCCGACGTAATAGTCCAATTTCTGTGCGTCGCGCTGCGCAAAAAAGCGCCGCCCGGCTTCATATGTCGCTTCAATGAGATCCAGATCAATGCCGTGGTCATAAATTCTAAAAAACCCAAAATTGCGCGCCGCCTGTCCAATTTCTTCGGCAATTTCCAATTTGCGCTTTTGGTCATCACCGCGTAAATCACGGACACTGATCAAGGGAATTTTTTCAATACTGTGGGATGGACCGTCGGTTTCGATGTTCATTTAACCTCCCCGATCTCTGTGTAATACCTTGTTAACCTTTATTCGTTAACAAGGTGTTAACCGTTACAGCTGCACGGGAAAAAACGAACCGGCTAGGATGTGGGAAAATAAAGCTCGAAAGTTGCGCCCTGCGACACGTCCGGCTTGGCAATCACCGCGCCTCCAGATTGTTGCATGAAGCCCAAAACCATCGACAGCCCAAGCCCTGTTCCGGCTCCGACAGGTTTCGTCGTGAAAAACGGGTCAAAAATTTGATCTAACGCCTCCGGCGGGATGCCCTCACCCTCGTCACTAACGGTCAGCTTAACGTAAGAGCCCGGCACGGTGCTAATTTGAAGGGTGCCGATCTTAAGGATGCTAAGCTGCATTTTGCTTTTCTGTGGTATGCTGATCTTGAGGAGGCTTATTTGCGTAATGCGGATCTGGAGGGGGCTTATTTGGAGGGTGTTAATCTGAAAGGAGCTTACCTAGGTTTTGCTAATCTGAACGGGGCCACACTGCAGTATGCTGATCTGGAGGGTGCTAACCTGAATAATGCTAATCTGAACAGTGCTAACCTAAAGGGTGCTAACCTAAAGGGTGCTAACCTAAATGGTGCTAATCTAAGGGGTGCAAACCTTTGCAATACAATCATGCCAAGCGGGTCAGTGATGTACAGCGGCTGTTGAACTTCTAATGACCAAACTCTCAACCATCCCACAGCACCAACTCAGCATCACCTGCGGCCTCTGTAAGCATCATACGATGCTAGAGGTAGCAAACCTTATCGCTGTTGTAGGAGGCGATGCTAATTAGAAAAATGTTTAGGGCTAAACCTTCAGCCTTCAAACACTGACTGATTTTACTCAGCCAGTGTAAGGAAGACAATTCTGCCTTCGCACCGAAGAAATTAGCCATCACAGCTACCTTGGGAGGAAGCTTGAACAGACTTTAAATTTCGGTGACTCTAAAATAATCAAAGTGTTTCCCGAGTAAAATATTACGCCACGTCAAATTTATTTAAATTTTCTACATCGTGTAAAGCTAAGGGCAACAACACGTATAAGATCGTTTATGCGGGGTAACTCTGATATTGCGATAGATAAACTTAATGATAGCATAATTAGCCCTACGCAAAATGTCCGGTAAAACGAGTCTTACAAAAACTACTCCAATAAAAAGAGTGGTTTTTTAAAATTCCAATAGTACGCTTATCATAATTTTTACAGAATAGCTAAAATGGAGACCAAAAATGCTTGGTGATAAAGCCGGATCAATGACTCTTCAGGAAACCAGTAAACCAATAGACTCTGGGCGATATGGATTACCTGCCATGGAAACAAGCACTGTTGGTGGTGGTACATTGCTGGGCCATGATGTTCAGACGCAAGCAACATTTACGGCTCATATGAGGCCTGATGGTTCTTGGCTGGGCCATGCTCATGCTGGGGTAATATTTTGTGCAGAAGGTGTTGCCACATACAAATGTGATGGTGTTGGAAACATGACGGAAACTGGTGGCGTTTCCTTTAGAGGCGGTGCCATATTTGAAACGACATCTGAAGCTTTATCTGAACTAAATGGTAAATATTACATGTTTACTTACGAGTCTGATCCAGAAGGCAAAGCAGAGTGGCACCTTTACCCCTGTAATTAAAAAGTGTGGATTTAAAATGCTCTATGAAAAACTAAGGACTGCATGGGAAAATTGTGATGTTGAGTCAGAAATGGCTCTTTATCACAGCGACTATGAATTTAAGTTTCACTCAACTGGCGATGTTATGCGGAAATCTGATATCAATCTTGATACTCGTCTTGCATTCATGAAAGCAGTCAAACAAAATAACCCTCGATGCATTTACGAAAACGATGATATTATTGTTGCTCACAACATAACTGATTTTCCGAATGGAACGACAGATGCGGTTATGATGGTGCATTTGAAAAAAGATGGGCTTATTTGGAGAACTGAGACAGGTTCGACACCAATACCTAAATGACCCATCCCACAGCACCAACTCAGCATCACCTGTGGCCTCTGTAAGCACCACACGATGCTAGAGGTAGCTAACCTGATAGCTGTCGTGGGGGGGGATGCCGCTTCAAGCATATTAACTAAAGGTTAAATGATACCAATTATCCTTAAACCCAGTGCCAGTGTGGATAATGATGCAAGCGCAAAACTCAAAGTACGCAAAACAGTTATTCCGATTGCATAGATGATGTAGTGAGCAAATATACCAATAAAGAATGTCATAGCCAGAATACCTGGATAGCCATCCTCAGGAATACGTATCATAGCAAGAATTGCCAAAGGCGCATATGCTGCGAATGCTTGTATTGCCACACCATGGGCTGCCTTGGCTCGCATGGCCCAATTAGATTGTTGCGCCAAACTGGGAGTTGGATTTGCCATTGTGCCAGCAAGACCGTGAACCATGATCCTATCCAAAATATACGGAACCCATGCTATTGCGATCCAGATAGCAGAGAGACTTGTATAAAATTCTAGCGCTGACATTTAAGCTTTCCTTTTGCCTAGAGTAATAAAGAAATACGTCTTAAGCCCTTCTACCATTGGACTCGCACAGGCCGTCTAGTCTGTATGTTGAAGTGGTGTGCCAAAGGTCTAAGAAATACATCAGAGAGCCAGATGCTATAACTGTGGCGTGAGGGGTAACAACACGGACCAGATCGTTTACACGGGTAGCTCTGATGTTGCGATGGATGGTGCTGCCACACTGGCATAAGACTCCTCAGCGCCACTGTAACAGCGTCTGTAGCCGCATCTCCACTCGCCACAGCTCTGAACCCCAAACTTAATCTGACTGCCCGTAGACGCCCCTACATTGATCCATGTAAAACAACATATGAACAAACGCTTTAAGCCACAGTACCTGCCATACAATAACGATGCACATGCGTTGGTTGAGGCTTTAGCTGTGGAGCTTGGGCTGACACTCAAGAGCAGCTTTAGCCTACGTTTATATTCTCTAATATCATTCGCAACTTCGTCTCAGCAACGATCTACGTTTTAGCGCTAAAATTGTACCTAAAGGTACAACAGTCTCCTCCTGACATAATCGTTTTCTCTCTTACCAAAGTGGCATCTGGATTAAAGCCCTCAATCAATGCATAGTCTCGATTGCAAGATAAAGTTGCGCCTAACTCCTTAATACCCAAGGACTCATACATCTCAGCATATCGACATCTTTTAACATCAAAATCCAAAGTGGTCTGATTTTTCTCAATTATATCAATCTCTAAAGCATTGTCCTGAGTCCAAAACTCTAACGTCTTTAAAAATGCGTCTACATCATTTCCATATTCATCAGCTAAGCTTTCTCCCTGTTCTCTTGAGAGTGCTATTATTTTTTTTCTAATAACCTCTAATACCTCTTCTTTACCGAAGCGGTCATTAAGTGCATCCATTATTGGAGCTAAAATACGGGCCTCTGTTTCTCTTCGTTTTAACACTCCAATTTCCTGAGTAATGCGATCAGTGTTAGTTTTATTCATGTTTTACTACTTTCATCTGTTATAAAAACTTAGCCTTAGTTCCACTACGAGTGAATAAAAAACCTCCCACTGTCTTTTTCATTACCCATACTATTCGTCAGACTTACCTCCAAATAAGCCGCTCCAAACTTTGCTATCTGTTATGGGTTCACCCCTATCCTTCTGATATTTCTTGTATTGCTTTGGCATGACAATCTCATCTGGTGTGTACTGCACAGACTTTGATTTATCAGGTTTAGGATTGAAGAACTTGTTGTGCTTATTGAGCCTATTCAAATAGCCTGTAGTCCTCTTTGTAGTCGTTAAGTCTTCCATTCTATCCAAGTAGAAACCTCTGTCTAAGTGCTGCCAAGCTACAGCATCCTGATAGATAGGCACGTTCTGTTTGTACTTGATAGCTGTCTGTTCTGTCACAAAGACCCATGCATCCTTCATAGCTTGAAGCAGCATATCTCTGTGCCTTACTGGTACTATAAAACTATCGTGAACACTTAGCACAACGGCCTTGTTGGTAAGAAAACGCTCAATAACAAACTCAACTATCTTACTGTCTAAGTTCATTAATTTAGTACCTGCACCAGTAGCAATTTGATCTGCTATCATGGAGTGTTTCGCTTTAATGCTATCAACTATTTTGCCCAGCACATCGTTGGTAAACTTGTGTTCCAAGCCACCCAATAATGAGTAGTCAAATTCTGCTCTAAAAGCCCTAAACAACACCTCATCATTTTCAGCTTTTGAAGCATCCTCTTTCCCAGCATTGAGGGCTAATAAGAATACTTTCTTGATGACTTCTCTAGCAGCTTTGAGATCATCAATCCCATCTACAGGGATGTCATAGGGGCTAACCTTGTATTCTTTCCAATAATCTACACCCTTCTCCGCATAAGCTAAAACAGGGTGCAGGCTGCTAAAGTCTATCTCTACTGTTTCCTCATCATTTATAAGTATTTGTTTACGGTACTCCTCGCCTATCCTTTGCCAAAAACCACCATAAAACCTACCAGACTCTGTAAATGAACTGTTGTTAAACACACGATGAGTAAACTTGCCTCTGTGTTGGATATTCACGTAATGAGGCTTGTCTGGGTTCTTACTCCCCTTGTGCCTTTCAATCTCTAAGCGTGGCGAGTTAGCGCTACCTATGTCAATAAACGTGCCTTCCAATAACTCATTGTAATACTGCACAACATAACGCTGAGATTCTGTTTCTTTAGTCTCTGGATAATCAATCTTGTTCTTATCACTATCCTTGAGAACAATAGTCTCTCTATCAGTGTAGCTGTAGATCATAAACTCATTCAAAGCTGACTTCTCAAACAGCCTAACCAGAGGAAGTTCAGCCCAGATACGTGATATACGCCCACTACTAAAACCTTCTTGTCTTTCAAAACCCTCCTTGAAACCAATCAGTCCATTTTCTTTAAGGGTCTTAACAACACCAATTGTTTTAGCTGAAATGTTTAATTCATTATAACGAGAAGTATTAGTTCCAAAGTTCTTACTGCAATGGTCTCTAGTCATGTGTATAGCGAGACAAAGATCAGGATCTTCTAACCAAGCAACATACAAGTCTAGTAAAACAACCTTAATATGTTTCTTAGCAATACTCTTCTTACCATTTTGCTTACTGAAATAAGCTTTATATATTTTAGAAATGAAATCATTTACTTCAAGATAGTTAGACCAAATATGTACGTCTAACACCCTAGAGTTATCATAATCCCTAGGAGCATTGTTACGATCATTAGTAGTATCTGTAGTCATAGTAACTAACTAATAGTAAATGAACTAACACTACAATTTATAACTCTTTCCATTACCCAGACTTTTACATGTGTACTAATCTTGGATGGTTAGGCAGGGTCAATAAAGGTTAAGCTGGCTGGTTGTTACGACATAAGGACGTGACGGTCAGGCCTTGGGGGCCTACCCTGCTCTGAGAGAGTTTTACTTACTATAGTACTTTATACCCGTAATTCGTATTAATGCTTATATACATACAGTTATGATGAGTTTTCTTTTTTAAGGAATGAGACATCCAACTTCGAGATTGCCTCAAACATTACTGGAACACCCATACCTCCGTAGTTGGCACGGGAAGCACTAGCAGATTGGCGATGTCCAGTAATAGCATCATGCACCTCTTCGCCAACACCCGCATCTCTGCACATCACTTTAAAGGTCTTGCGGAAACTGCGGATGCTTTTGTTTGGGTGTGGAACAATACTGTGCAGCACTGGCAGTATTTGATGGCCAATCTCTGTGGCAGACAATCCATCCTCGTTCTTTTCGTAGTCAAATAAACGGCCCGTGGAACGCTCTGGAAGCTGTAGATCAGGGTGAATGGGTACAAGTCGCTTTGATCCAGAGTTCTTTACCCGCACCTTCTCGTCTGCGGTGTCCAGTGTGGTAAAATACCTGATACCCTCGTGCTCCGTGTCGTTAAAGCGTTCCCACGTTAAGTTCCCAGCCTCAGAGGGACGCATACCAGTGGTGACTAGGATTGAAAGCAAAAGCCTGTCTTGAGGGTTCCAGTCATGAGCAAAGATGGCTTTCAGTTCAGACTTTTCAAACGGATATGTTTCGTCTGGCTGTTCGCCATACGGCTTGAGATCTAGGTCACGGAATGGATTGGACTGGATATAGTCCCGCTGCACACAGTATTTGAGCAGATCCTGCACACCCCAAATGTAATCCCGCAATGTTTTGTTAGAGCGATCAGGATTCTCAGCCAGTATCCTATCCAGATAATCATAGGCATGTTTGGGTTTGATGGCTGCTATCTCCAAGTCACCCATCACGTCTAGGAATTGTTTGGCCCAGCGCTTCTTCTTTCTTTTCGTATCTTCAAGCGGGGTATCTCGCTCAACACGCTCAAGATATTCAGGCATCACAGAGCTATAGGTCAGAGCCTCCGTTGGAACTATTCGTGCTGGCCTACTGATAAGTTCCACAGGGTCATTTGTAAGCCGCCGCAGCGATGGGTGATCTATTTGTATTTGTCCCTTTATCAAAGCTAAGTCCGTTTTTGGGCCTGTGAACAGCTCAACCCTTGGTTCTGGTAGACCTTGCTCCAGTGCGGCACTGATCAATAGATCCTGCCAGAAAGTATGAACAGGCTCCGTCATGTAACGGCCAGCCACACCCTTATCTGCCATCGAATACTGTGACTTAGAGTTTAAGGCACTGATGCGTTCACGTATCTCTTCTGGAGGCAAACCGCCCACAATAAGTTCAGTTAGCTCTGATAATTCCTCCGGTACTGCCTGATTGAGAATAATACCAGCATAGGTGTCACAGCTTTGCTTAAACGCAGACAAAATGTGGTAGTCAGTACTGGACCTTAAGTCCGGTATATTACGGTGCTTGAAGACAGTCGCCAAACTAAAGATAGCATCCGCCGCAAAAGCATCAGTGACTTTAAAATGCTTGACCTTTTCTTCCCGTTGCCGCTGGTCAAACAGATCGTAGATCTCTTGGGCAAGGGCGTGTTGTTTACGTTTAGCAAAACTCTCATCGTGTGTGCCAGTGGAGCGGCGTAGATCTCTTTGGTTTTTGAACAGATGCCGCAAATGCGCAGGGACGCTGACGATAACGTACCACTTGCCTTTGATGTGATTCAGTCTGGCTACAGGATATGTGTAAGAATTATTATTTGCATTTCTGAACATACAAATAGTTTAGAAACAACCAAAAGTATTGTCTATAGTATTGTCCATACAAACATATAAGTAACTGATTTATGGTATTTGTAATCTATTTCAACGGGCTGGATGGTTTCAACGGGCTGGATGGTGCTGTGAGAGAGGATTGAACTCTCGACCTCACCCTTACCAAGGGTGTGCTCTGCCACTGAGCTACCACAGCATCTGATGGGCGATTTAGACAGTCTTGGGCCCGGGCGCAAGTCCAAGAATGGGCAAAATCTGCACAATATCGCCCGAAGGCCCGGCAAAGCGTTCCGGCGACTGGACCGCGCGCAAAGCTTGAGTTAAGCCATCGAAATGGCAGACAAACACAAATCGACCCGTAAGTCAGCCCAGTCTGAGCGTGAAGCGCGCTTGAAGGCGGCACTGAAGGCGAATATGGGCCGCCGTAAGGCGCAGGCGCGGGCGCGGGCTCGCGACGATAGAACCGACAAAAAGGACAGCTGAATGGATTCGATTTTGGTAACTGGCGGCAATGCGCTGCATGGAGAAATCGCCATTGCTGGCGCAAAAAACGCCTGCCTGACCTTGATGCCCGCCACGTTACTCAGTGAAGAGCCCATCACTTTGACCAATGCGCCGCGCTTATCGGACATCAAAACCATGGGCGCTCTGCTTGAGAGCCTGGGGACAGAAGTCACCTCCATGCAGGATGCCAAGGTTTTAACCATGTCTTCCCACAACCTCGACAATTTGACGGCCGACTATGATATTGTGCGCAAAATGCGCGCATCTATTCTCGTACTCGGGCCAATGTTGGCGCGCGCGGGGCAAGCGGTCGTCTCACTACCCGGCGGATGTGCTATCGGCGCGCGCCCGGTTGACCTGCACCTCAAAGCAATGGAGGCGCTGGGGGCGCAGATTGAGTTGCGCGACGGCTATGTCCACGCGAAAGCGCCGAAGGGTTTGAAAGGCGCGACCATCGAATTTCCCTTCGTCTCTGTTGGCGCCACGGAAAATGCGCTTTTGGCCGCGACACTGGCTAAAGGCACAACCGTATTGAAACAGGCGGCGCGTGAACCTGAAATTGTTGATCTCGCCGAATGCCTGATTGCTATGGGCGCACAGATTGACGGTCATGGCACCTCTACCATCACCATCGCAGGGGTGGACCGGCTGCATGGGGCTACCCATCCGGTTGTGACAGACCGCATTGAGCTTGGCACCTATATGCTGGCCCCGGCAATAACCGGCGGCGAAGTGGAATGTCTTGGTGGAAAAATTGAACTTCTGGCCGCGTTTTGTGAGAAATTGGACGAAGCTGGCATTAGCGTTGAGCAAACCCAGCGGGGCCTCAAAGTGAAACGTACAAATGCAGATATCAAAGCCATCAACGTGACCACTGAACCCTTTCCCGGCTTTCCAACGGATTTACAGGCCCAGATGATGGCATTGCTTTGCACGGCCAAGGGGACCTCTGTTTTAGAAGAGAAAATATTTGAAAATCGCTTCATGCATGCGCCCGAACTCAGCCGTATGGGAGCGCAGATTGAGGTGAATGGTGGCATGGCGACGGTCACCGGCGTGGAGCGCCTAAAAGGGGCACCGGTTATGGCCACGGATCTGCGCGCCTCAGTCTCTTTGATCCTGGCCGGCCTTGCAGCTAAAGGCGACACCCTAGTGAACCGCGTCTATCATCTTGACCGTGGCTATGAGCGGGTGGAAGAAAAACTTGGCAATTGTGGCGCTAAAATTGAGCGGATCACAGGCCAATGAGTGATGCCCGCTTTGAAGACGGTGTGGACAAGCCTTTACGCTTGATCGCCTTTGATGCGGAAGATCTCCAAGTGCTCTCTGCCATGACCCAAGATGCAGTTTGGCCCGCGGCGCAGATGGTCTGGCACACCAAGGAGCGTCGTTTTGCAGTGCTGCTCAACCGCTTTCGCTGGGAGGCGCGCGGCACGTCCCAGGCCGAACGCGTGCAATCTGTTCTTAGCTTTGAGGATGTTAAAGCGGTTCAAACCCAAGGGTTTGACCGCACAGATCCAGATCTGATCCTAAGCTTGCTCAGCATCACATTCACCCCGGCGACGGATGGAACAGGCGCTTGCCTGCTCACTTTGGCGGGCGATGGCGCGATACGGCTTGAGGTGGAAGCGCTGGAAGCCGGCCTGCGCGATGTAACCCGTCCTTATGCCTCCCCCACCAACCGCGCGCCCAGCCACGATTAACCCACACAGATCGGCTTGAGGCTTGGGCGACATCGCGCTAAGTCAGGGCAATCTTGGGGGATCGAATGCCACAAACTTTGAATATCAATCAGGCTGATTTTGAAGCCTGCTTTCTGGCCTTGCTGACAGCGAAGCGGGAAGACAGCCCTGATGTGGATGCCGTTGTCGCAGATATCATCGCAGATGTGCGCGCCCGCGGAGATGACGCGGTCATTGAGCTGACCAAAAAATTTGACCGGCTTAATCTGACGCCCGACACTTTGGCGTTTTCACGCGAAGAGATTATGGCCCATTGCGCAACCGTGCCCACCGTCGAACGCGAGGCGCTGGAGCTGGCCGCAGATCGTATTCGTGCCTATCACGCCCGGCAACTGCCGCGAGATGCCCAATGGGAAGATGAAACGGGCGCAGAATTAGGCTGGCGCTGGACCCCCGTATCGGCAGCGGGTCTTTATGTGCCCGGCGGGCTGGCCTCCTATCCCTCTTCCGTGTTAATGAACGCAATTCCGGCCAAAGTGGCTGGGGTTGAGCGCTTGGCGATTTGCGTACCCACGCCAGACGGGGTCACAAATCCGCTGGTGCTTTTGGCCGCGCATATCGCCGGGGTCGATGAGATTTACCGCATTGGCGGGGCGCAGGCCATTGCGGCGCTGGCCTATGGTACCGAGACGATCGCCCCAGTCGACAAAATCACCGGGCCCGGCAATGCATTCGTTGCCGCAGCCAAGCGGCGGGTCTTTGGTAAAGTCGGCATTGATATGATCGCCGGACCCTCCGAAATCCTCGTGATCGCCGATGGGGATAATGACCCGGCCTGGATCGCAACAGATCTGCTCAGCCAAGCCGAACATGACGAAAGCGCGCAATCCATTTTGATCACCGATGATGCGGAATTTGGTGAGAAGGTGATGCAAGCTGTCACCCGGCAGTTGGAAACTTTGGAACGCCACGCGATTGCGGGTGCATCTTGGCGCGATTTTGGCGCGGTGATTGTGGTCAATGATATGGCAGAGGCCGCGGCCCTGTCCAATCGGCTCGCGCCTGAGCATTTGGAGCTCTGCGTCGCGGATCCCGACGGCTTGGCCGCGCAAATCACCCATGCGGGCGCAATTTTCCTTGGCGCTTGGACGCCAGAGGCAATCGGGGATTACATTAGCGGGCCCAATCATGTGCTGCCAACGGCGCGGTCCGCGCGATTCTCCTCCGGCCTCTCCGTCATGGATTTCGTAAAGCGCACCACTTTGACCAAAATGACCCCGGCTTCTTTAGCTGCCATAGGTCCTGCCGCTGAGGTTTTGGCCATTTCAGAAGGCCTTGAGGCGCATGGATTGTCAGTGCGCGCTCGGTTAGATAAACTGAACAGATAATGAGCTACATTTCAAAAATATCCCTGGACGACAGCAATCTCCCGCCCCCCACTCCTGAAATTGATCAAGAGCGGAAGGTGGCAATTTTTGACCTCTTGGAGGGCAACAGCTTCGCCTTGCCGGCCCGGGACGAAACCCCGCCAACTAGCGGGCCTTATGAGTTGGAACTGTCAATACGCGACCGGCGCCTAGTTTTTGATCTCACCACAGAAGATAAAGAGAAGGCCGCGGAATTTCACCTGTCCCTTGGCCCCTTTCGCCAAGTGGTAAAAGACTATTTTCAAATTTGCGAAAGCTATTTTGAAGCTGTGAAGACCCTCCCGCCCAGCCAGATTGAAACCATCGATATGGCCCGGCGCGGAATTCACAACGAAGGCGCGCGGGTCCTGCAAGAGCGCCTCAATGGCAAAGCCGATATTGATGAGCAGACGGCGCGTCGCCTGTTCACCCTTATTTGCGTTTTGCATTTCGGGGGATAATTTAGATGTCGCGGCTTCCCCAATCTGTTTTGTTTTGCTGCGACCACAATGCCGTGCGCTCTCCGATGGCGGAAGGCCTGATGAAGAAATTCTACGGCCATGAAACCTACGTACAATCGGCGGGTGTTTTGGCCGATATGGATGTCGATGGATTTGCCATTGCCGTTTGCGCTGACCTTGGGATTGAGCTGGCACGCCACAAGACGCGGTCCTTTGATGAAATGCAAAAACTGGGCGATGAGCTCTCTTCTTTTGATCTCATCGTCGCGCTCTCCCCCGCCAGCCAACGTGAAGCAAAAGAGATTACACGCTTTTACGCGCTGCAAGTCGAATATTGGCCGATCACGGATCCAACCGCGACGGGCGAGACCCGCGATCAAAAGCTCGAAGCCTATCGTCAGGCCCGAGATCAGATCATTGAGCGACTGATTGCAAAATTTGGGGCCCCCAAAGAGGGTATCTAGGCACCAAGACAGGCGATGGTTTGCACCGATTTAGATGATTCTTCATCTTTGCGCCGCCCCCAAACGGGGTAAACCTGCCAAATTCACGCCTCACAGACGCGATTTCACAGAATTTACGCGGAATCTGACTTGAAAATTTGTGCAACTCCGCTCATTTAGGGGCACGCCTGGCATTAGGTCAGGCCTTTTTGAAGGAGAGACCATGGCGAAGGAAGAACCACTCGAATTTCCCGGTGTCGTAAAGGAGCTTTTGCCTAACGCGACGTTTCGGGTTGAGCTGGAAAATGGCCATGAGATCGTTGCAACAATGGCAGGCAAAATGCGCAAAAACCGAATTCGGGTTTTGACTGGCGATAAAGTACAAGTTGCGATGACCCCCTATGATTTGTCTAAAGGACGGATCAATTACCGTTTCAAGTAAACAACTGATCTTGGGATCAGGAAGCCCCCGCCGGCGTGAATTGCTGGCGGTCTTGGGCCTGCATCCGGCTGACGTGCGCGCACCGGATGTGGATGAAACCCCGCGAAAGGGTGAATGCCCGCGCAGCTATTGTAACCGCATCACGGCATCCAAGGCCGAAGCTTTGCCTGCGGCTGCAGATGAGGTCATCCTCTGCGCCGACACCACGGTTGCGCTGGGGCGCCGCATCATGGGCAAACCGGCCGATAGAGACGAAGCGCGCGCCTTCCTGCAAAAGCTCTCCGGGCGTCGCCATAAGGTCATCACCGCCGTAGCCGTTAAAACCACTGAGCGTATTTGGCAAAAAGATGTGGTCTCAACCGTGCAGATGAAACGCCTCTCGCCGCAAGAACTTGAGGGCTATCTGGCCACTGAGGATTGGCACGGCAAGGCTGGCGCTTATGGAATCCAGGGACCTGCGGGCGCCTTCATCCCTTGGATTTCCGGCTCCTACCCGGCGATCATGGGCTTGCCCCTGCCACAGACCGCGCATTTACTGCAGGCCGCAGGGCTCAATATTTGGGGGTAATTATGAAGGGCAAGCAAGTTGTTCTGGGCCACATTGGCAAGACCAAGGTCGCGGCGCTTTTGGTCGATGGGATCGTGCAGGACGTTCTGGTCGAAGATCTTAATCGCCTGCCCCTCGGCAGTCTTTTACGCGCTGTGGTCGATCGCCCGGTGAAAGGCATTGGCGGCGTGATCCTTCGCCTGCCCAATGGCACCGGGTTCCTGAAGAAGGCCAAGGGATTGGCCCCCGGTCAGACCCTCACGGTGCAAACTTCAGGTTTTGCCGAAGAGGGCAAAGCCGATCCGGTCACTCAAAGAATTTTGTTTAAAAGCCGTTATGCGATTGTCACACCGGATCAACCCGGCCTGAATATCTCGCGGCAAATCTCCTCTGATGATCTGCGCGATGCGCTCACGCTTTTGGCCAAATCCGCAATGAGCGGCTCCGATATGGGGCTTATCATCCGCAGCGCGGCGGCGGCAGCAGATCTCGAACAGATTGGCGAGGACATTCAAACCATGCGCGCCACCGCTGAGGCCATCGCCGCGGAAACTGGGCAGGAACCCGAGGTTCTGCTCGAGGGCGATGATCCACATGTGCAGGCTTGGCGCGAATGGTCGGATGTGACAAATGTGCTGACCGCCGATGATGATCTCGAAGGCAGCGGAGCTTTGGATCAAATAGAGGCTGCACAGGAGGCTTGGGTGCCGCTGGGCAGTGGCGGAATGTTCATTGAGCGCACATGCGCCATGATCACCGTAGATATTAACACCGGCACTGACCTCTCACCTGCAGCGGCGCTTAAGGTGAACCTGGCCGCAGTAAAAGATCTGCCCCGTCAATTGCGCCTGCGGGGGTATTCAGGACAAATTGCAATTGATTTTGCACCAATGAGCAAACGAGATCGCAAACCGATCGAAGTGGCCCTGCGTGCCGCGCTGCGCAGCTGCCCTGTCGCCACTGAATTTGTCGGCTGGACTCCGCTGGGTCATGGCGAGCTGAAGCGCAAACGAGAGCGCCCTGTGGTGCAAGATGTCCTGATATGAGTTGCCCTATCTGCAAAAAGCCAACCGAACCAGAGCACCGGCCCTTTTGCTCTGCCCGCTGCAAAGACATCGACCTCAGCAAATGGTTGATTGGCGGCTATGTGATTGCAAATGATGATGAAAGCGATGGCTCTGAAGTGGAACCCGAAGCCGGCGACCCGGAGGTCTAGCCCCGCAGTGTAACCGACCGAGGCAGAGGCCAGACCATTTCAAATCCTGCAAATTTCATTTTCGACCTTTTTGCAAAGAAAATCCACGGAATCAGCTGGACAGTCCCAAGCGGGTCGCCTAAATACGCATCAGCCTCGAGGAAGTTCCTCACCCACGCCCGGGTAGCTCAGGGGTAGAGCAGTGGACTGAAAATCCTCGTGTCGGTGGTTCAAATCCGCCCCCGGGCACCACTTAAATCCAAGAAAATATACCAGATTTAACTGTCACACCTTATCTGTTGTGGAGAGTTATTATCCAACTTTCACGATAAAAGTCAAAGTGGGTGTGACTGCTGTGTGACCGAGACTGTGTGGACGATCACGGGAAGCGTAGGGGGGTTACTGTGCCTAATCTCTGCAGGTAAGCCTCAGGACCACGGACCGGGGCCCCCAATCCCAGGGCCCCGCGTCTCGGACCACGGCCCTTTAGTGTTGGGAGTGTAAATTCATTCAGGGGTGGTTTTGTTTGGTAACGCCACTTCTACTCACGAGACAATTTCAAGCTGAACCGTGCCGCTGCTCTTACTGAGTGGTGCCAATTATTGAGCGCATAGATTCAGACTGCGCCAGTAATTCGATGCGAGTTCTCATTCGTCTGACTCCATTTCGTCTTCAATAGAGCGCCACTGCACCGGCGCATGCTTTGCAGCTTCTTCTACCAAATAACCGTTTTGCCATAAGTCGACATTTTCTTCCGTTGAATTGAGCGCATCTTCCGCTTTTCCCAAATGAATGGATTTGACGCCATCCCTGACGACGGACATATTTATTGTCATCCAAGTGCATAGCCGGTGCCGCGGACGGTGCGCAGCGGGTTATCGCCGCCATGTTGCATAAGCGACTTTCGCAAACGGCCCACATGCACATCGACTGTGCGGCTGTCGACATAGATATTTTGGCCCCAGACCTGGTCTAAAAGTTGGTTGCGAGACAGCACCCGGCCGTGCTTTTCTATAAAGGTTGCAAGTAATTTGAATTCTTTCGGCCCCAGTTTTATTTCCATGCCCGCCCGAAAAACTTTGTGGGCGGCTGCATCTAAGACAATATCTTGAAAGCGTAATTGCGCGCCTAGTAGGCTTGCTCTGTTTCGGCGCAATTGGGTTTTTACACGCGCCATTAATTCTATAACAGAGTAGGGTTTGGCAACATAATCATCGGCGCCAATATCCAAGCCTTGCACTTTATCGGCCTCTTCAGATCGTGCCGATAGCAAGATAATTGGAATGTGTTTCGTGTCTTGATGTGCGCGCAGTCGACGACAGACTTCCAATCCTGACAACTTTGGCAACATCCAGTCCAAGATCAGCATATCAGGCAGACTTTCTTGCGCCAAGAGGAGACCCTCTTCACCGTTTTCGGCCCATAGCGCTTCAAACCCAGCCTTTTTCAAGTGGTAAAGCAAAATTTCGCGCTGTGCTGGTTCGTCTTCGACAATCAGTATTTTGGGACGCGCTTGCATGTCCTATTCCTGAGATAATGTTACGTCGATTGAGGTGAGATCACCCTTGGGGCGGCTCTCGCTGGGCATTTGACCGGTGACGACAAGAACCACCTGCTCTGCAATAGAGGTTACATGATCCCCCATGCGTTCGATATTTTTCGCAATAAAATGCAGATGCAGGCAGGCCGTAATATTACGCGGATCTTCCATCATATGTGTCACAAACTGCCTAAACAGGCCATTGTAAAGTTCATCGACGTCATTATCGCGGGAGATCACATCTTTGGCCAATTCAGTATCACGCTGAACATAGGCATCAAGACTGTCTTTGAGCATCAACTGAACTTCACGCGACAAGCGCCGAAGGGAGCTGGATGAGTTTTCGATATTCGGCAACTGCAGCAATAGGTGCGTGCGCTTTGCCATATTTTTCGCATAATCGCCGATACGCTCCAAGTTTCCGGCAACTTTTAAGATCGACAAAAGCAGCCGCAGATCCCGCGCCGCGGGCGCTTGCAGGGCAATAATGCTGGCAACATCCTCGTTTATCTGTGCTTCAATGTCATCAATAATGCGATCAGCCGCGCGCACTTCGTCAGCCAGTTGTACATCTTGAGTCTCAAATGATTTTGCAGCTTTTAGAATGGCGACTTCTACCAAGCCCCCCATGCGCAGCATTTGAGCTAGCAATTGGTCAAGGTCACGATCGAATGCTGTGCGGATATGTTGATCTGAGCTCATTTTTCTCTCCTAGCCTATGCGTCCGGTAATGTAACTCTCTGTCTGCGGATCGCTCGGGTTGGTAAAAACTGTCTTCGTATCTCCAAATTCCACCAAAGTGCCCATGTGAAAGAAAGCTGTCTTTTGGCTAATCCTGGCAGCTTGGTGCATGGAGTGTGTGACAATGACAACGGCATAATTTTGCCGCAATTCATCGATCAACTCTTCGATTTGTGCCGTGGCAATCGGATCCAGCGCAGAGCAGGGTTCATCCATCAGCAAAACCTCTGGTGCTGTGGCAATAGCGCGGGCAATACAAACCCGTTGCTGTTGCCCGCCAGACAGGCCAGTGCCCGGCGCGCTCAATCGGTCTTTGACTTCTCCCCAAATGGCTGCGCGGCGCAATGCTTGCTCCACAATTCCATCAAGGTCGGACTTATCGCGAGCAAGCCCATGGATGCGGGGGCCATAGGCTACATTGTCATAGATGGATTTTGGAAAAGGGTTTGGCTTTTGAAACACCATGCCGACTTTGGCACGCAGCTGAACTGGGTCTACTTTAGGATCGTAAATATCCTCCCCATCGAGCATAATATCACCGCTTACCTGACAGTTTTTAATCGTATCATTCATCCGATTCAAGCACCTGAGAAACGTCGATTTCCCGCAGCCAGAGGGACCAATAAACGCAGTCACGCTGTTGGATGGAATTTCTGCACAGACGCCTCTGATCGCATGTGTCTTATCATAATGAACATCCACATTGCGTGCACTTATTTTTATTGTTTGAGAGGTCATAGCCAATTCCTCATGACTGATAATATTTTCGTTCATAGGTCTACCATCTCCGTTCGAAGCGCCGCCGCAGTCTTACTGCAATTAGGTTCATTGTTACCAAAAAGATCAGCAATATAATTATCCCGCCCCATGCCCGCTCATAAAATGCTGGGTCCGCACGTTTGGCCCATTCATAGATTTGCGCTGGCATGGCAGAGTTTGGCGAGAAAAGACCTTGAGACACTGTTTCGGGCATATTCGTCGCCACATACCCAATCATGCCAATCAACAAGAGCGGCGCAGTTTCGCCCAAAGCCTGCGCCAGGCCAAGGATTGTTCCAGTCAAGATCCCTGGCGTCGCCAATGGCAAGACATGATGAATAGTGGTTTGCATTTTCGATGCACCGACCCCGAGTGCTGCACTGCGGATACTTGGCGGAACCGCTTTCAAAGCTGCTCGAGTCGAGATAATTATTGTGGGCAAAGTCATAAGGGTGAGCACCAGCCCCCCAACCAGGGGTGCAGATTGTGGCAAATGCATCATATTGATAAAAAACGCTAAACCCAAAATCCCGAAAACGATCGAAGGAACAGCCGCCAGATTTGCTACATTGACTTCGATAAAATCAGTGAGGCGGTTTTCGGGGGCAAATTCTTCCAAATAAATGGAGGCGGCCACGCCAATCGGCAAAGCCAGCAGCAAAACAACGCACATCATGGCAAAAGAGCCGATTATCGCCACGCCAATGCCCGCATCCTCTGGTCGCTGATCAGAGGCATCTGCACCCAAAATAAATTGAATATTAAACGATTTTTCAATGATACCAAGCTCAATGAGTCGGTCGGCAAAGTCCAACTGCGCACTTGATATATTCTTATTTTTTCCAATCGTTTCCCGCGTCACGCGCCCTTTCAGATAGCCATCAATCCAGGAATTTGCCAGAAACTTGAATTCAGTTGTGGTTCCAATCAAGCGTGGATCGTTCAAGACGCGATCGCGCATCTGCGCAGCGGCGCTTTTAGAAACAATCGCGGCCATGTCCTTTGATGTGAGGTCTGTTTCAATGCCACGGGCTACAACAATCTGTTCCATGGCCGCTTTGATCAAGGGCGCATACCCAAAGGTCGTAACTTTCTTTAGGTTGTCCGGATTTCGCGTCCCTTTTTTGTCGAGCTTTGCTTCCAACAGAGCAACGTCCAGTGTGATAAAACTCTGTTGAAAAGCGCCAGAGCCTTTTGTGACAATCGTCGTCATAAGAATGGCAAGCATGGATAGGGCAATAAAAATAGCGGTCAGTCCGAGCATGTGAAAACGCTTCTCTGCAGTCGCACGTCGTTTGGTTTGCGCGCTTGCGACAAAAAGTGATTTATGTGGATTTGGCTCAATCATTCGTATTGCTCGCGATATTTTCTGACGTAGTAGAGTGCAAAGATATTTAGCCCCAAGGTCAGTGCAAATAGGGTGAGGCCAAGGGCGAAAGCCACCAATGTTTCGGGGCTGTTAAAATCTCCATCTCCGGTCAATTGACTAACAATACGTGTTGTCACGGTGGTTAAGGCTTCTAGCGGGTTGCCTGTGAAACGCGCAATCGCGCCAGCGCCTAGAACGACAATCATTGTTTCGCCAATGGCACGCGATGCCGCTAAAAGGATTGCGCCAACGATCCCCGGCAGTGCTGCAGGCAGTAGCACATGTTTGATGGTTTCAGATTGCGTTGCGCCGAGCCCAAAAGAGCCGTCCCTGAGTGATTGTGGAACTGCATTAATAATGTCATCTGACAGAGATGAGACAAAGGGAATGAGCATAATTCCCATGACGATACCCGCCGTCGCCACCGAGCGTGTATCGCTCATCCAACCAACGGCAAAGAAGCCCTCCGGCCCGAACAGATCCCTCAAGAATGGCCCAAAGGTGAGCAAAGCGAAAAGGCCATATACGATCGTGGGTATCCCTGCCAAAACTTCGAGTAAAGGCTTTGCAATGGAACGGATGCGACTCGAGGCATATTCCGATAAGTAAATAGCAGATAACAAACCGACAGGCACCGCAACCAAAAGCGCCACACAAGAGATATACAGAGTTCCCCAGAGTAACGGCAAAATTGATAGGGCGCTGTCACCGTGAAAGTTAGGTGACCAGTCCAGACCAAAAAAGAAATCTTTCCAGCTGTGTAGATTGAGAAAATGAGCTGTCTCAAACACCATTGATACTACAATCCCAACCGTGGTCAGGATAGCAAGGGCAGCACAAATCATCAGAGCGGCTAGAATAAATTTCTCAACAACATTGCGAGCCCGGAACTCGGGCGATACCTTCCGCATCGAAAAAAATAGAGACAAAACGGCGACAATGATCACCACGGTAGACTTGAGCGCTGTGTCGGTTTGAGCCAGAGTGTTATTGGTGTTTGAAATTGTCAAAGATTGATCATGGAGCAGCCAGGGCGCAGCCAGGCTCCAGACGGCCAGGGTGAGTGAAGCCGGCAATATCGTCATCAGCAGGACATAGGAAGCATAATGCACAGGCAATGAATGCAAAGATGTTGCAGCCAAAATGACCTTTCGTTTGCCTAGCCAAAACCCCAACAGTGCCAAGGCAAGAACCATCAGAATTAGAATGTGAGTCAGCATGTTGTCCTAAAGTTTTGGCCTTGCCCAAATGTCTCTAGGCAAGGCTCAGGGAATTGCACCACGCGCGTGGCTTCACTGCATGGTTGTTTCGTTTTCAATCTGCTCTTGAGTTTGCTCTAGAAGTGGATCGGCAACCAAGCCATATTCAGCCAGTGGACCATCTGGGCCGGCGATCTCCTCCGCAGTGAAAAACGCAGCATAGTCTTTGAGTCCAGGGATTACGCTGATATGTGCTTTTTTCACATAAAAGTAGAGCGGACGTGAAACAGGGTAATCGCCTGAAGCAATGCTTTCAGTCGAGGGTATGACATCCGATATTGTCGCAACTTGCAGCTTGTCAGTGTTGTTTTCATAAAATGAGAGACCAAAAACGCCAATTCCATTTTTATTAGACGCAATGGACGCCAGTGTTTCCGTGTAATCTCCGTCAATATCCACAGAAATCCCATCGGTGCGCACCGTCATACAAGCAGCCTCAGCAGCTTTGCTGTCACCACCATTGAGCGACAGTATTTCAGCCAAAGCTCCAGAGGATTCACAACCTGCGAGAAGAACTTTTTCTTCAAACACTTCGCGCGTGCCATGCTTCGTACCGGGGATATAGGCCTTTATGGGCTGCGCAGTGAATTTTGCGTCGATCTCAGACCAATCGGTATAATTGTTGGCTCGCATTTCACCTTCCATTGGCAATTGCGCCGCTAAAGCTCGATAGATGTCCACCGGATGGAACGCAAATTTTTGTCCCTCAATATCAGAGGCAAACACAATTCCATCGTAACCAATTCGAATTTCGATAATTTCTGTTACGCCTTGCTCTGCGCATGCCGCTCTTTCGCTGTCTTTTATGCGGCGCGAAGAATTCGCGATATCTATCGTATTTTCACCCAATCCAGTGCAAAATCGTTTCATGCCGCCCGAGGATCCCCCGGATTCAACCACCGGCGTTGGATAGTCAAAGTTTTCTCCAAAGGCCTCTGCAACAATTGAAGCATAAGGTAGGACGGTCGATGATCCTGCAATTTGGATTTGGTCGCGGGCGAGAGACATGCCTGCCGATGCGGACAAAGCCGCGGTAACTAGGGTTGTTGTGAGCTTGTACATTGCAATCTCCTAAAGCAACTGAGTCTGACTTTCGTCTGACCCAGGCCTAACGGTCTTTTGCAAAGCTTATGCGACAGGCTTGTAACAGTTTTATGACATTTTAAAAAAACCCAAATCAATTTGCTGGAAGGTAAATGGCAAATTGGCTCCCGCGTCCCAAACTACTTTTGATTCGCATCCGACCCCGGTGCCGGCTGACAATATGTTTGACGATGGACAAGCCCAATCCAGTGCCACCAACGTCCCGTCCACGGTGGTCATCCACCCGATAAAATCGCTCAGTCAACCTCGGAATATGAATGGCGGCGATTCCGCAGCCATGATCCTCGACAGCGATTTTGACACCCTCGCAGCGCAATAACGGCTGATAATCTATACCGCTCAAGCCAATAAGAATATTCCCTGGTCCTGCGTATTTTATGGCATTCTCAATCAGGTTAATGACGACCTGCCGGAGTTGATCTCCATCTCCAACAACGATGGGTGCTGTTTTTGGCGGTGTGAACAACAATTGTGAATGAGATTTATGGGATAGGCCTTGCAGGCTCGTAACCGTCTCCTCAAGCAAAGCGCGTAAATCTAACGGAGTGGAGGGGCGAATCCGCTCATTCGCTTGTACAGAATTGAGTGATAATAAATCGCTTACCAGGCGGTTCATCCTTTGTGTCTCTTTTTGCATCATGCCGAGAAAGCTCTGCTGTGCTTCTGGGTCTGATGGACCCATGAGTTGCAAAGTCTCCAAAATCCCAAGCATCGCTGTTAGAGGCGTTTTGAGCTCATGACTGACATTCGTTACAAATTCGCGGCGCGCCCTGAGCGACTGTTCAATATCTGTGACATCTTTGAAGGTGACTAAAATATCTTCAGCCTCAATCCAACTCGCCGTAACGTGATACACCGCATCGGTCGTGGCCTGCGTCGTGCTCCAATCACATTGCGTTCGAGTTTTTTGTACCAAGGCACGTTCAATTGCATCATGTACATTCGGGTTGCGAACGACTTCCATAGAAGTATGCCCAATAATCTCCTTGCCAAACAAATCCAGCGCCTGCTCATTGGCACCGACCAAATAGCCATCTTGTCCAACGATGAAGCTGGCAAGCGGAAAAGCGTTAAGCAGATTTGTCATCGATAGCTCACAATCGGTGGATATAATGCGCTCGTTCTCAGGAGTAAGGTCTAACACCATTTCCAAATCTAACGCCAGCGCAGGTGTTGTCAGACAAAACGAGCTTGAGACGGGGCAGGGTGGGTTCTTAGCGTCCGCCATATGAAAAAACACCCCCCATTCAGGTCCTCTAAAACGAGCCCTCAGATCATCCGCTTGGCTGTGATGCTTTATGTGTGGTTTCCGCTCTCATTCCGTAATGTGGAAGATCTTTTGCACGAACGAGGAATTGAGATCAGCCACGAAACAGTTCGGTTTTGGTGGAATAGATTTGGTCCGATGATAGCAGAAGTTCGTTGCCGTCCACTCTTCAGTCCACAACCATTTCAATCAGGAGCGCCACTTCTACTCAGGAGACAATTTCAAGCTCAATCGAACCGCCGCTCTTACTGAGTGGCGCCAATTATTGAGCGCATAGGTTCAGGCTGCACCAGCAATCTGATGTGAGTTCTCATTCGTCTGATAGCACCCGGATAGCTCCTTTACTCCGACATTGGTTCAATTACCTGCGTTGTAGGCTTAGTTTGCAAAAATGAATGTCGGCTCTGATGTTCTTGCCAAAAATTTTCTAAATTTGAATGTTCATTTCTCCAATCAAATTCAGGTAACCTTAAGTCAAGATACTCTAGGCAGCAAAACGCCGCAACATCAGCGATTGTAAAGTGGTCATCTACAAAATATTTATTTGTTAACAAATTATCCGATAAATACTGAGTGCCGGTGTAGATCTTTTCTTTTTGCCGGTCGATCCAAGCTTTACTTCGCAAATTTTGACTTCGTGATTTTTCTAAAAAAATGAGCACAACTGCGTCACAAATTCCGTCTGCGGCAGTTTCTAAAAGGCTTGCTTTAAGTTTCTTGCTCCTACTTTCAGGATAAAAACTCGGCTCCGGATTTATTTGTTCAAGGTATTTAATAATATTTTTGCTGTCGAATATCGGCTCAATACCATCCTTAATAAGTATTGGAATTTTCCCAAGTGGATTAAGGCCTTTGGTTATAGTGTCCTTATTCCAAGGAACATCTATAATTTCTTCACAATGAATCGCTTTTTCACGAAGTATGACCCTTACTTTACGAGCGAATGGACTTGGAGTGGCTATAATTAATTTCATGACTGAGATGATAACGTAAAGAGATTACTCTGCAAAATATAAATGCTTAGTTTCTTATTTGTCGAACTTGTCGAATTATTACTGACCTATTTTAATGGCTTTGCCAGACAAAACGAGCTTGAGACGGGGCGGGCGGTTTTATAACCTCGCCGTATGACAAAACGCTCTCCATTCAGGTACATGAAACCTGGCCCGGGGTTCCCTAACCATATTGCTTAGGCCTGTGGACCGGGAGCCAAGGGCCGTGAGCAGTGGACCACGCACCGTCGACCTATTACCGGTGTTACCTGAGCTCAATTGGCGTTGATTAGTTTTGCTCGGGCCTCGGTCCGTCGACCAAGTCGCGCATGCCTAGCAAAGCCATCCAATATGGGGTATAATAAAACCCCATAAACCGATGATAGTTGAGCACAATGAAAGCCAACCCCAAACCATGGCTTTACGGCCCAAACTGGCAGGGTATTCGGTGCGAGGCCCGGACCCGTCGCGGGACCTTGTGCCAGCGTCCCGCCAGACTCCCTGTGGGCCGCTGTAAGCTCCATGGAGGGGCGTCCACTGGCCCTCGGACCAAGGACGGCCTTGCGCGACTCACAGAGGCTAAAATCAAGCATAGCAAGTTCACCAAAGAGAAGCGCGCAGAAGCGAGGCGCTTTGCCGAGCAAGGGCGTCAGATGCGCGGCGAACTGAAGGAGCTGGAGGCATGGTTCGTGGACCACGGGCATTTGGACAAGGACTGGCGCAACCAATTCAAGTGAGTCCTGCACCCTCAATTGTGGGGGTTACTGCAACACAAATGATAGTAGCCATTTAAAATACAGAAGACGGTACCCTTTTTAAGGACCACGGTTCTTGGCCCGCAGTCCTTAAGTATTAGCCCAACGATTTCAGTTGGGTGTAATTCTATTTGGGTTTGGCTTCGATGTGCCTCATTTCATCACCAAGTATCCGCTGCAGAGCCTCTTCAGGAATCTCGTTGTTTTTAATACGGACGTACACTTGAGCGAAGTACCGTGATCCTCGGATCTTGGCTTTGACTTCTCTGAAGTCTGCAACGGGAAAGGGTGAATGCAATAAATTCACACCGTCTGCTTGGTTTTGAAGTGCTTCATCAATTTCAGTTACTAGCTCTGCAATCGATTGATTGTCTTTGAGTTGATCTTTCCGCCATTTGGCCGCCTGTTCAGGCGTCTCAAAGGCGGGATCTCCTATAATGTATCTATATAAGGAATCCCGCCTTTGAGCGAGAAGCCCATGGAAAATGTGGAACAGAATAGCCGCGCCCTTGCCTGAGCCAATCCAGATTCCAGCGTGTAACAATATGCCAACCCAGCCAGTTGCTGCCTTTAGTTCGGCTAAAGTGAATACTCCGTCTACGAAACGATTTGTTGCAACGTTTGTTAGGATATATTCGAAGAGTGGATTGGTATCTCGCCGTACACTTCGTGTTCGGCCCAATGCTTGTTCCAAATTGTCATCTGTTATTGCGGACCGCGCTGCTTCGACAAGTGGGTCTGGATGATAGTCATTTCGCACTGGCCATCCCATGGTCCCAGACCGATGAATAATAAAGGCATCCTTTTTTTGGTACCATTCATAATGTCTATCTTTTTTGTCTGCACTTAAGAGTTTTTCACCCGTTAAGACATGTACCATATCTTCAACGTATTTAGGCGGTTGGGCTTGACGGGAAGCGATGAGAACGCATGGGATATCAGAAAATGAATTATCTCCCCTTAGTGCTCCAAAATGATTGGTTAACGTTTCAGTTACAAAATTCTCATCAATAAATTCTCGCGCTATTTTTGGACAAATCAACCCTGTCGCCCCATGTGCCGAACTTAACAATTCTGCTAGAAGGGTAAGCCTTGCGGCCCAGCGTGGCTCTCTTACCGATTTGTAGCTAAATGTACTGTCGGAAAGTTGGAAACGCTTCACGGCTTTTCCGTCGTCAGCCTTTTCCGAGAAGCGGAACTGTAGGTTGTTGTAAACGTATTTTAGTAATTCCGGTTGCGGAGTTGCATCAAGAATTATGCAGGGCAATTCTGAATAAGCGTGCGAGATATGTTTTCGTTTTCTGATATTTAATTGTTTCACGCCATCATGCTCAACAATTTTCAAGGCAGCAATTTCACCCCATGATTTTTCAACAGAAGTTTTCTGAGCCTCACATATATCGATGTACTTTTGCAAAAGTTGCCGCGTTCGCAATTTTTTACGATTTTCTTCATGAATTTCTGCGCCAGATAATTTGTGGTACTCTATGCTTTCCAATTGGGGGCGTAAGTATCGTACCGCAGTTTCCCGGATGTGTTCTAAAAATTCGATTTTATCCTGCTTATTTTTCACCACCGTTTCATGAAACTCGAATTGCGAAAGATACTCTGTATCTTCCGTCAAAATCAGATCGGATAAGAACTGAGAGAATTGTACTAAGATTTCACGATCATACTTATCCTCTATTTCTAGGTTATCACCAGTTTTGTGGGGAGTAAAAAGTTTTGGTTCAACAAACCCCTCTAACATTGAGAACGGATTAGTTTCATCCAAGATTACAATATCAAAATCTGACTTTTCAGTCTGATAATTAGTTTCTGTGCCGGGTGTATCTGACCCTCCATGCGATATGTCTTTACGCTTCATCCCAGCTCTGGGGACGAGGCTGAGCATTGCATCACCAGCTACCACCACAATATTTTTATCTTTAAGAGATTGTGCTTTGTAACCACATGATGCCTCGCCCTCAGCTTTAGGGTGATATCTGCAATAAATTGAGTTTCGTGTCCCGCAGACTAATTCTGGTTGACCACCCAGGGCTAAGACTTCGTTTATTGCGTCATAACGTGGGCACATTTTTTGAGCTGGTTTTTGGGGATCATCTTGTTCTCGCCCATACCAAACCCCCGCTTGTCCAGGGAACTTAACGTTTATTTGATGCGCGATTTCTTCTGCTAGTTTTGTCGTTGGCGCTCTGACCAGAGTGCGTAGCTTGTAGTCTAGTATCGTCCCTATCAACTTTACCATTTGGTAAGTTTTACCGACACCAACCGTAGCTTGATATAGGTAACTCTCGGTGCCATAGAAACTTCCTTTGGGTGACAGCGATGGTAATATTCTGATGTTAAAGTCATCTCTTAGTTGTCGAGCTAAATTTTTGCCTACAGTGTCTGCGTCCCAGTGAATTTGTTTGTTTGCGGCAATCATCTTTGGTCTCCCTTCTCATTTAGATTAGGAAGCCAAACTAACCCTTTAAGGTGTCTGTAACGCGCAAAGGTAAACTCCGTCACGTTGCCATGCGCGAACGAAATAATCTTTGGATATGGTTGGTAGTTGTTTGACGGATAATAATAAGCAGTCGACGAGCCATAATCACTTCCTTCGATGGGGCACGGCATTCCAACTGACCCAGATACATTATCCAAAAAATCAGAGACTTTCACGAAATTATTGTGACCCAGCTCCAAGATGTCGTGTTCAGAAAACTCACGACCTTCAAGACGCTGTTTTACAATTTTGGATGCTTCGGTCCTAGATAGTCCTGTTTTAGCCATAACTTTTACGGTTTTGTCGTTGACGTATTGACGCTTCGCTTTTTGTGACACCGGCTTGATGAGTTTGCGCGCCTCATTTTTCAGGTAGAAAACCTGTTCATGATTTGGGTCCCGCAGGCTATCCAATACGCCGCCACGTAAGACTTCATCTGGAATATGTCGCTTGGTGAGTGGAGGTAATACGGTTGGCGTTGCCTCAAATACCAAACGTTCTGGGCCATGAACTGCGGTATCAACTAGGGAGCGTTCCAATAGCTTTCCGTCCGTTGACAACGCGAAGAACCCATAGCCAGCTTCCCAACACCGGTCATGAATGAGCTGCAACACACTCTTACTTTGCCTTTGGTCGGCAATCTTGATAAAAATATGGAGGCCCGTCGCTTCTTGCGCTGAGCCATCAGGTTTCAAGATCCCAGCCGAAGAAGAAGCGCGAACCAGAGCTTCGGTTGGTAATAGCTCCGGGATCACGCTGAGCAAGACATCGAATGCAGACCGCCCTGCCAATTTATCTATAATGTCAACCGGTAAGTCTTTAGTATCGACGTCAAGTAATAGCCATCCAACAAAATTAGAATGATAAAAGAATTCTTTAGTGCGCGCGATACTGCCAGCATCGAGTTCAGCTCTTGTTGTAAGCGGGAAACTTTGTCCAAGTTGTTTAAGCTGGCCGAGTGCAATCGCTTCATTTTGTTTTAGATTAGCGATTATCGAGCTTAGGTCTTCAGACGTTGCTGCCGGAACAGTCTTAGCGAAGCCCTGATATATTTGAGCGTTTGCATCCTTGCAGACTTTACCATCTTTAAGGTAGATTTTTTTGTTAACCGGCCCTTTAGACGATGTGACTATTGTGACATACGCAGTGTGATCGGTGGACGAGATAAAAGGAGCAGACATTAGTGTTCTCCTTTCACAATTTGTGCGTCTATCCAGGCTTCGAGATCCGAGACCCGCCGTCCAACTGCATTGGATCCGATCCTAACTTTGGCAGGAAAGTCTGCGCTCTTCGCCAATTCATGCAAGTGCTTCGGCGTAATGCCGAGAATAGCTGCTGCAATCTTAATGCGTGCGATAGTCTGGTTCGACATAGCTCTGGCGAGCTGGATTTCTTTTTCTTCAATTAAAGGGCTTGTCATTTTGACCTCCTTGGAATGTTAGGAGATCGATTGGCATGCTGAGTCTCCTAACGCGTTAACGTTTGAAGACTTCGCCCTTTACCACTCATAGTGCCTAGTACTGTGGTCTCTCTGCCGAGAGAGGTGGTCTGTGCTCTAGTCAAGGAGCTGGTAGTATTTCGGACCTCTTGATCAGTTACCAAACTAGTTCCGCTTCTCTAGGTTACGGGGTAACTATGAGTGAGACTAAGTGATACTCTCAGATATTTCAACATGTAGTGGTTTATTTGATAAAATATCTACATATTGACAGGATCGTTTTCACTCAAATTCACGTACCGAAACAACTGACTCGCTGTCTGATGCCCACTTATTGCCATTACTTGAGGGATGCTGAGGCCACTTTCGAATTGGCGACTAATCGCTTCATGTCTCAGATCATGAAACGTCAGATCTGTAATCCCTGCGCGTCGGCGCAACCTATCCCACGCCTGCCTGACTGCGACATCGGTGACAGGAAATACGCGTTCCTGTTCTTTAGGTAGTTTTTCTAAAAGCGCTATCACTTGACGTGAGAGTCCCACCCAACGGGATCGACCGTTCTTTGTCTTGGGCAGCAAGGCTTTACTTCGCTCAAAGTCAATGTGCTTCCATTCTAAGCTCAAAATCTCTCCTCGTCGCATAGACGTTTCAATTGCGATTTCGATCATTGGCCAAAGATACCAAACTTTTGTTTCAGCTGATGCTGCGCGTAACATTCCATATTCGCCCTGTTTGAGCCTGCGCTCTCTCGGTGGATTGCTTTTAGGAAAGCGGATCAATGTTAAAGGATTATCTCCAAGGTCCCAGCCCCACTCGATGCGAGCCGTGTTCCAAGCTGCTCGAAGCAAAACTAGATCGTACTGAGCAGCTCGATTTCCATCTTTAATACGCTTATCCCTGAAGGATGCGAAGTGATGAGGCTTTGCTTCATCTAACTTGATCTCCATTAATGACTTTTCTTTCAGTAGACGTTTGAAGCGCCGTGTTTCAGTCTCTGCGCCTTTCTTGTGCGGCGTCACCTTTGTGAGGTATTTTTGTATTAGGTCGTCAATGGTAGAATATCTTTTGTCTTTAGGTCTCCATTCTCCAGTCTGCATTGCTGCTTCTTGGATCTTGGCCCAGGCTATTGCGTCTGCTTTCCGATGAAATGATTTTGACGTTGAGCCTAGTTTGCGGCTTCGGACTTGCGCTTGCCAAAGACCGTTTCTTTTCCTAATTGATGCCACTTTTTGTTCCTCCGTGTGACAGAGGTGTGACCAGCTGATATCGAGTATTGTTAACTCCTTGATTTAAAATAGTAGCTCAGGGGTAGAGCAGTGGACTGAAAATCCTCGTGTCGGTGGTTCAAATCCGCCCCCGGGCACCACTTAAATAAAACAAGTATTTGATATTATTTGTTTAAATGAATTATCAATAATTTATATCCACCCAAATATACACCCTTTGCCTCCTGTACCCCCCCACCATTCGCGATTATTATCAGGTATACCCTTATTATATCGCCCTATGCATTCACGGCTGTTGCACTCAGAGTAAAATTGGTTAGATGGTCACAATGACTCAATTTTACATCGCCAGATAAGACGCTGTTGGCATCGACGCGCGTGCGGGTGTCTAGCCCCCAATTTCAGTACCAGTAATGTTGGGTTTTTCTAATAAGGTTTCTGGTGCTGGAGGTCGCATGCCAAGCGCATGATGGGGTCTGATTTGATTGTATTCCCTTAGCCAGACATTGATTGCCACCTGCGCCTGTTTGATGCTGTGGAACCATTCGGCATTGAGGACTTCTCTGCGCAGCGTGCCGTTGAACCGTTCGTTGTAGCCATTCTCCCAGGGGCTACCTGGGTAGATTTGGATCGGCGTCACCCCAACCTTTCTAAGCCATTCTTGGAGGTGTTCAGCAACGAACTCCCCACCATTGTCGGAACGGATAAATTCAGGTTTTCCGTATTTCAAAAGCAGACGATGCATGACCTCCAAAACATCGTCTGAATTCACTTTTGTCTTTCACCTCAACACAAAGCGCTTGGCGGGTATATTCATCCAAGACGGTCAGCATTTTGTAGCTGCGTCCGTTACTCAGTTTGTCGTGTACAAAGTCGATAGCCCAAACATGATTAGCATGCGTAGGTCGCAGGCGAATGACCGAGCTGTCTTTGTGATACAGCTGCCGTCGCTTTTTATGTCGCTCAGGTAGTTTTAGCCCTTCTTCGCGCCACAAACGCTCAACCTTCTTGTGATTGACGCGCCAACCTTCGATCCGCAGCAGTTCAGCAATCTTACGATAGCCATATCTGCCGTGCTGCTTGGCCAAACGGATCATGGCTAAGCGTAATGCATCATTATCTTGGAACTTGGCTTTGTAATGCAAACTTGAACGCGACACGCTGAGCACTGCACAGGTACGTCGTTCTGAAGTGTTCAGCTTTTGACGGGTGTGGATCACGGCCTGACGCAACCCATCAATCGTCAGACCTTCGGCTTTAAATAATCAAGGCTCTCCTTCAGGATCAGCTTATCCAGTTGAAGGTCCGCAACGATTTTCTTCAGCCGCTCGTTTTCTGTTTTAAGTGCCTTCATTTCCGAAAGTTGCGGCCTACCCAAACCACCAAATTTCTTCCGCCAATAATAATAGGTTTTGTCCGAAATCTCGGCCTTGCGACAAGCGCTCAAAACATCCAAGCCATCGTGCAAATGAATGTCAATCTCGCGCAATACCTTCAGCGCATCCTCATCCGAATATCGTTTCCGTGCCATTCTTCACAACTCCCTTGGTCAACAAATACTGGCACAGTTTTAGGGGGCTAAGACATCAGAAGCGTTCAAAACGTACGACATTGGGCAAGTTTCCCACTATGAGCGTCGCTGATGCTCGCAAGCTGTGTGCTGAACACAAGCGACGGTTTGTACTGCAGGTGCACTCAGGTGTGCTCAACACCAACGTGGATATGCGCTTTGACGTTTACTACGAACAGCACTTTCTTCCTTGGTGTAAGATATACAAACGCACATATTCGTCACATCAATCCATGTACAAAAATCATCTGCAAACAAGGTTTGGCAAGGTCATACTCAGTGAGCTGTCTAGCCGCCATATATTCGCATTCGTAGCCCATATGTCCGAACGAGGTTACAGCAAAAGTTTCATCAATAAATGTGTTCAACATATCCGCAGCGCCCTACTCAAAGCAGATGAGCTGTGCGGCGCTGACACGCATTCTACACTGTATAAACCAATAAGACTGCTTCACGCCAATCCACTCAAAGAACGATTTTTGGACGCGGCAGAAGCCAGTCGATTGCGAGACTATGTGGAGTTACATCACAGGGATGCCGTGTGTTTGCTGATTGGCTTTTTGATGTACACGGGCGCACGTCGGCATGAAGTGTTTACGGCTGAGTGGCAGCACATCAACTTGGAACGCAACAGCTGGTACGTGCCAGTAACGAAGAATGGCAAGCCACGTTATGTGATGCTCAACCGTAGAGCTGTTCAGATAATCGAATACGCTAGACTGCTGCAAACACAGCAGTACATCCATAAACCACAATGGCTGTTCATCAACCCACATACACACAAACCCTATCGCTGTGTGTTCAGCAAGTGGAGCCGCATTCGCGCAGAGTTAGGTTTACATGATGTGCGCATACACGACTTGCGTCACAGCTTCGCAAGCACACTGGTGAACAATGGCGCTACGCTCTACGAAGTGCAAAAGCTGTTAGGACACGCACGTTCAGCAACCACAGAGCGTTATGCACATCTCGCCAATCATCGTCTGCAACAAGCTGTGAGCTTGATAGACAAAGCCTATGAGTGAGTGTGCCTGTGCATCGATGAACACTTGATAAACAAGAGAACAGATACTACTATAAAGTAGCAAATAGGAGTTTATCATGGGAAAAACTACATCTTTTGTGCTTGGTGAACATTTCGAACGGCTTATCAATCAACAGGTAGGCAGTGGACGATATGCATCTGCCAGCGAAGTGGTGAGAGATGCGCTGCGGGTATTCGAAGAACAGCAAACTGCTATCAAACGTTTGAACGATGCTATCGAAGAAGGCTATTCCAGTGGTATCAGCGACGCTTTTGATTGGGACGAACTTTTTGAGCAAACGGCTGCAGAAGCTTAATGTCGAATGTTCAGTTTACAAACGCAGCTCGCAAAGACTTGCGTGAAATCTTCACTTATACAACAAAAACCTGGGGCATAGTTCAAGCACGGCAATACTCTGAACAGCTAAAGCAGCACACAATCGCGATTGGTGAGCTTCGAGCGCACAGTAAACCTATACTAGGTGCATCCGCTGACGTTCATCAATCGCATTGCCGAAAACATATCTTTGTATTTGAACGCAAGGGCGACAAGGTTCTAATCGTTCGCATATTGCACGAAGCTATGGATATTCCCCGTCACCTCAAGTTGGACAGTTAAAGCAACTCCACAGAAAGCTGCCAGTTTGATAGACAAGGCTGATGAGTGAGTGAGTGCGTGTTCATCAACGAACATTTGCTAGTAGCTTTTGGCTACAGAAAACTTGACTGTATTTCAAAAGTAGCTAAAAGCTACTAAATGAGAGAGTTAAGATATACAAAATCCGCTATCCGCTCGTTGCGAAAAATGCCCGCTAACACTGCCACTTTGATTATTTCAAAAATTGAAGCTTATGCAAAAGAGCCAGAAACACAGAACAATAACCTCAAAATGCTAAAAGGGCGTCAAGGGTTCAGGCTGAGAGTTGGGAGCTGGCGAGTGATTATGGATGATGACGGTAATGTATTGGCGGTTTTAAACATTGGGCATCGCAGCAGCATATATGAATGAAGGAGCAAGTTATGAATGACATGATCACAATCTCAAAAGCTGAATATGAAGCTTTGTGCACAGCGGCTGAAGACTTAGCTGATCTCAAAGCATACGACATGGCAAGTTCCATGCTGCTTAACGGTGACGAAGAACTTATTTCCTCAGAATTTGTGAACCGGCTTCTCAATGGCGACAACCCACTCAAAGTATATCGCGAAATACGCGGACACACCCAAGCTCAGTTAGCGAAACTTGCTGATGTGAACCGCACTACCATCGGTGAAATTGAAATTGGCAGAAAACAGGGTTCTGTTGCTACTTTGGGGCGTTTGGCAACTGCGCTAAATATCACAATCGATGACTTGGTTTAACGCGATTAAAGCAACTCCACAGCCGCACTCATCTGCTGTGGATTTACATCTATGTAGCCTTGGGTGGTTTGAATGCTCGAATGCCCTGCCAGTTCCGCCAACACACGCACACTCACCCCCTTGCTTGCCAGTTCAGTAATGAAGGTGCGTCTGCCACTGTGTGAGCTGGCATTCTTAAATCCAGCAGCACGATAGATGTTTAGGAATAGCTGCGTCATCGTATTCGCACTGAACGCCCCACCCTTTTGACTTTGAAACAGTGCTCGGTTTGAGTCCTTGAACAACAGGCTGCTGCCATACAGTTTCAGTTGACGACGCGGCTTAGCGTTTATCCAAACTGTGCGTATTTTGGCACGAGTCCGTTGCAAAGCGTGGTCTGGATAATATGCTGCTTCTATTCTAAAGGCTTAAATGAAATCACCAGCTACTAGGTCATCTGCACCCACCATGATCGCTACAAGATCTAGCTCCGCTGCTATCAATGTGTTTGCAGTGGTTTTATCTGTGTTTGTTACCTTCAGCACTACTGAATTACTGCCATCATCGATGTTCAGTAGTACTGTTTCTGATGCGCTAAGCGCCGTATCCAGCCCATCTATTGTTCCCAGAGCAGCTGCCAGCGACACCTCAAAAGTTGCATACTGTGAAGTGATGGCAGATACCGTTGTTTCTGCAACTAGCTTTACCATATCGGCTGCAGCCGCGTCCGTTAACGGCGTGGTGACAATATATACAGTCGCGTCTGAATCTGCAGCAATACCTCCAGCAAGTGTAGCGCCCGATACAACTGTGATAGTTGTGGCAGTATCGTTAAGTACATTTCCGTTATAATCAAAATTATCAGTAACCGTTGTAAACCCTGTTATTTTGTCAGAGTCCGCTAACGTTGTCGCGGTTGACACCACATCGACAGAGTTACCAGGATTTGAATCTAATGTTATAAAGTCAACCCCAGTACCACCGTTTATGGTAGCGCTAGAAGCCGTATCCGCCCCAGTCATCGCAGCGACTGAAATTATATCGCTACCGGCTTCGCCATTCAGTTCCAATACACCAGCTGTTGTAATTATGCCTGCTGATATAGTGTCATTACCAGATCCACCATTAATAATTTGAGTGCTCGATGCAACCACACCCGTTGTTATAGTATCGTCACCAGAACCAAACGAGATTGTCTGAGCTGTTGTGTCAGTGGCCATTACCGTATTGTTTTGATTTGAATTTGTAAAGTCAACAACACCAACAATGTTGTCTGTTGAAGATACGGTTATCGCTGTATCACCTGTAAATGTCATATTATTTATAACTGCACCAACACCAGAAAGAGTGTTTTCTGCTGTACCTTGGCTGTTAACAGTCACGGTCTCGTATTGTGTTGATGGCACAAGAGACTCAAGTGTGACGTTACCAGAAGTTCCACCAATATTGATCGTAAGCGCATCAGATGGAGTATCGGTTTTAAGGTTAGCTGTAAGAGAAGTACCTACATCGTGGTTAATATTGATGATTGAGCCACCCGCCAGATTATCGATCCTCATCTCGGCAATAGCGGCGGCTGTTCCAAAAATAGTACCACCAAAGTTATCAGCATCCTGCGTTAAACCTGTTGTTTCAATATTCAAGATTTCAAACTCAGAAATCTGACTATTCACTTCAGCTGCCAAAGCATTACCACTGATAATCAAAATGTCGCCATCTCCAGAGCCGCCTTTGATTGATGACCCAGTGTCGGTATCAGCTACTTCACCCAGATAAAGCGTATCGTTACCGTCTCCCATATCAACGATCAAATCACCAAAATTTTCCTCTGCGGTAAATGTGCGGATGTCAAATTTATCCGCTCCAGCGCCACCCTTTATTGTGACTGCTGTTTCACTAGCTGTTGTTTTGGCAGCAAACACGGCAGTCACAGCAGCCGTAGAATCCGAAGCATCAAAGTTTGTAGAAGCAATAAATTGAGCGGTGGATCCCAAATCCAGATCAGAAGTTGCATTAACTGTGATAGTTATTGCGTCTGCACCAAAACCATTACCAGCGCCTAAATCTGAAGCGCCACCAGCCGCAATAATTGTAAATATTTCAATATCGCCATCACCAACTAATTCACTGCCCACATTCACCACACCACCGACCCCGTCGAACTGCAATGTGAGCTCATCTGTATTTCCAGATACAGCCGTATCTTTAAATATGAACGTTTGTGCGGCAGTATTATTGTTTACAGAAATGGATGTTGGAATTTCTTGAATATCGTCAACTACGAGAGTTGCAGACGATCCTCTTGAAATGAGTGATGTCACTCCACTGACGTTGTCAAAATCTATGGTTGCTGGGCCTAAAGCTACAAACATTACGTTTTCTACGCCCGTTATTGCTGCAGGCGTTACCGTTCCTTCGTTCAATGTGGCAGAAAGATTATCAATGCCATCACCCAAAGTAATCGAATCACCTGAGTTAAATGTTTGAACGGTGTCTATCCGTAAGCCTGTAACGGTATCCTCACCTGTTGTGCCCACAACTGTATCGTTCCAAATTGTCAAATCTGACGTGACAGGGTCAACCACCGGCGTCGCGCCAGCCGGAGGTGTTAGCGTTGAAACACCACCACCGCCACCACCGCCACCACAAGCTGCGAGCGACAGCGCCATCATAGAGAAGCTACCAGTCTTCGTTAAAATTTTGGCGTTCTTGGTTTCCCAATCCTTTAGAAATTTAGAGATGGTTATCATGCGGCCCTCCCGTGCTGAAGTTTAAAGAGCAAATTATGTGCCATAAATCCAAATTGTGAGCCACAAAATATGGCCAATGCAAAACTATTCCAAATATCTCTCGAAGGACAGACACAATTAAAGCTTAAACAGCCTATAGAGCCAGAAAATTCTGAATATAGATGTGCTCCATAGTATCCGACCAGCGCAGGTCACGATCAATGCCTGGCTCAGGTGGCATAACCAGGTCAGACCTCATCACGCGTTGAAAGCGCGCACGCCTATGCCTGAAATTTTGGTAATAAACCGAAAATTATTGGTACTGAAAATGGAACTGAACAATAGCATTTTTTTGCAGACACGAGAGCAACCATATTGGTTACAGCAGCCCCCTTGGCTTACCAATTGAATTAATTTATTCATTATAGCGTAACAATTAATGTATAAACTTTCGTATGGAATGCTCTTTGCGTGGATAATATACAAAAATATTGTTTGAAAATTGCAAAAGACTTATTCATAAAAGTTCTTCATGTTGTCGAATAATGCCCACCTGCGCATGTACAAGGTCGTGAACCAAATGGAAATTAAGTTACATACCGAGCGTCATAAACACCTCATACGCACCCTTCTATTCCTAAAAGCTTCAGGCTTGGCCGCTTGCGGATCTTCGAATAAAATCAAAAATATTGAGGAAAGTAAATTTGTCGAGGGCAGCTTTGGCAACGACCTAATTGGACCGTTTGAAACCGAACTGTGGTTCAGAAGTAACGGCGGAAACGATCGTATTTTAGGAAGTCCGAGAGATGACATAATTCACCTAGGAAGTGGGAAAAGTACTGTAAAGACCTACGATGGCGATGACGAAATATACCTAAGCAATTGGGGCAACCAACTGGACGCAGGTCCAGACAATGACATGCTATATGTTGAGCTCTCGGCCTCTTCGACGATCATAATCGATGGCACAAACGAAATTATTTATCGAGAAAATCTCCTATCCAGTTTCAACAACGAAATTGCAAACTTTGAAAATATAAACGCGAGTGAAAGTTCCTCGAATTTTAAAGTCCTTTCGACGGGCAGCATGACTAAAATAGAAACAGGTACTGGAAATGACACAGTCGCTGTTAGTAACTACACCGCTAACTTAGATGGTGGTAACGGAAACGATACAATAGTCTTTACGGTTAATTCATTTGGTGAAACTACAGTAATCAACCTCCTAGAGGAAATTTATCAAACACAATCTGGAAGCGATGCTCGGGCACTTACAAATTTCGAAAATATCCAGATTATTGGCAGTAACGACACAAATTTAATTGGAGATCAAAATGACAATCGCATCTCGGGCGGAGACGGATCTGACAATATAGTTGGTAACAGTGGATATGACATTTTGGATGGTGGAGCAGGGAAAGATTTTTTTGTTTTCAATAGTTCAGATTTATCTAACGAGCTGGATATTATTTTGGACTTTACTGCCGGTAACGTAGGTGACATTCTGCTATTTAATTATGAAAGCACTTTAAGCTCTACAGGTTTTTCTTTTCGAAACTTAGACCTGACTTCTGGAGGCAAAAAAACACTTGGAACAAATACCGACATTCTCCTTTTAACCGGATCTAGTTATCTAGATCAGGGACAAGTAGTCAGTGCCCTGAATGGTTTAAATGGTATTAACGAACATCGGCTGCAATTTCAAAACTCCCAGCAGATATGCTTATGGGAGCACTCACCAAGCAATAGCTTGAAAATATCAATAATTTCTGATTCAGCGCAAGATGGCGTGTTTTTAGACACAATTACTACGATTATTCAATTGAATGGTATGGGCACAGAAGATTTTGCTGTGCTTAATGCATCTAATTTCCAAATTATCTGATCAATTCATCTTGGAGCGGTTATCACGCTTCCTGCCTGTTTTACGCATACTCCCTATCTGCATTTCGAGGGCAGAGATTTCAGCTCTGTGCCTAGTCTTCATGGCGTTTAGCTCGTTTTCATGTCTTTGCCTTAAAGACTTGAGATGTGCCTCTAAAGACTGGGCCGCTTTGTTGACAGATTGCTCATCCATTCCTGTACTTCCTCTAGATCTTCCATTTTTGAATTGCGAACCGATACTTATTATATTCGGATATAGAAACAATTTATCATGAGTAGTATTATGGCTACGCCGTAAAAGTATATGATAGATCATTATCTAATCCAGACGCTGGATGAAAACCATCTCCCAATGGATCAAGCACCACATCATAAGAGGCAGTCACATCTACGCCTATATCTAGTTGCACTATCATAGATGCGTTGGACGTGGATGTCGTAGTAACTTGGCTGTAATCCTCATTAGGTGCCAAGAAGGTAACATTGCCATCATCTTTGGAATCCAAGTTCCCAAAATCAAGCATCTGTTCGTTGGTATTTCCGTCCTTAGTATAGAAAATTCTCAAGGATTGTGCGGCTTCTCCGATAGATGCAGCACTCACAAACTCAGCTTCAGTATCGATCTCAGACGATAAATCAACAAATTCCACCTTTAAGCGGTTATCACTAACTAAGAAACTGTTTACCAAACTGGTTACCGAAGACATATCTGGATTTGCAGACGGAGTATACATACCCAGTTCTAACGTGTTCGTATCAGCATAGATTGGCGCAACGTCAGTAATACCTGCAACATCACTAGATCCATCACCAGGCGTGAACGTGGTGGTCCCAGTATCCCAGACCCCCTCGATCGCCTCGAACACACCAGTGCCAGTTTCAACAATCGCATACGTCACACCAGTTGTCAGACCGGCAACATCCGCACCCATCGTCACAACATTTGGCGGTGTCGGAGTATACATACCCAGTTCTAACGTGTTCGTATCAGCATAGATTGGCGCAACGTCAGTAATACCTGCAACATCACTAGATCCATCACCAGGCGTGAACGTGGTGGTCCCAGTATCCCAGACCCCCTCGATCGCCTCGAACACACCAGTGCCAGTTTCAACAATCGCATACGTCACACCAGTTGTCAGACCGGCAACATCCGCACCCATCGTCACAACATTTGGCGGTGTCGGAGTATACATACCCAGTTCTAACGTGTTCGTATCAGCATAGATTGGCGCAACGTCAGTAATACCTGCAACATCACTAGATCCATCACCAGGCGTGAACGTGGTGGTCCCAGTATCCCAGACCCCCTCGATCGCCTCGAACACACCAGTGCCAGTTTCAACAATCGCATACGTCACACCAGTTGTCAGACCGGCAACATCCGCACCCATCGTCACAACATTT
>JAPDHM010000002.1 GCA_030704425.1 Rhodobacteraceae bacterium IMCC1909 | reverse complement strand
AACAATCGCATACGTCACACCAGTTGTCAGACCGGCAACATCCGCACCCATCGTCACAACATTTGGCGGTGTCGGAGGCTGTGTCGTAGGTGCAGTATACATACCCAGGTCTTCGCTCGTAGCAGCATAAATTGCTGCAACTTGCGTAACATCAAGATCTATTACCTCAACAACTGGATCAGCAGGCGTGAACAACGTGCTGTTCACAGTATCCCAGACCCCCTCGATCGCCTCGAACACACCAGTGCCAGTTTCAACAATCGCATACGTCACACCAGTTGTCAGACCGGCAACATCCGCACCCATCGTCACAACATTTGGCGGTGTCGTAGGCTGTGTCGTAGGTGCAGTATACATACCCAGGTCTTCGCTCGTAGCAGCATAAATTGCTGCAACTTGCGTAACATCAAGATCTATTACCTCAACAACTGGATCAGCAGGCGTGAACAACGTGCTGTTCACATCCCAGGTCCCCGCGATCGCCTTGAACACATCAGTGCCCGTTTCAACAATCGCATACGTCACACCAGTTGTCAGACCGGCAACATCCGCACCCATAGTCACAACATTTGGCTGTGGAGGAGTATAACTGCCTAAAACTTGCGTTGATCCAGAGAAGAACGCTTCTTGTATTGCAGCTAATGTTAGGCCAGGGATTTCACCGAACACTTGAGGCGTGAACGCATTGTTGACATCGTCCCACTGTCCCGCAACTGCGTTATATGTGGAGCCATCTCCAGAGGGTAATATTGCGTACACGGAGTTTGGTGCAAATGGGCCAGCAGGTGACGCGCCTATTGCAAAAACATTATCGCCTATATCGGTCGTAGCAGGCTCCAAACCCGCATTGAATTGAACGACCGTCCCGTCTCCTTCCACAAATTTTCCACCAAAATGATTCTCTATCCAAGAAGTTGAATTTGGGGTGAAAATAGTGGTATCGCTAGCTCCAAATGTGACTCCATAGACCTCATAGCCATTCGTAGAGCCTGATTGATCGTGGGTCTCAAAAAACGCGTATGTGCCTGCACTGAGGCCAGTAACGTCACCATCGTCAACCGTGATAACATTATCTTGCGGCGGATGGGTGTAGTTCGTGGGATGACCTACGCTACCCTCACCACTACCAGCAAAATCCAAGCCGGCCACTTCACTTGTTTGTGAGGACGTATCCAACGTAACCGCTGTCGCGTTACTCGCTATCAATGGAGAAACATATAAGTGTTTTTGGGTTTCTACAACTAAGCTGCCTAAGTCTAGGTACTCATCACGTTCCTGGCCAACCATCACAGAATCGACCCCGCTCAGGTCCACCCAAGAAAACTCAGCGACTAATGCGTCCCAGGCCGCCGTAGTACCTCCAATTCCATTAGACTTAGTAACCGTCGTATAATAGTCCACATAGCTCGTACCGTCGATGTCAGCCCACTCTTCTCCTATCCAGACACCTGCAGAATTTTCATAATTGACAGCAGTCCTAGAAGGCGTCGTATCCTCACTGTAACTTTTACCAACTTTGTTTCCCGCCGCATCAAAATATTTCCTGAGCGTTTCGGTATTACCGTTATTATTTTGATAAACATCGTCAATTATTACGTAAGCTTCACCGTAAAGTTGATGGGATATACCGTCTGAAGCATCAAGACGGTCCGTGGCATCAGTACCAGACAATATGATCGTAAGCGTCTCATCACCCCTTAAACGCTCTGCTCCAAATTGAACAGTCAAGCCATTATCAGCAACATCCTTGCCACCAAAGTGACTGTCGGGCGTGGTAAACTCACTGGCTCCAAACGCAACTGCATAGACCTCATAGCCATTAAGAGAGCCTGATTGATCATATGTCTCAAAAAACGCGTATGTGCCTGCACTAAGGTCAGTAACGTCACCATCTCCAACCGTGATAACATTATCCTGCGGCGGATGCGTGTAGTTCGTGGGATGACCTACGCTACCCTCACCACTACCAGCAAAATCCAAGCCGGCCACTTCACTTATTTTTGAGGCTGTATCCAACGTAACCGCTGTCGCGTCACTCGCTATCGATGGCGAAACGTATAAGTGTTTTTGGGTTTCAGTGACTAAAGTTTGTGTGGCACCTAGACCAGAGAAATATGTGTCGCTCCTATCCTCAACTAGGACGGAGTCAATGCCACTGAAAGTTAGCCAACTGAACTCGGCTTCGAGTGCTTGCCACTCAGAAGTAGTCCCACTATTTCCATCAGATTTTGTAACAGTACTTTTAAGCTGCTGGGACTGTTGACCATCAGCTTCAGACCAGCCCCAGCCTAGGCTCATGCCATCTGCATCACGAAAATCGAACTCCTCACGAACTACGCCGCTGGAAATAGTTGTCTGAAAAAACCCTTCCCCAAGTTTAATGCCGTTGGCATTATAGTAAGCCTGATCAACTTGCTGTTCATTTTGTGGGTTTAGCCAGCTATCCTCAGAGTAGTACGCAGCCCCGAACAAGTCATAAGCCGCACCATCTGTGTCGAGCAGTTGAGGCGTCGCGCTCGGACCCTCGGTAACGATCGAGAAAGTTTCCGCTCCCCGCATGAAACCGGCGTTGTATTGGACAACCGTTCCATCCGACCCACTCTCACTGCCGCCGAAGTGTGTATTGTGCGTGGTAAACTCACTGGCTCCAAATGCAACCGTATAGACTTCATAGCCATTCAGAGAGCCTGATTGATCGTACGTCTCAAAGAACGCGTATGTGCCCGCACTGAGGCCAGTAATTTCACCATCTCCAACCGTGATAACATTATCCTGCGGCGGATGTGTATAATTTGTCGGGTGCTCTGCGCTACCCTCACCACTACCAGCAAAATCCAAGACGGCGACTTCACTTATTTTTGTGGCCGTATCCAACGTAACGGCTGTCGCGTCACTCGCTATCAATGGCGAAACGTATAAGTGTTTTTGGGTTTCAGTGACTAATGTCTGTGTGGCACCTAGGCCAGAGAAATATGTGTCGCTCCTATCCTCAACTAGGACGGAGTCAATACCACTGAAAGTTAGCCAACTGAACTCGGCTTCGAGTGCTTGCCACTCAGAAGTCGTTCCACCATTTCCATCAGATTTTGTAACAATACTTTTAAGCCGCTGGTACTCTTGACCATCAGCTTGAGACCAGCCTTGCCCAATTTCATTATCTTCGGCGTTCTGGAAATTAAAGTCCTCTCTATTGACACCATTCTCGACTTTTGTGGTTGTGAACGCCTTGCCAAGTTTAATACCACTCGAATTGTAAAACGTTTGCTCGACCACCGAGTTTTGTTCCCAATCAAGCCAACTATCTTGCTTGAAATAAGCTAAACCAAAAACATCAAAGGCTGCACCATCGGTCGACGTCAGCTGGGGTGTATTATCCGCAGGATCAATTGAGTTTGTAACAATTGTAAAGGTTTCAGCACCGCGGGCCCAGCCGGCATTCCACTCGACCTCAGTGCCATCACGCTCAACAGTTTGTCCGCCGAGGTGCGCAGAGGTGCCACTTCCTTCCGGCAACCAAAGGTGTTTTCGTGTTTCAGAATACGGCTGACCGCCATTATCAAAGGTACTCGATCCCCGCTCAACACGCACTGCGGAAAGACCAGAAAATGAGACCCAACCAAATTCGGTTTGTAAAGCTTGCCATGCGGCTGCATCCGTATTGGAGACAATCGTTTCAAAGTTTTCGCTCGAATTTCCTTCTACATCTGACCAAACTAAACCGAGCCAGTTCCCATCAGCGTTATTATATTTTGTTTCCTCATACGTGACGACAGAGTTTTCGTTAATTTGCTGCGTGGTGGTTGCACTGCCAAGCTTCAAGCCGTGCTCTGAATAATAATCTGTCTGTGTCTCGGTTTCACCTCGCCAGTTTACAAAACTATCAGCCTTGAAGTAGGCGTCACCGAAAAGAGTGAATGCAGATCCGTCTGCAGAAGTCAGCTGCGGTGTTTTATCTCCTCCTGAGGTGATGACTGAAAAAGTCTCCACTCCACGTTCGAAATTGGCATCCCACTGGACCTCAGTGCCGTCGTCGCGTAACTCCCAGCCCCCGAAGTGTGACGTATCCTGCCGACCCTGTGTTACAATAAATGTGACTGGGTACGCTTCATAGCTCGAAATCACGGATGGGTCTGACTGCGCCATAACTTCAAAAATCGCGTAAGTCCCAGAGGATAGCCCCGTGACGTCACCATCGGCTAGCGTGACTACATTTTCAAAACCTGGCGTAGCGTTATCAGAAGGGTTTGCAACCAATGCAAAGCCAGTGGACGCAAAGTCAATTGAATCTACCTCGGTCTTCGCATTTCCACTAAGTGATACTGCCGAGGCACCATCCGCAATATTTGGAGCGGAGAATACATGCTGCCGCTCTTGGGATTCAAGCGTCGTCGTCCCATTAATATCAACCGAGAAGGTTTCCTTGGTCACCTCAAGGAGAACCGAATCAAACGATGACAAGTCCAACCAAGTAAACTTGCTCTCTAGAGCCACCCAATTGGCACTTTCTCCACCTTGTCCATCGGACTTTACGATAGTCTTTTCAATTTGAGCGAATGATTCACCGTTTGAATTTTCCCAGGCCCAACCTAAATTCGATCCACTCGCATCTTGGAAATTATACTGATACTTCTCCGCTCCACGATCTTCCTCAGTTGCCATGAAGCTTGAGCCGATCTTGTTTCCATTACCTTCGTAGTAAGTGCGCTCCACCTCAATTTTCTGTTCCCCATTAAGCCAAGTCTCCTCAGAAAAATAGGCGGCTCCGAATAGATCATACGCCGCTCCATCGGCTTCGGTCAGCTGAGGCGTATTGTCCTCAGAATTGCTTTCCCCAGTCACAATTTGGAATGTTTCCGCTCCACGCTGCCAATTGGCATCAAACAAAATTGTTCGGGCTCCACTATCGTAACTCTCAAACCCCCCCACGTGCTCACGATTGCTATCGAACAAATGCTTACGGCTCTCGGTTGCCGAGGTGGAGGTTGTAACATCAACCGAAGTGTTTGTGCCTTCCTGAACACGTACACTCGTCAAATTCGAATCTAATGTAATATGTGTTAAATCCGGATCACCATTTTGACTAACGTCATTAGGATCTCCAAAGAGAGCAATCCAACCATCCGTGAGCGTCGAACCATCAACCTCAAACTTCTGCACGATTCGCTCAAAATTTTGATTAACATTTCCTAACGAGTCAGAGCTCTCATTGCCAAGCCAACGATCACCGGCGTTGTTATAATTGATGTTGGTATTGGTAACTGTGACTGGGTTTGCCGGGTCACTATTATCCGTCCAAGTATCAATGAACTTGAAGCTTGAACCAAGTTTTACACCGGTCGAGCTGTAGTAATTCGTCTCCGTCTCTTGCTGGCCCTGCCAGTTCGTATAGCTTTCCTCATAATAATAAGCATTACCAAACAGACTGATCGCACCTGCATGATCTGTATTGCCAGAATCTAACTGCGGCGTATCATTCGCAATTTGGAACTTCTCCTCGCCGCGGGTCCAACCCGAAGTATACTGCACAACCGCGCCAGAGTTCGTAACTTCTTTACCACCCAAATGGCCCCAGCTGTCGTCAAACAGGTGCTTGCGGCTCTCAGTCACAAGCGTCGTGCCATCAAGCCATGACATCGTCTCATCTTGAACACGCACAGTTGTCCAACTATCAAACGTTAACCAATCAAACTCACTCTTAAGCGCATCCCAAGTCGTTGTATCCGTTGATGCAACTACCTTCTCAGAACTCTGATTGGCATTGCGAACTTGACTGCTGGAATCCATCTCAACAGATGACCAGCCCAGCCAGTTTCCATCGGGATCATTATAATTCGAGTTCGTATTTGTTATCGTCTCTGGATTATTGGGATCGGTATAATTATCCGTCCACTGGTTCTGCGACGTAAAGCTCGAACCAAGCTTGTTTCCACTCCCATCATAGTAGGTCCGCTCATACTCAGGCAGACCTTCCCAGTTCATCCAACTCTCTTCGGTGTAATGAGCTGCACCAAACAGATCATAGGCAGCCCCGTCCGAAGACGTCAGCTGGGGTGTGTTGCTGTCAATGGTTATGGTTTCCGCACCACGCTGCCAATCAGCTTCATATTGGACTACACGCTCCCCACCATCATAACTCTCAAAACCGCCAAGGTGGTCCCAGTTATTCACATCGAACAAATGCTTACGGCTCTCAGTTGTCGAGGTGGAGGTTGTAACATCAACCCAGGTGTTTGTGCCTTCTTGAACACGTACACTCGTCAAATTCGAATCTAATGTAATATGCGCAAGCTCAACATCCGAAACTAAAGCTGTCCACTCAGCGGTCGTAGCACCCTGCGCATCAAGTTTCTCAACAACGCGCTCAAAGTTCTGCCCACCATTTCCAACTGTGTCATACCACTCATTGCCAAGCCACTCCCAGTCGGGACCGTTATAATTGATGTTGGTATTGGTAACTGTGACTGGGTTTGCCGGGTCACTATTATCCGTCCAAGTATCAATGAACTTGAAGCTTGAACCAAGTTTTACACCGGTCGAGCTGTAGTAATTCGTCTCCGTCTCTTGCTGGCCCTGCCAGTTCGTATAGCTTTCCTCATAATAATAAGCATTACCAAACAGACTGATCGCACCTGCATGATCTGTATTGCCAGAATCTAACTGCGGCGTATCATTCGCAATTTGGAACTTCTCCTCGCCGCGGGTCCAACCCGAAGTATACTGCACAACCGCGCCAGAGTTCGTAACTTCTTTACCACCCAAATGGCCCCAGCTGTCGTCAAACAGGTGCTTGCGGCTCTCAGTCACAAGCGTCGTGCCATCAAGCCATGACATCGTCTCATCTTGAACACGCACAGTTGTCCAACTATCAAACGTTAACCAATCAAACTCACTCTTAAGCGCATCCCAAGTCGTTGTATCCGTTGATGCAACTACCTTCTCAGAACTCTGATTGGCATTGCGAACTTGACTGCTGGAATCCATCTCAACAGATGACCAGCCCAGCCAGTTTCCATCGGGATCATTATAATTCGAGTTCGTATTTGTTATCGTCTCTGGATTATTGGGATCGGTATAATTATCCGTCCACTGGTTCTGCGACGTAAAGCTCGAACCAAGCTTGTTTCCACTCCCATCATAGTAGGTCCGCTCATACTCAGGCAGACCTTCCCAGTTCGTCCAACTCTCTTCAGCGTAATAAGCTGCACCAAACAGATCATAGGCAGCCCCGTCCGAAGACGTCAGCTGGGGTGTGCCGCCACCAATCGCAAGGCTTTCAGCACCACGCTGCCAACCGGCTTCATATTGGACCTCGACACCGTCATATGCCTCCACACCGCCAAGGTGGCCCCAGGTACTCACATCGAACAAATGCTTACGGCTCTCCGTGACCGTAAGTCCGTCTTCAAGCCAACTATTCGCACCCTCTTGCACACGCACACTCGTCAAACCCGAAAAACTCAACCAAGTAAATTCAGCCTCAAGCGCAGCCCAGGCAGACGTGTCAGTAGAACTTACTACGGTCTCACCAAACGTATTCGAATTAGAGGCGTCATCTTCCCACTTATTTGCCACCAATTCAAAATTGAGATCAAAAGTGTCAGTGTAGGTGTACTGCACACTGTCAACCGTCTCCTGGGTTACAAAATTATAACCCGTTAAAACACTCTCATTATTTCGAATTTCTGACCAAGACATATTAGCCTCCTCAAAGTATCTCGATTGAACTGCTACCGGCGAGTGAATTCAAAGAATCCAGAGCCGGAAGTGTTAGTACTGCATAATTTCCAGCTGGATCCTGAACCGTAGCGTCTTGCGTTACGAATAAAAAGGAGTTGACGCTCTTATACTGCAGATCGTTAGTTGCTTCACTAGCGCCCACTAAGTAGTCAAAGACTAGTGTTTTGTCGACGGCACCGCTTCCAGACACATATGTAGCTGTGGCATCAGATTGAAACTCTAATTCTGGCACATTTACAACTAACACCACCTCATCAAACAAAACGGAAATTTGAACAGTGTCACCGGGCGAATGCGGACCACTATTTGTTCCGAAGACACGCACAATCCCCGGATCATTTGTGTCGTCGACAAATGTAACTGCCCGCGCGTTAGAAATCGTCGCCATGTCATTGCCATTAAGATCCTCAATGGGATTGGACGTATCGAGCGCGTAGGCGACCGTCAGAGTATTACTTCCCTCATTCGGCACGTAATCATCAAGCGTCAAAATAATAGACGTACCCGAAACACTAACGCTATCTATGGACTTAGTGTTACCATTTAATTTTACGTCGAAATCACCTTCCAATGCAGTCAAAGTGGCAGAGCTTGGCGTTGCAAGTGCCTCCGAAGTCGTCAGAGTAATCACCTTCGTTCCCGCGTTCGCAACTGCGCCAGATGTCGATGAATCATTGGTCGTAACATTCACCGTCGGACGCGAGCCATCAATCACAATATCGTCCGCACCAACAAGGGTATCAGACGAGCTCGTAGGAAGTGTTCGATTGGCCGCTGTCCCAAGATTGTCAACGATCGTACCAACATTAGCCATTGGAGTCGTATCATGTGTCGCCAAGTCCGACGACAAATGAAGCTCGCTACTGTCCCCAACTGTAAACTCAAAGACCATCGTGTCATTCGCAACGTTTGTCGTCGCAAGCGCAGTGTAGTCTACCACTGCATCCGTCGTCCCCGTCTCCAACTTCAGCGTTGGATTACCAGTCACGTTCACCGCCTCACTGAACACAACGTGGATTGGAATAATGTCCCCGATCGCCTGAGTAGCCGTGGGATCAAAAGATCCCAAAACAGCAGGTGCATGAACCTTAAGCACCGTCGGCGCAGAAACATCATTCACAACAGTTATCTCACGCGCATTCGAAATCGTCGCCATGTCATTGCCATTAGCATCCTCAATGGGATTGGACGTATCGAGCGCGTAGGCAACCGTCAAACTCGCCGAATTCTGGATCGTATCCGTCACAGTGAGAGCGATCGAAGTCCCACTAACCGCAACCGCTGTGACGACGTTCTCTGAGCTGTTCGTGGTGTTGGTGACTGTAAAATCTCCCGCAAGAGCAGTCAAAGTAGCAGAGCTTGGCGTTGCAAGTGCCTCCGAAGTCGTCAGAGTAATCACCTTCGACCCCGCGTTCGCAACTGCTCCAGACGTGCTGGAGTCGTCAGTCGTAACATTCACTGTCGGACGCGAGCCATCAATCACAATATCGTCCGCACCAACAAGGGTATCAGACGAGCTCGTGGGAAGTGTTCGATTGGCCGCTGTCCCAAGATTGTCAACGATCGTACCAACATTAGCCATTGGAGTCGTATCATGTGTCGCCAAGTCCGACGACAAATGAAGCTCGCTACTGTCCCCAACTGTAAACTCAAAGACCATCGTGTCATTCGCAACGTTTGTCGTCGCAAGCGCAGTGTAGTCTACCACTGCATCCGTCGTCCCCGTCTCCAACTTCAGCGTTGGATTACCAGTCACGTTCACCGCCTCACTGAACACAACGTGGATTGGAATAATGTCCCCGATCGCCTGAGTAGCCGTGGGATCAAAAGATCCCAAAACAGCAGGTGCATGAACCTTAAGCACCGTCGGCGCAGAAACATCATTCACAACAGTTATCTCACGCGCATTCGAAATCGTCGCCATGTCATTGCCATTAGCATCCTCAATGGGATTGGACGTATCGAGCGCGTAGGCAACCGTCAAACTCGCCGAATTCTGGATCGTATCCGTCACAGTGAGAGCGATCGAAGTCCCACTAACCGCAACCGCTGTGACGACGTTCTCTGAGCTGTTCGTGGTGTTGGTGACTGTAAAATCTCCCGCAAGAGCAGTCAAAGTAGCAGAGCTTGGCGTTGCAAGTGCCTCCGAAGTCGTCAGAGTAATCGTCTTCGACCCCGCGTTCGCAACTGCTCCAGACGTGGCTGAATCATTGGTCGTAACATCCACCGTCGGGCGCACACCGTCAACGACAATGTCCACTGGGTCTTTCAAGGCATTTCCAGATCCGACTGTGGGAAGTGTTCGAGCATCGGCCAGCGGACTATTTAAATTATCAACTATCGTGCCAGCGCTCCCAAGCGGCGACGTCTCATGCGTCGCCAAGTCCGTTGCGGTGTGACCTGACTCAACGGTATAATCGAAAACGAGTGTGTCATTTTCAGTAAATGTTGTTGTGGTCGACGCATAATTGACTACCGCATCAGCAGTCCCAGTCTCTAGTTTCAGGGTTGGCACCCCCGACACATTTAAACCTTCGTTAAACACGACGTGAATCGGGATTATATCTCCAATGGCCTGCACAGCCGTGGCATCAAAACTTGAGGGGGTATAAACCTTTGAAATTGTAGGCGGCGAGCTATCGTTTACTACTTTTATGTCGCGTGCGGGCGTCACGCTTACCATATCATTACCACTTGCGTCTGCAATCAAATTTGCGGCGTCGCGCGCATACGCAACTGTCAAGCTCGCATCGTTTAAGATCGTATCCGTCAGGGTTAGCGTAATCGTGGTCCCGCTAGCTGCAACGGCTGTAACGACATTTTCCCCACTGGTTGCGTTTGTAACCGTGAAGTCTTCAGCGAGTGCGATCAAAGTCTCGGAGGTTGGCGTTGCAAGAGCTTCTGAAGTGGTCAGGGTTACAACCTTCGTCCCTGCCGTAGCAACCGCGCCAGACGTAGCCGCGTCATCTGTGGAGGCATTTACACTTGGGCGAACTCCGTCAACTACAATATCGTGATTTGTCAAAAGAGATGCAGAATCGGAGGCACTCGGGAGTGTCAGCGTAGCATTATTGCCTACCAGGTCTTTGATTGTCACCCCAGTAGTGACTGCCAAAGCAGATGCGGATGCAACATCCAAGTCTAAAGACGCCTGTGTGTTTGCAACGGTGTAGTTGAATAGTAAAGACGCCGTACCGGATCCAGACACGTAATTCAATTCGGCGTCACTGCTGCCAGTTTCTAGCGTTAGCGTGGGGACCCCAGTGACGTTCACAGGATCTGAAAACGTAACCGTTATTGGTATGGTATCACCTATCGCGTAAGTGGCGTTTTGCGCAGTTGTCGAAACTCCAGAGACGGTGGGCCCAGTCGTATCAACCGTTAGGGCAGAAGTTACTGCCGCCATTTCGCCGCCCGAGGTATCTTTAATACGCAGATTTGCGGTGGAACTGGGGGTATATTTGAGCAAGACAGTCGCACCATCCGTTATCGTGTCTGCAATAGTGATTGTGCCTGACAGTCCATTTTCAGCCATCGACACACTAGACACTGTTGAAGCAGTGCCTCCAACAGTCACTTCAAAATTGACCGCTTCTGGGGAACCTGACACCTCCTCAGAGAAGCCTACCGCAATCGTTGTACCACCAACGGCGGCCTTCTGCGATGTAATCGTTGGGCGTGTGCCATCTATATCAACAGATTGCGATGCAGTCGAACTGCTCACTGGATCCGGCAAAGTTAGCGTAGCCGCGTTAGATGCAGCGTCCGTAATTGTTGCGCCACTACTCAGCACGAGACTGTCTGTTCCGCTAAAATTTATTGAAGTCCCAACATCGTTCTCTTGGACCGTATAGCCAAATGAAAGCGTTCTACCGCCGGAACCACTTAAGTAGCCGGCAGTCACGACATTCGAGCCAGTTAATGCAAGGCTCATGGTGGGCGCGCCAGTGACAGTCACATCCTCGTTGAATGTGACTAAAATCTTTATATCAACGCCTACGCCGTAGGCACCGTCAATATTTTCAAATGCCACTGATGTTACCGTCGGCCCGGTCGTATCCGGCGCAGGCGCAGGCGCAGGCGCCGGCGCAGGCGCAGGTTCTGGCTCAGGTTCTGGCTCAGGTTCTGGCTCAGGTTCTGGCTCAGGTTCTGGCTCAGGTTCTGGCTCAGGTTCTGGCTCAGGTTCTGGCTCAGGTTCTGGTTCTGGTTCTGGTTCTGGTTCTGGTTCTGGTTCTGGCTTCAAGATGACTTCGCCAGAATCAATTTTCTCTTTAATTTCGGCAGATTTCTCGTCCGCAGCCTTAGAAACTTCAGCGGCGTCTGTCATTGCAATCTTAAACGTGGGATCGCCCTTGGCTTCAGTCGCCATCTTAACCTGTTCATTCAACTCCGTAGCGACAGCAAAGGCCGCCATCGAAGCTTCAGAGGTGAGGTCCGTCACTTCACTAATTGCCGTGTTAACATTCTGAACCGCAGTGCTTAGATCGGCTTTTACGGCATCGAAATCTTCGCTAGACGCAATGCCCGTTTCAGCAATTTTTTTGGAAAGCTTCTCAGTAACAGCGTCCATCTCAGTGGCATCTGAGAAATTAATCGTTGCGTTTGAGATGGTAGGATCTAGCTTCACAGAGTCGCTGCGCTCCTTCACAACCTCAACAACGGTTTCCATTGCAGCTGCGAAAGCATCCACTTTACTACCACCTGCTCCTTCGACTGCAGATGCGATGGCATTCACAGTCGTCATCACCTGCTGGGAAACCTTTTCTACAGCGAGGGCAACAACAGGGTCCACATCAGCCGCGTAGGGGTTAAATGTTGTGGCGTCGACGCCTTCTGGGAGGCCCAAAACAGCAGCCACCTCCTCCTTGGTAATTCCAGCCTCTTTCATAATTGTCGTCGCAGGCGTCACGACGGATGCCCCCGCGGGTGCCTTAAGTGTCACGTTATCAAGAATTTCACCGGACGACGTATCAACTGTAGTTTCGTCGGTCTGAGCAACAAAGCTTGCACCAGCTACGTTCCCAGCAAGAGAAAAAGACCCGTCTGAAGCGGTCCTAATTGAAGGCTCATCCAGGCCCAGCACGCCATCGCCATCGTAATCTAGAAACACAACGGCATTTTCTAGCGGCCCCTTAATGACCGCGCCACTGTAATTAATCGGCTGCGGCGTGCTATCACCGCCATCAGTTGATCCGTCTGCGCCAGCTCCAGAACCCGCTCCAGGCTCACCACTATCTGCCGGTCCAGACCCCCCACCGCAGGCCGAAACCGTCAAAAGGGCAAGAATTGATGATGAGAGGGGAAGCCCCCTAACAGAGCCGATTACGACCCGTTTTTCGACAGAATCAGTCAATTCTTGTTACTCCTTTGGGACGACATGTCTCGATTATTGTCTTCATAAAACCATTTCCTAAGGCTTTAGACCTTAGAACCGAGGATTATATCGATAGATTTAAGTGTCTTTCTAGCAATGTTAGGGATCATCCCTTCGGTGTCAAGTTGATCCCTCATGGTATTCACCAGAGCTAGTTCCTCCGTGCTTAATTCTTCGTCTTTATACTCAATCTTTCTGTTGATGGCGTCATCAGGGTGATCCACATATTTGGAATGCAGGATAGTGTACTCGTTCTGGAGCGGCTTAGGCCTGAGATGTTTCCGACTACACCAATCCCTAAATCTTCCCTAATCCAAGCGCAGGACGCCCTTACAAGTGCCTTCATGCTGCGTGGAAGCTGGTGCGAACAGCCGCTGGCTTACCTGATCTACGGTTGCATGACCTACGACATTCATATGCCTCTACCCTCGTAAATAATGGTGTGTCGATTTATGATGTTCAAAAGCTACTGGGTCACAACAGCATCAAGACCACGCAACGATACGCTCATTTGTCCTCAGAGCATCTGTTCACAAGTGCTGCTATTGCTGATGGGACATACGGCAAGGCATTGGGTATCACACCCTCAGATCACATGGTGGTTATTGATGGATAGCTAATCGACCACACCAGTTACACGACCCTAAATAATGGACCCCCTCCAGATTATGGCCAAACGATTCGCTGTGCGGGGTTTTCGACCTAAGAATCCAAGATAAGAAATTACATTCATCCTTAGGTACTTAGACGCAATCATACAACCCACACGGGGCCACCGTATGCGATCACTTTCGTGTCATGCGACAGCAAAGCATATCCCTCCGCCATAGCTTGAGCTACAAGTATGCGATCAAATGGATCAGAGTGAATACTGGGCAAGGTGGGCAAACGCAGCACATGAGCCGCTGCTATTGGAACCTCGGTATAATCATTAGCGACAAGCCCCAACCGTAACTCATCCACATCCACGCTGAAATCTGGCTTGCCTAACGATGACTTTATGGCAACTTCCCAAAGGCTGGCGACACTGAAATGCAACCTGTATTTGTTATCCAAAAGTAGATCACGGGCAGCCTCAGACAAACGTGAAGGTTCATATGCCGCCCACAGAAGAATATGGGTATCCAGCAAAAGGTTCATTCAAGGCCACCCTGAAATTGAGCGGCGACTTCATCTGCAAACATGTCATCAAAGTCTTCCGGAATTGAGGCTTTCCCTTGTAGGAACCCCAGTCGTTGTGGAGCAACACCATCAAGCATAGTTACTCGCACCAGTGGCTTACCTGATTTGGCAATAACAAAGGCTTCCCCTTTTGTAGCTGCATCAACCAGCTTGGACAGTTGTGTCTTTGCCTCGTGCATATTGACCGTTTTCATTGTGGAACCTTCGATGTGACGAGTTAGTTAAAACTATCTAGTTCGATGGACTTAGTCAACATAGGCTAGAATGTAGGATATTCGTATGTGACAGCTATAATCTCTATTTGTCCTAGTAATGGGAGAGGGGGGTAGGCTTGAGTTATATCTAGGTCACCCTCTAGCGATGCTTTTGAGTTATAAACTACCTATCGGGACGATTTGCGGCGCCGCAACTGGCGGAGATACTGTTATTAAAATATTCGTTACTTGATAGTACTCTAGCCACTTATTGGAGTTAGCTATTCCATTGTCATACTCTCTGTGGTGTATCCTTCTTATGCCATCCTGATTTTGTACAGCTTGTATGTTATTCTCAGTAGTCTTCCAGTGTTTCTAGAGTTACTGCACATTGTCGTCGTCCCTCCTAAACTGTTATTCTAGAGCTAAGTCTTATGACATCTCTTGTAGTTTTAGCCACTTATTAAACTCAGCTTTCCTATTGAGGTACTGTCTGGTGGGTTTAATATGAATGGGCGTATGATATTCAACATCTACAGGTTCTTCATATCCTTTAATATTTCCTGTTACTTTACCCCTATGACTTATCCTTTCATTCTTAATATCATGGCCTATCCTATCTTTGGTTACCTGATGGGTTGTTTGATCTAAGATGCGTCTCAGTTCAGGTTCTTTGTCGTGCTGGATAATGAAGCTATCGTGGATGCACAGAACTGCTATTGAGCATCCCCTTTGAGATAGTCCGCTTCTATAGTTAGGAAACGCATGACCATAAATGGCCATCAAAAGATCCAAGCCCGCATTTAATAACCTTGGTTACTTTTCTGAGATGAGCTATTTCACATCTCATAGCTGTTTTTCAATTTCACCTAGCGCCAAAGGCCCCAAATGATTATTGTCAATATGAAACAATCCGTTGGAAAAGCCATTTTCACCCAAAGAAAAACTAAAGACGTCAACTAAATTGAAATTATTTAAGTGAATATGATTGCTTAGCAAAGAATTAAAAATCGAAACAGTATTTGCACGCATATCATTCTGTCTTTGCTGATACTTTTCATCGAACATTGGGGCTGGGACATTAAAAAAATATACATTCTCCGGCTCGAAATCTAGTCGACTAACAAACCAATTCATGTACCTTTCTACTGTCTGCGATATCACAACGTCTATTGGCTTTTTAAGTTTTCTAGCCGCAACCGAGAAACCTTCCTCTATTCGGCAGTCAATTTCCCCAAACGAAATAAAAAATTTTGATTCCTTTGGTAGAGTTTGAATCTTTAATCTTGTAATTGCCTTATATTCGTTATCACCCGTACTAGCAAAGTGAAAGGCTTTCGCCCCAAGCGTTATAAGTGGAGAAATCAAGTGCATCTGACCATCGATTAGAACATGTTTATGCGCATAGCTTAAACAGTGGCTTTCACCCAAGTGATAAATTTTTGGAGCCGTACCTGATTGAGTGTCAGCAATTATAGAATACTCAATCAACTCATGCATAAAGTTTCGATATGCAACGCAAAAGACTTTATCCTTAACTCTCAATTTTTCAATCATCTCACGATTGAGTTGATCAAATAGTTTAAGGTTATTTTTCACTACCGTAAAATCTCTTTCTAAAAAAGCGTCTATAGCATTTAAGATGATCAATCGTGGATTAAGATCCATTAAGTTATTTTTTTTGAGTGTATCAAACACGGCTGTTATGCGTGGAATTCTTACGTGTTGTAGTTGAGAGCATAAACTGAACATATTTATGCAGGCGCCAGCATCAGAACCACCAGAAGTAATTGAGTTGTTATAAGATGTTAAAGCTCCTTCAATATCGCCCTGTTTTTGAAGTAAACTACCTAAGTTATTATGCGCTCCCTCATAATTGGGATTTAATTCTAGCGCCGTGCGATACGCTTCAATAGCTCGATCCATGTTATCCAGTGAAGTATGTGTCAGGCCAATATTGAAGTGTATTGTATGATTTTTTAGTTCAATGGAACGCGCTAGTTCAAGGAATTCTAGAGAGGTGCTGAATTTGCGTAACGCCCTAGATACAATGCCAAGATTTATAAGAGTTGGAATATTTTGAGGATTTTCTGATAAAGCATTGAGTAAATGCATTTCAGCTTCTTCCCACTTCCCTTGCTTCAGAAAGATCGATCCAATGTTATTACGGATAGCTGCATTGTCAGGTGCCAGTGATAAGGCTTTTTTAAAATTATCTAAGGCATCGTTGAAACGTCCAGAGTTAAAGAACAAGTTCCCCAAATTTTGGTAGCAACTTAATTTCTTTGGGTCTAATTTAATCGCGCACTCATATGATTGTATGGCCTTTGACGTTTACTACGAACAGCACTTTCTTCCTTGGTGTAAGATATACAAACGCACATATTCGTCACATCAATCCATGTACAAAAATCATCTGCAAACAAGGTTTGGCAAGGTCATACTCAGTGAGCTGTCTAGCCGCCATATATTCGCATTCGTAGCCCATATGTCCGAACGAGGTTACAGCAAAAGTTTCATCAATAAATGTGTTCAACATATCCGCAGCGCCCTACTCAAAGCAGATGAGCTGTGCGGCGCTGATACGCATTCTACACTGTATAAACCGATAAGACTGCTTCACGCCAATCCACTCAAAGAACGATTTTTGGACGCGGCAGAAGCCAGTCGATTGCGAGACTATGTGGAGTTACATCACAGGGATGCCGTGTGTTTGCTGATTGGCTTTTTGATGTACACGGGCGCACGTCGGCATGAAGTGTTTACAGCTGAGTGGCAGCACATCAACTTGGAACGCAACAGCTGGTACGTGCCAGTAACAAAGAACGGTAAGCCACGTTATGTGATGCTCAACCGTAGAGCTGTTCAGATAATCGAATACGCTAGACTGCTGCAAACACAGCAGTACATCCACAAACCACAGTGGCTGTTCATCAATCCGCGCACACACAAACCCTATCGCTGTGTGTTCAGCAAATGGAGCCGCATTCGCGCAGAGTTAGGTTTGCATGATGTGCGCATACACGACTTGCGTCATAGCTTCGCAAGCACACTGGTGAACAATGGCGCTACGCTCTACGAAGTGCAAAAGCTGTTGGGACATTCACGTTCTGCCACAACAGAACGCTATGCGCATCTAGCCAATCACCGACTGCAACAAGCTGTGAGTTTGATAGACAAAGCCTATGAGTGAGTGTGCCTGTTCATCGATGAACATTTCAGTAGTGGAAACGAAGCTGTGCTATCTCCAGAGATTGAGCTTCACCACTGCCAGCAACTCGGTACACCATCCTGTCCTCGCGTGAAATACGCCGGGACCACCACCCACTAAGATCGCCTCGCAAAGGTTCTGGTTTTCCGACACCTGTGAATGGCGTCCTCGTGGCTTGTTTTATTAATTCATTTATTCGCGCATGGATTTTTGGATTAGTACTTAACCAAAATTGGTAGTCTTCCCAAGCAGTGGACGAGAATACCAGCTTCACTCCTCTAACTCACGCTCTTGTCCACCCGCTGCGTCCAGTTCTGCAATAGAACTGCGAAGCCGCGCTGCATTCACTGGAGTAGACAACAAATGCAGCGTTTCATTAATTTCGTTCCACGCATCCAAAGACACGACAACAACAGCCTCGCCCTTCTTCCGCGTCACCACGACTTCTTGTCCGTCCACTATTGCTCGATCCATAACGCCTTTTAACTGCGCTCTTGCATCTGTGTACGTCATGACATCCATAACAATCTCCTTACTCCAGGCAGCATTAATCGTACAATAAACCGTACAAGTCAAGACTGAAGGTTTACAATAATTCCACTGCGGCACTCATCTGCTGTGGATTGACGTCAATGTAGCGTTGAGTGGTTTGTATACTCGAATGCCCTGCCAGTTCTGCCAACACACGCACGCTCACACCCTTGCTTGCCAGTTCAGTAATGAAGGTGCGTCTGCCACTGTGTGAACTGGCATTCTTAAATCCAGCAGCACGATAGATGTTTAGGAATAGCTGCGTCATCGTGTTCGCACTGAACGCTCCACCCTTTTGACTTTGAAACAGTGCTCGGTTTGAGTCCTTGAACAACAGGCTGCTGCGATACAGCTCCAGTTGACGACGCAGCTTGGCGTTTATCCATACTGTGCGTGTCTTTGCACCTTTGGTTTGGACGGCATCTAGTGCGAACTGTTCACGCACACTACCTTGCTCATCATACACATCGCCAACTGTAAGTGCAGCAATCTCTTTAGCACGGAGTCCTGCGTAGTAGCTCACATAGAAGATAGTTGTGTCACGTGCGCTGTGTCTGCGCATTTGGCACCACTTCAAGCAGCGGCGTAACTGTGCGTCTGTAAGTGTTTGTGCTTGTGCCATCTATCACCTCAAATCTAATGTTGTGCTGTGCATACATTAAAGTCTGATATTTTAGGTGAGCAACCGATTTAGGTTATGCATTATTACTCATATAAATTAGCTGGTTACGCGATAATATAAGAGTTTGTATATTCTCTGATATTATAGATTGCAGAAATTCTTGGGTGTCCTAATCTATTCTAAATAGCGCCTAAACTTTGCAGGGGAGCACTCAAATGAAAACAGTTGAAGTAAATATCAAAGGCAATTCGCTTCTCGCTTATGTCACTTTCTACGACGAAGATATTCTCAGCAAGCTCAACGAAATGGACGAGGGCGAATACGATTTCGTTGACTTAATGCTTGAACATGAGAAGGGCGGTGCCTTTTTGGGACGAGGATTCTGTGAAGACGGAAACCTAAATCTTAACGTAAGCGTTGATGGCACAGAGCTGTTTGACGGCGGACTTTACTATATTGATGATGAAAACTGCCCAGTCGACGAAATTAAGCAACTATTCCAAGATGATTATGGTGAAGATGAAGATTATGAAAAATGTCTAATTGCGAAGTCGAGCGAGTGCTTAGATGCCGACAGCCATTTTTTTGCCGATGCTGACAAATACAAATATTGCTCGCTTGAAACAGTCCAATGCTACAAATCCCCCTACACCATCCAGATTGAAGCGGAGGATGACTTCAAGCTGTCGGATTTGAGTTTGGTGTTATTGGATGTTGATTCAGGTAATGCAAACTCAATAACGCAAAAGCTATATTCTGCCACACGACTTGAGAAGCAAGCTTTTGGAATAAAATACAAAGGCGAATTCTTTGAGTTTGATGGAGGGGAAGACCAAGGCGGTACAAACGATGTATCTTGGTTTGAGCGCAACGGCGACAAGTGGACAGACTCCGAAGCAATACACGAACGAATTGCCGAAATAGACACATGGTAACCTTTGAGCCATTTCTGCGCTGAAGTTTTGTCAAAGTGATAAATAAACTTGTAAGGCAAAACAGAACAGGCAAGCACAGGCGAACCAAACGAGATTAAGGCTGGCACGCCGATTGTTATAGTGCTGCAAACCCGTTCTGATGTGAGACGGTGAGCAAACAGAGTGCTCGTTATCTGCTTCTTCGCACTACCCCATCCTCGTCGGTGGGATGCCTAAAACGAAGTCCCACTGGAGAGACATCCTTTTATCCTGAAAAATCGGAAGTGACACTAACGTTTGCGCAAGTCGTAATGGTTGGCTGAGAACGCTCAGCAAAAAGTGAAACGGATGACAACCTCGGAAACGAGAACCGTTAGCACACAGGAAAAGCTCGCTGTATGGCTCCTGTGTGTGCGTGATGCGCCAGTAATAGAGATGATAGCAAAACCTGCTCTTCCAAATATGGTTTGGTGATACAGCCTGCAAACGATGTGCAATGCACTTGGTTCGGATTGACGCCTTACTAGGCGTTGATCTGACTACTCCTTGCAATACCTAATAAAACTTAATCATTCATCATTATTATTCATTACTTGTGTTTCAGCTTATTTGAATGAAAAAGATGCGCAGTGCAGAGCTGTGATGCGAAGCTGAGCGAGCATGAACAGCTTAAACAGCACATAGATGCGCAAGCAGATATGTTGATGCATCCAAACACATTCACACACATACGCATATTCCACTTCGAGTTGATAAATACTTACATCAATAAGGAGCAACTATGAGCAGACAACTATTGCACGAAGTGCGTGATGTATTACGAGCCGCAGACGCCATTGCTAGTGAACGCGAGTTTTGCGAGCGTTGGTTGGGCAAAAGCGAATGTTATATGCGCACATTAAGGTTCAGCCAAATAGAGCCAAGTGCGGATGCACTGGCGACTGTGAGCAACAAACTCAAATACTACGCAGAACAGATGCACAGCAAAGACGCACAACATCTGCAGGACTTGGGTGTGGAGTTTGAACGATTAGCAGAGGCGTGCTGGGAAAGCATTCAGACAACAGCACGACGCAAATGGGCAGCTGTAGCGTAAACGGGGTTCTACAAGCCGAAAATCTCACTGCGCAGTTTCTTATGGTGGAGTACTTATCAATCCTCGGTGGTGAACATACACCCCCTACCCTGCCGTGAGTGCGTTAGAAGGCGTACAGAGTTCACTCAACAGCATTCGTGCGCTGAGCACAGATGAGCGCATCTAATCCTCGTTACATCGGAAACCGATGTAAGAGCATTTTCACTATGCCTCTCAGGCTAACAGCCAGTCGATATTTTTCTCAAATTAAAAACGAACAAATCGTGCAATTCTTCCCATAAATCGCAAATCAAGACGTGTGCTTTATAGGGGCAATTGATCGCTGAGGGTTAAGTTTACGCTCCTTGCTTCGCAGCTTACTAGCATTTCTTTCAAACTCAGTTCGCACATCACGCTTGCTGGACTTGCCTTTAACAGCTCTTTTTGACTGTTTGCCCTTACAGCTTGTAACTTCCCATATATGCATATTCACCACCTCAAAAGCACAAGTACTTCCCCCTAATTTTCCGCAGTGCAGATTTTTGACAGGCAAGAACCCCTTTCCGCAAGTATTTATTCTACTTGAAATGACACAATATAGCCGCCAGCATCCTTACATCGGTTTTCGATGTAACAGAAAAAGCGGAGATATATATGCAGTCTGAGGAGCTCAACCAACGCTTAACGCAACTTCAAAATGCTGCTGACAGTCAAACGCAAACTTTTGAAAGCAGCAGAGACAAGCTGTACCAGAATATTGTGGATACATACTTGTGGTGGCGTGAAGCTAGTAAAGATGGGGCATACCTCAAAAGCTTGTACAAAGATGCGGGAATCCGCACTCGTGCGCGAGGAGGCAACCAACCAAACTTCTACCCTCTTGTGCGCCTTGTGTGGAACATCGATATAACCAAAAAAGCATCTACAGTAAGTGACTGGGCAAAATCTCTCCTTGCACTACACGAAACGGCAACCGAAGACGCAGCCAAGTATAGCAACATGCGCAGCGACTTAATCAACCACATACACGATTTAGGTGGCTTGAGCGAATTACGTGGCGAAAAGCGCATGACAGAAAACCAACTATTCGCCGAAGAAGACGGCGAAGAACTTGAAAGTACACGCGGCAAGAAGTCTAGCTCAACTGGCAGTGACGAAATTATCGAAACCAAAAAGCAACAAGCAAAATCTGTTGCGGCAAAAGCCAAACTCAAAGCATTTCCTAGCGCAATCGCAAACACTGACGATTTTGTAGTTATCCTTGCACGCCGCAATCGCCACACAAACGAGCTTGAGGTTGTGGGCAGCAACTACAACGATGACTTGATTGAGAGCGCACTGCTAGCTTGTACTGACATCGACAGAGCCAGCGTAACACCAAGCCTTCGCCTTATTGCCGAAGCAATTCAGCCTCATGCAGTCCCTGCAAAACTAGAAAAATATCGCAAAAAGTTCTTTGACGAGAGCAAGTATATTGAACGCATACAAGCTGATGGCACAAAAGAGAAAGTGCGTGAAAGCACTACGGTTCTCGTTGATGCTAAAAACAACGAAATTATTATTACCAAAACACCTCGCAAAGCCAGCTGCGTAACGCACGTCAAACCAAAAAAGCTCAAGCTGCACAGCGGCTCTACGCTTGTGATGCGTGGCTCCGACAGAAGCTGGTTGGAAAGAGAATTGTTAAACAACCAAAAGTTGCCACTTTATTCGGCTGAGCCTGTTGATACGTTGGTAGAAAACTCAACAGACACACATACTCGCTACAGCTTGCAGTTAACCGCCAGCAACCATAGCCGTAAGATTTTCTTCTACGACGCAGACGAGATGCCCAGTGAGACAGTCAACGGACTGCGTATAGATGTTTCACCTCAGCAAGAATGCAGTTGGGAGATTACAGCTTACGCACAGTGGCTTGCAGAGTTTGATGCCGAGTGCGTGAGCCAGTGGATTAACCAAATTAAAAGCCATTTCAACAAAAAGCATAATCAAAAAGTTGGCATCAGCGTAGACACAGACGCATTAAAGCTTTGGTGGTGGTGGGATGAGGGGAAAGCTGACTACCTGAAGTGCTTCACCATGCCTTTCGGCGCTGATGCAAGTGTACAAATTAACGACACACAAAACACAACAATGCACCTCAACCCCAAAGACGCTATGCTGCTGTTTACGTCGATACCAACTCTGCCTCTCGCCTCACACAAAACAAAAGTCACTGGCATAAATGGTGCTGTATATATCGATTATGAAACAGATTTAGCCACATACCGCAGCTGGCTGCCTCAGTACGAAATGTATGAAACCCTCGCCCAAGAGCAAAAACAGTTACACAAAGCATATAAAGCTGCGCAACGGGCAGCAGCAAAAAAGGCCCAATAACCAATGAGCGGCGTAAATCTTTCTGATGCATACGAAGATTATGCAATCTACCTTCCCTCGCTACAACGAGGCTATGCCGCTTATCCTATGCGAGATACGAGCAGCATCACACAAGGTGATATGCCGAAAGGTTTGCGGCTAAGTGACTTAAACTTTTTGAGCACTGATAGCGATCTCTGGCACTGCAAATATGTTCTTTACAGTGCCGGCCAATTCAACAAAGCCACAATTTCAACACCAGACATTGTGAGCACTCGCAGCAAAGACACAGTGGTAATAGGAGACAGTGGCGGTTTTCAAATAGGCACTGGCAAACTCCCAGCAATTAAAGGCTGGGTGGATTTCAAAAACAATCCTCAAGCCGTATATCAAAGGTGGATGCGAGAACGCAGTATACGCGACACAATCTTACGCTGGCTTGATAGATATTGTGACTATGCAATGACGTTGGATATGCCTTTGTGGGTGCTGCACGACAGAAAATCCAAAACATCTCCTTTTGTTAATTTTAGCGCAGAACAGCTTATCGAATTAAGTGTAGCAAACTTGCGCTACTTCGCTGACAAACGAGGGGCAGCAACTGGCGCACGTGCAAAGTACCTTAATGTGCTGCAAGACGCTGGCGACGGAACAGGTGAGGCGTGGTACGCAGCTGTTAAAGACTTTGATTTTGAGGGCTGGGCTTTGGGTGGCGAAACAAAAAGCGGCATAGAGCCAATACTCAGGTGGATACGCATCTTACGTGACGACAAGAGGTTAGACAAAGCAGAATGGTTGCACGTCTTAATGGCATCTCCTCCCAAACACGCTGTCTACTTAACTGCAATACAGCGCATACTACGCGAGCAATTAGGTAATGATATTCGCGTGAGCTATGATAGTAGTTCGCCGTTTCAAAGCGCTGGTGTGCGACAAGAAATAGCAAAAATTCCAAATCTTACTAATGCGTTAAGTACGTGGGGAATTCCAATGCAAGACTTTCCACAGAGCCCCAAGTATCAACAGCACCAAAATGTTGAGCACCTAAACGATTGTCCCTCTCCAATCACGCAGAAATTCAGCATCAATGATATGCACAGCGAACGTAGCGAGTTTGCACAGACATTTTTAAGCGCTGCTGGGGTGCAGCTGCTTACAAATCACAACCTATATGTTTACCACAAGACGGCACACGACGCTTGCGATATTGTATTTAAAGCAGAGGATACAAGCCGCATACCAAACGAGGTTGAGCAGAACTTAAAGCTAATTAACGATTACCTAAACTAGGTTGTGCCCCTCAGAATTTAAGCGCTCTGTATGACGCTTGTTCCTACGCTTTTTCCAATCTGCTAAACGCCACGCCCAGTACTTTTCATTCTCCACATATGACTCAGCTATGGCGTCCATATCGTTAATAATATTGGTAGCATTATCAAAAAGCATCATTTCAACTTCAATGCCGCGCACACCTAAATAGTCTGCCATTTTCAAAACTAGCTCATTGAAGAAGCTGTACATATTGCCCTCAAAAGGAACATACCCAATCGCTTCGTATTGCTTGCGCTTGTAGATTTTGTTGAAGGCAGAAATTTGTTTGTTCTGCGTTCCAAGCACATCAAAGAAGTAGCGGTGTCCACCAAAGTACTCCAGCTGCAAAACGTTTAATGCCACTGCAACACGTGCATCTAATATAAAGAACTTTTCGCAATTCTTTGCAGCCATCAGCTTACTGTAGCTGGCTACACCATCTTTACCGTCAATTGTGTTGAAGTTTTTTGCTTCATACAAATATCGCTTGAGCGTTTCTTCTTTGTGCTTACGGATACCGCCCCAGCTTTGTATCACCCAAAGCCCAAATGCATCCTGCGCTGCATCATCGCCTTCTGTGTGATTCCAGTGTTCATTCATTGCGTCATGCAGCTCAACGTTCATACGCCACATATCACCGTAGCTAGCTTTATCGTATGCAGCGTAATCAAACTCAAACGGAGTGCTGTTGGCAAAGCCGTTGTTTATAGCCCAGCCTCTGTTTGTGGTGTGGAGGCGCTTGTGTAGTTTAGCAATTTTCTTTGCAAGCGAAACGGGCAAACGTGTTCCAACAGTCATCAGCAATCCTCCAAACCTAGTTAAAGCAATATTACATCGGTTTCCGATGTAAGCTTCTTTCGAAGTTTAGCGCACATAGAGCTATTGGGGAATGCTGCTGTTTATAAATACAGACGTCGACTTACATGGTGTATATGCGCACTGGCACCAAACCACCGTCAAACTGCTTCAACACGGCACCAACCACAGTCCCTCATTGATGTTGGGTGCGGCAACACACTAAATCACGCTAAAACAGCTTAATCCTCAGTCCAACTACTACAACGTGGGGCTGCACGTTCGCCCACAACACTCACCTTGTCCATGTTGCAAGGTAGTATGAGAAGCATTCGATAAATTATTATTTTATCTCCAAACTATATCTGGTAGTTTCATAGAGATTTACGCAGCTTAGTCGTTTCACATAACGAGAACCCTAGCATGACAGAACTTACAATTGACCAAGCACTGCAGCAGGCCATTGAATCTCATAAAGCTGGACAGGTTAAAGAAGCGGATCGACTCTATACTGCCATCCTAAAAGCCCAGCCCAAGCATCCTGATGCAAACCATAATATGGGGGTACTGGCTGTTGGTTTTGGCAAGGTTGAGCAAGCTTTACCGTTCTTTAAGACGGCACTGGAGGCTAACCCAGCCAAAACTCAATTCTGGCTAAGCTACATTGATGCTTTGATTAAGCTGGGCAAGTTAGCCAAAGCAAAAGCTGTGCTGGATCAAGCCAAGAGCAAGGGTGCTAAAGGCGATGACTTCGATAAGCTTGAGCACCAGCTGAATGAAACTGGCGAAGAGCATGCCGTCGCCAGCAAATTAACCGCAGAAGTACCGCCTCAACAGCCGAATATCCTCGACAGCCTAAAACTGGATCAAGCTCTCAAGCTGGCAACGAAGAAAGCAAAGGAAGGCTCCTCGGAGGAGGCTAAGCGTATATACCAAGATATTTTGACTAAGTTCTCCAAGAACAAACGGGCTCGTGATGGGCTGAAGGGATTAACTGGTAAGACTTTTGGCAAAGCCTCTAAAGTTCAGGACCCACCACAACAACAGCTGCAATTATTGATTAACCTCTACAGCCAAGGACAACTTCAGCAGGCTCTAAAGCAGGCTGGGATCTTAGTTCAGCAATTCCCACAGTCAGCCATCTTGTTCAACATCCAAGGGGCCGTACTCAAAGGACTGGGACAACTTGATGCCTCCGTTGAGTCTTATAACAAGGCTATAGCCATCAAGCCTAATTACGCTGATGCCTACAACAACATGGGCAATGCTCTCAAAGAGCAAGGTAAGCTGCAGGAGGCAATAGAGGCTTTCAACAATGCTCTAGCCATCAAGCCTGATCATGCTGAAGCCTACAACAACATGGGCAATGCTCTAAAAGAGCAAGGTAAGCTGGATGAGGCAATAGAGGCTTCCAACAAAGCCCTAGCCATCAAGCCTAATTACGCTGATGCCTACAACAACATGGGCAATGCTCTAAAAGAGCAAGGTAAGCTGCAGGAGGCAATAGCAGCCTACAACAAAGCTCTAACCATCAAGCCTGATTATGCTGAAGCCTACAGCAACATGGGCCTTACTCTCCAAGGGGTAGCTTTTAAAAATCCAAACCCTGATCTGCAAAAGGTCATCACCTCGCTACTTGATAAAAAATCATTTGTTAGGCCCAGGGATATTGCTCCTGCAGCCATCAGTCTTTTGAAGTTTGAGCCAAGGTTGAAACGACACCTGCAAACTTCCTCTGTGGCTGAGCCAGAGCCGAAACTGCCAGAGGTCATTACAGACTTATCTAAGCTACCACTATTGTTAAAGCTTATGAGTGTCTGTCCCCTACCTGATATGGAGCTGGAGGACTTATTTAGAAGGCTTAGAGCTAGCCTGCTGTTATCGATCTCAGATCTTACGGGTTCGGCACAAGAGTTAGAGTTTCAATCTGCATTAGCGCTGCAGTGCTTCACAAACGAATATATTTACAACCAAAATGAGCATGAGGATGAAGCTCTTGCAGTCTTAGAGGTGGCTGTAAAAGAGGTGCTAAATAAAGGCGAACAACCAAGCCCGCAGGCAATATTATGCCTGGCCTCTTTTAGACCTCTAAATCAGTATGACTGGTCTAGCTCGTTGCGGAATAACGATGAAATTGACGATGTTTTCGTTAGGCAGATTGCAGAGCCAAACCAAGAACTCCAAATTAAGACTGTTTTACCTATGTTGGAGGAGATCACTGACAAAGTGTCTTCCAAAGTTAGGGATCAATACGAATTAAGCCCGTATCCTAGATGGGTGAGTTTAGGATTGCGGTTGCGAGCAGCGCCTATTTCCAAGGTGGTCGAGGAGATTAAGCTGAAGCTTTTTGATGATCAGATCAAAAAGGTTGAAGCACCTAACATCTTAATTGCTGGCTGTGGAACAGGTCAACATTCCATAGTCACTGCAGCAAGGTTTAAAGGCTCCAATGTCTTAGCTATTGATCTAAGCTTATCCAGCATGAGCTATGCCAAGCGTAAAACTGAGGAGCTTGGAATCCAAAACATAGATTATATGCAAGCAGACATTCTGGACTTAGGCAAGCTTGGCAGACGATTTGATATCGTGGAAAGCGCTGGCGTTCTACATCACATGGATGACCCTGTCGCAGGCTGGAGGGTACTAACGGATTGCCTCAAACCAGGTGGTCTGATGAAGATTGGTTTATATAGTGAACTTGCCAGAAAGCATATAGTGGAAATGAGGAAAGAAATCAGTAAGGCAGGTATTGGATCAAACGATGCCGCAATGAAGTCGTTTAGAACAACCGTGGTGACTTCAGGCCAAAGCCATCATAAGAAAATACTGAACTCCTCCGACTTTTATAGCTTGAGTGAATTGAAAGATTTAATATTTCACGTACAGGAACACCGGTTCACAATACCTCAAATACGAGACAGCCTGTCTGAGCTAGGACTAAAATTTTGTGGATTTGAGTCAGCCAAAATAGTTTCGCATTTCAAACTAACTAATACTGGCGCAAGTGATCCATACGATTTAAATAAATGGCAAACATATGAAGTGGTCAACCCAAGAGCATTTGCAGGAATGTATCAGTTCTGGTGTCAGAAAATAGCCTAACGCACCACCAACCACCATCAACCTAATCTCCCGAAGGAATACTCAGTCTGTCCCATCAGTAGCCTCTACACCCCGTGGACCGAAGCAGAAGTACACTCCCATTTAGCAACAAGCTGGGGTGAAGGTGCTTTCAGTGATCTAGAGCTGGTGTATCTCTATGGGCCAGAGCCTGAGGTTTCGGGGTAGCAGTACCGTTAAAGGGTCAGGTTCCTATACAGCCTTTTAGCACTTTGTCCCTTTAAGGACTTAAATGACGGTCATCCAACCCGAATCAGAACCAATAGATAATAGCCGATAGCCCTATATTGATCGCTCCGTATGATATCAGTTATATCATCAATCATGTGCTGAAACAGACCAATCCACCACGAAGCACTTTTGCACCGCCTTCCTCTTCCACTATATATCCGCAAATAGGCGTCAGCATTTTCATCAATATGCCTGAGCTAATCAAAAGACATCTCAAACGATACCGTCAAATGTCTGTCGTTGTCCCCAAGCTCTAATTCCCCCGGTGCGGTAGCTCGTTTCTTCCGCTGTATATCCGCAAGTTAAGATCGTGAAGCTGACGCTCATACTCTGTATTTCCACTGAGGGGTACATTGGCTGTGCACCCGTTATTCGTCCGTCCACTCGCTACAACGTGGAGCTGCTCGCTCGCCGACCACACTCGCCTTATCCATATTGCAAGCTCTCACACGACCATTGCTTGCATGGAGGAACCATCCTTGTTCACCGAACTTGGGCAAGTGCCAGAGAGCATCGCCAGATTGCATGGGAGGGGCGAACTGCGCGTTGGCTATCCCGTTGGTATTATCTGAGGATAGAGCGCCAATGACAGTGCCTATGCTAACTAGGGCTGCACCGAGTAGTAGTTGTTTCATTGGGTAATTTCCTTTGGGTGAGGGTGTGAGTATTTCAAAGGTTGTATCACGGAAAAAGCCTCCCAACTATTTCTAGTTAGAAGGCCTTCCGTTGCCGTGAGCAAGTGTACGACTGGAGATCATTAAGATTAACTCACAGCGTGTTTCTTAGGTGAGCACCCCAAGTTTACAAGGGGGGCTCAATTTTAACTCAACTTCTTATACGATATCGAAGTTTGCGGCTGACAGTGCATCATATTCAGCCGTGCTCATTGTCAATTTAACAATTTCGACAAATGTGCTGCCGTCATCGAATACGTCAGCAACATCTGATTCCATGTATCCGACCACAGCCTGGCTATCATCAGCGTCATAGAAAACCGTCACGATACCTTCGCCGACAGCGAAAGAGCCACCGGTTCCCAACGTGATGTTATTAGCATCTATAGCTGTTGAGACGTCCGCAAATGAGTTCATGCCGGTTGTATCTGTGATCTTCAGTACAGCAGCCATGGAAGTGTTAGAGGCAAGTGTTGCCCCTGAGGTGTACGATACCATGGTGTGGGCAACGGCTGTAACTACAGTACCGTTAGTTCCCATAATGTCACCGGCATTGAGGTTGGCAAAATCAAGGGCAATAACATCATCTGCCGCAATTGCTGTGAACCCAGTAACAGTGTCAACGTTGGTCGCTCCCTCAGCTGAGAAAGTCATCGTATCCACCGCTGCAGTTGCTTCTGTCAGGTCAATTGTGTCGATACCAGCGCCCGAAACAACTATGTCGATACCCTCACCAGTTGAGATAACGTCAGCTCCAGAACCTGTAGTAATATTATCGGCACCACCGTTACCGCTAATATTAATAGCTCCTGACACTGCCGCGCCATCGAAGACATCGGCGATAGATGAACCAGTTACTGAGTAACTACCACCGAGTGCCAATGACGCATTTATCGAAGTTGCATCAATTGTTAGTGTTGTTTGAGCCACTTGAGCGTTAAAGTTCAAGCCAGACAAATCCAGACTTGAACTGTCCCAAACACCCGTGCCGTTTTCGCCAATTTCAATGTCGTCGGCACTCGTACCGATAACCGAGAATGTACCACCATCTAACTGGGCCGCGGCGAACTCAGTATCGTCAACTATTGTGAGCACTTCAATATTTGACAACGTCAAGTCAGAAGCATCAACACCAACTGTTAGGTTGTCGTTACCATCACCACCATCGATTACTAATACGTCCGCTGTTAATGATGTGATGATATCATCACCAGATCCAAACGTAGCTGACGTGGCCAAAGTAGCATCAGACACTGTGGTCGTGATTGCGCCAGTGTAACCTGTTGCGTCGAATGTAGCACCTGTCAACGTGCCTAGGGTCAAACCTACCGAACCAGTGGCCAGTGTAAATGCTGTACCTGATGCACCTGCGGTGCCAGTAATTCCGCTGACTACCACCGCCGCTGTGGCTCCGGTAGTGCTTAAATTTACCGTTTCAAAGTCTGAAACCACCGCAGTAGCTTCTTGCACTTCTGTCTGGGAGGCCGTGATAGTCAAGTTTAGAGTTTCGGCACCAGTAGCCAGCGTGTCTGAGTCAAGAGTTAGCAGGTTGGTATCGCCGTCATCAGTACCGTCCAAATCAGCAGAAATCACAACTGTTGCATTGTTCTTAACGGTTATTGCTGTGGCAGTACCATGGTTGATGTTGGCGTCTGCCAATTCGACAGACACGTCTACAGCTACCTTTTCTAGGTCTGAAGCCGCCATAGTTGTCAAACGAACTGATGATGCACCAGTGTTGTCAGATGTAACTGTTTTACCGTCAAACATCGCTTCATCACCGGCCAGTACGATATCGTTTGAGCCCGTTAGATTATAAGTCGTTGCCGCAGTTGTATCAACAGTAGCGACACTAGCAGCCGTCTGCGTTCCGTCACCTGCTGCTGTACCAGTCGAGATAGTCATAGTCTCAACAGCATTTACCGTAGTAATTGCGGCGGCGGCACCGATAGAGACTGTAGCAGCATCTGTGGCATCCGTACTTGTACCAGTAAGCGTGATGTCAGAATTGGCATTTGTTGTTGTGACATTCATAGTCGTACCGTCAGCATCAATCGCGGCCAAACCTGAGCCGCCTGTGATTGTTACGGTGCCTGTCGCTCCTACCGCTACATCTGCATCGACGAACGTCGCTGCTGTGCTAGTCACTGTTGCGGAACCTGTGGTCCCACCAGTTATATTTACTGTGCCGGCTGTACCTGGGTTAACGACTAAATCTGTTGCGGCTACCTGTGCGATAGTAGCTGCACCTGTGATCAAACCACCAAATTCCAGCGTTACACCACCAGCGTTTGTGATATTTGCCGTGGCCGCTGATCCAGCTGTCAATTGATTGATAGCTATTGACCCAGTTTTGATGTTTGTCAGTGTTACGTCGGCCTCAGCCAAGTTAGCTGAAGAGATGTTGAAAACGACATTTTCAACCCCAACTACAGTCGCTGCGGCTGCAATGGTGTCTACGGCGCTGTTGATAGTGAGCGTATCGTCACCACCACCACCAATTACTACGTCTGTCGCGTTGTAGGTAAGGTTGGTACCAACAATCGTATCATCGCTTGCAGTGCCCTGAATAACGTCCTGCGTGGTCTCGAGTGCCTGATCGACGAGCGCAGGAGTTGCCGCGATAGCAGTAGTGTAAGCTGCATTAAGCGCCGCAACAGTGTCAAAACCTGTGCCAGCAACCAATGTTGCTTCAGCAGCTGCTGTTGCAGTTACTGTCGCCGCATCGGCAATTGCTGTGTCGTTGGATGTGATCGCCGCATCTACGGTTGCGTGGGGAGTGCCGCCTGCATCTGTGAGAGCTGCAGTAACTGCGTCTGCGGAGGTTACTAGAACGCCTTCGTCATATGCGGCATCTACTGTTGTGTATGTTTTTGTGCCAGCTGCGTTAGTAAGAGCTGCTGTTTTAGCCGTGTCAGCAACGCTTACATTGTCGGACGCTGCAACTGCTGCGATCATCTCAGCAGATGTTGCGTCGGCCGCCACAGTGATGCCTGCGTCTGCTATGCTTGCACGGATCGCTGCATCTGCTGCAGTTTCACCGGCTGAAACACCAGCTGCGTTTGCGTTAGAGGCAACTTCCGCGACTGTCGTAGCTGTTGCGTCTACTGCCGTTACTGCAGCGAGCAAGATTTCTGCGTTATCAGATGTGATGTCTACCACTACATCATCAGAGCCGCCACATGCCGCGAGCGACAGTGCCATGAGCGATACGCCACCGGCGCGCGCCGCATTTTTGGCGTTCTTGGATTCCCAGGCCTTTACAAGCTTGCTGGTTGCGTTCAACTCAGCAGCGCTTGAATCGAAAGACGCGTGTTGTTGGATGGTCATAGTTTCTTTCTCCAGACATTTATGTTCACTGACCTTTTTAAACACGCGCCATGAATCTATTCAATATATTAAATTATGTTTAAAAAATACTAAACAATCCATCAATATTTCACAATATAATTTAATAAAATATATAGCAATATGAATAACTAATGAGTATTTCATACAGCTAAAAACTCATTGAAGCCTCGGTTTTAATGACATTATTGTTGAAATTTAATCTTTCATTAACGATATGGCTACTGTACCCGTAATTAAGCGTTACGATTCGAACCGCAGATCAATGGGAAAAGGAAATTAGGCATGAAGCATCAAAATTTGGCCTTAATTACAGCGATGTTTGCGCTTTCGGCGTGTGGCGCTCCGCAGTATTCGCCGGCAAAACTTAGTTCTGAAGTAAATGCTTTATCAAAGGTATCATCCGATATTTTATCTCAACCAAAACTTGCAAAAACTCTTTCAGGCGATTTCAAAAATGATCTTTCCAAAATCGTGATTAATTCACCTGAATATATTTTGTCTGTGAGTAATTATAATAGATCGTTAAGTGAAATTTTAGTTGCAGATGCAGATAGAGAACTCCAAATTTCGGCGAGCGCTAATGCCGGACAAACTGTTAAGGATGGAGCTGGTTTGGCCTCCACTACGGAACGCGGCGCCAGCGCAAACCTCTCGGTCAGTCAGCTCATCTTCGATGGCGGCTCTAGCGTTGCCAGAATAGACCAGGCACGGGCCAATGCCTTCATCGCAGAAATGGATGTGGCGCTCGCAGCCAATACAACCGCAAAAGATGCCGCGGTCTCATGGGTTAACCTCGACACACTGAACAAGCGCGACACACGATTTCAGGCGCTCATGACCAAAACCGAAAAAATGCTGACGCAGATGGAAACGCTTGTTGCGAGTGGCATGGTCGACAAGAGTGCCAGCGCCTCCGCAGAAATTGCCGCTCGAGCACTTTCTTTGGAAAAAGCAAATCTTGATGCGCAAATTTCAGCGGCAGAAGCCAGCTACATGAAATTCTTTGGAGCTGTCCCAAAAAATCTAACCACGCCGCCATCGCTTCTCACAGCCGCAGATCTGACCCATATTCGACGCAACTGGAACCGTGCCCCAATAGTGGCGCAGACAGCCGCTCAAGTTTTATCCGCCAAACAGAGTTTACTCGTGGCACAAGGTCGTGAAAAACCAACCGTCGGGTTCAAGGCCGGTATGTCATCACCAATGGAAAAGGACGAGCGCACAAGCTATGCAATCGGTTTAGAAGTGTCGTGGATTATTGGCGACGGTGGACGACGCGAAGCTAATACCGCCGCACAGGCTGCCAATTTGAAGGCGGCGGAGCAAAAGCTCAAAGGAGCAAAGCTGGCCGGAAAAAGAGAATTGGATACGGCGTTGAGCAGACGTACCGCGCTCACCGCCTCGCTTGACACACTCGTTGCGCAAGAAGCTGCGTCTCAAAATGAGCTTGAAATCATGTGGTCGCAACTTGCGACAGGCCAAACGACAGTTCGCCAACTGATTCAGGCCGAAGAGAAAGCCTACCGCACCTCTGATCAAAGAATATCGGTCGCCTCAGAGCTCCTAAAAATTGACTACGAAATGCTCGCCAGCTCAGGACTTTTGTCAAAGCGACTGGGAATTAACACCAATAAGACCATAATTAAGGCAGCACAATGACGGATTTGACCGCATCAAAACCTCTGGAACATAGCGCTGATGAAGCGGATGTGGACCCGCAAGGCGTAACAGACGGTGGGCGCGCCGTAGAGGAGACGTCAAACTCGACCGAAAGCGAGCTGGTGCTCACGCTCCAGAGGTTCCTTCGGGATCAAGGCGAAGCCTACAGCGAAGCGGCGATACGCGACCTGCCGGCCACGTCAAGCAATACGTTTTCACCGGCGGAAATGGTGAGCGTTTTACGCGAGATCGGCTATGTCGCCAGCTTTGGTCGTATCTCAGCTAACAACCTGGCACAGAGCCATTGCCCAATGATTGGGTTCTGGGAGGACGGTGGCGCGTTCATTTTGACCGAGATCAAATCGGACGGCACCGTCAAATACGCAAGTATCGAAAATAAACTTAAAATCAAAAAAATGTCGAAAGACCAGTTTTCGGCCAAGTTTTCCGGTCACCTTATTTTAGCGCGTCGTGACAGCAATGCCGAAGCCAAATCGAGTAAGCGCTGGTTCTATTCGGCCTTCGCACAGGGCAAATGGCTCTACATACAAGTGATCTTAGCGGCCACAATGTCCAATTTCTTGGGCGTTTCGACATCAATATTCATCATGGTGGTCTATGACCGCGTTGTGCCCAATGAGGCTATTGAATCGCTTATTGCCCTATCCATCGGCGTGATGATCGCACTTGGGTTTGACTTCTTAACCAAGTCGCTCCGCGCAAACTTTATCGACCGGGCCAGCAAGCGTGCAGACGCGCGCATGTCGCGCATGGTGTTCGACAAAATTCTCACGCTGCGATTGGACGCTGGCAATCAAAGCTCGGGAGCTGTGGCAAGTGTCGTTCGAGAATTTGACACGCTGCGAGAGTTCTTCACCTCTGCAACGCTCGTGGCGATTGTGGATTTGCCCTTTATCTTCTTCTTTATCTATGTGGTCTACTTGATCGGTGGAAATATCGCGATTGTGCCCTTGCTTGCAGTCCCTTGCGTGTTGATCATTGGCATCGCTATTCAACCAATCTTAGCCCACCTCGCCTCAGGTGCCATGCAAACGGGCATGTCGAAACAAGCCGTGCTGGTCGAAACTTTGAATGGTCTCGACACAATCCAGGCCACCGGCTCCGGACGCTTAATGAAAAACCGTTTTGAAACCGCGACAACGGATCAATCTGAACTTGGCCTAAAAGCCCGAATTTTTTCACAATTCGCGATCAATTCGGCAGCCTCAATTCAACAAATCGCTCAGGTGGCAACAATCTTTTACGGAGTGTTTCTGATCCAAGCCCAAGAACTTACGATGGGCGGACTTATCGCCGCGGTCATTCTGGGAGGACGGGCTCTGGCGCCCCTTGGTCAGGTCGCATCGGCATTGTCGCGGGCCAACTCCGCACGCCAAGCTTTCCGCTCAATTGATAAGTTGATGAATAGGACAGATGGCGTTGCAGACTCCGATCAAAGATTGAGCCGCCCAGTCCTCAAAGGTGATATCGAGTTTGTAAACGTTTCCTACACCTTTCCCGGTGCGAAGAATGCGCTAATCAAGGATCTTTCCATTAAAATCCCAGCCGGCCAGAAAGTGGCGGTTCTAGGCCGGATGGGGTCGGGGAAATCCACCTTTGCGAAACTCTGCGCCGGCTTGATCCAACCCACAACCGGATCTATTCTTTTGGACGGTATAGACCTGCGTCAAATTGATAAATCCGACCTGCAACGCAATTTAGGCGTGATGCTACAGGAAACCTGGCTATTCTCTGGCACAGTTCGCGAGAATATCCAACTGGGCTACTATGAATATGACGATGAACATCTGCTGAAAATCTGCCAGCTCTCTGGAACGGACGATTTCATAAAAGGCAATCCAGCAGGCTATGACCTGAAGATCAAAGAACGCGGTGTTGGATTGTCCGGTGGGCAACGCCAGTCAATCAACCTCAGCCGCGCGCTCCTCCATGAGCCGAATATCTTGGTTCTTGACGAACCAACAAGCTCCATGGACTCCTCAACGGAGGCCGCAATCCTACAGCGCCTTGGCGACTACCTGGCGGATCGGACCATGGTTGCGGTGACGCATAGAAACACATTGCTCAATCTCGTGACCCGCGTCCTCGTCATGGACCAAGGGAATATCATCCTCGATTCCCCACCCGGTGAGCTGAAAAAATAAGAATAAGAGAGCGTTATGGCCAAATCAAAATTCGAAAAACTATCCCGAGAAATGGAAGAGCGTGAGGGCTTCGGCAACTCTCTCATCATCTTTGTCATTGCGGCCTTGATCGTCTCGGTATTGGGCTGGGCGTCCATCGCCGAACTCGATAATGTCACGCGGGGCGATGGGAAAATTGTATCCACCACCCAGAACCAAATGGTCCAGTCATCCGAGTCTGGCGTGATCTTATCGCGCTCTGTTGATGAAAACGCCCTCGTGCAAACGGATGATGTGCTCTACGAAATCAATCCGATCGAATTGCAGTCAGAATTGGATAAGCTTCAGCAACGGGCTGCAACGCTCTTTGTCAGGGAGCTTCGCCTACAGGCAGAAAGCCGAGGATTAGAATTTGCGCCTGACGCATCTATGATGGCGCAGTCCAAGGATACGGCCGCAACTGAAGAGGCCCTACACCTTGCCAAGCGCAAAGAGCTCTCTGGGCTGATGTCTATCCTGAAGCTGCAAAAAATCCAACGGGAGCAAGATCTAACAGCATCCCAACAAGCCCTAGAGACGTCACGCAATATGCTGGGCCTGATCAAGGATGAAATCACCATCATTGATCCGCTGGTGCGCCAAAATATCATGCCCGAAACGCGGCTTTTGGAGCTGCGCCGTGATGAACAGCGCATGTCTGGCGAAATTCAGGCCGGAGTAGCCCGGGTCGCGATCGCACAGTCTGCCATCTTGGAAGTTGAAAACGAGATATCAAATGGCCTCGACAGCTATAAGCGCCGTGCGCTTGAAGAGCTTAACACCGTTGTTGCCGAATTAAGTGAGGTCAATACACTTGTTCCCGCGCTACAAGAGCGGGTTAAACGCACAGTAATACGCGCGCCGGTCGATGGTATTGTTAATCGGATCAACTTTCAGACTGTTGGTGCATATGTCCGAGCGGGGGATGTGATACTGGAAATTGTGCCGACCGGAGAGGCGCTTAAACTTGAAGCTAAAATAGATCCAAAAGACATTTCGAGCATCCGTATGAATGATTTTGTACGCATCCGTTTGAGTGCCTATGACTCCTCTAAGTATGGCGCTATTGACGGATATGTAACAAGCATAAGCCCCGATGCCATCACTGATACATCCGGAGGTGCCAGTCGTTCATACTACATACTCGATATATCTATCGACAGCGGTATTACCTTGGAAACGGGCGAAGAAGTGGTCTTGCTTCCCGGCATGACAGCAACCGTGGATGTGGTTTCCGGAAAGCGGACCGTTCTCGACTATATCTGGCAACCCGTTTCAAAAGTTAAAGAGTTGGCTCTACGTGATTAATTCACTGGATCAACACATACCAAACCAGAAAGGTTTTTGAAAATGACAATTGCAGATGAATTGCTCGTTTTGAAGGCCGTTGATACCAAATCGATACTCTTCCCGTTTATGAAGAATATCAGCCGGTGGGAACTGCTTCTCACGATAGCTCAATTGGACGGAAACCCCGATTATGGCATCTGGAATTACATCGATATGCTTCACACCAAAACAGAAAACCCAATGACGCTTTACGCTTTCCTTAAACTCAAAATTGAGGAAGGAAGCCTTGTAAAAACCAAAAGCGAAAAGAAAAGTCGGAAATCACTAATCCTGAGTGAGGAGCTAAATTTGGAATTGGAACGGTTCATGATGACTAGGGAGACACCGCGCCTACCCGAAGTGACAAACATATCATATGAGTAACCACCTCAGGATAGTCGCAGCCCATTAGTGAAGGCTTAAATAGCGTCAAAAATGAAACACATGAGCAAATTTGAACGGTTTAGTATTGTTGATACACGGTGCGTTTATTATTTAGCTAGAGACATCTTAAGTTACGGCGAACACTGTATTTAAGATACTTATTGTTGGAGCCGGAGCGATGAATATGCAAAGTAACAAAATAGAAAAAGAGGCGAAAATGGACCAAGAATCCACAGGGCTTATCACCGTTGATGGCGTTGAATATAAGTTCAGTGACATGACTGATGCCGCGAAAGCTCAGCTCTCAAATATTCAGTTTGTAGATCACCAAGTTCGACAGTTGCAAAATGAATGGGCGGTTTCTGATACCGCGCGTCTCGGCTACCAGGCAGCGCTTAAAGGCGAATTGCTTAAAAGCCCAAAAAAACTTAAAAGCCCAAAAAAATAAGCACACATCATGTCGCAGAAAATCAAAATTGATGGTGTTGAACACGACCTGGATAGCCTTAGCAAAGATGCAAAGGCTATATTAGAAAAGCTGCAACATACTGATAAGCAAATTCAGGATACAAACAACCTTTGCGCTCTGCTAACTCGAGCCAAAAAAAGTTATATTCAAGAATTGAAACGTGAAATGATCCAAGGAAAGTCAGGCGTCGATATCGCATCGCTCTTTGACTAAACATACAGAGGAAATGAAATGCCGAAAATTACAGTCGATAATGTAGATTACAACACCGAAGATTTGACAGACAATGGCAAGGCCCAACTTGCAAGTCTTCAGTTCTTGGAAGTCCAAATGAGAAAATTGCAAAACGAAATTTCTGTTTATCAAACAGCACGAAATTCATATGTTGCGGCACTTAAAGCGGAACTGGCAAAAGCGTCCTGATCCGATCAATCCTACGACGGAGTCGGGGGAGCTCTCCGGCCCAACGCTGGTGGCCATTTCAATGATCCTGGCTTAAAACTGTCCTTGATGCGCCTAGGTTTGAAGGCTTTGGTATTGCGATAATGACTAAGTTTGTGAAACGAATTGCACTGCTAATATCCATTCCATTTTTTATTTGGACTGGCTATTGGACAGCTTTCGCTTACGCTATTGAACGCGGCATTTCTCTGGCCAGTCAAAACCCGCAAATTTCAGGAACTGCAGCTCAATTTGAAGTTGCTTCCGTTACGGGCTACCCCAAAAATTTCGCAATCGGGATCACGGAAATTGAAATTGGGGCTAAAGACAGGTTCACATGGGCAACCCAGGAAGTCCTTGTGGAGGCTAAAAGTTATCAGCCGAACAGAATAAATGTAGATTTATCAGACCCTCACAGCATCTCAGGTTCGATCGGATCACTTGGAATTGACGCTGAACTTGCGGATTTAAGTGTTTTCTTCAAACCTAACTTACAACTCTCTCTCGAGAATTTAGACGCAAATTTCCAAAATGTTATCCTGTCCTTTGAGGGGATAACAGGAGCAGAGATTGAGACAATGTCTGCCCATGTAAGCGCCTCTCCAAATACAGAAACAAACTACCAGGTGACCGCGCAAATTCAGAATCTGAACCTGTCAAATATGTTGGTTGGATTAGGCAAAGATTACCAAAGAATTCAAAATATTTCCCTCTCTGCCGAGGCCGAGCTATCACAACCTCTTGATCGACTGACGATGGCAAGTGGCGCACCTCAGTTGCAAATGCTGCTGTTACACGAGGCTCTTATTAACTACGGTGACATATCAGTTTTGTTGGACGCCAAACTGGTGAGTAACGAAGCCGGAGCTCTCAACGGTAATGTTAATCTTACAATGCAGAATTGGAAAACTTTATTTAGTTTGGTGAAACGTCTGGGATATATCGAACCAAATCTTGAAGAGTTCTTTTATACAATTTTGGTGAACCTTGCGATCGAAGGTGGATCAGAAGACAGTTTAACGATCCCCCTAACCATCACCAATAATACGATTTCATTCGGCGCATTGACTTTGGGCGTGCTGCCATAGGTCCCGACAATACGGGTCGTAATTGCACCTCAAACGATGTTGTTTCGACGTGAGGCGGTTCAGTCGCCCCCATTCAACCGACCCATTCAATGTCCAACGAGACCCACGATCGCCACCTGTGAAATACTTGACCGTTAACGGACATGCGTCATTGTGGGATCATGCGGTGGAAGCTGCGCGCAGGGCCTTTGAAACAGGGGCTGGCGAAAATGGCCCCAACAGCCCGCAAGAAATTCATGCTTGATTGGGCACAGCTGATTGACGATCACGCGTTCGACTTGGCTGTCTTAGGCGCGCGTGATAATGGCACTGAAATTTCCATGGCGATGCTGGTCTGCCTGATAAGCTTAATACAATCATAGCAACTTTGTTTGCAGATATGTTTGGTAGCAGAATTTACAAGGCGCACTATCTGCGCCAAGCCACTCCTCGCCGTTCAACGACAAATCACGGTTTAAACCTGACAGGTTAAACGTCCACATTGCTTACGAATTACGGAGGCTCAAGTAATCTAGCCTCTATTTGGCGATGCAGGTTGATCGCGATTTTTTCTTACGATGCACGCCCCATTTCCCCTGTCGAAATGAGCCCCATTCAGTGAGAAAAAGATTGTTTTTCTGTCCGACGCCATTGCAAGGTTCGAACTATAAAACTTGAGGAGGCACAGCTTGCCAGAGTCCACACTAAATACGCCAGAAATTGCCCGGTTGGATTTCAAGACAGATTTTGGCGCAGGCGCGCGGGCGCGGATTGGATTATTGGTACTTGAATCTGATCAAACCATGGAATGGGAGATGCGGCATATGGCCGATCTTCCAGGGGTTGCACTCTATCACGCACGCCTCGCCAATGACGCGGAGGTGACACCAGACACGCTGGTGCAAATGGAGTTAGAACTTCCAAAAGCCGCAGCGCTCTTGCCAGCTTATCTTGGTCTTAAAGCCATTGGCTATGGCTGCACCTCTGGCAGTACGATCATTGGAGAGCTGCGAGTTTCCGAGTTGATACAAAGCCACCACCCCACTGTGCCGACCAGCAATCCTTTGACGGCGGCGAAAGCTGCACTCAAGCAATTGGGGGTCAAGCGGCTTGGTCTTGTAACCCCCTACCGTCCCGATGTCACAGAATTGATGCAGGCGCGCTTTGAGGAGGCTGGTATTGTCATTCAATCTGTCGGCTCCTTTTACCAACAGGATGATCGGGTGGTCGGACGGATCACACCTGAAGCAATCTTGGACGCAGCGCTTGCAGTTGGCCAAAATGATCTTGTGGATGGCGTTTTTATTTCCTGCACCAGTCTTCGTGCGGCGGGCATTGTTGGGCAAGCGGAAGCGGCATTGGGCAAGCCTGTGACAGCCTCCAATCATGCTTTGGCTTGGCATTTGTTGCGACTGGCTGGAATTCATGATGAAGTCGCAGGACTTGGGTGCTTGTTTCATGCCCGGCTTCCGGACCAAGACATCTAAATAAGTGCACGCCCTAGGGTTTAACCAATGGCAACGGATGTATCGGGTTTGATGGGGCCGCCGAATGTGCCAGAAGACATAAAAGTAAGGAATAAACATGGATTGGCGCACGAAATTATTGAACCCTTCTTTGAAGGCGCGGCAAGATTACCGCTCGCTTGCCGTCCCTGTCTATCGTGGCTCAACGGTGTTATTTCCCGATCAAGCGGTCATTACAGATGATTGGCGGCAAGCCGAGTATGGCTATTCCTATGGGCTTTATGGAACACCGACGACTTTGGAATTGGCGGCAAGACTGGCGGAGCTTGAAGGAGCATCTGAGACCTTTATCGTGCCCGGGGGACAGGCAGCTATTGCGCTGATCTATTTTGCTTATTGCCAAGCTGGCAGCCATGCTTTGGTGCCGCATTCCGCCTATGGGCCGAACAAGGCGATGGCCGAAGGTATCATGCGTGGATTGAATATTGAGGTCGAAGCCTACGACCCCTTGATCGGCGCTGGGATTGACGGGCTGATCCGCGAAAATACAAGCCTCATTTGGTGCGAAAGCCCCGGATCTGTCACGATGGAGGTGCAAGATGTGCCCGCTATCGTTCAAGCCGCCCATGCCCGCGGCGTTGCCGTGGCCCTGGATAATACATATGCGGCTGGAGTGATGTTTGACGCATTCGCACATGGTGTTGATGTCAGTATGCAGGCGCTCACAAAATATGTGGGCGGTCACAGCGACCTCTTGCTTGGCTCGGTTTCTGCGCGTGACAAAGCCGCTTACGAACGGCTTGGACCAATTTATCAGCAGCTGGGCCTTGCCGTCTCGCCCGATGATTGCAGCTTGGCCTTACGCGGGTTGCAAACTCTGGCTGTTCGGTTGGAGGTATTGGAACGAAACACCCTTGAGATTGCAAATTGGCTGGTTGATCACCCTTTGGTCACGCAGGTCCTTCATCCGGCACTGCCGTCTTGTCCGGGGCATGACACTTGGGCGCGGGATTTTAGCGGATCAACGAGCGTGTTTTCTTTCATTTTTAAGGATACCATTGCCGCAGACCAGGTTGTGGAGTTTATAAATCAGCTGAATATTTTTAAGATTGGAATGAGCTGGGGTGGGGTACACAGCCTTGCGGTGGTCTATCCAGATTTACAGCGCCCCAACCAGGATTTTGGTGGCCGGATTGTGCGGCTCAATATTGGTCTTGAAAAGGTAGAAGATTTGACGAGCGATCTTGCCCAAGCCATGGAGAAGATAAACTAATCCAAAATCCCAAAAAGCGGCTGGCCCCGAAAGACCAGCAGCAGAGTTGTACATTTACTCAGGGAGAAGAAATGTCATATTAAGTTACGCTGTCCCAGCGCTATTGGATCACTTAAATTTTGTTATGGTCGGAGTTTAGGATCACACTATATCAAGATCATGCAAGGGAGATGGTGTTTTAATATACCAAGACCATGGCGAGGAGTTTGGCAGTTCAATCCCCCATCTGCCTAAAGCTTTAATATGGGATCCCTTGCAGGGGGAATTTGCGTTTATGGCCAATCCAATTGATACTTACAATTACGCTCATGTCTCATACGCCCTGTGTGATCGCACAAACAATCCGCACCAACCAAAAGCTTAAAATGTCACAAACACACAACATAGTTTGGTTCAAGCGCGATCTAAGGGTCAATGATCATGCCCCGCTCCTGGCGGCTTCACGCCAAGACGCGCCCGTCATTCCCCTGTATATCGTGGAGCCCGATCAGTGGCTCCAACCAGATGCATCGCGGCGTCATTGGCATTTTATCCATGACTGTCTGTGCGACCTAAACAAAGAGCTGCGAGAGTTAGGGCAAGAATTGATCATAAAAATTGGCCATGCTGCCCACATCTTTGCACAGCTTCATTCAGATCATCATATCGGCACGATATATACCCATGAAGAAACTGGGAACCTCTGGTCGTACCAGCGAGATATTGCAGTGCAAAACCTGTGCAGCGGTCTCGATATCGAACTAAGAACCACCCCGACAAATGGCATAGTGCGAAAATTACGCAGTCGCGACAGTTGGTCAAACATCCGAAACAAGCGCATGATGGAAGCCATTCATCCAAGGCCCAATGCACTGCCATCTGTTGAGCGCTGTCAATCAGATCCGCTGCCGGAAAAATGCGACCCTATGTTTGGAAATCTGCCAATTGGCCGTGTTCAAAAAGGTGGCCGAATTCAGGCTGTAAAAGATCTTCGGAGCTTTCTTAATCATCGTTCTCGCGGTTATCTTTCGCACATTTCTGCGCCAAATCTGTCAGAGTTTTACTGTTCTCGCCTGTCTAGCCACCTCACATTTGGAACGCTGTCTGCACGAGAGGTTAGCCAATCGATTGCCAAGCGGCGAGGACAGTTATCGCCAGAAGAAAATAAGAGTTTTGGACGAAACCTGCGCGCATTTGAATCGCGCTTAGCCTGGCGTTGCCACTTCATTCAAAAGATTGAAGATCAGCCCGAAATTGAGACGCATTGCATGCATCCCGCGTTTGAAAATTTGCGCGAAACGGCGCATAATCCTACGCAGTTTCAAGCCTGGGCAAATGGGAAGACCGGATATCCCTTTATAGATGCCTGTATGCGCAATCTTACCGCTGAAGGTTGGATCACTTTTCGCATGCGTGCCATGCTCGTAAGTTTCGCCAGCTATCAACTTTGGCTCGATTGGCGTGTCACAGGGTCTCATTTGGCGCGCCTGTTTACAGATTATGAACCCGGCATTCACTACAGCCAAATGCAGATGCAATCCGGCGTCACAGGAATTAATGCCATTCGCATCTATAACCCAATCAAGCAATCCAAAGAGCATGACCCTAAAGGTGTTTTTATTCGCAAATGGGTCCCAGAGCTTAAGGATGTTCCAGATGAATTTATTCACGAACCTTGGGCCTTCACACCGAACCTTATGTCGTCCAGTAATTTGATTCATGGGCAGGACTACCCCGCCCCCATCGTGGATCATACCACCGCGACACGCGCAGCAAAGCAAAAGATTTTTGAGGTCAAGCACGGTCCAGAGTTTCGAGCTGCGGCAAATTCCGTTTTCCTCAAATTGGGAAGCCGCAAAAACCAGTCGACCAAAACACGCAAAGCAAAACCTAAAAATGACGGCCAATTGTCTCTTTTTTGAAGCCCCGAAACATCCGATTACATGGCCCTTACCCAAAACCACCAAAGTCATTTCAAGCAATTTTTAATAGCCCAAATTACTCTAGTGATATTGATAAAATTCCGCCTCACTATATCTGACCTTCAATCGCAGATATTGACGTCAAAAATGGCAAGTGGCGGCAGTTAAAGGGTATTGGAATTTTCATGTTAAACATCGCAATCATTGGCGCCGGGCTATCGGGTCTTACGGCAGCAAATATCTTGCATGACCATGCCAAGGTGACGGTGTTCGACAAGGCCAAAGGACCAAGCGGTCGCCTAGCGACGCGGCGTGCCGATCCCTATAGTTTTGACCATGGGTGCCAATTTTTCAGCGCAAAATCCAGCGCATTCAAAGAATTTTTGGCGCCCATGGTGCGCCAGGGCGTGATCAAATGCTGGAACGCTACCTTTGTTGAAATTGAAAATCGCCAAATTGCAAAATCGCGGCAATGGGATGCACAAAACCCTCATTATGTCGGTTCGCCAAGTATGAATGCGGTTGGTAAATTCCTGAGCCAAGATCTGCGCCTCGCTCTGGGAACGCCGGTGACCGCGGTGCGCAAGACTTCAACAGGCTGGTTGCTTAAAGGTGACTCCGGTCAAGACCTAGGGCAGTTTGATTGGGTTGTTTCGGCCATTCCTGCGCAACAAACTGCCGCATTATGGCCAGAAGATACATCATTTTACACCAAGGTTAAAACTGCCCAAATGGAAGGATGCTTCACGCTCATGCTCGGGTTTGAGGTCGGGTTCGCACTAGATTACCAAGCCGCCTTAGTGCGTGGTGAAGATATAAGCTGGATCTCAGTTAACTCCTCTAAACCCGACCGTAATGCTGCGACGTCCCTGCTGGTTCACTCGAGCAATGGCTGGGCAACACAGCACGACAGTATGGATCGCAATGAAGCTTTGCGATACCTGCTAGAGCAGGTAAGCTTGGTGACTGGCCAGGATGTCAGCCATGCAGACCACAAGGCAATTCACCAATGGCGCTACGCAAATTGCCAAAAACGCACCGGTGAAACCCATTTCATAGATCATGCGTTCAAAAGTGGCGCCTGCGGAGATTGGCTCATTAGAGGGCGTGTAGAGGCCGCTTTTACCAGCGGGTTTTCCATTGCGCAGGATATTTTAAGCAGGCTTTAAGTCAGGCGTCAAACAACCTTAGGTTGGGTTTCGGATCTAATTCTTGTGGCGCGTTCTGGGCAATATAGTCCCATGTCGCAAGCGCGATCATCGCGGCATTATCTGTTGCCCATTTTTGCGGCGGCAGGCAAAGGGAGACACCCGTCTCCGCGCTAATCTGCTGCATATGCGCACGCAGCTGGCGGCTTGCCGCCACACCGCCAACCACGGCCAGCGATGCGGGTCCCTTTTGCGCGATGGCACGGCGCAGCTTGGCCCCTAATACGTCCAAGCAGGCATCCACAAAGGAGGCCGCGACGTCATCGATTACAAACTCTGGATGGGTTTCCACATAGCGCGCCACGCTAGATTTTAGCCCAGAGAAGGAAAATTCATAGCCGGAATGAATCATCGGCCGTGGAAATTTTATCCGAGCGGTGCCAGAGGCGGCCATACGGTCAATCGCCGGACCGCCGGGCATTCCCAGCCCAAGTGTGCGAGCCACCTTGTCGTAGCATTCCCCCACTGAGTCATCCCGCGTGGTGCCTAAAAGCTCATAGGAATGTTGGTCTTCAAGATAGGCCAAAAGCGTGTGCCCACCCGACACCAGCATGACAAGCGCCGGATAAGTGAGGCGTTTTTCTTCTAAATCCACACTGCGGATATGCCCCCGCAGATGGTTAATTCCATAGCAGGGCAGATTCCAAGCCATGCTCAAAGCCTGGGCTGTCGACAAGCCCACCAAAAGCGATCCCATGAGCCCCGGCCCGCGCGTAACCCCAATGGCACGAAGATCCAGGCGGCCTGCGCCGGCCTGTGCCATGACAGTTTCAATGGTGGGCAAAATGGCTTCGAGATGTGCGCGGCTGGCCAATTCGGGATAAACACCGCCAAATTCCGAATGGACCTCATATTGCGAAACGGTTTCAATCGCAGCAATCTGACCATTTTGATCAACCAAAGCCACAGAGGTATCATCGCAAGAGGTTTCAATTCCCAGCACAAAATTATCCATGGCGCACCTCCAAATATTCAGCCAATTGCGCCTGTGATATTGCGCCCAAACGCTCAATCACAGCGGGAGACTGGGTGCAATTGATCAAGGTTGAGGCCACGTCCGCTCCTGCCGGCCCTTCCACCACCAAATCCGGCGCATCCGTCAATTGCGCGAGAACCCCAGTCGCATTCGCCGGTGTCGGATGGCCCGCACGGTTAGCACTTGTCACCAACAGCGGGCCAACCTGGCGCAAAAGTACCAGCAAGAGCGGCGCATCAGGAATGCGAAAGGCGATCTCACGGCGACCGGCCAGCCAATCTGGGCAAGTTTGGGGATCAATCTCTGCGGCAATCGTCAGAGCGCCCGGCACAAAAGGACTGGCCAGAGCCTGCTCGATGGTTGGTGTGAGAATCACGCCAAGATCGGCAAGCTGCTCTGACGTGGCCACCATGATCGGAAGAGCCTTGGCCCGAGGCCTATCTTTTAATGCATAGAGGCGATCCACACCGGCCTGCATATTTGGCACAGTGGCAAGCCCTAAAACCGTATCCGTTGGTAAAAGCACCACTCCACCGGCCCGCAACGCCGCGACGATGCGCGGCACGTTCGCCAAATCATTGGACAAAGCGCCTCCGGTCATTGCGCGGTCACACTTAAATCTTCAGAGATTGGAAACACGCGCGTGCTGCGCGGGGATGTTTGATATTTTTCCAATCCTAAGGCTAGAAAACACTCCATAGACGCAGAGTTTCCCTGTGACACCGGCCAGGTCTCATCGGGCGCATTTTCGACATTGGGGAAGGCAAATTTCCCGGCGAAATCCGCAATGTGTCGATGCGCGCGCACAAACTCTTTCACCGCCTCAACATCCTTAAACTGAAAGTATGACAGCACACCGGCTTCGAATTTTCCGATGTAGTAGTTTGGGCGCGCGGCAGGACGAATACACACCACCGGCCGCTCCCCGCCCGCTGATACATGGCGGCCAATCAGCTCAAAGGCATGCAGACCGATCACCGGGATCGAAGCGGCGAAGCCCAAAGCATTGGCAAAGGCCACAGTGGTGCGGGTCGCACCCAGCCCACCGGGCCCAATATCCACAAATACACGGCCCACGTCGGACATCGCCTTGCCACTTTGATCCAATCCCGCTTGCACATGGGCCTGCACATTGCGCAAGCCCACCAAATCGGCATCACGCGAGCTGTCGAAGATAAGCTGGTCGCCCTCTCCCAAACCAACAGCCATTTGACCGGCAGAATTTTGCAACAAAAGCGACATCATAGCCATTCACGCGAACACCTTTGTTGAAACTGCATCAAAAGACGCAGGGCCCGCTGCCCCATAGCTGCAATCTCCAAAACCCGTGCGCCGTCCTGCTCAGGAACTGCCGAGAAGGTGATGTGCAGATATGCATCAAAGGCCTCCTCAATCCGGCCGCCCCATTCTATGATTGAGATGGCGGTTTCAATCTCCTCTTCAAGCCCCAGATTGTAAAATTCCTGCACGCCAGACAGGCGGTAGGCATCCACATGCAACACATCACATCGCTTTGTCTGATAGATATTGGCGATCGTATAGGTGGGGCTGGATATATCGTCCTGAGTTCCAAGCGCTTGGACAAGATGGCGCGTGAAGTAGGTCTTGCCCGCAGCCAAGCCGCCCTGCAAAAGCACCACATCGCCCGGGCCGAGCAACTCCGCCAGGGATACCGCGATTTCAGCGGTCATCGCCTCGGTTTTGGCGGTAAGGCGCCAAGGCACTGGCACAGCGCTTTCAAGGTCACAAACAGGGGCCACGGGGTCTACTCACCATTCAGAGGACGATCGCCCCCTTTTACGGAGTGTCCAAGGCAATGAAAAGCCGCTACATGACCGGCGCGGCGCAAAACCCAGCTGGTGGCCAGATAGCTTGCACCACCTTCGCCGCCGCCCTAATCTGCACCCTATGGCGCCCGCCGCCCGCCTTCACATCAGAGCCAAGCGGATCTGACCCCAGCTTTGGAACTCCAGCATGGTGACATTCTCAGCCAACCTTGGCTTTCTTTGGGCCGATCTGCCTTTGCCCGCCGCCATTCGCGCCGCCAAGGCCGCAGGGTTTGAGGCTGTGGAATGCCATTGGCCTTACGCCACGCCAAAGGCAGAGATCAGGGCCGCCTTAAAGGAAACAGGGTTTGAAATGTTAGGGCTCAACACGCCTAAATCTGCAGGCGGCATCGGCCAATTCGGTCTCAGCGCCCTCCCCGGACACGAAGCCCTCGCACGAGCAGTTATTGACCAATCTTTGAGTTTTGCCGACGACATTGGGGCGCGCAGCCTGCATGTGATGGCCGGCATAGCCTCGGGAGCTGCCGCGCAGGCAAGCTTTTGCGCGGCGCTCACCCATGCATGCCACCAGGCCCAGCAAAGTGAAATCACGATTTTGATCGAGCCGCTCAATCGCTACGATGCGCCGGGGTATTTCCTCAACAGCTTAGCGCAGGCCGAAGAGATTATTACATTAGTCAATCAACCCAACCTCAAATTGATGTTTGATTGCTATCATGTTGGGCGCAGCGAGGGCGATGTCATCACCCAATTGCAGGCCCGGCTTCCCCTCATCGGCCACATTCAATTTGCCTCACTCCCCAACCGCAAAAGTCCCGATCAAGGCACATTGGACTATACACAGGTTTTCGCAGCCATAGAGGCGTTCGGCTGGACCCGCCCCCTAGGCGCCGAATACCACCCCGATGGGGTCACTGAGAACAGTTTGGATTGGATGCACACTCTCAGGCCTCAATCATCCGAACAAACGCAAAAAGCCACCCAGAGGGGGCAGCAATAGTGGATGAATTGGTCCAAGCCGGCGATGTATTGGAGCAGGCACTAAAAATTGCACGAGACTATGCTCAAATACCTCCAAAAGCATATGCAACGATAAAATATCAAAATCGTCAGCACGCTATTGGAGCTCTAAAGGCCGAGATTGCAAAAAGTGGAATGACTGGGCCTGTGCCTTGGTTCACCTCGGAAACCGCAAGTGCGATGGCTAAAATGATTGGCTAGTGCAATGGCGAGGGTGCTGTCAGACGAATGAGAACTCGCATCGAATTGCTGGTGCAGCCTAAATCTATGCGCTCAATAGTTGACGCCAGTCAGCGGGAGCAGCGGCACGGTTTAGCTTGAAATGAGTGCGAGAATAGAGATGGCGTTACCAAACAAAATTATCCCAGAATGAATTTACACTCCCAACACTAAAGGCCCGCGGTCCGAAACGCGGGGCCCTAAAATGGGAGTCCAGGGTGAGACTGGCGTGTTTCATCTGTTTGGATTGGGTTAAATAACCCCCCAAACAAGATGGCCGACGCCTCACAGGAATGCTTAGCTCGGGGAACAGTCAAGCTATGATTGTTGCGGGAGTATTCACATCAGATGTAGCTTTATCACTGGCTTTTCCCTCAATCAGAGAGTCGACGGACGCCAGGGAATGTTTAGAGGCGGCAATCAACGCGGCAATTTCTGAGGGTGCCAAAATGCAAGAACCGCCCGTTAGGGCGATATTACATTGCAATAATTTGGTTAGTATTGGTTGCGGGAGTAGGATTTGAACCTACGACCTTCAGGTTATGAGCCTGACGAGCTACCGGGCTGCTCCATCCCGCGCCAGGTTCCTGTTAGCTAGACCCTCGCCACGCAAACCACAAGGGGTAAATCGTAGATTTTTACCTCTCAAATCAATTTTCCGCAAAGAGCTGCGCAGAGCGTTTCGAGCATGTCGCAGACTCAAGCTCAAACAGTGTGGACATGAAAATCCAGCCCCTCCAGTATGTCGCGAATCATAGTAGAGACGCGCGGTGATGTCTTTCGGACCAAGCCGCTGGCTTTTAGCCCCGCCCTAAGATCTGTGCCAAGTCCAAGGCGGCGCCCCAGGCGCGCTTTATATAGAATTTCATTTGTCTCGATATGGGTCGACATCATGCGGCTTAGGAGCAGATCCGTATGCTTCCAGTCCCGAATTGAAATGATCTCCGACACCAAAGGCCCAGCCAAGGGTTTTGAATAGGACTGAAAAAAATAGGTTATGTTCAAATTCCGCCGCCTGCCCGCCACCTTTGAACAATATTCGATTGCCCAAAAGCGGTTCGCGCCCTCGGATGATGTAGCGCAAAAAGGTTGCATCCTCACGCGAGAACATGCGACAAAGTGCAATCATATAGTAATCTGGCCAGGTCTTCGTGTTGAAATATATAAAATAATATCCACAAAAACGTTCTAAAAGGCGCGGCGACTGGCGAAAATAAGCATCCAGTGGAAACTCCAAGGTTCGCTGCGCAGGCCCCTGTTTGAGCAAAGACACCTTGCGATATTTCTGAGAAAATTCGCTGTGCGGCAACTCAAAATCTGCGGCTTGCACATTGAAATAGTCACAAATGACGATCAAGTTATGGGTATTGGGATAGGACTTATTGTTCACGTAGCAACCGAATTGCTGACGGTTTATCCCCAATTCGCGGGCAACAAAGGATACAGATTTCCTGAGACCGCAGAGCCATCTCAGATTCTCGCCAAATTCAGTCATAAAATTCGCCCAAATTAAAAAATCATGATCAGATAAACGCATAAAATACAGTGCCTATATTTTCCAACTCCCACCGCATTGCAATGCTTTTGATATATACCACGTAGTTTTGTCGTTTCAGTAGGGATGATTTTGAGCGTTTTTGCTCAAATTGTGCAGCCAAATGATCTATTGGCAGCCTCCAAAGCAGAGGCCGTGCACTGCGTCAACACCAGCCAAAATAAGTTGTGAAAGAAAGGTTAATAAATGACCTGCCAATGCAATTTAAACAAGTAATTTAAGCGCATTCGCACAAATTTGTATACTATAGCGCAATTACATTAGCCGAAAGCTTCCTTTAGCGGTGTCAGTGTAGCGCGCAATGAGGCAAAGGCGGGTGGGACGAAATAGGCAAAGCCACGCCATATGGCACCGGCCTCAATGTCGCATCTCTTTCGTGATCCTGACCTCATCACTTGCTGCAGCCCCTTTTGGAAGGGGACAAGAACATACAGTTCCCACACCGGAGTGGATCAGGCCACCCTTGCCTGCCAAACCCTCCGCAAAATGGGATAGAACGCGTCTGTGGCCACCCTCACCCTCACCTACGCCCGCCGCAGGCGCGTTCACTCTTTTCGCTCCAATTTTTCATCGACATTTTCAGCCCAATCGCACAACACTAGTCCAGTAAAAGCGAAACGGAGCCTCTATGTCAGATCATGGTTATGAAGCCGGGCGGCTGAACTTGCCTTTTGTTGGGATTTCCACTTTTGGCAAACGCCCCTATGTCGCAGATTGGGATGCGATTGAGGCCGATGTAGCAATTTTGGGTGCTCCCTTCGATTTTGGAACCCAATGGCGCCCCGGTGCGCGCTTCGGTCCGCGCGCAGTCCGCGAAGCCTCAACTCTATTTTCCTTCGGTCATGCCGGTGCCTATGACCATGAGGATGACGCGACATACCTCGCAAGCGACGTGCGGATCGTTGATTTGGGTGATGCCGATATCATCCATACGAAAACTGATGAAAGCCATGCCAATATTGAATTTGGTGTGCGCAAGATTTTGGCCGCCGGCGCGCTGCCAGTGGTGATCGGCGGGGATCATTCCATCAATATCCCTTGCATCAACGCCTTTTCCGAGCAAGAGCCCGTGCATGTGGTTCAGATTGACGCCCATTTGGATTTTGTGGATAGCCGTCACGGGGTGACTGCGGGCCATGGCAATCCCATGCGCCGCGCAATTGAAAAACCATGGGTCAGTGGCATGACACAGCTGGGCATTCGCAACGTCAGCTCCACCGCGAAAGAAGGCTATGATGACGCAAGGGCCCGCGGGTCTGACATCCTGTCGGTGCGGCAAGTGCGAGCATTAGGGCTTGAGGCAGTGCTGGAGCGAATCCCAGCCGGAGCGCGCTACTATGTCACCATCGATGTCGACGCCTTCTGCCCCTCCATCGCCCCGGGCACCGGCACGCCAAGCCACGGCGGGTTTCTCTATTACGACGTGTTGGAAATTTTACAGGGTCTGGCCCAGCGCGGGCATGTCGCCGGAATTGATCTGGTTGAAGTGGCACCGGCCTATGACCCAACGGACAGCACACAAATTCTTGCAGCGCAATTGCTCTTGAATTTCATCGGCTTTATTTTTCACCAAAGGCGATGAGCGGCTTTTAACGATCGCCACCGAGCTCTTGCCAAATCTCTGCGACCCAAGCTTTAATCTGCAAAGCCTCTTCCCAGCGGTTGGACATCTCACGCCCCTGGGCATCGGTCATCGCATATTCCGGCGGGCCAAGCTCGCATAGGAAGGTGCAATCACCCTCCGCGCGCCGGCGCCAATCTTGCATCCCTTCGCGCCACCATCCTTTGAACAGTTCAACCCATTTTTGGTGCTGCGGAAAATCCAATTGTAGTTGAATTTGCTGACGACTGGCCACCCGGCCTTGAAAACTGTCTGAGCGCTGCAAAATGCGGCTGATCAACCCCATGTCACGCTCCGAAAGGGGAAACCAAAATTCGCGGTCCACCACATAGTGGCTCAAATCCGCACATATCCGCATCTCCGGGATGGCATCAAGCAGGCAAAGTGTGGAATAAAGATCATTGGTGATGCAATTGCGGTGGGTTTCAAATTGTACGGGAACGCCAATCTCATCGGCCATATCCATCCATTGCCGGATCACGGGGATCATCCCATCAACGCTAAGTGGCATCACCTGACCAATCACATCCACAAAAGGGCTGCCAAAATCCTTCGCCATCACCAGCGTTTCGCGCAGGCTTTCAACACTCTTGGGAAAGGCAACAATCAAAGGCGTTAGGCCATAACGCTCCATATGCGGCCTTACCTCATGGGCTTGTGCCACATCACCGGCTCCCAGATCAATCGCCATCCCGTCGTAACCGGCCTCCGCCACCATTTCGCACACCTGCTCATAGGACAGTTTAATCCCAGTTTGATCGTGCGGCTGCATGGCCCAAAGGCTGGTGAAGGTTTTGAGAGACTGTGTCATCTGGTCAGCCTGCAATTAGTTCCTAGGTGAGGCAAGCAATTTTCACGCATCCGGCCGCAGCCCGGCCCCGACTGACAGGCAATGGTAGGGAAATTCACAGTCACGCCCGAAAAACGGCGCCAAGACGAAGCGAATCGCGCTAGGGTGCTGAAATGATGTTGTCCTTGCCTGATCCAGATGTGCTCTATAACGCACTTGTCGCCCGCAGTGACGCCTATGAGGGACGCGCCTATGTCGGCGTGACCTCAACCGGCATTTTTTGCCGCCTCAATTGCCCGGCCCCCAATCCCAAACCGGAAAACTGCACGTTTTTCGAGAACCCCGGTGATTGTATCGCCGGGGGATTTCGACCCTGCAAACGCTGCCACCCGCTGGCGCCTGTGGCGCGGCTGGATCCGCTGGTGGATCAGATGCTGAAAGCCTTTGATGCAGATCCGATGCGTCGCTGGAGCGAGACCTGCGTCGCGTCGATGGGGTTTGACCCCTCCACCGTACGGCGCGCCTTCAAGCGCCATTTTGGCATGACCTTTTTGGAAATGGCCCGTCACCGCCGATTGCGCCACTCTGCCGAGGTCTTGGCCAAGGGCGATAAGGTCATAGAAGCCCAACTGAGCGCAGGATTTGCATCGCCCAGCGCATTTCGCACCGCTTTCTCAAAGCTCATGGGACGAGCCCCAGGGGAATTTGCCGAAAATGCCCTGTTGCGGGCCAGTTGGATCGACACACCCATTGGCGCGATGGTGACCATCTGTGACGCCGTGCAAGTGCATTTGTTGGAATTTCCCGAACGCAAGGGCCTGGCCCGCGAGGTGCAGCAGCTGTTTCAATATTCCAAAGGGCAATTGGGTTTTGGTCGCTTTGCCTTGACCGATCGGGTGCATGAGCAGCTGACAGAATTTTTTGAGGGGCGGCGGCCGAAATTCGATCTGCCTCTGGCCTTGCACGGCACAGATTTTTCCAAAACTGTCTGGCGGGCTCTGCAAGACATCCCAGCCGGACAAACCCGATCCTATGGGCAATTGGCGCAGGAGATCGCACGACCCACGGCCATGCGTGCCGTTGCCCGCGCCAATGGGGCCAATCAAATTGCAATTGTATTGCCCTGCCACCGCGTCATTGGCGCTGACGGCACTCTGACAGGCTATGCCGGCGGGCTATGGCGCAAGCAGAAGTTAATAGAGCTGGAACGCGCCTATGCGGAGGCGAGCTCAAGCCTCAACGCGCGTCTCGCGTCCAGCTGAGGTCGGTACAATCCAAACCTCATCCATGGGCCATTGGCTTTCATCCTTTTGCGCAAACCGCTTGATGACTTCAATCTGAAATTCGATCCAGCCCATCCGGTGCACAGGCCCAGCCTGCGCCTCGATCTTGGCATTGAGCTGCCGCAACTTCCAAAAGGGCACAGAGGGAAATACATGATGCGCCGTATGATAAGGCATCTGCCAGCACAGCCAGCGCATTAGTGCATTGGTCCGCGTGGAGCGTGTGTTCTTTAATATATCATCCTCATGGCTGAGGCCCAAATGTTCGATCGTATTTTGCAACTGATGCACAGGTTTGGTCAAAAACATCGGCAAAAGCCAAAAGCTCATCGCCGCCCATGAATTCAAAGCAACAGAGCCCAAGAGGATCACCGCATAGAGCGCCAAATGAATCCGGCTCTCAAGAACGATCTTGGCCTCTTCTTCGGCGCGGATAAACGGCTCAATAATCACCCCCCGCGCGCGGCGGATCACACCAAAGATGCGATTGCGCCAATAAGTAACGCCTGACAGCCACAATAGATAGGTCACAAGCGTATAGGGCGCGCGCACCAATTCGCCGTCTTTCTCCCAATCTTGCGTGTGGGTATGATGTGCGAAATGCATGACCTGATCGTAATCTCGTGGAAAGATCATCACAAAGCCAATCAACCGGCCAAAGAGCACATTTATCCGACGGGTCGCAAAAACGGTCGCATGGCTCAGCTCATGCTGGGCGGCATAGAGGAAATTGAGTAAAACACCCAAGACAAAGCCTGTCAGCCAGACCCATGCTGTGCCCAAAGCCAAGCTGTGCAGGTAACCCGCGCAGACGATTGCCCCCAGATGGCTGGCCATTTGCGCAGCCCCCCAAAGGTTTGAGCGTGTGTTAAGCGCCTTGAGTTCGACTGGGGTGACCAGTTTACGGCGTGAAAACGACGCGTCCATAATTTACCTCATCCATCAGTTGAAACGCAGCCTAGTGAGCGCTCCAAAGCCTGTCCAGGCTTTTGATCCGACGCGTCTTTGGCCCGCAAACTCTAGCCCGCACGTTCCCAAGACCAGATAAAGCCACCAAGCACTTGGTTCACCGCCTCATCTTCAGCGCTGCCACGCACTTGCGCCACAAGCCCGCGTTGTTTGTCCTCAATCACTGTCTGCACCTCCGCAGGCACGCCTGCCTCTGACAGCGCCGCATTATAAATGCGGGTGATTGCAGATTTGCGCAGCGCAGGTTTGAAGACCTTTCCCACCGCCGTTTTCGGCAGCTCTGGCATGATCTCAATATATTTTGGTTGCGCAGCCCGTTCTGCCACACGTTCACTGGCAAAAGTCACGAGCTCCTCGGCGCTGACATCCGCACCTGCAACCAGCTCCACATAGGCACAGGGAATTTCCCCCGAATGCGCATCCGGCTGACCAATTGCACCGACAAATCCGACGGCCTCATGGCCCGCCAAAGCTTCCTCGATCAGGGCCGGATCAATGTTATGCCCACCACGAATAATAAGATCTTTGGCGCGGCCGGTGATCCACAGGTAGCCATCCGCGTCCATCCGCCCCAAATCCCCGGTGCGCAGGTAGCTCGCGAAATGATAGAGATTTTTGTTCTTGGCTGCCTCCGTATAGGTGTGACCCGCAAAGACCCCCGGATTATCAACGCAGATTTCTCCAATCTCATCGACATCGCATTCCTGAGGTCCCTTGGGCCCATCACGCAGAATTTTAACGGAGGTATGCGGCAAGGGCAGCCCAACGGACCCAACTTTTTTGAGACCTTGATCTGGGTTGCAAGAGACCAAACAAGTCACCTCAGTCAAACCATACCCCTCGACAATCTCAACCCCTGTTGCGGCCTCAAAGCGCTTGAACAGTTCAATTGGCAATGGTGAAGAGCCAGAAAACGCCGTTCGAAGCGACGAGATATCCGCATTCACCGGGCGCTGCATCAGCGCTGACAGCGCGGTCGGGACGGTGATCATAAAAGTCACATTCCACCGCTCTATGAGTTTCCAGAAATTATCAAACACCCCCTCGCCCCGATAGCCCTGCGGCGTGGGAAAGACCACATGGGCGCCAGAGCTGATCATGGCCATCAATATCACATGACAGGCAAAAACGTGAAACAGCGGCAGAGGACAAATGATTGTGTCCTGGGCCTCAAACAGCATTCGATCCCCAAGCCAGCCATTATAGACAATGCCGGAATATTTATGTTGCGCAACCTTCGGCATGCCCGTTGTGCCGCCCGTGTGAAAATAGGCAGCGACGCGATCTTCAGTTGCATCTTGAAAATCAAGTATGCGGTTCTGCTTTGCCAGCTCTGCGTTGAAATCCATGACCTGCGCGGCATGGGTGACGGAGACTTTCGGACGAATGAGCGGCACGATCCAAGATTTTGGTGGTGTCAGGTAGCGGTTTAGATCCACTTCCAACACAGTCTGCACATTTGGCGCCTGCGCCACCGCATCGGCTGCCAGCTGTGGCAAATCCGTTTTTGGGAACCCGCGCAGGGTGACCAAGACCTTCGCATTGGTTTCGCGCAGGATCGCGGAAATTTGATCTGGTTCCAGCAAAGGGTTGATTGGATTGGCAATGCCCGCAATGCTTCCCCCCACAAGGGTCAAGGCCGCCTCGTTACAGATGGGCAGCAGATAAGCCACGACGTCATTTTCACCCACACCCAAGCGGCGGAATAGATTGGCGGCCTGCACCGATTTATCTCGAAACTCTTGCCAGCTCAGCGTTTCCGCCTTGTCCGCCTGCCCCGAGGTGATCTGAAAGCTCACACCGGGGCGGGCACCATGACGCGCGGCCACCCGGTCGATGAACTCATACATCGTTTTGGGAACATCACGCTCTGCCCAGAGCATTTCGTTTTCAACTGCGTCCCGATCAGCTTTAGTTGCAAATCCCATAAGCATCTCCCCAAACTCACGCGCGCCAATCCGCACGCCATGATGGAGGATGCTAAATATTAATCAATTTCGCAAGGAATTTGCGCGCATCGACGCAGATTGCCTCTAGGTACCATCTGTTTGAGAAAACTGCAATTTGGCCAGGCGCGCGTAGAGCCCACCTTCTGCGACCAAACTGGCATGCGTACCCTGCGCTATAATTTGGCCCTGATCCATCACCAGAATGCGATCGGCATTTTTGACCGTTGCCAAACGATGCGCCACCACCAAGGTGGTGCGATGTTTTGACAGCACCTCAAACGCTTTTTGTACCAAGGCCTCACTCTCGCCATCCAGAGCCGAGGTGGCCTCATCCAACAAGAGCACCGGGGCATCGCGCAGGATTGCGCGGGCAATGGCAATCCGTTGCTTCTGCCCGCCAGAAAGCATCACACCGCGCTCGCCGACATAGCTGTCATAGCCATGAGGCAGCGCACGAATAAAATCATCTGCCGCCGCTGCCTTAGCCGCCGCAATCACCTCATCGCGGCTGGCGCTTGGGCGGCCAAATAAGATATTGTCATAGGCAGAACTGGCAAAAACAACAGGATCTTGCGGAACAAGCGCCATGAATTGGCGAAAATCACTGCGCCGCATCTGAGGCAAAGGCACACCGCCAAAGGTGATGTGGCCGGCTTGCGGATCAAAAAACCGCTGCACCAGTTGAATAATCGTAGACTTGCCAGCTCCAGAAGGCCCCACCAGGGCCACTGTTTCACCGGGCTTGATCGTAAAATTCACCCCATTGAGCGCCGGCGAGTCTGGCCGGCTTGGGAAAGCAAACTTTACATCCTCAAACACCACGGCCCCCGGTTTCGCCGGGATCGGCTCCTGTGGATCGGCAATCGAATCCTCCGCCTCCAACAGCTCAACCAGACGTTCCGTGGCCCCGGCCGCCCGCTGCAGCTCGGACCAAAGCTCTGACAAGGCCGCAGTTGAGCTGGCAACAATGGCAGCGTAGATGACGAATTGCACCAATTGTCCGGCGGTGGTGGCGCCACTGCGCACGTCAATGGCACCAATCCACAAAACCCCCATCACACCGCTAAATGTCACAAAGATAATGATCATCGTTATCAGCGCGCGCGTTTTGATCCTTGCGCGGGCGCTGTCATAGGCTTTCTCGGTGACATTTGAGAACTCTGTCGAGCTGCGGGCCTCATGGGTAAAGGCTTGTACGGTTTGTGCCGACAAAAGCGACTCCGACGCCTTCCCAGAGGAGGCCGCAATCCAGTCCTGGTTTTGTCGCGACAAGCCGCGCAATTTGCGCCCTAATGCCAAAATCGGCCCTAAGATGAGAGGCACGATCAAGAGGACCAAACCGGTCAGCTTTGGAGAGGTCCAGAGCATCATAATCAATCCACCAGACATCATCAGCATATTCCGCAGCATCCAGCTGGCAGAGGACCCGATGACCGACAGGATCAACGTCGTGTCGGTTGTGATGCGGCTGAGAACTTCGCCAGTCATCAATTTCTCAAAATAGGCCGGTGACATGCCAATCATGCGGTCAAAAATGGCCTTGCGCAAATCTGCGACCACGCGCTCGCCAAGACGTGTCACCACATAGTAGCGCAGGCCTGTGCCCAGAGCGAAGATCGCGGCCACTGCAATGGCGCCCATGAAATATTGATTGAGTAGGGACACATCCCCAACCGAAAATCCGTCAATCACCCGGCGGGCCGCAACCGGCAAAATCAATGACACGCTGGCAGTGATGGTGAGGGCCACCAGTGCCAATACAACCCAAACTTTGTAAGGGGCAAAATAGCGGAGCAGAGCTTTTAACACGCCAACTCGTTTTGAGGCTGCACGCTCTTCGCTCACCTCTGCCGCTGAATTTGGTGTCTGTGCCATGCCCGCCCCTTAAACTCGTCCACACGATGTATCCGGCTGTAGGGCAACCAACAAGAGGGCGCGTTCAATAAAATCAGAGTGTCGCACATAGGATGGCCGCAGATAGGCGGGCGGATCATAAGCCGGCGTGCGAGCGCGCTATTGCGGCGCGATCACTCCGAAAATACGCTTTCGCGCGATCAAAACACGTCAAAGTTTAAACCGATCACTAACAGGTTTAACTTAAAAGCTAATAGATCACTAAATTGTCTATTAATAAAAATAAAAAGCTCGTTTTCTACACTTTTGAAGATCAATTATGGCCAACTGTCCAATTGAGACACAGGGCCGGAAAGATTTACCCTTTGTTAGTATATTAGAACTTATTTGCGCAGCGAAGTCTCCCAATTCTTCCCAAGACTTCATCTAAAACGACATAGATATTTAAGGACACCACAATGACATATGCAATGAAACTCGCTGCACCGTTTCTGCTGTTACGCTGAATTTTGGCGCCATTACACCGGGTTCAGCAACAGACGCAGAGGGCAGCATCGGCGCCGCCTGCACGACCGGAACAACCTAGACAATCACCATTGATGGTGGCAGCTCTTTGGTTGATACCAACCGGCGTTTGGCTGAAGCCGAAAGCGAAAACTATCTAAAGTATATCATCGCGATTGATGAATCGCGGGCCGTCGACAGCTACGCTCTTCTCAACTGGTCATTTTCTTTCCGAAGCCGCTTCAGTTCCTTCAATACTATTGGCACCGTTGCGCTTTTAGTGTACCAAATTTCAGCTGGTTCGTTCGATCAAAATTGGCTTAAAGCTTATGAAGATTATATCAAGAAATGGACCACATAACCTATCCTTTAGCAGGAGTGGTCAGGGGGATACTGATGCAGTGGGAAAAAAAGGGTCTTATTTGTATGCCTGCATCTAGGATTATATCTCTCTTCAGCAGCCCAGCACCTTCCGCCAGACGCATTCCAGTATCTGAGATCATCGTCTATTGTTCTGCATAAGTGCTGTACCTTGAGAATATCTTCTATTGGTATTGGAAGACGCTTACTCACTCCAGCCGATTTATCAAAGTACATCCCAACAAAGGGGTTCTTAAGATCAAGCGCATACTCAGAGATGGCGAAGTTAAAAATGGCCCTAATGGAACTCATTACTCTGCTAACGCTTGAGCCAACCAGCCCTTTAGCGATTAGGTAATCCCTGTAGCTTAGAGCTTCTGCCCGAGTGTACTCAGCCAAGGTCTTAGCTCCACAAGCATCTACAAGATAACTACAGGCTCTCTGGGCAGCGGCTTTGAAGGTCTTTGGCTTGCTAGCACCCTTCTGCGTGAGATACGTTTCTAAAGCCTCAGAGAGCGTAATGTGCTGCTCAGAATTCATAGAGGCATCAAGCTGAGTATTTCGGGAATATGTCTTATATCCCAGCTTTAACAAACTAAGTCCAATAAGGCCAGGGTCAGTCATTCTGAGATGTGACCAATATTCATCCAACTTAGCCGCAGCCACCAAAGCTCTAGATTTAGCAGTCTGCGCAGATCTTGTCTTAAGCCCCTGAACGATACGGGGATAGGAATAATGACTCAAAAGGTCTGCGAGAACACGTCTTGAGAAGTAGTAATACCCAGCGCGGTTAAATGTATAAGGGACTTTTTTGGTCAGTAATCTGGTCAACACTCTCTCCATCCCAATGCTAGGTAAACATAATTTATAAGAATGTTATCAGTAGTTTAAATATCGACAGACTGCTTAAGCCTGATGATTTCTGGAGCGGGTAGCGGGAATCGAACCCGCACCTTAAGCTTGGAAGGCTCTTATGATACCATTTCACCATACCCGCGCCGTGGCAGAGAGGTATGCCAGCGCAATTTCAACGTCAAGGCCGGAAGTGCAGAATATCTGCTCTTGCGCGCAGACAACCGCGCAAAGCCAGTGCTAAGCAGGATTCACTTTCCGACTCGCGCGCTGACGATAGAGGGTAAAGGCGCCTGTACCGACAATAATCGCAGCCCCTATCAAAGCCAGACGATCTGGCCATTCGCCAAAAAACACATAGCCTAAAATCAATGCAGCAATGAGGCCAATATAGCGAAACTGTGCGGTGAAGCTGACATCCCCTGTCCGAATGGCATAAACACTGACCAGATATCCCAATAAAAGCGCAAATGAAGAGCCGCATAGTGCCACCCAGGATTCTAGGGAAATCGCCACCCAGGGCTGGAACATTGTTGCCGCACTCGCCGCGCCGAACACGCCGACGGCGGCAAAGAACGACATCTCCTGGGAGGAGAGCTTGGCCCCCAAACTGCGCGCGGTCAGATCACGAATTGTGACACAGATCACCGCTGCCAAACAAAATAATGAGTAAATATTAAACCCATCACTGCCCGGTTTCACGATGAACAACATCCCCAAAAAACCGATGCAAATCGCCAACAATCGGCGCCAACCCAAAGGCTCCCCGAGGAACATGAAGGCAGCCAATGGGATGGTGAGCGGCAAGATTTGCAAGATGGCCGTCATATTGGCCAATTCCATATTGAACAGAGCCGTAACGATAAAGAAAGCGGCGCCAACTTCTGCCGCGACGCGCAGCAATAGGATCATCTGATCGCGGCGCCGAAGGTCATGCACCCGCCAACCAGAGCGCATGACCAAGATTGCCAGAAGGACCACCACCATCCCGCCGCGCACCGCAAGCGTTTGGAAAATCGGCAGCACCCCGCCTAAAGATTTGATCACCGCGTCATTCACAGCAAAACAAATCATTGAGCAAACCATAAAGAGCGCTCCGCGGATATTGTCAGTCATGGATCTGCCTTCGCTGCGTAAATCAATACCGTCTCGGATCTACCGGGCTCTATTTCGACAAAAAATGCAACTTCAAAAGAAAAGGGCCGCTCAAAAGAACGGCCCTAAATCACAAAGTGTAACTGTCTTACTCTTCATTATTCTCAACTGTATCAACCAACAGGCTTTCAAACATCTCATCAGGCGTTTCAGCCACAGCTGCCGGCGCGGCCAAGGCAATCGCCTCTTCGGCTTCCGCACGGCGCGCTTCGATCACAACATTGTCACGATCTGCCGCCACACGGCGCATTTTCTGCGTCGCGCCACCGGTGCCAGCTGGGATCAAGCGCCCAACGATGACATTTTCTTTAAGACCAATCAGCTTGTCACGTTTGCCTTGCACGGACGCCTCGGTGAGAACCCGCGTGGTTTCTTGGAATGAAGCCGCAGAGATGAAAGAGCGTGTTTGCAAGGAGGCTTTTGTAATCCCCAGCAAAATCGGCTCACCCTGTGCAGGACGGGTGCCTTTTGAGAGGGCCTTTTCATTGGCTGCATCAAATTCAGCTTTGTCGACATGCTCGCCCTTAAGCAAGGTTGTCTCGCCACTGTCAGTGATTTCCCATTTCTGCAACATTTGACGCACAATCACTTCAATGTGCTTATCGTTGATCTTCACCCCTTGCAGGCGATACACGTCCTGGACCTCGTCGATCATGTAATCGGCCAAAGCCTCAACACCCATAACCGCAAGAATGTCATGCGGCGCGGGGTTGCCATCCATGATGTAATCACCCTTCTTGATGAAATCACCTTCTTGGACAGGGATGTGCTTGCCTTTTGGCACCATGTATTCGACTTTTGCCAAAGTCTCGTCAGCCGGTTCAATCGCTATACGGCGCTTGTTTTTATAGTCTTTGCCAAAGCGCACATAGCCATCAATTTCTGCAATGATCGCGTGATCTTTGGGGCGACGGGCCTCAAACAATTCCGCAACCCGCGGCAGACCACCGGTGATGTCTTTGGATCGGCCACCCTCGCGCGGGATACGCGCAATAATGTCACCCGCCTTGATGTCCTGACCATCTTCAACGGATAGAACCGCATCGACGGACATGGCATAGGCAATTGGATTGCCATCTTCACGGGTCAGCATTTCACCCTTGTCATCGGTGACGATGATTTTTGGCGCCAATTCGCTACCTTTTAACGCAGCGCGCCAATCTGTCACGATTTTTTGGGTCATGCCAGTGGCGTCATCGGTCTCGTCGCGCACCGCAATACCAGACACTAGATCAACATATTTCACCACACCTGATTTCTCAGCGATGATGGGCAATGTGAACGGATCCCATTCAAACAGCTTGTCGCCACGCTCAATCATTTGGCCATCTTTGACCAACATTTTAGAGCCATAGGCCACCTTATAGCTGGCAATCACAGCGCCACCCACGTCAAGAATACTGGCCACCATGTTCCGTGTCATGGAGAGCTGCTCGCCGGCTGAGTTTTTCAGCAAGATTGCATTCTCGAAATGCACTTTCCCAGATTGGCTGCTTTCTTGGCTCGATTGCTGGCCACCACCTTGCGCAACACCACCAATGTGGAATGTCCGCATGGTGAGCTGTGTACCGGGTTCACCAATTGATTGCGCCGCGATGATACCGACCGCTTCACCTTGGTTCACCAAAGTACCGCGGGCCAAATCACGACCATAGCAGGCCGCGCAGATGCCATCTTCCGTTTCACAGGTCAGGGGTGACCGGATCAACATGGAAATCACACCATTCTCTTCGATGAAGTCCGCTTTGCGCTCGTCGATGATCTCACCTTTGGCGCATATAACCTCATCCGTGCCAGGTTTGATCACATCTTCGGCCGCAACCCGGCCCAATATCCGCTCTGACAAAGAGGAGATCACTTCCCCATCATTGATCGCAGCCCGTGCAGTGATCGAACGATCGGTACCACAATCATGCTGGCGCACGATGCAGTCCTGAGCCACATCCACAAGACGACGTGTAAGGTACCCAGAGTTGGCCGTTTTCAAAGCCGTATCTGACAGACCCTTCCGCGCACCGTGAGTTGAGTTGAAATACTCAAGAACGGTCAGACCTTCCTTAAAGTTCGAGATGATAGGTGTCTCGATGATATCGCCATTCGGTTTGGCCATCAGACCACGCATACCGCCCAGCTGTTTCATCTGAGTGACCGAGCCACGCGCTTTGGAATGGGCCATCATGTAAACCGAATTCGGCTCCATTTCAGCGCCAGTCTCATCGTATTTCACCGAGGCAATCGCATCCATCATAGAGTCGGTCACTTGTTCATTACAATTTGACCAGGCATCGATCACCTTGTTGTATTTCTCACCCTGAGTGATCAGACCATCCATATATTGCTGTTCGAACTCTTTGACTTGAGCGCGCACACCATCAACGATGGTCCATTTGTTGTCTGGGATCAGCATGTCATCCTTGCCGAAGGAAATACCGGCGCGGAAGGCTTCACGGAAACCCAAAGTCATCACATGGTCACAGAAAATCACAGATTCTTTCTGACCACAGTAGCGATAGACCGTATCGATGACCTGCTGAACTTCGCCCTTTTTCAAAAGGCGGTTCACCAAGCTAAAGGGCGCCTTGGCGTTCTGAGGCAGCAAAGCGCCCAAACGCACGCGGCCCGGTGTGGTTTCAAACCGCACCATAACCTCATTGCCCTCATCATCAATCTGCGGAATGCGCGATTGGATTTTCGCATGAAGATGCACAACCCCCGCATCAAGCGCGTGCTGAACTTCATCCACGGAGCCAAAAATCATGCCTTCGCCCTTCATGCCTTCACGCATCAGGGAGGTATAATAAAGGCCCAAGATCATATCCTGTGACGGCACAATGATCGGCGCACCGTTGGCTGGCGACAGAACATTGTTGGTGGACATCATCAGAACCCGCGCTTCCAACTGCGCTTCCAAGCTCAAAGGAACGTGAACCGCCATTTGGTCGCCGTCAAAGTCAGCGTTGAACGCAGAACAGACCAGCGGGTGCAGCTGAATAGCCTTGCCTTCGATCAAAACCGGCTCAAAAGCTTGGATGCCCAAGCGATGCAATGTTGGCGCACGGTTGAGCATGACGGGATGTTCACGGATCACCTCATCGAGGATATCCCAAACTTCCGGCCGCTCTTTTTCAACCAGTTTCTTAGCTTGTTTTACAGTCGAGGACAGGCCTTTGGCCTCCAAGCGGCTGTAAATGAAGGGCTTAAAGAGCTCCAACGCCATTTTCTTTGGCAAGCCGCATTGGTGCAGCTTGAGCTCAGGACCGGTCACAATCACCGAACGACCAGAGAAGTCAACGCGTTTGCCCAATAGGTTTTGACGGAAACGACCCTGCTTGCCTTTGAGCATGTCAGACAAGGATTTCAACGGGCGTTTATTTTGCCCGGTAATCACCCTGCCCCGACGGCCATTGTCGAACAAGGCATCAACAGATTCTTGCAACATGCGTTTTTCGTTGCGCACAATGATGTCGGGCGCGCGCAGTTCAATGAGGCGCTTTAGACGGTTGTTGCGATTGATTACGCGACGATAAAGATCATTCAAGTCAGAAGTCGCAAAGCGGCCGCCATCCAGAGGCACCAAGGGGCGCAACTCAGGTGGGATCACTGGGATCACAGTCAAGATCATCCACTCTGGACGGTTGCCAGATTCAATGAAGCTCTCAACGATTTTCAAACGCTTGATGATCTTCTTTGGCTTCAATTCACCGGTGGCTTCTGACAAATCAACACGCAGTTGTTCGGCTTCCGCTTCCAGATCAATCAAGGACAACATTTCACGAATGGCTTCCGCGCCAATATTGGCGGTGAAGGCATCCATGCCATAAATATCCTGCGCATCGAGGAACTCTTCTTCGTTCATCAACTGGCCATAGGTGAGGTCCGTGAGGCCCGGTTCAATGACCACATAGTTTTCGAAATACAAGATCCGCTCAAGGTCGCGCAAAGTCATATCCAGCATCAAACCAATGCGCGACGGCAGAGACTTCAAAAACCAAATATGCGCAACAGGGCTGGCCAATTCGATGTGGCCCATCCGCTCGCGGCGGACCTTCTGCAAGGTCACTTCCACGCCGCATTTCTCGCAGACAACGCCGCGATATTTCATGCGCTTATACTTGCCGCAGAGACATTCATAATCTTTGATCGGGCCAAAGATACGCGCGCAGAACAGGCCGTCCCGCTCGGGTTTGAACGTGCGATAATTGATGGTTTCTGGCTTCTTAATTTCACCAAAAGACCAAGACAGGATCCGCTCAGGGCTGGCCAAAGAGACTTTGATTTCATCAAAGGCTTTGGGCGGTGCAATCGGGTTAAACGGGTTGGTTGATAGTTCCTGGTTCATCTTAAATTCCTTTTAATCAGAGGGAGGGACGGTGGGCATAAAATGCGCGGGTACGCAGTCTACTCCTCCACCTCCGCATCCAGGAGTTCCATATTCAGGCCAAGGCCACGGACTTCTTTGACAAGAACGTTAAACGATTCTGGAATTCCAGCTTCGAAATTATCCTCACCCTTCACGATGCTTTCATAGACTTTCGTCCGGCCAGCAACGTCATCCGATTTTACCGTCAGCATTTCTTGCAAGGTGTAAGCCGCGCCGTAAGCTTCCAGCGCCCAAACTTCCATCTCCCCAAAGCGTTGACCACCAAATTGCGCTTTACCGCCCAATGGCTGCTGGGTGACCAGCGAGTATGGACCAGTAGAGCGTGCGTGAATTTTGTCATCCACAAGGTGGTGCAATTTCAGAAGATACTTGATGCCCACCGTCACAGGGCGGGCAAATTGCTCGCCTGTACGGCCATCAAACAAGACCGACTGTCCGCTTTCGCTAAAGCCTGCCCGGCGCAATGCGTCGTTCACATCTGCTTCTTTCGCACCGTCAAACACAGGCGTTGCGATTGGAACACCGTGGATGACATTGCCAGCCGATTCCAGCAATGAGGCCTCATCCATGCCCTCAATACCTTCCGCATAGACGTCATCGCCGTAAGCAATGCGCATAGCGTCACGCACAGGGGTCAAGTCACCAGACCGGCGATACTCACCCAAGGCCTCATCAATCTGAATTCCCAAGCCGCGCGCGGCCCAACCCATGTGGGTTTCAAGAATTTGTCCCACGTTCATCCGTGACGGCACGCCGAGCGGGTTCAGAACGAAGTCCACAGGTGTCCCGTCACCCAAGAAAGGCATATCTTCCATTGGGACAACTTTGGAGATGACACCTTTGTTGCCATGACGACCGGCCATTTTATCGCCCGGTTGCAGCTTGCGCTTCACCGCTACGAATACTTTGACCATTTTCATCACGCCCGGCGGGAGATCATCACCGCGGCGAACTTTTTCGACCTTATCTTCAAAGCGGGCATCCAGGGTGCGTTTTTGCGCTTCATATTGTTCATTCAGCGCTTCAACGACCTGGGCATCGCCCTCTTCTTTCATTGCGAACTGCCACCAATGGCTGCGGGGTGTCTCATCCAGCAACTCAGCGCTCACAAGACCGCCCTTTGTGCCTTTTGGACCTTTCACAGCCTCGCAGCCTTCGATCATCGACCGCAGACGTGCATAGATGTTGCGATCCAAGATGGTCAGCTCATCGTCACGGTCGCGCGCCAAACGCTCCACTTCTTCACGTTCGATCTGCAAAGCACGCTCATCTTTTTCAACTCCATGGCGATTGAACACACGCACTTCCACGATTGTGCCATAGTCACCCGGTGGCAGACGCAAAGAGGTGTCACGCACGTCAGAGGCCTTCTCCCCAAAGATCGCCCGCAAGAGCTTTTCCTCTGGTGTCATCGGGCTTTCGCCTTTTGGTGTGATTTTACCAACCAAGATATCCGCTGGACCCACTTCCGCACCGATATACACGATGCCCGCTTCGTCCAAATTGCGCAGAGCCTCTTCGCCAACGTTCGGAATATCACGGGTGATTTCCTCAGGGCCAAGTTTGGTGTCGCGCGCGGCCACTTCAAATTCTTCGATGTGAACCGAGGTGAACACGTCATCACGCACAATACGCTCTGAGATCAGGATACTATCTTCATAGTTATATCCGTTCCAAGGCATAAAGGCGACAACCACGTTCTTGCCCAAGGCCAACTCACCGATATCAGTGGAAGGACCATCAGCGACCACTTCACCTTTGCGAACATAATCGCCAACCTTCACCAAGGGGCGTTGGTTGATACAGGTATTTTGGTTTGAGCGCTGGAATTTGCGCATGCGGTAGATATCCACACCCGCATCGCCAAGCTCAAGATCTTCCGTGGCCCGGATCACGATCCGCTGTGCATCCACTTGGTCGATAATACCGCCGCGCTTGGCCATAATCGCCGCACCGGAATCGCGCGCCACCACTTCTTCAATACCAGTCCCAACCAAAGGCGCTTCCGCCTTCAGCAATGGCACGGCTTGACGCTGCATGTTCGAGCCCATCAAAGCACGGTTAGCATCGTCATTTTCAAGGAATGGGATCAAGGAGGCCGCAACGGAGACCAACTGCTTTGGCGACACGTCGATCAAATCAACAGCGCTGGATTGCGCCAAAGTGTAATCACCATTTTGCCGGGTTGAGACCAGATCATTTTTGAACTTACCGTTCTCATCCAATGCCGCGTTGGCCTGCGCCACCGTGTGACGCATTTCTTCTGTGGCCGACATATATTGCACATCATCGGTCACAACACCGTCCACAACTTTGCGGTAAGGTGTTTCGATAAAGCCATATTTGTTCACACGTGCGAATGTCGCCAATGAGTTGATCAGACCAATATTCGGCCCCTCCGGCGTTTCAATAGGACACATCCGACCGTAGTGGGTGGCGTGCACGTCGCGCACTTCAAAGCCAGCACGCTCACGGGTCAAACCGCCAGGGCCAAGCGCCGAGAGACGGCGTTTGTGCGTGACTTCCGACAAGGGATTGGTTTGGTCCATGAATTGTGACAACTGGCTGGAGCCAAAGAACTCACGCACAGCAGCAGCAGCAGGTTTCGCATTGATCAAATCTTGCGGCATCACAGTGTCGATTTCGACGGAGGACATCCGCTCTTTAATTGCGCGTTCCATACGCAACAGACCTACGCGATATTGGTTCTCCATCAACTCACCAACCGAGCGCACCCGGCGGTTGCCGAGGTGGTCAATATCGTCGATATCACCGCGACCATCGCGCAAATCAACCAAGGCTTTGACACAGGCAACGATATCTTCGCGGCGCAATGTACGCACGGTATCTTCTGCATCCAAAGCCAAACGCATATTCATTTTCACCCGGCCCACGGCAGAGAGATCATAGCGCTCACTGTCAAAGAACAACGTGTCAAACAAGGCAGAGGCCGCATCCACGGTGGGCGGCTCACCCGGACGCATCACGCGGTAAATATCCATCAATGCTGTGTCGCGAGACATATTCTTGTCCATCGCCATTGTGTTGCGCATATAGGCGCCCACATTCACGTTATCGATGTCGAGCACTGGGATTGTGGTGATGCCAGCATCCAACAGCTCTTTCAAAGATCCGCCGATGACTTCGCCATCTTTGTCGAGCTCCCAAGTCAACTCATCACCCGCTTCCACATAAATGGCGCCAGTTTCCTCGTTGATGATGTCTTTGGAAACGAATTTGCCAACGACCTGATCGAAAGGCACCAGAAGATCGGAGACAGCACCCTCGTCGATCAATTTCTTGACCGCGCGTGGCGTCACTTTCTTGCCGGCTTCAGCAATCATCTCGCCCGTTTTTGCATCGACCAAATCATAGGTTGGACGTGTGCCCCGCACACGCTCTGGGAAGAATTTGGTGACCCAACCGCTGCCTTTTTTGAAGGTATAATCCACGGTTTCATAATAGGCATCCATGATGCCCTCTTGGTCGAGACCCAGCGCATAAAGCAAAGTGGTCACAGGCAATTTACGGCGGCGATCGATGCGCGCGTAAACCACGTCTTTGGCGTCAAACTCAAAATCGAGCCAAGAGCCGCGGTAGGGAATAATCCGGCAAGCAAACAGCAATTTACCCGAAGAATGGGATTTGCCCTTGTCATGATCGAAGAACACACCAGGGGAGCGGTGCATCTGGGAAACAATCACCCGCTCTGTGCCATTGACCACAAATGTGCCGTTCGGTGTCATCAAAGGCATATCGCCCATGAAGACGTCTTGCTCTTTGATATCTTTAACCGATTTCGCACCGGTGTCTTCATCTACATCAAACACGATCAAGCGCAGCGTTACCTTCAAGGGAGCTGCATATGTCATGTCGCGCTGTTGGCACTCTTCCACATCATATTTTGGTTTTTCCAGCTCGTATTTTACGAACTCCAAAATTGCGGTTTCGTTAAAATCTTTAATCGGGAAGACCGATTGAAAAACACCCTTGATGCCTTCGCCGTCAAGCGGCTGTAGGGAATCACCGGATTTCAAGAACAAATCATATGAGGATTTTTGAACCTCAATCAAATTTGGCATTTCTAAAACTTCACGGATTTTACCGTAATATTTGCGCAAACGTTTTTGACCTAGGAATGACATAGCCATGCGTTACGTAACCTTTCATCTCGACTGTCGCATTGCCGTCGGGGACCGGCGATGCGCACATCTGAGAACGGGTTGTGGTTCGGCCTATTCTTGAATGTCGTCCCAAAGACACTCGCCCGACCTATGAACCTACCCTGAAAGACGCCCCCATTTGGGCGCCTATCAGGAAAGATCTGCTGTCTTATCGCAAAGGCTTTCGCCCTGTAGCTTTAAGACGGCAAAGGCTGGGAGCAGAAAACTGCCCCCAGCCAATTTCAGAACAGGTCTGAAATTACTTTACTTCAACTTCAGCGCCAGCAGCTTCAAGCTTGGCTTTGATGTCGTCAGCTTCAGCTTTGTCGACGCCTTCTTTAACAGCTTTGCCGCCAGCATCTACCAATTCTTTAGCTTCTTTCAGACCCAGGCCAGTGATGGCGCGGACTTCTTTGATGACGTTGATTTTAGATGCGCCAGCAGCAACAAGAATTACGTTGAATTCTGTTTGCTCTTCAGCTGCACCGCCAGCATCGCCAGCAGGACCAGCCATCATGACAGCGCCGCCAGCAGCGGGCTCAATGCCATATTCATCTTTCAGAATAGTTTTCAGTTCTTGTGCTTCGAGCAGTGTCAGACCAACGATGTCTTCTGCAAGTTTTTTCAGATCAGCCATTTTAGACTCTTTCCAATTAATAAGTGTGTTCCAACGACGGGTTTAAACCCACAAGGATGTTTTGGTTGCTTAAGCAGCCTTCTCTTCGATCGTCGAGAGAATGCTTGCGATATTGCTTGCAGGTGCGCCAATGGCCCCGGCGATGTTGCTGGCAGGTGCACCAATGCAACCCACGATGGAAGCAATAAGCTCCTCGCGACTTGGCATTGCGGCAACAGCTTTGACACCGGCGACGTCCAACGCGTTATCGCCCATCGCACCACCCAGGATATCCAACTTTGGATTGCCTTTTGAGTACGCCTCAACCACTTTGGCAGCAGCCACAGGGTCTTCGGAATAAGCGAGAACGGTCATACCCGTCAGAAGGTCTGCGATGCTTGCGCAAGGCTTCCCATCAAGGGCGATTTTGGCGAGCCTATTTTTGGCAACACGAACAGACCCACCAACTTCACGCATTTGCGCGCGCAGGTCCTGCATTTCAGCAACTGTCATACCCTCGTAGCGGCTAACCACCACGACGCCAGAGCTTTCAAAGATTTGACCGAGTTCTTCGACCAACTTCCCTTTCAGTGCTCTATCCACAGTTTCACTCCAAATTATGAGGGGCTTTTAAGGTCCCCTCGGCTCAGTTCTGTGGCAGTTTCCCGCCACGTTAGAGTCCATGATATGAGACCAAAGCCAAAATCACCCGAAGGAACCCTTCCGGAAATTCGTCCTAATCTCCATCTCAGGCAGGAAATTAAGCCTAACGGCACCCACCATCTCGGACAGAATGACAGCCCGGTCACAAAGTGCCAGGGGGTCGAAGGTTCGTTTAGGGGATTCGCAAGGATTGGGCAAGGGCTCAAATGGTTTTTGGCCAAAGACTAAAATCGACGCGCCCTGCGGTCGCAACAAACGAAAGATGGCGGACCCAAGAGCCCACCATTTTTATGAATACAATGGACAATGCGGCTTATTGGCCTGTCGCGCTGTCAACGTTCAAAGTTACGCTTGGGCCCATTGTTGAGCTCAAAACGATTTTCTTCATGTAAGCGCCTTTGGAACCCGACGGTTTGGCTTTGGACACTGCATCCACGAAGGAACGCACGTTTTCAGCCAATTTCGCATCATCAAAGGATACCTTGCCGATGCCGGCGTGAATAACGCCAGCTTTTTCAACTTTGAATTGAACCTGACCACCTTTAGCCGCTTCAACCGCTTCTTTGACATCCATCGTCACCGTCCCAATTTTCGGGTTTGGCATCAGGTTGCGTGGGCCCAACACTTTGCCCAAACGACCCACGACGGGCATCATATCCGGTGTCGCGATGCAGCGATCAAAGTCGATCTTGCCGCCTTGCACGATTTCCATCAGATCTTCTGCGCCAACAACATCTGCACCGGCAGCCAAAGCTTCTTCAGCTTTCGGGCCACGGGCAAAGACAGCAACCCGAACGGATTTACCTGTGCCGTTGGGCAGGTTCACTGTGCCGCGAACCATTTGATCGGCGTGACGTGGGTCAACACCAAGGTTCATCGCGATCTCAAGTGATTCATCAAATTTCGCAGTCGCGACGCTTTTGATCAGCGACACAGCCTCTTCAACTGTGACCATGGATTTGCCAGCGAATGCAGCGCGTGCGGCGGTGGTGCGTTTTCCGTATTTTGCCATCTTACTTCACCTCTATGCCCATAGACCGAGCTGAGCCCAGGATGATTTGCATTGCGCCTTCGATATCGTTGGCATTCAGATCTTTCATTTTCGCTTCAGCGATTTCTTTCACCTGAGTGACTGTAACGGTTGCCACAGTTTCACGACCTGGATTTTCCGCACCGCGTGGGCGGTTGCGTTTGCCAACGGGCTTCAGGCCCGCGGCTTTCTTCAGGTAGTAAGACGCCGGCGGAGTCTTAACTTCCATGGAGAAAGATTTGTCCTGGTAATATGTAATCACAGTCGGGCATGGTGCACCTTGCTCCATATCGGCTGTTTTTGCGTTAAACGCTTTACAGAATTCCATGATGTTGATCCCGCGTTGACCCAATGCAGGGCCCACTGGCGGGGAAGGGTTTGCTGCCCCTGCAGGAATCTGCAGTTTCATCGTACCAGCGATTTTTTTAGCCATTTCGGCTGCTCCTTTTTCAAACACCCATGATCGCGATCATTGGGCTATGTTGATGTGGTCCGGCCTGTCACGCGTGACAGAAACCTCCCACATGCCCCAACGGGCAGATTGCGCCAGTGGCGCAGATCGCTCAGACCTGTTTTGAGACCTGAGTGAATTCCAATTCCACGGGGGTAGCGCGGCCAAAAATGGACACGGTCACTTTCAAGCGTTGGTTCTCATCATCAACTTCTTCAACATTGCCGTCAAAGCCTTCAAAGTGCCCACCGTTGATTTTAACTTGCTCACCGATGTCAAAGTGAATCAATGTGCGCGGCCTATCTTCACCCTCTTGAACGCGGTTCAAGATTTGGTTCACCTCGGCATCGCGCATCGGCATGGGGCGACCCTGTGGGCCCAAAAATCCAGTGACGCGATTGATGGAGGTGATCAGGTGATAGGCCTCGTCAGACAGCTCCATCCGCACCAAAACATAGCCGGGCATGAAGCGGCGCTCTGTGGTCACTTTCTTACCGCGGCGCACCTCGATTATCTCTTCCGTAGGAACCAAAACCTCTTCGATTTGCTCTTCCATATTGGAATCGATAGCCGACTGGCGAATGGCCTCTGCGATCTTCTTTTCGTAGTTCGACAGAACACTTACGGAATACCATCTTTTTGCCATTTTATGGCCCTTCACCTTGATCGGGCCTGGCCCGAAAATTCAAACGTCAACGCATTCGGCGCTAAATGAAAACGGGCGTGAGGCCGAATCGCCGCACGCCATGAGTTGTTCGTAAGCCCAGTACCCTCCATGGCCCCTATTTTCAAGAGCCGGCATCGGACTTGTTTAGAACATGCCTAAGACGGAGCGCAGCCCCAAGCGGATAACAGCATCGATGCCAGAGAAGAAAATCGCAGCAATGATCGCCAGAACCAAGACCATCGCAGTGGTGATCAAAACCTCGCGACGGGTGGGCCACACAACCTTTGTGATCTCCGCCCGTGTCTGTTGGATAAATTGAAATGGGTTCGTGCGCGCCATGATGATCCTCAGAACATTAGTGATTAGCCGCAGATACGCTGACTTGAGCGGTGTTTCAACCCTTTGAAACACATCATTCGAGAACTGTGATCTCGTGGGCTCGGCCGAGCGCGTCAACATCTTGGTCATAGGCCACCTGGCTTTCGCGCACCAGCTCCTCCGGCCAGGGCGCAAACTTGGGATAGGCGTCAGAAATGGGGAAATCTTCCCGTGCAACCGCACCCAGGCGCCCGCCGTAACCTGCCGCATGCCAGGTGCAGCAGGCGTTTACGGCCTGCTCTGAGAGCCCGACGTGCATAGGTTTTTCCAGCAGTGATGGAATTTCAGGACGCGGCTGGCCGAGTAGCCTGTCCAGAACCTGTGGAAACACACTGTGATAGTCCTCATATCGCCATATCGAAACCTGAGCCACGCCCGGGATTTTGGCTATGGGGCGCAAGATATCGGACCATTTGACCGCCGTCGGATCCAACCCTTTTGAGAACCGCTCCCAAGTCTGGAACCGTCCTGACATCAGCAATTGATTGTAGACAGATACATAATAAAAACAAGGTTCCCGCAGGGCCATGGCGATGTGCAATGGATTGGGCGCGACAGGTTGGGCCAGACGGGTCAAACGCTCAATGGCTTTGGGATATATCATCTCCCGATTGGGGCCATTCATCAAATCTTTAAACCCACCAATGATGTTTTCTTCCGAAATCAAAAGTCGTGGTTGGCCAGCCGCCAAAGCCACAAGTTTGATTTTTTGTTGTTCATTTGGCTCTGCTCGTCCCAAGGCCTTCCAGAGGGTGCCGAATTCATCATGGATTTTCTCGGGTCCCAAATAAGCGCATCGGTTTTTCGCAAACAGATTTTCATTCTCGAGTAGCCTGTTTTGTAGATGCGTGGTTGCGGTTTTATGGGCACCGGCGTGTATCGTTATTTTAATATGTTTATTTTGCATATCATTTACAGCTTTTCTTATTTTGTAAGCCATATTGATATCATTTCATGTGTAAATGAATTGCAACTCTTAGTTGGAAATGTGTTTTGATTATATTTTGTTATCGTTTGAGAGATATTAATCTATCTAGGATTGGCGATGACCTACTCTCCCACAGCTTGAGCTGCAGTACCATCGGCGCGACCATGCTTAACTTCCGAGTTCGGGATGGGATCGGGTGTTTCATTGGCGCTATGATCACCAAACCAAGATAGATTATTGATTGCTTTTTGCAATCAAACTTAGTGTTCCAAGTTAAGTATATTATGCGGCAATAGTGTATGGCTTTTGGATCTGTATTGGCGTGTCTGCCTTCTACTGGATCAAATCAAGCCTATCGGACCATTAGTACCAGTCAGCTGAACGTGTTACCACGCTTACACCTCTGGCCTATCGACGAGGTGGTCTACCTCGGTCCTCAGGGATACCTTGTTTTGAGGGGGGCTTCCCGCTTAGATGCTTTCAGCGGTTATCCTGTCCGATCATAGCTACCCAGCACTGCCGTAGTCGACAACTGGTCCACCAGTGGATCGTTCACCCCGGTCCTCTCGTACTAGGGGCAACTCCTCTCAAGTATCCTACACCCACGGCAGATAGGGACCGAACTGTCTCACGACGTTCTAAACCCAGCTCACGTACCTCTTTAAACGGCGAACAGCCGTACCCTTGGGACCTGCTCCAGCCCCAGGATGAGATGAGCCGACATCGAGGTGCCAAACGGTGCCGTCGATATGGACTCTTGGGCACCATCAGCCTGTTATCCCCGGCGTACCTTTTATCCGTTGAGCGATGGCCCTTCCACTCGGGACCACCGGATCACTATGGCCGTCTTTCGACTCTGCTCGACTTGTCAGTCTCGCAGTCAGGCTGGCTTCTGCCATTGCACTCAACGAGCGATTTCCGACCGCTCTGAGCCAACCTTCGCGCGCCTCCGTTACGCTTTAGGAGGCGACCGCCCCAGTCAAACTACCCACCATACAGGGTCCTGGATCCGGATAACGGACCGCAGTTAGATAACAAGCAAAACAAGGGTGGTATCTCAAAGGAGGCTCCACAAAAACTGGCGTTTCTGCTTCAAAGCCTACCACCTATTCTGCACATGTTGTGCCTGTTATCAGTGTAAAGTTGTAGTAAAGGTGCACGGGGTCTTTCCGTCTAACCGCGGGAAGCCTGCATCTTGACAGGCAATTCAATTTCACTGAGTCTATGTTGGAGACAGCGGGGAAGTCGTTACGCCATTCGTGCAGGTCGGAACTTACCCGACAAGGAATTTCGCTACCTTAGGACCGTTATAGTTACGGCCGCCGTTTACCTGGGCTTCAATTCGGAGCTCTCACCCCTCCTTTTAACCTTCAGGCACCGGGCAGGCGTCAGACCCTATACGTCGTCTTGCGACTTCGCAGAGCCCTGTGTTTTTAGTAAACAGTCGCCACCCCCTGGTTTGTGCCCCCAGCTTCCAGTTGCCTAGAAACCGGGCCTCCTTCTCGCGAACTTACGGAGGTATTTTGCCGAGTTCCTTCAACATAGTTCTCTCAAGCGCCTTGGTATACTCTACCTATCCACCTGTGTCGGTTTAGGGTACGGTCTGATGGAGGGCTATTTCCAGGAACCACTGAACTGCTGGGGCAACTACGCCTGATCCAACAATTTTTGTGATCCGTCACTTCCTCCTGGCCCAGGAATATTAACCTGGTTCCCATCGCCTACGGCTTTCGCCCTCGGCTTAGGGGCCGGCTTACCCTGCTCAGATTAGCTTTAAGCAGGAACCCTTGGATTTTCGGCGAGGGGGTCTCTCACCCCCTTTGTCGTTACTCATGTCATCATTCTCACTAGTGATCTCTCCACCGGATCCCTCACAGGCCGGCTTCACAGAAAGCTCCTTGCGTCCAGTATTTTACGCGCCTCCACACAGGCTCGAAAGCCTGGGCAGTCCGCTATAAAACGAAGGACGCATGGAACTATGTCACACTACGCTCCGCTACCATGCATTAAATGCATCCGAAGTTTCGGCTCATGGCTTGAGCCCCGTTACATCTTCGCCGCAGGACAACTTAATTAGACCAGTGAGCTGTTACGCTATCTTTAAAAGATGGCTGCTTCTAAGCCAACTTCCTGGTTGTTTTGGTCGTCCCACCTGCTTTCCCACTTAGCCATGAATTAGGGGCCTTAACTGTCGGTCAGGGTTGTTTCCCTTTTCACTACGGGCGTTAGCACCCGCAGTGTGTCTGCCATCTATTACTCCCGGGTATTCGGAGTTTGGTTAGGATCAGTAAGCCTGTGGGGCCCCATTACCCATCCAGTGCTCTACCCCCCGGGGTATTCGGATGACGCTCTACCTAAATAGATTTCGCGGAGAACCAGCTATCTCCGAGTTTGATTGGCCTTTCACCCCTAGGCACAACTCATCCCGATCTTTTTCAACAGATGTGGGTTCGGTCCTCCAGTTGGTGTTACCCAACCTTCAACCTGGTCATGCCTAGATCACTCGGTCAACCTGGTCATGCCTAGATCACTCGGTTTCGGGTCTAATGCATCTAACTCAATCGCCCTATTAAGACTCGCTTTCGCTGCGCCTACACCTAACGGCTTAAGCTTGCTAGATACACTAAGTCGATGACCCATTATACAAAAGGTACGCTGTCAGGCCGCAAGGGCCCTCCAACTGATTGTAGGCGTCCGGTTTCAGAAACTGTTTCACTCCCCTCGTCGGGGTGCTTTTCACCTTTCCCTCACGGTACTGGTTCACTATCGGTCAGTAAGGAGTACTTAGCCTTCGGAGGTGGTCCTCCGATCTTCGAACAGGATTTCACGTGTCCCGCCCTACTTAATACGTCCAATCATGCTTCCTATACGGGACTGTCACCCACTTTGGTTGTGCTTTCCAACACATTCTAGTCACACTCATGGCTCGGCTGGTCCCCGTTCGCTCGCCGCTACTAGGGGAGTATCTAATTGATGTCCTTTCCTCCGGGTACTTAGATGTTTCAGTTCCCCGGGTTTGCTTTTATAACCCTATGTATTCAAGTTATAAATACCTGGTTTACCCTATTATTATGCTCCACCGCATGCAACGCAGACTAAGGGCGAACCCTTAAACAGCACTACAATAAGTAGTATTAATAACAAAGTATCAGGTGGGTTGCCCCATTCGGAAATTTATGGATCAAAGCTTATTCTCAGCTCCCCATAACTTATCGCAGAGTATCACGTCCTTCATCGCCTCTTACTGCCAAGGCATTCACCAAACGCCCTTTTCGCGCTTGATTTGATCCAGAAGAAGACAGGCCTTTTGCGTGTCCTGCCAACATCATCCGAAGATGACTAAATTCTGAACCAAAAGTCATACAAAATTATTCCCATGGGCCCCCGCTGGTTCAAAGAGGGGGCAACATGCGTGCCGCCACTGCCCGGATAGAGCAGCGACGATGAGCAAAACCTTGCGGCTTTACTCAGGTATAATTGTACTTAACTTGGAACAAAATTACTTTGTGAACTGTTGCTATTAAAGACACCACGATCAAAAAATAAGATTGCTCCTACCCCTCTCACACGATGCCAAACAACATCACGATACACCTTACTCGGTGCATCAGTAATTCTGATGTTTGTATCTCTCTTTACGATGTCAAGTCAGTCCGAAGACTGAGCAATGTCCAAGTTGGACAGCAAAACAACAAAAGTTGCTTAACTTTCAAACTTAAATCCTTGGTGGAGCGTATCGGGATCGAACCGATGACCCCCTGCTTGCAAAGCAGGTGCTCTCCCAGCTGAGCTAACGCCCCATTTAAGGGTGTGCAATCTATGGTGGGTCGAGGAGGACTTGAACCTCCGACCTCACGCTTATCAGGCGTGCGCTCTAACCACCTGAGCTACCGACCCAGTGGATCTTGAATAACAAGATCGACAACGCCCGACAGGTGACTTGCAAAGCAAGTCTGCCGAAAGGGCCGGTGGTGGTCCAATCAGGCGGTTTGTACAAGCCTAAGGCTCGCAATTCTGAAGAGATATGAGGACGGCTCGGCCCAAGTCCATCAAAAGATGAACTGATGTTTTGATATGCAAAGGACATATCATGCTAAGTGATCTACGAGTAAGACCGAAGTCTTGCTGCTAAGATCATCCTTAGAAAGGAGGTGATCCAGCCGCAGGTTCCCCTACGGCTACCTTGTTACGACTTCACCCCAGTCGCTGATCCTACCGTGGCCGCCTGCCTCCCCGAAGGGTTAGCGCAGCGTCGTCGGGTAGAACCAACTCCCATGGTGTGACGGGCGGTGTGTACAAGGCCCGGGAACGTATTCACCGCGTCATGCTGTTACGCGATTACTAGCGATTCCGACTTCATGGGGTCGAGTTGCAGACCCCAATCCGAACTGAGACAGCTTTTGGGGATTAACCCATTGTCACTGCCATTGTAGCACGTGTGTAGCCCAACCCGTAAGGGCCATGAGGACTTGACGTCATCCACACCTTCCTCCCGCTTATCACGGGCAGTTTCTCTAGAGTGCCCAGCTTAACCTGCTGGCAACTAAAGATGTGGGTTGCGCTCGTTGCCGGACTTAACCGAACATCTCACGACACGAGCTGACGACAGCCATGCAGCACCTGTCACTGCGTCCCCGAAGGGAACGTACCATCTCTGGTAGTAGCACAGGATGTCAAGGGTTGGTAAGGTTCTGCGCGTTGCTTCGAATTAAACCACATGCTCCACCGCTTGTGCGGGCCCCCGTCAATTCCTTTGAGTTTTAATCTTGCGACCGTACTCCCCAGGCGGAATGCTTAATCCGTTAGGTGTGACACCAACAAGTATACTTGCTGACGTCTGGCATTCATCGTTTACGGTGTGGACTACCAGGGTATCTAATCCTGTTTGCTCCCCACACTTTCGCACCTCAGCGTCAGTATCGAGCCAGTAAGCCGCCTTCGCCACTGGTGTTCCTCCGAATATCTACGAATTTCACCTCTACACTCGGAATTCCACTTACCTCTCTCGAACTCAAGACTAGCAGTATTAAAGGCAGTTCCAGGGTTGAGCCCTGGGATTTCACCTCTAACTTACTAATCCGCCTACGTGCGCTTTACGCCCAGTAATTCCGAACAACGCTAACCCCCTCCGTATTACCGCGGCTGCTGGCACGGAGTTAGCCGGGGTTTCTTTACCAGATACTGTCATTATCATCTCTGGCGAAAGTGCTTTACGACCCTAGGGCCTTCATCACACACGCGGCATGGCTAGATCAGGGTTGCCCCCATTGTCTAAGATTCCCTACTGCTGCCTCCCGTAGGAGTCTGGGCCGTGTCTCAGTCCCAGTGTGGCTGATCATCCTCTCAAACCAGCTATAGATCGTAGGCTTGGTAGGCCATTACCCCACCAACTACCTAATCTAACGCGGGCTAATCCTTCTCCGATAAATCTTTCCCCCAAAGGGCGTATAAGGTATTACTCTCCGTTTCCAGAGGCTATTCCTTAGAGAAGGGCATATTCCCACGCGTTACTCACCCGTCCGCCGCTCACCCCGAAGGGCGCGCTCGACTTGCATGTATTAGGCCTGCCGCCAGCGTTCGTTCTGAGCCAGGATCAAACTCTCAAGTTGAAATACAGTTACCTGTATAACCTTGACGTTCGAACCTCTGCACATCGTCCCGCTGTTCAGGCGGGACATCATTTCTGTTCATTGTGCTTCAGTTTCAAAAGAAACAAAAACCTAACAAACAGTGAAGCTGACCTTACATCATCGGACACCCTCAATTATGAAGTAGCCCTAGTAAGTCGATATGCAGTTGTTTGTTCATCGAATGAACCAAACCGCCCACATATCTCTTCAGATACCAAAATTTCAAATAACGTGACACAAAAAATGTCAAATTACGCAATAACAATATGCGCAAAATGAACGTTTCTGTATCGGTTTTCGTCGTCCGAACCGTAGTCTGAATGACCCGTCGTTCGCCCCGTTGTCGCTCAGCGCCTCCGGTGTAAGTCGGTTTAAGGTTCCCCGCTGAGAGTCGCAAGAGCTATTTTCATCTTTCTTTCATTTTTTTCATTTGCCGCAATTTTGGCGAATTTTTGGGAAACTGCGCAATATTTGAACCGAAAACCAAGGGCCAGCGTAACAATCGATCAGGCTGCATGGCTCAAGGCAATCTTTGGAGGTCGACGGCGTTCTTTGGAAGCCAAGATCAAGGCGCGCATCGCCGATCTTGGTCCATGAGTCGTGTGATTTCCGCCTTGGGCCGAACAGCGCGGCTAGACTGTCGTGGTCACGGCGATTCCCACCAGGACCAAAACCAATGCACTGCGCGCCACCATAGGCATGATCTTCATCAGCTTAGGATTAGGGGCCTGGCCTTTCTTGGCCATCGCGCCGGATAGAAATTCATAAAGACCACCACCACCAGCAAAGCGGTCGCCCCTAGAAGTTTAATATTGAAAGCCAGCCCAAGGTTCATGCCTCCGTAGACACGATAGGCCAAAGCAAACCCCGTTCCCCAGAGCAAGACTATCGCCACCAAGCCGATCCGCGCCAACTTCCCCATTGTTTTTTGCGTCGCAGCAGAGGGGGCTTCTTTCGCCATTTGATGCTCCTTCATCAAAAGACTATTGGCAACGCCCAATCCGCCAGCCAAAAATAGCCCTAGAAAGTGAAAAAATTTCAAAACTACAATAAGTGTCATATGACCGCCCCACTAATTCAATCATTACCTTTGCGCAGAACGCCACATTGTCACAGCAAGGTCAAACGGCAGGGCCTTCACAGCCTATACTGCACATGAACACGTCATAGCGCGTGGATTTTCCCAAAATCTGATGCGAGCAGGGTTTGATCCCAGGCATCGGGGCGGCTTTGGCCGGCCATTTCAGCACCACCCGCTGGCGGGCATGCCGCAAGGCCACCAGCATCAACGCTTCGGAATCTTCATCGGTGCCGACGATTTCGCGCACTTGGCGCAGCTCACGTTTGACCAAGGCCGAGTTTTTGCGCGGCGGATGCATGGGATCAATCAATATCGCCTCTGCGTCCAGATCTGGCAAAAGCACTTTCGCATCCCCATGCAAAAGAGTCATCCGCGAAAGAATTTCGCCAAAGCCCCCCTCCTCCTGCCGCGCCCGCGCCATGCCATCTTGCAGCAAGCCATGCATGACATCAGAGCGTTCAATCATCGTCACCTCCGCCCCCAGCGAGGCCAAGAGAAATGAATCGCGGCCCAGGCCCGCTGTGGCATCGACAATTTTTGGCGTTTTGCCAGCGCGCAGGCCCATGGCCTTGGCCAAATCCTGGCCGCGCCCACCACCAAAGCGCAGCCGGTGCGCCACAGCGCCGGTCACAAAGTCGACCCGCAATGCGCCTTCTGCTGGTGTCACAATAAAATATTTGGCGACAGGTAGATCAACTCGGGGCGATCCGCTTTGAAGGCCGCCGTCACCGCCTCTTGCATCTGCGCCAATGTCTCTGGTGCAGATGCATCTGCACCGTAGGCCCGCGCCAGTTCCAGAAAATTTGGGTTTTTCGCAATGACCGCCTTGGGGGCGATCTGGGCGCTGCGCATACTGTCTTCAATTTCCTTCAACTTGCCATTGTCCCATAGGATAATTGGTAAAGCCTGGCCAAGCTCAACGGCTGTGCCGAGCTCTTGCACAGAATACTGAAACCCATAATCCCCCGCAATCGCCAGCGTCGGTTTTCCAGGCCGCGCCACGGCGCCACCAATGGCCGCCGGCAGTGCATAGCCCAACGTGCCAAAACCTGAGGGATGGTGCCAATGTTTGGCCCGTGTCATCGGCCACACTTCATTGGCCACATAGGCAAACTGCGTCATATCAGAATAAATCATCGCATCATCAGGAACAACGGCCCGCAAGGCTTCAACGATCGCAATGATCCCAGGGCGTTCTGCTTCAGTTTCACCCTGCCAAAGCCCACGTTGATGCGCCACCGATCTTGCTTGCCATTGCGACGCGGAGGCCGCCATCAAGGGCCTTAGGCTGGCCATAGCCTCTTCGGCCCGCGCAAGGATCGCCATCTCTGCGCACTGCATATCCGCAAGACACTCCGGGTCGATATCAATCCGGTAGAGCGGGCAGCTATGCCCCAGATGCGCACGCCATAAATCCACCTCCGCCAACTCGGTCCCAATGGCGACCACGCAATCTGCTTGCGCCACAATTTGCGCTGAGCTGGGCCGGGCCAATGCCGCCCCAAAATTAAGAGGATAATCCCAAGGCACAACACCGCGCCCCGCATAGGTCTCGAAACATGCCGCCCCGCAAGTCTCAAGGACCGCAGTAAGATCCGCGCCAGCTTTCGCCGCCCCGCCACCGATGATAAATAGCGGTTTTGAGGCCGCAGACAGCGCCGTAGCAAGGGGGCGCAAATCCACAGAACAAGCTCCCAGTGAAGCAGCAAGCCCCGCCCGCCGGCGCGGCGCAGGTGCCGCCTGCCCTTCCAACTGCGCAATGGGCACTTGAATATGCTTACTGCGCGGACGATGGGTTTCAAACTCAAGCATGGCACGGTCAATCAGATCATAGGCCGCCTCTGCGCTATTGGCCTGATGGGACCAATCGCAAACGCTCCCGGCTGCCGCCTGTTGGTCCAACATTTGATGCAACTGCCCGCGCCGGGCCGCGGTTTCATCCAAACAGCTCGACAGCACCAACATCGACACGGAATCCGAATAGGCCTGTCCCATCGCCGTCATGATATTGCACAAACCCGGTCCAGTAATGACATAGGCCACCCCCGGCTTGCCACTGGCCCGCGCATAGCCATCAGCCATAAAGCCCGCGCCCTGCTCATGGCGCGCCAAAATGTGGCGAATGCCAGCCTCTTCAATACCGCGGTACATTTCTTGATTATGCACGCCGGGAATTCCAAAAATGACGTTCACACTGCGATCTTTCAACATATGTGAAATCTGTGCCCCTAGGGGTTTCATCTCCGGCATTAATTCCTCCAAAATCTAAGTGTGAATAATGTATAGACGGCCAAAAGCTCCAGCCGTCCAAGCAACATTGTGAAGGCCAAAATCCATTTTGCGCTATCGCTTAATGTGCTGTAATTGCCCGATGGGCCAATCACCTCTCCCAAGCCCGGCCCAATATTGGCCAGAGCCGCCGCCGCGCCAGAGAAGGCTGTGAGCAAATCAAGCCCCGTCAGCGCCAATGCCATCGCCGAGACCCCAAGCGAGACGAAGAATATCACAAAGAAAGAAATCACCGAATTGATAACGTCCGTCCCCACGATCCGGCCCTGATACCGCAGATTAAAGACACCGCTCGGACTGTGAATTTTGCGCAGCTGCATGTGAATGGCAGAGACCAATAGTTGATAGCGAAACACTTTGACCGAGCAAGACGTTGACCCAGCGCACCCCCCCACAAGCCCGGCATAGAAAAACACCACCAGGGCCACCGGGCCCCAGCTGCTGTAATCCGCGCTGGCGTATCCCGTCCCGGTGGTGATCGACACCACATTAAAGAGCGCTTTTCGAAAGCCCAATTCACCCGAAAATTGATACCCCTGCCACAACACCAGAGTTAAAAACCCAACAGTCACCAAAAGCACGATGAAAAATACGCGCACTTGAGAATCGTGAAACAAAGAGCCAGGCGCCCCGTTGATCAGCTGCACATAGCGCACGAAAGGCAGGGCCGCCAAACACATGAACACCACAGCGGCATATTCCGTTGAGGCGCCAAATTTCACAAAAGAGCTGTCATAGGTCGAAAATCCCCCCGTCGCGATGGTGGTCATCGCATGCAGCACCGCATCAAAACTGCGCATACCCGTTGCGATGTAGATCACCGCACAGGCCCCCGTGAGCCCGACATAGAGCCAAGCAACTTGCGCGGCTATTTCCGTTGCGCGGGGCAAAATTTTACCGAAGGTGTCAAAGCCCTCTGATTTAAAGATTTGCATCCCGCCCACGCGCAGCTCCGGCAAAAACACCATAGCCACAACAATAATCCCAATCCCGCCCAACCATTGCAGGATCGAGCGCCAGAGCAAGAGGCCATCGGGCAGGTAATCCAAACCTGAAATCACCGTCGCACCTGTAGTGGTCAGCCCGGACATGGCTTCAAAAAAAGCATCGGTAAAACTCGAGTCCGTTGCGCCCAAGGCAAACGGCAAGGCACCAAAAATCGGCAGGGCCAGCCAAACCCCTGAGGTCAGCAAAAACGTCTGTTGTAGGGTGAGGCCCCGTGCCGCCTCTCGGCGCGTCGCCAAATACATCATGCTACCAGTCAAACAAGTGATCAGAGCAGATTCCAAAAAAACGCCCGCATGGCCATTACCTCGAGACATATCCAAGGCCATGGGAAACATCATAGTGAGCCCCAAGCAACTCACCAGCAAACCGATCACATTGAAGACGGGGCGCACATCAAACATGCTTTAAGCGATGGCAATGAATGCCCTGCAAGTCAAGCAATCAGCCAACGTGAAAGAGGTTTGCAAATGTGCTTGGATCCATACTGGTTTGCGCAAAAGTTGCACCCTCGGTCAGAACAGAAATAGCATCATGGCTGTGCAGGCTTTCTTGATGGCTAGCGATCACGCGGAAATCGCCAATGCGCGGGTCACTTTGCAATTGCTCACAGAACAGCCGAGCGGCATCTTCGACAAAAATAGGATTGGCCGCGTTTAACTCCGCAAAGGCTTGCTCATCTTCACGTTTGACCATGACCTGTGTCTCAGTTGCCACCGCTTTGCGGCACAGTTCGACTAAATCTTCAAACCAAAGGCGCGGATGCCCCTCGGCCAATACGACTGAGATCCGCGCCACAGACCGCTGCGAATGCGGCGTGGCCAACTGCCCACGCTCACGGCGCGCGTGCTCGGACAACTCCAACGAGCACGGGCAGGTGGACGAATAGACATAATCGAGATGCACAATCTTGTGACGCTGCCCCGCGCGCTCCACAACTTCCAAAGCAATGTTGTAATATTGAAAGCCACTCAACCCGCTGCGCAGGCTTTGCACCTGCATCGGAAAAGACAGGCGCATTTGCAGCCGTGCATCAAAACTCTCTAAGTCAATTTTGTAATCATCCAGCGTGCGCGCCATCACATCGAAGCTGAAGGTCTCCTCTGCTTGGCGATAAAATGTGCGCATAATGCGCGACATATTAATACCCTTTTTCTCTGCATCCAAAGAAACCGAGCCAGTGACTGAGGCCTCCAATACCAAAGGATCAGAGTCCCGCGTTTGAAATCGGATCGGTAAACGGAAATTGGAAATCCCCACATGTTGGATGAATTTTTGCGCACCGCGGATCAACGACGTCGGGCCGTTTTGTAGGTCAGGCAGGGTGCGGATGTAGTCGGCATCCGCCACAAAATCCTGCGCATAATCACGGCTCAGGTCTTGCGTTTCATCTGAGCAGTCCACATTCGGTGCTGCGTCATCCATGGATGGAAGGTGAATATTCACGGCAATTTCCCCTTTCAAAGGTTCGGGCCTAATCCCTGTTATTTTGGGGATCGTCGGGCAGGATTTCAACTTCTTTCTATGCAAGTTAGCTTGGATAGAGGAATTTCAAGCGCCCTGAACCGATTATGCCTCAATGTCCGCCGCATCCAGCGCCGCCATAAGATCCGCTTCAAGATCCTGCGCGCTCTCCAGCCCGACCGAGAACCGCAACAATCCTGACGTGATGCCCAGCAGGTCTTTTTGTGCCTGCGGCAAGCGCTGATGTGTTGTGGTCGCGGGATGGGTGATAATTGACTTCGAATCCCCTAGGTTGTTGGAAATAAGAATGATCTCCAAAGCATTCATAAACCGAAACGCGCGTTCCTTGCTGCCAACATCCAAAGCCATCACCGTCCCGCCCGCGCCCATTTGCGCCTGCGTCAGAGCAAACTGCGGATGGGTTTTCAAGCCAGGATAAATCACACGCTCGAGATCTTTCCAGTGCAGCAAAGCCTCTGCCAATGCATTGGCCGTCTCAACCTGTGCACGCACACGCAGCTCCAGAGTTTCCAAACTTTTCACCATCATCCAAGCGTTAAAGGGGCTCATCGCGCCGCCCGTATGCTTCATAAATGGCTCTATGATGCCCCGAATGACATCTTTCGTTCCCAGAATCACCCCGCCCAAGCCACGTCCCTGCCCGTCGATGTGTTTGGTGGCAGAATAGATCACCACATCAACGCCCAATTCGATTGCCTTTGAGTAAACGGGTGTTGAAAACACATTATCCACCACCACATAAGCGCCCACCGCATGGGCGAGCGCAGAGACCTGCGCGATATCAATCACCTCCAGGGTCGGATTGGAAATACTCTCAAAGAATACCAGCCTTGTCTGGGGCGTAATCGCCTCAGCCCAAGCCTGCATATCCAAACCATCCACCAAAGTTACCTGCACGCCAAAGCGCGCCAAAACATCTTCTAAAACGTAAAGACAAGAGCCAAACAGCGCCCGCGCCGCCACCACATGATCACCGGCTTTCGTCATTGCGGCCAAAGCCCCATGCACCGCCGCCATACCACTGGCCGTGGCAAACCCATCTTCGGCACCCTCCAAAGCGGCGATCCGCTCCTCAAACATCCGCACAGTGGGATTGCCATATCTGGCATAAATAAATTCATCCGTCCCGGCCTGCTCAAACCGCGCCTCCGCCGCCTCGGCAGAGGCAAAGCCCTGTGTCATATAAATTGCTTCAGACATTTCAGAAAACTGCGAGCGCCGGGTGCCGGCATGCACCGCGAGTGTACGTTTATCGCGTGTCATTTGACCCTCCTTAAAGGCACAAAAAAACCCACCGGTGAAAGGCGGGGTCTCTGTCATATCCCAAACCCTTTTAGCAGCTTATTTAACGTGGCCCGCAATCCGGTAACAAATCGCCACACGTCACAGATAATGACCCAGCCCAAGAGGGTCAACACTCAAAATCGCCCATTTGCCCCTTGCGCTCAAAGCGATAGCCCGAATACTGGCCCAAAGCGGCAATAGGACAGGTGCGATGATCGATTTTTACTACTGGCCCACACCGAATGGATGGAAAATCGCAATTGCGCTTGAGGAAATGAACCTTCCCTACACCACGCAGCTGGTGAACATCGGCAAAGGTGAGCAATTCAATCCCAATTTCTTGAAAATTTCGCCCAACAACCGCATGCCTGCTATTGTCGATCATGACGGCCCTGACGGCGCGCTGCTCGCCCTCTTTGAAAGCGGCGCCATCTTGCAATACCTGGCGCGCAAGACAGGGACATTCTATGGCACAACCTATCGCGACCAGCTGGCCGTCGATCAATTGCTGATGTGGCAAATGGGTGGGCTTGGCCCCATGGCAGGGCAAAATCACCACTTCAACAAATACGCCCCGCTTATGGGTGAGGATTTGACCTACGCCAAAGACAGATACACCCAAGAAACCGCCCGGCTGTATTGGGTGCTCAACACCCAGCTGGAGCAGAACGACTATGTGGCAGGTGATTTTTTCTCAATCGCCGACATGCCGATCTGGCCCTGGGCGTCCCTATGGGAGGGCCAAAAACAGACACTCGAGGATAAACCGCATATGGCCCGCTGGCTGCAAGCCTGCGCCGCGCGCCGCGGCGTTACTGCTGGCCATGGGTTGCATTTGGACCTGCGGGTGACCCCCAAACCAAGCGACAAAGACAGCTTAGATCAGCTCTTCAAATCGAAATAACCACCCTGCCCCGCGTCCTTTCGCCTGCCAGAGGCAGGCGAAAGGAAAAAGATAATGCGGCGCAGCCCCACCGCGCGGTCATGCCCGGTCAATCATCTTTTTCCAGCGCATATTTTGCCAAGAGCGGCGCTTGGCTCATAAAAAAGCCAAATAACACCGCCGTTAGACCAAAGGTTTTGAAATACACCCAAGTCTCCGTCGAAAAGAACCTCCAGATCACCTCATTGAGCAGAGCCAATCCAAAAAACGCCGCTGTGAACCGGCGTGTCAAAATCATCCAGCCCTCAGCCTGCATCGGCAGCGCGTCTTGCATCACCAATCGGAGGTAAGATTGCCCGCGTAGCAATCCAAATCCCAAAAGCCCTGCAAAAATAAGATAGATCAGCGTCGGTTTCATTTTTATAAATTGAGGGTCATTCAGCCAAACCGTTAACCCGCCAAAGATGGTCACCAAAAGTGCCGTCATGATCTGCATAGGAGAGATTTTCCCCGTCAGCTTCCACAAAATCGCCGTGCACAGCAAAAGCAACGGGACAAACAGCGCCGTAACCAAGATGAACCCATCATAATCAGACCCGCCGAGGGTATAGCTCGTGCCCTTCATCTTCAGATAGGCGACAAAAAAGGCCAGTACCGGCCCAAACTCTAAAAGCGGCTTCACCCATTTTGGTAAATTTTCGTCAGACATAATTAGGCCTTCCTTTTAACCCGCAAATTCAACTATCACAGCGCCCAGCGCAATCAAAGCCATTAAAGCCAAACGGCGCCGCCCGACGGTCTCTTTCAAAAACAACCAGCCAATGAGAGCGGCAAAAATGGTCGAGGTCTCGCGCAGCACAGCCGCTTCTCCAACCTTATCCAATCGCGTGGCCAATAAGATCGCGCCAAAGGAGGCCATCGCCACCAATCCCCCAATCGGCGCGCGCCACATAAGGCCCTGCCGCGCCAAGGCAATGCCTTTGCGCCGTGCATGGGCCAGTGCCACAATCGGCATGCCCCAAGAATCAATCACAAAGAACCAGGCCAGAAAGGTAAAAGGGTCCGCCGCAGCTCGGATGCCATAGGCGTCATAGGTCGTATAAAACGCCACAAAAAATCCTGTGAAGAGCGCCAGCACCAAGGCCAGACCCAATGTCTCGCGCTCCAGTGTCACCGTGCACATGTTATACACAGCCAGGCCAAAAATCCCGCACAGAAGCACAGCCACCCCCAGCCATTGCCCGACAGTGAACACTTCGCCAAACAATAAGTATGCCCCAATCACCGTAAAAAACGGCCCCGATCCACGCACCACAGGATAAACAACCGTATAGGCGCCACGGGTGAAGGCCATGGCCTGCAAGACTTTATAAACAGTGTGGATCGCCCATGCCCCTGCCAAAATTGGCCATAAATGCGCCTCTGGCCAGGGCACCACGAACAGAGCAAAAGGCAAGGCCATCAAACCGTAGCTGGCGTCCATAGCCCCGCGCATCACCCAGGGGTCAATTCTCCCCTTTTGCATCGCGGCAAAGACCGCGTGCAACACAGCGGCCAAGAGCGCCAAAAGCGTAGCGACCAATCGGCCCGTGTGACTGCCTTCAATCGCAAGGATCCACTCGGTCACGCAGAGACCCCAGTCAAGGCCGCAGCAAATTCCTCTGGATCAAAAGCGTCAAGATCATCTATCTGTTCACCCACGCCAATGGCATGAATAGGCAAAGCAAATTTATCCGCGAGAGAGACCAACACCCCGCCCTTGGCGGTGCCATCCAATTTGGTCATCACCAGGCCCGTAACATCCGCCATTTTGCAAAACACGTCCACTTGGTTGACCGCATTTTGCCCGGTAGTCGCATCGAGGACCAAGACCGTGTTGTGCGGTGCATCAGGATCTTTCTTGCGGATCACACGAATGATTTTGGACAATTCCTCCATCAAATCTGCCCGGTTTTGCAACCGTCCCGCGGTATCAATCATCAACAGGTCCGCGCCATCTTTTTCCGCCTGCGTCATGGCGTCAAAGGCCAGGCTTGCCGGATCGGACCCCTCAGCTGCGGTCATCACCGGCACCCCGGCCCGCTCCCCCCAAACTTGCAATTGCCCCACCGCAGCGGCGCGAAACGTGTCGCCAGCCGCGATTACAACAGATTTCCCGGCCTTCTTAAACTGGCTTGCGAGCTTGCCGATCGTTGTGGTTTTCCCCGAACCGTTCACACCCACCACCAAAATCACTTGTGGTTTCTTATTATAGATCGGCAGGGGCCGGGCCACAGGTTCCATCACGCGGGCAATTTCTTCGGCCAAGGCTGATTTGATTTCCGCCGTGGAGAGTTTCCGACCAAAACGCCCTTCGGCCAAATTCGCAGTGATACGCACAGCCGTATCCACCCCCATATCCGAGGAGATCAACAGCTCTTCGAGTTGTTCAAGCATATCATCATCCAGCAGGCGGCGTGGCGCACGCCCGAAAACCCCAGTTTTCTGAGGCAAGAGATCCACCGGCTTTGTGTCCACTTCCAAAGGGTCAATTGCAACCTTTGGCGCGCTGACGCCTGGCTCTGCCTCTGCTTCTGGCGGCGCTACCTGCGCGCGCTTTTGCTCTAGCGGGCTGTCTCCTACAGGGTCAGGCGCGCGCAAAACCTCGGGCTGCGCCACCTGCGCGGCCACATCCTTGATGACCAGATCTGAAGGCTCCTCCTCGGGCGCAATATCTTCTTGGACAATCGCATCCAGACCCTCTTCAAGCTTGGCAGAGGATTTAAACAGTTTGGATTTCAACTTACCAAAAAAGGACATCAACACGCTCCATTGTTCGCCACGGGCTTCAAAGTCGCCGCAAACGGTGACGCGAATGTAATCCTAGCCCCCGGCAATGCCAATGGTAGCCGCGCGCTAAATTTCGCTTGGGAAATATTTGATGACCGATTTGATCGGATTGGGCGCCGCTTGCCCAAGCCCGCAGATCGAAGCCTCCACCATCGCCGTAGTCAAATCCTCTAAAAGCGGCTGATCCCAGGTCTCTGCCTGCATCAATTTTACCGCCTTTTCACAACCAACCCTGCAAGGGGTGCACTGACCACAGCTTTCGTCCTCAAAGAATCGCAACATATTCAAGGCCGCAGCCCGAGGGCTGTCCTGATCCGACAGAACCACCACAGCGGCCGAACCAATGAAGGTTCCAAGCGGCTGCAATGTGTCAAAATCTAAGGGCACGTCATGGATGGATGCCGGCAGAAGCCCTGAAGACGGGCCACCAGGTTGGTAAGCTGAAAAGATATGGCCCTCCAACATCCCGCCACAGGCGGCAATGATATCGGTAATCGTGGATCCCGCAGGCAACAGATGCACACCAGGGTTTTTCACGCGACCAGAAACCGAGTAACTGCGCAGACCCGTACGGCCATTGTGTTCCACCGCGTTCAGGCACTCCGGCCCTTCGCGCACCACGCGCGCAACCCAGAGCAAAGTTTCAACATTATGCACCAACGTGGGGCGATTGTGGATCCCCACCGCCGCCACAAAGGGAGGGCGATGGCGCGGCAAGCCGCGCTTGCCTTCAATGCTTTCGATCATCGCGCTTTCTTCACCGCAGATATAGGCCCCAGCCCCGCGCCGCAGATCAATATAGCCCGCAGGCACGAGCCCCGCCGCTTCCAAAGCGGCAATCTCTTGGGCCAGAATGTGCAGAACCGCCGGGTATTCGTCGCGCATGTAGATAAAACAGGTTTCCGTCTCAACTGCCCAAGCGGCAATCAACATGCCTTCGAGAAACAGATGCGGTGTGCGCTCGAGATAGTAGCGATCCTTGAACGTTCCAGGCTCGCCCTCATCTCCATTCACCGCCAAATAGCGCGGCCCCGCATTGCTGCGCACGAAGCCCCATTTTGTGCCTGATGGAAACCCCGCACCACCCAAGCCGCGCAGACCGCTTTGCTTTATCTGCGCCTGAACTTCTTGCCAATCACCACCGGCGCGCAGCTCTTCAAGCCGCGCATAGCCACCGGCAGAACGATAGGTTGCGAGGTCTTCATAATCGGGAATCTCAGCATGGGTATGGCCGGCGGCAATTGCTGCCAAAACCTTTTCGGGAGTTGCATGATCAATGTGGTGGTGGCCAAACTCAAGCACTGGGGCGGTATCACAGCGCCCCATGCAGGGCGCGCGGACAACCCGCACAGATTTGGAATCTAACCCCTGCTGCAAAGCCTCTTGCAATTGAGCCGCCCCGGCCAATTCGCACGACAAGCTATCGCAGACCCGCACGGTTAAGGCCGGCGGTGGAGTTTCCCCCTCTTTGACCAGATCAAAATGCGCATAGAACGTCGCAACCTCATAAACCTCAGCCTGGCTCAAACGCATTTCTTCGGCCAAAGCGCGCAAATGCGCCGCCGAGAGATGGCCAAAAGCATCTTGAATAAGATGTAAAAATTCGATCAGAAGATCGCGCCGACGCGGCCGTTGCCCAAGCAAGTCTTGCACCTGTGACCATGCCAAATCGTCGAGCTGACGCCCTTTTGGTCGCACCCGGCCTCTGCCCGGTCCAGATATCCAAACACCTTTTGACGATTCGATAGACATGATCTGTTCCTCAATTCATTGTGGCTGATTTAACCCGCAACGCAGCCCTGGCATAGGTCGAAATACGACACCACTTGCAACAGATGCGTTTTCTCATGCCTCAATAGACATCACCTGACCACAATCAGAACAATTGTCCCTGCTCAGGTGGGGTCGGCTTGGCGCGGCCTACGGGACGGGCGGCGGCGCTTTGCCCCACCGTAAAGCGTCCATCGGCAAACTCGATCTCCAGAGATTTCGCTGCCTCAGCCTTCGCCACATTGGTGATCAAAGCCTGCCCAGACCGCACCACCGCATAGCCGCGGCGCAGAGTCTCGCGGTACCCCAGTGTTTCGCGCAGCCGATCACAGGCTACCAGCTGCTCACGGCGTCTTTGCAATTGCCGTTCAAACGTTTGCTCCAACCGCGTTTCAAGATCATCAAGATCTTTGCGCAACCGCGCAACCCGCTCCGCCAGAGGTGCCGGACGCAGACGCGATGCGCAGACCCGTAGCATCTGCCGGGCCGAGAGCGCAGCCCGGTCCAAGCCTGCCGGTAGGCGCTGCCCCAAGGCCTGCAATTGCCGCGCCTCCTGCACCACTATCCGCCCTAATGCAGAGGGCTTAATCTGCCCCGCAGAAGTGGTCAGGCGCAGCTGTTGTTTTTGCACCAAGCTGCGCAGCGCCAATGGCAAACGCCCCTCCCAATGGTCCAAACGCTGCTGCGCCGTCTGCGTCAGGCTGTCTGGACGCGGCAAAGCGCGGGATACATCGGCCAATCTTTGTTTGCGCCGCGCCATGATATTGGCCAAGCCCTGCGCCGCCCGGGCGCCCTTAGCACGGGTTTCGGCCAAAAGGTCCAAGCGTACCGGCACCGCCAATTCAGCGGCGGCGCTGGGGGTGGGCGCGCGCATATCAGAGACGAAATCAATCAATGTGGTATCGGTCTCATGGCCCACAGCGGAAATTAGGGGAATCTCAGAAGCCGCCGCGGCGCGTGCAACAATTTCTTCGTTGAACCCCCAAAGATCCTCAATAGAGCCCCCGCCGCGCGCCACGATCAGCAAATCTGGCCTCGGCAGAGCCCCACCCGGGGTCATGGCATTGAACCCAGTAATCGCGCGCGCCACTTCGGCGGCGCAATTGGCCCCTTGCACCGCAACCGGCCAAACCAAGACTTTCCGTGGGAAACGGTCGCGCAGGCGGTGCAAAATATCGCGAATCACAGCGCCAGTGGGAGAGGTGACGACCCCAATCACGTCGGGCAAAAAGGGCAAAGCCTGTTTGCGTGCCGGATCAAACAACCCTTCGGCGGCCAAAGCGGTCTTTCGCTTTTCCAACATGGCCATCAATGCCCCCACCCCGGCAACAGCCACATCATCGACATTCAAGTTGTATTTGGACTGCCCGCCGAAGGAGGTCATTTTGCCACTGACAACCACCTCCATCCCCTCCTGGGGGAGGACAGAGAGTTTTGACACCTGACCTTTCCAAGTGGTGCAGGCCAAGGCGTTGCGTTCATCTTTTACATCGAAATACATATGCCCCGAACGGGCCTGAACCACACGCCCCACTTCGCCCTTCACCCTTATGCGGCCAAATTCCGCCTCCAGAGTACGTTTTACGGCACCCGAGATTTCTGAAACCGTAAATTCTGGGGCATTCTCGCCAAGACGGGGATCGTCAATAAGATCAGACATAGTGCACCTTGTGACCAGAGTTGATGCAGCTTAGAACGCGGGCAAGCAAAGGCCAAGGGGAGCGCGTGTCATGAATATCTTAATTTTAGGCAGTGGAGGCCGCGAGCATTCATTGGCCTGGGCCGTCGCGCAAAACCCAAAATGCGATCGGTTGATGGTTGCCCCAGGCAATACTGGCATCGCCAAAATTGCTGATTGTGTGGATCTGAATATTTTGGACGGCGCCGCTGTTCTCGCCTTTGTCCGCAGTCAGGCAATTGATTTTGTGATCATTGGTCCAGAAGCCCCTTTGGCTGCCGGTGTCGCCGACGTCTTGCGGGCCGCAGATGTGCTCTGCTTTGGCCCCAGTCAGGCGGCGGCGCAGCTGGAAACCTCAAAATTCTTTACCAAATCGATCTGTGATGCTGCAGGTGCGCCCACTGCCGGATATGGCCATTTTACCGACCAGCCAAGCGCCGCGGACTATGTGCGCAAAATGGGCGCGCCGATTGTGGTCAAAGCCGATGGGCTGGCGGCGGGCAAAGGCGTCATTGTCGCTATGAGCGAGCAAGAAGCTCTTGAGGCTTTGGATGATATGTTCAGCGGCGAATTTGGCAGTGCAGGCGCAGAAGTGGTGATTGAAGAGTTTATGGAGGGCGAAGAGGCCTCATATTTCACTCTCTGTGATGGCCGTGATGTTTTGGCCATTGGCACCGCACAGGATCACAAGCCCGTGGGCGAGGGAGACACCGGCCCCAACACCGGCGGCATGGGCGCCTATAGCCCCGCGCCGGTTTTGACAGATGAGATTGCAGAGCAGGCTATGCGCGAAATTATCAAACCCACGATGGCGGAAATGGCCCGGCGGGGCACGCCTTACCAAGGGGTGCTTTATGCCGGTTTGATGATTAAAGACGGCAAGGCCCGCTTGGTGGAATATAATGCTCGCTTTGGCGATCCAGAATGCCAAGTGCTAATGATGCGGCTCGGTGCACAGGCGTTGGATCTGCTGCTGGCCTGTGCTGAAGAACGGCTGTCAAAGGTTCAGGTCAATTGGGCCGCAGACCATGCTTTGACGGTTGTCATGGCCGCCAAGGGCTATCCCCGCGCTTATAAAAAGGGCACAGTGATTTCCGGGGTGAACGCCTTGCCAGAAAGCTCTTCAGCCACCTGTTTTCATGCCGGAACCGCGCAAATTGGCGCAAATCTCACCGCACAGGGCGGGCGGGTCTTGAATGTCACGGCGCGCGCTGCAAGCCTGAGCGAGGCACGGACCATGGCCTATGACATGGTCGATCAAATAGACTGGCCTGAAGGGTTTTGCCGCCGCGATATCGGCTGGCGCGCGCTTTAAAAGCGCCTGTGGCCGCAGTTCAGAACATTGCGGCCACTTCAGTGTCGACAGGAGTTTAGATCTGGCGTTCTGGCATCCGGACAACCAACCCATCCAATGCGTCAGAGACGCGCAATTGGCAGGTCAAACGGGATTGGCCTGGTTTAGGTTCAAAGGCAAAATCCAGCATATCTTCTTCCATGCCATCCATTGCGGGCAGTTTCTCGACCCAGGCACTGTCAACATAGACATGACAGGTTGAGCAGGCGCAGGCGCCGCCGCAATCGGCTTCGATGCCAGGAATGTTATTGTCCCGGGCGCCCTCCATGACGGTCAGCCCATTGGCGACCTCCACCACATGTTCCGCGCCACCGTGTTCAATATAAGTAATTTTAGCCATGTCTTTGTATCTCGCTAGACTGTTTCTTCTCTGAGGTAACATGTAATTCAAAAAATTCTACCCCCCATGAGGGTGGAATAATGCCACTTGCGATATTGCTCAAATGTTCTATTTTTGTTCTATGTCATTCGACTCTCCCAACACTTGGCCCAAGCCCCCCGCCGCCCTGCCCCATGCTATGCTGGAGCTGCCACCAAATGGAGCAAGGGTTACTGTGGCGGGTCTGGTCCTGGTGCGCCAAAGACCCGGCACGGCCAATGGAGTCATTTTCATCACGCTGGAGGATGAGACCGGAGTTTGCAATGTGATCGTCTGGCGCAAACTCTATGAGCAGTACCGCCGCGCCGTAATCGCGGGGCGTATGTTGCGAATCACAGGGCGCATTCAACGCGAAGGCGCTGTGTGTCATGTGATCGCCGAGCATGTGGAAGATATATCTTTCATGCTGGATGATCTCTTGCTGCCAGAGGCCAGCCGCGCCACCGAGCAGCCATAACCGCGCTGAGCCCAAAAAGGGCGGCCCTAGAGCCGCCCCTTTCACCACCGTACCGCTGCATTTATTGCTGTACAGTGAGGGCCAAAAACCGGGGATCGCCGCCGCGGCGCACGAGCAAAAGCATCGTTTTACGGCCGCTCTCATTGGTCGCGCTCACTTGCTCTTCAAACTCAGCAAGTGAGGTGACCTTCTCTTGGCCGGCCTCCACAATCACATCCCCTGATTTCAAACCTTTTTCAAAGGCCTCAGAGGTTTCCACAACATCCACAACGACAACGCCTTCCAATCCAGCCGTAAGGTCCAAACCCTCACGAATTTCATCGGTCAGGTTCGACAGGGTGATCCCAAGGTCCTCATAGTCTTTTGGCGCATCTTCATTAACCGCTGGCTCATCTGCGCGGGCCAGTTTTTCGTCGTCGCGCAGGCCAAGGGTGACGCTCAATGTCACCTGCGCACCATCGCGCACCACAACCACATCAACCGCTTTGCCAACTTCTGTGTTGCCGACAGTTTGCACCAAATCGCGCACGTCCTCGACCTCATGACCATCAAAGATCACGATCACATCGCCCTGTAATATTCCGGCATCTTTCGAGGGGCCCTCTGGCACGCCTGTCACAACGGCCCCGGCGGCCCGGTCCAAACCGTCAATGCTTTCGGCAATGTCTTCATCGACATCTTGGATCCGCACGCCCAGCCAGCCCCGGCGAATTTCGCCGTATTCCGTCAATTGATCAACGACCCGGCTGACCACATTGGAGGCCATAGAAAAGCCAATGCCGATAGAGCCGCCATTGGGCGACAAAATTGCGGTGTTCACACCGACAACTTCACCATCCAGATTGAACAAAGGCCCACCAGAATTGCCCCGGTTAATTGCGGCATCCGTTTGAATATAGTCGTCATAAATCCCAGACAATGCCCGGTTTCGGGCTGAAACGATTCCCGCAGACACCGAGAACCCCTGTCCCAAAGGATTGCCCATCGCCACCACCCAATCGCCCACGCGCGCTGTGTCACTATCGCCGAAACTGACGAAAGGCAGCGGTGCATCCGACGTGACCTTCAGCACTGCGATATCCGTATTCTTATCGGTGCCGATGACCTTAGCGGCCAGTCTTTCACCGGAGAAAAATTCTACTTCAATCTCATCGGCCCCTTCGATCACGTGATTGTTGGTGACGATGAACCCATCGGCAGAGATCACAAACCCCGACCCCAAGGCAGAGGAGCGGCTGGCTCCACCATTGCCGCCACGGCGACGATCTTCGAACTCCCGAAAGAACTCTTCAAAAGGCGAGCCCTTGGGTACAATGCCACGCGGCATTTGATCGGCACGACCAGCAATCACGGTTGTTGTGGTGATATTCACCACAGAGGGGCTGATCTCATCGGCAAGATCGGCAAATGTATTTGGCAGCATTTGAGCTGTGGCCTGTAGAGCTTGTAAGATCAGCAGACAAAGCGCCGCCGCAAAAACCCAAGTGGCGCGGTAAACTGCAAAATCCTTGCGCTTAGATAAGGCAATCGAATTCATCTTTATCTCCATTCATGCCCATCTGCATCACGCAGATCGGGCGCCTGTTGTCTTGATTAACTTAATGTAGTTCAGCAAATTTTCAACGCAATGACCGGTCAGGCCCAGTCACCATCTCGTGAAGGCCAATTTCGGCGGAAAAACACTCATTTTGAACGCCGGGCCGCCTATAGGCTCAACCCCAATAGAATGTACCCAGCCAGACAAAGCAGAGCCCCCATTTGACGGCGCGCAGAGATCGACAGAGATTTAAGCGCTTTCAGCAGGGTCTCAAGGGCATGAGGGGCCAGTAGATAAACCAGCCCCTCAGCAATCATAACAGCCGCAAGGCCGAATACGATCTTGTCAATCACTCAGAAACACGCGGCGTTGCGGATTTCATGTAGGTTAAAAATTCATGATCTGGTGGGATCACCAAAGTTGAATTTTCACCAAGTATGGAAGCCTGATAAGCCGCAAGCGAACGATAGAAGTCGAAAAATTCTGGATCTGCACTGAAGGCATCGGCCAAAATACGGGTCCGTTCCGCATCCGCTTCCCCTTCGATGATCAAAGCATCCCGCTTCGCAGCGGAGAGCGTTTCCTCATGGGTCCGATCCGCAACAGCTGTGACTCGCTGCGCCGCCTCACGGCCCCGGGCGCGTTCATCGGTCGCTTCGCGTTCCCGCTCTGCGATCATACGCTGCAAAGTTGCATCGAAGTTTTGCTCTGGCAAGTTGGTTTGACGCAGACGCACATCAACTACATCCAACCCCAAATCCTTAGCACGGGTTTGAGCCTCAGCGCGGATCAGCTCCATCAAACGGGACCGTTCCGGCGACAGAATGGCATTTGACGTCACCCCATCAGCTCCAAGAACCGCCCGGATCTGACCGTCGAGAATATCATTGAGCTGAATACTGGCTTCGCGCTCACCGCCCGCGCCCAAAGCCTGACGGAATTTCACAATATCTGCGATGCGGTACATAACAAAGGCATCCACCTCGAGGCGACGGTCATCAGCTGGCGTCACCTCGATCACCGGGGTTTCCAAAGACAAAATTCGGTCATCAAAGCGTACAACTTGATCCAGCCAAGGGATCTTAAAGCCCAAACCAGGGTCTGTTTTGACCTGTTTGATTTGACCAAACCGCAGCACTAGCACTTTTTCGCGCTCATCCACGATGAACAAGGACATCAACCCACCAACCGCAATCACGGCGGCTATGATCACTGCAATACGAGATCTCATAGACATTAGTTTGACCCTCCTTGTGAAGATTTACGCAATTCATTCAATGGCAAGTAAGGTACAACACCCTGGCCGCCTTCGCCATTGTCCATGATAATCTTATCCACATTGCTCAAGACTTTTTCCAAAGTCTCGATATATAGGCGACGACGCGTCACCTCTGGCGCTTCTTTATATTCGGTCAAAACAGCTGAGAATTGGCTGGCCTCCCCCAAAGCGGCATTTACGACAGAGGCACGGTAGCCTTCTGCTGCCTCTAACAACTGCGCCGCAGCACCCCGCGCTTCAGCAAGACGTTGGTTGGCATAGGCATCCGCTTGGCGCTCGCGCTGATCGCGCTCTTGCTCTGCGGCTTGCACATCGCGGAAGGCGTCAATCACCGAAACGCGTTTTTGCGACCCATCAGCAGCGGTCACGATCACCTGACGGCTGGGCGGATCCACTTTGTTAAAGTTGACCCGGACAACAGAAATGCCAGTTTTGCGCTCATCCAAAGTTTTTTGGATCAATTGCCGCACATTCGCCTCAATCGCAGCACGATCTCGGTTCAAAATTGGCGCCAATTCCGATTGCGCAATCACTTCGCGCATCGCAGCTTCCGAAATAGCCCGGATAGATTGCTCAGGTGCCTTCAGACTAAACAAAAAATCCGCCGAGTTTTTAATGTTCCAAACCACCTGAAAGTCAATGTCCACGATGTTTTCATCCGTGGTTAGCATCAAGCCCAAACCACTGTCACGGCTGTCATTGAGCCCAAGGGATTCGGTTCTGTTGGTGGTGACATTGAACTTCTCATAGGTCACAAAAGGCCAAGGCGCGAAATTGAGACCGTTGGTGCCAATTTCATTGAATTCGCCGAGGAAGAGCTCAACAGATTGCTCCTCTGGCTTGACCGTATAAAAGGACGCGAACAGCCACATGCCAACAGCAGCAAGCCCAGCCAGCACGAAAGTGCTGCGCGGAATGCCTGCGTCTCCACCGCCAGCTCCGCTGCCACCACCGGTGCCACCGCTGCCTTTACCTCCCATCAACACGCGCAATTGCTCTTGGCCTTTGCGCATCAACTCGTCAATTTCTGGGATTTGCGGTCCGTCTGGACCCCGATCATTCCCACCGCCATTGCCTTTGTTACCTCGATTGCCGCCGCTTCCGCCGCCGCCCCAAGGTCCACCGTTATTATCCGACATTCAGCTGTTTCCCTTCACAGTCATTCTGAGTCTCTGTTCTATCTGTGCTCTGCTTTGTATATTTCAAGCACTCCGCACCGGAGTTTTCATTGTAACAAGTTCCTCTGAAACCGTTGGATGCACGGCACACACACGGTCAAAATCTTCTTTTGTTGCCCCCATTTTCGCCGCTATCCCTACCATTTGGATCATTTCACCGGCACCATCTGCGACGATGTGACAGCCCAAAATTTTGCGGGTCTTTTGGCTCACAACCAATTTCATTAGCACTTTGTTCGGCGCATCAATAAAGGAAATATTCATTGGGCGAAAGGCAGTTGCATAAACTTCGATCGGCTCTTGTGCACGAGCTTGCTCTTCGCTAAGGCCAATTGTGCCAAATTCCGGTTGGGTGAATACGGCCGTTGGGATCAATGCGTGATCCACAGGGGTCGGATTGCCTTTCAGGGCGGTCTCAACAAAAGCCATGCCTTCGCGGATCGCCACGGGCGTCAGATTGACACGGTTGGTCACATCTCCGACCGCATAGATCGACGGCAATGAAGTCTGAGAAAACTCATCGACCTGAACCGCGCCCGCGTCATCCAGACCAATGCCCAGCGCCTCAAGTCCCAAGCCGGTGCTTTTAGGCTTGCGGCCTGTGGCATACATCACAACATCAAAGTCATGGCGCGCGCCTTGGGCATCTGTCACGCTGTAGCCGGCGCCTTGCCGGTCGATTCGGGCCACATTGGTGTGCATCTGCATTTGGACACCACGCTCTTGCATGCCCTGCACAATCACATCGCGAGCCTCTTTATCAAAGCCGCGCAATACCGCCTCGCCCCGATACCAAAGATGGGTTTGCACCCCAAGTCCATTGAGAATTCCGGCAAATTCACACGCAATATAACCGCCTCCCACGATCAATATCCGCTTGGGCAAAGTTTCCAGATGAAAAACCTCATTAGAGGTGATGGCATATTCGGCTCCGGGAACATCGGGCACCGAGGGCCAGCCGCCCGTGGCCAGCAAAATCACCTTGGCCGTGACGACCCGGCCATCGGCCAAACGCACCGCATGCGGACTGTCGACTGTCGCGCGCATGTCGAAGGTCTCAACTCCCGAGTTGTGCAACAGGCGGCGATAAATGCCTTCCAGCCGATCGAGCTCACCTTCCAGATTGCTCCGAAATCCCGACCAGTTGAAACCGCCCATCCGCACGTCCCAGCCATAGGCGGCAGCCTGCTCGATAGCAGGCGCATAGGTTGAAGCAAACACCATCAACTTTTTCGGAACGCAGCCCCGGATGACGCAGGTGCCGCCATAGCGGCTTTCTTCAGCCAATCCGACTTTGGCCCCGGTGTCCGAAGCTGCAACGCGCGCCGCGCGTACACCACCCGAACCACCGCCAATTACAAAAAGATCATAATCATAAGACATATTCGTCCCCTATTGAAGTCAGAAGCCCAACCGCCTAGCGTGTTACGGCCGAAGGTGCTCCTCGATGCGCCCATCGCTAGCACCCAAAATCACGCGATCACAAATATTTATAAACAGGCCATTTTCAACCACGCCCGGCACTTGATTGAGCACAATGGCCAGGGCGGGCGCATCCGGGATGTGTTCCAAATGCAAATCAAGAATGAAGTTGCCTTCGTCGGTCACAAAGGGAGTGTCGTCCTGCATGCGCATTGTGATATCGCGCCCAGCCAATCCGTGATCGGCTAAAAGGCGGGCAATATGGTCGCGCGACGAAGCCAAACCAAATCCCAAAACCTCCACAGGCAAAGGGAATTTACCGAGCTGAGGGACATGTTTATCAAAATCAGCAATCACAATCATCTGATCCGAGGCGGAGGCGACGATCTTCTCTTGCAAAAGCGCCCCACCCCCACCTTTGATGAGAGACAAAACGGAATCGAATTCATCCGTACCATCAATGGTGATGTCCAAATGCCCAGTTTGATCCAGGGTCACCACTTCCAAGCCCAGATCACGGGCCAGATCTGCTGTGCGGGTCGAAGTGGGCACGCCTTGAATGCGCAGCCCTTCAGTCTTAACCCGCTCCGCCAAACACCGCACCATCCAAGCCGCCGTTGAGCCGGTTCCAAGCCCGAGCTTCATACCATCTTCAACCAATTCGACAGCCCGTTTGGCCGCAACGTATTTTGCCTGATCGGCGGGGGATAAATCGGCAAACATGTAACGTGGCTCCTGATGATTTGCGCCCCTATATAGACCGAAGTCCCCCCAATGCGCGAGGCCCGATTTCATCTTTCAAGCCCAGCATCGACCGGGCTTCGCATGGGCACTGCGCCGCATATTCTCTTGCTGTGCGAGAGGCGCAGACGTAGACCTAGATGAAAGCGTCGTATTTACACCGACACGGCCTGTCAAACCATGATCAACCCAAGCCATGCACTTCTAAGAGGTCTTCAATGTTTCTATCTGTTTTTGATATGTTTAAAGTCGGCATTGGGCCAAGCTCATCGCATACGATGGGACCAATGGTTGCGGCGGGCATGTTTTTGGATCTGCTGCGCGCCAGCCCATTTGAGGCCGCAGGCCTAAAAGCCCGGTTGCATGGCTCCTTAGCCTTCACCGGTGTGGGGCATGCGACAGATCGTGCCACACTTCTTGGATTGGCCGGGTTTTCCCCCGAAACCTACGACGCCACCAAGGCTGAAACTGCGCTAGAGGCCATGACGCGCAACAAAACGGTCGACCCGGATGGGCTCGGAACACTTAAACTTGATCCGGCCAGTGACATCGTATTTGACTTCGGCCCCTCCCTAGAGGGCCATGCCAATGGCATGGTCCTCATGGCGACGGATGCACAGGACGATGTGATCTTGCAGCAGACTTATTATTCGATCGGCGGTGGTTTTGTGGTGACAGCCGAAGAATTGGCCAGTGGCGTGTCCATCGGCGACATGGCCGCCTACCCGCATCAGTTCAATACGGCCAATGAATTGCTGGCCCTTTGCGCCGCCCAGGGAAAATCCATAGCAGAGATAAAACGTGAGAATGAATTAAGCCGCCGCAGCGCCGCCGTGCTCGACCGCGGCTTGACCAAAATCTGGGACGTGATGAACGATTGCATCAATCGTGGACTGGAGCGGGGCGGCATACTGCCCGGCGGTCTGAATGTGAAACGCAGAGCCAAACCCATTCACGAAGCTTTGATGGCCGAACGCGGACTGAATATGTCCGCCCCACATACGATCAATGATTGGATGAGCGTTTACGCCATGGCAGTCAATGAAGAGAATGCCGCCGGTGGTCAGGTCGTGACCGCACCGACCAATGGCGCGGCCGGTGTGGTCCCTGCCACCCTGCGCTATTGGCTCGATCATGTGCCAGGCTCCACGCCAAAGCGCATCCCAGAATTTTTACTCACCGCCGCCGCAATCGGCGGGCTGATCAAATTCAACGCCAGCATCTCCGGCGCGGAATGCGGTTGCCAGGCGGAAGTGGGCAGTGCGTCTGCTATGGCCGCCGCCGGTCTCTGCGCCGTCTTGGGCGGCAGTCCCGCGCAGGTGGAAAACGCCGCAGAAATAGCATTAGAGCATCACTTGGGCATGACCTGCGATCCGGTCAAAGGCCTCGTGCAAGTCCCTTGTATCGAGCGCAATGGGCTGGGCTGCATTAAAGCAGTTTCCGCCGCCAGCCTGTCGATGCGTGGCGATGGCACGCATTTGGTGTCATTGGATGCCTGCGTCGAAACAATGCGACAAACCGGCCTGGACATGCATGAAAAATACAAGGAAACTTCACTCGGTGGCTTGGCGGTAAATGTGCCCAACTGTTGACCATTCCAAACCTTGATATGAAAGTGCTCCATGGCTCAGGATAACAACCGTTTAGGCCTATTGCTGATGATTGGCTTTTGTGTTCTGGCGCCGGCCAGTGATGCTTTGGTTAAAATTTTAGGCGATGGAATTCCTTTGCTACAGGTGGTCATTGCTCGGTTCATCACCCAGCTTCTTTTGGTGCGCCGCAACCTTTGGACAAGTCGCCACGATACTTGGATGCGGGCGGATCGGATTGGCTACGTCATTCTGCGCTCGGTTCTCCATCTGGTGGCAATTTCTTTTTTGTTTCTGTCGCTCCGCTACCTGCCCCTCGCCGATGCCATTGCCATTGCCTATGTCCTGCCCTTCCTGATCTTGGGCGTTGGATGGATGACCGGAGATCGGGCAAGCCCTTTGAGCCTTGGACTCTGCCTGCTTGGTTTCATCGGCACTTTGATGGTGGTTCAGCCCAGTTTTGCCGAGGTCGGTTGGCCTGCGCTTTTGCCGCTGGTCGTGGCCGTTTTATTCACTGGCTTTATGTTCATCACCCGCAAGATTTCAAAACATATCGACCCCATTGATCTACAAGCGGCTAATGGCGTATGCGCCATGGTGATCCTCTTGCCCATTGCCACTTTCGGCTCGGCCTTGGACATACCACTTGCGACGATGGTCCCAGTCACCGGATTTGAATTTTCTGCATTGCTTGGCCTTGGGATCTTGGGCACCTTGGCACATTTGTGCATGACTTGGGCGCTGCGCTATGCTTCAGCGCCCACAGTGGCCCCAGTGCAATATCTCGAAATCCCGTTTGGAGCACTCTATGGCCTGGTGCTCTTCAGCGATCTGCCCAATGGCATTGCGGCGGTTGGTATCATCGTGACTGTGACCGCGGGGCTATTGGTGGTGCGCTTTACCAAAACCTCTGTCTAATGCTGCTAGAACAGTTTCAAGGTCGCGGCGCGGCAGGATCGCCAGCAAACCTGGCCGATCCACAGTAATTTCCAGCGCGCCACCTAGGGCGACGTTTGAAGTCGCAATTTTTCCCGTTGGGCTCATGGCCGCATTTGAAAGCGGCCAGCGCACCCCGCGCAAACTTGCTTCAATAGGTTCCATGGGATAAAACCCCACGGGTGTTTCGGCTTCCAGATCTATGGAAAATTTTTGCGGTACAACAAAAACCAACTGTGCCTCATCAATCAAGATCACCGGTCGCGGTTCATTTAAAAGGGCAGAGAAAGCTGCCAACTGATGATCCAAACGCCCGCCGAGAAACCCCACACCTAAAAAAATGTCTGCATCACAAACTGCGAGGCATTTTTGGAAATCCGTGGTCTCCTGATCTGTGATATGCGCCGCAGCCTGACTGGCCGGCAGGTCTTGTTGCGAATCCATATCGCCAACCACCAATGCCACTTCAAGCTTGGCTCGTTGCGCAGAATCGAATCCCCCATCTGCAGCCACAATCGCGTCAAAATTTAACGAAAGTTCTGCGACTAACTCTGGGGCTGAAGGGCCCGCACCAATCAGCAAAATTTTAGGTGCGCAACATAAGTATTTTTTATGGACCATTTCGTCACCTTACTTCCTTTGAGCAGCTCGATTTAAGGGCAACACGTGCGAAATACAAACGGGAGAGTATTGCTATTTTTGAAGGATAGCTAGCGTAACAAGGTATCAAACAGATTTTCATAGGAATTTTTTCATGCTAACCAAGCGGCCTGCCTCATTTCTCCTCACACCGCGTCGACGCGTTATGGATGGATGGCACAGGTCCAGAGGTCAAGACCGAAGCGCCACCGCCCTTAGAACCTCTGGGCGTGACCCCTGCGACCTCTGCCGATTTGCACGAGCTCGAAGGTCTGCTGCGCAAACCGGATCCGAAAATCACACTCTGCTTAACGGAAGATGCAAATTTGATAGATCAGTTACACAATTTGACCGGGATAATGCCGAAATTTGCGCAATTCAACCCACCACCAGCCGCACCCACACCCGAGCCGTCTCCATCCGCCCAGCGCGTGGAGGCCGAGGCGGCACAATCACGAAGCATGACCAACGAAGACTCACCCGCAGCCGCGCCGACCCTGGAATTTTGCGACCTGACCTCCGGACGGCGCCGCAAACACGCCTCGGCAGGAGAGTCGGCAGGTCCATTAGCATGGTTTTCGTCAGAGAGCGCCGTCTTCATTTCTCACAGTAAACTGCTTTAAGCGGCTTAGGAGTCTTCATCCGCATCCGGATCCACTTGACCGACGCCTTTAAAAACAAATTTCAACGGGAACGCCCAAGCGGTGCCGAGCACCACATAAAGTATAAATTCCAAGGCCTTTGGTAATACGGGCAGCAGCGCCACGAAATTTACCGCCAGAACGGCGTAGAACGGCAAGCCAATAACCAAAATCAGCAGCGACCAACGGCGGCGGGCTTTGTAACTCAGGGCCATCAGTCTGCAAACGGATCTGTAACTAGAATGGTGTCTTCGCGCTCAGGCGACGTCGAGACCAACGCCACCGGGCAATCAATCAGTTCCTCAATGCGCCGAACATATTTAATCGCCTGCGCAGGCAGCTCGGCCCAAGAGCGCGCGCCAGCTGTACTGCCGGACCACCCTTCGATGGTTTCATAGATTGGTGTCACGCGCGCTTGCCTATCGGCGGCGGTGGGCAGGTAATCCAAACGCTCGCCATCCAAATCATACGCCACACAGATTTTTAGCTCTTCAAATCCATCCAACACATCCAATTTGGTCAATGAAATGCCATTCACGCCGGAGGTGGCGCAGGTTTGCCGCACCAGACAGGCGTCGAACCAACCGCAGCGGCGCTTACGCCCTGTGGTGGTGCCAAATTCATGCCCTCTTTCGCCAAGTTGCTGACCATCACCATCCTCCAGTTCCGTGGGGAAAGGGCCTTCCCCGACCCGGGTGGTATAGGCTTTGGTGATGCCCAAGACATAATCAATTGCACCTGGACCAATGCCCGTACCTGTGGCCGCTTGGCCAGCAATCACATTTGAGGAGGTCACGAAAGGATAGGTGCCAAAGTCAATATCCAGCAAAGCACCCTGCGCACCTTCGAACAAGATCCGCTTCCCAGCCTTACGTTTTTGATTCAACACTTTCCAGACCGGCCCTGCATAGGGCAATATCTGTACCGCGATTTCACGCAACTGCGCCAGCAAGTCCGCCCGGTCTACAGGCTCAAGGCCAAGACCTTTGCGCAACGGGTTGTGATGCAGCAAGGCACGATCGACGCGCAGTTCCAAAGTGGCAGTATCCGCCAAATCTGCGACGCGGATCACCCGGCGACCGACCTTATCTTCGTAACACGGACCAATGCCGCGACCCGTGGTGCCAATCTTCGCTACCGATACCTGCCCTTCGCGCGCCCGATCCAGCTCACCATGGTAGGGCATAATCAAAGGGGTGTTTTCCGCGACCATTAGATTCTCTGGCGTGATATCGACGCCTTGACTGCGGATGCCCTCAATTTCTTTGATCAAATGCCACGGATCGAGCACCACACCATTGCCAATGACAGATAATTTGCCGCCGCGCACAACGCCAGAGGGCAGCGCATGTAGTTTATAGACAGCCTCCCCGATCACGAGCGTATGACCGGCATTATGGCCGCCTTGAAAACGCGCGATCACATCGGCGCGTTCGGAAAGCCAATCCACAATCTTGCCTTTGCCTTCGTCACCCCATTGGGTGCCCACCACAACAACATTGGCCATAACTTATCCTCTTTCGATCGGATCAAAACGTGGGCCGTATAGCGGGGATCAAGGGCAAGGGAAACTGCTAACTTGCCGCGGGAGGGCCAAGCTGCGTTTTGATGCAAATTCGAGCGCAAACCCCGCCACTGGCGCAACCCAAGCCCGGTGAAGCGGCATATAGGGGCCGATGCCCCAGTTTTGACTTGGCAAATGGGTTATCCTTGCTTAGATAGCCTCTGACCTGAACTGGGAAATACTTATGCAAAACGTCGTCTTGATCATCCACCTTCTTCTGGCCATCTCGTTGATTGGCCTGGTTCTATTGCAACGCTCTGAAGGTGGCGGCCTGGGTATGGGTGGCGGCGGTGCTGGCGGTGGGGCGATGTCCGGTCGCGCGGCGTCCTCAGCTTTGACCAAGCTGACCTGGGGTCTGGCGATTGCCTTTATTTGCACCTCTCTGGCCCTAACGATTCTACAGGTTCAAAAATCCTCTGGCAGCTCAGTTTTGGATCAATTGATGCCGGCCACCGAGCAAGAAACACCGGTTGATGGCGATGCCCTATTGCCGCCTTCGGTCGAGGATTCCGCGCCACTTTTGCCGGTTGCTGACTAATCCACCCCTAAATATGGCGGCATCGGTAAATTTTGTCGCCTTATCTTGTATCATCAGATTGCAGAATCATCACGGAGCTGTTACTGCTTTAATCCCGTGGTGAGGCGCGTTTTTCTTGCCGAAAATTCGAAACGACGGGGATCTCTCTATTTATGGCGCGTTATGTATTTATCACTGGTGGTGTTGTGTCTTCTCTTGGCAAAGGCTTGGCTTCTGCAGCCCTAGGCGCTCTCCTGCAGGCCCGTGGATTTTCCGTACGACTGCGGAAACTTGATCCCTATCTCAACGTTGATCCCGGCACGATGTCCCCCTTTGAGCATGGGGAGGTCTTCGTAACGGATGATGGCGCGGAAACGGATCTGGATTTGGGCCACTATGAACGCTTCACCGGTGTGGCAGCACGGATGACTGATTCTGTCTCTTCGGGTCGAATCTACTCAACCGTGCTGGAAAAAGAACGCCGCGGCGATTATTTGGGCAAAACCATTCAGGTGGTGCCCCATGTCACCAACGAAATTAAAGAGTTTTTGAAAGTCGGTGACGATGAAGTCGATTTTATGCTCTGCGAAATTGGCGGAACAGTGGGCGATATTGAAGGCCTGCCATTTTTTGAAGCCATTCGCCAATTCTCCCACGACAAGCCACGCGGGGACTGTATTTTCATGCATCTCACGCTGTTGCCTTATCTCGCGGCCAGCGGCGAGCTGAAAACGAAACCCACGCAGCACAGCGTTAAAGAATTGCAATCCATTGGCATTGCCCCAGATATTTTGGTCTGCCGCTCCGAGCATCCGATTCCCGACAAAGAGCGGGAGAAAATCGCCCTGTTTTGCAATGTACGCCCCGATGCGGTGGTCGCCGCCTATGATCTCAATTCCATCTACGAAGCCCCCTTGGCCTATCACGCCCAGGGGCTTGACCAAGCCGTTTTAGATGCATTCAATATCTCCCCCGCGCCACAGCCTGACCTGAGCAAATGGGAGGACGTGCAGGACCGTGTCAACAATCCAGAGGGTGCAGTTAATGTGGCGATTGTCGGCAAATACACACAGCTAGAAGACGCCTATAAGTCAATCAAAGAGGCACTCACCCATGGCGGCATGTCCAATCGGGTAAAGGTTAATGTCGAATGGGTTGATGCCGAAGTCTTTGATCACGAAGACGCCGCGCCACATCTCGACGGGTATCACGCTATTTTGGTTCCCGGCGGTTTTGGCGAGCGCGGCACGGAAGGCAAAATCAAAGCGGCGCAATTCGCGCGTGAGCGCAAAGTGCCCTACCTCGGGATATGCCTTGGCATGCAAATGGCGGTGATTGAGGCCGCCCGCAACCTGTCCAACGTTGCAGATGCGGGATCGGAAGAATTTGATCATGAGGCCGGCAAGAAGCGTTTCACCCCCGTGGTCTACCACTTGAAAGAATGGGTGCAGGGCAATCATCGGGTGCGGCGCAACGAAGATGACGACAAGGGCGGCACCATGCGCCTTGGCGCCTATAATGCCACTTTGAACCCAGATTCATTGGTGGCAAAAATCTATGGCAGCACGGCCATCGAAGAGCGTCATCGTCACCGCTATGAAGTCGACATCCAATTTCGCAAGCAGCTCGAAGAAAAAGGGCTGCTCTTCTCAGGCATGTCGCCAGACGGCCGCTTGCCGGAGATTGTTGAGGTTAAAGATCACCCTTGGTTTATTGGCGTTCAATTTCATCCAGAGTTGAAGTCCAAACCATTTGCGCCGCATCCTTTGTTCCGCGATTTTGTCCGCGCTGCTAAGGAAATGAGCCGTTTGGTTTAACACACAAAGGAGGGCCCTATGGCCAAAGGATATTGGATCGCCCACAATCAGATCAGTGATGCTGAGGCCTATGAGGCCTATAAAATCGCCGCCGCGCCAGCCCTACGCGCCTATGAGGGCAAATTTCTTGTGCGGGCGGGCGCCGCTGAATTTCCCGAAGGCCAGCTGCGCGCGCGAACGATTGTAATTGAGTTTCCAAACCTGCAAGCGGCACAAGATTGCTATAACAGCGCGACTTATCAAGCCGCAAAAGCCCTACGCACTCCAGTTTCGATTGGGGATATGGTGATTGTCGAAGGATATGACGGCTAATCATCGCCGCAACCCCAACCCTGGAGGCTCCTCATGTTTGCATCATTGTTTTCGTCCAAATCCCCAGGCAGTGAGCGAGATATCAGCGCCTCTGAAGCCATGGCTGCCCTCATGGTGCGGATCGCCAAATCTGACGATGACTATTCCGCAACGGAAATAGCAAGGATCGATGCCGTGCTTGGCTTGCTGTATCAATTATCCGCCGATCAAGCCGCCAAGCTGCGCCAGACTGCTGAGGCGCTTGAGGCTGAAGCGCCCGACACTGTGCGATTCACCCGTGCGATTAAGGAAGAGGTGCCCTATGAAGAGCGCTTTGATGTCGTGCGCGCGCTGTGGCATGTTGTTTTGGCCGACGGGGCCCGCGATTCAGAAGAAGATGCGCTGATGCGCCTTTTGGCAAGCCTGCTCGGCGTCAATGATCGCGACAGCGCCCTGGCCCGCAAACAGGCCTAGGCCCATGATCGCGCATCTGCCCATGTATGATGTTCTGGCCAATCGCGCCGCACACCGGCGCCTATGGCAGGCCATGCAAGACCACTTACCAGATGCGCCAGACCTCACACCACCGAGCGAAAATCTCATGGTCGATTGGCTCAGCCCAGAGCTCTATATGTCCCAAACCTGCGGCCTGCCCTATCGCGCGGCGCTGCATGGCCAGGTGCAGCTGATCGCCACGCCAGACAACCAAATTTCAAATTGTCCGCCGGGATACTACTGCTCGGTGCTCCTGGCCCGCAAAGGCGCCACTCCAAACCTTGCAGCCAATGACTTTACCTTGGCCTACAATGAACCGCTGTCACAATCGGGCTGGGCCGCACCCCAATCTATCGGCCTGACCGGCGCCAAACGGCTGCAAACGGGCGGGCACGCAGCCTCAGCCCGCGCTGTTTTGCAAGGACAGGCTGATCTGGCTTCCGTGGATGCGTTGACCTGGCATTTTCTGACGCGCGATTGGGATAAAGCTTCCAGGTTAGAGATCTGCGCCACCACTCCGGCCACGCCAACTCTGCCCTATATTACCGCATTGGGAGAAAACGCAGCCGCCCTGCGTGTTGCTCTACGGCAAGCGATTCTCTCAATTGGTCCAAAAGACCGGCAAACACTCCAAATATTTGACCTCATCGAGATCAGCGCAGAGACATATCTGCAATTTTCACTGCCTCCGGCCCCTTAATTTCACCGGATGCCGCTTTTAGATTGCGAGCCGCACCCTTCCTCGCCTAATATATTTTCTGGTAGGATGGGGGCTGTCGTGAGTGACCAAAATATACCCGTGATTGAAATCAGAGACCTCCATAAAGCCTATGGTGATCTTAAAGTTCTGAAGGGCATCGACATCACTGCCAAACGTGGCGATGTGGTGGCGCTGATTGGCTCGTCTGGATCGGGAAAATCCACTCTGCTGCGCTGCTGCAATATGCTGGAGATCAGCCAAGAAGGCGCGATTTTGTTTCAAGGTGAGGCAGTCCGCTGGAGCTCTGAGGGCCACAACCGACGTCCCGCAGATGCCGCACAAGTTACCCGGCTGCGCACCAACCTGTCGATGGTCTTTCAGCAATTCAACCTTTGGGCGCATATGACCATCTTACAAAATGTCATGGAAGCTCCGGTAACCGCACTCAAGCAGGATAAATCCAAAGTAGAAGCCCGCGCCCGCAAGCTTTTGGACAAAGTGGGTATTGGCGAAAAATGTGATGTCTACCCTGCCCAGCTGTCTGGCGGGCAACAACAAAGGGCTGCCATCGCCCGCGCCTTGGCTATGGAGCCGGAAGCACTTTTATTCGATGAGCCCACGTCCGCTCTTGATCCAGAATTGGAGCAGGAGGTGATCGGCGTCATCAAGGATCTCGCCGCGGAAGGGCGCACCATGCTCATCGTGACCCATGATATGGCCATGGCACGCGATGTGGCCAATCACGTTATTTTCTTGCACCAAGGGGTGATTGAGGAACAAGGTCCCCCTGAGACCCTCTTTGGTGCACCGAAATCACAACGGCTTCAGCAGTTTCTTTCTGCCGTCGCTTAAACAGACTCAACCACATATCTTAGGGAGATACATATGAGCAAACTAATCTTGACCACCGCCGCTTTGGCACTGACCGCTGGCATGTCCTTTGCCGATACAATCCGGATGGGCACCGAAGGTGCCTATCCCCCCTATAACTTCATCAACGATGCTGGCGAAGTTGACGGTTTCGAGCGTGAATTGGGCGATGAACTCTGCACGCGTGCCGAGTTGACCTGCGAATGGGTCGTAAACGACTGGGACAGCATTATTCCAAACTTGGTGTCCGGCAACTACGACACCATCATCGCCGGTATGTCGATCACAGCCGAGCGTGATGAGGTGATCGATTTCACGCAAAACTATACCCAACCTGATCCGTCTGCTTATATGGCCCTCTCGGCTGATGTGGATCTCTCGGGTGCTGTGATTGCTGCGCAAACCAATACCATTCAAGCCAGCTTTATCGCCGCCTCAGGCGCCACACTTGTGGAATTTGCAACACCGGAAGAAACTGTTGCTGCCGTGAAAAATGGCGAAGCCGATGCGGTGTTGGCGGATAAATCCTATCTCAACCCCGTGGCAGAGGGCGATGCCGATTTGGTGCTCCTCGCGCAGCAAGAGTTGATCGGTGGCGGCGTTGGCATGGGGCTGCGCGAATCTGATGCAGAGCTGCGCGGCAAATTTGACGCAGCGATCGCCTCAATGAAAGCAGATGGGTCATTGAACGCCTTGATCGCCAAATGGGACGTTGGTGAACAGTTCTAAATAACAAACCTTTGGGGGCGAGGTTCGCCCGCGCCCCCATTTTCCCACAATTCCGCCGCATTTGGCGCATTTATAACTTTAAACCAAACAATCACCGAAAAAGGCCAGCCGACGCCAAACCGAAGGTCCCAGTCCTATTTTTAGCTTTTGTTCAGATCCAAGCCTCCTTACCAGCCTTCCCTGGCTCAGCTGCTATCTGACCACGGGCAAACACCTGTTGTTCTATCAATCCTTCGCAACTGTGCTGATCCTCTTGGCTGTCACTGCCCCAACGGCGCTCGCATTTGGCTTTGGCGGCGCCACCCTGGCCCGCGCCCGGCTCTTGCCATTACGCCTTGTCGGTAAAACCTATATCTCCGCTGTGCGCGGCGTGCCCGATATCGCTTTTTTCTTATTTTTCGTCATCGCGCTCGATCAGGGTTTCGAATGGCTACGCCATCAAGCGCTTTGCCCTGATTGGAACGAACCTATTCGCCGGGGCAATGATTTTGTCGTTTGCGCGGCTGCCAAGCTACCCCTGGGCACTGCCCCACAATATGTGCATGAGATTTACGGGTTTTTCACAGCGGTTCTGACGTTCGCTATCGTCTTTGGAGCCTTTGCTGCAAATGTTCTATATGGCGCCATGCGCGCTGTACCCCAAGCACAGATAGAAACGGCGCAGGCCTATGGAATGCGCCCAGCGCAGGTGTTTTGGCGCATTTTGGTGCCGCAAATGTGGGTCTATGCCCTGCCGGGACTGTCTAATCTTTGGATGGTTTTGATTAAAGCCACACCACTGCTATTTTTGCTTGGCGTCGAAGACGTTGTCTACTGGGCCCGCGAATTGGGCGGCACGAAACAGGCAAAATTCTCCGACTACCCCCATGGTGACTGGCGCATGCAGTATTTTTTGTTTCTGCTGGTCTTTTACCTCGCCTTCACCAAACTCTCAGAAGTGGTGCTTGAACGCGTGATGCAACGCCTCACCCATGGCCAGGGCACATTGGGAGCACCGTCATGAGTTGCCAGCAAACCATTTTAGACTATGGCCTGCGCGCTCTGGGCTATGGTGAACGCCTGCTGCCCAAGTCAGATTTCACCCTCTGCCAGCATTTCACGCTGATTGGCTCGGGCCTGATTTGGAATATCTATTTCGGAACCTTGGCGCTGTTGATCGGATTTTTCATTGCCAATGCGATGGCGCTCGCCAAGGCCAGCCCCCACGCTATCCTGCGCCAGCCGGCAGAATGGTTTATTTTGATTTTCCGCGGATCCCCGCTGTTTATCCAATTTTTCTTGGCCTATTTCATCTTTCTTCGCCTCAAACAGCAAGGTCTTCTGCCTTGGCTCACCGCAGCACAATTTGGGGCGCTCTTGGTGCTGATCCTCAACACAGCCGCCTATTCTGCCGAAATTTTCTACGGCGCGTTGCGGTCCGTGCCAAAAGGAGAGGTTGAGGCCGCCGATGCCTATGGCCTTTCGGGCTGGTCGCGTTTCCGCCACGTGATCTGGCCGACCAGCATGCGCCTGGCATGGCCTGCCTATACCAATGAGGCAATTTTTCTGTTCCATGCGACCACCTTGGTGTTCTTCTCAGGCTTTCCAGCCTGGCAACAGCGCGGAGATGCCCTCTATTATGCCAGCTATTTCGCAGATAAGACTTTTAATCCCTTCGTCGCCTATCCAATTTTGGCCTTTTATTTTATCCTGCTCACTTTTGTGATCATCGGTATTTTTGGACTTGTCAACGCACGGCTCAATCGACATCTTCCAAATCAAGCGCGCCCGAAACTGCGCTATAGGCCACAGGTCATAAGATGAGCAAATCTATTCGTGTCGCGGCGGTTGATCTCAATGGTCAATTACGTGGCAAACGCGTCCCAAAAGGCATGAACGGCAAACAAATGCGTATGCCGTTGTCCGTCCTGAATATTGACGTCTTCGGGGCGGATATCCAAGATTCTCCGCTGGTGTTCGAAACCGGCGATCAAGATGGCATTTTGGAGCCGGCGGGCCGCGATCCTTTGCCTCTGCCTTGGGTGGCGGGCGAAGCCGAGTTGGATCTGCGGGTGATGCATAACGAAGACGGTTCCCCCTTTGAGGGCGACCCGCGTATCGCGTTGCGTGATGTTTTGGACCGTTATGCCGGTCATGGTTGGCAGGTCATTGCAGCCTGTGAACTTGAATTTTTCTTACTCGAAGATGGCGGCAACCTTGCGCCCCCCCTGAACCCCAAAACTGGCCGCCGGTTGAGTGGAACCGAAATTTTATCCCTGCGAGAGTTGGATGGTTTCGATCACTTCTTCAACGATGTGTCCGAAGGCGCAAAGCTGATGGGAATCGGTGATTTGACCATCACCACAGAAGCTGGCGTTGGACAATTCGAAGTCACGATGACCCATGGCCCAGCGCTTCACATCGCCGATAACGTGATTTTGCTGAAAGAATTGATCAAAGGCACCGCACGCAATCACGGCATGGCCGCAACCTTCATGGCCAAACCTTTTTCCCATGAGAGCGGCAACGGGCTACATACGCATTTCTCAGTTATCAATCAGGCGGGTGAAAACATCTTCTGCAGCCAGAACAATTTGCTGTCCGCAATTGCAGGCTGCCTGGAGGCCTTCGAGGCCAGCACGCTGTTCTTCGCGCCCTATGCCAATAGTTTCGAACGCTTCGTAGCTGGTGCCCATGCTCCGACCTCCGCCACCTGGGGCTATGAAAACCGTACCGTGGCAGTGCGCATTCCCAGTGGGCCAAAGGCAGCCACACGGATTGAACATCGCGTTGCGGGCGGCGACGCCAATCCTTATTTGCTTTTTGCCGCCATTTTCGGCGCCGCTCTCGAGGGTATCGAACGCAATGCCGTGCCGCCCGCACCCATTGAGGGCAACGCTTATGAGCACACCGCACAGCTTCCCGGACTGTTGCCAGATCTTTCGGCGGCGATTGAAGGGCTCGAAGCACCACTTCTTGAGCACTTCATGCCGCCGCTCATTTTGGAAAATCTCGCAGCTACAAAGTCACAAGAGCGCGATCTCTTTGATAAGCTTTCGGATCATGATGCACTTATGGCCCTAATTGATACGGCCTAAACAAGTCTTTTCAAACCTGCGGAACCTGCATAGGGTACGCATAATCTACAAGAGGTTCCAATGCTAATCGGCATTTTACAATGTGGCCACGCGCCGGATGAGGTACGTACCCAGCACGGCGATTTCGACGCTATGTTTGCCACTTTGTTTCAAATCTATGACTTCACTTTCCAAACCTGGAACGTGGTGGATGGAGATTTTCCCGAAACCATTGACGCGGCCGACGGATGGCTGATTTCCGGCTCCAAACATGGCGCCTATGAGGATCACGCTTTTATTCCCCCTTTAAGCGATTTGATCCGTGAGATTTATGCCAGCGCGCGCCCCATGGTTGGCATTTGCTTTGGTCACCAGATCATTGCGCAAGCGCTGGGGGGGCGTGTGGAAAAATTTGGCGGGGGCTGGGCTATTGGTCGACATGACTACAGCTTTAAAGGTCATGGTGATGTGACGTTAAATGCTTGGCACCAAGATCAAATCAAAGTCCTACCTCCAGACGCTCAAGTCATCGCCAGCAGCCCATTTTGTCAATTCGCTGCGCTGGTCTATGGGCAAAAAGCCTTCACGGTGCAGCCGCATCCTGAGTTTAGCAATTCAGTCTTCGACGATTATGTAAAATCGCGACGCTCAAGCCCGGTCTATCCAGCTGCTTTCATGGAACGCGCCGATCAATTGCGCGGCGTACCGATCCAAAACTCTGCAATTGCAGAGGATATAGCCACCTTCCTGAAGGGCAAATATCGTCTGGAGGCACGCATATGAGTTGGCAAGACAACCTACCCGCCAGCGCCAAAGCCTATATTGGCGAACGGCAATTAGACGAAGTCGAATGCATCATTTCCGATTTTCCGGGCGTGGCCCGCGGAAAAGCGGTACCAGCATCAAAATTTGCCAGGCAAAAGCATTTCTACCTGCCCAACTCTATTTTCCTACAAACGCTCACTGGCGAATGGGCGGAGGCAGCCGGCGAGGAAGGTTGGGTGGAGCCTGATATGACGCTGCACCCCGACCTCGACACCGCCACCGCAGCGCCCTGGACAGCGGATGCCACCTTACAGGTCATTCATGACGCCTATGATCGCGATGGTGCGCCGATCGCCACCGCACCGCGCAATGTCCTCAAGCGCGTGGTTCAATTGTTCCGCGACAAAGGGCTAGAGCCTGTGGTTGCGCCAGAGATGGAATTTTTTCTTGTCGCCCGCAACACAGATCCGGCGCAACCGATTGTGCCCATGATGGGGCGCTCCGGGCGGCCCGCAGCGGCGCATCAAGCCTACTCCCTGTCAGCTGTGGACGAATATGGCCCAGTGATCGATGACATTTATGATTTTGCAGAGGCCCAAGGCTTTGAAATTGATGGAATCACTCAAGAGGGCGGTGCAGGCCAGGTTGAGATAAATCTGCGCCACGGCGATCCGGTAAAACTCGCCGATGAGGTATTCTTTTTCAAACGCCTGATCCGCGAAGCGGCCTTAAAACACGATTGTTTCGCGACATTCATGGCCAAACCCATTGCCGATGAACCCGGTTCAGCCATGCACATTCACCACTCTTTTTTGGACGCAGAGGGCAATAATATTTTTGTCGGGCCACAGGGCGGCGAGACCGATGTGTTTTACCATATGATCGCCGGGCTGCAAAATCATCTGCCATCGGTCATTGCCATGCTGGCGCCCTATGTGAACAGCTATCGGCGCTACGTCAAAGATCACGCAGCCCCAATCAACCTCGAATGGGCCCGCGACAATCGCACCACAGGAATTCGCATCCCCCTCTCGTCACCCAAGTCACGTCGGATCGAAAACCGCCTCGCTGGTATGGATTGTAATCCCTATCTTGGAATTGCCGCCTCCCTGGCCTGCTGTTATTTGGGGGTTGAAGACCAGGAGCGCCCCGACAAGCAGTATCGTGGTGATGCCTATGACAGCGAAGAGGCGATCCCTTATGACCTCTTCACCGCAATGGATATTTTTGATGACGCCAAGCGCCTGCATGAGGTGCTCCATCCCGAATTTGCCCGAGTCTATTCGATCGTCAAGCGCACGGAATATAGCGAGTTTTTGCAGGTCATATCCACTTGGGAGCGCGAGCATCTGTTATTGAATGTCTGATTTTCTTTACGCCAACGATCAATCAGGCAGCTATCCCGCCAGTTGGTATGCCCACAGCATCCCAGAGCAGCCGGCACGACCGGCACTGAACGATGTGATATCCTGCGATGTCTGCGTCATTGGTGCGGGCTTCACCGGTTTGTCGAGCGCGCTGCATTTGGCGCAAAAGGGCTATCGTGTCATCGTGTTGGATGCTCATCGGGTTGGCTTTGGCGCCTCTGGTCGTAACGGTGGGCAGGTCGGCTCGGGGTACAACCAAAGTCAACAGACGCTTGAGAAGATGCTGGGCCATGATGCGGCGCATCAGCTTTGGGATATGACACAGGCCGCCAAGTCTTTTACACGGGACCTGGTGGCCCACCACGCGCCCGAGGCTGGCTATCAATCCGGAGTCGCCGAAGCAGACTTCAGCGTAAAGGACCGGGCCAGCAGTCACGCAAAAGCGGATTATCTGGCCCAGAATTATGGCTATGAAGACATTGCATGCCTCAACAAAACAGATATCGCAGATCTCATCAAATCCCCGCGCTATGCGGGCGGGGTCGTTGATTGGGGCGCGGGGCATCTTCATCCGCTGCGCTACGCGTTGGGTCTAGCCAATGCCGCTGAGGCAGCCGGCGCGCGTATTTTTGAAAACAGCGCCGCAGTTTCTGTGCAAGACGGCCCGCCAAACCTTGTGCGTACCGCTCAGGGTCAACTGCGCGCCGACTATGTTATCCATGCCACCAACGGCTATCACAGCAGCCTCAATCCGAGCCAAGCCGCCAAGGTCATGCCGATCAATAACTTTCTCGTGGCAACCGCGCCGCTGGAGCGGCCGCAAGAGGTTTTGGGCAAACCTATCGCTGTTGCCGATAACCGTTTCGTACTCAATTACTATCGCCTCAGCCACGACAATCGACTGATTTTTGGCGGTGGCGAAAGCTATGGCGCCCGGTTCCCAAAGGATATTTTTGCCAAGGTCCGCAAGCCGCTGCGGGAAATTTTCCCGCAATTGGCCGAGGTGCCACTGACCCATGCTTGGGGCGGAACCCTTGGGATCACCACACGGCGTCTGCCACTTTTTGCCCGTGTTGGGCCGCAACAGCTCACCGCCTCGGGATATTCCGGGCATGGGGTGGCACTGGCTGGATTCGCCGGGCAGGTCTTAGCAGAAACCATTGCAGGAGATGCAGAGCGCTTTGACCTTTTGTCTCAGCTTCCGACCCCCTCCTTTCCGGGTGGGCAAAGCCTGCGCAGCCCAATCATGACTTTGGCAATGACATGGTTTGCTTTGCGCGATAGGCTGGGCCTATGACACAGGTTGCCCCTTGCAATTTTACCACAAGATCCGTGCCCGCCGCCGGCTGGTTTGCCGTGGCCAATGGCACATGGGCTTGGGCGGGTGCGCCGCCCAAAAATCGCGGCACTGTTCTCATCCGGCCCTAAATTTTTGAGGCCTCATGTTTTCGAGCCGGCGCCCAAGCCCCGGCCCCTCCAGACGAAGGTCCCCTTATGAAAGACCAATCCCCCAACAGCTGGGAAGCACGGGCAGACGCCCATTCCTTCTACGGCTTCACCGATCTGCCGACGATTGAAAATCGCGGCGCAACTGTACTCACCCATGGCAGCGGTCCCTATGTTTTCGACGTGCATGGCCGACAATTTTTGGATGCCAACTCGGGACTTTGGAATATGGTGGCCGGATTTGATCACGCCGGTCTCGCGCAGGCTGCCAAGGATCAATATGATCGCTTTCCTGGCTATCACGCCTTTTTTGGCCGGATGTCGGATCAAACTGTGATGCTGTCCGAAAAGCTCGTTGAAGTCTCACCCTTTGAGAGCGGCAAGGTATTTTACACCAACTCTGGCTCCGAAGCCAATGACACGATGGTCAAAATGCTCTGGTTTTTACACGGGTCCGAGGGCCATGGTCAGAGGCGCAAAATTATTACGCGCAAAAATGCCTACCACGGGGTCACGGCGGTTTCAGCCTCGATGACCGGCAAGCCCTATAACTCTGTCTTCGGCCTTCCATTGCCGGGCTTTTTACATCTGACCTGTCCGCATTATTGGCGAGAAGGCCAGCCAGGCGAGACAGAGGCTCAATTCACCGCCCGACTCGCGGCGGAATTGGAAGACATGATCGTCCGCGAGGGCGCAGACACCATTGCCGGTTTCTTTGCAGAGCCCGTGCTGGGCGCAGGCGGGGTCATTCCACCGTCGGAAGGCTATTTTCAGGCATTAAAACCCATTTTGAAAAAATATGGCATCCCATTGATTTCCGATGAGGTCATTTGCGGATTCGGTCGCACAGGCCATACCTGGGGTTGCGAGGCCTATGGGTTTGTTCCGGATGCCATCATCAGCTCCAAAAACCTCACAGCTGGATATTTCCCCATGGGGGCGGTCATTCTTGGGCCGCAATTGACCCAGCGTTTGCAAGCGGCTTCGGAAGCGATTGAGGAATTCCCGCATGGGTTCACAGCATCCGGCCATCCGGTTGGCTCCGCAATTGCGCTGAAAGCTATTGATGTCATAATGAATCAAGGGCTTGCTGAGAATGTGCGCCGCCTGACCCCCTATTTCGAAGCTCATATGCAAAGGCTCCTTGAAAACCCAAATATCGGTGAGGCAAGAGGCAAGGGCTTGATGGGGGCTTTGGAGGCAGTGCAAGACAAAGACAGCAAAACTCCCTTCGCCTCAGAGTTGTCTGTCAGTGAGCGAATAGCGAACACCTGTACCGATCACGGGTTGATCTGTCGGCCTTTGGGACAATCTATCGTGCTGTGCCCGGCGTTCATCTTTACCGAGAGCCATATCGATGAGATGTTTGAAAAGTTGGAAGCTTCTTTGAAAAAAGTGTTCAGTGAAGTGGCCTAGTGCCGGCATCGGACGGTGTCTTCCGCCCGACATAGCCTTATAATTTCGACAATTTCTCTTGCAGCTCGGCCAATTGTGATTTGATGTCATTCAGCTCATCGGCGCTCTCACTGGCGGTCTGCTCTGCATGGCTGGCCGGAGTTGAGCCCGACAGGCCGCCGGTCATGGCCTTCATAAATGCTTCTTGCTGCGCCTTCATCATCTCAAAGCCTGGCATGGCTGCCATTGGATTGACCACTGTGAGATTTTCCATTGCTTTAGATTGCCCATCGCGCAGCATCTCAAAGCTGGCCGCAAGAAATTGTGGCACAACCGATGTGGCTTGAGACGCATAGGAACGCACCAAATCGGTCAGCACATCCACCGGCAAAACATTTTCACCACGGCTTTCATGCTCGGCAATGATTTGCAGCAAATATTGCCGAGTCAGATCATCGCCCGACTTAAGATCGATGATTTGCACCCCGCGCCCGCCGCGAATGAACCCGGCGATATCATCCAAAGTCACATAATCGCTAGATTCGGTGTTGTATAAACGCCGACTCGCATAACGCTTAATCAGAAGCGGTTGTGTTTTTTTGCTCATATCCCAGCCCTTTGCAGCGACTCACCGCCTTTGCGCGGCACTGCGGCAATGCTATGCAAACGCAGCACAAAAAGAAAGGGCGCAGCATGTGCTGCACCCTTCAATACCGGTTCATCTGACTGTGGGAGGACTGATAAACCTGAATTTTCGTCGTCAATTAGGCAGCTTTTGCAGCTTTGCCGGCTTTTTTCACAGCAGCAGCTGCTTCAGCGCTCACTTCTTTACCAGCAGCCATCATCAACTCAGCGGAGTCGAGTTGCACTTTTTTCGCAACACCGGCCATCGCAGCCATATTTTCAGCAGCCATTTCAGCGGAAGAAGATGCAAAATCTGTCAATGTTTGGGCGGCAGCGGCTGGATCTGCAGTGCCTTTTGACAAGTCCGCTACTTTTTCCAAAGAAGCCTTTGTCCAAGCAGAAGAAATTTCGGCCGATTTCATCGCAGCTTCCAAAGCCACGGCAGACATTTTTTCGCCAAAAGCCACTTGCGCTTTATAGGCATCTTCAAAAGCAGACATATCTACAGGGTATTTACCCATCATGTCTTTGAACATCGCGGTGTAATCAGGTGTCTTTGTCATGTGCTTAATCCTCAAGCCTGGTGTCTCTCTGGAACCTACATAAATGCTGCGTTGCGGCATTGCAAGTATTTTCTGCACTGCAGCATAAATTATTTCAACACATACTGCCCAGGTGCATTGGCCAACTTCAGTCCTTTAGGAGATTTTGGCTTGCGCGCCTTAATGCTATTGTCGCTTTGCAGCATTAACCAGTCTTTCCAGGCAGGCCACCAACTTCCTGCGGTGTAAGCGGCCGAAGATTGCCAATCTTCTGGGCTCTCGACCAATGACTTTTGAGTATAGAAGCCATATTTATTGCGCTGCGGTGGATTGATAATGCCCGCAACATGTCCAGATTCAGCCAAGATGAAGTGGCGATCAGCGCCGGTCATTTGCTGGACGCCCCGGTAGGATTGTGCCCAGGCGGCAATATGATCTGTCTCACAGGCCACAGCGCAGACCGGCACACCAATATCGCTCAATTGCAACCGCGCGCCGCAGACCTCGAACCCGCCGTCGGCAAATTGATTCCTTTGACAAAGCCCGCGCAGATACTCAATCGCCATACGTCCCGGCAGATTGGTGCCATCGCCATTCCAATACAGAAGATCAAAGGCTGGAGGCGTCTCCCCCATCATATAATGTCGAATGGCGGGACCATAAATCAAATCATTTGAGCGCAAGAAGGAAAAAGTTCGCGACATAAAAAATTTGTTTAAGACACCATTCTCCTCCACCTCAGCCGCGATTCCATCCACGAAATCATCGTCCAAAAACACGGACATCTCTCCCTGGTCGGAAAAGTCCGTCAGAGTGGTGAGAAGGGTGGCGGATTTCACCGATGTGTCGCCGCGCTGCGCCAAAAGCGCCAAAGTCAGAGACAGGGTTGTTCCCCCGATACAATAGCCCATGGTATTGACCTGCGGCACATCGCAAATCTTTTTAACCTGCTCAATGGCAGCTATAAAACCATCTTCAATATAGGTATCGACACCCGTATCACGCATAGCAGCATCTGGATTGATCCAGCTGACCACAAAAAGCGTGAAGCCTTGCTCGACGATCCATTTCACCAAACTATTCTCTGGCCTTAGATCCATAATGTAAAATTTGTTGATCCAAGGCGGGAAGATGACCAAAGGCACCTCCTGCACTGTTTGCGTGGTTGGGCTATATTGAATCAACTCAAACAGGTAATTGCGAAACACGACTTTACCCGGCGTCGTCGCGATATTGCTGCCAACATCAAAAGCGCCTTGATCGGCCAGGGTCACCATAAGATCGCCATTATTGGCCTCAATATCTCGCACAAGGTTTTCCAGCCCACGCACGAGGCTTTCCCCATCGGTCTCGACAGCCCGGGCTAAGGCCTGCGGGTTGGTGCCGAGAAAATTGCTCGGGCTGAACATGTCCAAAATCTGTCGACTAAAGAAATCAAGCTTTTGCCGCTCACGCGTGTCGAGATTATCCATTTGCGCGACGGCTGTTTCCATAGCCTTCGTATTGAGCAAATATTGCTGTCTAATAAAATTAAAATAAGGGTGCTCATTCCACATCGGATCCGAAAATCTGCGATCTGCGGGTGCGCTTTGACTGTCGACGAAATGCTGCAAAGATTGCCCCCAATAGGCAATTTGCTGCTCGATCATACGGGATGGGTTGCTCATCATCTCTGTGACATAGGCCGTTGCGGCCTTGGTAAACAGATCGTGGCCCGGCCCCTGAAGCGCGGGTCTGACAGGCTTTTTATGAGACACTGCTGCCAAAAGCCGCTGGGTCAACGCTTCGACACGTTGTAAATTTTCGGTCAATCGCTCTAATCCAAGCTCAGTGCTGCCGTTATCAGTTGTCATGTCGGCAAAAGCCCCCTAGTTTGCAGTTGCAGCATAAATGAAACTTTAGAATTATCAAAATATAAAGTTGCATAGCCGCCATGCTAGGAGAGAAACGTCAATGCGCTATATGTCCACTTATGATATGATGGAAACACTGCGGAACACCAATCAATGGATGGGTGCAACTGCGAAAGCGATGGCCTCTTATCCTATGTTTTCCATGCTTCCAAACCCAGCTTTTCAATGGATGTCGGCTTGGGGGGAAGTCACCGAACGGGCCTATGCACGCATGGTGGTCAAGCCCGGCTGGCGTTTGGATTTTGTCTCAACCGAAGATGGCAAAGATCATTTGGTTGAAGTTGAAACCTTATTGGCCAAGCCTTTTGGCGACTTGATCCATTTCGCGGTACCTGGCCGCACACCACGTGACCGCAAAGTCCTCCTGGTGGCTCCCATGAGTGGACATTACGCCACGCTCCTGCGCTCTACGGTGCGCAGCCTGCTGCCCGATTGTGAAGTCTATATCACAGATTGGCATAATGCCCGCGATATTCCCGTCAGCGCCGGTAAGTTCGACGTGGAAGACTACACACTCTATATCGCAGAATTCATAAGGGAGCTTGGAGCGGACACCCATGTCATCGCTGTGTGCCAGCCCGGACCCATTGCGCTTGTCGCTACAGCCTATCTGGCCGCCACAACCCCCGAGGCGCAGCCCGCGAGCCTCACTTTGATTGGCGGCCCGATTGATCCAGATGCCAATCCAAGCGACGTCACCGACTTTGGCAATCGCGTTCAAATGGGGCAGTTGGAAGAAACGATGATCCAACAAGTTGGATTCCAACACGCCGGCGTCGGTCGGAAAGTCTATCCGGGGCTGCTGCAATTGATGAGCTTCATAGCCATGAACAGCGACACCCATAGCAAGGCTTTCACGGATCAAATCATCCGTACAGCTCAAGGCGAAGCGCGCGACAATGATAAACACAACCGCTTTTACGATGAATACCTCGCCGTGATGGATATGACAGCGGAATTTTACCTCTCAACAGTGCACCGAATTTTCAAGCAACGTGAAGTGGCCCGCAATGCTTTTTACGTGCAAGGGATCCATGCGGATATCTCGAAAATCACATCTGTTCCCGTCATTGTGGTAGAGGGGGAAAATGATGATATCTCCGCTCCAGGACAATGTTTGGCCGCGCTGGACCTGCTCACCGGCTTGCCGCAATCTTTGAAAGCTTCACATCTCGAACCCGGCGCCGGCCACTATGGAATTTTCGCTGGTAAAAGTTGGCGTAATAATATCCGCCCCCTGGTGCTTGATTTCATCGCTGGCAAACAACAGCGCAGAAAGTCGAAACCATCGAAAGCTTGAGCCCGCGCCAACTGATCCGCTCTGGCCCTGCCGGGCAAAACCGTGGCATAATCGCCCCAGCGCACTGCGCACTCAGGACATAGGGAACCATGCTGCTCCACGATCCGCGAACCAAATCTCAAACCGCCCCAAATGGCCAAAGAGACGTCGCAGGCCAATTGCGTGCGCTGGGCTGGTCAGACTATTTTGCCGATCAAGCCACCTCAGCCACCCTCTCCCAGACCCCGCCCGTGCGTATCACACAGGTACATCGCAACACGCTGCATATCCAAGGCGTTGATCTCGATACGATCATTCCGGGCCTGAATGGCGTCACCGTTGGGGACTGGCTCCTCTTTGACGCAAACGCACCGCGCAACAGTCAATTGTTGCGCCGTAAAAGCCTGATCAAACGGCGGGCACCGGGCCATGATCGCAAAGAACAGCTCATCGCTGCCAATCTTGACACGGCTTTTATTGTGACCTCTTGCAATAATGACTTCAGCCTGGCGCGGCTGGAACGCTATGTTGCCATGGCCCATGAGGCTGGTGTGACCCCGGTGATCGTTTTGAGTAAAATCGATATGACCCGCGAGGCCAGCGCCTTCGCAGAGCAAGCACAAAGTATTTCTCCACAGATCGCCGTGGTCTGCCTCGACGCCCGCAGTCCCGAGGCCATTGGCCTCCTAAGCCCTTGGTGCGAAGCCGGGCAAACCGTCGCTTTTCTTGGCTCATCTGGGGTGGGCAAATCGACCCTGACCAATTCTCTGGCCGGCAATGAGGCCATCGCCACCCAAGATGTCCGCGCAAGTGACGACAAGGGTCGCCACACCACCACCGGGCGGCAACTGCATATTCTGCCCAGCGGTTGCGCCGTTCTGGATACGCCCGGGATGCGCGAAATTCAACTGACCGATGTCTCCATCGGCTTGGAAGAAACCTTTGCAGACCTGCACGCGCTGCAACAAAATTGCCGCTTCAATGACTGCGCCCACAACACCGAACCCGGTTGCGCCGTGCAAGCGGCCATCGCCTCAGGAGCTGTTGATGTGCCCCGCCTGCAAAGGTGGCTCAAACTTGTCGCGGAAGATGCCAAAAATACCAAATTCTTGGCCGACCGAAAGCGGCGCGATCGGGCAAAAACCAAACCTGAAAAATCAGTTACAAAACACAGCTCAAAGAAATAATCTCCGTCAACTGAGCCAATCACGCAGGGCGGCAATGGTCGCCTCGGGTTGCTCCAATGTTGGAATATGCCCAGCATTTTCAATGACAACAAGCTTCGCAGGCTCCGTCAATTCAGCGATAAACTCTTGCCTTTGGACCGTGGTTATCTGATCTTCCGCACCACAGAGCACCAAACTGGGGCATTTAATTAAGGACAAGGACCGTTGATAGTCCCGACGTTTTTGCAAGGCCCGCGATTGGCGCAGGAAGACATCCGGTCCAAGCGACAGCGCCATATCCACCATCATCTCAAAAATATGGGCTTTAAATGGCGTCTCCGCGAGAAGTTCCGGCACCATTTCCTCGCGGATGACCTGTTCCAAACGCCCGGTGCGTGCCGCAATGATCTGGGGCTCCCTCTCAGCCGCCCGAATGGGAGTTTCGGCCATGGGATTGGTAGCAATCAGACATAGGCGACTCACGCGATTGGGCGCACGCCTCATTATCTCCAAAGCAACATTGCCACCGAAAGCATGCCCGCACAGAGCGAAGCGATGCGGCGTCATGTCTAAAATCATGCTGGCGATCTCTTCGACCCGTTCACCCAAATGCACGGGTGCAATCATCACCGCCCGTTCATGAGAGAGCCCATCAATTTGTGGCGCAAAAAGACGCGCATCGCACATCATGTCAGGTAGGACGACAAGCGTTTCAAACTTCATGGTGTATTACTTGCAATTATTGAACCGTTTGCCAAGTTCTCGCGTGCAGAGTTAACCTTAATAGTCCCAAATCTTAAAAAGATCTTCGCACAACACATGCGGTTTGAGCGTGCTATAAAGTAAATCTCAACCGCCCATGACCATCAACTCTGAAACGACCATTTTGGCATGATCTGAAAACGGGTCGGACTGCGCGATTTTCACAGCGGCCTCCATATCGTCTGCCTCAACGATCAAAACCCGGTGATGGCCACAGGCTCATCACTGACTCCATCCGGGCCAACCACTTTGGAGCGTTTCACCGGTGAGGCGTGATAAACCACGGCCTACCCAAGCCCGTCAACCAGTTCATCCATTTGCCCATATGCGCCTTGCCTTCTTCTGGCGACGTCATCTGAGGTTGCTCTAAATAAGTTAATAAAAATTGTGCCACGGGATAATCTCCTAAAATTCATTATGCCCTAATCGCGCCAATCACATCCGTAATCGCCTCTTGGGTCAAGGCCAGAGCTCTGGGAGATGAAAAACGGTGATCCCCTCCCTTGAGCAAGCGCAGTTGAATATCATCGCCCGTCGCAAGCGCAAAAAGGCGTTGAGCCAGGTCAACGGAAACCTCCTCATCCTCATCACCTTGCAAAAATCGCGTGGGAAAGGGCAAATGCAGCGGGCTGCGCAGAACAAGATGCAACCGACCGTCCTCAATGAGGCGTTTGGTGATCGGATAGGGATCGCCGTAATCCGACGGAATATTAACCAACCCCTCTTGAGCCAAAAACTTGCGCGTGTCCGCATTGAAACTTGCCCAAAACCCATCTTCCGTAAAATCTGGAGCCGCGGCGATGGTCACCAGCCCGGCAATACGCTCTGGAATTCTCTTTGCCATCAAAAGGGAAATCCAGCCTCCCATCGACGAGCCAACCAAAATTTGTGGGCCTTGGGTGAGTTCACAAATTGCCGCCTGCGCATCTTCCGCCCAATCGCCAATGCATCCATCGGTGAAGGCCTCCGAAGACGCGCCGTGCCCCGAATAGTCAAATCGCAGAAACCCACGCCCCTCCGCCTTGCACCAGGCCTCCAATTGCAGCGCCTTGGTGCCCGTCATATCGGACATAAACCCGCCCAAAAACACCACGCCCGGCCCCATGCCCTTGCTCTGCACATAGGCAATTTGGCGGCCTGTATCCGTTGTTAAAAAGTTAAAAATTTCATGCGCCCCCAAGTCTGATCCTAATTTTAGCTGCACAATGGACACTTACAATGATATTTCACGCCCCCGCGAGTCCATCTGATGGGCCTGTGTCATAATGGCCGCAACGCGCCCCGCCGCTTGAGCGGTTGACAGTCAAATTCAAAACCGCCAAACAGCTGCCGAACCAAATACCCGCAACCGGGCGTTCCGTGGGCGCCAAACTGACGAGGAGTGCCCGTGATGGCCCAAATCTCACTCACCCTTCCTGACAATTCTATCCGCCATTATGAGGCCGGCATCACCGCCGCCGAAGTGGCTGCTGATATCGCCAGCTCTTTGGCGAAGAAGGCGATTTCTGCCACAGTGAATGGCGCGCATTTTGATCTGGCTTGGCCCATTGAGACCGACGCCACGATCGCCATTCATACCATGAAAGATGAGGCACAAGCCAATGAGCTGATTCGCCATGATTTGGCCCATATCATGGCCCGTGCGGTTCAGGAGATTTGGCCCGATGTTCAGGTGACCATAGGCCCGGTGATCAAAGACGGCTGGTATTATGATTTTGATCGCAAAGACCCTTTCACCCCGGAAGACTTGGGCGTGATCGAGAAAAAGATGAAGGAAATCATTAACAAACGCGATGCCGTCCGTACCGAGGTTTGGGACCGTACGCGCGCGGTGCAACATTATACCGATGCCAAAGAGCCCTATAAGGTGGAGCTGATTGACGCCATCCCTGGCGACGAACCGCTACGGATGTACTGGCACGGTGACTGGCAAGACCTCTGCCGTGGACCGCATTTGCAACACACAGGGCAAGTGCCCGCAGATGGGTTCAAACTGATGAATGTGGCCGGCGCCTATTGGCGCGGCGACAGCGATAGAGCGATGCTGCAACGCATCTATGGGGTCGCATTTTCCAATAAGGAAAAGCTCAAAGCCCATCTGCATATGCTGGAAGAAGCCGCAAAACGCGACCACCGCAAATTAGGCCGCGAAATGGATTTGTACCATATGCAAGAAGAGGCACCAGGGCAGGTCTTTTGGCATCCAAACGGCTGGACCATCTACACCGAGCTACAAGATTACATGCGCCGCAAACAACGCGCAGGCGGGTATGTTGAAGTCAACACTCCGCAGGTCGTGGACCGCAAGCTCTGGGTGGCCTCAGGCCATTGGGACAAATACCAGGAGAATATGTTCATCGTTGAGGTGGATGAAGAACATGCCCGCGAAAAGGCCGTCAATGCGCTCAAGCCGATGAACTGCCCCTGCCATGTTCAAATTTTCAATCATGGCTTGAAATCCTACAGAGATCTGCCGCTGCGCATGGCAGAATTTGGCAGCTGCGCACGCTACGAGCCATCCGGTGCACTGCATGGCATTATGCGGGTGCGCGGCTTTACCCAAGACGACGGGCATATTTTCTGCCGTGAAGATCAAATCGAAGAGGAAACGGCGCTATATATCGCCTATCTAACTTCCGTTTACAAAGATCTCGGCTTTGAATCCTTTCGGGTGAAATTCAGTGATCGGCCAGAAAAGCGCTCCGGCTCTGATGAGGTTTGGGATCGTGCAGAATCCGCTCTTTTGGCCGCGACCCGCAAAGCGGGCATTGAACCGGAGATGAACCCAGGAGAAGGTGCCTTCTATGGTCCAAAATTGGAGTTTGTTTTGACGGACGCCATTGGCCGGGATTGGCAATGCGGCACCCATCAGGTGGATTTCGTTCTGCCTGAAAGCTTGGACGCCAGCTACATCGGCGAAGATGGGAATAAGCATAGGCCGGTCATGCTGCATCGCGCCTGCTTGGGATCTTTTGAACGGTTCATCGGGATATTGATTGAAGAACATGCCGGTCGCTTGCCACTTTGGCTGGCACCGCGTCAGGTGGTCGTAGCTTCCATCGTGTCGGACGCCGATGAATTTGTTCATGAGGCGGTTGCGGCCCTGCGCGCCGCGGGCATTCGTGCCGAATCCGATACCCGCAATGAAAAAATCAATTATAAAGTGCGCGAGCATTCCGTGGCCAAAGTGCCTGTGATCCTCGCTGTGGGGATGAAAGAGGTTGCAGATCGCACCCTCTCGATGCGCCGCTTGGGCAGCAAAAACAGCGAAGTTGTGGCGCTCGATCAACTGGTGGCAGAGCTCAAAACCGAATCCACACCACCAGATTTGCTGTAAAACCCAAGCCCTTTTGCGCATCAAGAGCCTGCCCGATCATCGCATCGGGCAACTATGCCCCCGGCAAAGCCGCATAATAGGCCGCCACATCAGGCTTCCAGCCGAGCGTCATCTGTCCATCGTGGACAATCAACGGGCGCTTCATTAGCGTTGGATGCGCCTTGAGCAGCGCCAACGGATCACCGGCACGGGCCACCTCATCCAAGCCGCGCCAGGTGGTCGAGGCACGGTTCAACAGAGCATCCCCAAACTTTGCGAGGGCCGCTTCAAGCACTGCGTCCGGCACCTGCCCCTCCCGCACATCGATATATTCGACCTGCTGATTTTGCAGCGCTTTTGTTGCTTTGCGACAGCTGTCGCAGGCTTTTAATACATAGAGTTGCATAAAATTTTCCTTGATTTTATTTTTAATCGCATAATTGTAGAGGCATGGCATCTGTAAAATAGGGTATTCGTGAGACTTTTTGCCCTTCAGATGTGTGATACCGCCCGCAACTCTTCGGGCGCGTGGGAATGACTTGGGAGAATATGATATGCCTTTGGGCACAGTAAAATGGTTCAACACCACAAAAGGTTTCGGGTTCATTGAGCCAGAAGGTGGAGGGAATGACGTGTTTGTCCATATTTCAGCAGTCGAACGCGCTGGAATGACAAGCTTGGCTGACAACCAAAAAATAAACTATGAGCTGGTCGAAGGACGCGACGGGCGTCAAATGGCTGGTGAATTGAGCAACGCCGACTAAACGCGCCTTGCCGCAGCCTGAGCGGACGGTGATCCGCTATATGTTGGGCCGCGCCCAACAGGTTTACTTTTGTGCCATGCCCTTAGGGTTTAACGCCCGATCACCGCTTCAAATTCTCGCCATTCACCCTTGCTCATACCTGAGTCTTCCTGCGTGACAGGCTCGCCAGCAAGCATGCGCTTCAGACATTCAACCGATTTTGCCGAGAGAACCGCGCCGCCCAAACGGTAATCTTCAAAAGCGCCATAGGCCGCCGGCACCCAGTCGCGCACCATCTCACAAATAGCCTCTGCATAGACCCGAATTTCATATTGCGCATGAGAATCAGCCCGAAGACGCAGGAAATGAAACAGGTTATGCAGATCAACTTTCCAATACCATTGCGTGTAAATATTCGCCGGTAGGTTCATGCGCGCCAATTCACGGGCCAAACCATCCTGCCCATCATCCGAGATCATCGACTCATAATTGTCATAGGCGCGGTTGCTGTCCGATTTCAAAATCTCCAAAACCCGCGCCGCTTCGGCCCCTTGCAAAACCTGACCACGGCCCTGATTGTTCACCACTGATTGCGCAGCCAGAGAGTCTGGTTCCGGGATGTAAAACTCCCGATCCAAAATCGAATAGCGCGCTGAATACTCATTTACATTAGCCGTGCGGTGGCGAATCCATTGGCGAGCCACAAAGACTGGTAATTTCACATGCAGTTTGATTTCGCACATCTCAAAAGGCGTGGAATGCCAGTGGCGCATCAAGTAACGGATGAGGCCCGCATCATTTTGTACGGATTTTGTCCCTTTGCCGTAGCTGACCCGCGCCGCTTGGCAGATGGCGGCATCATCGCCCATATAATCGATCACCCGCACAAACCCGTGATCCAAAACAGGCTTGGCACTGTAAAGATGTTCTTCCATGCCTGGCGCGACAGCCCGCAGGGTAAGCTGGGGATTTGATCGCAGCTGGTCAATTTCTTCTTGTTGTTCTGGTGTAAGCAGCATCACTATCCCCTTAGTTAATCCCATCTGGAGCGATTCCCTTAACACTATATATGGAGTAATCTGAAGGATGAACCTACTATATAAAGGCGAATGCAAATGAAATATCTACACACAATGGTCCGCGTGGCCGATTTAGACGCCTCCATCGCTTTTTTTGCCCTCTTAGGGCTAGAGGAAACGCGCCGTTGGGACAATGAAGCTGGACGTTTCACCCTGGTTTTCATGGCTCCTCCTGGCCAACCAGAGTGTCCAGTTGAACTGACCTATAACTGGGATGGTGATGAAGGCCTGCCGTCAGACAGCCGACATTTCGGACATTTGGCCTATGAGGTGAAAGATATTTATGCCACCTGCCAGCATCTCATGGACAATGGCATCACAATCAATCGCCCGCCGCGCGAAGGCCGCATGGCTTTTGTGCGCAGCCCAGACAATATCTCGATTGAGCTCTTGCAAGAGGGTGACAACCTGCCCTTGGCCGAACCCTGGGCGAGTATGAAAAACATCGGTCATTGGTGAGCCGTCGCCTCTGCAAAGCCCTGGCCGCTCTGTCATTTACGCTTTGGGTGACAAGCTCGGCCGGCGCTGACGTCGCCTGCCGCCAGGCCCTGGCCTTGGGCCTGGATGTATCAGGATCTGTCGACGAGGCCGAATATCAGCTACAACTGCAGGGGCTGGCCGCCGCCTTGATCAGTGACGATGTCCGCGCAAGTCTCATGCGCCTGCCCGATGCACCGGTCCGGATTTTGGTTTTTGAATGGAGCGGTCAGGACTATCAGCGGGTCCTCATCCCGTGGACAGATATAACAAGCCCATCGCGCCTTAAGGCTATTTCCGAGCAACTGCGGTCCACCACCCGCCGCCAAGCCCCACCAACCACCGCTTTGGGTCAAGCCATACAGGTCGGAGCTGGGTTTCTAAACCAACAGCCAGACTGCTGGAAGCGCACCTTGGATATTTCGGGGGATGGGAAAAACAACACGGGTCCAGAACCGCATCACGTCAACAGCCCTGAGAAGATCGGAGATATTGTCATCAACGCATTGATCATCGGCGTTGATGCCACCTCCCGGCTGTCCCATGCGGAACTGTCCATTGCCGAATTGACCGCCTATTTTGCGCATCGCGTTCTGGCGGGGCCAGACGCGTTTTCCGAAGTTGCCATCGGTTTTGACGATTATGAGCGCGCCATGAGCCGAAAATTACTTCGCGAAATGGAATTTTTGAGCATGAGCCAATCGGATCAATAAATAAATCGAATCTGTTTGCCCCAATATTGCTCCATCCGCCGCAGCGCTGCATTGATATCCTCGGCCCCGGTGCCTTGCAAAACCCCCTCCGATTGCAGCGCAGCCGCATGGCCCTCAAACAAGTCATTCACAAGTCCACGAATGTGTTGCCCCTTATCGGTCAGCCTCACGCGCACAGACCGCCGGTCCGCCCGGCACCGTTCATGGTGCATATAGCCCATACCCACCAATTTTTTCAGATTGTAACTGACATTTGAGCCCTGATAATATCCGCGGCTCTTCAGCTCGCCCGCGGTGACCTCATTGTCGCCGATGTTTAATACCAGCAAAGCCTGCACGGGGTTGATCTCAATCACCCCAACCCGCTCAAATTCATCTTTGATAACATCCAACAACAAACGATGGAGCCGCTCGACCAAAGCCAAACTCTCCAAGTAATGGGTCATAAAACTCTTGCCAGTTTTGGAATCGCCGCTCATTGATTGCCTCTCACACTGCTTCGGTCCGCAGTATTGAGGAAATTTGCGAATATTATCTAAACGAGATGAGTTTAAAAGGATGGACCCTGCAAACCAGCGACGATTTGGCCGATCATGGGCGCAAATTCTGCGGGAGCTGCGGCACTGCCGGTTACCCAAGAATAAAGATCGTGGTCATTTTCTGCCAGCAACAAATCGTAATTCACCAGCTCTTCTTCAGTCATCCGCTCCAAGGCGATTTCAGAAAAATGGCTTAAAATAAGGTCCATTTCTTTGATTCCACGGCGCATAGAACGCATCTTCAGGCGTTTGATCCTATGATCATGCAGCTCAATCATTTCATGGCCAACCTTAATTTTTTTTCCAATTTACTCAGCCGATCGGCGGTACGGTTCATATCCGTTTTTATTGCGCGCATTTCGATTAAAATTGTTTGAATATCGTCGGACAGCAGCGCCGTGTTCGGCTCTTCAGGCCCGATCCCCTCACCGCTCAGAAGCCAAGGCAAAGACACGTTGAGCATTCCAGTCAACATTTGCAATTTATTGGCCTGCGGCTCGGAACGATCCTCTTCCCAGGCCTGCAAAGTGGCCAATTTAATTCCCAGACGGCGCGACAGTTGCGCCTGGGTCATGCCAGCCTTTTCGCGCGCGCCCAGAACGCGATCCCCAAACGTGGCTGCATCGGGACCGTACCAATCGAAGTTTGTATCAGATTCATTTTCCATAATCGTTTTTCTCTTTCCAATTACTTCACCTTGCAGCGCCCTGCACATCTATCTAGAATTGTAGGAACACACGCATAACGAGGCCGTCATGTCCATTTTGTCTACCGCGCTTGAACGGGTGAAACCCTCTCCCACCATTGCTATATCAACCAAGGCGGCGGAATTAAAGGCGGCAGGGCGTGACGTGATCGCACTTGCAGCTGGCGAGCCGGATTTTGATACCCCAGACCATATCAAAGCCGCGGCTGTTAAAGCCATTGCAGAGGGCCAAACCAAATACACCGCACCGGATGGAATGCCCGAGCTCAAGCAGGCAATTTGCGCCAAGTTCCTGCGCGAAAATTCCCTGACCTTTAGCCCAGCGCAGGTGACGGTTGGAAATGGCGGCAAGCAAACACTCTATAATGCGTTTATCGCGACATTAAATGCAGGCGATGAGGTGGTGATTCCCGCACCCTATTGGGTCTCTTATCCCGACATGGTGCTGTTGGCCGGCGGCACACCGGTGATTGCGCCAACGTCACAAGAGACCAATTACAAACTCACCCCCGCGCAGCTCAAAGCCGCACTGACCCCCAAAACCAAATGGTTCATTTTCAATTCCCCCTCAAACCCAACCGGAGCGGGATACAGTTGGGACGAATTAAAGGCGCTGACCGATGTTCTTTTGCGCCATCCCCATGTCTGGGTGATGACCGATGATATGTATGAGCATCTGGCCTATGATGACTTCAAATTTTGCACACCTGCCGAGGTCGAGCCGGCACTCTATCCGCGCACGCTGACCTGCAACGGTGTCTCAAAAGCCTATGCGATGACGGGATGGCGGATTGGCTATGCCGCCGGTCCCGAGCCCCTGATCGCCGCCATGCGCAAAATTCAATCGCAATCCACATCCAACCCCTGCACCATCAGCCAATGGGCGGCTGTCGAAGCCCTGAACGGTCCACAGGAATTTTTAACCGATAACAACGCCTCTTTCAGCCGTCGTCGCGATTTGGTGGTCAAAATACTCAATGAGACCAAGGGAATTACCTGCCCCACGCCGGAAGGTGCGTTTTATGTCTACCCCTCGATCGCCGCACTCATTGGAAAACAGACAGCCAGTGGCACCGTTATTACAGATGATGAGACCTTCGCCACGGAGCTTCTTGAACAAACCGGCGTCGCGGTGGTCTTTGGCGCCGCCTTTGGCCTATCCCCAAATTTCCGCGTGAGCTATGCCACATCAGATGCCGAGCTCTTAGAAGCCTGTACTAGAATCAAAGAATTTTGTGAAAACCTAATCTAATTTGAGTTATTGCCATGACCATTGCCCTACCGAGGTATTTTTTTCGAACCCGCGAAAACGGTGCGGTCCTGTTCAAGACTCCGGGAAATAATCGCTAAAATCGGTTGGAAATGCACCAAATCGCGGCAATTAACATACGCAACGAGACCGTGAAACCGCTGGGCGATACTGTCCTGACCGATGAAGAAACCAAGTTGATCACAGACTGGATGCGAGAGCGCAAAACCGTGCTAGAAGAGTGTGAAATCGATGACATTTTACAGACTATTGATCACCTCAATCTGACCGCGCAATGGGCGCAATCAAAAGCCAGCGATGCAGATTTAGAACGAGTCACAGATCAGCTTTTATTGTCCATGCATGATCTGCGAAAAATCCTGAGCCGCAAAACAATCGAGTGGGCCATGACCAAGCCCTAAGGACTACGCCCAGCCAGACGGTGAAACCGCAGCCAAAGTAAGACCGCGGCCAGTCCGAGCCCAACGACCAGACCCATCCATATGCCGGCCTCTTGGAAGCCGAACCAAAAGCCCAAAACATAGCTGATCGGCAGACCGATCAACCAATAGGATATCGCGGCGATCCACATTGGCACTTTGGTGTCTTGCAACCCGCGCAGCAGGCTCAGGGCCACAACCTGTGCGGCATCGACAAATTGAAACAATGCCGCGAGCATCAACAAGAGCGTGCCGATGCGTAGAATGTCAGCGGTCAAAGGATCCTGCGGGTCCAAAAACGCACGGATCAAGAGCTGCGGGCTCGTCAGGAAAAAGAATATGGCCACAATGGCCGCAACGCTCGACAAGCCCATTGTCACCCAGGCTGTGCGCCGGACCGCGGTCCAGTCCTGCCGAGCAAAGGCTTTGCCGGCGCGCACCGTGCCGGCTTGTGACAATCCCATATGCACCATGAAACTCAACGCCACCAGCTGCAATACAATACCATGGGCCGCCAGCTCCAAATGTCCGAGCCAACCCATCATAAAGGCGGACGCGGCAAACAATCCGCTTTCGGCCAGGGCCGTGGCGGAGATCGGCACCGCAAGCCGGGTGACGGCCCGGGCGGCGCTGCCATCAAATCGCCAGAAGCGGGCGAACATCTGTTGTTCGGGGAAATTGCGCTGGATGTATATCACAAATCCGAGCAGAGCCAACGTTTGCGCCATGACCGACGCAATCGCTGCGCCCTGCAGCCCCAATTCCGGCAGCCCCCAATTGCCAAATATCAAGGCATAGTTGATCAGCGCATTGGCCACCAAAACACAGAGGGACACCCAAAGCACGATCCTGGCATGTTCCAGCGCCGAAAGATAGCTGCGCAGCACCAATCCCCACAATGCGGGCCATAGGCCAAAACCAGCGATGCGGAGATAGTCCTGCGCGCCCTGTGCCACTGTGGGATCCTGACCCATCGCCTCAAGCAGAGGGCGGGCATGCCACATGGGCAAAAATAATAGAGCCGCCGCCAAAGTCGACACCCAAAGCCCCATGCGTGTGGCCCGCCTGGCCGATTGCGAATCCTCCTCCGCCATAGATTTGGCCACCATCGGCAAAATTGCGAAAGCAAAACCAGAGGTTGCTATGAAGGCAATGAAGCATACTTGGGCACCCAAAGTCACCTGCGCCAGCGCCAGAACGGAATACCATCCCAGCATCAACGTATCGGTTGTATGCACAGCAAATTGCGCCACTTGGCTGCCAACCAAAGGCAGTCCCAAGATCAACAAAGATCGCACTTCCAATGTGATCGCAGAGGTTTTTTTCATATCTTTCTCTTAAGCAGAAGCCAGCAGTCTGACCAGTGGTGAAATCGGCAAGGAATATGGACCGCGCCACGCGCCAGGTCTTTTCTTGCCCGGCAACTTCTGCCATGAATACCGCCAATCAAAGAAAGAGCAGCCCAATGGCAAGTGACCTATTATCTTCGGCCGCAAATACGGATTATGACGCCTCCTCCATTGAGGTGTTGGAAGGTCTCGAGCCGGTGCGCAAACGACCCGGCATGTATATCGGCGGCACCGATGAGCGGGCCTTGCACCATCTGGTGGCTGAGGTTTTGGACAACTCAATGGATGAGGCGGTTGCAGGCCATGCCAATCGCATCGAAGTTGAGCTGCACGCAGATCATTCCGTAACCATCCGCGACAATGGCCGCGGTATTCCTGTTGATCCCCATCCGAAATTTCCCGATAAATCCGCCCTTGAGGTTATCCTGTGCACCTTGCACGCCGGTGGCAAATTTTCTGGCAAAGCCTATCAAACCTCAGGAGGCCTGCATGGGGTTGGTGCCTCAGTGGTCAATGCGCTCTCCGATTCCATGGTTGTCGAAGTCGCCCGCAATCGGGAACTTTACGAGCAGCGCTTCGCCCGCGGCATCCCGCTGGGTCCCATTGCCAAGATCGGCGCCGCCCCCAATCGCCGCGGCACCTCGGTCACCTTTCATGCAGATGAACAGATCTTCAGCAAACATCGATTCAAACCTGCACGCCTCTTTGCCTCTATTCGATCCAAGGCCTATCTATTTTCCGGCGTCGAAATTCGGTGGAAAACCGAGATTGATGATGGCGAAACACCGCGTGAAGCGACGTTCCATTTTCCCGGTGGCCTGTCGGACTATCTCGTGGAGACCCTGGGCAAAGCAAGCACCTATGCCGAGGCCCCTTTCGCCGGCACCGTGGATTTTCAAGAGCGCTTCAATGTGCCCGGCAAGGTCGAATGGGCGGTCAATTGGACACCATCGCGTGATGGCTTCATCCAATCCTATTGTAACACCGTACCGACACCGGAAGGTGGCACCCATGAAAGCGGGTTCTGGGCCGCAATCTTAAAAGGCATCAAAGCCTATGGCGAGTTGGTCAATAACCGCAAAGCCAGCAATATCACCCGTGATGACCTCACAACAGGCGGTTGCGCGCTGGTCTCTTGTTTCATCAGCGAGCCGGAATTCGTCGGCCAAACCAAAGACCGTTTGGCCACTGTCGAAGCTCAACGATTGGTCGAAAACTCCGTCCGTGACCGGTTCGACAATTGGCTTGCGGCCGATACGAAGTCCGCCGGCGCAATCCTCGATTTCTTGGTCCTGCGCGCTGAGGAGCGACTGCGCCGCCGGCAGGAAAAAGAAACGCAGCGCAAATCTGCCACTAAGAAACTGCGCCTGCCGGGAAAACTCACCGATTGCACCTCTAAAACCCGCGAGGGCACGGAATTATTTATCGTTGAAGGCGACAGCGCTGGCGGCTCAGGCAAAGGCGCGCGCAATCGCGTCAACCAAGCGCTTTTGCCCCTCAAGGGGAAAATCCTCAACGTCTTGGGCGCCGCGTCAAATAAACTCGGCTCGAATGCTGAGATCAGCGACCTCTGCGAGGCGCTGGGCGTCGGGATTGGCACAAAATTCAATATTGATGATCTGCGCTATGAAAAAGTCATCATCATGACCGATGCCGATGTCGATGGAGCCCATATCGCCAGCCTTCTCATGACGTTCTTTTTCTCACAAATGCGGCCTTTGATTGATGCCGGTCATCTTTATCTGGCCTGCCCTCCGCTGTTTCGCCTAACGCAGGGGGCCAAACGGGTGTATTGCCTGGATGAGGCAGAGAAAGATCTCTGGCTTGCCAAAGGATTGGGCGGCAAGGGCAAAATTGACGTCAGCCGTTTCAAAGGTCTGGGCGAAATGGATGCCAAGGATCTCAAAGAGACCACAATGGACCCATCGACACGCAAATTGATTCGCGTCACCGTTGATGAGGACACGCCGGGCGAGACCGGAGATCTCATTGAACGGTTGATGGGCAAAAAGCCGGAAAAACGGTTTGAGTATATCCAAGCCAACGCCAAATTCGTTGAAGAGCTCGATCTATAGACCCCAGAAAGAGGACCGCAATCTATGCCACTCTATGCGATTACAATGCTTGCGGCGGGGATTGGGATACCGGTCTTGGCCGCGATGAATGCAGCCCTCGGCCGATCTCTTGGCGCGCCCATGCTCGCCGGGGTGGTGTTGATCGCTGTGGGCTTGCTCACCGCCAGTCTGGTGGCCATGACCCAAGGTCCCAGCGCTCTCGTCAAACTCGCAACTGCACCAAAACATCTGTTCTTTGCCGGAGCCTTGCTGGCGTTTTATGTGCTGTCCATAACCGCGATTGCGCCCAAGTTTGGCGTTGGAAATGCCATTTTCTTTGTGCTCATTGGCCAATTGATTTCCGCGGCCGTGATCGATCATTTCGGATTATTTGGCGCTCAGCAAATCCCTCTGACCTGGACCCGTCTCAGCGGATTACTTCTCATGGCCGCCGGAGTCTTGCTGACGCAAAAAGCCTAAGCGACCGGTCTACTGCGGACCCTTTGCCAGCTCTGCAACCAGATCCCAGAGCGCATCAGGCACATCAACTTCCGCCATAGGGCTGCGGGCACTGCCAGGAAGCCGTGCGCCCTCCTGCAAAGCCACCGCATCTGCAAGCCGCGCCAAACGATCAGCAAACCCATGATGATGGGTACTCGGGTCCAAAAAAAGGTAAAACTGCCCCAATCCATGCGGCGGGCCGTCCGGCAATTTCAAGCCACCCACATCCAAGGAATTGACAGAACCAGTCATCCCAGCGGCGAGGAGCTCGGCCAATATGCCAAAACCCCAGCCTTTATAGCCGCCGGCTGAGACCAAAGCTCCGCCCAGTGCTGCCTCTGGATTCGTCGTTGGCACACCCTGCGCATCCACAGCCCAGCCTAAAGGAATCTCCTCCCCGGCGGCCTTTGCCATGGTGATCTTGCCCAGCGCCACGGCAGAGGTGGAAAAGTCAAAATGCACCGCGAGCCCACCGGCACCATCTGGAACCGACATGGCAATGGGATTGGTGCCAATCACCTTTTGGTTGCCCCCCGGAGGCGCCACAACTGGGCTGGCGTTGGTAAAACCAATCGCCATCAAACCCTCAGCGGCCAATTGTGCGGTGAAATATCCCAAAGATGTGCAGGTGTGCGCATGAGCCACAGCGAGCGAGGCCGTGCCATTCTCCCGCGCAGCGGCCACCGCCATGGGCAAAGCAGCCTCGAAAGCCGGCTGCGCAAAGCCATAGCCCGCGTCCGATAGGATCGAGCCCGGCCGGGAGGCCGTCACCTTTGGATCCACCGAACCGCTCACCCGGCCTGTGGCCAATTGGCGGCAATAGCTCTCGAGGTAATAGAGCCCGCAAATCAAATTGCCATGCGCCTCCGCATCGGCAACGGCCCGCGCCACAGAGGTGGCTATCCAGTCTTTTGCGCCAAAAGCCTCAAGCGCCAATTTACTGGCAGTTTCAATTTCCAAGACAGAGCAGCGCGGCATAGCATTTCCAATTCAAACAGGTCTAAAGGTCATCGTTTTGGAGAAAAAATCAGGCTTTTCCGGGTTAAGCAACACAATATTCAGACAATCTGTCCCTTGCTCAACCGCACTTGCCGGTCCATCCGGGCAGCCAACTCCATATTATGCGTGGCAATCAACGCCGCCATGCCGGTGCTGCGCACGAGGCCCATCAAGACATCAAACACGTGATCAGAGGTTTCAGGGTCGAGGTTCCCAGTCGGCTCATCGGCCAGCAGAAGTTTTGGTTCATTGGCCAGCGCACGGCAAAAGGCGACCCTTTGTTGCTCCCCGCCCGACAATTCACTCGGTCTGTGATCGGCACGCTCTGCCAAACCCGTTTGGTCCAAAAGCTCCAGCGCCCGTTTGCGGGCAGAACCGACCGCTTTGCCCGCCGCCTGCTGCGGCAGCATGATATTTTCAGCCGCCGTGAATTCTGGGAGCAGATGATGAAATTGATAGACAAAACCAATTTCCATCCGTCGCAAATCCGTGCGCAGCCGATCATCGGCGCGTGACATGTCGCGCCCAGCAATCTGCAACTGACCACTGTCGGCGGTATCCAGAAAGCCGGCAATATGCAGCAATGTGGACTTTCCCGAACCAGATGGCGCCACCAGCGAGGTCACCTGCCCCGGCATCAGCGTCAAATCACAGCTTTGCAGCACCTTCACCTCATTGGCCTGGCCCGGATTGTAGGATTTACAGATCCCCGTCAGCGACAACACCGGCTCATTCATTGCGCAATGCCTCCACCGGATTCATCCTGGCCGCCCGTCTTGCGGGGAAAATGGTGATAAAAAAGGACAAAAACAGTGAAATCCCCACGGCTTTGAGCACATCCACACCGCGCAGCTCCGAGGGCAGATGGTAGATACCCCGGATCGAGGGATCCCAGACTTGCCCACCAGATAGGTAATTCACCAGACTAAAAATCGCATCAATGTTTACCACAAAAACCACGCCAACAATCACGCCCAGAAGCGTACCGACCAAGCCAATCCCCGCGCCGCACAGGAAGAACACCCGCAACACCGTGCCTTCGCTGAGGCCAATGGTTCGCAGAATGCCGATATCGCGGCCCTTGTTTTTCACCAACATGATGAGGCCCGAGATGATATTCATAGTGGACAGCAAGATCAGGACAATCATGATGACCAACATCACATTGTCTTCAACCGCCAAGGCCCGCAGAAATCCGCCCGCGTAATCACGCCAAGTTTCCACCACAGCCGACTCGCCCGCCGCTTCACGCAGCTTGCGCGCCATGACGTCCGCTTGCTCTGGCGTGTCGACAAAAACCTCAATCTGATCGGCAAAGCCTTCTTTGTTGAAAAAACTCTGCGCTTCCTCGAAGGGCAAATAAAGGCGGGTATGATCAATGTTATAATGCCCCGCGGTGAAGATGTACGCGACCGTATAAGACTTGACCCGTGGGCTTGTGCCAAAGGCCGTCCGCACGCCATTTGATGAGATCAGTTTGATCCGATCCCCAATCGCCAAGCGCAGTGCCTTGGCCACGCCAGAACCAATCGCCACCCCTTGGGAAAAATCATCAATATCTCCTTGGCTCCGCTCGGAGTTCACCACGTTGGGGATGGTTTTTAAATTCTCAAGCGTGATGCCAAAAACCATCACCCCGTGATTTTGATCGTTTGCTGTGGCCATGACCTGCCCGCGTATCAGCGGAGCTGCACGCGTGACCCCTGGCACCGCCTGCACTTGGGCTGTCAAGGCCTCGAAGGCTTCGATCCGATAGTCGAAACTACCACTGGGGCCGTCGAAACGCTGTTCATAGACCGTCACATGGGCATTGGCGCCCAAAATTGCATCAACAAATTCCGTGCGAAAGCCGCTGCGCACAGCCAGCACAATAATCAAAGCGGCCACAGCAAGGGCGATGCCAATCAAGCTGATCCAGGTCATCGCGCTGACGCCACCCTCGGCGCGTTTGGCCCTAAGATAGCGCCAAGCAATCAGAAATTCAAAAGCGGCAAAGGGCTCAGCGCGTGTCATAGGCGCCTCGCGGTGGCTGGCCTCTGGGCATTCATCCATTCCTCTTGCCTCATGGGCTCTGCCGCTTTCTGCGCCTCATGCGCACTTGGAGTCAATTATATTGCGAAATAACTTTGGCGATCGCGGCTTGAGGCGTCAATTCTTCACTCTCGCCAGTTTTACGGCAGGTCAGTTCAACCACACCATTTTTCAAGCCCCTTGGTCCAACCGTTAAGCGCCAAGGCAAGCCGATAAGATCCATCGTGGCAAATTTGCCGCCGGCGCGCTCGTTGCGGTCGTCATACAGCGGCTCAAGTCCCGCTTTGGTCAATTGGTGGTAAAGATCCTCGCAGGCGGCATCCGCCTCTGCAAAACCTTGCTTGAGATTCACAATTCCGCAATGAAATGGGGTGACACCTTCTGGCCAAATGATGCCTTTATCGTCATGGCTAGCCTCAATAATAGCCCCAACAAGCCGGCTCACGCCAATGCCATGGCTGCCCATATGCACAAGCACCTGTTTACCATCACCGTCCTGGACCGTGGCCCCCATAGCCTCAGAATATTTTGTGCCAAAGTAAAAAATCTGCCCCACTTCAATCCCGCGCGCCACTTTGCGGCGCACTTGCGGCACCTCAGCGAAAAGCGCCTCATCATGGGTTTCATCGGTGCGGGCGTATTTGGTCGTAAACTCTTCCATGATCGACTGACACTGGGCTTTGTCATCATAATTGATGTCACGATCACCAAAGGTCAGATCTGTCACTGCGCTGTCGTAGAACACTTCGCTCTCGCCTGTCTCGGCCAGAACCAAAAATTCATGGGTATCATCGCCACCTATCGGGCCGCTGTCCGCCCGCATGGGGATGGCTTGTAGGCCCATCCGCTCATATGTGCGCAGATAGCTGACCAAATGGCGGTTATAGGCGTGCATCGCATCTTCTTTGGTTAGGTCGAAATTATACCCGTCTTTCATATAGAATTCGCGGCCCCGCATCACACCAAACCGTGGGCGCCGCTCATCGCGGAACTTCCATTGGATTTGATACATGGTCAGGGGCATATCCTTATAAGACGTGACGTGACCACGGACAATATCTGTGATCAGCTCTTCTGCGGTGGGGGTGAAAAGCATATCGCGCCCATGACGATCTTTGATGCGCAGCATCTCCTCGCCGTAATCGTCATAGCGCCCTGATTCTCGCCAAAGATCTGCTGATTGAATGGTTGGCATCAACATCGCCAAATGCCCGGCTTTCGCCTGCTCTTCATGCACGATAGTTTCAATATTTTTGAGCACCTTTAAACCAAGCGGCAACCAAGAATATATGCCCGCGGCAGATTGCTTGATCATCCCAGCACGCAGCATCAAGCGATGCGAGACAATCTGCGCCTCAGCGGGGTTTTCTTTCAGGACGGGCAAAAAGTAGCGACTTAGGCGCATCGAACACTCCAATTGATTTCAGGGGTCAGTTTAATGCCCCCCCGCGAGCGTCACAAGCGAAAGCGGTCGAAACTGCGTGATAGCCGCGATATTTCCCTTCCCCCTCTTGCAAGCTGGGCTACAATACGCAAGTTGAACGACAAAGGGAGATTGATTATGGCCTTACCAGTGTCTTTACAGCTGCGCTATTGGGGAGTTGCCGCCGCCGTTTTGGGCCTGGTGCTTTGGTTTTTGGGCGACACATTGCTGCCCTTCATTTTGGGCGGGGCCATTGCTTACCTGCTCGACCCGATTGCCGACCGGATGGAGCGCTGGGGGCTGCCGCGCCTGCTTGCAACGAGTGTGATCACCTTGGTGGCGATTTTCGTATTTGTCTTAGCCATGCTGCTGATCGTGCCATTGCTCGTGCAGCAAGCGATTTCTTTGTTCAATACGGCGCCTCAGATTACCGCCGATCTCTGGACATTTCTGACAACCCGCTTCCCGGATCTTCTCGATAACAACAGCACGATTAGGCAGTCCCTGACAGGGCTGGGCGAGACCATACAGGCGCGCGGTGGCGCTTTGGTTAATGGTCTGGCCTCCTCGCTCAATTCCATCGTCAATATTGTGGTCTTGATCGTGGTCGTGCCCGTTGTCGCGTTTTATCTATTGCTCGATTGGGACAATTTGGTGGCAAAAATTGACGAGTTGATCCCGCGCGACCACCTTGAGAACGTGCGCGGATTGGGCCACGAGATTGATGCCACCCTCGCCTCCTTCATCCGCGGGCAAGGCACGGTATGCTTTATCCAAGGGCTTTACTACGGCATTGCCTTAATGCTGGCGGGGTTGAACTATGGCATTGTTGTCGGCTTTGTGGCCGGGTTGATCTCTTTCATTCCCTATGTCGGCGCCTTGGTGGGCGGTGGTCTGGCGCTGGGTCTGGCGCTGTTCCAGTTTTGGGGGGATTGGATGTCCATTGGTGTGATTGCCGTTATTTTCATGCTCGGACAGGTTTTAGAAGGCAATGTGCTGACGCCAAAACTCGTGGGAAATTCCGTCGGATTGCATCCGGTCTGGCTGATCTTTGCCCTTTCGGTTTTCAGCAGCATATTTGGCTTTGTCGGCATGTTGGTCGCCGTGCCGGTCGCGGCTATGATCGGCGTTGTCGCGCGGTTTTTAATGCAACAATATAAAGCGGGGCTATTGTACCGCGGGTTAAGCCACTCGGAGCCAAAAGATGAGTGAGCAACTCAGCTTCAGACTGCCAATCAAAGTGGCACGAGAGCGCGATGCGTTTTTCGTATCTGAAGCCAATCAACAGGCGGTGGCGCAGCTGGAAAACGCCGCCAGTTGGCCGCAAGGCAAGTTGATCCTCTTGGGCCCCAAAGCCTGCGGCAAAACGCATCTTTTGGAAATTTGGGCCACCGAACAGAACGCCCAGAAAATCGATCCCCTGCGAGAATTTGCGCCGCCAGAGGCCAGTGCGCGGGTTGTGGTAGACAACCTTGAGCAGGTGGCAGGCATTTTGCCTGCTGAAACCCGTTTGTTTCATCTGCACAACCAGCTGCAATCAAGCGGCGGGCTACTGCTTATGGCCTCCAACATCGCCATGCGACAAGCCGGGTTCCAGCTGCCCGACATGCTTAGTCGGCTCGAAGGCACAAGTTGCGCCAAAATTGACCGCCCCGATGACGCCTTGCTGCACGCGGTCTTGCTCAAATCCTTCATGGATCGTCAGCTCTCCCCAACCCCAGCCGTCTTGGCGTATATCTTAAAAAACATGGATCGCAGTTTTGATGCGGCCAGTGATATTGTCGCTGAATTGGACCGTCAGAGCATGTCCACCAAGCGCCCGATCACCCGCGCTATGGCCGCGACGGTTATGGCCTAGGGCGCCCCCTTACAATTTGTATTCAAGAGGTATAAATTACCGCCTTGGATATAGGATAAACCATGACGCACCCCGCTGACTTTCTGCACAGTGATTTCCCCGCAGCGCAAAGTTGTGGGCTGGATATCACCGGACCAGATCGATTTTTGAACCGAGAGCTGTCATGGCTGGCGTTTAACTGGCGCGTCTTAGAGGAGGTGGATAACCTCAATGTACCTTTGCTCGAACGCCTGCGCTTCTTGTCAATTTCCGCCACCAATTTGGACGAATTTTATTCTGTGCGCGTAGCTGGTCTGCGCGAATTGGCCCGCGCGGGCAGCATCACACCCGGTATCGACGGCCGCAGCATCCCTGAGCAATTGGAGCTTATCGACAGCGAAGCGCGCGATTTGATGAGCCAACAGCAATCGGTTCTTGCCAATCTGCGCAAAGAAATGGCGGAGCAGGATATTCATATTCTGACCGCAGCAGAGGCGAAAGAGGATCACGCCTATCTGCTGCAATATTTCCTGTCCCATGTCTTTCCCGTGATCTCGCCTCTGGCGATTGATCCAGCCCATCCCTTTCCGTTCATCCCCAATGCTGGCTTTGCCCTCGCGTTGCAGCTTGAGCGCAAGACGGACAAGCGCAGCCTGCGCGCCTTGGTGCCCATACCGCAGCAAATTAGCCGCTTTGTGGTGCTTTCCGGGAAAGGTTATCGATACCTTCCGCTCGAAGAGCTGATCTTGATGCATTTGGAGCAATTGTTCCCAGGCTATGAGCTCAAAGGCCATTGCAGTTTCTCCGTCCTGCGCGACAGCGATTTGGAAGTCGAAGATGAGGCCGAAGATTTGGTGCGCGAATTTGAGGTTGCCCTCAAACGTAGGCGGCGCGGCGAAGTCATTCGCCTAAAAATAAGTGCAAATGCCCCCAAAGCTTTGCGCGATGACATTATGGTCGAGTTTTCCGTCACAAATACCGAGGTGATCGAAGTGGATGGCATGTTGGGTCTTCCCGATCTGAAAGAATTGGTCATTGAAGACCGGCCCAACCTCCTCTGGCCCAATTTCACACCGCGCGTGCCCGAGCGGGTCACAGATCATGACGGCGATATGTTCGCCGCAATTCGCAACAAAGATATGCTGCTGCAGCACCCCTATGAGACTTTTGATATGGTCGTGCGCTTGTTGCAACAAGCCGCGCGAGATCCCAATGTCTTGGCCATTAAGCAAACACTTTACCGCACATCAAAACGCTCCCCCATCGTCGAGGCTTTGTGCGAAGCGGCAGAAGATGGGAAATCAGTAACCGCATTGGTCGAGCTGAAAGCCCGCTTTGATGAGGCCGCCAATATTCGTCAATCCCGCCGCTTGGAGCGCGCTGGAGCCCATGTGGTCTATGGCTTTATGAACCTTAAAACCCATGCAAAAATCACCACTATCGTGCGGCAAGAAGGCAATCGTTTGGTCACCTATACCCATTATGGCACCGGCAATTATCACCCGATCACCGCAAGGATTTACACCGATGTGAGCCTGTTCACCTGCGATGCGGCTTTGGGGCGAGATGCCACAAAAGTGTTCAACTATCTGTCAGGATATGCACAGCCCAAAACTCTTGAAAATATCTCCATTTCGCCACTGACTTTGAAAACTACCCTTCTGCAAGGCATCGCAGCTGAGGCCGAACACGCCAAAGCTGGCAAGCCTGCGGCCATTTGGGTTAAGTTAAATTCCCTGATTGATGCAGAAGTGATCAATGCACTCTATGCCGCGGGGCAGGCGGGGGTTAAAATCAGCCTCGTCATTCGCGGGATTTGTGGCTTGCGACCGGGGGTGGCTGGGCTTTCTGAAAATATCCGCGTGAAATCCGTGATTGGGCGGTTCTTAGAGCATTCCCGCATCGTTTGCTTTGCCAATGGCCATGATCTGAACAGCCCCAAGGCGCGGGTTTATATCTCCTCTGCCGATTGGATGGATCGCAACTTACACCGCCGGGTTGAAACATTGGTTGAAATTCACAATGAAACCGTCAAGGCGCAGATTGTCAGCCAGATCATGGCGGCCAATCTGGCCGATGTTGCCCAATCCTGGGTGATGCAACCCAATGGCAGCTATGAAAGAGCCACTTGGCCAGATGGCAGCTTCGCCTTCAGTTGCCACCGGTTTTTCATGGAGAATCCCTCGCTCTCGGGACGTGGCAGTGCCGGGGCGCAAGATGTGCCGCAGCTCACTCATACCGATGATTCCTAACCACTCTTTGAAGTCTCGGTCGAATCGCCTAGGCTGAGTGAAAGACAATTGCGGAAACCCGCAGGAGCCCAGATGGACGACTTGGTAAAACCCTCTGAAAAATGGGACCCGTTTGAGCGGCCTTTATTTGATAACCCCAAGGTCCGCGATCTGTCGCGCGTCGGGGTGGTTGATATTGGCTCGAACTCGGTACGCTTAGTGGTTTTTGACGGCGCCGCCCGATCTCCGGCCTATTTTTTCAATGAAAAAGTCATGTGCGCACTTGGTGCAGGCTTGGCCGAAAGTGGCAAGCTCAATCCCGATGGGCGCTTGCGCGCCCTCTCTGCCTTACGACGATTTTGCACCATTGCCAAAGGCATCGGCCTGCCCAGCCTGACCGCTGTCGCCACCGCCGCCGTGCGTGAGGCCAGCGATGGCAGCGACTTCATCGCGCAGGTCGAAAGCGAAACCGGGTTGAAAATCCACGTCATCGATGGCGAGGAAGAAGCCCGACTGGCGGCGCAGGGTGTCTTGCTTGGCTGGCCCGGCTCTTATGGCCTTGTCTGCGATATTGGCGGTGGTTCGATGGAATTGGCAGAGATTGCCAATGGGCAGGTGGGCCATAGAGTGACCTCTCCACTGGGGCCATTGAAGCTGATCAATGTCCCGGGCGGCAAAAAGGGACGCAAAGCGGTGATCGCAGAGACATTAGATCATCTGCGCGATCAAATGGGACCACAATCTAATCGGCTCTTTTTGGTTGGCGGATCTTGGCGGGCTTTGGCGCGTATTGATATGCACAGGCGCGGATACCCGCTACATGTGATGCACGAATATCAAATGACAGCCCGCGATGTGAAGGCCACTTTGCGCTATATCGCAGACTGTGATCTCGAAACGCTGCGCCAGACCATCCGCGTGACACTAAGCCGAATGGCACTTGTGCCAATCGCAGCAGAAATTCTCAAAGGCCTCCTCAAACGGTTCAAGCCCCATGACATCGCTGTCTCAAGCTATGGGATTAGAGAGGGGCTTCTTTATGAACAGATGCCGCAAGCTATGCGCGACCGCGACCCTTTGATCGAAAGCTGCCATTTCGCCGAGCGCAAGGATGCGCGGCTGCCGGGCTTCGGTATGCGGCTGCACAAGTTCATCTCCCCGCTCTTTTCAAAGATGTCTCCCAGTCGTGCGCGGCTGGTGCGCGCGGCGTGTTTGCTGCATGATGTAAGCTGGCGCGCCCACCCTGATTTCCGGGCGGAGGTTTGCTTCGAATATGCCACCCGTGCCAATTTGGGCGGGCTTAGCCATGAGGAGCGAATTTTTCTTGGCTTGGCATTGCTGCATCGCTACCGAAACAGTCGCGCAGGCACCCGGTTTGAAGAGCTTTTGACGCTTCTGGATGAGGCCAACCAAAAACAGGCCGAGATCTTAGGCAAAGCCATGCGCCTTGGCGCGATGCTCTGGGCCGATCCCGACGATGAGACCGCCCAGCTCCACTGGTCCGCAAAGACAAAAACACTGTCGCTCACGCTCACGGCAGAGGCCTCGCCTTTGTTTGGCGAGGTGGCCGAAGCCCGGCTCAGTTCTTTGGCCGCATCCCTGGATGCAAAGCTTCGCACCGATATGCGATTGACTTAGAACCTGTCTCACGCCCAGGGGTATGCGATGTTTAGGCCTGGACCTTTGCCAATTCTTCCCACGCCTTATTGATCGCCACCAGACGTGCTTCGGCCAATTTTACAGCTTCGCGCGGAACGCCGCGCGCCACCAGCTGATCAGGGTGATTCTTTTTCACGAGTGCCCGCCATGCCAAACGTATTTCTTCAAAGCTTGCGCCCGGCGATACGCCCAAAACATCAAAAGGATCGGCGGTTGCGCCCTTGACGTAACGGGCTTTGATCACGCGAAAGCCCCGTGCAGACAGGCCAAAAATACCGGAAACCCGGCTCAAGAACGCATCCTCTTGCGCATGATAAGATCCATCTGCGGTGGCTATGTGAAACAATCCCTCGAGCAAGTCTTCCAGGATGTCCATCCTTGCACCGAACATAGATTTGATTTGCCGAGCATAGGTTTCAAATCCGGCTACATCCTGACGCGCGAGGTTAAACACTTTGGCCGCACTGCTTTCTTCTGAGGTGGGAATGTAAAACACTTCCCGAAACGCCAGCACCTCCGCACGGGTGACGCTGCCATCGGCTTTGGCTATCTTTGCGCTCAATGCGATCACAGCGATGGTGAACCCGACAGATTTTTCCGGCGGGCTGCGCAGCTTCTCGAAAACTGCTGAAAGCCCTTCGCCCTTGGCAAGGGCGGAAAGCGCAGCGGTGATGCGGGTCCAAATAGACATGGGTGGCATCTTATGCCCTGTGCGCACAAGACGAAAGGGCAAAGCCTCTACTTGAGAGTTACCAAACCGTGATCCGTTTGGATTTCAGCGGAAATCTGCGCAGGGCCAGTTGAAAACCAAATACGTTCATCACCGATAAGCTCTGCCAAAAGCGCCTGCATTTGATCGGCTTGCGGGTGTTGAACTTGCAAAGAGATCAGACGACAGCCGCTGTCGGGCAAATTCTGGCAAGGATGGGCAGGCGGTTGCCACTCAATCAACGCCGGCCCGTAACCACCAAATGGCAAGTCTCCCGTATCTGAGACGGAAATATCCCAAGTATAGGCGCCACGCTCAAGCCGCACCGGCGTTCCAAACTCTGGGCTAAGCCGGGCGAGGCTCTCTTGGATATTGTCGGTTGCCAAAATCCAACTAGCAATGCGCGGCGGACCAGAAAAGCGGTCCAAACCGAACCACCGCGGATAGGTCAAAGATGGTGCCTCCGGATCAATCGCGATGGACTCCAGATAGCAGGCCTCACCCATGCCCCAAAGATGGTTATGCGTTGAGAAATGTGGATGCTGGCCAGCCGCAAGTGGCGCAACTTGCATGAAATTTTGAACAAAATCCGTTGCGGCTTGCCGGGTTTCCCCCGCCACTGCAATGTGATCCAATCTTAACATACCATCCCCCTCTGCCGCGCTTTAGCTCCGCGCCTTTCGGATCAAATCCAAAACATTCTGTGCCGCATCGGGGATATTTGTGCCCGGGCCAAAGATCGCCGCTACCCCAGCGGCTTTGAGGAAATCATAGTCTTGCTGAGGAATAACCCCGCCACAGACCACGATAATCTCCTGCGCATCTGCTGCCTTCAATGCCTCCACCAATTTGGGCGCCAAGGTTTTGTGTCCTGCCGCTTGGCTGGAAATACCTACCACATGCACGTCATTGTCCACCGCGTCCTGCGCCGCCTCCTCAGGGGTTTGAAACAGGGGTCCGACGTCCACATCAAAACCAATGTCGGCAAAGGCCGTGGCAATCACTTTGGCGCCCCGATCATGGCCATCTTGCCCCATTTTCACCACAAGCATCCTGGGCCTGCGTCCCTCTTCTTTAGCAAATTCTTCCACAGATCTCTGAATTGCTTCAAAGTTTTCGTCGCCCTCATAGGCAGATCCATACACGCCAGCCAATGTCTTCACCTCCGCGCGATGTCGGCCAAATGTGCCCTCCATCGCCAATGAAATTTCCCCCACCGTCGCCCGATGACGCGCCGCTTCAACAGCCGCTTCTAATAGATTGCCCCCTTCAACGCAGCGCCGTCCAAGCTCAAGAAGGGCCGCATCACAGGCCGTTTGATCACGGCTCGCGCGGATGGATTGGAGTTTCGCGACCTGGGCCTCGCGCACCTGATTGTTATCAATATCGCGCACCTCAATGTCGGGTTGTTTGTCAGAGGTATATTTGTTGACCCCAACAATCACCTCTTCCCCGCGATCAATCATCGCCTGACGCCGCGCCGCACTTTCTTCAATTTTAAGCTTGGGCAGGCCGCTGGCCACGGCTTTGGTCATGCCGCCCATCTCCTCAACCTCTTCGATCAGCGCCCAGGCTTCCTCAATAAGATCAGCAGTAAGTTTTTCCACATAGTAAGAGCCCGCCAGCGGATCAACCACATTGGTCACCCCAGTTTCTTCTTGCAAAATAAGCTGTGTATTGCGCGCAATGCGTGCCGAGGTTTCCGTTGGCAGGGCAATGGCCTCATCAAAACTATTGGTATGCAGAGATTGCGTGCCGCCCAAAACCGCGGACATCGCTTCAAAAGCCGTGCGCACGATGTTGTTATAGGGATCTTGCTCTTGCAGACTCACACCGGAGGTTTGGCAATGGGTCCGCAGCATGCTGGATTTGGGATTTTTCGGATCAAATTCCGCCATAACCCGGTGCCACAAAACCCTTGCAGCCCGCAATTTCGCCGCTTCCATAAAGAAATTCATACCAATGGCAAAGAAAAACGACAGACGCCCGGCAAAGGCATCCACATCCATCCCCCGTGCAATCGCCGTGCGCACATATTCGCGCCCATCTGCAATGGTATAGGCCAATTCCTGCACCAAATTCGCACCGGCCTCTTGCATGTGATAACCGCTGATCGAAATGGAGTTGAACTTCGGCATATCACGGGCGGTAAATTCGATAATATCAGCCACAATACGCATGGAGGCCTCAGGTGGGTAAATATAAGTATTGCGCACCATGAATTCTTTGAGAACGTCATTTTGGATTGTGCCCGAGAGGGCCGCGCGGCTGACGCCTTGCTCTTCACCGGCCACGATGAAGGAGGCCAAAACAGGGATCACCGCGCCATTCATCGTCATGGAGACGGAAATCTTATCCAGCGGGATGCCATCAAAGAGGATTTTCATATCCTCTACACTGTCAATCGCCACCCCAGCTTTGCCAACATCGCCTACAACGCGCGGATGATCGCTGTCATAGCCCCGATGAGTGGCCAAATCGAAGGCCACTGAGACCCCCTGTTGCCCGGCTGCGAGCCCTTGACGGTAAAAGGCATTGGACTCTTCCGCTGTGGAAAATCCAGCGTATTGCCGAATGGTCCAGGGCCGGCCGGCATACATGGTGGCTTTGACACCGCGCGTGTAGGGTTCTTGCCCCGGCACGCTGCCCATATGCGCCAATCCTGTCGCATCTTCAGCCGTATACAATGGCTGCACCTTGATGCCTTCGAGCGTATCCCAAATTAAAGACTCCAATGGCTTGCCGCGCAGCTCTTTGCCAGCAATTTCGCTCCAAGATGTCTTATCTGTCATTATCCGCGCTCCTTGTCCCGCAGGCCGATGCCCGGGTATTTTTCGTTCAACCCCTTCGCTTGCAATTGCAAAGGCCCTATATAGAACCATGAAGGAGATATTATGTTTAAAAGAGTGTTCCACTTGTGGCTCGGGCTTCTGGCCATCGCGCCACCGGTCTTGGCCGGGGAGACCTTAGACATTTGGCGCTCCGATCCGACCCATATTTTTGACGCCAAAGAGGTTGAGCTGTCAGATGTCATCTGGACAGCGCGGCCTTGGGTTGTGTTCGCCGATAGCCCGCTGGACCCTACTTTCACCCAGCAAATGGCGCTTTTGCAGGCCGAAATAGCTGTGTTGCAGGAACGAGACGTCATGATCGTGGTCGATACCGATCCCGAAGCCCAGTCCAACCTGCGCAAAACCTTGCACCCAAAAGGCTTCAATTGGGTTTTGATCGGCAAGGATGGTAAAATCAAACTGCGCAAACCCTTTGCTTGGGACATGCGTGAATTGAGCCGGGTGATCGACAAAATGCCCATCCGACAGCGCGAGATGAGCAAGCCCTGAGGGCCGCCGCGAAGGATGGAACGACCCAAGGGTCGCCCCACCTTTGGGTCTGAGCCGTTCAAGCTCACTCAAACTCCATGATGATCGCATCCACGGCCAGACTGTCCCCCGGCGCCGCATGGATCTTGCTGACAATAGCTTTCTTCTCGGCCCGCAGAATATTTTCCATTTTCATCGCCTCAACTGTGCAAAGCGTCTGGCCCTCTTGCACTTCATCGCCCACAGCCACATCGACTTTGACGATCAAGCCCGGCATAGGGCAGAGCAAGAGTTTCGAAGTATCTGGCGCAACTTTCTCGATCATCAATTTGGCCAGCTCAGCCTGACGCGGGCTGCGCACAGTCACGCGCATATCAGCCCCACGGAAGCGGATACGGAAGCCGCTTGTGCATTTCTCAACCTTTAACGCGATATCGATACCATCCACATTCATCAAAGCCAGCGGCTTGCCCGGTGTCCAATCACTGGCCACCCTATGGCTGCCGCTTTCAAAATGTACGGTGGATCCATTGGGATCGGCTGCAATTGTCACGGGGAACTCATGGCCCTGAATGCCGACAACCCAATCGTCGCGCACTCGGCGCTCGTGATTGTCCATGCGCCCAGAAACTTTCGTGCGACGAATTTCGCCCAAACGATACATTGCCGCCGCGCAGGCGCCGACAATTTTCAGCGTCTCTTGTGGCAGATCAACCCCATGAAACCCGTCTGGATATTCCTCCTCGATAAAGGCAGTGGTGATATTACCGGCGCAAAATTTCGGGTGATCCATGACCGCAGAGAGGAATGGAATGTTGTGACCAATACCCTCGACCTCAAAGGCATCCAGCGCATTGCGCATCTGCGCGATGGCCGCGGGACGATCTGGTGCCCAGGTGCAAAGCTTGGCAATCATCGGATCATAGAACATGGAAATTTCTCCACCTTCATAAACACCGGTATCATTGCGTACGGCCGCGGTCGCGCTGCGGCTTTCAGCGGGCGGACGATACCGTGTCAAACGGCCAATTGAGGGCAAAAACCCCCGATAAGGGTCTTCCGCATAGAGGCGGCTTTCCATGGCCCAGCCATTAATTTTCACGTCCTCTTGAGTAATGGACAGCGCCTCGCCATTGGCAACGCGGATCATCTGCTCCACCAGATCCACCCCAGTAATCAATTCCGTCACCGGATGTTCGACCTGCAAGCGCGTGTTCATTTCAAGAAAGTAGAAATTCTGCGCGCTGTCGACGATAAATTCCACCGTACCGGCGCTGGTGTAGCCCACCGCTTGGGCCAATGCGCAAGATTGCGCGCCCATGGCCTTGCGCACCTCCGGCGTCAAGAAGGGGCTCGGGGCCTCTTCAATCACTTTTTGGTTGCGACGCTGGATGGAACATTCGCGCTCATTGAGATAGATGCAATTGCCATGGCCATCCGCCAGAACTTGGATTTCGATATGCCGGGGTTGCGTGACGAATTTTTCGATGAAAATTCGGTCATCTCCAAAGCTGCTGGCCGCTTCATTTTTGGACGATTGGAAGCCCTCGCGCGCCTCTGCATCGTTCCATGCGATGCGCATGCCCTTGCCACCCCCGCCAGCGCTGGCCTTGAGCATCACCGGATATCCAACCTCTTGTGCGATTTTCACCGCTTCATCTGCATCAGCAATCAGACCCATATAGCCCGGAACCGTGCTCACACCGGCCTCCTTAGCCAATTTTTTTGAGGTGATCTTATCTCCCATGCTTTCAATCGCAGAGGCAGGCGGGCCGATAAAAGCCACGCCTTCAGCCTCCAAGGCCTCTGCAAACAGGCGGTTTTCTGACAAGAACCCATAACCGGGATGCACAGCTTGCGCCCCGGTCTGCCGGATCGCATCCATGACTTTTTCAATCACGATGTAAGACTGATTCGCCGGCGAAGGACCAATATGCACCGCCTCATCCGCCATTTTCACATGCAACGCCTGGGCATCCGCATCGGAATAAATCGCCACGGTTTTGATCCCCATCGCCTTGGCTGTTTTTGTCACACGACAGGCAATCTCGCCCCGGTTGGCAATTAAAATCTTGTCAAACATTGAGGAACCCTTCTCGGCGCGCGCAGCTCGAGGCAAAGGAGCTGTGCGAAAAAAAGAACCGGCACTGGCCAAATCCAGAACCAGTTAAGGAAAGAAAGGGTCGATATGTCTTCAAAACCAATGCAAAGAAGTTTGAAACTCCAACACCTATACTATGACAAGCGCAGCTGGATAGGGCAAGGGAAGACCCGGCTGCTCCCAAGCACTGGGCACAAAGCCGCGCAAAACACCCTATGAGACCCGGCAAATTCACGCCGACCACCCTTCGGCAAAGATTTGCGGAAAGCTCGCTTGCGCTTTTTTCAGATCCACACGCAGCAAAGCCACATAAGATTCGGGATCAAAATCATCCTGCGCGGGGACGACTTCGCGTTCAAACAACCAAGACAGGCGGCCCCCATCAAGGTTGCCGCGCTCAAATGGCTCTTCACCAAAATATTGAATCAAAGCGCGCAGAAACGCCTCATCCGCCCGGCGATCTGGGGGACGACGGTCTGCATAGCGCTCGCGCCTGATAATTTTTGTCGCCCCATTCTTACTCGCGCGCCGAATGGTAAATTGCGCATCCGTACCGGGAAGACGGCCGGGGAACCCACGGTGTTTTTCCATTATTGGCTCTCTTCGACCTTAGAGTGGAATGTTGTCATGTTTTTTCCATGGGTTTTTCAGGGATTTTCCCCGCAAACTGGCAAATGCCCGGCACACCCGGCGACGCGTGGAAGCCGGCATAATCACCTCATCGATGAACCCTTTTTCAGCCGCAACGAAAGGATTGGCGAAACGTTCTTCATAGTCTTTCGTATGCTGGGCAATCTTCTCAGCATCCCCCAGATCAGCACGATGGATGATCTCGGTTGCCCCTTTGGCGCCCATCACGGCAATCTCGGCTGTGGGCCAAGCGTAGTTGAAATCACCGCGCAGATGTTTGGAGGCCATCACATCATAGGCGCCGCCATAGGCTTTGCGCGTAATGACCGTCACCTTAGGCACCGTGGCCTCACCATAGGCAAACAAGAGTTTGGCTCCGTGCTTGATCACGCCACCATATTCCTGCCCTGTTCCGGGAAGAAAGCCGGGCACGTCCACGAGCGTGAGGATTGGGATTTCAAAGGCATCACAGAACCTGACAAAACGCGCGGCCTTGCGGCTGGCGTCAATATCCAAACAGCCGGCCAAAACCGTCGGCTGATTGGCCACAACCCCAACGGTGGAGCCTTCCATGCGAATAAAGCCAGTGAGGATATTTTTGGCAAATTCCTCTTGCATCTCATAAAAATCGCCTTCATCAGCGATTTTATGGATCAGCTCTTTCATGTCATAAGGCTGGTTCGGGTTCGCAGGGATCAGCGTGCCCAAGCTGTTATCCACGCGAAGCGGATCGTCAAAGAATGGCCGGACAGGCGGTTTCTCGCGATTGTTGAGCGGCAAAAAATCCACCAGACGCCGGACTTCTGTCAGGGCCTCAACATCATTCTCAAAGGCCCCATCGGCCACGGATGATTTCTTCGTATGGGTGACCGCGCCACCGAGCTCTTCGGCCGTTACCACCTCATTGGTCACAGTCTTGACCACATCAGGGCCTGTCACAAACATATAGCTGCTGTCTTTGACCATGAAGATGAAATCAGTCATCGCCGGCGAATAGACCGCGCCGCCAGCACAGGGGCCCATGATCACGCTGATCTGCGGCACGACGCCGGAGGCCATAACATTGCGTTGAAACACCTCTGCGTAACCGGCCAAAGAGGCGACGCCCTCTTGGATCCGTGCGCCACCAGAATCGTTTAATCCGATCACAGGTGCACCGTTTTGCATCGCCATATCCATGATTTTACAGATTTTCTCCGCATGGGTTTCTGACAATGAGCCCCCAAAAACCGTGAAATCTTGACTATAAACATAGACCATCCGTCCATTGACCGTACCCCAGCCTGTGACCACGCCGTCGCCAGGGTAGGTTTGCTCTTGCATGCCGAAATCCACGCAGCGGTGAGCTTTGAACATATCAAATTCTTCAAAACTGCCCTCATCAAGCAGCAAATCAATCCGCTCGCGCGCAGTGAGTTTCCCCTTCGCATGCTGCGCATCAATCCGGCGCTGACCGCCGCCCATCCGCGCAATATCACGCCGGCTTTGTAATTCATTCAAAATATTCATCATGGCAGATCCTCTTTGAGCGACCATAGCTTCCGCGGCCGACAAAGCGAAGGCGAATTTGGAATATTTGCAAATATTTTGCGGCAACAATCTGCATAACTGAATAATTGCAAAGAGTCTGGACAAGCCCAACAGGCGGCGATAGCGATTTATAATGAGTAGTCATTCCCGCTCCAAGTTCTTGGACAATTCCACACCGCCCAGCATCTTCACACTGATTTGCCTCTCGGCAGTCGGCGCTCTCGGTCTCAGCATCTTTCTACCGTCACTGCCCTCAATGGCACAGACGTTCAATGTCAGCTACGCCAGCGCCACACTCTCCGTGAGTCTGTATTTGGCAATGAATGCGGTATTCCAACTCTTCGTCGGCCCGCTGTCGGATCGCTACGGACGCCGGCCCGTGGTCATGGTCGCCTTAGCCATTTTTTGCAGCGCCTCATTGGGCTGCATTATTGCTCCCTCTTTTGAGGTTTTTCTGGTCTGCCGCTTGCTGCAGGCGGTTGTGGTCACCGGCCTGGTTCTATCCCGTGCGGCGATTCGCGACACCTGCAGCCAAGATCAAGCAGCTTCCGTGCTGGGATACGTCACAATGGGCATGGCCATCTTACCCCTCATCGGACCCGCAATGGGCGGTGGCTTAGAGGCACAATTTGGTTGGGTGGCGAGTTTTTGGCTCCTGCTCGGCGTTGGCATTTTTGTCTTTGCCCTGACCTATTTGGACATGGGCGAGACCAATCTGCATCAAACCAGCTCAATGGCAGAGCAGTTTCGCGCCTATCCTGAGCTCCTGAAGTCTCGTCGCTTTTGGGGTTATTGCCTAACCGCCAGCTTCAGCGCGGGTGCCTATTTCGCCTATCTGGGCGGCGGCGCCTATGTTGGCCGTGAAATATTTGGCCTATCGCCTGCCGCTTTGGGATTTTACCTCGGCGCGCCTTCATTGGGCTATATCGTTGGGAATGGCATATCAGGGCGTTTCTCAAACGCGCTGGGGGTCAACCGAATGGTGCTGATCGGCACGATTTTGACCTGCCTGGGATTGGTCCTGAGCATCAGCTTGTTCCTCTTCACTGACGCGCAACCGATTTCCTTCTTTGGCTGTGTCTGCTTTATGGGCCTTGGCAATGGTATGGTTCTGCCGAACGCCACGGCAGGCATGATGTCCGTTCGGCCGCATTTGGCCGGCTCCGCCTCTGGCATTGGCGGCACAATCAACACCGGCGGCGGCGCATTGATCGCAATCGGCACCGGGGCCATATTGGTCCCCGGGACCGGCGCTTTGCCCCTGCTGCTGATCATGCTCGCCACCACCAGCCTGTCCATTTTGACCATCACTTATGTGATCAAACGCACCCGTGATCTTGAAATCGCAAACCCGCAAAGTTGAGTTTGCAAACTGGCCATGCTAGCAGGTTCCCATGGCCAAACAAAAACTCTATGCCGGCACGAAACTGCGCGAATTACGGCGCAAGGTTGATCTCACCCAGCGGGAATTTTCCGAGCGGCTCGAAGTCTCGCTGCCCTATCTCAATCAAATGGAAAACAACAACCGCCCAGTGTCTGCGGCAGTGATTCTCGCTTTGGCTGATGTCTTTGGTTTTGACGTCACCGAACTTGTGTCAGGCGACAACGCACGATTGGTCAGCGATATGCGTGAAGCGGCCACTGATCCGATCTTTGGCGCCGATGCACCGCATCTGGCCGATATCCGCATGGCCGCCAACAACGCTCCCGGATTGGCGCGCGCGTTCTTGCAGCTGCATCGGGCCTATCGGGAAACCCATGAGCGGCTCGCATCTCTGGATGAGGCCCTCGGCCGCGCCGACAGCCGCCTACAATCCAGCCCTTGGGAAGAGGTTCGAGACTTTTTCCACTATTGTGACAACTATATTGATGCCGTGGACCGCGCAGCGGAGCGCTTCGCCGCCGACGCCAAAGGCAGCATCCAGGCCCATGCGATTGACAGGCTTGAAGCCCATGGCGTGACGTTGCGGCGCAGCGGAGGTCCAGCCCTCCGCCGCTATGAGCCCGAGAGTAAAATCCTAACGCTTTCGGCACATCTGCCCGAGGCAACCGCTACCTTTCAACTCCTGATCCAACTTGCCCTGTTGACACAAAACGATCTCCTGGATGCCACATTGGACTTTGCCAAATTCCATTCACCCGCAGCCCGCGACATCGCAAAATTGGGCTTGGCCAATTACTACGCCGGGGCCAGCCTCATGCCCTATGGTAGCTTTTTGAACGCTGCACAGGATCTGCGACATGATCTGGAACAATTGGCCGGGAAGTTTGGCGCCAGCATTGAGCAGGTCGCCCATCGCCTCTCCACCTTGCAACGCAGCGGTCAAAAGGGCTTGCCCTTCTTTTTTGTCCGTGTCGATCAGGCCGGCACCATTACCAAACGCCATTCGGCCACCTCATTGCAATTCGCCCGTTTTGGCGGCGCATGCCCGCTTTGGAATGTGCATCGCGCCTTTGAAACCCCAGGACAGTTTTTACGGCAAATGGCTGAGACACCCGACGGGAAACGCTATTTCTGCCTGGCGCGGGATGTGAGCAAATCCGGCGGCGGATGGGGCGCGCCCGTACGGCGCTATGCCATTGGCTTGGGATGCGAAATGCGGCATGCAGGGTCTTTGGTCTATGCCGACGGGCTGGACACGAGCGCCAATGCTCAGGTGGAACCCATTGGCATCTCCTGCCGAATCTGTGAGCGCCGCAATTGCCACCAACGCTCCGTGCCACCGCTGGAGCGCAATTTACAGGTGGATCCCGATCTGCGCGGTATCCTGCCCTATCAAGTGCGATGAGGCGACCGCCTCCTGCACGCACCGATCTCTAATAGGGCGCTTCCAATTGGCTCAGGCGCACATAGACAGATTTAAGCTGTGAGTAATGATTGATCGCGGCCTTTGAGTTTTCACGGCCCACGCCAGAGAGCTTTACACCGCCAAACGGTGCTTCGACCGGGGCATCGTTATAGGTGTTGATATAGCAGGTCCCGGCCTCCAGAGCCTTCACCATCCGATGGGCCCTCGGCAGGTTTTGGGTAAAGACACCAGCCGCCAGCCCATAGTCCGTATCATTGGCACGGGCCAAAACCTCCACCTCATCGTCAAATTCTAGAACTGATAAGACTGGCCCAAAAATCTCTTCCTTTGCGATGGTCATTTGATCCGTCACATCGGTAAATACCGCTGGCGTCAGCCAAAAGCCTGGACGATCCGGCCGTGTGCCGCCACAGACGAGCCGCGCCCCTTCCGCCTTGCCCTTAGCAATGAACCCTTCCACGATATCGCGTTGCCGCTCTGAAACCATCGGTCCGAAGTTGCTGGCCTCATCCATAGGATCCCCCAAGACCGCTGTAGCCAGGCGCTCGGAGAGGCGCTTGAGAAAGGCGGGCTTGATGCCTTTTTGGACGAAAACGCGTGTGCCATTCGAGCAAATCTGCCCAGAAGAATAGAAATTGGCCAAGATAGCACCGCTGACCGCAGCCTCCAGTTCGGCATCATCAAAAATGATCAGCGGTGATTTCCCGCCCAGTTCCATGGTCACATGGCGCATACCCTCTGCCGCGGCGGCATAGACTTTGCGGCCCGTTGGCAGCGAGCCTGTCAGCGAGACCTTATCCACCAAAGGATCGCTCACCAAAGCCGCCCCCACATCGCCCAATCCCTGCACCACATTATACAGCCCCGCTGGCAAACCGGCCTCGTGCAAAATTTCCGCCACTTTCAAAGCGCAAAGCGGGGTTGTTTCAGAAGGCTTAAAGACCATCGCATTGCCGCAGGCCAAAGCGGGCGCGGCCTTCCAAGCGGCGATTTGCGTGGGGTAATTCCAAGCGCCAATCCCAACGCAGAGCCCAAGCGGCTCTCGTATCGTATAGATAAAATCCTCACCAAACTGCACATGCTCCCCGGTGAGACTCCCGGCCAGACCACCAAAATACTCCAAACCATCCGCCGCCGAGGTGGCATCGGCCACCAAAGTTTCCTGCAAGGGCTTGCCGGTGTCATAAGTTTCCAGCTCGGACAACGAACGGTTCTGCGCGCGTATCATATCCGCCGCCCGGCGCAATATCCGGCCGCGCTCCGTACCGGTCATCGCAGCCCAAGCTGGCTGGGCCGCCTTGGCCGCCACAAGAGCCGCCTGCACGATCTGCGGCGTTGCACTATGCACCCGGCCAATCACCTCTCCCGTTGCGGGGTAGATCACATCAATCGCGGCGCCCTCTGTGTCTTCAACATAGGCGCCATTGATAAAATGGCTGGCGGTGGGTTTTGGATCGATCATAGGGGGGTCTTTCTTTCTCGTTTTCGTTTCAACTGCGCCTCCCGCAGAGTGAGGTACAACACGGAACCAATAATAATCGTCCCGCCCAGAATAACCAAAGCATCTATATGCTCGCCAAAAAGAAAATATCCCGTGGCGACAGACCAAATCAGCTGCAAAAACCCAACCGGTTGCGTGACGGTCAGCGGCGCAGATCGAAAGGCAAATGTCATTGAGTAATGCCCCGCGACAGCGAAAGTGGCGACGGCGAAGAGCATTCCAACTTCAAGGCTCGTGGGCGCAATCCAGACGGGGATTGTGAGCGGGATAAGCCCGATGGTCACACCAACCGACAATAGCGCCACGACCATGTCCGCACTGGCCAAATCGGTCAGGCGCTTGGCAATGAGGTAGCTCACCCCAAAACATAGGGTTGTGCCCAGCATGGCGATATGGCCCGGTGTGATCTCACGCATACCCGGCCGCAAGATAACCAAAACTCCCAAAATCGCCACGACAATCGCCAGCCCCCGGCGCAGCGCCAAACGCTCGCCCAGAATAACAACCGCTCCCAATGTCACGAATATTGGCGTCAAATATCCCATAGCAGAGACCTCCGCCACGGGAATGCGGGCCATGGCATAGAACCAAAGTGTCACGGCAAAAGTATGCAAAAACGCGCGCCCTGCGCCGAGTTTGGTCACTTGCCACGTGAGCCCCTCAAGCAATAAGCCACGCAGAACCGGCAGCAAGAACACCAGGCCTAACGCATAGCGCAGAAAGGCACTTTCAGCGGCGGGTAAGCGCGTACCCACCAATTTTACGCCGACATAAACGCCGATGAAACAAAGGCCTGACAGCCCCATCCACAATGCGCCAACAATTGGCCTATCCGCAGCTTTCTCGCTCATAGGCAATGGCTTTCATGCCGCATCAAAAGAGGCAAGAGAAATTTCGCCGCCCTAACTCACCAAGGACGGCAGCCACAGAACAATTCCCGGAAAGGCGACCAAAAGCGCGATTGTGACACCATCCGCAAGGAAGAAGGGGGTGACGCCTTTGAAGACATCCTGCACCGTCAAATCATCGCGCACCCCTGCGACCACAAAGCAATTAAGGCCGATGGGCGGGGTGATCAGACAAAACTCCGCCATTTTCACCACCAATATCCCAAACCAAATCGCACACATCGTGCCATTCATGCCAAAGGCGCTGTCGGCCGCAGTCACAAATTCACCACCATTGAGTGCCATGACGGCCGGGTAGACCACTGGCAAAGTCAAAAGCAACATGCCAATCGCATCCATGAACATACCCAAAACCGCATATGCCAAAAGGATGCAGATCAGAATAAGCAAAGGCGCCATGTCCAGGCTAGTAATCCAATCAGAAAACACCCCCGGAAGATCAGCAAATCCCAAGAACCGCACATAAATCAGCACGCCCCAAATGATTGAAAAGATCATCACGGTCAGCTTGGCCGTTTCAAGCAGAGCATCTTTCAGCTGAGCCCAGCGCATGCCACGGTAGAGCGCCATCAGAAACACGATGAAAGCACCGACGGCGCCACCTTCTGTTGGTGTGCCCCAGGCATCCCCAAAGGGATTGTAAACAAAGAAGATGATAATCACGACCACAGCGACAATAGGCAAAGCTGGTGGCAGGGCTGCAAAACGCTCGCGCCAAGTGAAGCCTGTCACCGGTGGGCCAACGTTTTTGAAGATCACTGCAATACCAATGATGAGCCCAGCATAGACCAAAGCAGAAAAAGCACCGGGAATAAAGCCCGCCAACAGCAGCTTTCCCACATCCTGCTCAACGATAATCGCGTAGATGACCAAAATAGCAGAGGGCGGAATGAGCGACGCCAAAGTCCCGCCAGCCGCCACAACGCCAGCGGCAAATTGCTTATTATAGCCGATTTTCAGCATTTCTGGGATTGCGATCCGCGCAAATACCGCCGCCGTGGCGACGGATGCGCCAGAAACTGCCGCAAAGCCTGCGGTGGCAAAAACCGTAGAGACCGCCAGACCGCCAGGCACCCAAGCGATCCAACGTTTGGCGGCCTCAAAAAGCGCCGTTGTCAGCTTGGCATAATAGGCCAAATAGCCGATCAAAATGAAGGTCGGAATGAGGCTCAAGGCCTGCGCAGCAATTTTCGAATGCGGCACTTGACCGGAAATCTTTACGCTGATGGTCAGGGCTTTCATAAATTTTGCTGGATCATAGTCAAAGCCATTCCAGCGTAGCCATAACAAGCCGACGAAACCGGCAAGCCCCGCCGCAAAAGCCACGCGCATGCCGATGAAAACCAAGACCAGCATACCGCCGGTGGTCCATAGACCTATTGCAATAGGATCCATCACTCTTGCTCCACCAAATGGGCAGCTTCTGCCATGGCCTGTTCTTCAATTGTTAAAATCAAGGGCACGGCCACCGGACGCTCAAGTCCGAAGACCAATGCCCGACCGTAGCCAATCATCTGCAACACGAGCCTCACCGCCAAAAGTGAGAAAGCGACGGGGACCAAAAGTTTGGCCGGCCACATTGGAATGCCGATATCGATCGAACTGTCTCGGCTCCAAAGAGGTTTGGCAAAATCAAAACTGCGGTCAAAATGCGCCCAGGATCCCCAGATCAACGCCAAAATAACCACCAAAATCAACGCCACAGTCAGCAGCTCCAACGCCCAAAGGACCCGGCCGCGCATCTTGCCGATGATCATATCCATACGAATATGACCGCCAAAACGTTGCACATAGGAGACTCCCATAAAGGCAATCACCGGCATGGCAGCCTCGATATAGTCAACATAACCGTTCAAAGGCTGATTTAAAAATTTTCGGCCTGAAACAGAATAGGCCGCAAGAAACATTAACGAAAACACGGCCACTCCGCTGATCAATGCAAAGACGCGCTCAACGGGCAGGAGCGCACGATCCGCGCGGCTGAGCCAAGAATTGTCTTGCAGAACAGATGAGGATGAAGCCATAGGGTTGCCTTCAGGTTAAATTGACAGGGTGCAAAACATCAAAAGCACCTGCCCCTTGCGCAAGGGGCAGGTGCGCATGGATTAGTTGCCGTTACGGCTGTTTTCCAAAGTCGTCATGACGAGGTCAAACAGTTCTTGACCAGGAATGCCCTGAGCTTCCATGTCTGCAATCCAAGCCGCACGGATTGGATCAGCAGCTTTCGCACGGAATGCTGACAATTCTGAATCACTGATTGTGACTTTTTCAACGCCTTTTTCGGCCAAAATTTCATCCCAACGCTGCAACAATTTGCCGTAGTTTTCGAGGTAATAGGCAATCGACTCGTCAACAGATTCATCCAAAATAGCGCGGTGCGCATCAGACAAGCTGTCATAGGCATCGATGTTAACCACAACCGGGCAATTCACAGTGCCTGGGTTTAGATTCTCCGTCCACCAATCGGCACGGTTGATTGTTCCGTAGGACAAATGCGCATGCTGCGCAAAGGCCACTGTATCCACAACACCTGATTCCATCGCTTGATAGGCTTCGGTTGCAGTCACGGAGGTGGGCACACTGCCAACTGCCGCGAAGGCCTTGCCCAGACCGCCTGTGGCCCGCACCCGCATGCCTTCAAAATCAGCCAGAGTCGAACGCGGATCGCCAGTGCCTACGATGTTATATTGCGGCATCGGTGAGGTCATGAGCAGACGCGCATTCCATTGCGCCATCTCTTCGGTCGCAGCGGGATGGGCATATACGGCATGGCTGACCGCCACTTCTTCTTCCAGATTTGCAACGCCTAAGAACGGCAGTTCCAGAACGGTCACCACGCGGTTTTTATCCGGATGGTAGCCAGCACAAAATTGCGCCATTTCAAAAGCCCCAATAGAAATCCCGTCAAGGTTTTCACGGTTCTTTGACAATCCGCCGTAGCTGACATTCATCGTAAATTCGCCATTGGTTTTCGCCGAAACCAATTCGGCCAACTTCTCAACATGCTCGGTAAACGCCCGACGCTTGCCCCACACAGAGACATTCCACTCTGTCGCAATCGCTTCGCTAGAAAACGCCACTGTCAATGCAGCAATAGCCGTCTTCATTCCTAGATTTTTCATAGTATCCTCCCACATATTAAGCCAAACTTAATTTGGCATCTGGCAGACGATAGCGTAATAGGAACCCATTGGAAGGGGAGAGTAAGGCTTTTTTGCAAAATTGCATTCTATTTCGCAGAATCTTTCAAAGATCAGAGGGGCGCAAGTCCCGGGCCGGAAAGCAGGTCGCGCGCTCAGCCAAGCTGATCTGACATTTCCGGCGCACCAGCTGCCCCGTGGCTTTCATCCCTTCGGACTGAGCGATCAAACCACACATTTCGCGCCCCGCCAAACCGCCAATTTATTCGGCAGGTAAATGGATCATGGTCAAAAGTAGCTCAGTTTCCTTACTGCCCTTGAAATCCCCTATCCCCAAAACGGATAAATCTTCTAGCACCCGCAACCCGCGCTGAAATGCGGCATAAATTGCCCCCCTTCCAGCCCCCAAATTATGTGCCTTTTTTCAATAGATCTTCTGGAACTGGGGTCTCATGTTTGGAGCTTGGTGATGGCGGAGGTGATTGTACTGCTTAACCGTACATTGGTAGCCGCTTGGGCTTGTTTTGAAGTAGCGCATTGGAGACTTTTTATTATTCAAGGACGCGATAAATTAAACCTGACAATCTCATGCACGTTTAATTTTACCGTGCTGACAAGACAAATTATGACATTAGTAAACCAATACTAATTGTTGTTAGAATCGATAAAATCATTTTTTGAAAAGTTTTTTCAGACAATCTTTCACGGATTGCCGCCCCAACTTTTACGCCGATAAATACGCATAAAACACCCAAGGTAGAAATCACAACATCCGACCCTGTGAACAGCCCCAAATATCCCAACCCAACCATCATGATCAGACTTGAAATTGTAAACGAACAATTCGCGGCCTGAATAAACGCATTCCGGCCTAGGTGCAACGACATCAAAAATGGAACTACTGGCATAACCTGTGAACCAGTTAGCCCGTTTAAAAAACCAGTGCAGATGCCAGAGATAGGAGCAAGCCTGTCTTCTAGTCCACTTGGCAATCGAAGATCTGGTTTAAGAAATGAAAAACTACACCACATGAGCAAAACAAGACCTAAGATAATCTTGGCCGTGGCCCCATCAGTTCCTGAAAGAACCCACAGACCCAATAACAGACTGGGAATGGTTGCAAGTAGCATTGGCCAAAACCGCAGGATCGTGGATTTAAACTGACCCACTTGGCGCATTACCACAAGATTTGAACAGATCGATGGGATCAACACCAACGAAAGCGCGTCCTTTAAGCCAATCGCGAACACCAAAATTGGTAGGCAGGTCGTTGAAAAACCCAAACCCGTGATGCCCTTTGCCGTGGCGGCAAAAAGGTAGGCTGCAAAAATCGTAATGATTTCGACTGTTGTTAAATCAAATGCGGTGATCGGCAAGATATTTCAACGCACTTTGTGCACCACCTGACTGATGAGGCACGCCTGCCCGTATCATGCCCATTTCCACACCACTTAGCGTTCCCATAAGCATCAAATCATTGAAGTCGCCCAAATGACCAATGCGGAAAATTTTATCAGCGACTTTATTTAACCCCGTTCCAAGGGACATATCAAACCCGTCCAATATTTCGACGCGCAACGCATCGCCCCCCTGTCCATCAGGCATTAATACAGCGGTCAGGCTGTTTGATCGTTCGTCTGGGTTTACCGCTAAAATCTCTAACCCCCATGACTCAACTGCTGCACGGGTCGCTGATGCGTGGCGCTCATGGCGTGCAAATACCTGCTCCAATCCTTCTCCCGCCAACATATCTAAAGCCTCACGCAATCCATAAAGAAGCGTCGTGGCGGGTGTGTATGGGAAATAGCCCGCATCATTCGGCGTCATCATATCGCGCCAATCCCAATAGGAACGGCGATCCCCGCCCGCCTGACAAGCGGCCCAAGCTTTTTCCGAAATGGCATTGAATGACAATCCAGGGGGCAACATCAATCCCTTTTGTGATCCTGCAACGACCACATCGACACCCCACGCGTCTGTTTTGAAATCAATAGAGCCAAGAGATGAAATGGTATCCACCATCATAAGCGCGGGATGCGCTGCACCATCAATCGCAACGCGTACGGCACCGATATCGGATGTAATACCCGTTGCGGTATCGTTGTGAACAACGCAGACTGCCTTAATCTTGTGATCCGTATCTTTGGCTAATGCATCTGCAATCAAATTCGCGTCTACGCCGCGCCGCCAGTCACCCGCGATAAAGATGGGATCATACCCCAACTTGGTCGCCATGTTTTTCCACAATGTCGAAAACTGACCCGTTTCATACATCAACACCTGATCACCCGGTTGCAACACATTGACTAATGCGGCCTCCCATGCGCCGGTACCAGAGGCGGGATAGATAACAACACGACCTTCTGTTTGGAAAACCGGCTTTAAATCACGCAGCAAACCCAAGCCTAATTCTGCGAACTCTGGCCCACGGTGATCAATAACCGACCGATGCATCGCACGCAAAATACGTTCGGGTGTATTGGTGGGTCCGGGAATTTGAAGAAAGTGACGTCCTGATCTCATACTGTTAACCGAAAAAAGTTGCACTACACCGTTACAAAAGTGAATGTGATGACAGGAAAGGTCAAGTGCAATGGCAGACTATGATCGTTTGAAAAAACAAATCGAAGGCGATATTCTGAATTCCTCTTTTGATCGCGGACGCTATGCGACCGATGCCTCGATCTATCAGATCATGCCGGAGGCGGTCATGGTCCCAAAAACATGGCAGGACGTAGAAGCCGCGCTGGATTTTGCCAAGGCTGAGGGCATTTCACTGTTGCCACGAGGTGGGGGAACCTCACAATCAGGGCAAACCGTGAATAATGCCTTGGTCATTGATTTCACAAAACATTTAAACAAAATACTAGATTATGATGCTGATGCGGGAACAGTCACGGTGCAACCTGGGTTGGTTCTAGATAACCTAAATCGTCAATTAAAATCCGATGGATGGTGGTACCCTGTTGATGTGTCAACTGCGTCGCGCGCAACCCTTGGCGGGATGGCGGCCAACAATTCCTGTGGATCGCGTTCGATCCGATATGGCAAGATGCAGGATAATGTGCGCGCTCTGACCGCGATGACCGTTGATGGCACAACACGGCGGTTTGAATATGCGGACACAACACAGTCATTAGATGCGGATATGCGCACGCTTGCCTTACAGGAACAGGATGAAATCACCACACGCTTTCCCAAGGTTCAGCGGCGCGTGGGCGGGTACAACATTGATGCCCTTTTGGGCGATACGCCACATATCGGCCGCCTTTTGGTTGGATCCGAAGGGACACTGGCCCTGACGAAAAGCGTGGATTTGAAATTGTCCCCTGTGTTGGGAACAAAAACATTGGGCGTGTGCCATTTCCCCACATTTTACGCGGCAATGGACGCCGCACAACACATCGTTAAATTGGGCCCCATTGCTGTGGAATTGGTTGATAACAACATGATCCAGTTGGGGCGTGATATCCCACAGTTTCGACCCATCGTTGAAAGTTTCGTCCAAGGAAATCCAGCCGCCCTTCTCTTGGTTGAATTTGCCGAAACGCCCGAGGAAAACAAAAAACGCCTCAATGCGCTGGTCGAATTGATGAGTGATCTGGGTTTTTCATGGACGGACAAAAATAAAGCCACAGGTGGTGTGTTGAAGGTTGAGGACCCCACATTCCAAGCACGCATTTGGGGTGTGCGCACGCAAGGATTAAACATCATGATGTCTATGCGCAGCGAAGGAAAGCCCGTGTCCTTTGTCGAGGATTGCGCCGTTCCTCTGGAACATCTGGCCGATTTCACCAGCCAGCTGACAGACGTCTTTCACAAACACGGCACGGACGGCACGTGGTATGCACATGCCTCGGTCGGGTTGTTGCATGTGCGTCCTGTTTTGAACCTGCGACAGGATTTGGGACTACGTCAGATGCGGGCCATCGCGGAAGAGGCCTTTGATCTTGTCTCAAAATTCAAAGGCTCGCATTCAGGCGAACACGGGGACGGCATCGTGCGTTCGGAGTTCCACGAACGGATGTATGGGTCAAAAATGATCCGTATCTTTGAAACAGTGAAAGACCGCTTTGATCCAAACGCGGTATTGAACCCTGGTAAAATCACCCGATCCCCAAAAATGGACGAACGGGCGATTACCCGCTGGCCCAAAAATTATTTCCCACAAACGCTAGATACAGTGTTCGACTGGAATGCTTGGCCCGGTGGTTTGGCAGGTGCGGTAGAAATGTGTAACAACAACGGTGCCTGCCGCAAAAGCGTTGGGGGTGTGATGTGTCCATCCTTCCGCGTCACTGGTGCGGAAAAGGACCTGACGCGTGGACGGGCCAATGTGTTGCGTTTGGCATTAACCGGCCAATTGGGGGATGATGCCTTTGCATCCGATGACATGGCAGATGCCATGGCACTGTGTGTGGGATGCAAGGCATGCAAATCAGAATGCCCCATGTCCATCGACATGGCCAAAATGAAAACCGAGGTGCAAAGCGCACGCGCCGCAAAATATGGCGTGCCAATGCGCGAAAAACTGATCGCGGCCCTGCCCCGCATGGCGCCAATTGCGTCCGCCTTTTCACCTCTCTCGAACTTTGCGCTCAAATTTGGCTATCGCTTCGGATTTGACAAAACCCGCCGCCTGCCAGATTTTCAAAAACCGTATTCAGGGCCTGAAGGCGGTGATGTTTTGTTATTCGCAGATACGTTCAACCGCCATTTTGATCCTGAAACATTACGCGCCGCGGAACGGGTTATTGGCGCCACAGGTAAAACCGTAGGCGTTATATCGGCGCCTGGTCGTCCCCTTTGTTGTGGACGCACACACCTAAGCACGGGTCAGACCGATCGCGCAAAACAGGAATTGCAACGCACAACAGATGCATTTCGTGCGGCACTAGATGCTGGCAAAACAATTGTCGGTTTGGAACCATCTTGCACATTGATGTTTCGTGATGAGGCCGTAAACCTAATCCGCGAGTGGACAGAGGCACATGGCGCACAAATCCTGACGTTTGCCGAATATATTATGCAAAACCCACCCACGGGCTTGGATATGTCGGCACTGGATGTTTTGGTACATGGACACTGCCACCAGAAGGCGATGGGTGTCGCCCAATACACTGTTGATGCGGTGAAAAGTGTACTGGGTGCCAATGCGCAGATGATCGACAGTTCCTGTTGCGGAATGGCCGGGTCCTTTGGCTATCAGGTTGAAACCGCCGAGGTGTCGCGCCAAATGGCTGAATTATCGCTGGCCCCAACAGTGCGCGCGGCCCCCACGGATACAATTGTTTTAGCAGACGGGTTTTCCTGTCGCTGTCAGATCAAGGATGTAACAGAACGTAAGGCGATGAACCTTGCCCTTCTAATGGATAAGGCACTTCAAGATCATGTCACAAATTATTAATTTAATATCTAATTTTGACCCGCTACAAACATTGATCCTAATCGGGATATTTTTGTTCTCAGCCATCGTAAAAGGCTTTTTAGGCATCGGTTTACCTGCCGCTTCAATGGCGTTCTTAACGCTTGTGATGTCCCCAACAGAAGCGATACCGCTATTATGGTTGTCCATTTTAGCTACCAACTCATTGCAGTTTGCCCAAGCACCAAACAAATTGGACATCGCGCGGGAATATTGGCTGTTCGCTTTGGCGATTATGGTGTCGATTTTCGTCACATCCATGTTCATTACGGCCTATCCGACAGCTCTGCTTACAGTGGCGATCGGCATTGCGATGATGCTGTTTTCTTTAAACCTGCTGTTGGGTGTTAAATTGAACATCGGCCCAGGGCGTGGATGGCATTTGGGATTTGGGGTGCTGTCAGGAGTATTGGGCGGGATTAGTTCAATCTGGTCACCCACTGTCGCAATGTATTTGGTGGCACGTGATGTCAGCAAGGAACGATTTATCGGGGCGACAGGATTCTTGTTCTTAGCAGGTGTCTTTCCTTTGGGTGCAGGTCAATTGGTTGCCGGAATCCTAACAGGCCCTGCATTGATCAAATCAAGCCTTGCGTTGATCGTCGTCCTAATTGGATTTCGCATTGGTGAACTACTGCGCCAACGTGTCAGCCAAAAATTATTTCGCAAAGCCGTTTTGATTGCGTTTTTCTTCATGGGTCTGCGCCTGATCATCAACGGCATTACCTAGGAACCATATAACATTTTGTTCAAATATAGGCGCTGGATTTTACCGGACGCTCCTTTGGGCAACTCTGGCAGAATATGTACCTTTTCTGGCGATTTAAATATTCCCACCTTTGCCTCACACAATGCACGTAACTGCTCAGGAGTGGCGTTCGATGTCTCGTTTAAACGCACTGCCGCCTCTACGCGTTCCCCATATTGCGCACAGGGCCGGGCGAATGCGGCGGCCTCAACCACATCGGGATGTTCGTATAGAACCTCGTCGATTTCTCGCGGCGCGATGTTTTCACCGCCCTTGATAATCAACTCTTTCAAACGCCCTGTTACAAAGACATAGCCATCTTCATCCATACGTCCCAAATCCCCCGTGCGCAGCCAATCACCATGAAAGGTGGCCGCAGTGGCATCCGGATTGCGTAAGTATTCTTTCATCACATTGGGACCTTGGATTTGAATTTCACCCTCAACCCCACAGGCACATTCAATGCCATTCCCATCAGCAATACGCGCCTGATTGCTGATTGCTTTGCCCGCAGACCCAATTTTATGCAGGCGGGGATCCAATGGGTTAACCAAACATTGTGCTGCCGTTTCCGTCAGGCCCAAAGATTCCACAATACCCAAGCCAAAGCGGTCCTGAAAGGCACGCTGTGTTTCAACCGCAAGCGCCGAGGATGCAGAGCGCGCAAAACGCAGGCGGGATTTCAAATCGGCACTTGGCTCTGCCGCTCCATGCAGCAGGTGACTGATGATCGTGGGGACGGCAGAAAACCACGTAATTCCGCTATCTGCGGCCTGTTGCCAAAATTTGCTGGCGGAAAAACGTGATACCATCGCCAAGGATCCACCTGATACCAAACTGCCCATGACGGACACGCACAGACCATTGATATGATAAAAGGGTAAAACCCCCATTCCACGGTCTTGTTCAGTCAATTCATGGGCCACACTGACAGTCCAACCACCCGCCAATAGGCTAGATTGCGTGTGAACGACGCCCTTGGGTCGCCCTGTGGTGCCAGAGGTATACATTAACAATGCATCATCATCTGAGGAAACAGGATGCAAGTTTTCCCGCTGATCCGTTGGCGTATATAGGTTCAACCGTTCTGGTTTCACCTGATGGAACACGTCCAATTGCGTTTCATGCACGAAAGCCACCCACGCCGCGGAATGATCCATGGCATAGCCAAGCGCATCCGGCCCTGCGGCCAAATTTAACATCGTGACACGAAACCCACCATAGAGCGCGGCAAACAACGCCTTAACCCCATCATATCCGTTGGGATGCATCACTACGATACTTTCACCTTTGACAACGCCTTGTGCCGTTAGATCAGCAGCCACCATCGCGCAGTGATCGCGTAAATCAGCCCAATTTAGGATCTGTTCCGTTCCGGGAAAAACAAATGCCGTACCTCCTCGTTCAGCACGGGCGTCAATCCAATCCCTCAGCGTTCCTTGGGGAGGTTTAGTTGTATCAAATCTCATTTCCCAGCAAGGCTCCAATACCCATCAAAGATGTCTTCTAATTTGGGTTCACGCGATGAAATTTCGCGAATAATTTTTGTTGATTGTAGAAAGTGGCGATAGTTCACATTTTCATTCACAGAATTGCCCCCCCATGTGCCACACCCCATCGACAGGGAAAAGGGCATGCCATTAGTGAACGATCCACCCGTCGCAAATGTATGCGCCTGATTAACAATGATCCGACTGGTGGGGATTGCCGTTGCCAAGGTATACGCGCGCTCATCCAATGCAGAATGCAATCCCACCGAATGCCCTGCCCCCTGATAAGCCTGAATTTTATGCGTCATATCCAAAGCAGCGTCAAAATCAGACGCGCAATACAGAGCCAAAACACGGCTAAGTTTTTCGCCAGACAGCGGATGATCCGGACCTATACCTGATGTCGGCACGACCAAAAATTCAGTCCCCTTTGCCACGTCCACATCAAGGGCAGCAATCATTTTATCCGCATCTTGTGCAATGACCGAACGGTTCAAATGCCCATCCGGCCATAGTTTGGATACCAACGTTGCCTCATCCGCATAAAACGCACCACCTGCGCGCGCCAGTGCAGCAATGAAATCATCGTAAACTGCATCCACCACAACAACCGAATTTTCCGAGCTGCAAGAAGTGGCGTTATCAAAGCATTTAGACGCCCGAATTTTTGCTGCAGCCCCATCCAAATCTGCGGTTTCATCCACGATCACTGTCACATTTCCAGCGCCTACAGCAACTGCTGGGGTCCCTGCGGTTTGTGCGCGATGCACGTTGTTTTGGCTGCCCGTGCAGACGATCATATCACACTGATCCATCAATGTTTGTGTCTTTTCTTTGGACCCAGGTGTGGGGATCATTTGCACCAGTGCGGGATCCTCGCCAATTTTCGCAAACTCGGCATGGATATATTCAAGCAACAGTTCACAACAGGCCACGCCCTTAGGCGATGGCGCGACCACAATTGAATTGCCGCATTTCAACGCATTGATTATGTTATTGGCAGGTGTAGCCGCAGGGTTTGTTGAGGGCACAATCGCACCCACAACCCCTTTGGGGCGGGCAATTTCCGTAATCCCTGTTTTAGGATCATCCGACATAACACCAAAGGTCACCACATTTTGAATATCCTGCATTAGACCTAATGTTTTACGATGATTTTTAATGATCTTATCAAGAACATTTCCCAGCCCTGTAGTTTCCACGGCCAATTCTGCCAAACGCCGATTGCGGGCGGGTTCCATAATCACCCATGCCACAGCTTGCGCAGCGTGGTCATAGCGCTGCTGCGATCCATTTTTTTCGTACTCTGCCTGTGCGATGCGCGAATGCGCAACAATCGCCTGAACGCCAGTATCCGTCATTCCATAAACTCCGTTTCAGGTTGCCCCAGCCTTATGCCTTTGTCTTAATTGAGGTAAACGCGCGGTAGATGTTTGATGCAAGAGTAATTACACCTGCAGCGATCAAAATTGCACAAATTGGACGAGACAAATACGTGCCCAAATCATAATGCACCATCTGCATGCCTTGCGCGAAATTTTGTTCGCCAATTTTACCAAGAATCAAACCTAGTACAATTGCAGGGATCGAAAACCCAGAACGGCGCAGCAGATACCCAATAATGCCTGCTAGGAACATTACCATCACATCCAAAACCAAACCACGTCCGATATAAGCCCCTGTTGTGGCCAACATCAAAATAAGCGGCGCCAAGAACTGGAATGGGATTTTCAATAGGTTCAAAATGGTTTTGGTTTCTAAAACACCAATGATCAGGATGGACAAATTGGCGTAGAACATCGCCGCAAACACAATCCAAATCAGATCAGGTGACAGCATAAAAACCAATGGACCAGGTTGCAGATCATGCATTTGGAACACCGCCACCATCATCGCGGTTAATGCGCCTCCCGGCAGACCCAGTGCCAATAGCGGGATCATCGCCGCACCCGTTGCCGCGTTGTTTGCGGTTTCTGCGGAAATAACCCCTTCTAGTTTACCCTTGCCAAACTCCTCTGGGTTTTTGGACCACCGCACAGCTTCGCCATAACTCATGAAAGCGGCGAGCGTGGCGCCAATGCCCGGCAGGATGCCACAGAAAAACCCAACTAGGATAGATCGGAGCACAGCGATTTTATGCATCCATAGTTCAATAAAAGATGGAAACGTCATGCTGACTTTGGGTGCCTGGTATTTACCGCTGGCCTTCTTCTCAGCCTGAACAAAGATTTCTGAAACCGCAAAGAACCCCAAGACCGCAGGGATAAACGCAATACCAGCGGCTAAATCAGTCATGCCAAAATTATAACGGTTGATGCCTCCCACCGGATCTTGACCAATGGTTGCGATCAACAATCCGATTAGGACCGACATCCAGCCTTTCCAAATGGTGCGCGCCCCGACGGATGAGGCGACGACTAGACCAAAGAAAACAAGAGCAAAGATTTCAGGCGGGCCAATGTTGCGGATCGCCCAATTTGCCAATGGTTCGGTTGCGGCCATCATAACGAGGGCCGATGCAATGCCCCCAATGGCCGAACACAACACGGCTGCGCCAACGGCCTTTCCCGATTGGCCTTTTTGCGTCATGGGGTAGCCATCAAACGCGGTTGGAGCATTTTCAGCAGATCCAGGAATGTTGAACAAAATGGCAGTAATCGCACCGCCATAGGTCCCAGTACAGTAAATGACCGCAAACAACATAACGCCCTGTGCAGGTTCCAGGCTCGCGGTAAAGGGCAACAAAATCGCCGCAAGTGTCAGCATACTAACCCCGGGGATTGCCCCAAACAACATGCCGCCCACGACGCCAAAGACGAAGATGCCTATCGTGAAGGGATCACCAAAAAGAGCTGCGGAACCCGCTAAAAAATTCTCGATCATTGCGCTTTAAATCCCTTGCAACTTAGCATTCAGTTTCAGCACCCACGCGCTGAAATCATAAAAGGGTGACACATTGCCTTGGGGCAATGGAGCGTTCAAAATCATTAGGAATAGCCCTATGAAAACACAATAAATAAACAGCGTCATGATCAAGATCACCTTCCACCTACGTTCGCCAAAAAACCAGATAATTGCGGCAATGAAAAACGGTGCACTAAAGTAAATGCCAATTGGTTTGAGCAGATAGGCAAATATGAACGGCGTCAGCAGCACGGCTATCATGCGGCGTACGGTTCCTGCCTCACTAAAGTCTGCCTTATCCTCCGATTGGCCCAAGGTTGCCTGTGTCGCGTTGCCATAGCGATAATGGAACCAAAGATTTCCAAGTGTCGCCAATAGTAAAAATCCAATCACAACTCGTGGCCATGCGGTGGCCCCAAAAATATAGATTTCGATAGGTTGATTGAATTCGAATGAAAAGGCGTAAAAAATGCCAGCGATCAACAAAAAGATCGCGGCTTCGATCAGATTACTGAGTGTTAGTCGTCCCACAGTATATTCCCATGCTCTCAGCAGAAAACATGGCGCCAAACGGCGCCATGTTATATTTATTATCTTTTGTTTATTTTACGTCTAGGCCCATGGCTTTGTACACTTCGCGATACTGCTCGATCGAACGGGCAATCAAATCTTTTGCACCGTTAGTATCACGATAGCTGTCAATCACAGTCATGAATTTTGATTCATTGAATGCCTGGTAGCTGTCTTCACAATATCCACGCTGAAAAGCCCACTTTAGCCATTCGACGCGATCCACTGGTGCATCTGCATGTACATAGAACCCCCGAAAACGTAACAATGGATCAAAATCCATACCCACTTCTCGGTGCGTTGGCGTATCTGCAAACGCGGCTGGGCGTTCATCAAAGATTGTTAGGATTGGTTTAAATTGATCCGCATCAAGGAAGTTGCGCACATCACCAGGCTGCTCAAAAAGGGCGTCCACTTGTCCACCCAACAAGGCGCCGTAACGTGGGGCACCCTTGTCGAATGAGATCTGCTGAATTTTCATACCGCTTGCATCGGTGATAAAGCCCATTGTGATACGCTCCATCGAACCCTCTTTGGATACGTTCGCAATGGTTGCTTTGCCGTTTTGCGCCTTGACCCATTCTACAAAAGATGGCCAATCGCTAAAACGTGTTTCATTTGTGCGGATATACACCTGACTGAATGTCACCTGGCTAACCACCAGTGGGATCAAATCATCTGCTGGGTTTGGCATAGATGAATCCAACGCATGCGCAGAGGACGCGTCATCAATGTGTTCCAAAACGTTATATCCATCTGCTGGCGCCGCCATATAGGCTGTCATACCAACAGTCCCAGAACCGCCTGGTTTGTGATCGCGGTTGATTGGAATGCCAGTCAGTTCAGTCACCGCTTCGGCCATCGCAGCAGCTACCTGCCCTGATCCACCTGCAGGACCATATGGTACGATCATTGTCAAAGCACGCTCTGGAAACCCACCTGGTTTGTCAAAAGATGCTTCACCACGTTTACACTCAAATGCATACGCCGATCCAGCTGCCATCATCGCAGCACAAAGTGCCGCTGTTCCAATAATATTTCTCATTTTTTACCTCCCTTATGGGTGCCGCAACGTAAAATCTTACCCCTAGCTTGCCGAACCGAACCATAGGGTTCACATATCAGACAAAATCCTCAAAAGGCCCTTTACGTTCAAGGCACTTAGTCCAGCTTAACTTTTTATTTAATTCTGTCTATGTTTATTGTGTTACATCAAAATAAGTGGGTGCCAACAGCCTGTTAAAGTGATGCCACTATTGGGAGTTTTCAGCTGAATGGAAACTGGTATCAGATTGCTAGCGCAGCAGGTTTGCAGTATCCGCGCAACAATATGTAATCTTGCTCCGCGTCAGGCTCACTGGAACCCCCAGAGGCACTTCTCCAAATTTGCAAAGCACCATAACTAGATGAGAACAACCCACCTGTCCTGGATCGATAAATTGGGGAGGAAACTCTACGCTGATTGCAGTCGTAAGGTACGCCATAAAACAAAACTTATACCTTCCAGTGTTCCAGCAGATAACATTAGTGGGGCCCAAACAAAATGAACAAGGCGATGAGCGTAGAGTGTCAACACCTTCCCTCGACTAGCAGCCATGATTCTGGGCCAAGCCAATCGCGCAATCTAGCCGTGGATCAAGGAAATCGCATCAACTTCATAAAAAGAAAAATCTTTTGCAAAGACCTGGTGGGGCAGGTCACAAACTCAAAGCATACTTGAGCTTAACGCTGTGGCAACCGACTGTGACGATGCGCGAGAAATGGTACGATCACGCCGAATATGAGATGACTCGGAACAACCAAAATACACGCGGCTGGGCGGATCCATGGTGAATTCCTAATCTCGACTGCCCACCTAACCCACATGATTCAAACCAAACGAAATCTCACCTGTAAAGGCCGAAATAAATGAAATTTTAATATTTATATTTGATTAAATTACACATTCTCACTCCGGCACCAAGCGCCGGAGGCAGTGTCCTTAACGTCGTAAGATGGCAGCCTAATGGGTCCAAACACCACGACGATTTGTTGCGAAATTTTCCCCATAACCGCCAGGACGTACATTTGTTGCCCGCTTTTGCGGCTCCACAATCGTGGCTTGAATACCGTGACGTTCCGCATAGTCCACAGCCGCATCCTTAGTGTCAAACTGCAGACGAACCTGGGTTTGTGTATCGTCGCTGGAGGTCCAGCCCATCAAGGGATCAATACGGCGGGCTTCCGAATGTGCAAATTCCAACACCCAAAGTTTGGTCTTGGCCGTCCCTGATGACATAGCTGTCTTGGCGGGCTGGTAGATTCGTGCAAACATGATGTCCTCCATAGCCGCTGTTTTAATGTATTTCGGCTCTAAGGCAAGCACTTGCTCGCCCCTGGGTATGGGTACTTTAAGCTTATATATTTTGTTATCGTTTGAGAGATATTAATCTATCTAGGATTGGCGATGACCTACTCTCCCACAGCTTGAGCTGCAGTACCATCGGCGCGACCATGCTTAACTTCCGAGTTCGGGATGGGATCGGGTGTTTCATTGGCGCTATGATCACCAAACCAAGATAGATTATTGATTGCTTTTTGCAATCAAACTTAGTGTTCCAAGTTAAGTATATTATGCGGCAATAGTGTATGGCTTTTGGATCTGTATTGGCGTGTCTGCCTTCTACTGGATCAAATCAAGCCTATCGGACCATTAGTACCAGTCAGCTGAACGTGTTACCACGCTTACACCTCTGGCCTATCGACGAGGTGGTCTACCTCGGTCCTCAGGGATACCTTGTTTTGAGGGGGGCTTCCCGCTTAGATGCTTTCAGCGGTTATCCTGTCCGATCATAGCTACCCAGCACTGCCGTAGTCGACAACTGGTCCACCAGTGGATCGTTCACCCCGGTCCTCTCGTACTAGGGGCAACTCCTCTCAAGTATCCTACACCCACGGCAGATAGGGACCGAACTGTCTCACGACGTTCTAAACCCAGCTCACGTACCTCTTTAAACGGCGAACAGCCGTACCCTTGGGACCTGCTCCAGCCCCAGGATGAGATGAGCCGACATCGAGGTGCCAAACGGTGCCGTCGATATGGACTCTTGGGCACCATCAGCCTGTTATCCCCGGCGTACCTTTTATCCGTTGAGCGATGGCCCTTCCACTCGGGACCACCGGATCACTATGGCCGTCTTTCGACTCTGCTCGACTTGTCAGTCTCGCAGTCAGGCTGGCTTCTGCCATTGCACTCAACGAGCGATTTCCGACCGCTCTGAGCCAACCTTCGCGCGCCTCCGTTACGCTTTAGGAGGCGACCGCCCCAGTCAAACTACCCACCATACAGGGTCCTGGATCCGGATAACGGACCGCAGTTAGATAACAAGCAAAACAAGGGTGGTATCTCAAAGGAGGCTCCACAAAAACTGGCGTTTCTGCTTCAAAGCCTACCACCTATTCTGCACATGTTGTGCCTGTTATCAGTGTAAAGTTGTAGTAAAGGTGCACGGGGTCTTTCCGTCTAACCGCGGGAAGCCTGCATCTTGACAGGCAATTCAATTTCACTGAGTCTATGTTGGAGACAGCGGGGAAGTCGTTACGCCATTCGTGCAGGTCGGAACTTACCCGACAAGGAATTTCGCTACCTTAGGACCGTTATAGTTACGGCCGCCGTTTACCTGGGCTTCAATTCGGAGCTCTCACCCCTCCTTTTAACCTTCAGGCACCGGGCAGGCGTCAGACCCTATACGTCGTCTTGCGACTTCGCAGAGCCCTGTGTTTTTAGTAAACAGTCGCCACCCCCTGGTTTGTGCCCCCAGCTTCCAGTTGCCTAGAAACCGGGCCTCCTTCTCGCGAACTTACGGAGGTATTTTGCCGAGTTCCTTCAACATAGTTCTCTCAAGCGCCTTGGTATACTCTACCTATCCACCTGTGTCGGTTTAGGGTACGGTCTGATGGAGGGCTATTTCCAGGAACCACTGAACTGCTGGGGCAACTACGCCTGATCCAACAATTTTTGTGATCCGTCACTTCCTCCTGGCCCAGGAATATTAACCTGGTTCCCATCGCCTACGGCTTTCGCCCTCGGCTTAGGGGCCGGCTTACCCTGCTCAGATTAGCTTTAAGCAGGAACCCTTGGATTTTCGGCGAGGGGGTCTCTCACCCCCTTTGTCGTTACTCATGTCATCATTCTCACTAGTGATCTCTCCACCGGATCCCTCACAGGCCGGCTTCACAGAAAGCTCCTTGCGTCCAGTATTTTACGCGCCTCCACACAGGCTCGAAAGCCTGGGCAGTCCGCTATAAAACGAAGGACGCATGGAACTATGTCACACTACGCTCCGCTACCATGCATTAAATGCATCCGAAGTTTCGGCTCATGGCTTGAGCCCCGTTACATCTTCGCCGCAGGACAACTTAATTAGACCAGTGAGCTGTTACGCTATCTTTAAAAGATGGCTGCTTCTAAGCCAACTTCCTGGTTGTTTTGGTCGTCCCACCTGCTTTCCCACTTAGCCATGAATTAGGGGCCTTAACTGTCGGTCAGGGTTGTTTCCCTTTTCACTACGGGCGTTAGCACCCGCAGTGTGTCTGCCATCTATTACTCCCGGGTATTCGGAGTTTGGTTAGGATCAGTAAGCCTGTGGGGCCCCATTACCCATCCAGTGCTCTACCCCCCGGGGTATTCGGATGACGCTCTACCTAAATAGATTTCGCGGAGAACCAGCTATCTCCGAGTTTGATTGGCCTTTCACCCCTAGGCACAACTCATCCCGATCTTTTTCAACAGATGTGGGTTCGGTCCTCCAGTTGGTGTTACCCAACCTTCAACCTGGTCATGCCTAGATCACTCGGTTTCGGGTCTAATGCATCTAACTCAATCGCCCTATTAAGACTCGCTTTCGCTGCGCCTACACCTAACGGCTTAAGCTTGCTAGATACACTAAGTCGATGACCCATTATACAAAAGGTACGCTGTCAGGCCGCAAGGGCCCTCCAACTGATTGTAGGCGTCCGGTTTCAGAAACTGTTTCACTCCCCTCGTCGGGGTGCTTTTCACCTTTCCCTCACGGTACTGGTTCACTATCGGTCAGTAAGGAGTACTTAGCCTTCGGAGGTGGTCCTCCGATCTTCGAACAGGATTTCACGTGTCCCGCCCTACTTAATACGTCCAATCATGCTTCCTATACGGGACTGTCACCCACTTTGGTTGTGCTTTCCAACACATTCTAGTCACACTCATGGCTCGGCTGGTCCCCGTTCGCTCGCCGCTACTAGGGGAGTATCTAATTGATGTCCTTTCCTCCGGGTACTTAGATGTTTCAGTTCCCCGGGTTTGCTTTTATAACCCTATGTATTCAAGTTATAAATACCTGGTTTACCCTATTATTATGCTCCACCGCATGCAACGCAGACTAAGGGCGAACCCTTAAACAGCACTACAATAAGTAGTATTAATAACAAAGTATCAGGTGGGTTGCCCCATTCGGAAATTTATGGATCAAAGCTTATTCTCAGCTCCCCATAACTTATCGCAGAGTATCACGTCCTTCATCGCCTCTTACTGCCAAGGCATTCACCAAACGCCCTTTTCGCGCTTGATTTGATCCAGAAGAAGACAGGCCTTTTGCGTGTCCTGCCAACATCATCCGAAGATGACTAAATTCTGAACCAAAAGTCATACAAAATTATTCCCATGGGCCCCCGCTGGTTCAAAGAGGGGGCAACATGCGTGCCGCCACTGCCCGGATAGAGCAGCGACGATGAGCAAAACCTTGCGGCTTTACTCAGGTATAATTGTACTTAACTTGGAACAAAATTACTTTGTGAACTGTTGCTATTAAAGACACCACGATCAAAAAATAAGATTGCTCCTACCCCTCTCACACGATGCCAAACAACATCACGATACACCTTACTCGGTGCATCAGTAATTCTGATGTTTGTATCTCTCTTTACGATGTCAAGTCAGTCCGAAGACTGAGCAATGTCCAAGTTGGACAGCAAAACAACAAAAGTTGCTTAACTTTCAAACTTAAATCCTTGGTGGAGCGTATCGGGATCGAACCGATGACCCCCTGCTTGCAAAGCAGGTGCTCTCCCAGCTGAGCTAACGCCCCATTTAAGGGTGTGCAATCTATGGTGGGTCGAGGAGGACTTGAACCTCCGACCTCACGCTTATCAGGCGTGCGCTCTAACCACCTGAGCTACCGACCCAGTGGATCTTGAATAACAAGATCGACAACGCCCGACAGGTGACTTGCAAAGCAAGTCTGCCGAAAGGGCCGGTGGTGGTCCAATCAGGCGGTTTGTACAAGCCTAAGGCTCGCAATTCTGAAGAGATATGAGGACGGCTCGGCCCAAGTCCATCAAAAGATGAACTGATGTTTTGATATGCAAAGGACATATCATGCTAAGTGATCTACGAGTAAGACCGAAGTCTTGCTGCTAAGATCATCCTTAGAAAGGAGGTGATCCAGCCGCAGGTTCCCCTACGGCTACCTTGTTACGACTTCACCCCAGTCGCTGATCCTACCGTGGCCGCCTGCCTCCCCGAAGGGTTAGCGCAGCGTCGTCGGGTAGAACCAACTCCCATGGTGTGACGGGCGGTGTGTACAAGGCCCGGGAACGTATTCACCGCGTCATGCTGTTACGCGATTACTAGCGATTCCGACTTCATGGGGTCGAGTTGCAGACCCCAATCCGAACTGAGACAGCTTTTGGGGATTAACCCATTGTCACTGCCATTGTAGCACGTGTGTAGCCCAACCCGTAAGGGCCATGAGGACTTGACGTCATCCACACCTTCCTCCCGCTTATCACGGGCAGTTTCTCTAGAGTGCCCAGCTTAACCTGCTGGCAACTAAAGATGTGGGTTGCGCTCGTTGCCGGACTTAACCGAACATCTCACGACACGAGCTGACGACAGCCATGCAGCACCTGTCACTGCGTCCCCGAAGGGAACGTACCATCTCTGGTAGTAGCACAGGATGTCAAGGGTTGGTAAGGTTCTGCGCGTTGCTTCGAATTAAACCACATGCTCCACCGCTTGTGCGGGCCCCCGTCAATTCCTTTGAGTTTTAATCTTGCGACCGTACTCCCCAGGCGGAATGCTTAATCCGTTAGGTGTGACACCAACAAGTATACTTGCTGACGTCTGGCATTCATCGTTTACGGTGTGGACTACCAGGGTATCTAATCCTGTTTGCTCCCCACACTTTCGCACCTCAGCGTCAGTATCGAGCCAGTAAGCCGCCTTCGCCACTGGTGTTCCTCCGAATATCTACGAATTTCACCTCTACACTCGGAATTCCACTTACCTCTCTCGAACTCAAGACTAGCAGTATTAAAGGCAGTTCCAGGGTTGAGCCCTGGGATTTCACCTCTAACTTACTAATCCGCCTACGTGCGCTTTACGCCCAGTAATTCCGAACAACGCTAACCCCCTCCGTATTACCGCGGCTGCTGGCACGGAGTTAGCCGGGGTTTCTTTACCAGATACTGTCATTATCATCTCTGGCGAAAGTGCTTTACGACCCTAGGGCCTTCATCACACACGCGGCATGGCTAGATCAGGGTTGCCCCCATTGTCTAAGATTCCCTACTGCTGCCTCCCGTAGGAGTCTGGGCCGTGTCTCAGTCCCAGTGTGGCTGATCATCCTCTCAAACCAGCTATAGATCGTAGGCTTGGTAGGCCATTACCCCACCAACTACCTAATCTAACGCGGGCTAATCCTTCTCCGATAAATCTTTCCCCCAAAGGGCGTATAAGGTATTACTCTCCGTTTCCAGAGGCTATTCCTTAGAGAAGGGCATATTCCCACGCGTTACTCACCCGTCCGCCGCTCACCCCGAAGGGCGCGCTCGACTTGCATGTATTAGGCCTGCCGCCAGCGTTCGTTCTGAGCCAGGATCAAACTCTCAAGTTGAAATACAGTTACCTGTATAACCTTGACGTTCGAACCTCTGCACATCGTCCCGCTGTTCAGGCGGGACATCATTTCTGTTCATTGTGCTTCAGTTTCAAAAGAAACAAAAACCTAACAAACAGTGAAGCTGACCTTACATCATCGGACACCCTCAATTATGAAGTAGCCCTAGTAAGTCGATATGCAGTTGTTTGTTCATCGAATGAACCAAACCGCCCACATATCTCTTCAGATACCAAAATTTCAAATAACGTGACACAAAAAATGTCAAATTACGCAATAACAATATGCGCAAAATGAACGTTTTAGCTTTCTGTGTCTGACCAGCGCGGCGTTTCTGCGTTGCCAATAGAGAGCTTCTAAGGTTACTGATCAAAAGCCGCAAGAGCTTTTTTGCAGAAATGTCTAATTTTTTGAATTAAGTTTTTAAACGACTAAAAACAGTGCTATAATTTGACTTTCAATGACGGCTGCCCGCCGGTGAGGCATTCAGAATCCATGCGGACAGGCCAAAAAACAAGAATTCGTGGGAATCTTGGCAGTGCAAACATGCCAGCCGCCAAAGACTCACCTGCAAACCGGCCGAGGTGCCCTCATCCTACGAACTTTTTCCGCAGCCCCTGAAGGCCTGACTGCAATCCACGACGCCATTTGTTCACACGGAGGGCCAAAAACGCCAGGATCACGACCATATGGGCCAACGCTTCCACATCAAAGCCTTTAGATAGCAGGATGAAATGCAGCCCAGCCAAAATAGCCACCAGATAGGTCAGGCGATGCAGAATACGCCAGAAGCGTCCCAGGCGCCGGACCGAGAGATCATTGGACGTGATCGCCAAGGGGATCATCGCGACAAAGCCTGCGAAACCTACGGTCACATAGGGGCGTTTGACAATCTCAGTCCAGATTTGGTTGAGGCCTTGCAGATCAATTACGAACCAGACCAAGAAATGCGCCGTGACATAAGCAAAAGCCATCACCCCGATGGCTCTGCGGAATCGCACCAGATTGATCCGAGTGAAATGCAACAGCGGTGAGACGGCGAGACCCAGAATTAAGAGCTTGAGGGCAAATTCGCCCAGCTCCTCTTCCAGTTCATTAATAGGTTCTGGTCCAAGGTTATCGGTCAAGCCCGCCGCAATGGCCATGAGGCCCGGAATAGGTAGAATGAGGTACAGCACCCAGGTCGGAATTTTGCGCAGACCCGTGTTGATCCATTGTATAAGCATTGTGGCAATCCATTTTTATTTAATAGATGCCACAATAGCCGAATGGCTGCCCCATGCAAACACCCCGCGCCGCGCTAGCGAGACGCTAAAAATACGTCGTGAGATCCATACCCTTGTAGAGATCTGCAACTTCAGCCTCATACCCGTTGAACATCAATGTTGGTTGCCGACGATTAAACAGGCCACCGCCAATCTTGCGTTCTGAGGCTTGCGACCAGCGTGGATGGCTGACCGTTGGGTTCACATTGCTGTAAAAGCCGTATTCGCGGGCATTGGCCATATTCCAGCTCGTGGCGGGCTCTTGGTCCGTCAACGTGATCCGCACGATAGATTTGATCGATTTGAACCCGTATTTCCAAGGCACCACCAATCGGATCGGCGCGCCATTCTGATTTGGGATGGGCTTGCCGTAAATTCCCATCGCCATCAGGGTCAAAGGATGCAGCGCCTCATCAAGCCGCAACCCTTCACGATAAGGCCAATCCAGGACAGGATAGCGCAGACCTGGCATTTCATCGGGACGGTTGGCGGTCTCAAAGGCAACATATTTGGCCCCCGACTGCACGCCGACCTTATCTAGAATGTCTTTCAGCTCCACCCCATTCCAAGGCACGACCATCGACCAGGCTTCAACGCAACGGAACCGATAGATACGCTCCTCTTCACTTAACCCCTCAAGCAACGAGGTCAGCGAATAGCGCCCAGGCGCATCGACCAAACCATCTACTTCAATCTCCCAACCAGAGGTGTTCAACCGGTGGGCATTGGCGGCAGGATCTTCCTTATCGGTGCCAAATTCATAGAAATTGTTATAGCTGGTGATATGCTCCCAAGTGTTGGGCTCTAAGGTTTCCGCCATAGCCGGGCTGGCGATCGAAGCCATAGCCCCTGCCCCCAAGGCGCCTGCGATAACTTGCCTGCGATTGAGCCAAAGCGGCTCCGGAGTAACATCCGCGCGTGTCAGCGTATTCGTCCAGCGATGTGCCATGGTGAGATCCTTTCTCTTGCGGAAGACATAGCCCAAAAGCCGCTTCTGTCCACTACAAGTCACATCACAGCTTCGCTAGGTACCTGAAACATTTTGAGCACTTGCCTCTGCTGCGACCCGGCGGCACAGTCAGGCAAAAGGAGAATGATATGAAAACTGCACTCATTACCGGCGCGGCGCGCGGCATTGGACTTGCCACAACGGATATACTCTGCGCGCAGGGATGGCATGTGGTCATGGTGGACAGAGACGCAGAAGAGTTGACGGCCCGAGCATTTGAGCGCCAAGCGGTGACCGCGGCGGTGCACGATATTTCCGATCCAGACCAAGTGGACAGTATGATCGCAGCGACGCTGGCCGCGCGCGGGCAGATTGACGCTTTGGTCAATAACGCTGGGGTTGCCGATTTTGGCCCGATTGAACAAACCACCTTCGCGCGCTGGCGGCGGGTAATGGAAACCAACCTAGACGGGGCATTTCTGTGCACCCAAGCGGCCACTCCAGCCCTCAAGGCCAGTCGCGGCGCAGTGGTTAATATCGCCTCAATCTCTGGTCTGCGCGCCTCAACCCTGCGAGTGGCCTATGGAACATCGAAAGCTGCAATCATTCATATGACACAACAATATGCGGCAGAACTTGGCGAATATGGCATTCGGGTCAATTCTGTGGCGCCCGGCCCGGTGCGCACCAAACTGGCCATGGCCGTCCATACCCAAGACATCATCGATGCCTATCACGACGCCATTCCACTGGGTCGCTATGGCAACGAAGCGGAAATCGGGCAGGTCATCGCCTTTCTATGCTCAGATAAGGCCAGCTTTGTGACCGGGCAAAATATCTCAGTCGATGGGGGATTTGAAAGCACGGGTATTGGTCTGCCGTCACTCCGCGGGCAAACCAAGTAGCGCAGGCAGTTGCGCCATATCGTCAAACACGAGATCCGTAAGACCTTCAAATTTGACAGGCGGAGTGTCGCGCGTAAATCCCAAAACGGCCATGCCCGCAGCCACGGCGGCCTGTGCTCCGGTGGCGCTGTCTTCAACCACCACACAGTCTTGCGGCGCCACACCCGCTTGGCTGGCAGCCAATAGATAAACATCCGGAGCAGGTTTGGGCGCGGCGACATCTTCGCGCGAATAGATCCGCCCAGAAAAGCGCGCCGACAAGCCGCAGCGCGCCAAGGTAATTTCCATCTTGCGATGCGGCCCATTTGAGCCAATCGCATAGGGAATGCCCTGATGATCCAAACGATCCAACACCGCGGCAATGCCCGGGATAGGCGCGACACTGCGGGCCAAAACAGCAAACACTTTGTCATAGATTTGATCGACCCAATCTGCTGGAATATCCGCGCCCATGGCCCGCGCTTGGGCACCGGCCCCGGCAATGGTTCCACCCACGAACAGATCGGTGACTTTCGGCAATTCAAGCGGCAAGCCTCTTGCGGCCAGATCGTCACGGATCAATTGCAGTGTCAGTGGTTCACTATCTACTACGACGCCGTCACAATCAAAAATTACCATCTTAGGCAGGCGTTCAAGCTGTCGCATATAGTGTTCCTTGTGAAATAAAGCGCCCCCACGCGATTGCGCGGGGGCGCTGGTGTTCGAGAGCTTAATGCACGACCGCGTCTTTGGGTGGCAATCGGTTGGAACCGCTAACCCTATCTCCAACGATCAAGCCCTCACTGCCCGCCGTGACGGGCACGATGTCACCATCTGAGACTTCACCGGCCAAAAGCATCTCGGCCAATTGGTTTTGCAACGCCGATTGGATCACCCGCTTCAACGGACGCGCACCAAAGACTGGATCATACCCTTCATCGGCCAACCAAGTTGTGGCGGAGGCATCAAGTTCCAAGCTGATCTCCCGCGGTGCCAGACGGCTCTGCAAAAGTCCCAATTGGATATCCACAATACCGTCCATGTCCTGCCGGTTCAGACGATCAAAGATGATGGTCTCGTCCAAACGGTTGAGGAATTCCGGGCGGAAATGCCCCCGCACAGCGTCCATCACTTCGCGCCGCGCCTCAGAAGACTCCATCCCTTCGGGCAGCTCGCTGAGCACCTGCGCCCCAAGATTTGAGGTGAGTACGATTAAAGTTTGCTTAAAGTCCACGGTTCGGCCCTGGCTGTCGGTGAGCACACCATCGTCCAAAACCTGCAACAAAATATTGAACACATCCGGATGGGCCTTCTCCACCTCATCAAACAAAACCACTTGATAAGGCCGGCGGCGCACAGCTTCGGTCAAAATGCCCCCTTCATCATAGCCAACATAGCCTGGAGGCGCGCCGATCAACCGCGACACACTATGTTTTTCCATGAATTCTGACATATCAATCCGAACCATCGCAGCGTCGTCATCAAACAAGAAATTCGCCACTGCCTTGGTCAATTCGGTCTTACCCACGCCGGTTGGGCCCAAAAAGAGAAAGCTCCCCAGAGGTCGGCTTTCATCATTGAGTCCAGCCCGCGCCCGGCGCACCGCATTGGACACGGCTTTGACCGCGGCAGATTGACCAATCACCCGCGCATGCAGCTCCTCCTCCATGCGCAGCAATTTATCCCGCTCGCCTTCCAGCATCCGCGAGGTCGGAATCCCGGTCCAGCGCTCAACCACACCGGCGATTTGATCTGGGCGCACAGCCTCCTCAACCATATGACCTTCGGCCGCTTCCGCCTCTGCTAGGCTTTTTTCCAACCCCGGAATCACCCCGTAGGACAGCTCACCGGCTTTGCCGAGATTGCCCTCACGTTTGGCGATATCCAGATCGGCCCGGGCCCGGTCCAACTGCTCTTTGATCTCGCGCGCTGAGGCGAGTTTATCCCGCTCTGCCTGCCATTGGGCGTTCAGCTCGCTGGAGCGCTCTTGTAGATCGGCCAAAGATTTTTCCAAAGCCACAAGCCGAGTTTTCGACGCCGCATCATCCTCCAGCTTGAGGGCCTCAACCTCGATTTGTTTTTGCAAGATATCGCGGTCCAGCGCATCAAGCTCTTCGGGCTTGCTATCGACCTGCATCCGCAAGCGACTGGCCGCCTCATCCACGAGGTCAATGGCCTTGTCGGGCAGAAAGCGATCCGTGATATAGCGGTTTGACAGGGTCGCGGCCGCCACAAGCGCCGCATCAGCGATGCGCACGCCATGGTGCAGCTCGTATTTCTCCTTGATCCCACGCAGAATCGAGATGGTATCGGTGACGCTTGGCTCTTCAACCTGGACCGGTTGAAAGCGCCGAGCAAGCGCGGCATCTTTTTCGACATATTTGCGATACTCATCCAGCGTGGTCGCTCCTATGCAGTGCAATTCGCCGCGGGCCAGTGCCGGTTTGATCAAATTGGCCGCGTCCATCGCACCATCACCTTTGCCCGCGCCCACAAGCGTGTGCATCTCATCGATGAACAATAGGATTTCGCCCGCCGCAGATGTCACCTCATTCAACACCGCCTTGAGACGCTCTTCAAATTCCCCACGATACTTCGCCCCGGCAATCAAGGCGCCCATATCCAAAGCCAGCAGCCGCTTATTGCGCAGGCTTTCGGGCACATCACCGTTGATAATGCGCAGCGCCATACCCTCGGCAATCGCCGTTTTCCCAACGCCCGGCTCACCGATCAACACCGGGTTATTCTTGGTGCGCCGCGATAGGACCTGCATGGCGCGGCGGATTTCTTCATCTCGGCCAATGATCGGGTCAATCTTTCCTTTCGTTGCCTTTGCGGTCAAATCTTGGGCATATTTCTTTAACGCCTCATAGCTGTCTTCGGCGCTGGCCGAATCCGCGGTGCGACCCTGACGAATGTCTTCAATCGCACCATTGAGCTTTTGTGCCGTTACGGCGCCGGCGTCGAGTGCCTCCTTCGCTTTGGATTTCACCATGCAAAGCGCCATCAAAATGCGCTCCACGGGCACAAAACTGTCGCCCGCCTTTTGCGCCAGTTTTTCCGCCTCAGCTAAAACCTTGCCAGTTGTGCCGTCGACATAGACCTGCGCATCACCCGTGACCTTGGCAATTTTGGACAGGGTAAGGTTCAAATGTTCGAGCACGCGCTGCGGCACGCCACCAGATCGCGCGATCAAATTGCTCGCCAACCCCTCTTTGTCGTCCAACAGCGCTTTGAGCAAATGCTCCGGCCCAAGGCGCGCGTGATCTTCTCTTTGTGCAATGGTTTGGGCCGCCTGAATGAAACCGCGCGACCGTTCGGTGAATTTATCTAAATTCATCGTCTCTCTCCTTCGTAAGCGTCGCGGATCTTACGCTGCCCGACTTCGGCACAGCCATTATGCGACCTTAACCGTTATTTGGGCATCGTCCACTGGCTCGACAAGTACTCGGCCCACATAAACAGGGATTTTGGCAATAAATCGCAATTTATGAGCCTTGGCATAGACAGGCGCGGTTACAATGGATAATTCACCCCCAAAGCGCAAACTCTGGAGATCTCCATGGCTGATGACAAATTAATTGTGGCGATGGATATGCCAAATGCCATTGAAGCCTTGAAGATGGCCGAGCAACTCGGGGATGCGGTCAACTTCTACAAAATCGGCCTCGGTATGCTGACCGGCGGTGGTTTGGCGCTGGCCAATGAGTTGAAGGCGGAATTGGGCAAGCGTATTTTTCTCGACATGAAATTGTTCGACATCGGTGCCACCGTTGAACATGCGGTGCGCGGTATCGCGCAATTTGATCTCGATTTCCTAACCGTCCACGGCGACCCCTATGTGGTGCGCGCGGCCAAAGAAGGCGCGGCAGGGAATGATTTGAAAATCCTGGCCGTGACTATTCTAACGTCACTGGATCGTGCCGATCTCAATGATGCATTAATCAAGCCCGGAGATATTGCCGATTTGGTGGCAGAGCGCGCGGGCAAGGCCTTTGACGCCGGAGCGGACGGGGTGATTGCCAGCCCGCAAGAGGCCGCTGTCATCCGCGCACTTCCCGAGGCCAAAGGCAAATTGATCGTCACCCCCGGTGTGCGCCCCACGGGCGCCGACTTGGGCGACCAAAAACGCATCGCCACACCGGCGCAGGCCATTGCCAATGGCGCAGATCATGTGGTCGTGGGTCGGCCGATTTGGACCGCCCCCTCCCCACGCGATGCAGCGCTTTCTATTTTGGCTGAACTGGCCAGCCCACAAGCCGAACGCCCAAACGCTTAATCGTTGATATCACCCTCAAAGGTTTTGACCTGCCCTTTGGGCAGCGAGAAAATCCGGCGCAGGATCAAAGTGGCGACAAGCGAGGTCACGGCGAATATCAGCACCGATACCGGTGCGCCGATAGAGCCAGCGCCTCCCAAAAGCACCACCAGCGCGACGCAGGCAGCCCCGATGGTCATGCCCAAAAACACAAAGGCCGGCACGATGATTTCAAGAAAGGCCAAGGCCAGGGCCAAAATCGCCCAAGCCCACCAGGTGGCATGGAGTGTCTGAAGCATCACTTCGACCCTTTCAGCATTTTGAACGCATCTGCAAAAGCATCCATCGCGTTGGAGGGCACCAGGATGGTTTGCTTGCCCTCACCACCACCTAAGGCGGTCAGTGCTTCAACCTGCTTGAGCGCCACCTGGTATTGCGCTGCTTCAACGCCATTCTTGGCAATGGCGCGTGCAACAACACCCGTGGCATAGGCTTCAGCATCCGCTTGCACACGGCGCGCTTTGGCCGCTTGCTCGGCAGAATAGAGTTCTGCATCGGCGTTGAGCTCCACAGCGCGCTTATATCCTTCTGCCTCTGTCACCTGCGCCCGGCGCGCCCGCTCGGCGTTGAGCTGTTGCAGCATAGCATCTTGAGTGGCCCGATCGAGGTTCACATCCAGCAATTCTGCCCGTGTCACCTCAACACCCCAGTCATCAACCGCGACCTCAATCGCCGACTTGATCGCATTGATCAGCTCAGAGCGGTTCGATTGCACCTCGTCCAACTCCATCTGACCGATTTCCGCCCGCACGATCCCGGCCACAGTGGTTGAAATCGCCGCGTCCACATCGCGGATTCGGTAAACTGTTTTTGCCGGTTCGGTAATGCGATAGAAAACCGAGGTATCGACTTTCACCAGAACATTATCGCTGGTGATTGCGTCTTGGCTGTTGGTTGGCAACTGCCGCTCAAGAACCGAAACCCGATGCCGCACCCGGTCCAGGAAGGGCACTATGAAGTTCAACCCTGGGCCCAGAACAGATTTGAGGCGGCCGAACCGTTCGACCACAAATTTCTCAGATTGCGGCACGATGCGCACACCTTTGAAGAGGACGACCAAAATAATAATCGCCAAGGCGATGAGAAAGCCATTTTGCCCCAATTGGCTTAAAGTCACTTCAAAATCCATAAATTTTCTCCCCATCGGTCAGTTCTATATAGGGACTATATAGGGCTTGTTATGCAAAAATGAAATCTTCGATGCGGGCCGACAGTCGGCTTGCGCGTGGACGCAGCCGCGCTTACGCGTTAGCTTACGAACATGCCTGCATTTTGCCGCGATTGTTTGACCACCTTTGAGACTGCCCCGCGCCGGTGCACGGCTTGTGGGCGGCCACGCATAGCCGCCCATCCAGAGCTCTTCTCCCTCTCCATCGCCCATATGGATTGCGACGCCTTCTATGCCTCGGTTGAAAAGCGCGACAATCCAGAGCTGGCCAGCAAACCCGTTATCATTGGCGGTGGTCGGCGCGGGGTGGTGAGCACGGCTTGCTATGTGGCCCGTGTGCGGGGTGTGAAATCTGCGATGCCTATGTTTCAGGCACTAAAACTTTGCCCAGAAGCCGTGGTGGTGAGGCCGCGCATGGAGGAATATGTAAAAGCCAGCGCCGCCATCCGCAAAATGATGCAAGAGCTCACCCCAGCCATTGAACCCTTGTCTCTGGATGAAGCCTTCCTCGATATGACCGGCACCACAGCGCTGCATGGGGCGCCGCCTGCGGTGATGTTGGCCCGTTTGGTGAAACGCATGAAGGAGGAATTGGGCCTCACCGGCTCGATCGGTCTGTCACATAATAAATTTCTCGCAAAAGTGGCCAGTGATCTCGACAAACCAAGGGGATTCTCGGTGATTGGAAAGGCGGAGACAAATCAGTTCCTCACAGATAAACCCATCGGCCTGATCTGGGGCGTGGGAGCCGTGGCGCAGGGCGCATTGGACAAGGCGGGCATCCGCACATTTGCGGATCTTTTGCGTTGGGAACGGCAGGACCTGACCGCACGCTTCGGATCCATGGGGGATCGGTTGTGGCATCTGGCCCGCGGCGAGGACCGGCGGCAGGTCTCGGCCCATGCGCCTGTGAAAAGCATCTCAAATGAAACGACATTCTTTGAAGATACCTCTGATGCAGATGTGCTCGACGGGCATATCTGGCGCCTTGCGGAAAAGGTCAGTGACCGCGCAAAAGCGCGGGATTTGGCGGGGCGTGTCGTGACGTTAAAACTCAAGCGCAAAGATCACAGCGCTTTGTCGCGCCGTCTATCGTTACGTGAGGCCACGCAGATCGCCGATCGGATCTACCGCACGGCGCGAGATTTGTTTGACCAGTCTGGTCCGCAGGGTCCCTATCGCTTGATTGGCGTTGGCCTGTCGGATTTGGTGCGTGCGGAGGAAAGTGATTTGACTGGCGATCTTCTGGACCCGAAGGCAAGCACCCGCGCCAAGGCCGAACGGGCGACAGATACTATTCGGGCAAAATTCGGCAAAGATGCTATCGTGAGGGGACGGTCTTTGCGCTAGGGCTTCACTGCGCCGCGAGCTCTTGCCCCGATTGTCCCAGTCTTGCGATATCCGCAATGACGCCAACCAGACGGCGACGGACGGCATCGAACTCAGCGCTTGGCCGGATACGCGCTTCATCCATATAGAGGCTGCGATCAATTTCGATCTGCACCGCATGTTGCCCCATCTGCGGCTTGCCATAACGCTGACTGATAAACGCGCCGGCAAAGGGCGTGTTGCGCGCCACCCGAAATCCAGCCTCCGCAAAAGCGCCGTGAATATGCGCCATCAGCGTCTCATCGGCAGCCGCCCCAAAACGGTCGCCCAAAACGATCTGCGGCGCCGTGCCCTCAAGCGGGCCGCGACTGACGGCGGAATGGGGCATGGAATGACAATCAATTAAGATGGCTTGACCAAACTGCGCACGAGTCTGGTCCAAAAGCGCAGTCAGCTTATGATGATATGGCCACCAAATGCGGTCGATGCGCTCTTGCGCCTCTTTTAGGCTGATCTTTCCGCGATAGATCGGTGTCCCAATCGCCACGACCCGCGGCACAACACCGAGACCCGAGGCAATCCGTGCATTGACGCCCAGGCTTTTAACACCCTCAATCACCGCGGGGTCCAGCTCGTTGCAGCCACGGTTGAGATCCACATAAGCCCGCGGCGCATTGGCAACCAAAAGCGGCGCGCCAAACTGAACAGCAGGCGCAAATAATTGATCGACAAAAGCATCTTCTGAGGCACGAATCGCACGCGAATCAAGAACGGACTGCGCCAAAAACTCTGGCGCATAGCGGCGCCCCGAATGCGGCGCAGCAAAGACAACGTAGCTGCTACGTTGGACGGGCTCAAAAAGGGTGAACGGGGCATCTTGCATGCGCAACTATAGCATAGCGCACAGATTGGGGAAACATTTCCTATAAAATTCACCAAAATTGCCATTGTCCCAGCAATTTCTCGGTTCAATTGCGATTTCAGCTTGAAGACTCGACACCTGCTGCATATACGGCCGCTACCGACGCGCTTTTTGCGTCCTTTTTGGTGGGGCGTGGGGAAAACATCGGTTCAACGGGCGCGTAGCTCAGCGGTAGAGCACTTCGTTGACATCGAAGGGGTCACTGGTTCGATCCCAGTCGTGCCCACCATTTTGTATACTTGGGCTACTCCGCGGCCCGGTTTTGAAGGAGAAGGCCATGAAGGTCAAAAACTCGCTTCGCTCGCTTAAGAGCCGCCACCGCGATTGTCGTGTGGTCCGCCGTAAGGGCCGTGTTTATGTGATAAACAAAACACAGCCTCGCTTTAAAGCACGTCAGGGTTAATCTCTGATACAGCGTTTTTAAAAAGGCCGTTCCTTCGGGGGCGGCTTTTTTGTGGCCTAAGTCCAAGGCTCACTTATAGCTGCGTTGATCTTCAATCACGACGCCATCACGCGGCAAGCTACCGGAGGCGACCACTTCCACTTGACCGCGCAATTTCAACATCTCCGTTAAGGAGGCTGCGTAATCAGCGGCTTTTTCAGCCAAACCTTCGATTTTCACAGCCATTGCATCCGCCTCACCATCCCGGCTGGCAATGACACGGGCGCGGGTGACTTCGGGGTGTTTGGCCACAAAGGCCGCCACTTGCTCAGGACGGATGAACATCCCTTTGATCTTAGTGGTTTGATCTGCGCGGCCCATCCATCCTTTGATTCGCAGGTTGCTCCGTCCGCAGGAGCTTTCACCCGGCATAAAGGCAGAAAGATCTCCGGTGGCAAATCGCACCAATGGGTAGTCATTGTTCAGCGTGGTGACCAAGACCTCGCCCACCTCACCAAAGGGGACAGGATCGCCCGTGCCGGGAGTGACGATCTCGACCACCACACCCTCATCCAGGATCAATCCGTCCATTGCCTCACTCTCATAGGCGACATTGCCAAGATCAGCGGTCGCATAGCATTGGCGGCAAATGATGCCTCGGTCTGCATACCATTGCCGCAACGACGGAAACAGCGCGCCACCTCCAACTGCGGCTTTGCCAATACCGAGCGTCAAGCCCATCTCATCGGCCTTTTCCAAAATCACTTTCAAATAATCTGGCGTGCCGGCATAACCGGTGGCTCCCACATCGTGAGCCGCTTGAGCTTGTAGTTCAGTTTGCCCAGTCCCGGCCGGCAAAACGGCGGCGCCCACGGCCCGTGCGCCGTTCTCAAACATCGTACCAGCGGGCGTCAGATGATAGGAAAAGCAATTTTGCACAATATCGCCTGGCCCAAAGCCGGTGGCATGCAAAAACCGCGCGAAACGCCACCAATCATGACTGTTTCGACCCGGCTCATAAAGCGGACCTGGCGATTGGAAGGCATAATCGAATTCTCCGCCACTAAAGCCACCAAAGGGTGGCAAGCGTTTTTGCGCAGCGCCAAGCTCTGACTTACGCAGAACTGGCAAGCGGACGAGATCGTCGGCAGAGGCAATACTGGACAAATCTGACTGTGCCAAATGCTCATAGCCCGTAAGGCCCTGCGCATGGGTCAAAAGCGCCGGCAAACATTCGGCCAAAGAGGCCGCACGGGCATCCGCAGAGCGGGTTTCTAAGGCGTCGTAAAATGTCATTGCGTGGCTTCCATCTATAAACAGGTCAGCTGAGCCATCTTTTGCGGCGGCGATAGCTGCGGGTGTCGCGGAAAGATTTGCGCCCCTCATCGGACATACCGAGATAAAATTCCTTCACATCCGGATTTTCGCGCAATTCCGCGGCCGGACCGTCCATCACCACACGACCAGATTCCAAAATATAGCCATAATGGGCGAACCTTAGGGCAACGTTCGTGTTTTGCTCCGCCAAGAGGAAAGACACGCCCTCTTTTTCGTTGAGGTCTTTCACGATGCCAAAAATTTCTTCCACTAATTGCGGCGCCAAACCCATAGAGGGCTCATCCAGCAAAATCGTCTCAGGACGTGACATCAAGGCACGCCCAATTGCACACATTTGTTGTTCGCCGCCAGAGGTATAACCCGCCTGACTTTTGCGCCGTTCGGCCAGCCTTGGAAAATAGGCGTAAACTTTTTCCAAATCCGCCGCGACTGCAGCGGCGCCATCCGTGCGGGTATAACTGCCGGTCAGCAGGTTTTCTTCGACTGTTAAATGTTCAAAACAATGGCGCCCTTCCATCACTTGGATCACGCCGCGCTTCACCAGATCCGAGGGGTTCAGACCAGAGACCGACTGACCGCGATAGGCAATCGTTCCTTTGGTAACTTCCCCGCGCTCGGAGTGAAGCAATTGAGAAATCGCTTTTAATGTCGTGGTTTTACCCGCGCCATTGCCGCCCAAAAGCGCGGTAATCCCGCCTTTTGGCACACTTAAAGACACGCCCTTCAATACCAAAATCACGTGATTATAAATCACTTCAATATTATTGACTTCGAGCAGTGTTTCGTTCGTTGAGCTGTCATCAAGCATGGCATTCTTCCTATTCGGATGCTCTGGCCCAACGGGGCCAGAGCTTATTTTACAACTCGTTTAAATCGCTCTGCTTAATTACAGCGCTCTGCGATGTTGTTTTCGGCAGCAAATGCTGCGGAGTCAGCTTCGATCAATGGTTGTATCACAGACATATCAGTTTCCTTAAAGTCTGAAATCAGAGACCATGTTTTGCTTGATGCATCCCACTGTGCAACACCCACAGTGCCCGGACCACCGTGATTTTCGCATGACACTTTGAAAGATGGGCCAAAGTTTGGCATGCCTAGTTCAGCCATCCTTGCCTCGGTAATTTCCAAAGATTCCATACCATCGAGCATCATGGCTGGGGTAATATCTGCAACCCCATGAATAGCCTGCGCGTTCCGGACTGCTTCCGCTGCAAGCATAGCAGCATAGAAACCGCGGTTGTAAATTGCTGTTCCAATCTGATCTCCGGCACCAGCAGCTTTACCAGTGTCAACCACATGTTTCTTCACATCTTCAAAGACTGGAAAGTTGTTGCCAACATTGTGGAAAGTCACAGCTTTATAACCATTAGCATCATCACCAGATGGCAAAACATCATTTTCAGAACCTGACCACCAAACACCAATGAAATTTTCCATTGGGAAACGGATATTGACTGCCTCTTGGATTGCTACCTGGTTCATAACACCCCAACCCCACATGGTCACATAGTCTGGGCGCTCACGGCGGATTTGCAGCCACTGCGATTTTTGTTCTTGGCCAGGGTGATCCACCGCTAGCAGGCTCAACTCAAATCCATGTTTCTTTGATAGCTCTTCCAACGTCCGAATTGGCTCCTTGCCATAAGCTGAGTTATGATAAACAAGAGCAATTTTTTTGCCTTTTATATCCCCACCATTGACATCTAGAATGTGCTGCACAACCGCGGAAGCACCATTCCAATAGTTTGCTGGGTAGTTGAAGACGTTACTAAAAACTTTACCGTTCGCTGCAGATGTTCGACCATATCCCATGGAGTGAATTGCAATACCATCTGCTGTGGCCTTTGGAATTAACTGATATGTAATTCCAGTTGATAGCGGTTGATAAACCAAAGCACCTTCGCCCTTAGTAGCCTCATAACACTCAACGCCTTTTTCGGTGTTATAGCCTGTTTCGCATTCAAGAATTCGCGTCATAACACCACCAATGCCACCATCCCGCTCATTCAAAAGCGTCATATAATCAGCATAACCATCGGCAAACGGAATGCCGCCTGCCGCATAAGCGCCTGTGCGATAAGACAGGGACGGGAACACTAGGTCTGCCATCACTGGGGCTGCAGCCATGACGGCGGCCACTGTTGCTGTTGCTAGTCTTTTCATCGGATTATTCCTCCCTTGGTTTGTCCGAAATGCCGGTTTTCCCGGTCGTTTGATTAACCTCTCCCTAGTGCGGGAAAGGCCAAAGTCGTAATTTCTCTTTTGCCACGCGCCAAAGCTGCGCCAATCCATGTGGCTCAGCAATCAAAAACACAATGATCAACGCTCCAACAATGACAAATTCTAAATGGGCCGCAAGTGCCGTGTCCCAACCCAGTCCACCCACCAGAACATTTTTCAAGAATACTGGCAAAAGTACCATAAATGCAGCCCCCGCGAAACTGCCAAATATGGAGCCAAGACCGCCAATAATTATCATGAAAAGTACCAAGAACGATTTTTGGATACCAAAAGCTTCACCAACCTCTGCCGCACCAAGGTAGACACTAAAAAAGAGCGCACCAGAAATACCAATAAAGAAGCCAGATATAGCAAAGGCCGACAGTTTAGCATTCAAAGGGTTAACACCGATAATTTCAGCAGCAATATCCATATCGCGGATAGCAGACCATTTCCTTCCAAGCGCTCCACGTGTCATGTTTCGCGCAACGATTCCTGTAAACGTCACGAAAATCAGACATATGAGATATTTTGCCCAGGCCTCAGTGTTGGGGCCTGTGACAAGATATCCAAAAACCGTGCGATCTGGCGCATTGATCTGTCCTGATGCTGAGTAGTTATAAAACCACGCCACCCGGTTGAACAGCCAAACCAAAAAGAATTGTGCCGCTAAAGTTGCCACCGCGAGGTAAAAACCCTTGATGCGCAAACTGGGCAAGCCAAAAAGCGTGACCACTGCAGCAGTGATTCCACCAGAAATCAGCACATGGACCACAATGCTAACATCCGGGAAAGCTGTCATCAGCTTATAGCAAGCATAGGCTCCCACGGCCATGAAGCCACCCGTGCCCAAAGACACCTGGCCGCAGTAGCCCGTTAGAATATTGAGACCGATGGCTGCAATCGCATAGATCAAAAAAGGTACCAAAACAGCGTTGGCCCAGTAATCATTAATTACAAAGGGAATGACCAAAAATGCCACGATCAAAACCGCATAATAGCGATAACGATCAAATTTGATGGGGAAAGTTTGGCTATCCGCTTTGTAGGTTTCGCTGAAATCGCCCGATTCACGATATAGCATACGCTGTCCCCTTCACATTCAGATCATTCGTCACAAAGCCCCTCGGGGCACGGATACATGAGTTAAACACGCTCAATGATTTTCTCCCCAAACAAGCCTTGTGGACGAAAGACCAAAAACACTAGGGCCAGCATGTAGGCGAACCAATTCTCCGTCGCGCCACCCAAAAAGGGCGCGCCGATAAGGAATTCGAACAATTTTTCCCCAACACCCACAATCAATCCGCCAACAATCGCACCAGGGATCGAAGTGAACCCTCCAAGCATCAACACAGGCAGAGCTTTGAGCGCGATAAGAGACAAAGAGAACTGCACGCCTGATTTTGCGCCCCACATGATGCCTGCGACAAGAGCGACAAAACCCGCCAGCGACCAGACCAAGACCCAGATAAAACTCAACGAGATCCCAACCGATAAAGCCGCTTGGTGATCATCTGCCACCGCCCGCATGGCGCGGCCTTGCTTGGTATATTGCGCGAAGGCAACCAGCAAGACCACGAGGATAATCGCCACAACCGCCGCAACAATATCCAACTGATCTATGAAAAACCCATAGAAGTTTGAGCCACCCAAAAACGCCGTAGCCTCCTCAATCCAAAAACTGCCCCCCTGCGGAATGCCAACATCCAGTTTCTTGATCTCTGATCCCCACATCATGTCGCCAAATCCTTCCATGAAGTAGGCCAGCCCGATGGTCGCCATGAAGAGGATAATTGGTTCTTGCCCCACCAAATGTCGGAAGATGAAATACTGAACAATCCAGGCTAATCCAACCATCACCGCCATCGCTAAAAGAATGGCTGCAAAGGCTGGGACGTGCCAGCCAAAATGGTGCACATCCGTGCCAAAAAGCGCGTTGATTAAATGGGAAAACGGCACCTGACCATCCATAATGCCCACCAGCGTAAGCGCCGCGAACAAGGCCATAACCCCCTGCGCATAGTTGAAAATGCCCGAAGCTTTGAAAATTAGAACAAACCCCAAAGCCACCAGCGCGTAAAGCACCCCAGCCATCAAGCCATTTAGCAAAACTTCGACACCGAATAAAAATTGGTCTGGGAACATTGCTTACGCCTCCGCGCCGGTATTGTGAGCAGCCTGCATGAAGCAGAAGCCCTTAAATTTAATAGCATCAATCATGCGCCACTCCCAAATAGGCATCAATCACCGCCTGATTGTTGCGCACTTCATCGGGCGGACCATCGCCAATTTTCTTGCCATAATCCATCACAACCACGCGGTCAGATAGATCCATCACAACACCCATGTCATGCTCGATCAAGACAATCGTCGTGCCAAATTCATCGTTCACGTCGAGAATAAAGCGGCTCATGTCCTCTTTTTCTTCCACATTCATCCCCGCCATCGGCTCATCAAGCAGCAAGAGCTTGGGATCCGCTGCCAAGGCGCGGGCCAATTCAACGCGTTTTTTCAAACCATAGGGCAAGCGGCTTACAGGTGTTTTGCGGATATGTTGAATTTCGAGAAAATCAATGACACGCTCCACAACTGCGCGGTTTTCTGTCTCTTCACGTTCGGCTTTTCCATACCAAATCGCTTGGCTTAAAATACCACTTTTCATATGGTTCAATCGGCCAGTCATGACGTTATCCAAAACGCTCATACCTTCGAAAAGCGCAATATTTTGGAAAGTCCGCGCGATGCCTTGACGGGCGACTTCAAAGGGTTTCATTTCAGGCCGGCGGGCGCCTTTGTACCAGACCTCCCCTTCCTGGGGATGGTAAAAGCCAGAAATAACATTAAGCATCGAGGATTTCCCGGCGCCATTGGGTCCGATAATCGCGCGAATTTCTCCTTCGCGCACATCAAAGGAAATATCCTTGATCGCCACCACCCCGCCAAACCGCAGGGTGATATTCTTCATTTCCATCATGACAGAACCAATGGTGCGGCCATCTGCGGTTACAAAACTTTCAGCTTGGTCAAACATGGGGCGGATACTCCAAAGAATATTGAATGATCACTGCGGGCATGGATACAATCATTGGGCAGCCATCTGTTGCTCAGCGGCAAGCGCTGCATCCCGCAGCTCCAATTTTGCCGAAATCGAGCCCTTGCGCCCATCCTCATATGTCACCTCAGTAGTGGTCTCAACAAACAGCGCGCCGCCGTAAAGGCCAGCAATCAGATCATCAAATTTATCCTCAACCGTGCGACGACGCACCTTGCGCGTGCGGGTCATTTCACCGTCATCGGCGTCCAATTCCTTATGCAGAACCAAGAAGCGGCGCACTTGGCAGCCCGACAACATCGGATCTTGCGCGATGCTTTGATTGGTTTCTTCAATATGGGCTTTGATCATGTCCAATACCTGCGGGTGCTGGGACAGTTCTTGATAGCCGCCATAGGCAATATTGTTACGCTCGGCCCAATTGCCCACGGCATTTAGATCAATATTCACAAAGGCGGTACAATAGTCCCGGTCATTGCCAAAAACGACAGCCTCCAAAATATTTGGATAGAATTTGAGCTTATTCTCAACATATTTTGGCGCAAACAAACGCCCATCAGCCATTTTGCCAACATCTTTAGCCCGGTCAATAATGCGCAGATGGCCCGTGTCCTCTTCAAAAAAGCCCGCATCTCCCGTGGCCACCCAGCCTTCTGCATCCTTGGTTGATGCTGTGCTTTCAGGGTTGTTGTAATATTCCACAAAAACGCCCGGTGACCGGTAATAGATCTCGCCATTGTCCCCAATGCGCACTTCGACGCCCGGTGCCGGAACGCCAACCGTATCGGCCCGCACCTGTCCATCTGGTTGAATGGTGACATAAACCGTAGCTTCTGTTTGCCCGTACAGCTGTTTGAGGTTGATCCCAAGCGAGCGGTAAAAATCGAACAGCTCCGGCCCAATTGCCTCACCGGCTGTATAGCCAATGCGCACGCGGCTCAGGCCGAGGGTATTTTTCAACGGGCCATAGATAAAAATATCCCCCAGAAAATACTTCACCCGATCCAAAAAGCCGACCGAGGCACCGCTCAATAGCGCGGGCCCGACGCGCTTGGCATGGGCCATCGCCTTGTCAAACATCCATTTCTTGAGACGGCCCGCATCTTCCATGCGGATCATCACATTGGTCAACTGGTTTTCAAACACCCGCGGCGGGGCGAAATAATAGGTCGGACCGATTTCACGCAAATCCGTCATCATCGTCTCTGCGCTCTCAGGGCAATTGACGCAAAAACCCGTCCACAGGGCTTGCCCCATCGAGAAGGTATAATCACCGACCCAGGCCATCGGCAGATAAGCCAACACTTCTTCGCCCGGACCCAAGTCATCAAATTGCGATGAGTTTTTTGAGGTTTCAATGACGTTTCGATTGGACAAGACCACGCCCTTTGGGCGGCCCGTTGTCCCGGAGGTATAGAGCATCACGCAGGTATCATCATAGGTCTGCGCCGCTTGGCGTTTGGCCAGCTCGTCGCCCAAATCGCCACGCGCCGCCCGGCCTTCCTCTTGCAAGCTTTGATATTGCTTGAGGATGCTGTGGTCATATTTACGCAGACCGCGTGGGTCCAAATAGATGATCGTCTGAAGATTTTTCAAACTGTCGCGAATGTCGAGGATCTTATCCACCTGCTCCTGATCACCGGCCACGATAAACCGCGCATTGCAGTGATCCAGAACATAGGCAATCTCATCTCCCACCGCATCTTGGTAAATTGGCACGGGTACAGCGCCAATGGATTGCGCCGCCAACATTGCCCAATAAAGATACGGCCGGTTGCGACCCGCAATCGCCACGTGATCGCCTTTTTCGGCACCCAGCGATAGCAGACCCAAGGCCAAAGCCTCCACTTGCTCCACCGCTTCAACCCAAGTCCAGCTTTGCCAAATGCCAAATTCTTTCTCGCGATAGGCCGCTTTATCGCCAAATTCACGCGCATTGCGCGTCAACAGTGCTGGAATAGAGACCAGATCCGCCGAATCCGTCGCAGTCAAAATACTATCCTCCCAATGCCGTTTCCCGGCGCCTTTTCATAGGCTCTGGTTAGATAATGGGACTGCGGGTTGCCAAAGGTCAATCAGTTTTTTTGAACATCCGTTCAATTCCACCCAAAATCGTCATACGGAGACCCATCAAAGGATGCAAAAGGCACAGGAACGAGGGCGGCACTTACTCTTGCAAGATCACCCGCGTCGGATGAATTTCGCCTGATTTATAACGCCCAATCGCCTGGGCTTTGCCCTCATAGCTGACCCAAATTTCATCGCCATACTCTGCGGTTGTAAAGCAAATCGCCAGATTGCCATTGCGCAATTTTGCCGCGCCTTCGGCATTGGTTGTTCCTTGCAACAGATCCGTCAAACCTTCTTCTAAAGGACGCAGAAACTGGTCAATCTCAGCGGTTTTTGCAAAGGGTTCGATCTGTTCGAGGCTGATCGCATGTTCCAAATCGAACGGGCCCGACCACAGGCGACGCAATTGCGCCACATGGCCATAGCAGCCCAAAACCTCTCCCAAATCCCGCGCAATCGAACGCACATATCCGCCCTTGCCGCAGGTCATTTCCAAGACCGCTTGATCGGCTGAGGGTCGATCACTAAGCAACAGCTCTTCGACCCAAAGCGGCCGGGCGGCAATCTGCATTTCTTCGCCCAGTCGCGCCAATTTATACGCCCGCTGCCCGTCAATTTTCACTGCGGAAAATTGCGGCGGCACCTGCATGATTTCCCCGAGAAACCCTTGTAGGGCTTCAACAATCTGCGCATCATCGGGTCGCAAATCAGAGGTTTTGATCACCTCCCCCTCCGCATCATCCGTATTGGTGGCCGCACCAAAGTTTACTGTAAATTCATAGGCTTTCGTTGCATCCGTGATATAGGGGATGGTCTTAGTCGCCTCGCCCAGCGCCACAGCCAAAAGCCCCGTGGCCTCGGGATCCAAAGTCCCCGCATGGCCCGCTTTTTTAGCATCAAATGCCCAACGAATTTTATTGACTACAGCCGTGCTGGTCAGGCCTGCAGGCTTATCAACAATGACCCAACCGGAAATGTCCCGGCCCTTGCGTGTGCGTCCCATAAGTCCCTCATGCGTTTTAGGCGGTTGCCGTAGCCCGGGCAGCGCAGCAGGTCAATCGCTCTGAGAGCCCGTATTTGCTGCATCTTCAACCTCTGGATCCGCCCCGAGATCGCGGCGCACCTCTTCGCGCTCAAATAAGGCGCGGGTGCTGTCTATCCGATCAAAAGTCTCATCGATGCGAAACCGCAGATCAGGGGCAAATTTCAACCCTGCTTTGCGACCGACGATGCTGCGAATCTGGCCTTTGTTTCGCGCCAATGCGGCAATTGCCTCCTCATAGAGCTTACCCCCCAGAGGCATGATGTAGACAGTCGCAATCTGCAAATCTGGCGAGGTGGTCACCTCTGAGACAGTGATTGAAATGCGGTTCAGTTCGGGATCGTGAATCTCGTCACGGGCCAGAATTTCAGACAGCGTTCGGCGAATAACCTCGCCAACTTTCAGTTGCCGTTGCGAAGGTCCGGATTTTTTGTGTGATCTGATTTGTGCCATGGAAGGGGTCATAGGCGCTGTACCAATAGGTTTGCAAGTGGCAAAACTTTGCGCCACACAAGCAAGAAAGGAGAATGTCATGGCTCAAACCCCCGCAATCACCATCACCGGCGCCTCTGGGCGCATGGGGCAAATGCTGCTGCAAACTGTTTTGAACAGCGATAAAGCAAGGCTTGTCGGCGCAGTCGAGCGCAAGGGACATCCCTGGGTCGGCCGCGATGTTGGTGAGGCTATGGGCGGCCAAGCTGTGGGCGTGGTTGTCACCGATGAGCCGCTTGAGGCTTTTGCGCTCTCTCAGGCTGTGATCGATTTCACCGCCCCCGCCGCCACGCTGGAATTTGCCGCCCTCGCCGCGCAAGCCCGCGCCGTGCATGTCATCGGAACCACTGGCATGAGCGAGGACGATCTAGAAAGGCTCGAACCGGCCAGCCGCCACGCGGTGATTGTGCGTGCTGGGAATATGTCACTTGGCGTAAATCTTCTTACGAAATTGACCGAAAAAGTCGCCGCCGCCTTGGATGAGGATTTTGACATCGAAATTATCGAAGCGCATCACCACTACAAAGTTGATGCCCCTTCTGGTACAGCCCTCATGCTGGGGGAAGCGGCCGCCGCAGGCCGCGGTGTCTCATTGAGTGATATGCGCGACAGTGGCCGCAATGGCATCACCGGTGCCCGCAAACGCGGTGATATTGGCTTTGCCGCGATTCGCGGCGGTGATATCGTTGGCGAACACGACGTGCTCTTCGCCTCAGCCGGCGAACGCATCATTCTACGCCATGTCGCCACCGACCGCGCCATTTTCGCCCGCGGCGCGCTGAAAGCCGCACTTTGGGGGCAGGGGAAAAAACCTGGTCAATATGATATGATGGATGTCTTAGGGCTGTAAAAACCCGTTCTAAAGCCTGGACTGCGCTGTTAATATCGAGCCGCTCTTAAAAATCCACCGCGATGCCTTTGCGCTCCCAGTCGCCAAATCGCACGGGCTCGGGTCCGTCACGCCCGCCGAGCTCTGGCGGCAGAGAGTGCTCGGGTTGTGCCGCTTTGCGGGCTTCAGCTTCAGCCAGTGCGCGCGCGGCGGCGGCTTTGAGATCGGGTTTCTTGTTTTCTGTCATAAGGCTGATATATGCCGCTTTCATTAGATCGCAAGGATAGCTCATGCCCCGCCCCCCGCAAAAATCAGGTCGCCCCGGACTTTCCATGGCCGGTCAAACCAACAAACGTCCCGTTTTGAACCTGCCACGGCAGGCGGCTGTGCGGATATTGAACGGTGTGATGACTGAGCATAAACAGCTTTCTGAATTAACGCAGTCAGACGACTTCCAAGCCTTAGCGCCCGAAGATCGGGCCCGCAGCCAGCGTTTGGCCACCCATACCCTCCGCCATGTGGGCCGGGCGGATCGGGCTTTGCGGCCGCATTTAGCCAAGCTGCCAGCTGTAGAAGTTCTGAACATTTTGCGTCTGGGTTTGGTCGAGATCGCAGGGCTCGGCGCTCCAGCCCATGCTGTGGTCAATGATTTGGTCTCTATTTGCGCCGCCTCCAATCAAACCCGTCCCTATAAGGGCCTTATCAACGCTGTGCTGCGCAAGGCTGTCGCAGATGTGACTGGAAAATGGGACAAATCACCCGTGCAAATGCTGCCGAAATGGCTGCGCAATCCTCTGCGCGAAGCCTATGGCAATGGCACAATTATGGCCATCGAAACCGCGCATATGCGCGGCGCACCTGCGGATTTGACGGTCACTGGCGACCTTGCAACCTGGGCGTCCACTTTGGGCGGCACGCCCTTGGCAAATGGATCCCTACGCCTGGACGAGATTGGGCAAATTTCTGCGCTTGAGGGTTTTGCAGAGGGCAAATGGTGGGTGCAGGATGCCGCGGCCGCTTGGCCTGCTGCCGCTTTGGCGGTGACGCCCGGTGAAACCGTGTTGGACGTCTGCGCCGCGCCCGGCGGAAAAACCATGCAAATGGCAGCCCAAGGTGGCGTCATCACGGCTTTAGATATCTCCGCCAGTCGGATGGAGCGGGTGGCGGAAAATCTGGCCCGCACGCAATTGGCCGCTGAATTGGTGGTGGAAAATATTCTTGAATGGCAAGATCCACGGCAATTTGATGCCGTATTGCTCGATGCGCCCTGTTCCGCCACCGGGACAATTCGCCGGCACCCGGATCTACCTTTCGCCAAGGATGGCACCGGCATTTCAGAGCTGATTGAGCTTCAAACACAAATGCTTAATGCAACAGCAGGACGGGTGAAGCCGGGCGGCAAGCTGGTATTTTGCACCTGCTCATTGATTCCCGATGAGGGCGAAGTACAGGCGGAAAATTTCTTGCGCAGACATAAAGATTTCACCGTGGATACGAGCCTGCCTCAGGGCATGGATCCAACTTGGCGCACCGAGGAGGGCGGGTTTCGTTTGCGTCCAGATTATTGGTCCGAGCTCGGCGGAATGGATGGGTTTTATCTTATCCGAATGAACCGGCGCAGGTGACATTTATCAGGGTGACAGGGTAAGGTGTTCGCCGTATAAAAACTTCGAAACACTCAATTTTTAGGATCGCGTACGCCTGTGGCCCGATATTCTCATCAACTGTCTTGGATACAGCAACTCCGGTATCGCTGGCTGTTGCACTTGGCGGCTTGGTCTAAGCCGAAGGTGGGGTTGATCGCGACGCCAGAGCCTTGGACAACGGGCGATTTTGATCGCGGCCTGCGCATTCTCTCAGGAAAAATTGTCTTCACCGGGCATATGATGGACATTGGTGAAAGCTCGATATGGAACCACAAGCCGCCATCCCCTCTGTTTGGAGCTGAATTGCATGGGTTTCTATGGCTGGATGACTTGGCGACCTATGGCGATGCCCGCGCCATGGGCACCGCCCAAGCTTGGATTTTGGATTGGATAGATGGTTTTGGCATGGGGCTCGGGCCGGGCTGGAGCGCAGAGGTCACCGGCCGGCGTTTGATCCGCTGGATCAACCATTCGGCCTTTTTGCTAAACGGCCTGTCGCAAAGTCGGCGCGATAAGATTTGTCAGTCTATGGCACTCCAAACCCGTTTACTAAGCACATCTTGGCGCCACCTGCCCGCCGGGCGGGGGCGATTCGAAGCCCTGGCTGGGCTGATCTGTGCAGCACAATCTTTGGCCGGGATGCAAAGCATACTGCCCCCGGCGCTGACGGCCTTGGTTAAGGAATGCCAAGCACAAATAGATGTGCACGGCACGATTGCCTCGCGCAATCCTGAAGAACTTTTGGATATTTTCAGTCTGCTGACGTGGGTCAAACAATCACTCGAATTGACTCATGCCCGCGTTCCAGAAGCTTTGACGAAGAGCCTTGCAAGCATAGCTCCCGTGCTGCGCAGTCTGCGCCACGGTGACGGCACTTTAGCGCGCTTTCACGGAGGTGGACAGGGCAGCGAATATGTCTTGGATCAAGCGCTCGCCATCTCAGGAATCCGCGCCAGCGCTCTGCAGGATTCGACGATGGGATTTGCCCGCCTCGCAGCCGGTGCGACGTCATTGATCGCTGATGCCACCGCCCCGCCCCTCGGCCAGGGGCGCTTTACCAGCCATGCATCCACTTGCGCCTTTGAGCTCTCAGTCGGGCGCTCGCGCGTCATTGTGAACTGTGGATCGGGCCTGCCATTTGGTGAGGATTGGCATCAAGCCGGTCGCTCCACCGCCTCCCATGCGACATTGGCGATCGAAGGGCTATCTTCCTCCCGCTTTGCTGCGCCGAAGCGCAATGGCACCCGCCCTTTTATCGAAACACCCAGCTTGGTGATGGTGGAAAAAACTCGGGCCGTGGATGGGGTGCGGTTACAGATGAACCACAATGGCTATCAAAAAAGCCATGGGCTCATTCATGCGCGTACGCTTGATCTGCCGGTCGACAGCAAGGGGCTTGTGGGCGAGGATGAGCTTTATGCTCCCGATGAGAGCAATGTGCGGCTTTTGCAGGCGGCGCAGGCAAAATCGAATTCGCCGCTACATTTTTCGATCCGCTTTCATCTGCACCCAGAGGTGACCCCAAATCTAGAGCCTGAATCGGCCTCTGTTTCCCTAACTCTCGCCAAAGGTGATATTTGGGTCTTTCGCTGTCAGTCAGGCGTTGAATTGACCTTGGACGAAAGTGTCTATTTTGAGGATGGTCGCCAATTCCCGCGCCTGTCACAGCAGATTGTTTTGACCGGTGTGATCAAAGAAATCACCACCCGCGTCCGTTGGTCACTGGCCAAAGCCAGCGAAAACCCTCAAAAGGCCTCCTAAACAGCCAGGCGGTGGGGCGTGGCACATTCGTAGGATAACTCATGACACAGCTTGTAGACCTCAAACGCGCATTAATCTCCGTATCAGACAAAACTGGGCTGCTCGAGCTCGGTAAGGCGCTTGCAGATCGGGGGGTGGAGCTGCTCTCAACCGGCGGCTCCGCGAAAGCACTGCGCGATGCGCGATTGCCTGTGACGGATGTGGCCGATGTGACCGGGTTTCCTGAGATGATGGATGGGCGCGTAAAGACGCTGCATCCGAAAGTGCATGGCGGGCTACTGGCCCTGCGCGACAATCCAGAGCATCTGGCTGCAATGCAAGAGCATGGGATTGCAGGGATCGACCTTCTGGTTGTCAACCTTTACCCCTTTGAAGCCACCGTTGCCAAAGGCGCAGATTATGACACGGCGATTGAGAATATCGACATCGGCGGACCTGCGATGATCCGAGCTGCTGCAAAAAACCACGGGTTTGTATCCGTGGTCACGGATACTGAAGACTATGACGCGCTCTTGCAAGAATTAGATGCGAATGGTGGGGCGACAGGGTATGAGTTTCGCCAAAAACTCGCGCTCAATGCCTATGCCCGCACAGCGGCCTATGATGCCGCTGTTTCAAATTGGCTCGCCAAGACTTTAGATGTCACCCCCCGGCGCAAAGCGGTTGCAGGCACATTGACGCAAACGCTGCGTTATGGAGAAAATCCTCACCAATCCGCAGCGTTCTATACCGACGGACAAGCCCATCCCGGTGTCGCTACCGCCGTGCAACATCAGGGCAAGGAACTCTCCTACAACAATATCAATGACACCGACGCGGCCGTAGAATTGGTGGCCGAATTCGATCCTAAAAACGGCCCAGCTTGTGTGATCGTGAAACACGCCAACCCCTGCGGGGTCAGCCAAGGCGCGAGCCTTGTGCAAGCGTATCAAGCCGCCTTCCAATGCGATCAAACCAGCGCTTTTGGCGGCATCGTTGCTCTCAACCAAACTTTGGATGGACCAACGGCCAGTGAAATTTGTAAAATCTTCACCGAAGTCGTGATTGCACCGGATGCGGATGAAGAGGCCAAGAAAATCTTTGCCCAGAAAAAGAACCTACGGCTACTGACCATGGGCGCTTTGCCGGACGTCACAGCCGCCAGCCAAACCATACGTCAGGTCTCTGGCGGCTATCTTGTGCAGGATAAGGACACGGGTCAAATTTTGCCAAGCAATTTAAAAGTTGTGACCAAACGCGCACCAACGGCGCAGGAATTGCAAAATCTGCTCTTTGCTTGGAAAGTGGCAAAACATGTCAAATCCAACGCCATAGTTTATGTCAAAGACGGCACAACCGTTGGCATCGGCGCTGGGCAAATGAGCCGGGTTGACAGCACACGCATCGCAGCGCGTAAAGCGCAGGATATGGCGGAGGTTCTTGGGCTTGAGGCGCCTTTGACGCAAGGCTCAGTGGTTGCTTCCGATGCTTTCTTTCCCTTCGCAGACGGGTTAATCACAGCCTTTGAGGCCGGCGCCACGGCGTTAATCCAACCGGGCGGCTCAATGCGCGATGACGAGGTTATCGCCGCCGCAGATGCGGCCGGGTTGGCGATGGTCTTTACTGGCATGAGACATTTTAGGCACTGATATGCAAAAACTCTTACTCATAAGCGCAGCGAGCGTTCTTACGCTGGACCAAGTTACGAAATACCTAGTGGTGTTTTATATGAACCTGATTGAGCGGGGGCAAATTAGCGTTTGGCCCGGCTTTATTCACTTTCATATGGCCTGGAACAGCGGCATCAACTTTGGTCTCTTTTCCGACAATGGCCTCGCCACACGCTGGATCTTGATTGCCATAGCCCTCGGCATTTGTGGTGTTGTGACCTATTGGATGCGCCGCGAAACACGCCCCATCGCCCTCATCAGCGCCGGTATTGTGATTGGCGGTGCTTTGGGCAATGCGATCGATCGAGTCCTATATGGCAGTGTCGCAGATTTTCTCAACATCACCTGCTGTGGGCTGCAAAATCCCTTCGCGTTCAATGTTGCCGATATCGCAATATTTGCCGGTCTCTTAGGTGTGATGCTTTTCGCCAGTGACACTGAGAAACCCAACCCACCCACCTAGACTGCCCCTTTTTCCTGATTAATAAAGATAATTTTTCATAATCAACCTCCGACAAGTTGCAAAGGCAATCCGTCGCCATTTTTGGACATAGTGGCATTGATCGCGCCCATCCTGATTATTTTGCGGCCCTTATCCTGAACACCATTCCTGGCGGACGTGGCATTGAAAGCCGGCTAACCGCGGAAGTCCGCGAGAAGCGTGGGCTCACCTATGGCATCTCGACAGTTCTGATCAGCAAGGATCAGGCCGATGTGATGTTGGGACAGGTGGCCAGTGCCAATGGCCGAATTGGCGCCGCTATTGAGGTCATTCGTGACGAATGGAGCAAGCTGGCCCGTGACGGTGTCACCGTCGAAGAATTGCACGCGGCTCAAACCTATCTGACCGGCGCCTACCCCTTGCGGTTTGATGGAAATTCACAGATTGCCCGGATCCTAGTGGGTATGCAGCGCCAGGGTTTAGGGCTGGATTACATCAACACCCCCAACGCAAGATTCAACGCGGTCACTTTGCCTGAAATCAACCGCGTGGCTGCGCAGTTGCTCAAGCCAGAGGCCTTGAATTTTGTTGTGCTGGGACAGCCAACAGAGCTCACAGAAGAGTAGCAGAATCGGATGAGAGCATGCTATAGATTGTAGCATGCTCAAACCTGACCCCAATATAAGCCAAAGCCAACCCATCATTCGGCAATTGAATGAAACTGCAATCAATCAAATTGCAGCGGGTGAAGTTGTCGAGCGCCCGGCCTCTGCCATCAAAGAGTTGGTGGAAAACGCCATTGATGCCGGCGCCTCACGGATCGACGTGGAATATGCCGACGGCGGCAAGCGTTTGATACAGGTCACCGACAACGGCTGTGGCATTACAGCCGAGGACCTAACTTTGGCCATGTCACGGCATGCCACCAGCAAAATTGACGGCTCAGATTTGCTCAATATCCAAAGTTTTGGCTTCAGAGGCGAAGCTCTTCCCTCTTTGGGCGCGGTGGGCAAGCTGACATTGACAAGCCGTACGGCAACAGGCTCGGGCGCTGAATTGCGGGTTATGGGTGGCAAGCTCAGCCCCGTGCGCCCAGCCCCGATGCAGCCCGGAACCCGTGCAACCCTGCGAGATCTCTTTTACGCCACGCCCGCCCGCCTCAAATTTCTGCGGTCTGATCGCGCCGAGGCGCAAGCCATCACCGATGTGGTCAAGCGTTTGGCCATGGCAGAGCCGGCAATTGCCTTCTCACTGCGCGACACCGGCACGGACCGGATGGTCTTCCAAGTTCAGGCCGAGCAGGGCGATATGTTTTCCGCGCTCCGTGGGCGCTTGGGGCAGATCATGGGTCGAGATTTTGTCGACAACGCCATTCCCGTCGATGCGCAACGCGATGGGGTGAGACTCACGGGCTTTGCGGGCCTTCCGACCTATTCGCGTGGGGCCGCCGTAGCGCAGTATCTCTTCGTGAATGGCCGTCCAGTGCGAGACAAATTGCTGCTCGGCGCATTGCGCGGAGCCTATGCAGATTTTCTATCGCGCGATCGTCACCCGGCGGTGGCACTATTCGTGGAATGTGATCCGACACTGGTGGATGTCAATGTGCATCCTGCGAAATCAGAAGTGCGGTTTCGCGAGCCAGCCATGGTGCGCGGCCTGATTGTTTCCGGTCTGCGTCACGCGCTGGCCGAGGCGGGACATCGTGCCTCTACCACCGTATCCAGTGCAGCCCTGAGCGCTTTTACACCCGAAACACCGAGCCAACCTCGTATCTACCAGATGGATCGCCCCCGCAATGCGCCGGGATATTCCGGTCTGGCTGAGACCGCCACCATGTTTGATCCCCAGCCTTCGGCACGGATGGAAGAAGCACCACAGCTTGAGGCCCAGCACCGTCCCTTAGGCGCAGCGCGGGCGCAATTGCATGAAAACTACATCCTCTCACAGACTGAAGACGGCTTGGTCATCGTGGATGCTCACGCCGCCCATGAGCGTTTGGTCTATGAAAAACTCAAAGCCCAGATGGCAGAAACCGGCGTGCGCGCGCAAGCGCTATTGATTCCAGAAGTGATCAGCCTGTCTGACGGCGATATAGCCCTTCTGATGGAGCAAAATGAAACCTTGACGCAGATGGGTCTCAGCATTGAACCCTTTGGCCAAGGCGCGGTTGCTGTGCAATCCGTGCCTGCCCTTTTGGGCCATGTAGATGTGCAGCGGTTGGTTTTGGATATCGTTGACGAGCTGTCGGACGGCGGCACGCATCAAAGCTTGCAAGCACAGCTGGATGCGATTTTGAGCCGCGTGGCCTGCCATGGCTCGGTCCGCACAGGCCGCCGGATGCAAGCCGAAGAGATGAATGCGCTGTTGCGCGAAATGGAAGCGACCCCACACTCAGGCCAATGCAACCACGGTCGCCCCACCTATGTCAGTTTGGCTATGACCGATATTGAAAAGTTGTTTGGACGCACATGATAGTCACACCTGAAATTACCTTAATCTTAATGATGGCCGCTGGCGGTTTTGCCCTTGTGGTCATGATTTTGCTTTTGATGGTGGCCCGCGCCGCGGGACGCGCGGCACAAGCAACAGCGCCTTTGACAAACCAAATGGAATATCTCAACCAAAGAGTGCAAACCATTGGCGAAGGGCAACAACAATTGGCCGGTGGCCTGACCCATGTCTCAGAGGCACAGGCCGCACAACAAAACAATATGCTCAAATTGATGGAAGCTCGCTTAGCTGCGGTTCAGGAACAAATGACGCTCAACCTGACCACAAATGCCAAGACCACCGCCAATTCATTGGGCGAATTACAACAGCGTTTGGTCACAATCGACAAGGCTCAGGACAATATCCAAAAACTTTCCGGTGACGTGCTCAGCCTGCAAGATATTCTGGCCAATAAGCAGACCCGCGGCGCCTTTGGTGAAATCCAACTGCAAGAGATCGTCAGCAAGGCCCTGCCGTCCGACGCCTATGCTTGGCAGGCCACCCTATCCAATAGCAAGCGTGCCGATTGCTTGATCCACCTGCCCAATCCACCGGGCCCAATTGTCATAGACAGCAAGTTCCCACTTGAGGCCTATGAGGCCCTGCGCAACGCCAAGACCGAGCTGGACATAAGAGGTGCGGTCAAATTTATGCGCACCTCTGTGAAAGCACATATCAAGGCCATTTCCGAGAAATATATTATCGAAGGCGAAACCGCTGACGGGGCGATCATGTTTTTGCCCTCAGAGGCGGTCTATGCCGAATTGCACTCAAATTTCCCCGAGTTGATCCGTGAAGGGTTTGAAGCGCGCGTATGGATTGTCTCCCCCACCACCTGCATGGCCACTTTGAACACGATGCGGGCGATCCTCAAAGATGCGCGGATGCGTGAACAAGCCGGCGCCATTCGCACCGCATTGCGGCAATTGCATCGGGATGTCGAGCTGGTGGTGGACCGGGTAGATAAACTCAACACCCATTTCAACCAAGCGCGCAAAGACATCGAAGGCATCAGCACAGCCGCAGAACGCGCCGGGAAGCGCGCGCATAAATTGGACAATTTCGATTTTGAAGAGATCGAAGCGATTGATCCAGTTGCGCCCCTGCCGAAACTATAGCCGGAACACAGATTGCGCCACCCGCGGAATCCAAGCGCTAAACCGCAGCGGGGCGTCGGTGGCGGCAAGGCAGATACAATCATGACCAATCTCAGCGACAGGCTTGTGGTGCAAATCCTCATCGGCCACTTCAACATCACCGGCCGCAAAGCGCGCAGTTTCATCACGAAACGCACCCTGTAGTACGAGTGTCAGCTCTGTGCCGCGGTGCCCGTGATCCGGCACAGCCGCTCCCGAGGGAATGTAGAGCAAACGCGCTGTTGCGACGTGAGAGGTTTTCAACACAGCCTGCCGCACACCTAGACCAATGGGCCGCCATTTTACATCACTCAAACCACCGCCAATGTAGGCGCTCAAGGGATCTGGCACATCGCTGCCAACAGGCTTAGACACCGTGGCTTTTGGCCCTTTGGCAATCAAGGCCATAGTCTTGGCCAAGGCCGCGTTACCCAAATTTTCTGTGGGCTGCGCTTGCAAAAGCGCACCACCAATAGAATCGAAACTTTGCGCAGCCGCGCGGCATTCGTCACACATCGACAAATGCGTGGCGACAACCAGGTTAAAAGCCTCCGGCAAAGAGCCTGCAGCATAGCCAAGCAACAGTTGGTCTGAAAGGTGGTGAGTAATCTTGTTCATTGTGTTCATTTCATCGTCTGGCGAAGTTTCGATAAGGCCAATCTAAGGCGCGATTTGATTGTGCCAAGGGGCAGACCGGTTTCAGCAGCAATTTGGCCATGACTGAGGTCGCCAAAGTAGGCTTTTTCAATCAATTCACGCTGCTGGCCGGGCAAGGCTTTCATGGCTTGGCTCAACTGGTCTGATTCTTGTTGCATCACTAAAACGTCAGAGGCTTCCGGCTCCGCTTCAGGACCCCAGGTCAGCTCCTCGGGTTCGGGGCGTCGTTGCTTGCGCAACGCGTCGATGTTTTTGTTGCGGGCGATGGTAAAGATCCAAGTGGACACGCTGGCTCGGCTGGGGTCAAAGAGATGTGCTTTGTGCCAGAGGGTGGCCATAACCTCCTGCGTGCAATCTTCTGCCATGCCCGGCGATGCGCCTGATTTCATCAAAAACGCTTTCACCCGCGGCGCAAAATATCCGAAGAGTTCAGCAAAGGCCTGCTGGTCTTGGTCTGTCTGAATACGCTTCAGATTATCAACCCATATATTTTTTGGGATGGTTTGTGTCACGGCGGAAAAATTTGCCTTCTGATCGTCAAGTGCATTTGAATTAAATACAGCATAAGCCAGCTGACGACTAGATGCACCCGTTTCTTGCACTATATCCAAATTCATTCCCATGTTGTACATACGCAGTATCAAACAATTTGGATCAAAGAAAACGTGAAGGTTTTAAAAGTAATCCAAATCCACGCGTTCCGCGTAAAAACTTCAAGTAACATTAGAGGATACGCCTATGCCATTTGAGACTGCCCCTTTGGGCGCTAAACGCATTGCTGTGATTGGTGGTGGCATTTCGGGCATGGGGGCAGCCTATGAATTGCGCCACGCGCATCAAGTGGTTCTGTTCGAATCCGGCCCAAAGCTCGGCGGCCATGCGCGGACCGTAATGGCCGGTAAGAACGGCGATTTACCAGTGGATACTGGATTTTTGGTTTTTAATGACGTGAATTACCCACATTTAATTCGCCTTTTTAAAGAGCTGGACGTGCCCGTGATGGACTCAGATATGAGTTTCGGCGCATCCATTGATGGTGGATGGTTAGAATATGGGCTCCTAGCCCCTACAGCAGTATTTGCCCAACCGCGAAACATCATCCGGCCAAAATTTTACGGCATGATCCGGGACATCTTAAAATTCAACAAACGCGCCAATAGCGAAGTGATTGATCCTACGATTGCCATCGGTGAATTGGTCACAAAATGGCAGCTTGGGGATTGGTTTCGCGATTATTACCTTACACCCTTCACCGGCGCAATTTGGTCCACACCCATCACGCAAATCCTTGATTTCCCAGCGCAGGCCATGATCAATTTCATGAAAAACCACGCCCTGCTCGGTGCCGGTGGGCAACACCAATGGCGCACGGTGCGCGGCGGCTCGCGCGAATATGTAGGCCGCCTGCAAGGCGCCTTGACGCGGGCCAATGTTGACATTCGCCTGTCGAGCCCCGTGGCGCAAGTCCGCCGCAATCCTTTGGGGATTGAGCTGCGGATGACCGATGGCAGTGTTGAGGCCTTCGATGAGGTGATTTTCGCCACACATTCTGACATTACGCTTGCAATGCTCAGCGATACCAACAGTCTTGAACACAAGGCCTTAAGCGCGGTGAAATATCAGCCCAATGAGATGGTGCTGCATGGGGACTGCTCCATCATGCCCAAACGCAAGGCGGCCTGGGCGTCCTGGGTTTATACGGAAGACAAAGATCGTCAATCCGACCGTATTGATCTGACCTATTGGATCAACCGCCTTCAAAGCCTGTCTAAAGATGACCCCTGCTTCGTCACCTTGAATACCCAGCGCAATATTGATCCGGCCTTGATTTATGATCAATGCACCTTTCACCATCCGGTCTTTGACACCGCCGCTTTGAAGGCGCAACAGATTGTCAGCGACATCAACGGGGCAAATCATACCTGGTTTTGCGGCGCTTGGATGCGCAATGGCTTTCACGAAGATGGGCTGGCCACAGGCATCGAAGCGGCCCGTCGGTTGATGGCGCAAAAAGCGACCATTTTGGCCGCCGCTGAATGACCTGCCTCGACCATATCAAGGCGCATACCTATCACGGGCGCAAAGGGCCCGTGTCCAATGCCTTTCGGTATTCGATAGATTATGTGCTGATTGATTTGGCCGCAGAACGTCCCTTGCCGACGCTTTTTTCGCGCAATCAGTTCAATCTGATGAGCCTGTTTGACAGCGACCATGGCGGCGCGCCCAAAGAGGGACGTGGTCTGACTTGGGCGCGCGATGTGTTGAAAGCGGAAAATCTACCAGGTCAGGAGCGTATTTTGCTTTTGGCGCAACCGCGCCTGCTCGGTCATGTCTTCAATCCAGTGAGCTTCTGGCTCTGCTTGGATACACAAGACAGGCTGCGCGTGGTGATTGCCGAGGTCAGCAACACCTTCGGTCAAAGGCACAGCTACCTTTGCTACAAAGATGATCTCTCCCCCATCTCGGCCCAAGACACATTGGGCGCTCAAAAAATATTTCATGTCTCCCCGTTTCAGCCCGTCAAGGGCGATTACAGGTTTCAATTTGACATTCGCGCTGAGCGCATCGGAATTTCGATTGAATATCTGCGGGCGGGCGGTGGTCTGATTGCAACGCTGGTTGGACCACGCCAACCCCTGTCCAATGCCTCAATCCTGGGTGGGTTTCTGCGGCGCCCTCTCGGATCTCGCCGGGTGTTGGCATTGATTCATTGGCAGGCGATAAAGCTATGGCTGCGTAAGGCGCGGTTTCGCCCCTGTCCAGAGGCCCCACAAAGCGACATAAGCCGATGACCGCCAGCGCCAGCCATCCGGCTCTGCCGGCCTTTGCGGTTTTCGCAGGTTTTTTGGCCGCCACTGGCATTCCCATCTATATCTTCGCTCCCACTTTCTATGCGCAAAACTATGGTACGGGATTGACGGCCATTGCGGCGGTTCTGTTCTGGTTGCGCCTGCTGGATGCTGTGCAAGATCCGCTATTTGGTTGGATGTCTGAACGGTTGGGCCGCGAACGCGGGTTTTGGATCGGTTTTGCAGTTTTCATATTGATCGGATCTTTGATCTTGCTATTTGCCATCCCGCCGCGCACCGCGCCTTTGCTGTGGTTCGCCCTGTCCATGACCGGGCTGTTCAGCGCCTTTAGCTTTCTGACGATAAATTTCTATGCCCAGGGTATTTCAGCGGCCTCTCATCTGCCTGGGGGGCATATGCAACTGGCGGCTTGGCGCGAGACTGGCGGGCTCATTGGGATTTGCTTGGCAGCTGTCGCGCCAACCTTGCTCATGCTCTGGAGCGCCTCGCCTATGGTGGGCTTTACCCTTGGGTTTGCCGGTTGCGGGCTTCTGGCCTCTTGGATGATGCGACATCAATGGGGCGGCGCTGCACCCCGTGCACCGTCCAACTTCGCATTCATCTGGCAAGATCACCTGACACGCCGCTTGTTGATCCTCGCCTTCGTCAATGCAATGCCCGTGGCCGTTACCTCAACGCTGTTTTTATTTTTTGTCACCCATCGGCTGCAAGCTGGCGCTTGGGCTGGTGGATTACTGCTGGTCTTCTTCCTCTCAGCCGCTGGCTCAGCCCCGGTTTGGGCCAAAGCCGCCCAACGATTTGGCACGCGCCGATGCTTGATTTGGGCCATGAGCTTGGCGGTCGTCGTCTTTGCCCTGGCGGCATTCTTGCGCAGCGGAGATGTGGCTTATTTTGCCCTGGTCTGCATCGCCTCGGGTGCCAGCATCGGCGCTGATTTGACACTTTTACCAGCGGCCTTCGCGCAACGATTATCCATTATTGCCCCGCGCGGGGGGCAAGGTTTCGGGCTGTGGGCTTTGATGAGCAAGTTGACCCTGGCCGCAGCCGCCATAACTATATTTCCAATTCTAGACGGGACAGGATTCGACGCCACGGCCCAGGAACAAACCGCGCAAGCCCTTTGGGCCCTTACTTTGCTCTACGCGGTTTGCCCGCTTGTACTAAAACTGGTTGCGATTGGCTTGCTGATCAAAACCCCTTTGCAGGATGAACAGATATGACCATGACTTTCATCATCTTGGCCACACTCGCTCTGGCGCTTGGCCTGCGCTATGCCACCGGCTTCAGAGCCCAGCGCCCGCAGCACTATGGCGCCAGCACGCCCGTGTTCGATGTCAGAGAGGTCCTAAAGGGGCCAATGCTTTGCGAAGGGGTGATCTATGGTCCCTTTGGCCGCGTAACGACCCGCTTTGTCGCCCAAATGCATGCGGAGTGGCAGGGCAATGAAGGTCGCATGACCGAAGAATTCCGCTACGACAGCGGCACAGTCCAGCACCGCGAATGGACTTTGAAACTCAGTGACGATGGCCAGATTCAAGCCACTGCGCCAGATTTAATCGGCATAGGCTATGGTCAGCAATCGGGCGCAACGGTGATGCTTGCCTATGACATTAAACTCACAGAAGAGGCCGGTGGCCATGCGCTCAAGGTTACAGATTGGATGTATCTTATGGAGAATGGTGCAATCATGAACCGTAGCCAGTTTCGAAAATTTGGGTTCAAAGTTGCAGAATTGGTCGCCACAATGCGACCTATGCCAGCGGTCTGATCCGTAATGAACTATGCTGCAAAACGCTACTGGCTCATAGGCGCCAGTGAGGGGCTTGGCCGGGCTCTTGCCCATAAGATGAGTGCTGCAGGCGCAAAGCTCATTCTGTCGGCCCGCTCAGAGACACGTTTACAGGCCTTGGCCGATGCCCTTCCCGGCCCGGCAGAGGTTCTGCCTTTGGATCTGGCCGATAGCGCATCCGTTGCAGCTGCTGGCGCGCGGTTGGGTCATGTGGACGGGCTGGTGTTTCTAGCCGGGGTCTATTGGCCCATGCCGGCGCAAAACTGGAACGGCGCGCAGGCTCTGGCCATGGCCGACGTCAATTTCACCGGCGCGTTCCGAGTTCTGGATCAAGTGATGGAAGCGTTTCTGGCGCGTGATGCCGGGCATATTGTGCTGACCGGCTCTCTTTCTGGGTTTCGAGGTCTGCCGGGTGCGATTGGCTACGGACCGTCAAAAGCGGGGCTTATGGCCTTGGCAGAAAGCCTGCGCGCTGATCTGCACCGCACAGGAATCAAAGTACAGCTGGCCAATCCCGGCTTTATTAAAACCCGCCTGACCGATAAAAATAGCTTTGCGATGCCCTTTATCATGTCGCCCGAAAAAGCCGCAGATCACATGCTAAGCCACATGGAAACTACACGATTTCAATACAGCTTTCCGCGCCTATTTTCCTGGGTATTTCGAGGCAGTCGCTTTTTGCCTGAACGGCTATATTTCAAGATTTTTGGCAAGAGCTGAGGAATTCAAGACGCCGAGACCTTACCCAATATTGACAGATGGTTTTCAAAATGCGCACCCGCCTTGGCCCAAACACCCTGCGCCATATCGTGCAACCCCAGTAGGCTTGGCAAAAGCTGTGCTGCAAAATCCTCAGAACTTTCACGGGGCAAGAGTGACGGCAAGTTATCAATCGCCGTGACGTCCAAAATCGGATTTTCATGAACACGCAGAGCGGGATGCTCCCAGCTTGTCGTGCGATCGTAAACTTTGATGGGAGAAAAGGCACTGCCTGGGTCGCATGCAATATCGCCAATAACCCGAAGCACGCGCGGTGCGCTTGAAGCAGAGGCCGGCACGAAAACCGGAGTTGACGCGCTGGCAAGAATGCAGTTGAGAAAAATATCATGGGTCAAAATTTCGGGATATGGCCCACCCTGCGCGGTTTGCGCCATATCCCAGCCGGTCACTTCAGCGCCCATGGCGAGGCAAAAATCACGCGCTCCGCTGCCCACCCGACCCAGAGCACCGATGATGATGACCTTTGGACAGGTATTCCCGCCAAGATCTGCAGAGATATGGTGTTGTAAGGCCGCCACGGAAGGAAAGGTCTTCAACGGGGCGCAAAGCCCACCGCTGCGCGCCGCCGCCCAGCATTTGAGCGCAACCGCCGCCCCGGCATATCCAGCCCAATAGCCAAAGGCAGCGACCCGTCGCCCGGTATCATCCGTGAGATACTCCAGATCATAAAGCCGCCCGCCACCACGCTTAAACCGCGCCAGCAAGCGCGCGCCGTCCGGCTGACCCTTATAGGCATGTCCAAACATGATATGGCGATGCACCAGCGGGCTATCGTTGTCGGGCAGCTCTTTCAATCCAAAGATAATTGCATCTTTAGGGGCGTTGCGCCAAGATCCCGTCACGGCCAGGCTGCACCCTTTGTAATCCGCCAGTGGAATAGCACGGGTCGGATCTTCTTCCAAAGTTACTTGAAACCCGGCCCGTACAAGCTCTGCCACACCGTCCGGGGTCACGCCGACACGTTGCTCATTCGGGCGCTCTTCGGCACGAATCCAAATATGGGTCATAACAGACCTTTCTCAGCGAGCGTCGCAACCGAGGGGCGCGCGGCGATGGACCGTTGCAGCTGTGCCAACTTGGGGTAATTTTGAATCTCCACCTCATCGCCGGCCAGCCATTGCGTAATGGCAAAAAGATGGGCGTCTGCCGGGGTGAACTCAGCCCCCAATATATACGGGCCGACGATGACATTTTCCACATAGGCACAGCTTTCCGCCATGGTCTGAGGAACTTTCGCTCTCATATCCTCAAAGGAGGTTTCCAGATCAGCCCAGCGATAGCCACGCAATTTATGCGCATGATTTATATGCATGGTGGCGGCGAGATAATAGGATATCTCCCGATGCTTGGCGCAGGCAAACGCGTCCTTTGGCAGCATATGCGGGGCGATATATTCCAAGATCGCCGCAGTCTCGGTCAATATGCCGCCCTCAGTGACCAAAGCCGGAACGCGGCCCTTTGAGTTGATCTCCAGATAGACCTGACTGCGCTGATCTTCAGTGGCAAAATCAATCAAACATAGCTCATATTCGACCCCAACCTCCTCCAACACAAGCGCAACAGCGACGGAAATGGTGCCTTTGGTGGCGAAAAGTTTTAGCATAGTCTGTCCTAATTCGTTTATTAAATCACGGTCCGAGCATGACGGCGGTCAGCGGCGTCTAAATGCGGCGTGCCATTATAGCTTGCCATTTGCGTCGCGCCTTGTGCAATTGAAAATCGATGTATCGAAGAATTATGAATAGGCAACATCACCTGGGCAAACCCCTCCGGCCCAAGGGACAAATGCTGGGCAATCGCCATGCCAATCACGCCGCCAGAGGTGATCACCAAACTGCGACCGCCAAGCTCTGTGAGCTCCGACATCACTTGTCCGAAGCGATCTGCGAAACTCCAGTAGCTTTCATGGGCACCATCCAACCGACCCGCATGCCAAGCGGTGAAAAGCTGTGGCACATGCTGGGCGAATTCTTCCGCTGAGCTGGGCAAAGGCTTTCGGGTTTGCGCCTGATATTCTCGGGCCAAATCAAAATAGCGCAGCTCGTTCACTCGGGGGTCAATCGCGATGCTCTGCGACAGAGCTAACCCCGCTGCGGTCTCCTGATGCCGCCGAAGATCGCCACAAATCACCCGATCAAATGCCGTGTCCTGCGCGCGCAGATAATCGCCCAGCCAAGCAGATTGTTGATGACCCGTGGCGGAGAGCTTGTCATAGCTTTCCTCATCTTTGGCACCGGTATTGGCTTGTCCGTGACGGATCAATATAATTTCACTTTGACTCATAGCTCTGAGTTAGCCCGCTTTAGCGGTTTTGCCAATCGGCTTGAAATGATATGCATCGGAAACCTACCTTGGCGCAAATTTGGCCATGCCTGTCGCGTATGGGACCTGTTTTGAGCAAAAAACTGGTCTAAAAAGAGAAAGATTCGCAGGAGACGTTCGATGTCAGAGACAGTCACATTCACCCTTGATGGCGCAGAGGTTTCGGCCCCGGCAGGACAAACGATTTGGGACGTTACCAAAGGCCAAGGCTTTATCATTCCCCATCTGTGTCATCGCGACGAGCCGGGATACCGGTCCGACGGCAACTGCCGTGCGTGTATGGTCGAAGTGGAAGGGGAGCGGACGCTGGTCGCTTCCTGCATCCGTCCCGTCGCTGAAGGCATGGTCGTGCACACTCGCTCGGACCGCGCCAAGCAAGCCCGTCGGATGGTTATGGAAATGCTGGTTGCAGATCAGCCGACGCCAGAATTGGCACATGACAAATCCAGCCACCTTTGGGAGATGGCCGCGGGTCAAGGCGTCCTCGAAAGCCGCTTTCCAAAACTCGAAGAGGGGCGCATCCCCCTATTGGATGACAGCCATGTCGCCATGTCCGTCAATCTCGATGCCTGTATTCAATGCGGCCTATGCGTGCGCGCTTGCCGCGAGGTTCAGGTCAATGACGTTATCGGCATGTCTGGCCGGGGTCATGATGCCTATCCAACCTTTGATATGGCAGACCCAATGGGTGAAAGCAGTTGCGTCGCCTGCGGTGAATGTGTGCAGGCCTGCCCCACTGGCGCATTGTTGCCAGCAACAGTCACCGATGAAAACCAAATCGGAGACAGCAAAGATTTTGATCATGAGATCGAAAGCATCTGCCCTTTCTGCGGTGTGGGCTGTCAGGTCAGCCTTAAGGTCAAAGGAGATCGCGTTAAATATGTCGAAGGGATCAACGGGCCCGCGAATGAAGGTCGCCTCTGCGTCAAAGGCCGCTTTGGATTTGACTATATTCACCACGATCATCGCCTGACCAAGCCGCTCATCCGCAAAGAAGATGCGCCGGCCAAGGGGCTCAACGTTGATCCGGGAAATTGGGGCGATGTCTTCCGCGAAGCCAGCTGGGAAGAGGCATTGGATGTCGCCGCAGGCGGTCTGGCCAAACTCAAACAAGCCTACGGCGGCACCTCCGTTGCGGGCTTTGGTTCGGCGAAATGTACCAATGAAGAAGCCTATCTGTTCCAAAAACTCATTCGCCAGGGCTTCGGGCACAACAACGTGGATCATTGCACCCGCCTCTGCCACGCCTCCAGCGTCGCAGCTTTGATGGAGAACGTCGGCTCTGGCGCGGTAACCGCGACCTTTAACGAGATTGAAAACGCCGATGTTGCGATTATCATTGGGGCCAATCCAATCGAAAATCATCCCGTTGCGGCGACCTATTTTAAGCAATTCACCAAACGCGGCGGAAAGCTGATTGTCATGGATCCGCGCGGACAGGCCCTCAAACGCTTTGCCAGCCATATGCTGCAATTCCGGCCCGGGGCGGATGTGAGCATGCTAAACGCCATCATGCATGTGATCGTGGAGGAAGGCCTCTATGATCAGAAATACATCGACAGCTACACAGAAAATTGGGACGCAGAGCGTGCGCATCTGAAAGGCTTCAGCCCTGAGATAATGGCCGATATCTGCGGCATTGAAGCGGAAACCCTGCGCGATGTCGCGCGGGTATTTGCCGGCGGTAAGGCGGGCATGATCTTCTGGGGCATGGGGGTGTCGCAGCATATCCACGGCACTGACAATTCACGCTGTCTGATTAGCCTGGCGCTCATGACCGGCCATGTGGGCCGGCCGGGCACGGGGCTGCACCCGCTCCGCGGGCAAAACAATGTGCAGGGCGCCTCTGACGCCGGGCTTATCCCGATGTTCCTGCCCGATATGCAAACTGTGGTCAGCGATGACGTCCGCTCCAAATTTGCAGAGGTCTGGGGTCGTGATGGCGGTGTAAATGAGCCGCTGGATCCCAATAAAGGTCTCACCGTCACAGAAATCATGGATGCCGTGCACACGGGCGATATTCGCGGCATGTATGTGCTGGGTGAAAATCCAGCCATGTCCGATCCTGATGTGGCCCATGCGCGGGATGCTCTGGCCAAGCTTGAACATCTGGTGGTGCAGGATATTTTCATCACCGAAACCGCCAATTATGCCGATGTCATCTTACCGGCAGCTGCCTTTGCGGAGAAGAGCGGCACAGTCACCAATACAAACCGGCAGGTGCAATTGGGCCGGCCCGCGGTCCCCCCACCCGGCGAGGCGCGCGCGGATTGGTGGATCGAAGTGGAGTTGGCCAAACGGCTCGGTCTCGGCTGGAGCTATACCCACCCCAGTGAGGTTTTCGCTGAGATGAAGCTCACTATGAAATCTTTTGACAATATCAGCTGGGAGCGTCTGGAACGTGAGAATGCGGTAACCTACCCATCGCTCTCCCCGACAGACCCCGGCCAGCCAATCGTCTTTGGCGATGGCTTCCCGCGGTTGGAGGGGCGTGCGCGCTTCACTCCAGCAGATTTGATTGCCCCCGATGATGTGCCAGATGCGCAATATCCGATGATCCTGACCACGGGCCGGCAGCTCGAACATTGGCATACGGGGTCTATGACCCGCCGCTCAAAGGTGCTGGATACTGTGGAGCCAGAGGCCAATTGCTCACTACATCCCTCCACCCTACGCAAGCTGGGCGTGGCACCGGGCGGCTTGGTCCGCTTGACCACCAAACGCGGCAGTATCGAGATCATGGCCCGCGAGGATCGCGCCGTGGCGCCCGATATGGTCTTTTTGCCCTTCGCCTTTGTGGAGGCAGCGGCCAATCTGCTGACTAATTCCGCAGTGGACCCCTTTGGCAAAATCCCAGAGTTCAAATTCTCCGCGGTGAAGGTGGAAAATCCCAAGGATCAAATCGCCGCTGAATAGCGTCAAATAGACATGCGAAATTTGAGCCTGAGCGCCAAGGCCATGAGAAACAAAAAGAACGGGCTGAGGACCGCGGCGATGGTGCTGAGAAAATGCAACGCCGTCGGTGCGGCGCGTATAGCGTTAAGGGTGTGCTCTTCGACATAGGCATGACCACTGACAAGCGGCAGCATGCGCCCGCCCGTGTGGTAAAGAACATCCCAGGTCGCGATCGCCGCCTCATGTGCGGCACATCCTCGCCAGGCGAAAAAGGTGACAAACCAAAGCCCCAGCAGCGCCAGAGTCGGTCGGCCAACCGAGGTGCCATGGTCACAAATCCACCCATAGGCTTTGAGCAGCTCAAGCTGCCCGATAATTTCTGCCAAAATACGGCCCGGTTTGGTATCACGCATCAGTTCAAATCACTTTGTCATCAAATATCGCCAGCGAAATGCGCTGGTCGGGGCGAGCCCGGAAACTAATTTGACAAATGTCAATATATCAGAGGCTTGGCATCGCACCCTCGAGACAACCGCTCTTGATCTCCTGCCCACAATCGCCCAGCATGGGCTATGATTACCCGCTCTCACATCAAGGATGATGCGCCCAGCGTCGCGGTCTATTCCGACTGCGAGCGATATCGCTATGCCTTGACCCGCGTGTGGGATCCGCTCGGGCCGCGGTTGAGCTTTGTTATGCTCAACCCCTCCACCGCCACCGAGGTGCAAAACGACCCCACGGTTGAGCGCTGCGAACGCCGGGCGCGAGCCTTGGGGTTTGGCGGATTTCGGGTGACCAATATCTTTGCCTGGCGCGACACCGACCCGCGCAAGATGCGCGCCGCCGCCGATCCCATCGGCCCGGACAATGACGCCGCGATACTTGAGGCTTGTGATTGGGGCGATCAGGTGATTGCCGCTTGGGGCACCCATGGGGCGCATTTGAACCGCGGGCCGCAGGTCGAGGCGCTCTTGCGCGCGTCAGGCCGAATGATGCTGCATTTGGGCCTGTCAAAGGCTGGGCATCCCAAACATCCGCTCTATATCGCCTATACCCAACAGCCCGAGGTTTGGACATGATTGAAGGTTTCACAAAAACGGTCATCCACTGCAATGGCGTGGATCTGGCCGTGCATCGCGCGGGTCACGGCACCCCCCTTCTGTTGATCCACGGGTTTCCGCAAAATCACATGTGTTGGGAACGTGTGGCGCCGCAATTGGCGCGACACCATGATGTGATTATTCCCGATTTGCGTGGTTACGGCGAAAGCGATGCACCTGCGAATGATCCAGGCAACACCACCTATTCCAAGCGCACAATGGCGCAAGATATGGTCGATCTTCTCACCGCGCTGGGAATTTCTCGCGCTAATGTCTTAGGCCATGACCGCGGCGCGCGGGTCGCCTATCGTTTTGCACTAGATCACCCAGAGCGGCTGGGCAAATTGGGCATCATCGAAATTGTGCCAACCGCCGATTTTTGGGCCAGCTGGACCGCCGATCTGGCGATGGCCGCCTATCATTGGACATTTCTGGCCCAGCCCGCCCCCTTTCCAGAGCGAATGATCGGGGCGGATCCCGTGGGGTATGTGGATTGGACCTTGGCGCAATGGACGCTGAGCAAAAGCCTTGATGCCTTTTCCCCTGCAGCGTTGGACAGTTACCGCGCGCAGGCGCTTGATCCCGCGCGGGTTCATGCCATGTGCGCAGATTATCGCGCCGGCGCCAGCTTCGACCGCGCATTGGATGAGGCCGATAAAGACGCCAAAAAGCAGATCACCGCACCGCTGCGGTTGCTCTATGGCGTTCATGGATTTCCTGCAAAAAGTGGCAATGCGGCGGATATTTGGCGCGGCTGGGCGCCTGCGGTGGAGGCCAGCGTCTGTGAAGCCGGGCATTTTGTGATGGAGGAAAATCCACAGGCGGTTCTTGCGGCTTTTGAGCCCTTCTTTGCGCCCTAGAGAATCCCCTTCCCTTTCGCAAAAAACTTCCCTATACGCAGCCATCGCTCAGATTCCTTGTGAGGCTTTGAGCGGTGCCTCCACGGGCCTTGCTGGACGACATCCCGGCTTGCGCCATAACCCTTAACCTTTAAAGGAGACCCCGATGTCGATTACTGCTGAAGAAAAAGCAAGGATCATGAAAGAATTCGCCATCAAAGAGGGCGACACAGGTTCACCTGAAGTTCAGGTTGCAATCTTGTCTTCGCGCATCGCGACTTTGACTGATCACTTCAAAACCCATAAAAAAGACAACCACGGTCGCCGTGGTTTGCTGAAAATGGTGGCCACACGTCGTAAGCTTCTGGATTATGCCCGCAGCAAAGACGAAGCCCGTTACCAAGATTTGATCAAACGTTTGGGCTTGCGCCGCTAAGCGCCTGCTCAATCTGAAAATTGAAAACCGCATCCCTCGGGGTGCGGTTTTTTGCGTTTACAGGTAGCCCTTTTACGAAAGCGCTAGACAACTGGCCCTATCTGCTGGACAGATCTTCCATGCAATTGTCCAACCCGTCAAACCAGTTTGCGTCCCTCGCCGTGTTGATCGCGGCCGCCATTTGGGGCCTGTATTGGATACCGCTGCGCTATCTTTCTGGACTGGGCGTCCGTGAAGACTGGGCCGTTGCCCTGATCAATATTCCCGCTGCTTGTGTCGCCCTCATCCTATTCCTTTGGCAGTTGCGCAGCCAACTGCCACATCTGCGCCGCGGGGCTTTGATCGGTATATTCATGGGGTTAACCGTGGCGCTGTTTACCATTGGTTTGGTGCTCTCTTCGGTGGTGCGTGTGACATTGCTTTTCTACCTCGCTCCGATTTGGTCAACGCTGATTGGCAGCTATTGGCTAAAAGAAGGTGTCACTCGCGGCCGCTGGATCGCCATTGCCATTGGCTTGCTCGGCCTTGGGTTTTTAGTGTCCCAAGGTGGCGGGCAAGTTCCTCTCAACATCGGTGATGTTCTGGGGTTCCTCTCGGGCATCACCTGGGCCGTGGGCGGGGCGATGATCAAACGCTATGGTGAGGTGCCCATGCCAACGTTGCTGCTGTTTCAATTCTGCCTCGCCTCTATCTTTGCATTGCTGTTCGGGACGCTAGGGGACCAAGTCTCCGGGCCAAGCCTGGCGCTTTTGCAACAAGTCGCCCCCGCCTCAACTGTGATTTCCATCGGGCTTATTCTGCCATCGATATTGATTATCTTCTGGGCACAAAAATTTCTTTTCCCTGGCAGAGTGGCCCTCTTGATGATGACCGAAGTCATTATCGCCACCCTCACCGCCAGCTGGATGCTCCCGCAGGAGGCCATGGGCATGCTGGAATGGATCGGAGCTTGCCTCATTGTTGGGGCCTGTGTGGTAGAGATCTTTGAAGCGCCTGCGCCCCAAGACGCTCCGACCTAAGCTGCGAACTCCGCCGCTGATCCAAGCCCCCCCTTCCCCCGCAGCAATTATTGCTATAAACGCGCGCTATCTGAAACGCGGCGCGCGGACTCCAGCGCCCGAAAACAAGATATCGGGGTCGGCGGCAATGGGGCCGCCATGTGATAGGCCAAACGGCCGTTTAGGAAAACATAGATGTTTACAGAAACTAAAAAATCCATTCAGTGGGGCGAAGAAACCCTTACTTTGGAAACAGGTAAGGTTGCCCGTCAAGCCGACGGCACCGTCATTGCAACTTTGGGTGAAACCTCAGTTATGGCGAACGTAACATTCGCCAAAAGCCAAAAACCCGGTCAGGACTTTTTCCCTCTGACCGTACATTATAACGAAAAATATTATGCTGCCGGTAAAATTCCAGGTGGCTTTTTCAAACGTGAAGCGCGTCCAACGGAAAAAGAGACGCTGACATCACGTTTGATCGATCGCCCCATCCGGCCTTTGTTTGTGCCGGGCTTCAAGAACGAAGTCTTGGTGATCTGTACCGTTCTGTCGCATGACTTGGTCAATGACCCAGACATGGTTGCTATGATCGCGGCCTCAGCAGCTCTGACCATCTCAGGCGCGCCATTCATGGGTCCAATCGCCGGGGCACGCGTGGGCTTTGTAGATGGTGACTACGTTCTCAATCCAACGATTGATGACATGCACAATCTGCGCCAGAATCCGGAGCAGCGTTTGGACCTGGTTGTGGCCGGTACCAAAGATGCGGTTATGATGGTTGAATCCGAAGCCTATGAGCTGTCTGAAGATGAGATGCTCGGCGCGATTGCTTTTGCACATGAGCAAATCCAACCCGTGATCGATCTGATCGTCGATTTGGCGGAAGATTGCGCGAAAGAGCCTTTTGACTTCCAAGCACCAGATTACAGCGACCTCTCGGCCGCCGTATCTGCCGCTGGTGAAGAGGCCATGCGTGCCGCTTACGCAATCACCGACAAGCAAGAACGCAACTCTGCGGTTGCAACAGCGAAAGATGCGATCAAAGCCAACCTCAGCGAGGAACAATTGGCCGATGAAAACCTAGGGTCTGCTTTGAAAAAGCTGGAATCCAAAGTTCTGCGCGGCGATGTTGTGAAAAACGGCAAACGCATTGATGGCCGCGCCTTGGATACGGTCCGGGCAATCAATTGCGAAACAGGTCTGTTGCCACGCACACATGGCTCCGCTTTGTTCACCCGTGGTGAAACGCAGGGTCTGGTCGTAACCACCTTGGGCACCGGCGACGACGAGCAAATGATCGATGCGTTGCACGGCACTTACAAATCCAACTTCCTGCTGCATTATAACTTCCCTCCCTATTCTGTGGGTGAAGTGGGCCGCTTCGGCCCTCCAGGCCGCCGCGAAATTGGGCATGGTAAATTGGCATGGCGCGCGCTTCAGGCAGTATTACCTGCGGCAACCGACTTCCCCTATACCATCCGTTTGGTCTCCGAGATCACCGAATCCAACGGCTCGTCCTCTATGGCATCGGTCTGTGGCGGCTCGCTGTCCATGATGGACGCTGGCGTGCCTTTAAAAGCGCCGGTTGCCGGTGTGGCCATGGGTCTGGTCTTGGAAGAAGACGGCGAATATGCCGTTTTGACCGATATCTTGGGCGATGAAGATCACCTGGGCGACATGGACTTCAAAGTGGCCGGCACAGAAGCTGGGATCACCTCATTGCAAATGGACATCAAAGTGGCCGGCATCACGCAGGACATTATGAAAAAAGCCTTGGCACAAGCCAAAGATGGCCGTTTGCATATCTTGGGTGAAATGGGCAAATCCATCTCAGGCGCACAGGAATTCTCTGTTCACGCACCGCGGATTGAAACCATGCAAATCCCAACCGATAAGATCCGTGAAGTCATCGGCTCTGGCGGTAAAGTGATCCGCGAAATTGTTGAGGTCTCCGGCGCGAAAGTTGATATCAACGACGAAGGCGTAATCAAAATCGCCAGCCCGAATGGCGATAGCATCAAAACAGCTTACGACATGATCCATGCGATCGTGGCGGAACCTGAAGAAAATGCGATCTACAAAGGCAAAGTTGTCAAAGTTGTCGACTTCGGCGCATTTGTAAACTTCTTCGGCAAGCGCGATGGTCTGGTGCATGTCAGCCAAATCGAAAACCGCCGTTTGAACCACCCCTCCGATGTTCTGAAAGAAGGTCAAGAAGTTTGGGTCAAACTGTTGGGTTTTGATGATCGCGGCAAGGTGCGTTTGGCCATGAAAATGGTCAACCAAGAGACCGGCGAAGAAATCGCAGCCGATGAGGCCAGCGAAGGCTAAATCGCCCAGAGTATCTTAAAAGCCCCGCCTTTGGTGGGGCTTTTTTGGTTTTAGGAAAACCACACCATTAGTATTTTCGCAAAAACGCATGCGCTGAAGTCTCCTCCTACGATGGCACCACCGGACACATCGAGCGTGAATAGTTCAGAAAAAAGTGCTGCTGCCGGCATCTTCAATGCTTGCGAAATTCACCCGGCAATGACATTCTCGCTCGAATTCAGTACTTGCAGGAGGCAAAGATGATTGAGAAGCGCCAATTTTATACGAACGGCCAATGGGTTAACCCAGCGACAGCGCATGACTTTGATGTCATCGATCCAAGCACAGAAGACGTGGTTGGGGTGATTTCTTTGGGCAGTCAGGCGGATACGGATGCCGCGGTCGCAGCTGCAAAAGCCGCCTTTCCCAGCTGGTCCCAAACCAGCAAGGCAGAGCGCTTGGACCTGTTAGAAAAATTGCTTGAAGTTTACCAAGCCCGGCAGGCCGATATGGCCGCAGCGATCAGCCTAGAAATGGGCGCGCCGCAAAAATTATCACGCAATCAGCAGGTTGGCGCTGGGACATGGCATTTGCAAGGCTTTATCAATGCCTTCAAAGATTTCGAATTTGATCGCCCGCTCGGCGCGCAAGCGCCCAATGAGCGCACTATGATGGAACCCATTGGTGTGACCGCTTTGATCACCCCTTGGAATTGGCCCATGAACCAAATTGTGCTCAAGGCCGTGCCCGCGCTGGCCGCTGGCTGCACCATGGTTTTGAAACCCTCCGAAATTGCGCCGCTCTCGGGCCTATTGTTTGCTGAGATGATTCATGAGGCAGGCTTCCCCGCCGGTGTGTTCAACCTCGTCAACGGCGATGGTCTGGGCGTTGGCTCGCAGCTGTCTGTGCATCCTGATGTGGATATGGTCAGCTTCACAGGTTCATCCCGTGCGGGCATCGCCATTTCCAAAGCCGCCGCCGATACACTCAAACGTGTGAGCCTCGAGCTGGGCGGAAAAGGTGCAAATATCATTTTCGCCAATGCTGCTGATGATGCGGTGACCAATGGAGTCGCCCGCTGCATGCGCAATTCCGGCCAATCGTGCAACGCCCCAACCCGTATGTTGGTAGAGCGCTCTCGCTACGCCCAAGCGCTGGAGCAAGCCGCGGCCGCAGCCGAGGCTACTAAAGTTGGCCCCGCGTCTGAAGAAGGCGGCCATATCGGTCCTGTGGTCAGTCAGATGCAATTTGACAAAATCCAAAACCTAATCGAGGTGGGTATAAAAGAAGATGGTGCCACAGTGATCGCAGGTGGGCTTGGTCGCCCGGAAGGGTTGAACCGCGGCTATTATGTCCGCCCGACCATCTTTGCGGATGTGGACAACACGGCCCGTATAAACCGCGAAGAAATCTTTGGCCCTGTCATGACCATCATGCCCTTTGATACCGAAGAGGAAGCCATCGCAATTGCCAATGATACGCCCTATGGTTTGACCAATTACATCCAATGCGGCGATCAAGAACAACGTCAGCGTGTCGCGCGGCAGTTACGCTCAGGCATGGTCGAAACCAATTCTGTCGGCTTTGGCATGGGCAGCCCATTTGGCGGCTACAAGCAATCGGGCAATGGCCGCGAAGGCGGTATTTTCGGCCTGCATGAGTTCATGGAAATCAAAGCTGTGAGCTGCTGGGAAGACAGTTAAGTCATACACCTAAAGCCCATCAAAATTCCCGCTCTCTGGACAAGCGATCAGCGCAGGGATCGGGATTTTGATGGACACTTATGATGCCGATTGCAACATGCATCGTCACTGAGCAGGTCTAGCCGATGTTTTAGAACGTGGCTTTAGAATGGTATTTTGGCGCGGAAATCCATCAATTCGCCACCATCTGGATGACGTAGACGCAAGCGGTGGGAATGCAGCATCAGGCGCTGGGCCGCTTGGCTTTCCGGCGTGCCATAAAACGGATCGCCCAAAATCGGATGCCCAAGCGCCAGCATATGTACCCTAAGTTGATGCGAGCGACCCGTTTTTGGACTTAACTTGACGCGCGTTTCTTGAGCGCCCCTTTTAATCACCTGCCAATCGGTCTGTGCCGCGCGGCCAGTCTCATGGCAAATCATCTGCCGCGGCCGGTTCGGCCAATCAACTATGATCGGCAAATCAACCGTGCCGCTTTGTGCCACCATTTGCCCCCAGACCCGCGCCACATAAGTCTTTTGCGTCTGGCGTTTTTCAAATTGTAGCCCCAAGTGACGCTGTGCATGGGATGATAAAGCAAAGACCATGACGCCCGAGGTGTCTCGATCCAACCGATGCACCAAAAGCGCTGTGGGGTAGTCGGCCTGAATGCGGGATATCAAACAATCGGCCAAGAATGGTCCGCGCCCAGGCACAGACAAAAGACCCGAGGGCTTGTTAACCAGCAAGAGCTCATGATCCAGGTGGATCACATCCAAAGGGTCCATCGGAGGGGTATAGGCTGTCATGAGCCGCCCATAGCGCTTTCGCGCCTACAGGTAAATTGCCTGGCAAAAATATCTATTTTCTTGATGCTCTATTTTTCTGATCTACAGCTTACAAGCTCCGCATTTTTAAGTTAATCTAACGCATTGTTAAGGAACTATTTAATGAAATTATTTTGGGCTGTCCTCAGCTGTATTTTTTGTACAGGGCATATTTCATTCGCCGAGCCGAGGCTCACTTATAACTCTTATGGCATGCCTGGTCTGGTCGATATGCCCAACGCGCAGCTAAGCTGCCCGTAGCGGTAAAACGGCCCCGGGGTTCATAATGCCTTGAGGATCCAACGTGTCTTTGATCTGACGCATAAGCTGCAATTTCACGGGATCGCCAAAGCGCGCAATATCCGCCACCTTGAGCCGCCCAACGCCATGCTCGGCAGAAACGGATCCACCCAATTCATGGGTCAGTCGATGCACTTCTGCCTGCAAATCTGCCCTCATGGCGCGGTAGTCTGAAGCCGCCGCACCCGCGGCCGGAAACAGGTTAAAATGGAGATTCCCATCGCCAAGATGACCAAAACAATTGATACGGATGTCGCCATAACGGGCCAAAGCCACGGGCATCTTGGCGATAAAACTGGCAATTTCCGACAGCGGCAAAGAAATATCCGATGAGCAAATTGCGCCAATCGCACGGTTGGCAAGAGGTATGGTTTCCCGCAGGCTCCACAGATCTTGCGCTTGCTGCGCAGATTGGGCGATCACACCGTCACGGATCATGTCTGAGGCCTGCTCAAAAAGCGCTTCAATTGCCTGTTCCGCCCCTGCGCCATTCGAAACACCGAGATGCAGCAAAATTGACCAATCGGGGGGCGAGGACCATGGTTGACGCATCTGCGGGTGGGTCTCAGCCAGAAACCGCAAGCCCTGCCCAGAAATCAATTCAAACGCGGAGATGCTCTCACCCAAAATGCCCTTAGCCCGCCCCAACAGATCCAGCGCCACGCTTGGGCTGTCTACGGTCAAAAGTGCTGTCCCCTCCGATTGGGGTCGGGGCGCCAACTTGAGACTCGCAGCCGTGATGATGCCTAAAGTGCCCTCAGATCCGATGAGCAAATGTCGCAAATCGTAACCAGTATTGTCTTTGCGCAGCCGTTGCAGACCGTTGAAAATCCGGCCATCGGCCATCACCGCCTCAATGCCCAAAACCTGGTCGCGCGCCATGCCATAGCGCAGCACATTTACCCCACCAGCATTGGTGGCCAGCAATCCGCCGATCTGCGCCGTGCCTTCAGAGGCCAGCGACAATGGAAACAATCTATCCACATCCGCCGCACTCTGCTGAACCTCCGCCAGCACCGCACCAGCTTCAGCCACCAGAACGTTCTCTTCAGGATAACAGGCCCGAATCTGGCGCATGCGCCCAAGGCTTAAGATCAGCGGGGCTGGGGTGCACGTCTTGGATGCTGGCAGGACTTGCCCCCCAACAAGACCAGTGCCACCCCCGTACGGCACAACGCCGATCCGAGCCGCCGCCGCCGCCGCAATAACCTGCGCCACCTGCGCGGTGCTGTCTGGGGCCACCAATAGCCCCGCCGATCCCTGATAATGCCCTCGCGGTTCAGTCAGATATTTATCACCAAGTTCAGGAAAGGCTGCAGCAGGCAGGAGGCTTTGCAGTTGGCTTGTAAACTTTGCCGTCACTGGATTTAACATAACGCCCTTGCTCTCTTGTCGCGCTTTGCGCACAAACGCCAAGCTGCTCCCTTGTCAGTAATGACAGACCTCCACTTTGGCAATTTCTTTCTCTATCGCCACCACCCAAGCTCAGGCGCAGGCCACGCTTGACTCTGGATGCAGGACACGTGTACACGCATGAAAATTCCGGAAGTAATCGTCTTCCGGTCCTTAGGCTTTTGCCAGGATCGCCATCCGTCAGCGCGTTGCGCCCACGGGTGCTTTTCGGTTTGGGACTTTGGAAATTTACGCGGCCCGCGCCATAGCGGGACCGTGTGCGGAGCGAAAGGGTCGGACCCATGTTTGAAAATCTATCCGAACGCCTTGGGGGTGTGTTTGATCGGCTAACCAAGCAAGGGGCGCTGTCGGAAGAGGATGTGAAAACAGCCCTAAGAGAGGTCCGCGTTGCCCTCCTAGAGGCGGATGTCAGCCTGCCTGTTGCCCGTGAATTCATTAAGAAAGTTCAAAGTAAAGCCACCGGTTCGGCTGTCACAAAATCGGTGACCCCCGGCCAGCAAGTGGTCAAGATCGTCCATGACGCTCTGATTGACACCCTGCGCGGTGAAGGCGAACCGGGCGATTTGAAGATCGACAACCCACCCGCTGCAATTTTGATGGTGGGTCTGCAAGGCTCGGGTAAAACCACAACCACCGGCAAACTGGCCAAACGCTTGGCCGGCCGCGAAGGTAAAAAGGTGCTGATGGCCTCATTGGACATCTACCGGCCCGCCGCGATGGAACAGCTTGCGATCTTGGGTGGGCAGGTCGGCGTTGATACCCTGCCCATCGTCGTCGGTGAAAGCGCGGTGCAGATTGCCAAACGCGCCAAGCAACAGGCCACATTGGGCGGCTATGACGTCTATATGCTCGACACGGCCGGGCGCCTGCAAATCGATGAAACCCTGATGCAGGAAGTTCAGGATGTGCGCGATACGGTTGAGCCGCGCGAAACCCTGCTCGTTGTCGATGGGTTAACCGGTCAAGTGGCTGTCGAAGTGGCCGAAGAATTTGACAGCAAAATCGGCATCTCTGGCGTGGTTCTCACCCGTATGGATGGGGATGGTCGCGGTGGTGCGGCGCTGTCCATGCGCGCGGTCACCGGCAAGCCAATCAAATTTGTTGGTTCCGGCGAAAAGATGGATGCATTGGAAACATTTGAGCCAGAGCGCATCGCTGGCCGCATTCTGGGCATGGGCGACATCGTCGCTTTGGTTGAGAAGGCGCAAGAAACTTTAGAAGCCGAACAAGCCGAACGGATGATGCGTCGCCTGCAAAAGGGCATGTTCAATATGAATGATCTGCGCAGCCAGCTCGAGCAAATGCAAAAAATGGGCGGTATGCAAGGCCTGATGGGCATGATGCCCGGTATGGCAAAAATGAAGGGCAAGATTGATCAAGCCGGCCTAGATGACAGCCTGTTAAAACGCCAAATTGCCTTGATCAATTCCATGACAAAGAAAGAGCGGGCCAATCCTGCTTTGCTACAAGCCAGCCGAAAAAAGCGGATCGCAGCCGGGGCGGGGCTTGACGTGAGTGATCTCAATAAATTGCTCAAACAGCATCGACAAATGTCAGATATGATGAAGAAAATCGGAAAAAAGGGCGGGCTGAGCGCCCTCAAGGGCATGCTCGGCGGCCAAGGCGCCCCAAGTCAAGCCGAGCTGGCCGCAGCGCAAGAGCAAATCGCCAGTGGAGCTATGAGCGGTTTGCCCAAAGGCATGAGCCTACCCAAAGGGATGGGTGGATTGGGCGGCGGGTTGCCCGGTGGCCTAAGCGGTTTCGGCAAAAAGAAATGAAACATTCAGATAAGACACCCGGAGGCCTGTTATGACGGACGATACAACACGCGCCGCTCAGCTGCTGAAATCACATCGCGAGAGCATTGATCGCTTGGATGCCATCTTGGTTTATACGCTGGGCGAGCGTTTTGCCCATACACAAGCCGTGGGGCAGCTCAAAGCCAAACACGCGCTACCGCCATCGGATCCCGAACGCGAGGCACAGCAAATTACACGTCTGCAAGATTTGGCGCGACGCGCCGATCTCGATCCCGAATTCGCCAAGAAATTTCTGAGCTTTATCGTTCAAGAAGTCATCCAGAACCACAAAACTTATCAAGAATAGACCGCAATATCTGCTGCCTATTTGCCATTTTCAAGGAGATTAACAATGGCTATGAAAATCCGTTTGGCCCGTGGTGGGTCCAAAAAGCGCCCCTTTTATCGTGTTGTTGCTGCTGATGCCCGCATGCCGCGCGATGGTCGCTTCATCGAAAAGCTGGGCACATATAACCCGCTTTTGGCCAAGGACAGCGAAGAGCGCGTCAAGCTCGATCTTGAGCGCATTCAACACTGGCTGGGGCAAGGCGCACAGCCAACAGATCGTGTTTCCCGTATGCTGGAAGCCGCAGGCGTAATCCCGGCCAAAACACGCAACAATCCAATCAAAGCCAAGCCTGGCAAAAAAGCCATTGAGCGCGCTGAAGAAAAAGCCGACAAAGCGGCCACTCCGGCGGAAGAAGAGGTGCCCGCAGAAGAAGCCGCCGCAGAAGAGTAATCTTCCGCGTGGCGCCGCCTGCGCTTCGAAAAATAATGAGCCCCGCCTCTTTGGCGGGGTTTTCCATTTTCAGGTTTCGAAGTAAGGGTAGGTTATGTTGTTGCGCCCTATTCGCTCTTTGATGCTGATCGGAACCTGCTTCTTGGTTGGGTATTTTTACGCCCGTCATCAAGCCAGCGAGCTGTGCATCGAAGACGGTGGCAAAATGAAGAACGGCTATTGTTTAGGAGTGACCCAATGACAGCGTTAATCTGTGTTGGCATTATTGCAGGCGCTTACGGGGTGCGTGGCGAATTGCGGGTGAAAAGCTATTGCGCCAACCCAAGCGATCTCGAAACCTATGTGCCCTTGTTGGACGAATCCGGGACACGCAGCTTTGAGCTGTCGTTGATCGGCCAAATCAAAAATGGGTTTTCAGCCCGCATCATTGGTGTAGAGACCAAGGAACAAGCAGATATGCTGCGCAGCACACAGCTGTTTGCCCGCCGTGAAGACCTGCCGGCTTTGCCAGATGATGAATACTACTATTCCGATTTGATCGGCCTACAGGTCTGCGACACCGGTGGAATTGAAATGGGTCATGTGAAATCCGTGATGAACCACGGCGCTGATGATTTGCTTGAGGTCACCGTCCCCGGTGCGTCAGATACGGCCTTAATCCCCTTTACCAAGGCGATTGTGCCCACGGTAGATCTGGCGGCACGGCGGATTGTTATTGATCCGCCCGAAGGGCTCTTATGACCGCACCCAGCAAATCTCATGGGCGCAAGTCGATCCGTGCAACGCTCAAACCTCGGGCGCTAGATGGGGAAACGCCAGATTTAGCCGGTGTCTGGCGCGCCGATGTGATCACACTTTTTCCTGATCTTTTTCCAGGCGTGTTGGGGGCCTCCCTCACTGGGAAAGGACTGAAAGACGACAAGTGGCAATTGCACACCCATGATCTGCGGCCCTATGGAGAGGGCAAGCATCGCAATGTTGATGACACCCCAGCCGGTGGCGGGGCAGGTATGGTCATGCGTGCCGATGTATTGGGTCGCGCCTTGTCAGATATATCGCTGCGCCGCCCGCCCTGCCCAATAATTTATATGTCGCCCCGCGGTCGTCCATTGACCCAAGCCCGCGCGCAAGCGCTGGCCGATGGTCCGGGTGCTGTGGTCCTATGTGGCCGGTTTGAGGGGATCGACCAAAGGGTGATTGATCACTTTCAAATCGAAGAAATTAGCATTGGGGATTATGTGCTTTCCGGTGGTGAATTGGCAGCACAGGTCATGCTGGACGCCGCTGTCCGTCTCATTCCTGGCGTGTTAGGCAACCAAGCCAGCACAGAACAAGAGAGCTTTTCCAACGGCCTGCTGGAACACCCGCAATACACCCGCCCGCCAATTTGGGAAGGACGCGAAATCCCGCCTGTGTTGCTGTCTGGTGATCATGGCAAGGTGGCACAATGGCAGGCCAAACAATCCGAAGCCCTCACCCAAGACCGCCGGCCAGATCTTTGGGAAAAATATTGGAAATAAGGCGCGCTTGAGCGCCACAGTCCCAATCTATCCTCTTGCTTTGCCCGCAGTCTCGAAATATACGGCTCAGGTCGGGTCCAGAGATGGATTCGGCCGGCTGTGCTATTGCGTTTTCGATTATACGTGCACCCTTTCTTCGGGGCCTGCGGATCCACAAACCCATTCGTACAGCAACAAGCAACGACGACCTGATCTCTAGCGGGCACTGCGGTGGACCCGGAAGAAGACTGAGAGCTCTGAGGTGGTATCAAACTTTGTGGAACAACCACGAGCAACCAAAGGAGCGTCAGATGAATCTGATTGCACAATTAGAGGCGGAACAAATTGCCGCCCTCGGGAAAGACATTCCCGATTTCAAAGCCGGTGACACCGTGCGTGTTGGTTTTAAAGTAACCGAGGGCACCAGAAGCCGGGTTCAGAACTACGAAGGCGTATGTGTCGCACGCAACAATGGCGTCGGCATCGCAGGATCGTTCACTGTTCGTAAAATTTCGTTTGGTGAAGGCGTAGAACGTGTGTTCCCTCTGCATTCCACAAACATCGACAGCATCACCGTTGTTCGCCGTGGTCGCGTACGTCGCGCCAAGCTATATTACCTCCGGGATCGTCGTGGTAAATCCGCACGTATCGCAGAGCAAACCAACTATAAACCCAAGTCTTAAGGAGCGGGACCATGAAAAAAGATACCCATCCAGACTATCACTTCATCAATGTCAAAATGACCAATGGCGACATCGTACAAATGCGCTCCACCTATGGTGCAGATGGCGATCAGCTGTCTTTGGACATCGACCCCTCCGTGCATCCAGCTTGGACCGGTGGCGGCGCGCGCTTGATGGACACTGGCGGCCGTGTGTCAAAGTTCAAAAAGAAATACGAAGGTTTGGGCTTCTAAGCCATTCCCCTTCACGAATTCAAAAGGCCGGCTTCTTGGAGCCGGTCTTTTTTGTTGGCTTTGGTCCATAAATCAAAAAACATCGAAAGGGGCAGAGGTCTTGCGCAAGGTGCTTCCCTTGATCGCGTTGCGCGTCTATATCCGGGGCAAAATACACTAAATTTGTGAGGCATGAGATGGCGCATATTATTGTCGTGGGCAACGAAAAGGGTGGTTCCGGCAAGTCGACCACAACCATGCATCTTGCCACAGCTTTGGCGCGTATGGGTCACCGGGTAGGCGGTCTGGATTTGGACTTACGCCAGAAAACATTCGGCCAATATGTCACCAACCGTATCCGCTATGCAGCCCAAAGCGACGTCACGCTCCAATCGCCCAATTACATTGATTTACCTGAAATTGCCGAAGCCGATCTTAACCCAGGTGAAAACCTGATGGACCGCCGCCTTTCGGCCGCTGTAGAACTGCTGGAGCCAGAGTCTGATTTCATCATGATTGATTGTCCAGGCAGCCACACGCGCCTGTCTCAAATGGCACATGCTATGGCCAATACCCTTATCACACCGCTTAATGACAGCTTCGTCGACTTTGATCTTCTAGCAAAAATTGAGAGTGATGGGATTACGGTAAAAGGCCCGTCTGTATATTCCGAAATGGTGTGGAGCGCGCGACAACTGCGCGCCAAGGCCGGGTTGGCGCCCTTGGATTGGATCGTGGTGCGCAACCGCCTCGGCACGCAAAACATGATCAACAAACAAAAAATGGGAGATGCCATCGCGCTCCTCGCCAAGCGAATCGGGTTTCGCGTGGCGCCTGGATTTGGCGAACGGGTGATCTTTCGCGAATTATTTCCCCGCGGTCTCACCCTGCTTGATCTCAAGGATGTGGGGATCAATCAGTTGAGCATATCCAATATCGCCGCAAGGCAAGAGCTGCGCGAATTGGTCAAGGCCCTAAACCTGCCCAATGTATCGGTTGCTTTTTAAAGCAATTCCGCGCTGCTGGGCGGATCACAGCCTTCACGTCCACAGTTGATCGCAGCCGCTTTGGCAGCCTGGCTCAAAAGATCTTGCAGCCCGTCCCGCGTCAACTCTGACAAGGCGGTTTGCGTGAGCAGATCTGCACCGTTGAGGCCGCTTAATACCGTTCCCATGAAGGTATCCCCAGCGCCAACCGTATCGATCAATCTCCCCACCGGATGAGCCGGCACGATGACCCGGTGACCATTGCAATATCCAAGGGCGCCCTCGGCACCTTTGGTGATGATGGTCAGCTTAGCTGTGGCCTTGGCCAACAAGGCCTCGCAAGCCGCTTCAAATGACAACTCAGGATAAATCCACTCCAGGTCTTCATCACTGAGCTTGATGACATCCGAATGCCACATCAAATACCAAAGGCGCGCAAGGTAGGGCTCGCGATCCTCAATCAGCATTGGGCGCACATTGGGATCCAAAGTAGTGACGATACCCACTTTGTGTTTTGCAACAAAAAATTCAGCCCAAGCCTCGGCATCCGCCCCAGCTATGATTGACAAAGAGGTCAGGTGAAAAGCGCGGCCATTTTTCGGGAAATGGGCGTTGAGGGAGGGTAAATCCACCTGCCGTTCAGCCGTATCGCCTCGGTAAAATTGATAACTGGGCTGGCCATTGACCAAAGTTACCACCGCCAATGAAGAGGGTTTTTTCGATCGCGGGCTGAGCAGCGCCACCCCATCAGCCACCATTTTATCCGCCAGAAAATGCCCCAGATTATCCTCTGCTATGGGGGTAATGAAACCCACGTCTTGCCCCTGCCGCGCCGTCGCGCGGGCCGTGTTATAACCGGAGCCGCCACGGGCACCCGCGAATGAGACCGCAGCATCGTCGCGCGATATCTCGATGAGATCAATTAAATTGTCTCCCCCAACAACCAGCATAAGCCCCCCTTTGGAACACGTTCGCGCCACCCTAGTGATAACCTGGGATGAGGCGAAAATATATTTTTGACTTTTGTTAGTGTTTTTTTGCCATTGCGCAATGGGCGATTGCCCTTGCTCAGCCCAGATGTCTCGGTGCTTGAACTCTCGCTCGGATTGGACCACTGTTTAACGGGCGGGTCTAATGCGTAGATTTGATCATTGCGAGACAGGTTATGAGTGAGCGTAGGACACAGATTGTCATTATCGGCGGCGGCCCTTCCGGGCTGCTTTTGTCGCAATTGCTGCATAAACGCGGCATTCAATCGGTGGTATTGGAGCGAAAATCTAAAGACTATGTGCTCAGCCGTATTCGCGCCGGCGTCTTGGAACGCGGGCTGCTCGGGCTGATGGAGGAGGCCGGGATCGGTGGCCGTATGGCCAAGGAAGGCTTCGCCCATGACGGCACGCTCATCTCCTATGGCGATGAGATGTTTCGCATCGATTTCAAAGAGCTGACTGGGCATTCCGTCATGGTTTATGGGCAAACTGAGGTCACCCGAGATCTTTATGATGCGCGCGAAGCTATGGGTGGTCAGATTGAGTATAATGTGGAAGACGTAGAGATTCACGATCTTGAAAGCGACGCGGCCACTGTCACCTATCGCAAAGACGGGCAAACCCATAAGATCAGCTGTGATTTCGTGGCCGGCTGTGATGGGTATCACGGGGTTAGTCGCAAAACCATTCCGAACGAGATCCGCAAAGAATATGAGAAAATCTACCCCTTTGGCTGGCTTGGAATTTTGTCGCGCACACCTCCGGTCAGCCATGAGCTGATCTACGCAAACTCCGAACGCGGATTCGCACTTTGCTCTATGCGCAACGAAAACCTCAGCCGCTACTACATTCAATGCGACCTAACCGACCGACCAGAGGATTGGAGCGATGCGGCCTTTTGGGCCGAATTGAAGCGCCGGCTACCACCAGAGGTCGCGGAAAAAATGGTCACGGGTCCTTCGATAGAGAAAAGCATCGCACCTCTGCGGTCATTTGTCAGCGAGCCAATGCGTTGGGGCCGCTTGTTCCTCTGTGGCGATGCGGCCCATATCGTGCCGCCCACCGGCGCAAAAGGCCTCAATACAGCCGCCTCTGATGTGCATTATCTTTATAATGGCTTGCGGCAGTTTTACGAGACAGGCGATGCGGCGGGGATTGATGGCTACTCCGAGCTGGCCCTGGCCCGGGTTTGGAAGGCCGAACGCTTCAGCTGGTGGTTCTCATCGCTCATGCATCGCTATCCAGACCAAAGCGCCTTTGATTTTAAGATGCAGCTGGCAGAAATAGAATTCTTGCGCAGCAATCGTGCCACGCAACAAGCTATGGCTGAAAACTATGTTGGCCTACCCTATTGATCGCGCCAGGTGACTAAAGATAATAATAGGTTACCGATAGCTTAAGACCGAGAGGGAGTCTCAATGACCGATTTTACGAAGACCCGACAGATGTTCGATATTCCACCCGGTGTGATCTATCTCAACGGAAATTCCCTTGGACCTATGCCAAAAGCGGCTCCCAATGCGATCAACAGCTTTTTAATGGATGAATGGCGCACGGAATTAGTCAGGGGCTGGAACACGAAAAACTGGTTCATGCAGAGCAATACGCTCGGTGATAGGTTGGGGCGTTTGATCGGTGCCCCTGCGGGCAGTACCGTGGTCGGAGACACGCTCTCGATAAGGGTCTTCCAAGCGGCCGCCGCGGCGCTCGCCTTGGCCCCTAAGCGCCGGGTGATCCTGTCAGACAGCGGCAACTTCCCCACAGATCTTTACATGGTTGAAGGGCTCATGGGTTTGCGTGATGTGGGCTACGAACTGCGCACCCCTGCACCTGAGGATGTTTTGGATCATATCACCGAAGAGGTGGCCACCGTCATGGTCACAGAGGTTGATTACCGCAGCGGCCGCAAACATGACATGCAGGCCATTATCAAAAAAGCACACAGCGTTGGTGCAACGGTGGTTTGGGACTTGGCCCATTCTATCGGTGCTATTCCTGTTGATATGTATGGCACAAATGCCGATTTTGCAATCGGATGCACCTATAAATTCCTAAATTCTGGCCCCGGCGGGCCAGCGTTTATCTATGTCGCTCCCCGCTTGATCGATCAGGTGGAGCCCGTGCTCTCAGGCTGGTTTGCACATGCGGCACCTTTTGCTTTTGATCTCAACTTCCGTCCGATGCCAGGAAAAATTGATCGCATGCGGATCGGCACCCCTTCAATTGCGGCCTTCTCTTTGCTTGGGGCCGCATTGGATATTTGGGATGGGGTAAATATGTTGGATTTGCGGATCCGGTCAATTGAGCTTTCAGAGGCCCTGATTTCCGGTGTTGAAGCCAAATGCCCCGGCTTAACCCTCGCCAGCCCCCGCGATCCCGAGCAGCGCGGCAGCCATGTGGCCTTTGAGTTTGAACATGGCTATGCCTGTATGCAAGCTCTGATTGCGCAAGGGGTCATCGGAGATTTTAGAGCGCCTAATATTATGCGCTTTGGCATCACACCCTTATTCACCAGCTTGGAAGATATCACCCAAGCAGTTGATATTTTAGCCAATATATTAAATGAAAGAACTTGGCAGAACCCAGAATTTCAAAATAAAGCCTTGGTGACCTAAAGCGGCCGGGCGCAGCGGTCGCTTGTTTTGGCCCAATTGGCCCCTCATAGGTTTATTGGAAGCACGAAAACCTCTTTCAGTTAAAATGAAAGAGGTTTCCAGAGCTTGGAATAGCAAGTCACGCGGTGTTCGGCTTGGGTTTGGTGGCAGAACTAAATGACCGCTACAGTGATCTCGTTACCCTACCAGGTTCTAGAATAAATAATAGCGGATAATTTTCCTCCTGCATGTTAAATTCCCGATATTCGGGACTCGACCTCAGGCGGGCAAGTTATGGCCGCAAAATGGGTCAAATGCACCTTAGTAGGCGTTTATTATGCGGATTAAGAATATGCTATAAATTTAATCTTTTTTTACCTTTTTTGTATGATGGAAATTTAATCATATGATTTTATTGATTCGCGATTTTCACTTTATGGTCACATTTGAACCCACTGAAAATTCCAAAACTGGAGCCACTATATCAGATATTATCTCATATAAATGAGATAATAGGCTCCATATATATGGTACTTAAATTTTTATCAGATATTCTGTTATGTTGAGGAACTCCCTGAAAATGTGTATGATTATTTTATAAGCGAAGCAGGGTAGCGCAAATGACGAGTGCCGCGACAACGGTCGGATCTTCGGTTTATTTGAAGATTAAATCCGACATTATCACCGGCGCTCTAACTCCAGGGAAAAAGCTGAAATTAAACGCCTTAAAAGTGCAGTACTCAGTCAGTGTTTCAACCTTAAGAGAAACACTTAACCGGCTGGCCAGTGATGGGTTTGTGGACGCGCCCGAGCGACGCGGTTTTTTGGTTCGTACAATGTCCAACGAGGACCTGATTGAGCTGTCCAATCTCCGCGTATTACTGCAATGCGCTGCTATCAAAGCCTCCTGCGCTTTTGGTGATAAAAATTGGGAGAGCAATCTAGTATCTGCCCACCACAAATTGGCCATGATTGGCAAGAAAATTATGGCTGGCGAGGACGTTTCTCTAGAACGCCAACTGCACTGTGATTGGGAGTTTCATTTTGCCTTGGTGCGGGCCTGCAACTCTCAGCATATGATCGCAATCTTCCAAAATATTTACGAAAAATACATTGGCTACCAACTGGTGCTACGCAATTATCGCTGGGTAAAAGCCCTTGAAGAACAGCACCTGATTTTTGAAGCCACACTCGGGCGTGACGCAGAGACGGCACAGAACATTTGAAATCCCATTTGCGTAAAAGCCTTTCTTTCTCCCTCGCAGCCAATTAACACCCTTCGCCATTGTGTTTCCAACTGCGCTACCTATGTTGAAGCGCGAAGACATTGGAGAATAAAATGGCCTATACCCCTCCCACGGCTTGGACATGGGACGCCCAAAATGGCGGCAAATTTAGAAATATAAACCGACCGATTGCCGGAGCAACTTCCGACAAAGAGCTGCCGCTTGGGCAGCACCCTTTGCAGTTATATTCTCAAGGTACGCCCAATGGTGTGAAGGTCACAGCAATGCTTGAGGAGCTGCTTGCGCTTGGGCATGAAGGGGCGGAATATGACGCCTGGCTGATCCCCATCAGCGAAGGGGCCCAGTTTGGCAGCGGTTTTGTTGGCCTCAACCCCAATTCCAAAATTCCTGCCATGCTGGACCAAGACACCGGGCTTCGTATCTTCGAAAGTGGATCAATTTTGATTTATCTGGCCGAAAAATTTGGGGAATTTCTTCCCAAGGATATCGCCCAGCGTACCGAAACATTGAATTGGTTATTTTGGCTCCATGGATCTGCCCCCTATTTGGGTGGCGGCTTTGGCCATTTTTACGCCTATGCACCAGAAAAGTTTGAATATCCCATCAACCGCTTCTCAATGGAGGCGAAACGCCAACTCGATGTCCTCGACCGCAACTTGGCAGAGCGGCAATTTTTGGCCGGAGACAGCTATTCCATTGCAGATATCGCAACCGCACCATGGTACGGTGCCTTGGTCAAAGGTCTGCTCTATAATGCGGCAGAGTTCCTTGATGTAACCAGCTACAAAAACGTTATGCGTTGGGCCGATGCGATCTTTGCCCGCCCTGCCTTTCAGCGCGGCCGCATGGTCAACCGCACCCATGGGCCGGCCGCTGAACGTCTGGCGGAGCGTCACAGCGCAAGCGATTTTGACACCCTAAACAAGGCATAAACACCGCTGGCCCTGCCAACCTGCGCCCAATGGTGCTTTCAAACTTGCCAATCTGAGCGCCTTGCCGGCATGATGCGCTCAGCTTCATCGGAGGGGTCTCATGTTCAAAACAGCATTGGTCACAGGCGGCAATGGAAATCTTGGCCGTTTGGTGGCGCAGAATCTGGAAGCCATCGGCACACGCGTGGTCAGCTTTGACCTGTCCGGTAGCGAAGGCCCTCATTATGATCCACGCCATGCCGTCGTCTTAGGTGATATGCGAGACCAGAGCCTTTTGGAGGACACGCTCACGACCCATAAACCCGACGTGGTGATCCACCTGGCATCCATGCTTTCGGGCAGCTCTGAAGTCAATCCCGAATTGGCTTGGGACGTGAACGCCTCGAGCTCCATTCGCTTGATGCGACAATGTTTGGACCGGAACATCGGACCTTTTTTCTTCGCCAGCACCGCGGCAACCTATGGTCCTGACCTGACCAGTCCGGTTGCATTGGACACGCCCCAATGGCCCGAAAATATTTATGGCGCAACCAAAGTCGCGGTAGAGCGCATGGGGGTTTACCTCAAATTAAAGCAAGGATTTGATTTTCGTTGCCTGAGATTCCCTATGGTTTTGTCCCCCTCCGCCCCAGCCGGTGCCATGACCGCCTATCCAAGCCATGCCATCGCCGCTGCGGCCAGAGGCGACACCTTCGTGATGCCAGTTGCCCCAGATACCGGCATGTCGACGCTTTACCTCAATGATGTGACCCGCAGCATCGTTGAGATTTGCTCTGCCGAGCGGGCTACATTGACCCAACATGCCTATAATCTGCATAGCTATATGTTCACGGCCCAAGACCTCGTGGAGGCAATCCAGAGCCGTTTTCCCGGCTTTAGCTGCACGTTCACCCCAGGCAGCCCGACCGATGACCTGATCCTGCGCTGGCCAGATGTCTTTGATGACAGCGCAGCGCGCGCAGATTGGGGCTGGGCGCCGCATTATAATTTTGACGCCACCGTTGAGGCACTGGTGCAATTTGCGAATGCCCAAAGGTAAAGGGCCTGACATGAGCTACTATGACACCCTGTTGATTTCGAGACCTGCAAACCATGTCGTGCAAATCACTTTGAACCGTCCGGATTTTGCCAATGCGTTCAACACGCAAATGGCGTTGGATCTGGTGGATATTTTTGAATCTCTGTCCATGGATCCCAGCGAAACCCGCGCGATCATTCTCACCGGATTTGGCACCCGCGCCTTTTGTGCGGGTGGGGATTTGAAGGAGCGCCATGGGATGAGCAACGCCGCATGGTCTAAACAGCATTTAGTCTATGAGCGCATGGCACGCGCAGTGATTACCTGCCCGATTCCCGTGATTGGCGCCATAAATGGTGCAGCCTACGGCGGCGGATGCGAGTTGGCCGCAGCGGTCGATTTTGCCTATGTGGCCCGCGGCGCGCGTTTTGCACAGACCGAAGTTAAAATCGGCATCATTCCTGGCGCGGGCGGCACGCAGACCCTCGCGCGCGCGATTGGGGAGCGACGGGCCAAGGAATTGATCCTCACCGGTGAGGTCTTCACAGCTGAGCAAGCTCTGGACTGGGGTCTTGCCAATGCCATATACCCAATTGAAGAGTTGCTCCCAGCCGCGCTCCAGACCGCCGAAACCATAGCCGCCAACGCGCCGATTGCAGTGCGGCAAGCCAAATTGGCGATTGGGCGCGGGGGCGGAATGGGGGTGTCAGATGGGTTGGCTATGGAGATCGAAGCCTATAACCGCACCATTCCGACCGAGGACCGCCGCGAGGGGGTGGCGGCCTTCAATGAAAAACGCCCGCCCGTGTTTCGCGGAGAATGACCCGGAGTTGAGCGCGGCTCAGGTATCTAGAGCCTTTCGCGTGGCCAAGATGCCTATCAACGCGGCATCGCGTTCTTGCTCCAATTGCGCAATGGATTTGCCTCCAGCCTCGGCCTCAACGCCCGCGATCAACGCGGCCCGCAGCTCTGGGGTCAATCGCGGGGTGCCAAGCGTGCTCCAACGCCCCTCCTGACTGTCACCGAGATGCTCAAGATAATGAGCCATGCCCCCAGCGCCGCCGCCCAGATGATAGGTCATATGCGCACCCATAACGGCCCAGCGCAGCCCGGGCCCGTTCACCAACGCAAGATCCACCGCCTCCACATCCGCGATGCCTTCAGCAACGATATGCACCGCTTCGCGCCAGAGCGCAGACGCCAGCCGATTGGCCAAATGACCCACCGCCTCGCGTTTCATGCGCACGGGCACCCGGCCAATGCGGCTGTAAAGATCTTCAGCGCGTGCCAAACTCGCCTCCGCAGGGCAAAACAGCTCAACCAAAGGCACGAGATGAGGCGGGTTGTAGGGGTGGGCGTTCAGCAGACGCTCCGGCCGGTCCATCTGCGCGCTCAGACGCGACCAGGGCAGACCAGAGGCGCTGGAGGCAATCAGAGCATCGGCCTCGGCGTGTAGCTCAAAGCGGCGGTAAAGATCGTGTTTAACATCCAGGCGCTCAGGTGCATTCTCTTGCACGAAAAACGCGCCTGAAAACACCTCTGTAAGCTCACAATGAACTGTCAAACGTCCTGGCCTATCCGCGCCCGCGCCCAATTGCCGCAGTTGCTCCATGGGCGCCTTGACCCGATCTTCCAGCGCATCCCGCGCCTCGGGATCAGGATCCCAAGCCTGCACATGGACTCCATGATGCAAAAACAATGCAGCCCAGCTGACACCAATCAAGCCAGCTCCAAGAATCGCGACTGGGCGCCCTGTATCCAACATTTGGACGGTTTACCGCGGCGCCATACGGATGGCGCCGTCCAAGCGGATGACTTCACCGTTCAGCATTTGATTGTCGATGATATGTCCAACCAAATTGGCATATTCCGCCCCCTGACCCAAGCGCCGCGGGAAGGGCACCTGCGCGCCCAGCGCATCTTGAACCTCTTGCGGCATACCGTCCATCATGGGGGTGGCGAAGATACCCGGCGCAATGGCGCATACACGAATGCCTTTATCAGCCAAATCCCGCGCCATTGGCAGGGTCATCCCTACGATTCCACCCTTGGATGCTGAATAGGCAACCTGGCCGATTTGCCCATCATAGGCTGCCACGGAAGCTGTGTTGATAATCACGCCCCGCGCGCCGTCGGGCCCGCATGGATCTGCGGCCGCCATTAAACAAGCGGCTTGAGATGCGCAGTTGAAACTGCCGATCAGATTAACCTGGATCGTCTTGGCAAATTCCGCAGGATCATGCGCCGCGCCGCGTGACACGGTTTTAATGGCCGGGGCAATACCCGCACAGTTGATCATGATGCGCGGCGTGCCAAAAGATGCGACTACGGCCTCAAACCCTGCGGCGACGCTGACAGGATCGGCCACGTCAACATGTTGAAATAACCCGCCAAGCTCCTGGGCCACGGCCTCACCGGCCTGCGTGTTAAGATCAAAAACCACAACCCGCGCGCCTATTTTCGAGAGCTTCCGCGCGGTGGCCGCACCTAAACCAGAGGCGCCGCCTGATACAACGGCTACAGCAGAGTTTTCAAATATCATAAGCATTCCCCAAATGTGGCCGCAGGATCACAGCCAGCCATGTTTTTAACCTATTGCGACCACCGGTGAGGTCAAACCGCATAATGCGTTTTGATAGGGCCGCGTCGCACCTGTAGAGCAACGATCCAAATCCGATGCCTACGGCCACGCATAAGGAACGCCCTTTGAACAGTACGAACGCCCCCCGCTATCAAGCTGAAAATGGCTACCTCACACAGACCACCCGAAAATCCTACATAAAGCGAGCTGTAGAAGCCAGGCTTTTGCCCCCGCATGCGCGGCGCATGGAACAGATCACCTCACTGCAAGCGTCACAGGCTCCGCAGATGCCTACATTTAAATGCGGTCAAAATCCAGCGAGTCGGCGACGATATCAACCCGATCTTGCAAAGTATTGGGAAAGAGGCGGGCATAGCGTTCAGCCATAGAGATATTATAATGCCCCAGAAATTTCTGAACCTCATAAATACTTGCGCCATTGTTAATCAAAAGGCTGGCATAGGTGTGGCGCAAGTCATGCATCCGAACGGAGCTCAGGCCCGCGCTGGCTCGAGCCTTAAAAAACGCAATATGTATGCAAGCTGGTGTAGGGTTGGCCCGTGCGGGGGTTGGCGAACACCCAGCTGTCCTGGGTGATCGGCAGGCCCAGAGCCTCAGACCGCAATTCCACCTGCTCCGGAACCGCCAGGGCTTTTTTGCTCAAAGCCACTGTGCGGCTGCGGCCACTTTTACTGACGGCAACAAAAAGCTCGCCCTTTTGCAAATCAATGCAGGTCCATTTGGCCAGGCGCAGTTCGCTCTTTCGTGCCCCGGTGAGCAAGAGCAATTTGACAAATAAATGCAAGAACGGATGCGTGCTGCGCTTACAAGCGCTCAGCAGACTTTTGATCTCCGTATGGGTTAAGAAGCGCTGCATATAATCGCCTGTTGGCAATTTCTTGATGACGACAGCTTTAAATGGGTTTGTATCGAGATAACCCCATTGCACGGCAATGTTCAGAATTCTGTTCAACATGCTGGAATGCTTGTTCACCGTCGCAGGCTTGTAGCCCGCCTCTAATTGCGCCGTCATCCATAGGTCGAGATCCTGGCTGGTAATCTCTGCCAGGGTTTTTTACCCAAAGATTGGCCTAATGTGTTTGTCGAACACATATAGCTCCAATTGGCTCCAACGCTTGGTCGCCTTGGGAAACGCATAGTATTTATGATCGAAGAAATCTGCGAAACAGGAGAGTTCTTGGAGACTGTTAGACGAATTGAAATCAGTTATTTTAAAAATATTTGAGCATTCTCCTTACTTCTACTGCTGTGGTGATGACCGCTGGTATTGCCGCTGCAGAAGTGACCTTCTCAGGTACAGCAAAATTTGGCTACAACAACACAGATCACGAAACTGGCGACTCTATTGGCGCTGCGTTCTCCGACCTGGATCTGAACATCGATTTTTCACAAGAGCTGAACAACGGCTTCACAGCCGCCGCTTCTGTTGAGTTTGACGTTACCGATGCGGACCAAGGCGTGAGTTTCAATGCCTCTGACGCTTTGATCTCTTTGACAAATGGCGATTCCGGCATCCACTACGGCGATACAGATCATGCCGCTAAAAATGCCTGGACCGCTGTAGGCTCCAAGGATAACGACGCCTTCCGTGACGCAGACGACGAAATGGTGACCCGTGCCGATGTGACCTTTGGTGGCGCAAAACTCAGCGTGTCTTTGGGTGACGATACACATCTTGATAACCCCACTAAGGCGACCATTCCTGTGGCAGGTAATGAAAAAGATTACATTTCACTCGGCATCTCAGGCTCTGCAGGCGCATTCTCCTATGCGCTGGCCCATCAAAACGCCAACACCCTTTGGTTGGACGATAATGATAACGAAGCACCGTCGCAACTAGCAACAACCGGTGTTCGTGTGAGCAAAACTTTGGTTGGGGCAACTGTTGCACTGGGTTATGCCAAAAACGACAATGGCGGTTCAACCGGCATTGAAGTCAGCTACCCAATGGGCGCACTCACCACAACAGCATCTTACGTTCAAGCAGGCAAAGATGGCGCAGAAAACAACTGGGATGTGAAATTCATATATGACGCAGATGCAGTGGGCTTGACAGTTGCCACAGACGAAAGTCAGGACTGGAATGTTGACGTGTCCTACGAAATGGGCAACGGCCTGAGCCTCTTTCTCGGTGCCGATGACGGTGGCGAAGATACATATGCCGGTGTGAGCTATGATCTCGGCGGCGGTGCATCGCTCTTGGCATCCTACGCAAATGACAACGACAACGATGATAACGACGACGACGTTGGTGCAAAAGACTACAAAGAAGGCATGACCTTCCAGCTTTCTTTCGCATTCTAAGTCGATTGAAATCGAACCTTCCGAAGGCGGCCCGAAAGGGTCGCCTTTTTCATTATTGGATGATGATTTTTCGGCATGGATCCCTTGGAGCTCTGGAAACCTGAGACAAAGCAGCCTATGACTGGCGGCGGGCGCTCAATCTGGGTTTGGCCCATGAATATATAGACGAGGCAGATCTCATGAGCAGCTATTCCCCCGCCGAAATCGAAGCCAAATGGCAAGAGGCATGGGCCAAAGGCGAGACCTTCAAGGCCGTGGCCACTGCCGATCGTCCGAAATATTATGTCCTGGAAATGTTCCCCTATCCGTCGGGCCGCATTCACATGGGCCATGTCCGCAATTACACCATGGGCGATGTGATCGCGCGTTATAAGCTGTCTACCGGGCATAATGTTCTACACCCGATGGGCTGGGACGCCTTTGGCATGCCGGCCGAAAATGCCGCGATGGCGATCGGTGGGCATCCAAAAGAATGGACCTACGACAACATCGCAACCATGCGCACACAGATGAAGCCCTTGGGCCTGTCCATCGATTGGTCGCGCGAGTTCGCCACCTGTGACCCTGAATATTACGGACAACAACAGGCGTTGTTTCTCGATATGCTTGCCAATGATTTGGTCTATCGCAAGAATGCGATGGTCAATTGGGATCCAGTCGATATGACGGTTCTGGCCAATGAGCAGGTAATTGACGGCAAAGGCTGGCGTTCCAATGCCGAGGTGGAACGCCGCGAGTTAACACAATGGTTCTTCAATATCTCGTCCATGTCGCACGAATTGCTCAGCGCCTTGGACGGGCTGGAAAACTGGCCTGCCAAAGTTCGCTTGATGCAGGAGAATTGGATCGGCCAATCGAGGGGGTTGGAAATGACCTTCCCGCTGATGACACCCCAAGATGGTCATGAGGGAATCACCGTTTACACCACCCGCCCCGATACATTGGTGGGCGCCTCATTCATTGGACTGGCCGCAAACCACCCGCTGACCCAAAGTCTGGCAGCTCAAAACCCTGCCCTGGCGGAATTCTGTGCCGAATGTAAGAAAATGGACACAACAGAAGCGGCTATGGAAAAGGCTGAAAAGAAGGGCTTTGATACCGGCATCACCGTGCAAAATCCGCTTGGCGGCACGCCATTGCCTGTTTGGGTCGCCAATTTTGTGATGATGGATTACGGCACCGGCGCAATCTTCGCCTGCCCCGCCCATGACCAGCGCGACCTTGATTTTGCGCGAAAATATGATCTGCCAGTGATTGATACCTTCTTTGCGCTCAACGATGATACACCCGTGACAGATGTGGCTTTCGTGCCGGCCAAAACGGAGACGGTGCGCTGGGTCAACCAACCTGCCGGCCTGCAAGAGGCCACGGGGCAAGAGGCGATTGACTCCACCATCGACTGGGCCGAAGCCCAGGGGCTTGGCATCGGAAAAACGCAATATCGTTTGCGCGATTGGGGATTGAGCCGACAGCGCTATTGGGGGTGTCCGATTCCGGTGGTGCATTGTGACAGCTGCGGCGTCGTGCCGGAGAAGAAGGAAAACCTGCCAGTCCGCCTGCCTGATGATGTGACGTTTGACATTCCGGGGAACCCGTTGGATCGGCACCCCACCTGGCGCAACTGCGCCTGCCCCGCCTGCGGCAAGGCCGCCCGCCGTGAGACCGATACCATGGATACTTTCGTGGATTCCTCTTGGTATTATGCGCGCTTCACGGCCCCCAATGCCGCCACACCTACGGATGTGGCGGAGGCCAGCTATTGGATGAACGTCGATCAATATATTGGCGGCGTGGAACATGCGATTTTGCACCTGCTCTATTCGCGGTTCTTTGCCCGCGCCATGCAGATCTGTGGCCATTTGCCCCCTTCCGCGATTGAACCTTTTGACGCGCTTTTTACCCAAGGCATGGTCACCCATGCGATCTATAAATCAGAGGGCAAAGACGGCCGGCCTGTCTATCACTACCCCGAAGAGGTGGCACTCCGGGATGGAAAGGCTTTCTTGCTTGATGGCGGCGTTGAGGTCACCATTGTGCCTTCCGCAAAGATGTCGAAATCAAAAAATAACGTGGTTGATCCGATCAGCATCATCAGCAGCTACGGAGCCGATACGGCGCGGTGGTTTGTTCTATCTGACAGTCCGCCTGAGCGCGATGTGGAGTGGACAGCTTCTGGTGCGGAAGCGGCGTTTAAGCATCTGAACCGCGTCTGGCAACTTTGCGATAAAATCGCCAATATGGACAAAAATCAATCTGGCGAAGGGGACAAGGATCTCCTGCGCGCGCTTCACAAAACCATTGTGGACGTCACATCGGGGGTGGAAAGTTTTGGGTTCAATGCAGCAATTGCCAAGCTCTATGGTTTCACCGCAACATTGGCCAAATCCAAGGCCGGATATGCCGCGCAGCATGAGGCAATCAGAACCTTAGCGCAATTGATGGCGCCGATGACGCCGCATTTGGCAGAGGACATTTGGGCGCATCAAGGCGGACAGGGGCTTATTGCCAATGCGCCCTGGCCGAAAGCAGATCCGGAGCTCTTGATCGAAGATGAGGTCACTTTGCCTATCCAAATCAATGGCAAGCGCCGTGATGAGATCACTGTGGCCAAAGATATGATCAACGAAGAGCTGGAAGTCTTGGTGTTGCAGAATAACGCTGTGATGAAAGCGCTTGATGGTGCTACACCCAAGAAACTTGTCATTGTACCCGGACGTATCGTCAATGTGGTTATCTAGCCGACGCGGATTTCTAAGTGCAGCTCTTGCCCTGGCGGGCTGTGGGCTTACTCCTGTCATGGAGCCCAGCTCGCAACAGCTTTACAATCAGGTACTGATCCAAGCACCGGTCAATCGGGCAGAATATGAGCTGGTGCGGAACTTAGAAGCGCAGCTTGGAGGCGCAAAGAGCGCGCGTTTTGCGTTGCATTATGAATTGAAAGTCACAGAGGACAATATCGTTGTCTCCGCCGCCCAAGAGATCAGCCGCTATAGCCTTGTCGGCGAGCTGGAGTATTCCTTGCTGGACAACAATGGCGCCATCCTGACCCACCAAAGTGCAAAATCATTTACCGGCTACTCCGCCACAGGGACCACCGTCGCCACGCAGCGGGCTCAGCGAGACGCCTATGACCGCTTAATGGTCATTCTGGCAAAACAAGTTTCCACGGCGCTTCTGACGCTGGACCTCCCATGAAGCTCTCCGCCCGCGACGCAGCGGCGGTTTTTGCGAAGCCCAATCCCAACAAAACGGGGGTGTTGATCTATGGCGCCAATGCGATGCGTGTGGCGCTGAGGCGACAGCAATTGATCAAGGGGCTGATCGGCCCGCAGGGCAAAGAGGAAATGCGCCTCACGCGCCTGCAGGGCGGTGAGTTACGACGCGACGGGGCCGCGCTGAATGATGCCATCAAAGCAGTCGGGTTTTTCCCCGGCCCGCGCGTGGTTCTCGTGGAAGACGCCAATGACAATTGCGCCGATGCAATCTTGGCGGGATTGGCCGATTGGCAGGCCGGTGATGCGCAGATGGTTGTCATTGGCGGCGCTCTAAAACCGACATCAAAAATCCGCAAAGCTTTTGAAGCTCATCCCAATGCCTGGTCTATCGCCATTTTTGATGAACCACCCACCCGCGCCGAAGTGGAGGCCGCTTTGGCAAAAGTCGGCATGGGCGCGGTCGACGCTGAGGCCAGCGCGGCCATTACAGATCTTTCCAAGGCCATAGATCCCGGTGATTTCAGTCAATTCTTGGAAAAATTGTCTTTATATTGCATGTCCCAAGCAGGGCCCGTCACCCTAAGAGATGTTGAGATCTGCGCGCCGCAATCCACCGAAGCGGCGCTCGATGATGTCATTGGGTTGGTGGCCGATTTGAAAACAAATGAGATTGCCCCGGTGTTGCACCGCGTGATCGCTCAGGGCGGAACCGCCACTGGGCTTTGCATTGCTGCTTTGCGCCATTTTCGCCTTCTCCATGCGGCAGCCTCTGATCCAGCGGGTGCGCAGCAAGGCGTGGCAAAGCTTCGGCCGCCGGTTTACGGGCCACGTCGAGATCGGATCCAACGGCAGGTCGGCGCTTGGCGCCGAGACCGGCTGGAACAGGTGATTTCGCTTTTGCTAGACACTGATTTGCAGCTACGATCTGCGGGGCAAACCGCGCCGCAAATGGCACAGGTTGAGAGATGTTTCATCCGAATTTCAATGATGGGGAAAAGATAAATGTATACGGTATTGGGATCGACCAAAAATCGAACTTTACGAGTGATTTGGACGCTTGAGGAATTGGGCTTGCCCTATGATCAGGTCAAAGGCGACCCCGGCTCAGCAGAGGCCAAGGCGCACAACCCCAGTGGTAAAGTGCCCGCCTTGGTGGTCGATGGAGAGGTTCTACCTGATAGCGTTGCGATCATGAGTTTTTTATCTGACCGTCACAATGCCCTAACCTTTCCAGCAGGATCTGTCGAACGTTTGCGCATGGATGGGCATATTCATTTCCTGCTCGAAGAATTCGACAGCCTACTCTGGGTCGCCGCGAAAAACTCTTTCGTTAATCCGCCTGAGCACCGTGCCGCCGAAGTGAAACCCGTGTTGAAATGGGAGTTTGAACGCAGTTTAAAGCGGCTCGAAGACCGGCTTCAGGGCGCGTTCCTCATGGGCGAGCAGTTTACAATCGCCGACATTTTGGCAGTGCATTGCCTCAATTGGGCCTATACGGCGAAATTTCCAGACGCCACCCCTGTTTTAAAGGACTATGCCAAACGCTGCCGAGCGCGTCCGGCCTATGTAAGGGCTTTAGCGGAAAGATAATCAGCGGCCGCGCGGCCAGCCCAACGGCCGGTCGCGAGGCAGGCGGTGATCAAATAACCGCCCGTCGGAGCGTCCCAATTCAGCATCTCACCGGCGCAAAATACACCCGGCAAATCCCTAAGCATCAACTCGGATGTTAATGCGTCCCATGACAGCCCACCAGCTGTTGAGATGGCCTCATCTATAGGGCGCGGTCCCGACACCTGCAGCGGCGCAGCTTTGATTGCAGCAATAAGCCCATCGGTATCGCGGGGCATAGGGCGGGTCAGCTCAAACAGCAGGGCTCGTTTTGTGGCATCCAGTTTGACGGATTTTCGCAAAAAATTGCTCAGACTGTCCTTGGGCTTGCGATTTGAAATCATACTCGTCAGGGCGTGGATCGAAAGCTGTGGCGCCAAATCAATCCGGGCCAAAGGGGTTTGCCGCAGCATCCGCCCCAGCGCATAGATTGCCCCGCCTTCCACACCGGATTGCGTGATCACAAATTCACCACGGCTTCGCTGATCTGCGACGGTAAGTTCGATATTCTTGACGGGTTGGCCAAAAAACGGGCGCATGTGATCCGACCAAGCGCGCTGCAGTCCCACATTTGACGCTTGAATAGGGACAATCGGCACGCCCGCCGCCGCGACTGGCGTTTGCCAAGCGCCATCAGACCCTAAACGCGCCCAACTCGCGCCACCGAGCGCAAGGATTAACACCCCGGCCGTTACGGCGACCTGGCCCTTTGGCGTGGCCAGCAGATGCGGCGCATCCGTGGTCAATGGACCGATCCATTGGTGGCGGCGCAGCAATACAACACCCAGCGCATCGAGCCGCACCAGCCACGCCCGCAGAAGGGGAGACGCTTTCATGCGCGTCGGAAAAACCCGGCCTGTGCTGCCTGTGAAGACCTCCTGTCCAAGGCCTTGCGCAAAGCCGATGACCTCAGCCGGCCCAAATTGTGCTAGAATGGGCTTCAAGGGGGCGATAGCGTCAAAATGCTGCAAAAACGTGTTGGGCTCTTCTGCCTTGGTTAGGTTGAGACCAGATTTTCCAGCCATGAGAAATTTTCGTGCAGGGGAGGGCATCGCCTCAGCTATTGCCACACGCATCCCAGCCCGCGCGGCTTGCTCTGCCGCCATCAGCCCGGCTGGGCCCGCGCCCACAACCAATAGGTCAAACACATTTTGAGACTGCGCTTGGGCGTGATCCATATTAGGTGGATCCTTGCGAAGGTGCCGGTGATCTTATCATTTTGTGTTCCGTGACCGCTGCTGCCCCGTCGATAGCGCCAGCCCTTCTGCCGCGCAATGCAGAACTGCCCAATGTCACATCAAACGCGCTGCAATGCGACAGGCGCAACAAAAAAGAGCGACGCCGAAGCGCCGCTCTATCTTTAACCTAAGTCGGTTTCGCTTAGAATGCGAAGGACATGCCGAGTGCTGTGAACTCTGATTCTGTTGTAGTCAAGAATGCAGTTGCACCGCCACCCAAGTCGTACTCAGAAACTACTTCCCAAGCAGAGTCTTCGTCTGTTGCGATTGATGCTGTCAGAGCGCCGGCTGTATAAGCTACGCTTGCGTCCCAATCATCGTTGTCGTCAGCGGACAGACCAACAGTGATCGCACCCATTACGTTCTTGATACCAACTGTGGTGATCGCGTCTGCGTCGCCTTTGGTGTCATACTTGAAAGATGCGCTCAATGAGTCGCTTACAGTGTAACCAAGAGTTACTTTCTGAGCGGCTGCACCAGAGCCATTATCATCAGTGGATACAAAACCCCATGTCAGGCCGCCAGCAGCGCCGCCCAGGGAAAACGAAGTTGAAGTTGCGTCGTCTGATGTTTCAGCCACAACCGCAAAGCTAAGTCCACCCATGGAGCCAGAGATGCCCACGTCACCGTTTTGGCTGTCGGAATACAAGTCGTCGAGTCCGTCTTGCTTTGCTGTGATAGTCAAACCACCGTAGCCGATTGTCATTGTTGGAGTTGTCTCGCCCATGTTTTGGTCGTCGATTGCGAAATCGTCATTACGGTCGATCGTGTTACCACCACCAATGTCTGTGCCCATTGAGTATGTAATACCGTTGTCAGAGGAGCCTGACAGTGCGATGTTCAAGTCATAGCCTGTGCGTAATGCCAGGTCGTCAGCAGCGCCAGCTTTAGCGTAGCTAACTTCGCCCATGCCGGAGAAAGATACGTCAGCTTGGGCAACGCCAGCGGCGAGAACCAAAGAAGTAGTTGTAAGGAGGATGCGTTTCATGTTTTTCCCTCGAGTTGCTATCCAAAATAAAAATACCAAGCCAAGGGATACCTTGGTTAGGCATTAGAGCTTTAGTGACGTGAGAACGGCCCTTGGGTCAAGTGATCCCCCTGTCACAACGCACCGAAACGCCAACATGATGCACAGATGTCACACTGCATCGGTGGTTTTCAGCCAATGACATCCTGCCTGTTCCTGTTTAAACTCAGTTTAATGTCGAAAAAAGGGTAAAAAATATGTCACTGTTCCATGTTTCTGAAGAGATTTTACAAGCGCAGCAGGACGCCGGACGCGCTTCAGGCTCGGTGGAGCTGATTGCCGTGTCCAAAGTGCAGCCCAATGATCGTGTTTTGGCGGTTCTGCAGCAGGGTCATCGGGTTTTTGGTGAGAATCGCGTGCAGGAAGCTGAAGGCAAATGGCCGGAGTTCCAAAAAACATTCCCCGATGCCAAGGTGCATCTGCTCGGACCGCTGCAATCGAACAAAGCCCGGGCAGCCATGCGCCTGTTTGATTGTCTCCACACGTTAGACCGCCCCAAATTGGCAACCGCTCTGGCGCGCTTGGCCCAAGAGCTGGGCCATTGCCCGGCGCTTTTCATCCAAGTCAACACCGGCTTGGAACCACAAAAGGCCGGCATTGCCCCCGATGCGGTAGATACATTCGTCGAAGACTGCCGTGCTCTGGATCTGCCTGTGATGGGCTTAATGTGCATCCCACCTGTCGAGGAAGAGGCCAGCCTACATTTCGCGCTTTTGGCCAAACTGGCGCGGCGCAATGGATTAGAGGGATTATCCATGGGCATGTCCGATGATTTTGCCAAGGCAATCTCCCTTGGCGCCACCTATGTTCGGGTTGGCTCAGCGATTTTTGGCGCGCGGGTGCCGGCCTCCCATCCTTGAGCCGTGTTAGCGGACAATAAGCCGGGTGCCGGGCACTGCCTGCGTGGCCAGCCAATGAATATCTGGGCGTGCCAGCGCAATACAGCCCGCTGTCGGCGCACCCATTCGACGCCATTGGTGCATAAAAATCGCAGAGCCCGCCCCTGGATGTGCATTGGGCCAATTCCAATCTGTGATCAACACAATGTCATATTGCGGATCTGCCCGACGCATCTGTTCGTGACTGGCCTGCAAAGGCGCGCGGCAAAGCTGATTATACGATTGGTCGGCCGGATCATCACACCACAGATCTCCAGGGTGGATTGGAACCGCCCAAGGGGCGGGCGGCGCAATCCGGTCGGGGCGATACATAAGCGCGGCAATGCGCAAGATGCCACGGGGAGTCGCACCATCGCCTTCTCTCTTATCATCGCGCACGCCGCCGCGCCCACAGGTCGCCGCAAGCGTGCGACCAAGATAGCGCAAACGACCAGAGGCATAGACCATATCAAAGGCGCTCATAGCAAATGCCCAGATTTTTCCGCCTTGGTTCGAAGATAGCCGCGGTTCTGCGCTGTACCGCCCACAACCAATGGCACGCGTTCAGTGACCATAAGGCCTTGGTCTTGCAAGCGGGCAACTTTATTGGGGTTATTGGTCATCAACCGTATGGATAAAAAGCCGAGGCTTTTGAGCAACTCTGCGCCGATCTGAAAATCCCGCTCGTCATCTTCGAAACCCAGACGATGATTGGCCTCAACCGTATCAAAACCTTGGCTCTGCAACGCATAGGCCCGCATTTTATTGGCCAGACCAATCCCGCGGCCTTCTTGATTGAGATAGAGCAGGATCCCGGCACCTTCCTGCCCCATCTGCGCCAAAGCACCTTTGAGCTGTGGCCCACAGTCACATTTCAAGGATCCCAGAATATCCCCAGTGAAACATGCCGAATGCAAACGGGTTAAGACCGGTGCCGTCCGATCAGGCGCGCCAATCTCAACCGCATAATGTTCATCCCCACCGCCATCTGGGCGAAACACATGCAAACGTCCTGCTTTACTAACTTCCAGTGGAAGCTGCGCAGAAACCACATGCGCAAAGCCAGGCTCCAACAAGATATCCACCGGCAAATGCGTTAAACTGCTGAGCGGCTGGGGGCTGTGCACCGTGATCGCCATGGGCAGAAGATGCGCCGCTTTCAATAACGCCACCGCAAGGCGTTGCCCATCAGCAGATCCGCCGCGCAGGGCTTGGAAGGGACCTTTCATCGGATAGCTAAGGTCGAGTATCGGATCGGCCACCGCTTGGCACCAGCGCGCATCAACCGACAGAGGCACAGATATGCGCGCCAAATCCCCGTCATATGCGTTGATCTTAAGCGTATCGGCCCGCCACTTTGACAAAACCGCTTGCACCTCACCCAAAGCGCGCAGCGCCTCCAGCCGGTCTTGCGTCAGAGTCTCTGCCGCGCAGACCACAAGAGGCTGCGGCAAATCAATGACCACCGGCAGACCCATACGAAGATCGGTCAAAGCACGAGCGCGCAGCTCAACAGGAGAAGGTGATATACTCATAGACCCTTCGATAGCTCCTTTCGCGGGTGAATTGAAACAATTCCTTCATTTATGACACGAGGTCGTGAGATCACTGTCGCAAATCTTGCAATAAAGCGCTCAAACGCGCAGGTATAGGCTATCCTATGAATTGGAGAGGTAGAATGGCACAGCTTAAAAAAGTTCTTTTGATCGACGACGACGAAGATCTGAGAGAGGCTTTGAGCGAGCAACTTCTTATGACGGAAGATTTTGATGTCTATGAGGGCAACAGCGGCGCGGCGGCTTTGGAAAAGGTCAAGCAGCAGAGTTACGATCTTTTGGTCTTGGATGTAGGTCTGCCGGACACGGATGGGCGTGAGCTGTGCCGATTGATCCGCAAACAGGGCGTTAAATGCCCCATCGTGATGCTCACCGGCCATGATACGGATTCCGACACGATTTTGGGTCTGGATGCCGGCGCCAATGACTATATCACTAAGCCCTTCAAGTTTCCTGTGCTTTTAGCCCGTATGCGCGCGCAGCTGCGCCAGCATGAGCAATCGGAAGATGCGATCTTCACCCTTGGGCCCTATACGTTCAAACCCTCAATCAAGATATTGGTCACCGCTGATGACAAGAAAATTCGCCTGACCGAAAAAGAAACTAATATATTAAAATTTCTATACCGCGCCACCGAAGATGTGGTGCCGCGTGACATTCTTTTGCATGAAGTATGGGGCTATAATGCCGGCGTCACGACCCATACGCTGGAAACCCATATTTATCGCCTTCGTCAGAAAATTGAACCCGATCCCGGCAAGGCCAGCATATTAATTACCGAAAATGGCGGCTATCGCTTATCGATGTAGCCCTTCCAATCCCCGGCGCCGGGGCATTATCGCAAGGCGTCTTTCCTCCCTCGACCTAAACCCGGGCCCCGCGCCCGGGTTTTTTGGTCTCCTCCAATCACCGTTATTGCAAAGACCTCTGCATACCGCCATTTCAACACGAAATGAGGGCAGCGCCTGCCGGGGGGCAGGCGCTGCCCGGTGTTGCCACCGGGTATAATGTTTTGGCTTGGCGCTGGGTTATGCAGATGTCTTTGACAAGAGGCTTGTTCAGGCAAAGCCAATGGATACCTGGCCAAAGGCGCCAAAATCAGCAACAAATTCATCCTTTGGTCGCGCTTCAATCGGACGAATGAACGAGCCAGACAGAACAACATCGCCAGCGCGGATTTTTTGCCCATAGGCTTCAAGACGTTCGGACAGCCAAACGATTCCCATAACCGGATCGTTCAAAACACCCGCGCCGAGACCGGTCTCTTCAACCTCTCCATTGCGGCTACAAATCGCACCAGCCCAGCGCAGATCAAACGCGCTTGGATCATGACGTGCGCGGCCCAAGACGATACCCGCATTGGCGGCATTGTCGGAAATCGTGTCAAAGACTTTACGGGTCTGCCCTGTTTGCGCATCGACGCGCTCAATCCGCGTGTCGAGAACCTCTAGCGAGGGGCAGACATAATCCGTCGCGGCCAGCACCTCATCGCGCGGCGCGGCACCGTCTAAATCCGCTTTCATCATAAAGGCGATTTCTGCCTCGATGCGCGGCTGCATAAACCGCCCCGCTGGCACAGTCGCGCCATCTTCAAAATGCATATCGTCAAACAAAATCCCACTGTCGGGGATATCAATATTCAAAGCATATTGCATCGCCTTGGACGTCAGACCGATTTTCCAACCAATCACCCGACGACCATCAGCAATCTTGAGCGCAACTAGGGCTTTTTGCACCGCATAGGCATCATCCATCGTCATCCCAGGATGGGCGCGGGTCAACAGTCCAATTTGTTTATGGCTTTTTTCTGCCGCAAATAAGGCCTGCGCCGCCTGGGAAATCTCTGCGGGGGTCATGTCTCATCCTCAACAGAATTGCGCAAGGTGCCAAGACCGTCCGCGTGAACTTCAACCACATCACCGGGTTTCAGAAAAATTGGAGGATCAAACCGCGCGCCGGCGCCGGTCGGGGTTCCAGTGACAATAATATCCCCGGGCATCAAAGTGGTAAATGTTGAGATATATTCGATTTGACGGCGAATGGGAAAAATCATGCGGCTGGTACGATCGTCTTGGCGCAGCTCCCCGTTGACAAGGGTGGTGATGCGGACATCGTCCAACTGCGCGGCATCCTCAAAAGGCACCAACCACGGGCCCATAGCCCCAGACCTGTCCCAATTCTTACCCTGCGTGACATTGAATTTCGCATGGCGCACCCAATCTCGGATCGTCCCCTCGTTGCAAAGGGTCAGGGCGGCAATGTGATCATAAGCATCTGCTTGAGAAATGCGCCGTCCTGCCTTGCCAATGACAATGGCAATTTCGCCCTCATAATCGAGTTGATGCGACTCTGGTGGACGGACCAAGGCCTGTTCATGTCCGACGAAACCACGGGCAAACCGTGGGAAGAGTGACATATTCGCAGGCGCCTGGCTGCCGTCTTTATATTCCGCATTGCGGTCTGGGAAATTGACCCCGACACAAATGATCTTCTCACCGCCTGCCACGGGCATGTCATAGGTGAATCTGCTAGAATCATGGGTAACAGAGGCCCCCTCAGCCGCTTGCGCCAGCTGCGGCAGGGCCTGCGCGCGGATCACCTCTGTCAAAGTCGCCCATTGTGGGAAGTTCGGCGTTAAAGCAATGAAACCAGCCTCCGTCACAGCGCCATACAGTGCCTCACCCGCCGCGCGAATGGATGCAAATTTCATGAGTTTTCTCCTTTGACAGATGGCGCATTGATCCGCGCATGGATGCTGTTAGTTTTCCAGCTGAAGGGCTTGGAAATTGTCACAATTTCCAAGGACAGCGCAAAATATGGATCCGCCAACAGCGGTGCAAAAACTGCCTCCGCACGCGCCATTAAGAACGCGCCAACGTCAGATTTGGTCGCATCACTGCGCCCCTCCCCCATGCGTAGGACCATATCCACAAAGGCATTCTTGGAATGCCCATCGGCGACGCAATACTGCGGCATCGGATGCGCCCGCACCCGAATGCCCGCTAGAGGAAAAACACCGGTTTGCTGCATGGCAACGCTCATGACAGAACAAAATTCTTTCATATCAAAATCATGAACCAAATTTTGCGAATATTGAACGGTCAAATGTGGCATGGTGAATCCTTGGCAATCATGTTGAAATCATCGCAGCCTTACAGAAAATGACAAGCGAGGAGTGCTCATTGATCTACAATTTTTGCATTTTAAGACCTCTGTATAACGCCATTTCAACACGCAATGAGGGCAGCACCGGCCTGGGGGCAGGCAGGCGCGGCACGGTGTTGCCACCGGGCAAAGTGTTTTGGCTTGGCGCCGGGTTATAGAGATGTCTTATTTTGAACCAGGTGAGCCGAGATTTTCTTGACAGAGCGGAGTATCTCTAATTAGTTAATATATGAATGATTCACAGATGAGTAGTAAATGCCAAAATTTCTGGACAGCCTCCCAATGATCCTCAGCCGCTCCTTGGATCGGGTGATGCCAAGCTATCGGCGTCTATTTCAAGCCAATGATCTGACGGACCAACAATGGCGGGTCCTACGCGCGCTTTGGGAAAAACAGCATCTGACCTCAGCGCAAATCTCACAGATCACCCTCTTGCCCCCGCCCTCATTGGTCGGAATTCTAGATCGGCTCGAGAAAAAAAACCTCATTGGGCGCCTGCGCTCGACCGAAGATCGCCGACATGTCCATATCATCCCCACCCAAAAGGGGCGCGCCTTGATGGAGCATATGATGCCCATGGTGGACCGCATTCATGACGATTTCATGCAGCGCGTGACAGCGGCTGAATGGGCTGAATTTAATCGAATTTTGGAAAAATTATCGGAACCTACAGAGAAACGGAATTTGGCATGAAAAACGCTGGAATCAGAACCGGAGCGCAATATCTCGAGGGGCTGCGCGATGATCGTGAAATTTGGACGCGCGGGGCGCGGGTCAAGGATGTGACAGCGGAGCCGGGCATGGGCGGCGGTGCGGCCTCTTTGGCGGGTTTTTTGGATCGGCAACATGAAGCGGCCTACCGCGATATCGTGACCTATGAGGACGCCCAGGGCATTCGCTGCGCCATCTCCCATATGGTGCCCAAGTCCAAGGCCGATGTGGTGCAACGCGGCCGCGCCTTTTATGAATGGGCTACATGGTCCAATGGCATGTTTGGCCGCACTCCAGATTATAAGAACGCCTCCGTTATGGCCTTTGCCCATGCCCCAGGATTTCTAGCACAGGGCAGCAAGGGACAGGCAGATTTCGTTCAAAATATGACACGGTTCTATGATGAAGTCAGGCTGAATGATCGGGTGTTAACCCATACTTTGGTGAACCCCTCTGTCTCCCATGCGCAGGCCACCAGCGGTAAATTCGACGAAGAGGTTGCATTGCATGTGGTTAAAGAAACCGATGCTGGGATCATCGTGAAAGGCGCAAGGCTTTTGGCCACTTTGGGGCCATTATCTGATGAGATCGAAGTCTTCCCCTCAACGCTGTTGCGGGCCGATGCCAGCAATATTCCCTTTGCCTTCGCCTTTGCCATTCCCATCGCCACACCGGGCCTCAAGATGATCTGCCGGGACAGCTATGACCATGGTAAATCCCATTTCGATGCGCCCCTATCCTCGCGCTACGAGGAGATGGATGCGGTGGTCATTTTTGACAATGTGTTGGTCCCCTGGGAGCGGGTGTTCATGTATGGTGAACCAAACCTATGCAACCAAGCCTTCGCCCAAACCAATGCGGTGGTGCATATGGCGCATCAAGTGGCCTGTGGAAAGCTGGCCAAGGCGGAGTTCATGGTCGGCGTCATGTGCGCCATTGCCAAGGCGACGGGCCGAGATAAGGATTTGGCCACCAAGGGCATGATTGCTGAAGTGATGTTAATGGCCGAAACCGTACGCGCCCTGCTCTTTTCGGCAGAACAACAGGCCCATGAGGATCAATGGGGCAATTTCATTCCGCTGCGCGGCCCTTTAGACGCCTCGCGCAATCTCTTTCCCAAAATGTACCCGCGGATGGTGGAGATCCTGCAACTCTTAGGCTCCTCCTCCCTTATGGCGACGCCAACTGAGGCGGATTTCAGCAATGCCATGGCAGGCGACGTGGAAAAATATTTCCAACTGACCCATATGGACAGCCGCGACCGCGTTGGCCTGTATCGCCTGGCACATGACATCGCCGTCTCTGGCTTTGGCAATCGCCAAGCGCTTTATGAGCGCTTCTTCTTCGGCCCGCCGCAAATCATGAGTTCAGTCTATTTTGATGGCTATGACAAAGACAGTAAGATTGCCCGCGTTGAGGATCTTTTGGCACAGGCCTAAAGCTTTTAACCCTGAGCCAATATTAACTGGACGAGCTTTTGGCCTCGATGCGCAGCCCTGAGCTTTGATCAAATAGGTGCAGAACATCGCTTTGCGCCGTAAACCACATGGTCTCACCTTTTGCAGTTTTTGGCGGATGCTCCATTTTCACAATGAAGGCCTCGCCAGAGGCACTCACCAAGTGCACCAAAGCATATTCGCCCAATTGCTCCACCAGATCCAATGTACCACAAACAAGGGCCTTGGCTTCCGTGCAGGCTGTCAGATGCTCTGGGCGAATACCAATATGTGCACCACTGGCCGCAGCTGGCAAAGACTTGCTGCCGTTTTTGGCCAAATCAGCCTGAGTGAAAAAATTCATCTTCGGACTGCCGATAAATTGCGCCACAAAAGCATTGGAGGGGTTGCGATAGAGATCAATGGGAGAGCCAATCTGCTCCACCCGGCCCGCACGCATGACGACAATTTTGTCGGCGAGCGTCATAGCCTCAACCTGATCATGGGTGACATAGATCATTGTGGACTTTAACCGCTCATGCAAACGGGCAATTTCCAAACGGGTCTGCACGCGCAAAGCGGCATCGAGATTGGACAGGGGCTCGTCAAACAAAAACACTTCGGGATCGCGAACAATTGCCCGGCCAATCGCCACGCGCTGACGCTGCCCGCCCGATAAGTTGCGCGGGCTGCGGTCGAGATAATCGGTAATCTGCAGCACCTCCGCGGCTTCACGCACCCGGCGATCAATCTCTTTTGGCGGCGTTTTCACCTGTTTGAGACCAAACGCCATATTGTTGAACACGGTCATATGCGGATAAAGCGCGTAGGATTGGAACACCATCGCCACGCCACGCTTGGCCGGCGCCACTTCATTTACAACTTTATCGCCAATGGAAATTTCACCGGAAGTGACTTCTTCCAGCCCCGCAATCATCCGCAGCAAAGTCGACTTGCCACAGCCAGACGGCCCAACGAAGACAACAAATTCACCTTCTTCAACATCCAAGTCCACCCCATGCATGACCTGAAGATCACCATAAGATTTTTTCACGCCACGAATTTTTAGACTGGCCATTTTTTTTCCATTTCTGTGATTGCAGCAATCAACGCTGGCATAAATTCCGGGTGGTCTTGCGGCAGGGTGCCCCAAAGCGAAGCGGATCTCGCAAACCGATCGACTTGGCCCGCCTGCAACAGCTCGCGCAGATTGTCCCAATAGGGTTCTCCATATGCGATTGGCAGAGTTCCAGCATCGATACGCTTACAAAAGACATACCAGCTCGCAATTGCGCGCAGACCAGCGCGCGGCAAAATTCCCTGTTTCAGGCATCCCGCAAGGGTTGGATGAATGAAGATTGGGAATTTCAGATACCCATCCGCACAGATCCGCTCAACCGTGTCCCCGATGGACGCATTTTTGAACCGCATGATGATTTGATCAAGATAGAGGTTTTTGTCGAATGGCAGCGCCTCGACCAATGCGGGCAACACTTCGCCGCGTTCAAATTCTTCAAAATGCGCAAAAAGCTCCGGATCCGCCATAGCCTGATCAAAAGTGTGATGTCCCGCCAAAGCGCCCAAATACGCCAAGCAAGTGTGACCCCCATTGAGGATACGAATTTTTGCTTCTTCATAGGGATCCACATTCTTAGTGAAGGTGACGCCCACCTGCGTGAGATCCGGCCGCGCGGCAGCGAAATGATCGTCCACCACCCATTGCGTGAAATCTTCAGCCATCACCGGTGAAAAGGGGTCAGGGCCAAAGAGGGTCTCCACTTCGCTTTGCAAAGCCTGTGTGCTGCGCGGTGTGATCCGATCAACCATAGAGCAAGGAAATGTAACGCAGCTGCGGACCCATTGGGCAAGATCCTCGGCTCCGATCAAATCAAGATAGGCAAAGAGGTTGCGCTGCAACATTTTGCCATTTCGCCGAATATTATCACAGCATAAAATCGAAATTCCGCCCAATCCGACGGCTTGCCTGCGAGTCAAAGCGCGGGTCAAATACGCATAGATGGTGCTCGGCGCACTGCCGCCTAACTCTGCAACTATACTGGGATCCTCAGGGTTTAGCGCCCCGGTTTCGTCCATATAATAGCCGCTTTCGGTCACGGTGATCGTCACCATATGCACCGATGAACGCGCCAGAAGCGCTTCGGCTTCCTCAGTGTTATCCGCCCAGTCAGAAAATTTCACATGCGACCGGACGCGGCGGAAATCTACATCCCCGCTGCCGGACATGGATTTGAGCACATAGCCACGGCTTGCCTCGTTAAGACCAGCAAAATTGGGCGATTCCGCAGCCCGCAGATTGACCGCCGCGATGCCCCACCGCAGATCCCCCGTTTGATCCATGTAGTCATCGACATAAAGTGCCTGATGGGCCCGATGAAAGGCGCCAAAACCCAAATGCACAATGCCGATTTCGCAGTCTGAGCGGTCATAACCTGTCTCAAATAAGGCCGGAGAAGACATTCGGTTCATGATACAACTCCTAAATTGGGGGCCAGTTCAGCTTGCGCAGTTTGACGATATTCTGTGGGGGTCATGTGCTTCATCTTTAAGAAATGGCGATTGAAGTTCGCCAGGTTTTGAAATCCCACATCGAAGCAAATCGACGAGACCTGTGCATCGGTGGCATAGAGCATACCGCAAGCCTGCCCAATTCTAATCCGAGTCACAAATTCGACGAATTTATGACCTGTGGTCGCTTGAAAGTTGCGCGAAAACGCCGCGGGAGACATGCGTGCAATTGCAGCCGCGCGCTCAACAGATATATCTTCAGCGAAATTATTAATCACAAAATCAATAACTTCACCGATACGCGCCTGCTTACCATTGCCATCCGTTTGAACCATCTTGCTGACAGAAAGCACCTTCTTTTCAGCATGTTCATTGACCCGCACCATGAGGCGCAAAAACGCCACAATCCGATCTGGCCCACGGGCATCACGAATTGCTTCCATATGGCCGCGCGCAAAAGTTGGGTTAAACCCAACAAACTCAATGCCAGATTGCGATAGGGTCAACATGCGCTGCATATCGGCAAATTCAGGAAAAGCCGTTTTCAACGCATCAAAGCTGGATTGATTGAACTGAACCAACATATCGCGGATCTTAACTTCACGCGCCCAGACATCATCCGTCACCCAATTATGTGGCAAGTTCGGGCCAGTAAGATAGAGCGCGCCCGGTCCGAAATCGCCGATATAATCTCCGACAAAGGCCTTGCCTCGGGTTTCTGCGATGAAATGCAGCTCATATTCTTCGTGACTGTGCCAGCGGCACAAATCTGTCGGCAAACCGTGCTCCAGATAGCGGATGCTCCTCGTGGATCTGTCAACGAACTCAATTTCCGGCTGGATAATCGACATGGCTTACCCCAGCCCACCGTTACGGTCTGTAGCCAGCGACGATATGATGACCAAATCACGATGCATTATTTAACCGCCCCAAAGGTAAGACCTTGGACCAATTGCTTTTGGCAAAACCAGCCTAAAACAACGATTGGACCAACAGCGGCCGTCGATACCGCCGAAAGGCGACCAAAGAACAAGCCTTCAGGCGCACGGTTGCCCTCAATGAGTTTTGACAGCGTCGCCGCGTCAATAGTGGTAAGTCGTACGGTCCAATAGGCCTCATTCCAGCAAAAAATAAACGTCAACAGAGCGGTTGAGGCAATACCGCCCCAAGCCAGAGGGATCAAAATGTCCTTGATCTCACCCCAGGTACTCACCCCATCCATTTTACCTGCTTCGATGATGTCTTTTGGAATTTCCTTAAAATAGGTAAACAGCATCCAGATCACGATTGGCAAGTTAATCAAGCAAAGCACCGCTATAATCAGAAAATGTGTGTCAAACAGACCAAGTATATTTTTCGTCAAAAACGTCATGGGATACAGAACCGCAGCCGCGGGGAGCATTTTGGTCGACAGCATCCAGACCAAAATATCCTTAGTGTGGCGGCTTGGATCAAACGCCATTGCATAGGCCGCCGGCACGCCAACAGCCAACGCAAAAGCAGTCGCAAATGTGGCCGTGATGACCGAATTGATCGCAAAGCGCCAATAGTCATAGTTTTCGGTCATATTGGCGTAGTTTTCTAAGGTCGGCGTGAAAAAAAATAGATGTTCTGGCTTTACCGCATCGGCATCGGTCTTAAAGCTGGTGAAAACCAACCAGAAAATTGGAAAGAAAAAGATCAGGGCAATAGTCCAAGCCAAGGCCGGCCAAAGAATTCTGCTCAAGGGAGTGGTTTGTGCAACTGCAGCCATAGTCAATATCCTAATCCATCAAGCTTTTGCCAACCATGCGCAACAAGAATATTGCGATGATATTGGCAAGAATTACGGCGAAAATGCCCGTGGCACTCGCAGCACCAATATTGTTCGATGTGAATTCACCAATCAAATATGGCAAGTTTTTGTTCCCGTTCCCGCGGCTAACAATCTCAATCTCCGCATAGAGCGACAGATGAAAAATTGATTGGATCATCACCACAATGGCAATTGGACGGGCCAAATGCGGAATGGTGAGATTGATGAACTGTGACCAGGCACTGGCACCATCGAGCATGGCCGCCTCTTTTTGCGATTCATCTTCAGACTGCAAGGAGGTCATGAAAATAAGAACGGCAAAGGGCGTCCACTGCCATGTGACCATCATGATCACAGCATAGGCAGAGGTCTGGCTGGCGCGGAAAGAGATTGGCTTAAGCTCAGGCCACATCGAGAAAAATTGCCCAATGACCGGAAACTCTCGCAGACCAACAACCAAATCGTTGATGCCGGCAACCGCGAGGCCATTGAGACCCAAGACCGGATCCAAGATCATATTGATCCAGAGCACCGCGTTCACAGCGGGCATCACGAAAAACGGCGAGATCAACAAGACCCGCACGATACCCCGACCAGGGAAGCTGCGGTTTACCAAAACGGCGATCAACAACCCGAAGACAACGGTGAAGATCAAAATACTGACAACGATGAAAACACTATTTTGTATTGCGAACCAAAAATCTTTGGCATCAAGAACATACTTATAGTTTCCCAAGCCGCGCCAATTCTCGATGGAAGGGGTGGTCCATTCTGGCCGGCGCAGGCTATTCAGAACGTAACGAATGAACGAAAAAAACAATGTCATTCCCAATGGTACCAGCATCCACAACAGCAGCATTATAACTGCGGGTGCTTGCAACAATCTTGGAAGCGTGCGGTTGGCCATGGGAGGGGAATCCTTGGATGTTGGGATTTATTGTAATATTTTGGTAGAGTAGAAGCGTCAGGGGAGGCGGCATGCTAGGCACACCGCCTCCCCTTTCATCGGAAGGAACCGATTAGTAGCCCGCTTCATCCATGATGGCGACAGCTGCCGCTTGAGCCGCAGCCAGAGCGTCTTCCACTGATTTCGCACCAGACAATGCAGCAGCCATTTCTTGCGCAACCGCTGAGCCCACTTCTGGGAATTCAGGGATCGCCGCAAACTGAACACCAACATATGGCTTCAGATCTGTCGCAGCTGGAGCTGCCGATTCAATCGCTGCCATTTCAGCTGCTGCAAATCCTGCAACGGCCTGGAACTCAGGGTAAGCATATGTGGAAGCACGTGTACCTGTTGGAACAGAGGCCCAGCCAAAATCTGGGTGGTTTGCTACAGCTTGGATGTATGCTTTGGACGTCGCCCACTCGATAAACGCATGTGCTGCTTCTGAGTTTGGTGAACCTGTAGGAACAGCCATTGCCCATGCCCACAACCAGTTTGCACCCACTGGGTTACCAGCATTTGGAGATTGCGCATATGCAACGCCGTCAACTTTCAAGAACGATGCCGCGATTGTGGCGTCAATCCACATGCCACACTTGCCTTCGTTGTACAGAGCCAGGATCTCGTTGAAAGAGTTACCTTCGGAGCCTGGAGGTCCGTAGTTGCCAAGCAGATCAACGTAGAAGTTGATAGCTTCGTTCCATGCAGCAGAGTCCAAAGCAGGACGCATGTCCGCATCAAACCAAGCACCACCGAAAGAGTTCACAACAGTGGTGATGAACGCCATGTTGTCGCCCCAACCGGGCTTACCGCGCAAACAAGCACCGTAAACGCCATTGTCTGGGTCGTGCATCGCCATTGCAGCGCCTTTAATATTTGCCCATGAGTCGTTGTCACGCACGACAACGCCAGCGGCATCTGTCAAATCTTTGCGGTACATAACCATTGAAGATTCACCATAAAATGGCGCGGCATACAATGTGCCGTTGTGTGACAAGCCATTGCGCATTGCTGGCAACATGTCGTCGAGGTCATAGTCGGCACCGAAGTTAAGCGGCTCGATCCAACCAGCAGCACCCCAGATCGGAGCTTCTTGCATGCCGATGTTGATGATGTCGTATTGACCGCCACCTGTGGCCGTATCGGAAGTCACCTGCTCGCGCAGAACGCCTTCTTCCAAAGATACCCAGTTCAGGTTTACGCCGGTTTCGGCTGTGTATGCCTCAGCAACTTTTTGCATGTTGATCATGTGACCGTTGTTCACGATCGCAATTGTAAGATCTTGGGCAGAGACGGCTGTGGCCCCTGTTGTTGCAACTGCAACAGCAGCAACTGTGTTAAATAGAGATTTCATGTTTTCCTCCCTGAAATCGCGGTTGGTCGTTCAACCAGTCTTCAATGCATGAGCTATTGACCATCCAGTCACAAATATTTTTGCCACAAAGAGTAATACTTTTTTTACGTAATAAAAAAGTATCGCGGTAATTTTCGTTGATTTTGTATATGAAGAGGGTTGTCTGCGTCAATCATATCCTGTCAGGCTCATAGATCGACGAAGGACAAACCCCTCGGCGCTATTTTATATACAAGGCCTCTGGTTAAGAAAGAAATCGCAAAATAGCACGACATCGGGGCGAGCTGTAACATCAAAATCAAACGCAATGTTAAGCGTCTTAGCCCTCAGCAGGGCTGTCTTCTGCAAGCGAAGTTTTTGGCGGGGCAGTTCTTAAGATCGAATAGCCAAACAGGCCAGAAACCACAGATCCGAGCAATACCCCCAAACGCACAGCATTCATCTTGTCATCCGCACCGAAGGCCAGAGATCCAACGAAAAGGCTCATGGTAAAACCGACCCCCGTCAGCGCAGCGATGCCATAGATATGCCGCCAGGTGACATCCTGTGGCAAACGCGCAAACCCTGTTTTGACCGCAAGAACTGTCGCGCCCATGACCCCAATCTGTTTTCCAATGAACAATCCAGCGGCAATACCTAAGGTCAAAGGCTGTGCAAAAACAGCCCAGGTCAAGCCCGTGAGCGTAACCCCTGCATTGGCAAATGCAAAAATCGGCAAAATCATATAGGCAACCCAGGGATGCAAAGCATGCTCAAGATGATGGAGCAAGGAGTGATCGCCATCCTCGCGCTTCATTGGAATAGTCAAGGCAATCATAACTCCAGCCAGGGTCGCATGCACGCCAGATTTCAAAACGAAAACCCACATCAAGACGCCAATCAAAACATATGGTGCTGGGCGTTTCACCCCCGCGCGGTTCAATCCGACAGCCAATGCAAACCCAAGCAACGCAAGGATCAGCGCATTGATGGAAAGATCTGAGGTATAAAATACCGCAATGATTACAATTGCGCCGAGATCGTCAATAATGGCGACTGCCAAGAGGAATACTTTCAGCGCCAAAGGTGCACGGCTGCCGACCAAAGCCAAAATTCCAAGCGCAAAAGCGATATCTGTTGCCGTTGGAATAGCCCAACCCACCAGAGTCTCGGGGGAGCCCGAGTTGATGAAATAATAGACCAAACCAGGTACAGCCATTCCGCCGAGTGCAGCTATGATCGGCAGGGCCGCCTTATCAAAGCTCGACAGCTCACCGGCGAGAACTTCACGTTTGATCTCAAGCCCGACCAGAAAAAAGAAAATCGCCATGAGCCCGTCATTGATCCACAAGAGTGCTGGTTTTGAAATCTCAAAACTGGCAATCCCAATACGAACATTTGTGTCCAATATTCCAGAATAGATCGGAGCAAGGGTTGTATTGGCAAAGAGCATGGCCAAGAGCGCCATGGCCATCAGCACCAATCCGGCGCTGGCTTCCAGCTTAAGGAACTCTTGAATACGGGTTAGGGCTTTTGTCATCTGTGGCGCTCCTCATAGCATGTCATTTCCATATTGGGTATGGACCCCAAAGATCAAGGGCTAGGCTTGCATAATTTGCACCGCTTTCGCCGCGCCAAGCTTGAGATTAAAACGCCATTAAAACCGTGCCCATGAGGGTGCATCCGATCACCGCATAGCCGCCGTCAATCACAGTCAATTGAAACGGCTTGCCGGCAAATTCATTGTTCATCATCATCCAGGGCACAATCAAAAACGCGCCAATGCCAAACCCTGCAATCGCACCACCAGAGATGGAGGTCACCCCATCGGCCGCGAGCACATGGCGCATCATCCCGGCGACCAAAACTGCCGAGACCGCACTCAGAATATGGGGGCGTGGGTTTGAAGCATTCAACGGCTTGCCATCTGCGCCTTGCGCCACGCCAGACGCGGCCATCCAAGGGTCAGATAAAACCATGTACCAAAGGGCACCGAAGAAAAATGATGCGGCCGCCGCCGCCAATACATTGAAAATTTTCATAATATGCTTCCGAATAAGAATAGGTCTATGTTAAAAACATAAAAATTCTATGTAAGGGGTCGCGACAAGCGCGCGGTTCACCGCGCCGACAGCTCAAGAATAATGTTCCATTCTTCATTGCGAACCGATTGCACCGAAAGCCGTGTATATTTGACCAAAGCCATATCCGCCAGTCGCGGGTCTTCTTTACACATGTGCAAGGTGACAGGTTTGGCCAATGACCTGACGGCGCGGATATCAACACACTCCCACCGCGGATCTTCAGTTTGACTGTCTGGATGCGACAAGGCGCAGACCTCCACGATGCCGACAATCGCCTTCTCACTCTGCGAATGGTAGAAAAACGCCTGATCGCCCAGCTGCATAGCGCGCATATTATTGCGTGCCTGATAGTTGCGCACGCCGTCCCATTCTTCTCCGGCCTTCCCTTTTGCCTCTTGATCTGTCCAGGACCAGGTGGCTGGCTCCGATTTGAACAACCAATAGGCCATCAGCCGATGACTTTCTTCCACTGGCTCAGCATCACGCTTTCGAACAATCCAGCCTTGTTATAGGGATCATTTTCGGCCCAGGCCTGCGCTGCGGCCATATTTTCAACATCCAGAACAATCAGTGAGCCGCACATTTGCTCGGCGTCGTCCAAAAACGGACCTGCCATTTCAACAATGCCAGTCTCCTTAATATAGGCCAAATGCGCGTCACGCGTCTCCACTCGCAGGTGCAGATGTCCAGGTTTATCGCGGGTAATAACAGCAATACGCATTATAATTCCTTTCTGAGGGGCCGCGCCATGAGGGCTGCCAAAGCTTGCGACACAGTTATCGCGCCAGAACACAGGCCCGCAACCGCTTTTGTAATCGGCATATCGATATCAAGCCGCTCCATGATCGGCAGAACCGCCAAAGCTGTGGCCCTGCCTTCTACGGTGATAGAGTTATCAAAAACCTGGCCCCTCCCAAGTGCGAGACCGAATTGGTAGTTTCGTGATTTTTGGGATGTGCATGTGAGACAAAGATCACCAAAGCCTGACAGACCCGCCAAAGTTTCTGGTTGCGCGCCAAGTTTCACCGCATAGCGCATGATTTCGGCCTGTCCGCGCGTGATGAGCGCCGCCCGCGCACTTTGCCCAAGCCCCGCGCCAATAGTGGCACCACAGGCGATAGCAATGACATTTTTCAACGCCCCGCCAAGCTCAGCCCCGATGGGATCACTCGAGGTGTAAAGCCGCAATGTTTCTGTGGATAAAGCCGCCTGCCAGGCGCTGACATCCTCTTGCGCCGCGGCAGCAAGGGTCAAAGCTGTTGGCAAGCCGCCCGCGATATCCGCGGCAAAGCTTGGACCCGTCAGCAAGCCTGAAGGGCCTGCCACATAAACGGATCGCAACACCGAATAACCACCCAGACCAGTCGTCAAATCCACCCCCTTGCTGCACCCAATCAACGGCTGACCGACAAACAAATGCACCAATTCGCTCAAGGCCGCATGGGTGGCTTGCAATGGAATGGCACTCAATATGAAGTCCGCGCCCTGTAGGGCCATTTTGGCATCAAAGGTCACCGTGATATTTTCAACCAAGGTGACATCTGGCAACCGCGGTGATTTGCGGCTCTGCGCCATCTCACGGAGCGCTGCCCCATCGCGTCCCCAGAGGCGCACGTCATGGCGATCCGACAGGGCAACCGCCAGAGCCGCACCGAAGGCGCCGGCGCCCAGAATGCACACAGTCATGACACGTCCTTTGATTTTCTCATTGCTTGGCCCCTGTTGCGAAAATTTGTCTCAAGGCCTAACATCGTTGCAGTTCCTGCTCAATCCTACGGTGGACGATTGCCCAATATATTGCTCACGCGCCCTCATACCCAAGCACGTCACTTTGCGGACACGCTCATCGCGCAGGGTGTGCAGCCAGATCAAATCACAATTGACCCAATCATGAAGATTGCCCCGGTCGAGACACCCTGTGACATCTCAGCCTGCACAGGGTTGATCATCACCTCGGCCAACGCGCTGTCATATTTGCCAGTGGCACTCAGAGGGTCTCGGTTGCCGTGCTATTGCGTTGGAGGCTCCACCAGCCAAGCCGCGCGCGAATTAGGGCTGAACGCATATCATTTGGCCGATACTGCCAGAGGCCTCTGCGAAGCCCTGCCAACAGTCTGCCAAGAGGGACCGCTGCTGCATCTGCGGGGCACCCATACAACCCTCAACATAGCGGAGCATTTTCGCAGCACCCCCTTGCCGGTTGAAAACGTAGTTGTCTACAAACAAATCGCGCTTCCTCTAAAGGCGGCAACCCATGAGACACTGCGTCGATCCTCACCCGTCATTCTGCCGATTTTTTCTGCCCGCAGCGCCAAACTTCTCGAGAAGCTTGCGTTGGATTGGCGGCCGCATTGGGCCGTGGCTTTGAGCCCCGCTATAGCCGCGCTGTGCCAAGAGGCTGGCTTTGGTCAGATCAGTACAGCCGCCCGACCCAACAGACAAGCCATGGTGGCAGTCATAACACCGCTCATGGATGTGAAGAGTGGTTGAGAGATTTTGCCCAGGCGGATAGGTTTGAAACAGGGCGAAAGACAAAAGGTAAAAATCGTGTCCAATAAAGATCCTAAAGACGCAACCGGGCGGCCCATTGAGGATGCTGAACTGGTGGAGCAATCGGACCCTGGCACCGCTCCACCAGAGGACCCTGCGGCGCGCGACACCTCCAATAATTCGAAATTTCAGGTCATATTGCCCTTTTTAGCTGGTGGGGTTTTGGCCAGTGGGCTCGGCTTTGGCGCCGCAGTGCTGCCTGCTTATCTCAACCCCTCAGATCCTCTGGAGCCCATCGTTTCTGCGCAAGACACTCTGGCGAAGCAGCTGGCGGAACAAGAGACGCAGATTAAACAAATCGAAGCCAAGCCCGCGCCGAAAGATCACAGCGCCACACTCATTGCCATGACCGAAGCGATTGACGCGCTGCGCCGTGACATCGACCAGCGCCAGACAAAGATTGAAACACAGCTGCAAGCGCTTACCCTCCGACTTGAGAAGGTGGAAAAGCAACCATTGGCGCAAAGCGTCTCTCCCCAAGCGATCAAAGCCTACGAAAGCGAGCTGGCCCAATTGCGCAGCGATCTGGCGCAGGTCGTGCAATCGGCAAGCACACAGATAGAGCAAACAAAAGCCAAAGCAGAAGAGCTGCAAATGACCACCGACGCCCGCACGCGGACCGGCACCATCACCGCGGCGCTCAATGCCATCAGAGCCGCTGCCGAAAATGGCGCAGGCTATGAAGCGGCCCTCTCTGATTTGATCACCGCGACAGAAATTGACCTGCCCGAAGCCTTACAGGCCCATGCCAAGGATGGCGTGGCTCAACTGGGAGGTTTGCAAGATCGGTTTTCCCCAGCCGCGCGGGCCACTTTGAAGGCGATACGTCTGGCCGAGGGGCCTCAGACGGGGGAGAACCGCCTGCTCGCCTTTTTGAAAGCCCAATTTGGCGTCCGGTCTTTAGAGCCGCAGCCGGGCAATTCAGCAGAGGCTGTGCTGTCGCGCGCGCAAGCGGCCGTGACCAAGGGCGATCTAACTGCGGCTCTTTCAGAACTCTCTGCCCTGCCGCAACTGGGCCAAGATCACCTGCAAGATTGGATCGCCGCTGCACAAAGCCGCGTGGCTGTGCAAGCCGCACTTGCAGAATTGTCCAGCGCCCTAAGCCGCAATTGAGGAAAATAGAATGCTTTGGTCCCTCGTTAAAATCCTAAGTTTCGTGGCCATGGTGATGCTCATCAGCTATGGCGCGGGCCGCCTGATGGAGGCGCGAGGCGGCGTCATGATTCAATATGCCGGATTGGAGTTGTCCTTCGGCGCGCTGCAAGCTGCCCTATTGGTTCTGGGTTTGCTGGTAACCTTCTGGCTTGTGCTCAAACTCTTGGGTTTGGTCGTTGCGCTTCTACGGTTTATCAATGGCGATGAAACCGCCCTGTCGCGCTATTTTGATCGCAACCGTGAGCGCCGCGGGTTTGAAGCTCTTTCCGATGGGTTGATGGCTCTGGCCAGCGGCGATGGTCGCGATGCAATGGCCAAGGCAAAAAAGGCCGATCGCCTGCTGAACCGCCCTGATCTGACCAATTTGATCATGGCACAGGCCGCTGTGGCCAATGGAGATCGGCAGACCGCCAAGGCGACTTATAAGAAATTGCTAAAAGATCCCAAAACCCGTTTTGTTGGCACCTATGGCCTACTGCAACAACATTTGCAGGATGGCGACACAGAGGTGGCGCTGAAACTGGCCGAACATGCTTTTGCACTCAAGCCGCGGCATGGCGAAACACAGGATGTGTTGCTCAAACTGCAAGCGGGCCAAGAAGATTGGCGCGGGGTCCGGACAACCCTGACCGCCAAGCTGAAACATGGGACTTTACCAAAAGATGTGCACAAACGCCGCGATGCGGTTTTTGCCCTCTCCCAGTCCCGTGATTTGCGCGCAGAGGGCAAGTTGGAAGAGGCGCAAACCTACGCGGTTGAAGCCAACCGGCTTGCACCCGGTTTGGTACCCGCCGCCCTACTGTCCGCCGAAGGCCATCGGGAACAAAAGAATGTCAAACAGGCGAGCCGCATTCTGCGCGCAGCCTGGCAATTGGCGCCCCATCCAGACCTCGCGGCCGGTTTTGCCGCCCTCGTCCCGGATGAAGCCCCCGCGGCCCGCCTCAAACGGTTTGGACAGTTTACCAAAGGCACAGAATCTCATCCCGAAACCAAAATGCTGATGGCTGAACTTTACGTCGCCCTGGCCGATTTTGATGCGGCCCGGCGGGCGCTTGGGGACCTTGCAAAGACAGATCACACAATGCGCGCATTGACCATTCTCGCAGCCATTGAGCGCGGCGACGGAGCCGATGATCAATCTGTGCGCCAGCTCTTGACCCAAGCCATTTCCGCCCAGCGCGACCCACAGTGGATTTGCGATAACTGCGGGCATGTGCATCACGATTGGGAGCCAGTCTGTCTCAATTGTGAAGCCATAGACAGCATCACTTGGAAGCGCCCACCAATGTCCGAGGCAGTGAGCCCAGATATGCTGCCGTTGATCGTCGGTCATATGGCGCGGTCAGATGAGGATTTCCCGCCTCTTTTAGAGCCAGAGGACTTGAGCCAAGCAGACGCAAGCGCGGCGAAAATAGCTGCCAATGATGCGCCCCTTAAAGAATAAGCTCGCTGCAGTATAAGCCGTGCAAGACTTCCAACACGGCCGCCACATGCTCGCCTTTCAGGGAATAATATATGGTTTGCTTGTTGCGCCGGGTGTTCACCAACTCTGAGTCGCGCAACTTGCGCAAATGATGCGACATGGCCGGCTGTGACAGGCTCGCATTGATCGCCAACTCCTGTACATTTTTCTCGCCGCCCAGCATGGTGCAAAGAATCCGCAGCCGCGCAGGATGCGACAGCATCTCCATCAACCGCGCAGCTTCGGAGATCTGAGGCTCCAACCTCTCAAAATCTAAATTCGACAAATCAATCTTTCCCATAGGCGGAAGTCCTATGCAAAAAACGGCTTTTATACAAGATATTTTAAGGTTTGGATGATAGGCGCAACTTCAGGTTGACGACGGTGATCGCGTGGGGATTGCCCGTCTCAGCCGGCCTTATGTCCCAGAAGCGCAGCCCAAATCCAACATTGGCGCAATGCAGGCAGCGATGGTGGCGGCGTCCTCTTCATGCGCCAGATGCCCAAGATTGGGCAGGGCTTGGTAATCTGCATTCGGCAACAAAGCGGCCGCCCGTTGGGACGTTGCGCAGGGCACAGCAAGATCATTGGAAGACGCAATCAGATGGGTCTCAGTTTGTAATCTCGGCAACCGCGCCAATAGCGGTTCAAGATCCCACTGCGCCATCATTTGCAAGGTGGCCCCAATATGAGAGCGGCTACGCATCAACTCTTTGTAAAATTCTAAATCCGCCGCCGTGAGAGTTGAACCGGTGCCTTTGAGAATGCGATCGACTGTTTGATCATGACCGGCAATTTTACTCAGGAGACTGCTTGAGAACGGCATGTTGGCTATGGCCTTTGCCAAAAGCGGAAATAAAACCCCCGCTACACCGCGAAAGTGATCAAGCGCAGCGTTGATTCCTATAACTTTACAGTCAAACTTCGCAAGCTCCGCAAGGCGAAGCGCAATTGCAGCGCCCGCGGAATGGCCGATAATGACCTTGGGCGCGAGATCAAGCGCCGTCAAACAGCTCGTTAGGTCTTCAGCCATGTGATCCAACCCGCAACGTTGCTGCGCACCCAGGCGTGTAAAACCTTGACCCGGCAGATCCACCATAATCACGCGGTATCTATCCGTTAGGAAAGGCACGAGGTATTGCCAGCTGTGGGTTGTACTGCCAGCACCATGAATCAGCAAAATCACCGGCCCAGTTCCGATATCCTGAATATGCCATAAATGCGGTTTTTGCAGCGTAAACTGCGAATACTGCGCAAAGGGCCAATAGTGCTTTGCGTGCTGCCAGTTCATCACGAATGTGCCAAAGCTAAAGAGATGGCACCGGACACTGATTTTGCATCCGAGCGGGGCAAAGCAATGTAGTTTGCCCGCATTTTCCCAGCCAGGGTTTGTAGCGTTTTCTCCGGCCGGATGGTTGTATCGATAACCAAAGCCGGGATCTGCGCCTCAGCAATCTTTTGTGCCAACATCAATGCGTCCGCCGTAGCTTGCGAGCGATCATTCGATCCATCAAGCGCCACATTGGCACGCCCATCAGTTAGCAAAATCAACGTCGGCGTTAGACCATTGCGCCGTTCTTGCAAAGCAAGTTGAAACGCGGCCGCAAGCCCGGCAGCTAAGGGCGTGGCTCCGCCACCGGGGAGCGCGGCCAGCCGCTTTTTGGTTTGCACAAGTGATCTTGTTGGAGGCAGTAACGCCTCAGATTGCGTTCCACGGAACGCGTAAAGCGCCACATGATCCCGTCGAGCATAGGCCTCGCCAAGCAGCAGTTCGACCGCGCCCTTGGCCTCAGCCAATCGAGCAACGGCAGCGGAGCCTGACGCATCCACCGTGAAAATAAGCAGGCGATCTGACCCAATTTCGTAGCGTTTATGACGCAAATCAGAGGCTTTGAAAATCGGTCCCACGGCCTCAGGATTTGCGGCCTTGCGCAGAGTTTGCCAAGGAATTGCGGCCCGCAAGCTGGCCACGAGATCAACCCGGGCACCACTGTTCTTGGGGCCCAATCTGGCCGGTAAGGGACGCCCGCGGTGATTTCCTTTGCGGCGCGCGCCAGATCCCGAGCCAGACGCAGGCTGTTTTACCACACTTTGTAACTGGGCCAAAACACCCGGCGGCAGGACGGCCTTGACGGCTTCGATCATTAAGTCATTCGGCGGTATGGCTTGATTTGGGTCTTGCGGCGCCTCAGCTGGGTTTGTCTCTTCAGATGGCGCCTCCGGCTCTGGGTCCTGAGGCAAGCGCGTGGCCCGATGTGCGTAAACGAGCATCACGGCCAGTTTTAAATCTTCTTCCGTCACCTCATATCGGGCGTGAAGGGCCGCATGAGCTTGCGCCACATAGCCCAGCAAGAGCGGAGCACGAAGGCTTGAAATGCCGAGCGATGCGGCCAGGATAACAGCCTCCTCTATCACATCAGCCGGAAGAGTTACACCACGGACCGCAGCGCGGATGTCGTCGAATGATCTGGGCAATGTCATGGGTGATAAATCTTGCAAGGCCAAATCGTCGAGGGTGACATGAAACGCCAGGCGATCTGTCAGCGCATCCGGCAGGCCATCCCCTACCTCCGCGCCTTCATCCAAGGCGATAAGAGCATGACCACGGCCCGCCTCTAAGGCTTGGCATATTCGCGCAGAAAACTGTGGTGCGCTGCGCTCCGCCATAGGAAGTATGAACAATGACGGTGCGCAGTCAAAAATACTTTTGCGCGTCACCAATTGGCGCCCCGCTAAGGAGGCAGTTAAATCAATATCGCCGTTGAGAACCTCAACCGTCATGTGATGCTGCAACTTGACCTTGGCCAGATCGAGCGATTGAACGGCGGCAAGCATTGCGGCCTGAGCGGGGCCGGCGCGGGCACGAATAACCAAGCCCCCAAGCCGTTGGGGATCTATCGCAAGGAGCGTAATCGCCAGCTGCGCCCTCTCCCAAAGGGTCATATCAATCGCCTAAAATTTCTGAGACGGTCCGCGCCACCCGACTGCTTGAGCCAGACTCGTCCAAAGGATCGCGGCGCAATCTATGGCGCAGGGCCAGCACGGCGGTCTTGCGGATATGCTCATCTGTGACGGCCTCATCACCTGCAAATGCAGCAAAGGCCCGCGCCGCTTTCAAAAGTGTCAATTCCCCGCGCAACCCATCCGAACCCAAGGCGATGCAAAGCTCTGCGACGCGGCGCAGGGCGCTATCGGCGGTTTGTAAATCTGCCAAAGCTGCGCGCGCGGCGACAATGCGCGCCCGCAGAATGGCGTCTTCCGACTGCCAATGCGCAATAAAGGCCTCATGGTCATTCTCATAAGCGTCGCGGCGCTTTATGACTTCAATTCTTTCATCAATATTTGTAGAGGACAGCACATCGACAGACAGTCCAAAGCGATCCATCAATTGCGGCCGCAATTCGCCTTCTTCCGGGTTGCCAGAGCCAACCAATACGAAACGCGCGGCATGGCGAATGGACAGACCCTCGCGTTCCACGACATTTTCACCCGATTGCGCCACATCCAGCAATAGATCCACAATGTGATCTTCAAGAAGATTCACCTCATCTATATAAAGATACCCGCGGTTCGCCTGGGCAAATAGGCCAGGTTGAAATGCTTTCTCACCCTTGGTTAATGCTTTTTCGATATCGAGCGCCCCGGTGACACGATCCTCCGACGCACCCAAAGGCAGATCCACAACGGGCGTTGCGATGCTTTGCACACTCGCGTCCGATATTTCGCACCACGCGGGGCAATCTTTTATGTCAGCGCTATTCACCGGGCAGGCCTTTACAGCGAGGATTGGCGGCAAAAGTCCCGCCAAAGCCCGCACCGCCGTGGATTTGCCGGTGCCACGCTCTCCAAAGACAAGAACCCCTGCGATCGATGGATCAATAGCGGTTAACACCATGGCCAGTTTCATATCATCCTGTCCAACAATGGCTGAGAAAGGAAAAGGCTGCTTCATGAGATATCCAGTTTTTTTAGAGGGGAGTCACCCTCCCAAGTGCCTGTGTCTGCGATGAGGGTAAACCGGGCGTAGAGTTCTTCTTTGAACCATCCCTCGATCCGCACGGCCTGAATGGCCCGCGCATGATGCCCTTTGCGTGCAAAATTGTTCATATGCTCCAAGCTGGGCCATATGGAGAAGGTCACCTGTTGGAACCAGGGCACTTCACCAATTCCGATCTTGAAAACAACATTGGGATCTTGGCCAATCACCTGCGAAATATTAGGGACACGGCGCCAAAATCGCGCCAGTTTTCGCGGCCGCAGCGTGGCGCGGGTGATCACCGCAAGCGGGCCATTCTGATTTTGAGTCGTCGTGGAAAATGGAGTTTGGCCCGACCACTGGCCCCGCGCTGTCTCCGCTTTCATAAAAACAGTCCAATTTTCGGTGGCGTGAAGGCGGTAACGTGCGAAAATAGCGCTCTGTTGCAAGCTGCGCTCCGCGGTTTGCCGATCCGGCCAAGTCGCCAGCACCGCGTAGACAGACACATTGGGTTTGGGCGTAAAGCCTTCATTGGAGCCAGATCCAAATAATTTCCAAAATCCAATACCCGGTACGCGCGACATCTGCCCTCTGGCCAGACCCATCATAGCGAAGGCCCAAAGTCGCGAGCGAACGGACCCAAAACGAAAGAAACTAATTGTGACGATCTGCGTCATGCCCTGTGCACCTGGTAAATGTGTCAGAATATGTTGACACATTATCCTTGCATTGGGAAGCTCATAAGACCTATGGTTGTAAATAATTCTAGACAGATGGCGGGCGAGAAATTTATGACCAACCCTGATCAAAGCACCCAAGACAACCGCGCGGTTGTGATTGGCGCCGGCCTGGGCGGGTTGGCGGCAGCGATGCGGTTGGGCGCAAAGGGCTATGCGGTCACTGTGTTGGACAAGCTTGATCGTGTTGGTGGCCGTGGCTCCTCAGTCACACAAGATGGTCACCGATTTGATTTGGGGCCAACGATTGTCACTATGCCGAAAGTGTTTGAAACACTCTGGGCCGCCTGTGGTCGAGATTTTCACGCAGATGTAGATCTGCGGCCGCTCGAGCCCTTCTATGAGATTCGTTGGCCAGATGGGTCATATTTTCGGGCCAGCGGCGATGATGAAAAAATGCAATCCGAAGTCCAGAGGCTGAACCCTGCAGATCTGTCCGGCTACAAACGCTTTTTGAAAGACTCGCAGAAACGCTATATCGTTGGCTATGAGGGCATGGTGGCCGAGCCCATGCACCAGCTTTGGGAAACCCTAAAAGTCCTGCCGACATTTGCCATGTTGCGCGCGGATCGTTCAATTTACGGTCTGGCCGCGCGGCGCGTCAAAGATGAGCGGCTCAGGATGGCCCTCTCCTTTCACCCCTTGTTCATCGGTGGCGACCCGATGCATGTCACCTCAATCTATGCGTTGGTGGCGCATTTGGAAAAAACTTATGGTGTGCATTACGCGATGGGCGGGGTGCAACAGATTGCGGATGCCATGGCCGCAGTGGTGTGCGCCCAAGGCGGGCAAATTCACCAAAACGCAGTCGCGGATGAAATTCTTATTGAGAACGGGGCTGCGCAAGCGGTTGTTCTCAACGACGGCCAAAGGTTCGATGCGCCATTGATTGTAAGCAATGCCGATGCCGGTCATACCTATGATCACCTCCTGCGCAAACACAGCCGTCGACGCTGGACGACCAGAAAACTTGCGCGCAAGCGCTGGTCAATGGGCTTATTCGTTTGGTATTTTGGAACGCGGGGAACCGCGGGCCGATGGGCGGATGTGGGGCATCATACGATCGCCAATGGACCACGCTATAAGGGCCTGTTGCGAGACATCTTTTTCAAAGGCCTTTTGTCGGACGACATGAGCCTCTATATCCACCGGCCATCTGTGACCGACCCAAGTGTCGCGCCCGCGGGAGATGATACATTCTATGTACTATCACCCGTCCCACATTTGGGCTGGAAGAACAAAGTCGATTGGCAAAAGGAGATGCCGATATACCGCTCCAAGGTGGCCGCCGAAGTGGAGAAATTGATGCCCGGCTTCGAAGCCTGCATTTCAACAGAAACAATTTTCACCCCCGAAACCTTTGAGGATCGCTATCTCAGCCCGCATGGCGCAGGATTTTCCATTGAGCCACGCATTCTGCAGAGCGCTTGGTTCCGACCCCATAACGTGAGCGAAGAGGCACGCGGCCTCTATCTTGTTGGCGCAGGAACGCATCCGGGCGCCGGGCTGCCTGGTGTCATCTCCAGCGCAGAGGTCTTGTCAAAACTTGTGCCTGATGCGCCGGTTGCACAGAGCAAAACACGGATGGCCGCTGAATGATACGCCCTGATGATCTGGACCATTGCCGCAACGTGATCCGCACCGGATCATTGTCTTTTCATGCCGCATCAAAATTATTACCCGCCTCCGTTCGTGATCCGGCCTTGGCACTCTATGCCTTTTGCCGATTGGCCGATGACGAAGTGGATGAAGGGCAGAACAAGACCCGCGCCGTGATTAAATTACAAGAACGGTTGGCACTTGTCTATGCGGGACGACCGCGCAATGCCCCCGAGGATCGGGCCTTTGCTTCAGTAGTGGAGGATTTCGAAATGCCAGCGGCCCTGCCCGAAGCTTTGTTGGAAGGTTTGGCATGGGACGCAATGGAGCACCGCTATTCCAGCCTCTCGGACCTGCGCAGCTATTGCGCCCGCGTGGCCTCTGCCGTGGGTGCGATGATGTGTGTCTTGATGCGCGTGCGCGATGCAGACGCATTGGCGCGCGCTTGCGATTTGGGTGTGGCGATGCAGCTGACAAATATTGCGCGGGATGTGGGAGAGGATGCACGGGCAGGACGAATTTACCTGCCACTTGAGTGGATCCATGCTGAAGCGCTTGATCCACAGCAAGTTTTGAACGTGACCAAGGCGACGCCAGAACTGCGCCGTATGGTTAAAAAACTATTATCCGAGGCCCATGCGCTCTATGTGAGATCCGAGGCCGGCGTTGCCGCATTACCGCTGAATGCCCGTATGGGAATCTATGCGGCCCGCTATATTTATGACGCAATCGGTCAAGCCGTGGCCCGCAATCACTATGATTCCATCACCCACCGTGGCCGAACAAATAAAGCACAGAAAATGGCGCTTCTTGCAAAATCGTCGCTCCGAACAGCCGCAGGTTTGGTCATGCCAAGGTCCCCGGTGCTCTACGCGCGACCGCTGCAGGAGGTTCAGTTTTTAGTTGATGCCGTGGCCATCAACGAACGCCATGCCATGTCATGGGGCCAAGGGCATACCGGCGCTTTTATAGCCGCCATGGCCGAGCTGAAACGCAAAGAACGCGCCCAATCCAGCGGCGCTATGCTCGCAGAGTAGTTAAAATTTCCACTGTGCCCGGCGCGGCACACGGCAAGCCAGCATGGATTTGATGATCGGTGAGTCAAAGCGGTCGAGATCGAGCGCTTCATGCACCCCCTGCACCCGCTCACCATTCAGCACGGTTTCGACAACGGACCGTGAGTAAAATGGCGCGTCGAGCATGGATTTGATCTGCTTTGGTCGATAACCTGGATCAGCACGGGTGGCGCGGGGAAGAGCCCAGAGCGTTCGATTGAAGCGCGCAGATCCCGGCGCCGAAACATGAGCGGCCTGGCCGTCTGGGGTAAATCCAATGGCCGCATCCAAGCGCGTGCCATCGCGGCGCTCAGCATCATAAAAACAGGTTGCCCCTGACTGAGTCGGATACCGAGCCCAGGTCCAAGAGCTAAAATCCTCCTCTAGGGCGCGCGTGCCAAAGTTGCTGTCAAAATAGCCATGCCCATCAAACTGCCAGCCCTCCGCCTCCAGATTGACAGAAATACGCGCAATTGGAGCAAACGGACGCCAGACATGGGCCCCATCAGCTGTGAGCGGCAATTCAATTTGTGTTAGGGCCGGCGGGGTCAAAGTGATCCGTCCCCGCATTCTAGAAATGATGGGCAATGAAGATATTTCATCCACATCAATCACCAATTTCTTTCCGGTCCAATGCAGGGACGATGGGCCTATGGTGAGCATATCTGAAGTTTGCCGCAACGCTGTCTGGCCACGGTCTGTCATGGCAAAGCGGCCACCTCGACCATAGGTTGCAACATTGATGCAGCAATGATTGCTAGGATTCCCACGGCCCGACCAAGCATACCATGGCGAGAAGACCGAACCGATAAATGCGATGACAGAAACGGCACGCTTGCCATCATCGCTGACGCCATCAATATACCACCAGGCATACCCACTTGGCGGCACCTCTATGTCAAAGTGAGGTCGCTCAAGATCGCCGCGGCCGCATGCTTGGCGGAGAGTGTCGCCATCGGCACCCCGGCCCCCGGATGCGCTCCCCCGCCCACCAAATACAGTCCCTTGGTTTTCGTTCTGGCGGTTGGACGCGCGAAGGCCGCCATCATTCCATGCGGGGACCGCCCGTAGAGGGATCCGTCCGAGCCCGGAAACATCTGCGCGAAATCCTCGGTCATCGTCAGCGTACTGCGCGGTGGGCGCGGTGTGAAGCTCAGCCCGTGACGCGTGAGGTGATCTAGAAGTATTGTCTGACATTGTTCGCGAACCTTCTGTGAGGGGACTGCCGTTTCTGCGCTGGGCGGATGGTTTAGGATTATTTCAAATCGCTCTTGCCCACTGGGCGTTGTGGATCCAAACCGATCTTGAGCACAAATGTAGAGCGTTGGATCATGTTGTGGTGCACCCTGCGCCAATGGCCTATACTCCTGATCTGGATCTGCCGCGAAAAGCACATTATGCGCCGCGAGCGGCAGGCCTTGGACTTGCGCAGCGAAGCTCATGACATGGGCCGAAAGACTGCGCGGCATTGTCGCTTGAGGGGCGGTGGCGGCGCTGGCCTCCGGCCCCAAGAGCCCGCGGGCCAGGGCATTTGGATCCCCATTGAACAAGACCGCATCGCAGGACAGGAAACGGCCATCGCATTCAAGGTGATATTCGCCCGAGCCGCCACGCTCAAACTTTGTGACACAGCTATCATAATGAAATTCAGCACCCAGAGTCTTGGCACAGGCCTCCATGCCATAGGCCAATTGTTTCATGCCACCTTTGATATGCCAAACACCCAGACTTTCCACATGCCAGATCAAAGCAAGCAGCGCTGGCGAGGCCAGCGGCAGGCCACCGATATAGGTGGCATAGCGGGCGAAAAGCTGTGCCAGCCGCGGCTCGGAAAACCTGCGCGTGAGGGATTGGGCCAAAGACCGCAGCGGATCCATCCGCATAACTGTGGCGGGAGATCTCAGCATCACCGGAATCATCCTACGCAACGCCGGTACTGCCGATTGCATCATCGGATCATTGAGCTGCTCAAACAGATACTGCGCATCACGCGAAAAGCGGTGAAACTCAGCCGCCGCCGCCGTGCCAAAACTGTGACGCACATTTTCTAAACTGGCCTGCCGATCGCGCATGAGGTCCAAGCGCGTGCCGTCGCGCCAAAAATGACGGGCCAAGATGTCTTCTTGTATCAGCGTAGCGTAATCAGCCAATTGACAGCCGACCTCGCGAAAAAGCGCCTCAAAAACAGGTTTCATGGTTAAAACTGTTGGGCCCGCATCGATCATACCGGCGGCAGAGGGCAAGCTGCGCATTTTGCCTCCGGGGGTGGCTTGACGCTCGAGAACTGTCACCTTCACGCCGCCATGGGCCAGCCGCATTGCGGCCGCGAGACCTCCTATGCCGGCTCCGATAATGGCGACGTGCTGCATCTCACAGGCCTCCTTCACAGCTTTCGATTGACAGATCCACCTGATGTGTCCATTCTAGTTTACATTACATATGTCATCAAGAGATTACATTTTTGAATGGCTTTTGAATGTGAGGACGAGATCATGGGGTTTAGTACCCGAATTGAAGCGGCGATATCAGATGCCATAAACTTGGGGCAAACCGCCCCGTCCCCTGCCAAACTTGCCTCGGCATTGCACTATGCGGTCAGCCCCGGTGGCGCGCGTATTCGCCCAACCATCTTGATGAGTGTCGCCGCGGCCTGCGGTGATGATCGCCCGGAATTGACCAATGCGGCCGCGGCCGCTTTGGAATGTATTCACTGCGCCTCTTTGGTGCATGATGATCTGCCGTGCTTTGACGATGCTGAAACGCGGCGGGGCAAACCCTCCCTTCACCGTGCTTATAGTGAGCCGCTTGCGGTTTTGGCTGGCGACAGTCTCATCGTAATGGCCTTTCAAATTCTCACGCGCCATGCCTCCATTGATCCACAGCGCGCAATTGGGTTGATGAACATTCTGGCCGAGCAGACCGGAATGCCCAATGGCATATGCGCCGGACAGGGCTGGGAAAGTGAACAGAAAATAGATTTGCGTGCCTATCACAGAGCAAAAACTGGTGCCCTTTTCGTCGCCGCAACGCAAATGGGCGCGATTGCTGCTGGCCAAGATGGTGCACAATGGGATGAGCTGGGATCTCGTATTGGTGAAGCTTTTCAAGTAGCCGATGACCTACGCGATGCTCTTTACAATGAAGCCGAGTTGGGCAAACCCGCCGGGCAAGATGACCTGCATGGGCGGCCAAACGCGGTTGCGGAATACGGCATCGAGGGCGCGATTTCCCATATGAAAAATATCTTAGGCGGCGCCATCTCTTCTATTCCACGCTGCCCCGGCGAAGCCATGTTGGCCAAAATGGTCAATGCCCAAGCAGAAATGTTAACTCCCGTGAAATGGCGCAACAAACACTCAAATTTTCACCCTGGTGAGTAATGCCGGGTGAACGTGAGGCCGGCGGGAGGTATGAGATTTCTGGATGGTCAAGCCGTCTGATTGCCTCGCGCAAATTCCAAAAATGGGCGGCAAAAAGTTTCCTAACTCGGCGGATGGTTCGACGTGAAGGCGCCGCATTATTTGGTCTTTTGGCCGGGTTTTGCCACTCACAAGTTCTTATGGCGCTGGTGCAATTCGATATCTTCAACCTTTTGTTAAAGGGTCCAAAAACACTTGAGGAACTTGCCGAGACTTGCAAAGTGCCACAGGACCGGATGACGATTTTGTTGCGGGCAGCTGTGGCCTTAAAACTATTGCGCTCCAAGGGCGGTGGGCGCTTTGCATTGAGCAAAACCAGCGCAGCTTTGCTCGGAGTGCCGGGTCTAAGTGATATGATCCGACACCACGATGTCCTCTATCGCGATCTGTCTGATCCAGCTGCTTTTTTCCGAGGCGATACACAAACAGAGCTGGCCGATTTTTGGCCCTATGTGTTTGGCGGAGAGATGGAGCCGCAGGCGGCCAAAACCTATTCCGATTTGATGGCCCGAAGTCAAGAATTAGTCGCAGAAGATACGCTGCGCAGCCTCGATCTGTCCACAGTGGGCACATTGCTTGACGTTGGCGGTGGCTCTGGCGCTTTTCTCGAGCATGTCGGTCGGGCGCATCCACATGTGAAATTGATGTTGTTCGACCTGGAACAGGTCGCACCCACCGCCGCTCCGAGATTCGCAGCCGCAGGCATGGATGACCGCACGCAGATTGCCTGCGGGTCATTTAAAACAGACGCCATTCCCGAAGGCGCCGATTCTATCAGCTTGATCCGGGTGCTATACGACCATACCAATGAGACCGTGGCGATGCTTTTGGCCAAGTGCTGGGCGAGCCTGCCCGTGGGGGGGCGGCTGATTATCTCTGAACCTATGTCCGGGGGCGCCTGCCCAGAACCGGCGGGCGATGTCTATTTCGCCCTTTACACATTGGCGATGCGCACGGGAAAAACGCGCTCAATTCAGGAAATTTCGGCGCTTTGTCGCCAAGCCGGCTTTGACATCATCAAGACACCGAAACCCGCCCGCGCCTTTGTCACACGCTGTCTAGAGGCCCGCAAAGTTGCTTCTGGCTAACTGTCAATATTAGTTGACAGTTAAGTATGTCACTTTTAAAGTACAATACATGAGAAATTTCAAACTGGCATGTCCCAGTTATGAAATCCCAAAGGGAGCTTTGCTGTGCAGACAACTGCTGTCGTCTTAAATGGGCCCAGAGATATCCGTCTCGACACGCTCACTGTAGCTGCGCCACAGGCGAAAGAATTGGTTGTGCAAATTAAGCATTCCGGCATTTCGACAGGAACCGAAAAACTGTTTTGGTCCGGACAAATGCCCCCTTTCCCAGGGATGGGCTACCCGCTTGTGCCGGGATATGAAGCAACCGGTGAAGTGGTTGAAGCGCCGCAGTCCAGCGCCTTTAAACCCGGAGATACGGTCTTTGTACCCGGTGCCAATTGCTATGATGGCGCTTTTGGGCTTTTTGGCGGTGCCGCACGTTATCTGGTCAGCAATGAAGATCGAGTTACAAAATTGGACGGTGCGATGGGCGCGGAAGGGGCTTTGTTGGCCCTGGCGGCCACTGCCCGTCACGCCATGGCTGGACCCGGAAAATCCATACCAGATTTGATCGTAGGTCATGGGGTCTTAGGACGCCTGCTGGCCCGCCTCACCGTGGCCGCTGGCGCACCGCCGCCAACAGTTTGGGAAATTGATCCTGCCCGCCGTATGGGCGCTAAGGGCTATCAGGTCGTGGCGCCAGAAGATGATCAAAGAAAAGATTACAATTCTATCTATGATGCCTCTGGGTCCACGGATGTCCTGGCTCAATTGATTGGCCGCCTGTCCAAAGGTGGCGAGATTGTCCTGGCTGGCTTTTACACCGACCCTATAAGCTTCGCCTTTCCACCAGCCTTTATGAAAGAAGCCAAGTTTCGCGTGGCCGCAGAATGGGACCGCGACGACCTAACCGCAACACGTGCTTTGGTTGAGAGCGGTGCTCTGAGCCTTGGCGGGTTGATCACACATTCATCATCAGCAACCGATGCGCCTGAGGCCTATGAAACGGCCTTTCGGGAGTCGTCCTGTCTGAAAATGATGCTCAATTGGGAGAAAACGTCGTGAAAGATGAAGTGCCAAATCTGAAGAATTTCGATCAGCGGTTGCGAGATGAAGCTCATGAAGACATCTCCCTTGAGGTGCCACAGGGTGAACCCACCAGCAAAACTCAAATTATTGCTATCTATGGAAAAGGCGGCATCGGTAAGTCTTTCACCCTGGCCAATTTGAGCCATATGATGGCCGAGCAAGGCAAGCGCGTCTTGCTGATCGGATGCGATCCAAAATCAGACACAACCTCCTTGCTCTTCGGAGGCAAGGCCTGCCCCACGATCATCGAAACCTCCGGGCAAAAGAAGATTGCCGGCGAAGAAGTGAAAATTGGCGACGTATGCTTCAAACGGGGTGGTGTTTTTGCCATGGAGCTCGGCGGCCCGGAAGTTGGACGCGGATGCGGTGGCCGTGGGATTATTCACGGATTCGAATTACTCGAAAAATTGGGATTCCACGACTGGGACTTCGATTATGTTCTGCTTGATTTCCTAGGGGATGTCGTCTGTGGCGGGTTCGGCCTGCCGATTGCACGCGATATGGCACAAAAAGTCATCCTGGTGGCCTCCAATGACCTTCAGTCTCTTTATGTGGCCAATAACGTGTGCTCGGCGGTCGAATATTTCCGAAAGCTTGGCGGAAACGTGGGTGTCGCTGGACTGGTTATCAACAAAGATGATGGCAGTGGTGAGGCCGCGGCTTTTGCCAAGGCTGTCGATATCCCCATTTTGGCGGCGATACCACAAGATGATGACCTGCGCAAGAAATCTGCAAACTATCAAATTGTTGGCACTTCCGAATCGCAATGGGGCGCTTTGTTTGGCCAATTGGGAGAAGCTGTCGGCCTCGCGCCACCCGTGCGCCCGACGCCACTGGATCAAGATGGCCTCTTGGCCCTGTTTGACGCCAAAGACACGGGCGGCGATTACCAGTTAGTGCCCGCCACAGACATGGACATGCGCGGCAAAAAAGCGGCGCCACGCGCCAGTTTAGAAGTGGTATATGATGATGTCTGAGGCCAATCGCCAAGGTTTTGACGTCAGCTACGATGCCTCCGGCACATTGCAAGTCATTGAGGCCAGCGAAGCCTCCAAGGCTATAGCGGCCGAGGGTGGTTGCTCCGCCGGGGTAGATACCCTTCAGGCCGCAGCGCGCGCGGCTGGCAAGTCAGAAATCTTGGACCAATACGCCAAAGATTACCCGCAAGGACCGCACGAAAAACCGCAAAGCATGTGCCCTGCCTTTGGCTCGCTGCGGGTCGGCCTGCGGATGAAGCGCACGTCAACAATCTTGAGCGGATCTGCCTGCTGCGTTTACGGATTGACCTTCGTGTCGCATTTCTATGGGGCGCGGCGCTCAGTGGGCTATGTGCCGTTCAATTCGGAAACTCTGGTCACGGGCAAGCTGTTTGAAGATATTCGCGAGGCGGTGCATGACATCGCAGATCCCGAAAAGCTTGATGCGATTATTGTCACAAATCTATGTGTGCCAACGGCCTCCGGTGTGCCTTTGCGGCTCTTGCCCGAACAAATCAATGGTGTGCGCGTTGTTGGTATTGATGTGCCAGGCTTCGGCATTCCAACCCACGCAGAGGCCAAGGATGTGCTGTCCGGTGCAATGCTGAACTATGCCCGCAAAGAAATTGCCGCCGGCCCCGTGCCGATGCCGGCCATGGGCAAATCGGATCGACCCACGGTCAGCCTGCTGGGTGAAATGTTCCCAGCTGATCCTATGGTCATTGGGCAAATGCTGGCACCGCTTGGCCTGGCGGCCGGCACCGTTGTTCCCTGCCGCGAATGGCGCGAACTCTATTCCGCTTTGGACTGCGGGGCGGTGGCGGCCATTCACCCGTTTTACACCGCCAGCATCCGTGAATTTGAAGCCGCAGGGCGCCCGATTATAGGCTCCGCACCCGTCGGCTCCGAGGGCACAGCCGCTTGGCTGGCAGCGATTGGGGAGGCTTTTGCGCTTCCAGCGGATGTCATCGCGGCGGCACAAAACCAATTTGTGCCTCAAATTCGTCAAGCCCTAAAACAAGCGCCGATCAAAGGCACAATAACCCTATCGGGCTATGAGGGCAGTGAGCTCTTGGTGGCCCGCCTGCTGATCGAAAGCGGTGCAGATGTTCCCTATGTGGGCACGGCTTGTCCGAAAACACCTTGGTCGGCACAGGATGCCGAATGGCTCGAATCCCACGGGGTAAAAGTCAAATTCCGCGCCTCATTGGAAGATGATTGCGCCGCCATGGAAGCCATTCATCCTGATCTGGCCATCGGCACAACGCCCGTTGTCCAGAAGGGTAAAGAGCTGGGAATACCCTCGCTTTATTTCACAAATTTGATTTCTGCGCGGCCTTTGATGGGAGCTGCAGGCGCGGGCTCATTGGCACAGGTGATCAATGCGGCCTTGGGAAACAAAGCTCGTATGGACCACATGCGTTCCTTCTTTGAGGGTGTCGGCCGGGGCGATACCAGTGGAATTTGGGCAGGTAAACCCAACCTGCAACCCAATTTCCGAGCGGTGAATCTCAAAAAGCTTGAGAAAAAAGCCCGTGCGGCCAAAGCGGCGGAGATGATTTAATGCTGGTGCAAGATCATGACCGTGCAGGAGGCTATTGGGGCGCTGTTTATGCATTCTGCGCCACCAAAGGCTTGCAAGTCATCATCGATGGCCCGGTCGGCTGCGAAAACCTGCCCGTCACCTCAGTTCTGCACTACACCGACGGATTGCCCCCACATGAATTGCCCATCGTCGTCACAGGCTTGGGCGAGGAAGAAATGGGATCCGGAACCGAAGACTCGATGAAGCGCGCGTGGGATGTGTTGGATCCAGCCTTACCTGCGGTGGTGGTCACCGGTTCAATTTCGGAGATGATTGGCGGCGGTGTCACACCGCAAGGCACCAATATTCAAAGATTCCTCCCCCGCACTATTGATGAAGATCAATGGCAAACAGCCGATCGTGCGATGACATGGATTTTCAGTGAATTTGGCATGACGAAAGGTCGGATGCCCCCTGAGAAAAAGCGCGAAGAAGGCGCGCCGCCACGGGTGAATATCCTAGGGCCCATGTATGGCACATTTAACATGCCATCAGATCTTGCTGAGATAAGACGCCTCGTTGAAGGCATCGGCGCAGAAATCAATATGGTGATGCCGCTTGGGGCACATATCGCTGAAATGCGTGGTCTGGTGAATGCCGATGTAAATATCTGCATGTACCGGGAATTTGGCCGCGGGCTTTGTGAACTGCTCAACAAGCCCTATCTCCAAGCCCCTATCGGAATTGAGTCCACCACGAAGTTTCTGCGCAGCTTGGGGGAGCTTCTGGATCTGGATCCGGAACCCTTTATCGAACAGGAAAAACACTCCACCATTAAGCCCGTTTGGGATCTGTGGCGCTCGGTGACCCAGGATTTTTTCGCCACCGCCTCTTTCGCCATTGTGGCCAATGATACCTATACACGCGGCATTCAAAACTATCTTGAGACCGATCTTGGATTGCCCTGCGCCTTTGCCGTATCGCGGCAACGCGGCCAGAAGACAAATAATGATGCGGTGCGTGCCCTTATGCATGAGAAAAAACCCCTGCTGGTTTTGGGCTCGATCAACGAGAAAATGTATCTGGCCGAAATGAAGGCCGGCTTTGGTCCTGCGCCTTCATTCATTCCCGCCTCTTTCCCAGGTGCCGCCATTCGCCGGGCAACCGGCACGCCCTTTATGGGTTATGCGGGCGCGACCTATCTGTTGCAGGAAGTGTGCAACAGCCTGTTTGATGCCTTGTTTCACATCCTACCTCTGGGCACAGAAATGGACGCCACGCCGGCCACACCCACCACGCTGCGCCGCGATTTTCCATGGGATCCGGATGCGCAATCCGCCTTGGACGCGATTGTTGCCTCACACCCCATACTTACAAGAATTTCCGCCGCCAAAACTCTGCGAGATGCTGCCGAAAAAAGCGCCCTCGAGAATGGCGAAGAGCGGGTTTTACTGAAGACTGTCAAAAGCCTTCAGTCAATTTCAGGAGGAGTATCATGACTGACTTTGCAAATGAAATGTCTGGACTGTCAAAGCAACCCAGAAGTCTTCGGCACTCAAAAAATGAATACCGCGTCTATCTCGCGTTGATCTTCTTGGCCGCTTTGCCGTTTTGCACCGTGATTTGGGCCTATCGCCTGATCCGGCACATGACGCTGCCCACGTTGGGTCCGATTCAAGGCGCGATCAGCGAGGCGCGCACCATCACACCGCGTATTTTTCAAACGTAGGTTAGAGACTCCCCGCGCCCAACCGGCCCGGGGTCAAAGATCCGCTCTTCCGCATGGGGCAGTGGAATTAAGGCAGGGGGTGTGCCCTTGTTGTAACCCGGCTGCAGGGGCCTTGCAGCGTCAGTACATATTTTCAGGAGAAGAAAATGGCTGATAAAAATGACCTGAGTTTTACAGGTCTTTCAGATGAACAAGCGCAGGAATTGCACTCAGTTTATATGAGCGGATTAACGATCTTCGCGACCGTTGCTATCGTAGCTCATGTGCTGACGTACATCAAACTGCCTTGGTTTGCTTGGTAAAGGGAGAATATAGAACATGGCACAGTTTTACAAAATCTGGCTAGTATTCGACCCACGTCGCGTCTTCGTGGCTCAGGGTGTTTTCCTTTTCTTGCTCGCAGCGATGATTCACCTCGTTCTGTTGAGCAACGATGCAACCAACTGGTTTAGCCTCGCTTTCGGCGGCTAACTGGCTGTTTAAAAAAGGCTTTGGCCGGCGTGTTTATCTCTCCGGCCAAAGCAAACAGTTGAGATTGAAACATAGCTGCGCATCTGCGGCAGCCTGAATGTTTAAGAGGGAGGAAGAAGATGGCATTGCTCAGCTTCGAAAGAAAATACCGCGTTCGAGGTGGAACGCTGGTTGGGGGTGATCTGTTCGATTTCTGGATTGGTCCCTTCTATGTCGGCTTTTTCGGTGTCACGACGATCTTTTTCGCCGCGCTTGGCACATTGTTGATATTTTACAGTGCCGCTTTGGGAGACACATGGAATCCTTGGTTGATTTCCGTCAATCCACCCGCTATTGAAGTCGGCTTGGGCGTCGCACCTTTGGCCGAAGGCGGCCTGTGGCAAGCCATCACCATCTGCGCGACATTCGCTTTTCTAAGCTGGATGATGCGAGAGGTCGAAATCTGCCGCAAACTCGGCATGGGCCTGCATGTGCCTTTCGCCTTTGGTGTTGCCATTCTTGCCTATGTCACTTTGGTGATCATTCGGCCTGTGCTTTTGGGCGCCTGGGGCCACGGATTTCCCTATGGCATCTTTAGCCACCTCGATTGGGTCAATAACGTCGGATATGCCTATGGCAACTTCCATTATAACCCTGCGCATATGATTGCGATCACCTTCTTTTTCACCACCTGCTTTGCTTTGGCATTGCATGGCTCGCTGGTCCTGTCAGCTGTGAACCCCGGTAAGGGCAAAACCATTGGCACGCCAGATCACGAAGACACCTACTTCCGCGATCTCATCGGCTATTCCATCGGGCCCTTGGGCATTCACCGCCTCGGTCTTTTGCTGGCGCTCAGCGCCGTTATTTGGAGCGCGATCTGCATCGTGATTTCCGGCACGATTTGGTTTGATAGCTGGAGCTCGTGGTGGGATTGGTATGCTGAATTGCCCTGGTGGGCGGATCTTTAAGGGGGACTGAAACATGGAATATCAAAATATTTTCACACAGGTTCAAGTGCAAGGTCCACCCGAAATGGGCATGGACCCTACTGGAGACATCGCCCGTGAGCGCACAAGTAAGGCTGGTTTCTCGAAACTGGCTGGCATTTTGGGCAATGCGCAATTGGGCCCGCTGCATCTGGGTATGTTTGGCGTCGTTTCTCTGGCGACGGGCCTGCTGTGGTTCTTTATCGTCGGCCTGAATTTTTGGGCCCAAGCGGATTACTCGCCAGCCGTTTTCATGCGCGATCTGTTCTGGTTCTCACTTGAGCCACCTTCAGAGGAATATGGTCTTGGCATGGCACCTTTAAACGAAGGTGGCTGGTGGTTGATTTCCTCCTTCTTCTTGCTGGTCTCCGTCATCGCATGGTGGATCCGCACCTATCTGCGCGCCGAAGAGCTGGGCCTTGGGAAACATGTCAGTTGGGCCTTTGCCTCGGCCATCTGGCTGTTTTTGGTTCTTGGTCTGATCCGCCCAGTTATGATGGGCTCTTGGTCTGAAGCGGTGCCTTATGGGGTGTTCTCGCATCTTGATTGGACAAATCTGTTTTCACTGACCTATGGCAACCTGTTCTATAACCCGTTCCACGCGCTCTCGATCGCCTTTCTTTACGGCTCTGCTTTGCTCTTCGCTATGCATGGCGCCACAATCCTGGCCGTATCGCGCTATGGCGGCGAGCGGGAAATTGAGCAAATCGTGGATCGCGGGACGGCCTCAGAACGCGCAGCACTCTTTTGGCGCTGGACCATGGGCTTCAACGCGACCATGGAAGGTATTCACCGCTGGGCGTGGTGGTTTGCAGTCCTGACAACTTTGACAGGCGGTATTGGCATTTTGCTCACAGGGACCGTGGTCGACAATTGGTATGTCTGGGCACAAGACCATGGCTATGCGCCGCTGGATTGATCTTAAGCATAAGGGAAATGGATTATGAGTGATCATCAAGACTATCTCGGAACTGGGAGTGACACAAAATTTCGGCTGCGCGCAGATGTGCTGATGCTGATGTTGAAAGGTGCAGGATACGCAGCTGTATTCTGTCTGGTGCTCTGGTTTGGACTTATGGTGCTGTATTGGATCGGCAAAGCCTTGCCCGAGGAATCGCGCGACACGCCCGATCCCGGCCAGGCATTTTTGCAACAGCCATATATTGAAACCACACGCGTTTAAGAATTTCCTCAAGCGCCCCAGCGCTTGAGGATCCAAATTCCAGATATCTCAGTCCCTGAATATCTGGAAGCATCGGGATGCAGCATCCTGATATTTCCTGTTGGCTACAGGGGGCAGGTGACTTCTAACATCAGAGGCACCTGCACCTGGCCAACAGGGCCAACACGCCAAGATAAGGATCAACCATGCCCTCTTTGCTTGACGAGATTACAACACCCTCAGACCTCAAAACCCTGAGCGACCAACAACTGGCGCAGCTGGCAGATGAATTAAGAGTCGACGTGATCGAAGCCGTCTCGCGCACTGGGGGACATTTGGGCTCGTCGCTCGGAGTGGTAGAGTTGACCGTTGCACTGCATGCAGTATTCGACGCCCCAAAGGACAAGCTGATCTGGGACGTGGGGCATCAATGCTATCCCCATAAAGTTCTAACGGGGCGCCGCGCTGACATGGGCACCCTGCGCCAAGAAGGCGGGCTATCTGGCTTCACCAAACGCAGCGAGTCGCCCTATGATCCTTTCGGCGCCGCCCATTCCTCGACTTCAATCTCTGCCGCTCATGGCTTCACCGTGGCACGCGATCTTGGACAAGATACAGGCGACGCCATCGCCGTCATTGGCGATGGATCGATCAGCGCCGGCATGGCCTATGAAGCGCTCAACAACGCAGGAGCTGAGGGCCGCCGGATGTTCGTCATCCTCAACGACAATGAAATGAGCATCGCGCCTCCAGTGGGCGCAATGTCAAAATATATGTCGGGGCTGGCCGGCACTGCACTCGCACAGCTCAATGCCTTTGGTCAGGATATCGAAACCGTTCTGCCTGGCCCTATGCGCGACCACGCCCGTCGCGCGCGAGAATTGGTGACAGGCGCCGTCGCCTCACAGGGCACAATCTTTGAAGAGCTTGGCTTTGAGTATATCGGCCCCATTGATGGCCATGATATGAGCCAGCTCCTCTCCGTTTTGCGCTCTGCAAGAACCCGCGCCAAGGGTCCGGTTTTGATCCATTGCTGCACAGTGAAGGGCAAGGGCTATGCGCCAGCAGAAACCTCGGCCGATAAATATCACGGGGTGGCAAAGTTTGACGTGGCCAGCGGCGCCCAGATGAAATCAGGCGCCAATGCGCCCAGCTACACCACAGTCTTCGGTCAAACCCTCACACAATTGGCCCAAAAAGACTCCAAGATTATTGGTATTACCGCAGCAATGCCCTCCGGTACTGGCCTAGATATCTTTGCCCAGCGCTTTGCAGACCGCATGTTTGATGTGGGGATTGCCGAGCAACATGGTGTCACCTTCGCCGCAGGTTTGGCCGCTAGCGGCCTCAAGCCCTTTTGCGCGATCTATTCAACTTTTTTGCAGCGCGGTTATGATCAAATTGTCCATGATGTCGCGCTGCAAAACCTGCCGGTGCGCTTTGCCATAGATCGGGCTGGATTGGTCGGTGCGGATGGGGCGACCCATGCCGGCGCCTTTGATATTGGCTTTTTAACGGCCTTGCCCAATATGGTGGTTATGGCCGCCGCCGATGAGGCCGAGCTGGTGCATATGATTACAACCGCCGCCGCCCATGACACCGGCCCCATCGCCTTTCGCTACCCCCGTGGCACAGGCACAGGCGTTAGCATTCCGCAAGAAGGCGAGCTGCTGCAAATTGGTAAAGGGCGCATTGTCCGCCCAGGTGCAGAGATCGCTCTACTGTCCTTCGGGGGGCATCTGGCTGAGGCACTGAAGGCCGCAGACCTCATATCAGCACAGGGCGTTGACGCCACAGTGGCAGATGCGAGATTTGCCAAGCCCTTGGATCACGCGCTTATTTCCAAATTGGCCAAAACCCATAAGGTCCTCATCACCATTGAACAGGGCGCGCAGGGTGGTTTTGGGGCAATGGTGTTGCACTATCTGGCAGATACAGGTCTGCTTGACGGCCCATTGGCCGTGCGCAGCATGACATTGCCAGATCGATTTATTGATCAGGCCGCCCCAGATGCGATGTATGCGGATGCAGGATTAACCGCCACAGATATTGCAGCCACAGCCTTGCAAGCCCTCAAACGCAGGCCTGTCTCAGTCTAATCAAGCAGGGCTTCGCGCCTATGTGTCAAAAATCAGATCACTGTGTTGCGTCATGTAAATATGCAGCCATGGCGTAAATGCAGTCGGCGTGCGGTCCAGCTCTTGTCGCAAGTCTTGCCGGGTCACCCATTTCACCGCCTGGACCTCACTTGGGTTGAGTGCCATTGACACAGAAAAGCTGGTTTGGGCCACATAGACTTGCACCACTTCATGTTCAATCAGGCCGTTCCCAACCTCCGCGCGGTATTCCACCTCACCACGGGGCGCGAGATCAAGGCCAGTAATGCCCAATTCCTCATCCAAACGCCGCCGCGCACAGATCAGAGGGTCTTCTGCCCAATGCGGATGGGTGCAACAGCTATTCGCCCACATGCCAGGCGTGTGATATTTGCTCAAGGCACGCTGCTGGATCAAAATGTGATCCTCCGCCATCACAAAAATAGACACCGCCCGATGTTTGAGGCCCAGTTGATGCGCCATCAGTTTTTCAACGGGTTGCAGCGCACCATCTTGCCATGCCGGAATCATGATCGTCATCAGACACGATCTTCTGAAATAAGCCGGGTCAAATGCGCCAGGTTTTTCAAACCAATCTTCAGATGCGCCATAGGTCGGGCCGCAACCAAGCGTTTGTTCATATAGGCTTCAAATGTCAGTTTTTGCACATCGATATCATGGCAAAGGGACACAAAGCGCTCGCGGCGCTCATCACTGCGATAATAGGCGTTTTGCATCGCACCTAGGACTTTGAAGACGCTTTTATGTTCCCGCATAAACAGCTTGCGCGCCAATTGTAGGTCTTTCGCGCGCCCGGTGGTCAAAAAGGCGCTGGCCGCCGTGGCGGCCACCCGACCGCCGACCATCGCGTAGTAAATACCCTCACCGGAAGACGGAGCAACCACCCCCGCTGCATCCCCAGCCAAAACCACATCGATGCCATTGTCCCAACAATCCAAGGGACGCAAGGGGATCGGCGCACCCTCGCGCCGAATGGTCTTGCAATCGCTCAAACCGTGAGCGGCACGCAGCTCGGCTGTAGCCTTTTTCAAATCCACACCCTCAATACCGGTGCCCATTCCAACACTGGCAGATTTCCCATGCGGAAACACCCATCCGTAGAAATCTGGCGATATTGCCCCGTCATAAATAACGTCGCATCGCTTCGGATCGTAACTCATGCCCTCCAGCGGGGCTTCAACAATCTCATGATAGGCGATCACATAGGGGATTTTATCGCCATTTGGGACTTCTGATTTGGCCACCTTTGAGCGTGCGCCATCGGCACCAATGATGACTTTGCACGCCAAGCGCCGCTCCTCACCACTGTCCTTGTCGCGGTAGATCACAGTCGGATGGTCGGCACCCCGCTCAATACGCAAAAAGGTTCCCGTCAACCAAGTGGCCCCGGCCCCTTGCGCCCGGCGGCGCAGAAACGGGTCAAAGTGTTCGCGATCAACCATACCCACAAAGCCATTCTCAATAGGAATATCAACCTTGCGCTGCGTTGGAGAGATCATCCGCGCGGTATTGATCCGTGCGACAATTTGCGAGCTGGGAATTGCGAAGTCCTCAATAAGGCGCGGTGGTATTGCACCGCCACAGGGTTTAATGCGACCTTCACGGTCCAGCAGGGCAACATGATGGCCTGAACGTGCCAAATCTTCGGCCGCCGTCGCCCCTGAAGGGCCTCCACCGATTACAACAACATCAAACATAGTTATTCTCCTGCGACTAAATTGGCGGGCACCGGCTGCGCCCTGTGCTCAATGACCCGCATCGCCATGAGGGCGGCGGCAAAAAACAGCGCGGCTTCGAATATGAAAACTGCGCCAAAGGCGGGACCATCCGCCAAAAAGCTGCGGGTCATATCAACCAAAACTGCGCCCGTAAGGCCGCCGAAACCGGCGGCAATGGCCTGCGCCGCGCCCCAGAGCCCCATGCGGGTGCCCTCACGTTGACCACGGCCCTCTGAGCTTGACGCAAGCGCCATCATGGCGCTGATCGCCGATACTGCAAACATGCCATTAAAGAACCCAAGGGCGACGACGAGATAGGTAAAATTCAGCGCGGTCGACATCAGCCCTGACAAACAAATAAGCAACAAAACCGCGCCTGACCCATAGCATCCGCTCATGACCCATCTGCGCAGGGATCCAATTTTGAAACCCGTGGCCATAATGCCAACGGTCAGCATCCCAACAAAAACCCCGCCGTTTTGTGCGCCGCTGAGAGAGGTCGATTGCCCCGGCGTAAAGGCAAAAACCAAACCCGCATAAGGCTCGAGGATCAACTCCTGCATGAAATAGGCATTCATTGATAGAAAGACGAAAATTGTAAAATTCCGCGTTTTGGATTCCGCCCAAACCTCGCGCAGAGCCTCTTGAAACGGGATGTCCGGCTCCGAAGCGCGTGGGCTGACCGAACGCTCGATGTTCCAAATGGCTAGAACCGTCAACAAAATGGCCAATAAGGCGATAGTAGTCACGACCGTCATAAGCCGCTCTGGGGAGTAAGGATCCAAGAACTGCCCCGCCACACCCGCTGTAAGTGCAATGCCAAAGATCATCATCAACCAAGTGATCGTGGCAGCCGCCGCACGCCGATGTGCAGCCGTGGCCGTGGCCAGTAAAGCCAGTAACGATGTGCCTGAAGCCCCAACGCCTATGCCAATCAACCCATAGGACATAATGGAGGCGGTCAATGCGAGCCAATAGTGCACAGCAAATAACGTGACAGCATAGGTGGCGCCGACGCCGCCCAATGCCAAGGCGATCATGCCGCCAATAATCCAACGGGTCCGATTGCCGCCTACATCCGACCAAAACCCCCAGCGCGGACGAGACAGTTGGATTCCATAATGCAACCCGACCAAAGCACCCGGCAAAAGCGCCGGTAAAGAAAATTCAACCACCATGAGGCGGTTGAGCGTGGAGGTAGTCAGCACAACAATGGACCCCAGGGCCATTTGCACCAATCCCAAGCGAAAAATTTGACTCCAAGATAGGCTCATAGCAGACCTCGCAAGGCGATGGCGCTGATCATCATGCCCGAGACATACATCGACACGCCAGTGGCGTTATACCAAGGCGCACGCGCCTTCGGATCTGTCAGCATGACCAACATCGCCCAAAACTGTGCTGCCAGAAGCGCCGCAATGATCCCGGCGAAAACAGGCCGGTCCCAGAAAATCAGCAGAGCGATAATGATCCCTTGTGGCACGCCCATGATCCAGCAGGCCAGCCGCGCGGCCCGGTCTGAACCGAGTGTCACCGGCAATGAGTTTATGCCCAATTGGCGGTCCCCTTCGGTCGCCTTAAAGTCGTTCAATGTCATGATTCCATGCGCGCCCAAGGCATAAAGTCCCGCCAGAAGAATAATCCGCCAATCGGGCGCTCCGGCAGATAAAACAGCAGCGCCCGTAAACCAAGGCAATCCCTCATAGCAGAGCCCCACCAAACCTGGGCCCCACCAGCCAGAGGTTTTTAGCCGTAGTGGCTCCGCAGAATAAGCCCAAGCTGCAAGAACGCCAAAGATGGTAGCAGCGAAGCCCCAGGGTCCCAATTGATACCCCACCAAAAGTGACAGCGCCGACATAGCCCAGGCGATCCACAATCCCCATTTTCCCGGGATGCGCCCAGACGGGATGGGGCGGTCCGGCTCATTGATGGCGTCGACATGCCGATCACACCAATCATTTGCCGCCTGACTCATGCCGCAGACAATTGGACCGGCAAGAACAAGGCCCATAATTATCAAAACCCAATGGCCCGTGACAGAAGCCCCAGAAGAGACAATTCCACATAAGAACGCCCACATTGGCGGGAACCAAGTGATGGGCTTGAGCAAAAGCAACATGGCCATCGGCTCAGGCAAGCGCCGCGGCTCTATGGGAATATATTCTGTCATAGTGTAATTTTAGACTTACACTTAGTCCCACATCAAGTGTAAAGTTACATTTACGAATAAGGGTTTTTGTTTTGTCAAATTACTTGCGACAAACTGACTTTACCCAGATGAAAATCACGCTACATTGATCTCAAGAGAAGGAGCGAGAACGAATGAAAACAATTAAAATGGCCTTAATGGGTCTGTTGATGACAGCCGGTCCTGCGCTTGCGGGCGGCCACGCATCTGGGGACGCTGCAGCGGGCGAAGCGGTTTTTAAAAAATGCAAAGCCTGTCATGCCATCGTCGCTGATGATGGAACAGTGATTGTCAAAGGCGGCAGAAACGCGCCGAACCTTTATGGCATCTATGACCGCCAGGCAGCCGTACATCCTGATTTCAAGAAATATGGCAAATCCTTGGTCGCCGCTGGTGCGCAAGGCCTGGTTTGGAATGAAGCCGACTTTGTCGCCTATGTTGCAGATCCAAAAGATTTTCTAAAGTCATATTTGGGCGACAAAAAAGCAAAATCCAAAATGGCCTTTAAGCTGAAAGACGCGGAAGATCAGGCCAATGTTTGGGCCTATCTTGTGTCTGTGGCAGAATAGCCTAGCCAACACTTTGAGAATGACTTGAGGCCCTTCAAAATTTGAAGGGCCTTTTTGTTACATGGATCGCACTGTATCAATCATCAATTGGACGTTTTGAGGATCCGCATCCGGGGTGATGCCATGACCCAAATTGAAGATATGTGGACCCTTGGACAGAGCGCCCGCGATGCGTTTGGTTTCAGCAACCAGGGCAGCGCCGCCAGTCACCATGTGGGATGAGGCAAGATTGCCCTGCACGCAGCCCTCAGGTTGCAAATTATCCGCAACCCATTGCGCATCGATACCATCATCAAAAGCAATGCAATCTGCACCAATCATGCGATGCAGGCCTGCATATTTCTCGCCCGCACCTCGCGGGAAGGCGATAATTGGAACATCGGGAAATTTGGCCTTTAATGCGGCCGTGATACGGCGCATGGGTTCAATGGAATATTTCATGAAATCTTCGCCCTTAAGCGATCCCGCCCAGCTGTCAAAGAGTTTCACGACCTCCGCCCCCGCTTCAATCTGCACGCTGAGGTATTGGATCGTGCCTTCAGTTATCAAATCAATCAGCGAATCAAAAACAGCAGGGTTTTCAGCCTTCAGACGATGCGCTGGTCCTTGGTCAGCTGTGCCTTGACCGGCAATCATATAGGTCGCCACAGTCCATGGTGACCCGGCAAATCCAATCAATGTTGTGGCCTCTGGCAATTCTTCAGACAAAATTTTCACAGTCCTATAAATCGGTGCCAGATGCGCGTGAATGTCATCTGCCGGTTTTAGTTTTGCGAAATCTTCCTGCGTGGTCACTGTCGACAAACGCGGGCCTTCCCCAGTGACAAACCACAGATCCGCACCCAGCGCCTGCGGCAGCAACAAAATATCTGCAAACAATATTGCAGCATCGAATCCATAGCGTCGAATCGGCTGAAGTGTGACCTCTGCTGCCAATTCTGAGTTATAGCATAGCGACAGAAAATCGCCGGCCTGCGCGCGGGTGGCGCGATACTCGGGAAGATAGCGGCCCGCTTGACGCATCATCCAAATCGGAGCAGTTGGAAGTGTTTCTCCTGCCAGAGCGCGCAAGATTACTTTCCTTGATGTCATTGTATTATTCCCAGATATTGCTTTGCAACATTATGCGCAGCATCAGTTCATAGAAGCAAGAGTTGTCAGGCCAAGTTTACATGTTTAGGGATAGGACATGACTTATACATTACCCACTCCGAAGACCCCGCTCAATATCGGCACCCGAGGTTCTCCTTTGGCGCTGGCACAGGCCTATGAAACACGCGCACGACTGGCCAAGGCTTTCGATTTGCCCTTCGAAGCCTTTGAGATTGTCGTCATCATGACCACGGGGGATCGCGTCACCGATCGTCCATTGAAAGAAATTGGCGGCAAAGGGCTATTTACCCGCGAAATAGAGCAAGCCATGCTAGATGGATCCATCGACATCGCTGTGCATTCCATGAAAGATATGCCCGTTCTGCAACCCGATGGCCTGGTTTTGGACACCTATTTGCCACGCGAGGATGTGCGCGATGCGTTTATCTCCCTGTCAGGCGGCGCATTGAGCGATTTGTCACCCGGTGCGGTGGTGGGGACCTCAAGCCTGAGACGACAGGCGCAACTCAAATTACGGCGCCCAGATCTACAGATCGTGGAATTTCGGGGCAACTTGCAAACGCGGCTCAAGAAGCTTGAAAACCAAGTGGCTGAGGCAACCTTTCTGGCCATGGCCGGACTAAAGCGATTGAACATGGATGAGGTGCCCCGCCAAGCGATTGAAGTGGACGACATGTTGCCCGCCGTGGCGCAGGGGGCCATTGGTATTGAACGACGCATCAATGACGGGCGCATGGCCGATATGCTCGCAGCCATTCATGACCGTGAGACCGGACAGCGTTTGGCCGCAGAACGCGCCTTTCTCGCAGCGTTGGATGGCTCTTGTGAAACGCCAATTGCTGGGCTTTCTGAACTTCAAAGCAGCACAATGAGACTGCGCGGCGAAGTGCTTCGGCCCGATGGCTCCGATGCCATTCATGATGATATGGTCGTGCCAATCGAAGATGGCGCGCAAGCCGGGAAAGAAATGGCCGCAAAGCTCCTTGAGCAAGCAGGTGAGGGATTCTTTGACTGGCGAGAGAATTAAACCCACACCAAGCGTCTTACTTTTCGGCGCGACAGGAACAGCAGGACAAGGGACCTGCCGCGCGCTGCATCGGGCGGGATATGTGGTCACCTGCGTTCTGCGCGCCGGACAGACCCCACCGCAGCCGGCACAGCCTCTATATGCCGATATCACCCAGCCGATGCCTCATATACTTGGCCAATTCGACGCGGTCATCTCCTGCGTTGCCTCCCGCAATGGCGGCCGAGAAGATGCTTGGGCAATTGACCACGCGGCGCAGATGAACATTCTAGACGTGGCGCAAAGATTGGCTGTACCGCAATTTATTTTGCTCTCCGCGATATGCGTCCAAAAACCAAAGTTGCCATTTCAATTCGCCAAACTGGCCTTCGAAAAAGCATTGATCGCCTCGGGGCTCACCTATTCCATCGTGCGACCCACAGCTTTTTTCAAATCTCTTTCCGGTCAAATTCCGCGTCTGCGCGCTGGCAAGGCATTTTTGGTCTTTGGGAATGGTGAACTCACCGCCTGCAAACCAATCAGTGATGATGATCTGGGCAATTTCATGGTCGATTGCATAGCCAACTCGGCCAAGCACAATAAGATTTTGCCCATCGGCGGCCCCGGCCCTGCCATCACACCGCTCGATCAGGCCGAAGCCCTGTTTGGTTTGCTTGGGCGACCTGTGAAACTGCGCCGGGTGCCAGTTGCCCTATTGCGCATCATCTGCGGTGGATTGCGCCTGGCCGGTGTCTTGATCCCGGCCGCGCAACGCAAGGCAGATCTCGCCGAAATAGGGCTGTATTACGCAACAGAATCAATGCTAACCTGGCAGGGTGCAGAGAGGGGCTATTCGGCGGAGCACACGACCTCAACCGGAACGGAACATCTGTTTGATCACTATGCAGACATCATGCGCTCCGGCGCCGTCATCCCCCGGGGAGACCACTCGGTCTTTTAGGCGACCGCATGGGCAATGGCACATTGCTTCCATAAAGATTCAAGTGCCTCAACCAAATAGGCAATATCAGCGTCTGAATGCAGTGGTGATGGGGTGAAGCGTAAACGTTCCGTGCCTTTTGGAACCGTTGGATAGTTAATCGGCTGCACGTAGATGCCCCATTCATCCATCAAATAATCTGCAAGCATTTTGGTCTTCACTGGGTCTTTGATCATCACCGGCACGATGTGACTTTGGTTTTCCAAATGCGGAATGCCCGCGCGATTCAATCCCGCACGCAGTTTCGCTACCTGTTGCCGTTGACGTTGTCGCTCACTGTCGGATGTTTTCAAATGCATGATGGACACCCGCGCCGCTGCCGCGACGGCCGGTGGTAAAGCTGTCGTAAAGATAAAACCAGAAGCAAAGCTGCGAATGAAATCGCACAAAACCGACGATCCGGTGATATATCCCCCAACAACGCCATAGGCTTTTCCCAAGGTACCCTCGATCAATGTAATCCGATCCATCAACCCTTCTTGCTCAGCAATACCGCCGCCCCGTGGTCCATAAAGCCCAACCGCATGAACCTCATCGAGATAGGTCATTGCGCCGTATTTCTCGGCCACTTCAACAATCTGGCGTATCGGGGCGATGTCCCCATCCATCGAATAGACCGACTCAAAGGCCACAATTTTTGGCGCATCCACCGGAAGCACCGCCAATTTCGCCTCCAAATCTTTCACATCATTATGGTTCCAAATAACCTTTTGAGCGCGCGAATGACGAATGCCTTCAATCATGGAGGCGTGATTGCCAGAATCGCTTAGAATGATACAGCCTTCCAGCCGACTGCCCAGCGTGCTCAAAGCGGCCCAATTGGAGACATAGCCAGAGGTGAACAGTAAGGCAGCTTCTTTATTGTGCAAATCTGCCAATTCCCGCTCAAGCAAGAGGTGATCATGATTTGTCCCTGAAATATTGCGCGTGCCGCCCGCCCCGGTGCCGCTGCGGGTGACAGCCTCACACATAGCCTCAATCACCACTGGATTTTGCCCCATGCCAAGATAATCATTGGAGCACCAAACCGTTACATCTTGCACCTTGCCATCGTGGTGACTCGCCGCATGGGGAAATTTACCACATTTACGCTCTAATTCAGCAAAATAGCGATAGTTACCTTCAGATTTCAGCGTGTCGATTTGGGCTTGAAAGAGCGCATTAAAGTTCATGGGATTGTCCTGTCTTAGTGTTCGCAGAAAGTGTAGGAAGCATCCAGCGCCAAAGCTTTGCATCAGGCAATGGAATGACCATCAACCAATGTTCCAGCGTGGCCAATGCACAAAGTGCGAAGAGCAACGCATGTCCAATTTGTGCCTCCACAGTACTCGCTGAAAAAAGCGCTAAACCCAGGACCGCAGTGACCAGACTAAGCCCAGTTACTCCAAGGCCAAAAGCCACGGTCACCGGACCTTGCTTGAAGTAAGAAGAGAGGTGCAGCAGCGGTTGGGGAATGAATTCAAGATTGATGCGCGGCACGCCAAAAAACAAATTGAGTTTGGCTGAAATACGCGCTGCAAAAAGGATGAAATAGGCCCAAAAGCCGAGCGGGTTTGCAGCATCAAGCGCGATGACGGCCATGAGAACCAGGCCGCAGAGCAAAAGGGCTTCGTGGTGGCTGACGGTCTGCCAGGCTCTGCGAAATCTGGCCCAGCCCCGAAGCGACTTGGGGCAAGAGTCCCGCAACGGTCCGGTGATGACCCCGGACAAAAAGGCCAGCTCAATCCAACCCCATATGAGCAAGACTGAGAAAAATGCGAGATAGATATTTGCCACGCTCAACGAAGCTGACGAGATCACCGCGCCAGAGATCCCCAGAGCCAACAGCGGCACGCCCCAAACGACAGAGGCCCCATGAGCCGTTGCCCCGGCCACGTCTTTGCGCCGCACAATCAGCAAAATAATCCCAGTGAAAAACCACCAGGAAAAAATTGCGATGAGCGCTGCTATCCAGGGCGAGCCGAGCATCAGTAGGTCGGCTCCATACGCGTGCTGGTTGGAACGCTATGGGTCTTGGCCGGGATGGTGAACACCAAGACAAAAGCCGTCGCCGCCTTAGCCATACCGCCCAACCGGCTCATCATGCCACCCAAACCCCCGCGGGCTTTTGCGGCGGCAATTTGCCGAGATGCCGCTTCCATCCGATCAAGGTTTTTGCGCCACCGAGGGTGATCAATATCCAATGTCATTGGAAAAATTTGTTTTGATATCTCAGAAGTTTTCCGAAACACCTCTTGGCCGTACCAGGTGACATCGACGCCAAGAGCCTCATGAAACAGAGGCCGCTGGTGGTCACGCACCCACATGGTGGAATAAACCGCTGTGAGGAAAAACTTAATCCACAGTTTATTGCCAAAACTTTCTGTCAGTTTCGGATCAGATTTCATCAAAAGCGCAAAGGCTTCCCCATGGCTAAACTCGTCGTTGCACCACTCGCGGAACCATTTGAAAATGGGATGAAACCGCAGTTCCGGGTTCTCTTCAAGGTGCCGGTATATGGTGATGTAGCGGGCATAGCCAATCTTCTCTGATAGATAGGTGGCGTAGTAGATAAATTTCGGGCGGAAATAGGTGTATTTCTTTTGCTGAGTCAAAAAGCCCAAATTCACCCGAACACCCGCTTCGCGCAGCGCATCATTAATAAATCCAGCATGGCGCGCTTCATCCCGTGCCATCAATTGAAACAGGGTTGTGATGTCTTCATTCGACCCGCGACGCTTCATCTCTTTGTACAAAACGCAGCCAGAAAATTCTGCGGTGCAGGATGAAATCAGAAAATCGATGAACTCCGCTTTCAGCGCAGGCTCCATCCCCTCCCAATCAACGCTGTCCCAATCTTCATTCTTTTTGAAATGCCCCTTATTCGGATCAGATTTCATTTGCGCAATTAAGCGGTCCCAATCTTCACGCACCGGGGTGACATCAATCGCGTCCATTTCGGCAAAATCAGTGGTGTAAAAGCGCGGGGTGAGCAACGTATTTTGCATCGCCACCTCTGTCGCTTTTTCAGATGTCATTGGATCATCAAGCGCATCTTGGGCGGCAATCGCCTCTTCAGCAGTATTGGCAAAAGCGGAATGTGTTGGCGCATTCATGACAAAACTCCTTCCGAAAAAGAAAATTCGCACAGCTCCATGAATTCGAAATCGCCCGTCGAGCGCGTCCAAAGCCGTTCAATTTTTGAGGCGCGAGTGATGGTGGCCATGCGTTGCTCTTCAACACAGACGCCATAGGGCGCCATGATTTCTGGCCCCTCCACTTGAACGCTGTCTCCTGGATGCACCACGGCACCATTGCTGAATTTCACATGAGCGGAAAGTTCCTCAAACCGATGTGAAATCGTCACCGTGCAGGGTGCGGTCTCTTTTGATCTTGTAAATAATCCCATCTGCTGTCCCCTTGGTTCAGTCGATCAGCTTGGCGAAAGCTGCAACATTGTCTTGGCCATATCCGATCAACTCGATCGACCAGCCGGTTGTGTCGTCGAGAATGGCCACATGCCCATTTTCCCGCCGCACCAAGCGCAACGGCGCTTGCGTATCTGTATCATGCACAATGCGTTCGCGCGTGGTGGTGACCCAAATCACGTCGATGAAGCCGGCTTTATGATCGTTGGAATGGGCAATTTGTCTGCCATCTGCATCCAAAACCGCGATCCCATCGCTCCGGTTGCCCACCAAAGTGATCTCAAGCTCCGCCACGATATCGCTGTGCGGTGCCACGCCAATGACCGGCCGATCTGTAAGGCGGGCGTAGGCGACCAGAAGGACCGCAGCGATCATCAAGGTGAACATCGCTTGAACCAAGACCTTGGGCACCATGTCCCGGTCTCGGTGTTTCATTTGAGCGGCAAGTGAGTTGGTGGTGGGCATGAGCTTTACTCCGCAGCGATGCTGTCAGTTTTGGAATAGTCGCGCTGAGTGACCTTGGGCATCGACACCCGCGTCTCTGCGGCCTCGGCAAAAAGGGCCGCAACCCGCTCAGCATCTGGTATGGAGCGAAAGGCCGGTTGGGTGCGGCTCATGTACCATGGGCGCACATGCGGCCAGGTCATCAGATATGACAGGCGAGTCTCACCGATGAGCTCAAAGGTAATTGTGCCCAAACCCGACTTGCGCAGAGCCACTTGTGCATTTCCAACACACACATAGGGCAGGTTCAATGTCATGGTCAGCGCCGCACCGATGCGCAGACATGCGCGTTTATTGGTGAGCGTATAAACAGTGCTTCGAGCTTGCACTGTTGCCACCCCAAACAAGATTAAGGCCGTCAATGCGCCGGCCACGAGAAACGGAATGCCCTGTGCCATGGCCGATGTCAGGCTCATCATATCCGATACGGAGATAACGCGGATCACCGCCAGGGCGATAAAATATCCAATCACCCAGTTGAGGCTCCAAGCATCCTTGGCCAGCCGCAAGCTATTAGGCCGCCCTTGCCAGAGGATATATTCATCTGCGGGCAATGCTTCAGGCAATCCGCGGATCGGTTCGAAATTAAAATCGTCGTGGCTCATATCTTAAGTCCCCTATCGTCTGAACGCTGGGCCGTGGCTGCGGCCCAGCGTTGGTCCTTTACAGTTTTGGCTCGGAACGTGCGGGATCGGCATAAAGTGTGCCGCCGCCGTAATAGGCCATAATTTTCTCTTCCTCGAGCAAGGTGATTTCTGAAGCCGCCTTATGCAGCGGCACCGCTGCAAAATTCGCGCTATAGATCGAACGAACCGTCACCCGGTCATCGTTAATTTTGCAAAAATTGATTGGGATCAGACGGGTCTGGCCCGTGCCCTCTGGATTGAGATCCACAGTCAAGTAGCGCACCATCTGTTCTGGCACATCAATCCACATATCATTGATACGGCCGATCACCTCACCGTCGCCGGCCACCACAGGTTTGCCCCGTGGATCGCGGCCCGCCGACACGTGGAAATCATCGAGCTGTGACATAGGCTTGATCTTGGCATGCCCATGGGCATCCAACTCTGCATGATCCTGCCGCGGGGCCCATGCACCTGGCCCGACACCCGCAAGCATCGGATCGCCAGTCGGCACAAAAGGCGAGCCGGTCGCATCAGACGTAGCCTCAAGCGCCAATTTTGCGCGATCGCCGCGCTGACCGGAGGGAACCGTCACATCACCACGCCCATGGGGCAGATGAAACGTCTTGTCACCGGGCAGCGGAAAGAGGCCGCGATGGGCAGATCCAGAGGGATCATCGGCCTCCAGCGGATATCCTTCGCGCATGTTCTCCGTTTGAAGATAATAAACAAGCAAAGCAAAAAAGATCCAGAACATCCAGATCGCAGCGCTTGCGAGATCAAAATTACCGAAAAATTCATTGCCTACCATGGTCGTCTCCTTTGACTATCAAGTCGGAAAATCCGTCAGCTCTAAGCGCTGCGGTGTGTTTGCACTGATGCCTTTGGTCCGTAGGATGGGGCCAAGGGCGATGAGGGTGATGAAAAGTAGAGCGATCTCAATTTGATAGACGACCGAATACCCTACAACCGGGGTGTTGAGGACATCGCCTAAAATGCCGCTATGCGCGGCTTGTGTGATCATATCACGAATTGCGCCGCCTAAGAAAATGGACAGGCCTGCGCCTGTGGCCTGCGCCGCGCCCCAAACGCCCAGCGCCAATCCACGCCCGGCTGCTCCAGGCACATTTATGGTCATAGCTGCAGTCAAGGTCGCCACAGCAAAGGTGCCGCCACCCAGCCCAATCAAAAAGGCGCCTGAGAAAAATAAAATTGGCGAGCCAAAAACGGAGGACAAAAGAACCGCCGCGAAAGCAAAGATGCCAACAACAACCCCGCGTCCCGCAAGGCGAATGGGATCAATGGATCGCGACAGCCAGCGCGCCGATAGGCCCAAACCGATCAACGCGCCCAAAGACCACATGGCCGTAAGCTGCGTTGTCGCAGAAACTGAAAGGCCAAGAATTTCGCCCCCGTAGGGTTCGAGCAGCACATCTTGCATGTTAAAGGCAACCGTGCCGGCGAAAATCGTGAAAATTAACCGGCGCACCGTCGCTTGACCGGTGAAATCCGCCCAGGCGGCATGAAAACTGGCCTTTGGAGCTTGGCGCGCCGCCTGGCTCATCGGCGCCATTTTTTCCTGCTTCCAAAGAGCAATAACATTTAAAACCATTGTGAACACCGCCGCGCCTTGCACTACTTGAACCAACAAAAGCGAGGAATAATCACGCAACAATGTGCCAATGATGACCGCTGAAATCCCCATGCCCACAAGATACATGACGTAGAGCATTGAGACGACTTTTGCGCGGGTCTGTTCAGTTGCCCGATCAGCGGCCAAAGCCAGACCTGCTGTTTGCGTCATATGCATCCCAAGCCCGGTCAACAAAAAGGCCAGCGCAGCGGCAATCTCGCCAAAAATACCCGCATTAATCGCAGAATCTCCCGCCAAGACCAAAAGGGCCATCGGCATAATTGCCAGGCCACCAAACTGCCAGAGGCTGCCAAACCACAAATAGGGCACGCGTTTCCAACCAATGGAAGAGCGGTAATTGTCAGACTTAAACCCAAGAAGTGCACGGAAAGGAGCAATCAGCACGGGAATGGCGATCATGGTCGCCACGATGAAGGCCGGCACTGACAGCTCAACGATCATTACCCGATTTAAAGTGCCGAGCAACATCACCGCGGCCATGCCCACGGAAATTTGAAACAAGGATAGACGCAACAATTGCCCGAGCGGCAGCTCATCGCTGGCCGCATCGGCGAAAGGCAACATACTTAGGGTCATGGTTTTGACAGCGCGCTTTGGGATCATGGGCGGAATTCCAACGCCTGGCTGATGTAAAACCCAGAGGCCACCCGATCGATGTCACTGATCTGACCCGAGGTAGATTTGGCGATCTGTGCCATTTGATGCGGCACCATCATCGGCGAGCGATCGTTGCGTGGAAACAATTTGCCAATCCGCCACATGGCCATCAAAAGTGGCGTGCGCGGCGCAACCGTAAAGACCATATTTGTCAATATACGGCTACTCACCCGGTCGAGGGTCGCGCCAATGTCTTCAGTTGAGTAATAAATCAAACTGTCCATTGCCACGATATGATCGAAATGCCCCAGGCCAGGATCAAACATATCTCCGGCCATCAGCTTGAGCGTGCCGCTCACATGAGCAGGTTGGCGCTGCTTGGCGATTGTGATGAGCTTCGGCGAGATATCCACCGCCACAACATCGGCGCCAGCCTGGGCCAATTGAAAGGCCAAAGCCCCTGTGCCGCAGCCCGCATCTAACACACGCGCCCCGCGCAAATCCGTAGGCAATTGCGACCGCAAGAGCTGTCTCATCCGGTCGCGACCGGCGCGCACAGTGGCACGAACACCCGACACAGGCGCGTCTGAGGTCAACCTTTCCCAGGTCTTTGTCGCGGTGCGATCAAAGTAGGTTTCAACAGTGTTGCGGGTCGATTCATAGGTCATCAGTCAAATCCGAGCAGCTCAAAGATTTCGCGATCAGGCAAAGGTGCCGGCGCAAGTGGTAGCGTGCCGTTCCAAAGCGTTTCGGCCAGGCGCATATATTCTTTGCGCACCTGAACGATTTCTTCGTCATCGGGCATTTCAAACAGAGTCTTCTTTTTCAGGCGAGACCGGCGGATCGCATCGAGATCCGGCATATGGGCAATTCGGTTGAAGCCCACAGTCTTGCAATAGCGGTCCACTTCGTCAGTGTCTTTCGACCGATTGGCGACACAGCCTGCAAGCCGTACTTTATAGTTGGCAGATTTCGCCTGAACCGCGGCAATGATCCGGTTCATCGCATAGATGCTGTCAAAATCATTGGCGGTGACAATCAAAGCCCGATCCGCATGCTGCAATGGCGCCGCAAACCCGCCACAAACCACATCCCCAAGCACATCAAAAATCACGACATCCGTGTCTTCAAGCATATGATGTTGCTTGAGCAGTTTCACCGTTTGCCCAACAACATAGCCACCACAACCCGTCCCCGCAGGTGGCCCTCCGGCTTCGACGCATTTCACACCATTATATCCCGTCGCAACGTAATCTTCAGGGCGAAGCTCTTCGGAGTGAAAATCCACGCTTTTGAGAATATCAATCACGGTAGGTTGCAACGTGCCCGTCAATGTGAATGTGCTGTCATGCTTGGGATCACAGCCAATTTGCAGCACACGCTTTCCCATTTTGGAAAAGGCCGCCGATAGGTTTGACGAGGTGGTTGACTTGCCAATGCCACCCTTGCCGTAAACGCTGAATACTTTTGCACCCTCAATTTTCGCGGTTTCGTCCTGGTGCACCTGCACCGACCCTTCGCCGTCACCGGTCAAATTGGGAATATTTCTATCAAGTGGGCTCATGTCTGTAGTCCCTTTCTATAGCTGCGTTTTGGGTCATTCGGCTGCAATGCCCTCAAGTTGATCTTCAATGGCATCCGCGGCACTTTGCAGCGCGGCCAAAGTGGTTTCGTCTGGTTTCCAATAGGCACGATCCGACGCTTCCAGCAGGCGATTTGCCATGCGCATGGAGGCTTGCGGGTTCAAAGCAGACAGGCGTTTGCGCATGTCTTCATCCAAAACAAATGTTTCAGACAGCTCTTGATACACCCATTCATCAACCTTCCCTGTCGTGGCCGACCAGCCAACGGTATTAGTGATATGCGCCTCAATCGCGCGCACGCCTTCATGACCATGCTGCAGGAGCGGTTCATAAAATTTCGGATTTAAACTGCGCGCGCGGGTCTCCAACGCAACCTGTTCGCGCAGCGTCCGCACCTGCGCGCCACCCCGGGTTTGATCCCCGATATAAACAGGCGTTTCCACCCCGCCCTTGGCCCGCTTCACAGCCGCCGCAATACCGCCGAGCGTGTCAAAATAATGATCCACTGTGGTGACACCAAGCTCAACCGATTCAAGGTTCTGATAGGCCAGCTCCACATTCTTCAATGTGTCTTGCAGCAATTGCGATTGTTGACTGGCTTCGCCATCCTTGCCATAGGCAAAACTTTTACGCGCTTGATAGGCATCGGCAAAATCGCTGTCGTCTTTAAAAGCGGAGCTGTCGACCAATTGGTTCACATTTGAACCATAGGCCCCTTCGGAGTTGGAAAAGACCCGAAGCGCGGCTATTTCTAGGCTACAGTTTTGAGCCTGCGAAAACTCGAGAGCATGGGCGCGAATGGGATTCATCTCTAAAGGCTCATCGGCCATCGCGCATTGCAAGGCGGCATCGGCCAGCATTTTGGTTTGCAGCGGCAACAGATCCCGGAAGATGCCCGAGAGGGTGATCACCACATCAATCCGTGCCCGCCCCAGCTGTTCAAGCGAGATCAGATCCGCACCACACAGACGGCCATTGGCATCAAACCGCGGCTTTGCGCCCATCAGCGACAGCGCCTGCGCGATCGGCCCACCGTTAGATTTAATATTGTCAGACCCCCAGAGCACCAATGCAACGGTCTTGGGCAACCCCTCATGCGTGCGCAACAACTCTTCCGCCTGCTGCGCGCCATCCTGCATGGCAAAAGCCGTCGGCATCCGGAAGGGATCAAAGGCGTGAATATTCCGACCTGTCGGCAGAATATCTGGCGCGCGGATGACATCGCCGCCAGGAACCGGCTTTATAAATTGGCCATTTAATCCGCGCATCATTCCATCCAGCTCTTGGCTGGACTGCAAATGGGCTCTGGCCACCTGGCGCGCTTGTGGCGTGTCAAAACTCATCAGATCCAGCAAAGCTTCGATTTTATGCGCGGGCAGTTTTTGACCGATGATATGCAACCCATCAGGAATCAAAGCGTCTTCGGTTTCCAAAAGGGTAATCCAAAGCCGGTTCAAATCTGTCCCGTCCAGATGCACAATCTCGGCCTGGGCCGCAATCAACGCCTCCAAAGGCTCGCAGGCCGCATCGCCCGGCGGCAGGGCCCGCCACTTGCTCAGGCTGTCTTTTAAATCAGCCAGACCGCGATAAAGACCAGAGGCCTGTAACGGCGGCGTGAGATGGGTGATTGTAATGGCATTGCTGCGACGCTTCGCCAAAGTTGCCTCTGAGGGATTATTGGCTGCGTAAAGATAGACATTGGGCATATTGCCAATCAGCCGATCTGGCCAATCCTTGCCACCACAGCCGTTTTGCTTGCCCGGCATAAATTCCAATGCCCCATGCATCCCAAAATGCAAAAGCACATCGGCCTTATGTTGATGCTTCATGAATTGATAGAACGCGCTGAACGCATGTGTGGGTGCAAACCCGCGTTCAAAGAGGAGGCGCATCGGATCGCCCTCATAGCCAAAGGTTGGCTGCACCCCGACGAAAACTTTTCCAAACTGCGCACCAAGAATGTAAAGATCGCTGCCATTGGACTGAATGCGCCCTGGCGCAGGGCCCCAGGTCTCTTCGATCTCTTGCAGCCAGGGCGTATGGGTCACGATGTAATCGGCTGAGACTTTGGCCGCGACATTGGCCTCCTGCCCGTAGATCGACGCATTGCCCTTCAAGATGACCTCGCGCAGATCGTCAACCGTTTCGGGTGGCGTCACATCATAGCCATTTTCAGCCATTGTCTGCAAAGTATTATGCAGACTTTCAAAAACCGACAGATAGGCCGCCGTGCCAATCGCGCCGGCATTCGGCGGAAAGCCAAAAAGCACGATCCCAACATTTTTGTCAGAGTTTTCTTTGCGCCGCAAAACCGCAAGGTTTCGAGTTTTTTCTACCAGCGCATCAATACGCTCTGGGCAGGGCGCCATGGCTTTTACCGTGCCCGCCGCTTTGCAAGCGTAAGCGCAGCCATCACAGCCATCCGGCCCGTGCCGACCTGCAAACACGGTCGGATTTGTGGCCCCATCAATTTCCGGCAAAGCCACAAGGATTGTCGCCTCAATCGGGCTCAAGCCTTGACCACCATTGGCCCATTGCGACAGGGTTTGAAATTCCAATGGTTGCGCCGCAATATAGGGCACATCAAGCGCGCTTAGGGTTTCGACCGCCGCCTCGCTGTCATTATATGCGGGCCCACCAACCAGAGAAAAACCCGTCAAAGAGACCAATGCGTCGATCTTCCCCATATGATAGGCTTGGATTGCTGGCCGACTGTCGAGCCCTCCAGAAAAGGCCGGTATGACCCGCATTCCTGCTGCTTCAAAGCGCCGAATGACATGGTCAAAATGCGCCGTATCACCAGCCAAAATATAACTGCGTAACATGGCCAGCCCAATTGTTGGACCCGCACCCACTTGTGGCAGATCAGCAATATCTGTGGTGATATGGTGACCGGGCAGATCTGGATGATACAGGCCCACTTCTGGGTATTCGACAGGAGCCGGAGCCGCAACGCCGCGCCATTCTGGCCGGGAAGCGTAGCGCGAAATCAAAAAGCGCACGAGGCTTTCAATATTATCGTCAGATCCACCGAGCCAATATTGCATGGTTAAGAACCATGCCCGCAGATCCTGACTCTTGCCAGGAATAAGATTCAAAATTTTGGGGATCCGGCGCAGCATCTTAGCCTGACCTTCGCCCGTGCTACCAGACTTCTTCGCAGGCTTCAGTTTCTTCAGGAATCCCATGACGCCAGAGGCGGGCCGCATCATGTCCAGTTCACCCATTTTGGTCAGCTGCACAATTTCTTGATCGGCAATTATACCCACCAAAGCATCACAGGCCGCACGCCGCACTTTTAGATCTGGCAAAATGGCCTGCACGTGATCTTCGAGAAACAGCACGGAGGACACAATCAAATGCCCTGTCTCAATATCTGCTTTGGCCAAGGCCAAGGCTTCTGGATCTTTGGCCCATTCGGCGGCGGCATGTATTTTGAGTTGCAAGCCTGGAAAATCGGTTGCCAGCTTGGGCAAAGCCCGCGCCGCAGGACCGGCCGCGTGGCGGTCCAATGTCAGTAACACGACATTATACGAAGAATATGTCAGCTCATCGCGCATAAAAGGCCTTCGCTTCATACAGGGTATCAACAGAGATTTCCGACAGCCCTTGCGAGGTTGCATAGGTCTCGGTGTTGCGGCGGGCCTTGCCGCGCACGAAAAATGGGATCTTCTTCAACTCTTTTTCAGCTTCAGCCAACCAAATCGCCACGTCGCCGCCAGTGCTTAAAGCCAAGGATTGCTCTGGCGCTGCTGGCACCTGCACCGATGCGGTGCCCGAGGGTTGATGTCCACCATGATGACTGGGACCAGCGGCATCATTGAATTCAAAATCTTCTCGGAACATATGCAGCAAATGTTCTTCCAGACCCATGACCAGCGGATGAATCCAAGTGTCAAAAATTACATTTGCGCCCTCAAACCCCATTTGCGGCGAATAGCGCGCAGGGAAGTCTTGCACATGAACCGGAGCAGAAATAACAGCGCAAGGGATACCCAGTCGCTTTCCAATATGGCGCTCCATTTGCGTGCCTAAAATCATTTCGGGCTGTAGCGTTTCGATGGTTTTTTCGACCAACAAATAATCATCCGTGATCAGCGCTTCGACGCCAAACTCTTTAGCAATTGCCCGAATATCGCGTGCGTATTCACGATTATAGCATCCGAGCCCCGCAACCTCGAAGCCCATCTCATCCCGTGCGATTCGCGCGGCGGCTTTGACATGGGTGCCATCACCAAAAATAAACACCCGCTTGCCGGTCAAATAGGTGCTGTCCACTGAGCGTGACCACCAGGTTTGCCGCAAGGCTTGACTGTCCAGTGAGGCGGTACTGCCGCTCAGCGCACGGACTTCCGTGATAAAATCATGCGTCGCGCCAGCCCCGATGGGAACGATTTTCGTATAGGGTTGATCGAATTCTTTTTCACAATACCGCGCAGCCGTTTCACCGGTTTCAGGATATAACAGCACATTGAAATGCGCCTTTCCCATCTGCGCAATATCGCTGGGTGTAGCACCCATGGGTGCGGTGACATTCACCTCAATACCAAGTTCAAACAAGAGATTTGTAATCTCAGCCACATCGTCCCGATGCCGAAACCCCAAGGCCGTGGGACCAATGATATTGCAGCTGACACGCTCTGTTTTAGTTTGTGGCTTGGCCAAATGTTTGACCAATTGGAAGAACGTCTCGTCCGCCCCAAAATTCTCTTTGCGCTGATAGCTGGGCAACTCAAGCGGGATGACCGGAATGGGAAGCCCCATGGTTTCTGCGAGACCGCCGGGATCATCTTGAATCAATTCAGCCGTGCAAGAAGCGCCCACGATAATCGCCTCAGGTTGGAACCGGTCATATGCATCCTGGCAGGCTTTTTTGAACAAACCCGCCGTATCCGCGCCCAGATCCCGCGCCTGAAATGTGGTGTAAGTCACCGGCGGGCGGTGGTCGCGGCGCTCAATCATCGTGAACAACAAATCGGCATAGGTATCGCCCTGGGGCGCGTGCAAAACATAATGAAGCTTTTTCATACCCGTAGCGACGCGCATCGCGCCAACATGGGGCGGGCCTTCATATGTCCAAACGGTGAGCTTCATTCCGCAGCCACCTTCAAAAGAGATTTACGCCGCAGGGGTCGGGCGAAAAGAGCGGCAAGATCACCGGCTTGTTCATAGAAATGTACGGGCGTGAAAACCAACTCAATGGCCCATTTGGTGGCGAACCCATCCGCTTCAAGCGGATTGGCCAAACCCAAGCCACAAACAGTCAAATCCGGATGCGCCGCGCGGCAGCGATCCAACTGGAGGTCAACATCTTGACCTTCGGAAATTTGCGGACCCGCGGGCAAAAGATCCAAATCCGGTCCATGCAAAGCGTCGTGGATATAGGGCGAGCCAACTTCCAGCGCGGTCATCCCACATTCCCGGGTCAAGAAGCGCGCCAATGGGATTTCCAATTGACTATCGGGAAAGAAAAACACGGATTTATCATTGAGCGGCACGGCGGCCTGGCTGATCGCTTGACGGGCCCGGCGTCGGGGTGCCTCTGTCACACGATCAAACAGCGCGCGCGGAATATTGAATTCCTCAGTAATAGCCGACAACCAGGCGGTGGTGCCCTCTTCACCAAAGGGGAACGGAGCCGCAATATGGCGGGCGCCACGGCGGATCAAGGCCGCATGGGTGTCACCCAAGAATGGCTGGGTCAGGGCAAAAACCGTATTGGGACCAACGGCAATTTCATCATCAATCGTACGAGCCGGCAAAATACGCAACGGGCCAATGCCAAGATCGGTCAGAAGCGCCACCATTTGATCTTCCACCACATCGGGCAAGGCGCCAATGACAATCAATTCCCGTGCGTCGGTTGACGGCAAAACGGGGACCATAGCGGCCAAACACGCATCCTCCCCCTGGGTAAAGGTGGTTTCGATGCCAGAGCCAGAATATTCCAAAACGCGGACTCTGGGGGCATAGGTCTGGGTCAACCGCTCGGCGGCGCGGTTCAGATCAAGCTTGATCACCTCGGAAGGGCATGACCCAACAAGAAACAGCTGCCGAATGTCCGGGCGCCGCGCCAAAAGCTCTTCGACGGTGCGATCCAGCTCTGCTTGCGCGTCTTTCAGCCCGGCCAAATCTGCCTCTTCCAGGATCGCGGTACCGAATCGTGGCTCAGCAAAGATCATGACCCCTGCCGCAGACTGCAACAGGTGCGCACAGGTGCGCGATCCAACAACGAGAAAGAACGCGTCTTGGATCTTTCGATGCAGCCAAATGATGCCGGTCAAGCCGCAAAATACCTCGCGCTGTCCGCGCTCCTTCAACACCGGTGCGGTTCGACATCCCGTGGCGGGCGGCAGGGGCATATGCTCAGTCACGAGGCGGCCTCCATCTGAAGGCGCGCGGCGCGTAATTTCCATAAGAACTGCCCGGCATTTACCACATAGGTGGCATAGGCCGCCAAGATGATCAGAACCAAAGTATCGGCAGGGATGGTCCCTTGAATTAATCCATAAAGATAAAGGCTATGCAGGGCGATGACACCAAAACTGACCACATCCTCCCAAAAGAATGCTGGTGCAAAAAGCCATTGCCCGAAAACCACTTTTTCCCAAATCGCGCCCGTGATCATGATGAGATAAAGCAGCAAGGTTTTTGCAATGATTGAGAGGGTCATAATCTCATAGCCCAGACCGGTTACCATGTAACGGATGACCAAAACGAGGGAGACCAAAAAGACCAAGAATTGCAAAGGCGCGAGAATGCCCTGAACCGTCGTCCAGACCGTTCTGTCACGCCGACTGCGCTGGTCCTGAGTATAGAGGCCAGAGGATTGCAAATTTTGTGACGCGGTCATTGTCATTCGGGTTTCCAATTCGCCAATAGGCTGGTCAAAATTTGGCAGGCGCGGCGCAGTCTGTCAACTTTGATTTACACTTATCGGCAGAATTCTTGTCTAAATGTTTTTACTTTCCTGGAAAATAGGGCATTTCACTGACAATTTCCCGAATTATGTAACAAATTATTGACAATTGCGCCCCAATGCCCGAGCATATCTGTCATCTTTGATAGGGACTGAGGTCATGGTGACCTACTGCCAGTATTCGGAAGGTCATCGTGACTCATCACCAACACACAAATTTAGTGAGTATAGGGGATGAAGCCGCCCGGGTGGCTCAGGTGGCTATTAAGGTTTTGGCGAGCAGTTTAAATCATGCCAGCGACCTGGAAGCGCGCGCGCCATTGGCCCCTGCAATCAGTACAAGCCAAGCCTCCCAACGCTTGTTTGATGCCTCTCTCAATCCGAAAAATGCAGCCGTTTCGACTGCTATTCAAGAGCTGCAAGCCGCAAGCTTTTCGGACTTTACCCTATTTTCAGAGATTATACCCGCAGCCGTCTGCCAATTGGGCCGGGCCTGGGAGGAGGACGCGCTTTCCTTCTTCGCCATGACGCTCGGCGCGAGTCGTCTGCAGATTGCTGTGCACAGTCTATCAGAACGAGAGGTTCCGGAAGGCGTGAATTACCTGAGTAAAAATTTGAGTTTGCTAATTATCGTTCCGGAAGGAACACAACATACATTAGGTGCGATTATCCTAGGCAAGACACTACGATGTGTTGGCGCGCGCGTTAAGTTGGAGATGGATGTCACAGCCAATCGAGTTCATCAGATTGGCGCAGGTGAACAATTCGACGGCGTGTTTATTTCTGCGTCAGCGCGCGACAGTGCCGAAAAATTATCTGAAATAATTTCAAATGTTAGATGTAATTGGAGCACAGCAAAGGTTATTCTTGGAGGCGGCATTCTGAGCGCTCAAATTAACCTTGATGCGGTTACGGGAACAGATTACGAAACCAACGACTGGAAAGCCGCGGTTGCTCAATGCTTTTGAAAGTTAAAGTCCAGATATTTGACAGTACGATTACCACGTGGGTGCATCTAGAAATGCAAATTGAACGAAGGACTTTTGCAAATGACGTCGCATGGTAAAACAGAATGGGCCGATCGCCTTATTCCCAATTTGGATCAATCTGCCACAGCGGATTTAATTTCGCGCCTGTGTGATTTTGCTTTTATCATCTCGAGCGATGGCGAGATCACGCAAACCGTGACCAGCCCTTTTTTAGCGCCAAAATTGGATTTGACCCCGCGGACTGGTCTGCAGTTTAAAGACACGCTCACCAAGGAATCTGTGCCAAAGTTTGAGGCCCGGCTTGCCGAGTTTCAAAGGGGCCAAAAAGAGGTGCGGCCCGTTGAGTTGAACCATCGCGCCACCGACCAACAAGCCGAATTGCCCGTTCGCTATACCTATCATTCCGGCGCAGCGGACGGGTCTACATTGCTTTTGGGTTCGGATTTGCGGCCCGTCGCAGAAATGCAGCAACAGCTGGTGGCAGCACAGATCGCTCTTGAAAACGACTATGACGCGCGCCGGGAGCATGAAATCCGGCTCAGAGTCTTGATGGACTCATCCGACGTTGCAACGGTGTTCATCACACTCGAAACAGGCGCCATTGTATCATGCAATAGCGCTGCTGAGGTTCTACTCAGGCGGCCGCGCAACGAGTTGATTGACGCCTCCTTCGCCTCGGGGTTTGAAGACGAAGGTCTGACGAGCCTGATCGACCGAATGGTGACCGCTGCCTCTGATGCTTCCATGGGTGCCATTTTGGCAAAATCGGCGCTGGGCGGCCGGTCCTACCGCCTCGACCCCACATTGTTCCGTGGCGCAACCTCGCAAATGTTGCTGTGTAAAATTCAGCCAGAGGAGTCGACCCAGGAACCCGTGGACCAACTCGCAACGCATTTGGTCAGCTTTTTCCACAAAGGAGTCGACCCAATTGTGTTCGTAAATATGTCCGGTCAGATTTTGAGTGTGAACGAGGCCTTTGTCTCTTTGGCCAATGTAACCCATGCGCAGACCCTGAGTGGACGCAGCATGTCCGAGTTCTTTTCCCGTGGATCAGTCGATCTCAACGTAATTTTGGAAAGCGCCCGCCGCAATGGTAAGATGCGGCTCTATTCGACAAAGGTTTTGAACGAGCATGGGGACGAGCGCCCTGTTGAGATTTCCACAACGCAAATTCGCACAGAATGTGAGCCAATTTGTGTTTTGCTCCTGCGCAACGCCCGCAGGGTCGAAGCGATCTCAACACCCACCAGTCAAATGTCGGAAGCAGAGATTAATTCTGTAGTTGAACTGATTGGCAGCCAGTCCCTCAAAAATATTGTCGCGCGCAGCACCGATGTGGTTGAAAAAATGTGTATCGAAACCGCGATTGGCATGACCTCGAACAACCGCGTCGCCGCAGCTGAGATGCTCGGACTATCGCGGCAATCGCTCTATGTGAAGTTACGCAAATACGACCTCGTGTGAGCGATTAATTCACGTCTTATCCTGTGACAAACGCGTGAAATGCGCCCTAGCATCCTCCATGGTGACAGCGATCCCGTCGACACCCATGAGCTCCAAAATGGGTCGAAACTCCTCTACCTCTTGGCCACAAATCACGATGGACAGATGCGGCGCGCAAATGTGCAGCGCGACAATCACCTGTGACAGCGCCTCAAGCGAATGTTCCCCGCTGAAAGACAGGCCCACCATACGGCTTGAGATCTGTGCGATTTCAGCAAGCAGATCATCGTGGGACAAGCCTATCAATAGAGAAATATTCCACCCATCAGTTCGGAAAAAATCTGCGGCCATACGAACCCCGAGCGTGTGGGTCTCCCCTGGCACCGAGGCGAAAATAACCGCCGGCTCTTCGGCGGGCGCAGAGGCCTCAAACATGTGTCGCATTGACCGCATAATGGCAAAAATGCGGCCTGAACCGACTGTTACCTGCGCAAATGTAATATGATCACTGTCCCACATATCACCCAATTGTCGCGCAGCAGGCGCCAATAAATTGACGTAGATATCTTCTGCCGGACGACCAGCCTCGCGTTCCGCGGCAATGATCTGTGCGGCGCTTTTGGGACTATCGGAGGCAAGAGCCGTGCTGAATGCCAGCAACTCCTCTTGCGACACCGGACGGGCCACCGCCACAGTCCTCGACGCCACGCGTAAAATCACTTCGCGTGCCAGGCTGGCGACCAAATCTTCCGGCAGCTTTTTGCTGAGTTCAAATATATTTGTTTCGCTGTTGTGATACACTTCCCATTCGAAGGCATCTGTCGACTGCACTCCTGAAGCGGAGCCTTGTTGTTTCGACATTCATGTGTCCCCTATCACTCGCTACTCACATGGACACCGGTATTCACACTGCATCGAATTGCGACGTCACGGGTCCCTTGGCGAGAGGGCCGATCAGTTAAAATCGAAAGGGGGCTACACAGCTTTGCAGCACTACTCCCGTACAGCAGGTTCCATGTTAAAACTCAGTCTTATCCTCCAAAACATTTACTTTATCGTAAAACCTCAGGCTGAACGCCAGATCATAAAGCTTTCATTTCCTAAGCAGAAGTTAGTTTACGTTGTTGACGTCCGATCAAAACCATCGTCATCGGTAAAATCTTTAGAGCACAGAACACACTGTAGCATAATTAGGGAAAATACTTAGGTAGTAATACTTACTTCGCTTAGCCAAACATGCGGATCAAATCTACAATCCCGCGGGTCCGTGTTTTTTCGCGTATGCGGGCGCGATGCGCTTCGATTGTGCGCTGGCTCACATTTAGATCCACAGCAATCTCTTTGTTGAGCTTGCCTTTGAGCAAATGCTCCAAGACCTCGCGCTCTCGATCCGTTAAAGAGTGCAGACGTTGTGCAATAATTTTCTGCGAAAGACGGTTCGGCTCTCGGTTAAATATCAGCTCCGAAGCAGTACCTATCGCCTCCAGCAATCGGGACTGAGGGGCCGGCTTTTCGATGAAGTCCACAGCGCCTGCTTGTAACGTTTGTACGGCTCTGGGCACATCGCCATGAGCGGTTAGGAACACAATGGGAATATCCAGCCCGTTGGAAGCGAGATAGTCTTGCAGCTCGCTTCCTGACATCCCAGGCAAATGCAGCTCCATAACCACACAGGCTTTCAGGTCTGGATCAAACAGTTTCAAGAACTGCTCAGCTGAACCGCAGGAAATCGTGGCATAGCCCTCTTCGCTCAAAACTGCTGTTTGGGCGTCCAGCGCCCGTGGATCGCCATCAACAACATAAATGGAGATAGGCTCACGCGGCATGTACCAACCCCGCCGAGAAGAAAGCGCCGCAGATGGCAAGGTATGACCATAGATCCATCACAAGGCTAATCTGCCGATAGGTCTCGGGGCGCAACCGTAGGGTTCAGCTGTGCAACCCGGTAATTTAATGCAGCCGCTATGGTGACCCAGATAATATAAGGCAGAAAAACCAGGCCTGCGGCTCGGTCCAGCTCAAACATCGCTAAGGTGGCTCCCAATACAGAGACCCACAAAGGCAGCATCACCAATAGCGCTCCACGCAATCGCCGCAGCCCAAAAAATACCGGCGTCCATAGGGTCGAGAAACCGGCCTGCATAGCCCAAAAGGCCAGGGCAATGGCATTTCCATCCATATCCGCCACGCGGGCACCGGCGAAGGAAACTGAAAAATAGATCGTTGTCCAAGCCAAGGGAAAGGCCCAGTTCGGCGGCGTCCAGACAGGTTTGTTGAGCGCCTGATACCAGCGACCTGGTTGAAACAAAGCCCCAGTTGCACCAGCGGCAAAACATGTGACCAACAAAATGACAAACACGAAAACATCCATGTATTATACATAGGGAGCAATCTTCCAGCTGACCAGCGAATTCATTGGCCGAGGATGGCGCCCTAAAGCTCCACACAGCGAATTCTGAGCCTGTTTTTCAAACTAGGTAATATAGCGCTTGTATATTAGTGATCACTTATATATAAAAATGAGAATATCAAATATGGCATAACAATGAGGCCAACTATGGAAACCGAGTTCACACCACTTCTGTCACTTTTGGGAGGCGGCCTTATTGGCGCTTCGGCTGTTTTACTAATGGCGACCCTTGGTCGTATTGCGGGAATCAGCGGCATCCTATCACGCATGCTACCCCCTACCGGCAAAGATCAATCACTCCCACAGGGTCTGATCTTTTTGATCGGTCTGTTGCTCGCCGCACCCATTTGGATCGCAATCAACGGACAAGCTCCGCTGCAAAGCGTTTCAAAAAACCTGCCGCTTTTGGCCCTCGCTGGCGCTCTGGTCGGTTTTGGATCCGTCTGGGGCAATGGCTGCACGAGTGGCCACGGAGTATGCGGCATTTCCCGCCTCTCCGGTCGCTCGATTGTTGCGACATTAACCTTCATGAGCACCGGTTTTATCGCCGTCCTGCTGCTTCGTCACTTTTTTGGAGGCTAAAGCCATGAAAAACCTCGTTACACTTCTGTCCGGTCTTATGTTTGGCTTGGGCCTGTTACTGTCGGGCATGGCCAATCCCGCCAAGGTCCAAAACTTTCTCGACCTCTTTGGCACCTGGGATCCCAGCCTTGCCTTTGTTATGGGCGGCGCGATTGCAGTCACCATGCCAGGGTTTTGGCTGGTCACCCGGCGCACCAAGCCATTTTTCAACGATGTCTTCCATCTGCCGACCCGCACGGACTTCGACGCACGTTTGATCACAGGTGCAGCAATATTTGGCGTAGGTTGGGGTTTAGGCGGATTTTGCCCCGGTCCAGCAATGACTGCCCTACCGCTGGCCGCTGAAGGCACGCTGATCTTTGTCGCCACTATGTTGACAGGGATGGCAGCCTCAAAATACGTTCTCCAACGGCGAGACAACCACGTTTAAACTTCGGCGACGATAAGTAATTTAGAAAGGTGATCAAATGTCTGACACAAAACTGAACACACTGGAACAGCCGGAAGTCATGGCCTTCTTTGATGCGCAAACCAACACCATCAGCTATATTGTGAAGGATCCGAGCGGCAACGCCTGCGCCGTGATCGATTCCGTCATGAATATGGACTACGCGGCCGGACGGATTACCTTCGAAAGCGCCGATAAGATCGTTAAGACAATCAAAGATCATGGCCTTGAGCTAAAATGGATCATTGAAACCCATGTGCACGCCGATCACCTTTCTGCAGCCCCTTATTTGCAAGAGCAATTGGGCGGCAAAATCGGCATCAGTGAGAAAATCATCCAGGTGCAGCACACCTTTGGCAAGATCTTTAATGAAGGAACCGCATTCCAACGCGATGGATCACAATTTGATGCGCTGTTTGAAGATGGGGACAGCTATCATGTGGGGCAAATGCAAACCACCGTCATCGCCACACCTGGCCATACTCCGGCCTGTATGGTGCATGTCATGGGCGATGCGGCTTTTGTTGGCGACACTTTGTTTATGCCCGATGGTGGATCGGCGCGCGCTGATTTCCCCGGTGGCGATGCAGGGATCCTATATGATTCCATTCAAAAAGTGTTGAGCCTGCCGGATGAAACGCGCTTGTTTATGTGCCATGACTACGGTCCCAATGGGCGCGACATCCAGTGGGAAACCACCGTGGCAGAAGAACGCGCCTTCAACATCCATGTTGGTGGTAATGCGACCCGCGAATCCTTTGTTAAAATGCGTACCGAGCGCGACGCCACTTTGGCGATGCCAAAGCTGATTATTCCAGCCTTGCAAGTCAACATGCGCGCAGGCGAAGTTCCTACAGATGAAGACGGGCACCCGAACTTGAAAGTACCAATCAACTCTTTGTAAAGCCGCCACCCATTTTTGAAACACAATTGCCCGGTTGATACTCGCGGCAAAAGGATAAGCTATGTCTATGAAAAAGCTCTCAGATCAGTTCTATGTTGGACCCCAGATTGAAATTGATGATATCGAAGATATTCAAATCTCTGGCATAAAATCTGTTATTTGCCTGCGCCCTGATGGCGAGGGGCCCGATCAGCCCACGTTTGACACCCTGAAAACTCAAGCCGCCACTTTGGAGCTTGCAGCCCATTACCTGCCCATCATTCCCGGTCAAATCTCTGAAAAACAAATTGCGGAATTTGCGGATATGGTCAGCAAGAGCACCGGGCCCATTTTCGCCTATTGCCGCAGTGGTATGCGCGCGACCGCCCTTTGGGCCTTGCATCAAGCCCAAATTGGGCAATCCATGGATGACATTCTCGCGGCAGCAAAATCGGCCGGACATGATCTTACGGCGCTCACCCCAAGGCTTTCTGCGGCCGCCCTTTAGCCCAGATTTCTATCACCCGTCTAGCATGACCGGAACACGCACATGAAACTCACAACAATGCTCGCCCCATATCTGCCAATTCTAACGTGGGGCAGAACATACAATCGCGGGTCTTTGACCAATGACCTCTCCGCTGCGGTGATTGTGACCATCATGTTAATTCCGCAATCCTTTGCCTATGCCATGCTCGCGGGTCTACCGCCGCAAATGGGTCTCTACGCATCCATCTTGCCGATCACCCTTTATGCAATATTTGGCACCAGCCGGTCTTTAGCCGTGGGCCCCGTGGCGGTCGTGTCCTTGCTCACAGCAGCATCTATCTCACGCATCGCTGCACCGGGCAGTGAAGACTATATCTTTGCAGCCATCGCCCTGGCCTTTTTGTCAGGTGTGTTCTTGGTGGCAATGGGGGTGTTTCGTTTGGGGTTCATGGCCAATTTCCTGTCACATCCCGTCATCGCTGGTTTTATCACAGCCTCTGGACTGATCATCGCTGCGAGCCAACTGAAGGCAATTTTAGGCATTCAGGCAGAGGGCCATAATTTGGTTCAATTGGCAGAATCTCTTTGGGCACATCGACAGGACATCAATTGGATCACCGCGCTCATCGGTAGCCTTACAACAGCCTTTCTGTTCTGGGTACGCAAAGGTTTACTGCCGCTCTTGTTGACGTTGGGTCTGGCCGAGCCTGTCGCAAAAATTATGGCCAAAACGGGACCAGTTGCCGCAATTGTTGCCACCACCGCCCTAGTATGGCTGCTCGACCTGCAAAACTTGGGCGTAAAAATAGTTGGCGCAGTGCCGCAGGGTCTGCCGCCACTCACAATGCCAAAATTTTCGCTTGATCTGTGGAGCAGCCTTCTAACGTCAGCCGTTTTGATTTCAGTCATTGGATTTGTAGAATCCATCTCTGTTGCGCAAACTCTTGCCGCAAAAAAACGTCAACGAATTGATCCAGACCAAGAGCTCATCGGCCTTGGCGCCGCCAATATTGGTGCGGCCTTCACTTCAGGCTTTCCCGTGACGGGCGGGTTTTCACGATCAGTCGTCAATTATGACGCCGGCGCCGAAACTCCCGCGGCCGGGGCCTATACGGCTGTTGGTTTGATCTTCGCCTCTTTGTTTTTGACACCTCTCATCTTCTTTTTGCCCAAAGCCACTTTGGCCGCGACGATCATTGTCGCCGTGCTCTCTTTGGTAGATTTCAAAATCTTGGGAAAAGCCTGGCGCTATTCAAAGGCCGATTTCACAGCCGTCGCGACCACAATGGCCATAACGCTGGTTGTCGGCGTTGAAACTGGAGTGATTGCTGGGGTTTTGGTTTCGATTTTGATCCACCTCTACAAATCCTCCAGACCCCATATCGCAACCGTGGGGCAAGTGCCAAATTCAGAACACTACCGAAATGTTCTGCGTTACGATGTGATCACCCAGCCTCACATTTTGACAATTCGCGTGGATGAAAGCCTCTATTTCGCCAATGCGCGCTTCTTAGAAGATTATCTGCTTGCCCGCGCCACCCAGCAGCCACAATTGCGCCATGTGGTTTTGATGTGCTCTGCCGTGAATGATATTGATATGAGCGCATTGGACTCCTTAGAGGCGGTCAATAAACGGCTTGAAGATATGGGCGTCTCTTTCCATCTTTCAGAGGTTAAGGGGCCAGTCATGGATCGATTAACGGGAACGGAGTTTCTCGAGCAGCTCACCGGAGATATTTTCCTGAGCCAAAAACGAGCCATGGACCAGCTTACCCCTTTGACTTGACCCACCCCAACCTATGATGCAGTCATTAACGCATCATATGAAGGGTGCACATTATGACATCAGAGCTATTGTTCACTGGCCCAGAACTTTGCAAATTTGAAGCCCATGAAGTTGTTGCCCTGTTGAAAGCCAGGGAAATTTCCTCGTCGGATCTGATAGATACAGCTTTGACGCGCATTTCCCAAACCGGCCCATTGATCAATGCCACACCTACGCTTTGTGAAGCGCGGGCGCGTGCTGTGGATTTATCAAGCCGAGACAGCACCCCAGCCGGTTGGCTGGCGGGCTTGCCGATCACAATCAAAGATCTCAACGCCGTCGCCGATGTCCGCACAACGTTTGGAACCAAAGGGCTGGCGGACTTCATACCGCAAAAAAGCGAACCTTTGGTGGACCAGTTGGAACAGCGTGGGGCGGTAATTTTAGGCAAAACCAACACACCCGAATTTGGCGCAGGCGGTAATACCTTCAATGACGTCTTTGGACAAACACGAAACCCTTGGAATACCGCGCTCAATCCGGGCGGCTCGTCCGGTGGCGCGGCCGCCTCTTTGGCCGCAGGGGAAATTTGGCTGAGCCATGGGTCCGATCACGGTGGCAGCCTGCGCACCCCAGCCGCCTATTGCGGCATCGTAGGTCTGCGCCCAAGCCCGGGCATTGCAGGCGGACCGGGACAGGACGCGGCCTTCATAATTGAAGGGGTGCAGGGCCCGATGGCCCGTTCCGTAAGAGATTGTGCATTGTTTTTGGATGCGATGTCGGGGTTTGATCCACAAATCGCCATTTCCTATCCGGCACCTGAAATTCCCTATCAAGAGGCCGTCATTCGCGCTGACGGAAAGCTGAAAATTGCCTTTGCCCCGGATTTGGGAGGCTTTGGACAGGTCGATCCCGAAATGGCCCAGCATCTTGCCGCGGCAATGCGACAGCTTGAGAAGAATGGCGCACGGATTGAAGAGACCTGCCCCGATCTCACCCATCTTGAGCGCAGCTATCACACACTGCGCGGCCTTATGTGGGCCACGGCGGCAAAACGTCTACCACAGGAGGTCCAAGCGCATTTCAAATCTACGCTGGCTGAAAACACCGCTTTTGGGCAAGCTGTGACTCTGGAAGATATTATCGACGCCAATCTGAATCGCTCCATTCTGTTCAATAGTATGCTGAGCCTGTTTGAGACATTCGACGTCCTCGCTTGCCCAACAGTGGGCTGTATGCCGCATTTGGCTTCTGAAGAATGGGTGCATCACGTGGGTGGTGTAGAGCTGGCCAACTATATGGATTGGTTGCGCTTTGCCTTTTTGGCCACAACCACCGGCCTGCCCGCAATATCGGTGCCCATAGGACGCGGTCCGCGCGGATTGCCGGTGGGGCTGCAACTAATCGGGAAACCCCGAGGAGAAGCTGCGCTATTGGCCGCTGCGCGACACGTCGAATTAACATTCGGGGGTCCACTTGGTCCAATTGATCCTATAATTCCTTCGTAAATTGAAAAAAACCACATGTTTTACTGATCAATCACACGTTAAAATTTGTATAATTTCACGGAAATCACCGGTCTAGATCCGTCTAGGGTATTTTTTAAAGTCTTTAATTTTTGCTTATTATTGGAATGCTGTCATGTGGCTCGAAGACTCCATAACAAAACTGGAAAGAGCGGCCCATGCTGCATGGCCAGGTGTTTTGGAAGAGGCGCAACTGCCTATGGTGGGCTGGTCATATGTTTTGCTGTCGAAGCGCGAAGAGAAAGATCGGGCCCGCATTTCTTATTTGCTAGAGCACCCAAACCATGGGCTGTTCAAATATCGGCTACAACTGCAACCCCGCGCACAGGCCACCTTTGCCGCACATTATTTGCGATTGGAAAAAGCGTCTCGCGCCTTTCAAAGTAGCGAACGCCTTTCTCTGATGAAACCCATGTGCTTGGACATCGCCAATCAAGCCAGTCTAACGACCTATGCGGAAGGCATACACTTTTCTGAGTATATGCGCGATGCCGCAGAGGATAACGCTAGGCAGCTTGAGCTGCTGCAACTGGCTGGAGAATGGTTGGATACCTATCATCGAACCAAAGTTTCTAAGACCCGCATTTTTCAACCGAAACATGCGGTGAATTACTGCCACGATCTGGGCGAAAAATTCAGCCAGGAGACCTGAAAGTTGCCGCCAAGCCCCTTATATTGCAAGGGGTTAAACGGTTGTCTGAACTCGCAAACAAATATTCCGATCAACAAACTGTATCTGCGGTTCAATATGGCGATTTTCATATGCACAATCTGATTTTTGATGGCACCTGTTTAACCGGACTCAATATTTCAAAGAACCAGCCTGCGCCCATGGATCATGACATCGCCCGCCTGTTGCTTGATTATACTGCCATTCTTCGCAGCTCCAAAGAGCTTGAAAACGGGCAGATCATTCCAGCTGATGCCATTGAGGTGTTTTTCACTAGCTATAGGCTTGTGGGGCCCAATGACCCGGGTGTCCAATTTTTGCCCTACGCAAAGATTTTAGGCTCATTGGTCAATGTCCCGCAGCGACGCAATGATCGCTCCAAAACCAATCAAAAAACCCTAGAGCGGTTGCGCCCTATTGCGCGGGTGGCCTTCACCTGACAAAACACGCAAGGAATTCTATGAAAGAAATCAGCCCTAAGGCTATTATTTTGTTGATAGAATCGGTGAAATCTACGACAAGTAAGACCTTGAAGTTTCCTGGGTTGGACCTCATTTGCATCGTATTTTGAGCATAGGACTATGGGCTGTGGCCTGCTTTTTCGGAAGCATAGGCGCGGCACTCGCAGATCCCGTCGAGCTGGTGCTGCGCGATGGCTCTTTTTCAGTCTCCGGCGCGCTGATATCATTCGATGGGGAAAACTATCAAATTCAATCCGAGTATGGGAAATTGACCTTAGCTGCCGATGTGGTGGTCTGCCGAGGGGCGGCCTGCCCTGCCCTGAGCGCATCACCCGAAAGCATCGCACTCTCAGGTGACGGATCATTGAATTCGGCGCTGCTCATGCCGCTCATTCAGTCCTTCGCCGACCATCAGGGCTATTCCTATCAGCTATCAAAAGAGATGCCGGGGCAGATCACCTTGTTTGACCCGAAAAATGGTACGGCGCTTGCGGTTTTCGCGCTTTCTGATCGCAATAGTCGTGACGCAATTTCAGATATTTTACAGGGCCGGGCCAATTTGGCACTGACGCTGCGCGCCGCCACGCAAGAGGAGCAAGCCGCTCTCAATGAGGATATGTTCGGCTCCTTAGACCATCCGCAAAACTCTATGGTTTTAGCATGGCAGGATCTTTATTTGTATTCTCAGCCCAGCAATCCCAATAGGTTCATCACGATGGGCCAATTGGTGGCAATGTTGGGCAAGGAGCCCGGGCTTTGGCCACTTACCTCCGGCATTCAATACCCGGCCTTTCTCACAGGCCAAGACGATCAAACTCAGGCGTTGCAGCAACTCTTAAGAGTTTTTGAGCCCCCCCGACCGATGCCACCCAAGGGCGTAAACACACCTGGTCGTTTGACGGTGAGAACCGATCAGGTGGCACAAGACACCTTGGTTCAAGTCAGCTTGGGCTGCGATCAACCGATGGCGCCGACTGACATTCAAGCGCCCGCGCATCCGTTACAAGCGCCGATCTACCTGATCGCCGCACCAAAGAAGATGCAAAGCATCACCCGTGCCTTTTGGGCCTTCTTGCTGACACCCAAAGCGCAGGACGCGGTGCGGACACTGGGTTTCATCAGCCGCAGCCCCCAAAAGACAGAAATTCATGGGCAATCTGGCCTCTTGATCAATGCGATTTTAAACACTGATATGGATATGCGCACCGAAGATCTGCGTCTGGCCGTGCTCAACCTGAATGGCTATGAGCGGATGTCTCTGACGTTCCGCTTCTTGGAGGGCACGCAGATCATGGATGCCGACTCGCAATCCAACCTCCAATTTCTCAAACGTTTGTTTGTCGCAGGGTATTTTGAAGGACTCGACGTGATGTTTGTGGGTTTCAGCGACAGCCAAGGGAGCGCGGAAGGCAACATGCAAATTTCTCTCGATCGCGCCCGCGCTTTACGCGCCACCATCGCGACATTGCTGGATGATGCGCAACTCAGTGATGGGTTCGAAGTTCTTGGATTGGGGGAGGGCTTGCCGCTGGCCTGCAACGACACCGCCTGGGGCCAAAATCAAAACCGCCGCGTTGAGATTTGGGTAAAATAAAAGTCCAGCGCAGATCTTATCCAACGCTTGGCTTCATGCTTTATTCTTGACCCTTTACACCATCCCAAAACCGTTTGACCTTTTTGAAAAAGCCTTGGCTCTCGGGGCTGTTGTCACTTGAGAGCGCCTCAAACTCTTTCAAAATCTCCTTTTGACGCACCGTCAAATTTACGGGCGTTTCCACCTGTAGCTCGATGAACATATCACCCACGCCACCGCCACGCACGGAGGGCATGCCCTTAGAGCGCAAGCGCATTTGCCGACCTGATTGGCTACCACTTGGGATCTTAACCCGGCTGCGGCCCCCGTCGATATTTGGCACTTCGATATCACCGCCCAATGCTGCGGAGGTCATCGACACGGGCACATTGCAAAACAGGTTGTTGCCTTCGCGTTCAAAAATCTGGTGATCGGCCACCTCGATAAAAATATAGAGATCGCCTTGAGGTCCACCGCGTGCCCCCGCCTCGCCTTCGCCCGACAGGCGAATGCGCGTACCGGTTTCGACACCTGCCGGGATATTGACGGATAGCGCCCGGTCTTTCTCAACCCGCCCAGCGCCGTGGCAGCTTGAGCATGGGTTTTTGATCACCTGCCCTGCGCCAGAACAACTGGGGCAGGTGCGCTCAACCGTGAAAAATCCTTGCTGCGCGCGCACCTTGCCCATGCCGGAGCAGGTGCCACAGGTCGCAGGTGCGCTGCCCGAAGCCGCGCCTGTTCCAGAACAATTTGCGCAGGACACAGCCGCTGGCACATTGATGGTTTTTTGCAACCCGCGAAACGCCTCTTCGAGGGTGACGCGCATATTATAGCGCAGGTCCGCGCCGCGCGCGGCACGTTGCCGGCCACCGCCGCCGCGTCCGCCCATGAAGTCGCCAAAAAGGTCGTCGAAAACATCGGAAAAGGCACTGGAGAAATCCCCTTGCCCTCCGGGCCGGCCACCGCCGCCACCGCCCATGCCACCTTCAAAGGCCGCATGACCGTAACGATCGTAAGCGGCCTTTTTATTGCTGTCTTTGAGAACTTCATAAGCCTCGTTTGCCTCTTTGAAGAGACCCTCAGAAGCTGGATTATCTGCATTACGATCTGGATGAAGCTCCTTCGCCTTGCGACGATAGGCCTTTTTGATTTCCTCCGCCGTGGCCCCTTTCGAGATCCCAAGCGTTTCGTAGTAATCGCGTTTTGACATCTAAACTGTCCCCTCTGGAACGGAAAAACCGGCCGGCAAAATCGCAGGCCGGTTTAGACTGATCCTTACTTGGCGTTAGGTGCGTTTGTCGCCGTCCAAATCTTCGAAATCTGCATCCAGGATATCATCATCCGCAACAGGACCATCGTCGACATCGCCATTGGCTTCTGCTTCTTGGCTAGCTTTATAAATCGCTTCACCAAGCTTCATCGCCGACTCAGTCACGTTTTGAATGCCGGCTTTGATTTTGCCCGCATCTTCTGTTTCCAGATCATCGCGCAACGCCGCCATGGCCAATTCAATCGCTTCGATTGTGGTTGGATCCACTTTGTCGTTGTGCTCTTCCATGGCTTTTTCAGTAGAATGAATCAGGCTTTCCGCTTGATTCTTAGCTTCCACCAATTCACGGCGATCTTTATCGGCATCGGCATTGGCTTCCGCATCTTTCACCATGGCTTCGATATCTGCATCTGACAGGCCGCCGGAAGCTTGGATGGTGATTTTTTGCTCCTTGCCTGTGCCCTTATCCGTCGCGCCAACCGATACGATCCCATTGGCGTCGATATCGAATGTCACCTCGATTTGCGGCATGCCGCGCGGCGCTGGTGGAATGCTTTCCAGATTGAACTGACCCAGGATTTTATTGTCAGCTGCCATTTCCCGCTCACCTTGGAACACACGAATGGTCACCGCGTTCTGATTATCTTCTGCGGTGGAGAACACTTGTGATTTCTTGGTTGGGATCGTGGTGTTGCGGTCGATCAAGCGTGTGAATACACCGCCCAGAGTTTCGATACCCAAAGACAAAGGTGTGATGTCGAGCAAAACAACGTCTTTCACATCGCCTTGCAAAACACCGGCTTGAATAGCCGCGCCCATGGCAACAACTTCATCAGGATTAACACCTTTGTTTGGTTCTTTGCCAAAGAATTTGGTCACTTCCTCCATCACTTTTGGCATACGGGTCATGCCGCCAACCAAAACGATTTCGTCGATATCACCCGTGGACAGGCCAGCATCTTTCAACGCAGCTTGACAAGGCTTCAATGAGGCTTTGATGAGATCACCCACCAAGCTTTCCAATTTGGCTCGTGTGAGTTTCACGACCATGTGCAAGGGCTGACCAGATGCGCCGTCCATCGAGATGAAAGGCTGATTAATTTCTGTTTGGCTGGAAGAGGACAATTCAATTTTTGCCTTTTCAGCCGCTTCTTTCAACCGCTGCAAGGCCATTTTATCTTTGGTCAAATCGATGCCATTTTCCTTTTGGAACTCTTCCGCAAGGTAGTTGACGATGCGCATGTCAAAGTCTTCACCGCCAAGGAACGTGTCCCCATTGGTGGATTTGACTTCAAACAAACCGTCGTCGATTTCCAAGATGGTGACATCAAATGTCCCACCACCAAGATCATAGACGGCAATGATTTGCGATTCTTTTTTGTCCAAACCATAGGCCAGAGCCGCTGCAGTTGGCTCGTTGATGATCCGCAAGACTTCAAGGCCGGCAATCTTACCCGCATCTTTCGTCGCTTGACGCTGCGCGTCATTAAAATAGGCCGGCACGGTAATGACCGCTTGTGAAACGTCTTCGCCAAGATAGCTCTCAGCAGTTTCTTTCATTTTTTGTAAAATGAATGCGGAAATTTGCGATGGGGAGAATTGCTCACCCTGTGCTTCAACCCAAGCGTCCCCATTGCCGCCATTAAGGACTTTGAAGGGGAGGTTTTTCATATCTTTTTTCAGATGGGCGTCATCATACCGACGGCCGACCAAGCGCTTTACACCAAAAACAGTGTTTTCTGGGTTGGTAACAGCCTGACGTTTAGCAGGTTGGCCCACAAGGCGCTCGTTTTCGGTAAAGGCAACGATTGATGGAGTGGTCCGTGCGCCCTCAGCATTCTCAATTACCCGTGGCTGCGATCCGTCCATGATTGACACGCAGCTGTTTGTTGTTCCAAGGTCAATTCCAATGACTTTAGCCATTTCTTAGCATCCCTTCGCTCTGGCGATACCAAGGCTTTCGGCCCGCAGTGCGGCGCCTATGCCTCAATTAATTCAGCAGTTCTTCTAAACTACCAGTTCATCGCGCTATATAGGTGTGTCAAACACCCCCTGCAACCATCTGGAGGCAATGAAATTTGGATTTCATCAAGTTAAATGGACAAAATACTCCCAGCCCTACCCTAACTGTGGGCGGAATATCTGTTTTTAAGGAGTTTTTGCCTCCAAGCGATCAATTGCATCTGGTCAAGGAGCTGCGGGCAGTCGCTGCGCAAGCGCCCGTTTTTTCGCCAAAAACGAAATCTGGAAAACCCATGTCTGTGCGCTTGACAGCCGCTGGTGACTTCGGCTGGTTTTCCGATCAGCGCGGATATCGATATGTCGAGCAGCACCCCTCCGGCGTGAATTGGCCAGAAATTCCAGATGCGATCATGGCCATCTGGCGGGCGGTCGCAGGGGCAGTTCCGGACCCGGAATGCTGCTTGGTCAATTTCTACGGCGAAGGCGCGCGCATGGGGCTGCATCAAGATCGAGATGAAGCCAATTTTGACTGGCCCGTTGTGTCAATATCTTTGGGGGATGATGCCCTGTTTCGCGTGGGCGGCACTGAGCGCGGCGGCAAGACAGAGTCAATTTGGCTAAAGTCCGGCGATGTTGCGGTGATGGGCGGCGCCGCAAGGCTCAACTATCACGGCATTGACCGGATCAAATTCAGCAGCTCATCTCTTTTGAAAGAAGGTGGACGGCTCAATGTGACCCTGCGCGTGGTGCGTTAGTGCCCTTATCGAGTCGCTACCCAGCTCTTAGAAGCCCGTTTTCGGGTGGAAAATTCACCCATAAGACCGAGGACAACAGCCACCAAAGCAACCTTCAATGGGTAGAAAAAATTGAAGTGCATGGGCGAATAATTAATAAACATCATGCCGCGCGCCTGGTCCACACAGTGAAACAAAGTGTTCCAATCGAACGTGACCAACATGAAGGATGGCAATGTATTGGCGACGAACATTTTGCCTGATGCCAACATATTCACCCAGCGAAAAACCATCAAAAGAATATTAACGAATGGGGGTGCCACGGCGTCAAGGCCAAAAACACCATGCCAATGGCCACGCCGATAAACCAACTCAGCAAGAACACACCGGCCAGGCCAATTGGATTGAAAATTTCCACTGTGTTGAAAGCAAGGTGGTAAATGAGCAGCAGTTTCCCCGATGGTAATTGTTTGTTGATAGAAGCTTTGCAGCGCTGCCGAGCATACGGCGATCATCCTGTTCATCGGCGCATGCTGCATCATGCCAGACGTCGGCCCTTCCGCTTTGGACACGGCTTGCACAGCTGTATTATGTGTCATGAACATGGCGATTCCGGAAATAATATAGAGCATATAATCGCCCTTGATTGGCGACGATCTGACCCCCATCAGCTGAAACATAAAATAGAAGGCCATAGTAAAAACGACCGTCTACATCATGGAGCCAATCAACCCGAGCACGGCGTTCCGCCCACTGGATTTGCGCATGCCACGACCGGTTCCAAAATAGAACTACTCGAGAAAGGCAAGGGTGTCCGAAATACCGGAGCGCGTATGGCGAGGTTTAGCAAACATTTTTAGTTTTTCAAAAATATAAACGGGGGTCGAATTGTAATTTTAAACAAAACGCAATAAGTCACAAGAAAATATGAATTAATTCACTACACCGGCAAGGAACATTCACGTTTTGGATTTTACCGCATTACAAAAGGTCATGCGCAGGCTCGCTCTTGAAGCCGGGGACGCGATTATGGAGATCTATAACGGCCCAGATTTTGAGGTCAAAACCAAATCAGATGCCAGTCCGGTGACCGCCGCCGATGAAGCTGCAGATGCGATTATTTCCGTTGGTTTGCAGGCGGCCTTTCCAGATGTTGCACTCATCACAGAAGAACAAGCGGAGAGCCATGCTCTAAAAGGAACTGAATTTTTGATTGTCGATCCGCTGGATGGTACAAAAGAATTTGTCCACCGCCGCGGAAATTTCACTGTGAATATTGCCTATGTGGTCAACGGCGTTCCAATTCGTGGCATCGTGTATGCCCCCGCAAAACAACGGTTGTTTTATACCGACGCTCAAGGGCAATCACTGGAGGAAACCGATCCATTTGAGATGGAGAAAATCGGAGTATGCCAAAATATCTCCGTCGCCGTTCCAAATCCTGATGGTTTACGCGTTGTCGCCTCAAAATCACATCGGGACCAAACAACAGATGCCTATATCGCAAAATATAAAGTATCCAATTTAAAGAGTGCAGGCTCGTCACTCAAATTTTGCCTGATCGCAACCGGCGAAGCTGATCTCTACCCACGCGCAGGCCGCACCATGGAATGGGACACAGCAGCCGGGCATGCCGTTTTGAACGGGGCCGGTGGTGCCGTTGTGCGGTTTGACGACCTGGAACCTTTGACCTACGGCAAGCCAGGATATGAGAATCCACATTTTATTGCCCATGCCAAAGGGATAATATTACAGAAGCCATGAACTCACAGCAAAGACCGCAGGCGCATAGCCAATATGATTCAGGAGACAAAAATTTACACAACCTTAGGATCTTGACCCTACTGAAAGAGGGACAATCCACGAACACCTATATATATTTTAACTAGACGTTTTATATCCTTGTCTTACCGATCAAAGATGACCACTATGCCGAATTGCGCCGGGTGCATAACTTTCCCCTGCCCGAGCACCCAGATGAGCCGCCCTTATCAACCACGCAACTACGCGCTTGCTTCTGCGAATTCCTAAAATTTCTAAAATTCAATCTAGCTGGCCAAACCGCCTTGCGTGCTGACGGAGCCTGGGCCAGTCAATCGCAAATTATACAGGGCTTTTGCAAGTTCGCGCCACCACAAATGATCGTGCGCGCAGAAACTCTGGAGAAGGATTTGAAACTGTTATCCCACCAGGTTGGTCTGACATGGTATGCGCCCCCATCCGCACCGCCACCGCAGGGCCCAGCACTTGCGGAAATCTACGATACCGAGCTCGAAAATTTTGCCCGCGAGGCCTATGCTGCGGATTACACCAATTTTGGGCTTAAACCGTTAGGGGTTTAGGCCGCGACTGAGTTCGGCCCTTCCTGCAAGATCGCGAGCAAGGTGCTGGCGCTCTCATTGTTGCGCAGCTTCATGCACACATCAGCGTCCCGCAGTGTCCGCGAGACAAGGGCCAAAGCCTTTAGATGCTCCACGCCGCTATTCAACGGCGCAAAAAGTGCAAAGACCAGATCAACCGGCTGGCGATCAACCGCATCAAAATCAATCCGGCGATCAAGTTTGATAAAACAGCCCACTATGCGATCGAGGTTTTCAAGACGTGCGTGGGGCAGGGCGACACCGCGCCCCACACCGGTTGGACCCAAGCTTTCACGCTCCAAGAGCGCTTCAACCACACCGTCACAATCCATACCATAGACCTGCGCCGCCATAGCGGACAGATCTTGGAACAGGCGCTTTTTGCTGCCCACAGATTGGGCGCTACGCACAGCATCGGGATGAATGATTTCAAGTAGATCCATTTACAATCCTAGTTGTATGTTGGCTTAGGCCGGGTCGACCCATCCAATATTGCCATCGTCACGGCGGTATACAACATTTACTCCATTATGACCTTCGTTTTTAAAGACAAGGACCGGCGCCCCCGCGAGTTCCATCTGCATCACTGCCTCTCCTACAGACAAAGATTGGATTTTCTGCTCCATCTCCGCCACAATTAAAGGTTGCAGACTCTCCGGTTCGTTATCGGTCGAATCGTCTTGTTGGGCGAGGATATACGAGGATGCTTCCGAGAATTCAACGGGCTGGGCGCGTTCTTTATGATGATCTTTCAATCTGCGCTTATATCTGCGCAATTGTTTCTCCATTTTATCAGCAGCGGCGTCAAAAGCGGCATATATTTCATGATCATGCGCTTTGGCTTGCGCCGTTAACCCGGTCGACAAATGTACACTCACCTCGCAGACAAATTCATTAGAGCTTCGCGAAAATACGACCGAAGCATCAGTTGGTCGCTCTGCGTATTTTGAGGCAATGGTGTCCACAACGGATTTCACATGCGTTTGAAGTGCAGCGCCAATGTCGATTTGTTTTCCGGAAATTTGATATAACATTTGGTCTCCTTTTTATCAGCCTCAAAATGACCAGCTAAGGGCGCGATAGGCCACATCAATCACGCCTCACGATCCCATGAACGGTCGCAAGCTGCAGGGTGCAGTTTGTTTGAATTGGCTGAATATAATGACAACATGTCACGACGCTATTTGGCCAAATATAAGGGGTAATTGTCAACTCCAAATTGAATATTAGCTCAATCTGAAATTTTCACCCAAGTAGACACGTCGAACATTTTCGTCCTCAACAATCTCTTGCGCTGTGCCGCTGCGTAGAACCACGCCATCATGCAAAATATAAGCACGATCGACGATATCGAGCGTTTCTCGAACATTGTGGTCGGTGATCAGCACCCCAAGACCACGCTTTTTCAAGTCTGACACCAAATTGCGAATCTCCCCAACCGCGATTGGATCCACCCCGGCGAAAGGCTCATCCAGCAGCAAATATTTTGGGTTTGCAGCCAAACATCGCGCAATCTCAACCCGCCGGCGCTGGCCACCAGATAGGGCAAGCGCCGGAGAGCGGCGCAGAGGTTCAATGGAAAATTCATTGAGCAATTCTTCCAAACGCTCAAAGCGTCGCACACGGTCTTTCATGCTCAATTCCAGCACTGCAAGAATGTTATCTTCAACATTCATGCCGCGAAAAATGGACGTTTCTTGCGGCAAATATCCGATGCCGAGCCGGGCGCGCCGATACATCGGCAAGCGGGTGACATCGCGGCCATCAATGCTTACCCGTCCTCCCTCTGGCGTGACCAACCCAGCGATGGAGTAAAAACAGGTGGTTTTCCCCGAGCCATTTGGCCCCAAAAGCGCCACAACTTCGCCCCGGTGCAAATGCATACTCACATCGCTAATGACCAACCGCTTGCGGTAACTCTTTCGCAGTGACTCTATTTTGAGGCCGCCCTTGCCATCTGACACTTCAAATTGCGGTTCCGCCATTATTTGGATCCGCCTGGCAAAACGGTACGCACCCGGCCTTCCATCACAGCGCCCCCCGTCTCAAGATCAATCGTCAGAAGATCGGTGGACAGGCTTATTGCGCCTTGGTTGAGCAAAACATTACCCCGCATCCGCAATTCGCGCGCTGAAAAATCATAGACCGCGCTGTCCGCTTGTGCTGTGTCGGACGGTGACACCAAAAGAACGCTTCCGCTGGCCGACAGCCGGCCAATCCCGCCAGCCTCTAGATAGGTGACATCCACAAGATCTGCGGACAGGCGTATATCCCCCTGTGCGATCACGACATTGCCCTCAAACCGCACGGCGCCATCTTTTTGACTGACCGTGAGCCTATCGGCCAGCATTTCGACAGAGGCTTCCGGATCACTTTGAAACCCGTCCAAAGACACAGTGGTTTGCGCCGAAAGGGCCAATGCTCCGCAAACGGTCGAGAGCAGAACTGTAATGAGCAGCAAAATGTGGCGCACGGATAACCTCAATCAATAAGTTTCGGAGAGTATACCAGCCGCACATCATTTATGAAAACAATTTGCTGATCGTCGGCGGTCATTTGCAGATGCATTTCTCCCGCAGTGATCTCACCCAAGGCTGTGACCCCTTGAAATCCACCAATGGCAGATGCCACGCCCTGTTTGAGATTCATGTCCAAGGCCTCGGTTGTTACCCAAAAATCTGGCAAGGCGGCAATGTGAACATTCTTTGAAATTTGCGCTGTTTGCGTTGCTGAATCCAAAGCGCCCTGCCCCGCGGTCACTTGGACGGTGCGATCGCTGGTAGATCTAAGAACGACAAATAGATCAATAATCTCAAGGATATCTGCGTTTTCAAACTGCGGTGAAGCATAGGCTGCAGAGAGTGTGATTTCAGTGCCATTGCTGGCAATGTGGGTGAAATATGGCTGTGTGATACGCTGTTCGCGGATAATTTCAGCCACATTGTGTTCGGCATAGGGCAAAGATTGGGTCACATCCACTTTGCCAGAAAACAGAAAAATCGTCGACAATAGGCCCAGCGCGGCGATGGGCAGCAGGGTTTTCAGCCATGCAACAAGCGCTGAATAACCGTCGTCGAAAGAAAAATGCATTGCGCCTCTCAGTTATAAAATCCCAGCCTAAGAATGGGCAAAAATGTCGCTGTCTGGCCAGCCTGCAAGATCGAGCTCAGCCCGCGTCGGCAAGAAGTCAAAGCAAGATTGCGCCAGCTCCATGCGCCCCTCACGGATCAGCATCTCATTCAAACGCTCACGCAATGCATGCAAATATAGCACGTCAGACGCCGCATATTCCACTTGCGCCTTAGATAAACCCGCCGCACCCCAATCAGAAGATTGCTGTTGTTTGGAAATATCCACGCAGAGCAATTCTTGCAGCAGGTTTTTCAAACCATGCCGATCGGTGTAAGTTCGGGTCATGCGGCTGGCAATCTTGGTGCAATAGACCGGCGAGGTCAAAGCGCAAAAAGCCTCCTTCATGGCTGCAATATCAAACCGGCCAAAGTGAAAGAGCTTCAGAACATTGGGATCTTCAAGAATCCGGCATAGATTGGGCGCCGCTGTTTGGCCCTTGGCCACTTGCACCAAATGCGCATGTCCATCACCGCTGGACAGTTGCACCACGCAGAGGCGGTCGCGCTTAGGGTTCAGACCCATCGTCTCACAATCAATGGCCACAATTGGACCCAGATCCAAGCCATCCGGCAAATCGCCCTTATAAACATGATTCGTCATCGTGATCCCTTGTACTTGCAGCGGCTGAGTCGCCTGCCTGCCTCTCTAGAGCCTTGCTGTCAATTCAATATAGACACTGAAAGGTCGCGCGTCACCCTTCGCCCTTCGCTTTGATATAGCCACTGCCGAAAAAACGATTTATCTGCAGTTTAATAATTCACACCATCACAGGATCGGGAGCCTGAAAATGAGCGACACTGGTAAGACAATTGTTAATAGTTGGAATGAATGGGACCCGCTGCGCCATGTCATCGTTGGCCGGGCGGATGATTGCCATATTCCAGCAGAAGAGCCCGCTCTGGACGCAAAAGTACCAGAAGATAGCGACATGCGCGGCCAATGGGGTCGCCGGCCACAAGAAACGATTGATCGCGCCAATGAGTTGCTCAATAATTTCGCCAGCCAGTTGGAAAAACGCGGCATTCGCGTGGACCGCCCCACGTCAATCGATCACTCTGTGCCAGTGCAAACACCAGATTTCTCAACCGAAAGCCAATTTGGTTGCATGCCGCCCCGCGATGTCTTGCTGACCGTTGGATCCGAAATGCTCGAAGCGACCATGTCTTATCGCTGTCGCTGGTTTGAATATTTGAACTACCGCCCTTTGATGCAAAAATATTTTGAAGAAGACCCAAAATTCCGCCATGAATCCGCACCCAAACCTCGGTTGACCGATGCAGATTATCACCCCGATTACCTCTCTGAAAAGATTGGTGTTGAGAAGCGGCTGAAATGGACAGCAGAAAAATTCTTTGTCACCACCGAAGAGGAGCCTCTGTTCGATGCCGCCGATGTTTTGCGGTTTGGCCGCGATTTGGTCGTTCAACATGGGTTCACCACGAACCTCAAGGGCATTGAATGGCTGCGCCGCCACTTCCCAGACCATCGGGTGCATGCGGTGAATTTCCCAGGCGACCCCTACCCCATTCACATCGATGCAACATTCACCCCTTTGCGCCCCGGGCTCATCTTGAACAATCCACAACGCCACCTGCCCGATGGGCAACGCGAAATGTTTCAAAAAAACGATTGGCAGATTGTCGATTCCGCCCAACCGGCCCATAACGCACCGCCACCACTATGCTATTCCTCCACATGGCTGAGCATGAATGTCCTTGTCCTAGATCCAAAAACCGTTTGTGTCGAAAAGTCTGAAGTCTATCAGGCAGAGCAAATGGACAAGCTGGGCATGGAAGTGGTCGAAGTGGACCTGCGGGATGCCTACGCCTTTGGCGGCGGACTGCATTGCTGCACCGCAGATGTTTACCGCGAAGGCGTCTGCGAGGACTACTTTCCAAACCGTTAAACCACAACATTATGCCCGGTGGCAACACCGGGCTGCGCCTGCCTGCCCCCCGGCAGGCGCCACCCTCATTTCTGCACGCAGTCACATCACGCTGAGGTCTCTGGAATGAATAAAAAGTCTCGAAAAATAATTTGTTGGCGTCGGTATCCTCGCTTTGCCAACCACTCGGATGGCTGTTCGATCTCACCTTTTGCAGGTCTCAGCTCAAACCACAGCACCGGTGCACAGCGACGGATGGTTTTTGACATGCCGCGCAAAACGGGCATTTGCATGCCTTCAACGTCAATTTTCACACCCTTCACATGTTCGTCGTCAACAACATCATCGACAGGCAACATATCAACTGGCAGGTCGCCAGCCCCTGGCCGAAATTCAGCCATGCCTGAATTCTCAACATGGGTGCGCTTCAAATGCGCCTTGTCCAATTTTGCGCCGGCAACCGCATGATGCAACGTCACATTATCTATCTGATTCAGCTCTAATGTTTTTTGATGACATCAATCAAATGTGCCTGTGGCTCAAATGACTGCACCCACCAGGCCTTCATAATGGCCGCAAAGTAGGCCGTATGGGACCCAAAATTGGCACCTAAATCACAGATGGTTCCAATTGAATCTACGGCTGAATGAAATGCCTCCAGCAAGGAACGTTCGTGATACCACCCAAGCAAAGGAGCCAATTGCATTTTGTCAGTCATTGCGTCGGGGATATAGAACTTGAAACTGGCATCCCGATAAGCAACGGTCGCAACTTTTGGGGGAGTCAGGGCGTCAAATTTTTCGCGCAACCCATGCTGTTCGATAAAGTCCTTAATTGGACCTATGCCCCATTTCCTCTTGCCCTGAACCATTTGTACATTCCAAAAATCGATTTCTTTTTAATGTCTTGAGAAAAATTCCTGCATATCCTCAAATGCTAACAATTAAAACACAGGCCGTGGAAGCCGGCGATCATATCTGCGCCAAAAGCTCGGCATGTTTTGCCGTAAAGTCTTGCCGGACCTCCAGCGGCGGCCGCAGATGGAGGGTTAGGCTGCCGGCAAGATTGGCATCCACCTTGCCAAATAGCCGATCCGCTTCCGCCCGTGAAAACCCTGCCAATTGTGTGGCTTCCAACCACGCGCTAATCTTGTCGGCTTTTTTAATCTGCTTTTTGAGCGTTGAGGCCGTGACAGCTGGCAGACCAAAACGGATATGAATAGCGGCGGTTAATCGTTTGTTGAGATCTTCGTATCCTGGTCCGACCGAAGCCTTTACCGGTGAGATCATATCCCCAATCACATATTCAGGCGCGTCATGCAGCAGGGCGGTCAACCGCTGCGCTGGAGAGGCCTTTGGGTGCAGGTGCAAAAAAATTTGCTCAACCAACAAAGAATGTTCCGCAACCGAATAAGCAAAATCTCCAACAGTTTGGCCGTTCCACCGTGCAACAAAGGCCAACCCATGCGCGATATCTTCCACCTCAATATCTACAGGTGTCGGGTCCAGCAGATCCAGTATACGACCAGAGAGCATCCTTTGCCATGCGCGGGGTTGTTTCATAAGTGCTTGACCTTTTTCCCAGCAGGTTATCTTGTACCCTGCCCTATTGTCGAGAGGACAAAGCAATGTTATGACGGCAAAAATCTTCAAACCCATAGACGTTAAAACCCCGTAAGGACCGCTAAATGGCACATGATTATATTGTAAAAGACATCTCTTTAGCTGCGTTCGGCCGCAAAGAATTGGATATCGCTGAAACCGAAATGCCTGGACTGATGGCGCTTCGAAAACAATATGGTGCAGCCAAGCCATTGAAAGGCGCGCGCATTGTTGGCTCATTGCATATGACCATCCAAACGGCAGTCCTGATTGAGACTCTTGTTGAGCTTGGTGCGGATGTGCGCTGGGCCTCTTGCAACATTTTCTCCACCCAAGACCACGCCGCCGCGGCAATCGCCGCGGGCGGCACGCCAGTTTTTGCGATAAAAGGTCAGTCCTTGGAAGAACATTGGGATTACCTAGACCGTTCTTTCATGTTCCCAGAGGGCGCAAACATGATTCTTGATGATGGCGGCGATGCAACGCTTTATGTGCTTTTGGGTGCACGGGTGGAAGAAGGGGAACCCGATCTTATCGCCGTTCCAAAATCCGAAGAGGAGGAGGCCGTCTTTGCACAGATCAAAAAACGCATGGCCGAAACGCCCGGTTGGTTCACAAAAACCCGCGCCGCGATCCAAGGTGTGTCCGAAGAAACCACCACAGGCGTGCACCGCTTGTATGAATTGGTCAAACAAGGCCAGCTGCCCTTCCCAGCCATCAATGTGAACGATTCCGTCACCAAGTCGAAATTCGACAATAAATACGGCTGTAAGGAATCTTTGGTCGACGGCATCCGCCGCGCCACCGATACAATGATGGCTGGTAAAGTAGCGGTGGTTTTAGGTTATGGCGATGTGGGCAAAGGCTCTGCTGCCTCCCTGCGCGGCGCCGGTGCGCGTGTGAAGGTCACGGAAGTTGACCCCATCTGTGCCTTGCAAGCGGCCATGGATGGCTTTGAAGTTGTGCTTCTTGAAGATGTTGTCTCCAGCGCGGATATTTTCATCACCACAACAGGCAACAGAGATGTGATCCGCATCGAACATATGCGTGACATGAAAGATATGGCGATCGTCGGCAACATCGGTCACTTCGACAATGAAATTCAGGTCGCCAGCCTCAAGAACCACAAATGGACCAATATCAAAGAGCAGGTAGACATGATCGAAATGCCAAATGGCAATCGTTTGATCCTGCTTTCAGAAGGTCGCTTGTTGAACCTGGGCAATGCTACGGGCCACCCCTCCTTTGTGATGTCCGCCTCCTTCACAAACCAAGTCCTGGCGCAGATTGAGCTTTGGACCAAGGGCGATGATTACAGCAACGAAGTATACATCCTGCCCAAACATTTGGACGAAAAGGTCGCGCGTCTGCACCTTGATCGTATTGGGGTGAAGCTGTCGAAACTCAATGACGAGCAAGCCGCCTATATCGGCGTGAGCTCCGAAGGCCCATTCAAGCCAGAGCATTATCGCTACTAAAACAACCAATCCAAAATCCAGCCCGGCTTTAACCGCCGGGCTGTTTTTTGATCGCAGTTTATATTTCAAGGATGGCCCGTAGCACCACTATCGCGGGCTGCGTTTGGCCAAAATACGCTGCAAAGTCCGACGGTGCATAGACAGGCGCCGCGCCGTTTCGCTCACGTTGCGATCACAAAGCTCAAAAACCCGCTGAATATGCTCCCAACGCACACGATCCGCAGACATTGGGTTCTCAGGGGGCGGCGGCAATTCATCCCCAGTGGCCAGAAGCGCATTTGTAATATCTTTGGCATCGGCCGGCTTTGACAGATAATCCGTCGCTCCGATCTTTACAGCCGCAACCGCCGTTGCAATCGCCCCATATCCGGTCAGAACCACAACCCGGCAATCGGGACGCTTCGCGCGCAGCACTTCCACAACATCCAGACCGTTGCCATCTTCCAGCCGCAAATCCACAACCGCAAAGGCCGGAGGACGCGCCGTCGCAATCGCCCGACCAGCGGCCACTGATCCAGCTTGCTCAACCGAAAATCCGCGTTTTTCCATCGCTTTTGCCAAACGCTTTAGAAACGGCTCATCATCATCCACCAAAAGCAAAGATTTATCTTCACCGATGTCTAGCGGCTCATTTGCCATGATCTGATCCTTCCGATTTTCTCTAAGTTAACAAGATGGTTCGAATATGGCTAGTATCAAGAGGCCTTCAGCACACAAGCCACACGATCCGCAATCACCTCTGGAGGAAGATCACTGCGCAAGAAGTCCACAAAGCCGAAGCCTGGAACCATCAGATAGGAAAAGCTTGAGTGATCCATCAAGTAATACTCTTCATCTTGGCTCGGTTGTTTGCGGTAATAAACTTTATAAGCCCGGGCTGCTTTCGCAATCTGCTCTGCTGTGCCAGTCAAACCCAGCATTTCGGGATGATTATTGGCAACAAAATCTGCCAAATACTCAACCGTATCGCGAGCTGGATCGATTGTTATGAACACCGGCTTCACCGTGAGACCCGAATCGGCCAATATCTCAACCGCCACCACATTGCGCGCCACATCCATAGGGCAGACATCCGGACAAAAGGTGTAACCAAAGTAAACCAAAGCCGGTTGATCTAACACCTGGGCATCCGTCACCATTTGCCCCCTATGATCCATGAGCTCGAACGGCCCACCGATACTGCCACCTGCAACAGAGCCTTCAATACACGCTTCAAATCGCTGTGCTGGCATCATGATCTGGGTAACCGCAAACGTGACCGCCAGCGTCACAACCACCGCGGCACCAGCAAAGGCTGCAAATTTCGTCACTGACATCATGGCCCCCTTATCGTTTCTGGGGTACTCCTATGACATATCTTCTGAATGTGCAGCCTCAGATCGTCACAGGAACATAAAATGTCACAGTCCAGAATAGGCTATATTGACCAAAATGCCCGCAGCAACTGGATGCGCTTGCGCACATTGGTGACCGTACGTTGGGTGGCGATCACCGGGCAAATATTGGCGCTGGGTGTTGGGAGCGAGCTTTATGGCCTCTCCTTGGCCATAGGCCCCTGCGCCGCGGTGATTGGCCTGTCGATCCTCGCCAATATTTTTGCGGCTCTCATCTTCCCCGACAATCGTCGTCTGTCTGAAGCGGAAACGGTTTTAACCTTGCTGTTCGACACGCTGCAACTCTCGTTGCTTTTGGCTTTCACGGGCGGGCTCAACAATCCCTTTGCCCTTCTCATTCTGGCCCCCGTCACCATCGCCGCCACGGTTCTTCCCACCCGCTCAACACTTCTTTTGGCCTTTTGTGCGGTGGTCATGACCACCACCGTTGCATTGATTCACCTGCCCCTACGCACTGCGAATGGAGGGCTACTTGAAATGCCTTTGGTGTTTGTTTTCGGATTTTGGGTGGCCATTGTCACAGGCATCATTTTTATCTCAATCTATACCCGGCGCGTGACCACAGAGATGACCTCGATGTCAGAGGCCCTTCTGGCCACGCAGATGGCCCTGGCGCGGGAGCAAAAACTAACTGACCTGGGCGGCGTTGTGGCAGCCACGGCCCATGAGTTGGGCACGCCCCTCGCAACGATAAAATTGGTCAGCGCTGAACTGATGGAAGAATTGAAAGATACGGAACCCCTGCATGCCGACGCCCAGCTTATCCGAGAACAGGCTGAGCGTTGTGGCGCCATTCTCCGGTCCATGGGGCGCGCGGGAAAAGAAGATCTGCATCTGCGTACCACGCTGTGGTCTGCTCTTGTTCGAGAGGCCGCAGAGCCGCACCGTGACCGTGGAAAGACCGTCACCTTCGCCTTTGAAAGCAACCTTGAAACCGATCCTGATCAACCCCAAACCTTCCGCAAACCTGAGGTGATCCACGGCCTGCGCAATTTAATTCAAAACGCAGTGGATTTTTCCCAATCCCAGGTGCGGGTGGACATCCGTTGGAGCAAGGACAGTTTGGCCGTGAAAATTTCTGACGATGGTCGCGGATATGCGCCACAGGTCATCAATCGCATTGGCGATCCCTTTGTCCGCCGCCGCAATCGATCCGCAACGCATGGTGCCCGCCCCGGATACGACGGCATGGGGCTTGGATTGTTTATCGCAAAAACCCTCCTCGAAAGATCCGGCGCAGATTTGGAATTTTTCAATGGCACAAAGAGAGATCCCCTTCGCGGGGCCATTGTGACCAGCACCTGGCCGCGCCACAAGCTGGAAGCCAAAGACGAACCAGTTGGCGAAAATCAACAGATAAAAATTGAATGAGCTACTAATTCAGAATCAAGACACCTGCGCAACACTGCGCCCAAAAGGGTTTTAATGTGTTGGGAATCGTAGAACAAAATTTGCTGATCTAGGGCCTGGTGTTTCTTGCAACACTGATAGCCATGTCGTCAGGCTATGCCTTGCTGCGCGACAACCTAAGCGGTGCGGCACAGGCCTTGCGGGCTTACCACACACCCCGAAGCAACACCCCACCCTCCGACAGCTAAGATGACCACAGGCCCGATCCAGCCGAGCTGCATCCGCACCCCATCTGGATTACCAGCCATGATCGGCAAGTCACATGGGAAAATAACGCGTTTAAAAACAGCGAATCAGATTTCGTGGCTACCTGCAAACATTGGCTCTCAATAGGCCAAACCGAAGGGCGGATACAAGCACACAGCGGCGCGGGGAATATCTGTTGGTACGACATCACCGCCCAACTGCAGGATCATGAAACCCTCTGGTTCGCCAGCCCCGTTGACGGTGAGGTTCGCGCCGAGGCATCACGTCGCGAATTCATAAAAACCATGTCTAAGACCTTTGCCCAGCTCTCAACGGGCCTGGCCATTTTTGACCGCAAGCGCACGCTCATCCACTTTAATCCCGCGCTTTTGGATATCACCGGTTTGGATTCTGAATCGCTCAGCTTAAAGCCCGATTTGGCCACTTTCCTTGATACACTCCGCGGCAAAGGGTTTTTGCCCGAACCCAAAGATTATAACGATTGGCGCGACCAGGTGGCCAAGCTCGAATCCGCCGCTGAAAAAGGGAGCTACCGCAATGTCTGGGAACCAAGAGACAGAGTCACCTATCGCGTTTCGGGAAAACCACATCCGGACGGGGCAATTGCGTTTTTGCTCGAAGACATCAGTGCCGAAACCGCGCACGCCCGCGAAGCCCGTGCGGAGCTCTGCCTTTTGGAAAACGCATTCAATGCGGTCACCACTCCTCACGTGATTTTTGATGGGCTTGGCGCTTATGTATGCTCGAACCCCGCATTTCAATCCATTTGGCCGGAACTCGCACACAAAAAGAGTGCGGAAAAGTCACTGTCAGGCTGCCTTCCGCTTTGACAAAAGCAGATGTTACCGCATGGCGCTTGGGAAGAATGCGCGCAACGGTCCTGGGCTGTGGCGATCGAAAGCGGTGGAAAGCGGTTTTATCTTCAAAAGAGGGCCGGCCGTTCGAGCTGCAATGTACGCCGCTGGCCAATCGTCACACGCTAATTGAACTTGGACCAAGCAATAAGCCGGCGATCGTCACCCATCAGCAATCAGTAGCTTAATTTTTGCTTGCAGCAGCGGGTGCCCACCGTATTGTAATCCCATGCACGCTCCGCCCTTGCCCCCCCAACCAAAAGCCACGCACAGCAGCTCAACGGCGCGATCTGTTGCTCAGCTATGTAAAGCCGCAGCAGCGGAGAGGTTGGCATGAGCCGCAGCGCAGATATTCATGCCTTCCTAGAAGCCGCCGGTTGGGGCATGGCGCAGCACGCGCCATTGCCTGGAGATGCCGGCAATCGAAAATATGAACGCCTGAGCCACCCCCAAAAGGGCCTGTCCATATTGATGGACGCCGACCCTGCCAGTGGGGAAGATATCAGGCCTTTTCTGAACATTGCCGCGTATCTGAAAGGCTGTGGCCTTTCCTCCCCTGAGGTTTATGACGCGAATCCCGATCTAGGGCTTATCCTCCTGGAGGACTTTGGCGATCAGCTGCTTTTTGATGTCGCCATTGCCAGCCCAGAGCTCGAATACCCACTATACAAAATGTGCCTCGAAGCTCTCGAACGACTGCACCAGACGCCGCCACCGCCGAATGTCGGATCCTATTTTCCGCAAGATATGGCGCGGGCCATTGAGATCACCCTACCATGGTATTGCAGCCCGGAACTCGCGGCGGCCATTACAGCTGAACTGATCAATCAATTGAATAGCCTTGACTGGACACATCCCGTTCTCGTTCTGCGTGATTACCATGCACAAAATATCGTCTATCGACCCGAGCAATCCGGACCGGCCCAAATTGGGCTCTTGGACTTTCAAGATGCCCAACTTGGCCACCCGCTGTATGACGCCGCTTCGCTCATCCACGATGCCCGGCGCAGTTTACATCCCGACGTTGAACGGCGGCTGAAAGATGCGCTGGCCCAAACCTACGCGGGCTCTGATAATTTTCACCATGCATTGTCCACCCTCAGCGCCCAGCGTAACCTCAGAGTCCTTGCCCTATTTGCACGGCTGTGTCTCAGAGATGGCAAGCCCGGTTACCTTAAATTGATGCCACATGTTTGGAACAACCTTTGGCGCGATTTGTCCTATCCGCATCTGTCCAATCTGTTCCGCATCTGCCAATCCCTTCCCGAACCCACACCAAAACGACAATCAGAATTGAGAGCAAAATGCGCCAGCCGCCCCATGAGCTGATGCTATTTGCTGCCGGTTTTGGCAGTCGCATGCAGCCACTCACCGCTGATCTCCCAAAGCCGCTGATCACCGTGGCTGGGACAAGCCTACTTGATCGAACATTAACACTCGCGAAGGCCGGCGGGATCACCAAAACCGTGGTCAAAACCCATTATCTTGGCGAAAAGATCACAAAGCATTTGGAAAATTGCCCTGTTCAAGTGCTGCATGAACCCAATATTCTCGACACCGGCGGTGGGCTTAAAAATGCCAGCCCATTATTTGATGGGCCAGCAGTTTTCACCAGCAACAGCGACGCCGTATGGTCTGGCCCCAATCCTTTCGCTCACCTCTTTCAAAATTGGCAAGACGACTGCGATGCATTACTGCTCTGTGCACCCGTAAACCAAATCATCGGCCGCGCGGCACCGGGGGACTTCTCCATTTCCCAGGATGCAATAGTGACCCGAGGAGGGGATTTTGTGTATCTCGGCGTTCAGATTATCCAGCTGGAGACAATCCAACATATTCGTGAGCCCCAGTTTTCGCTCAATATCATTTGGGATGCGTTAATGGCAAAGAATACCCTACGCGCCTGCCTCTATCCTGGGCAATGGTGCGACATCGGCAAGCCTGAGAACATCGCCCTAGGTGAGAAATTGCTGGGCACCGACCATGTTTGAGGATCGGCCAAAATTTCGGGTTTTTGGCACCTATGCCGGTCAAGCCTTCCCCGACACATTGCTTGAGGGGTTAACCACCCGGTTGCAGGGGGCCGCTCCAGAAGACTGGGCGCGGCTTGAGGTCTATGTCAACACGCGGCGCATGCAGCGACGGTTGGCCGAGCTATTTTTGCAAGGCCCAGCGCGCTTAATGCCAAAGTTTCATTTGGTCACAGATTTAGCGCATGACCCACTTTTGACAGATCTACCATTGCCAGTTCCAACTTTGAAACGCAGGTTAGAAATTGCACAGCTGGTACGCAAATTGATTCAACGCGTTGAAGGGCTGGCACCCGCAAGCGCAGTCTTTGATTTAGCCAATAGCCTGGCGGGTTTAATGGATGAAATGCAGGGGGAAGGCATCCCCCCCGACGTCATTGAGGGCCTCGATATTTCCGATTTCTCAGGTCATTGGGAACGCGCTCTGCAATTTATCTCTATCGTACAACGCTATTTTGAAGGCGGCGAAACCCCCGATGAGGAAGCCCGACAGCGGGCCAGTGTTTTGGCCCTCACCCAGCGCTGGCAAGAAAACCCACCAGATCATCCGATCTTGGTGGCGGGCTCAACCGGGTCCCGCGGCACGACTTTTCATCTGATGAAAGCAGTGGCTGGGTTGCCGCAGGGCGCCGTGGTCTTGCCAGGATTTGATTTCGACATGCCGCGCCGAGTTTGGGCGCAACTGTCTGATCCGAAAACCAGTGAAGATCATCCGCAATATCGATTTTCGCGCCTGCTAAATGCCTTGGAGCTCACATCGGATCACGTCATCCCCTGGACCGCAGCGGAACCACAGGCGGCCGCGCGCAATCGGCTGGTGTCCTTAGCTTTGCGCCCTGCTCCTGTCACTCATCACTGGCGGCAAGAGGGGCCACATCTGACGGAGCTTGATCAAGCCACGCAAGACATCACCTGGCTGGAAGCGCCAAACCAAAGAGTCGAGGCTAAGGCCATTGCGCTGCGACTGCGACAGGCCGCCGAATTGGGGCAAACCGCTGCGGTGATAACCCCAGATCGTAATTTGACCCGGCGAATATCAACAGCGCTGGCTGCATGGAACATCATCCCAGACGACAGCGCTGGGATTCCCCTGAACCTCACTGCGCCGGGACGGTTTTTGTTGCATGTGTCGGATCTGGCACAATCACAACTCACCTCAGAAACCCTATTGGTTTTGTTGAAACATCCACTCACCCATTCTGGTTCAGAACGAGGCCAACATCTGCGCAACACGCGCGAACTCGAGCTTTATCTGCGGCGCAGCGGTCCGGCCTTTCTCACGGCGCAAGCGCTCTTACAGTGGGCAGAAAAAGAAGATAATTACCGTCCGTGGGTGGATTGGATCAACGCCAACGTCTTTGATCAATGGCCCCAAGGACGGCAGCTGCTAGAAAACTGGATCGCGCACCACCGCAAGCTTGCAGAGGGGCTGTCCGCTGGTCTTTCTGGAGAAGATGGCGAGCTGTGGGAACAAGCGCCCGGGCGCGACACGAAAACCGAAATCGAGAACCTCACAAGATATGCCCCGGCCGCGGGAGATGTAGAGCTCATAGACTATACCGCCATTTTGCGCGGTGTTTTGAACGCTGGGCAAACCCGCGACCAAAATCATGTGCATTCGAATATCCTAATTTGGGGCACGTTGGAGGCGCGCGTGCAAAGTGCTGATCTTGTAATCCTTGCGGGATTAAATGACGGCACCTGGCCCGAGCCCCCTGCTCCAGATCCCTGGCTCAACCGCAGTTTGCGGCTGCAAGCCGGTCTGCTTTTGCCTGAGCGCCGAATTGGTTTGTCAGCACATGATTTTCAACAGGCCATTGGCGCCAAAGCCGTTTGGCTCACCCGATCCTTAAGATCAGATGATGCAGAAACCGTGCCCTCCCGCTGGCTCAATCGCATTGAAAATCTGTTGAACGGGCTTGAGAAACCAGATGATACCTCTTGGATGGATCACATGCGCGCCCGAGGCTATGAGTGGCTTGGAAAAATCGAAGCCCTGGAGAAGCCACAAGTTGCGCCGCTGAGCATCAGACCTTCGGTTGCGCCACCGGTGGCATCCCGGCCTGAAAAATTGGCCGTCACAGACATCAAGCACTTGATCCGTGATCCCTATGCGATCTATGCCAAGCGCGTCTTGAACCTACGGCGCCTAGACCCGTTGACCAAATCTCCCGATGCCCCGCTGCGCGGCACACTTATTCATGACCTTCTGGAAGCATTTTTGAAAACCGGCCCCTGGACAAATGCGGAGACTGCCAAAGCCACTCTCCTCGAACTGGCAGAAGAGCGGTTTCAAAGCACCGTGCCTTGGCCCGCCGCGCGCAGAATGTGGCTGGCCCGAGTGGTTCGATTTGCTGAGTGGTTTGTGACACATGAAATGAGGCGCCAGGCGCACATCCTCTCTACCAAGACGGAAATTGAGGGTGACGTTAATTTGCCAGAGCTCAATTTTACCCTCGCAGGCACGGCCGATCGGATTGACCTCCTGAACGATGGCACCGCCCATATTTACGACTATAAAACAGGCAAGCCGCCAAGCCCGGCACAACAACTACATTTTGACAAACAGCTCCTACTGGAAGTTGAGATCCTGCGGCGCGGTGGATTTCCTGGATTGGGACCGCTCAAAGTGGCTGAAGCAACCTATATCGGCCTTGATAATGCGCCCAGTGAGCTGCCTGCACCTATAGATGAGACTGATGTGTGGTCGGATTTTTCCAAATTAATCCGCGCCTATCAATCTCCTGAACAAGGTTATGCCGCGCGGCGCGCGATGCTGAAAGCAGATGATACGTCCGATTATGACCATCTGGCCCGCTACGGTGAATGGAGCACCAACCAGCGCGCCACAGTCATCAAGGTGTCAAAATGAAGTTGAGCGATGCAAGCCTCCGACAAATCGAAGCGGCCCACCCCGGGCGCTCAACATGGCTCGCGGCCAATGCTGGCTCTGGAAAAACGCGCGTGCTGACAGATCGCGTGGCGCGGCTGTTACTCGATGGGGTGATGCCGCAAAATATTCTTTGCCTGACCTATACAAAAGCGGCGGCATCAGAGATGCAAAACCGGTTGTTCAAGCGATTGGGGCGCTGGACCATGTTAGACGATGTCACGCTTTTGGAGGAGCTGGCGGCCCTTGGCGTCGAGCGCGACCTCGGACCCGATGACATTGATCGGGCCCGAACACTCTTTGCCCGCGCAGTGGAGGCACCCGGTGGCCTGAAAATTCAAACCATCCATTCCTTCTGCGCCGCAATCCTACGACGATTTCCCCTAGAGGCGGGAGTAAATCCACAATTCGTCGAGATCGACGAACGGGCCCAAAATCTTGTTCTTGATGAGGTGGTTGAAGCCATTGCAGATGGCCAGGGGCAGTCCAGTTTTGACGGTATCGCAGAACATTTTACGGGGCCAGATTTACAAAAATTTTTGCATGCAATTTTAAATCTGGATCATCATTTTGACAGCCACCCCGGCGCAGATGGTATTTGGAAGGCATTGGGCCTGCCGGCTGGGTATGATGACGCATCTCTGGCCCAAGAATGTTTTCTGCCGGGCGATTTCCAACATATTGAAGAGCTTAAAGCGCTCCTCATGGCCAAAGACGAGAATAGCAATGACTTTAAGGCCAATCTACGATTGCAAGCCATCCCCGGCCCAGAGCTCACCACGGCCGACCTGCCAACATTGGAATCCGTATTTTTGAACAAAACGGGCAAAGCTGCGGGCTTGGCAAAAATAGGATCGTTTCCAACGAAGGCCACGCGCGCTGAGCTGCCGGGCATGGCACAGGTTGAGGCCCTTATGTTGCGCGTTGAGGCTGGGCGGCAAAGCCGTCTGAGCCTGAATGTCGCCAGACGGAGCCTGGCGCTTTATGATTTTGCAGCGGAATTTCTCGGCACCTATCGCGCAAGAAAACAGGCGCGGGGGTTCTTAGACTTTAATGATCTCATCATGCGCACGCGCCACCTGCTGTCGGATGAACGCGTCGCCACTTGGGTCTTGTTTCGCTTGGATGGTGGCATTGATCATATTCTTGTGGATGAGGCCCAAGACACAAGCCCAGCGCAATGGGATGTGATCCGCCTTCTCGCTCAAGAGTTCACATCAGGTGAGGGCGCACGGGCAGATGTGCCCCGAACAATCTTTGTTGTGGGCGATAAAAAACAGTCAATTTATTCCTTCCAAGGCGCAGATCCAGATGGTTTTGATCGGATGCGTGACCAATTTTCCCAGAAATTGCGAGAAATCGATCAGCCTTTTCAATCGACCACTTTGGATTATTCCTTTCGCTCATCTCCGGCAATCTTGGGTGTCGTGGATCAGGTCTTTGCCAATCGCAGCGGACTTGGCTCTGGGTCCGCACATTTGGCGTTTAAAACGGATCTTCCAGGCCGCGTTGATGTTTGGCCTATGTTTCAAGCTCCCGACAAGACAGAGCCGCACCATTGGACGGATCCCGTGGATGAGGTTTCAACAGATCATCAAGACAAACAATTGGCCGATGCTCTGGCCGAGCATATCTGTGGTTTGATCGAAACTGAGACGCTCACACAGCTGGATGACACGGGTGCCGCCTTTCAGCGTAAGATCACAGCAGGTGATTTTTTGATCCTGGTTCAGGGCCGTCAAAAATTGCTGTTTCGAGAGATTCACCGAGCCTGTAAGGAAGCCGGCCTACCAATCGCTGGGGCGGATCGTTTGAAAGTTGCGGCCGAGCTGGCCGTTCGCGATATTCGTTCTTTGCTGGCCTTTTTGGCGCTGCCGGAAGACAATCTGTCTTTGGCCGAAGCGTTGAAATCACCACTTTTGGGGTGGTCCGAACAAGAGCTTTTTGATCTCGCGCAGGGCCGAGACTCACCCTTTTTATGGCGCAGCTTGCAAAACCGAGAAGAGGAATTCCCAAATACAGTGCAATGGCTCACTGAGCTCCGCGATCTTGCGGATTTCAAGCGCCCCTTTGAGCTGATCGAACATATATTGACAACCCGCGGCGGGCGGTCAGCTTTTTTGGGCCAATTGGGACCAGAAGCAGCCGAAGGGATTGATGCTTTGGTTAGCCAATCTCTGGCCTATGAGCGCAGCAATATTCCCAATCTCACCGGGTTTCTCGTCTGGCTGGATGCCGACGAGCTGGAGATCAAACGTCAGATGGACAGTGTTGGCGACAAAATTCGTGTGATGACAGTCCATGGCGCCAAGGGCCTGGAGGCGCCTATCGTAATTTTGCCCGACACAGCGCCACGCAAAGCCCCCAAACTGCCGGAGGTGGTGCCCCATAACACGATCGCAGTTTGGTCTCCAAACAAAGATCTTATCCCGGACGCACTGCAATCTAGCCTTAAAGACAAGCAGCGACAGCAAGAAGAAGAGCGTGACCGTCTACTCTATGTGGCCATGACCCGAGCGGAAAGCTGGCTCATCGTTATGCGCTCAGGAGGTATTAAAGAAGGGAAAGGTTGTTGGCATAACGCCATTCAGGATGCGATTTCTGCCCTTGGCGCTGCGCCCTTGAACACCTTCGCCGGTTTGGGATTGCGGTATGAACCGATGCAATGGTCAGCGGGACCGCAAAGTGACCCCGTACAGCCTCAGATCATGAAGCAATCTGTGCCAAGCTGGGCAATTCCCCATACCAAACCAGCCCAAGCCCCTGCAGCCCCCCGTTCTCCATCCGATTTGGGAGGCGATAAGGTTTTGCCCGGTGGCGCGCCGCAGGACGCTGAAAATGCAAAACGACTGGGAACAGCGGTGCATCGGCTCTTGGAGGTCTTGCCCAATGCGCCGCAAGATCAATGGGGCAATATCGCACAACGTTTGCTTGAGGCAGATATCCAAGCCGCTGCTTTCCAAGAGGCCCGCACGGTGCTACAACAACCAGAGCTGGCCTATATTTTTGCGCCCGAAAGTCTGGCTGAAGTAGATATAAGTGCCCATTTGCCAGAGCTGAACGGTGATCCAATCCAAGGATCCATAGACCGGCTGCTTATTTCACCAACGCGGGTATTGGCGGTCGATTTCAAGTCCAATCAAATCGTGCCAAGCGAGGTTGCGCAGGTTCCGAGCGGGCTGTTAAGACAGATGGGGGCCTATGCCGCTGCCTTATCACAAATCTATCCCCATCATGACATCGAAACCGCAATTTTATGGACAAAAACCCCTGAGCTCATGCCGCTGCCGCCAGATCTTGTGATTTCATCCTTGGCAAATACATCACCCGCTTGACGCTGGGCGCTTGCAACTCTAACTCTTAAGAAAGCCTTATAACATTTGGAGTAACCCCATGGCCACTGTCGCTGCTACAGACGCAACTTTTGATAGTATTGTAAAAGACTCTGATCTGCCTGTTGTGGTGGATTTTTGGGCAGAATGGTGCGGACCGTGCAAGCAAATTGGGCCATCACTCGAAGAGATTTCTGTCGAAATGGAGGGCAAAATCAAAGTGGTTAAGGTGGATGTCGATAGCAACCCCTCCGCCGCAGCCGCCCTGGGTGTGCGTGGTATTCCAGCATTATTTTTGTTTAAAGACGGGCAAGTCATTTCCAACAAAACAGGCGCAGCCCCAAAAGCGGCTCTCAAAAACTGGATTGACGACGCCATTTAAGATGAAGTTTTTATTTCTGGGAAGGGCGCTCCTTTGGGCGCCTTTTTTCGTGCCCTTGTTGCCAGAAGTGGCATTTCCCATATAGCGTCCGTAATGAGGAGAAGCAGATGAGCGATACAAATTCCCCCGGATGGCACGGAACAACGATTATTGGCGTGCGTAAAGGCACTCAAGTTGTGGTTGCAGGCGACGGCCAAGTCAGCCTTGGACCAACGGTCATAAAGGGATCCGCGCGCAAAGTGCGGCGCTTATCACCGGGTGGAAATGATGTTGTGGTGGGCTTTGCTGGCTCTACAGCTGACGCTTTTACCCTGTTGGAAAGGCTAGAGGCGAAACTCGAATCCACTCCCGGACAGCTGCAACGCGCCTGTGTTGAGTTGGCCAAAGATTGGCGCACAGACAAATATTTACAAAAGCTCGAAGCCATGCTGATTGTCACTGATGGGGCTGAACTCTTAATCATCACCGGTGCCGGGGATGTGCTGGAGCCAGAACATGGGATCGCGGCAATTGGCTCTGGCGGCAACTTCGCCCTGGCCGCCGCGCGCGGCCTGCAAGAAACAGATCTCAATGCAGAGGAGATTGCTCGCAAAGCCATGGCGATTGCCTCAGATATTTGTGTTTATACAAATGGCAACCTGACCGTTGAGGTAATTTCAAAATGACCGACCTAACCCCTCGCGAAATCGTATCTGAGCTAGACCGCCATATTGTCGGCCAAAATGACGCCAAACGCGCTGTTGCTGTTGCCATGCGTAACCGGTGGCGCCGCAAACAATTGCCCGATGAGCTCCGTGATGAAGTTTATCCCAAAAATATTCTCATGATTGGCCCCACCGGGGTGGGTAAAACCGAAATTAGCCGCCGATTGGCCAAATTAGCCCACGCACCCTTCCTTAAGGTCGAAGCCACAAAATTCACTGAGGTGGGCTATGTTGGCCGGGATGTTGAACAAATTATTCGAGATTTGGTCGACTCAAGCATCGCCATGACCCGTGATCACATGCGCGAGGATGTCCGCGCGCGCGCGAAAGAGGCCGCCGAAGAGCGTGTGATTGAGGCCATTTCTGGAGCAGATGCCCGCGACGCAACCCGCGAAATGTTCCGCAAGAAATTGCGCAGTGGAGAGCTGGATGACACGGTCATCGAACTTGAGGTTGCCGATACCTCTAACCCCATGTCGATGCTGGACCTTCCCGGTCAGCCGGGCAGTCAGATGGGAATGATGAACCTTGGAGATATCTTTGGCAAAGCCATGGGTGGCAGGACCCGTCGCAAAAAGATGACCGTAGCTGCCAGTTATGATGTGTTGCTCGGAGAAGAAGCAGATAAGCTGCTCGACGATGAAATCGTCACTAAAGCCGCCCTGAAGGCTGTGGAGCAAAGCGGAATCGTGTTTCTTGATGAAATTGATAAGGTCTGCGCGCGCGCCGATGCGCGCGGAGCGGACGTCAGTCGCGAAGGTGTCCAGCGTGATCTGCTGCCTTTGATTGAAGGCACAACCGTGTCCACCAAACATGGGCCAGTGAAAACAGACCATGTTTTGTTTATTGCCTCCGGCGCATTTCATGTTGCAAAACCGTCTGACCTCTTACCTGAGCTTCAGGGTCGCCTGCCGATCCGTGTGGAGCTGCGAGATCTTACCGAAGAGGATTTTATACGCATTCTGTCGGAAACTGAAAACGCGTTAACTTTGCAATATTCAGCGCTTATGAGCACGGAAGATGTCTCCGTCAGCTTTAGTGAGGATGGTATAAAAGCTTTGGCACAAGCGGCCGCCGAGGTGAATCGCTCCATCGAAAACATTGGCGCGCGGCGGCTCTATACGGTCATCGAGCGGGTGTTTGAGGAATTGTCTTTTGCTGCGCCAGATCGGGCGGGTTCTGAAGTTGTTATTGATAAGGCCTATGTTAACAAGCATCTCGACAGCTTATTGCAATCAACAGATCTGTCGCGCTACGTATTATAGCTCTTGTCAGCGGTCACATTTCGTCTGACAACAGCGCATGATACGTTTCATTTTGCAAAACAGCCGGTGGCTCACAGCTGGGGCCCTACTTACTTTAATCTCAAGCTTTGGGCAGACATATTTCATCTCAATATTTGCAGGTGAAATTCGCGCAGCCTTCAACCTATCCCATGGAGATTGGGGGGCAATCTACGGGTTTGGCACATTTGCATCGGCAATTGTGATGGTTTGGTCCGGTGGTTTGACCGATGTCATGCGCGTGCGTCACCTCGGGCCGATTGTCTTGGCGGCACTTGCGGCCTCTTGTCTGTTCATTGCGTTCAATCCTTGGGTCGCCCTGCTGCCCGTTGTCATTTTTTGTTTGCGCTTTACTGGTCAGGGCATGTCGACCCATATCGCAGCGGTGGCGATGTCCCGCTGGTTTGTGGCCAACCGCGGCAAGGCACTTTCCGTAGCCAGCCTTGGATTTTCAATTGGTGAGGCCTGTTATCCGATTTTGGTAGTTAGTCTTTTGGTATTTTTCACCTGGCAAAGCGTTTGGGTCTTGGCCGCCGGCGTCGCAATTTTAGCCATTCCCGCGCTGCTTTGGTTGCTCGCAGAAGAACGTAGCCCACAATCGAACGCCTCAGAGGGGCAATCTCTTGGAATGGGCGGGCACCATTGGAGCCGCAATCAAGCGCTTGGCCATCCATTGTTTTGGTTCATGATCCCTGCGCTATTGGGACAATCAGCATTTAACACCGCTTTTTTCTTCCTCCAGGTACATTTTGCCGAAATTAAAGGCTGGGAGCATTTGCAATTGGTTGCCATGTTTCCAGTTTACACCGCTGTTTCTATAGGAGCGATGATTTTATCTGGGATCTTGCTCGACAAATTAGACACCGCCCGCTTGATCCCTTATTTTCAATTGCCAATGATTGTTGCCTTTTTGATCTTTGCATATGGTCAGTCGCTTGTTGCGGCATTGGTGGGATTTATTTTCCTTGGCCTTTCCTCAGGCGCGAACGCAACACTGCCAAATGCTTTTTGGGCCGAATTTTATGGCACAAAACACCTTGGCTCAATCAAAGCAGCGGCGGCGGCTGTCATGGTTTTGGGCTCAGCCATTGGTCCGGCGGTGACGGGGATCTTGCTGGATTACAACCTCGCTCTTGATGTACAATATGTTGCAGTTTCTGTATTTTTTGGCTTCTCGTCTCTGATGATGTGGGCAGGTGTCAGGCGCGTGCGCGCCAGCTTGTTGGCTTAGCGACCCCGGCGCAGATAGACATAAAGCGCGCCCTCCCCACCGTGGCGCTGATGTGCTTGTGTCACCTCTAAAATGACCAAAGACAGCGGAGACTGTCGCAACCAATTCGGAACATTGTGCCTCAATACCCCATGGCGCTCAGGAATAGGCCCATGATCTGGCTTGGATTTGCCCTTGCCGGTAATCACAAGAACCAATCGGCGCTGCAATTGCGCGGATCCCAAAATGAAATCCTGCAAGGCTGGGTGGGCTTGCGCCATTGTCATCCCATGAAGGTCAATGCGCCCCTCGGGCCGCAGCTTGCCGCGGGTCAACTTGCCAAAGGATTTTGCATCCATCACAGGCGCCGGCTTCGCCGCGGCCTGTACCCAGCTCGCTGGCGATGTAGGTCGTGATTTCATACCAATTTTGAAAGCCTTGAGGTCTGGTTTTACCGATGCAGGGCGCTTTATCTCTGCTTTTGGTACAGACAGGGCCCGCGGCATTTCCATCTTTGCGGTCGGAGCCAAAGGTGTTGCTGTATCAGCCACCTTTTTCCAAAGCTCTCGCTCTTCTGGACGCAGTTTTCTAGCCATCCCTATTGCCCCGAAATCCGGGCGCGCGCTTCTTGGATTGGCAACAAAAGGATCATGCGACCCGAATCTTTGGTCAAACCCGCCGCAACCCCGGCCCGAAATCCCGTTCCAAAGAACACGTCAGCGCGCTGCGGCCCTGTTATGGCAGAGCCTGTATCTTGAGCAATCATAAGACGGTTTAGAGGTCTTGACCCACCCTTTTCAAACCAGACGGGCGCGCCAAGGGTGACATATTTGGGATCAACGGCCAGGGTGCGCAAGGCTGTGAGTGAACGGTTCATCGCGCCAAATGGACCTTTGTCACTGGGCACATCATCAACCCGGCGAAAAAATACATAGGCCGGATTTTCCCAGACAATTTCCTGTCCCTGTTCGGGGTTGTCCAGCACCCATTGTTTAATTCGGTTTGCCGATACTTCATGCTCCTGCAAAACACCCAACTCAACCAAATGGGGACCAATGGCCTGATACCGATGGCCATTAGAGCCACCAAACCCCAGGCGGATGGTCGTGCCATCTTGCAGCCGCACGCGGCCCGAACCCTGAATCTGCAAAAAGAAAATATCGGCGGGATTCTCAACCCAGGCCAATTCAAGCCCCCTGCCCTTTAAAACTTGGTTTTCCTCAATGTCTCGGCGGGTTTTCCAAGGGCCACCAGAGCGCACCTCCTTCGGCACGCCGTAGATTGGATACCGAAATCGCCCAGTTCGCGTGAGAGACCCGACTAGTTCCGGTTCATAATACCCCGTAAAAAGGGCCGGCTCGGTGGTCTTGGTCATCACTGGTTGGAAAAAAGTTTCGAAATACAGTCGCGCATTTGGGTTTTGCTGTGCAACTGCGCAAAGACTTTCCCACTCCTCACCGGACATATCGCCACAGGTGACTTTAAAAGCCTCCAGTGCCGCCGCGTGATCGTCGTCTTGCCATCCATTGAGCGCAGAGAACGGAATGGCCTGATAGGTGTCGCCTGCGGTAACCGGGAAACCAAGGGCCGCAAAAATGGCGACCAAAAGCATCGGTCTAAGGTTCATTCGCCCGTGGCAATGAGCTGCCAGTTTGGATCGCCGGCGCCCATGGTGCGGCCAAAAGTCCAAACATCGCGCTGGCGTTTAACCTCTGTCTCATTGCCCTCTATAATATCCCCATCCGAGTTGCGCACCACTGAGGTGAGCTCGCAAATGAAGCGCACATCAATCTCTGCTGCGTTGGTTTTGGGGTCAAACGTCGCGCCTATTAAGCCAGTATCCCGCACGCCAATGAATTCTGCCTCAATCGACAGGCCCTGTGCTTTGCGGGCCTCCACAACCGAAGCAAAGGCATCATAGACATCTTGATTTAAGAAGGCTTTGACACTGCCCAAGTCACCATTTTCGAAAGCCATTAAAATCATTTCATAAGCACTTTTCGAACCATACAGAAATTCTGTTACAGAAAACGACGGCTCCGCTTGCTTCATGCCCAAAAGTGCCCGAGCTGCGTCGCTGTCTTCTGCAACGTGATCTGTTATATCCTGATCTGGACCACCATCGATCACCTCAAGCTTGGGTCGATCATCAGCGCGTGCAACGATATTCGCGCGTGGACCCTCATGACCATCTCTTGTGCCCAGAACACCCCGCAACTTCAAAATGAGATAGATAGCGATACCTGCCAAAGCCAATAATTGGATAATTTGCATATTCATTGTGATCTGTTGCCCCATGAGGAATAGAATTATTCGAACTTGTTACCTATGTAGGACAACAGGTGGTTCAAGTCCACCAGCACACAGGTGAATCGGAGAGCCAAAATGCGGTTGTTGATAGCTTTTATAGCGGTGCCCTTAATTGAAATCGGCCTTTTTATCCAAGTCGGTGACGTAATTGGCCTTTGGCCAACGTTGCTTATCGTTTTATTGACCGCCGTTGCTGGAACCGCGCTGGTGCGCAGTCAGGGCACACAGGTGTTACATGCGCTCCAAAGATCGTTTCAGGCAATGAAAGATCCAACCGAGCCCTTGGCACACGGGGCGATGATTTTATTTGCTGGGGCGTTACTGCTGACACCGGGGTTTTTCACCGATGCCTTCGGGTTTTTGCTTCTCTTCCCGCCTTTCCGCAACCTGATCACGAAAATGATCTGCTCAAAACTTAAATCAGCCGATATGAAATTCTCCCCCCACGAGACCGAGCCAGATAACACCGTCATTGATGCGGAATATACAAATATTTCAGAGCATACCCCCCCCTCTGGCCCGACAAAGCATTGAGGGTTGCCGCAGATCCTGCTATGCGGCTTGGGATATATTTTTAGGAGTGACCAGAATGGCACAAAAACCGGTTGAAAATGCCAAAAATGAAGAAGGGGCCGCACCAAAGCCCATGAAAACGCAGGTTCTGGCCCAATATATTCGTGATATGTCTTTCGAGAATATTTTAGCTCAGAAAGGCATTAGCGGTGAAGCACAGCCCGATGTGTCTGTGCAGGTTAATATTGATGCAAAAAAGCGTCCGATCGAAAACCAGTTTGAGGTCATTATCAAGACAGAAATTTCGTCCAAAACCAAAGATAAGGGCGAAGCGATGTTTTTGTTAGAGCTGGAATATGCGGGCATTTTTCACATTGAAAACTTGCCAGAAGATCAACTTCATCCCTATTTGATGATCGAGTGCCCACGCATGATCTTCCCCTTCCTGCGCCGCATCATCAGCGATGTAACACGAGATGGTGGCTTCCCGCCACTCAACCTCGATTCGATGGATTTCGTTCAATTGTATCGCAATGAAATTCAACGGCGTGTTGCTGAAAACGCGAAAGCGAAAGCAAACTAAGTCTCTTTTGTCCAAAGTGCATCAGATCCCAAAGCGGCGATGAATGTTTCATGCGCCGCTTTTTCTTTGTCTGACAGCCGGGATGCCAAGGGTTTTGGTCGAGGCACGGGGCGCCAATCGGGGGATCGTGAGCCATCGGTGGATGTTTTGACCTCTGGGCCGAATAAAACCAAATCTGGCTGCCGGCCACCAACCAGCTCCAAATAAACTTCTGCCAAGATTTCAGAGTCCAACAATGCCCCATGCAGTGTTCGCAAGGAATTATCAATACCGAACCTGCGGCATAAAGCATCCAATGAAGCGGGCGAGCCAGGGAATTTACGGCGTGCAATCGCAAGAGTATCAATGGCTTGATCGTTTGGCAAAGCCGGCCGATTGACCCACCCAAGTTCTGCATTCAAAAATTTCATGTCGAAAGATGCATTGTGTATGACAAGCTTGGAGTCCACAATGAAATCGATAAATTCTTGGGCAATGTTCTTGAAAATAGGCTTATCCGATAGGAATTCTTCGCTCAGACCATGCACATTAAACGCAGCCTCCGGCATATTGCGTTCTGGATTAATATATTGGTGATACGTGCGGCCAGTTGGCAAATGGTTGAACAATTCAACCGCGCCAATTTCAACAATCCGATCCCCTTCACTTGGCTCGAACCCGGTGGTTTCTGTATCCAAAACAATTTCACGCATCTTTTTACCTTTTCTTGATATCTGCCAAAATAACGTCGACCGCCCGCGCAGCTGTTTCGGGGCTATTGGTATCAATAATGTAATCGGCCCGTGCGGCTTTCTCTTCTGCGGGCCATTGTTTAGATAGGATCATTTGAAAATGCTCCTCTGTCATCCCTGATCGTGCCAAAACACGAGATTTTTGCACCTCGGAGCTCGATAAGACACAGGCCACGGCATCAAAATCAGCTGCGGAATTGAGCTCAAACAATAGTGGAATATCAAAAACCAAAATGGACCCCGGGTTACCGGCAATAAAAGCCTCCCGGTCTTTTTTAACAAGGGGATGAATGATCGCTTCCAGCTTAGGCAATAGTTTTGCGTCTTGTGAAATAAGTGCTCGAAGCTTTGCGCGATCCACAAGGCCTTGAGACACGGCGCTCGGAGCAATCTTGGCAATACTGGCCACCGCCGCGCCGTTTTCACAATAGGCGCGGTGCACGGTGCTATCGGCATCCCAAACCTTGCAACCCCGATCTGCAAAAAGCTGGGCGGTTGTTGATTTTCCCATGCCGATCGATCCGGTCAATCCCAAAAGAAAACTCATGTGAGCACCAATGTCTCTAGCTCTTGATCCACAACAGGCCAGGTGCCAAACCAAGCCTCAAACCCTGGGACACCTTGGTGCAATAACATACCAATACCGCCCACCACCTCACATCCACGCGCCCGCGCATCCTTCAAAAGCTGGGTTTCGAGGGGGGCGTAAATGAGATCAGCGACCAGGGCGCGCGGATTCACATGGGTCAAATCGAAATCTAAGGCAGGTTTTCCAATCATACCAAGCGAGGTGCTGTTCACCACGGTGAACACCTTTGGCAAAATATCCTCTTTGTCCTGCCACTCAATCACTTCAATGAGATCCGAAATCTCAGCGGCCAAATCTTCTGCCCGTGCACGGGTACGATTACAAAGGTAAATCTTGGGGGCACCAGCGTCCAAAAGAGCAACCAAAATCGCCCGCGCAGCGCCACCTGCGCCCAACACCAAAGACGGACCAGCGCTTGGCTGCCACGTCATGCTTTGCGAGGTCAGATTGGTCATAAATCCATAACCGTCTGTATTATCGGCATTTATATTTCCGTTGTCTTTTTTTATCAAAGTGTTGGATGCTCCAATGCGTTGCGCCAGAGGGGTGGTGTCATCCGCAAATGCCAATGCTTGTTCCTTATGCGGAATGGTGACATTAAAGCCTGAAAATCCTAGGTCAAACAGCATACGCACCGTTTCACTAAAGCGTGCGGGGGGAATGTCGATGGCGAAATAATCGCCTGATATTTGATTTTTCTTAAGCCAGTGCCCATGCATCAGGGGCGATTTGCTCTGCGCTATCGGATGACCCAAAACCGCCGCAAGTTTAGGGGTTTGAAACGGGGCGGTTGTATTGGTTTGGTTCAAAAAACTGATGATTGGCCCGATAGAAAGCCCCATAATATCAAACCAGTTGCCACGAACACCGGCAAAAATATCTGGCGTTTTTTCAAAGTGATAGCCCCCGGCTGAATGTTTCACATCCTCCCAATGAGCTTCTATATAGGCGTCTATCTCAGCCGCACTCATAGAACGCATAGACATATGGCTGATTGAAATATGTCGCCGCTGAGGTTTGCTATCCTTGTAGATCACATTAGCAGTAATCAAACGATGCGTTTTCCCAGAAAGGCGAGATAGAGAGGTTTTGAGCGCCTCGGGTGAGGCGGGCTTTCCGAAAATTTCGCCCTCAAAAACCAGTATTTGATCACATCCAATTACCCAACTATCTGGATTCTTTCGGGATATTTTTAGCGCTTTATGTTCGGCTAGAGTGTCGGCAATGTCACGGGGCAGGGCCTGTTCTGCAATCAGAGATTTCGTAATGTTTTCTTCATCAATTTGTGGTGACATAAACTGAGCGCTTATTCGTGCAGAGTTTAAGATGCGACGGCGCGTGGCAGATTGAGACGCGAGGATGAGATCCATGTGAGATAAACCTGTGGATATGTTTTGTGTGACCTGTGACTGAACTGTGGGGGTAATTGCGGATTTATGCAAATACAAGAATTCTTCCTAGATTTCGTCAGAGTTCAAGATTTTTCAGTGGATTTATCTTCTGTAGATATGGATAACTTCATGCCAATGATAATTTACATTTTGGTGTAGTTTAACAAATCTATCAACAGAGTTACACACAAGGTCTGTTTTTAGGTTTTTGTTTATAAACGTTTAATTTAATTGTTTTGAGAAGTTAATTGTTTTTATCCATCTGTGGATAGATGGATTTATAAAATTTGATCCACAGAGTCTGACGGCACTACATCTCTCTACTAAAATCATATATTATCTTTATTAATATAGAGGGGTAGAAATACAGTCCGATGATAGATTACTTAATTGCAATGTACCCGTGGTTAAAAGCTGGTCATATCGTGTCCGTCATTTCTTGGATGGCTGGGATTTTTTATCTGCCTCGACTTTTTGTGCATCATAGTGAAAAAGTTAAAATGCCATCTGATACGGATAGATTATTCTGCATGATGGAATCAAAGTTGTTGAAAGTCATTATGACACCAGCCATGCTTGCGACGTGGGGCTTTGGGTTATCTTTGGCAATCATACCCGGCGTGTTGAATTGGTCAGAGGTTTGGCCCTGGGTGAAATTGATATCCATTGTAGCAATGACACTATTTCATGTTTGGCTGGCCAGAAGGCAAAGAAATTTCGAGAATGGTGAAAATCATCTGACTGGAAAAACCTACCGAATTATGAATGAAGTTCCGACAGTTTTGTTACTGGCAATTGTTATCATGGTTGTGGTTCAGCCATTTTAAGTAAGTTTGTAATATTTGACTTGTCGCTTGGTTTTGAGTAACGAGATGGCGCACCCGTTCGGGATTGCTTTTTCTTAATGACATCTGTGGTGCCCGGGGCGATCTTGGGCAGGAAGAGACTCTATGACAAGTAACCGTGTGACTTTGGCCGAATTAAAGGCGAAAAGCCCAAAAGATCTGCTTTCTATGGCGGAAGAGCTGGAAATTGAGAACGCGTCGACCATGCGTAAGGGCGATATGATGTTCTCAATTTTGAAAGAGCGTGCTGAAGATGGAGCGGAAATCTCTGGAGATGGGGTTTTGGAAGTGCTTCAAGACGGCTTTGGGTTTCTACGTTCGCCAGAAGCAAATTATTTGCCAGGTCCAGATGATATTTATGTTTCTCCAGAAATGATCCGGCAATTCTCTCTGCGGACTGGAGATACCATTGAGGGGATTATTAAGGCGCCAGAGGATACAGAACGCTATTTTGGTATGACCAAGGTTGAGAAGATCAATTTTGAGAACCCAGAGCGCGCACGCCATAAGGTGGCATTCGAAAATCTGACGCCGCTTTATCCAGATGAGCGGTTGAAAATGGAGCTTGAGGATCCCACGACGAAGGATCGCTCGGCGCGGATTATTGATTTGGTTGCCCCGATTGGTAAAGGTCAGAGATCTTTGATCGTTGCACCGCCACGGACGGGGAAAACCGTTTTACTTCAAAATATTGCCAATTCTATCGAAAGAAACCATCCGGAATGTTATTTGATCGTTTTGTTGATTGATGAGCGGCCGGAAGAGGTTACCGATATGCAGCGGTCTGTGAAGGGTGAGGTTGTGAGCTCGACCTTTGATGAACCCGCGACGCGTCACGTTGCTGTGTCCGAAATGGTGATTGAAAAAGCGAAACGTTTGGTTGAGCACAAACGTGACGTGGTTATTTTGCTTGATTCGATCACTCGATTGGGTCGGGCATTTAATACGGTGGTGCCTTCCTCCGGTAAGGTATTGACCGGTGGTGTGGATGCGAATGCCTTGCAGCGGCCAAAACGCTTTTTTGGCGCAGCACGAAATATTGAAGAAGGCGGTTCTTTGACTATTATTGCGACCGCTTTGATTGATACAGGCAGCCGCATGGATGAGGTTATTTTCGAAGAATTTAAAGGCACCGGTAACTCGGAAATCGTCTTGGACCGGAAAGTTGCCGACAAACGCGTTTTCCCAGCCATGGACGTTTTGAAATCAGGAACGCGTAAGGAAGATCTGCTGGTGGATAAAGTGGATCTGCAAAAAACCTATGTCTTGCGCCGGATCTTGAATCCGATGGGGACAACTGATGCGATAGAATTCTTGATCTCGAAATTGAAGCAGACCAAATCCAATTCTGAATTCTTCGATTCCATGAACACCTAAGTGTGGCGAATGGACAGTATTTTTGCGCAGGCGACGGCAACGGGTCGGGCAGGGGTCTCTGTTATCCGTCTATCTGGAGCTCAGGCATTTGATATAGCGAGGATATTCTGCAATTTGCCGCAGGTTGGTCTGACCGGCCTGCGGGCGGTTCGGGGACGCGATGGGGCGCTTATAGATCAGGCACTTGTGCTATGTTTCGAGCAAGGTGCAAGCTTTACGGGCGAGCGTGTTGTAGAGTTTCAGGTCCATGGGGGCTTGGCCACTGTGGCCAAGTTGCTGTCGGAACTGTCGGAGCAAGAGGGTTGCCGGCTTGCAGAACCGGGTGAATTTACCCGCCGAGCGCTCGAAAATGGCCAATTGGATCTTAATCAGGTCGAGGCCTTGTCAGATCTCATTGATGCTGAAACCGAATCGCAACGTCAGCAAGCCATTCGTGTATTGGATGGTCGTTTCGGGGACGCCGGGGAGATGTGGCGGGGCAAGTTGTTGCGTGCGGCTGCGCTGCTGGAGGCTAGTATTGATTTTTCGGATGAGGAAATTCCGGATGATCTTTCTGTCGAGGTTATTAGCTTGGTTGAGGAGACGCGTGCGTCGATCGCTGCAATATTGGAGCGGTCTATGATGGCGTCAAAAATTCGTACCGGTTTTACGGTTGCGATAATCGGTGCGCCCAATGTTGGTAAATCCACGCTGTTTAATGCTATTGTGGGGCGGCAAGCTGCAATTACCTCTGATGTGGCGGGAACGACGCGAGATGTGATCGAGTGCCGGGTTGATTTGCAAGGGCTGGCTGTGAGTTTCCTAGATACAGCGGGCTTGCGGGAGTCAGAGGATGAGATTGAAAACTTAGGTATCTCAAGGGCATATGAGATGGCAGCCGCCGCTGATGTTCGTGTGTTCTTGGTTGAAGAGGTGGGGGAGCCTCTCCCTATTGCTCTGCGTGATGAAGATATTGTTCGGTTGAATAAGGGAGATGAGCGAAGCTCTGATGTTGGTACAGTTTCGGGAAAAAACGGGGAAGGTGTATCAGAATTACTGAGCCTTATTGCTGAACGGTTAATGGTCAAAACACCGCAAGATGTGGTGGCTATTCGAGAACGTCAAATCACTGGCTTGCGTGCGGCGGAATCCTTTCTTGGGCGGGTATTGGAGTTGATTCAAGCCGACCCATTGCCCTTTGAATTGGCTAGTCAAGAGCTGTATTTCGCGCTTAGTGAATTGGATTTCGTTTTCGGTCGGATTGATATAGAATCTGTATTGGATGAAATCTTCTCAAGCTTTTGCTTGGGGAAGTAGGGGGCTTGTTTCACGTGAAACATTTTGATGTTGTGGTTGTAGGCGGCGGACATGCCGGATGCGAGGCGCTTCATGCGGCCTGCCGGTATGGATTGAATGCCGCTCTTGTGACTTTGGACAAAAACAAGGTCGGCGTGATGTCATGTAACCCAGCGATCGGTGGCTTGGGTAAGGGTCATTTGGTGCGTGAGATCGATGCTCTGGATGGAGTTATGGGTACCGCAGCTGATCTTTCGGGCATTCAATTCCGCCTGCTGAACCGAAGCAAGGGGCCCGCGGTGCAGGGCCCGCGGACACAATCGGATCGGCAGCTGTATCTACAAGCAATTCAGGCTCTACTTGCTCAGCAAGATTACACATTGATCGAGGGGGAAGCGGCGGCTTTGATGTCAAATGCTGGTTCTGTCACGGGTGTTCGTTTGGCGGATGGCTCGGAAGTTCATGCCCGCTCGGTTATCCTGACCGCTGGAACCTTCATGCGGGGGACAATTCATATTGGCGATAAAAGGGTCTCCGCGGGTCGCATGGGAGAGAAGGCTGCAGACGAGCTTTCATTGCAGATGGAATCTTTGGGCGCTGTATTTGGCCGGTTGAAAACCGGCACGCCGCCGCGGTTGAACGGTGACACCATTGATTGGAGCCAGCTTGAGCTTCAGCCTGCCGATTGTGATCCGGTGATGTTGTCATTCTTATCAAAAGGACCTGCTGTCCAGCAGGTCAGCTGTGGCATTACTCATACCAACAGCCATACTCACGACATTATTCGGCAGAACATTGGCAAGTCGGCAATGTATGGGGGGCACATCGAAGGCGTTGGGCCGCGGTATTGTCCTTCAATTGAAGACAAAATAACCCGTTTTGCTGATAAATCTAGCCACCAGGTGTTTTTGGAGCCAGAGGGGCTAACGACCAACTGCGTCTATCCAAATGGTATTTCGACATCACTGCCCGACGACGTACAAGAGGCCTATGTTCGGTCGATCCAGGGCTTGGAGAATGTAGAAATTCAACAGCCAGGATATGCCATTGAATATGATTTTCTTAATCCCCAGGGTTTATCAAGTGATTTGGAATCAAATTTGATGGGCGGCTTGTTCTTGGCTGGGCAAATTAACGGCACGACAGGGTATGAGGAGGCTGCAGCTCAGGGCCTGGTTGCGGCAATCGGCGTTGCGAAACGGCTTAAGGGCGTGTGTCCCATCACATTTGATCGTAGCACCAGCTATATTGGGGTTATGATCGATGATTTAACAACACGGGGTGCAACCGAGCCGTATAGAATGTTTACCTCAAGGGCTGAATTTCGATTGAAACTCCGTGCGGATAATGCCGATCAGCGGTTGACCGAGCAAGGACATACCTCCGGGCTGGTATCTGGTCAAAGGTACGGCGTGTATCAAGAGAAGGTGAAGCGCCTAGATCAATGTCGTTCGCTGCTGTCATCAATGTCCGTATCACCCAACCAGGCGCGACAGGTGGGAATCGACCTTGGTTTAGATGGGCGTCGTCGCAATGGACATGAGCTGCTCTCTATCCCCGGTGTTACCATTGCCAATCTCGCTGATTTGACCCCAAGGCTAGTCGAGTTTGACACAGAGTCCCTGGATCAGGTTGCGCGAGAGGCGCTCTATGTTACTTATATTGAACGCCAGGGCCGCGATATCGAGGCATTGGCTCGGGACCTAAGCGTTAAGATTCCAAACGGTTTTCATTATGCGGGCGTTGCTGGTTTGTCTTCTGAGATGATCGCAAAATTAAGTGCAGCGCGTCCGGCGTCACTTGGCGCCGCTAAAAATATTGAAGGGGTAACGCCGGCGGCTTTAACCGCCGTATTAGTGAGTATTAAATCCCAAAGCCTGAAAAATACCGGATGAAGAAGCAAGAAACACTCGCCAGCCTGAATGTTTCACGTGAAACAGAGGCGCAGCTCAACGATTTTGTTGCGTTGGTTAAAAAGTGGAATCCGGTTATCAATCTGATCGCTAGGGGCGGCATTCCGAACATCTGGAGCCGTCACATTGAAGATTCGGCACAAATTATCGCATTGGCAAAGCTGTCAGACTACTGGATTGATATTGGCAGCGGCGGGGGTTTTCCCGGTATCGTTGTGGCGATTTGCTTGAAAGAGATCTCCCCATCCACTTGTGTCGCCCTGGTCGAAAGCGATCTGAGAAAAGCCACCTTCCTCCGTCAAGCAGCCGCGCTTCTAGAGCTTAACTGTGAAATCCGCAGCTCAAGAATTGAATCCTTAATGATAGCTCCGGCGGCCACCCTCTCGGCGCGCGCCCTCGCACCTCTGCCTAGTCTGTTAGAATATGCCGAAACTCTCGTGGAAAAGGACGGCGTGTGTTTGTTCATGAAGGGACAAACCTATCAGGATGAACTTGCGGCGGCGCAAAAATCATGGTCATTTGAATATGACATCGTACAGAGCCAGACAGACAGCAATGCTGCGGTGTTGAAAATCAGGAATATTCGACGTGTTGCAGATTAAACCAAAAATTTTCGCCATCGCGAACCAAAAGGGTGGGGTCGGGAAGACAACTACAACCCTAAATTTAGCAGCTGCAATCGCAGAAGCCGGGTTTAAAGTGCTGGTTATGGATCTTGATCCTCAGGGAAACGCGTCAACGGGGCTTGGCTCACACGCTGATGCGCGCGAATTTACCACTTATGATGTTCTGATCGGCACTAACGTTGAGCCCCGATTTATACAAAAAACAGATATTGAAAATATCGATCTTGTCCCATCAACAACGGATCTCAGCTCTGCAGACATTGAGCTGGCCAGTGCAAAGAACCGAAGTGAGAAGCTGCGTAAGGTTTTCGGCAACTCAGATCTTTCAAAATATGATTATGTATTGTTGGACTGCCCCCCATCGCTCAATGTTCTAACTGTGAACGCTCTGATAGCGGCTCATGCGCTCATTATTCCTTTGCAAAGTGAATTTTTTGCACTGGAGGGGCTGTCACAGCTACTCATGTCCGTGCGAGAGGTTCGAGATCTAGGCAATCCCGATCTCAGAATCGAGGGCGTGGTGCTTACAATGTATGACGCGCGCAACCGCTTGTCCCTGCAGGTCGAAGAGGACGCGCGGGAAAATCTGGGCGAACTAGTCTTTAAAACAGTCATTCCCCGCAATGTACGAATAAGCGAGGCGCCCTCTTTTGCGATGCCTGTTTTAAGTTATGATAGCCGATCCAAAGGGGCGGAGGCCTATCGCGCCCTCGCTCAAGAGATTTTGGCACGAAGATGATAAATAGTTAGGACACACCATGGCCAATACCCCCAAACGCCAAAGAGGTCTCGGCCGAGGCCTATCCGCTCTTATGGCAGATATTGAACCCGCAGTTGGTGACTCGGGTCCAATAGGGTCTGATCGGCGCAATGACATGCTTGTGCCAATCGAAAATATATATCCCAACCCGGATCAACCACGCCGGCATTTCGACGTTGACGATCTAAATGACCTTGCAGGGTCCATTCGTTCTAAGGGCATTATTCAGCCCTTGGTCGTGCGCGCCCATCCGGGCAAAACTGGAGAGTATGAAATTGTCGCGGGTGAACGGCGCTGGCGCGCTTCTCAACTTGCCCAGCTGCATGAATTGCCTGTTGTGGTGCGGGAATTTTCTGACCAGGATGTGCTTGAAATCGCCATCATCGAGAATATCCAACGTGCAGACCTAAATCCAATTGAAGAGGCAATCGGTTATCGGCAGCTCATGGATAAATTTGGTCATACGCAAGAGCAGATGGCCGAGGCGCTTGGAAAATCGCGCCCGTACATTGCAAATGTTCTCCGCCTTCTGACACTACCGGAAGATGTTCAATCCCTTGTCGTCAATGGTAGTCTTTCAAGCGGTCACGCCCGTGCTCTGATTGCGGCGTCCAACGCCTCTGATCTGGCGCGTGTGGTTGTGGCGCGGAGGTTATCTGTCCGACAGACTGAGAAACTGGTGAAAGAGCCCAAAGCCTTCAGCAAAGAGCGCGCGTCAAAATCCGTCAAAGACGCAGATACACGTGCGCTTGAGGGCGACCTTTCCGCAGCGCTTAAAATGGCGGTTTCGATTACACATAATCCCGGACAAGAGGGCGGTTCGATCACTGTTCGTTACAAAAACCTAGAGCAGCTTGATGAGCTTTGTCGTCACTTAGCCGGGCTTTAATACATCAAAGCCTGGACCAGCTGATTGAGCAGCGGGCGGCCGGTTTTTGTGGCGCGCAGTCGATCCTTTGAAAGTTCCAGTAGACCGAAATCAAGCAAGTGATCTGGGATTTTCAGCTGAGTGTTGGCGATGCCCTCAATGCGCGTGCGCGAAATCCCATCTGACACCCGCAATCCCATCATGATTAATTCATTTGCATGATCTTGTGGGGTTAAAACCTCCTGACGACTGGTCCCACTGTTCTGTTTTGCCACTCGCTCCAACCAGGCCTGCGGCGCCAATGCTGTTTGCGTGGCGTAACGCCTTCCTGACAAGGTTAGGCGCCCATGGGCTCCGGGCCCAATTCCGATATAGTCACCCCCGCGCCAATATATAATATTATGCTTTGATTCCAACGGCCTGTATGAATAATTAGACACCTCATAGGCGTGTAAGCCTGCCGCAGCGCAGATTTCATTGGTTGCATCGAACATATCCGCGTTCAAGTCTTCATCGGGCAATCCCGCCAATTTGCCCGCTTTTGCTCGAAAACCAAAGGCCGTCCCTGGTTCGATCGTGAGTTGATACAAAGACAGGTGTCCCGCGCTCATTTCAATGGCTTCGGTTAGCTCTCTTTGCCAAGCTTCAAGCGTTTGGTCCTGCCTTGCATAGATCAAATCAAAGCTGACCCGTTCAAAATAAGTCTTCGCAACCGTGAGGGCGGACCGCGCCTCCGCCACCGAATGCAAACGGCCAAGGCGCTTTAGGTCTCGATCGTTCAGCGCCTGAATTCCCATGGAAATCCGGTTCACTCCAGCCTTACGGAAATCCGCGAAGCGTGATGCTTCAACTGAGGATGGATTGGCCTCAAGCGTGATTTCAATATCATTCGCGAAGGGCCAATGCCCCCGCGCGCGATCAATTAAACGTCCGACCATATTGGGTGGCATCAGACTTGGGGTACCGCCCCCGAAAAAAACTGAATTTAATACGCGGTCTTGGGTGAGGGCCGCGTGGCGATCCAATTCCCTTAATAGGGCTTGTTCCCACATTTCAGTGTCGACCGTGGCGCTGACATAGGAATTGAAGTCACAATAAGGACACTTCGCTTCACAAAATGGCCAATGGATATAAAGGCCAAACCCGCCATGGCGCCAATCTTCCATCACGTTAGACAGCCAGACACCAACTTGTTAAAGGCATCTGCCCGATGGCTTAGGGGGTGCTTTTCCTCGGGGAGCATCTCAGCAAATGTTTGATCAAACCCATCGGGTTGAAACATAGGATCAAAGCCAAATCCATGCATACCGCGCATTGGCCAAACCACTTGACCGGGCGCAATGCCGGCGAAAATTTCATCGTGACCATCTGGCCATGCTAAACATAATGTACAATTAAACTGCGCACGGCGGGGGAAGGGTGCATTTGCTGCGTCCAGCTCCTTCCAAACCCGTGTCATCGCCATTGTAAAATCGCGACCACTGGGTGTTTCCGCCCAATCAGCCGTATAAACCCCGGGTGCGCCATCCAATCCATCAACACAAATTCCACTATCGTCAGACAGAGCCGGCAGACCGGCCGCCTGCGCTGCAAAATGCGCTTTCAGGCGCGCATTTCCAGCGAAACTGGTCTCAGTTTCCACCGGTTCTTCCAGGCCCAGCTCCCCGGCACTCACACATGCGATGCCAAAGGGAGCCAAAAGTTCCTGAATTTCTCGCAACTTGCCTTTATTGTGACTGGCAAGAACGATCTTAGGCTCGGTGAGCACACGCATCAGCCAACGGCCGCCAATTGCGCAGCCACCAGCTGCGACACGCCCGCCTCGGCCAGATCAATCAGTTGTCCCATTTGATCACGAGAGAATGTTGAGCCCTCAGCCGACATCTGGACTTCAACCAATTTTCCCGATCCCAACATCACGAAATTGCCATCAACCCCAGCCTCACTGTCCTCCGGGTAGTCCAGATCCAAAACTGCTTGGCCCGCATAGATACCACAACTCACCGCAGCCACGGGATCCACAAGTGGATCGCTGATAATATCTCCAGCTTTCATGAGCTTTTGCACAGCGAGCTTAAGTGCCACCCAACCGCCTGTGATTGCGGCGCAACGTGTCCCGCCATCTGCTTGGATCACATCGCAATCGATACTGATTTGCCGCTCACCCAGAGCAACCCGATCCACACCGGCGCGCAAACTCCGCCCAATGAGACGTTGAATCTCTTGAGTGCGTCCCGATTGACCGTTTTTGGCCTCTCGGCGCATGCGCGTATGGGTGGCGCGGGGCAGCATCCCATACTCTGCTGTTACCCAACCCAATCCCGAGTTCCGCAGAAAAGGAGGCACACGCTCTTCCAAACTGGCTGTGCAAAGCACATGCGTATCACCAACCCTGATCAAACAAGATCCCTCGGCATGGCGGGTGACATCTGTTTCAATCACAATGTCACGCATTTGATTTAATTCTCGATTGGATGGTCGCATCGCTTGTCCTCTCTGTGTTCATGCGCGAATATGCGAAGCGGACCCCAAATAGCAAGGCTTAGGTGAATGGATTCGTCTACAGAGTTATTTTCAGAAATGGATGCCCGGAGCCGTGAAGTGTTTCAACGGGTTGTGGAAAGCTACCTGTCTTCGGGGGAACCGATGGGCAGCAACACGTTAACCCAACACATGACACAATCCGTGAGCGCCGCCACTATTCGCAACGTCATGAAAGACTTAGAGCTTCTTGGCCTGCTTGACAGCCCGCACACCTCTGCTGGCCGGCAGCCCACGGAGCTTGGTCTGCGAATGTTTGTCGATGGTATTTTGGAGGTTGGGGAGCCGGATGAGGCCGCGCAGCGTAAAATTTCTGCAACAATGGATGAAAACGACAGCATCACCGGCATGCTTGACCGTATGTCCAGCGCCCTTTCCGGACTTACCCGCGGAGCATCTTTGGTTCTGGCGCCAAAAAAGTCATCGCCCATAAAACATATTGAATTTGTTTCCTTGGCGACCGACCGGGCGCTTGTGGTTTTGGTTTTTGCCAATGGTGAGGTTGAAAACCGGGTATTTCGACCGCCTTTGGGTCAAACCCCGAGTCAAATGCGAGAGGCTGTAAACTTTCTAAATGCCATCGGTCAGGGCCGGACATTGCAAGAGTTAAAATCCACCATTGTCACAGAGATCAAAAAACACCGCTCTGAATTGGATGTTTTGACAACTGGCTTGGTTGAGGCTGGCGTGGCCGTCATGCAGGATGCTGGCGGTGACAATGAGCGATTAATTGTCCGCGGCAGATCGAATCTCCTTGAGAATGCTGGAACAGCTGAGGACTTAGAGCGGGTTCGGGTGCTCTTTGATGACCTTGAACGCAAGCGAGATATAGCGGAATTCTTGCAATTAACCGATGAAGGTGAGGGTGTTCGCATTTTTATTGGCTCTGAGAACAAACTATTTTCACTTTCGGGTTCCTCTTTGGTGGTTTCTCCCTATATGAACGCTGACCAAAAGGTGGTTGGCGCTATTGGCGTAATCGGACCCACGCGTCTGAATTATGGTAGGATCGTGCCAATCGTGAATTATACCGCTCAAATTGTTGGGCGGGTTTTATCTGATCGAGGTTAGGTCCAGATGGCAAAAGAACATGAAGACGAGTTTCTCCAGGACGTTAGTCTTGCCGAAGAAGAAGAATATGGTGAGGAAGAATACACCGAAGAAGAGCTAGAGCTTGATGCTCTGCGCGCTGAGCGCGATGATCTCAAAGATAAGTGGATGCGTGCCCTCGCGGATGCGGAAAACGCCCGGAAACGTGGTGATCGTGATCGTAGAGAGGCTGAAAATTATGGCGGCTCAAAGCTCGCCCGTGATCTACTGCCGGTCTATGACAACCTCAAGCGTGGCCTGGAGGCTGCGACTGATGACCAGCGCGAAGTCTCGGCCGCTTTGATCGAGGGCGTTGAGCTCACCATGCGCGAAGTGGTCAATGTTTTCAAAAAACATGGCATCGAACCCATTTCGCCAGAAATTGGCGAACGTTTTGACCCACAAAATCATGAAGCCATGTTTGAAGCGCCTGTCCCTGGCACAAAAGCAGGAGACATCATTCAGGTGATGACCGAAGGATTCATGTTGCATGATCGCCTTTTGCGCCCTGCGCAAGTGGGCGTTTCTTCAACTCCAGGCTGAGGATAAAAAGCAATATCTGCGACAGGGGCGGCTCAAGGACCGCCTTTTATGTCTTGAGTTTCGATTTCAGCTCATAAATGAGATCCAGCGCCTCTTTGGGGCTCAAACTATCTGGCTGGACCCCATTCAAGACCTCTTCAAGCTCCGACTGGGCTGAGGGGGCAGGTGCCGACATCGCCACCGCGGAAAATAGCGGCAAATCGTCGATGAGGGCTTTTTGCTTGCTATGCCCCTCGCGCTCGCCCTGCTCCAAAGCCTCAAGAACCATTTTTGCCCGCTCCAAAACTGATTGCGGCAGGCCGGCCAGTTTGGCCACTTGCACCCCATAGGACCGATCTGCTGCGCCTTTCTTCACCTCATGTAAGAACACCACATCTCCCTGATACTCCCGAACAGTGACGGTGGCATTGTCCACATGGGTCAGTTTAGTGGTGAGCTGGGTGAGCTCATGGTAATGAGTGGCAAATAATGCGCGGCATCGGTTGACATCATGCAAATGCTCCAGCGTGGCCCAAGCGATGGATAGCCCGTCATAGGTCGACGTTCCGCGGCCAATTTCATCCAGAATAACCAGAGCGCGATCATCTGCTTGGTTCAAAATTGCGGCGGTCTCAACCATCTCGACCATAAAAGTCGATCGACCGCGGGCTAAATCATCGGCCGCACCAACCCGGCTAAAAATCTGTGAAACAATGCCAATTTCAGCCCGAGCCGCTGGCACAAAAGATCCGGCCTGTGCCAAAAGGGCAATCAAAGCATTCTGACGTAAAAACGTCGATTTACCGGCCATATTTGGCCCGGTGAGCAGCCATATCATGTCTTTTGTGCTGGTCAATTGGCAATCATTGGCGACAAAAACTGTTTCCGCCTGCGCTTTGATTGCCGCTTCGACCACTGGATGGCGACCTTGCTCAATTATAAAGTCGCGGCTGTCATTCAGCATCGGGCGAACCCAACCTTCTGCCATGGCCAACTCGGAAAGAGCGGCAGCGACGTCAATCTCTGCAATCGAGACTGCCAAAGCCTGTAGTGCCGCGGCCGAATCTAACACCAGCGCGCAGAGACCGGCAAAAACTTCAAGCTCTAACTCTGTGGCGCGGCCGGCAGCATTTAGGATTTTGGTTTCCAGCTCGCCCAGTTCGACCGTCGTAAAGCGGACCGCATTGGCGGTGGTTTGTCGGTGAATGAAAACATCACTCAAAGGTGCCGTCATCATGCGCTGGGCATGGGTGGCGGTGGTTTCAATGAAATATCCCAGCACATTATTGTGCTTAATTTTCAGGGATGAAATCTCAGATTGGGCGGCATAATCGGCTTGCATCCTAGCAATCACAGACCGCGCTTCGTCGCGCAGGGCCGTCATCTCATCCAGCTCTACCGAATAGCTAGCGGCGACAAACCCACCATCTCGCGCCAGAAGGGGCGGCTCGGCGACCAGGGCGCGATCCAATTCATCCGACAGGGCCTCAAAACCCTTCAGATCATCTGCTGCATTCTTCAGGAGTGGCGGTAACTCTTGCTCTGCCAAAAGGGCATGCACTTGTGCGGCTTGGGCGATGCCATTCCCAAGCGCCAGAAAATCTCTTGGACCATTGCGCTCAAGCGCCACACGCCCCAAGGCGCGTTCAACATCGGGCAATTGTTTCAAAGCGGTGCGCACCGCGCCGCGCAAACCGCTTTGGCCACAGAAAAACTCTACCACCGATGCGCGCTCATCGATCGTTGCCAGGCGTTGAGAGGGTGTCGTGATGCGGCGAGACAAAAGCCGCGCTCCGGCAGCGGTCACAGAGCGATCTACAACCGACAGCAAAGAGCCAGATCTTTCCCCTGCCAGCGTTTGGGTCAGTTCAAGGTTTTTTCGGGTTGCGGCATCAATTGCAACAAAATCATCCCGCGCTTCACAAACTGGTCGGCGCAGAAGTGGGAGTTGGCCTTTTTGGGTGGTGGAGAGATATTTAATAAGCCCAGAAACGGCGGCGACATCGGCACGGCTGAACTCTCCAAGATCGCTCAGGTCGCTGACACCATAGGCTTTGCAAATTTTCTCCACGCCGGCGGTGCTGTCAAAAACCTCCTGTGGCAATTCGGTCGCGGCCGCGCCGGCCTCCCTTATGATTTCCAGAGTTTCATCCAGCGCCCCCTCAGCCACAAGTACCTCAGCCGGGGCAAGCCGGGCCAGCTCTGGCCCCAATCGCACGGGTGGGCAGGGACTAAAGCGCATATCTCCGGTCGAAATATCCACCCAAGCAAGACAGCTTTGGTTGCGCACCTGAACAAACGTGGCAAGAAAATTACTTTGTCGCGGCTGCAGTAGCGTGTCTTCGGTCAAGGTCCCTGGGGTGACCAACCGAACCACGCCCCGTTTCACAACGGATTTTGCACCGCGGTTCTTTGCCTCTTTAGGATTTTCCAGCTGTTCGCAGACCGCAACGCGAAACCCTTTGCGAATGAGATTGAGCAAGTAACCTTCTGCTGCGTGCACTGGCACACCGCACATGGGAATATCCGCGCCCTGATGTTTGCCGCGTTTCGTCAGGGTAATATCCAGCGCCTGCGCCGCTGCGACGGCATCGTCGAAAAACAGTTCGTAAAAATCCCCCATGCGATAGAACAATAGGGCGGAGGGGTATTCCTCCTTGATCTCAAGAAACTGTGCCATCATGGGCGTTACGGACTGGTCAGGCTTGCTCACAGATTGATCTCCATTTGTGGCAAGTATTAGGCAAAACCGGCGACGAAAGAAAGCGATCATCGGGACGGATTTTGAATTGGTTTGACCTCTGGTTGGCGGTGGTTCATTCTGACGCGACGGTGGCGCAGGGTCGATGGGCATTGGCTCAAGGCCTAGACGGCGCAGATCCTCAATATAGGGGCTCTGCTAAAATTGAATTGCACCATAAAAACAGATAGTTTAACATTAAACTAATTCTAAACGGAGTGTTGCAATGCCCAATAACAAAGTCACAGACGCTGATGCGCTGGCCTACCACCTGGAACCGACGCCTGGTAAGTTTGAGATAACCGCTTCTGTGCCAATGACAACACAGCGTGATCTTTCCTTGGCCTATTCGCCAGGTGTTGCCGTGCCCTGTTTGGCCATCGCCGATAATCCTGAATTGGCCTATGACTATACCAACAAGGGCAACCTTGTGGCGGTGATTTCGAACGGAACAGCGGTTTTGGGTCTTGGCAATCTTGGGGCTTTGGGTTCCAAGCCGGTCATGGAAGGCAAGGCGGTTTTGTTTAAGCGCTTTGCAGATGTGAACTCTATCGATATTGAGCTGGACACCGAAAACCCCGAAGCATTTATCAATGCTGTGAAGCTCATGGGTCCGACCTTTGGCGGCATCAACCTCGAAGACATTAAGGCACCGGAGTGTTTTATCATCGAGCAAGCCTTGAAAGAGGTCATGGATATTCCGGTGTTTCATGATGACCAACACGGCACGGCCGTGATCTGCGCGGCAGGTCTGATCAATGCCTTGCACCTGTCTGGCAAGAAAATTCAGGATGTGAAAATTGTTTTGAATGGTGCCGGTGCTGCTGGCATTGCCTGTATTGAACTTTTAAAATCTATGGGCGCCAAACATAACAATTGCATTGTGTGCGACACTAAGGGCGTGATTTATCAGGGACGTACTGAGGGTATGAACCAATGGAAGTCTGCCCATGCTATTTCAACAGAGTTGCGCAGTTTGGATGACGCTATGGCGGGCGCAGATGTGTTTTTGGGTGTTTCCGTCAAAGGCGCCGTGACTCCAGCAATGGTGGAAAGCATGGCCCCTGATCCGGTGATTTTTGCCATGGCAAATCCAGACCCTGAGATCACACCCGAAGAGGCGCATGCCGTGCGTCCAGATGCGATCGTGGCCACAGGGCGGTCGGATTATCCCAATCAGGTCAATAATGTATTGGGTTTCCCGTATTTGTTCCGTGGTGCATTAGATATTCACGCCAGAGCGATTAATGACGAAATGAAGATTGCTTGTGCGCGTGCGCTTGCGGATTTAGCGCGTGAAGAGGTGCCCGATGAGGTGGCTTTGGCCTATGGCACGAAGTTGAGTTTTGGCCGAGATTACATCATCCCAACCCCCTTTGATCCACGTTTGATATACCGCATTCCTCCCGCAGTTGCGCGCGCAGGTATGGACACAGGCGCCGCCCGCCGGCCGATTGTGGATATGGATGGCTATGAGCTGTCTTTGAAAACCCGCATGGATCCCACCGCGAGCATTTTGCGTGGCATCAATGCGCGCGCACGGTCGTCGCAGGCTCGGATTATCTTTGCCGAAGGTGATGATGAGCGGGTCTTGCGCGCCGCTGTTTTGTATCAACGCCAGGGTTTTGGAAAATCAATTGTCGTGGGTCGGGAAAGTGATGTGCGTCAAAGATTAGAGGCAGCGGGGCTGGGTGATGCAGCCGGTGAGCTGGAAGTGGCGAATGCCGCCAACACAGAACATTTGGAAGATTACAAAAACTATCTCTATCAGCGCCTGCAACGCAAAGGTTTTGACACAACCGATGTGCATCGTCTTGCTGCTCGGGATCGTCACGTTTTTGGATCTTTGATGCTTGCGCATGGACATGGCGACGGCTTGGTGACGGGTGTTACACGCAAGTCAGCGCATGTTTTGGAATTGATCAACCATGTTTATGATGTGGGCCCACATGATGGTGCGGTCGGGGTGACGGCTATTTTGTCAAAAGGCAAAATCATTTTGATCGCTGACACATTGGTTCATGAATGGCCTGATGAAAACGACCTTGCCGATATTGCCGAACGTGGTGCTGGCGTGGCGCGGGCCTTGGGCTTGGATCCGCGGGTGGCTTTTGTAAGTTTTTCGACCTTTGGATATCCGATTTCAGAGCGCGCCGAAAAAATGCGCATCGCTCCGGATGTCTTGTTGAAACGTGGGGTTGATTTTGAATTTGAGGGCGAGATGGCTGTGGATGTGGCGCTCAACGTCAATGAGATGAAGAAATACCCGTTCAGCCGCCTAACTGGTCCGGCCAATGTTTTGGTGGTTCCAGCGCGGCATTCGGCATCAATCTCAGTGAAGTTGATGCAGGAAATGGGTGGTGCGACTGTCATCGGTCCAATTTTGACAGGCATCGATAAGCCAATTCAAATTTGCTCGACCGTGTCTTCGGTGAATGACATCCTCAATATGGCGGCAATTGCCGCCTGCAATATCAGATGACGGTCTATAATTTCGGTTCCATCAACGCCGATTACTTCTACCAGGTGCCTCATATTCCGGCGCCTGGGGAGACCCTTGCGGCGACTGATTTGGATCAAGGCTTGGGCGGCAAGAGGGCCAATCAATCTGTGGCTATGCTTCAAGCGGGTGCGGATGTGGTGCATTTAGGAGCCGTGGGCCGCGATGGGGATTGGCTGCTCGATCGGCTTGTCGCTTTGGGTGTAGCACGCGATTCAATTGTCCGCCTGTCCTGCGCTTCCGGCCACGCCATCATCACGGTGGCCGCTTATGGTGAAAACGCCATTACCCTATTTTCTGGAGCCAATACGGCGATGAGTGAAGCGCAGCTCACCCAATGGTTGGCCCCGATCGGTGCGGGGGGTTGGCTGGTGATGCAAAATGAAACTGCGCATCAACTCCACGCTGCCCGAATGGCGCGCGCTCAAACTGCGCGCGTGGTCTATTCAGCGGCACCCTTCGAGGCGAAGGCTGTGGCAGAGGTTTTGCCATTTGTGAATATCCTATGTGCGAATGAACATGAGGTGAAAGCGCTCCAACAGGCTCTGCGCATCTCCAGTTTAGCCAGCCTTGGGCTCGATGGAATGCTCATCACCTATGGCGCAAAAGGTGCCGCCTATCATGATTTTTCAGCAGATCAGGTGTTTGAGGTTGCTGGATTCCCTGTCATTCCCGAGGACTCCACCGGAGCAGGCGACACTTTCTGTGGCTATTTCATAGGGCGTTTGTCATTGGGAGACGACCCCCAAACCGCCCTAACCTGTGCCAACCGCGCCGCAGCCCTCAAGGTTACACGATCCGACACAGCGGATGCTATTACAAGTCTGCAAGAGGTGATAGAATTCGCCCCCTGAGTGATGGGCTTGAGCCTCTTGTTGTGTTTCACCCGTCCTTGTTAGTTTTCCCTCTTGGCTTAAAATGCCTCTCAGCCTAGGCTTGAGATATGACAGATCATGTAACAACTCACCAAGCTGCGGAAGATGCCCGCAATGAAGACATTTTGATTTATCTTAATGGGCAATTGCTGCCCAAAGAGCGTGCCTTGGTCAGCGTATATGACAGCGGGTTTATGCTTGGGGACGGGGTTTGGGAGGGGTTGCGTCTTTATAACGGCACATGGGCCTTCATGGATGAACATCTGAACCGTTTGTTTGAGGCGGCGAAGGCCGTGGATATTGATATTGGTATGGATCGCAACGGGGTGGAGCAGGCCTTGTGCGACACGCAAGCGGCCAATGGGATGCAGAGCGATGCGCACGCTCGGCTTATGGTCACGCGCGGGGTGAAGATCCACCCGTTTCAGCATCCAGACCTGTCACAATCTGGCCCCACATTTACCATTATAATGGAACATTCAAGGCCCAGCCTTCCCCGTGGCATTCGTCTCGCCACAGTACCGCATATGCGGGGCCTGCCCATGACGCAGGATCCAAAATTAAATTCGCATTCTAAACTCAACTGCATTTTGGCCTGTATTGCGGCACAAAAGGCCGGAGCGGATGAGGCTTTGATGTTAGACGTGCATGGGTTTGTGAATACCACCAATGCGTGCAACTTTTTTATTGTGCGTGATGGTGCGGTTTGGACCAGCACGGGAGATTACTGCATGAACGGCATCACCCGGCAAAAGGTCGTTGATCTGTGCCGCGCCCATGACATCCCCGTTTTTGAGCGCAACTTCAGCTTGGTGGATACCTATGGCGCGCAGGAGGCCTTCCTGACGGGAACCTTCGGTGCGCAAACCCCTGTGATCGAGATTGATGGCCGCGGCATTGGTGACGGCGACATGGGGCCAATCACCCGCCGTATTCGAGGGTTGTATCAGGACCTCATCGCCCAGGTCTGCGCATGAAAATCGCCATGTGGTCAGGTCCGCGCAACCTGTCGACGGCGATGATGTATGCCTTTGGCAATCGGGCGGATACGCGGGTTGTAGATGAGCCGTTTTATGGCGCCTATCTTCATCATTCCAATGCGGACCATCCGATGCGGGCTGAAATCATGGCAAGTATGGCTTGTGATCCTGTGCAGGTAAGTGCCGAGCTGTCCGGCCCTGTGCCAGGTGGTGCAGCGATTTGGTATCAAAAACACATGACCCATCATATGTTGGACCATTTCCCGATGGATCTGCTGGTAAATCAGCGCAATGTGTTTCTCATTCGTGATCCCGCGCGGGTCATTGCCAGCTATGCCCGCAAGCGCGCGGATGTGGCTCTATACGACCTCGGGTTTGTGCAACAAAAGACAATTTTTGATCATTGCGTGGCGCTGGGTCAGCGACCAATTGTGATCGACAGCGATGATATTTTAGCCGATCCAAAATCAGCGCTTATGGAGCTGTGCGTGCGGCTAGAAATTGCTTTTGACCCTGCGATGTTACGCTGGTCTGCTGGGCCGCGGGCGCAGGATGGTATTTGGGCGGCCCATTGGTATGACGCGGTGCATCGCTCAACTGGATTTGGACCGGCACCGGGTCCCGCCCCAAGAGTTGACGCTGATTATGACGTGCTTTGGCACCAAGCGCAGGCGATCTATGAGCAGCTGCAAGCTGCCAAATAACCGCCTGCCCTCTTGGATCAGCGGATCCGATTTTTACGCGCAGCCAAGAGCTTGAGGCGCAGGGCATTGAGCTGGATAAAGCCAGCAGCATCTTTTTGATCGTAGGCGCCCGCATCATCTTCAAACGTCACATGCGCTTCAGAATACAGGCTGTAATCTGACCAGCGGCCCACGGTGCGGGCGGAGCCTTTATAGAGCTTCAAACGCACAGTTCCGGTGACATGCTCTTGGGACTTATCAATCAAAGCCTGAAGCATTTCGCGCTCTGGGCTAAACCAAAAGCCATTATAAATCAGCTCGGCATATTTTGGCATCAATTCATCTTTGAGATGGGCCGCGCCGCGATCTAAGGTGATGGATTCAATGGCGCGATGTGCCTCCAGCAGCAATGTGCCGCCAGGGGTTTCATAAATACCTCGGGACTTCATGCCCACAAAGCGACCCTCGACCAAGTCAAGCCGGCCGATACCATGTTGACCGCCAAGCCGGTTTAATTCGGTCAAAATCGTTGCGGGGGATATATCAACGCCGTTGATGGAGACAGCATCCCCGGCTTGAAAGCCAATCTCAACATATTCTGGCGTGTCGGGTGCATCCTCAGGATTGACGGTGCGTTGATAGACGTAATCGGGTGCCTCATTGGCCGGGTCTTCCAAGACCTTACCTTCCGAAGAGGTGTGCAGCAGGTTGGCATCAACACTAAACGGCGCTTCGCCGCGTTTGTCTTTGGCGATTGGGATTTGGTTTTTCTCGGCAAAATCGATCAGCTTGGTACGGCTTGAAAGATCCCATTCACGCCAGGGGGCGATGACTTTGATATCGGGGTTCAATGCGTAGGCGGCCAGCTCAAACCGCACTTGGTCATTGCCTTTGCCGGTCGCGCCATGGGCAACAGCATCTGCCCCTTCGAGCTGTGCAATCTCAACCAGGCGTTTGGAGATCAATGGGCGCGCAATGGAGGTACCCAGCAGGTACAGACCTTCATAAAGCGCATTGGCTCGGAACATAGGGAATACAAAATCGCGGACAAATTCTTCACGCACATCCTCGATATAGATTGAGGAGGCGCCCATCAGTTCGGCTTTGGCGCGGGCGGGTTCGAGCTCTTCACCCTGACCCAAATCTGCCGTGAATGTAACCACTTCGCAGCCATATTCGGTCTGCAACCATTTGAGGATGATCGAGGTGTCTAATCCGCCCGAATAGGCCAGGATAACTTTCTTAGGGGCTGACATGCGTTTTCCAATCCAAATGTGGCAAAGTGTGGTCGGCGCGGAGGTATATGGTTTTTGTTTGCACGGCAAGTTGGTGCAGAGCAATTTTGTAAAGCCCGTTGCATAATCCGCCGCAGGCCAGATAACTTGCGCAATTTCGCAGTTTGAGCCACTAATCTGTCATGACAGATTTTAGCAACCAAGCCGCTGAGGCCACCGAGCGCATGCGCCAGTTGTTTCCTGCAACACCGCTCCAGCGCAACGATCATCTTTCGAATGTCTATGATGCGGATATTTGGCTGAAGCGAGAAGATCTATCGCCTGTGCGCTCCTATAAACTGCGCGGCGCATTTAATGCCATGGGCAAACAGGCGGATAAAGACGTGTTCGTCTGCGCCAGCGCCGGCAATCACGCGCAGGGCGTCGCCTATGTTTGCAGGCATTTGCAGAAAAAAGGCGTAATTTTTATGCCAGTTACCACACCGGAACAAAAAATTCGCAAGACTCGACTGTTTGGGGGCGAGTGGGTGCAGGTGCAATTGGTGGGTGACTATTTTGACGACACGCTTCGCGCCAGCCAAGCCTATTGCGCGGAAGTTGGTGGGCATTTTCTGTCGCCATTTGATGATCCCGATGTGATTGAGGGGCAGGCGACGGTCACCTATGAGATGCTCGAACAATTGGGCCGCTCTCCAGATGTTTTTGTGGTGCCTGTGGGCGGCGGAGGTCTGTCTTCTTCTGCGCGGCGTTTGTTGTCAGAGCGCGCTCCTGAGACTGAAATCTTTTATGTTGAGCCGAGTGGGGGTAAAAGCCTGGCCGCTGCGGTTCAGTCCGGCGCCCCTATTGCGCTGGCGCAGGTGGATACGTTTGTTGATGGGGCGGCGGTGGCCAAGATGGGCGTGAATACCTTTGCTGCGTTAAAAGGTATTGATGCGGATCATGTTTTGGATATCCCCGAAGATCGAATTTGCACCACAATTTTGGATATGCTGAATACAGAAGGCATTGTTTTGGAGCCCGCGGGGGCTTTGGCTTTGGACGCCCTGAAGGATCTAAAAGACAAGATCAAAGGCAAAACCGTGGTCTGTGTGTCATCGGGGGGCAATTTTGATTTTGAAAGATTGCCAGAGGTGAAAGAGCGCGCCCAGCGCTATGCCGGTGTGAAGAAATATTTTATCTTGCGTCTGCCTCAACGACCTGGGGCGCTTAAGGATTTTTTGGGTCTTTTGGGACCGGATGATGATATTGCGCGTTTTGAATATCTCAAGAAATCAGCGCGCAACTTCGGAACTGTTTTGCTTGGAATTGAAACCTCAAAGCCAGAGAATTTTGCGCTCTTATCGGAGCGGCTTGAAGCGGCTGGAATGTCAATTCGGGACATCACCGGAGATGAGGCAATGGTGGATTTGATTATCTAAGGCTTGCGTTATTTCTTGCCGAAAAACTGTGCCACGGCCTGACGATCGCCCGGGCTGGCCAGATGGTTTAGGGCCGTGTTAGCGGACAAAATCACGGGATGATGGTCTGGTTCGGAGGGAGCCGATTTTTGATACACGGGGTGCGCGACATAGATGGTGCAAATCTTTTCTGCCCAAAGATCGTAGTCCGGCATAAAGCTGAAAATTTTAAAACGAAAAAACACCCGAGGCTGTGTGATGCGCCAACCGGTCTCCTCAAATACTTCACGATGCAACGCGTGGAGAGGTGATTCGCCCGGATCTATGCCGCCGCCAGGCAATTGATATTCCTGATTTTGTCCCCCTTGATAGGTGGCTAAAAGCCCTCCTTTATGGGGCAAAATTGCATAGGCGCCGGGGCGCCGCGTGTAGTGGCGATTGGGATCTGGTGTGGTGCCAAAACGTAGCAATCTTCTCTCCAAAACTTGGTGTCAGCCTAGACGCGCTTATATGGAAAGTTTAAGGCAAGGCCAATCTATGGAAAGTTATCATGACGCAAACTGTAAAAATGAGTTGGGATGATACGGTTTTGCCGTTTCAATTGGACGCATCCGATATCCGTGGCCGTGTGGCGCGGCTCGATGGTGTGTTGGATCAGGTGCTTGCGCAGCATGATTATCCGTCTGTTGTTGAGGCGCTTGTGGCAGAGATGACTTTGCTCACTGCGTTAATTGGTCAAACCATGAAGCTGCGCTGGAAGCTCTCGCTTCAAGTGCGCGGCAGCGGTGCGGTGCGTTTGATCGCAACTGACTACTATGGCCCGACAGCAGATGGTGCGCCCGGGCGCATTCGGGCCTATGCAAGCTATGATGCTGAGACTCTGGACACAGAGGCACCGGGCTTTGATCAAATTGGCAATGGGTATTTCGCCATATTGATTGATCAAGGTCAAGATATGCAGCCCTATCAAGGGATCACCCCGATTGCCGGCACCTCTCTTTCGGCCTGTGCAGAGGCCTATTTTGCGCAGTCTGAACAAATACCGACCCGCTTTTCCCTGGCATTTGGTTACTCGCAGGAGGCGGATGGCACAGATGGTTGGCGTGCGGGCGGCGTGATGCTGCAACATATGCCTGCGGCAGGTTCGCATGTGATCCCTGAAGAGCCACAGAGCGAAGATGGTTTGCTCTCGGCAGCGGATCTTTTGGATTCAGATGGGAATGAAAATTGGAACCGGGCGAATATTTTGCTCGATACCGTCGATCAGCTTGAGCTGGTCGGACCATCCATTGAGCCGACGCAACTGCTGCTTCGTTTGTTTCATGAAGAGCAACCGCGGGTTTACGACACTCAGCCGGTGACTTTCGGCTGTACCTGCTCGCCTGATCGTGTGCGCCAAAGCCTGTCGATTTATTCGGCCAAAGACATTGCGTATATGACCACAGACGACAATGAGGTCACCGCCGATTGCCAGTTTTGTGGCGCCCATTACAGCTTTGATCCAAATACGCTTGGGTTTGAGGCCAAAACCCCCATTGAAAATGATTCCGCATCACGCTGATATTCTCCGCGCATTGGCGCGGCCGGGCGGCGCATCGTCGGATTTTGATCTTAATCCGGGGACGTCTGGGTCTGGGCCTGCGAAGAAAGATGCTGGTGTTTTAGTGCCCTTGATTGAGCGCTCTTCAGGCGTTTATGTGGTCTTAACCAAACGCGCGGCGCATTTGTCATCCCACCCTGGGCAGATTGCGTTTCCCGGCGGCAAGCGGGATGCCGGTGACGCGAATATTTCTGCAACAGCGCTGCGTGAAGCGCATGAGGAGACCGGGCTTGATCCATCCCTGGTAGAAATCTTAGGGCAATTGCCGGCACATGAAACCGTGACGGGGTTCAATGTTATTCCAACCATCGGTTGGATCAGCACGCCCTGGGAGGTTAAGGCAGATCCTGGCGAGGTGGCGGAGGTGTTCGAAGTGCCTTTGTCTCATGTGGTGACGGCGCAAAATTTTCAAGTTCAGTCGCGGATCTGGCGTGGACAGAGACGCTCTTACTATTGCGTCCCTTATGGGCCCTATTACATTTGGGGCGCGACCGCGCGGATATTGCGCGGCTTGGCCGATCAGATGGGTCCGCTATGAAGATTGATCCCACCGCGCTTGATATCCAGACGCTAGCACCGCTTTTTACGGCATTCGAGGAGGCTGGCGCGCGGCTTTTATATGTGGGCGGTTGTATTCGTAATGCGGTGATGGGGGTTGCGGCAACGGATATTGATTTGACCAGTGACGCCGTGCCAGATCAGATGCGGCGGATTGCTCAAGCCCATGGGATTCGGGTTGTCGACACTGGCGAAGATCATGGAACATTGACGTTTTTGCTTGGTGGCAAATCTTATGAAATCACCACATTTCGTCAAGATATGACGACCGACGGTCGGCATGCTGAGGTTGTTTTTGGCACATCGCTTGAAGAAGACGCCGCGCGCCGCGATTTTACCATGAATGCGCTCTATGCAGAGGCGTCGGGCCAGGTGATCGATCCATTGGACGGGCTGGCCGATGCGCAGGCGCAGCGGTTGCGTTTTATCGGTGAGCCGCAAGCCCGTATCGCGGAAGATTATCTGCGTATCTTGCGGTTTTTTCGGTTTTGGGCTTGGTATGGCGATCCCCTCGAAGGTGTTGATGCGCAGGCGCTCGCGGCCTGTGCGGCTTTGCAATCGGGTTTGGACCGAATTTCAAAAGAACGGATCGGCGCTGAGCTGCTCAAACTATTGGCCGCCGCCGATCCAGCCCCAGCGCTGGCCGCAATGGAGGCTGCTGGCATCTTGGGGCGCGTGCTGCCAGGGGCTTCGGCGCGCCCGGTTTCGCTTTTGGTGGATCTAGAGCGGGAGCATGCGCCCGATGCGCTACGCCGTCTGGCCTGTCTTGGTGGTGAGGCGGTGCAAGAGCGCTTACGGTTGTCAAACGTACAGGCGCGCCAGGTTGAAGCGCTGCGGTATCACGGGCAAAATACATCAAAAGCCTTGGCCCATGGATATGCGTTGGGCGCGGCGCACGGCTGGTCGTCTTGGCTGCTGCGCGCGGCCTGGATGGAGAACAGGGTCACAGAGACAGAGCAAGAGGCGGTGCGCTGCGGCGCCGAGTCTGTTTGCCCCGTTTCAGCGGCTGATTTAATGCCAAAGTACCAAGGCCCAGCGCTTGGGGAGGCTTTGAAGCGTGCACAAGACATTTGGATTGCACGGGATATGCAGATCACCAAAGATGAAATATTGGTGTATTTGGACGGCCTTGGGTGACATGCCCTGTCTCAAGGGTTTGTTTGTTTAACCACATTATTTTGTTTGCAAAAAAGCATAGCCGCAGTATTCTGCGCGGCTATGTTTAGATTTTTTGAAAGATTGGTTGATCCCTATCAACCCTACCCAGTCAGCAATTGTCCACCGCGCGCGCTTTCGGCCTTTTTGCGTGACTATCTGCGCCCGTTCAAAACGATATTTTGCTTTTCTGCCTTGTTTCAAACGCTTGTTGCCGCGGTCCAGATTTTTCTTATCTGGTATTTCGGACGACTGATTGTGTTGATGACAGAGGCAACTCCGTCTGAGTTTTGGGGCAATCATTGGGTAGAATTGGCTTTGGTCACCGGGTTTATTCTTGTGATTCGACCGCTGATTGATATGGTTTCGACCCTTTTGCTCAACAATACGATTTTGCCAAATGTGGGCACTTTGGTGCGCTATCGGGCGCATCGTCATGTGTTGGGGCAATCTGTGGGTTGGTTTGAAAATGATTTTGCTGGGCGCATTGCCAATCGGATCATGCAAACCCCGCCTGCGACGGGTGAATTTGTCTATCAGCTGATTGATGCGGTCACCTTTTCGTTTGTCTATTTGATCGGGGCATTTTTCCTATTGGGCGAGTCTGATCCTCGGTTAATGATCCCCCTTGCGATGTGGACGGGGCTGTATTTCGCTTTGGTTGTCTGGACTGTTCGGCGCGTCAGCCCGGCATCGGCGGCGGCGTCGAATGCGCGCAGTGCCGTGACTGGGCGTGTGGTGGACAGCTACACCAATATTCATGCGGTCAAAATGTTTTCCCAGAATGATCAAGAGTTGAACTATGGGGTAGAGGCGATCGAAGAGGCGCGTGCGACCTTTCAAAAGGAAATGCGGCTTTATACGACCATGGAATTTGGTCTCATCGTGTTGGATGGCTGTTTGGTCGTCAGTGTTGTGGGTTGGGGCACCTACCTTTGGAGCATCGGCAGCGCGGATGTGGGCGTGGTGGCCGCTGGTGCAGCCCTTACCCTGCGGATGAGTGGCATGTCCCATTGGATCATGTGGGCACTGACCACCCTTTTCAGAGAAATGGGGGTTATCCGCGAGGGGATGGAGACAATTTCTGCTCCCATTGAGCTGGTTGATGCGCCAGGTGCTCAGGAGTTGCAGATGAAGGCGGCGCATATCGCAATTGCCGGTCTGACGCATCGCTATGGCAAAGAGTTTGGTGGGCTTGAGAATGTCTCGCTTGAGATTAAGCCTGGTGAGAGTCTGGGGTTGGTTGGGGCGAGCGGCGCGGGGAAATCAACCCTCATAAAGCTATTGCTTCGGTTTTATGATGTGGAATCTGGGGCGATTTATTATGATGGGCAAAATATTTCTCACGTCACACAGGACAGTTTGCGGGCGCAAATTGGTGTGGTGCAGCAAGACAGCGCGCTGCTGCATCGTTCTGTGCGCGACAATATTCTTTACGGTAAGCCCGGTGCGACTGAGGAAGACGTGATTGAGGCGGCGAAAAAGGCCGAAGCGCATGATTTTATTTTGCAGCTGGAAGATCCGGAGGGGCGCACAGGCTATGATGCACAGGTCGGTGAACGGGGTGTGAAACTTTCAGGCGGTCAGAGACAAAGGGTGGCTTTGGCCCGGGTGATCTTAAAAGATGCGCCGATTTTAGTGTTGGATGAGGCCACTTCGGCACTGGACAGCGCGGTAGAGGCAGACATTCTGGAGACGCTATACCGTGTCATGCGCGGCAAAACCGTGATTGCAATTGCGCATCGTCTCTCAACCATTGCGCGTATGGATCGCATTGTGGTGCTTGACGAAGGCCGCATTGTAGAAGAGGGAACCCATGCCAGCCTGTTAGAAGCCAATGGGGCCTATGCTGGATTTTGGAAGCACCAATCTGGTGGCTTTTTGGCAATGGAAGAGACCTGATGGAACTCACAATCGAACGTTTAGGGCACCTGGGCGATGGTTTGGCCGCGGGGCCACTTTTTGTTGATCGCGCCCTGCCTGGAGAGGTGGTCTCTGGGGATTTCCTGGGCGATCGGTTGCAAAATACACGAATTGTCACGCCTTCCGAGCATCGTATCACCCCTCTGTGCAGCGCATTTAAGCGGTGTGGGGGCTGCGCGTTACATCATGCACATCCTGATTTTGTGGCTCAGTGGAAACAAGATGTTGTGGTGCGGGCCTTGGCGGCGCAGGGGATCACAGCGAACATCCAAGCGCTTCACATATCACCAGAAAATTCCCGCCGCCGCGCCAAACTCACAGGCCGGCGCACAAAGAAGGGTGCAACGGTGGGCTTCTTTGGCAAGGCCAGCAACACAATTCAGCCGATTGAGCCCTGCAAGGTTCTGGTGCCTGAGATCATGAGTCTCATACCGGCGCTTGAACAATTCACGGTCCAATTTGGATCTCGCAAGGGGCAGCTGGGCTTTTGGATTTTGGCGACAGATCGGGGGATTGATGTCTCTGTCGAGGGATTGGATCATCTTGCAGATACAGATTTTGGTCCATTTTCCCAATGGGCTGGATCCAATGGAATTGCGCGGCTGTCCGTGGGAAATGAAATCATTTGCCAGCATCAGGCGCCGCAAATGACCTTTGGCAGGGTAAAAGTCTCTCTGCCACCCAGGGCATTCACTCAAGCCACCTCTGCGGGTGAACGCGCGCTCCAAGCGGCGGTGGCGAGTGCATTGGCGGGAGCGGATCGGGTGGTTGATTTGTTCTCTGGCGCTGGCACATTGGGATTGCCGCTGTCGGATAGGGCGACGCTGCATTGTTTTGAGAATGATGCCGGGTTGCTTGAGGCTTTGGCCCATGGCGTGCGTCACACGCAGGAGATCAAGAGTGTCACAACCTCCACTCGTGATTTGTTTCGCAATCCTGTTGACCATACGGACTTGAAACCGTTCAATGCCGCCATCATCGACCCACCCCGCGCCGGCGCAGAGCAGCAAGTGGGGCAATTGGCGCAAAGCGATTTGCGCGATATTGCTATGGTGTCATGCAATCCTGTCAGTTTCGCGCGTGACGCGGCCTTGCTTTGTAACGGCGGTTATTTGCTAAAATGGATTGAAGTGGTTGATCAATTTAGATGGTCACCGCATATCGAGATCGTTGCCCATTTCAGCAAGGTTTAAAAATCGATGATATATCTTCAAACAACTCTTGAGTCCGCCGGAGTTCGTAAATTCATCACCGCGGTGATTTTATTTAATGCGGTCATTCTTGGGTTAGAGACGTCCACGATGGTCATGGCGCGCTTTGGTACGTTTATTGGAATTTTGGATCGCATTTGTCTGGCGATATTTGTGGTGGAACTGGTGCTGAAGCTGTTGGCCTATCGCTTTAGGTTTTTCCGCGATGGGTGGAATATTTTTGATTTTGCAATTGTTGCGGTGTCACTTGTTCCTGCGGCTCAGAGCTTGTCAGTACTGCGGTCTTTGCGCATTTTACGTATATTGCGCGTGGTGTCTGTGGCGCCGCGCCTACGCCGGGTGGTGGAGGGGTTCATCACCGCCTTGCCGGGTATGGCGTCCGTTTTTTTGTTGATGGGGATCATTTTTTATATTGGATCGGTAATCTCAACAAAACTCTTTGGCGCTGATTTTCCGCAATGGTTTGGCTCGCTTGGGCAGTCGGCTTATTCTTTATTCCAGATCATGACATTGGAAAGCTGGTCGATGGGGATCGTGCGCCCAGTGATGGAAGTATATCCCTATGCTTGGGTGTTTTTTGTACCCTTTATCATGGTCACCACCTTTGCTGTGGTGAACCTGCTGGTGGGATTGATTGTAAACTCCATGCAGGATGTGCATTCTGAAGAAGCAGATCAAAAAACCGATACCTATCGTGACGAGGTATTGGCGCGACTTAAAGCTATTGAGGAGCGTTTAATTCAAGAGTGATGAGTTGTATTTTAATCACTCTGAGGTAGAGATGGGCTAGGTGACTTAGGGTGATGACAATGAGAGTTTTTAATATCGTCGCGATGTTTTGCATCGCTTTGGTCTTGGCCGCCTGTTCCGATCCCAAGCCTATTTGGCGGACCGATCTTCCGAAAGCAACAGCCTTGGTTTTATACAAGGCTGAACGCCGCATGTTCTTGTTTCAAGGTAACACGGTTATCAAAGAATACGACTTTAAATTGGGTTTCGCACCCATTGGACATAAGAAATTTGAAGGCGATGGCAAAACCCCAGAGGGGCAGTATTTCATTGATCGCAAGAATCCCAACAGCCAATTTCACCTATCTGTCGGCATATCATACCCCAATGCAGCGGATCGACGGGCCGCTGGGACGCGAAGTCCGGGAGGTGACATTTTCATACATGGAACGCCCCGGCCCTATCGCTTCTTTTTCAAAGATTGGACCTGGGGCTGCATTGCGGTGAGCAATCGTGAAATTGAAGAGATTTATGCGATGGTTGACATCGGCACGCCGATTTGGATTTACCCCTAGAGCCTGTTCGGGGCGTGCAATTTGCGTCTCATTGTTGCGCGATATGGTCTAGTTTGGCGCCTCGATGCCGGTGACCAAAGTCCACCAAATTTTGCCGCCCGGTTCTTGATACCAGCTGAAACCCATTTCTTGCGCTTCTGCGGCGAGGATTATTGTGCGCGTGGCTGGGGTCTCCATCCAGGCCGCGAGGGTTTCAAGCTCTGACTCAAAGGTCTCGGAAATATTTTCTCCAAGAAGCGTGCCCTCATATCCGACGCGTTCCATACGGTCGAGCGGAGAAGATCCGTCAGAGCCAAAATGCCAGGCGCGGTTTTGCACCGACATATCGCGCGCATGTGTGGCGGCTGCGGCGTTGAGCTTGGCATTAAAGATCAATTTTTGCAGGCCAGCTGCGCGCCGAAGGCTGTTTATGCCGTCTAAGATGCTGTATTGAATGCGCGCGGCATCAGATGCTTTGATGACATATACTGGACGCAACGGGCGATCTCCCGGCTCTAGGTTGGGGCCAGTATTTTGTGTGCATCCCATCAATAGGAGCAAGCCAAACGCTAGAACGATCCGATAAATCATTTTGAACCCTCAATCCTCTGCAGCGTACATAGCGGCAAAGCGTTGCCAATCAAACCCAATATTAAGACAAATGTTGTACATCAGGCGTGTTTGATTTGTGTGTTGTCGATTTTCTTTGTAAGCACCCTCAACATATGTGGAGTGAATACCATGGGCGGAGCAGAAAACCATTTGCCAAGACGGGCATTTTTGACCGGGGCGGCATCCTTGTCGGGGACGCTTGCCCTGTCGCAGGAGACAGATGTGTTTGATACTGTGGAGGCAGAAACAGAGTCCAGCGAGATGGCTCTTCGCAATATCAGCAGTTTTAGAATGTTGGATTGGCGCCCCTATTTTGACACGCTTAAGAATGGGGCGATTTTGTCCGACATTGACTCGCGCGCGCTGCATTACTGGTCTGAAGACGAGTCGATCTACAAGTTATACCCAACATCTGTTCCGATGACCGCGGATTTAACACGCAAAGGCCGGACGAAAGTTGTGCGCAAAGTTGTGGGCCCATCCTGGCGACCAACTCCAGAGATGCGCAAACGCAACCCGGAATGGCCTGAATTCGTAGGGCCAGGGCCGGACAATCCATTGGGAAGCCACGCGCTATATCTTTCTTGGACCTATTACCGTATTCACGGCACCCATGACACGCGAAAGATTGGCCGCAGATCCTCGAATGGCTGCATCGGACTTTACAACGAGCAAATTGCCGAATTATATGAACTCACCAAGGTTGGCACGCAGGTGTTGCTAATTTGACGAGTGTCGCGGTTTTGGGCGAAGATACGCCGAATCCGCATTTGCAAAAACAAATTTAATTTGCTTTATCCGGAGCGTCATCTGGATGGGTTACCTTTTCGGTTCAGCACATGATGCGTGAGAACCAAAACGAATGGAGAATAAAATGAAAAAACTAATTTTGGCGACTGTCTTTGTAGCAGCGGCAACGACTTCTTTCGCAGGTGGTATGAGCGAACCGGTCATGGAAGCACCTGTTGTTGCGTCCACAATGGACGAAGCAGCTGGTTCTGCAAGTTCGCTGTTGATCCCACTGGCGTTGATCGCAATCGTGGCATTGGCAACTAAATAATTACTTGATTGCAAGCATCAATTGAAAAAAGGGCCGCTGTTTCAGTGGCCCTTTTTTGATTAAATCCAGCCTTGCAGATTTTCTGAAATTACATTGCTAAAGGTTTCAATATGTTCTTTGCTGTCATTCAAGCAGGGGATATATGTGAAATGTTCGCCACCGGCGTGCTCAAAGCTTTCCTTGATCTCTTCGTTAATTTCTTCAAGCGTTTCGATACAGTCGGCTGAAAAAGCTGGGGCGCAGACTGCAATATTTTTCTGGCCCTTCTCGGCCATACGGGCCACTTCTTCGACCGTATAGGGTTGCAACCATTCCTCTGGACCGAATTTCGATTGGAAGGTGGTTACGATTTCTGTGTCATCCCAACCCAAGCGCTCTTTCAATAGGCGCGTGGTTTTTTGGCACTGGCAATGGTAGGGATCACCCTGCATCAAATAGCGTTTTGGCACTCCATGATAGGAACACACCAAAACCTCTGGTCGCAGCTCGGCGGTTTCATAGGCCTTCTCAATCGAGGTCGCCAGCGCGTTGATATAATCTGGACGATCAAAATATGGGCTAACAGTCCGAGCGGCGGGTTGCCAAGTTTGCTTAATCAAGCTTCGGAAGAATTCATCATTGGCTGTGGCGGAGGTGGCCCCGGCGAATTGCGGATAGAGTGGAAAGAACAAAATTTTCTGGCAGCCGGCATCCACCATCTTTTGCACAACGGACTGGGTGGACGGGTTGCCGTAGCGCATACAATATTCAACCATAACATCGCCGTCATAGCGTTTGGAGATTTCTGTGCGCACAGCTTCGGTTTGCGCTTTAGTAATGGTGGCCAAAGGGCTTTCATTGGCCTCCATGTTCCAAATCGACTTATAGGCCGCGCCGGAAGAAAATGGTCGTTTTGTTAAGATGATGAGCTGGAGCAAAGGTTGCCAAAGCCAGGGGCTATAATCAATCACCCGCCGATCCGATAAAAATTCGCCCAGATACCGGCGCATCGACCAATAATCATAATTGTCCGGTGTGCCCAGATTGGACAGCAAAACCCCAATCTTTGGTGCCTTCACCTTTGGGTGATCTGCTGGTGCAGCGGATAAGGGCAAATAGGTGGTGTCTTGATCTGTCACGGTGTGCTCCTGAATCTGTCCCTTTGCAAATAACTGGAAAATGGGTCTCGTCAATTGTCCAAGTAGCTTTTTGCCTCTTCTAACGCTTGTTGGAGCGATTTCGTCACGGATCCGGGCTTTAATGCTTTGGGCTGGTTCGCATGCGGCGCCCAACCTGAAAGGAAAACCAAATCGAAGGTGCAGGCAATGCGGCTGTCATCTGCTGGGAATTCTGTGGCAAAGATCTCTTGGGCCCGGTCAAATAGTGATTTGGGGGTGAAGGATTTTGGACGCGCCGTCATGATATTGGTTTCACCCATGTCGCGTAAATCGCGCATAAGATGATAAATATCGCTATAGGCCGCCGGTATTTTTAGCGAATCTGCCACGGGCAAGGCGAGGCCGGCCCGCTGCAAGAGGGAGCCAAGCTCTCGAATTTCCGCCATAGGGGTGACCCGCGGTGAAAGGCCGCCGCGCAAATCCGCCTCTGCCGTTGATAGGGCACTGCGCAGCTCTGTAAGGGTCTGACCACCGAAACACACCCCCATGAACAGCCCATCGGCTTGCAGCGCGCGGCCGCATTGTACCACTTGGCCTATGGGGTCATTGCAATGATGCAGCGCCATTGCGTGGACGACGAGATCATGCTGCCCGGGGCTCAATTCCAGCAGATCCTCATCGCGCACCAGTTTTGCGTTGGGAAAGGCACCCGACCAAACCTGTGGAAAACCGGTGACGATGGCGACGGATTTAAACTGGCTGTTAACCGCTTTCAGTCTTTCTAGAATTTCAGTGCAGGCCAGCTCTTGCAAAAACATGCCTGAAGCGCAGGCATGCGCGCGTGCTTCGGCTTGAGTTATGGGATCGAAGAGTGCAGGCGCTGTCATTGCTCTGAGGTAGAAGGGAGCCGTGTGATTTGCAAGGTGTGTTGTAAGCGATTTATCCTCATCAATGTCCCGGTTGTCGGGTCTTGGTGCAAAATCATCTGCATCTTTGCCCAGAATGTTGGCGCGAGGCGCATTTTATTGCGGGCTGTGCCTGTCCGAAAAGTGGTGGGCAAATGTTAGGGGATCACAATGATGCAAATATTCTTTGTGACGATTGCTTAAACAACCCGCGTCCCTGGATCAGTGGGCGCGCGGTTTTTTCATATAATGCCAAAGCCCGCAGTATGATTTTGGCCCTGAAGCGCCAAGATCTCATAGCGCCTTTTGCCCATTGGATGTTGCGCTGGGGCGCGGATATTTTTCCACCCACTCCTGTGCTGATTCCAATTCCTTTGCATTGGCAACGGCAGTGGCGCCGGCGGTTTAATCAATCTGCGCTCATTGCGCAGAAGGTGGCGCAGATGGCGGGACTTGAGTGCTGTTTGGATGGGTTGAAGAAGTGCCGCCGTACACCGGAGCTTAAGGATCATACTGCTGAGGAACGCCGGAAATTGTTGCATGCTTCTATGGCGATAAACCCGGCGCGGGCTGGATGTGTGGCTGCCCGTGCGGTGGTTTTGGTGGACGATGTTTTTACATCCGGGGCTACTTTTTTGGAAGCTGGTGCGAAAACTGTTTTTGTCATTGCATTGGCCCGCGCTGCAAAACTGTCGTGATCTATGCTCCATAACGCTGCGGCATGGTGCGCGTGGTGAAGAGAGAAAAAAATTGCCATATAGCATCTGGATCATTTACAGACCAGTCAATGACCGATGAGTTATAGGCATCACCACAGCCCCCAAGGTGTCCAGCGCGCGATAGGCTTGTGAAGAATCGGTGTGAACCTGAAGTGCTGTAATGGCAACGGAGCCAATGGAGTTTAGTAAATGGCGAATATCGAACTATATACCTCACCGCTTTGCGGATATTGCCACGCCGCCAAACGGCTTTTGGATGCTAAAGGCGCGACCTTTGTCGAAGTGGACCTTTCGCGCAGCCCGGAGCGCCGCTCTGAAATGCAAACGCGGGCCAATGGTCGGCATACGGTCCCGCAGGTTTTTATAGATGACGTGCATATTGGCGGCTGTGATGAGCTTTATGCTCTGGATCGGTCTGGCAAATTGGCCCCGATGTTGGTGCCGTGAAAGTTGCAATTGCGCAAATAACTTCCAGTGATCAGCCAGCTGAGAATCTTGCAACCGTCTTGAACCTTATGGATCAATCGGCTGGGCAGGATATTTTGTTCCTACCGGAGGTGACAAATTGCGTCTCGCTGGACCGTGCACATCAATTGCAGGCGCTGGAGCCTTATGAGGGGAACAGTTTTATTGTGGGCATCTGCGAACGGGCACGGCGCTTGGGGCTTTGGGTCGCGCTTGGCTCGGTGACGGTCAAAACCGAGGGCGATGACGGCCGCTTTGCCAACCGCTCTGTTATGATCAATGCAGAGGGGAAAATTGTCGCATTTTATGATAAAATTCATATGTTTGATGTTACCCTGTCTGATACAGAGCGGTATCACGAGTCCAAGGGATATCGCCCCGGCACAGAGGCGGCGGTTGTGCAGACGCCTTGGGCTGAGTTGGGGCTAAGCATTTGCTATGATCTGCGGTTTGCAGCATTGCATCGTGTCCTCGCACAGGCGGGGGTCCAGGTGTTGGCGGTGCCATCTGCCTTTGCCCGGCCAACGGGGGAGGCGCATTGGCATGTATTGCTGCGGGCGCGGGCGATTGAGACAGGGTGTTTTGTGATTGCTGCGGCGCAAACGGGTGTGCATCCAGGATCTGGACGCAAAACATTCGGGCATAGTTTGATTGTCGGGCCGTGGGGTGAGGTAATTTTGGACGCAGGGTTGGAAATTGGATTGCATTTCGCGACACTAGACCTAGGTAACGTGGACAGGGCGCGTGCGCGTGTGGCATCCTTGCAGCATGATCGCCCATTTGCTTTGAAACGGTATATAAGTCATGACAAAATCGATTGAAACTCTATCTGTCAGCTTGTTTTCGGAAATTCTGGCTTTGGAGCAATTGTTGCGCAGTCGAATTTCAAAGGGCTTGCCAAAAGGTATGGAGCTGTCGCATTTTTCGGTGCTCAACCATTTGGCGCATGTGGGTGGAGAGCGCACCCCGGCGCAATTGGCCAAAACCTTTAACCTGACCCGCGGTGCGATGACCAATACGCTCAATAAGTTGGAGTGGGCCGGCTATGTTCATATTCGGCCTGATTGGGATGACGCTCGGCGCAAACAGGTCGTGATCAGCCCCTCTGGTCGCGCAGCGCGTGATCACGCCTTTGCTCAGATTGCGCCAATTTTGACCGCCGCAACCGGTGTTTCGGGGGAGGATAATATCAAGAGCATTCTACCCATTTTGCGCGAGTTGCGTTTGAGCTTGTCCAGTGATGTCTAGGTGGGCTTGGTGCTTGCGGTGACATAGTTGACGCTGAGATCCTGCGCTGAGATGGACCAGCTCCAAGCCACTTTATTAAAGACAAAACCTTTGCGGTCTTCGGGTTTGAGCCCAGCTTCCTCCAGTAGTCCGAAGAGTTCATCTGGGGTGATAAATTTATTCCAATCATGGGTACCCTTGGGCAACCACCGCATGACCCATTCTGCTCCAATGATGGCGAAGAGAAAGCTCTTGGGGTTTCGGTTCAGCGTGGAGCAAATATGCAGGCCGCCCGGGCGCAAAAGCTGTTGGCAGGCGAAGAGATAGGCCGGTGGGCTGGCCACATGTTCGACCACCTCCATGTTTAAAACCACGTCAAATTGCTCATTGGCTTCTGCCAAGGCTTCGGCGGTGATGTGGCGGTAATCAATCTCGAGGCCTGATTGTTCTGCGTGCAATTTTGCCACAGGGATATTACCTGCGGCTGCATCCGCACCCACAACGGTTGCGCCAAGACGGGCCATAGGTTCACAGAGCAACCCACCGCCACAACCAATGTCCAAGATCCGCAAGCCCTTAAATGGAAGATCTGCGGATAAATCGCGGTCAAACTCCATGGAAATTTGCTGGGTGATGTAATCCAAGCGGCAGGGATTGAGCATGTGCAAGGGTTTGAATTTGCCTTCTAAATCCCACCACTCCGCGGCCATCGTTTCAAATTTTGCGACTTCTGCGGGATCGACGGTCGATTGGTTGCCTTGCATTCCCATCTCCATATGGATTTAACTTATCAGGCAGGGCAGCACCCAGCCTTTGCTTTATATAGGACAGTTATGGACAAAGTCGCAGGTCAAAAACGCGCAGTTCAACTTCTTTATCCGTCGATTGAGCCTTTCGATCAACGAATTTTGAGTGTGGGCGATGGGCATCACATATATGTGGAGCAATGCGGCAAGCCCGATGGTGTGCCTGTGGTTGTTTTGCATGGCGGTCCCGGTGGCGGGTGCAGTCCGTCTATGCGCCGATATTTTGACCCCGCAGTTTACCGGGTTATTCTTTTCGATCAGCGCGGCTGCGGGCGGTCGCGGCCTCATGCGGAGGTGGCGCATAACACCACTTGGCACTTGGTGTCAGATATTGAGAAAATTCGGGAGGCTTTGGGCATTGAGCGCTGGATGGTCTTCGGCGGCAGTTGGGGCGCGACCTTGGCTTTGATTTATGCGCAAGCCTATGTCTCTTCCGTGCGGCATTTAATATTGCGTGGCGTGTTTCTGGGCCAGAAATCTGAGCTAGATTGGTTTTATGGAGGTGGCGCTGGGCGGTTTTGGCCAGAAGCCTGGGCGCGATTTGCTGATTTAATCCCCGAGCAGGAGCAAGATGATCTGATCGCGGCCTATGGCGCTCGTCTGTTCAGTGGTGATTTGATGCAAGAGACCCGCTACGCTCGTGCTTGGGCGGGTTGGGAGAATGCCTTGGCGTCGATTGACTCAACGGGAATCTCCGGAGAATCCCCATCGCAATATGCCCGCGCCTTTGCGCGGCTTGAAAACCACTATTTTTCAAACCAGTTGTTTTTGAGTGCGGATCAGGCGGTGTTGAAAAATATGGACCGCCTGGCTGAGATCCCTGGCGACATTGTGCAAGGTCGCTATGACATGATTTGCCCGCCACAAACCGCCTGGCAATTGGCGAAGGCATGGCCAAAAGCAAGATTGCAAATGGTGGGCAAGGCTGGACACGCATTGTCTGATGCGCCCATTAGCGCGCAATTGGTGAAAATTATGGATGCTTTGCGTCCTTAGCGGGAAGCTCTGAGAAGAGGCTTTACATATGCCCTTCAGGCGTTAACCTTGCTGAAATAATTAATTGAATTAGGAGATGTCTGGTGGGGTCTATCTTTCAGATCATTCTTCAGCGTTTGGCACTGGGTGTAATAACACTACTGATCGTTTCGATGGTTATTTTTGTTGCTGTGAATGCCTTGCCGGGTGATTTTGCCCAGGCGATTCTAGGGCAGGGAGCAACAGATGAGGCCGTGGCGCAAATCCGCGCTGACTTGGGCTTGGACCAAAATTATTTTATGAGATATTTCTCTTGGCTGGGCAATGTTGTGACCGGCAATTTGGGGATCAGCTTTGCACAAATGAATTTTGCGTCGAATATGGGTGGGGATCAATTGGTGGGTGTGGTGGAGCAAATCGCCCCGCGGTTTAAAGCGACAATGTTTCTGGCTGGCGTTACAGCGATGTTCGCGGTGCCAATTTCGATCACATTGGGTGTTCTGGCTGCGCTTTATCGCAATTCTATTTTTGATCGGGCTGTGAATATTACGACTCTGTCGTCTATTTCCAGTCCGGAATTTTTCCTCGCCTACATTCTGATTTTGGTCCTAGCGGTGCTCAACCCGATCTTTCCGTCGCTGTCGAATGTCTATGAGGGCATGGCATTGGGCGAAAAACTCAACCGAACCATGCTCCCGGCCTTGACCCTGACCTTAGTGGTGACAGCCCATATGATGCGGATGACCCGTGCGGCGATTATCAACCTTTTGGCCAGTCCCTATATTGAAATGGCACGCCTCAAAGGCATCAGCCCCATGCGCGTGATTGTGCGCCATGCGCTGCCAAATGCTTTGGCCCCGATTATCAATGTGATTGCGCTCAACCTCGCCTATCTCATCACCGGTGTTGTGGTGGTTGAGGTGGTGTTTGTATATCCTGGTATTGGACAGCTGTTTGTCGACAGCGTGAAAATTCGCGATATTCCGGTGGTGCAAGCCTGCTGCCTCATCTTTGCTGCCGCCTATATTTTGCTGAATTTGATGGCTGATATTCTATCCATTCTCTCCAACCCAAGATTGAGGCACCCGAAATGAGTTGGTTGATGAATCTGATTTTTCTCCTGATTGTGGCGGCGGTTGTCGCCTGGGTGTTTCGTTTTGCCGGTCAAAAAATCACCGGCAATAAACCCTTCTTCCGGGACATGCCCTTTGCGGTGGCCTTTGGCTATGTTGTCGGTCTGTTGGTGTTGATTGGAGCTGTGAGCTATTACTTCCGACCCGTTGAGGTCAACGGCGTGCCTGCCGCTGGGGTGATTTTCTTCCGCTGGGCGGTGCAGGGCTTTATCGGCTTTGCGATTGCGGCCTATTTGTTCCGCCTGTTTGGCCGGACCGTTGGAACCTCTGGGACACGAAAATTGTTCCGCGCCATGCCGCTGACGGCCGCTTTTGGTGTTTTGGTCATTTTGATTTACGCGCTTGTATCTATTTTTGCCGGATCGATTGCGCCCTATGGGCAGGAAGAGATTTTTGCCAATGCCAATATTGTGCCAGGGGGCAACCCGATGATGGGGGGCGATCCAAATTTTCCGCTTGGTACGGATCAAATCGGCCGTGATATTTATAGCCGTCTGATCTATGGCGCGCAAAATACCGTGGGCATTGCTTTTGCGACCACATGCCTGGCTTTTTTCGTAGGCGGCTCGCTTGGATTTCTGGCTGCAATTGTTGGGGGATGGTTGGATCAAATCCTATCGCGCGCAGTTGATGTTTTGATGGCCATCCCGGCTCTTATTTTTGCACTGCTTTTGATGACAATCGCGAGCGTCTGGTCCAACCAGCTTGGGATTGATCGCACCATCTTTATGATCTTGATCATTGCGATGATTGACAGCACGCGGGTCTATCGCTTGGCGCGCGCGGTGGGGCAAAATATTGTCGTGATGGACTATATCGAAGCGGCCAAGCTGCGCGGAGAGGGTATGGGATATCTCATTTTTAAAGAGATACTGCCCAACGCCACAGCGCCGCTTTTGGCTGAATTCGGCTTGCGGTTTTGTTTTGTGTTTCTCACGATTGCGTCACTGTCCTTCTTGGGTGTGGGCATTCAACCGCCCCTCGCGGATTGGGGAACAATGGTCAAAGATCTGTCGCAATTCATAAATTTTGCTGCTTTTGCGCCAAATGTCGCCACCGCACCCCTCTTGGCGGCTGGAGCAATTGCTTTGCTCACTGTGGCGGTGAATTTCGTGGTGGATTGGATGCTGCATAAATCTTCGGGCTTGAAGGATTAAGGTCATGACACAGCAGCTCCTCAAAATACGCGGGTTGAAAATCGAAGGCAAATCCGATGAGGTTTGGAAGCCAATTGTGAACGGGATAGATCTTGATCTGAAAAAGGGTGAAGTTCTCGGATTGATTGGTGAATCGGGCGCTGGAAAATCGACGGTCGGTCTGGCTACCATGGGATTTACCCGCGACGGCTGCCGTATTTCTGGCGGAACTGTGGATTTCGACGGGGTGGATTTGGTGACCGCCTCTGCTGCGGTGAAGCGCAACATGCTGGGAAAGAGAATTGCTTATGTGGCGCAATCTGCGGCGGCCAGCTTCAACCCGGCGCATCGTTTGATTGACCAACATACCGAAGCGCCAACGCAACATAGGCTGCGGCCCAAGGCTGAAAGCGAGTTAGATGGTATGGGGCTTTACCACCGTCTACGCCTGCCAGATCCCGATCACATTGGCTTTCGCTATCCGCACCAAGTGTCTGGTGGGCAGTTGCAGCGCGCGATGACCGCGATGGCTATGTCGTGCCGGCCTGACTTGATCATCTTTGATGAACCCACCACGGCCCTGGATGTGACCACTCAGATCGAAGTTCTGGCCGCCATTCGCGACATTGTGGAGCAGTTTGATACGGCCGCCATTTACATTACCCATGACCTTGCAGTCGTGGCCCAAATGGCGGATCGGATTAAAGTATTGTTGCGCGGTGATGAGGTGGAAGAGGCGGAGACCCGCGCCATGCTCTTGGCGCCGCGCGAAGATTATACCAAGTCCCTTTGGGCCGTGCGGTCGTTCCAAAGACCCGCAAAACCGGCGGTTTCAACTGGGGTAACGCCGATTGTGTCTTTGAAAAACGTCTCAGCGGCTTATGGGAAATCCCCTGTTTTATTTGATGTCGCCTTTGATATCCACGCGGGCCGCACGGTGGCGGTTGTGGGCGAATCTGGATCTGGAAAATCGACGACAGCGCGTTGCATCACTGGGCTATTGCCGCCCAGTCAGGGGCATATTGAGTTTAACGGCGAAGCCTTGCCGTTGGATTATCGCAAGCGCAGCAAGGATCAATTGCGTCAGGTGCAAATGATTTACCAAATGGCTGATACAGCGCTCAATCCGCGCAGCTCGATTGGTGATATTATCGGCCGGCCGGTGCAGTTTTATTCTGGCCTCACCGGCTCTGCAAAACGCAAACGGGTTGAGGAACTCTTGGCGCAGATTGAGCTGGAGCCGGAACAATATATTGACCGCCTGCCCAGTGAACTCTCTGGCGGGCAAAAGCAGCGCATTGGCATTGCCCGTGCTCTGGCCGCCGAACCGCAGTTTATTATCTGTGATGAGGTGACCTCAGCGCTGGATCAACTTGTGGCGGAGGGAATTTTGAAACTTCTTGCGCAGCTGCAAGACGACTTGGGCCTGTCTTATATGTTCATCACCCATGACCTCGCGACTGTGCGTGCGATCAGTGATGAGGTTGTGGTCATGAAAGATGGCAGGGTGGTTGAGCAGGGGCCAAAAGCTGAGATGTTCCAACCGCCACACCATCCCTATACCGATCTTTTGCTCTCATCGGTGCCTGAAATGGATCCAGATTGGCTTACAAACCTGTTAAATGGGCGTGGAGTGGATAACATCGGTGACGCGGCGGTTGGGAAGATGTAGGATCGAATCACCCCCCCTGCTAAATAGGGGGCGCGGGGCGACCCGCCAAAAATGAAAGTAACCAGGGAGAAAATGAATGTCTCAAATCAGTAGACGTGGACTTTTAAAAACAGGGGCCGCCGCCGGTGTGATCGCCGCGACGGGTCTGCCAGCGAAATCTGCCGCAAAACGCGGTGGCAAGCTGCGCATGGGCTTGAATGGTGCGAACACATCTGACAGCTTCGACGGCCGGACGCATTCGGATCAATTCATGATCCATATGGGGCATGGGACCGTGTTTGACTGCCTGACAGAGGTCACGGCCGCCGGAGAGCTGGTGGGCGAATTGGCTGAAAGCTGGGAAGCCAGTTCAGATGCCAAAACATGGACGTTTAACCTGCGCAAAGGTGTGACGTTCCACAATGGTAAATCCTTTGGTGCGGACGATGTTATCGCGTCTTTGAATATGCACACTGAGGAAGGTGCGAAATCTGCTGCGCAACCCATCGTGGCTGCCATCACCACAATGAAAAAGATGAACGATCATCAGATCCAGTTCATTTTGGCTGCGGGTAACGCTGATTTCCCATTCCTGCTGTCTGACTATCACATCTTGATGTATCCCGCCGGAATGATCGACGAAGCCATTGCCAAAGGTATTGGCACAGGGCTTTACAAAGTTGTTAGCTTTGATCCAGGCGTGCGCTGTGTGCTCACCCGTGTGGACAGCCATTATAAAGACGGCCGCGCCGGTTGGTTTGATGAGATTGAATGTATCGCGATCAATGATTCCTCTGCGCGGATGAACGCCTTGATGACGGGTCAGGTGGATGCGGTGAACCGCGTTGACTTTAAGACCGAGCCATTGTTGCGTGCCAATCCAAATGTTGAGATTTTTGAAGTGACTGGCAACATGCACTACACATTCCCAATGTTGACAAACCAGGCACCGTTCGACGATATCAATGTGCGTAAGGCTTTGAAATATGGCCTGAACCGTCAGGAAATGGTCGATAAAATCCTGCAAGGTCACGGCATGGTTGGCAACGACCACCCGATCGGCCCGGCGAACCAATACCTTGCAACCGATATTCCGCAGATTGAATTTGATTCGGATAAGGCGAAATTCCACATGAAGGCGGCTGGATTAACAGAGCTGAATGTGGATCTTTCCGCCTCAGACGCGGCCTTCAACGGAGCGGTTGACGCCTCGCAACTGTATCAAGCCTCTGCTAAAAATGCCGGGATTAATATTAACGTGGTGCAAGAACCAGCAGATGGCTATTGGTCCAACGTTTGGCTCAAAAAGGGTTGGTGCGCTTGCTACTGGTCTGGCCGTGCAACGGAAGACTGGATGTTCTCAACGGCCTATGAGAGCGGTGTGCCTTGGAACGATACACATTGGGAGAACGCTCGTTTCCAAGAGCTGTTGCTGACAGCCCGTGCGGAGCTGGATAGCAATAAGCGCCGGGCGCAATATGCTGAAATGCAAATGCTCCTGTCGCAAGAAGGTGGAACGATCATTCCAATGTTTGCAAACACGGTGGATGCGGCCTCCACAAAACTGGCCCACGGTCCAGATATCGGCAACATCTGGCAAATGGACTCGAGCCGTTTGACTGAGCGCTGGTGGTTTGCGTAAGACCTTTGGGTTTTAAAGATCAAAGGCCTCGGATTTTCCGGGGCCTTTTTGTGTCATCTGTGATTGCCAAGTCGGTTGTCTCAGTTGCACCACTTCCATGGCCTGCCCTGTTCAATAACCTTTTGAAAGAATCGCCGTTCTGGGATTGAAACCGCTGGGCAAACTCTGTAATGGGTAATTAATAGCGGCGTTTCGGCTTTCACCCCCGAAATTCCACCGGAAAATATCACGGGCCGCGCGCCCGTTTTTTTGTGCCTGAAAGGTGCCTATGACAGATCTGATTGCCAAGGCTGCAATGGACCAGCGATTGCTCAAGATCCTGAACCCGATGATTGAGGGTTTGGGCTATGAGGTGGTGCGTTTGCGTTTGATGAGCGGCAACACCCCGACGCTGCAAATCATGGCGCAAAAGCCTGATGGCACGATGGAGGTGGATGGCTGTGCTGAGATCAGCACAGCGGTTTCCGCTTTGATGGATGTGGAAGATCCGATTATTGAAGCCTATACGCTTGAAGTTTCAAGCCCTGGAATTGATCGACCCTTGACTCGATTGAAAGATTTTGACCAATGGATTGGCTATGTGGCCAAGATTGAAACTGAACACTTGATCGACGGCCGCCGCCGCTTCAAGGGAGACTTGGCAGGCACGGATGGAGATGAGGTTTTGATCACCATCGAAGAGGGGACGATTGGTCTCAAATTTGACTGGTTGGCTGATGCCAAGCTGATCTTGACGGATGATTTGATACGCGCGGTTCTCAAAGGTCGCAAAGACGCGGGTCAAATTGATGAAACACAATATGATGAAGTGCAAACCATCGTTGATGGAGAGGAAGACTAATGGCCATTACATCTGCAAACCAGCTTGAACTGCTACAAACCGCCGAAGCTGTTGCTCGTGAAAAAATGATTGATCCCGGTCTGGTGATTGATGCGATGGAAGAATCCTTAGCGCGGGCGGCAAAGTCTCGCTATGGCGCAGAAATGGATATCCGAGTTTCTATTGACCGGAAAACTGGCCGAGCGACCTTCACCCGCGTGCGCACTGTTGTGGAAGAAGAGTTGCTGGAAAATTACCAAGCGGAATTCACCGTTGAGCAAGCCAAGCAATATATGGAGAACCCAGAAGTGGGTCAGCAGTATATTGAAGAGGTTCCTCCGGTTGAAATGGGCCGCATCGCCGCGCAATCTGCCAAGCAGGTCATTTTGCAAAAAGTCCGCGAAGCCGAGCGGGATCGTCAATATGAAGAATTCAAGGACCGTGCTGGCACGATTATCAATGGTCTGGTGAAGCGCGAAGAATATGGCAATGTCATTGTCGATATTGGCCGCGGTGAAGCTGTGTTGCGCCGCAATGAAAAAATTGGCCGTGAAAGCTATCGCCCCAACGATCGTATTCGCGTCTACATCAAGGAAGTGCGCCGTGAGCAACGCGGCCCGCAGATCTTCCTGTCGCGGACGGCGCCAGAATTCATGGCGGAATTGTTCAAAATGGAAGTGCCAGAAATCTATGATGGCATCATTGAGATCAAAGCCGTGGCTCGTGATCCTGGATCGCGCGCGAAGATCGCCGTGATCTCTTATGACGGCTCCATTGATCCTGTTGGTGCCTGCGTTGGGATGCGCGGCAGCCGGGTGCAAGCGGTTGTGAATGAACTTCAAGGTGAAAAAATCGACATTATCCCTTGGAATGAAGATCAACCAACTTTCTTGGTGAACGCTCTGCAACCTGCGGAAGTGACCAAGGTGGTTCTGGATGAAGAAGCTGGCAAGATTGTTGTTGTTGTACCAGATGAGCAGCTTAGCCTGGCCATTGGACGTCGCGGTCAAAACGTGCGTTTGGCCAGCCAGCTGACCAGCCTCGACATCGACATCATGACAGAGGAAGAAGAATCCAAACGTCGTCAGGCCGAATTTGAAGTGCGCACCAAGCTCTTTATCGACAGCTTGGATCTGGACGAATTCTTTGCACAGCTCTTGGTGTCTGAAGGATTTACCAGCCTTGAAGAGGTGGCCTATGTGGAGCTTGATGAGCTTTTGGTCATCGACGGGGTGGATGAAGCCACGGCAGGTGAGCTGCAAGCACGTGCGCGTGACGTGATTGAAGCCGAAAACACCCGTGCAATGGCTCGTGCTCGTGAGTTGGGTGTCGAAGATAGCCTAGTGAATTTCGAAGGCTTAACGCCACAGATGATTGAAGCTTTGGCTGATGATGGCGTGAAAACCTTGGAAGATTTCGCCACTTGCGCCGATTGGGAATTGGCCGGTGGCTGGACCACTGTGGAGGGTGAGCGGGTCAAAGATGACGGCGTGCTTGAAAAATTCGATGTGGATTTGGCAGAAGCGCAAAATATGGTGATGACGGCTCGGATAATGCTGGGCTGGGTGGACCCTGAAGAATTGCTCGATGAAGAGGCGGAAGTCTCAGAAGACGATGCGGAACTGGTGAGCTAAATGAGCCACAGCGGCGCCCACATTGCGGAAAATCTGACCGAGCGTAAATGCTTGGTCAGCCAGGAGTCTGGTCCAAAAGCGGGGTTAATCCGCTTTGTGACCAGCCCTGATGGGGTGGTCGTGCCGGATATACTGGAAAAATTGCCCAGTAGGGGGTATTATGTCACTGCCGACCTGCATATTTTGGAAGACGCGGTAAAGCGCAAAGTTTTTGCCCGTGGTGCGAAAACGCAGGTGAGCGTGCCAGATGATCTGATTGCTCAGATTGACCGGCAGCTGGCGCGCCGGGTGGTTGACCTTGTATCAATTGCCCGCAAAGCCGGCAAAGCTGTAACAGGCTTTGAGAAGGTTAAAGGGTGGTTGGCCGAGGGCCGGGCCAAAGTTTTGCTGCAAGCCAGCGATGGATCTGCCCGTGGTAAAGACAAACTATGGACCCCAGAGGGTGGACGATTTTTTGGGTGTTTAACGGCGCAGGAATTGGGTTTGGCATTTGGGCGCGGGCATGCGATACACTGCGCACTCTCCGGTGGCAAACTTAGCGAACGTGTAGTACATGAGGCCGCAAGACTGCGCGGATTACGAGAAGCCACAAAGGTGGCATAGGGCAATAGCCCTCTGAAAAGGACAATAGAGCTTTATGAGCGACGACGGAAAAAAAACACTGGGTTTGATGGGCGGGTCACGTTCGGGAAATGTGAAACAAAGTTTCAGCCACGGCCGGACCAAGAATGTTGTGGTGGAAACCAAGCGTAAACGCGTTGTCGTACCCAAGCCCGGTGCCGCGAAACCTGCCGCTCCTGGAGCTGTGCGGGGCGGCGATCCTGCACGCCGGCCGGCTGGAATTTCTGACGCGGAAATGGAGCGTCGTTTAAAAGCTGTTCAAGCCGCAAAAGCGCGCGAGACAGAAGACGCAGCACGGCGTGCGCAAGAAGATCTCGAGCGGGAGGCTGATCGCAACCGTCGCCGCGAAGAACAGGAAACAAAAGAGCGCGAACTGCGCGAACGCGAAGAGCGGACGCAGGCAAAAATCGCTGCTGAAGAGCAAAAGAAGCGCGAAACGGAGGCCGCTGCGCTGCTTGCAGCCGCACCGCCACCGACACCCGAAGAGCGTGCTGCCAAAACTGGCGTTGTGCGTAATAAAGTTGCTGAGCCTGTGCGCCGTGAGGAACCTGCGCGTCCAAGCCGCAACAAAGGCCGGGAAGACAATCGTCGCTCTGGCAAGCTGACTGTTAATCAGGCCAGCGCTGGAAATGATGGGCGGCATCGCTCAATGGCGTCGATGAAGCGCAAGCAAGAGCGCGCCCGTCAAAAAGCGATGGGTGGGACTGTTGAGCGTGAAAAGATTATCCGCGACGTGCAAGTGCCGGACGCGATCATGGTGCAAGAGCTAGCCAATCGTATGGCTGAGCGGGTCGCTGATGTTGTGAAATCTTTGATGCAAATGGGCATGATGGTGACACAGAACCAAACCATTGACCAAGATACAGCTGAGTTGATTGTAGAAGAGTTTGGTCACAAAATTGTGCGCGTTTCTGATGCGGATGTTGAGGATGTGATTGACCAAGTGGTTGATAGTCCTGAAGATCTTAAGCCTCGTGCGCCAATCATTACGGTTATGGGCCATGTTGATCACGGGAAAACCTCGCTTTTGGATGCGATCCGTAATGCGCGGGTGGTCTCCGGTGAAGCCGGCGGCATTACCCAGCATATCGGCGCCTATCAGGTTGAGCAGAATGGCGATCTTTTGACCTTCCTCGACACCCCGGGTCACGCGGCCTTTACCTCGATGCGCTCACGCGGTGCGCAGGTTACAGATATTGTTATCTTGGTTGTTGCTGCAGATGATGCGGTGATGCCACAAACAATTGAGGCGATTGCCCACGCGAAGGCGGCCAATGTGCCGATGATTGTGGCCATCAACAAAATTGACCGCCCTGCAGCTGATCCGCAAAAAGTGCGGACCGATTTGTTGCAACACGAGGTGATCGTGGAGCAAATGTCAGGTGAGGTCCAAGACGTGGAAGTCTCTGCGACAACGGGCCAAGGCTTGGATCAATTGCTGGAAGCGATTGCTTTGCAGTCTGAAATTTTGGAGCTGAAAGCCAATCCAAACCGCGCAGCCTCCGGCGCTGTCATTGAAGCGCAGTTGGATGTCGGGCGTGGACCTGTGGCCACTGTTTTGGTGCAAAACGGGACGCTGAAACTTGGCGATATTTTCGTGGTTGGCGAACAATGGGGCAAAGTGCGCGCCTTGATCAGCGACTCTGGGGAACGGAGCAAGACCGCTGGGCCGTCAACGCCTGTTGAAGTTCTTGGCCTGAACGGCACACCGGAAGCGGGCGATGTTCTAAATGTGGTTGAAACCGAAGCCCAGGCGCGCGAAATTGCAGAATATCGTGCGCAAGCGGCCAAAGATAAACGCGCCGCCTTAGGTGCCGCGACAACTTTGGAACAGCTCATGGCCAATGCGAAGGCCAATGAAGATATCAGTGAGCTGCCAATTCTTTTGAAAGCCGACGTTCAGGGCTCTGCGGAAGCGATCGTGCAGGCCATGGCGAAAATCGGCAATGACGAAGTTCGGGTGCGGGTTTTGCACTCTGGTGTCGGTGCGATCACAGAAACAGATATCGGATTGGCCGAAGCCTCTGGGGCGCCGGTGTTTGGCTTTAACGTGCGGGCAAATACCTCCGCGCGGAACACAGCCAACCAAAAAGGCGTTGAGATTCGTTATTATTCAGTGATTTATGATTTGGTTGATGATGTGAAAGCGGCGGCCTCTGGTCTATTGAGTGCTGAAATTCGCGAAACATTCATTGGTTACGCCAATATCAAAGAAGTGTTCAAAGTGTCGGGCGTTGGCAAAGTGGCTGGTTGCTTGGTTACCGAAGGCGTGGCTCGGCGCTCCGCTGGGGTACGCTTGCTACGCGATAACGTTGTTATTCATGAAGGCACACTGAAAACACTGAAGCGCTTCAAAGACGAGGTGCCTGAGGTGCAATCGGGCCAAGAATGTGGCATGGCCTTTGAAAATTATGATGATATCAGACCAAACGATGTAATCGAAATTTTTGAGCGCGAAGAAGTCGAACGCAAGCTGGCTTAATTTTCAAAGATAAAAAATGGCGCTCCCATCGGGCGCCATTTTTCTTTGCGTTCTATGAAATGGGTTGTCCCACATAGAGTTTTTGCCCGATCTTGATTTGGATTGCTCCTTTGGCGGCTTCGCCTTTGTAAATCCCCTGAGCTAAAATCCGCGATCCGATCATAATCGTTTTCATGATTGATTGATTGTTTGCGCTGTCTTTTTGATCCACTGCACTTTTTCCCAAACCTATTGGGGACAAGTTACATTGAAATTATGTAAAAGTTACTAAGACTATGGATAGAATTAGAGCCAATCGTATAGGATGGGAATCAAAGGTAGATCTGCGGCAGGCATGGGATAAGATCTAAGATCCTGTTTTGGAACCCATTTTAGGGACTGCCCTTCCTGAGGCTGCGGAATACCTTGCCACTTCCGGCAGGCGAAGAGCGGCATTAAAAGGTGAAAATCCTCATAGGTATGGCTGGCAAATGTCAGCGGGGCAAGGCAGCTTTGCCAAGTGTTAATGCCCAATTCTTCTTCTAATTCGCGAATTAAGGCGGCCTCTGGGGTTTCTCCCGCTTCGACCTTGCCGCCGGGAAATTCCCAAAGGCCGGCCATGGATTTTCCTTTGGGACGCTGTGCCAAAAGCACACGACCATCTGGATCGATTAGGGCAACTGCAGAGACCAGGATCGTTTTCACGAGCGGTAATCCGCGTTAATTTCAATATAGACATGCGTCAAATCACATGTCCAAACCGTGGTTTGCCCCGTGCCGACTCCGAGATCTGTGCGAATAATCAACTCAGCTTGCTGCATATAGCTCGCGCCCGCTTCCTCTGTATAGCTTGGGGCAACCCAGCCATTTTCGGCCACCAGATGCGGTCCAAACCAAATGGAAAGCCGGTCGCGATCTGCCTCGGCGCCGGATTTCCCAACAGCCATGACAATGCGGCCCCAGTTGGGATCTTCACCAGCAATCGCCGTTTTGACCAAGGGAGAGTTCGCGATAGACATCGCCACTTTGCGAGCGTCGGCATCATTTTTGGCACCGGTCACTTCAACCGTGACAAATTTTGTTGCGCCCTCGCCGTCTTTGACCACTTGATGGGCCAGGTCAAGCATGACCTTTTTCAATGCTTCTGCGAAATCACGGCTTTCCGTTACATCTACACCTGATGCTCCTGTTGCAGCACAGATGAGCGCGTCAGAGGTTGAGGTGTCGCTATCGACGGTGATGCAATTGAAGGTTTGATCGGTCAAATGCCCGAGCAGAGCTTGCAGATCTGGCTGTGAAATTTTTGCATCTGTGAAGATATAGACCAACATAGTAGCCATATCCGGGGCGATCATGCCGGATCCTTTGGCAAAGCCACTGATGGTAACGGGCTGTCCATCTATTTCCAGTATCTTTGGCGCACCTTTGGGAAAGGTGTCGGTCGTCATGATGGCCCGTGCGGCCTCTTCCTGCGCCGCCGGGTTTAGGGAGGCTGTCAGTTGGTCAAGGCAATCTGTGATTCTTTGATCTGGCAAGACCTCACCAATCACCCCGGTTGAGGAGGTGAAAACCGCTTCAGCGGGAATATTGAGCCGGGCGGCGACAGCGGCACAGATACGGCCAACCGAGGCCTTTCCCGCAGCGCCTGTGAAGGCGTTTGCATTGCCGGAATTGACAAGTATTGCAGCACCTTTTGACATATCACCGCCAATTTTATCTTGACAGTCCAAGACACTGGCCGCGCGGGTGGCGGAGCGGGTGAAGACGCCTGCGATGGCCGCTCCAGGCGCAATGGCGGCCAGCATGACGTCGGTCCGTCCGGGGTATTTCACCCCAGCAGCTGCCGTGGCGAAGCGCACCCCGTCAATGCCGGGCAGATTCGGAAAATTTGCGGGGGCCAGAGGGGATATCTGTGTCATGATGTTATTGATCCAAGGTTGATAGCACGGACGGATCAATGCCATCGCTCAGTAGGGTGACATCCGCCTCATCCATTAAGGCGCGCAAATGTGCTTCGACAGCGGCATTTTGCAGCTCAACTTCCAGCTCGCTCCGAATCTCTTCAAAGCTGGGGGGTGCCATTACTCTGCGGTCTCTCAACAAGATGAGATGATAGCCAAACTGGGTTTGCACTGGGCCGGTATAGTTGCCTGGCTCCATGTTGAGAACTGCATCTTCAAAGGGTTTCACCATTTGACCCTTGCCAAACCAGCCCAAATCACCACCGCGCGGGCCGGAGGGGCCAGTTGAATGTTCCTGGGCGAGCGTTGCAAAATCTGCTTCCTCATCCAAAAGCTTCAAAAGCTCACGTGCTTTGTCCTCGGTTTCGAGCAAAATATGTGAGGCTTGATATTCTGCTTCGCCGCCACCGGCAGGGAATTTGGCCTCATAGGCAGATTTCAGGGCCGCGTCACTGAGTGCGCCTGCGCGAATGTCCTCAATGACAGTTGTAGACAGCAGGTTGCGCTCTTGATTTTCCATCGCTGTGGGCAGCCAGCTTGGCGGAGTTTCTACGGAGCTGGCCAAGAGTTGTTGCTGAACCAATTGTTCGATTATTCCATTGAACAATACGCTGTCTTCAAGGTTTCTGTATTGTTCTGGAAGCTGCCGTTTGATGTCAAGCACATGGGCGAGCGTCAGTTCTGTGCCGTTTACGGTGGCAACCACGGTGGTCAAATTAGCTTCTTGAGCGGCCAAGGGTGTGGATAAGAACAAAGTGAAGGCTATGTTGCGGAAGATTGTGGATGATTTTGCCATTGTTTTATCCTTTGATGCGCACGGACTCTCCCGCGCCGTTGACACTGTAATGCGGGACCCATACATCGTTTGGGTGGCCCTGAGGGGGCCGGCTCAACTCTGCACACGCCTTTGGCTTTTCATAAGCTGCGGTGGCGCGGTGGGCAAGCAAATCCCTCATTTGATTTGAATAACCATGCGGAGCGAATATGCTGGGTCTAGGAACACTTGCTAAAAAAGTTTTTGGCACACCAAATGATCGCAAGGTCAAAGCGACCCGGCCGTTGATCGAGAAAATCAACGCGCTTGAACCTGAGTTTGAGGCTCTGAGTGATGAGGGCCTGGTGGCTAAGACGGCTGAACTGCGAGATCGCGCCACATCTGGTGAGGATTTAAACAGCCTGCTGCCAGAGGCTTTTGCCAATTGTCGCGAGGCCGCCAAGCGCGCCTTGGGTTTGCGTGCCTTTGATGTGCAGCTGATGGGTGGCATATTCTTGCATGAAGGCAATATTGCAGAAATGAAAACCGGTGAGGGTAAAACCTTGGTTGCGACTTTCCCGGCTTATCTTAATGCTTTGACCGGCAAGGGTGTGCATATTGTAACAGTCAATGACTATTTGGCGCGCCGCGATGCGGACTGGATGTCGAAAGTCTATGGGGCTTTGGGCCTGACCACTGGGGTGGTTTACCCTCAGCAACCCGATGATGAAAAAGCCGCAGCCTATGCCTGTGATGTCACATATGCGACGAATAACGAGCTTGGGTTTGATTATTTGCGCGACAATATGAAGGCCGAGTTGAGCCAAATGCATCAACGATTCCACAATTTCGCGATTGTGGATGAGGTGGATTCCATTTTGATTGATGAGGCGCGCACCCCGCTGATTATTTCTGGCCCATCGCAAGATCGCTCGGAGCTGTACAAGATCATTGACCAGCTGATCCCAGATGTTCTGGAGGCCCATTATACGTTAGATGAAAAGACCAAAAATGTGACCTTCACCGATGAAGGCAACGAATGGTTGGAAGAGGTGCTGAGTGGCAAGGGCATTCTGCCGGAAGGTCAATCGCTCTATGATCCAGAAAGCACGACCATTGTGCACCACGTCAACCAAGGTCTGAGGGCGCATAAGCTCTTCACCCGGGATAAAGACTATATCGTGCGGGATGGTGAAGTGGTGTTGATCGACGAATTTACGGGCCGGATGATGGCTGGTCGGCGCCTCTCTGATGGGTTGCATCAGGCCATTGAAGCTAAGGAAGGCTGCACCATTCAGGCCGAAAATGTCACTTTGGCTTCGGTCACCTTTCAAAATTATTTCCGCCTATACGATAAATTGGGCGGCATGACGGGCACAGCCTTGACCGAGGCTGATGAATTTCATGAAATTTATGGCTTGGGTGTTGTGGAAGTGCCCACCAATCGCTTGGTTGCGCGGGTGGATGAGGATGATCAAGTTTATCGGACCGCCGGTGAAAAATACAATGCTGTCGTTGACGCTATCAAAGTGGCTCATGAGAAAAAGCAACCTGTTTTGGTCGGCACAACCTCAATTGAGAAGTCAGAGTTTCTGTCAGAATTGTTGACCGCTGCTGGCATCACGCACAATGTTTTGAACGCGCGCCAGCATGAGCAAGAGGCCAAAATCGTTGCCGATGCAGGTAAGCTGGGTGCAGTGACGATTGCGACCAATATGGCCGGGCGGGGTACGGACATCAAATTGGGCGGCAATTTTGAGTTCTCCATTATGGAGGCCATTGCGGCGGACCCTGAGGCGAACCCAGATGATATTCGCAGTCGGATCGAAGAAGAACACGCCAGCGATGAGCAGGCGGTCAAAGATGCTGGCGGGCTTTATGTTTTGGCCACTGAACGGCACGAGTCGCGCCGCATTGATAACCAATTGCGTGGTCGATCTGGCCGGCAAGGGGATCCTGGTCGCAGCTCCTTTTTCCTGTCTTTGGATGATGATTTGATGCGGATTTTCGGCTCGGAGCGTTTGGAAAAAGTGCTCAACACTTTGGGCATGAAAGAGGGCGAGGCAATTGTGCATCCTTGGGTCAATAAATCCCTAGAACGCGCGCAGGCCAAAGTGGAAGGTCGCAACTTTGACATCCGCAAACAGCTTTTGAAATTCGATGATGTGATGAATGATCAGCGTAAAGTGATTTTCGGCCAACGTCGCGAGATCATGGAAGCCGATGATTTGGCAGAAATCACACAGGATATGCGCCATCAGGTGATTGATGACTTGGTGACGCAATTTATGCCGCCGAAATCCTATGCCGATCAATGGGATGTGGAGGGCCTGCAAGCGGCCCTTGCAGAGAACTTAGGGCTTGATGCGCCAGTAGTGGACTGGGCGGCGGAAGAGGGTGTCGATGATGACACGATCCGCGAAAAGCTCGAAGATCTTAGTGATGATTTTATGGCCCGCAAGGCGGTCGAGTTTGGACCTGAAAATATGCGGATGATTGAAAAGCAAATTTTGCTAGAAACCATTGATAGCAAATGGCGAGAGCATTTGCTAACTCTGGAGCATCTGCGCTCTGTGGTTGGGTTTCGCAGCTATGCGCAACGTGATCCGCTCAATGAGTATAAATCTGAAGCTTTTCAATTGTTTCAGAATTTGCTCGATGGATTGCGTGAGCGGGTGACCCAGCTTTTGGCCCATGTGCGTATGCGCACGGCCGAAGAGCAAAAGGCGATTATGGAAGAAATGGCCCGGCAACAAGCGGCCATTGCAGCCGCGGCGCAATCAGTGGATGACACCCCGTCAGAACCTGGTGCTTTTGACGAAAATGATCGCGCCACCTGGGGCAATCCTGGCCGGAACGAGGCCTGCCCGTGTGGGTCTGGTAAAAAATTCAAACATTGCCATGGGCGTATATAAATCTGCTCAAGAACAGCTGCCACCGCAGACAACGCAAGATGCTGAGACAAAGGCGCCAGATTTTACATCCCAAAGCCCATAGCGCCTCAGTAACGTCTCTTGAGCTCACAGCAAATTTAGTGTCCTAATGTGTCTAAATGAAGCTGGGAAGACACAAACTGGAGGCGACTGTGGTTGAGAAATTGATTTTTAAAAAGATACAATATCCACGCTCTGATAAATCGTCTTGATTAAAACATTCATTTACATGTGAAAAATCAGGCTGATGTCAACGCATACTGAGCATTACCATTTTCTGGATTTAGTTCGCACTATTGGTATTTTGCAAGTTGTCCTATTTCATGTTGTATTTGGTGTCTTCAGCTATGGAGGAAGCAATGCAGCCCTTGCTCTCATTGAGCAACTGCCAACATGGATGACATTCGCTTGGCAACCTTTTGGCGTAGACGCGATCTTTCTTGTCTCATCGTTTTTGTTAACTTCGACATTGCTGGATGAGCATGCGCGTTTCGGGCGCATCGACGTGCGAAGTTTTGTTTTGAAGCGTCTGTCGCGTATCTTACCACTCTACTACTTAGCACTTCTCCTGTTTCAACTAGGATCACCATTTGATCCTTTGCAGTTTGCTCTCTCCGCTGTATTTCTGGGCGTCACCCTAGGTGTAGGCAATGTCATTCCGGTTGGTTGGTCAATGGAAGTGATGATGCTGTTCTTTTTGCTTATGCCAATCCTGTTAACTCTCATTTTGAAATGCACGCGCCCCTTGCTTATTTTAGGATTGGCCATACTGATTACGACAGGGTCTCGGGTGGCTTATTTACACATATCAGAAATTTCTGCCGGGCGCGTGTTTTTGGATACGTACCAAAGCTTACCGGCATCAGATGCTGCCAAACATTTGTATTACCACCCGTGGTTCCGTTTGCCTCCCTTCCTCGTTGGAATGGGATTAGCGATTGCGTTTTACAGAGCGTCAAGCAGCGCCGTAAAGCACTCGTGGCGTGGCCTAGGTTTTGCTGGGTTATTCGTGATTATTATCTGCTGTTATACTCCCGTACACATTGAGGACGCGTGGTTATACAGGTTACCAGAACCGGTTCTTGTAGTTTATTTTGGGTCTTCAATAACGACATTTTCTTTTGGATTATCAATGATAATTTGGAATTCACTTGTGTTTGGTGCAAAATGGATGCGTCCATTAAGGCAGGCTTGCAAAACTATTTCCCAATGTATTTTTGGAATCTATTTATTCCACATGCCATTTTTGGCGCTTGCAGCAGTAATGGTCATACGATCGACAGATAAGGCACAGCTTGCCACTATTTCAGCTGCACAAACTTGGATGATATTCACGCTCACTGCTATATTTTCTATAATTTTTGCACAACTGCTGCTGCGTTATATAGAAATTCCCACCATGAAATTATTGCGCCGATTGAGCGATCGCCCGTGGCTTGTTTGATATAGCTCTCTAAGCGGTAGGTTTTCTGCGCGTCCACCGCGATAAATTCTGATGTTGTAAAATTTAAACCATGGTATCCTGTGAACAGAAAGCTGCCAGGCAAGCCTGGGGTGTCGCTGGCATCATAGCTTAAAGCGCTGGGCATATTATAGGAATTGCCCAAATCGCCATTGCCATTGCTGACCAAATTGCCTGTTTTCGAATTGGTATGATCGACCGTGACAATCGGGCTTGTTCCAAACTCCGCCTGAGAAAGGGTTGTATTGGGCAGGGTGACTGCACCCGTTGCCCGGTCAACGGTCAGGGCTTGATGAAAATTGCTGCTATCTGGACTGACTTTGATTTCGAAGTTATCTGACCCGGTGAGGCCCATTTCGGCGCGACCGACCAGCCGGTTTGAAACAACAGGCTGCCGGTGTCCCCGGGCTGATCCTTGTTGATTTTCAGTTGATGCCCGCCTGTTGTGCCGTGGGTCAGCAATGTTGCATCGGAGGAAACCGCCAATCGGTTTGTCAAATCGGTGGATGTGTTGAGTCCAAGCTTGTCCATGCGCTCGACATCCGCAGCGGTGGCGTCGGTCCACTGACCCTGGGAAAAGGCCAGCAAGGCCAGCCCGTTTTGATCCCATGCCACCCAACCCTCTTTTGGCGGGATAATCCGCCAGGCATTTTCTTCTCAATGGGCCAGCGAATCTTCAAACCCGGCCCAAGCGCCGGTCGCGCCGCTAGGCAGAATATAGCGATCCCCGGCAATAGGGTTCGTGGGGGGCGCAGTTTGGGCCCGGCTGAGAACACTAAGCTGCACCACACCATCCAGCAGGCGCATACCCTCATTATGGGTGACATGTTTTTGCGCTTGGTTTTGTAGAATATAAGGCAGGGAGAGATTGGGCGAGACAGTGGATATGGTTCAAGACCCTTTGCAAGATGACGTTTCGGCGATCATCTCGCAAAGAGTCAATGGAATTCTATTCAGAGAGGGCGGGCGCGATAACAAATGTTAAACTTTTCACGCTGGATGTGGGTTTGGCCCTAGGCGGTGTCTTTCACCGCTTGCGATACAGTTTCTGCAACCTCGTTGAGCAGGGTTTCATCCTCAGCCTCCACCATCACGCGGATCAGTGGCTCGGTGCCCGACTTGCGAATGAGCAGACGCCCCTTGCCCAGCAAAGAGGCCTCTGCATCTTGGATGGCCGATTGCACAGAAGCCACCTCCAGCGGCGATATACCCTCGGAAAATCTTACGTTCTTCAGCACTTGTGGACAGGGTGAAAAGATATTGGACAATTCGCTGGCCCGCTGGCCCGTTTCGACCATAGCGGCAAGAAATTGTAATCCAGCCAGAAGCCCATCGCCGGTTGTGGCGTAATCACTCATCACGATATGGCCAGATTGCTCACCACCCAGATTGAACCCGCCTTGACGCATGGCATCCACCACATAACGGTCGCCAACATCGGTGCGGCGTAGATCAATTCCTTGTCCACCTAGCCAGCGCTCAAGGCCTAGATTGGACATAACCGTGGCCACCAACGCGCCGCCCCGGAGCTCTCCGCTCTTAGCCCAGCGCGCAGCGATCAACCCCATGAGTTGATCCCCGTCGGCGATATGGCCTTTCTCGTCAATAATGGCGATCCGGTCTGCATCACCGTCCAGACAGATCCCAATGTCAGCACCATGCTGTAGCACCGCATCAACGGCCGCCTGTGGTGCGGTAGAACCCACACCTTTGTTGATGTTATAGCCGTTGGGTTGCACGCCAATGGCAATGACCTCAGCGCCAAGTTCCCAAAGGACTTCTGGGGCGGTGCGATATGCGGCGCCATTGGCGCAATCAATGACAACCTTCAACCCATCCAAGCGCTTTCCTGTTGGAAAGGTTGCCTTTGCAGCTTCGACATAGCGACCGATCGCGCTTTCTATGCGATTGGCGCGTCCAATATTTTCTGGCAAGCAGAGATCCACATCTCCGGCAAACAGAGCTTCGATCTCCATCTCGGCGGCGTCTGACAGCTTATAACCATCTGGACCGAAAAACTTGATGCCATTGTCGTGATGCGGATTGTGACTGGCAGTGACCATGACACCGACATCTGCGCGCATGGAATGGGTGAGCATTCCAACGGCAGGTGTTGGAACTGGCCCTAAGAGGACGACATCCATGCCCGTTGACAAAAATCCAGCGGTGAGGGCGTTTTCAATCATATAGCCCGATCTGCGTGTGTCCTTACCGATCACGACACGGTGGCCGGGGGAGGCGTCACACCGAAAAAACCGGCCTGCCGCCGCTGCAAGCCGCAGCGCGGTTTCAGCGGTCATGGGATAAGTATTCGCCGTGCCGCGGACGCCATCCGTTCCAAATAGGTGTCGTGTCATAAAGTTCCCTCTCAAATCGCTTTGATCTTAGATTGACTCAAAGCGGCTATCAGTCTTGGTGTAACCTTGCCGAATTATTGGTTAAAAGATGTTTGGTCTAAATGTGATAAAATTTAAACCAAATGTGCTGCAAGCCAACCGCCTCCACCTCCAACAAGCAAGGCGAGCAAAAGCCACCGCTTTTTGATCCCATATTTTTGCGCGCTGGGTTGCGCGGTGTTGTAGGTGCGTATCAAGGCCGCTTCCGCAAGCTGGGGAAGCTTTGGCCCGAAACGTGACAGCACGCGGGCTGTTTTCAGCAGGTCTTTTAACAAGGCTTTCGGGCCGATACTTTGTTTGATGTAGTCTTCCACAATGGGTTTGGCGACCTCCCAGATGTTAATCTGAGGATGCAAGCTGCGTGCAACCCCCTCAACCACAACCATCGTGCGTTGCAGCAAGATGAGCTCCGTTCTGGTCTCCATGCCAAATTGTTCTGTGACGTCAAATAAATAGGTTAATACGCGTCCCATGCTGATCTGTGTGGCATCCATGCCAAAAATCGGTTCCCCGACCGCCCGGAGGGCGCGGGCAAATTCATCGACATCTTTGTCAGCCGGCACATATCCAGCCTCAAAATGCACCTCCGCCACGCGCTTGTAATCACGGCGAATAAAGCCGAAGAGAATTTCCGCATAGACCCGACGGGTATATTCATCAATTCGGCCCATAATGCCAAAATCATAGGCAATCACATCTCCATTGGCCGCGATTTTGATATTTCCTTGATGTAAATCCGCATGAAAAAAACCGTCGCGCAATGCATGAGACAGAAACAATTGTAAAATCCGCTCACCAATTCGCCGTCTGTCATGTCCAACCGCATCAAGGGCGGCATTGTCCCCTGCAGAGACTCCCTCGGCCCAATCCATGGTCATGACGTTTTTGCCAGACAGGCTCCAATTGATCTGAGGCAATTGAAATCCTTCATCAGATTCGGTGTTGGCGGCAAATTCTCCTGCCGCGCTGCTTTCCAGCCGAAGATCCAATTCGCCGAGAACCACGCCTTCGAAATGCGCGATCACATCGAGTGGACGTAGACGGCGCGCGCCGGGGGCTAGAACCTCAACCATCCGGGCTGCAAAGTAAAACGCGTCAATATCTCTGCGAAAGGCGCGTTCAATGCCGGGGCGCAAGACTTTCACTGCAACATCTGCACCATCGGAGGCTAATTTTGCGCGGTGGACCTGAGCAATAGAGGCGGCGGCAACGGGCGCGCTAAAGTCTTGAAAAATGGATGCTAAAGGTCGTTCGAGCTCTGCCTCGATCATTTTTTGCGCCTCTTCGATCGGAAAGGGCGGTAATTTATCTTGCAGCACCCGCAATTGTACGGCCAGCTCATCGCCGACCACATCGGGGCGGGTCGATAGGATTTGTCCAAATTTGATATAGGCCGGGCCTAAAGCGGTCAGCGCCCGGGTGACGGGTGGCATTGCAGGATCACCTTTGTAACCCAACCATTGAAATGGCCATCCCAGAATTTTCGCGGCTAGGCGCAGGCCAACGGGTGCTTGATAGGCGTCGAGGATTACATTCATCGCCCCCGTGCGCTCAAATGTTGCGCCGGTGCGGATCAGGCGAAAAATGTTATGCGGACCACGCATTTAAATTTTCCATCCCGAATGCAAGGCTGCGATCCCGAGCGATAGGTTTCGATAGCTGGTATTTTCAAACCCTGCCTGCTGCACCATGCTTAAAAATGTCTCTTGATTGGGAAACTTGCGAATCGATTCGACAAGATACTGATAGCTATCGCGGTCATCGGCGATCATCTGGCCCATGCGTGGAATCACATTGAAGGAATAGAGATCATAGGCCTTTTGCGCTAAGGGCACGGGTATTTGACTGAATTCCAAAACCATCAACCGACCCCCAGGACGCAGGACGCGGAAGGCCTCATCTAAGGCTTCTTGCGGTCGTGTTACATTCCGAATGCCAAAGCTTATTGTGTAGACATCAAAGCTGTTGTCGGCAAAGGGCAGGGCCATTGCATCACCGACAACCCAATCCAAGTTATCCACCATCTGCGCAGCTTCAGCGCGTTTCCGTCCTTCGATGAGCATATTTTCAGTGATATCAAGCACCGTGGAATGGCCAGACCCCGCGCGCTTGAGGAACTTAAAGCTGATGTCGCCAGTGCCGCCAGCGACATCGAGAAGCTTTTGCCCAGGTCTTGGGGCCAGCCAATCCATCATCGCTTCTTTCCAAATGCGGTGGATGCCAACACTCATGACGTCATTCATAACGTCATATTTGCTGGCTACGGAGGTGAAAACACCCTGCACCTTGCCGGCTTTTTCAGCCTCTGGAACGGTTTCAAAACCAAAATGGGTTGTGTCTTCACCAGTGTCTTGCATGGAACAGGCCTTTTGTGACTTCACCCCCCTTATAATACGCCGGACGGCTGATACAATGTGATGTACCAGAAGGAAGCAAGAGATGCCCGAATTACCAGAGGTTGAGACAGTCCGCCGCGGCTTGCAACCGGCGATGCAGGACCAGAAAATCATGCGTGCAGAGGTGAACCGGCCCGATTTGCGCTGGCCCTTTCCGCCGGATATGGCGCAGCGCTTAACTGGGGCGCGGGTTTTGCGGCTTTGGCGGCGCTCAAAATATATTCTGTTGGACTTGGATACTCAGGAAACTTTGATTGTGCATCTTGGCATGTCTGGCCGAATGTTGATTTCGGGCCAGCAACTTAGGGAGTTTTACCAAGACCATCCCGCGCCAGAAAAACACGATCATGTGGTGTTTCACATGGAAAATGAGACACGGGTGACCTTCAACGACGCCAGACGGTTTGGCGCGATGGATCTTGCGCCGACCGCGGAAGTTGAAACGCATAAGATGCTCTGCAGCCTTGGACCGGAGCCATTGAGCAATTACTTAGACGACAGCTATTTGTTCGCAGCTTTGGCAGGGCGCAATACGCCGATAAAGACGGCGCTTTTGGACCAACGACTCATTGCGGGTTTGGGCAATATTTATGTCTGTGAAGTGCTCTTCCGTGCGAAAATTTCACCTATGAGCAAGGCGAAGGACCTATCAAAACGCCAAGTGGGCGCTTTGGTGCCGATCATTCGGACCGTGCTGGAAGAAGCGATTGAAGCCGGTGGATCTAGTCTTAAAGATTACCGTCAAACGGGCGGGGAGTTGGGCTATTTTCAACATAATTTTCAGGTTTATGACCGAGAATCCGAGCCCTGCAAACATACGGGATGTGGCGGCACAATTGCGCGAGTGAGCCAATCGGGACGCTCCAGCTTCTATTGTCCGACCTGTCAGAGATAGCTTGAAATAGGTGGCGAACGTGATAGGCTTAAACGTCTGACAGAGGCAATGCTGGGACCAACATGGCTTATGAGACAATCATCGTAGAGATTGCAGATCATATCTGCGTCATCAAATTGAACCGCCCATCGGCATTGAATGCGCTAAACAGTCAGTTGGTGGCGGAGCTTGGCGATGCGGTGCGCCAGGCGGAAGCGAACGATAAAGTCCGTTGCATGGTGATTACTGGATCGGAGAAAGCCTTTGCCGCCGGTGCCGATATCACTGAGATGGCGGAAAAGAGCTTTGTGGACGTTGTGTCTGACGATTTATTCGGCGCGAGTATGAGCCCTTTGCACGAGGCTAGGAAGCCAACAATAGCAGCGGTTGCAGGCTATGCATTGGGCGGTGGTTGCGAGTTGGCGATGCTCTGTGATTTTATCATTTGCGCTGATAACGCGAAGTTTGGACAGCCAGAGATCAATCTTGGCGTCATCGCTGGCATTGGTGGCACCCAGCGTTTGACCCGATTCGTCGGAAAATCCAAAGCCATGGATATGCATTTGAGCGGGCGCTTTATGGATGCGGAGGAAGCGGAGCGCTCTGGTCTGGTCAGCCGTGTGGTGCCGGTTAAAAAATTGATGGAAGTTGCCCTAGAGGTTGCTGGAAAAATTGCTGAGAAATCGCAAATCTCCATCAAAGCCGCTAAGGATGCGGTGAACAGATCCTATGAGACCACTTTGGCGGAAGGCCTTTTGTTTGAACGGCGTGTGTTTCATTCGATGTTCGCAACAGAAGACCAAAAAGAGGGTATGGCGGCCTTTGTCGAGAAAAGAGAGCCACATTTTCGCGATAAATAAGCAAAATTGCTTTGCATCTCCATAGAAAGTAGCTATAGACAGCTTCAGAAAATGCGCGTGTGGCCCGCTTGGCTTTAGATAATCCGGTCCAAACGGTATGGGCCTAGCGGTGATACGTGTGGCACAAGATTAAGTTGGGACCTGATAACATGGCAAATTCACCACAAGCAAAGAAGCGCGCACGTCAAATTGAGCGCCGCACAGCGGTCAATAAAGCCCGCAAATCCCGTATCCGCACATTTCTGCGCGCTGTTGAAGAGGCCATCGCTTCCGGCGACAAGGCCGCAGCAACCGCAGCTCTTCGTGCCGCACAGCCAGAGCTGATGCGCGGAGTTACAAAAGGCATCTTCCACAAAAACACGGCGTCACGAAAAGTTTCGCGTTTGGCCTCACGGGTTAAAGCTCTGTCTTAATAATTGTTACAAATTTATGAATATTGGGCGTGGGATATTTCCCGCGCCCTTTTTCGTTTAAGTAACAGTAAAAGAGTTATTTTTTTTAAACTCGATTGTTTCAACCACAGGTGGAAAGAGATTCTTTTTCAAAAAACACCGAGTCAAGAATTAAGATCTGTTGCAGAGTCACTTGGCCGAGGGATAAAAAAGTGTCAGCGAGTCACTTTGAGTGCTCCGGGGGATAATTACTCCAAGAGATTGCCACTGCTGCACGGCGACATGATCTTGGGTTCACAAAACATGATAAATCCATTTTATGGATCATGGGTGCTATTTTCCGGGAATTTAGTCTGCCTGCTCGGGTGGGCAGTGGCATAGAAATTTGAGCGACGTTGTCATGGGGCCGCGTTGAAGTCGGGCCAGACGAATGGTCGTTTGTATTGGGATTAAGTGAAACGTATGGCACTAGAGTTTTGGGATATCGCCGCGGATCGCTTGCGCAAGTCTCTCGGGAACAACAACTACAAGTCATGGATCGAACCTCTGCAATTTGTGGGAGAATTGGCCGGTACGGCAGAGTTTTTCGTGCCGACGAGTTTTTTTGGAAATTACGTACGGCAGCATTTCGAAGATCAAATCCTCTATCAAATGCGCGAATCTGGGTTTGAAGTGACCCGTGTAACGTTTTCAGTAGGGCGCTTGGATCAAGAAACTGTCGCGCGCCCGTCTTCCCCCGCTGTGGTCGTGCCAGTAAAGCCGCGCGAAATCCAAGGGGCAAAGCTCGACAAGCGCTTTGTGTTCGGCAATTTCGTTGTGGGCAAACCCAACGAGTTGGCTCATGCGGCGGCGAAACGTGTTGCGGAAGCGGGGCCAGTCACTTTTAATCCCCTCTTTTTGTACGGTGGCGTTGGCTTGGGAAAAACCCATTTGATGCATTCCATCGCTTGGGAGCTGCAATCAAATCGTCCCGATATCAATGTGATGTATCTTTCTGCTGAACAATTCATGTATCGGTTCGTTCAGGCCTTGCGTGAGCGTAAGATGATGGATTTTAAAGAGCTGTTCCGCTCGGTCGATGTCCTAATGGTAGATGATGTGCAATTCATCGGCGGAAAAGACAGCACCCAAGAAGAATTTTTTCATACATTCAATGCCTTGGTTGATCAAAACAAGCAGATTATTATCTCGGCTGATCGCGCCCCGGGGGAAATAAAGCAATTAGAAGATCGCATCGCGAGCCGCTTGCAATGCGGTTTGGTGGTGGATTTGCATCCCACCACCTATGAGCTGCGTCTTGGTATTTTGCAGTCTAAAATTGAGCTGTATCAGTCCAGCTACCCGGGCATTAACGTGCGTCAGGAAGTTGTTGAATTTTTAGCACATCGCATTTCAACCAATGTGCGTGTGCTCGAGGGGGCTTTGACCCGGCTCTTTGCCTTTGCCTCACTGGTGGGGCGTGAAATTACCGTTGAGCTGACCCAAGACTGTCTCTCTGATATTTTGCGTGCCTCGGATCGCAAGGTTACGGTTGAGGAAATTCAGCGTAAAGTGAGCGATCACTATAATATTCGCCTGTCAGATATGCTGGGACCAAAGCGCCTGCGCAGTTTTGCACGGCCGCGCCAGATTGCTATGTATCTGTGCAAGCAATTGACTAGCCGCTCATTGCCGGAAATTGGCCGTAGGTTCGGCGGTCGAGACCATACGACGGTGATGCATGGCGTGCGGAAAATTGAGGATTTACGGAATAAAGACAGTCAAATGTCCGACGACCTGGATCTCTTGTGGCGTTCATTGGAGGCTTAGCAGCCTTTCAAAGCCATTAAGGGTTAAAACCCGTTAACACACTCTTGTGTCCTGTGGAAAACTCTTTACGGTTTGTCTTCAAATACGTGACGGAGAACGGCAATGAAACTGTCTATTGAACGCGCAACTTTGTTGAAGGCTGTGTCCCAAGCGCAGTCTGTTGTGGAGCGTCGGAATACAATTCCAATTTTGGCAAATGTATTGATTGAGGCGAGCGGCGATCATGCGTCTTTTCGTGCGACAGATTTGGACATCGAGGTTGTAGATCGTGTGACAGCAATGGTGGAGCGCGCAGGAGCCAGCACGGTATCCGCGGTGACCTTGCATGAGATTGTGCGTAAATTGCCAGATGGGGCTTTGGTGACCTTGACAGATGACGGCGCCTCTGGCCGTTTGACCGTGGAAGCTGGCCGGTCAAATTTCTCTTTGACGACGCTGCCGAAGGAAGATTTCCCGGTTATGGCGACCTCGGAATATACCTCTAATTTCACCGCTTCCGCGATGACCTTGCGCCGGCTCTTTGATAAATCGAAATTTGCCATTTCCACCGAAGAGACTCGTTATTATTTGAACGGTGTCTATATGCATGTGGCTGAGGGTGATGGGGGTCAAAAGCTGCGCTGTGTCGCCACCGACGGTCACCGGTTGGCGCGGATTGATGCGGATCTGCCAACAGATGCCGGAGATATGCCCGGCGTTATTGTGCCGCGTAAAACTGTTGGTGAAATGCGCAAATTGCTTGATGACGATGACGCGCAAATTGCCGTTTCAGTCTCAGAAGCCAAAGTGCGCTTCGCCACGCCAAATGTTACGCTCATCTCAAAAGTGATTGATGGCACCTTCCCAGATTACACACGCGTCATTCCTTCGGGCAATACGCGCAAGTTGGAAGTGGATGCGACCGAATTTGCCAAGGCAGTTGACCGCGTGGCCACAGTGTCCTCAGAGCGGTCGCGAGCTGTGAAGCTGGCATTGGATGAAGATCGCTTGGTCCTGTCGGTGAATGCACCAGACAGTGGCGCTGCCGAAGAAGAATTGGCCGTTGCCTATGGTGATGAAAAATTGGAAATTGGCTTTAACGCGAAATATCTGCTCGAAATTGCCAGTCAGGTTGATCGGGAAAATGCGGTGTTCTTATTCAACACATCAGGGGACCCAACCTTGATGCGTGAGGGCAATGATACATCGGCCATTTATGTCGTCATGCCCATGCGCGTTTAAGCTGGCGTGAATGTGAAGGGCGCAGATGCCCAATCTTGCTGTTGAATCTTTAAACCTTTCGCACTTTCGGTCGCATCATGTGGTGCAGATCGAGTGTGACCCGCGACCTGTGGCGATTTATGGCGCTAATGGGGCTGGCAAGACCAATATTTTAGAGGCAATATCCTTGCTTTCGCCTGGTCGCGGTGTGCGGCGGTCGAGTGCGGAAGAAATGACCCGCCGTCCCGAGGCGCTGGGCTGGAAGGTCTCGGCTGTTCTGCGCACGCAAGATCGGCTGCATGAGATAGAAACCTGGTCGCAAAATGGTACGGCGCGTCAGTTGCGGATTGATGGCAAAGCGGCCACTCAAGTCATGTTGGGGCGCATTGCCCGTGTCCTGTGGTTGATCCCTGCGATGGACCGTCTCTGGATTGAAGGCGCGGAGGGGCGCCGGCGGTTTCTGGATCGCACGACGCTCTCTTTTGATCCAAACCACGGTGAGCAGGTGCTCATCTATGAAAAAGCCATGCGCGAGCGCAATCGTCTGTTGAAAAACCAGGTGACCGATGCCCATTGGTACCGGGCTATTGAGGGGCAAATAGCCGCTACAGGCGTGAAGATCCGAAAAGCTCGGGAGGAGGCTTTGGAGTATATCCACGCGGCGCAAGATCAGGCAGAAACAGCCTTTCCAACTGCGCATTTGACCCTTACTAATCCGGAAAACATAGAATTTTCAGCCAATAGCGATGATCTCGCGGAACTTCTGGCCGATTATCGTAGTCGCGATTTGGCCGCAGGTCGTACCCTTGCCGGTCCGCATCGCGATGATGTTTTCGGTGTTTTTGCGGCAAAAGATGTTCCAGCAAAAGACAGCTCCACCGGCGAGCAAAAGGCGCTTTTGATTTCGCTCATCCTTGCCAACGGTCGTGCCCTGAAAGAACAAACCGGCCTGCCGCCAATTTTACTTTTGGATGAGGTGGCAGCGCATTTGGATGCTGCCCGCAGAGCGGCGCTCTATGACGAAATTTGCGCGCTGGGTGCTCAGGCTTGGATGAGTGGCACAGGGCCTGAATTGTTTGAAGAACTTGGCGATAGGGCGCAGCATCTTTTGGTGACAGAGGTTGAGGGGAAATCAAAAGTGGATTTACAATGACTTTGGCTTTTTCTGATTTGGCGCTTTATGCCATCGCTGTTTTTATTTTATTCATTACGCCGGGCCCGGTTTGGGTCGCACTTTTGGCGCGTGCTATGTCGGGCGGCTTTCAGGCGGCTTGGCCCTTGGCATTGGGTGTGGCGATTGGCGATGCGGTTTGGCCGATTTTGGCCGTCCTGGGTGTGAGCTGGGTGGTCAATGAAATTGCCGGCATGATGACCATCTTGCGCTATGTCGCGGCCGTGGTCTTCCTTACTATTGGAGCATTGTTGATCCTCAAGGCCGATGTCGCTTTGAACAGTGACCGGCGCCTAACGCGACCGGGCATGTGGGCTGGTTTTATCGCAGGCGTGGTGGTGATATTAGGTAACCCAAAGGCCATTTTGTTTTACATGGGCGTTCTGCCGGGCTTTTTTGATCTGACGCAGGTCACGGCATGGGATGTTTTGGCCATTGTTGTGGTCTCCATCCTCACCCCGCTTTTGGGGAATTTGACCATTGCTGGCTTTGTGAATCGTGCGCGTGAGCTGCTGCAAACACCGGCGGCGGTGCGGCGAATCAACCGCATTTCTGGAGGTCTTTTGATCGCTGTTGGGATCATTATTCCCTTTGCATAGTCCCTTGGAAAAAGCATTTTTTGCGAAAGATGATATCGAGTTTGTTGCTTTAAAAAATCGCAGCCTGAACCACAATCTATTGTGCCATTTGCGTGACATTCATCTCGAATTCCGCTATTTGTTGTGTAACTCAAAAAAGGGTATCGGGATGTCTGAGCAAACTGTGGATGTTGAAGAATATGGCGCAGATTCCATTAAGGTTCTTAGGGGCTTAGAGGCTGTTCGCAAACGGCCGGGGATGTATATCGGTGACACGGATGATGGCTCCGGTTTGCATCATATGGTTTATGAGGTTGTGGACAATGGCATCGATGAGGCGCTGGCTGGCCATGCGGATCATGTTTTGGTGCGGATCAATGCCGACAGCTCGGTTTCGGTCGCGGATAATGGTCGTGGCATTCCAGTTGGAATTCACGAAGAAGAGGGCGTGTCTGCCGCTGAGGTGATTATGACCCAGCTGCATGCGGGTGGTAAGTTTGACAGCAATTCCTACAAGGTTTCTGGCGGTTTGCACGGGGTTGGGGTTTCGGTTGTTAATGCCTTGTCGGTATGGCTGGAGCTGCGCATCTGGCGCGAAGGCAAAGAGCATGTCGCACGGTTCGAACATGGTGACACAGCAGAGCACCTAAAAGTTGTGAGCGATTGCGGCGATCGCACCGGCACGGAAGTCCGTTTCTTGGCGTCGACAGAGACCTTTTCAAATCTTGAGTATAAATTTGAAATATTGAAAAAGCGCCTGCGCGAATTGGCATTCTTGAATTCTGGGGTGCGGATTATTCTTGAAGACCTGCGCCCGGCAGAGCCTTTGCGCAGTGAGCTTTACTACGACGGCGGTGTGCGTGAATTTGTGAAATATCTCGACCGCTCCAAATCCTCAATCATGGAAGAGCCGATTTATGTCAAAGGCACTCGTGATGATATTGGTGTTGAAGTGGCGATGTGGTGGAATGACACCTATCACGAAAATGTCCTGCCCTTCACCAATAACATCCCACAGCGTGATGGCGGCACCCATATGGCGGGCTTTCGAGGGGCCTTGACCCGAACGATTAATAACTATGCGCAATCCAGTGGCATCGCCAAAAAAGAGAAAATCAGCTTCACAGGCGATGACGCACGCGAGGGTTTGACCTGCGTGTTATCCGTCAAAGTACCTGATCCCAAATTCTCCAGTCAGACCAAAGATAAATTGGTCAGCTCAGAGGTGCGCCCGGCGGTTGAGGGTTTGGTGGGTGAGAAATTGGCCGAGTGGTTCGAGGAAAACCCTGCGCAGGCCAAGGTTATTGTTGGCAAGATTGTTGAGGCTGCTATGGCGCGTGAAGCGGCGCGCAAGGCCCGCGACCTCACCCGGCGCAAGACAGCGATGGATGTGAACTTCTTGGCAGGAAAGCTCAAGGATTGTTCGGAAAAAGACCCCTCAAAAACTGAAGTATTTTTGGTGGAAGGCGATAGCGCTGGCGGTTCTGCCCAAACCGGACGTGACCGCATGACCCAAGCGGTTTTGCCATTGCGCGGGAAAATTTTGAACGTGGAGCGCGCGCGGTTTGACCGGATGCTGGGCAGCCAAGAAATTGGCAACTTGGTTATGGCGCTGGGTACTGGCATTGGGCGCGATGAATTTGATATCAAAAAGCTGCGCTATCATAAAATCGTGATCATGACCGATGCCGATGTGGATGGAGCGCATATCCGCACGCTCTTGCTGACGTTCTTTTTCCGTCAAATGCCAGAATTGATTGAAGGTGGCTATCTCTATATCGCGCAACCCCCCTTGTTTAAGGTGAGCCGGGGGCGTTCTGAAGTTTATCTAAAGGACCAGCCAGCCTTGGATGAATACTTGATCGAACAAGGCATTGAGGGCGCTTTGCTGCGCTTGAGCAATGGCGAAGAAATTACTGGCGCCGATTTGATGCGCGTTGTGGAAGAGGCGCGTCAGTTGAAGCGCATTGTTGACGCATTCCCCACCCATTACCCACGTCATATTTTGGAGCAAGCGGCAATCGCTGGGGCCTTCGTGCTTGGGGCGGTTGATCGTGACTTGCAGGGCATGGCGGATGCCGTGGCGCGCCGGCTCGATCTCATTGCTTTGGAATATGAACGGGGTTGGCAAGGTCGCCCAACCCAGGACCGCGGCATGCGCTTGGCGCGGATTTTGCGCGGCGTGGAAGAGGTGCGCAATCTCGATGGGGCAATGCTGCGGTCCGGCGAAGCGCGTCGCACAGGAATGTTGACCCAAAGTTTGCAAGATACCTACAGCGGCCCGTGCACATTGGTGCGTAAAGATCGGGTGCAGGTGGTGAATGGCCCCCTCACTCTGTTGAGCGCGATATTGGAAGAGGGTGAGAAGGGGCTGTCGCTGCAACGCTACAAAGGCTTGGGTGAAATGAACCCCGATCAGCTTTGGGAAACCACATTGGATCCAGATGCGCGGACACTGTTGCAAGTGCGGGTTGATGATGTCGCGGAAGCGGATGATCTGTTTACCAAGCTAATGGGCGATGTGGTGGAGCCGCGTCGGGAATTCATCCAAAATAATGCGCTAAATGTGTCCAACTTGGATTTCTAAAACTGACCAAACAGGGGGTGCATGGGGCAATGCAACGCGGTGGCGTTTCCTTTTGGTATCAAGAGCTGGGCGGGTTGCCAAAGCCGCGCCCGGCGTTGGACCGCTCTGTAAGCTCTGATATTTGCATCATTGGGGCGGGCTATACCGGGCTTTGGGCCGCCTATTATCTTAAAAAAGCCGACCCATCTTTGAACATTGTTATTGTTGAAGAGCATTTCGCGGGCTTTGGCGCCTCGGGTCGAAATGGCGGCTGGCTGTCGGGTAATTTTGCTTGGGAGCATGAAAAATATCTGAGCAGCGGTACGGCCGAGCAGGTCAAGGCCATGGTAGAGGCGTTTCATGGAACTGTTGATGAGGTCATTGCCGCGGCTGAGATGGAAGGTATCAATGCTGATATCCACCGCACACAGGAATTGGCCATTGCCATGAATGCGTATCAATTTCAGCGTCTTGCACCTGAGTTGAAGCGGTTGCACCACTGGGGTGATCATCGCAGCCGGCTTGAAAGTGAAGCGCAATTGCGTACACGGATTGCCATTCCAAGCGCCAGGGGCGCGCTTGTGACCTCTGGTGTGGCACGGGTACAGCCGGCCAAATTGGTGCGCGGATTGGCTGATGCAGTGGTGCGATTAGGAGTTACGATTTACGAAGCGACCCGGGCCCATGAAATTTCCAAAGGTCAGGTCATAACCCATCAGGGCCGAGTGGCCTGCGCGGTGGTCTTGAAAGCAACCGAAGGCTATAGCGCCCAATTGCCCGGATATGAGCGGGATTGGCTGCCTCTCAACTCCGCTCAAATTGTGACGGAACCTTTGCCCTTAGAGCTGTGGCGGGACATCGGTTGGTCGGGTGCGGAGCTGATTGGAGATATGGCGCATGCCTATTGCTACTGCCAGCGCACAGCAGATGGGCGTATCGCGGTTGGAGGCCGCGGGCTGCCCTATCTTTTGAATTCCAAAATTCAACACGATGGCCGACCCACCGCGGGCACAATTTCAGAATTGCGGGGGATTCTTGCGCGTTTGTTTCCTGCGGTGGCCCATGTTCCCTTGGCCCATGCTTGGGAGGGGGTCTTGGGCGTTCCACGCGATTGGTGCGCCACTGTTGGCTTGGATCCTGAAACCAAGATTGGTTGGGCGGGCGGATATGTGGGGGTCGGTTTGTCCTCGGCGAATCTCGCTGGGCGCACGCTGCGTGACTTGGTGCTATCAGAGCCTACAGCTTTGACCGAATTGCCTTGGGTCAACCGCGCGGTTCGAGCTTGGGAGCGTGAGCCTTTGCGGTGGATGGCGGTGCGCGGTCTATACGCGATGTTAAAAGCCGCAGATCGGGCAGAAGCCAATGGCAAAGCCCATGCACCGCATCTTGCGCGGCTTGGAGTTTGGATCAAATCTCATTGAGGCGGCCGTATTTTGCGGCGGCGTCGATTTGCCTTTGGCGCTCACCAAAACGTGCACGGTCCTCATCGGAATATTCGTCTACACATTGGTGGCACTGCACGCCTTTGATATATTCGACACGATTTTTATCCGACTCTGTGATCGGTCTGCGGCAGGCATAGCATTGATCAAAACTGCCCTCGACCAAGCCGTGACCGACGGACACGCGATTGTCGAAGACGAAACATTCACCGCGCCAGGTGCTCTTTTCTTGCGGCATCTCTTCAAGGTATTTTAAGATTCCACCCTTGAGGTGATAGACCTCCTCAACCCCTTCACCGAGCAGAAAATTAGTAGATTTTTCACAACGAATGCCGCCGGTGCAAAACATGGCGATCTTTTTGTGGTGAAAACGATGTTTGTTTTCAGCCCACCACTGGGGAAATTCACGGAAGGTTTTGGTCTTGGGATCAATCGCCCCTTCAAACGTGCCGATGCCCACCTCATAATCGTTGCGCGTATCAATCACCGCGACATCCGGAGCGGCAATTAGCGCGTTCCACTCATGGGGATCGACATAGTGGCCTGTGCCCGCGCGCGGATCGACATTGGGTTGGCCCATTGTGACAATCTCTTTTTTCAAGCGGACTTTCATGCGCTTGAAGGGCATGATGCTGGCTGTGCTTTCTTTATGTTCAAAGTCCGAACAGCCAGGCAGCGCGGCGATATGCGCCCAAAGACGTGCAACCCCCTGTTTCGGGCCTGCGACTGTGCCGTTGATTCCCTCCTTGGCGAGCAGAATTGTGCCTTTGATGCCCTCATGCTCACAAAGCGACACCATCGGCGCGCGCAGAGCGCCCGGATCGTCAAAGCGGGTGAAGTGATAAAGAGCGGAGACTGTAAACATGATCTGCGTCATAATCTGAAGTCGTCTTTGCTGCAAGATACATAGCTAAAGCTCTGCTAGTGCTTTATGGGTGCTTTGATAACATTGACCTTATGGGCGCGGATCATTACCTCTGTGCGCGAAGCTTGGATGGGGGATCCAAATGCGTGCTCTGATTGTGGTTGATGTTCAAAACGACTTTTGTCCGGGCGGCGCTTTGGCGGTTGCCGGCGGTGATGAGATTGTGGCGCAAATTAACAACCGCATGGCTGATTTTGACGCGGTGATCCTCACCCAAGATTGGCACCCTGCGGGGCATTCCTCCTTTGCCAGCTCCCATAAGGCCGATGTGTTTTCCAGCATTGAAATGCCCTATGGTCCCCAAGTGCTTTGGCCAGATCACTGCGTGCAGGGCAGTTTTGGTGCAGCCTTTCACAAAGATTTGGCCACGGATCGGGCAGATTTGATTCTGCGCAAGGGCTATCGGCCAGGCATCGACAGTTATTCTGCTTTTTTTGAAAACGACCGTAGCACAGCGACCGGGCTTGAAGGATATTTGACGACCCGTGGGGTTCGGGATGTGACCTTCGTTGGATTGGCGACGGATTATTGCGTCGCTTATTCAGCGCTCGATGCGGCGCGGCTGGGCTTTGCGGTCAGCGTCGACACCGCCCTATGCCGCGCCATTGATATGGGCGGATCGCTGGACCAAGCACGGCGCGACATGGTGGCCGCGAAAGTGAGCCTTTTGTAATGGTAGATATTGCCACCCGAGTGTGGAATCACAAATGGAAAATCGACCCTATCGTGCGGTCGTTAATCGACAATGATTTCTATAAATTGTTGATGTGCCAATCGGTGCTCCGCAATCACCCAAAAACGGAGGTGACCTTTAGTTTGATCAATCGGTCAAGCGATATTCGCTTAGCAGAATTGATTGATGAGGGAGAGCTGCGCGAACAGTTGGATCATGTACGCTCTTTGTCCCTGTCGCGTGGCGAAAGCACATGGATGCGCGGAAATACATTCTATGGCAAACGCCAGATGTTTACGCCCGAGTTTATGGATTGGTTCGAGGCGCTTAGATTGCCTGACTATCACCTTGAGAAACGTGATGGGCAATATGAGCTGACGTTTCAAGGCAGTTGGCCCGAGGTGATGTTGTGGGAAATTCCTGCTTTGGCGGTTCTTATGGAGCTGCGCGGCCGCGCGGTGCTGCGTGACATGCGCCGCTTTGAGCTTCAAATTCTCTATGCGCGGGCCATGGCCAAGCTCTGGGAAAAAATTGAGACACTGCGCGACATTGAGGACTTGCGCCTTGCGGATTTTGGCACGCGCAGACGACATTCCTTTTTATGGCAAGATTGGGCTGTGCAGGCCATGACTGAAGGATTGGGAGACAAATTTATTGGTACATCCAATTGTTTGATTGCGAAAAATCGGGACTTGGCGGCGATTGGGACCAACGCGCATGAGTTGCCTATGATCTATTCTGCGCTGGCCTCCGATGATCAAGCCTTGCGCCAGGCCCCCTATGACGTTCTATCTGATTGGCATGAGGAGCACGATGGAAACCTGCGGATCATCTTGCCAGATACCTATGGCACAGACGGGTTTTTAGACAATGCGCCTGATTGGCTGGCCACATGGACGGGCATGCGCATCGATTCTGGAGATCCAATTCAAGGGGCAGAACATGCGATTAAATGGTGGAAAAGCCGCAATGAAGATCCCAGTCAAAAACTGCTGATTTTTTCTGATGGTTTGGACGTGGAGAAGATCGCCGAGCTGCATCGATTGTTCGCTGGACGGGTCAGAGTCTCTTTTGGTTGGGGCACGCTGCTGACCAATGATTTTCGTGGTTTGGTGCCAAATGATGGGTTGAAGCCCTTCTCTTTGGTCTGCAAAGCCGCGTCAGCCAATGGCAAACCCACGGTCAAATTGTCCGACAATCCCAACAAGGCGATGGGTCCAGAAGATGAAATTGCGCGCTACAGACGGGTGTTTGAAGTTGGACGTCAAAACCCGCAAAGCGTCATCGTTTAAGTGGTTGTCAGCCATTGATGTGCCAAATGCAGCGCGCGTTCTGCATAGCGCCTTTGGACAGGGTTTTTCTTCGGCTGCCGCGCAATCACCCATCCGCAAGAGGCAAGCCCACGCAACATAAGGAAAAATTTGATATCATCTATCGATGGGGCTTTGCGGAGCGTTCCATAGCCCTCTGCAACGGCGGCGATCAGATCGTTCAAATGCCCTGCGGCGTAATGTTGCGACAGACAGACCCCAAGGTCGTAACCGCGATAGCCAAATCCCGCATCGTCAAAATCAATCAGCGTCAGCCCTGACTTTGTTTGAAAGACATTTTCTTGCAAGGCATCCGCATGAATCAAGCCAAAATCCGCGCCCTTCATGGCGCTTAAATGGGCGTGAGCGGTCTGTCGGGCATAGACCATGAACTTCTTTTCACTGGCCGACAGCGATGGATTGTCCCAAAATCGACCCCAAAAGGGGGATTTTCCCAGCAGGCCCGGCAGATCCCAGGCGGCGCGTGTGAGATCGTCGGTTTTTATGCGATCGCTGGTCTCATGCAGCTGAGCTAAGAGACGGCCCAATTGGTGATAAAGATCACAATGGGCGGTGACATCCGTATCAACGGGGGTGTCCATAGCCCCAATTGGCGCGCCCTCCACCCAGGTAATCACAGAGACAAAACGTCCATCGGCCAACTTTGCCAATAAGGATCCATCCGTCTGCGCGAGGGGTTTGGGGCAGGCAAAACCCGCCTCCGCCAGCCGTAGCGTCCAGCGCAATTCTGACAAGATTGCCGCTTCACTTTGATATCCCGCCCGATGCAGGCGCAGCGCCATCGGTGTGCCGTCGTGCAGGATCTTATACACTGCGTTTTCCCGCTCGGCGATCAACTCTATCTGACCATTCGCGCCCCATTTGGCGGCGATTTCTGAAAGATTATTCATGCTTTGAAGGCGGCCTGTAGGATGTCACAGGCCATGGCAACATTCTCATTGGAAAAGGGCATGGGCGGGCGCAGTTTCAAAATATTGCGATTGCGCCCCGAGCGTCCCATCAACAGGCCATGATTGCGTGCATATTCGACGACATGGGCGGCCAAGGATTCATCTGCAGCACCATCCGTTTCCAATTCCAAAGCGAAAAACAAACCACGTCCGCGCCGGCTGGCGATGCTGGGGTGGTCAATAGAGTGCAGCTCGCGCAAAAAAACAGCACCGACGTTTTTGGCGTGATTTACCAAATTGTCCTGTTCAATGACGTCCAAAGTGGCCGCAGCCGCGGCGCAGCTTACTGGATTGCCACCAAAGGTGTTGAAATAGCCAAAGGCGTTGCGAAATTCAGCCATGACTACCCGGCGTGCGACCACTGCTGCAACTGGATGCCCATTGGCCATTGGTTTGCCCAATGTCACAACATCAGGTGATATACCAAGCCATTCATGGCCCCACCACGTCTCGCCGCCTCTGCCAAACCCGGGCTGAACCTCATCTGCGATTAACAGCCCTCCGGCGGCTTTGACCACTTGCTCGGCGGGCTTCATAAAATTCTGCGGCAAATCTGGCAGGCCTTCATTGGCGAAGGTTGGGCAAAATAGAAAACCCGAAAACCCGTGGCCTGAGGCCTCAAGATCATCAATGGCAGTTTGCAGCTCCCGTGCAAAAGCCGCGGCCTGATCGTCGGCAGTACCACCAACCGGGCGCAGGGTGTCTGGCGCAGGGATACGGCGGATATGGTCGGCATAGCCGCCGATGGGGGGCTTGCGCGACGAGAGCTGTGACACGGCCATCGTATTGCCGTGGTAGGTATTATCTGTGGCGATGATGCCAGTTTTCCCGGTCACAGCTTGGGCCATGCGCAGGGCAATGTCATTGGCCTCTGATCCGCTGCACACCATGATGACCTGATCCAATTGCGTTTGAAATTTGGCGGTGAGCCGCTCGCAATACTCCACAATTCCCGCGTGCAAATAGCGGGTATGGGTGTTCAGCTGTGCGGCCTGTGCGGCGATGGCTGAGACGACATGGGGATGACAGTGGCCGACATGCGGCACGTTGTTATAACAATCGAGGTATTTACGCCCGTCTGCATCCCACACCCAAACACCGTCACCTTTGACCAAATGCACTGGGGTTTCATAAAAAGTAGGCACATTTGGCCCCAAAACTGCGGCACGCCGCGCCGCGAGATCACTCGACATCTTTCACCTTTCCGCGCAGAGATTTGACCACGCCGCGCTGAACTTTTCCTGCCAGTCGGCGTTTTTGCGATCCGAGTGTGGGGCGTGTGGCGATCCGGCGCTTTGGCCGTATCAAAGCCTGAAGGATCAGCTCTTTCAAGCGCTCTTTTGCAATCTCTCGGTTGCGTGCCTGTGAGCGGGTGTCTTCGACGCGAAAAATTATGGCGCCATTGGAGGTCCACTTGCGGCCAGCCAATTTTTTGAGTCGGGTTTTTACCGGGCCCGGGAGGTTTGGGCTGCGGGCCGCTTCGAAGCGCAATTCGACGGCGGTCGACACTTTATTGACGTTCTGTCCTCCAGGTCCCTGCGCACGGGTGAAACTTTCGGTCAGCTCCCAATCGTGAATCATTATTTCGTCATTGATTTGCAACATGGGGCTACTATGCCACAAAGGAAAAGGGCCGCCCAGACAGGACGGCCCTTCGAAAGTTGTGCGGAGGGCGGGTCGTTTAGGACCGTTTGCCCAAGCTTGGCGTTAAAACTCCAAGGGTTGCCTCAGAAATTCGCCTCCAAACCTGTTACGACTCCATTCTCCAATACCTTTCTTGACACTGGATCACCTCCTTTCAGCTGTTACATTTGTCCACAGCTTGCCAGAGAGAGACACAAAGTCAATGATTTTTTGCTGTACGTCCCACAAGATATAGCACCAAGAATCGGAACGGCACCAAAGCGATGAGAGCTAAGGACAGTTTCACAAGCCAATCTGCAACGGCCAGCGAGGCCCAAAGTGGCAACTCCATACCCGCGCCGAGCAGCGGCACAGCACCCTGTGCCCAGTCTGGAATATTGCTGGTTTCCAGTCCATTAAAGAGGGCGGAGAAAGCGATGCTGAAAAAGAGGAAGGTGTCCACAGCACTGCCGATCAGCGTTGAGGCCAGAGGGGCCCGCCACCATGTGCCATGCCGCAAGCGGTCGAAGATTTGAACATCCAGCAACTGAGCCACCAGAAAGGCGGTGCCAGATCCCAAAGCCACGCGCAGTGTGACCGCTGGGAAACTATAGCCATCCCCTTGCAGCATGACTTGCGTGCCAATGAGTGAACAAAGAATACCAACGGCAAAGCCGGCAAAGACCACACGACGCGCGGCAGAAACACCGTAGACGCGGTTCATCACATCGGTGACGAGAAAGGCGATGGGATAGGTGAATGCACCCCAGGTCAGCCAGTCTCCAAGAAGGAACTGAACCAGGATGTTGGAGGCCACAACGACGGCAGCCATGGCAAGAATGCCAGGGAGATAGAGAGTTTTCATGTTTTATTCCGTTTTTTAGCCAAGGTAGCGGCGACTTGGTCAGATTTGACGTGTTCGGATACGAGCCCATAGGACATATTGCAAGCGATTTCCGTACAGTGGGCCCTCAGAGGTTTGACAAAACCGCGCTGCATTGTTGGGGCAATTTGGCCAAGGTGATCGGCGGCTTAGGTTTGCGCGGCTTGGCATTCGGGTTAGGTGGGGGGGGGGTCAAGATACGTTTGACCCATCCGGCCGCCTCCTTGCAGCCATCGCCGGGCGGTGGCGGGGCCTGGTTGATGCAATCCTCTTGGCCTTCTGGGCATTTTAGGCGGACGTGGAAATGATAGTGATGCCCGTACCAAGGACGAATTTTGCGCAGCCAGCTGCGGTCGCCTGTCGCTGATTTGCACATGGCGACCTTGGCGCCTGGGAAAATAAATATGCGCGCCACCCGTGGATCTGAGGCGGCCAATTTGAGAACTGTTTCATGGTCTTTTGTCCAACGGTCATTTGTATAAGCGCCAGAGGCTCGACGCATGGATATAGAGGAAATCTCTTCCCGTTCTGCCCGGGTTAAAACGCGATCCGTTTTTGGCCGTAGCCATATATCCGCGTCTAGGCCAATTTGGTGACTGGCATGGCCTGACAGCATCGGCCCACCGCGTGGTTGAGAAATATCTCCAATGTAAAGACCCGACCAAGACGTGTTTTGGGCCACTTTGCGCGAGAGATCTTGTAGGTAGTCAATCGTGATAGGCTGTCCCCAATTTCGGTTTCGTGATAGGCGCATGGCCTGCCATGTGGGGCCAGTTTCTGGCAGAGCGGCCCCGCCGGCCAAACAGCCCTTAGCGTAGCTTCCAAAGGATTCGGATGCATGTTTTGATCCGATCTCAGCCGCACCGAAAAGGGTTTTTGCAGCCACGGTCATAGCCCGATCTGTCCGCGCTTGCGGACGGTCAGATTGCGTTTGTGCTTGAAGCGCAAAGGGCAGGCAGGCTGCGAAGAGCACCAGTGCAAAAAAATATCTGACGACAATCGGTCTCACGTCTATTGATCTCCATTTGGGTTCACCCAGCGCAGCAAAAGCATCCCTAAGACGAACAGTCCCACAACGGGAGCAAAGCCTAGGCGGGCATCGTTAAGCAAGTAGGTAAATAAACCGATAAGAAGCGGTGCCAAAAAGGCGGTGGCCTTTCCGGCGAGGGCAAATAGGCCAAAGGCTTCGGTTGGACGGTCAGGATTGGTGTGGTGCACCATCATGGAGCGGCTGGCGGCATAAATCCCTCCGCCGGAGCCACCAATGGCCGCACCGCAAATGTAGAAAATGATATCGGGCAGTGCGGAGCCTTCCGGCAAGGCCAGACCGAAGAAGCTGTCTCTGGACATGCCAATGATGCAAAGTGAGACAAAGATCAGCACATAGATGTGAAAGTAAATCACGGGCAACGGCCCCAGCTTCCGATCAAATTTTCCCGAAATCCAGGTGACAATTGCAGCGGATAATCCGCCGAGTATTCCAAAAACACCAAGCTGCGTTTGCCCCCAGCTCAGGACCAAAACCGCATAAACCCCACCAAAGGCATAAAGCCCGTTGAGGGCGTCGCGATAGAACATTTGCGCGCCCATGAAGGCAAAGAGGCTAGGCCGTTTAACCATGCTCTTGAGCGTGTCTTTTAAGTCCGCAAGCGATCGTTGCAACCCGCCCTGGCGATTGGGGGCCTTGCTTTCTTGCACCCAAAGGAAAAATGGCAGCATAAAAATGACGAACCAAATCGTGATCAAGGGGCCGACCGCCCGCGTGCCTTCGCGGCTTTGGGCATCCAACCACCCGAAGCCGGGATCCAAGCCGATCAGAAAGGTCTTGCCGCCTTCGTCAAAAAAGAAAAATAGCATGATAAATAGGCTGATGATACCGCCGGCATAGCCCAGTGCGGCGCCACTGCCTGAGATTTTTCCGACCTCCCGCCTGTCTCCTAGGCTGGGGAGAATGGCATTGGTGAATACAAGCGCGAGCTCAGCGGCGATGAAGGCGATGGAGAAGAAGATTAAAGAGGACCACATCGCAGATCCATCTGGCACCATGTACCAGAGCATCCAAGAGCAGATTACAAAGACCAATGAGGAGGCCCAAATCCAAGGCATCCGCCGGCCGGTACTATCGGCATAGGCACCGGCAAGAATGCCTATGATCGCAACGACAAAGCCGGCCAAAGCCTGACCCCAAGACCATATTGATTGCGCGTTGGCTTTGGCGCTGGTGGGATCCAATCCGCTGGACAGGTAATGCTCTGCGGCAACACCGGCAAAATAGGGCCCAAAGATGAATGTCAAACCAAGGGTGTAAAAGGGTTGCGTGGCCCAGTCGAACATCATCCAGCCGCGCACGCGTTTGACTAAAATGGCCTGCTCTGTTGTTGATTTCGACATATGGCGCCCCTAATAATGCTTCAAGTTTGGCTGAGAGAAATGGCCAAAGCAAGGGTTTCCTAATGGGTGTCCTGCATCGGTGGCCAGGGGCGTAGGTCCTCTGCAGTGATCCATGCGGCGACCCATTCGGGAATTGGAGGCAGGGGCGTGTTTGGGTTCAGTTCTGCCCGCAGGTTTTCAATAGGCACGATTCCATCGGCATTAGTCACCGCGGTGCGATAAAGCGCGTGCCCGGCACAGGTTCCCTTCACCCACATGCTTTGCTCCAGATACATAAACCGCGCATCGGCACAAAGGGCGCGGCTGCGCATTTCGATTTTGTCAAACACACGGATGCGCTTGCGGTAGCGTACGGAGCTGCCGGCTATGGTGAGGCCCCAGCCCTTTCGTTTCAAAATCGCTAATAAGCCAGAGCGACGCGCCATGGGCAGGCGGCCCATGTCATAGATCGACAGGGTGCGGCCATTGTTGAGTTCGCGCCAAAGATCCAAGTCCCAAGGCAGGCAGTAATGCGTGCTATAGTGGGTTTGTCCAATGGCAAGCGAGCCCGTCTTGCGGTGAATGAAAAATTGCCAAGCGAGACGGACGAAAGGGTACATAGAAGGCTTTCCAAATTTTGGTCACAAAAGAGCGCGCAGGCCCGCAGGTCAACCCATGATTTTGAACCCGATCTGTCAAGCGACTTGCCGATGGGGGCCGAAGCGCTTAGGTAAAAGCAAACGTATTCTGTCGAGGTTTCACATGGCTCCTATTTTCGCGATACCTTACATGGTTTTGAACGTCATTTGGTTCTTTATCATTGCCCATTTGATCATGAGTTGGTTGATCGCTTTCAATGTTTTGAACCTTTATCAGCCCATTGTTGCGCAGATTTGGTCGGGGTTGAACCGTCTTTTAGATCCGATCTATGGCCGTATTCGGCAGTTCCTGCCAAATATGGGCGGGCTTGATTTGACGCCTTTGATCGCGCTGCTGATCGTAGCCGCTTTGCAATATACTTTGGCCTATTACGGCCGCTGACCCATCAGACCTGTTATGCCCTATACCACCCTTCTGAGGGATGTCTTCGGATTCGATGCCTTTCGTCCCGGTCAGGAGGAGATTGTGCGTGCGGTTACGGAAGGGCAAAATGTACTGGCTATAATGCCCACTGGGGGTGGGAAGTCCTTGTGTTTTCAGTTGCCCGCCTTGATGCGCGACGGGGTGACGGTGGTGATCTCGCCACTGATTGCTTTGATGCGCGACCAAGTCCGCGCTTTGCAGGCCGCCGGGGTCGGAGCGGGGGCTCTAACCTCCGGTAATACGCCCGAGGAGACAGATGCGGTTTGGGAAGGGTTGGAGCAAGGCACCCTCAAACTTTTGTATATCGCTCCAGAGCGGCTGGCGGCCGGATCGTCTTTGGGGATGTTGCGGCGGGTTGGCGTGTCGATGATCGCAGTGGATGAGGCGCATTGTGTCTCGCAATGGGGCCATGACTTTCGCCCGGATTATCTGCGGATTGGCGAGTTGCGCCGGGCACTGAATGTCCCGCTCGCCGCCTTCACCGCTACAGCCGATGAAGAAACCCAAGCAGAAATCGTCAACAAGCTATTTGATGGGCAGGCCCCGGCAAGCTTTTTACATGGGTTTGATCGCCCCAATATCCATTTGGCTTTCGCCGCTAAGGATAAACCGCGCAAACAAATTCTTGCTTTTGCAGCGGCCCGAAAGGGGCAGTCAGGCATTGTCTATTGCGGCACGCGGGCCAAGACGGAAACCCTGGCACAAGCGCTGCGCGAGGCGGGGCATTCGGCCTGTTTTTATCACGGCGGTATGGATGCCGAAGATCGCCGAATTGTCGAAACACGGTTTCAGCAAGAAGATGGCCTCATCGTTGTGGCCACTGTCGCCTTTGGTATGGGGGTGGATAAGCCGGATATCCGTTGGGTGGCCCATGCGGATTTGCCCAAATCCATTGAGTCCTATTATCAAGAAATTGGCCGAGGTGGGCGTGATGGCGCGCCGGCTGAGACTTTGACCCTCTTTGGTGCAGATGACATTCGCCTGCGCCGTGCGCAAATTGATGAAGGGCTGGCACCTGCGGATCGAAAAATGGCAGATCATGCGCGGCTCAATGCTTTGTTGGGTTTGGCAGAGGCGTTGAGTTGCCGCCGATCTGCATTGCTAACCTATTTTGGCGAAACAGCATCGAACTGCGGCAATTGTGATCTTTGCGATGCGCCGCCTGAAGTTTTTGACGGAACAGAACCGGTGCGCATGGCGCTATCGGCCATTTTGCGCACCGGAGAATGGTTTGGGACAGGTCATTTGATTGATATATTGCGTGGCAATGCCACTGATAAAGTACGGCAACGCGCCCATCATGAATTGCCGACCTTTGGGGTTGGAAAGGCCATCAGCAAGGCGCAATGGCAGGCGATTTTTCGGCAGATGATGGGGTTTGATCTTATCCGCCCAGACCCAGAGCGCCATGGGGGTTTGCGGTTCACCCAGAACGCCCGGCCCCTATTGAAGGGGGAGGCTCAAATTCAGTTGCGCAAGGACAGCATCACCGCCGCAGGTCAAGAACGGCGTCCCGCGGTCAAATCCTTGGTGTCAGAGGAAGATGCGCCACTTTTATCCGCGCTTAAAGCCAAGAGGCGCGCTTTGGCCGAACAACAGAAAGTCCCGGCCTATATTGTTTTCAATGATAAAACCCTCATTGAAATGGCAGAACGCCGCCCGCAGAACTTGGATCAAATGGCCTCAATTGGTGGTGTGGGGGCGAAGAAATTGGAAAGCTATGGGCAGGCCTTTCTATCCGTGATCACAGGAGAGCAGCCCCCAGTCCACCCGGCACGGCGCAAAATGGCCGGGCGCCCAGAGGGGGAGCTTTTTGATCAGCTGCTAGAGCGGCAATTGCAATTGGCCCGTGGGGCCTTTGATGGGGAAAAACCGTTGAGCTGTTCGACCGCAATCCTGCGTATGATCGCACAAAGGCGACCAAGCTCATTAGAACAATTGGCGCAAATTTCCGGAATGACGCCCGCCCGCACTGAACGTTTTGGCTTGGCCTTTTTAGAAATCTTGCAGTCTGCCTAGACTGCTCTAGGTTAAGGGTTCAGAGGAGAGACACACGATGTTGGTTTGTATTTCACCGGCGAAAAAGCTGGACTGGTCAGAGGCGCCGCGCTCAGATGTCACCACACCAGATTTTTCTGCTGATGCCTTGAACTTGGCGAAAACGGCGCGGGATCTTTCGGTGCCTCAGTTGCAAAAGCTGATGTCGATCAGCGAAAATCTTGCGCGGCTGAACCACAAGCGCTTTGTGGCCTTTGCGGACAAGCCAGCGGATGAAGCTTTGCGTCCCGCCGCTTTGGCCTTTGCGGGAGACACTTACCAAGGCATGGAAGCGGCTAGCTTCAGCGAGGATGATATGCGCTGGGCACAGGAGCATCTGCGCATTCTCTCTGGGCTTTACGGTGTTTTGCGGCCTTTGGATCAAATCCAAGCCTACCGGCTTGAAATGGGCAGCCGCCTGAAAACGGATCGCGGCGGATCTCTTTATGCCTATTGGGGGCAGGAGTTGTCAAAGGCGTTAAACGCACAGGCCAAGGCGACCGGTGCGCAGGCGCTGGTCAACTGTGCCAGCCAAGAATACTTTGGTGCTGTGGATGTCTCGGCGCTGCATCTGCCGATCATCACGCCGCAATTTCTGGAGCTGAAAGAGGGTAAGGCGAAGATTGTGAGCTTCTACGCCAAGAAAGCCCGCGGGGCCATGGCGCGATTTATTGTCCAGAACCGATTGTCAGATCCTGCGCAAATCGTGGAGTTTGATTTGGGTGGATATGCCTATCAACCTGAGCAATCCACGCCAGAAAAACCGGTCTTCCTGCGTGATTATCCCGCATAGGCGCCAAATATGGCTTTAGCATGTTGGCTGAGGTAGATTTTAGCCATGGGGTAAAAACCTCTGGCTGCGCTGCAATCTCATGGTGAGATCCTTTAGATTTTACCAGCGATGATTCATCAACTCTTCGGGATTAGGGCGAATGTTGAGCTGGGTGACTTGTAGCGTAAAAATTTCCACCACCTCATGCTCAATCATACCGCCGCCCACATCAGCGTGATATTCTAACGTGCCGCGGTACACAGGGATTTGGTCCGCCAGCCCTAATTCTTCCTCAAGCCGGCGCTGGGCGCAGTCAAAACCAGCTTCGCCCCATTCCGGATGTGTGCAGCAGGCATTGGCTCAAAGGCCGGGGGTGTGATATTTGCTCATGGCGCGGCGTTGCAACAATGTCTCGGCACTCCGCACTCCGCACTCCGCATCACAAAAACAGACACTGCTTTGTGCTTCAATCCGCGCAGATGGGTTTGCAGCTTTTCAACTGGCTGCAACTGACCGTCTATCCATGCGGGAATCAATATGTCCATTCATTCTGCCCTTAGGTGTTGCGCATCCAATAGGGCGAAATATGCCTCTGCAAAAGCGGTGACAGGGCGGCTTTGTTGCCTATGGTGTTCAAAAGCTCTGAATTTCATATCACGGGGGCGGAAATGTCGCGGGCAATTCGATCAAAACTTGCCTAAAGGTACAGAAACATGAAGCACCTAGGCTATATAGCAAATTGAGCAGACCCAGCGGCCTTGTCATCGGCCCCTGCGTGAACTGGACCAGCAGAAAGAATACGCCATGTCGTTTGATCACTTTTTCAAAAATCAGCTTGAGCAGCTGAAACAGGATGGCAATTATCGGTATTTCGCCGATCTTGAACGGAAAACCGGTAAGTTTCCTCAGGCCACCAATCATTTTGAGGGCGGTACTCGGGATGTTACGGTTTGGTGTTCCAACGATTATTTGGGCATGGGCCAGCATCCTGCGGTGATTGCCGCGATGCAAGAGGCTGTCGGGCGCTGCGGTACAGGCGCAGGTGGCACGCGCAATATAAGCGGAACCAATCATGACCACTTGCTGCTTGAGGCTGAGCTGGCGGATTTGCACGGCAAAGAGGCCGCGCTTTTGTTCACCTCTGGCTATGTGTCCAACTGGACAACATTGGCCACGCTGGGTGCCAAAATCCCCAATGCGGTGATTTTGTCAGACAGCGAAAACCACGCGTCGATGATTGAAGGCATTCGTCATTCTAAAGCCGAAAAAATGATTTGGGTACATAATGATGTAGAAGACCTCGACCGTAAGTTGACCGCTTGCGCAGACCGGCCAAAGATTGTCGCTTTTGAAAGCGTCTACTCTATGGATGGGGATATTGCACCGATTGCCGCGATTTTGGATGTTTGTGAAAAACACGGGGCGCTCACCTATCTTGATGAGGTTCATGCGGTTGGCATGTATGGCCCGCGTGGCGGTGGTATCAGTGAGCGTGAAGGCTTGGCGCATCGTATCGACATCATTGAGGGCACCCTAGGCAAAGCCTTTGGCTGTGTTGGTGGCTATATCACCGGCTCAGAAGCGATGTGTGATTTTATCCGGTCTTTTGGCTCGGGGTTCATTTTTACTACGGCCTTGCCTCCTGCGGTTGCAGCCGCAGCGCGCACCTCTATTGCGCATCTCAAAACTAGCTCTGTAGAGCGGATTGGTCAACGGGCACAGGTGGCGCGCCTGCGCGCTGGGCTGGATAAAGCCGGGATTCCACATTTGGCAAATGACAGCCATATTGTGCCGGTGATGATCAAAGATGCTGTAAAAACCAAAATGCTGGCCGATTATTTGATGGATAGCTTTGGCATCTATGTTCAGCCTATTAATTACCCGACCGTTCCACGAGGCACTGAGCGTCTGCGGTTTACACCCTCGCCTTTGCACAGTGATGCTGATGTGGATCACTTGGTCGTGGCCCTGTCTGAGCTGTGGAAACAATGCGCTGTGTCCCATGTGGCCGCCTAAAGTGCAGTTTTTAAATCGCCGTTTTGATCGTCATGAAATTCAAGGGAGAATGATATGAACAGGCTTATTTTTGTATTATTCGCAGGGGTTCTGGCCTCTGGGGCTTTGGCGGATGGTCACAGCGCTTCTGGTGATGCATCCGCAGGCGAGGTGGCCTTTAACAAGCAATGTGTTGCCTGTCATGTGGTTGTGACGGATGCTGGCGAAAAGCTGGCGGGGCGCAACAGTAAATCTGGCCCAAACCTGTATGATATCGCCGGTGCAACAGCAGGTGCCGCACCGGGCTACCGTTACGGAAAATCTTTGGTGAAGGCCGGCGCAGAGCTGGGTTTGATTTGGACAGAAGAGACATTTTCGGCCTATGTCCAAGATCCAAAGGATTTTTTAAAGGTATTTCTCGACGATAAAAAAGCTCGGGCAAAAATGAGCTTTAAAGTGCGGAAGGAAGAAGACGCGCGCAATATTTACGCTTATTTGTACAGTATCGGCAGCAAGTAGGAGTTCTACGTTTCGATTTTTGAGGGGCGCCGCTGTTGTCAGGGGCACCCCGTCTTGGGTTCTAAATCCGCTCAATTGCCACGGCGATCCCTTGGCCGCCGCCGATGCACATCGTGGCGAGGCCCTTTGAGCCGCCGCTGCGTTCCAATTCGGCTATGAGCTTCACCATGATGATGGCGCCCGTCGCCCCCACTGGGTGACCCAGAGCAATCGCACCGCCGTTCGGGTTGACCCGTGCAGGGTCCAAGCCAAGGCCACGATTAACCGCGACAGCCTGTGCCGCGAAGGCTTCATTGCTTTCAACAACGTCAAAATCATGGATGGTCAATCCGGTTTTCGCCATCAGGTTTTCCACCGCAGGCACCGGTCCAATGCCCATCACTTCCGGCCGCACACCGGCGTGACCATAGCCGAGCAGGCGGAATTTTGGAGTGAGGCCGGCGCGTTCGGCTGCGTCAGCGCGCGCCAAGACAATTGCGGCAGCTCCGTCATTTATGCCCGAGGCATTTCCAGCAGTGACGGTTCCCTCCTTTTGGAAGACCGTCCGCAGTCCGGCTAAAACCTCTGCGCTGGTGGCTTTGGGATGTTCATCGGTGATGAATTCCACCATATCGCGTTTGACTTTGATCGGCACGGGGGTGATTTGGTCGACAAAGCGCCCGTCTGCAATCGCCGCTGCGGCGCGGTTCTGGCTTTCCAAAGCAAAGGCATCTTGATCGGCGCGGGTGATGGCATGTTCTTGTGCAACATTTTCGGCGGTGATTCCCATATGGCCTGTGCCAAAGGGGCAGTGCAATGCGCCAAGCATCATGTCGAGTGTTTTGACATCCCCCATCTTCTGGCCCCAACGCTGTGCCTGCATGATATAGGGTGCGCGGCTCATATTCTCTGCGCCGCCAGCCAGTCCAAAATCTGCATCGCCAAGCATCAAGGATTGCGACACAGAGACGATGGCCTGCAGACCCGATCCGCAAAGGCGATTGACGTTCATGGCCGGCGTTTGGTCAGAAATGCCAGCCTCCATGGCGGCGACCCGGGACAGATACATATCGCGCGGTTCGGTGTTGATGACATGACCAAAGGCGACATGGCCAATTTGCTCGGCTGCAACCTCTGCGCGGGTGAGCGCGGCTTTGGCCGCGATTGCCCCTAGATCAATTGGGCTGACACCCGCGAGGCTGCCGCCAAAAGTGCCAATAGCTGTGCGTGCGCCACCAAGAATTACGATATCTGTCATTTTGTCCTCCATTTCATCCAGTCTAAAGTAAATCTGGTGAAAGTAGAGAGGCTTTTTTGGACGTGCCGCCGCGTAAAGAACTTTGACTGCTTGGCTGGGAGTATAGGAATTGCAAATTAGAACAAAATGTGAACATATGGGAGTCTGTTGCTGAGTCTGGTCTTATGTCCTGTTCTGATGTCCTTCCTTTTCCACATCGCCGTCTGGCTTGGGCGGAGCTGCAAGCCTGTTCGAATTTCACCTTTTTGACCGGAGGCTCGCACCCGGAGGAATATATGGATCGTGCAGCGTTCTTGGGGTTGTCGGCGGTGGCTATCGCAGATGTAAATTCTGTGGCGGGCATCGTGCGGGCACATACTCGAGCGCGGGAGATTGCTCGGCAGGTGGCTGAGCGGCAAGAGTTTGACCGCACCATTGGGTTGATTGGCCCGCCTGCGCCGCCAGGCTTCCGGCGCAGCGCTTCGGCGCATATTTACAACACACCACGTTTGCTGCCGGCGGCTAAGATTGTCCTACGGGAGGGTCTGTCCGCAACGCTTTTGCCCAAAACGCGTGTGGGCTGGGGCCAGCTGTGTCGTTTGATTTCCCGTGGGCGTTTGCGAGCGGACAAAGGCGGTTGCGACTTAGAATTTGATGACCTGTTGGAATTTGGCAGTGATCAGCTGATTTTGCTGCACCCGCCACCTGCCTTAGAGGTGCAGCCCGGCGCGCCCTCATGGGTGTCACATCTTCGGAGGTTGACGCGCCGCTTTGCTGAAGATGTGATGCTGCTCTTATACCCCTGTTATGATGGGAAAGATGAGGTGAATTTTGCCCGCATCGCCGCACTGGCGCAGCGATACTCCTTACCACTGGTGGCCTCTGCCGCCCCCATCATGCATCATGGCGCGCGACGCCGCTTGACCGATACGCTCACCGCCATTCGTCTTGGGGTGCGGGTGGATGCTTTGGGTCGGTCGGCGCAGGTCAATGCAGAGCAACGGCTGCGCTCTCCTGAGGAGGCCGCCATCCTGTTTCAAGCCTATCCAGAGGCATTGCACAAAACGGCAGAGGTTCTAGAGCAGCTTACATTTTCTTTGGATGCGTTGCGGTATGAATATCCTTCGGAATTAAGCGCAGGAGAAAACCCCAGTGATCGGTTACGCCGTTTGGCCTATGAGGGGCTCGCATGGCGCTACCCAAGTGGTGCAACTGCGCGGGTAAAAAAGATCATCGAGCATGAGTTGCAGCTGATCGCCAAGCTCAATTATGAACCTTATTTCTTGACTGTACATGACATAGTCGCCTTTGCCCGCAGCCGGGGTATTTTGTGCCAAGGGCGTGGATCGGCAGCCAACTCGGTCGTGTGCTATTGCTTAGGTGTCACCTCGGTCAGCCCGGAGATTGGGACGATGGTGTTTGAGCGTTTTGTCTCAGAGGCGCGCAATGAGCCACCCGATATCGACGTGGATTTTGAGCATGAGCGCCGCGAAGAGGTGATCCAACATATTTATGAGCGCTATGGCCGTCACCGCGCAGGTCTTTGCGCTACGGTGGTGCATTACCGGGGCAAGCGGGCGATCCGTGAGGTGGGGCGCGCTATGGGCCTATTGGAAGATACCATCGGTGCCTTATCTTCGCAGCTTTGGGGGTTTTTCTCTACCAAAGGCTTGGAGGCGGAGCGTATGGCTGAGATCGGTCTTGATGCCAGTGATCCGCGTTTGTGCCAAACGATGGCTTTGATCTATGAGGTGATTGGCTTCCCACGACATTTGTCTCAACATGTTGGGGGCTTTATCATCACAGATGGCCGGCTGGATGAGTTGGTGCCGATTGAGAACGCCAGTATGGAAGGGCGTACGGTCATTTGCTGGGACAAGGATGATATCGACAGTCTGGGCATCTTAAAGGTGGATGTTCTCGCCTTGGGCATGTTGACTTGCATTCGTAAGGCCTTTGATTTGATTTCGGCGCATTACGGTGTGGAATACACATTGGCCACCCTGCCTCCTGAGGATCCAGCGGTCTATGATATGCTATGCCGAGCGGACAGCCTGGGCGTATTTCAAGTGGAAAGCCGGGCGCAGATGAATTTCTTACCGCGCATGCGCCCACGCTGTTTTTATGATCTGGTTATAGAGGTGGCGATCATTCGTCCGGGCCCCATTCAAGGGGACATGGTGCATCCCTATATTCGCCGCCGCAATGGTGAGGAACCGGTGAGCTTTCCCTCTGATGCCTTGGGCGCGGTTTTGGGCAAAACTCTCGGCGTACCTTTATTTCAAGAACAGGCCATGCAAATTGCAATCGTGGGAGCGGGCTTTACGCCAGAGCAAGCCGATCGTCTGCGGCGATCTTTGGCGACGTTTAAAAAGCATGGCAATATCATTGAATTTAAAACACTCTTCATGAACGGCATGCAGCGCAATGGCTATGACGAGGATTTTGCCGCACGCTGTTTTTCGCAAATTGAAGGCTTTGGCGCCTATGGGTTTCCTGAAAGCCATGCTGCCAGTTTTGCGCTTTTGGTCTATGCGTCCAGTTGGCTTAAATATCATCATCCGGGCATTTTTGCCTGTGCGTTGTTGAATGCGCAGCCCATGGGGTTTTATGCGCCGGCACAGATTGTCCGTGATGCCCGCGCCCATGGGGTGCAGCTGCGCCCCATTTGCGTCAATGCCAGCTACTGGGACAATGTGATGGAGCCCGATGGCACTGGCGGCTTGGCCCTGCGGCTTGGGTTTCGGCAAATTCAAGCGATGCGTGAGGAAGATGTTGCATGGCTGACGGCCGCGCGCGGCAATGGGTATCAGGACGTAGAAGCGGTTTGGCGTAAAGCCGGTGTGAGTCCAAAAAGGATCCAAGCCTTGGCGGAAGCGGACGCGTTTCACAGCCTTGGGTTGTCGCGCCGCGAGGCGCTTTGGGCCGCCAAGGCACTCACCGCAGAACGCCCTTTACCGCTCTTTGCGCAAGACCTTGAAGGGGAAAGCATTGCAGAGGATCTAGCCTATCTGCCGCAGATGACAGAGGGGGAGGAGGTGGTGGAAGATTATGTTTCTATGCGCCTGACCCTGCGCGCGCATCCCGTGGCCTTAATCCGCCACCGCCTGACGCCTGGCATGGGGCAAAGTCCGGCTGCACCGACCGTCTTGGGCGCGTCGGAAGATCAAAAGCCAGATCTGATTGTGAAGCACAGGCCCGCCCATTCAGACTCTCATCTCCGGTTAGTCAGATAGGTATCTGAAATAGAAAACATTTGTTGCGGGTGTGGGGCGATGGATTTACCTTCCCTGTGACAGGGTTATTTTTGGCCTTGAGGCATTTGATAATTTATTTTAACGAACGATATATTTGGAGTGCCTTATATGGGCGCTAAACATTTGTTATTATTAGAATATAAACCAAACTTTCATCGCCTAGCTTTGCGTAATCTACATCGTCAGGGGTTTGAAACCTTTCTGCCGATGCAAGATGTCACCCAACGGCATTCAACAAAATTTGTTCAGCAGAGGCGCCCTTTTTTTTCCGGCTATATATTTGTGTCTTTTGCCTTGGGCACCGTGCCATGGCGTAAGATTAATTCAACTGTCGGTGTAGCGCGGTTGGTTAGCTTCGATGGCCAGTCTAAGGCCCTGCCGCCAGATCTTATTGCTGGCCTCATGGCGCGCTGTGACACTCAGGCAGAGTCTTGCCGCCAGATCAATTTGCGCCGGGCGATGAGCTCCAAGTTATGAGTGGACCCTTCGCAGAATATTTTGCGACCATTGAAACGATCGATGCCGAACAGCGCATTTGGCTGCTGATGGAGTTTATGGGGCAAAAAACGCGGATGGCTGTCTGGCCCGAGTAGGTGCAGTTAACAAAATAAGATTTTCTTTTTTATTTTTATTTCAAGTGGTTGAGCAGCGATATGCCAGCAAACCCATCTACTGGCAGATGTTGTGAGGCTTGATAAGCCTCAATGGCGATTTCCGTATTTGGTCCGGTGAAACCATCTGCACCGATGGTATCAAACCCCAATGTCGTCAAGCGGGATTGGATGAATTTCATCTCGGCTTGCGTGAGGCCGCGGGCATCGCCGCCGGGCGGAAACTGCAACGCCGGCGCGCCCTGAAGGCGGTCTGACAAATGCCCGAGGGCAATCGCATAGCTTTGTGCATTGTTGTAGCCCAGAAAGGCATTGAAATTCTCAGAAACCACAAAAGCAAGACTGTTAACCCCGCCGGGCAAAATCAGCTTGGAGTCATAGGTGCGCTGGTCTTCGTTCATAAAGCGCACACCTAGGCGCGCCCAGGCGTCTCGTGAGAGCGGCGGTAGATGGCGCAGCATGTGCAAATCCGCCGGCTCTGGCAGCTGGACAACCGTACCCCAAGGCACATCTGCCTTCCAGCCATGGCAGACGAGGAAATGCGCCGTTGAGACCAGCGCATCTGCAGGATCCTCTGCCCAAATATCTGGCCGGCCATTTCTTGCAGAAACGGCGAAATCAATGTAAGATTTGGGCATGAATTGCGTGTGGCCCATGGCTCCGGCCCAGCTGCCCAGCATTTGATCGGGTGATTTTATACCCCGGGTGACAATTTCGAAGGCGGCCAAAAGCTGTGCTTCAAACATGGCGGCTCGGCGGCCTTGTGCCGCCAAAGTTGCCAAGGCTGAAATGACGGGCACATCTCCGCGAATGCTACCGTAATTGCTTTCTAATCCCCAAATTGCGGCAACCACATGGCGATCCACCTGATAGTCCGCCTCAATTTGGTCAAAAACCTCTACATGTTTTTGCAAGGCTGCTTGGCCCTGTGCAATGCGCGCTGGGCTGACGGTTAATTCGATATAGCTTTGCAGGGTTTTGCGGGCTTCGGGTTGCCGCATATCAGCATGTGCGCTATTCTGCGCAGTGGTCAAATAGGGCGAAACCTCAGTCAATATTGCAGGTGAAACACCATAAGCTGCGGCGCGACTCAAAAAGTCAGATTTCCAGCTTTCAAACGTCATTGCCGTTTTCTGGTAACCTTTCTGGATTTGCCCTTCTTAGGCCCCCGCCGATTGCTTGCTGACGCAATTTTGCGTTGTCGCGGCCGTGTTTGCAACTTTGAATCTTCTAGCTCTAACAAGTCGAGCAAGATACCCCCTGTGGTTGGGGTGGTTTCTGCCAATCGCACAACCACACGTTGACCAAGGCTGATGACCGTGCCGCTGTCCGTACCGTGTAGGGTTTGGCTGTCAGCATCATGTTCGAAATACTCCCGTCCTAAGGAGCGAATAGGCACCAACCCATCTGCAGCTGTTTCATCCAGTTTCACAAATATGCCAAACCGCGCAACGCCTGAAATGCGCCCGCTGAATTCATTTCCCACGCGTTCTGACATGAAACTGGCAAGATAACGGTCGGTTGTGTCGCGCTCTGCCAGCATCGAGCGTCGCTCTGTCTCGCTGATATGTTTGGCGGTTTCGTCTAGCATTTCGATATCCTGCGGTGACAGGCCATCGGTTGCCCACCCATGGGCTGAAACCAAGGCACGGTGCAGCAAAAGATCCGCATAGCGCCGTATGGGCGAAGTAAAATGTGCATAATTCTGAAGTGCCAATCCGAAGTGTGACATGTTTTGTGAACTATAGTAGGCTTGAGTCATGGAACGTAATGTTGAAAGATTAATTAATTCTGCTTCATCTTTTTCGGCGGCAGCCTTTAATAATTGATTAAGATGCCGCGTTTGCAACACCTGACCTTTTGCCAGGACCAGCCCCACAGATTTTGCAGTTTCGCGCAGAGAGTCTAGCTTTTCGGGACTTGGTTCTTCGTGAACACGGAACAATAGCGGCTGTTGTTTGGCGATCAAAGTTTCTGCGGCCGCCACATTCGCCAGCACCATACATTCTTCGATCAAGCGATGGGCGTCCAAGCGTTCTGAAAAATTGACCGAAGCGACCTTGCCGCTGTCTGATAGAATTATTTTGCGTTCAGGCAGGTCCAGTTCCAGGGGTTGCCGGGCTTCGCGCGCCTGTTTCAGGGCAGCGTAGGCACCAAATAGGGGGGAGAGCACAGTGTCAACCAAAGGTGCGGCGCGTTCGGAGGGATCCCCATCCACGGCCGCTTGGGCCTCCTCATAGGACAGCGAGGCCGGCGAGCGCATCAGCCCCCGCACAAACCGATGCGACAGTTTTTCGCCTGTTGATGAGAGTTTCATTTCGACCGCGATGCAGGGTCTTGTGACCCCTTCATGCAGCGAGCAAAGCTCGCCTGATAGGCGGTCAGGCAACATGGGGACAACGCAGTCTGGGAAGTAGGTGGAATTTCCGCGCTTGCGTGCTTCTGCATCCAAAGCCGATCCGGCTGTCACATAATGGGCGACATCGGCGATGGCGACCCAAAGCAAAAAGCCTCCAGGGTTCTTGGGATCTTCATCTAGAAGAGCGCAGCAGGCATCATCATGGTCTCGTGCATCGGCTGGGTCGATGGTGATCAAAGGTAAGTCTGTCAGATCAACGCGACCTTTTGATGTTGCCGGTTTGGCTGCATCCGCTTGCGCCATCACCGCATCGGTAAAAGCGTCGGGAATTCCATGTTGATGAATGGCAATTAGCGATACGGCTTTGGGTGCAGAAGGATCTCCTAGCCGCTCCACCACGCGCGCGCGGGGCAGGCCAAGGCGGCCTTTCGGACCGGACTGTTCGGCTTCGACCAATTCTCCGTCTTTGGCTTCACGCGCTGCATCCGCAGCAACAAGCCACTCTTTGCCTTCGCCCTTATCAATCGCGACAATGCGTCCGCCTTCCGCGGTGAGGCGGAAAATACCTAAGAGGCGTTTTGGGTTGGTCCCAATCGCGCGAATCAATTGGCCAGTATATTGATGGCTATCTTCATCGGGTACGGGGGTGAGTCGCGCCAAAAGCCGGTCACCCTGTCCCAAAGCTGGATCACCCTGACGGCTGCGCATTAGTATTTTGGGCAAATGGCCCGTGCCTTCCCATTCCAGTGGCACGGCGAACATATCGCCTTGCGAGTCCGGGCCCAGCATTTGCAGAACGGAAACGGGGGGTAAGCTATTGGGATCATTGAACCGCCGCCGCCGTTGCATGAGGTGGCCCTCGGCCTCGAGCTCTTTCAGCATCTGTTTGAGATCGATGCGTGCAGCACCTTTTATGCCAAAGGCTTTGGCAATATCTCGTTTCGAGGATTTTTCGGGGTGCGCGCGGATCCATTCGAGAATGTCCGCCTGTGAAGGGATTTGAGCCATGACAGCCCGATACCACGCGGCTGCGACATTCTAAACCCTTGGGTTGTGTGCGGGAATATTTCAAAAGAAGGTAGATGAAACGGAGACAAGAAATGAAACACCTGGTAGCTACTTTTATTTTGATCTGCGGATCTGTTTCCGCACAGAGTTACCAATTGGGTGATTTGACCATAACAGATGCCTTTTCATATCCGACCACTGGACGCAGCGGCGCCGGATATTTCACCTTGAGCAATGAAGGTGCAGCGGATGCGCTTTTGGGCGTTGAAGCAGATTACCCAAAGGTTATGCTCCACAAGTCCATGATGAAAGATGGCGTCATGACAATGGAACACCAGATGCGCGTGGTGGTTCCGACGCAGGGCCAAATAGAATTCGCTCCTGGCGGTTATCATGTCATGTTCATGGGGCTTAAAGAGGGGTGGGGCGTCGGCGATGATATCAAGGCCACTTTTATTTTTGAGACGTCTGGCAGACTAGACGTGACTTTCAAAGTGATCGAGCGTCCGTAAGACCACTGCTACTTGCCGATTTTGCCCTGATTGGCGCCAACCTGGCCTCGGTGCAACAAGAGGTGATCCAATAGCACGCAGGCCATCATTGCCTCACCAACAGGCACCGCTCTAATCCCCACACAGGGATCATGACGGCCCTTGGTGATAATTTCTGTGTTTTCACCAGATTTTGTGATGGTTTTTCGAGTTGAAAGGATAGACGACGTGGGTTTCACCGCGAATCGCACCACCACATCTTGACCGGTGCTAATGCCGCCCAAGATACCGCCCGCATGGTTCGAGCTGTAAATTGGCCCGTCCGGCCCCATTGAAATTTCATCGGCATTGGCTTCACCGGTCAGTTCCGCTGCGGCCATTCCATCGCCAATTTCTACAGCTTTGACAGCGTTGATGCTCATCATGGCCGCGGCCAAATCTGTGTCAAGCTTAGCATAAATTGGCGCGCCGAGCCCGGCGGGCACTCCTGAGGCGATCACCTCGATAACTGCGCCGACGGAACTGCCGGATTTGCGCAACTCGTCTAGATAGGTCGCCCAATCTTTAGCGGCCTGCGGATCCGGAGCCCAGAAGGGATTTTGGTCAATCTGCGACAAGTCAAACTGGTCACGGTTGATTTTATGGGGGCCCATCTGACACATGAAGCTGGTAATTTTAAGCGATGGCGCGAGCAATTTAAGTGCTTCCCGCGCCAATCCGCCTGCGGCCACACGTGCTGCGGTTTCACGTGCGGAACTACGTCCACCGCCGCGGTAATCGCGAATACCGTATTTCTGCCAATAGGTGATATCGGCATGACCTGGGCGAAATTTATCCATGATATCGCTGTAGTCTTTGGACCGCTGATCGGTGTTTTCGATCATCAATTGCACGGGCGTGCCGGTCGTTTTGCCTTCAAATACGCCGGAAAGAATTTTCACCTGATCGGCTTCTCGCCGCTGCGTGGTGTATTTGTTCTGTCCTGGCTTGCGCTTGTCGAGCCACTGCTGGATCATAGCTTCGTTAATCGTGACGCCCGGAGGGCAGCCATCCACCGTCGCGCCTAGGGCAGGGCCATGGCTTTCACCCCAGGTTGTGACACGAAATAAATGTCCAAAACTGTTTAAGCTCATGGTGCATCTCCTTTGTCCTTGCAATATCGCTGCGTGCACCCTGGAGCAAGGCCTATAGCGCGGGCTCATCCATACAACTGGCGCGTTTAAGTTGTGGTATTTTGAACAACTCTGGCGTGGCTTCGGAGACAATGGATGTCGGATATTACCAAAATAGTTCGGAAAATGCCAAATATTTACTTTTAGTTGAGCAAATACAGTAAATAATATGAAATAATCAGTTAATTAATGTGTTTATGAGTTTCATGGTTCTGGAATGAAGCTACTTACTCTCCCGCTGAACGAGAAAAACTCTTGCGTAGCGGGAGATATATGTCGAAAATTTGCAACACTATACGCCATCTTTGGTGGGGATGGCCTCCCGAGGGCGATTAAAATGCGGTTAAAATTTTTCACAAAGCGTTGGGTTTGGTGATTTTAAATGTAACGCTTGAACGATTAGACTAGGTAAAAATTAGTTAAAGTTATCCAATACATTTTTGTGATTTTAAGAAACTTTATCACGGTTGGTTGTTTGGTGGGGTTCAAATGAAACGGCTATAACATTAGATGAGAGAGAATTATAATGAATAAATTTTTGAGTTTGAGCTTGCTGGGAACAACACTGGCAATTGTAACAGCCTGTTCACCTACCCTTTATGAAACCGACCCGGTCACGTTGGAAACGGACAAAGGTGACGTCATTTGCCAATTGTATGACAAAAAAGCTGTTTTTCTCGATCGCGCAATTCATATGCCGCATGCTATGCATATTTCAGAGGCCGATGCGCTTTGCCGCGCTGAGGGTGAACGTTGGATGAAGAAATAGACTAAAAACTCTCCAACTGACGTGAATGCTCCTCGACAACTGTGTGATTGTCGAGGGGCTTTTGCATTTGAAGGGATTGTAAAATCCTGTCGTCAAGACTATTCAGTACCTACCTCGGGGTGCCCTTATGGGCTGAGATGCGAAAGCGAACCCGTAGAACCTGAACCGGCTAGTACCGGCGGAGGGAAGGTTTGGACATTTCCAATCCCTGACCCCGTTCGGCGATATGGAGATAAAGATGAAATTGACTTCCCTTTTCGCAGGACTGTTTTTAACAAGCGCGGCCGTTGCCGAAACGCCTGTGTTGACGGTCTATACCTATGACAGTTTTATATCAGATTGGGGTCCCGGACCGGCGGTTGAATCTGCTTTCGAGGCCAGATGTGGTTGTGATTTGCAGATGATTGGCGCGGGCGATGGGGCGGCATTGTTATCGCGCCTCAGGCTCGAAGGCGTCCGCACAGAGGCCGATGTCGTTTTGGGTTTGGATACCAATCTCACGGCTGCAGCAGCGGAAACCGGACTGTTTTCCCCGATGTCACTGTCTGCAGACTATGCGGTGCCGGGAGGGTGGAGCGACACGCATTTTGTGCCATTCGACTGGGGCTACTTTGCTTTTGTTCACAATATCGATCTGACAGCACCAACAAGTTTTCGCAGCTTGGCCGCGAGCGATTTGAAAATCGTGATCCAAGACCCTCGGTCGTCCACACCCGGTTTGGGGCTCCTGCTGTGGATCAAGGCTGCTTATGGCGATGTGGCAGGGGATATCTGGGCTGATCTTTCAGATAATATTGTGACAGTGACGGCGGGTTGGTCCGAAGCCTATGGCATGTTCTTGGAGGGGGAGGCGGATTTGGTGCTCTCCTATACCACGTCGCCAGCCTACCATGTGATTGCCGAGGCGGATGCTTCCAAAACCTTCGCTTTGTTTGACGAGGGCCACTATATGCAAATTGAAGTGGCCGGGAAATTGGCAATGACAGATCAAAATGCTCTGGCAGATCAATTCCTGCAATTCATGGTTTCTGATGAATTTCAAAGCATCATCCCTACCACCAATTGGATGTTTCCCGCAGTCACGCCCAAAATGGGGTTGCCCGATGGCTTTCCGCAGGCATTGAGCGCTGAGCAATCTTTGATTTTTTCACCAGAGGAGGCCGCAGCACAGCGCAGCGCGGCCTTGGAGGAATGGCAGAACGCTCTGGCACGATAATGTTACGCATTGTTCTTGGCGGGGCGGTCTTGATTGCCCTGCTTCTCTTTTCTCTTGGTACAGCCTTGGTTGTTGGCCTGCAGGGGCGCGGGCTTGCTGCGCTGAACAGTGCCGACTGGTCGGCTGTAAAATTCACCTTATGGCAAGCGAGCCTCTCGGCAGTCCTGAGCACTGCAATGGCGATTCCTGTGGCGCGGGCCTTGGCACGGCAAAGCTTCCCTGGACGCCAAGCTTTGATCACCCTTCTGGGCGCGCCATTTATTCTGCCCGTGATAGTCGGCGTCCTGGGCCTTTTGGCAGTCTTTGGCCGAGCAGGATGGATCAGCGCTGCATTGGACTGGGCCGGGTTTTCTAAACTATCCATCTATGGCGCGCCGGGTGTTATTCTGGCCCATGTATTTTTCAATTTACCTTTGGTGACGCGGCTCTTGCTACAAGCTTGGACGGCGATCCCGGCAGAGCGATTTCGAGTGGCCGAAAGCCTTGGTGCCACGGCATGGGCCTACTTTCGATTGATCGAAGGGCCGATGCTGCGCGCTACGGTTCCAGGGGCTTTCTTGCTTGTCTTCTTGCTATGCCTCACCAGCTTTGTTGTAGCATTGGCGGTTGGGGGCGGGCCAAAGGGCACAACGATCGAGCTCGCCATTTATCAGGCGTTTCGCTTGGATTTTGATTTGGGAAAGGCGGCCAGTCTTGCTCTTGTCCAATTTACAATTTGCGGCGCCGTGTCACTTCTGGCGTTTCTCGTACCGTTGCCGCAAACCGACGGACTTGGGTTTGATCGGGTTGTGCAGCGCTTGGATGGGCCGCAACATCGGATATGGGATGGATTATGGATTTCCGTCGCCAGTGCTTTTTTGGTGTTGCCGCTTGGTGCTGTTCTTATGCGTGGGCTGCGGCATATGCTCGAGGTGCCACCGCAAATTTTCGCGGCCAGCTTAACGTCATTGACCATCGCTATTATATCAACTGCCCTTTGCCTGGCGATGGCTTTGACGCTCGCGCTGGCCTTTGCCCGCCGCGGATCACTGGCCCGCAGCTTGGCGGAGGCCATGGGCATTTTAGGGCTGGCCAGCAGTCCGCTGGTGGTGGGAACCGGTCTTTTTGTGTTGATTTTCCCTTATACGCAACCCATGGCTTTCGCCTTGCCGATCACAGCTTCGGTCAATGCAATGATGGCTTTGCCATTTGCTCTGCGTGTCTTGATGCCAGCGGTTCGAGAGACTTATGGCGACTATCTTCATTTGCGCATGAGTCTTGGAATGGGGCGCTGGATTTGGATGACACGGATCTTAGTGCCGCGCCTGCGTCGCCCAATAGGATTTTCGGCCGGCCTTGCGGCGGCGCTCTCGATGGGGGATCTTGGCGTGATCGCGCTTTTTGCGGATCCTGATCTGCAAACCCTGCCGCTGATGCTGTATCGCTTAATGGGCGCATACCGTATGGACCAGGCCGCCGCCACAGCGGTGATGCTCGTGGTGCAGAGCTTGTTTTTGTTTTGGATGTTTGATCGTGGAGGGCGCGGACATGCTACACTTAGATAGGCTGTGTTATCAGCTCAATGAATTCTCTCTCACGGCGGATCTGCAAATTGCAGCTGGGGATCGTGTGGCGGTGATTGGTCCCTCCGGTGGGGGTAAGTCGACTTTGCTCAATGGGATCGCCGGGTTTCTTGTTCCTAGGGCCGGGCAGATGCTTTGGAGCGGGCAGCCCATGCCAGACCATCCCGGCGAAAGGCCGCTCAGTATTTTGTTTCAAGATCATAATCTTTTTCCTCATCTCACTGTGCTGGACAATGTGGCGATCGGCCTGCGACCTGACATGCGTTTATCGGCAGCTCAGAAGGCACAGGCTGTAGCGGCGCTGGAGCAGGTGGGACTGGGGGACAAACCAATGGCCTATCCGCGTGACCTCTCGGGCGGGCAGCAGGGTCGGGCGGGATTGGCGCGGGTATTGTTGCGCCAACGTCCGCTTTTGCTGCTTGATGAACCCTTTGCGGCTCTGGGCCCAGCGCTGAAGGATGAAATGCTTGAAATAACGCGGCACATTGTTCAGCAGGCTGGTATTACCGCATTGATGGTCACCCATGACCCACAAGATGCATTGAGCTTTGCGGAGTATGCCATTCTGGTCGCCGAGGGTCAGGCCCAGGCGCCTACGCCAATTGGCTCCCTATTTGACCATCCCCCCCCGGCGTTGCAGTCATATTTGGGGCGGCGGGCCCCTTGAGCCCATAAAAAACGCGCCCCCTAGGAGGCGCGTTTTCTGTGTCAAAAGACTTAGTCTTTTCTATATTTTATGGGCCGCCAGAGCGCCTTATTGGCGAAGTACAACAGTAGGGTCAGAAAACCCAAGATCAAAACACCAACCGCGCCGGCACGCTTGCGATCGTTCAGTTTTGGTTCAGCTGTCCACATTAGGAAGGCTGAGATGTCCTCAGCGAGATGTTGCAGGTCATTTGGATAACCGTCTTCGAACTCAACGTACTCGTCCTCCAATGGAGGGCCCATTGAGATCCATCCACCTGGATAAGCAGTATTTTCGTAAAGAGTAACGCCTGCAGAAGTCTTTTCTTCGCCTGTGTAGCTTGTCAATAATGACAGAATATATTCAGACCCGCCCATGCCTTTAATCAATTGGTTTATGCCTGTCCCGGCTGGACCGTGAAAGCCTGCTCGGGCTTTTGCCATAAGAGATAGGTCTGGAGCATTGGCGTTTCCGCCCTTTGGAAAATGATCTGCGGGCACTGCTTCGCGATAGTCGCCCTCACCATCATTCAATGACGCATCCCAAACTTCGATGAAATCAGATGCATAGGCACGAACTTCATTTTTGCTCAAATGCGGCCCGCCTTCGTCACCTAAAGAGCGAATTGGCACAAATTTCATGCCGTGGCATGAGGAGCACACTTCAGTGTAGATTTTAAGGCCTCGCCGCAGTTGATCTTGGTCGTAGGACCCAAATGGACCCTCAAAAGAGAAGGCGTGGTCTTTAACATAACCTTCACTACCGGCAGCCTGCACTCCGCCAGTGGCGAGGAGCAAAGCCATTGTGAGACCTGTTGTGAGTTTCTTGAACATATTTAGTTACCTTCTCACTCTGCCGGGTTGGCAGCTCTGGCTACCCCGACTGTGCCGAGTTTGGCATTGAAGTCATCTTCGATAGTTGCAGGTGGAGCTGATGGTTTTTCCAGAACGCCCAACAACGGTAATATAACCAAAAAGTAAGCAAACCAGTAGGTCGCTCCAATCAAAGACAACGAGGCATACGGTTCTTCTGCTGGACGGGCGCCGAGCCACATTAAGAAGATGAAATCCGCAACTAAGATGCCAAACCACCATTTAAACATGGGGCGATAGCGACCGGAGCGTATGCTGGAGGTGTCAAGCCATGGCGCAAGCGCCATAACGGCAATTGCACCAAACATGGCCAAAACGCCAAAGAATTTCGCATCGATTATCCCACCTGTTACAAAGCTTGCGATCTGAACGACCCAGACTTCTGAAGTGAAAGCTCGAAGAATGGCGTAGAATGGTAGATAATACCATTCAGGAACGATGTGCGCAGGTGTTACCAGCGCGTTTGCCTCTATATAGTTGTCCGGATGCCCTAGATAGTTTGGCATGAAGCCAACAATCGCCATGAACACCGTCATGATCACGCCAAGGGCGAAGAGATCCTTGACAACAAAGTAGGGCCAGAAGGGTAAAGTGTCTTTTTCAGCTTCGGCTTTCGAACCTCGGCGTACTTCAACCCCCGTTGGATTGTTGTTGCCGGTTGTGTGAAACGCCCAAATGTGAACGATAACTAGACCCGCAATCAAAAATGGTAGGAGATAGTGCAAGCTGAAGAAACGGTTCAAAGCTGGTTGACCCACCGCACTTGCGCCCAGTAACCAAGTTTGCAACGTTTCACCAACAAAGGGGATTGCGCCAAAAAGGCCCGTGATTACAGCTGTACCATGGAAGGACATTTGCCCCCAAGGTAAAACATATCCCAAAAAGCCTGTAGCCATCATCAACAGATAAATCAGCATACCAATGATCCATGTGATCTCACGCGGGGCTTTATAGCTGCCGTAGTAGAGACCACGGAACATATGGGCATAAACCGCTATAAAGAATAAAGACGCGCCATTCATGTGGAAATAACGAATCATATGGCCACCATTCACGTCGCGCATGATATGCTCAATGGAGGCAAAGGCCAGATCGACATGCGGAGTGTAATGCATTACCAGAACGACGCCTGTGACAATTTGCATAGCCAGGCAGAACGTCAAAACAATACCCCAAATCCACATCCAGTTGAGATTCTTCGGAGTGGGGATCATTAAGGTGTCATGCAAAAGACCAATTATCGGCAGACGGGAGTTGATTGCTTTTGCGGTCTTGGACTTTGGTTCGTAGTGATCGTGTGGAATGCTGCCCATTATGCGTTCTCCTTACCAATGACAAGTTCAGTTTCTCCGTCGAAACGGGCCACTGGAACCAACAGGTTTTCCGGGGCTGGACCTTTACGAATGCGTCCAGCTGTATCGTAATGAGACCCGTGACAGGGGCAGAACCAACCGCCAAACTCACCGGCGCCATCTCCTAAAGGCACGCAGCCCAAGTGGGTGCAAACTCCCAGCATCACCAACCATTCGCCGTTTTCGTCAAGCGCGCGGTTTTCATCAGTGGCGGAAAGATCTGGACTGTTATCATTGCGACCATTGCTGTCGATTAAATCTTCCATATCTACGGCACGCGCAGCTTCAATTTCGCTGTTGGTACGACGCCGAATGAATACAGGCTTACCTTGCCACAGGACAGTAATCTGCGTGCCAGGTTCAACGTCAGCCACGTCTACGCGGATTGCGGCCAATGCCAGCACATCCGCAGAGGGGTTCATCTGATTGACCAAGGGCCAAACTGCCGCGCCCGCTGCTACTGCGCCTGCACCTGCACCTGCCGTCGCGTAGTAGAGAAAATCTCTACGGGTGCCTTCGTGTTCATCTGTATGTGCCACGAGGTTCCTCCAAGTTAACTGCCAGTAATGACTGGCTCAAAGACTCGGACCCCACAGAAGTAGAGTCACTCGAAGCGCTAAGTAGCTCAGCCATAGCCCCACGTCCAGCGGACATTCGGGCGCAGTCTGCAAGGTGCGAATTTGCCGCATTTAAGCGACAATTTCCAAAAGTTGATTGGGTGGGTTTGACGGTACCTTCTGAGTGATGCGCTCGAAGCGTTGAGGGAGGCAGAAATTACCCGTCGAAATGTGTGTCCTGAAAGCTGGAGCGTTTTGAGAAGTCTGCAAACCAAACCGCCAGCGCGTCCTGTCCTTGCCGCCAATTGCGCGCATCATGGCGCAGATCCAGATAGCCCAATGCGCAGGCAATGCTGATATGCGCCATAGTGAGCGGGCCGTTTAGCAGATCCATCCATTGGCGTTGCAAGGCATGGCAACCGCCCATGACTTTGGCCCATTGGGCCTCGGTCCACTCGGTGCTGACCTTTTCTTCTGGACGTAAACGCAGCTCATAGGAGATGCTCACCGCACTATCCATCATGGAATCGCCCGTGGCCTCAACTGTGAGTACATCCCAAAGCCCGGTCTCTGGATACAGCCCGGCGGAGGCTTTTGCGTCCAAATAACGTGTGATTACGCGGCTATCATATAGCGCAGGTCCATCGGCGCGACTCAAAGAGGGGATACGCCCGGTCGGATTGGCGGCCTTGGCCTGTTCATTGACCTGAAAGGGGGAGGTCGCGATGCTCACCTCTTCTACATCTTTCAGTTGGTTGGTCTCGCGCAACACAACCCGAACTTTCCGCGCAAAGGGGGAGGCTTCTGCCATAATCAATTTCATTTTATTCACCTTTCAAAGAGGGGGATTATCTGCTGGGTGGCTGCGCGCTTGCTCAACTGTGGCTCAAAAGATCTGCCGGCCGTACCGCCTGACCCGTGCGCGCCGATTCCAAGGCGGCCTCGGCTAAGGCAAGAGACATTAGCCCATCATAGCCACTGGTACGAGGGGTCTGCCCTGAATTTAAACAGGCCACGAAATGTTCAATTTCCGCCGCATAGGCCGCGATATAGCGGGTCATGAAGAAATCGAGTAGCGGCGGGCGGGTATAGCCGGCGCCATTGGCTACGGTGACGCGCGATTGGTGATGATTGTCGGCGGCCACAGAGCCGCCCGAGCCATGCACCTCGATGCGCTGATCATAGCCAAAGGTGGCGCGGCGCGAATTGCTGATGGTGCATTGTTTGCCGCTGGCTGTGCGCAAAATGGCATTTGCGCTGTCAAAATCGCCGCGATTGCCAATCTCAGGATCGGTGAGCACGGAGCCGGCCGCCTGCACCGTTTCGACCTCCTCGCCCAGCATCCAGCGCGCCACGTCAAAATCATGGATCATCATATCTCGAAAGATGCCGCCGGAGCGCTCAATGTAATCATAAGGAGGCGCGCCGGGATCGCGGCTGATTAATGTGACCATTTCCACCTCGCCAATATGTCCTGCATCGATCTCTGCGCGCAGAGCTTGAAAGTCTGGATCAAAGCGTCTTTGAAAGCCAACCATCAACGTGGCTTTCATCTCATCCACGACTTTCAGGCAGGCCTTCACGCGCGACAGATCCAGATCAACCGGTTTTTCACAGAAAATAGCTTTGCCTGCGCGGGCAAAATCCTCGATCAAATCTGCATGGGTGTCGGTCGGGGTGCAGATGATCACAGCGTCAATATCTGCCGAATCTTTGATTTGCGCAATCGTGCGAATCTCGCAGACATAGGTGTCGCGCACCGCCTCTGCCGCTGCGGGCATGGGATCGGCAACTGCGACCAACTGAGCGCTGGGCACCGATGATACGGCTCGGGCATGCACCTGACCAATGCGCCCAGCGCCTAAAAGACCGATTTTTGTCATCAACTTTTCCTTCAAGTTCACCGCAGGAACAGGCCTGCAAGATATCTCGCGAATTGATACGCGGTTATGGCGGTCATTCAAGCCCAGACTGGCGCATGATAACCAAAGCAGCATTTAATCCGCCGATGCGGCATTCGGAAATCGCTCCGACTTGTAGGGCCGGCGATTGCTGGTTAGCAAGGGAGCAGAAGAGGACATATAATGAAAAGATCTTTGGTCGACCTTGGTCAACAGCTGCTGGATGCCGCGAAACGCGCCGGGGCGGATGCCTGCGATGCCATGGCGGTTGACGGGGTATCGCACTCTATTGAAGTGCGCGGCGGACAGCTTGAGCAAGCCGAGCGTGCAGAGGGGATTGATATCGGGTTGCGGGTCATGCTGGGCGCGCGCCAGGCCTGTGTTTCGGCCTCGGATATCAGTGCGGAAGCCATAGAGCTTATGGCCCAGCGTGCCGTTGAAATGGCGCGCCATGCGCCTGATGATGCTTATCTGCGTCAGGCCAGTGCGGAGCAACTGGCCCGTGATTGGGACGTGGAAGCGCTTGAGCTGTCCGATCCGGCTGAGGAGCCATCGGCGGCTCAATTACAGGCTACGGCGCTTGAGGCGGAAGCCGCGGCTCTCGAGGTTGCAGGGGTTATGCAATGCCAATCGGCAGGGGCGGCTTTTGGCGCACGGCGCATTCACCTTTGCATGTCGAATGGATTTAGCGGCGGTTACGCGCGAACAGATCATGGCTTCTCTTGTGTCGCCATTTCAGGCACCGGCTCACAGATGGAACGCGATTATGATGGCGACTCTCGGATTTTTCGCGCAGATCTGCGTGCGGCCTCTGAGGTTGGCCGCCGTGCAGGGGAGAGGGCCGTGGCGCGCCAGGGCGCGCGCAAACCCCCAACGGGCGTTTTTCCGGTTCTTTATGAAGAGCGTATTTCCAGCGGCTTGATTGGACATCTACTGGCCGCGAGCAATGGTTCGGCCGTGGCGCGCGGCGCCAGCTGGCTGCAAGATGCGATGCACAGTTCTGTTTTGCCGCAAGGGATCTCATTGCTGGAAAACCCACATCGCAAACGCACCAGTGGCTCACGCCCCTTTGATGGGGAAGGCTTGCCAGTGGCAGAGCGGGCGATTGTGGCGGATGGGGTCTTGCAAGAATGGACGCTTGATTTGTCCACGGCCACGCAATTGGGGCTGAAGAGCACAGGCTCTGCCATGCGCGGTCCCTCCGGGCCGCCGTCACCGGGGGTGGGTAATGTAATGCTGACGCCAGGTCAGCAAAGCCGTGAAGATTTGATGCGCGACATGGGCACGGGCCTATTGCTGACTTCTTTGATTGGCGCGTCGATTAATGCCACGACTGGAGATTACTCGCGTGGCGCTTCGGGCTTCTGGGTAGAAAATGGTGAGATTGCCTACCCGGTCAATGAATGCACGATCGCGGGAAACTTGCGGCAGATGCTGCTTAGCATCGTTCCGGCCAATGACGGGCGGGCCTATCTATCGCGGGTTGTGCCGTCCTTATTGGTTCCATCGATGGCAATTGCTGGTGAATGATCTTGAACTCATAACCCAAGCTGCCCGCGCTGCCGGGGATATAGCCATGGGATTTTTTCAAAAAGATCCTGAGATATGGGATAAATCAGACAATGCCGGTCCGGTGACCGAGGCCGATCTCGCGGTTGACAAAATGCTGTCTGCGGAGTTGCGCGCGGCGCGCCCCGGATATGGCTGGCTGTCTGAAGAGACGGAAGATGGTGCAGAAAGATTACATAAAGACCAGGTATTTATCGTCGATCCGATAGATGGCACGCGGGCTTTTATTGCCGGAACAGAACATTGGTCGCATTCCATAGCTGTCGCCAAAGCGGGGCAAATTCAAGCGGCTGCGGTCTATCTACCGGTGTTGGACATGATGTTTTGTGCATGTTTGGGCGGCGGAGCCTTTCTTAATGGCGCGCTGATTTCAGTCTCGCCTCGCGCCGAGACCCGGGGGGCGGATATACTCTCTGCCAAATCCAATTTTGACCCTGCGTTTTGGCCCGGTGGTTTTCCGGATTTAAAACGCAGTTTCCGCTCTTCTTTGGCCTATCGTTTGTGCTTGGTGGCCAATGGCGCTTTCGATGGCATGCTGACTTTAAGACCGACATGGGAGTGGGACGTGGCGGCTGGAAGTTTGATTGTGAATGAGGCGGGTGGGCTGTCCACAGATCAAACTGGAGCTGAGCCCCTTTTTAACAGCGCGGCGGCGCAGCTGAACGGAATGGTGGCGAGCAATCGCGATATTCACTCCGGCCTTTTGGCGGGTCTGACCTAGGGGCGAGTATGACGACAGAGACCAGAACAGATCGCCCGCTCATATGGGCTCATGCAAATACACCCGCGGCGGTAGATGCGGTCCGTGAGGTCTTGATGCGCGCGAAATTGAGTGAGCCAACACTATCTTATGTTCTGACGGCCCCAGCCTCGGAGGTTACTTATGCGCCCGATGTGGTGATTTTGGATGAGGCAGATTCTCAAGCGAGTTTGGCTTGGTTGTCAGAGAGCTCTCCGGATCTGTGTCTCTGGGCGGAGGCCAGCGTTGCGTCTGCATTGTTTGGATTAAACCATCGCCGGTCAATTCCGACTCTCTTGATCAATGCTGAAACCCGACCCCTCTGGAGCCGAACCTGGCTTTGGCGAAAGACAATCGCACGGCAGACTTTGAAACCTGTGTTCCATGCTTTTGTTGCCTCAGCTGCGTCAACGGGGAGTCTGCGGAATCTTGGCTTGCCTGCCCGCAATATAGAGGTCCTAGGGCCACTTCTTGGTGGCGTCTTGGCGCCAGGCTGTGATGAGAGTGAACGGGACCGGATTGGCGAAATTTTGGCGGGGCGGCCTGTATGGTTTGCGCATAGGGTGCCCCACCAGGAAATGCGCGTGGTGATTGATGCCTTTATGCAAGCCCAGCGCAAGGCCCATCGGATGCTTCTGATTTTGGATTTGCTTGATCCTGCAGGCACGGAGGATTGCCTGCCGCTCTGTGCTGAGTTGGGATTGACCGTACATGCGCGGGCGCAGGAGGGTGAGCCCGAATCGCGGACCCAAGTCTTTCTTGCGGAATTGGGTGAAGACACGGGCCTTTGGTATCGGTTGGCGGCACTTGCTTATATGGGCGGGAGCCTGACGAGCGGCGACGTGCCCAACCCAATGGTGGCGGCCGCTTTAGGGAGCGCGGTTGTGCACGGGCCCGCAATTGGCCAAAATCAACATGCCTATGATCGCTTGCGGGAGGCCGGAGCCACGCAGCCTTTGGAGACGGCACAAGATTTGAGCCGCCGCGTGGCGGTGTTGATGGAACCTGACCAATGCGCCGAGATGGCTGCTGCGGGTTGGGAGGCTGTCTCAGAAGGGGCAGAGGTGACGGATCGTTTGGTGGAGATAACCTTGCAAAAATTGGGTCTTGGGGAAGCGCAACAATGATACGCACGCCGCAGTTTTGGCATCAACCGCCGGGGGTCTTGGCCTATGGTCTATGGCCTGTGGGCTGGCTCTATTGTGTGGCAACGGCTTGGCGGCAAAGCCAGGCGTCGCAGGCGCATCATGCGCGCTGCCCCGTGATTTGTGTTGGAAATATCAATGCCGGCGGCACGGGGAAAACGCCCGTGGTTATTGCATTGGCCGAGCATCTGAAGGCGCGTGGCCGGAAGGTTGTGGCCTTGTCGCGCGGCTATGGTGGCACTGTCGCTGCGCCAACTTTGGTTACCCCAAAAACACATGGGGCGGGGGAGGTTGGCGACGAACCTTTGCTGATTGCTGCCTTTTGCCCTGTGGTGGTGGCGCGCAAAAGAGCCGAAGGTTTGGCCCTAGCTTTGGCGCAAAACCCAGATGTGATTTTGATGGACGATGGCTTCCAAGATCCCTCTGTGCACAAAGATTTTTCGATCGTTGTCGTCAATGCCGCCCTTGGATTTGGCAATGGGTTTTGTGTGCCAGCCGGCCCCTTGCGAGAGCCTCTGGCCGAAGGTTTGGCGCGTGCGGATCTTTGCCTGTCAATTGGTGAGGCGGCCGCGCAGCGGCGGTTTGAGGCTTTGGGGCCAGACCATGCGCATCTACGGGTTGAGGGACAGATCAAACCATTGCTGACGGGCATGCCGTGGCAGGGGCTACCGGTTTTTGCCTTTGCCGGGATTGCCCATCCAGAAAAATTCTTTGCCACCCTGCGCGATCTTGACGCCAATGTTTTGGGCTGTGAAGCCTTATCGGATCACGAACCGCTGTCGCTGCCCTTGATGAAACGCCTGGCTGCAAAGGCGCGGTCGCTGAATGCGCAATTGGTTTGTACAGAAAAAGATGCGGCCAGGTTACCGGTTCAATATCAAAGGGATGTTTTGGCCTTGCCCGTACGGCTTGAGATCCAAGATTGGTCCAAGATCGATGAAAAACTCATCAACCTTGGACTTTGATTTTATTGAGCATCCAGAATTTTTTGCAATTCTACGTAGGACATATTGGCATATTTCACACCATTGATGATGAAAGACGGGGTGGAAGAGATTTCATCTTCGGCCCGGTTCGCCTCATACCAAGCCACCAGGTTTTGTGCTTTTTCCCCATCGGTAAAGCAGCTCTGAACATCTTCTTGAGACAGGCCGGCGGTGATTCCAATGCGGCGTAAATTCTCTGCAATTTTGGCCGGGGTGCCCGTGGTCCATTCGGCTTGCTTGGTGTAGAGAAGATCTGAGATGGCAAAGAACTTATCAGCCCCGCCGCAGCGTGCGACGATGGAACCCCAGAGGCCATAGCGGTCAAAATAGATCTCGCGATAAGTAAAACGCAGTTTGCCTGTGTCGATATAATCAGCTTTGAGTTTTTGAAACACATCCTTGTGGAAAGTGCGGCAATGGGGGCAGGTAAAGCTGGCATATTCTGTCATCTGAATTGCCGCGTCTTCGGCGCCAAGTGTCATCTCGAGAATAGAGGATGTATCAATCTCACCGGCTTCTGTTGCATTGGCGGCACCAAAGCCTGGGGCCGTTAGTCCAGAGGGCGTAGGTGCCGTCACCGTATAAGCACCGATGCCCAAGGCGATTACAAATACCAATCCGATCACATAGGTCTTTTTCATCTCAAAATCTCTTTTCATGTTTCATAATGTTTTCACCGAAGGCTGCCAAAGCTGCTCTTAGGCCGTCGTCTTTGATCTTGCAAGCAATGGCCTTGGCTTTTTGAGCCGTGGCGGGGCAGGGCGCTGGGGGCGCACTTTTCGGTAAGGCTCCAAACCGGGCTTTGCCGTCAGAAAATCCGATGGGGGCTGTTTGGGTGATGCGGATGCGGGAAATCGCGTTGTAGCCATAGCAGGCATTCACCTTCTCGCGCAGTTGCGGCACTTGCATGGCCAGCATTTCAGCCTGCGGGCCAGTGGTCAGGACAACCAATGTCGCACCAAACCCCTTTTGCGCATAGCTGACTTTCACCGGTGTGCATATTTCCGCGATAGGTGCACCAACAATTTCTGACCAATGGGTCAGCAGCCGTGTGATCGCAAAACCACGCGATTCGCCTGCATTTCGAAGTTTTTGCTCGACCAAAGCCGAGGTGCGCCGAAAGCCCGCTCTGCGTTTTTCAGATCCACTTGCATTTTTTTGCATCGATTTTGCTGACTCTTCCTGATTTACCCTATTTTACCTGAAGCCGGGCGCAACGCCACCACTTTTGTAGAAAGCTAATCAAACTTGCGTGATTTCATGAATTCAACTGAGCTTTTGAACTGGTATGATCTCCATGCACGGGAGTTGCCTTGGCGGGTCAGCCCGGCCGCGCGTGCGGCGGGGCAGCTGCCCGATCCTTATCGTATTTGGCTCTCTGAAATTATGTTACAGCAAACCACTGTGGCGGCGGTGAAGGCCTATTTTTTGAAGTTTACAGCGGCGTGGCCGACGGTGGTGGATTTGGCGGCCGCTGAAGATGCCGATGTGATGGCAGCTTGGGCGGGGCTGGGCTATTATGCCCGAGCGCGCAATTTGTTGAAATGCGCCCGGGTTATTGTGGCGGAGCATGGTGGACAATTCCCGGCAGATCGCGCGGCCTTGCAAAACTTGCCGGGCATTGGCCCCTATACCAGCGCCGCTATCGCTGCGATCGCATTTGATCATGCGGAAACGGTGGTGGATGGCAATGTTGAGCGGGTCATGGCGCGTTTGTTTGATCTCCACGCGCCGCTTCCACACGCGAAGGGCGCGCTGACGTCATATGCCGCCAGCCTAACACCCCCGGCGCGGCCCGGCGATCATGCACAAGCAGTGATGGATTTGGGCGCCACGATTTGCACGCCAAAATCACCGCGCTGCGCCCTTTGTCCATGGCATGATATTTGCGCGGCGCGAAAAGTAGGCACTGCGGCGGAATTGCCGAAGAAATTACCAAAGGTGAAAAAATCCACGCGCTTTGGGACCGCTTATGTTGCGCGGCGCAGCGACGGGGCTGTCTTGCTGGAGCAGCGCCCGGAGCGCGGCTTGCTGGGCGGCATGTTGGGCTGGCCCGGCAGTGAATGGCGCGAGACGCTGCCGGATGCGATCCCGCCGATCCAGGCAGACTGGATCGAGGCACCGGGTGAGGTGCGCCATACGTTCACGCATTTCCATCTGCGTCTGCGGGTGCTGGTGGCCCAGGTTGATGCCCAGCAAACCAATCAAACATTCACCGCCGCTGAGGACTTCCGGCCCGCAGATCTTCCCACCGTGATGCGCAAGATTTGGAGCATGGCAGAGGCAGAGATCTAGCCGGTCTTGTCAGGTAGAACCTCAAACCTTAGTCTAAATTATGGGCATAGATTTTTAATGTGGCATCATTCCGGGCCGCCTTTGTGCTGAAAAAATATTTTTAGCCCCGCATTGGCGCGGTATTTTCGACTTAAGGGCCGTTATGTGCCTGAGATTTCAAGGATTTAAAAATGGCTGATCTGAGCCTGACGCCGGAGATTGGGCAATGGCGCAAGGTTTTATCCTTTTGGGTGTCTTATTTGCTGTTCCCTTTGATCTGGGCGAGCGCCATTTTGGGAGGCTGGTGGGTATTGCTTGCCCCGGTGCTGGCTTGGTATTTGTTCTCGCTGCTTGACTTGGCGTTTGGTCTATCTCACGCCAATGAGGATCCGTCAATGGATGTCTCGGCTTTGGCAGGCTACCGATGGGCCACTTTGCTTTGGGCACCTTTGGAGTTTGTCAGTATTTTTGGCACATTGATCTATGTCTCGTATTCGGCTCAACTGAATTTTTGGGAGCAATTGGGGCTTTTTACAGTTTGGGCGTCATGTCTGGCACGATTGGCATCAACTATAGCCATGAAATGATGCATCAAAAAACCGCGGTTGAGCGTTGGATGGCAGATGTGCTTTTGGCGATGGTGCTGTATTCGCATTTTCGCAGTGAGCATTTGTTGGTGCATCATCGCTATGTCGGAACCCCGCGGGATCCGGTCACGGCGCGCTATAATGAGAGTTTCTACCGGTTCTTTCCCAGGGTGCTGAAGCAGTGCTTTTTTCTGCTATAAGCGACGAGAGGGCCATGCTGCGCCGGGCCGGGCGCGGGTTTTTCCATTCAAAAATCCCCTGTTGCGATATGTTGTGTTGTAGGTTGGCTTTGCGCTTTTGGCCTTTGGTATCGACGGTTTTGCCGGGGTGCTCCTCTTTGCCTTTCAGGCTTTTGTTGTTGTTTGGCAGCTGGAACTGGTCAACTATGTTGAGCATTACGGGTTGACGCGCAAACATTTGGGCGATGGCATCTATGAGCATATCTTGCCGCGCCATTCGTGGAATGCGGCACATCGGGCGTCCAATTGGTTGCTGATCAATCTGCAACGTCATTCTGACCATCATTACAAACCAGACCGTCCCTATCCTTTGCTGCAAACCTATGCGCCTGAGGAGGCCCCGCAATTGGCCTTTGGGTATGCGATTATGGCAATGATGGCGATGTTTCCTTGGCGGTTTCGCTGGTTCATGAATCCAAAAGTGCAGCGCTGGCGTAAAATGTATTATCCGGAGATTGCGGACTGGGCCCCGTATAACAAGGCTACAAATCCCTTGCCGCGATAAAAAATGCCCCACCAGAACGGCAGGGCATAAGGTGGCGCTTGGCATAGAGATGCAAGCACAGGCGAAACTTGTGTGTTCAGATGGATTTAGTTGGGGCGTTGACGCATTTCCGAGCGAATTTGTTGGCGCAGTAGATCTATAGAGACCGTTTTGCCATCGCGGCGGAAGTTCCAATAAGACCACCCGTTGCAGGACGGTGCATTTTCCAGAACCGCACCCACTTGATGGATGGAGCCAACGGCCTCGCCGCTGACCAACGTACCATCGGCGCGCACTTTGGCCTCTTTGCCGCGTGGGCTGGTGAGCACTTCACCCGGCCGCAACATACCGCGCTCGACGAGCTGACCAAAGGCGACCCTGGGTTCTGCACGTTTGGACAGGCTGACCGCCAGGGCGTCGCTGTCATATTTGCGCACGTTGTCGATCCGCTTTTGGGCAACTTTGCGGTATGCCTCTTCGCGCTCAATTCCGATAAAGTCACGGCCCAGCATTTTTGCCACAGCCCCCGTCGTGCCTGTGCCAAAGAATGGATCGAGCACCACATCGCCGGGGTTGGTGGCCCCAAGCAGAACCCGGTGCAGCAGGCTTTCCGGTTTTTGCGTCGGATGGGCCTTGTCACCGTTTTCATCCTTTAGCCGCTCATGCCCGTTACAAATCGGCAGCACCCAATCGCTGCGCATTTGAATACCTTCATTAATGGCTTTAAGCGCTTCATAGTTGAACGTATATTTTGACCATTCAGCTTTGGATGCCCAGATCATGGTTTCATGCGCGTTAGTAAAGCGCTTGCCGCGGAAGTTTGGCATGGGGTTTGACTTACGCCAGACCACATCATTCAAGATCCAGTAACCCGCATCTTGCAAGGCTGTGCCGACCCGGAAAATATTATGATAACTTCCAATCACCCAGATCGCGCCATTGGGCTTGAGAATACGCCTTGCCGCTTTCAGCCAGTTGCGGGTGAAAGTGTCATAGGCTGCAAAGCTGTCGAATTGATCCCAGTGATCATTAACTGCATCCACTTTGGAGTTGTCCGGGCGGTGAAGATCTGACTTGAGCTGTAAGTTGTAGGGCGGATCGGCGAAGATAAGATCGACGCTGTTTTCCGGGAGTGTGTTCATGACATCGATGCAGTCGCCATCGATAATTGTGTTCAGCGGCAGCCCATCGACTGCCGGTTCATTTGGTTTTTGTTTCATTTTTCCGCCTCTGCCCATGGTGCATTTTCGCACTCGTTGGTTAGCCATAGGATGAGTCAGGAACGATTCGGCGTCAATTTCTTTTTCTTATCAGCAGCTTAAATTTTTTCCTTGATACAAGATATTGTGTACCGGTTTGAAGGTTCGTCTATGGTGTGGGGTCACCCCGAAATCTTGGAGGGCTTTTAGATGCTGTGCTGTCGGGTATCCGGCGTTTTTTTCCCACCCATAACCGGGAAACTGTTGCGCTAAATCACACATGACCAAATCACGCCTAATTTTTGCCACAATTGATGCAGCCGCAATCGACACTGACAGAGAGTCCCCTTTGACCAAAGCAGTGGCGGGGATTTCAAGATTGCCTGGAATGATATTGCCATCCACCAGCACGTGATCTGGTGTTTGCTTCAACCCTGCCACAGCGCGTTCCATTGCCAGATGCGCAGCCTGCAGGATATTGATCTGCTCAATCTCACGTTCTGAGGCACTGGCCACCGAAACATCCGCATGGGCCAGAATGCTCTGAAACAAGGCATCGCGCTTTTTGGCGGAGAGTTTCTTGCTGTCGTTCAATCCTATGGGGATATGTTTCGGGTCCAAAATAACAGCGGCCGCAAAGACAGGGCCGCTGATCGGGCCGCGGCCGACTTCATCGACGCCGGCAATCACCTGGCCGCCTTGCGCCTGAAGGATGCGTTCATGGTCATATGTTGGCAATTGTGTCATGGCCTCTCAATACGCCCGTTCGATCTGATGTGCCATTGCGCAAAAGTTTTTGATGAAAACGGGTTGGTTGCCGGGTCTCATGCTCTATAGGTAATAGGAATTAAATTTGAACGGAGCTGCACGCATGTCCTTCACCCTCGCCACTTGGAATATTAATTCGGTCCGCCTACGCGAGCCGATTGTTTTGCAATTGCTCCGCGAGGAGGCGCCTGATGTCTTGTGTTTGCAAGAGTGCAAAAGCCCTGTTGAGTTCATCCCAACCGCGGGTTTTGCAGACTTGGGCTATCCCCACATGGTGGCGCGTGGTCAAAAAGGATATAATGGTGTGGCTATCTTGTCCAAAATTCCGCTGGAGGATGCGGGGAGTTTGGATCTGGCACAACTGGGGCATGCCCGGCATGTGGCGGCCCGTTTGCCCAATGGGGTGACCATCCACAATCACTATGTACCTGCTGGAGGCGATGTGCCGGATCGGGAGCAAAATGAGAAGTTCGGAAAAAAACTCGATTATCTCACCGAGCTGCGCGATATTTTTGCGGCACAAAAACCTCAGCGGTCCATCTTGGTGGGCGATTTGAATATTGCCCCCCGTGAAGACGATGTGTGGGATCACAAGAAGCTGCTTAAAATTGTCAGCCATACGCCGATAGAGGTGGCGCATCTCAATGAGGTGATGTCCGCAGGCAATTGGGTGGATGTGACCCGGCAGCATATTCCCAATGGCTTGCTCTACAGTTGGTGGTCCTATCGGGCCAAAGATTGGGATGCAGCGGACAAAGGGCGCCGCTTGGACCATGTCTGGGCCACATCCGATATTTCTGCCGCGGCGCATTCCAGCCGGGTGCTGCGTGAGGCGCGGGGGTGGGAGAAACCCTCCGATCATGCGCCTGTTTTTGCCAGCTTTGATCTGTAAGGGCTCTTGGCAAATGTCATTGAGACACTCATATAGAGCCTAACTTTAAAGGAATTTACCATGTTGGAACTGAACACTGCCGCCCCGACAACCGACGCCGGCGCGTTGATCAAAGACGGATCAGAACAGAGCTTTATGCAAGATGTGATTGAAACATCGCAGTCCGTGCCGGTGATTGTGGATTTCTGGGCGCCATGGTGTGGGCCTTGCAAAACTTTAGGCCCGGCTTTGGAAGCTGCTGTGACGGCGGCGAAGGGCGCCGTGCAGATGGTGAAGCTGAATGTGGATGAAAACCAAGCCATTGCTGGTCAGCTGCAAATCCAATCCATTCCAACCGTCTATGCGTTTTGGCAGGGAAAACCGGTTGATGGCTTTCAAGGTGCGGTGCCTGGGTCGGAAATCCAAGCCTTCGTGGATCGCGTGTCCGCTATGGGCAATGGTGCCACAGACGGCGGGCTTGCCGATGCTTTGAGCGCGGCCCAAGAGATGCTGGCTGATGGTGATATTGAAGATGCCGCACAAACTTTTGCTGCGATTTTGGAAGAAGAACCTTCAACGGTGGGCGCCTATGCTGGCCTGGCGCAATGCTATCTCGCGCAGGGTGATTTGCAGCAAGTAGAAGCGACCCTGAATGGGGCTCCCGCAGAGATTAGCAACGCACCCGAGCTTGAGGCGCTTTATGCGCAACTTGAGCTGGCCAAGCAAGCGGCAGGTGCCGGACCGTTGGGGGAATTGCAAGCTGCGGTTGAGGCAGAGGGTGACAATCACCAAGCACGGCTCGACTTGGCTATTGCGCTCCACGCGGCGGGTGATGCGCAGGCGGCGGTGGATCATCTTTTAGAGCTGTTCCGCAGAGATCGAGAATGGAATGACGCTGCAGCAAAAACCCAACTTTTTACTATTTTTGATGCATTGCCCGCGAATGATCCCGTTGTTTTGAACGGGCGTCGTAAACTATCGTCTTTAATATTTGCATGATGCCCGAGCCGAGCTAGCTAAACCTCATGACATTTAAATTCGATATGCCCGATGTGATCCCCGTTTTCCCTTTGCCCGGGGCGCTGCTTTTACCGCGTGCGAAACTGCCATTGCATATCTTCGAGCCGCGCTTTCTCAGCATGATTGAGGATTGCATGAAAACCTCGAGCCGATTGATCGGCATGGTGCAGCCTTATCAGGCGCGGGATGGCGAGACACGGCTGCATTCTATCGGCTGCGCTGGGCGGCTCAATCAATTTTCGGAAACCGAAGATGGCCGCTATATGGTCACGCTCTCTGGGATGAGCCGGTTTCGGATTAAAGATGAGGTGGAAGGGTTCACCCCATATCGCCGATGCCATGTGTCTTGGGCTGGTTTTGAGCGTGACTTGGGCAAGATTGAACGAGACGAAAATTTTGATAGAGCCAGCTTCATGGCCGCGTTGAAACGCTATTTTGATGATCGGCAGCTCTCGACCGATTGGGACACGATGCAGGAGGCAGATGATGAGTTGCTGATTAACTCATTGTCCATGCTTTGCCCGTTTGAACCCGAAGATAAACAGGCCTTGCTAGAAGCGCCGAGCCTCAGTACCCGGCGTGAAACATTGACCACATTGCTTGAATTTGCCCTGCGCGGCGGGGCTGACGAGGATTTCTTACAATGAGCGACATAGATGGAAAAATGTTGGAGGCGCTGATTTGTCCCCAAACGGGCGGGCCTTTGATCTATAATGCAAGCGCTCAGGAGCTGATTTCAAAATCTGCACATTTGGCCTATCCAATTCGCGAAGCGGTTCCGATCATGTTGGTGAGCGAAGCCCGTGAAATTGATGAGCCTAGTCCTTAAAGCGGCCTACCCCTTAGCAAGCGCGGTGGATCTCCCGCGGCGCCTGCGGCTGTGGCAACAAAACCTGTCCGCAATTTGGGCGCGGCATTGATGAGCCCCATGCCAAGATCGCGAATGCCGCGCAAAATCGGATTGTTGTTTGAGAATAATCTGTTGAAGCTGTTGGTCGCTGTGCACAGCAGAGCATTATCAAATCCGCGCCATTTTTGGTATTCGGCAAGCGTGGTATGAATGCCAAGATCCTGACCTCGGCGCTTGGTGTCACAGAGCACCTCGGCCAAAGCTGCGACATCTTTAAAGCCAGAATTGAGCCCCTGCCCGGCAATCGGATGCACCGCATGGGCAGCATCGCCGATAAGAGCAACCCGAGTGGCAATCATGCGATGGGTTGTGGACAGCGACAAAGGGTAGATATACCGCTCGCCTGCTAGAGAAATCTCACCGAGAAAATCGCCAAACCTTGGGCGCAGGATGCTGAGATAATCCTCATCACTAAGGTTGTGAATGTCTTGCGCGACCTGTCGTTGTTCGGTCCAGACAATGCCACTGCGATTTTGCGTTAGGGGTAAAATGGCCAAGGGGCCAGAGGGCATGAAATATTGATGTGCAATTCCGTGATGTGGTTTTTCATGGGCGATGGCACAGACCAAAGAGGATTGGTTGTAATCCCATCCTGTGCGCGTCAGACCGGCCATCTTGGCGGTGCGTGAGGTGCGCCCGTCAGCCCCGACCAAAACTGCGGCAGTAAGCGGGGGATGCCCTTCAACGGTGACGGTGACATGGGTGGAATGGACGGTTTGGCCGGTGATGGTCTGTCCAGCCCGGAAGACCACGTTGGAGGCCTCCACTGCCTCTGCCAAATGCGCCCGCAGGTGGCGATCCTCCACCATATATCCCATTGGACCTTGACTGAAATCTTCATCGCCAAATTGCATCACAAAGGGTGAAGGGGTTTCGCCGGCAGCGCCATCGCTGACTTTTATCTCCAGCATGGGCTCGGCGTGATCTGCCAGATCTTCCCACATTCCCAACGCGTCGAGCATATTTTGACTGGCGGCGGAAAGTGCATAGGAGCGCCCATCAAATTTTGGGCTTAGACTCTCTTGTGGCGCATGGACGTCTATCACCACGGTTGTGATGCCCGCGCTGTCCAGGGCCAAAGCCAAGGTAAGGCCGTTGAGCCCACCACCCGCGATGATAACGTCATAATCCATAGGTAAGACATGGGGCAGAGAAGAGATATTGTCGAGGGGGTGCGACATCGTTAGCGTGGCGGTGAAGCAGGAGGATCAGAGATGCAACGATGGTTAACCATGAGTGCCGCAGCCTTGGGCCGCGCAATTGCCAAGGGCGATATAGACCCCGTCGATCTGGCACAGACCTATCTTGATGCGATTGATGCCCATCCCTTCAGATCGCGCATTTACACCATAGTGACGCGCGACCGGGCCTTGGCTGAGGCGCAGGCGGCGTCTGAACGGGCGCGTCTGGGACAACGGAAATCTGCGCTCGATGGGGTTCCGGTATCTTGGAAAGATCTGTTTGACAGCGCAAATGTGGCGACAGAAGCCGGCAGTGTTTTGCTCGAAAATCGTACGCCGACAGCAGATTGCGAGGTGCTGCGCTGCGCGACGGAGTTTGGCTTGGTTTGTTTGGGGAAAACGCATCTGTCCGAATTGGCCTTCTCAGGTTTGGGGTATAACCCCAGAACGGCGACCCCGCCTTGTGTGAATGATCATGACGCCGTGTCAGGCGGGTCTTCATCTGGAGCGGCTGCTTCTGTGGCCTTTGGCTTGGCGCCCTTGGCGATTGGATCTGACACTGGGGGCTCGGTGAGGATCCCGGCCGCCTGGAATGATTTGGTAGGTTTGAAAACCACGAGTGGGCGCTTGTCTTTGGAGGGGGTGGTTCCGCTTTGTGCGCGTTTTGACACTGTTGGGCCGCTGTGCCGTTCGGTTGAGGATGCGGCTTTGGCGCTTGCGGCTCTAGAAGGCAGTAAACCCGCGGATCTGACCAACAGCACATTGGAGGGGCGGCGTTTGGCGATCTGTGACACGGTGGCTTTGGATGCGCTGTGCCCGGAACCGCGCGCCGCTTTTGACAAGGCGATTGACCGTCTGCGGGCGATGGGTGCTGTGGTCGAGCGGGTTGATATTCCGCAGGTGGAGTCGGCTTTGTCCCTGTCGGGCGTTTTGTTTGCGGCCGAAGCCTATGGCGCCTGGAAAGATACAATAGAGGCCAATCCAGACCTCATGTATGAAGAGATCTTGATGCGGTTTCGAGGTGGGGCCGATGTTTCAGCGCCAGATTATGTTGCGGCTTGGCAAAAGTTAGACGGGCTGCGTGCAGACTATTACGCGGCAACCCGAGAGTTTGATGCAGTTTTGATGCCCAGCTCACCGATCCTTCCGCCAAATATGGAAAGATTGGCACGGGATCATGACTATTATGTGGCGGAAAACCTTCTTGCGCTGCGCAATACCCGCATTGGAAACCTAATGGGCGCTTGCGCTTTGACGCTGCCGACTGGCGTTCCGTCATGCGGCCTCATGATGGTTTGTCCGCCCATGCAAGAACATCATCTGCTCCGATTGGGCGCTGCGGTGGAAATTGCGTTGGCTTAGCGACGGTTTTGATTTGCAGTGATCGTTTGGCTGGCTTACGCCTAATCGCAAGAGGAGACAGTTCATGATGCCCACCCGTTTTGATGCTTTGCCGACCGCGACTTGGCCGCGTCTGCGCAATTTGTTGGATGGTCACGCACCGGGTGGCCCGGTCATCAATATGACCATCGGCGAGCCAAAACATAAATTTCCCGATTGGGTCGGACAGACATTGGTTGAGGCGATGGAGGGATTCAACAGCTATCCGGACAATAATGGCACGCCCGAATTGCGCGGGGCAATCACTGGATTCTTGCAGCGACGCTACGCGATTGATTTGGACATGGACAATCAGGTTATGGTGCTCAATGGCACACGCGAAGGGTTGTTCAATGCGGTGGTGGCTCTGGGTCAGACGGGGTCCCAAATATTGATCCCAAACCCATTTTATCAAGTCTATACGGTCGCTGCTATGGCGATCGGGGCGCAATCGGTGTATTTGCCAGCGCGGGCAGAAAGTGGGTTTTTACCGGATTTGGATGCGTTGACGCCCGAAGAGCTCAACCAAACTTCGGTCTTTTTTCTATGCTCACCCTCTAATCCTCAAGGCGCTGTTGCATCGGAGGCCTATTGGTCGCGACTGCTGACGCTGGCGGAGACTTATGATTTCAAGATTTTCGCAGATGAATGTTACAGCGAGATTTACCGGGCTGCCCCACCACCTGGTGCTTTGAAGGTGGCAGCGCAGATCGGGGCAGATCCAGAGCGGGTGGTGGCCTTTCATTCCTTGTCGAAACGCTCGAACCTTCCGGGGTTGCGGTCGGGCTTTGTGGCGTCGGGACCTAAAAACATTTCACGAATCAAACAGCTGCGCGCCTATGCTGGCTGTCCGGTGGCTGGACCTATCCAGCATGTTTCTGCTAAGGTGTGGTCAGACGAGGATCATGTTGTTGCTAATCGGCAACTGTATTGTGGCAAATTTGAGGCGGCAGATCGCATTTTTGCCGGAATTAAGTCCTATAATTCGCCAGAAGCCGGGTTTTTCTTGTGGTTGCCCGTCGAAGATGACGAAGCCGCTGCGTTAAAACTTTGGACCGAAACGGGGTTGCGGGTGCTACCAGGATCATATCTGGGGCAAATTGCAAATGAGCAGAACCCTGGGTCTGGCTACGTTCGGGTCGCTTTGGTGGCTCCAAAGGAAGAAATGCAGCGCGGATTGACCATTTTGCGCGACTGCCTATATAAATGATGTTGAGGTACATATGGCTTATCCAACCCGCGGACGCGATCCGTTTTTGGACGCAGGGACACAGGCTTTTCTAGAAAGACGCGGCGTTGAAGTGCTCGGTTTGTTCGTTTCGATGGTGGGCGTGGCCTTTGCCCTGGCTTTGGCCAGCTATGCACCTGAGGATTCTGCTTGGATTTCTGCTGGTGGTCCGGAAATTCAAAATTGGCTTGGGCAGTTTGGCGCTATCGTCGCAGCGCCCCTCATTAAGATCATGGGTCTTGGCAGCTGGAGTATTGCACTGACATTTTTGGCATGGGGCCTGCGGTTGATCGCGCATACCGGTGCGGACCGCATGATCATGCGCTTGATCTATGCGCCAATTTTTTGGGCGCTGTGTTCTCTTTACGCCGCAACGCTCACACCTATCAGCAGCTGGTCCCATAGTTTTTCGATGGGTGGCTTGTTTGGTGACACGGTGCTTTTCATGATTTTGCAATTTCTGCCGGGGTCGGTGACGTTGGGTGCGAATATCGTGGCTTTGGTTTTGGGCACTTTAGTCGTGATCCTGGGCGGCTATGTCACCGGGTTGATCTTCGGCGAAATTAAAACCTTTTTTCGTGTCACCAGCTTGCTGTTCAGCCGGCTTATCCTAGGATTGGTTTTCATTTTGGCGCGTGGCTGGAGCGGGCTGCGTAGCCGTCAGGAGCGCCGCGCCTCTGTACGAAGTGATCCGACTATGGATCCCTTGTCGCAGAGTGAATCGGAGCTTGTTGCATCTGTGATTAGAGCCAATCCCGCGATGCCGAGTGCGCCTGTGGCTCCTGCCTTACCGGCGCAGCCGCAGCCTAAATCACTTTTCGCGCGGGTCCTGAAGCGCGGGGTCGACCCAGAGTCTGCGCAATCCCCGATGGAGCCAGTTGTGGAGAACTCTTTGGGCGGCGCGATTGATCCAATGCAGGATCGTATTCGTGGGAAAATTGTCGAGGCTATTCGGTCACGCGATCCGCAAGCGGCCATGGCAGCACAGGGGCAAACTCCCATTGTCACCGCCAAACCTGGTCGGCCTACGGGTCCTGTTCCGATAATATTGCAGCATCCTGCGCCTGAAGCGCCTTTTATGGAGGATGAAGCTGAGGGTTTTGAGGAGCGCCAGCCGGCTGCTGTGCAACCTGACTATATGACCGAGCCCCCGCTCACCGCTGCGCATAAGCAGGTGGTGCAACATGGCGTGCGGCGGGCCATCAAGCCGTCCAGCCAAGCAATTGCTGAAGCGCAGCCAACTTTGGATCTGGAACCTAAGGCTGTGGATCCAACATATGAAAAACCGCCTCTGAACTTGTTGATGAGCCCATCTTCCGTGGAGCGGCATGTCTTGAGTGACGATGCGTTGGAAAGCAATGCGCGCATGTTGGAAAGTGTGCTGGATGATTACGGCGTCAAAGGCGAGATCGTCAGCGTGCGCCCCGGCCCGGTTGTGACAATGTATGAATTGGAGCCGGCCCCTGGCTTGAAAGCAAGCCGAGTGATTGGCCTGTCGGATGATATTGCGCGCTCCATGTCCGCCCTCTCAGCGCGGGTGAGCACAGTGCCGGGCCGGTCGGTTATTGGGATTGAGCTGCCCAATGAAAGCCGTGAGATGTGTGTTCTGCGTGAAATTTTGTCCGCACGTGATTTTGGTGATGCGAATATGCGTCTCCCCTTGGCGCTTGGCAAAGATATCGGTGGCGAGCCAATTGTGGCAAACCTCGCAAAAATGCCGCATTTGCTGATCGCTGGAACTACAGGTTCCGGAAAATCTGTTGCGATTAACACGATGATCCTGTCTTTGCTCTATCGTTTGACACCAGAAGAATGCCGGATGATTATGATTGATCCAAAAATGCTGGAACTCAGCGTTTATGACGGCATTCCCCATCTCCTCAGCCCAGTTGTCACCGATCCTAAAAAGGCGGTGGTGGCTTTGAAATGGACTGTCGGGGAAATGGAAGAGCGGTATCGCAAGATGTCGAAAATGGGTGTACGCAATATAGATGGTTACAACAGCCGCGTTAAAGATGCCCAGGCCAAAGGGGAGATGTTCAGCCGCACGGTGCAAACGGGCTTTGACGAAGGTACAGGTGAGCCATTGTTCGAGACCGAAAAGTTCAAGCCGGAAACACTGCCCTATATCGTTGTTGTCGTTGATGAGATGGCGGATCTGATGATGGTTGCGGGCAAGGAAATTGAAGCCTGTATCCAACGTTTGGCGCAGATGGCGCGGGCCTCAGGCATTCATATTATCATGGCGACACAGCGCCCGTCGGTGGATGTGATCACCGGAACAATCAAAGCCAACTTCCCAACGCGCATCTCATTTCAAGTGACCTCAAAAGTCGACAGCCGGACCATTTTGGGCGAAATGGGCGCAGAGCAGCTTTTGGGCATGGGCGATATGCTTTACATGGCCGGTGGCGGTAAAGTCACGCGTGTGCATGGCCCCTTCTGTTCTGATGAAGAAGTGGAAGACGTCGTTAATCACCTTAAAACCTTCGGTCCGCCAGATTATCTGTCTGGGGTTCTGGAGGGTCCGAGCGAGGGGGCTGAGAGCGATATTGATGCGGTGCTTGGCCTCGGTGGCAATACGGATTCGGAAGATGCGCTCTATGACACCGCCGTGCAAATCGTGGCCAAAGATCGCAAATGTTCCACCAGCTACATCCAGCGAAAACTGGCTATTGGTTACAATAAAGCCGCGCGGCTTGTGGAGCAGATGGAAGAGAACGGGTTGGTCAGCGCCGCAAATCACGTGGGTAAAAGGGAAATCTTGATGCCGGAGCACAATTGAGCAGGTGCTGCGGTGACGCAATCGTGATGCGGGCGGGCTTCCCGTCTTTTTGGAAACAGGCTAGGATTGTGACATGAGACTCATTTCTGCCCTTTGCGTAATCTTGGCCAATCCAGTTGCAGCTGAAAAAATCAGCCTCAATGAAATATCGTCTTATTTCAATAATATGGTTACGGCAGAAGCCCAGTTTTCGCAGTTCTCTGAAACGGGGGAAACCTCTACAGGGCGGCTGTACATTCGGCGGCCGGGTCGCATTCGTTTTGAATATGACCCGCCAGACGCAACTTTGGTTGTGGTGGGCGGCGGTCAGGTGGCCGTCTTCGATCCGAAATCCCGCGATGAGCCGCTGCGTTTTCCGCTGCGCCACTCCCCGCTGAATCTGGTTTTGGAGCGGGAGGTAGATTTGGCGCAACGCGATATGGTTGTCGCGCATTTCGAGGCTGGATCTGAAACTGCCGTGACGCTGCAAGACCCGGAAAACCCCGACTATGGGTTTATTCAGCTGATTTTCACCGACAACCCGGTGCAGCTGCGCCAATGGATCGTGCAAGACAATTCCGGTGGTCGAACTCAAATCATCCTAGATGGCCTGACCGAAGGCGGCCGTCTGTCGAATGTGCTGTTCAACATCCAATATGAGATGCAAAAACGCAGCGAATGAGCTGTGACCAGGGTGGATTATTACCCGCGCCCACTGATTTGCAAAAACTTTTGAACAACCCATTTCCGTGCGGAAACGGCGCTATGCAGAGGTGTTTTTGTTCAAATCAAGGCTTGGCGATTCAACTTTCCGCCTTTCATGATCATGTGGTTTGCGAGTAACTGTGGCCCCTATCCCTTGCCACAGCTGATTAATTGCCGCTTATACATCGCCGCTCGCCGGTCGAGGCCACTTGCGACATTCACCAGCCAGCGTTTGGATTTATAGGATCCGCGGCGGTACCCTGTTCGGCCTTCGTGATAGGCGAGGTATTGGTTGCGGGTGTCGGACATGGCAATGCCTAAAGAGCGGCGGCTTTGCGCCATATACCAGCCCATGAAATCTGCGGCATCACGGATATTTGTGCGGCTGGCGCCCCAGCGTCCGGCGCTTTTCTTATATTCTTTCCAAGTGCCATCCAGCGCCTGGGCATAGCCATAGGCTGAGCTTTGACGGCCGGCGGGAATGATCCAAAGTTTGTATTTCTTTGGCGTCTTGGCGTTGGCTTTGAATTTGCTTTCTTGCCAGATGATCGCCATTTGTGTCGAAATCGGCACGCCATATTTGCGCTTGGCGGCACGAAAGGCTGGCAGGAAGCTGTGGCGCTGGTCCAATATCGAGCAGGCGTTGTCCAAATTCCGAGGCGGATTTTTATTGCCACCAGAGAAAGAGCACCCCGCAAGAAGGGTGATCAGAACGAGGCTGCGAAGAATACTGCTCATGGTTGGGGCCGCTTTTTGTTAAATTGCCTAAGTTTTGCGTATATTAATAGCGTTACTTCGTAAATTTTGCAATGGTGCGGCGGTTTTGGACGTCTGTCGCCTGTTTGCGGAATTATAGCACGCAGTGGCATCAATTCTGCGTGAACGCATAGACATTTTGATCCAAATCCGCGTAAAAGGAGGTTCAATGAATAGGTGACCTGTGCAAGCTGAAGCGAAATATTATTTGGGCCAAATCGTGCGGCATAAGAAACACCCGTTTCGCGGGGTCATTTTTGATGTGGATCCAGAGTTTTCCAATACTGATGAATGGTATGCAGCTATTCCAGAAGAGGCACGGCCGGTGAAGGATCAACCCTATTACCACTTATTGGCCGAGAATGATCAAAGCTATTATATTGCCTATGTGTCCGAGCAAAACCTTGTGGCCGATATTTCGGGGGACCCGGTGGATCACCCCGATATTGAGGATATCTTCGGCCCGTTCGAAAACGGCGCCTATCCTTTGCAGTTTCAGCTAAATTAATAGCCCAAGGCGCAACCGTCTTTGCGGGGGTCAGACGCGCCTTGTAGCACCCCATCCGCTCCGATCAATATTGCCTGAGCGCCGCCAATTGGCCCGGTAGGTATTTCGACCTTATGGCCCATGTCTGACAGCTCTTGAGCGACCTGCGGCCCATATCCACGCTCAACTTTCATCGTGCCTGCGTCGGAAAAACAGCGGGGTGCGTCAATCGCCTCCTGTGGGTCCAAGCCGAAATCTACCATGTTTGATAGAAAACGCGCATGGCCGTTGGATTGGTAGGAGCCGCCCATAACCCCAAAGGGCATGGTGATCCGCCCTCCTTCGGCCAGCATACCGGGGATGATGGTGTGCATAGGGCGCTTGCCGCCGGCCAGCTCATTAGGGTGGCCCGCCTCAAGCGAGAAGCCCGCCCCGCGATTTTGAAATAAGATTCCAAAGCGGTCTGACGCGAGTCCAGATCCAAAGGCATGGAAGATTGAGTAGATCAATGAAACGGCCATGCGGTTTTTGTCGACAACGGTGATGTAAATCGTGTCTTTATGAACCGCTTCTGACAGCCCATGCGGATCTGCCATGGCGCGGTTGGGGTGGATTAATCCAACCAGCTGCGCGGCGGTTTCGGGTGCCATCATATGATCGACGCGGCTGGCATAATCCCCATCGGCAATAAAGCGATTGCGCGCATCATAAGCCAGTTTGGAAATTTCAGCTTCGATATGGGCCCGTTCTGTCCCAAAGGGCGCCATGGCGGCGATGTCAAAATGCTTCATCATATTGAGCATCAAAAGCGCTGTGGCGCCTTGGCCATTGGCCGGATGCTCCAGCATCTCAATACCCTTGTAGGAGGCGCGCAATGGTGTGCCATAGGTGGATTTGGTTGCGGCAAAATCTTCAAGACTGTGACAGCCCCCCGCAGCGCGCAGGCTGGCTTGCATATCTTCGGCAACAGCGCCGGTATAAAACCCATCGCGGCCTTCGGAGGCCACGCGCTCGAGAACTTCCGCCTGCCCGGGCGCGGCGAAGAGCTGCCCAACTTTCGGCGCAGCGCCAGCGGTTAGATATTTTTCGCGCGCGGATCCTTGCAGCGCTTGCGTGTTTTGCGCCCAATCAAAGGCGACTTTTGGGGCAACTGGCACGCCCGCGCGGGCATAATGAATGGCGGGTGCTAGGGTGTCTTTTAGTGGCAATGCGCCGAAATCTTTTGCCAGGGTGCAAAATCCGTCTATCGCGCCGGGTATTGTCACGGCATCGACGCTGTGCAGCGGCACCGTGCCATGGCCCGCATCTCGCAGGGCGGCTGCATTGGCAGCCAGCGGCGCGCGTCCCGATCCGTTGAGGGCGACAACGTTTGCGGTTGGATCCTTTTGGATCAGGGCAAACATATCTCCGCCAATGCCAGTCATTTGTGGCTCACAGATGCCTAATAAGACCGCCGCTGCAATTGCTGCATCCGCCGCGTTACCGCCCGCTTTCAAGATATCAATCGCCGTGGCGGCGGCCAAAGGGTGAGAGGTCGCGACCATGCCATTGGTTGCAAAGACGGCCGATCGGCCGGGAAGGTGAAAATCGCGCATGTGCTGTTGAGCCTTATAAATTGAATTTATCCAAACATAGCGGATAATGCGGCGGAGGCGAGGGGGCTGTGCCGGGTTTATGATTTTCTGACGCAAAGCCTTGCCCCCAAGGCATTGGGCGCGTCATAAGTGGGCAGCAACTGTTTCAAAGAGGCGCGTTATGGAAGATGTTTATATCGTAGGAGCGGCCCGCACGCCGATGGGTGGGATGCAGGGGGCTTTGGCCGCTGCATCCGCGAGTCAGCTGGGCGGTGTCGCGATTGCAGCGGCGCTTGCTGCCGGTGACGTTGCACCGGATGATGTGGATGAGTTGCTGATGGGCTGCGTCTTGCCCGCTGGGCAGGGCCAAGCGCCAGCCCGACAAGCGGGATTCGCTGCGGGATTGGGAGAAGATGTCCCCGCAACCACGATCAACAAAATGTGTGGCTCGGGCATGAAAACCACCATGATGGGGTATGATCAATTGGCGTTGGGTCACGGTCAGGTGATGGTCACGGGCGGCATGGAAAGTATGACCCAAGCGCCCTACCTTTTGCCCAAAATGCGCGGTGGTGCGCGGCTGGGACATGGGCAAGTGCAAGACAGCATGTTTCTTGATGGCCTTGAGGATGCTTATGACAAAGGGCGTTTGATGGGCACTTTTGCTGAGGATTGCGCGATGCATTTTCAATTCTCCCGCGCCGCACAAGATGCTTATGCGCTGCGCTCCCTCGAGCGGGCGTTGGCCGCGCAGGCCAGCGGCGCGGTCGCGGCCGAAATTGCCCCGGTGACAGTGGCGGGGCGCAAAGCGAAGGTTGAGGTTGTCATGGATGAGCAACCCGGCACTGCGCGGCCAGATAAAATTCCACATTTGAAACCCGCGTTCCGTGAGGGTGGCACGGTGACGGCGGCCAATTCTTCGTCGATTTCTGATGGGGCGGCGGCCTTGGTTTTGGCCAATGCCTCTGGTCTTGCGGCGAAAGGCTATACCGCGCGGGCGCGCGTAATGGGCCACGCAAGCCATGCACAAGCGCCCGGTTGGTTTACCACCGCCCCCGTGCCAGCGGCCCGAAAACTGTTGGATCGTCTCGGCTGGAGCGTTGCGGATGTGGACTTATGGGAGGTCAACGAGGCCTTTGCTGTGGTGCCCATGGCCTTTATGCATGAGATGGAACTTTCTCCGAGTGTTGTAAATGTCTATGGCGGTGCTTGCGCCTTGGGTCACCCGATCGGCGCCTCGGGCGCGCGAATCTTGGTGACCTTGCTAAACGCTTTGGAACGGCATGATCTCAAGCGCGGTGTTGCGGCGATTTGCATCGGTGGAGGCGAGGGCACTGCCATTGCCATTGAACGCATGTAAAGGCCGCGGATATGGCACGGGTAAATTATGAAGACTTGAGCAAAACCATCGCAAGCCTTTGTGCTGGCGAGGACGATGTGATTGCCCTTATGGCCAGTGTGGTCTGTGAGCTGCATCACAGCGATGATCGCTTCGACTGGACTGGGTTTTATCGTGTAACCGGACCGGAAATGCTCAAGATTGGCCCCTATCAAGGCGGGCATGGTTGTTTGCAAATTCCCTTCTCACGCGGGGTTTGTGGCGCAGCGGCGCGCTTGAAAGCCACGCAATTGGTGCCGGATGTAGAGGCCTTTGAGGGCCATATTGCCTGCGCCAGCTCGACTCGATCTGAGTTGGTTTTGCCCGTGTTCAACAGCGCCGGTGATGTGATGGCTGTGCTCGATATCGACAGCGATCAACCTGATGCATTTACCCGCGAAGATGCAAAGGCTTTGGAGGCCATTCTGGCTTCGGTTTTTAGCATGTAAACACCCGTGAAAATTTATTGCTTTTTTTCATGGCTTCTGCCAACCATAAATTTGAGAATGAAAAAATGCTGGAAAATTTCACGCAATGCTGCACGGTCAGACAGATCTAAACACCCTTGGAGCCGACATTCGGGCGCTGCGTAAGGCGCGGGGATTGACCCTTGCTGATTTGGCGCAAACCCTTGGGCGTTCGGTGGGATGGTTGAGCCAGGTTGAGCGGGATATGTCTGAGCCTGGGATTAATGATTTACGCGACTTGGCCCGGGCCTTGGATGTGTCGATTTCATCTCTGTTTGGGTCTGGTCCCGCGCCGGCCGATGAGGCTGGCTATGTCGTGCGCAGAAACAGCAGACGCCCAATTGGAAGCCGCGAAGCCGGTTTGGTCGAAGAACTGCTTTCTCCCGATCTGACAGATGACTTCGAGATGCTCCATTCCACATTTGAACCGGGTGCAAAGCTAAATCCCGCGGTTTCCCGCCCCACCCAGGAGGTGGGATATATTCTTTCTGGGCAATTGAAGCTTTGGATCGGCGATGCAGATTATCTTTTGGCGCCCGGTGACAGTTTTCGTATCAAGGGCGAATTTTTCCGCTGGGAAAACCCCACAGACAAGCCCTGCCAGGTGATCTGGGTAATCGCGCCGCCGGTGTATTGATGACATTTCAGGGCTGGATCATATTTGCGGGATTTTGGGTGGTTTTCGTGACAACACCCGGTCCCAATGCCGTCAATTGCATCAGCAATGGCATGAGCTTTGGCCTGCGCCAGGGTCTTTGGGCTGTGTTGGCGATTTTAACTCAAGCGACTGCTTTCCTGATCTTATCGGCCTATGGCATCACCGCATTGCTCTTGGCATCACCCACGGCATTTTTTGCGGCCAAGCTGATCGGTGCGGCGGTTTTGATCTTTCTGGGCATGCGCGGTTGGATCATGGCAGCCACTCCGCCCAAGCTCAATCCAGCGGCCGGCTCCATCTATGGGCGGGCTTTGGCGATTGCGACGATCAATGCAAAGTCGGTGGCAGGATATTTGGCTGCGTTCAGTCAATTTGTTCAGCCTGATGTGCCCATTTGGGATCAAATGGCGGTGATTATGCCCACAGCTTTGGGTCTGACTGCACTGTCCTATACGGGCTATACGGCCTTGGGTGCGGCTTTCGGCAAATCGGCTATGGCCAAAGTCTTCAATGTCTCTTTGCGGCGTGGGCTGGCGCTTTGCTTTATCGTCTATGGGCTTTTGCTTGGTGGCAGCTCCATGCGGAGCACGGTATGAGGGAGACGTTGCGATGATCTGGGAAATCCTTTGGGGATTTGAGCCTGCTCTGATCACCGGGTTTGTGATTGCTGGTTTGATCTTAAACCTCACACCCGGGGCAGATTTCCTGTTTATTACGTCCAGTGGTCTGTCGGGCGGTCCGCGCATGGGCGTGGCAGCGGCACTGGGTGTGAACCTTGGTATCGTGGTGCATATTTTTGCGGCGGCCGCTGGGCTGTCGGCTTTGTTATTGGCGCATCCGGCGGCCTATGATGCCATCCGACTCTGCGGTGCGGCTTATTTGGCTTGGATGGCCGTGCAGGCTTGGCGTAGCAGCAGCACCCTGGCCCGCCCGCGCAGCGGCCGCGGTGTTTGGCAGGCAGCGCGGCGTGGGTTTTTCATCAATGTATCGAATCCGAAAACTGCACTTTTTATCTTTGCCTTTATTCCGCAATTCACAGACCCCGCCATTGGCCCGATATGGGTGCAAATCTTGATCCTTGGTACAATATTTCTGGTGAACGGAGCGTTGTTCACGCTCTGCCTTGGTGCAGGGTCCGGCTATTTTGCAGCTGCGCTGGGTGCGCGCGCTGGCGTTTTGAACAAAATATCTGCAATTTTACTCGGCGGGCTGGCGGCCCGTTTGATCATCGACTGAGGGAGACCAAAATGAGTGATTTTCCAACCACGGCAAGGGTTGTCATTATCGGAGGCGGCGTTGTTGGCGTGTCGACCCTGTATCATTTGGCCAAAGCCGGGTGGACCGATTGTGTCTTGCTCGAGAAAAATGAGCTGACCGCCGGTTCAACCTGGCACGCGGCGGGCAATTGCCCGTCCTTCTCGACCAGCTGGGCGATTATGAATATGCAGCGCTATTCGCTGGGCCTCTATGCCGGTTTGGCCGAGGAGGTGGATTATCCGATGAATTATCATGTGACGGGCTCTATTCGCCTGGCTCATGACAAAAACCGGATGCTGGAGTTTGAGCGTGCGCGCACGATGGGTCGGTACCAGGGATTGGGCATCGAGATGATGTCCGTGTCAGATATGAAAGATGCCTATCCCTTCTTGGAAACGCATGATCTGGCTGGCGGGCTTTGGGATCCCGATGACGGGGATATTGACCCAGCCCAGCTTACCCAAGCCCTAGCCAAAGGTGCCCGGGATATGGGTGCCAGTGTTCAGCGGTTTTGCCCGGCGACAGGGGTCACGCAGGTGGGAGATGAATGGATTGTCCACACAGACAAAGGCGATATCCGCTGTGAGAAAGTGGTCAATTGCGCCGGTTATTATGCTCAACGCGTAGGGGAATGGTTCAAACCCTATGGTGGTCGTACCGTGCCTATGACGGTGATGAGTCATCAATATTTTCTGACCGAAGAAATTCCAGAATTGAAGGAATGGACAGAGGCTAATGGGCGCAAAGTGCCGCTCTTGCGGGATGTGGATTCCTCCTATTACCTGCGGCAGGATAAACACGGTTTGAACCTTGGCCCCTATGAGCGCAATTGCAAAGCCCATTGGGTGACGCCCGAAGATCCTATGCCTGAAGATTTCAGCTTCCAGCTCTATCCTGACGATCTCGAGCGTTTGGAGTGGTATATTGAAGACGCCATGGCGCGGGTTCCGATTTTGGGATCTCAAGGCGTGGGCCGGGTGATCAACGGCCCTATCCCCTATGCGCCTGACGGGCTTCCGTTGATCGGTCCCATGCCAGGTGTGAAGAACGCCTATGAAGGTTGCGTCTTCACATTTGGCATCACCCAAGGGGGCGGAGCCGGCAAGGTCTTGGCGGAATGGATCACGGAAGGGGAAACCGAATGGGACATGTGGGCGGTCGATCCGCGCCGCTATACGGATTACACGGATCAAGACTATTGTGACCGCAAAGCCATGGAAGTTTATGGTCACGAATATGCCATGCATTTCCCGCATCACGAATGGCCCGCCGGGCGGGACAAAAAACTCTCGCCGGTGCATGATAAGGTGATTGCTGCGGGCGGTGTGATGGGGGCTTATAATGGTTGGGAACGCGCCAATTGGTTTGCTGAGCCCGGAGATGACACCTCCCATGAGTCCACTCAAACTTGGGAAAGACAGGGCCCATGGGCCCAGCGGATCCGCGAAGAGGCCGAGGCCGTGCGCGATCATTGCGGAGTCTTGGATTTGCCCGGCTTCAGCCGTTTTAATCTGACAGGCGACGGCGCCGCAGAATTCTTGCGCGGTAAAATTACCGGCGGATTGCCAAAGATTGGCCGTATGAATTTGGCCTATTTTGCAGACAATCGGGGCCGGATTTTGACGGAGATGTCGCTTGTGCGCCATGCGGAGGAGCATTTTACATTGATCACAGCCGCCAGTGCGCAATGGCATGATTATGACGTGCTCAATTCGGATCTGCCTCGTGGTGTGGAGCTGGTGGACCATACCAAAGACTTTTCAACTTTGATTGTCACGGGTCCCAAAGCCCGCGATGTTATGATCCACATGGGGACGGATGCGGATCTGTCTTTGGGGTGGTTGACCCATCAAACGGCACAGGTGGCCGGACAAGAGTGTGCGCTTCTGCGGGTGTCTTTTGCCGGCGAGCTTGGCTGGGAAATTCATGCAAAAAATGCCAATATGCCTGCATTGTATGATGCAGTCATTGCAGCTGGGGCCAAACCGTTTGGCATGTATGCACTCAATAGCCTGCGGATCGAAAAAGGATACCGCGCGTGGAAAGGCGATCTGTCCACCGATTACAGTCTTTTGGAAGCGGGGCTTGAAAGGTTTGTTAAATTGGACAAGCCCCAAGAATTCCCGGGCAAAGCCGCCTTGCAGAACGAAAAACAACAGGGTCGCAAAAAGGCTTTTGCCAGCTTGATTGTGGAGGCGGGTGCCTATGATGCGCCCTATATGTCAACGATTTGGCATGATGGTGTGGTGGTGGGGGAAACCACCTCGGGTGACTTTGGGTACCGTGTTGGTAAGTCCATCGCCTTGGCCATGTTGCGCCCCGATTTGGCCATGCCAGGAACAGAGGTTGAAGTTGAAATTTTTGGGCAACGCTGCAAGGCCGTGGTGCAGGATGATCAACCGCTGTGGGATCCAAAAAATGAGCGCTTGCGCAGCTGATAAGGAGCGAATGTGATGATAATTCTCGATGGTGGTATGGGCCAAGAATTGGTCAAACGTGCCGGAAAGGCCACGGATTTGTGGTCTATGCAGGCCTTGCTCGACAGCCCGGAAATGGTGCGTGCTGTGCATGACGAATATTTTGCTGCCGGTGCGCAGATTGCCACCACCAATACCTATTCGGTTCTGCCAGACCGGCTGGAGAGCAAAGGCTTGGCCGATAAACTCCGCCCGATGACGGTCTTGGCCTGCGAAATGGCTGTGGCCGCTCGCGATGCCCATGGATCCGGGCAGGTTGCCGGTTCATTGGGTCCCATTGGTTTCTCCTATCAACCAAAAAAGGCACCACCGGCCGAGCAGGCTGCCGAAATCTATGCAGACATTGCGCGCCTCCATGCGGATTATGTGGATTTTCATCTTCTGGAAACCATGGCCTCGGTAGATCAAGCGCGTGGGGGCTTGATGGGCGCCGGGGTGACGGGCAAACCGATCTATGTCTCCCTCTCTGTGGATGACAGCGATGGCACCAAGCTACGATCAGGGGAGCGTTTGGCTGATGCGATTGCGATGCTCAGGGCGTTTAACCCAGCCGCGGTTTTGATCAATTGCTCCTTGCCTGAAGCGGTCTCGCAGGGCTTGCCGATCTTGACCGGTCACGGGTTTACCCTGGGCGCCTATGCCAATGGATTCACAGGCATTCATGAGGAGTTTAATTCGATCCATGCGACGGTGGATCTGCTGAAATCACGAACAGATTTGGGTCCGGTGGAGTATCTCGCCTTTGCCCAGGAGTGGGCCAAAAGCGGGGCGGAAATTATTGGCGGTTGCTGTGAGGTGGGTCCGGCACATATCGCTCTTTTGGCACAGGAACTGGGAGATTAATTCGATGCTTAATGCTGCCGCAGTGGCCTGTATTGAACAGGTGCGATTGGGGTTTGTGGCCTCTGTGACATCAGGAGGGCGGCCCTCTGTGTCACCGAAAGGAACCTTTGTGGTTTTGGATGAGCGCAAGATTGCTTTTGCCGAAATTCGCTCGCCTGGCACCATCAGCAACATTGGTCACAGTCCCGAGGTGGAGGTCAATTTTGTTGATAGTTTTCGCCGCAAGGGCTGGCGGATGCGCGGGGTCACGCAAATATTGCGCCGTGGCAGTGCGGATTTTGAGGAGATCTTTCCCAAGTGGGACGCGCTCTGGGCAGACCTATCCGCGCACATACGGGCCATTGTTGTGATCAAAGTGAGCGAGGTCAAACCGCTCTCCACCCCGCCCTATGATGATGGGGTGACGGAGGCGGAAATGATTGCTCTTTACAAAGAAAAATACGCGAAGATGTATCCCTAGGGATCATCTTGCACATCAATTTAAATTCCATAGGAGATGGAAATGGCTGAGGTTCCTACAAAAGCGCGTGCGGTCATTATTGGCGGCGGGGTTATTGGCTGCTCATTGGCGTATCATTTGGCAAAATTGGGCTGGAGTGATGTTGTATTGCTAGAACGCAAACAATTGACCTCAGGCACCACATGGCACGCAGCGGGCTTGATTGCGCAACTTCGGGCGACGGCCAATATGACAAAATTGGCGAAATACAGCCAAGAACTTTATGGCAATTTGGAAGCGGAAACCGGCGTTGCCACTGGGTTCAAACGCTGCGGTTCGATTACTGTGGCTTTGACCGAAGAGCGCCGGGAGGAAATTTATCGTCAAGCGGCTATGGCACGGGCCTTTGGGGTGGATGTCGAAGAAATCACCCCCGCGGAGGTTAAAGCAAAATACGAGCATCTCAATATTGATGGGGTGACCGGTGGAGTTTGGTTGCCTCTGGATGGCCAAGGCGATCCGGCCAATATCGCGCTGGCTCTGGCCAAGGGCGCGCGGCAGATGGGTGCGCAGGTGTTCGAGCAAACCAAAGCCATGGGTGTAACACGCGCGGGTCGCCGGATCACAGCGGTGCAGTGGCAGAATGAGCAGGGCGAAAGCGGCTCCATCGCATGCGAGAATGTGATCAACTGTGGTGGCATGTGGGGCCATGAGGTTGGGCGGATGCTGGGCATTAATGTTCCGCTCCAGGCCTGCGAGCATTTTTATATCGTCAGTGAGGCGATTGAGGGGCTTAGCCAAATGCCGGTGCTGCGCGTGCCCGATGAATGTGCTTATTATAAAGAGGATGCGGGCAAAATGCTCCTTGGGGCGTTTGAGCCGGTTTCAAAGCCTTGGGCCATGGAGGGCATTCCGGCTGATTTTGAATTTGATCAATTGCCGGAGGATTTCGACCATTTTGAGCCCATTTTGGAAAAGGCTGTCTCTCGCATGCCGATGTTGGGTTCTGCGGGGATCCATACGTTTTTCAACGGACCAGAGAGCTTTACCCCCGACGATGCCTATCACCTCGGATTGGCGCCGGAGATGGACAATGTTTGGGTGGCGGCCGGGTTCAACTCTGTTGGCATTCAATCTGCGGGTGGCGCGGGGCAGGCTCTGGCGCAATGGATGGAAGATGGTCAAAAACCTTTTGATCTTGGGGATGTAGACATTGGCCGGATGCAACCGTTTCAGGGAAACAAACATTATTTGTTTGAACGCTCAAAGGAAACGCTTGGCCTTCTTTACGCCGATCACTTTCCCTATCTGCAAAAAAAGACAGCCCGCGGTGTGCGGCGCACGCCGTTTCATCATCATCTCAAGGAAAATGGCGCGGTCTTTGGCGAATTGGCCGGGTGGGAGAGGGCCAATTGGTTTGCCAATCCCGGACAAGATCCAAGCTATGCCTATAGCTGGAAGCGGCAAAATTTCTTTGACAATGTGGCTGCAGAACACAAGGCGGTGCGCAGCAACCTTGGGCTTTATGATATGTCCTCTTTCGGCAAAATTCGGGTGGAAGGGCCGGATGCCTGTGCCTTCATGAACTACATTGGTGGCGGTCAATATGATGTGCCCTTGGGTAAGATCGTCTACACGCAATTTCTAAATGACCGGGCTGGGATCGAGGCTGACGTCACCGTCACCCGGTTGTCTGAAACTTGTTACCTGGTGGTCACCCCTGCCGCGACCCGTCTGGCGGATCAAACCTGGATGATGCGCCACAAAGGGGCGTTCAATGTTGTGATAACGGATGTCACCGCAGGGGAAGCTGTCTTGGCCGTTATGGGGCCCAATGCCCGCAAACTTTTAGAGCGGGTTTCTCCCAATGATTTCAGCAATGCCCACAATCCCTTTGGGACGGCGCAAGAGATTGAGCTGGGCATGGGGCTGGCGCGGGCGCATCGGGTCACCTATGTGGGCGAGCTGGGCTGGGAGGTTTACGTCAGCGCCGATATGGCGGGCCATGCCTTTGAAACGATCTGGCAGGCGGGACAAGAGATGGAGGCTAAACTCTGCGGTATGCATATGATGGACAGCTGCCGTATCGAAAAAGGTTTCCGACATTTTGGCCATGACATCACCTGCGAGGACCATGTTCTAGAGGCGGGATTGGGCTTTGCGGTGAAGACAGATAAAGCTGAGTTCATCGGCCGCGATGCGGTGTTGCGCAAGAAGGACGCGGGGCTTGATGCGCGCATGGTACAGTTCAAACTGACCGATCCAGAGCCGCTTTTGTACCACAATGAACCGGTCCTGCGGGATGGTGAGATTGTCGGTTACCTATCGTCTGGCAATTATGGCCATCATCTTGGTGGCGCGATTGGCTTGGGATATGTGCCCTGCGCGGGTGAGAGCGCGGCAGAGGTTCTGGCTTCCTCCTATGAAATCGACGTCGCTGGAACGCGGGTTGTGGCGGAAGCGTCGCTCAAGCCGCTTTACGATCCGACAGGCGCGCGCGCCAAAGCTTAGGGCACCTAGGAAGGCGCCTTCGGGCGCCTTTCCACATTAACCATAAAGTAACTTTTCCGGCTCATTTCCACTGAGTTTCGTTGATCGCATTTCGCCATCAAGTTAATATCGGGTTAACAAATTCCCCTGCACCTCGATTGGCCCAAAACATAAGCCATTGAGTAATATTAATTTTAATGGATGCCATGCAACGTTTTAACCGAATTTCAGCGGTGATCTGCCTTTTATTGTCCTGCGCGCCGCGCGCCTTTGCGCAGGACAATCGGCACGGTGAAACCATGGGTGCTGCAGCCGCACAGACCAAGCTGGCCGGAGTTTATCAACATGGTCACAGCGGCTTGCAAGACCCTGCAAAGGCACTTGCGGGGTTTCATAGGGCCGCGTCTCAAGGGGACGTTGAGGCGCAATACAATTTGGCCAAAATGTACGAGGACCAAGACAGCGTATTATTCGACTATAGCAAGGCCGATAGTTGGTACCGTTTGGCAGCCACCAACGGGCATCGCGGTGCGCAAAGCCGGTTGGGGCTCTTGTTCGAATTTGGAAAAGGCGTGGCGCAAAGCAGGGTGCAGGCGCATATGTGGTACAGCATTGTCTTTTCAAACGTCGATGAGGCAACATCAGCCGCCGCTATGGCAGGATATTTACAGCACCGCATCTGAGGCGCGTTAAATGCGGCAGGCTTTGAAATCACAGGACGGAAGTTCAGCGCCGGAGACTACAAGGGTATGACAAAGTTCGCGCTTGTGCATCGCGAGCTGAAGTATCTCCCCACTGTGCAAAAAGAGGGGAGCGTAGCGGTGGAGCAAGCCTCCGTTACGCGCTTTCGGCCCCTATTAGTGGGGAGCAGTGGAGCGAGTGGAGCAATTATACCGAAACAATTACAGTATATATAACCTTATGTTTTACATCGTATATTACGGTATAATAGGAAAACAGTGTTTTACACTGCGATGGCATTTCGTAAGTTACATGGAAATTGCTCCACTCCCTCCACCGCCCTCAACCAAATGGCTAGAAGTAAAACTGCATTTCAGAAATTCGTCTATGTTCCACTCCATTTTTATTCTGGGACATATAATAGGGAGTCTGCAATTATCTCTGTTCGGTCTTTCAGGGTATTCGGGAATAAATGTGCATAACGTTCTGTCATTGATACGTGATGATGCCCGAGAAGTTTTTGTACTTCATAAATGCTTGCACCATTATTGATTAGTAAACTTGCAAAGGTGTGGCGGAGATCGTGGATCCTTACATTGTTTAATTGAGCTGTATTGCGTGCTTTTGCAAAGGCTATTTGCATACTGGTATAGGGCAGCTGAGTTTTTGGGTTTGTAAAAACCCAGTTTGAAGCCATCGTGGGGGTCCCTAAACTTTCTGACTTTTCTTTGATGCAATAAAGTTCTTTGATGGAGGCATTACTCAGAATAATGCGCCGACTTCGTCCATTTTTAGATAGTCCGATATATAGTTCACCTTTTGTGAAGTTTACATCGCTCCATTTGCATAATCGTAATTCACTACTTCGCGCACCTGTAAGCAATAATAATTTTACAAAGAAATAAAGATATGGATGCTGCTCTTTGGAACATGCACTTAGCAACCGTCGTATTTCTTCAGGAACCAAAAAACGTTGAACATGATCACCAGTTGGGAACTTTTTTATGATTGACTTTTTAAAGGGATTTTTCTTGAGATATTCCCATTCTACAGCAACGTTTAATATGCGATTTAAAAGCCCAGCATGTTTATTGACAGTAGATGGTTTATATTTTTGCTGAATTTGTTGGGTCATCCATGTATCTAAATCTTCAGCACAAATTTCTGTTAATAATTTGTGTCCGAATGGGTCTGCCAAGTGTTTGTAATAAACATACCAATCAAGTTTGCTTCTACGCTTAGTTGATTGAGAAAACGGATAATATCTTTGTAAAAAAAAGTGTTCAAATGATACATTTTCTACAGCTTCATTAGTGGTGTTTTTTCCAAATCTAAATGATTGAAAGGTCTTTATTTTTTTAAAAGTTTTTATCATCACTGACTACCATTCTACTCTGCTAACTATGTCACACCTTTTTTCTACATTTCAGAACTTAAACCCTGAATGTTGCTATTCTGTACCGTTCTTAAAGTTCTCATTTGTTCAAGATAAAAATCTCCAATATTTAACTTATTGATAAATTGGGATTTTTTAGAGCATTTTATTCTTCTGAAGTGTAGAATATTTTTTGACGTCTATTATACACCGAAACGCATCCTCCTTACGACTACATCACTGGTTCTCGCCGCTGGCGTTGCCCAAGCTGACGTATCTTTCTCCGGCACAGCTGGCGTTGCACTGATCGATGACAACGGTGCATCCGACGCAACACGTGTCGATATGTTCTTTGAGTCATACTATGACTTCGACATCACTGCTTCTGCTGAATCCGATAACGGCGTGTCCGTATCCGTTGGCTTCGACATGGGCGCTGGTAACAAAATCGACTATAACGATGACGATGAGCTTGAAGCACAAGGCAACACCGCCGGTGACGCAGACGTTGCAGTTTCATACAACGGCTGGACATTGACTGTAGACCAAGCTGGCATCGACAACTTGTTTGATGACACTCAAGGCGCAGAAGACGTAATGATTTCTGGCTCCGTTGCTGGTTGGAGTGTCGCACTGACATCCGATCAAGAAGGTTCTACAAGCTCTTACAAAGTCGGCGGTAACGTAGGTGGCGTAGCACTCACATTCACTGGCACAGACAACGACGACGCCGGTGGTGACGCTACTGGCATCTCTGCATCTTATGCAATGGGTGATTTGACTGTGAATGCTGCCATGTCCGACGAGTCAGACGATGGTGAAGACGACACATCTGTTGGTTTCTCATACGCAATGGACGCTTTGACTATTGGTTACACAACAATCAAGCCAGGTTCTGACGGCTCCCTCGGCGACGAGTGGGACGCTTCTGTTAAATATTCAGCTGGCGGAATGGTTGCATCTTTCGCACTTGACGAAGCAGACGCGACTACAATCATTGTTGATTACGCACTCGGTGGTGGCGCATCTGCTTTCGCAGCAATGCACGACAAACCCGATACAGCCGAAGACCTGACAACTGTTGGTTTGAACTTCGCATTCTAAGCGAAACTGATTTAGGTTAAAGAGAGAGCGGCGCTTCGGCGTCGCTCTTTTTTGTTGCGCCTGTCGCGTGTTGGCAAGGCTGTATCTGCACCTACACATTCCAGCACACACAGCTTTGCGACTCGCTGCTGTGCACTGTTGAGCTGACGTGAGTGGGGGGCAAGTGCTGCTCAAGCCATACAACGTGCAGCTGCTCTCGTTTGAGCTGCTTGCGTAGTGCAAGCACACCTTTATTACCCATCACAGCAGCTCCACAGCGTGTGCCAACTGTGTGTCGTTTACATCTATATAGCGTTGAGTGGTGCTGATGTGCTTGTGACCGGCAAGCTCTGCTAACAAGCGCACGTTGATGCCAGCATTTGCCAACTTGGTGATGTATGTCCTACGTCCGCTGTGACTTGTTGCACCTTGAAGGGATTGCAGTAACTTTTAGGAAGCGCATTTATTGCTAGACCTAAATAGTTTGCATCGATGCGAAGGCGCGCGGGCGCGTGGCGGACGTAGGCTCGAAGATTAAGTACAGCAAGGCGTAATTGAACGTGGCCCCACGTCACTTTGTCTCGCTGAGTGTCTCGCTGAGAAAAACAAAAGGCTTAGGCCACTAAGCCTAAGCCTTTGAATAAGTGGTGAGCCCTGATGGGTTCGAACCATCGACCTACTGATTAAAAGTCAGTTGCTCTACCGGCTGAGCTAAGGGCCCACTGCGGCGGTGTCTAGAAAGGGTAGAGGGCGGGGTCAAGGGCTTTTCTGATCTATTGCTGGATTCCTCTTAATTACACCGATATATGGCCATCATGACGCAGCAGATTTCCTTTATGAAGATGCATGGGCTCGGCAATGACTTTGTTATTGTCGATTCGCGCGGGCATGGGCCAGTGATTTCGGCAGAAATTGCCCGCGGATTAGGGAATCGTCATCTGGGTGTGGGGTTTGACCAACTGGCGGTGATAAGTGATTCGCCGCAGGCGGATGTCGCCTTAACCTTTTTCAACGCAGATGGCTCGACCGCGGGCGCTTGCGGCAATGCCACGCGCTGCGTTGCGCAATATGAGATGCAGCGTTTGGGGCGCAAGACCCTCTCTTTGATTACGGAGCGCGGTGTCTTGCAGGCTTGTCAGGAGGGCGCTTTGATGAGCGTCAATATGGGTCATCCCATGCTGATGTGGGATGAGGTGCCCTTGGCACGGGAAATGGAGACTTTGCATCTGCCGCTTGAAGGTCGACCGACGGCCACAGGCATGGGCAATCCGCATTGCACGTTTTTTGTCGAAGATGCCGAAGAGGTAGATTTGGCGCAATTTGGACCAAGGTTTGAACATGACCCTCTGTTTCCTGAGCGCACCAATGTGCAATTTGCCCATGTTATGGCACAGAACCGCCTGCGGATGCGGGTCTGGGAGCGCGGTGTGGGGGTGACTTTGGCCTCTGGCTCCTCATCTTGCGCCACGGCGGTTGCGGCGGCGCGTCTGGGCCTCACCGGGCGGAGGGTTGAAATTCAGCTCGACGGCGGTTTGATTGACATCGATTGGCGTGAAGATGGTGTCTGGATGACGGGCGCAACCATGCATGTGTTTGACGGCGTGCTGACTGCGCAATTTCTGGAGAGCCTCCAATGAATGCGCCAATCTTTTCAAATCATGGCTGCCGGTTGAACATGTATGAAACCGAGGCGATGAAAGAGCTGGCAGGTCAATCCGGTCTCACCGATACGGTGGTGGTGAATACCTGCGCCGTGACTGCGGAGGCGGTGCGCAAAGCCAAGCAAGACATCCGCAAGCTGCGTCGCACACACCCGCAAGCCAAGTTGATCGTAACCGGTTGCGCTGCGCAGACTGAGCCTGATACCTTTGCGCAGATGTCCGAAGTGGATGTTGTGCTTGGGAACACGGAAAAAATGCAGCCAGAAACTTGGGCCGGGTTGGCCGGAGAGTATGGCACAGAGCCGGTGCAGGTCGATGACATCATGTCTGTTACCGAAACGGCGGGTCATTTGATCGACGGTTTCGGAACCCGCAGCCGCGCTTATGTGCAAGTGCAAAATGGCTGTGATCACCGCTGTACGTTTTGCATTATCCCATTTGGTCGCGGCAATTCGCGCTCTGTGCCGGCTGGGGTTGTGGTGGATCAAGTCAAAAGACTGGTGGATCGCGGCTACGCGGAGATTGTTCTGACGGGTGTGGATATGACAAGTTGGGGCGCAGATCTGCCGGCGACCCCGCGTTTGGGGGATTTGGTGCTTCGGATCCTGAAACTGGTTCCAGATTTGCCCCGCCTGCGGATCAGCTCAATTGATTCCATTGAAGTGGATCCAGCATTGATGCAGGCCATTGCCACAGAGCCGCGTTTGATGCCGCATTTACACCTGTCTTTGCAGCATGGCGACGACCTAATTTTGAAGCGCATGAAGCGGCGACATTTGCGCGATGATGCCATTCGGTTCACAGAGGAGGCGCTGCGCCTGCGCCCTGAGATGACCTTTGGGGCGGATATTATCGCCGGGTTCCCAACTGAAACCGAAGCCCATTTTGAGAATTCCTTGGCGCTGGTTCGAGACTGCAATCTCACGTGGCTACATGTCTTTCCCTATTCGGTGCGCAACGGAACCCCCGCGGCCCGCATGCCGCAAGTTAACGGCCGCGCGATCAAAGACCGTGCCGCCCGTCTTCGCCAGGCTGGAGAGCGCCAGGTTGCGCGCCATCTGGCGGCTCAGATCGGACAAACGCACAGCGTGTTGATGGAGAGGCCCACTATGGGCCGAACACAGCAATTTGCCGAAGTGACTTTTGATCATGCGCAACAGGAAGGTCAGATTATCTCTGCGGAGATCACATCGACCTCTGGCACGCAATTGCATGGGCGGGCCGCGTGAGCTTGGATGTGTCGCCACCTGTCTTATACAGCTTTCGACGCTGCCCCTATGCCATGCGTGCGCGGCTGGCGATTTTGGCGTCGGGTGTGAGCGTGGAGCTGCGCGAGATCGTGTTGCAGCGGAAGGCGCCAGAATTTCTCGTCAGTTCTCCCAAGGGCACCGTGCCCGTTTTGGTGACGCCCACCGTGGTGATTGAGGAGAGCTTTGACGTGATGCTCTGGGCTTTGGAACGCTCAGATCCAGGAGGTTGGTTGGCGATGCCAGAGGCGGGATATGATTGGATTGCGCGCTGTGATGGGCCGTTCAAAACCGCATTGGATCACACGAAATACGCCGTGCGCTATCCCGATCTAGACCCTGAACAAGAGCGCGGACGGGCGGCGGAATTTTTGGCGGATTTAGATCTGAAAATTGCCGGCTCAGATTGGCTTTTTGGCCCAAAATGCACCCTGGCCGATATGGCAATTGTGCCATTCGTGCGGCAATTTGCCAACAGTGACCGCAGCTGGTTTGACGCGCAGCCCTGGCCAAACCTGCAGCACTGGCTCTCTGGATTTTTGGCGTCGGATCGTTTTGCCGCGATCATGACAAAATACCCCAAATGGCAGGCCGGCGATCCCCCTGTGTTGTTTCCCAACCCGGCGTGATTATTTGCGTCGCAGCGTGTCACCATAAGCGATCTTAGGTGATAGCTCGATCACATTGCTCATAGGCTCCAGCGTGGGATCATTGCGCGAGGCGATAATTTTGGCCGCCATTTGACCAATCTCAAAACGGCAGCTGTCCATCGTGGCCAGCCTTTGCGGTAACCCGTCAATCAGTTCGACTTTGTTGAATCCCGCCAAACCCATTTGCCCGGGAACCGATATGCCCTGTTCACGCAGATGTAAAAGCCCGCCTGCACCAATCATATCATTGGAATAATACATAAAGTCTAGTTCTGGGGAGCGTTCCATCATTGCGGCGGTCATCTCGCGGCCTTTGGCCAAAGCTGACCCGCCGGTGTAAAACTCCTGATCCATGATCTCGACACTCTGTTTGCCCAAAGCCTGGGTAAAGCCCTCAAAGCGCTTGCGGGCTCGGTGGTCGAGAGGCATTTGCGTGCCCATGAACCCGATATTTTGGTAGCCAGATTTCAAAATAGCTTCCGCCATTTTGCGGCCGGCGCGCCGGTGGGAAATGCCGACCATCGCATCAATGGGTTCGCCGTCAATATCCATGATTTGCACCACAGGAATTCCCGAGTTGATGAGCATCGCCCGCGAGGTCTCCGATTGCTCAAGCCCGGCAATGATCACGCCGGAGGGACGCCAAGAGAGCATTTCATAGAGCACTTTCTCTTCGCGCTCTGGCAGATAATTTGTCACCCCAACGACCGGTTGCAAGGGGGTGTCATCCAATGCATCGGATATCCCGGTCATCACTTCGGGAAAAACCATATTTGACAAAGACGGAATAATCACCGCCACCAAATTCACCCGCTGCGAGGCCAAGGCCCCGGCAATTTTATTTGGCACATAGCCCAGAGTTTTGGTTGCGTTTAACACTTTCTCCCGTGTTGCGGCCGAGACATCGCCTCGATTGCGCAACACTCGGCTCACCGTCATCTCTGACACGCCTGAAACTTCAGAAACATCGCGGAGGGTCAGGGGGCGCTTTTGTTGACTCATGTCTTGATCCATAATTACCTTCTGAAAGGTTACCCAAGCCAATGGGGAATGTCCAAGCCTAGTATGCGCCTGACCCGGATAAGGCTGAAGCGGGCAACAGTCGTGAAGCATCAGGTAATAAACCTGCCAGAGCATCACAAGCATTACCGGCGTCTGTGGCAGTCAGACTGTGGCGCTGGGTTGTGATTGGCGGCTTACCTGCAGGACTTATGACTGTTTGAGCATTAGAACATTACCCACCACAGACCCTAGTGGCGATAGTCTATTGCTCTCGTTCAATAAACCTGTCTTCTTCCCATAGGCTACGGTGAGGCCCAGCTTATTCGCCTGAGCTTTCTGGTAACAGTGGCTCAAAACTGCGGAGAATTTCAGAAACTCTTCATGCGTATCCATCGTATATCATTCCAGTTTGTGGGTCTTTTTAGTGGTACGCATAAATGCGGTATCTAGATCAGTGTGCTAATCGTATGAAAGTTATTTGATAAGGCTAACGATCCTTTACTAACATGTACAGCAAAGCTTTCTAACGGGTTGGATGAGCCTTGCTCTGTGTTAAGCTCCGCCCATGCGCAACCGAACCACACAAATCTGTATAATCATCATAGCTGCTGCTTTGTTGGCTAAGATCTACGTCATCGTTGCACCCAGTATAGCTGGATAGCCACTCTAAGGCAGTCGGGTGAGAGCTTGGCTCAAATGGGCCTAAAAACCACGTCAATCCGAATGCAACCAAACTCATAAGTTGTAGCGCAGAGCGAGACATACTGAGTATTTTGCCACATAGATGTCTTACAAATTAGTCCTATAAATCTCAGGAAATTTTAGTCTGACATTGCCTAAAATTCTTGTTTTATGACTTTAAATAATGTTTTTATGAGTCCATGAGATGAGATTGTTGGAGTTTAACATGAAAGATACTGCACCTAAATCGTCTGGAATCATTGCCGTAGCCGCATTGTTTAGTATTGTGTCCATGGGCGTTTCCTTTGTTGTTTTTCAATTTTCCTTTGGGCAAAGCTTGATCGTGGGTGCTGCTGTTGCAACGCTGGTCGGGGTGGTGCTTTCTTTAGGGTGGCGGGAACCGCAGGCCGGGCCTAGCGAGAAGAACGGAAGGTAGTGTCGGGTTAAACTGATGCTGTCAGACGAATGAGAACGCGCAACAGATTGTTTGTGAAGCCGTAAATGTACAAACTTTAGGGCTTTGCTTGTAATGGCTTAGCCTCATTTGTTTGACCTGTTACAGTGTATGTCTTGCTATGGCGGCAGTTCGAATTACGTCACGCATATAATGGTATAAGGAGAAAGCTATGAAGACCCTTACAGCATCACTGTTTGCTCTCGTTCTCTCAGCTCCATTCGCTCTTGCAGATGGATGCGGAATGCATGGTGAGCAAGAAGCCTCAATGTCTTGCGCAACAGGCCAAGCTTGGGACGCAGAAGCACAACAGTGTGTCGACACAAGCGCGTAAGATTATCTATGCGGAACCAATGCGGCCCCACTTTTTGTTGGGGCTTTTTTAGGTGGATGCTTTTAAGCTCTCCATAATAAGCCAGAATCTGTGTGAGAGCGTTTATTCATATAGTGCAGCACGCCTAGCGGCCCACGCATGGGCTGTCGCATAAGTTGCACGTGATGTTTTGCCGTGATTGGCAGTAACCGTTGATCCATGCTTGCGCGTCAGCGTGAAGGCATCACCAGAGCACAGGCTGAGGGCAAATACACTGGGCGTAAGCCGACCGCACGGGCCAAGACTGACATGGTAAAGCTTGCTTGGGATCAGGGTGTCAGTAAAGCCGCAGATTTGCAGGGACTTGCAGATAAGCAAGACAAGTTGATACCACATTATTGGTGTGTTGAGGGTTTAAAAATAACATGAAGTACATTGATGAAGTATGCGCTGTTCTAACTGATGAAGTGGAGCGCCGTTATCTGCGCAGTCGTGATGCCTGGCAGAGGTTAAGTGACGAGGTGTCTGCTGCTGATGAGGCGACTCCAGAGCAAACTCAGAAAGCTGAGCAAGCCCATAAGGATTACATCAAAGCGTCTAAGGAATACTTAGCTATAGCGTTTAAGAAGAAGTTTTTAGAGCGTTAGGAGGTTGAATAAAAAGTCCCATATCCGGGATTAGGCCGAAACGGATTGGGTATATTCAAGACCTCTGCATAACCCAGCCGCCACGTCAAAACATTATGCCCGATGGCAACACCGGGCTGCGCCTGCCTGCCCCCCGGCAGGCGCAGCCACCATATGAATATACTGCAACATATGGTGGCTGCTCAAATTTTGTAGTGATGTCACCACCAGACATATGCACCCGCCCAGGCCGGCGCTGCCCTCATTTCGTACTGAACTGGCGTTATGCAGAGGTCTTTATTCTTGACACTGAATGACTTGAATCAACTGTGCACCATAGGCTTCTTGAGGTCGCAATCCTGATTGATGTTTTTGGAGGCGACACCATGGCCCATGAGACAATCAGTCTTTAAGGGGCTTTAATTATTGGTTTATTCATTACCCGGCATTGGGTAACCGCCAACTGTTCTTGCGACATTCAAAGCTTTGTCGACATCCATGGTAGGCAAAAGCAAAAGCTCGTCCCAGCCGCCAGAAGCCATCATCACTGCTTGAAGCCCAGAAGCGGTCTCATATGAATCAACCTCAGCATCAGCAATGACATCGAATGGACCCTGTAGGTAATCAACGGACCCGAGTTTTGCTCCAGCTCTTTCGACCATAGCACTTACTGCTTTGATCCTAGCATCGTAACTGCTTGCCATCATCCCTTCGCGGCCTTTGTCACTGTATGCTCCTAAAAAGAATACTTTCATTTTTATTTCCTTCGGTTTTTTTAAACGAGAGTATCCATAAGATTCCATGAAACCTAAACTATGACTAGTTTAAATCTTGAAGCAGAAGGTCATAGTCCACGCGATATGTCCGAGAGTTTGATGTCATAACTGTGGGGTCAAAGGTAACAACGCGTATCAGATCGCTGACACGGGTAACTCTAATGTTGTTTTCGATAGTGCTGGGGTTAGGTGAATTTACCCCTTCACATGCAATGCGGCTCTAACTTCTCAACCCGACTGCTGCATCCGTTGGTGACGGGTTGGTAAATAACTATTGGTGTCGCTTAAGAATTCAACCTCAGCATTCTTCTCTAGATAGTTTTTCATTTGTTTTGCGTTTGAGAATTGCATTTCGAATGCACTACCATTGCTTGTGTTAAACAAAATTACTTGCATGTCTGATTCTCCCTTTAATAAAATATAGGTCAGAATGTTAAAAAATAAAACGAATACAATTGAATACATTTGAACTTGAATATTTTCATACAATTAGGTGAGCTTTATAGCTAGCGTTGCGCTCTGATCCAGCCCACGAAAAACGCTAAAGAGCCAGATGCCATAACTTCGTCGTAAAGGGCCACAACACTTATCAGATCGTTTACAGGCGTAATTTTGACATTGCGATGGATGGGGCTGAGGTTAAAGTGCAGCTATGCTCATGCGCCTAATCCCAATCCTAGCATTTCTTGTGATGCAAGCCAGCCATGTCACAGCTGAAAGCCGAAACAATCTCATAAACGCAATAACAGTGGTTGATGCCAATGTCGTGTTCATGAGGCACACATTAGCGCCCGGCTATGGAGATCCAGATAATTTCTCTTTGAGTGATTGTGATACTCAGAGAAACTTGGATGCTAAGGGTAGACAGCAAGCCAGTGATATTGGCGCCGCCATCCTGCATAGTGGGTTTCGTTTTACGCAAGTATTCTCCAGTGAGTGGTGTCGCTGCAAAGAAACAACTGAACTTATGAAACTGGGAAAGTGGAGAATCTTTCCGGGTTTGAACTCATTTTTTCAGGGCCATGCGGACAGGCAAGATACACTTGAAATGTTAAGTCTCAAGCTTGAGGCGCTCACCAAAGGTGTGACTTTGATGGTGACACATCAGGTGATTATCAATGCGGTCACTGGGGCATCTGTAGGAAGTGGAGAGTTCGTTGCGTACAATACCGATACAAAGAGACGAAAAGTGTTTCGCTTGGACTGACGGAATGCGTACCATTATGATAGCCATATGTACTTTACTCGCTAATAAGGCTTATGCCGCTGGGGACTGTGACTTTCTTGGATCTTTAGAGGCGGACCCACTCTCAATCTCTGAACCTGTGGACTTCCAAGACATACAAAGTACAAAGCTTGTAAATGCCTGCACTAAAGCCATCGAAGAACAAAACGATAATGTTGCAAGATATTATCTGCTGAGGGCTAGAGGCCATTTACGTGGTGGGTCATACGAACAAGCGATTAGTGATATAAGGCGTTCTCACGTTATGGGGTACTCGGCGGCAACATTTGCACTCGCTACGCTTTATCATTTTGGCGATGCTATGCCGCAAGACCTCGAGAGGGCCGCTTCGCTTTATGAGGCAGCATACAGTAATGGCGTCACTTGGGCGGCTCGTGGCCTAGCGATCCTCTATGAAGATTTCAGCTTCGACAACTACAACCCTGAGTTAGCGAAAGAGTGGCTTAAAAAGTTTGAGGGTATTTAGCGCTGGGCATACCAAAGCTGGTGCCTCTCTGCATTGTGAAACGTCATTATCTGCACGGAGGATTGTATCAAGCTCCAACGTGGTAGGTGGACCGTTCACGCGTTTGTGCCGCTCCGATTGCTCACCTATGCGACCTTTCGCTCGTATGCCAATGGGCTTTTCCATCCCAAGGCTGAATGCCTTCGGCGTGGATTTTAGAAGCCGGTGATATATTCGAAGGTTGTTATTAGAGCATCCACTCTCCAGTTTCTCTATACTAGTAAAAGTAAGCTGTGAGTAAAGCTGACGGATGAAGGCTGCTTGGTTATTCTTAATGGCAGTTACTCTTAATCACTTGTTAACTATTTGATGTACTTCAATCACATTTCCATCTGGATCATAAAAGAACACCTGATGCCATCCTTTTACGGCATCACTTCCCCAGTCAGAATAGGGAACACCTTGCTCCTCCAAATGCTTCATAAAGGCTTCAATATCATCAGTTCTGTAGGCGATGTGACCTCGCTCTAAGGGATTCACGACTTGACCAGACTTGAAGCTGTTAAGCACATCCTTTGGTGTTAAATGCATTTGTATTGCGCCATCAGTTACGAATGACACATCGCCTACTAAGCCTTTATCTTGGTTTAGTGGCGGCAACTCAGAAGGTTTCTCATCGCCCAGCGTTAGCACATCTCTGTAAAAGCGATCCATCGCTTTAACATTAGTGGAGCAAAGATTAATATGATGTAGTTTTAGCTTCATATCTACATGCTTCTATTACTGAACAACTCCGATCAAGCATAAACTAATAGTGACCTATTTTATGAGCAGGCTATCAAGCATACCCAATCGTTAACATCGAGGTGCGTTTGACCATTGAAGAGTTGGGCTTGGACACGCTTAAGCTGGCTGGTAGTTACGAGTTAAAGTAAGGCGGTCAGGCTTCAGGCCTTCCCTGCTCCAGAGAGTGTTACTTACTTCAGTACATTATACCAATAACCCATATAATGATTTAAATACATATTGTTATATCAAGTATTTTTAGTCCAGAGACTCTCCGTGAAAGTGCCCATGTTCCATAACTTCCTGTATGGCTATCATCCATTTTACAAGTTCTTGCGGTGGTAATCCCGTCCCGTAGCGCTCATTAATCGCACTTGATTGCTTTGTTCTGTGGCCCATCAAATACTCTGTAACCGAACTGGGAGCTCCAGCCACGACGGCCCTGTCTTTAAATGTGTGTCGCAGTGAATATGGGCTTAGCTGGCTGTTATCGAAGCCACTGCGCATATTTACTATGTGCTTACTTAGCTTCTTTGAGCGATCAGCGGAGGAGTGCCTGCCCACTCCATAAGTAGGGAAGATTGGTTCGTTTCTATTTAGGTCTGCCCTGCTCAGATAATCAGCTAAGAGTCCGAGTAGTGGATCAACCAGTGGGATGATACGTTCTAATCGCTTCTTCCCCATTATCCTTTCTTTGTGATTCCGGAACCAGATATACGGTACTGCACCATTGGTCATAACGTCCTGCCTCTGCAGTCCACCTGCCTCGCCAGTGGGTGCGCCGCAGTAGGCCATAATCAACCCGATGAGCTTTATCTCGTTGTTTGGCTCGTCCAAGATACTCGTACAAAAGTGTTGAAACTCCTTTGGTGTAAATGATCTGCGGTTTGTTTCATGTAGCTGAATAAGGCCTTGGTTGTTCTGTATGACAGCCACGAATGGATCAAACTCAATCCTTTGCTTTTGGTTATTTCTACCCCAGCTACGCCAAACAGCACGAAGCGTTCTTAGATTGCGAACACGTGTAGAATAGTTGGGCCACGCAGTTTCTGCAAAGTCCTCAACTATCTGCGTCTCAACGTGTTTCATGGGTGTATTCATCCCTTTGGGGAAGGCTGTCGCCAGTTTCTCTGCTAAACGAACCGTAGCAGTCTCGTGCTTTTGTTTCTGTTCTGGGTTCCTGAGCTTAATCTTGAGATTCCGTTCTAGGTAATCGTCCAGCGCATTTTGCCATGTCGGGTCAGGCAACAGGTTTTCACCAAACATTGCTCTGTATTGGATCACTTCTGGGTCAGTTTCGTCCCACACGAGTTGCGGGGGAACGTAATCGTCTGTTTCTAGGATTGGGCCAAGCTTCTTAAGCTGTGAATGATCGGTGTATTTCTTGTGGAGGTGGTCCAGTAAGAATGCCCTTTGTTCCTGGAACGATACTAGTCGCCAAAGCTTCCCCCCGCTTATCGATCCAAGTAATGTCAGATATTCATCTTGATCTATCTCGCCCTTATTCCACCGCTCTTTGGTGATAGCGGCATTCAGAGCGTCCTTGGTCATAGCCAAGACATCAGATCGTGGGCTATGAACATTGATTTCTGGTTGATCGTCTGGGTGAAGACCCCGTTCAAGTAAGCCTGTTACAAAAGAACGAACCTGCTCTCGTGGAAGTTGTCCTTTAGTCTTTTCAGTTCCGCCGTTGCTTGCTATTCGATGTTCGTACCAATCATTCATCTTGCGCAATTCAAGCTGAGCTATATCCAAGTTTTTGGTTTTAAATGATTTTATACATTCCGATCTATTCTCAAACAGGTGTCTAACCTTCTTTGGGATCCGCCTACGATACCCATACCAGCCTCCTTTGGCTGTCACAGTTAAGAAAGGTATGTTATGGTCTGGCATATTGTGTATAATTTTTGCCTACGTTGTGTATCGTATTTCTAGGTCGCTGCTTTCCTTAAGGCAAGTATTTTGATTGACATGTATAACTATATATGCAGAAACAAAGACGTGGCTCAGTGGCTCAACTGGATAGAGCAGCCCCCTCCTAAGGGGCAGGTTGCAGGTTCGAATCCTGCCTGGGTCACCAGCGGCTTGTTTCGTGTTGTGACGGGTGCGCGAGGCGCGAATAGATGCTGTTGGCGTTACGAATCTTGGAGTGTCTTTTCGATATAGGCTTCCAGCCCATCGAGATCGAGCGCGTCAAATTGGCCAAACCCTTGCATCCAAGCCCAGGCAGCTTGCATAGCGTCGGGGTCGAGTTTGCACCATTTCACGCGGCCGCGGCGTTCTTGTTGGATCAGCCCGGCGTTGGTGAGCACAGTTAAATGTTTTGAAATCGCCGCCAGAGACATCTCAAAAGGTTCCGCCACATCGGTCACCGCCATGTCATCTTCCAGCAGCAAGGTGAGGATTTGCCGCCTTGTGGGGTCTGAGAGGGCAGAAAAGATGAGATCAAGAGAGCAGGCCATAATCTGACTGATACCCAAAGCGATGCGATCGTCAACCGAATGGTTGAATGTCCCTTTTGACGGGATTTGAGGGATTTGGCCCTGAGGCATGGGTGACTACAGGAGTACCATTATTAAAAATATCTTAAAAACAAACTATTATATTGAGTGCCTGGGTGCAAACTGGAATTGACTCTCCGTGCAGAGGCGACTATCTCACCCGCATCACTCTTGGACAGGAGTTTTATGTGCCGACGCCAGATCCGCAGAAGCTCACTGAGCTTGAAAATCGCATTGCGAAGATGAAGGCTACGACGGCGCCACAACCTGTCAAAGAGGAACACTATACAATGGTCAATATGGCCTGGCGTATGGTGATAGAATTGGTGGCGGGTATCGCCATTGGATTTGGGATTGGGTATGGCTTGGATAGGCTGTTTGGCACACTGCCAGTTTTCCTGATCTTGTTTATAGGTTTGGGCTTTGTGGCCGGTGTGCGCACGATGATGCGTACGGCCCAGGAAGTTCAAGAAATGCACATGGCGCGAGCCGCAGACGACAAAGAGGGTTGAGACCTTGGCAACAGAAACACATGGCGAAGCAGAAGCAGGCCTCGTATTTCATCCGATGGATCAATTTCAGGTAACACCATTGTTTGGTGCGGGCCCGGTGGAATGGTTTACGATCACCAACGTGACACTGTGGATGGGTCTCTCAATTTTGGTAATCTTTGCAATTTTGGTTTTGGGAGCCCGCGGCCGGGCTTTGGTTCCAACGCGTAGTCAGTCGATTGCAGAGTTGGCATACGGGTTTATTTACAAGATGGTTGAAGACGTGACCGGCAAAGATGGCGTTGTCTACTTTCCGTACATCATGACACTTTTCATGTTCATTGTTGTTGCTAACTTCCTTGGCCTTCTTCCGATGGCGTTCACCACCACAAGTCACATTGCGGTAACAGCCGTAATGGCTATGGCAGTATTCCTAGCGGTGACCATCCTGGGGTTTGTAAAAAATGGTTTTAGCTTTCTGAGCGTGTTTTGGATTTCATCTGCCCCACTTGTGCTTCGCCCAATCTTGGCGCTGATCGAGGTGATTTCCTACTTCGTGCGCCCGGTAAGTCACTCCATTCGTTTAGCTGGCAACATGATGGCGGGTCACGCTGTTATCAAAGTGTTCGCAGCGTTTGCGCCTCTGGTCCTTATTTCGACGGGTATTGGGCTGGTAGTGACACCGCTTTCGATTCTCGCGATCACAGCTATATATGCTTTAGAAGTGCTTGTGTCCTTCATCCAGGCATATGTGTTTGCAATTCTGACCTGTGTGTATTTGCGGGATGCACTGCATCCGCACCACTAAGTTACGAGCTTCAACTTATCTATTTTAAATGAAATCAAGGAGACTATGAAATGACTGGCGATATCGTACAAATGGGTGCCTACATTGGTGCTGGCTTGGCATGTACTGGCATGGGCGGCGCAGCCGTTGGTGTTGGTCATGTTGTTGGCAACTTTATATCAGGCGCACTGCGCAACCCTTCTGCTGCTGGCGGCCAAACTGCAACGATGTTCATTGGTATTGCGTTTGCAGAAGCTTTGGGGATTTTCTCATTCCTCGTCGCTCTGCTGCTGATGTTCGCAGTATAATCTATCCTTTCCTTAAGGTTCTGGGGCTTCACTGAAGCCCTAGTTCGCCCTCAGGTATTGGAGGAATTGATATGGCAACACAGACAACAGATTTGGGTCAAGCCGTGGGCAGTGCTGCAAAGGTAGGCATGCCACAGCTAGATTTTTCGACCTTCTCGAACCAAATATTTTGGTTGGTCATAACGCTTGTTGTGATCTACTCCATCTTGTCGCGCATTGCCCTGCCGCGTATCAGTGGTGCTTTGGCGGATCGCGCTGATAGGATCACGAATGATCTGGCTGGAGCGGAAGACTTGAAAAGCCAAGCGCTTGCGGCTGAAGAGGCCTATGAAAAAGCGCTTGCCGATGCCCGTGCCGAGGCTCAGAATATTAATGGCTTAATGCGCGCTGAGATTCAGGGTCAGCTGGATGAAGAATTAGCCAAGGCTGATGCTCAGATTTCTGCTCGGACAAAAGAAGCGGCAGCAGAACTGGCTGAAATTCGCAACTCGGCGAAAGCGAATGTGAAGATTGTCGCCAAGGCAACAGCAAAAGAAATCGTTGCAGCGATGGGCGGCACGGCAGATGCCAAAACCGTAACAGCAGCCGTGACGGCACGGATGAAAGGTTAAGACATGAGATATCTTTCAGTCCTAATATTGACAGTTTTGGCCTCACCGGCGCTTGCCGCCAGTGGACCATTCTTCTCACTCTATAATACCGACTTCGTGGTCACTTTGGCGTTTACTGGCTTTGTGGCTTTGGTTCTGTATTTGGGTGTGCCGAAAATGCTTGGCAAGATTTTGGACGCCCGCGCGGACAGCATTCGCTCAGAGCTGGAAGAAGCCCGTTCTCTGCATGAAGAGGCGAAGGCGCTGCTGGCCTCTTACGAGAAAAAGCAATCTGAAGTCCAAGCTCAAGCCAACCGGATTGTGGAGGCCGCGCGCGTCGAGGCTGCTACGGCGGCTGAGCAGGCCAAGGCTGACATCAAAAAATCTGTTGCGCGCCGCATGGTTGCGGCCGAGGAGCAGATTGCATCCGCAGAAGCCTCAGCGATCAAAGATGTGCGTGACGAAGCGGTAATTGTGGCAGTGGCTGCAGCTCGCGACATCATCGAAAATCAAATGACTGCGGCTGATGGCAACGGTTTGATTGATGATGCCATTGAACAGGTTGGCTCAAAGCTACACTAGCTGGTCATGTAAATTGTGAAAAAAGCCCGAGGTGCGAACCTTGGGCTTTTTTTGTGCCACGCCGCATCTGTGCTGGTGGCAATTTTGGACGAGGTGAGTTCAGGGGCGGTCTAACGCATGAGAAAAGCGCAACTTGGCGACCTCCTCGTTTTTGTTGGCGCGCTCCTGTTCTTTCAAAACGCCACCGACGAAATCTAAGTGGAGATGCACCGCATGCCTTGCCGCTTCTGGGTTACGCGCTTGGATCGCATCATTGATTGCGCCATGTTGTTGCAGCAGTTGTGACCGGCCGCTCTTTTGTCGAAATGTTGCCTTACGATTATAAAATACCCCGGTCTGTAGGAGCTCATACATGGAGCGCATCATATGCAGCATCACCACATTATGGCCTGCCTCGCAGATCGACATATGAAACTGCGCATCCAATCGCGCCTCCTCTTCGGTAGAGCGTTTGGACTGCGCCGCCTCCATTTTTTCGTAAATGGCGTTGATGACCTTGAGGTCGGTATCAGACCCGATGCGGGCAGCGCGTTCCGCGGCCAGACCCTCTAAATCTTTGCGAAATGCCAGATAGTCGTAAACAGCCTCATCGTGGGTTGAAAATAGTCGCATGAGGGCGGGGGAGAAGGCGGAGCCCAATACCTCTGCCACAAAAATTCCTGCTCCAGCGCGCGCCGTGAGGAGCCCAGCCTGCTGCAACTCACTCAGAGCTTCCCGAAGTGATGGGCGGGATACGGCCAGCTTTTCCGCCAGTTCCCGCTCTGAAGGCAAGCGTTCCCCTGGACGCAAAATACCACGCAGGATCAGTTGTTCGACCTGCCGAACAACGGATTTTGATAATTTTTCGGAATCTATTTTTTGAAACGGCATGAATTCTCCCACAGATTGGCCAAACTATATGACCAGTCTATGAGAACGCAACCGTTATAGAGAGAAGCGGCGTTGGGTCACTTTAGCCAAGGGGTGACAGGCGCCTGGATACGGGCAAGCTTATACGTTTGGCCGGATTACAATTTCGACGCGGCGGTTCTGCGCGCGGCCCATGGCCGAAAGATTGCTGGCCACTGGTTCATTCTCACCCCGGCCGATGGTGCGCAAGCGTGCCGCAGGGACCCCGTTGTTCATCAAAACGTTCGCTACGGCATTCGCGCGGCGTTGTGACAGGGCTTGGTTGTAGCTGGCGCTTCCGGTGTTGTCCGTATGGCCTTCGATCGAGATGGTGGAGTTCGGGTAGGCCTGTAAATTGCCGGCCACAACGCCCAAGTCGCGGCGCAAATCACTGCGCACGGCTGCGCTGTCCAGGGCGAATAGAATGTCCTGTGGCATCGTGACGATGAGCTCGGATCCAGTGTTCGTAACATCGACTTGATCATTGTTGAGATCTCGGCGCAGATCCGCGGCTTGTTGATCCAGAATTTGACCAATTGCATTCCCGGCCGACGCCCCAACAATAGCGCCTATAATAGCTCCTTTCTTGCGGTCCTCTTTGCTCGACACTTCCATGCCAGCGATGGCGCCAATCATCCCACCCATAATCGTGCCCGCAGTGGTGTTGTCACCCGGATTGCTATTGGCTGCGCTCTGTGGCGTGACGCAGCCGGTAAGCACCAACAATGCGGATCCGGCGAGTGCAGAAGATAAAAGTTTCATGGTGAGCTCCTTAAATTAGGCCAATTTTTTGTAGCGCTTTGTTATGCGGAGATTCCTATCTATGCGCAATTCACGTATTTGTGTAACGGCAAGGCTTCGCTCATGGCTGGTCGGCTCTGAGAAACATCACCAAGAATTTTGGTTTAGTTTCGTTCGAATTTTTCATATAGAGCTGTCATGGCGAAACAACTTCCATATCCGGTAATGCGCGAAATTTTCTCGCGGTTTGAAAACAGCGAACCTGAACCAAAGGGGGAGCTTCATCATGTGAATGCCTATACGCTCGTGGTGGCCGTGGCGCTTTCGGCGCAGGCGACTGACAAGGGCGTTAACAAAGCCACTGAGACTTTGTTTAAAATTGTGGATACGCCGCAAAAGATGCTCGATCTTGGCGAAGAGGGGTTGATCGCCCATATCAAGACCATCGGCCTTTATAAAACCAAAGCTCGCAACGTGATGAAGATGGCGCAGATTTTGGTGGCAGACTTCGGTGGCGAGGTGCCCAATTCGCGCGCTGCCTTGCAAAGCCTGCCGGGGGTTGGACGCAAAACTGCAAATGTCGTGTTGAATATGTGGTGGCAGCAGCCCGCACAGGCGGTGGACACGCATATTTTCAGAGTGGGAAACCGCGCTGGCATTGCGCCGGGCAAAACGGTCGATCAGGTTGAACGGGCGATTGAAGATAATGTGCCTGCAGATTTTCAGTTGCACGCCCATCATTGGCTGATATTGCACGGGAGATATATTTGTGTTGCGCGCAAACCCAAGTGCCGCGCCTGCATTATCAGTGATTTATGCCAATTTCAGGAGAAAACTCAGTGAGCAAAGCCTATCAGGTGGTTGGTATCGGAAATGCCGTATCAGACGTTATTGCGATCAGCAGTGATGAATTTTTGGCCAAAAATGGGGTTGAAAAGGGCATCATGCAGCTGGTCGACCAGCCGCGCGCTGAAGCGCTCTTCGCAGCGATGGAGAGCCGGACAGAAACGCCCGGTGGATCTGTGGCCAACACGATTGCAGGGCTTGGATCTTTGGGTCTTCGTACGGCTTTTATCGGACGGGTTGCTGATGATGACTTGGGTCATTCCTATGCTTTGGCAATGCAAACAGAAGGCACGGATTTTCCAAACCCGCCGGTGCGCAATGCGGTGCTTCCGACGTCGCGGTCAATGATTTTCGTGTCACCTGATGGTGAGCGCTCAATGAACACCTATCTTGGAATTTCATCAGATGTCGGACCAGAAGATGTGCCTGATGAGGTGATCACCGACTGTGAAATACTATTCCTTGAGGGATATCTCTTTGACAAGGAACCCGGCAAGGAGGCGTTTCGCAAGGCCGCATCGCTAGCACGGCAATCTGGTGCGCGCGCTGGAATTTCACTGTCTGATCCCTTTTGTGTGGATCGGCATCGCGATGACTTTCGCGCTTTGGTCTCGGACCCATTGGATTTTTTCTTATGCAATGAAGAAGAGCTGAAGTCGCTGTATCAAACGGATGACTTGGCAAAAGCGCTCAAAATGGGGGCTGCAGATTGTGATTTGGTGGTGTGCACGCGTTCGGAACAGGGTGTCTCGATATGCCAGGCGGATGCACGTTGGGATGTGACGGTTGTCCCAGTGACCCCGGTGGACGCGACAGGTGCAGGCGATCAATTTGCCGCTGGCTTCCTATATGGGGTGGCCCAAGGGCTTGATCTTGAGACCTGCGGCAAGATCGGTGGTATTGCCGCAGGAGAGGTGATCGGACACATTGGTCCGCGCCCTGCCACGTCGATCGCACAGATGCTCAAAAAGCAGGGTATTGTTTAAACCCGCCTTTAGGCACCGCTCAATTTCGCGTGAATTTCATCACGATCGATCTCGCCGATAGGCATTTTATTGGCGGGTTCTTCAAAACTATATTTGAACATATCAAAGTCACGTTTGAACACTTCATAAACCAAATGCATCGATAGATCGTCGAAGGCTCCCTCAAGGAAGTCACGCAGCGCCTGTTGCCAACCTTGCGCCAAGATGTGTTGCATGAGCACCACCAAATTATCGATGCGTAATTCCCACAAATTTATGAGATCTACGAAGAGGTGGCACTTATAGAAAATGCCGTGCCATTGGCAGAATTTTTGAGTATCGCTAACCAAAAGGCGCGTGCCATACTGGCATTAGACCATTTGTTTTCGGATTAGGAGCCTGTTGATGGCATATGAGTATGACGATCAAAATATCTTCGCTAAGATTTTACGCGGGGAAATTCCCAACACCACCGTACTAGAGACCGAACACAGCCTAGCGTTTCGCGATATTCAGGCCCAAGCGCCAGAACATGTTTTGGTAATTCCAAAAGGAGCTTACGTCTGTTTTGACCATTTTGCCAATTCCGCCAGTGCAGAGGAGATTGTTGACTTCACCCGTGCAGTTGGTCAGGTTGCAACGGCCTTGAAGGTTGATCCTGGCACCGGAGGCGATGGCTATCGTCTCTTGGCCAATTCAGGACGCAATGGGGTGCAGGAGGTGCCGCATTTGCATGTGCATCTCGTCGCCGGTCGGCCGCTTGGACGGATGTTGCGCGAAGCCTAGCGGGTATCGGCCTATTTGGTGATATCCAAAAAGACGTCTTGCAGGTCGGGCTGTTCGGTTTGGATGTCCAAAATCTTGACGCCTGCAAGGCGCAGCGCATCTAAAATTTCACTGGGAGAAATGGCGCTGCGGCTATAGGTGAAGGCTAAGGTGCCATCGGCCCGCTGGCTTTGTGCCACCCCGGCAGGCAGACTGATATCCACGGGCGATTCACTCTCAACAACCAAGGTTTTTGTGTCAAGTTTTGACAGAAGGTTGGCTGTGGTGTCCAATGCGCGCAGCGCACCCTCGTGAATAATGGCGATTTGATCGCACATTTCTTGGGCTTCTTCGAGGTAATGGGTGGTGAGAATCACAGTCATTCCGTCCGCATTGAGCTGGCGCACATTGTCCCAAAGCATCTGGCGCAGGCCGATATCCACCCCCGCTGTGGGCTCATCGAGCACCAAGATCTGCGGGCTATGTACGAGCGCTTTGCCCAAGAGCAACCGCCGGCGCATGCCACCTGAAAGACTGCGCGCATAGGAATTGGCTTTGTCCTCCAATCCGATCAACCGTAGGATTTCATCGGTTTTGCGCAAGGCTTTGGGCACGCCGTATAAGCCGGCCTGCATATCTAGTGAGGCTCCGGGCGTGAAGAACGGGTCGAGGTTCAATTCTTGCGGCATAACCCCAATCGAGGCGCGCGATTGTCGTGGATTCTCATCTTGATCAAAGCCCCAGATATTGACTGAGCCCGCAGATTTTTTCACCAATCCGGCGAGAATATTGATCAAGGTCGATTTTCCCGCGCCATTGGGTCCCAAGAGCCCGAAGATGGCGCCCCGAGGAATATCCAAATCAATACCTGAGAGCGCCGTCTTGGCCTCAGTTTTTTTGGTTGCGGCATAGGTTTTCTTCAAACCACGCAGCTCAATTGCATTTTGTGACATATTCGGCCTTTCAAAGTGCTTGTGGGTTGTGCGTGTTTTGGTATCTTATCCAGCGACATATGCGCAGCAAGGCCCCACAGCAACCAGAAGGCAAAAAAAATGACAACTCAAGCACCTGAGACAAAAATTGTAGAGGCTTATCGTGTGGCCTGTGACGGTGGTGAGGGCGCCTTGGGGCACCCGCGCGTCTGGTTGCAGATACCTAATGAGCATGGGTGGGTTGAATGCCCCTATTGTGATGCAAAAATGGTGCATAAGGATTTTGAAGGACAGATCTAAACTGTCCTAACTCAGCGGAATTTGCACCTCACCGCACATCAGCTTGTTGTCCACCTGACCACTCTTTTCATCAAGGAAATCTTGGATGTAATGGCCGGACCAAGCGCGGATGCTCACGCCATGATTGGTGATGCCAAATCCTTTGACTGTGCCGCTCACATCGTCGCGATAGTAAAAAATTACCTTACCCCGATGGCCATTGTCGTACTCGAAACCGGCTTGGCCCGTTCCGATAAAATTGCGAGAGACCCACGTGCCCGTGCAGATCGACCCAAAATTGGTTACGCCGGCCAGGGTTCCTTCATCCCGGCCCAAAGCCCGACCTACGAAATATTCACCGCTATTGCCAACACAAGCCAGAAGCGGCGAGCAACTGTAGTGGCTGTCAGGGATATCGACGCAGTTTTCCTCAGGAACCGGCGCCGAGGCGGATGCAAATGTGCAACTCAAGGCCAGTAGCACTGGCAGGTATAAATTTTTCATGCCACAAACAGTCTTAATCAATGACCCAAGGATTACATCATCATGGTATTCGGTAAAGGACATCATTTGCATCTGATCGACGGGTCAGCCTTCATCTTTCGCGCCTATCACGCTTTGCCGCCATTGACGCGCAAATCAGATGGTCTGCCGGTGGGCGCAGTGGCTGGCTTTTGCAACATGCTGCAAAGATATGTGGAAAATAACACTGGCCCCGATGCGCCCACTCATGTCGCCGTGATCTTCGATCATTCTGGCAAGACATTTCGCAATGATATGTATGATCTGTATAAGGCGAACCGATCTGCCACGCCGGAAGATTTGATCCCACAATTTCCGCTCACCCGCGCCGCAACACGGGCTTTCAATGTGGCATGTAAAGAGGTCGAAGGGTTTGAAGCGGATGACATCATCGCAACTTTGGCATGCCGCGCCCGTGAAGCGGGGGGCGCGTGTACCATTATTAGCTCTGACAAGGATTTGATGCAGTTGGTCGGCGGCGGTGTTGTGATGCTGGATGCCATGAAAAACAAGGTGATTGATCGCGACGGTGTTGTTGAGAAATTTGGTGTCGCCCCGGAGCGTGTGGTTGATGTGCAAGCTTTGGCAGGCGATAGCGTTGACAATGTGCCCGGTGCGCCCGGCATTGGCATTAAAACCGCAGCTTTGCTGATCAACGAATATGGCTCGTTGGAAGAGCTTCTGGACCGCGCTGGCGAGATCAAACAGCCCAAGCGCCGCGAAAGTCTGATGGACAATCGGCCGCAGATTGAACTGTCCAAACAGTTGGTTCAGTTGGATTGCAACATGGAGCTGGATTTTTCTATCGAAGACCTGGAGGTGCGAGATCCAGACCCAAGGGAACTTATGGCCTTTGTGGCAGAGATGGAATTTCGCACCCTCAGCAAAAGGTTGTCTGAAAAGCTGGGGGTTGAAGCCCCGACTATTGCCGAGCCAGAAGTGCAGCAGGCAGCGATTGAGGCCCCGGCTGCGGTGGCCTTTGATGCAAGCAAATATGAGACCATTCGAGACGCGGTGGCTCTGCAAGCTTGGATTGATCGCATTTATGCCCGCGGCTATGTAGCCGTGGATACGGAAACGACCAGTTTGAATGAAATGCGCGCGGATTTGGTCGGGGTCTCATTATGCGTTGAGGCCGGTGAGGCGGCCTATTTGCCGCTCACGCATCGCGCGGGTCAATCTGATGATCTCTTTGGCACGGATGCTTTGGCCGAGGGCCAGATGGATCACGACACGGCTCTGGCCATGCTCAAACTGATGCTGGAAGATTCCACCATTCTGAAAATTGGTCAGAACATGAAATATGACGCCAAGATTTTGGCGCGGGTCGGCATCCAAGTGGCGCCGATAGATGACACAATGTTGATGAGCTACGCGCAACATGGCGGCTTGCACAATCATGGGATGGACCTTTTGAGCGAGCGCTATCTCGATCATGCGCCCATCTCGATCAAAACACTGCTGGGCAGTGGGAAATCCGCAATCACCTTTGACCGTGTTCCCATTGATGAGGCCAGCCGCTATGCGGCGGAAGATGCCGATATCACTCTGCGCCTTTGGCAGTATCTCAAACCGCGCTTGCATCTTAATCGGGTGACAGCGGTCTATGAAAGCCTGGAACGCCCCCTCGTGCCGGTATTGGCAGATATGGAAATGCACGGGATCAAAGTAGACCGAGATGTCTTGAGCCGCATGTCGAATGGTTTCGCGCAGAAGATGGCGGGGCTGGAGGCTGAAATCCACGAGATGGCCGGGCGCAGCTTTAATGTGGGATCTCCCAAACAGCTTGGCGAAGTGCTCTTTGATGAAATGGCGCTGCCGGGTGGTAAGAAGGGCAAAACGGGCGCCTATGCCACTGGGGTTGATGTTTTGGAAGATCTGGCGACGGAGCATGAATTGCCCGGGCGGGTTTTAGACTGGCGTCAATTGAGCAAGTTGAAATCCACTTATACCGACGCGCTGCAGGACCATATTCATCCCGATACTGGCCGCGTGCATACGTCCTATTCCATCGCCGGCGCGAGCACCGGGCGTTTGGCCTCAACCGATCCCAACTTGCAAAATATCCCCATTCGGACGGAAGAGGGCCGCAAAATTCGGGAGGCTTTTGTGGCGGAGACCGACAAAACCTTAGTGGCTTTGGATTATTCACAAATCGAGCTGCGCATTCTCGCCCATATAGCCAATATTCCAACTTTGAAACAGGCCTTTGCCGACGGCATTGATATTCACGCGCTGACCGCAAGTCAGATGTTTGATGTGCCGCTCGATCAAATGACCTCTGAGGTGCGTCGCAAGGCAAAAGCCATTAACTTTGGGGTGATTTATGGCATTTCTGGCTTTGGACTTGCGCGCAATCTGAGGATTCCGCGGGCGGAGGCCCAGGCGTTCATCGACACATATTTTGAGCGCTTCCCGGGCATTCGCACCTATATGGATGATACGGTGGCTTTCGCCAAAGAACATGGCTACGTGCAAACGCTGTTTGGACGCCGCATTCACACGCCTGACATTGGGGCGAAAGGCCCGCATGCAGGTTTTGCCAAACGCGCTGCAATCAATGCGCCGATCCAAGGCACCGCAGCAGATGTGATCCGCCGCGCGATGGTACGCATGCCCGAGGCGATTGCGCATTTACCGGCCAAAATGTTGTTGCAAGTGCATGATGAATTGCTGTTTGAAGTTGAGGAGGGTGCGGTCGAGGCCCTTACCCAAGTTGCCAAACAGGTGATGGAACGGGCCAGCTTGCCAGTGGTCAAGCTGGATGTGCCGTTGATTGTTGAGGCTGGATCTGGGCCAAATTGGGCGGTCGCGCATTAGAGTCTGAGGCGAAAGAGGGGAAATCCATGGCGAAACGTGGCCTATCAGTGGCGACTATTGCGGCGCAGGCGGGCGGATATATTGATGCGGCCAGCGGCGGGGTCGTACCGCCCATTCAGCCCAGTACGACCTTTGCACGGGACCGTAGCTATCAGCCGCATCCCACGGGCAATATTTACGCCCGTGATGACAATGACGTGGGCCGCATCGCCGAAGCTCTTTTGGCGCAACTGGACAACGCTGAGGCCGCACTCTTATTTCCCAACGGCATGGCGGCGATTGCAGCTGTGTTTCGAGCTTTGCCGGGCGGGACGACGGTCTTGGTGCAGTCACAGATTTATTGGGGCACAACGAAGTGGTTGCGGGAGTTTTGTGCCCGCCGTTCCGTGACCCTGATCGAGGCGGATTTGAGCGATATTGGGCAGGCGCAAAGCCTCTGCGCCCATCACCAGCCAGATTTGGTCTTTATTGAGACGCCTTCAAACCCGTGGCTGCGGACAACGGATATCGCGCTTGTGGCGGAGGCCACCCATGCGGCAGGCGGGCGACTGGTGGTTGATGCCACGGCCGCAACGCCAATTTTGACCCGCGCCTTGGATTTTGGGGCCGATATTGTCATGCATTCGGCGACCAAAGGAATCAATGGCCATTCGGATGTCTTGGCTGGGGTCTTGGCGACTAATGCGCCTGCCGATCCGCATTGGCAAGCGATCGCCATAGATCGCCATGATGCCGGCGCGGTGATCGGCAGTTTTGAGGCTTGGCTGCTCATTCGCTCAATCCGCACCCTGCCTTTGCGCGTGGAGCGCATGTCGCAAAATGCGCAGGCCATGGCAGAATTTTTGCAAAGTCACGACGCGGTGGCGCAAGTGTTTTATCCCGGCCTGCCTGATTTTGAAGGGCATAGTGTGGCCAAGCGGCAAATGGCAGGTGGGTTTGGCTCGCTCTTGTCCTTTTGCGTGAAGGGCGGGGCGGTGGAGGCCCTGCGGGTGGCCGGTCGATTGAATTTGTTTCACCGAGCCACCTCCTTGGGCGGGGTGGAAAGCCTGGTGGAACATCGCCACACGATTGAGCCTCATACCGGCATTCCTGAGTCTCTTCTGCGCCTGTCGATTGGCATTGAGGATGTGCAGGATCTACGCGCTGATTTGGAACAGGCGTTAACGTGCTGATCCTGTTCAACAAGCCGTTCAATGTCTTGTCCCAATTCACAGATCAAAGCCTTGCGGCCAGCGGGCGCGAGACCCTATCGCGCTATATCTCCGTTCCGCATGTCTACCCGGCCGGTCGGCTGGATCGGGACAGTGAGGGGCTGTTGCTCTTAACTGATGATGGCAAATTGCAGGCCCGGATTGCCGATCCGAAACACAAAATGGCAAAAACCTATTGGGTCCAGGTCGAAGGAGCCCCGCAAGAGAGCGCCTTGCAAAGCCTGCGCCGCGGGGTGCAGTTGAAAGACGGTGTCACCCAACCGGCCAAAACGCGGCTGATGGACGAACCGGAGGGCCTCTGGCCACGCAACCCGCCGATCCGGGTGCGCAAGTCGGTGCCGGACAGCTGGATCGAGATGACCATTCGCGAAGGCAAAAATCGCCAAATACGCCGCATGACCGCAGCCATAGGTCACCCCTGCCTACGCCTCATACGAGCGCAGATCGGTGAGTGGCATTTAGGACATCTCAAGCCGGGGGAGTACAGGCGCTTTATGCAATTCTAGAGCCGTATTCTTATTTTCTGTCAAATAGTCAGCTCTTTCGACGGGATCATAGGGAAGAATGTGGATTGGGAGCGCAGGCCGAACCAGCTTTCACCCTTCCATATCTCATGCAGGCCCAGGTCGACCAAGCGGTAGAAGCTTTTGCGATCAATGAGGGCTTCCAGATTGCTGCGCACCAGAACATAGGGCGACGGTTCGCCGGTTTCGGGGTCGCGCTCCACACGGATTGGGTGGTCAGGGCCGGCGATCATTGTGTCGCCGACCTGCGTGGTGAAATGCAAATCGCCGTCGCGATGATCCACATCCACCGCCACAAAGGGGGCGTCATCCACTTGGATCCCGACTTTTTCAACTGGGGTCACGAGGTAATATTTCCCCGCCTCTTTTTTCAAGATTGACGAAAACAATTTCACAAGCGCTGGTCGGCCAATGGGGGTGCCAAGGTAGAACCAGGTGCCATCCCGCGCAATTCGGATGTCCAGATCGCCGCAGAACGGTGGGTTCCATAGGTGAACTGGCGGCAAGCCTTTGCCACGGGTTGCGGCTGAGACACTGGCGGCGATGTTTTCTGCCGATGGGGTCACGATATTTTGTCCGCTCATATCAGTTGTCATCTCTTTTTCTTAAGGTAGGCTAGATATATACCACATAGAAATTATTGCGAGGCAATCTTATGACCAAAGCTGATACGCTGGCGCCACAAATTGAAGACCTAGGCCACCGTTTGGCAAAGGCTCGCGAGATGATCCGCGGGGTGTTCATTGGACAGGAGCGGGTGGTGGATTTGGTGCTCATCACCTTGTTATGTGGCGGGCATGGTGTCTTGGTTGGCCTGCCGGGGGTTGGGAAAACCCGGCTGGTTGAGGCGCTGTCCACTGTCATGGGGTTGCGCGGCAATCGGGTGCAATTCACCCCGGATTTGATGCCCGCTGATATCTTGGGTTCCGAGGTTCTGGAGACCGCATCCGATGGCGCGCGGCAATTTCGCTTTATCGAAGGGCCCGTATTTTGCCAATTGTTGATGGCTGATGAAATTAACCGCGCCAGTCCACGGACGCAATCGGCGTTGCTTCAAGCTATGCAGGAAAAATCTGTTACTGTTGCGGGGCGCGACCGGCCGCTTGGGGTTCCCTTTCATGTGCTGGCGACGCAAAATCCGATTGAACAGGAGGGCACCTATCCTTTGCCAGAGGCGCAACTCGATCGGTTTTTGCTCGAGATCCAAGTGCCCTATCCGGATCGGGCCACGGAACGAGATATTCTTTTGGCGACCACCGGCGCGCAGGAGGCGGAGGTCTCTGCGGTCTTTGACCCCGATCAGCTGCTGGCGGCGCAGGCTTTGATTCGCCGCATGCCTGTGGGCGAGGCGATTGTGGAGCTTATTTTGGATCTGGTGCGGGCGTTCCGGCCGGAAGACCCAACAGCGCCGGAGCGGGTTCGCGAGAATATGCGCTGGGGCCCGGGGCCACGTGCGGCGCAGGCCTTGATGCTGGCCGTGCGCGCGCGCGCTTTGTTGCGTGGGGCTTATGCACCCTCGGCTCAGGACGTCGCGGATCTGGCGCCTGCGGTGCTCAACCACCGTATGGCATTGGCATTTGGCGCGCGGGCACGCGGCATCACTCAGCTTGAGCTGATTGGCGATGTCACGCAGATGATCTTAGACAAAAAGGCGGCGTCTTGAATTCAAACCCGCCCTTAAATGCAGCCTTTGAGCTGGCGTCTGACTGGCCACAGCTTTTGGCAGAGGCGCAACAGCTTGCTCAGAGTTTTTCACTGGGCGGGCACGGGCGGCGGCGCGCCGGGCCGGGGGATGTCTTTTGGCAGTTCCGCCCGGCACAGGCAGGCGATGCTTTGCGCGCGATTGACTGGCGTCGGTCTGCGCGCGCAGATGAGCAATTTGTGCGCGAAAACGAATGGCAGGCGGCGCAAGCGGTGCAGTTTTGGATTGATAATTCCGCTGCGATGCAATTTTCCAGTCAGGGAGAGAGTAAGCAGCATCGGGCGGCGATGATCGCTCTGGCGCTTGCTATTCTCCTCAACCAGGCCGGTGAGCGCATAGGCACCAGCGATGGCCGATTGCCGCCGCAAACGGGCCGGGCGCAGATTTCTGCTTTGGCACAGGCTTTGGCGCGCCGGGCGTCGCATGATTTTGGTGCACCACAAATTGAGGGCCTGACGGCGAACAGTTTGGCGGTGTTTGCCTCTGATTTTTTCGGGGACTTGGCCGCGCTGCGCGACACGGTGACACGGGCTGCAGGTCAGCAAGTGAAGGGTGTATTGCTGATGGTCTTGGATCCTCAGGAGCTTCACTTTCCTTTTCAAGGGCGCACCCTTTTTGAAAGCATGGCCGGCAGTTTGCGCCATGAAAGTCAAAAGGCGGATGATCTTCGGCAGCCTTATTTTGAGGCTTTGAAAGAGCGCAAGGCGCAGGTGGCAAATTTGGCGCAGAGTTTGGGCTGGCAATTTTTCATGCACAGTACAGATCAACCCGCAACCGGCGCCCTATTGGATCTTTATCACGCTTTGGAATACCGCCGATGACGTTCTTTTCCATGATTGGTTTTACCGCGCCTTGGTTGCTTGTGGGGCTTTTTGCTTTGCCGCTATTGTGGATCTTGCTGCGGGCTGTGCCACCCGCTCCGATCCGACGGGTTTTTCCTGGCGTGGCGCTGCTTTTGGGGTTGAACGATGAGACCGTGCAAGCGGACAGGACCCCGTGGTGGCTTTTGCTGTTGCGGGCCTTGGTGATGGCCGGTTTGATTATTGGTCTGGCAGGTCCGATTGTGAACCCGGCGCCCAAGGGGCAAAATTTGTCAAAGCTGCTTGTGGTCCTGGAGGGCAGCTGGGCAGATGCTAGCGATTGGGAGGCGCAGCAACTTGCGGCTCTGGAGGTGGTGCAACAGTCGGGCAACCAAGGGCGCCCCGTGGCATTTTTGCAGCTCACGGCGCCACAAAAAGATCTGGTGTTTTCTGCAGCCTCCGAAGCCGCCCGCGCTATTAAGGCCGCTGAGCCGAACGCCTGGTTGCCGAAGCGCAACTGGCAAGGCCAGTTTGACTCTTTGGGGGATTTTGACACGCATTGGCTGGCCTCACCGATCGATTGGCCTGGCCGAGACCGATTGGTCCGCGATTTATTGCGCCGCGGATCCGTCGAGGTCGCCATGAGCCGCAGCAGCCCCATAGGTCTCTTGCCGGTGCGGGCTGCGGCACAGGGGATTGAGATTTCGGCAGTGCGGATGACAGCCGGACAGGCACAGGGGGTTGTGGTTGATATCTTGGGGTTGGACCCCTCCGGCGTGGAGCGCCGATTGCAAAGTGCTGAGACGGGCTTTTCTGCGCAGGATTTGCGTGCAACCACCACAGTGGATTTGCCGCTGGAGATGCGCAACCGAATTTCGCGGCTTGTGGTGGCCGGGCATAAATCAGCAGCGGCGGTGCGATTAACGGATGATCGTATTCAACGCCCAGAAATTGCTATTCTCACGGGGGAGACCTCTGACCGCGAAGGCTTGATCCTTTTTGCACCAGATCACTATTTGACCCAGGCGCTATCGCCCGTTGCGGATTTGATTGATGGGACATTGGATGATGTGCTCTTGGCCAACCCGGATGCGATTATTCTAGCCGATGTCGCCAAGGTTGCCTCAAAAGAGGCCCTGGCCGATTGGGTGGCGGAGGGGGGCACCTTGCTGCGCTTTGCGGGGCCGCGTTTGGCAGCGGCACAATTTGAGGCGCAAACGCGTGATCCGCTTTTGCCGGTGAAGCTGCGGGCGGGTGGGCGCACGGTCGGTGGGGCTATGTCTTGGGGCGCGCCGAAAACTTTGCAGAGCTTTGAGATTGATACGCCATTTTATGGCTTGCCGGTTCCCGATGAGGTCACAGTTACCGCACAGGTTTTGGCGGAACCTGGACCGGATTTGGCATCCCATGTGATCGCGCGCCTGAGCGATGGCACCCCCTTGGTGACCCGCAGACAGCTTGGGCAAGGGCAGGTCGTTCTGCTTCATGTGACCGCCAATACAGAATGGTCAAACCTGCCGATTTCAGGGCTCTTTGTGTCCATGTTAGAGCGTCTGTCTGTGATCGGAAGTGCTGCGAATTTCGAACCGGAGTCTTTAGCCGGCAGTACCTGGCAATTGGTACAGCAGATGGATGGCGCCGGGGAGTTGAGGCGGGTGGGAGATCGTGCCGGGATTGCGGGCGCTGAATTGGCACAGGCCGCGATTTCTGCGCAGACTCCCGCGGGCCTCTACCAAGGGCAAGATCGCCGTTGGGCACGCAATATCCTTTCTGAAGATAGCCAATTAACCCCTGCGCGCTGGCCGGATGAGGTGCGGCTGTTAGGGCAAGATCAAGTGCGCTCGCATCGTCTGGGCGCTTGGTTTTTGGCGCTGGCTTTGTGTTTGCTGATCGCAGATGTTGTGGCCTCGCTTTGGCTTTCGGGCCGGCTGCGGGGTGGCGTCTTGGCGGCTGTTACAGGAGCCCTCCTGACAAGCATTTCCCCTGAGAACGCATTGGCGCAAATGTCGCAGGACCGCGCTATAGCCGCCAGTCGCGCGGTAGTTTTGGCCTATGTTGAAACCCAGGATGCGCGGCAGGATGAGATTTCCCGCGCCGGTTTGCTTGGGCTGTCACAGGCGCTTTTTCAACGCACCTCAATTGAACCAGCCCCGCCAATGGGGCTGTCTTTGGCCCTTGATGAATTGTCGTTCTTCCCCTTTCTCTACTGGCCGATCACCTTGGGGCAACAGGCTTTGTCCTCTGAGGAACTGAGCAAATTGAATCGCTACCTCAAAGGCGGCGGGATGATCCTATTCGACACAAGGGATAGTGACATTGCGCGGGTTGGCCAGACGACCAAGGAAGGCCGTGTACTGCAACAACTGGCCTCTGGGCTGAACCTGCCGCCCTTGGCGCCAATCGCGCCGGATCATGTGCTGACGCGCAGTTTTTATCTGCTGCAAGATTTCCCGGGCCGGTATCCGCGTGGGGGAATTTGGGTGGAAGCCCCACAAAATTCCGGCGTGCAGGTGGAAGGCATGCCCTTTCGCAATCTCAATGACGGGGTCACCCCGGTTGTGATTGGCGGCAATGATTGGGCGGCGGCTTGGGCCGTGGATGAGGCCGGCGAGCCTCTCCTGCCCGTGGGGCGCGGCATGGCTGGAGAGCGGCAGCGGGAGATTGCCCTGCGGTTTGGAGTCAACCTGATCATGCATGTTTTGACCGGCAACTATAAATCCGATCAGGTGCATGTCCCTGAACTTCTCAAGAGGTTGGGCGAATGAGGCTTGATGCATTGCTTTTTGATCCGCTTCTGCCGCTCTGGCTTATGGTGGCTTTGGCGCTGGCTGTGCTGGGGGCTTTGGCCCTGGCGGCGTTTCGGCGGCTCGCGGGCTGGCCCTATCGCGGCTTTGCTGTGATCTGTGTCTTTTTGGCTCTGCTCAATCCCTCACTGAAAACTGAAGAACGCCAAGCGGAAGCGGATATTGTCCTCGTGGTTGTCGACCGCTCGTCCAGTCAGAGGCTGTCGGACCGGGGGGCGCAAACTGAGGCGGCCTTGGCTCATGTCACGGCACAGCTCGCGGATCGGCCGGGAACCGAGATGCGGCTGGTGGAGGTGGCGGATGCAGCTGGGCCGGGTGGTTCGGAAGTTATGACCGCTTTGGCGCAGGCCCTGTCTGAAACCGCGCGGGATCGTATTGCCGGTGCGATTGTGATCTCAGACGGGCAGATTCACGATACGGAGTTTGCCCCAAACTTGCCTGTGCCTCTACATCTGTTGCTTACGGGACGATCGCGCGATTGGGATCGTCGACTGTTGGTCAAAAATGCACCGGGTTTTGCGATTTTGGGCGAGCCGATCACCCTAACACTTTTGGTCGAGGATCAAGGGGCCGCGCCACAAGCGGCTTTGGCAGATATCATCCTGTCGGTGGATGGGGGGCCAGAGCAGCGGTATCAAATTCCAGTGAACCGTGAGGTTGAGGTCGATGTGTCGCTGGGTCACGGCGGCATGAATATTTTGCAGTTTTCGACACCTGATATGAGCGGTGAGTTGACCGATCGCAACAATGCTGCGGTTGTGCAGATCAATGCCCTGCGTGACCGGCTTCGCGTTTTGCTGGTCTCGGGGGTGCCGCATCCGGGCGAGCGCACATGGCGCAATCTGTTAAAGTCAGACAGCAATGTCGATTTGGTGCATTTCACAATTTTGCGCCCACCGGAAAAGCAAGATGGCGTGCCGGTGACGGAATTGTCTTTGATTGCCTTTCCCACCCGCGAATTGTTTCTCGAAAAAATTGGTGAGTTCGATCTGATTGTCTTTGATCGTTATAAGCGCCGAGGATTGCTACCAGCAGAGTATTTCGAGTCAATCGCCAATTACGTCCGCCAAGGCGGGGCGGTTTTGGTGGCGGCTGGACCGGATTATGCGGGGGTCAATAGTCTTTATCGCTCGCCTCTTGGGGCCATTCTGCCGGGCCGGCCGACCTCACGGGTCTTTGAAGAACCTATCATGCCGCAGGTGACAGAGTTTGGCCTGAAACATCCGGTCAGTGAAAGCTTGGAGAGTTTGGCACCAGACACCGGATGGGGCCGATGGTTGCGGCAGATTGAGGTCGAGGCAACCTCGGGTCAGGTGCTGATGACAGGGCGCGGGGACTCCCCTTTGCTGGTTGTGGACCGTGTGGGCAAGGGGCGGGTTGCGCTTTTGACCTCGGATCATGCTTGGCTTTGGGATCGTGGCTATGAAGGGGGAGGACCCCAGGCGGAATTACTGCGCCGCGTGGCGCATTGGTCGATGAAAGAGCCTGATCTGGAGGAGGAGGCGCTATTGGCAGAGCCAAGCGAGAGTGGGCTACAGGTCACGCGTCGCAGCTTGACCGAAGGCCCGCTTGCGCCGCTTGAGGTGGTAACGCCAAACGGCGAGCGGTTTACCGTAGCTTTGCAACCTATGGCGCCCGGTCGGTACAGGGCTGAAATAGTCAGTGAGGATCTCGGGCTTTATCGTTTGAGCTCAGGGGATTTGCAGATCGTGGCTGCGCTGGGGCCGGCAGCACCGCGGGAGTTTGTACAGACCATCGCCACCGATCGGGTGATGGCACCCATTTTGGCCAAAACCAATGGGGGAGCTTTGGCCTTATCTGAGGGTCTGCCAACATTTCGCAATGTGCGCAGTGGCCGGCCGGCCCATGGGCGCGGGTGGATCGGGCTTGTCTCGCGTGAGGCCTATGTGGTGCAGGGCGTCGAGATTAGGCAGTTCTTACCCGCTTGGGTCTACCTCATTTTTGCCGCTCTTGGTCTTTTGATCGGTTGGTTGCGCGAAGGGCGCTGGGATAAATGATGTGTCGGTCTCCATTATCCCAGTTTTCAAAAGTGCGCTGGCCTGTGAGGAAAACTCACGGTTCCAGAGCATACAAAGCGTAATCACAAAGGCCGCCAGCATAACAGGGGCGCCAGCCAGCCAGGCCAGAGATGCAAGCGCGAAATACATGGCGCGCAACCCGCGGTTAAAGCTCAAGGCAGCGCGGATATTGATCTTACCGGCCATAATAGCGCGCGGGATCGCTTGGGGATGATCTGGATCATTCGGCACGGCTGCCATTAAGACGGCGCAATAGCCAAACAGGCGACTGGACCATACAAATTTCAAAAAGGCATGCACCAAAAACAGAGCGGCAAAGGCCAATTTGAATTGCAATTTGAGCGCAGTGGCCTCCTGCGATTGGGTGACGGCATGGGTAAATTCAAGCAGGCGATCTGGCGTGCCCATGATTGCCAAAAGCCCGCCAATGGAAATCAAAGCTGTGGATCCAAAAAAGGCAGTGCTTTGGCGCAGAGAGGCCAGTGTTTGAGAATCAAAAATACGGGGATCGCGGTCTACGAAATTGAGCATCCAAGCGCGCCGATAGTAGGACATCAGGGCGGTGACTGAAGCGCGTGACTTGGGAGGGTTTTCGATCACATGGCCGATCAGAAAGGCGGCGAGAAGGCCAAATCCGACGACAAAAAGATCAAAAGTGGTGAGTTGGGAGAGGATTACATCAAATATCATGCCTTCAGTGTAGCAGAGGATTTGCCCTTGCGATCCCCCAAAATTGGTTATAATTATTTACCAATTGGAGGGTTAAACATGGAAATGCCACAACCAAATTCGGAAATCCTGTCGAAAAAGGCGAAAATTGCGGCGGCGTTGCGTGCTGTTTTGCCCTATGATGCGGTGATTGATGACCCTTCTGAAACGCGGGCCTATGAATGTGACGCGCTCACCGCATATCGCTGCCCGCCGATGATCGCAGTCTTGCCCGCAACCACGCAGGAAGTCTCAGATATTTTGAAGATTTGCCACCGCGAAGGCGTGCCGGTCGTGCCACGGGGGTCGGGCACATCTTTGGCGGGCGGTGCGCTGCCAACGGCAGATTGCGTCATCCTGGGCGTGGCAAAGATGAATAAAGTTTTAGAAACAGACTACGAGAACCGCCTGATCCGGGTGCAAAGCGGCCGGACCAACCTCAGCGTGTCTGGCGCTGTGGAGGAAGAAGATTTCTTTTATGCCCCCGATCCTTCCAGCCAATTGGCCTGCGCCATTGCCGGCAATATCGCGATGAACTCTGGCGGGGCGCATTGTTTGAAATATGGGGTGACCACCAACAATCTGATGGGCGTGACCATGGTGATGATGGATGGTGAGATTGTTGAGATCGGCGGTGGCTACCTTGATGCCTCTGGGCTCGATATTCTGGGGGTGATCTGCGGGTCAGAGGGCCAGCTGGGCGTGGTCACAGAGGCCACCTTGCGGATTTTGCCCAAACCCGAGGGCGCGCGTCCGGTGATGATCGCTTTTGACAGCAATGAAGTGGCAGGTGCCTGTGTGGCGGACATTATCAAAGCCGGTGTTTTGCCTGTCGCAATTGAATTCATGGACCGTCCAATTATTGAAATTTGTGAGAATTTCGCCAAGGCGGGATATCCAGACTGTGAAGCGCTGTTGATTGTCGAGGTCGAAGGATCCGAGGCAGAAATTCAAGATCAACTGGATCGCATCAGTGCGATTGCGCAAAAACACAATCCGGTCGAGCTGCGTCAAAGCCAATCTGCCGCGGAAAGTGCTGCGATTTGGTTGGGCCGAAAATCCGCCTTTGGCGCGGTGGGCCAAGTTGCAGACTATATGTGTTTGGATGGAACCATTCCTGTTTCTGCCTTGCCAGAAGTTCTGCGGCGGATCAAAGAGCTGTCGGATCATTATGGCCTGCGTGTGGGCAATGTGTTTCATGCGGGCGATGGCAACATGCACCCGCTGATCATGTTTGATGCCAACAAAGAGGGCGATCTTGAGCTCTGTGAAGCGATGGGGGCGGATGTGTTGCGGCTCTGTGTTGAGGTGGGCGGCTGTTTGACCGGTGAGCACGGTGTGGGCATTGAAAAACGCGATTTGATGGAAGACCAATACAGTGCAGAAGATCTGGAGATCCAAATGGCGGTCAAAGATGTGTTTGATCCGGCCTGGCTTCTCAACCCCTCCAAAGTCTTCCCCCTGTCGGTTTCCCAATCGCGGCGGGCGTCATGAGCGAAATACTCTATCCTGAAGATGAGGCGGCCCTTGCCGCTGCGCTCCGTGAGGCCACGGGTCCTTTGCAGATCATGGGCGGCGGGACACGCCAAATTGGCCGTATTGCGCCGGCGCAAGCCCTGAGTACGCGTCGCGTGCAGGGGATCGCTCTTTATGAACCCGGCGCCATGACCCTGGTGGCCAAAACTGGGACAGCTATTGAAGACATTGAGGCCGTTCTGGCGGCGGAAAAGCAGCGACTTGCCTTTGAGCCGATGGATCACCGCGCGATCTTGGGCACATCGGGTCAGCCAACCCTTGGCGGGGTGATCGCCGCCAATGTCTCGGGTCCGCGCCGCATTCAAGTGGGCGCCGCGCGTGATTTTGCGCTGGGCGTGACCTTTGTGGATGGGACGGGGCAAGTGCTGAGCAATGGTGGCCGGGTGATGAAGAATGTCACCGGCTATGATCTTGTGAAATTGATGTCCGGCTCTTGGGGCACGCTTGGGGTGCTCACTGAGGTGGCGTTGAAGGTTCTGCCTGTCAGTGAGACCCAGGCCACTTTGAAAATTCACGTCACCACCTGGGCAGATGCGGTCGGCTGTATGTCGGCGGCGTTGGGCACGCCGTTTGACGTCAGCGGCGCTGCAACCGTGCAGGCGGAAGACGGCGGCTTTGACTGTTTGATCCGGGTTGAGGGGTTTGAGACCTCGGTTCAATACCGCGCGTCCGAATTGACGCAACGCCTTGCGAAATTTGGTGCGGTTGATGTGGTTGATGATCCTTGGGCTGAGGTGAAAGACCTAAGGTCTTGGGCAGCCCTCGACACAGTGTGGCGTATTTCAGTGCGTCCTACAGACAGTTTGAGGGTCATTGATCTGATGCAAGACCTGCAGAAAGAACCCGGGTTTCACTGTCAATTGGATTGGGGTGGGGGATTGATCTGGCTTGGGCTGGAGGCGGCACAGATTGCAAATGCACAGGCCGGCCTAGCATTGCATCAGGCCTTGCAGACACATGTGGCGCAGCTGAGTGGTCATGCGACTTTGGTGAAATCGGGTTTTTTGCGTGATCAAGAGCTGTGCCACTTCCAGCCACTCGGACGCGCAATTGAGCATGTTTCTCAAACCCTGCGCAAAAAATTTGATCCGCGTGGAATCTTAAACCCGGGACGGATGAGCTGATGCAAACACATTTTACCGAAACGCAGCTGTTGGACCCGCAAATCAAACGTACCAATGATATTCTGCGCAGCTGTATCCATTGTGGCTTTTGCACGGCGACTTGTCCCACTTATCAAGTGCTGGGTGATGAGTTGGACAGCCCACGCGGCCGAATTTATCTTATTAAGGATATGCTGGAAAATCAGCGGACGCCGGATGAAAAGACGGTTAAACATATAGATCGCTGCCTGTCGTGTTTGGCCTGTATGACGACATGCCCCTCGGGTGTGAATTATATGCATCTGGTAGATCATGCGCGGGCCTATATCGAGCAAACCTATAAGCGCAGCTGGTCGGATCGTGTTTTGCGGTGGGTTCTGGCGCGAATTTTGCCCTATCCCAACCGCTTTCGACTGGCCCTGTTGGGTGCAAAAATTGCCCGACCCTTTCGCCACTTGGTGCCCGATCCTCGGCTGAAAGCGATGCTCGACATGGCGCCAAAGCAAATTCCCGCGCCCAGCCCCAATGATGACGCGCAAATTTTTCCGGCGCAGGGCCAGTTGAAATTGCGTGTGGCGCTTATGACAGGCTGTGCGCAGCGGGCATTGAATACGGATATCAATGACGCAACCATTCGGCTTTTGACTCGGCACGGCGCGGAAGTGGTTGTGCTCAAGCAGGGCTGTTGCGGCGCCTTAACCCATCATATGGGCAAGGTGGACGAAAGCCATCGCACTGCGGCGGTGAATATCGAAGCCTTTGCCGCCGAAGATGCCGCGCGCGGGTTGGATGCAGTGGTGATTAACACCTCTGGTTGCGGTACGACCGTGAAAGATTACGGCCATATGTTTGAAGGCGACCCTTTGGAGTGCAAGGCCGCGCGTGTGGCGCAATTGGCGCGCGATGTGAGCGAAGTTTTGATGGAGCTGGACCTGCCAAAACTGCCAGATCAAGGCCTGAGAGTTGCCTATCATGCGGCTTGCTCTTTGCAACATGGTCAACAGATCAAGACCTATCCGAAAGACCTTCTGCGCCGCGTGGGTTATAAGGTCTTGGAGCCTGAAAACAGCCATCTGTGCTGTGGCTCTGCGGGCACTTATAATTTGATGCAGCCTGAGATGTCTGGTCAACTCAAAGCGCGGAAAATCGAGACCCTTGAAGCGAAAACGCCAGATGTCATTTCGGCGGGAAATCTTGGCTGTATGATGCAAATCGGCAGTGGTTCGGATATTCCGATTATGCATACGGTGGAATTGCTCGATTGGGCCACCGGGGGCCCAAAACCTCGCGCTTTGTCAGGTCAACCGGCAGCCGGTCAGGTGCCAATTCTACGGTAACTCATGTGGTGGCGTGGCGAAAATTGGGGATTCCTTTGGCGCTCGGTTTTCGGCATAGAGTAATTTCGGCTTTTACTTGGGCATGATGGATCGCCCACAAAGAGCGCCAAGCGCGGGCGGTTATGGATTGCCCAATAATAGCTGCAGATGCGATAGGGGTAGGATGCAACATTTCTTGAAGCGGGCTTGTCTTGTCATCGGACTCTTACAGGGGGTGATGGGTTTAACTGCCGCCTCGGCAACAGATATGGATAGGCAATGGCCCGCTGTTGGGCGGCTCAATGTGACAGGCGGCGGGTTTTGCACCGCAACATTGATCGGAGAGTTGCATGTGTTGACAGCTGCGCATTGTGTTTTTGATGCGCAATCCGGAGCCCGCGTGGACGTTGATGATCTGGAATTTCGAGCCGGTTGGCAGGATGGGCAGGCCGAATCTTATCGCAAGATCGCGGCTGTTAAGGTGCATCCAGATTTTTCCTTTGCCGAGCAAGAGGGGCTCAAACGGGTGGCGAGTGATTTGGCCATCCTGCGGCTGCGCACCCCCATTACGCATCCCGACATCATCCCCTTTTCAGTCGCACAGATGCCGATGCGTGGCGCGCGTGTCGCTGTGGTGTCTTATGCTCATGACCGCAGTGAGGGGCCGAAGGTGCACCAAGGCTGCACCATTTTGGGGCGTAAAGAGAAGGCCCAAGTGTTTGGTTGTGAGGTCGACTACGGCTCCTCCGGCGCACCGGTGTTTCGTTTGGACCTTGGCATGCCGATGATAATTTCGGTCATTTCTGCCAAATCCACACATGCCGGAGAGCCGATCTCCCTGGGTGCGGCGGCGGGTGAGAAATTGGTGATCCTGCCGTCCCGTGGCGCGAATTTTTTGCGGCCGTAAGCCTGAGGTGGCCTATTGTGCGTTATTTTTCGAAGTAATAATACAGCACAGCCTCTGGATCTTTCGCGGTGTCGGGCGACATGCCAGGTCACCTGATCACAGCAGGTCACGTCCTCCCCATCGCTCCTGCTGCTAGTGGCCGGTTCGTAGATTGGGACTCAAAATGTAACAACTTGTCAGACGGGCTCGGCGGGCAAACCGTGTTTTGTAATATTTCCGCAGCATGGGGCTCGGATCACCTACTCGATTTTTGTGATTCATCTGGGGAATCTGCAAACCGCTCGTTTTTTGCCGTTATCACGCACCTATAGCTCTTGAACTGTGACGCCCCGATTCCCACCTATAGTGAAGATCGCCCAGATGGGGATCTAGAACTTACAAGGCTACGCCCGAATGGGGTGGCCGACTTGGACTCGCTTTTGAAAGGATACTCCTATGCGTTCGTTTGACTTTGCACCGCTTTACCGTGCCAGCATTGGCTTTGATCAGATTGCTGACCTGCTCGACCGTGTGTCGGCTCATGAGGGCGGACAATCCAGCTACCCGCCCTACAATATCGAAAAAACTGGAGAAGATGGATATCGCATTTCCATTGCGGCTGCCGGATTTTCAGAGGCGGATCTGGAAATTGAAGTTAAGGAAAAAACCTTAAACGTTTCGGCGCGCAAGCCGAAAGCTGAAGATAAAAAGACCTATTTGCACAGCGGTATCGCCACGCGCGCCTTTGAGCGGCAGTTTCATCTTGCCGAACATGTGCGTGCGGTCGGCGCGAGCTATGAGGATGGCATGCTGCATATTGATTTGATCCGCGAGGTGCCAGAGGCTCTCAAACCTCGCCGCATCCAAATTCAATCAAAATCTCCGTTGCAGGTGGAAGCCAGCGCGGCATGATCTGATCGCAGGATTTAATCAAAAAAGGCAGGGATATCCCTGCCTTTTCTTTTAGGATGGCCCAGTTAGACCGACATACAGATATATTTCAGCTCTAGATATTCATCCATGCCATGATGGCTGCCTTCCCGGCCAAGACCGGATTGCTTAACACCGCCAAACGGGGCGACCTCAGTAGAGATGATGCCTGTGTTCACGCCGATAATGCCGTATTCTAGCGCTTCGGCCACTTTATACACACGGCTCAGGTCCTTGGCATAGAAATAGGCAGCCAGACCGAAAATCGTATCATTGGCCATGGCAATCACATCATCGACGTTTTCAAACTTGAATAGAGGCGCCATGGGGCCGAATGTCTCTTCCTTGCTCACGGTCATGTCTTGCGTCACGCCGGTCAGGATGGTCGGCTCAAAGAAGGTGCCGCCCAGATCATGCGGCTTGCCCCCAGTTGCGACAACCGCGCCCTTGGACAGCGCATCGGCGATATGATTCTCAACCTTTGCCAGAGCTGGCTTAGAGATCAGCGGGCCAAGGTCTGCACCGGCAAACCCATCGCCCACTTTCATGGCCTCAACCGCCACTTTAAAGCGTTTGGTGAATTCCTCGTAAACGCCTGCTTGCACATAAATCCGGTTGGCACAGACACAGGTCTGGCCATTGTTGCGGAACTTACAGGCCATGGCCCCGATCACCGCCTCATCAAGATCTGCATCATCAAAGACAATAAAGGGGGCATTGCCGCCCAGCTCCATGGAGCATTTTTTCACCTGCTCAGCGGCTTGACTCAAAAGAATGCGTCCAACGCGGGTTGAGCCGGTGAAGGTGAGTTTGCGCACTTTCGAGTTTTCGCAAAATTCCTTGCCCGAAGCGGATGCGTCATTGGAGGGGACAATCTGTAATATCCCCGCAGGTAAGCCCGCGCGCTGGGCCAAGACCCCCAGAGCCAAAGCGGACAATGGGGTCAATTCTGAGGGTCGGGCGACGAAAGCGCAGCCTGCGGCCAAAGCAGGTGCCGCTTTGCGGGTAATCATCGCATTGGGGAAATTCCAAGGCGTGATTGAAGCCGCAACACCGATGGGCTGTTTTATAACAGTGATCCGCGTATCGGCCTGGTGACCCGGAATGGTTTCACCATAGTTGCGCTTGGCCTCTTCGGCGAAAAATTCGACGAAGGACGCACCATAGGCGATTTCTCCCATGGCTTCTGCAAGGGGTTTGCCCATTTCCGCCGTGAGGATCATCGCCAAATCAGACTGATGTTCCATCATCAAATTATACCAGTTGCGCAGGATATTGCAGCGTTCCTTCGCGGTCAGCGCGGCCCATTTCTTTTGTGCTGCCTCAGCGCCGTGAATCGCCCGCGCCAAATCGGCACGCGAAAGGTCAGCGACCTGTGCGATCACATCACCGCGCGCGGGGTTTGAAACGTCAAAGGTTGCACCATTTTCCCCATCAACCCATTGGTTGTTGATGAAGGCTTGCGTTTGCAGCAAGCTGGGATCTGAGAGCATGGATTTTAGATCTGTGGATGAATCAAGCATTTTGGCCTCCCTAGGTTAAGGATGTGAGACCATTTGATCGCTTATTTGTCCAGAGGAGAAGCGAAGTGAGCCTTGATGATGCCTATGCAAATGCCGCCTACATTCCCGATGCGGACGGGTTTTTAACCTATTGGGATGAAACCGCGCGCAGCTATCGAGACGCCGAGCATACGCTGGGCCGGGCACAGTTGAACCAGCCCTATGGGGCGCATCCAGACCAAGCTTTTGACCTGTTCTTTCCTGCAGGACGCCCGCTGGGCCTGATGATCTTCGTGCATGGCGGCTACTGGTTGCGATTCGGACGGCGAGATTTTTCTCATTTGGCCCAAGGCGCCTGCGCGCGCGATTGGGCCGTGGCCTTGCCCAGTTATCCATTGGCCCCTGGTGCATCGATCCCTGAGATCACGCAGTCGGTGGCCTTGGCCATAGGCCAGATTGCCAATCGGATCCCTGGACCGATTGTTTTGGCAGGTCACTCTGCCGGGGGGCATTTGGTGGCGCGTATGGGGCAGGTGGACAGCGGCCTGTCTTCAGAGGTTCGCGCGCGGATCCGGAGCATTGTGCCAATATCGCCGGTTGCCGATTTGCGGCCGTTACTGCAGACGCAGATGAGCGGGCCACTGGGGCTGACCGAGGATATTGCCAAGGCGGAAAGTCCGGCCTTGCACCCGGCGCCCGAAACGACGCGCGCACATATTTGGGTTGGCGCGGATGAGCGGCCGGCGTTTCTAGAGCAAGCGCGGCTTTTGGCAGAAAATTGGCAATCGGACCTGACAATTGAGCCGAAAAAACATCATTTCGACATCATCGCTGGCCTGGAAGATCCCGAAAGTGACCTGCTGGATGCACTACTGGGGCGGGCGCCTTAGGGTCTGTGGCGCAAAGCCACGAAAGAGCCGAGATAGGTCAAGCGATCTGTTCCAGCCGTGTCCAGCTCAGCTTGCGCATGTTCAAAGATGATGACGCATGTGGTGTTGAGCCCCAAACTATCTTCAATGGCTGCGCTATCGCCCTGTGAGAACCAATGCGCCAGTCTCGGTTCTGGGTTTTCGTTGCAGATCACCTCGACACGATCTGGAATAAACGCCGTGCCGGCCGCGCCGCGCAGATGCGTGAACACTTGCCGTTGGTTGGCAAAGCGCCCGGCATAAATATCCGCCGTTTGGCCTATAGAACTGGGCGGGTTCAAATGCAGCGTCCGCCGTCAACTTCCAGCGCCACTCCGGTGATCATACTGGCTTCATCAGAGCACAGAAAGCTGGCGGCATGTCCCATATCCTGCGGCGTTGAAAAACGTCCAAGCGGAATAGTCGAGAGAAATTTTGCCCGCATCTCCGGCGTGTCTTCTCCCATGAAACTGGCGAGCAATGGAGTCTCACCGGCCACAGGATTGAGCGCATTGACCCGAATGTTAAATGGCGCCAATTCAACGGCCATGGCTTTGGTCGCGGTAATCATCCAGCCTTTTGAGGCATTATACCAATTTAAATTGGGTCTGGGCGATACACCGGCGGTTGAGGCAATATTCAAGATGGCGCCCGACCTTTGGCGCTTGAGCAGCGGCACAAGATGGCGTGCGGTCAAGAAAACGGATTTGGCGTTCACGGCGAAGACCTGATCAAACTCTGCTTCGCTGACCTGATCCATCGCTTGCGGCAAATGGGTAATGCCAGCATTGTTGACCAAAATATCAATCCGTCCCCAAAGGGCCTGCGCCGCGCCGATCATATGAGCGACAGAGCCGTCGCTTGCGACATCCACATGCTGCGCCGTCGCTGTAAGTGGTTCTGCGATGGCTTGTGCGGCATCCAGATTGATATCTGCGACCATCACTGTTGCACCTTCGGCAGCAAATTGTTGAGCTATTCCGGCTCCAAAGCCTGAACCTGCCCCTGTGACAATCGCGGTTTTTCCATGAAGTCGCATTTTGCCTCCCCCTGTGCTGATCTCACGATGCGCAACTGGGCGCGCATTGGCAATATAAATCCTCCCGCAAGAATACGTGCCAGCAGATTGCGGCGCAACTTCACAGCGGTGACGCTTTACACCTCTCTTCTGCAGCGTATTACTTGGCGCATAAAAGCTCACAACAGGGTCTAACGCGCCGATGATTTTTTTGCTCTCCTTGTCTTTTCCCGTGCTTGCGGCGTTGTTTCTTGGGCGCCGTGCGGGGCGGCGGGATCCGCAAGGGATTGGGGAATTTTGGCAAGAAGCGGCTGTGGCTCTTGCCTGGGCCGTTGTGGTGGTTTTCCTCTGGCATTGCCTTTGGATCACCTCAACTATCCCAGCCCCTTGGCAAGATACAGCCCTTTCCGGCGTGATTTGGACCGTTGGAACCGGAGCCGTTTGGGTGCCGGCTTTGATGATCTGCTATGTCAGTACGGCGCTGAAAATCCGGCGCGCGGGATAAAGGCGCGCGGGAAATCATAGCCAAGGGGCTTCTGATTGGCACTTTGTGCCCCTATATAGTCCAAAGGTGAGACACCCCCAAAGGAGCGGTTTGTATGCTGGTCAAAATGAGATGGATTTTGAAAGTGCTATTGGCTTTGCTGGTGCTTGCGGTGTTTCATTATAATTTACCCCAACGCGACATTGTGCGCATCACGGGCACAGAGATTTTGCGCAAAGACTTATCGGGCTGGACTGGCATGTTCTATGCGGCAGCACAAAGTGGTGAGGCGCAAACTCAGAACCGTGATTTGCGGTTGATTAATACCGTCCGGGCCAATGGCAAGGTGAGCGTGTATCGCAATGAAGACACGGGCTTTAACTGGCCGCCCTATCTCAAGTTTGACAGCTCAAACCTCCAGGCCGAAGCCGAAGATGCTGTCTCGAGCAAGGAGGCGCCAGAATGGTATATTCTGCGGCATTATGGGTGGCGCAACACGTTTTGGTCGATTTACCCCAATGCCGTTAGCCTCACGCCGGTCGCCGGGCCGGATGTCCGGTTGATCCCTTGGTTTAACATTGTCTTTTTGGTCCTATTGGCGGCTTTGATTTGGGCGGTCTATGTGCGCCTGCGCGGGTTTTGGGCGCGGCGCGTGGATCCCGTAATTGACCGGATTGATGCGGCGGCAGAGGAGACCTCGGACCGCGTCAAAGGGTGGTTTCGCCGCAAATAATGCAGCATTACTCGCCGTAGGGGATCCAGATGGTTTTGATCTCTGTGCCCGCATCTAGCCAGCTGTCGTGATCGTCTTGTGCCGCGCCTTGCCAAACGCGTTTGATATTGCTGCTGGCGCGCGCTTGCACCTCTTGGGTGAGCTCTGCTCCTGATAAACACCACACAGTGTCCAGCCCCATATGCGCGCCCAGATGTGGCGCAAGCTCCGCCTGAGGACCGGTGAGGATATTCACCACCCCGGCCGGCACGTCGGATGCTTCAAGGATGTGCGAGAAATCTGTGGCCACCAAGGGAAAAGGCGCGCTGGCGCAGAGGGTTATAGAGTTGCCCGTGCTGAGAGCGGCAGCCATGGGCGTGACCAAGCCCAGGAGGGGATGTTGATCTGAACAAAGAGCTGCAATCGCCCCCACGGGTTCACGCATGGCCAAAGCCACTGCGCGCATCGGTACAGATTTGGCCTGGCCTTCGAATTTATCGGCCCAAGCGGCATAGGTGAATAAGACATCGACCGCCGCTCGCACTTCTTCAGCGCCTGTGGTCAAGCCCGTCATCGCGTCCAAGCGCTCAGCAAACCTACTGGTTTGGGCCGCGAGATTTTCGGCGAGGTAATAGAGAATTTGTGCCTGCAAGTGACCGGTGGTTTTGCCCCAGCCGCAGGCCAATTGCGCTTGCACGGCGTTGCGGATGTCCTTGCGATTGGCGATGGGCGCGTGGCCGAGCAGTTGCCCTTTGGGGCCAAAAATCGCTTGGCTATAGCCTCCGTCCGGCCGGGCCTGTTTGCCACCGATAAAGAGTTTCGCGGTTCGATCAATATCATCGGCAGCGGCACCTTGTCCGGTGAAAGGCGTCACTTGGGCCGGCTCGGGCAAGGGCTGTCTTGGCTTGCTATAGGCTTGCAACCCTTCCCAGCCGCCTTCGCGGCCAAATCCACTTTCGCGCGTGCCGCCAAACCCGGCTGCAGCGTCAAACAGATTGGTCGCATTGACCCAGACCACACCGGCCACGAGCTTAGGGGCGATTTCCAGCGCAAGATTGATGTTTTCGGTCCAGAGCGTCGCTGCCAAACCGTATTTGCTGTTGTTGGCAATCTCCACGGCCTCTGCCGGGGTGCGGAAGGTGGTTGAGACCAGCACGGGACCAAAGATCTCTTCCTGCATCAGGGTATCGGCTGGATGCAACCCGGTGATCAAAGTGGGCGGGTAAAAACAGCCCTCTGGCACGGGCGTTTGGGCGTGATAGGTCTGCCCAGCCGTATTGGCCTGCACCAGCGCTTGGATCTGCTGAAGTTGAATGGGATCAACAATTGCCCCGACATCTATGGATTTATCGAGCGGGTCGCCGATGCGTAATTTATCCATCCGCGCCTTTAAACGGTTGTGAAAATCATCGGCAATGGCTTCATGAATGAGCAAGCGTGACCCGGCGCAGCAGACCTGACCTTGGTTGAACCAGATCGCATCCACGAGCCCTTCGACGGCGCTGTCGATATCGGCGTCATCAAAGACAATATAGGGAGATTTTCCGCCCAATTCGAGGGTGAGGGATTTGCCACTGCCGGCCGTTGCCTCTTGAATTTGCCGCCCGACCGAGGTTGAGCCGGTGAAGGCGATTTTGTCCACGCTGGCATCGACCAATGCGGCGCCTGTGCTGCCGTCCCCAGTTACGATATTCACCACACCTGGGGGCACGCCGGCCTGGCTGCAAATATCGGCGAAGATCATGGCTGTCATCGGCGTATATTCGGCGGGCTTGAGGACAACCGTATTGCCCATCGCCAAGGCGGGTGCAATTTTCCAAGCGAGCATGAGAAGCGGGAAATTCCACGGGATAATTTGCCCGCAGACACCCAAAGCCACGCGATCCGATAGGGCCGAGGGCATCAATTGTGCATGGCCGGCGTGATGGTAAAAATGTCGAATGGCGAGAGGGATATCAATGTCCCGGCTTTCACGGATGGGCTTGCCATTGTCCAAAGATTCCGTCACGGCGAGCAATCTTGCGTGTTTTTGCATCAAACGTGCGAGGGCATAGAGCACGCGGGCGCGCGCCGGCCCCCCTGCTTTTTGCCAGTCAGGTTGCGCAGCTCTGGCGCTCTGCACCGCCTCTGTCACCTCATCTTTTGTGCACAGGGTCATGCCTGCAAGCTTCTCGCCTGTCGCAGGATTGCGAATGGCCAGATCGTCCCGCGCAGGCGCGAAGGCGCCATTGACATAAGGGCCAATAAGGCCGCCGTGATTGGCAATCCACTGAAGCGCTATGCCGCGATCTTCAGGGGCTGTGCCATACTCCATTGTGTCAAAAATTGTTTCAATAGGCATCGGATTATCCAATCGGGTGGCGGTGATTGGCAGAATATCCGCCAGTGAGGTGATGTTCGAGCTGGCGTTCAATATCACCAAGCAAAGAGGAGGCGCCAAACCGGAACAGATCGGGGCGCAACCAGCGGTCGCCCAGTTCTTCTTTGATCAAAGCCAGATAGGTGATGGCGTCTTTTGCCTTTGAGATCCCGCCCGCTGGTTTATAGCCGACCCGAAAACCTGTGCGATTATAATAGGCACGGATGGCGCGCAGCATGACCAAAGTCACCGGCAGGGTCGCATTCACGCTTTCCTTGCCCGTCGAGGTTTTGATGAAATCAGCTCCGGCCATCATGCAGATTAAACTGGCACGTCCAACATTGCGCAGGCTGCCAAGCTCACCAGTGGCAAGAATTGCCTTCACATGCGCATCGCCGCAGGCCGTTCTGAAGGCGGCCATTTCATCATAGAGAGCTTGCCAATTTTGCGTCAAAACATGGCGGCGAGAGATGACGATGTCAATTTCAGAGGCCCCGGCTTTTACACTCTCGCGGATTTCATCAATTCGAAGATGCAGTGGCGATAGGCCCGCGGGAAAGCCGGTACTGACGGCGGCCACGGGAATGCCGCTGCCCTGCAATGCGGTCACTGCGGTCTCAATCATATCATGGTAAACGCAGACCGCTCCGGTGGTCAGATGCGGCAGGCCGATCTGTTGTAAAATATCTTGCCGTACCGGCTGGCGGGCTTTGGCGCAGAGGCGTTTGACCCGGCCCGCAGTATCATCGCCGGACAGGGTGGTAAGATCAATGCAGCTGATTGCCCGCGCGAGCCAAGCGGCTTGATGATCTTTTTTGACAGAGCGCCGTCCCGGCAGGCTGGCGCAGCGCCTTTCAATGGCGGAGGTATTGGCCTGAACGGAGAGTGCCCAATCCAAATCAAGCGGCAATCCCGGATTGCGCGGCTCGAGTGTCTGAGGCAACTGCGTCACTGTCGTCGTAATTTGTTCCATAACGCTTGTGTGCATGGGATTGCATTGCAATTCAAGCATTCTAGCGCGTGACAATCGCCTCCTGCCACGATAATTGCTGCGAAACGATATAAAGGTGAGCCTATGTCTTTCGACCGATCTGTAAAAATTGCACCCTCAATCCTCTCTGCGGATTTTGCCAATTTTGGAGAAGAAATCCGCTGTGTTGAGGCAGAAGGCGCCGATTGGATTCATGTTGACGTCATGGATGGGCATTTTGTGCCTAATATCACATTTGGCCCCGCAACCTGTGCAGCGATCCGGCCGCATATCAAAACGGTGATGGATGTGCATTTGATGATTGCTCCGGTTGATCCGTATATCGAGGCATTTGCCGAGGCTGGTGCGGATGTGATTACCGCCCATGTCGAAGCTGGCGCGCATATTCACCGCAGCCTGCAAGCGATCCGAGTCAATGGCGCCAAGGCCGGGGTGGCGCTTAATCCTGGCACGCCCGCCGGCGCAGTTGAGCATTTGCTTGATATTGTGGATTTGGTCTGTGTGATGACAGTGAATCCCGGTTTTGGCGGGCAGTCGTTTATCCCACTAGAAAGCAAAGTGGCGCAATTGCGGGCGATGATTGGCGACCGGCCGATCCATATTGAGATTGACGGGGGTGTCACACCGCTGACCGCGCCAGGGTTGATTCGTGCGGGGGCCGATGTCTTGGTGGCAGGTTCAGCTGTTTTCAAAGGTGGCTCAGTGGCAAATCCCGCACCCTATGGTGAGAACATACGGGCGATCCGCGCGGCGATTTAGGATCCACGCCAGCGATCTTTAGCTCTGAAAAAATACAAACTGATCGGTGTCTGTGGCGTCATAGTTTGCGATGAGAAATTCTGCGGCGGCGCTGATTAGGGTGGCTTGAGCGGGGCCAGCAGTGGGCGTTTGGCCAGAGGCCTCATCGATCCGCTCCTGGATGGCATGCAGTGCAACTGTGTTAATGGTGGCCTCAAGCTCGGTGGCAAGCGGAACGCCTTGCGCGGCAAAAACAAAGCTGTCGGTGCTGGCTGCGGCCACAGTTTGGCCTGCCACTTGCTGCGCGGAATTTACCGCCGCAGACGCGTGGGTTTGAACCATCCAATTTTGTTGGCCTGTCAGGGAGGTGATGAGTGCTTGGTGCGAGACCGTAAAATTTGTTTCGGCCGCAAGGGTGGCGTTCAGATCTGTTTGCTGCAGGGCGATGACATTTGCGTTGGTGAAATCTGTGGCTGACAGGCTTCGGCCATTGGCGCTCTCCACTACCAGCTGTTCATTGCTAAAACTTAATATTGCACCGGTCGCTGTGCTGGTCACTGTCAATTATTGAACATGGATGAAGCCGCTCGAATGGGACAGGTCCAAGCGATCCTGCCCTGGCTCAAAATCGGTGATGCGATCGGTGCTGCCATCCCCTACGAGCGTGAATGTGTCCGCTCCAGTTCCGCCTGTCAGCTGATCCATTCCCGCCCCGTCGCGCAGCAGGTCATCTCCGCTGACGCCATTGAGGGCTTGCCCGGCATTCTGGGCGAACAAAACATCGGCCTGTGCGCTGGCGGTTGTGCTGAGGCTGAGGGTGAAGTGACCTATACCGGCCTCCAAGCCAGAGACTGTGAACAGCTGAACATCGCCTCCAATGATGTTGACATAGATATCCGTAATGCTGTTTATCGGCATGTTGAGTTGATCTGCGATGGTGTCCAGGTGGACACGCTGCCCATCGTCCAAAAACCGGAACAATGACAGGCCGTTGTCTTGCCCAGCCGCAATGACATAGGCATCTCCTTGATGGGTGAAGGTCTCCAGTATTTGCGCCCCCTGGAACCGCGTATTGAGGCTGTCTGTCACCTGATCCACTGGAGATAAGATCTCCGAAGAATCCAGCGTCAGGACGGTTAGCGATCCTGTGTCCGCACTGGCCAGCACAACATAGCTTTGTCCTTGGAATGACACGGTGGCCATATCCTGCGGTGTGGCAATGGGCAGAAATTGTTGTGCGCCCAGAGTGGAGGCGGGCGACAGCGTGCTGTTGGATGAGACCGCATAGGCGGCGGTGATGCTATGATTGCTGGCGGAGGCGGCTAGAAGGAAGCTGTCGCTCCCCGGGGTTACAACGCTCAGCGCGGAATTTTGATCGATGAATGCGGCTTGCTAGGTGGCCAGTTGGTTTTGCTCCACCATTGTCTCGTCACTGGCGACTTGAAACGTGGCCAGCCCATTGCCCGTGCTGTCTGCGAGCACGACAAGGCTGGTGCTGCCGGTTTGCAGGTGCATCGCTTCAAGGCGGTCTGAATATCGACCTGTGTTGCCTGAATGAAGGGTTAAAGAATTGTCGGATCTGCTGGTCAAAACTGCGGCTAAATCTCGATCTGAAATTGTGATCGTCCGCCCGCCAAGGGTGCCATTTTGCGATGGCGCATTGGCAGAAACTGGGGCGCTGTGAGCCAGGGTGGCTGTCTGATTGGCGGCGGATGTGAGGGTCATAACGCCCTGCCCACCATCGCTGGCCAGGGTAATCTGCCCGTTATGTTCGTAAAATCGCGCATCCCCAAGCGGGGTGTTCAGGATGGATCCTGAAATTGCCTCAGTATACTGAAAGCTTCCCACGACCGGTCTCCGAAATGCGCTTTTGGGCTTTCTCACAGGTAAAAATTAATGAAATCTTATTGCCGGAATTCGATTGTGAACAATTTATGTGAAAAGCAAACGGCTGCATTTCAGGCATCCTCCTCTTGACCCCACCGGCGTTTGCAGCCTTTGTGCAAAACAGACAGGAGGAGCAGAAAATGGCATGGGAATTTTGGGTCGATCGCGGGGGCACGTTCACGGATATCGTGGCACAAGATCCCAGCGGCGCGCTTCATAGTCACAAGCTTTTGTCCGAAAACCCAGAGCAATATAAAGATGCGGCTATCGCTGGAATCCGCCACATACTCGCCGAAACAGATCTGGAGGCGGCTGATATTGCCGCGGTGAAGATGGGCACAACTGTGGCCACCAATGCCTTGTTGGAACGTAAGGGCGCAAGAGTGCTTTTGATGATCACCGAGGGCTTTGGTGATCTACTTGAAATCGGGTATCAGACCCGCCCCGATCTATTTGCCACGCAAATTTCGCGACCAGAACTGCTCTATGACACCGTTGTAGAGGTTTCAGAGCGCCTGGATGCAGCGGGTAGAGTTCTCACGCCCTTGGAGCTTTCCCGCGCCCGCGCCGATATGGAAGCGGCCCGTGCGGCGGGGGTGCAGTCCATCGCAATTGCGCTGCTGCATGCCTATCTAAATCCTGTTCACGAGCAGCAATTGGCACAACTGGCCGCCGAGCTTGGCTTTTCACAAGTTTCGACCTCTCATGAGGTGTCTGGCCTGGCCAAGTTGGTTGGGCGCGGTGATACCACCGTGGTGGACGCATACCTGTCTCCAATCTTGCGGCGCTATGTGGATCAGGTGGCGGGGGCATTGAATGTCGGTGGAAATTGCAAAGCATTGATGTTTATGCAGTCGAACGGTGGGCTGACCGATGCACAAAAGTTCCAAGGCAAAGATGCCATTCTATCTGGTCCCGCAGGCGGCATTGTCGGCATGGTGCAAACTGGTCAACAAGCAGGGTTTGATCAGCTGATTGGCTTTGACATGGGCGGCACCTCCACCGATGTTAGTCATTTTGCCGGCAAATTTGAGCGCAGTTTTGAGACCGAAGTGGCCGGTGTGCGCATGCGGGCACCGATGATGGATATCCATACGGTGGCGGCCGGTGGTGGCTCAATTTGTAGCTACCGCGACGGCCGGTTCCAAGTGGGACCGGAAAGTGCCGGCGCTGATCCTGGCCCGGCCAGCTACCGCCGCGGTGGGCCTTTAACTGTCACGGATTGCAATGTGATCTTGGGCGCGCTTTCTGCAGATTATTTTCCCGCTGTTTTTGGTGCATCCGGCACATTGCCCTTGGATGCGCAGGCGGCTGTCGCAAGGATCGAAGCCTTGGCGCCACAGCATGGTTTGGAGGGGACGGCAGAAGATATGGCGCAGGGCTTTTTGGATATTGCCGTGCAGAATATGGCCAATGCGATCAAGAAAATTAGTGTCGAGCGCGGCCATGACATCACGTCCTATACGCTTCAGAGCTTTGGTGGGGCGGGAGGGCAGCATGCCTGTTTGGTGGCCGAAGCCCTGGGTATGTCGCGGGTGATGGTCCATCCTTTTGCCGGTGTCCTCTCCGCCTATGGCATGGGGCTGGCTGATGTGCGCTGTCTGCGAGAAGGGCAGTTAGATTGCGATCTATCGGACGCCGATCAGGTGTCGGCGCGGTTGGCAATATTGCAAGAGGCCGCACGGGCGGAATTGCTTAGTCAGGGCATAACTGACCCGCGGCTCGAAATCACTGCGCATCTGCGCTACGAGGGATCTCATCAATCTTTGGGCGTCGCCTACGGCGGGCAACAAAAAATGGTTGCGGACTTTGAGGCCGCGCATATGGCGCGCTTTGGCTTTGCCTCGCCTGATCGCAAGCTGCAATATGAAATGCTCAGTGTTGAGGCTATTGGCGAGATGACGCATGCGGCAACCCCATCCCAGAATTTTGGTGCCGGCGTGCCTGTTGGTGAAAGCAAGCTGTACCGCAAAACCTGGCATGACACCCAAGTCTATGACCGCGGGCTTTTGCGGAACGATCAGGTGATCTCGGGTCCGGCCATAATCATTGAACCCACCGGGACCAATGTGGTGGAGCCGGGCTGGCAAGCACGGCAAGATGCGCTTGGAAATTTGATCTTGGAGCATATTGCCCGTAGGCCACGCGATCTGGCCAGCACGAAGGCAGATCCGATCCTCCTGGAGGTGATGTCAAACCGCTTTATGTCTATTGCGGACCAAATGGGCGCAACATTGGCCAACACAAGCTGGTCGGTAAATATCAAAGAGCGGTTTGATTTTTCCTGTGCCATTTTTGACGGGCAAGGGGACTTGGTGGCCAATGCGCCGCATGTGCCGGTGCATTTGGGCTCCATGTCGGACAGCATCAAAACAGTCATGCAGCAAAACCCGTCGATTGCAGAGGGCGATGCCTTTATGCTGAACTCCCCTTACAATGGCGGCACGCATTTGCCAGATGTCACCGTTGTCACGCCCGTTTTTGTTGCGGGCAAACCGGCCTATTGGCTCGGTTCGCGTGGGCATCATGCGGATATCGGCGGCCGCACGCCAGGATCCGCGCCCCCCGACAGCCAGCATATCGAGGAAGAGGGGGTTCTGATTGACAATGTGCAATTGGTCCGCGCGGGAACCCTATGCGAAAGAGCGGCCATCGACGTTTTGTCGTCGGGCAGATACCCCTCTCGCAATATTTCGCAAAATATGGCCGATCTCAAAGCGCAGATTGCCGCCAATGAAACGGGACGGCGCGAATTGTTGCGCATGGTAGACAGCTATGGGGCGGCGGCAGTCACGGCCTATATGCGGCATGTGCAGGACAATGCGGAGCAGAGTGTACGCGCAGTGATCGCGGATCTGAAGGACGGAAGCTTTGTTTATCCTATGGACACCGGCCAACAGATCAAAGTCTCCGTGAAAATCGATCATGCCTCTGGTCGGGCCTGCGTCGATTTCACGGGCACTAGTGCGCAGCATCCAGGCAATTACAACGCGCCTTTTGCGGTTTCGCGGGCGGTGGTGCTGTATGTATTCCGTATGATGGTTGGAAAAAATATCCCGCTAAATGAGGGCTGTCTCAAGCCGCTGGATATTATCGTGCCAGAAAATTCTATGCTCAACCCGGCCTATCCGGCTGCGGTGATTGCAGGCAACACAGAAGTCAGTCAAGCGGCCTGCAACGCCCTCATTGGGGCGCTAGGCATTATGGCTGGCAGCCAAGGCACTATGAATAATTTTGTCTGGGGCAATGCGGAGTTTCAAAATTATGAAACCATTGCTGGCGGCACGGGCGCTGGGCCGGGATTTCACGGCTGTGATGCGGTGCAAACTCATATGACAAATACGAAAATGACGGATCCTGAGATTTTGGAAGGCCGTTTTCCTGTGCGCTTGCGGAGCTTTGCCATTCGGCGGGGATCGGGGGGCGCTGGCGCGTATCGCGGGGGGCACGGGGCCCTGCGGCGCTTGGAGTTTTTAACGGATGTGACAGTGACAACCCTATGCTCTCACCGGACCGTCCCGCCGTTTGGAGCCGCGGGAGGTGGCATGGGCGTCACCGGTGAAAATTGGGCGGAATTGCCGGATGGTCAGCAGATTGCGTTGCAAGGAAACGATGAGATTGATCTGCCAGCAGGGTCCATTTTCGGATTGGCAACCCCTGGAGGTGGCGGTTGGGGCAAAGCTTAAGCGCAGGGATAACCGTTAAGGTATTGAATTAAGCAATACCCTTCCGAAAGACGTGCCACCAAAGTATTACATTCGCTTGAGATGATGTCGAAATTTTGCTCTATGCGGGATGGCGTTCAAACCGTCCCGCTGACGGTTTAGATGGCTTTGAGACCAACGCGAAGATCATCCAAGATTTTTGACACATCTGCCTCTGTTAGCGTCAGGGGTGGGGACATCAAAAGATTGTTGCCGCCCATACGCACCATCGTGCCAGATTGATAGCAGGCTTTATGGGCGCGTTTGAGGCTGGGCATGTCCATTGGAGTTTTTGCATCCCGATCAGAGACCAACTCAACCGCGGCCATCAACCCATGTCCGCCGCGCACATCGCCGATTATGTCAAATTCTTCTTGCAGGGTTTTCAATCCGTTATGGAGCTGGGTGCCCCGGACTGCGGCATTGCTCTTTAGGTTCAGCCGCACCGTCTCGCTCAAACAGGCATTAACCGCCGCCATGCCCACAGGGTGAGCCGAGTAGGTATAGCCATGAAAAATTCCACCCTCACCGGATTGATCGCTTTCAAAGGTCTCTGCCACTTTGGCATTCAATAAAGTGGCTCCAACAGGGAAATAGGCGGACGTAATGCCCTTGGCTGTGGTCATCATGTCAGGTTGCACGCCCCAATGACGCGCGCCAGACCAATCGCCGGTACGACCGAAGCCAGTGATCACCTCATCTGAGATCATCAAGATGCCATATTTGTCGCAAATATCCCGCGCCAGTTTCATGAAGCTCTCATGATAGACGATCACCCCGCCTGCGCCCTGGATCGGCTCCAGAATGAAAGCGGCAATAGTGGAAGGATCTTGGAACAAGATTTCATCTTCCATGGCTTGAGCCACCAATTGCGCCAATTTGGCCGGATCGCTCTCATTGAATGGATTGCGATAGCTGTAGGGTGAGGGCAGGTGATAGCAGCCCGGTAGCAAGGGCTCATAGGCCGTTCTGAACCGAGCATTGCCATTTACAGAGGCACCGCCAAAATGCGTCCCGTGATAGCCTTTCTTGAGACTGAGAAATTTGATCCGCTGCGGTTGACCGCGCAAGCGATGATATTGGCGCGATAACCGCAAGGCGGTTTCCACCGAGTCAGAGCCGCCAGAGGTGAAAAATGCCCGTGCCATACCATCTGGTTCGAAGAAATTCACCACCGTCTCTGCCGCTTCAATCGCAGGAGCGTTGCTGGTGCCGGCGAAGGCAGAATAATAGGGAAGCTTGGACAATTGGTCTGAGATTGCCTGTTTTACCACGTCGTTGGAATAGCCCAGATTGGCGCACCAGAGACCGCCGACGGCGTCAATTGTTTCGTGGCCATCTATGTCAGTGATGCGCACGCCTTCGGCACGGTCAATGATGGTGGGGGCATTGGCTTGCAAATCACCCGGATGACCCATCGGGTGCCATATCTGCCTTGCGTTTAAGTCTTTAAGCTCTTGAATGTCTTTCATGTCACATCTCCTGAGACTGTGAAGGGTATTTCATACCAGTATTCTTCTAAATTTGCGCTGTTGCCTATCTGATCTACGACGGCAAATAGTCCGGGGGCGAACAGGGGGGTTAACACACCATGCCAGATATTGCGGTGAAAGTTTATTCCCTGTCCAACCTCTGTGCGAAAGGCCAAGGGGCGGCCGGGAATGCCGTTTTTATCTGGAGCCACTATCACCAAAAAAGGATTCTCAGTCATGGGGATAAAGGCCTGCGAGCCTTCTGGATGCCGCTCCACCAGTTCCAAAACATAGGGGAGGCTGCGCGGTGTGGCGTCAAATAAGCTGATACCTGTCCGGCCGTCCGCTCCGAAATCCATCAATGCCAAATCATGATGCCGGCCGCAAAGCCCTTGATTGATGAGCTTATCGGGCGCGGATTTCAGCGCCAGAATATCACCATAGGGGGCGAAAGCGTCTTGAGTTAGGGGGTGGATGAGGATGTCAGTCATGAATCAGCCCTTTTCAACTTCACACCTACCCTATCCGCTTGGTGGAGAAGGTCCAGCTTGTGACTTGGTGATAGGGAGTTCCGGGGCGCAATATAATATCGGGAAAATGACATTGGTCCAATGAACCTGGCCAGCTTTGTGCCTCGAGCGCCGGCGCGGCATGGGGCCCATAGGGCGCGCCGTGATGGGTTGGATAATCGCGTCCGTCGATTGTGCCTCCATCATAAAGCTGCAGCCCGCATTCGGTTGTGGCCATCTCCATGCACACCCCTTCCCGCCCGGTCAAGGTCGCAATCGGGCGCAGCGGGGCTTTTGTGGCGCCAAGACAGAGGTTGAGATCATAAAAGTCGCGTGCGTCGCCTGCCAAGGTGCGTTCGGCGCGGAAATCATTGAGGCCGTGGTCCACAGGCAAGATACGTCCCGTGGGCATCAACTCTGCATCTGGTTCGCTGTAGTGATCGGCGGCAATTTGAAGCGTCTGCCCACCATAGCCCGGCTTCGAGTCCAAGGACCAATAGGAATGATTGGCGGGGTTGAAGGGGGTCGGTGCATCACTGGTGGCCTTGGCGGTCATGCGCAGGCTGGCCTGCTCAATCTCATAGCGCAGCGTGATCTCGCGGTTCCCGGGAAAGCCGCCCAATCCATCCGGCAAGTGCAACGTTAGCACGACATGGTCCGATCCATACTCGGCAATACTCCAAATCTGCCGATGCATGCCGGTGCTCCCGGAATGCTGGGTCAAATTGCCAGAATGGTGCTTTTCAAACCTGTAGGTCTTTCCGTCAATCTTGGCGGTGCAGCCTTTAATCCGATTTATGACGGGTCCCATGAAGGAGCCAAAGCTGCTTAATTTCCCCTCATAGCCCGCCACATCAGGACTGCCGAGGGTCAGGGGCCAGGGCACGCCGGTCAGCCGAACATCATTGATCACCGCGCCGAGGGTCAGGATCGTGACGGTGAGCTGTTCAGAGCGCAGGGTGATTTTTTGCACATAGCGCCCATCGGCCACCTGTCCAAAAGTTTCGGGTCGCATTATTTGGACTCCCAAAGCACACCTGCAGCTGGCAGGGTCATCCCATGGAAGGTCACGCTGCGCGGTCCGTAGTTAAACCAAAACCTATGGCTGTCTGTTTCCCGCAGGCGCAAATCTGGCGGTAAATCCATCAGGTCAAGTCCGGCTTGCTCTGTCAGCATTTCCAGAATTCGCCGCCAGCCTGCTGCATCGGGCCATCCGGCAATGTAGATCATCTGCGCATTGCGCACAGCTGCGGGGGCGCCCTTTTCAAAGCGCAAGATCACGGCATCCGTGGTTTCTATGGCTTCACGCCACTTTATAAATGCCCCACCCCCGTCCAGGGCCATTGGCGCAAAAGGTGGAAGGCTTTCCACGAAGGTGACCTTTGTGGAAAGGTCGGTAATATCGGGGCCAAGACCCTCGGGGATGGTCAGCTCTTCGGTTTTGGATCCGGCCCGAGGGCCCGCCACAACCAAACCGCCACGCAGGCTTTCTGGTACGGTCAACAGGCCCGGGGCGAAGGTGATTTTATAGGCGCTGGGATCGACGGATTTGGGCACGACATCCACCGAGAGGCCGGCCCGCCGCAAAGCCCGATAACAGTCAAACACCAGCTGGAAATAATCGAAATCTGCGCCCTGAGGTTGGCTTTCCCAAGCGTAGGCGCTGTCATAGTCAAAAACCAGCGCAACCGGGGCTGTTGCCGTGCCAACATATGGCACCTCTGCCAACTCTGCGGCGACCTGGGCGGCCTCGGCTAGGGCCGGGGCGGGACTGCGGTCAGGGCGCAACAGGCCTGCGTGCATTTGTTCTTGCGCGAATGGCGCTTGCCGCCAGCGGAAATAGCACACGGTTTCTGCGCCATGGGCAAAAGCCTCCCACGCCCAAAGGCGGGGCATGCCCGGTAGGGGAGCGGGGTTCCATGGTGCCCAGTTGACCGGGCCGGGCTGTTGCTCCATCACCCACCAGCGCCCAGCGGAGGTGGCGCGGTACAGATCATGATGGAAGGCTTGAAAGTCTGGATCACCTTGGCGCAGATAATGCGCTTGCGCGGTTTCATCGGCTCCAACGCGGTCCAGCAAAAACCCCATAGGGTAGCTGTCCCAGGACGATATATCCAAATCTGCACCCAGGTCATAATGATCAAAGGCGGTGATACGGCCCATGAAATTATGAATGATGGGACGATCCGAATATTTGCGAATTTCGTCACATTGTACGCGATTGAACATCACGACCTGATCGGATGAGAACCTACGAAAGGCCAAGACATGGCTGGGGTTTGGTTCGGTGACGGTTTGATTGGGCAAATCCAACTGATCGAAACTGTCATACTCCATAGACCAAAATACATTGCCCCAAGTTGCATTGAGCGCTTGTGGGGATTGATAGCGCTGGGCGCACCAGTCTTGAAACGCGTGTTTGGCATGAGTCGAATAACTGATGGCAGTATCGTGACAATCATACTCGTTGTCAGTCTGCCATGCCGCAATGATCGGGTTTGCGCCATAGCGTTCGGCCATCAGGCGGGTGATACGCCGGGCCTCTTCTCGGTAGGCGGCATGGCTAAAACAATAGTGGCGCCGCGAGCCAAATTTGCGGATCTCGCCGTTGCTGCCATGGGCCAGCATGTCTGGATGTTTGTCCAGCATCCAGCGGGGCGGGGTGGCGGTGGGTGTGCCCAAGATGACCTTGAGGCCCGCTTTTCCCAAAGCCGCAATTGCGCGGTCCAGCCAACCCCAGTCAAATTGTCCCGGCTGCGGCTCAAGGCACGACCAAGAAAATTCACCAATCCGCACCCAGGTGAGACCGGTTTCAGCCATCAATTGCGCATCGCGATCCCAAATCTCTTCGGGCCAATGTTCTGGATAATAACAAACTCCTAGGCTGCGTTTCATTGGGACCTCACAAAATGACCTGATGTTCAAGCTGTCCGATGGCGGAGACTTCGGCAACAAAGGTTTGGCCATCATGCCCAGTCAGGGCCTCCGGCGCGATTCCTTCCGTTGCGCTGGTACAAAAAATTTGGCCGCTGGCTCCCGCAAAGGCGGGGCATGTGGCATGCGCGGCACCGATTTCTAGGGTCTGCAACAAGACGCCCTTTGGGCTGTAACATGCCAGGCGCGCCGCGCCCCATTGAGCGTTCCAAATATTGCCCTGCGCATCCACCACGGCACCGTCAGGATTGTCGGCCGTTCCGGTCAGGTCGACCGCCACGCGCGGCGCGCTGCATGGCCAGCCATCCGCATCCAGATTCACCGCAAGAATTTGCCGGAGCGGGGTGTCGGTGAAATAAGCGGTATGCCCATCTGGTGCAAAACATATCGCATTAGGAATGGTAATCTCAGGGAAAAACCGTACCAAATCACCTTGGTAATATCGGTAAATCGCGCCGGCCTTCGCCTCTGCTTTCTTACCCATTGTGCCAATCCAAAACCCACCTTGGGGATCACAGCGCCCATCATTGGACCGTGTAATGGGATTGTTTGCTTCGAGGTCGCAAATTTTCGTTTGAGTCTGATCGCCAAGATGGAAGCGAAACAGCTGACTTTCAGAGGCGACGAGCAACTCATCCTTGCTGATCCAACCGGCGGCAGAGACATATTCATCAAATTGCCAAACGGCGGTTTTGCTGAGCAATTGATGGGCGTTGATGTCAAACCAGAAGAGTTCGCCGCGCAAAGGATGCCAGAGCGGACCCTCGCCCAGGCTGCAAGGGCGGGTGTCGAAAACGCTTACCATGCGGCATCGAATGCGGCGACAATGGCGCGCGCCTTTTGTTGAACGATCTGTGGCGTGTCACCTGGTTTGTATATGGCCGAACCAAGGCCAAAGCCATCGGTGCTGGCGGCAATCCAATCGGAAAAATTATCTGGCTGAGCGCCGCCCACCGCATAGACTAGCGTGCCGGCCGGTAAAATTGCCCGCATTGCCTTAAGACCGCGTGGCTGCGCCATGTCGCCTGGAAATAGCTTCAGGCCCGTTGCCCCCGCTTTGAGAGCTGTTAATGCCTCGCTCGGGGTAAAGATCCCGGGCCAACTTTGAAGACCGGCGGCGACCGCGGTACTTATCACCTCTACATCGCAATTTGGAGACACCACCAAACGGCCCCCGGCTTGATCCACCTGCGTGACCTCTTGGGATGTCAGCACTGTTCCGGCCCCAATCAAGGCATCAGCGCCATAGGCCTTGGCCAGAGCTTCGATACTGATAAGGGGGGAGGGAGAATTCAGCGGGACTTCGATTTTTTCAATGCCGGCCTGCAAAATTGCATCTGCAATCGCTAAGACCTCCTCCGGCTTAACCCCGCGCAAAATGGCGATGATGGGACGGGTCATGGGGTTTCCTTCCAAGTGGCATAGGCTGCTTTGAGCCCGGCTAGGGTCATTTGGCTGGTATCGGTGCGAATTACGGGCACATGCTGCGCTGAAAGCGCTGCTGCATAACCATCGCAGAGCGCTTGCGCGCCAATCATGGCAATTGATTGTCCGATCCAATAGGGTTTCGCGGCGGCCAATTCCGCGCCGACCAAGAGGCCCGAAACGCGCGCGCGGGCAGAGGCGGGGGGGAGACCATGTAGAAGATCCTGGGCCCGGATCCCAAACAGCCGCGCCGCTAAGGCTTCCGGTCTGGACATGGCCTCGTCCACAGCCCTCAGGAAGGCGTCGTCCTCCCAGGTTTCGCCGACGACAGAGTGGCGAAGAACCGAGGAGGTACAGAGAAGGGCGAAAATTTCGCCGGTCATAAATGTCTGAAAACTCACGATCTCGCCCGCGCTCATTTGCACCCATTTGGTATGGGTGCCCGGCAGGCAAATGACCCCATCCCATTTTGGATTTAGACGCTGGAACCCAGCTATTTGCGTTTCTTCGCCGCGCATGACATCGGCTGGTTCGGATTGGCTGACGCCGGCGATGATATGCACGTTGAGCCTTGGATCACTGGTTGGGGCCGTGGTGAACCGTGATTGAGGCTTGCAGGGGGTGGGGGCATAGGTCGCTTCGACCCAACCTTGTTTGGCGCCAACCATGCCGCAGGCGATGACGGGGGTTGGCTTGGACACTTCAAGCCAAGGCTCCACAAGTCGCAACAATGCAGGTTCAAACTCTGCTGAGGCCAACTGCCCCATGCCGTCTGTGCTTGAGGCGGTGGCTAAATCTTGCGCATCCTGGCTCATCGCCCAAGCCCGCAGCGTGCTTGTGCCCCAATCTACGGCGATCCAATCGGCTGTCATCGTCATCCTGTGGTAACCACGCCGCCATCGATAACCAAGGCTTGGCCGGTCATCATTTTCGAGGATTGAGAGGCGAGAAACAGGCAGCCTCCGACGATATCCTCTGGCTCTAAGGTTTCGTTGAGGCACTGTCGTGCCACATGGGCCGCCAACCCTTCTTCTGTGACCCAGAGATCTTTTTGCTTTTGCGTTAGAACCCAACCCGGTGCCAAAGCATTGACGCGAATTTTGTCGGGTCCAAATTCCCGTGCGAGGCTGCGGGTCATTCCGTTGATCGCGGAATTGCAGGCGGTGTAAATGGGATAGCCTGCATTTCCCATCATATAACTGATAGAGCTGAAATTTATGATTGAGCCAAAGCCGGCGGCTTGCATCTGCGGTAGGGCCGTTTGGCAGGAAAAGAAGTAGGCTTTAAGATTGATTTGCACCATCTGGTCCCAAAAATCTTCTGTGACATCTGCCGTGCTGTGCCGCGCATCATTGGCCGCATTGTTGATCAGGCAGGTGATATGGCCGTGCGCGTCTTTGGCCTGTGCCATGCTGGATTGGAGCGCACCGGTGTCGGTGATGTCCCCTTGAATGAACAGCGGTGGGTTGTCGTATTTTTCAGCCAGATCGTTGGCGAAAGCCGTGGCGTCAGATCTTCCAATGAAGGCGACTTTGGCGCCTTGGGCGACAAATCCCTCAGTGATGGCCGCGCCAATGCCAGATCCGCCGCCGGTGATGTAGATGGAGGCCTGTTTAAGATCGCTAAACTGGACGCTGGGCATGTGGGATCTCCTTGCGGTGGTCTGTGTGTCTTGTGAGAATAAAGTCAGAGTTTGCGCCCTTCAACAACCCATATTGAACCGGGCATGGCATAGGGCAAATGCAAGCCATGGGTCATCAACCAAACTCCAGAGGCTTGCAAGTCTTGCGATTTGAGCAGGGGCGCTCCGCGTGATAGGTTTGAGGCCTCATCGCGGTTGCGCAGCCGCAAGCTATAGCGGGCTTCCGGATCAAGCGCGGTCAAGCACAGCGGGCGGGGCAGAATTTGCTGCGCGCTGTCCAGTTGATTGGAAAACACCACAAAGCGCGACCCATCCGCCGCTAGCTGCATCTCTCCCAGAACCGAGGGATCGGCGGTATCTAACCGCAAGATATCCGCTGTGGCCAGCCAGTCGCGATTGTCTTTGTACCATTGGGTCACCTCGGTGAGTACCTGCGCCTCTTGCGGCTCCAGCTCGCGAGGATCCATTTCAAAGCCCATATGTCTCTGCGCCGCAACCCAAGCCCGGTAACGCATATCAAAGACTCGGCCTGAGGTGTGACAGAGGCGTGGACCAACGTGGCTACCGGTTACCAGGGAGGGTAAAAACAGCGCGGCGCCATGTTGAATGTGGCTGCGCTCAAGCGCGTCATTGCTGTCCGACAGCCAGACCCGCTGACAATGCTGTAATATGCCAAAGTCAATGCGCCCGCCGCCAGAAGCGCAGCTTTCAATCTCCACATGTGGAAACGCGGCGCGCAAGCGGGTCAAAAGCACATAGATGCCTTCGGTTTGTGCTACATCGCACAGAGGCAGGACCCGATTGTGATCCCATTTCAAGTAGCTAATATTATAGGTCTCAAGCAGGGTGGAGATGCAGTCATAAAGATAGGTGATGACCTCCTTGCGCGCGAGGTCGAGCACCATTTGCTGGCGTCCAAGCAATTGGTCTTTCGGCCCCAAGATCCAATCGGGATGGGCGCGAAAGAGGTCGCTGTCAGGGTTCACCATTTCCGGCTCAACCCAAAGACCGAATTGCATCCCTAGAGATGTGACGTGATCAACGAGCGGATCTAGACCGTTGGGATATTTACGCGGATCAATCTGCCAATCGCCCAGGGACGAGCTGTCATCATCGCGACGACCAAACCATCCATCATCTAGCACAAACCGCTCTGCACCCAGTCTTTTGGTGCGGGTTGCGATGTCTTTGAGGCTTTCAAGATCATGGTCAAAATAGATGGCTTCCCAGCAATTATAATGCACCGGACGCGGCAGGGAGGCTTCGGGGAACGTCAGGATATGATCGCGCAGGTGCCTTTGAAAGGCGGTCCCGCAGCCATTGAGTCCCTTATCGGAAAATACAGCATAGAGCTTTGCCGTTTCAAAACTTTGGGCCAGACCGTTGTGGCTGTCGCTGGCATGGCCAAATTGGATTTGCCGGCGTCCATCGGGCAGTTCTTCGGCGATCATTTGATGCCCGCCTGACCATCCATAGTGAAACCCATAAGCCCGGCCCGTGGTATTGTGCGCGCCAACTTCCGGAAGGATGAGGCCAGGGAAATGTTCATGCCCGCTGCGGCCGGTGCGGCTCTCGCGCTTGTGAATGCCGGGGCGCCAAGGGATTGCGTGGGTTTGAAACTCGCCAATCCAACGCCCGGAAAAGCCTATCATCGCATCGCTCAACTGTGTTGCGGGAAATACCGGTGCGGCCAGCCAGTTTACCATAAGTGGCTGCATCGCCGTCAAGCGGCTCCAGCAGGTGAGCATGTTTGAGCTGGCCGTCAGTTCAAAATGCGCCTCATAGGTTAGGCCCAATTCCTTGTCCGCATAAGTGAGGCATAGGCTGTTGTCCTGCGTCAGCTCTTGTGAAAAGCGAAAATTTGGGCGCAGAACGCGTCCTTGTGCATCGCGGCAAATGAGACCCGGTTGACCGGGAAAGGTCTGGCTTGCCTCTGGGCAGATGGACAGCTCCGGATTGGCGTCGAGCATACCGCCGGTGATGTCCATCGCATGGGCAGCGGCGAGCGCGGCGCAATCCTCGGATGCGGGCAGGGGCGCCCCCCAGTAGATGACCTGCGGCAGCCTCTCTTGTTCAGCCGCGAGAATCAAGGTTTGAACGGGCCCATCTAAGCGCCAAAACTGTGACATAGCGTTCTCCTTGGCGGCTCGGGTGTAGGTTACTTGACCGAGCCGAGTGTTAGGCCGGCAATGAAATGTTTTTGCATAAGGAAGAACATCAAGACCGGCGGCAGCGCTGCGACAATCGAGCCCGCGCTCATCAGATGATACATAGCGCGAAACTGCGCGTTAAAGCTGGTAATCCCAGCGGTGACGGGCTGGGCGTTTTCGCCCTGGGTCAGCACAATTGCCCAGAAATAATCATTCCAGATGAAGGTGAAGATCAAAACCGACAGCGCAGCAATCGCGGGCTTCATCAGCGGCAGGACCACGAACCAGAATATCCGCCACTCAGCGATGCCCTCGACCCGAGCCGCTTCGATCAGCTCATGGGGCAGCGCTTTGATGAAATTGCGCATGAAGAGGGTGCAAAATCCAGTTTGAAACGCGATGTGAAATAAAACGAGCCCCGTTTTGGTATTATATAACCCGATATCAAGTGTCAGGTCGCGCACGGGTACCATGAGGATTTGAAAGGGCACGAAATTACCGGCAATGAACATGAAAAAGATCAGCAAATTTCCGCGGAATTTGTAAACGCCCAGTGCAAAGCCGGTCATACAGCTGAGCGCTACCGCTCCTATTACTGTCGGAATAGTTATCAGAAAAGAATTCATTATGTAGCGCGGCATTGCGGAGCCAAACACCATGCCGTAGTTTTTGGTCATCTCAAAGGATGATGGCCAGCCCCAATAATTGCCAACTAAAAAATCTGAGTCTGGCCGGATCGAAAAGAGCGCCACGGCTAGTAAGGGGGCCAGCCATAGTAACATCACGGTGGGTAGTAGGGCCTGATAACCAAGCTGCCAAGTGCGTGATGATTTTTCGATGGGTTTCGGAAACATCCGTTATAGCTCCAAAGCTGCAAAAATGGATTTCATCCGTTAGTGGCTTTCTCATCTTGGTACATGCGCCACAAAAAGTAGCCAATGAATACCATCATTATTAGAAATAGGATCACCGCAATCGCGGCGCCATAGCCCATTTTGAAACCGTATTCTGAAAGGGACTTTTCAAACATGTAAAAACTGAGCACTCGCGATGACCCGAACGGGCCACCATTAGTCATGATTGAGATCAGGTCAAATGAGCGAAGCGAGCCGATCACTGTCACCACAAAGGCAATGAACGTGGCGGGGCGTAATTGCGGTAAGATAACGTGCCAAAGCATCCTAATGCCTTTGGCACCGTCCAAACGAGCCGCTTCGGTTTGTTCGAGGTCAAGGGAGTTGAGGCCGGTTAGATAAAGGATCATGCAATATGCCGTCTGTGGCCAAAGCCCAGCTGCTATGACCCCGTAGGTCGATAAGGTAGGATCACCCAAAACATTTAGTGGCTTAAAGCCGACAAAGCCAATGATCCCGTTGAATAGCCCGTATTGTGGATCATAAAACCACGTAAAAACCAAGCCAACAACGATTTGAGAGATTACGAATGGAAAGAAAAACAAGGATTTATAAAGTCGAATGCCGCGCACGGTTTGATTGAGGAATAATGCGATAAATAGTCCGGCTGGAATTGAGGCTAGATAAAAAACCAGCCACTTAAGATTGTTCCAAAGCGAAATGTTGAAAGAGCGATCTCGGGTCAGAAGCTTTTCATAATTTGCCATCCCAATATATTCGCCATGTGTCGCTAATGATCCAAGGCCATCCCATTTGAATAAGGAGATACGAAAGCTTTGAAAAATTGGGAAGACTACGTAAATTGCAAACATAATGAGCCCTGGCACCAAAAACAGCCATGGCGTGATCGCGATTTCATTTCGCTTGTACCAGTTCTGTTTGACCAATGTTGTGTTCATCGAGTCGCCTTCCGCGGGAAGTGAAGGTCTAAGAAATCAGAAAAGACAAACGGAAGCCGCTTGTCGTTAGTGATACTAGGGGCGGATGCGCAGGTTGCCCTGCGCATCCGATATTCGGTGAGTTGAAAATTAGCTCCCGTGTTTGAACTTAGTAAACTTCTTTTCGTACGCCTTCGATGCGGTCAAGGATATCGTCCAGGTTATCTGGATAAATCATGAATTCTTGGAAACCCTCCATGGCAGCTTGCGCCATTTCTGCTGGGAAGTCACGGTCAAAGAACTGTGCTACGCCTCCCGGGCTGTTTGAAGACAGCATTTCAAAGCCTTTATTTAGGAATTTATCATCATCCACAGACGCTTTGGAATTAACCGGCAGCTGTCCCAAATTAGCGCCATTATTCATTTCAGTTTGAGCATCAGCAGAAACAATATATGCTAAGAAAGCTCGGGCGTTATCTTTATTTTTGGCATTGGCAGCAATATGAAATGTATCTGTTGGAGCATCTTCTGCCATCGCAACACCAGCAGTGATTGCCGGAAATTGATGAAAGTCTAATTGATCGTCGGTCAATCCACCTTCACGTAACGGTGAAACTGCAAAGTTGCCCATTAAAATGGCCCCAGCGGAACCATCAATTATAAACGGTAGTGACTGCTGCCAGTCTTTATTCTGATTGTCGTCAATGAACGCGCCCATGCGAATTAATTTACCCCAGTTGGCGAATGTTTCACGAACTCGTGGATCGGTCCATTCAATTTCGCCGGCAGCCATTTGCATATGGAAGTTAAATCCGTTGGTCCGTAAATTGATGTAGTCAAACCATCCAGCTCCGGTCCAAAGCCATTTATTTCCTATGGTGTAACATTTGCGCCCAGATGCAATCATTGCTTCACAGTTTGACAGCATATCATCAAAGTTAGCAGGCTCTGAGAGGCCTAGTTCTTCATAGATATCTTTTCTATAATAGATGCCCCATTGATAGTACGTATAAGGGACGCCCCATTGTTTGCCGTCAACTGTCAGCGCACCTTTTGTAGATGCTAATTCGTTAGCAATGTCTGTACCATCAGCCCACATGTCCGATACATCTTCTAACAAGCCAGCCTCAACATAGGGCCTCATCCTGTTGGCGGCGTACCATGTTAGGACGTCAGGCGCATCGGCTGATAGAAAATTACGTATTTGCGTTTTGTAGGCCTCACGATCAATCACATTAGTTGTAATGTTTAATGCCGGATGTGCAGCTTGGAATTTTGCAATTAAAGCTTCCATTGTTGCACGTGGTGCAGGGTTCGACGTATCGAGATTGATCTTTAGGTTGCCAGTCAATTCTGCAGATGCAGGCCCGGCCAGTGCAACGAGTGTCGCGAGCGACACAGCTGTCGCTTTCAAAATGGAACGCATGGTATCCTCCCTAGTGTTTCCGCATTTTTGTTTCAAATAATGAAACTCGGTTTTACATATTGATATTTTAATCGTGACTCGCATATGCTTGTCAACAAATTCGTCGGCGTTGGCGTCAGAAAATTTTCCTGGCCCGGCGTTGATTTTCAAATGAAGTGAATTGGGCAAATATTGGGACTGACACTATAAATGTATGACGCACCGCATTCAGATGGAACGGTTGGCAAGGCGATGCAGGTCTTGGATCAAGTGGCTTCTTTTGAACGCCCGGTGAGGTTTTCTGAGTTATTGGCCAATAGCCCCTTTCCAAAGCCCACGCTTTATAGGTTCGTGCAAACCCTAACCAATCAGGGGATGCTGGCCTTTGATGCTGAACGCCAAACCTATTCCATGGGGCTTCGGCTGGTACGTTTGGCTCACGCGGCTTGGCGGCACAGCTCCCTTGCCTCCGTCGCCCGCCCATTTATTGAGGCTTTGGCGGAGGAGATCGGTGAGGCGATTCACTTGGCGCAAATCGACAATGGGCATGTTCTATTTGTCGACAAATACAAAGCGACTGACAAATTTGATACTTTGGCGCAGGCTGGAAAAATAGCACCGGGATATTGCACAGGCGTCGGGAAAGTGATCTTGGCATTCATGCCAGAGCGCGCACAAAAACGTGCCTTGGAAGAACAATCTTTTGTTGCTTATACCCCCAATACCCACCGAAATCAGAAAACTCTGGCGGCGGAATTGTTGATCATCCGTGACGCGCGGGTGGCCTATGACCGCGAAGAGCACCAACTTGGAATCATTTCCATAGCCTGCCCGATTTTGAACGGGCAGGAGCAGGTTGTTGGCGCTTTGTCCATTGCCACCTCCACCAACCGATATGGCATTGATGAATTGAAAAAACATTGGCCCGCTTTGCATGACACCGCAAATTCCATTGGGGCCCAAGCAGAATTATGGCAGGTTCCGATATGGAGCTGACCGATTGGGAGACGAGATAAATGTCCGGTGTAACTCTATCTAATATCACCAAAAAATATGGCGAAGTTCAGGTCATACATGGGATTGATCTTGAGATCAAAGACGGCGAGTTTTGTGTATTTGTCGGCCCGTCTGGCTGCGGAAAATCCACTTTGCTGCGGATGGTGGCTGGGCTCGAGGACACCACGGGCGGCGCCATTTCTATTGGCACGCGCGATGTTACCCGCGAAGACCCAGCGCGGCGTGGCGTGGCGATGGTATTCCAAACCTATGCACTCTATCCGCATATGACCGTGCAGGAAAACATGGGGTTTGGCCTGCGCATGAATGGCCATCCAAAGAATGAGATTGCGCAAAAGGTCGCTGAAGCCAGCCGGATTTTGAAACTTGATGATTACCTCAAGCGAAAGCCCGTGGCGCTCTCGGGCGGGCAGCGGCAGCGCGTATCGATCGGCCGGGCCATTGTGCGCGGGCCGGAGGTATTTTTGTTCGATGAACCTTTGTCGAATCTTGACGCGGAACTGCGGGTTGAGATGCGCGTGGAGATCGCAAGACTGCATAAGGAAATCGGCGCGACCATGATCTATGTCACCCATGATCAGGTTGAGGCCATGACACTCGCGGATAAGATCGTCGTTCTACGGGGCGGGGTGATTGAGCAGGTCGGTGCACCAATGGACCTTTATCGCGATCCGGACAATAAATTTGTAGCAGGTTTCATCGGCAGTCCGGCAATGCATTTCCTTTCAGCAGTGGTAAAAAACGGTGCGGTCGATGTGCCGGGCCTAGAGACCGCCGTGGATCTGCCCGTCACCTTGCCGGCTTATGGGACGGCTGTTGAAATTGGTCTACGTCCAGAGCATTTGACTCTTGACCCAAAGGGCAGGACCCATCGCATCGAGATGACCGAAAGCCTTGGTGGCGTCTCCTACGCCTATTTGAAGGGCGCGACTGGCGAGAAAATTGTCGTCGAGGAGCGCGGCGAAACACGCTCAACGGAAGGGGACACGGTGGGGTTGATCCTTGATCCCGCCTCTGTTCGCCTGTTTGATGCGGCCAGTGAAATCCGCATTCGATAGGGCGCGCCGCTTGGGGGTGTTAAATTTCAAAGATCATCCGCAGGATGCCCCAACCGGCCAGCGCCAGTAAAAGCAGAAGGCAAAACGGTTTGTAAAGATGCTCCCACCTTGGTGCGAAGGACAGTTGTCCCAAGATAACCCCAAGAGCCGCGGGCCCAGCCATGGCCAACCCGCGGGCTATGGCGGTTCGGTCCATTAGTCCAAAAGCCAGCAGGCTAAGCGCCGTCGTGACACTGCCCAGAAACAAAAATAACACCAAAGAGGCGCGCATTTCACGCGGTGGAGCATTTTGTGCCAAAACGTAGAGCGCCACAACCATGCCGCCAACACTGGCCAGCCCCGTGGCCACGCCCGCCATCCAGCTCGATCCGTAAAGCCCCCAATTGCTGGCCAAAAAGCGCAATTGCACCCGGGCAAGTTGCAAGGCGGCGAGACTGGCGATGACCGCAAGCGCGATCAGCTTTGAGGTTTCCGGATCGACCTGAGTGATCAGGGCCAGACCGAATGGCACGCCGATGGTCGAGCCAACCGCCAGACCCAGAGCGACCTTGCGATTGGCCTGGCGCCAACCGCCGCGTAGCATGAAAAGCGAGGCGGTCATCTCAAGCCACCAACAGACGGGAATCAGTTGCACAGGCGGCAGGATCAAGGCACCCGATGCCATGACCATGGCGGAAAGTGCAAAGCCTGAAAAGCCGCGCACAAGACCGGCAATGAAGCAAATCAAACCGAGTAGTGCAAGGTGCTCTGGCGGCAAAGCTAAGGCTGCTGAGGCCGCTTGCATCACGGATGCATCCCGCTGGCAATAAGCGCCACCCCTTCGGCAATTTTCCGAACGGGAAGCGAGCTATAGGCCAAGCGATAATAATTTTTTGGCGCATCTTCTTGGGTAAAAAACGGCCGACCCGGTTCGATCAACACGCCTTTGCTGCGCAGCCTCTCGGCAACCTGCTCCGTATCAACCTGCGCCGGGGCACGCATCCAAAAGGAGCTGCCACCAAAGGCACCTTGCCCAGCGACGGTAAGGCCATTTTGGGAGAATGCCTCCTCCATAGCCAAGCGCCGCGCATGAAATTCAGCGCCCATCCGGCGGATCAGCGCGTCGTAATGACCAAGCGATAGAAAATAGGCCGCCGTGCGTTGAATATGGCCGGGCGGATGACGCAACACTGTTGAGCGCAGCGCCCGTGCCTCGCGAATAAATGGCTTGGACCCGACCAGATAGCCAAGCCGCAACCCGGGAAACAGCGATTTAGAGAAGCTGCCAACATAGATCACCCGCCCCTCACGGTCCAAAGATTTCAGCGCTGGAGACGGGGCCTTAAGAAAGGACATCTCAAACTCATAGTCGTCCTCAACAATCAAGAAATCTTGCTCTGCCGCGCGCGCCAGAAGTGTTCGGCGGCGCTCCAGTGGCATTGTGGTGGCGGTCGGGCATTGGTGGGAAGGGGTGGTGAAAACCACATCGACATTAGACGGCAAGGCGTCTGGCCGCAAACCTCCCGCATCCACCTCAACGCTGGCAACTTGGCAGCGTGATTGGGTTAAAATATCGCGCAAGGATGGGTAGCAGGGGTTTTCCAATGCAGCTGTTCGCCTTTGGTTAAGCAGGACATTCGCGGTCAACCAAAGCGCATTTTGCGCCCCCATGGTGACCAAAACCTCATCTGGCTCTGCTCTGATTCCCCGCCGCGGCAGCGTGTGGCGCAGGATAAATTCGATCAACTTTGGATCATCCCGATCGAAGTAATCACTGGTCAGCGCATCGTAGTCTTTTGAGCCCAAAGCTTGAAGTGCACAGAGCCGCCAATTCGACCGATCAAACAGAGTTTCATCGGCTTGACCGTAGATGAAGGGATATTTGTAACTGCCCCAATCGGAGGGTTTCATCAGTGTCACCCCGCCGGAAAATTTTTGACCAATGGCGCGCACCCAATCGACTTTGTCTTCACGAGGCATGATGGGAAATTTCGGCGGCTGCGGTGCATTTGAGCTGATATAATAACCGGAGCGACCGCGGCTTGTGAGATAGTCATCGGCCAGAAGTTCGGTATAGGCGAGGGTCACGGTGATCCGACTCACCCCTAAATGGGCTGCCAATTTTCGGCTTGAGGGCATTTTCTCTCCGGCCCGAAACCTTCCGCTGAGAATCGCTTCGGCGACCAGCTGTTGGATTTGGTTTTGCAGGGTGCCTTCCGCATCGGGCGGCAAAAAGAAAGTCTCTTCAGAAATCGCCATTTTGGACCTAAACCTATATGACTTTTGGATCTATTGATGCCGAGTTTTCTGTAGGGGCGCAAGGTCTAGAAGTGGTGGCATGTTTGGAAATATTTGGCTGGGTATAAAAAAGGCAGGGACAGGCCCTGCCTTTTTAGTCAGGCTTTGGGAGGATTAGCCAAAGACTCGGCTTAAGGCCTGATCTATTGCATCGGTGATGAGGTCGATATCTTCGGCCGTACAAATGAGCGCCGGTGACAGGCACAGAGTGTTGTTAAACCCTGGCAAGGAGCGGTTTGTCGCGCCGATGATGACGCCCTGCGCCATGCAGTCTTTGACCACCGCCTGCACTTTTGCTTCCGGTGCCGGTTCGCGGGTTTCGCGGTTCGTCACCAGCTCTGCGCCGCAGAACAAGCCTTTACCACGGACATCGCCAATGATGCTGTGTTTCTCAGCCAAGGCTTCGAGATTAGCAATCAATTGCGCTCCGCGGGCTGTGCAATTTTCAAGAAGGTTTTCATCCTCAATGATGCGCATGTTTTCCAGCGCTGCTGCCGGGCCTGCGGTGCATCCGCCGAAGGTGGAGATATCGCGGAAATATCCCATGTGATCGCTGGCATCTTTGAATTGCTCGAACACCTCTTCCGTGGTGACGGTCAATGAGATGGCCGCATAGCCTGAAGCAACGCCCTTGGCCATTGTGACGATATCTGGCTGGATATCGTAATGTTGATATCCAAACCAGGTGCCTGTGCGCCCAAGGCCGCAAACAACTTCGTCGATCATCAATAAGACATCATATTTTTTGCAGATTTCCTGCACCCGTGGCCAGTAGCCTTCGGGGGGTACAATAACGCCGCCACCTGCTGTGATTGGTTCAAGGATCAAACCGCCAACGGTGTCGGGACCTTCGCGCAGGATGACATCTTCAATCGCATTTGCTGCGCGTAGCCCGTAGCTTTCGCCTTGTCCGAGGTTGTCTTGCGCCGCTTCTCGATATTCAAGGCAATGAGGCACAGAAATGAAACCCTCAGGAAAGGGGCCATATTGGGCGCTGCGCTCATGCTGGCCACCGGCCGCCAAAGTCGCAATGGTGGTGCCGTGATAATCGCGTTCGCGGTACAGAATTTTATTTTTCTTGCCACCATATTTCTTGTGCGCGATTTGCCGGATCATCTTGAAGCCTTTTTCATTGGCCTCCGATCCTGAGTTTGCGAAATAGGCCCGGCTCATGCCTGGCATTTTTTCGATCAAGCGTTTGGCAAAATTGGCCGCAGGAATCGAGCCAGCAGAGCCGGCAAAATAGTTCATCTTGACCAATTGATCGCGCACGGCATCGGCGATGCTCTCGCGGCCGTAGCCGACGTTGACGGTCCAAACCCCGCCGGAGACCGCATCCAGATGCTCCTTGCCGGCTTGATTCCAAACCCGCATGCCTTTGCCCTCAACAATAATATTGGGGTCAGCGGTTTCGAACATTTTATGTTGGATCAAGTGATGCCAAACATGGGCTTTGTCGTTGGCGACAACGTCACTCAAATCATTTTGTAGATTGCCGTCCATAGGCCACGCTCCTTTTTAGATCTTATGGGATAGTCGGATTCTATTGTCCTGAGTTGACCGCTATCAGCGCAGAAAAGCCAGAGTAGAAATAGGTCCAGATATATAACCTCTGTATGTCCAAAAAGCATTTCCTCTTGCTGCACGCGACGACTGTTTGCAGTGTTGCGCGGATGATGTCGTTGTGTTGGCGTGAAGATCGGCCGCGGCTCGTTGTGAAACTGGGAGAGATCAAATCAAAAGCTGCGCAAGTTTGAGCGAATATTAGTCTCTGACTAATTTGAGTGATATCGCACAATTATTCAGAGAAAATTCAAGAATTTGCTTTGCGCGACTCTTATTTTATGGTTCGGTATACTCCTAAGGTGTGCCGTTTTTGACCGTGCAAGCCGGTCTCATCCTGGCGAGAATAGACGACGTAAACAAGCTGGGCATTAAGCGCCAGCGCAAATGGGAGAAAATGATATGAAATTGAAAACTGCATTGAAGGGTGCTGTTGCTGGGGTAACTTTGGTGTCAGGCTCCGCTGCATTTGCGGGCGGGCATGGCGAGTTGAACGTTGCATATTTCCTTGAGTGGCCCATGCCATTCCAAGCTGCGAAAGTTTCTGGTGCCTATGACGCCGCTTTGGGCATGAAGGTAAACTGGGTTTCTTTCGACACAGGCACAGCAATGTCTGCAGCCATGGCCTCCGGTGATATTGATATTTCCGTGTCTCAAGGTGTGCCTCCTTTCGTAGTTGCAACATCTGCGGGTCAGGATCTGCAAATCGTTGATGTGGCTGTGTCCTATGCGGACAATGACAACTGTGTGGTCGCATCTGGCTTGGAAATTGACAAGAACTCCGCCGGCGAATTAGTGGGCAAGAAAGTTGCCGTGCCGTTGGGCACTGCGGCACATTACGGCTTCCTGAAGCAAATGGAGCATTTTGGCGTATCCCTTGATAGCTTGACTGTTGTGGACATGGCCCCTGCTGAAGGCCAAGCGGCCTTAGCACAAGGCGCTGTAGACATGGCTTGCGGCTGGGGCGGTGCGCTGCGCCGTATGAAAGAATCTGGCAATGTATTGCTGACCGGTTCAGAAAAAACTGAGCTGGGTATTTTGGTCTTTGATGTGACCACAGCACCTTCTGGTTTTGTCGCTGAAAATGCCGATGTTGTGGCAAAATTCTTGGCTGTAACAGCCGATGCCAATGCGGCATGGAATGCCTCTCAGCCTGAATTCATGGCCAATATGATCGCACAAGATGCGGGTATGAGCGTTGAAGATGCAAAAGGTTCCATGAGCACCTTTGTTTTCCCAGACATCGACACACAATTGTCCAAGTCTTGGCTCAGCGGCAACGCGCAGACCTTCATGAAAGGTGTGGCGGATGTCTTCGTGAACGCAGGTTCAATCGACAGCGCCAAAGACAGCTATGTTGACAATGTAAACACAGGTCCTCTGGCAGCTGCCAAAGGAATGTAAATTTTAATTGAGGTAGGCGGTTTCAGATCGCCTACCTCTCTTTTTACTGCGTGATTAGTACGCGGGAATTCTCCGTTAACATGAGAGAAGGCCAAGCATTTTGGCCAGATGGGAGCTTCAGGTGTCAGGCCTGCTTATTGACAATATTTCTATGCGCTTCGATTTGCCCAATGGGGGATCCGTACAAGCGCTCAAAAACGTAACCTTGGACATAAAATCTGGAGAATTGCTAAGTGTTCTTGGCCCATCAGGTTGTGGCAAAACCACATTGCTGAATATCGTGGCCGGATTCTTGGCGCCCACCGAAGGGCAGGTCGTTGTCAATGACCACGCGGTCAAGGGACCGGGTCCAGAACGGGGTATGGTATTTCAGCAAGGCGCTTTGTTTGAATGGATGACGGTGCGGGAGAATGTTTCTTTCGGCCCAGACATGAAAAAGATGCCCCGCCAAGACAGCATGAAAATCGTAGACCGTCTGCTGGAAGTCGTGGGTTTGCAAGATTTCAAAGATAAGGCGGTTTATGAGCTGTCCGGTGGTATGCAGCAGCGTGTGGCTTTGGCCCGGTGTTTGGCCAATGAGCCGGATGTGATTTTGATGGATGAGCCTTTGGGGGCTCTGGATGCTTTGACCCGCGAAAAGATGCAATCTTTGGTTTTGGATCTGTGGAAAGAGACCGGCAAGACGATTATTTTGATCACCCATTCGGTGGAAGAAGCACTGCTCTTGGGCGAGCGCCTTTTGGTTATGGCGCCGCGTCCGGGACGTATCCACAAAGAATATCGCCTGCCCTTTGCGGAAATGGGTGTTGGCGCGGATTTACGCGCGGTTAAGAAACATCCCGATTACGCCAAAACCCGTGAGGAGATTTTGGCGATGATTTGGGAAATGGAAGAAGAAATAATGGGCCGCACGGAGGAAAGCGCATGACCGGTTTGATCCTTCTTGCCGTATATATCGCGATTTTTGCGGTTAGTATGGTGATTGTAGCTTGGGCCACAAAACGATTTTTTACCCGCGCTGATTTTACCTCACTCAAGACGGTGACCTTTGGCGATGAAAGCGCTGTAAAGGCGAACCGGGCCGCTTCAGTGATTTCGGTTCTGGCGATTTTCGCCCTTTGGGTGGCTTTTACCAATTCATCCTTGCCTTTGTTCAAGGCTAAAGGTCCGTTCGAGGGTATAGTGGAATTCACCTATACCTCTACCTTGCCGGATGGACGCAGCGATGACGCAACCGTTTCCATTTTGGTCTACCCTGAAGATGTTCAGTTGACAGAAGATGCCAATGGAGCGCCAGGGAAAATTCCGAACAAACCTGACGTTGATCTCGGCGAAGGGTTCGCAAAGAACGATACATTGGTCATCCCGCGTTATGGATCAAAGCTGATCTCTGTGTTCCAAAATGATGAGTTCAAAAAATCCGATGGGGCCATTGTGACCCATCTTAATGGACAGGCCCTCACACCTGGTGAGCAGATTATCTTGTCCGAGGGACGCTTGGCGCTGACCGAAAAAGGCACGCCGTTCTTCGAACCCTCCACCGGGTTTCGCATGGCGCGGCTTTATCTGCCTGCCCCGGAAGTGACGACGAACCGCTTTTTACAGCTGAATCGTGAAGGTTATCGCAATTTCACCCTGCTTGAGCATACTTGGGCCTCTTTGCAGCGTGTGTTGCTTGGTTTTATCTTTGGCGCGCTTGTGGGTATTCCCCTCGGTTACGCCATGGGGTTGACCAATTGGGCGCGGGGCTGGTTTGATCCGATTGTCGAATTTATGCGCCCTGTGCCGCCCTTGGCCTTGATCCCCTTGATGATTATTTGGTTCGGCATTGGTGAGACGTCCAAAGTGATCTTGCTCTTTCTTGCAGCGCTCTGGATCATGGCTATCGCGGCGCGCTCTGGCGTGTCCGGTGTGGCCATTGCCAAAGTGCATGCGGCCTATTCCTTGGGTGCCAAAAAATCGCAAATTTTGCGTAAGGTGATCATTCCAAACTCCCTGCCTGAGATCTTTACTGGCGCACGGGTGGCCATGGGCGTGTGTTGGGGCACGGTTGTGGCGGCTGAATTGGTGGCGGCGGAAAAAGGTCTTGGCATGATGATCATGGTCGCCGCTAAGTTTCAGCTGACAGATATCGTGATTGTGGGGATTATCCTCATTGGTGTGATCGGTTTTGCCATCGACATTGGAATCCGCAAGCTTGAAGGCTGGCTGGTGCCTTGGAAAGGTAAAGTTTAAGACCTTATCAAACGGGCCCTATGGGCCCGTTTTTTTATGCGGCTCTAAGATTTAACCCGGCTGTTGTCTGGGTCATAAACTGGCCCGTTCAGAAGTCTGGCCGCATAGGGCTTGCCGATGATATCAACAGTGATGCCCTCGACAATATCGGGCTGCATAAAGGCATAGGCGATATTCTTGCCCGTGCGGTGCCCCCAGTCGGCAGAGGTGACCGAGCCTATCAGCCGCCCGCCAGCATAAAGGCTGTCGCTGGGTTGTGGGCTTGCGTGATTGGCGTCAATCTCAAGCATCTGCAGCTGGCGGCGTTTCTTGTCGCCGCGGGCCATGAGCGCTGCTTTTCCCAGGAAGTCTTTGTCGCGGCAGACAAACCGGTCGAGTCCAGTCTCATAGGGGTCAAACTCAGTGATCAGATCTGATTTCCAGTGGAGATAGCCTTTCTCCATGCGCATACTGTCCACGGCGCGCGCACCGAAATGTCCGATATCATGGGCGGCGCCGGCCCGCATCAGCGCTGAGTAAGCGGCGAAGAGCGCGGAATTGGGAAGGTGGATTTCATAGGCCGATTCACCTGAAAAGCTCACCGACATGACGATTGCCGGCGCATGTCCAATGCGGGCCTCGCGGACCGAAAGCCAAGGAAAGCCTGCGGCTGACCAATCGCCTCTGGCGCAAGCGCTGAGCACGGCGCGGGATTTTGGCCCGGCCAAGACTAAGATCGTGTGGTCATTGGTCAAACTGCGCAGCGTGACGGAGCCATCTTTCGGAAGATGCTTGCTCAACCAATCCATATCATGGAATTCTGCGGCTGCGGCCGATCCATACCAAATGCGGCCATCGGGGAGATTGGCGATCGTGGCTTCTGCTTTTACATTGCCATAATCATTGAGAAGATACCCAAGCCCCACTTTTCCAATTTTGCGCGGCACGCGAGAGCAGATCATATAATCGAGCCAATCGTGCGCGCCTGGGCCGGTGATCTCAATCCGATTGAACCCGTTCACTTCCGCAAGCGCCACATGATTTTGCACCCGTGCCACCTCGGCTGCGACCAGCTCATGCACCTTTGTGTAGCTATAGCCATAGTCTTCTACAAAATCGGGGGTGGGTTTGAAATAGTCCGACCGCTCCCAGCCATTGACCACAGTGAAATGTGCGCCGGCCTGCTCCAAGATCGGGGTCAGAGGTGTGGTTTTGGCTGGGCGCCCCGCTGGGCGGTGCTCATGGGGCAGATGAAAGCGAAACTCGTTTTGATAATCTTGGATGGCGTAAAGAGACGTCAATTCTTGCGTGGCATGGCCGGTGAAACGCCGTGGATCTAAGGCCCATGTGTCATAACAGGCCTCCCCATGGACAATTTGCTGTGCCAGGAGCCAGCCGTGACCACCGCCCTCACCAAGCCCGGCCCTGAGACCTATGATGCAAAAGGCGTTGCGCTTGCCGGGAATCGGCCCAACCAAAGGGGTGCCGTCGATGGTATAGGTGATGGGGCCATTGACCACCTGTTTGATGCCAACTTCCGCAAGGGCTGGCATACGGGCGATTGCCCCTTCCAACACATCCATAACCCGGTCCAAGTCATCCGGGCATAGATCATTGCTGAATTTGGGATCAATCCCATCCATGCCCCAGGTCTTGCAATCTTGTTCATAAAACCCGACCAAAAGGCCATTCTTTTCCTGGCGTGAATAGTAGTCTGAAATGGGGCAGCGCAGCAGCGGGATCCGATGTCCAGCTGCCATAACGCCGGGCATGTCTTCGGTGATGAAATACTGATGCTCCATGCTGGCAACAGGATGTTCCACCCCCATCATCGCGCCAACCTCATTGACCCGGTATCCACAGGCGTTGACGACAATTTCTGCGCGAATATCACCCTTGTCCGTATGTACTGTCCAGCTGTCATCGGCATGCTGCGTAAGGTCCGTGACAGAGGTGTACCGGTAGACCTCAGCTCCAGCGGCGCGGGCTCGGCGCGCCAAGGCTTGGCAGAGCTGAGCCGGATCGATATGGCCATCGGTTGGGTCCCAGAGGCCACCCATTAGATTTTCGGTCGAAATCAACGGGTGCCGCCGGGCGCATTCCTGTGCATCTAGCACTTCGAACTCAACGCCCATGCCCTTGGCCAGGCTGGTGAAATGGGCGTATCCGTCCATGTGATCTTGGGTATTTGCGAGCCGGATGCCCCCATCTCCATAGTTATAGCCGACCGGATAGTCGCTATCTGAGGCCAGCTCTTTATAGAGTTTGATCGAATGGCTTTTGAGACCAATCATCACCTGCGACATGCCGAAATTGGTGACCTGTGCCGCAGAATGCCAGGTGGTGCCTGAGGTCAATTCATCGCGCTCCACGAGGACCAAATCGCTCCAACCCTCTTGGGTCAAATGGTAAAGGGTTGAGCAGCCAGCGATTCCGCCGCCAATAACCACAACGCGTGCTTGAGATTTCATCTCCCACCTCCTGTTCGGCACTCTATTCCTGTTTCTTGCCAAAGCGGAAGGGATCTTGAAAATATTTTTCTTCGATTTATGAGCTGGAAAGCACAGGCTTTGCAGAAGGCAATAAGGTGATGCTTGTTTGGCGGGGTGGCTGCGCAATCCTAACGTCTTTGACATATGGCCGGAAAGAAACAACACCAGCCAGAGTCGTCATTTTCCTTGACCGACGACTGAGTGCGCGAGACGGTGAGTGTAGACTTAATCGAAAGGAGAATTATGGCGCGGGCAACAGGTGGCAGAGCCGGGCGACATCAGCGGCGCAGTCAAGCCTTGCCGATAAATCCAGCACCCCCCGGCGGGTTTGGAGGGCAATATAAGCCTTTGAGTATTTCTGATATGAAGCAGATCTACGACGTCGCCCTGCGCTTGCTTGAAGAGCTTGGGGTTGGCGAGGTGCCGGACCGTTTGCATGATCTTTTTGTAAATCAGGGGGCTCGGTTTGAAGCGGGACGGATCCATATACCGCGCAGCTTGATAGCGCAGGCTATTGCCGCCGCTCCAAAAACCATCACCCTGCACGGCCGGGATTCTGCGCGCAGCGTTGAAGTGGGCGGGGATCGGGTGCATTTTGGCACCGGCGGTGCAGCGGTGCAAACTTTGGATTTGGACAGTGGCGATTATCGCGCATCGACGCTTCAAGACCTCTATGATTTTGCGCGGCTTCAGGACAAATTGACCAATGTCAGCTGGTTCACCCGTTGCTGCGTTGCCACCGATCTGGTTGGAGAGGAGGCTTTGGATCTCAATACAGCCTACGCTTTGCTCGCGGGCACCAGTAAACCTGTCGCCACCTCCTTCACCTTGGCAGAACATGTGGCGCCAATCGTTAAGATGATGGATATGGCGGAGGGTCGCGAGGGGGCGTTTTCAGAGCGACCGTGGCTTGCGGCCCATATCAGCCCGATGATTTCACCCCTGCGATTTGGGGCGGATGCGGTTGAGGTTTGTTTTGAATGCGTGGCGCATAATATTACAGTCAGCTGCATCACCGCAGCACAATCGGGGGCAACTGCGCCTGCCACCCCAGCGGGATTTTTAGCACAATCTTTGGCGGAAACATTGGCGGCTCTGGCCATGGTGCATGTAATGAAGCCCGGCCATCCGATGATTTTTTCCAATTGGCCATTCGTGATTGACCTGCGCAGCGGAGCGTTCTCGGGTGGTGGCGGTGAAATTGCCCTCATGAATGCCGCATCGGCACAGCTTTCAAATTGGTTGGGCCTGGTCAGTGGTGTGGCCAGCTCTATGACCGATTCCAAGGCGATTGACGCACAATACGGTGCAGAGAAAGGGGTGACGGCCCTCGCCGCTGCCCTATCGGGTGCGAATATGATCTACGAAAGCGCCGGCATGACAGCTGCTTTGCTTGGGGCTTCCTTCCAGGGATTTGTTCTCGACAATGATATGCTGGGCAATATTTATCGCATGCTGCGCGGTGTTGAGGTGACCGAAGAAAACCTCGGCTTTGAGGTGATTGTGGACGCGGTCCATGGAGACGGGCATTTCCTGGGCCATCCTCAAACGATGGCCGCGATGGAGCGAGATTATTTCTACCCGGAGACCGCCGATCGAGAGGCGCCAATTACTTGGCGCGAACGCGGCAGCATGGATGCGCAGACCCGGGCCATAGCCAAGGCGCGCACGCTTTTACAGTGGCACCCCACCTATTTGTCGGCAGAGGCCGATGCTCGCATTCGCGCGGCCTTCGACATCCAACTGCCACCACAGCGATAGCTTTTATTCGATCGCATTGCCGCTGAGCATGGCGTTGATCCAGCCCTTTGTCTCGGAGGTTTTGGTGAGCCGAAGAAAGGCTGCGCGTTCACGGTCGAACATATCTTGCTCTGTGACCTGCAACTGTGCATCGGAAGCAGTATTTACGACGATGGTTGCGATTTCCATCGCCGTGGTTTTGTTGTGTGGTTTGAACCAGCCCTTTGCCACGCCATCGGCCATAAAGGCCTCCATTTTGGTGTAGATGGCTTGACCCGGCAGGGTCATTCTTGGCGGCTCTGGTGGCGTGTATCCTGGTGCCATGTCGCGGATCATAGCACTGGCGCGGGTGATGAGCTTGTCCCGGTTCATCACTGTCGCGTCATGGCCGGGCTGAAAATATCGCAATTTCGTAGCCTGCTCAGGGCTTTCGCCAGTTTTGCCATAACCGATTTGCATCCAGCTTTCCCAAGCGGCGGCATCTGCATCGCCGGTCGCCTCAAACCAGCGTTGGTAGGTGGTCTTGACCCCGCCGCCACCGGGCACAACCCCAACGCCGCTTTCCACCAATCCCAGGACGGAATTGGCGTGGGTGAGCAGGCGGTCGCAATGCAAAAGTACCTCAAAACCGCCGCCGAGCGAAAGACCGGAGGGCGCGCCCACAACTGGCACGGGGCAATATTTTAATGCCGCAACGGCCTGTTGGAAATCATTGAGAAAGGCGTCCATTTCTTCCCAAGCTTCCCGGGCGATGAAGTCGGCAAAGCGGTTCAAATCGACCCCCGCGCTGAAGTGCTGCGCATCGTTATGGATCAAAATGCCGGTGCCATGATCTTCAGCCGCTTGGCGCACGATGGACATGCTCTCGCCTGTGAGTGCATTGGCTTTGGAATGAAACTCCACCAAACGCAGATCACCGGGCAGGCTCCACAGGCTCGCCGCACGATTGCTGGCGATGGGGGTCAAGGTGCGGCGCGTGAGGCTAAAGCGTTCTGTGCCTTCGGGCAGCTGCACAGGTTTGAGATCGGATGCGGTTTGATCAAAATTGCGCACCATCAAAGTAGCATCTTGTACCTGATAGAACGGGCCATGTTCGGCGGATGTTTGCAGGGCTTGTGGAATGGCGCAACCGGCGTCTTGGGCCAGTTTAATCACAACGTCAGCGCCCAAAGCATCGATCATTTCAAACGGGCCGCGGATCCAGTTGAACCCCATCTTCATTGCATCATCAATGTCTTGCGGCGTGCCGGTGACATCTGGTATCAACGCTGCCGCATAGGCGAGCACGCGGCCAAGAAAATTGCGACAAAATTGATGATGCGGTTCGGAGCCGTCGATCATCATCGGCAGGGTTTCGAGCCCATCTTGCTGCGCATTGGCAGCCTTTTGTGCCAGGGCTGGCAGCTCGGCGATGCGCGGGCGCAATGCGCCGCTGGTCAAATCAACGGCTTGATCCTCACGATAAAACCCGCCTTTACCAGATTTCAAGCCAGTGAAGCCTTCTGAGATCATCGAATCTATCAGAGTGTTTGCTGGGTTGTTGGAGCGTCCAACTGCGTGAAACACGTCATTTTCTGGAAGGATATCTCCCAAAGTGTCCACCACATCGGACATGAGGTCCACGCCTATCATATCGTAAAGACCAAATACCCCAGTTTTTGGAATGCCCATGGGACGGCCCATAAGAGCATCGGTATGTTCGATGCAAAGACCTTGTTTGAAGGCCTCGTCCATACCAACTTGCAGCGCAAAGACCCCAACGCGATTGCCTAAAAATCCGGGGGTGTCATTGCAGGGAACCACGCCCTTGCCAAGAATTTCGTCATTGTACTGCGATAGGCGCTCCATCACATTGGCGCGGGTATCGGCGCCACGGACAAGCTCCAAAAGGCGCATGTAACGCACGGGGTTGAAGTAATGGGTGATGGCAAATCTTTGGCGGAAGGCCAAAGGCATTTCCGCCACCAATAGTTTGATTGGAATGGTGGAGGTGTTGGAGGTGACGATACAGTCGTCGCTGATCACCGCATCCAACCGTTTGTACAGATCGCGTTTGATGTCGAGCCGTTCGACCACCGCTTCAACGATCCAATCGCATTCGGCGAGCTTGTCAAAATCGGCCTCGATGGTGCCAGTTTCAATCAGGTCAACATTGCCACGCTGGTGCAAAGGTGCGGGCTCAGACTTTTGCAGCCGTTCCAAAGCGTAATCGGTGGCTTTGGTTGTGAGGTCCAAGAGGAGAACCTTGTGGCCTGCATTGGCGATTTGGCCGGCGATGCCAGAGCCCATGGTGCCGGCGCCGATGACTGCGATGCGTTTGAATGTCATGCTCGATGTGCCTGTTAGAAAAATGCCCGGAGGGCTTTGTTGACGTCAAAAGGGTGTTCGGTGATCGACATATGGCCCGATTGGGCAATTTCGACCAGCTCACCCCCTAGCGCAGCCTGCAGGGCCAATCCAGTTTTACGGGGCGTCATTCGGTCCTGGCCGCAGACCACGGTTAAGGTGGGGCAGGTGACAGATTGCGCAGCGGTGGGGCCATTGGCATAGGCGTTACAAGCCACCAAATCTTTGTGAAGTGTTCCGGGCGCATTACCAGCCATAAGACGGCTGCCGTAAAGCATATGCGAGGTGCCGGGCATTGTATGGTCATGAATATGCCCTGCTGTGCCATGGCCCCAGTCCATCATCGCGGCAATGGCCGCGCTTTCTTTTGTTGCGGCCAGATTGATCAGAGCGTCATTGACCGGGATCGCCAGCGCCGTGCTGATAAAGGCCGCTTTGGTGATGAGATCAGGGCAGCGGCTTGCCAATTCCAATTCGATCAAACCGCCCATGGAGTGACCAACCAAAATGGCTTTGGGGATGCCGAGAGCCTGCATGAATTGTGCATACCAATCGGCCATGGCTTCAACTGTTGTTAGCGCCTCGCCCTTCGACAGCCCATGTCCTGGCATATCGGGCGTGATGCACTGAAAGCCACGATTGGCAAAAAAGCGATGTTGCAACATGAAGCCAAGATGTGATTGGCCGGATCCGTGCACGAAGAGCACAACCGGTCCTGATGATGGATTAAAATCGCGCCCGCCGGTTGAGGCAAAAATTTCGACATTATTCAGCGTCAGTTTCATGCGCCTGATCCTTTTGCCTGTGTTGAGGTTAATTTTCCAGCCGTGCGCAGCGCTTGTTTGAAGTCATCAATAATGTCTTTTTGATCTTCCAAGCCCACTGAAATTCGGATCAAATCATCGGTCAGCCCAGCTGAGGCCATGGCCTCGGAGGTCAGATGTGAATGCGTGGTGGAGCCGGGGTGGATCACCAGCGTTTTGGCGTCGCCCACATTGGCCAAATGGCTGGCCAGCTGCACAGATTCTATGAAGGCACGACCTGCGTCACGGCCGCCTTTGATGCCGCAGGCAATGATTGAGCCTTGGCCTTTGGGCATGAGACGCATGGCGGTGTCATGATCTGGATGATCAGGCAAGCTGGGGTGTTTGACCCAGGCGATTTGCTCATGACCTACGAGAAACTCTAACATGGCTACGGTGTTGGACATATGTTTTTCCATCCGCAGACCAAGCGTTTCCAGGCCTTGTAAGATGTAGAACGCATTTTGCGGTGACATGCAGGGTCCGACATTCATCATGCCTTCCGTGCGGATGCGCACTGACAGGGCTGCCGGGCCAAACTCTTCCCAAAGAATCGCGCCCTGATAGCCGAAATGCGGGGTGGTGAGCATGGGGAATTTATCATTTTGGCCCCAATCGAAATTGCCCCCGTCAATCACGGCACCACCCAAAGCAATGCCATGGCCACCCATCCATTTGGTGAGCGAATGGATCACCACATTTGCGCCCAATTCGATCGGTTTGACCATCCAAGGGGTGTTGAACGTGGCGTCGATGACTAAGGGAATCCCCGCGGCTTGGGTGATTTTGGCCACAGCCGGCACGTCCATGATATCCATCCCGGGATTGCCGATCACTTCGCCAAAGACCATTTTCGTATTGGGGCGAATGGCCTCAGCAATGGCTGTGGGGTCATTCGGTGGCACGAAGCTGGTCTCGATCCCGTAGCGTTTCAGCGTATGCTCAAACAGGTTGATATTCGCACCATACATTTGCGAGGAGCTGACGATGTGATCGCCGGCTGAGCAAAGTGCCAGAACGGTCACAAACAGCGCTGACATGCCGGAGGCCGTTGCAATGGCTGCAACCCCGCCATCTAAAGCGGCCAGGCGTTGCTCGAGCACGGCGACGGTGGGATTGGTCAAGCGTGAGTAGATATGCCCGCCAACTTCCATATTGAACAGGGCAGCGGCATGTTCTGTGCTGTCAAAAACATAGCTGGTGGTTTGGTGAATAGGCACGGCCCGGCTGCCAAAGCGCGCATCGGGGCTTTGGCCGGCGTGAAGCGATAGGGTGTCGAACTTATAGTCAGCCATGAGTGTGCTCCTGGGCAAGATTTTCAGCGTCGTTGCTATCGCGCAATGGATCATAGCTCAAGCGTCTGCGCCATGGAATTTCATGCGTTACCATTATATATAATTGAAATTACGAGAATATTGGGAGATGTGACGTAGGGTGAGATTGGGCCTGCACAGGGGCCAGACTGCGTCTTGCACGATTTTGTCTTGCGTTACGGGCGGGGGATGGGTTTTAATACTTCCATTATAACATTGATATTTCATGTATTATTTTTAGTTTTTCTCTTGGTGGCGCTGGCTTTCTTGCTTTACATGCTCCACCGCAGTCGCGTTGAGCGCCGGAAAATGCGCCGCCTTATTGCCAGGTTGCGCCTGTCTAACTCCAAGCTCTCTCGCTATTTTGATCTCGATGACCTGACTGCGGCGCAATCGCGCCGGTACTTGGTGGATCGGATCGACCGCCACAAGCGCCGCGAAACCCATGCGCTGCTTTATGTGGATTTGGATGAGTTCAAGACCGTGAATGACACCTATGGCCATGATGTCGGGGACGCGTTGTTGATCAAGGTGACTGATGCCATGGTGGCGGCTTATCGTCCTGGAGATTTTGTCGCGCGACTTGGTGGGGATGAGTTTTGCATCTTTCTTAAAGGCTGTGACTTGGAACGCGCTGGGCAGGTGGCGCGCCGCTTTTTGCAAGCGGTGGTGGAGGCCGATGTGGAGGTCGCTGGGCGCCGGGTGATCCGCACCGCGAGCATTGGCGTGTGCGAATCGCGGCCAGATCAGAGCATGGAAGATGCATTGAATGTTGCTGACGCGGCGCTCTATAAGGCGAAATCTAAGGGTAAAAATCAAATTCTAGCAGCGGATCAAGATGTTGTGCTCCGCATGCGGCAAAAACAGTCACGCCCCTCTGCTGAGGAGGTCGGAGCGGCTTTGGAAAATGGGGAAATCACCTATTTTGTTCAGCAAATTTTTGATTTGGCACAGGATCGAATTGAAGGGGTTGAGGCTTTGATCCGATGAGTCAAGCCGGATGGTAAGATCTTATTGCCAGGTCAATTTTGGATCTGATGGCGGACAGTTATAAACGCGGCGTCTGGCCACCACTTGAGGAGGCTAATGCGGCTGCAATTGGATTTTCCAAATTGGACCCGCCGATCTACTGCGGATGGAATATTTCGAGCAAGTTTCTGAACAATACTGTACTGTCGGGCGCAGACGCGGAATGACTCAAAGCCTTGCTCAACGGCCTGCCGCCAGAAATGACAGTTTTTGAGATTGTTGAGAGCACGGTGATTGAAAATCCCGAGGCCACCAAAGCGCTCATCAATAGGCTGAGATCCAAGGGAGTGCGGATTGCCTTAGATGATTTTGGCATTGGTATGTCCAACCTTGAGTGATTGCTGGAATATCCGATTGATATTTTGAAAATTGACCGAAGCTTTGTGCAAAGCCTGACACAAGAAAGCCGTGAGGGGATTATGCCCGGACTGGTTGAGATGTTCAAAACTATGGCCTTTGAAATTGTCGCAGAGGGAATCGAGACTCAGAATCAATTAGACCTCGTGCGCGCAGCGGGAATCACCCATGCGCAGGGGTATTTTCTTGAAAAACCAGGGACAGCTGACTATTGACTCGAAGAAATATTGCGCCGGCGGTCTCAAAAAACGACATCTGAGTGAAAATATCGATGTGGATATATTCGAGGGTTGGAACTGGCCCTAAATATGTCATTGCCTATGTCCTAATAGAAGGGCAGGAATAAACCCACAGAAATGCCGCGATAGAAAATCGTGGCATATTCAATCCCTCTAAGGAGCTGCCCCATGAAAATGACCACTGAAGAAGCCTTTGTAAAAACGCTTCAGATGCACGGTATCCGTCACGCTTTCGGGATCATTGGTTCTGCCATGATGCCTATTTCTGATATCTTTCCAAAAGCTGGAATCATGTTTTGGGACTGCGCCCATGAAGGGTCCGCTGGGATGATGGCGGATGGCTACACCCGTGCCACCGGCGAAATGTCCATGATGATCGCGCAAAACGGTCCTGGCATTACCAATTTCGTCACCGCGGTGAAAACCGCCTATTGGAACCATACCCCCTTGCTGTTGGTCACACCACAAGCGGCCAATAAAACCATCGGTCAGGGTGGCTTCCAAGAAGTTGAACAAATGAAATTGTTCGAAGATATGGTTGCCTACCAAGAAGAAGTTCGCGACCCGAGCCGGGTGGCGGAAGTTCTGAACCGTGTCATTATGCAGGCACATCGGGCCTCCGCTCCGGCACAGATCAACATTCCGCGCGATATGTGGACCCAGGTTGTTGATATTGAGTTGCCAAAAATCGTTGCATTCGAGCGCCCACAAGGTGGGGAGAGCGCGGTTGCGGAAGCGGCTGAGTTGATCTCGAATGCGAAATTCCCGGTCATCTTGAATGGGGCTGGCGTTGTTCTGGCCGATGCGTTTGACGATGTTGCCGCTTTGGCAGAGCGTTTGGATGCACCGGTCTGTGTGGGCTACCAGCACAATGATGCATTCCCTGGTTCGCATCCTTTGTTTGCCGGTCCTTTGGGTTATAATGGCTCAAAAGCGGGCATGGAGCTGATCTCACGGGCTGACGTCGTGGTGGCGCTGGGCACACGGCTTAACCCGTTCTCAACACTGCCGGGCTACGGGATTGATTACTGGCCGGTGAATGCGAAAATCATTCAAGTTGATATCAACCCAGATCGTATCGGTTTGACCAAGCCTGTAAGCGTAGGCATAGTTGGGGACGCGAAAAAAGTGGCGCAAGGCTTGCTGGCGCGCTTGTCTGATACGGCCGGCGATGCGGGTCGTGAGGAGCGCAAGAACTTGATCGCGACAACCAAATCAGCTTGGGCGCAAGAGTTGACTTCAATGGATCACGAAGATGATGATCCAGGCACCACTTGGAACCAGCGTGCACGTGCGGACAAGCCAGATTGGATGTCTCCGCGTATGGCTTGGCGTGCTATCCAATCGGCTCTGCCAAAAGAGGCAATTATTTCCTCAGACATTGGCAACAACTGCGCCATCGGCAACGCCTACCCCTCCTTTGATGAAGGCCGAAAGTATCTGGCTCCGGGTCTCTTTGGTCCCTGTGGCTATGGTCTGCCGTCAATCGTTGGCGCGAAAATTGGTCAACCTCACGTTCCTGTGGTCGGTTTTGCAGGTGACGGCGCCTTCGGGATTGCGGTTAATGAGCTGACGGCCATTGGTCGGGACGAATGGCCTGCTGTGACACAGATCGTTTTCCGCAACTACCAATGGGGTGCAGAAAAGCGCAACTCAACCCTCTGGTTCGACGATAACTTCGTTGGCACTGAGTTGGACACCAAAGTCTCCTATGCCGGTATCGCGCAGGCTTGTGGTTTGATTGGTGTGCAAGTGAAAACCATGGAAGAGTTGACCGATGTGTTAAACCAAGCCATCAAAGATCAAATGGAAAACAATAAAACCACTTTGATCGAGGTCTTGTTAAACCAAGAATTGGGTGAGCCTTTCCGGCGAGACGCAATGAAAAAACCTGTTCAAGTTGCAGGCGTGTCTTCGACAGATATGGCGGCTGAATAAGGAGCTTCAGTGTGGCGGCATTTCGCGATATTCTTGCCGCCACCTCTGGCGCAACACCAACCATTGTATTGAGCGAGGGCGCCGACCCTCGCGTTGCAGAAGCCGCGGTTGCGGCATCTGTTGCTAATTTGGCAAAAATTATTTGCATCGGCGACCCGGCCTTGGTGCAACCGGCGCTTGCCGCAGCGGGCGGGGTGGGCGATATCGCAATCGAAGACCCCGCCACAAGCCCGCGATTGCCCAGCTATATTGCAGATTATGTGCGCAAGCGTGCGGCCAAGGGCATGACGCCCGAAAAAGCCCAGCTTGAACTGTCCCAAGCCAATTTTTTCGCAGCCGCCATGGTCGCGGCCGGGGATGCCGATGGTACGATTGGTGGCGCGGTCTATTCCACACCCGATATCATTCGCGCAGCACTCAAAGTGATTGGCACGGCGGAGGGTACAAAGCTTTTATCGTCTTTTTTCTTTATGCTTTTCGAAGATCGCCCGGATCTGCCCAGCCCGGTGAACGTCTTCACCGATTGCGGTCTGGTGATTGACCCTAGCGCTGAAGAATTGGCCGATATTGCGATTTCCTCTGCAGAGTCGATGCGCTGTCTCACCGGGCTGGAGCCCAAAATCGCTATGCTGTCTTTCTCCACGTGCGGCAGTGCCAAACATGCCAATGTCACCAAAGTGAGCCAGGCCACCGGCATGGTGCAGGCGGCGCGACCGGATCTTGTGGTTGATGGTGAGTTGCAATTCGATGCGGCCATGGTGCCATCGGTCGGTGCCGCAAAAGCACCCGGTTCACCCGTCGCCGGGCAGGCAAATATCTTTGTCTTTCCGAATTTGGATGCCGGCAATATTGGCTATAAAATTGCGCAGCGTTTTGGTGGCGCCAAGGCCATTGGCCCGATTTTACAAGGCCTGGCAAGACCAGCGAATGATTTGTCACGCGGCTGTACTGCGGATGATATCATTGACATGATTTGTGTAACGGTAGCTCAGGCCGCCGTTCAAAAAAATACCTGAATTTCAGGCAATAGGGGGTCCTACCCATGGGATTTGAAGAACCAAAACTGGACTTGTCACCCAAGGTGAGTGATGAGATCCGCAAGACCACTTGCTATATGTGCGCTTGCCGTTGTGGGATCAATGTCCACATGAAGGAGGGCAAGGTCGCCTATATCGAGGGCAACCGCGATCATCCGGTGAATAAGGGGGTTCTTTGCGCCAAGGGTTCGGCAGGCATTATGCAGGTCAACGCCCCGTCGCGTCTGCGCGCACCGCTCAAACGGGTTGGGCCGCGAGGCTCTGGGGCTTTTGAAGAAATTTCATGGGATGAGGCGCTGCAGCTGGCGCAGGATTGGCTGGAGCCGGTTCATAAAGAAAATCCCGAGAAACTGGCTTTTTTCACTGGGCGGGATCAATCTCAAAGCTTCACCTCCTTTTGGGCGCAGGGGTTCGGCACACCAAACTATGCGGCCCATGGCGGCTTTTGTTCGGTGAATATGGCCGCCGGGGGCATATACACCATGGGCGGTGCCTTTTGGGAGTTTGGACAACCCGATTGGGAGCGGACAAAATTGTTCATGCTCTTTGGCGTTGCCGAAGATCACGACAGCAACCCGATCAAAATGGGCCTGGGCCGGTTGAAGGAACGCGGCGCGAAGGTGATTGGCGTCAACCCGATCCGCACGGGCTATAATGCAATTTCCGATGAATGGGTGGGTATCACACCGGGCACAGATGGGCTGTTTATCCTATCCATGGTGCATTTGCTGCTCAAAGCTGGCAAAGTGGATTTGAATTACCTTGCTCAGCTGACCAATGCGCCTGCACTGGTGGACAGCACCGAGGGGCCGAACAAAGGCATGTTGCTGCGCGGCGCAGATGGCAAGCTGCTGGTTATTGACCGCAAAAGCGGAAAACCTGTGGCCTTTGACACCAAGGGCATCACGCCAGATTTGGCCGCCACCTATGAAGGGCATCGCACGGTGTTCCAACATCTGGCAGAGCGTTATCTGTCTGATGAATATGCGCCAGAAAACGTGGCGGAGCGCTGCGGGATTTCCGCAGATCGGATTCGGGCCATGGCAGCAGATTTGGCCCGCGTTGCCTTTGATGAGGCCTTCGAGCTTGACCAACCCTGGACCGATTTCCGCGGCAATAAGCATGATAAGATGACTGGCCGCCCGGTGTCCTTTCACGCCATGCGTGGCGTATCTGCCCATTCCAATGGCTTTCAAACCTGCCGCAGCCTGCATTTGCTGCAAATCATCCTGGGCACGGTTGAGGTGCCCGGCGGGTTTCGCTTTAAGCCGCCTTATCCAAAACCCGTTTCTGCGCATCCCAAACCGCATTGCAAAGTCACCCCCGGCGCCGCGCTGGATGGGCCGCATTTGGGCTATGTTCAGGGGCCGGACGATCTGTGTCTCAAAGACGACGGCAGCGCTGCCCGCATTGACAAGGCCTACACTTGGGAAAACCCCATGTCGGCGCATGGCCTGATGCATATGGTGATATCCAACGCCCATGCTGGCGATCCCTATAAAATCGACGTCTTGTTCATGTATATGGCGAATATGAGCTGGAACAGCTCAATGAACAGCGGTGGTGTTATGGAGATGCTCACCGACAAGGATGAAAATGGCGAATATGTGATCCCGAAGATCATCTATTCGGACGCTTATTCTTCGGAAATGGTGGCCTATGCGGATCTGATATTGCCAGACACGACCTATCTGGAGCGGCATGACTGCATTTCCTTGCTGGATCGTCCGATCTGTGAAGCGGGCGGTGCGGCTGACAGCATTCGCTGGCCGGTGGTGGAGCCGGACCGCGATGTGCGCGGCTTTCAGTCTGTTCTGGTCGATTTGGGCGCCCGCATGGGGCTCAAGGGCTTTGTCAATGACGACGGATCGGCGAAATACAAAGACTACGCAGATTACATCGTCAATCACGAGCGTCGCCCGGGCGTGGGGCCGCTGATTGGGTTCCGCGGCGAGACGGGCCAAGAGGAAGGCCGCGGCGCGCCGAACCCCGATCAAATGCAGGCCTATATCGACAATGGCGGTTTTTATGAGATCCATGTGCCCGAAGGGGCAGATTACTACAAACCATGGAACGCGGCCTACCAAGATTGGGCTGTGAAAATCGGCATTTATGACGCGCCGCAACCCTATCTTTTTGATTTATATTCCGAACCCATGCGCCGCTTCCAACTGGCGGCCGAAGGCCATGGAGAGCGTCAACCGCCAGAGCATCTGCGCGCGCAAATCAAGCAGACGCTGGATCCGCTGCCGATGTGGTATGCGCCGTTTGAGGATGGCGCGGTCGATGTGGAGAAATTCCCCGTCCATGCGTTGACCCAGCGCCCGATGGCCATGTATCATTCTTGGGGCACGCAAAACGCTTGGCTGCGGCAAATCCATGGGCAAAACCCACTGTTTGTGCCGACCAAGATTTGGCAGGCCAATGGCTTTTCCGAGGGCGACTGGGCGCGGGTCACCTCCGCCCATGGCTCGATTGTGGTGCCGGTCGCACATATGGCTGCGCTGAACGAAAATACCGTTTGGACGTGGAACGCGATTGGCAAGCGCAAGGGGGCTTGGGCCTTGGATGAAAAGGCGCCTGAGGCGACCAAAGGCTTCCTGCTCAACCATTTGATCCATGAGCTGCAACCGCCCAAGGGCGACGGGCTGCGTTGGTCGAACTCCGATCCGGTGACTGGCCAAGCGGCCTGGTTCGATTTGCGGGTGAAAATCGAGAAGGCCGAGCCGCAATCCGAAAGCAGCCCACGCTTTGAGCCGATCACCTCGCCGGTTGAAAAAGGCCCCAAAGCGATGCAGTGGAAAGTTGGGGAATGAACCGCAAGCATTCCATAACGGGCCATGGCGGCGTGCAGCTGTGCGTGCATGATCTCGGGCCTGAAACGGCACCGGCGATCATTTTGGTGCATGGCTGGTCGCAATGCCACCTGTCTTTTGCGCGGCAATCGGAGCTGGCAGAACGGTTTCGGCTGATCTTGCCGGACCTGCGTGGCCATGGGCAATCGGATAAACCTCTGGGCCCGGCCTGTTACGACAACAGCCGGCCTTGGGTGGAGGATTTGCACGCGATCATCACCAGCCTTGCCCCTGATACGCCCCTGCTGGTCGGGTGGTCGATGGGTGGCTGGGTCGTGATGGATTATCTGGAGCATTTTGGTGATGCGGCTTTGGCGGGTGTCGGTCTGATCGGCTCGTCCATCACAACTGGGGCGCATCTGCCGCCCGCGGCCGCCAAGGTGCGCAATGATTCCCCGGCAAAGGCAGTGGGCATGTATTCCGAGGATCTGGCGGAAAATCTGGCCGCCGTTCAGGCCTTCGTTTCGGTCTGTTTCCATCAACAGCCGGATGCGGGTACTCTGGCTCAGGCGGTGGTGTATAATACGCTCGTGCCGCCGCAGGTGCGGGCCGCGGCTCGGTTGCGCCAAGAAGATCGCCGGGCCTTGGCCGAGGCGACGGTTAAACCCGCTTGGGTGGCCTGGGGCGCACATGAGCGCTTGGCTCCAGCCGAAATGGGGCAACAAGCCCTGGCGCATTTTCCGAATGCGGAAGGGCAAATCTATCACAATTCCGGCCATTCGCCTTTTTGGGAGGAAGCCGCGGCGTTCAACACCGACCTCGCCGCATTTGCAACCCGCTGCTTCGCGCCCATCCCGCGCGGTTCATCTGCAACTCATATTTCAGGAGGTCCCCTATGACAACCTTACCCGAAACCTCCGCAAAAAAGCTGGGCTTGGTCATTGACCTTGACACATGCGTTGGGTGCCATGCCTGTGTGGTCAGCTGCAAAGGCTGGAACACAGAAAATTATGGCGCGGCCCTGTCGGATCAAGATCCCTATGGGGCTGATCCCTCGGGCACCTTCCTGAACCGTGTGCATTCTTATGAGGTGCAGCCAGAAACCGGCACGGCGCAGTTGATCCATTTTCCGAAATCTTGCCTGCATTGTGAAGATGCGCCCTGCGTGACTGTTTGCCCCACAGGCGCGAGCTATAAGCGTAGTGAGGATGGGATTGTGCTGGTTAATGAGGATGCCTGCATTGGCTGTGGTCTTTGTGCTTGGGCCTGTCCTTACGGGGCGCGGGAGATGGATCAAGCGGCGGGTGTGATGAAGAAATGCACGCTCTGTGTCGACCGGATTTATAATGGAAATCTACCGGAGGAGGACCGCGTTCCGTCCTGCGTGCGCACCTGCCCTTCCGGCGCGCGGCATTTTGGCGATTTGGGCGATGAGAGCTCTGAGGTATCGCAATTGGTGGCGGCGCGTGGGGGCATGGATCTGATGCCTGAGCTGGGCACCAAGCCGGTGAACAAATACCTGCCGCCACGTCCGAAAGATGTGCCGGCTGATCTTGATATCCTTGCCCCCTATTTGGAGCCAGTTTCTGGCACGCAAAAAGGCTTCCTTGGGTGGCTCGACAAAGCTTTGGAGAAACTCTGATGCATCCTGCTGGTTCTGTAATACTTTTCACTGTCGCTTCCGGTTTGGGCTTTGGTTTGCTCACCTGGCTGGGGCTTGGTCTGCCAGATGTGCGCGGCTGGGCGGCGTTTTTCTACTATGCTTTGGCCTTTGCGTTGGCGGTGGGCGGGCTTTTGGCCTCGACCTTCCATTTGGGTAATCCGCAGCGGTTTCTGAGGGCCTTCTCGCAATGGCGCAGCAGCTGGCTGAGCCGTGAGGGCTGTTTGGCCGTTGCCTGTTTGCTGGTCATGGGGCTTTTTGCCCTGGAGGCCGTGTTTTACGATGCCGTTTGGCAGCCTTTGGGCTATATTGGCGCGGCTTTATCAGTTTTGACGGTGTTTGCCACGTCGATGATCTATGCGCAGCTGAAGACCGTGCCGCGTTGGAATCATTGGAGCACCCCAGTCCTGTTTTTAGCTTTGTCGCTTGGTGGCGGTGGGTTGCTTGCGGGGCAAGTGGGTCCCGCCATCGCGCTTTTGGCTTTGGCTGGGGTCATGCAGCTTTTTGCTTGGTTGTCCGGTGATGGGCGTTTTCAGGAACGGGGCACGGATATCGGCACCGCAACGGGCTTGGGGGTGCGCGGCGTCGTGCGCGCCTTTGAGCCGCCCCATACGGGCAACAACTATCTGTTGAAAGAGATGGTGCATCAGGTGGGGCGCAAACATGCGGTGAAATTGCGGCTGATCGCTTTTGCGCTGATGATTGCGGCGCCTTTAGTTTTGGTGATGATCTCGAGTAGCGCGCTCATGATTTGTTTGGCTGTGACCTGCCATGCGCTGGGCACCTTTGCACAGCGCTGGCTCTTTTTCGCCGAGGCGGAGCATGTTGTGGGGCTTTACTACGGCAAGCGTTGAGCTCTGGTTACAGTCCTATGCGCAGATTAAAGGCGGGAGGTGAAACGTTCACCCCCCGCCTAATTTTTGAAACGCGGCGCGCTTTTTATACCGCCGCTGTGCGATTAGAACGGATCGTTTTCTGACTTGCCGCGGCTGTCGAAAATTCCTTGGTAATCTTAAAGACGATTGGGCTGAGCAAGGCCAAGGCCACCAAGTTCGGAAGGGCCATAAGCGCGTTGAGCGTATCGGCCAAAAGCCAAACGAAGCCGAGCTTTAAGGTTGCCCCGACAAGCGCAGCCAGAGACCAGACCGCACGGAACGGCATGATGATTTTCACGCCAAACAGATATTGCAAAGACCGCTCGCAGTAGTAGCTCCACCCCAGAATTGTTGTGAATGCGAAAATCGTTAGGGCGATGGCGATGATATATCCTCCGACACCTGGCAGAGCGAGATCGAAGTCATGGGATGTCAAAGCAGCACCGGTTTCCTCACTGGTCCAAGCCCCCGAGGCGATGATGGCCAAGGCGGTGAAGGAACAGACGATGATCGTATCAATAAAAGTGCCCAGCATAGCGACAAGACCTTGGCTCACTGGGCCTTTGGTCGATGCGGCCGCATGTGCAATGGGCGCCGATCCAAGACCTGCTTCGTTTGAAAATACGCCGTGGGCCACACCAAATCGAATAGCCGCCCAGACAGCTGCGCCGGCAAAGCCGCCAGTGGCTGCGGAGGGGGTGAAAGCATGGGTGAAGATCAAGCCAAAGGCCGCTGGAATTTCCGTGATATTGATCAACAAGACCAAGGTTGCAGAGGCGATATAGGCCACCGCCATGAAGGATACCAATTTTCCGGCCACGGATGAGATGCGGTCAATACCGCCCAAAAGGACGGCCCCGACCAAAAGTACCAGCACCACGCCTGTGACCCATTCTGGGATGGAGAAATTGGCGTTTAACGCATTGGCGATGGAATTGGCCTGCACCATATTTCTGATGCCGAAGCCGGCAATCCCAGCAAATAGGGCAAAACACATCGCCAGCCATTTCCAATTCGCACCCAGCCAGTTCTGGATTTAATACATGGGCCCACCGACCTGCTTGCAACGTTCATCGGTCTCGCGGAAGCGTACAGCCAGATCGGCCTCTGCATATTTGGTGGCCATGCCCACGAGGGCGGCCATCCACATCTAGAACACCGCACCCGGCCCACTGAGGAAAATCGTGGTTGCGACGCCAGCAATATTTCCAGTGCCAATCGTGGCGGTCAGAGATGTCATAAGGGCGTTGAAGGGGCTGATGCCCTTATCGTCCCCTGGAATACGGCCCTTCCAAAGCAGATCAAAGCCGAATGGAATTTTGATAATGGTCAAAAGTCTGAGGCCAAATGTGAGGTAAAGCGCGACTCCTAAAATGAGGATCAGAATTGGAACGCCCCAGACTATGCTGTTGAGGTCACCAGCGAGTTTTGTGAGTGCTTCCATAGTCTCCTCCCTAGAGTAAAAAATATTTTTGAGACAACTCAATTAAAATGCCTTGGAAATTTCCAAAGCGTGATCGCACTATAGATAGGCGTCTTAATAAACAATTAATAACATATGGTTGAAAATTGGTTAACGGCACCAGAAGATAGGTTTGATCCCAGAGCTGGCTGTGTCTTAGATTGGAAGCTCTGGAGAATTATCGTCCGCCACTGCGGCGCGGTAATGTTTGCGGCAAAGCGAAAGGTAGGTTTCATTGCCGCCTATCTGCACTTGATCGCCAGCCGTGACGGCTTTGCCAGTGCTGTCAAAGCGCACCACCATTGTCGCCTTCTTGCCGCAATGGCAGATGGTCCGTACCTCGCGCATTTCATCAGCCAGCGCCAAAAGCGCGGCGGACCCTGGAAACAGCTCCCCCAAAAAATCTACTCTTAGGCCATAGCACATGACGGGCAGGCCAAGGTCATCGACCACGCGGGCCAAGGCCCAAACTTGTTCTTTGGTTAAAAACTGCGCTTCATCAATAAAGGCGCAGGCGACGGGACCCTGTGCCAGTCGATTTTGTATCTTCTCAAATAGGTCATCCTGGGTAGTAAATGTGTCTGCCTCTTCGCCAATGCCGATGCGTGAGGCGATTTTACCCTGACCGGCCCTTGTGTCCATCTGCGCGGTGAGCAGATAGGTCTGCATGCCGCGCTCCTTGTAGTTATGCGACGCCTGCAGCAGCAAAGTCGATTTGCCGGCGTTCATCGTGGAGTAGTTGAAATAGAGCTTAGCCATACGGTTATGTGCCCCGAGCGCGGAGCCGATGCAAGAGGGTGGGGGCCTATCCATTGGGAGGTGATCGCAGCTTTCCTTGCCCCTGTGATGGTGTTAATTGCGAGCGATAGATTGACCGGAGGAGGGGAAAATGTCCCAAACTGACGTCCCACTTTATGATCCCAATATGCTGCGCCCGATTGATTTTTCGGCTCTGGCCGGACCGGAAGATGATGGGCATGCGCCGCGCATTTTGCTGCTATATGGGTCGTTGAGGCCCCAAAGCTATTCGCGTGCGGTGGCCGAAGAGGGCGCGCGGGTTCTGCGGGCATTGGGCTGTGAGACGAAATTCTTTGATCCCACTGGCTTGCCCCTGCCCGATGGGGCGCCCGATAGCCATCCCAAGGTGCAAAAACTGCGCGAATTGGCACTGTGGAGCGAGGGTATGGTTTGGTCCAGTCCTGAGCGGCACGGGGCGATGACTGGGATTTTAAAAACACAAATCGACTGGATCCCGCTGTCTGCCATTGGTGGCCTACGCCCGACACAAGGGAAGACTCTTGCTGTGATGCAGGTTTCTGGTGGCTCGCAGTCGTTTAATTCGATCAATCAAATGCGGATCTTGGGACGTTGGATGCGGATGATCACAATACCAAACCAAAGCTCTTTGCCCAAGGCTTGGCTTGAATTTGAAAATGGGCGGATGAGGCCATCGTCTTTTTATAATCGGGTTGTGGATGTGATGGAGGAGCTGGCGCGTTTCACAGTAATGACCCGTGGGCGCAAGGAGATGCTGGTAGATCGCTATTCAGAACGCGTCGAGACGGCGGAAGAGCTGCACAAACGCGTTTCATTGAAAGACATATGAGTTAGGCAGCCCCATCCCCAAACGGGCACTCCGCGGGGATGAGCTCTGGGTGCTTTTACCCTTGCAAAGCTTTCACACCCACATGGCCCTCTGCATGGGCTTTGATGGCGAAAGCGGCGGCATGGCTGCCGGCCAAGGTGGTGAAATAGGGAATTTTGTCCATCAAGGCCGCAGCCCGCATGCTGCGACTATCATCTACGGCCTGTGCGCCTTCGGTCGTGTTCAAGATGAGGGCGATGTCGCCATCTTTGATCTGATCCACAATATTTGGGCGGCCTTCATAGACCTTGTTGACCACGGTGCTGGTGATCCCAGCCTCAGCAAGAAAAGCCGCGGTTCCAGCGGTGGCGGTAAGACGGAGCCCCATATCCGCCAAACAGGCGGCCGCTTCGATCAACATCGGCCCTTTGTCGTCATCCTTGATGGATAGGAAGACTTTGCCAGTGGTGGGCAATAAAGTACCTGCGCCCAATTGTGCCTTGTAAAAGGCGCGGTGGAATTTGCTGTCAAATCCCATGACCTCGCCCGTAGAGCGCATTTCCGGCCCGAGCAGCGTATCGACACCGGGGAAGCGTGCGAAGGGCAGAACCGCCTCTTTCACCGCAAAGCCTTTGATGCTGGCGGGATCCACCAGGTCGAAATTGCTCAAGGGTTCACCGGCCATAATTCTGGCAGCAATAGCTGCAATCGGGCTGCGCACGGCTTTGGCCACGAAAGGTACGGTGCGGCTGGCGCGCGGGTTGACCTCGATCAGGTAAATTTCACCATCCTTGACCGCGAATTGCACATTCATCAAACCGACAATATTCAAGGCCAGCGCCAAGGCTTCGGTTTGCCGTTTCAATTGGTCAATGATGTCTTGCGACAAGGAATAGGGTGGCAAAGAACAGGCGCTGTCACCAGAATGCACGCCGGCCTCTTCGATATGCTGCATGATCCCTGCAACATGCACATGCGTGCCGTCGCAAAGCGCGTCCACATCAATCTCAACCGCACCCGAGAGGTAGCTGTCGAGCAGCACGGGACTATCGCCCGAGACCACAACGGCTTCGGAAATATAGCGTTCAAGATTGGCTTGATCGCGGACAATTTCCATCGCGCGACCGCCCAAGACATAGGACGGGCGAATGACCAGCGGGAAACCGATTTCAGCCGCCATTGCCAGAGCTTCAGCGTCAGAATGGGCAATGCCATTCTTGGGCTGTTTGAGCTTGAGGGTATTCACCAGATCTTGGAATCGCTCGCGGTCTTCGGCCAGGTCGATTGCATCGGGTGTGGTGCCCAAGATTGGGATGCCTGCTTCCTCGAGGGCATTGGCCAGCTTCAGTGGTGTTTGCCCACCGAACTGCACAATCACACCATGCAGCGTGCCGTTCTCTTGCTCGACACGCAAGATTTCCATCACATGCTCATAGGTCAGAGGCTCAAAATATAGGCGGTCTGACGTATCGTAATCTGTGCTCACGGTTTCAGGATTGCAGTTGACCATAATGGTCTCATAGCCCTGATCTGTGAGAGAATAGCAGGCGTGGCAGCAGCAATAGTCAAATTCAATGCCTTGACCAATGCGGTTAGGTCCGCCGCCCAGTATAACCACTTTCGTGCGGTCAGACGGCCGTGCTTCACATTCGGTTGAGCCCATCGCCGGGGCTTCATAGGTGGAATACATATAGGGGGTTTGCGCTTCAAATTCGGCTGCGCAGGTGTCGATGCGCTTGAAGGAGGCAACAACACCAAGCGCTTGCCGCGCTTCACGGATGTCAGTCTCTGTGCGGCCTGTTAAAATCGCCAGACGGCCATCGGTGAAGCCCATCATTTTAACGCGGCGCATCCCCTGTTCATCACAGGGCAGACCCTGGGCCTTGATGACGGTTTCCATCTCAATGATTTCGCGAATGCGCGCCAAGAACCACGGATCAAAGCGGGTGATACTGTGCAGCTCGTCATCGGAAAATCCGAAGCGCATCGCATGACCAATGACCCGCATCCGATCTGGAGACTGGATCGCAAGTTCGCGGGTCAGCGCTTTGTCGATGGCCATTTGAGCGTCAGGGCTTTGGCCCACTAAGATTCCGTCACGCAGGACCAGATCATCTTCGCCGGGCATGCCGTCGATTTCGACCTCATCAAAACCGGTCAGGCCGGTTTCCATAGAAGCCAGCGCTTTTTGCACCGATTCGTGGAAACTGCGCCCGATGGCCATGGCCTCGCCAACAGATTTCATCGCTGTGGAGAGTACCGCTTGAGATCCTGGAAATTTTTCGAATGCGAAGCGTGGAATTTTTGTGACCACATAATCGATGGAGGGCTCAAAGCTGGCTGGGGTGACTTTGGTGATGTCATTGTCCAACTCATCCAGCGTATAGCCAACCGCCAATTTTGCTGCGATTTTCGCGATTGGAAATCCAGTTGCTTTGGAGGCGAGCGCCGATGAGCGTGACACGCGCGGGTTCATCTCGATGACCACCATCCGGCCATCTTCTGGGTTCACAGCCCACTGCACATTCGAGCCACCGGTTTCAACGCCAATCTCGCGCAGAACGGCAATGCTGGCGTTGCGCATGATTTGATATTCTTTATCGGTTAACGTGAGGGCAGGGGCCACTGTGATGCTATCGCCGGTATGCACCCCCATCGGGTCCACATTCTCAATGGAGCAGACGATGATTGCATTATCGGCGGTGTCGCGCACCACTTCCATTTCATATTCTTTCCAACCCAAGAGGCTTTCATCAATCAAGATTTGACTGACTGGGGAAGCGTCCAGGCCGGTTTTGCAAAAATGCTCGTAATCCTCTCGGTTATACGCCACGCCGCCGCCTGTCCCGCCCAATGTAAAGGCCGGGCGAATAATCGCGGGTAGGCCGATGTCATCAAGCGCGGCCATACATTCTTCCATCGTCTCAGCGATGGTGGCGCGTGGATTTTCAAGGCCAAGCCGATCCATGGCTTCGCGAAAGAGTTTGCGGTCTTCGGCCATTTCAATCGCCGGGCGCTTGGCGCCAATCATCTCTACGCCAAACTTGTCCAAGACGCCCATTTCCTCAAGCGCAAGCGAGGTGTTCAGGCCGGTCTGTCCACCCATCGTCGGCAGCAGCGCGTCGGGGCGCTCAATCTCAATGATCTTCGCGACGGTCTCAGGTGTGATTGGTTCGATGTAGGTGGCATCGGCCATGTCCGGATCGGTCATGATGGTGGCTGGATTTGAATTGACCAAAATCACGCGGTAGCCTTCTTCGCGCAGTGCCTTGCAGGCCTGGGCGCCGGAGTAATCGAACTCACAGGCTTGACCGATGACGATGGGGCCCGCTCCAATAATCATAATGGATTTAACGTCAGTTCTCTTCGGCATGAATCTATCCTTCAGTGTCGGGCGCAAACTGTCCTGCCTTATAGGGAAGGCGGTCATGGGTGCAAGGGACTTTGTGATATTCATGGCCAGTTTGCGGCGCCCAGAGTCCGAGGTTGCCACAATCCGGTCGTGCCGCGCCCTAGGGCAGGGGCAATTCGGTTGTATCTTTCAGCTCTTCCGTGACGAAGCTGGCACTGACATCTGCCAATTCGATACGCGAAATAAGACGCAGATAAAGATCATCATAGGCTTGCACGTCGCGGACGCGGGCTTTGATCAAATAGTCTTGATGACCCGAAGTGCGATAGGCCGCTTGTACCTGCGGCAGGCTGCGAATGACCTTCGTGAATTGATCTGCCCAATCTTTGCTGTGGCTACGCACAGAGATTGACACAAAGACAGTCAGACCAAGCCCAATCTTTTGCGCATCCAGAAGCGCCACACGCGCCTTTAAAAGAACACTGTCTTGCAGGCGCTTGACCCGCCGCCAAACCGCATTGCGTGACAGGTGGACCGCTTCGGACAATTCCTCCAAGGCTTGCGCAGAATTACGTTGCATTTGTTGCAATATAGCGCGGTCATAATCATCATATGTTACGATTTCATCTGACATTGCGAAAATTTATCACAGTAAATAGACATAAAAAAGAAAATTTGGGAAAAAAGTTGAGCGCGGATAGTTTACACTGTCATCAGGATTTTTTGGAGTTTTGACATGACCCCTTCACCGAATTATTTTAACGCGCATTTGAGAGAGGTTGACGAGAGCTACGGGCGGCATTTTCTGCATGCGGGCTATTACTTTGTGATGCTCTTGGCGGCTGCGATCTGTGCTCTGACCCATGCGATCCTACCCTTTTTATGTGAAAAGACCTCCAGCCAAATTATTCTCAAGCTCTACAACAAAATGACAGCCAGAAAGCTGTTTGACGCGCAATCTTCCTCTCATGGCTGAATTTTTGCCCTGGGCAGGGCAGAAATCCGCGGATTGGCTTGACTTTACGCGCCTGTCGGGATGTATCAGCGCGACCGCTTGAAGGAGCCTGACCCATGCATGCCTATCGCAGCCACACCTGTGCCGACTTGACCATCAAAAATGTTGGCGAGACCATTCGCCTTTCGGGATGGGTGCATCGCGTGCGCGACCATGGCGGTTTACTCTTCATCGATCTGCGCGATCATTATGGGATGACACAGGTGCTTTGTGACCCGGACAGCCCGGTGTTCAAAGAGGTGGAAAAACTGCGTAGCGAATGGTGCATTCGGATTGATGGCACGGTCAAAGCCCGCGAAGCGGAATTGGTGAACCCCAAAATTTCAACCGGAGAGATTGAGGTGTTCATCCGTGACCTGGAGGTTTTGGGCGCTGCGGAGGAGCTGCCGTTGATGGTGTTTGGGGAGCAAGAATATCCCGAAGAGACACGATTGAAGTATCGCTATCTCGATCTGCGCCGGGAGAAGCTGCAAAAGAACATGAAAATGCGCTCCGATGTTGTCGCCTCGATGCGCCGCCGGATGTGGGATCAAGGGTTCCGTGAGTTTCAAACGCCGATCATCACCGCCTCTAGCCCTGAGGGCGCGCGGGACTTTTTGGTGCCATCGCGCTTGCACCCGGGTAAATTTTACGCGCTGCCACAAGCGCCGCAGCAGTTCAAACAGCTGATTATGGTATCGGGCTATGATAAATACTTTCAGATCGCCCCGTGTTTTCGTGATGAAGATCCCCGCGCGGATCGCTCGCCAACAGATTTCTATCAGCTTGATTTAGAAATGTCTTTTGTCGATCAGCAAGATATTTTTGACACAATGCAACCTGTCTTGACCGGCGTATTTGAAGAGTTTGGCGGCGGTCGCAAAGTGGATCAAACATGGGAGCAAATCAGCTATCGTGATGCGGCCCTTTGGTATGGCAGTGACAAACCAGATCTGCGCAACCCGATTAAGATGCAAGTGGTTTCTGAGCATTTTTCTGGCTCTGGTTTTGCCATTTTTGCAAAGCTTTTAGAGCAAGAGGGCACGGAAATTCGCGCTATTCCTGCTCCGAAAGGCGGCAGCAGAAAATTCTGTGACCGCATGAATGCTTTTGCCCAAAAAGAAGGCCTGCCTGGCATGGGCTATATCTTTTGGCGCGACCAAGGCGAAGGCATGGAGGCCGCAGGGCCTTTGGCTAAAAACATAGGTCCCGAACGTACAGAGGCCATTCGCCAGCAATTGGGGCTTGGCGTCGGCGATGCGGCATTCTTCTTGGGCGGTAAACCGAAAGCCTTTGAAGGGGTTGCTGGTAAGGCGCGGATGGTGATTGGCGATGAATTGGGCTTGACGGATAAAGAGCGTTTTGCCTTTGCCTGGATCGTTGATTTCCCGATCTATGAGAAAGATGCCGAAACCGGCAAAATTGATTTTGAGCACAATCCATTTTCGATGCCACAAGGCGGCATGGAGGCGCTTGAGGGTGATCCTTTGCAGGTGTTGGGTTATCAATATGATCTGGCCTGCAATGGCTATGAGCTGCTCAGCGGTGCGATTCGGAATCACCGCCCAGAGATCATGTTCAAAGCCTTTGAAATTGCTGGTTATGGCAAGGAAGAGGTTGAAAAGCGGTTTGGCGGCATGGTCAATGCCTTCCAATACGGGGCCCCGCCGCACGGTGGCTGTGCCGCTGGCATCGACCGGATTGTGATGCTCTTGGCTGACGAGGCAAATATTCGCGAAGTGATCATGTTCCCAATGAATCAGCGGGCAGAAGATCTGATGATGGCCGCCCCGTCTGAACCAATGAATGAGCAACTGCGGGAATTGTCGCTTCGGGTTATCGCTCCGGAATAACGCTTATCGGTTAGGGCCGGCTGGATGGGCGTGGGTGGCTTGCGCCCGCTGCCCCCCTCAGACCGCTATTTTCTCAGCCAAAAATCCGTCAAGGCAGCGCGGAGATCGTATCGATTCTGTGTGGTGGAATATCGCTCGGCTTTTTGTTCCAGCGTAGGATCTGAGGCGGTCCGGGCCACGCCAGAGATAAAGGCCGCAAGATACCCCGATTGCGCGTCCTCCTTGTCGTTTTTGTTGAGCAATTACAAAGCATGGTTCAAATCCTCCTGCAGGGCCTGTTGGTCCGCCTCAAATGCCAAATCTGGAAAGAGACGAATGTCCATTGGGCGGCGATGATTTGGGAGATTCATCAAGATTGCACTTTGAAAGCCGGCAATGGAATTGAGGGGTTTTCGATGAAACTATCCGCGCCTGCCTTCATCGCAGCGGTGGCGCGGCTTGGATCTGCGGAAAGACCAATGATTGTCTGGGTGCGCGGAGTGGCTTGCGCCAGCTCTGAGATCAAATCGGCGCCATCCCCATCTGGCAGGCCCATATCAACAATGGCCACATCCGGACGATAAATTCTAAGGTGCCTCCGCGCGCTCTCCATATAGTCAGCGCGTCTTAATCGTGCGCCAGAGGTGATGCACATCAAGCGTACAGCCTCGCCCGCCGTGAAGCTGTCTTCCACCAACAGCACCATCAACCCATGCAATGGTCTCCGGCTGGTGGGTTTGAGTGAATGTAATGTGTTCGACATCCCGGTCATGATCGCTTCCTTATTTTCAGATCATGGCCCCGTTTTGCGCTCAAAGACTCTAATGCTTGGTTAATGCAGCTTGCCTTATTTGGGGGTACGGCCTTACAAGACGGAAAACAGGAGATGAAAATGATTGGACGGCTGAATCACGTGGCGATTGCAGTGCCTGATTTGCAGGCGGCTGCGGCACAATATGAATCAACTTTGGGCGCAAAAGTTGGCCCGCCACAAGATGAACCCGATCACGGTGTGACGGTTGTTTTCATCGAGTTGCCAAATACAAAGATTGAGCTGCTGTTCCCGCTGGGTGAGGGCTCTCCGATCCAGAATTTCTTGGACAAAAACCCGTCTGGCGGCATTCATCACATCTGTTATGAGGTAGACGACATCCTGGAGGCACGCGCGCAATTGCAAAGCCAGGGAGCGCGGGTATTGGACAGCGGTGAGCCAAAAATTGGCGCCCACGGCAAGCCCGTGCTCTTTTTGCATCCCAAGGACTTCACGGGGTGCCTCATCGAGCTAGAACAAGTCTAAGTTTAGATAAATTATCAGGGAATTCTCATGCCGATCACCTCTGCGCTCGTACTTTTTGCCGTCATCTGGTTTTTGACCTTATTTATTGTCTTGCCGCTGCGCTTGCAGACTCAAGGGGATGTCGGGGAAATCGAACCTGGCACCCATGCGGGCAGCCCTGAAAATCCACAAATGAAAAAGCGTTTCATGGTGACAACCGTTGTCGCCGTCGTGATTTGGGCAGTTGTTGCGGGAACGATCATCAGCGGCGTGATTTCAGTGCGCAACATTGACTGGTTCAACCGGATGGCAACGCCCGAAGTCTCTCGAACTGATGGGTGAAGGTGGCAGCGCCTAGAATCGGGATAAAGAGCCCCATCAGCGGAATACTCATAGGAATAGCTGTCAAGATCCCAGCAATCCAAATGGAGCCCTGATGACGCTGGAATAGCTCTTGCGCCTGCGCGCGCGGCAACCGCCGCGTAGCGGCCATTTGAAAATATTCCCGGCCCATAAGATAACCATTGGTGGCCCAAAACACAAAGGGCGCCAAGAGTGGTAAAATCATCGATAGGATCAATGCGCCGATATTGGCGAGCAGCAAAATCCCCAAGAAACGGATGCCGACCAGAATTTGATCTTGCAGCTTGACGGCCGTCTGTTTCGGAAGATGCGGATAGTGCCGCGCCTCAACCGCTTGCGCCACCTCATCGAGAAACAATGCGATAATCGCTGAGGTCACGGGAACCATCAACCAAATTGACAGCGCGATGGTGAACAAGACACCGCCGATATTGATCAGCGCGCCCAGCCAACTTTGATCGCCGATCATGTTAGCCGCCCAGGCTGAGGACAACAGTTGGTTGATGCCAAAGTTTACCAACAGGCAAGCGGCGATCAGTAACACAATGGTAAGCCCCAATCCGCGCCACAGCACGCGGCGAAATTTCGGGTCGTCAAATTGAGTGACAGATTTAAGAAAATCTGATAAAATCATTCATGAGTCCATAGGGTTATAGCGGCAACATCAGGGCGTGGACGGTCGGGAATTTGAGCCGGGCCGGTCCCGATGTGAACAATTCCGGCGACATGTTCATGCGGTGCAAGTGCCAAACCTTCGGTGCAGAAATCCCGGTTGTGCGAGGCCCAACCAGAAAGCCAATTGGCGCCCCAACCGCTGGCCAAAGCTGCGTTCAGCAGCGACAGGCAGACAGCACCGGCAGAATAGGTTTGTTCGATTTGTGGAAACTTGTCGCAGGGTTTCGGACTGGCAACGACCACGACGGCCAATTGCCCGGTTTCAAATTGCTGGCTTGCTTTGTCCGCATCAACCACTTCTGGTCCGGCGGCCTCAGCCAAGTTGCGGGCCAAAACGCCCAGGCGGCGCAATGCGGCTTGCTCAAGAACAATGAACCGCCAAGGCTCCAACTTGCCATGATCTGGGGTGCGTGCAGCGACGCAGAGGAGCGCCTCAAGCGCGTTTCTGTCAGGAACTGGGGCGGTTAAGATTTTCGCTGGGCGAGAGCGGCGGGTTTTCAAAAAGGTCAATGCATCTGTCATGCGGTATGATGTGGGGCATTGCTGGGCGTTTCGCAAGGGTGGGCGGTGATTTAGGGCGCATGGAATGCGGTTAAATCATCGACACATGTGGTGAGGAACTTAGCAAACTTGCCACGCGGCTGGCGCTTGACGAAAGTCTCTTCAAAGGGATCAGGAGCTTCAATCGTGCTGTCGGCCAAGGTGGAGATGGTGGCATGGCCGCAAAAGGGGACGTAGACCTCTGAATATCCGCCCTCATGCACCAAAACCAAACGGCCGTCACAGAGCTCCACCGCGCTGGCTTTGATGGCAGCTGTCATGGTGCTGAAGGTCTGGGCTGTGGCAAACATGCGGGACAAGGGATCAATGGCTGCGGCATCATAGCCACAAGCCACAACGATCAAATCTGGTCTGAACCGTTGTAAGGCAGGCTGAACGATACGCTCCATAACCTGCATGTAGGTGGCATGGCCCGCTCCGGGCGGCAGGGGGATGTTGATATTGCTTTTATCCACGCCGCGGGTATCGGCGTCTCCGCTGTCCAGCGGATAATTTCTTTCTTGATGGATTGAGAGGGTTAGAACGGCTGGGTCGTCGATGTAAATTGCCTCTGTTCCGTTCCCGTGATGCACATCCCAATCCAAAACGGCCACTTTCAAATCTGGCTGCTGGCTGCGGGCCGCCTCGATCGCCACAGCGATATTGGCCAAAAGGCAAAATCCATTTGGCCAATCTGGCAAGCAATGATGCCCCGGAGGGCGCGACAGAGCATAGGCATTGCGCACACGCCCTGCCATCACATCCGCCACCGCCCGGCAGGCGAGACCCGTGGACAGCGCCGCCTGCTCATAGCCGCCATGACCGAAAGGCACGCGTAGCCCAAGCTCGCCGCCGCTTCCCTTTGAAGCCTCCTCAAAAGCGTCGAGATAGGCGCTGGGGTGCACCCGTAACAGCGCTTCGCGACTGGCCATATCCGCACTCTGGCTGGCGAGGGTCTGGGTCAGCCCGGTGACGTCCATCAGATTTTTCAACCGACGCTTGGTTTCGGGATTTTCCGGAATACCGCCAGCCGCGAGGGGCTGAACCAAGCCGCCCACGGGCTGGGTGAAGGCATAATTGCCGCCAGAAAACCAAAAACAGCGCTCATCCCAATAAAATCCGGTGGTCATCTGTGGCTCTTTCTCAGTTAAGGTTCGGCCCTTTGGTAGACGCCTTCGGGCAAGTCCAGCGCAGCGGCAAGGTCGCGGGCTTGGATCATAGAGAGTGTGATCCTGTGCACACGGTCGCGGGCGGCGTCCCATTGCTCAATGACAATTCGGTCCTCATAGGACTTGATACACACATCTTCCAAAAGAGCCCCGACCGTGTCATCGATCAAAGTGATAGAGGTGGCTTCAAAGCCATGTTCAATGGTAAACATATGCTTACATTAATCAGATTTACTCACGGTGCAAGGGACAAGCGTCGCGGGCAATTTCTCGCCTGAGTGGACGGATCAAAGGGTTGGTTTGCAGCGGTTTTATGGGTAAGCTGCCGAAGAGGTTTAAGGAGAGCGGAATGCGGATCATTCCCCTGATAGTGATGTTGGTTCTGGCTGGATGCACACTCAAGCCAGTGGCGCAATCTCCTTTGGAGGGGGCCGATGAGCCGCGCGTATTGAAGGCCGAGGATGTGCCCGAGCGTTTTGCCATCGCCATGCGCCGGATGCGGCCGGTGGTGCGTGAGACTTGCAGGACCACCAGCCCGGATTTGAATTGCGACTTTTTAATAGCTATTGATCCAAGTCCCGACAGCGCGCCCAATGCGTTTCAAACGGAGAATGAAGAGGGACAGCCTATCTTGGCATTTACCCTGACCCTGCTGGAAGACATGTACAATGCCGATGAGGTGGCCTTTGTCATCGGTCACGAGGGGGCCCATCATATTTTGCGGCATTTGGAGCGGCAAGATCAATCGGCGCGCGGCGGGGCCACGCTCTTTGAGGTGCTGGCGGCAGCCTTGGGCGGCTCCAATCGATCGGTCGATGCGGCCTCTGAAATTGGCGAAGCGGTGGGCCGGCGCAATTATTCAAAAACCTTTGAGCTTGAGGCGGATCGCCTCGGCGCGCAGATGACGCAGAAAGCGGGTTTTGATGCGGTGCGTGGTGCGGCCTATTTCACGCGCATTCCAGATGCGGGCAATCGGTTCTTTGGCACTCACCCGCGCAACGCAGATCGGATTGCCGGGGTGAAGGCGGCGGTGGCCGAGCTATGACCGGACGCGCCGCCCTGACCCTTGCCCCAGGGGCGCGATTGTGAGGAAATTGGGCGTGATCCTCAGCGACCGCGGCTCGAAATATGCGGTCTCAGGCTGCTGGGTTGCAGATCGAGCACAGATTGATGCGGCGCTTCAAGATCTGAAACGGGACAAGAAATATGCCAAGGCGACCCATAACAGCTGGGGCGTTCTACTCGATGGGGTGCCGCTGAAGTCAGATGATGGAGAAAGCGGCGCCGGGACGGTCATTCTGCGCATGTTGGAGCGGGCCGAGCGAAGCGGTGAGCTGATCATCGTGACCCGCTGGTACGGCGGCAAACACCTCGGCGGCGACCGCTTCTGCCATGTGCAAGAGGCAACGCGTCTCTACCTAGATCATCCCGCATCCTAAGGCTTGGCGGTTGGGTTAAGCAGAGGTCTTTCAGAGGAATGATCGGGACGGTTCTTTTGGAAATTTAGCGCAAAGGCCTTGGCAAATTTTACATGTTTTAAAGACCTCTGCACAACGCCATTTCAACACGAAATGAGGGCAGCGCCTGCCGGGGGGCAGGCAGGCGCTGCCCGGTGTTGCCACCGGGCAAAGTGCTTTTGGCTTGGTGGCTGGGTTATGCAGAGGCTATTTTTAAGAAACAATTCGGCCCCAGAGGTCATAGGCGCCCGCCTCGTCAACCTCGACCGTCACAATATCGCCGGGCGCGAGGGCTTCGGTGCCTTCGTCGATAAACAGATTGCCATCAATCTCGGGCGCGTCGGCCTTGGTGCGGCAGGTGGCGATGCCCTCCGCGTCCAGCTCGTCGATGATAGCCTCCATATGTTGGCCCAGTTTGGCCGCCAGTTTGGCCTCGGAAATAGCCTGTGCCTTTTCCATAAACCGGTCCCAGCGGTCCTGCTTGACCTCCTGGGAGACATGATCGGGCAGATCATTGGAGCGGGCACCGGCGACATTCTCATATTGAAAACACCCAACGCGGTCGAGCTGCGCCTCATCCATCCAATCAAGCAGGGTTTGGAATTCAGCTTCAGTCTCGCCAGGGTAGCCGACAATGAAGGTCGACCGCAGGGTGATCTCTGGGCAATCTTTGCGCCAGGCGGCAATCTCATCCAGCGTTTTGGACGCTACGGCGGGGCGGGCCATGCGTTTGAGCACATCGGGATGGGCGTGTTGAAAGGGAATGTCGAGATAGGGCAGGATCACCCCCTCGGCCATCAGTGGGATCAAATGGCGCACATGCGGGTAGGGGTAGACATAATGTAGCCGCACCCAAGCGCCCAATTGCCCCAGTTCGCGGGCCAGATCGGTGATATGCGGGCGCAGATCGCCCTCGGCTGTCGTTTTAATGTCAATGCCATAGGCGCTGGTGTCTTGTGAGATCACCAATAGCTCGCGCACCCCAGCCTCAACCAATTTTTCCGCCTCCCGTAGGATCGCACGCGGCGGGCGGCTGACCAATTTGCCGCGCATATCGGGAATGATGCAAAATTTGCACTTATGATTGCAGCCCTCGGAGATTTTCAAATAGCTGTAGTGCCGCGGCGTGAGAGAGACGCCGGAGGCGGGCAGTAGATCCACGAAAGGATCCGGCGCGGGCGGCACGGCGGCATGGACGGCATCCAAAACCTGCTCATATTGATGCGGGCCGGTGACGGCCAAAACCTTGGGATGCGCGCCGGTGATATACTCCGGATTGGCCCCCAAACAGCCGGTGACAATCACCTTGCCGTTTTGATGCAGCGCCTCACCAATCGCCTCAAGACTTTCCGCCTTGGCGCTGTCAAGAAAGCCGCAGGTGTTGACAATCACCGCCTCTGCGCCGGCGTAGTCGGAGCTGATGGCATAGCCCTCCGCGCGCAGGCGGGTCAAAATGCGCTCGCTGTCGACCAAAGCCTTGGGACAGCCCAGCGATACCATGCCGATGGTCGGCTGGCCCGGGCGCGGGGTTTCAATCCGCGCTTTGGGCGCGAGGTCAGGGCGGAGGTGGGGAGGATTCTGTGCCATAGCGCTGCTATAGCAGAGATTGCGGAGATGTGTAGATGGCAGATTGCCGAGCCTATATCCCGCCAATGGCCCAGGCGAAGGTTTCAAAAACCCAAAGCACGATGGTGATCATGGCGCAAATAAAGAGGCCAGAGAAGAAGGCCGCTTGCCCGCTCTGCTCTCCGCGCTTCAAAAGACCAGCCACAAAATTGCACCACCATGCAGGGTATTGTAGCGCCATGGTGAGCACCGCGACAGAGAGATGCAATAGCGTGGGTATGAGGGTGAAAAACAGCGTTATCATCAACCAGACATAATCGCCGGGCGTCCTGCGCAGATCGGTAAAAAGCTGCGCCAAATCCACAAGAGGCACCCCATGGGCCGGAACAACAAAGGCGATGAGCGTGCATCCCAAGGCAAAGAAAATGGCAATCCCGCCCAGCCCATCTAACACCGCCGGCCAAGCCGCCCGCTTTTGCTCAAGCCCCAGGCGGAGCAGATAGCGGGTCAAACCGACAGAGGCGAAATCAAAAACCGCGTTGGCCAGCGGCAAGAGGCAAAAGGTCAGCATGAAGAAAACCGCTTGGGTGCGCTGGCCCGCACCAAAATCATCTGGCCCTTTGATCGCCACGATCAAAAGGGTCACCAAAACGCCGCAATAGAGTAAGCGCCAGGCCATAGGGCGGGAAGAGCGCACCTCTGCGACTGCGAATGCGACTGCGCCTACACCTGCGCCTACGAATGCGACTGCGGCTGCGCTTGCGCCTGCGACTGGGAATGCGACATTTTCTGGCACAGCATAGCGATCGGCGTAACTTAATCCCAAGAGCAAAATCCCGGTGGCGAGGATAAACGATGGCCAGCGCCACCGGGATTTTGACACTCCGGCAAAAAGGTAAAAGAATAACGAAGATCCGAGCCAAACCGCGGTAAATATCCGCGCATTTGGTGGGCTGGCCGCAATCACCTCCTGACCGCCAAAATCAATCGCATGGCCGCAGAGCCATTGGATTGTGATGGCCAAAATAGGATAGGCAAGGGCGAGGGCCATGGTGGCGTTGAGCAGGCCACAGTTCCAAGCCTTTTGTGCCGGGCCTTGCTGCGCCTTATGGGAGGAGAGCCGGGAGTCGAGCCAATCCAACCCTCGGCGCATCACCGAACGGTAGCGTTCCGCCGGGCGATCGTGGCGCAGCAGATCACGCCAATATGCGCGATCACTTGGGTTATCTGCGGTGTTGCGAAGTGCCGGTACGCGCATCAAAACGATGAAACACACAATCGGCCCGCCGAACGCCGAATTTTGGCGCAGGCTCCAATCTCACAGCATTAAAGAAATTTCCACGACATCCCCGTGCTCAAAATTTTCTTTTCAGAATATCAAGAGGCTGGCGGATTTCAAGTGGGCTGGCTTACCGGCGGCGGTCGCGGCGGCTGGACATGGGTTGGAAGGCCACCCCGACATGCGCTTCGCAATAGGGTTTTCCGGCCTTCACCGCCAGACCGCAGAACCAAAAATCCTCTGTCGCCGGATCACCGACCGGCCATTTGCAGGTTTTTTCGGTCAATTCCATCAAGCTGATCTTCTTGGCGGTCTTTTCCACTTCATTGACCTTGGCCAGAGCCTCCGGGCTGATCTCATTAGCCGAAGGCTGCGGCGGCAGAGGCTGGCCGGCAGGAATGATCTTGCGCACGGCTGGCGGGGTGACTCGCATGGTTTCGGGCGCAGGCGCGGCCGGTTTTGGCGGCGCGGCTGATGTTGCGGGCGCGGCGGGCTTTGCCTTGGCCTGTGTCTTGGCCTTTTCCTTGGCGGCCGGCTTCGCCGTGGTCGAGGTCACTCGGTTGGACAGGCCCAAACGGTGCACTTTGCCGATCACCGCATTGCGGGTCACGCCGCCCAATTCCTTGGCGATCACACTGGCCGATTGACCCTCGCCCCACATTTTTTTCAGAACTTCGACGCGTTCATCAGTCCAGGACATCACGCCCCCCCTTGAATTTCGTAGCAATAACGGGTGATACCCATGCAGCGTCCTACTTTAGGCTCAACTGAGGCTAAGGACAACCACCCAAGTGGAGATAAACTGTGGCAAATGTTTCTCAATTCGGCGTTAGACGCTTTGGACGGGTCAATTGGCTGGGCCTTTGGACGCTCATTCGCCGCGAAAATATGCGCTATCTGGCGATTTGGCAGCAGACAATTTTTGCACCATTGATCACGGCAGGTTTGTTTCTATTGGTTTTTTCCATTGCCATCGGTCCGGGTCGCTCGGATGTGATGGGGTTTGATTATGTCAGCTTTCTGGCGCCCGGTTTGTTGATGATGACGGTGATACAAAATTCTTTTGCCAATACGTCCTCTTCCATGCTTTCGGCGAAAGTCATGGGCTCTATTGTCGACACTCTGATGCCGCCGTTGTCGCCTTTGGAAATGACCGTGGGATTCTTGGTGGGCGGAATTGGTCGCGGATTGGTGATTGGTGCGGTGCTCTGTCTGTCGATGGGGCTGAGCCTCGGCATTTGGGTTGCCCACCCGCTTTGGACATTGGCTTTTGTGATTTTGGGCGGGATGTTCATGGGCGCGCTGGGGCTTTTGGGCAGCATCTATGCCTATAAGTTTGATCAGATGGCCGCGATTTCAAATTTTGTGATCACACCCTTGGCCTTCTTGTCGGGGACCTTCTATTCGATCCAAGCTTTGCCCTCAATGATGCAGCCACTGATCCATGCGAACCCGATGTTCTATATCATCGACGGCGGCCGTTACAGTGTTTTGGGGGTTTCCGATGGCAGCCCGTGGATGGCTTTGGCTGTGATTTGCGGGGCTAATATCTGTGCGGTTGGCTTGGCCTGGTTTTGGTTGGCGCGGGGGTATCGGTTGAAATCTTAAAGGGATTTGCCGACGCGGATATTTGGACTTTCCATGGCCGGGGGGCTTTGGTATGGTAAGGGCATGAAAACGATGACTGAAATCACCTTGCGACGCCGACGTCGCTGATATGACCGCTGCACCGCGGCCAGCCCCTCGTGTTTCTGCGCTCCAATGCGTGTTTCTCAATTTTGGTTTTCTCACTCCCTCCTCGTTAGAAAGGCTTTCCGATGATCCCTTCGATTCTGCCCACCTATAATCGCGCTCCGTTTTCGTTTGTCTCTGGCTCAGGCAGCTGGTTGACCAGCGATGACGGTCGGCGATTTTTGGATCTGGGCGCTGGGATTGCGGTCAACAGCCTGGGACATGCGCATCCGAAACTGGTGGCGGCGCTGACGGCGCAAGCGGGTCAATTGTGGCATACGTCCAATTTGTACCATATTCCCGCGCAACAGAAACTCGCCGATCAGCTGGTGGATCTGACCTTTGCCGATACGGTGTTTTTTACCAATTCTGGGACGGAGTCCTGTGAATTGGTCGTGAAAATGGCGCGCAAATATTTCTACGACAAGGGTCAGCCAGAGCGCGTGGAAATTATTGCCTTTGAGGGGGCGTTTCATGGGCGCTCCTCCGCAGGGATTGCAGCTGCTGGTGCGGAGAAGCTGACGAAAGGCTTTGGGCCTTTGCTGCCCGGTTTCGTGCAATTGCCATTTGCAGATCACGATGCGCTGCATGCGGCAGTCAATGAAAAGACCGCCGCCATATTGATCGAGCCGATCCAGGGGGAGGGCGGTATCCGCCCTGTGCCGGATCATTGTTTGAAAGGCTTGCGCGATTTTTGTGACAGCCACGGGATCTTGCTGATTTTTGATGAGGTGCAATGCGGCGTGGGACGGACAGGGAAATTGTTTGCCCATGAGTGGGCAGGGATTGATCCCGATATTATGATGGTGGCCAAAGGTCTTGGTGGGGGCTTCCCCATCGGGGCGGTTTTAGCGAATGAAAAGGCCGCAAGCGGGATGGGGGCAGGGACACATGGCTCGACCTATGGTGGCAATCCCTTGGGTTGTGCGGTGGCAAGTGCTGTCTTGGATGAGGTGGCTGCTCCTGAATTTCTGGCAGGGGTGAGCCGAAAATCTGGGGCGCTGCGCCAAGGCCTTGAAGGGTTGGTCGCGCAATATCCTGATGTGTTTGAGGGTGTGACGGGCGCGGGGTTGATGCTGGGTCTGAAATGCAAGGCGAGCAATATGGATGTGGTCACAGCCGGATATGACTGCGAGGTGTTGACCGTCCCTGCGGCCGAAAACGTCGTGCGTGTGCTTCCCGCGTTGACCATATCAAACGCGGAGATTGCTCAGGCGCTGGAGCGGTTGGAGACGGCGGCGCAAACGGTTCAATCTACGCAATGAACAGCGCGGCTTTTCACATTTCGGCGGATGGTGCAGCATTGCACGCCGCCAGCCTATAGGACAGTTTAAAGATGCAGAATTTTCTCGATATTGATCAGGTTGATCCCCAAAATTTACGTGGCATTTTGGATGAGGCCGCGCGGATCAAGACGGCGCGTGCCGGCCTGTTCAAAGGCATGTTGGATGCTGAACGCCCACTTGAGGGCAAGATGGTGGCGTTGATTTTTGAAAAGCCATCCACGCGCACCCGCGTGAGCTTTGATCTTGGCGTGCGGCAGATGGGTGGGCAGACCATGGTTTTGTCCGGCAGCGAAATGCAGCTGGGCCATGGGGAAACCATCGCGGATACGGCACGGGTTTTGAGCCGTTATGTGGACATGATCATGATCCGCACTTTTGAGGAGGCAACCCTGCTGGAAATGGCCGATTATGCCAGTGTTCCGGTGATCAATGGGCTGACCAACCGCAGCCATCCATGCCAAATCATGGCCGATATCTTGACTTTTGAAGAGCATCGCGGCTCTATTCGGGGCAAGCGCGTGGTCTGGACGGGTGATGGCAACAACGTTTGTGCGAGCTTCATCCATGCGGCCGGGCAATTTGGCTTTGATTTCGTTTTTGCCGGCCCAGCGACGCTGGATCCCGAGGCGAAATTTGTTGAGAACGCGCGGGCCAAAGGTGTGAATATTGAGATCCAGCGGGACGTAAAAGAAGCGGTGCGCGGCGCGGATCTATTGCTGACGGACACTTGGATCTCTATGCACGACAGCCAAACCGCACGCGAGCGGCGCCACAATCAATTGCGCCCCTATCAGGTCGATGATGCATTGATGGCGCAGGCCAAGCCGGATGCTCTTTTCATGCATTGCTTGCCCGCACACCGCAACGAAGAGGTCACCAGCTCTGTGATGGATGGGCCGCATTCGGTGGTCTTCGATGAGGCGGAAAACCGGTTGCATGCGCAAAAAGCGATTATGCGCTGGTGTCTAGACTAAACAGGCCGCTTGGGGCATGATTTTAGGTGAAATCCCTGCTTGGCTCTGGTTGTTTGCAGATTAAGGGTTAAGGAGAGAGGGACGTTTCTCATAGAGTGATCTATCATGTCCTTAAATATTGGAGGTTTGGTTCGAAGATTTGATTGGATGGGGCGATGGCGCGCGCCAGCGCCTCTAGATTGGTTGGAACGCCAAGGGTTTTCTGTCCAGACCGAACAGGTTGATGAGGCGCACCCTGATTATTTCCAAGTCTCTCATCACATGGTTGTATTCTCACAGAAGAGCCAAGAGATTTGGCTTGGTCTCGGTGTGAGTCATCTTTTCAATAAACTGTGACAATCCCAAGATCTTAAGGGCTTAGGTGAGGGTGTTGCCATGGTCGCGGATGATGCGCATGGTTATTACGGCCTTCAGGAGTTTGCACACGGCGAGGCCGGTTGGGGCGCGCAGGTGACAACTGCGCCTGCCAGCATGTGGATGCGCCCTCCCTCAGACAGGACTGCAAGCCCCCAGCGCGCCAAGGCTATCGCGTCGGTTGCAGATCTTTTAGGCGCGCGGGTCTCAGTCATCGAAGCCTGCGCGATAGCACAGGGCGAGGATGCGGCTTGTGGCATTGCATGGCATGGGCAGATGCAAGATTGGGTCTTGGCGGTGATGGGGTCTGATGGGAAGACTTATCAACAAATTGATTGTTCAAATTTTTTACCAACTGGAACTTTATTTGAGGCGGTTGACCCTCCCGGTGGTTGGCCGCGCTATTGGCGGCAAGGGGATCTGTTTGCCGCGATGCAAGATCATTTGAGCCGCGCCTGGTGTGGCGTCGGATTGAGTGAGTTTACGCTCAATCATCCAATGCTGCGGGGCCCCTGCCTCGTGATTGAATTGACCGCGGATAAATAACACAAGTGCTTCGGCGCTGGAGGTGAAGATGACACAGGCACATATTGGTGTGATTGGGGTTGGAACGATGGGTTCGGCACTGGCGTTGAACTTCGCCGAGAAGGGCCAAGATGTCGCTCTTTGGAACCTTGAGCTGAGCGCGGTTGATCGGCTGATCGCCTCCGCTGGGGATCTGGCCGCTTGTTTGCAGCGCTGCGAGACCCTGGCCGATCTGGTGGCGGCTCTGCCTGCGCCGCGCGCCATTGTCCTAATGATCCCGGCCGGCGCGCCGGTGGATCAAACGATTGCTGCGCTTCGGCCTTTGTTATCCGTGGGCGATACCATCATTGATGGCGGCAATTCAGATTTTCGCGATACGATGATTCGAACGACAACTTTGGAAAAAGCGGGGCTGTCCTATTTGGGGATTGGTGTGTCTGGCGGCGCTGAGGGCGCACGGCGGGGGCCGTCCATGATGGTGGGAGGTACAAGCTCTAGCTACAGCCGTATCGCGCCCGTTCTGGAGGCAATTGCAGCTCGCTATGACGGGGATCCCTGTGTGGCGCATTTGGGACCAGACGGGGCTGGGCATTTTGTAAAAACGGTTCATAACGGGATCGAATACGCCGATATGCAGATGATCGCCGAGGTTTATGGCATGATGCGCGATGGCGAAGGTCTTGCAGCCAGCGATATCGCGCCGGTCTTCCGCGGCTGGAACGGTGGCCCGCTGGAAAGCTATCTTGTCGAAGTCACCGCAGAGGTCTTGGGGACCAAAGATCCGCAGACCGGTGAGGACATGGTGGATTTAATCGTGGACCAAGCTGGGCAAAAAGGCACCGGCCGTTGGACCGTGATTGAAGCGGTGCGCATGGGGCAAGCGGTGAGCATCATTGAGGCGGCGGTTGGCGCCCGGGTCATGAGCGCGCAAAAATCCACCCGCAAGCGCGCCACCAGAGTGCTGGTGCCGGCGGGCACGGATACGATGATTCCAGTCGCAGAGCATGATTTGCAATCTGCCTTAATTGTTGGGCGCGTTTTGGCCTATGCGCAGGGGTTCGAGATTTTGGCCGCCGGATCCAAAGAATTCAATTGGTCATTAGATTTTGCCCGCATCGCAGAGATTTGGCGGGCTGGCTGTATCATCCGCTCGGCCATGTTAGACGACATTGCCACAGCATTCCGCAGTCCGCGCCCGGCGGGGCATTTGGTGCTGTCCAACCATTTCATCCCGCTGCTGACCACCCATATCGCAGGGCTGCGCCGGGTGGTCTCTGCCGCTACGCTCAAAGGGCTGCCTGTGCCGGCATTGGCAGCGGCTTTGAGTTGGTTTGACATGATCCGCCAAGAACGCGGAACCTTGGATTTGATCGAAGCACAACGCGATTACTTCGGAGCTCATTCCTTTGAACGTGTTGATGCAGACGGGTCGCATCATGGTCCGTGGCATTCGGGCTGACAGCTCAGCGCTTGCGGGGCTTGGCGCGTAGGGTCGGGTCCGCTTGGGTGGGATCTTCGGGCCAGGGGTGTTTGGGATATTGCGCCCGCATATCTTTGCGCACATCTGCATAGCTTCCGGTCCAAAAGCCAGGGATATCTGTGGTCACTTGCATTGGTCGATGTGCCGGAGACAGCAAGGTCACCTTTAGCGGGTGATCGCCGATCATAGGATGGCGGGTTTGGCCAAATATTTCTTGAATACGCAGTTCAATTGCTGGGCTGTCGCCACTGTAATCAATCGCGATTTTTCGGCCCAGCGGCGTGGTGAAATGCGCCGGTGCAATTTTTTCAAGCTGTCGCAGAGCAGTCCAGCCAATATAGGCCTCTAGGGCTGGCAGCGGGTCAAACGCTTTCCAATCTTGCTCTGTTGTCAGCCCCGTTAGATAGGGGGCCAGCCATTCTGGTGCGGCTGCGAGAAGGGCTGTATCTGACAAATCGGGAAATTGCCCGGGTGGCGCGGCCGCCACGCGGGCTTGTAGGAGCCGGGCGGCTTTCGGCAGGCGCAGACCCATCTGTTGCACGCCCTCCACCATGGCCGCCGCCAGTGCTTCGCTAGGTGCATTCCGCCAAACCTCTTGCGTAAGCGACAGGGCACCAAGCATTTCATTGCGACTAGCAATGACCCGATGGTGGCGTTTGGACCAGTGGCAGCGGGTCTCCCATGTGATTTGATCGGCAAAAACCTCCCGCAGCTCTGCCTCACCCAGCGCCAGGGCCCTGCGGATTTTAGGGTCTGGACCCGTGCTAAAATGCGGATTTCTCAAATCTGAAATGACCAAATATCGCGCGTTGGCCAAGGAATCATCTCTGGCCAAAACTGCGCCCTTCCCCCCGGCCATGATGTAGCGTGGCTGCGGGCCGGGACGACGCTGGGCGACACGTTCGGGATAGGCCAGCGCCAAGCATTGCGCCGGGCTTAACGCAATCTCGCGCGTGCCTTTAGGCGCCAGTCTGCTGAGGCGTTTGGCCTCCTGCTTGATCCGGTCAAGCGCGCTGTGATCGTAAATGGGGCCGGCCTGTTCTTTTTTGCCGGCGGCCCTGGTCAGCGCTGTAAGTGCAGGTGTGAGATCGCAATTTTGGGTCGAGAGAATGTCGCGATCCGATAGAAGTGCGGCCAGCGGCGCGGCGCGGGGTCCGGCTTGCAGCAGCATTTGCGCCAAGCGCGGATGCAGCGGCAATTCGGCAAGCGCCGCCCCATGGGGCGTGAGGCGACTGTCTGACAGCGCGCCAAGCTGAACTAGCAAGGCTTTCGCCTGGGCCCAAGGGCCTGGTGTGGGCGGTGTGAGAAAGGCCATATCCTCTGGCCCGGAGCCCCATTGCGCCAGCTCAAGCGCCAGCGGGGCCAGATCGGAAATTGCAATTTCAGGTGGCGCGAAGGCGGGCATAGCCCCTTCTTCGGCCCGCGCCCACATGCGATAGCAGCGCCCGGCGGCAACGCGCCCTGCGCGCCCGGCGCGCTGGGTGGCTTCGGCCTTGCTGACCCGTTCGGTGACCAGCCTTTGCAAACCCTTTTCAGGGTCATACCGGGCCCTGCGCGCACGGCCGCAATCCACCACAACTTGAACATCTTGGATGGTTAGGGAGGTCTCGGCAATGGCGGTTGCCAAAACGATCTTGCGCAGATTTTTCTGGGCCTCAGGCCTGATGGCCAGCTGTTGCTCGGCAAATGGCAGGTTTCCCAAAAGAGGCCGCAGAACGCAATTTTTTGGCAGGTGATCTTGCAGCGCAGCTTTGGTGCGGCGAATTTCAGCCTCGCCGGGCAAGAATACCAAGATCCCAACCTCTGTATCGGCCACAGCCCGTAGGATCAGGCTGCGGGCTTGCGCTTCAAAGGGCAGGTCTTTGGGCGCTGGGCGCGGCAGATAGGTCAGCTCCACGGGAAAACTGCGTCCTGCGCTCGTGACAATTGGCGCGTCATCGAGCAACGCCGCTACGGGCGCGGCGTCCAGTGTGGCCGACATGACCACGAGCCAGAGGTCTTTTCGCAGAGTCTCGCGCAACTCCCATGTCAGGGCCAGCCCAAGATCGGCAGCCAAGGAGCGTTCATGAAATTCATCAAAGAGAATGGCGCCGACGCCGGGCAGCTCTGGGTCCGCCTGTATCATGCGGGTGAGAATACCTTCTGTGAGCACTTCAATGCGGGTATTGGGGCCGATTTTGGATTGCCCGCGGATGCGATATCCCACGGTTTCACCCAATTTTTCACCCAGCGTGTCTGCCATGCGTTCTGCGGCGGCTCGCGCGGCCAAGCGCCGGGGCTCGAGCATCAGAATTTTGCCGGGGCACTGTCCCGACTCTAAGATGGCCAAGGGGGTGCGTGTGGTTTTGCCAGCCCCCGGCGGGGCCTGCAAAACCACTCGACCAGACTGTGTCAAACATTCCAGCACTTGCGGCAGGACCGCATCTATCGGCAGAGCAAACTTCACCCCGCCCTTATCGGCGAGAAAATCTCGCGCGTCCACGGTTGGTTTGCGGTTGGTTTGTGGCGGATGCGTTTTGACATGCGAGAGTTTTGGGGGGATAAATTGCATCGCGCCGGGCCTTTGCATTTGCGCAGCGGCTCGGTAGATGGTCAATTCAAACAGTTATGTCCGCAATTAGAGTGCCGGACAGCGCCCCGGAGGACTGATGAGCAAAGCAGAATTCGCACCAGAGGCGACCGCCCGTTTGATAGAGCAGGGCAATCGGCGGGCTCTGGCGCGGGCGATCACTTTGGTGGAGAGTGCCCATCCTGATCATCGGCAGCAAGCCATGGCTTTACTCGCGGCTCTGCGTAAGGATCGGCAAGCCATTCGCATTGGATTGTCAGGCACGCCGGGTGTTGGCAAATCCACCTTTATTGAGAGCTTTGGGCTGCACTTGGTGGGGAGCGGTCTTAAGGTTGCCGTTTTGGCGGTCGATCCCTCCTCTGCGCGGTCGGGTGGATCTATTTTGGGCGATAAAACCCGTATGGATCAGCTCTCGCGCCATCCGGACGCTTATATCCGCCCCTCACCCAGCCAGACCCATTTGGGTGGTGTGGCCCGGCGCACTCGAGAGGCCACGACCCTATGCGAGGCCGCTGGGTTTGATGTGGTGCTGATTGAAACCGTAGGCGTCGGGCAATCAGAGACGATGGTGGCTGAAATGGCGGATCTATTTGTGCTGCTGCTCGCACCTGCCGGCGGAGATGAGCTTCAGGGGGTGAAGCGCGGAATCATGGAGATGGCCGATTTGATTTTGATCAATAAGGCCGACGGCGATCTCAAATCAGCCGCCACACGCACCTGCGCCGATTATGCTGGTGCGCTGCGTTTGCTGCGGAAGCGGTCACAAGATCCTGAGGACTTCCCCAAGGCGCTGACCGTATCTGCCTTGGAAGGCGCGGGGCTGCGGCAAAGTTGGGAGGAGATGCAGGCCTTGGTGGCTTGGCGCCGTGAGAGGGGTGTTTGGGCCCGCACAAGAGCTTCGCAAAATGCCTATTGGTTCAATGCGGAATTGCGCCACGCGCTGTTGACGCGGCTTGAACATGATCCAGAGGCCGCAGAGGCCTCACGGCGGTTGCAACAGGCTATTCACGCGGGGGACATCGCACCCTCCCTGGCGGCCGAGCAAGTGGTGGATATCTTCTTGCGACCCAAAGCCTAGAAGGGCTATCGATTCGGGGGTCTGGCTAGGTTTTGGGAATGTTTGAGGTGATATTTCCAACATTAATCGTGAAAAGCCTAAAAACCGCTGTTAAAGCGCAGCGGAAGACGGCAAGAAGGCTTGACCTCGCATTGGGATACTCCTAAACCCCGGCAACGAGTTTTCACCCGAGGTCGTTTGGCGCGGGTTTTCAATATCTGAATAAGGACGCATAAGATGGCACGCCGCTGCGAACTGACGGGCAAAGGCCCAATGAGTGGAAACAATGTAAGCCACGCCAAAAACCGCACACGTCGTCGGTTTTTGCCAAACTTGAACGAGCTGACTTTGCATTCCGATGCTTTGGGTCGTGCGTTCAAGCTGCGCATTTCTTCAGCTGCTCTGCGCACTGTGGATCATCGCGGTGGCTTGGATGCTTTCCTTGCTAAGGCTAAAGACACAGACTTGTCTGACACAGCCTTGAAAATTAAAAAAGATATCGCGAAGGCACAGGCAACCGCCTAAGCTCTGCTATCGATGTGATTACGAAAAGCTCCGCTTGAGTGGGGCTTTTCGCGTTTTGCAGGCCGCCTGATGGGCGCGATCGGGCAGAGCTGCCGACTAGGAGTAGCTTCGAGGGGCTTTTGATACAGGCAATTGATTTTAGGTTAGTATCGTGTAGATTTTCTTTATTAGTATTGCTGGATTTTAGCATGAACCCATTTTTGAAAGTTCCAATTCGCTATTGGTTTATATCCTGCATGGGTGCTCTCTGGTTCGCCATGGGGGCCTTGGACTATGTGATGATCTCCTACAAAATTCCCGCCTATATGCAAACTATGCCGGAAGATCTGCACTATTGGTTTGACCAGCGACCGGTGTGGTTCACGGGCGTTTGGGCTATAAACGTTTGGTCTGCACTGCTCGGATCTTTTTTATTACTGATGCGGCGCAGGCAGGCGATGCGCCTCTTTGTTCTGGCGCTGGTAGGCTTTATTGTTGCGGCGCTTTGGACCTATTTGTCTGAAGCGGCCAATATGGCGCATATGCAATCTACAATAATTCATATTTTCAATGGATTAATTCTATTTTCGTTGGTATATTTTTTATTTTTCTGCCGGCGATACATTCAGACGGGTGTTTTGCGTTAGACGGCGCGGGGCAATCGTGCGTCATTGGTCTGATAGGTATAGCACCCTGCGCGTTGGTAAGGCGCTCATCTGCGGTGTGCGGATGTTGATCGCCCATTGACCAAACCCTTACTCTATTCCATATCCCACATATGACAGTTCTATCTCATCTCAGAAACTTCTCCATCGTGGCGCATATTGACCACGGAAAGTCCACTTTGGCTGACCGGCTGATCCAGGAGACTGGAACCGTTAAGGAACGGGATATGCAGGCGCAGATGTTGGACAGTATGGATATCGAACGCGAGCGCGGGATCACCATTAAGGCCAACACAGTCCGAATTGATTACACGGCCCTCAATGGCGAGAGCTATGTGCTCAATCTGATCGACACGCCGGGCCATGTGGATTTTGCCTATGAGGTCTCCCGCTCCATGCGCGCGGTGGAAGGTTCGCTTTTGGTGGTAGACAGCTCACAAGGGGTTGAGGCGCAGACGCTCGCGAATGTGTACCATGCGCTGGATGCAGATCATGAGATTGTCCCAATTCTCAATAAAATTGATCTGCCAGCGTCCGATTGTATGCGCGTGGCGGAGCAGATTGAAGATGTGATTGGCATAGATGCGACAGAGGCGATACAGGTCTCTGCTAAGACGGGCCAAGGGATTGTTGAAACGCTTGAAGCCATTGTGCACAAGCTTCCGGCACCGAAGGGTGATATCAATGCACCCTTGAAGGCAATGTTGGTGGATAGCTGGTATGATTCCTATTTGGGGGTGATCGTGCTGGTGCGGATCATCGATGGAAAGCTGAAGAAGGGTGAACGGGTTAAGTTCATGTCCAACGGCAGCACCCACCATGTGGACCGCATTGGTGTTTTCCGGCCACAGATGGAAATGATTGATGAATTGGGGCCGGGCGAGATCGGGTTTTTGACCGCCTCGATCAAACAGGTGCGTGATACCCGCGTCGGCGACACCATTTGCCATGACAAGCAAACTGTAGAAGCACTTCCTGGCTTCAAACCAGCTCAGCCGGTGGTCTTTTGTGGCCTGTTCCCTGTGGATGCGGCGCAATTTGAAGACCTGCGCGACAGTATCGATAAATTAGCCCTGAATGATGCGAGTTTCAGCTATGAGATGGAAACCTCGGCCGCGCTTGGCTTTGGGTTTCGATGCGGTTTTTTAGGGTTGCTGCATCTTGAGGTGATCCGCGACCGTATTGAGCGCGAATACGCGATTGACCTGATCACCACAGCTCCCTCGGTGATTTATGACATCCACATGCGCGACGGGCGGATCGAGCAGCTGCACAATCCGGCAGATATGCCCGACCTTACTTTAGTTGACCATCTTGAAGAGCCGCGGATCAAAGCGACGATTTTGGTGCCTGATGATTATCTTGGCGATGTTTTGAAACTCTGCCAAGATCGCCGCGGTGTGCAATCGGATCTCACCTATGCGGGTTCGCGTGCGATGGTGGTTTATGATTTGCCGCTTAACGAGGTGGTGTTTGATTTCTACGATCGCTTGAAATCTGTGACAAAAGGCTATGCCTCTTTTGATTATCAAATGATCGGCTATCAGCAGGATAACTTGGTGAAGATGAGCATTCTGGTCAATGACGAGCCGGTGGATGCGCTGAGCACAATGGTGCATCGAGACCGTGCGGACGCGCGGGGCCGGGCGATGGTTGAAAAGCTCAAAGATCTGATTCCCCGCCATATGTTCAAGATCCCAATCCAAGCGGCCATCGGTGGCAAGGTGATCGCGCGTGAAACTCTGAGCGCGATGCGCAAGGATGTGACGGCGAAATGCTATGGTGGTGACGCGACACGGAAGAAGAAACTCCTGGAAAAGCAAAAGGCTGGCAAAAAGAAGATGCGCCAGTTTGGCAAAGTCGACATTCCGCAAGAGGCGTTTATTTCAGCCTTGAAGATGGATGGTTAGGCGCGCTGAGCGGCTAGGCGTCTAAAAACACACGAACCGCAGCTTCGAATTCACGCGGTTTTTCCGCGTGCAGCCAATGACCTGCCTGTGGAATTTTGGCGAAACGGGCTTTGGGGAAGAGGGCTTTGATGCGTGGGCGGTGCTCTGGGCGCAGATAGTCCGAGAGGGCGCCGGTCAGGAACAGGGCCGGGGCGTTGAAATGGCCTGAGATGTCAGGAAACCCAATGATTTGATCCATTGAGGCGCTGAGGGCCGGCAGGTTGAGCCGCCAACGTTGCGCGCTGACATTCAAGCTTTGTAACAAAAAACTGCGCAGGGCTGGATCCTCTATATGGGCGCTTAGGGCTTGATCGGCCTCTGCGCGGCTTGTGATGTGGTCGAGAGGCACAGATTGCATGGCGTCGATGACGGGCTGCTGGCTATGGCTATAGCCGACGGGGGCAATATCGGCGACGATGAGACGGCGGATCGGCGCGCCAGAAAGCGCGGCGACCATGGCCGCCTTGCCCCCCATAGAATGGCCCAGAAGATCAACCGGTTGATCCAAGGTTGTGGCGACTTCTTCGATATCTGCGGCCAAAGCGTGATAGCTGTGGTCCTCAGACCAGGGGCTTGCCCCATGGTTGCGCATGTCCAAAGCAATAACCCGGCGGTGATTGGCCAATCGTTTGGCAATCACACCCCAATTGCGGCCAGAGCCAAACAGCCCGTGGGCGATGATCAAAGGGGTGCCGGCTTCAGAGCCATTTTCAGGTCCATGGGAGATCATATGTAACATATGGGCAACCTAATCTGGGTTTGCACTCTGCGCCAGCCCCGCTAGGGTGACTTTGCTGTAACGAGGATAAACTATGTCAACGCTTACCCTAACCATACCGACCCAAGGCCTGCATCATATCACTTTGACCGGAGCAGGGCGACAAATTACCTTGGATTTTTGGGAGGGAATTTTGGGCATGCCCTTTGTCTTTGAACAGCCCAATCTCGACAACCCCGATGAGAGCCATTTGTATTTTGATCCTGGGGATGATCGTTTGATCACGGTATTTTGCGATGAGACCCGGGCACCTCTGCCGGGCAAAACCCCGATTGTGCCAGGTGCCGTGCATCACATTGCTTTTTCGGTCAGCCAAGCGGTGTCGATACATTTGCCGGAAAAACTGGATGCGCTTGGGATTGCACATTCGGGTTTGAAAGATCGCGGGTTTATGAGCTCAATTTATTTTCGCGAGCCCTTGGGGCTGTTGATTGAATTGGCGTCTTATAAGTTCACGCCGCCGCAGGGGGTGTCGCATGCGCGGGTGCTGTTTGAGGCGCATCGCATTCGGGTGGCGGCGGGGGATGCTGCGATTGCAGATCGGCATGTGGCGGAAGCCTTGGCGGTATTGGTGCATCGGCAGGTGCCAAGCTTGTCGGATATATAGGCCGGCGGGTGGCGCTGTGTGATGGCGGGCAAGGCCCGCATCACAGGCGCCCCACCCGCCGGCCCGTAGATCAGTAAATCGGGAAACGGGCGCAGAGCTTGGCGACCTCGGATCGGACTTTTGCTTCAACAGCTGCATTTCCCTCTTCGCCATTGGCTGCCAATCCATCGACCACTTCGATGATCCAATCGGCAATTTGGCGAAATTCTGCTTCGCCAAAGCCGCGGGTTGTGCCCGCTGGGCTGCCGAGACGGATCCCGCTGGTGATGGTTGGTTTCTCTGGATCGAAAGGGACGCCGTTTTTGTTGCAGGTAATATTGGCGCGGCCGAGCGCTTTCTCCGTGGCATTGCCCTTCACGCCTTTAGGGCGCAGGTCGACCAGCAAAACATGCGTATCGGTTCCGTGGGTCACCGTATCCAGACCGCCTTTGATCAGCTGATCAGACAGGGCCTGAGCATTAGCAATCACGTTTTGGATATAAGTCTTAAACTCAGGTTTCAAAGCTTCGCCAAATGCGACGGCTTTGGCGGCGATCACATGCATCAAGGGACCGCCTTGAATGCCGGGGAAGATGGCCGAATTAAATTTCTTGGCCAGGGCCGCGTCATTGGTCACGATCATACCACCGCGAGGGCCGCGAAGGGTCTTGTGCGTCGTGGTTGTCGCCACATGTGCATGGGGGAAGGGGCTTGGGTGTTCACCCGCCGCCACGAGGCCCGCGAAATGCGCCATATCAACATGCAGATAGGCGCCAACGCTGTCGGCGATCTCACGCATGCGCTTGAAATCGATTTGCCGCGGAATGGCAGATCCGCCCGCTACAATGAGCTTGGGCTTATGCTGAGTGGCCAGCTCTTGAACTTGATCATAGTCCAGCAAGTTGTCCTGTTTACGCACGCCATATTGCACAGCATTGAACCATTTTCCAGATTGGTTGGGCGCGGCTCCATGGGTCAAATGGCCCCCGGCATCCAATGACATGCCGAGGATCGTATCGTTCGGCTGCAAGAGGGCTTGAAAGACACCTTGGTTTGCTTGGCTGCCCGAATTGGGCTGGACATTGGCAAATTCGCATCCAAACAGTTGGCAGGCCCGCTCTATGGCCAAGGTCTCGGCAATGTCCACGTATTCACATCCGCCGTAGTAGCGCCGTCCAACATAGCCTTCGGCATATTTGTTGGTCATGACAGAGCCTTGAGCCTGCATCACGGCCTTTGAGACAATATTTTCGGACGCGATCAACTCAATTTCATCGCGCTGGCGAGTCAGCTCTTTATCAATGGCCTGTGCCAAGGCTGGATCGGTATCTGCCAGATCTGCATTGAAAAACTGGGAGAGGCTGGATGTCATAGTATTGCTCCTTGGGCGATTTGTCCCTTATTGCGTGTTTCCTATCGGAAATGTCAAAGGTTCTTGCCGCGACCTTTTGACCTGATTCCCGTTATTTTAGCCATGGCTTGCGTTTTTAGCCTGCCCCAGCATAGGGTGCGGAAACGGAGTTTCCGAAATGCACAAGACAGAGAATAAACGCATCGCCTTTTTGGCCAGTACCGCAGATTTGGCGCAGTCTGCAAGGAATACATTTGTGCACAGTTTTGGCGATTGCGACCCAAGCGCGGCGGAGGTGATCGTGGCGCTCGGCGGCGATGGTTTTATGCTGCAAACATTGCATGCGACACAGCATTTGAACGTGCCCGTTTATGGGATGAATCGCGGTACCGTTGGGTTCTTGATGAATGAGTTCTCAACCGAGGGCTTGATTGCGCGACTGACGGCGGCCGAGGAGGCTGTCATCAATCCTTTGCGGATGCGGGCAACCTGTGTCGATGGCCAAACCCAGACGGCGCTGGCGATCAATGAGGTGTCACTCTTGCGTCAGGGACCACAGGCGGCAAAATTACAGATTTTTGTCGATGATCGGCTCCGGTTGAGTGAATTGGCCTGTGATGGAGCCTTAGTTGCGACGCCAGCGGGCTCGACCGCGTACAATTATTCCGCGCATGGTCCAATTTTGCCGATTGGCTCCGAGGTTCTGGCGCTGACGGCTATGGCTGCTTTTCGGCCACGTAGGTGGCGGGGGGCGGTGTTGCCGAAGGCTGCGAAGGTGCGGTTTGAAGTGATCGAACCTGTCAAACGGCCCGTCATGGCTGATGCGGATAATTGCTCGGTCAAGAATGTGATGTCGGTGGAGATTGAAAGCGCCGGGGATGTGGCGCACCGTTTGCTGTTCGATCCAGATCACGGGTTAGAAGAGCGGCTCATTCGCGAGCAATTTGCCTAATTGGGTGTAACAGCCGGGCCCGCATGCATGGCCCGGCTGTAATTTTACTTAGGTGCCTGAAGAGGACGCCAAGCCAACTGTTGCCACGATTGCGATCAGTGGCACAAAGTTTGCAAAGATGGATGCACCGAGTGCTCCTTGTGCAGAAGAGGTTGTGCCAACCATAGATGCTGCGAATGCACCTGCAAGAACGAGTTTTTTCATAATGGATCTCCATCTAAATTTATTGACGTCATTTGAGTCGAGAACGGGCCTAACAGGCCAAGCCTCATTTTATTGATAACAAGAAGTGACCAAAAATTAAGACGCTTTGATAAAACTTATTATTGTTTAACATCACGTTAAGATCAAGCGGCAAAGAGTGCGTCCGGTATATTGGACGGCGCATCTCATGGTTGCGCATATCCCAATTTCTGTAGCGCCAAACGCACCTCGTCCAAAACAGCGGGATCATCTATCGTTGCAGGGGCCTTGTAGGCTTTGCCATCCGCGATGCTAACCATGGTTGCGCGCAGGATTTTGCCTGAGCGTGTTTTGGGCAGGCGATCCACCACACAGGCCAGTTTGAACGCGGCAACGGGGCCAATCTTCTCGCGGACCAATGTGATCACCTCGGCGACAACTTGCTCAGCTGTGCGGGTGCAGCCGTCGTTGAGGCAAAGAAACCCAAGTGGCAATTGCCCCTTGAGCTCATCGCTCACACCGATTACGGCGCATTCGGCCACATCCGGGTGACTGGCCAAAACTTCTTCCATCCCGCCGGTTGAGAGCCTGTGTCCTGCGACGTTGATGACGTCATCGGTCCGCGCCATGATGTAGAGATAGCCATCCTCATCAATCATCCCGGCATCACCGGTTTCATAATAGCCGGGAAAGGTGGTGAGGTAGGATTTAATGAAACGATCCGATGCATTCCAAAGGGTGGGTAGAGTGCCCGGGGGGAGTGGCAGTTTGACCGCAATGGCGCCCAACTCGCCAACCGGCATTTGATGGCCCCCTTCATCCAAGATTTGCACATCATAGCCCGGCATGGCCACGGTCGGGGAGCCAATTTTGACTGGCATGGCCTCAATACCCGCCGGATTGCCGGCGATGGTAAAACCGGTTTCAGTTTGCCACCAATGGTCATAGACGGGCACGCCCATGACCTCTTGCGCCCATTCAATGGTGTCCGGATCGGCCCGTTCGCCGGCCAAATAAAGCGCGCGCAACCGGCTCATGTCGAAATTTTTGATCGATTCGCCTTTTGAGTCTTGCCGTTTGATCGCACGGAAGGCGGTGGGGGCCGTGAAGAAACTGCGCACATCATGCTCGGCAATCACCCGCCAAAAGGTTGTTGCATCGGGCGTGCCGACTGGCTTGCCTTCAAAGACGACCGTTGTGTTGCCATGGATCAATGGCGCGTAACAAATGTAGGAATGCCCAACGACCCAACCCACATCAGAGGCAGCCCAAAAGACATCGCCAGGATCCACGTTGTAGATGTTCTTCATCGTCCAGTTTAACGCCACCAGATGTCCAGCGGTGGGGCGCACAACGCCCTTCGGCGCGCCGGAGGTATACAGAATGTAGGCTGGGTGATCACCAGATACTGCCACGCAGGGCGCGTGGGGCACGCCCTCTTGCAATTCATGCCATTCAATGTCCTGTGGCCCCAAATTAGCTTCACATTGGGGGCGCTGGAAAATAACGCTAAATTCAGGTTTATGCGCTGCCAGATCAATCGCGCCATCGAGCAGTGGTTTATATTCAACAATGTGGCCGGGTTCGATACCGCAGGAGCCTGCAATAATCGCCTTTGGCGTGGCGTCATCAATACGCACGGCCAGCTCATTTGCGGCGAAACCGCCGAAGACAACCGAATGGATCGCGCCGATCCGGACACATGCCAACATGGCGACCAAGGCCTCAGGGACCATCGGCATGTAGATGACAACCCGGTCTCCAGCCACAACCCCTTTGGCAGCCAGCCCGCCTGCGAGGGCGGCGACTTGTTCTTGCAACTCTGCATAGGTGGTTTTGGATTTTTGTCCCGTGACAGGGCTATCATAGATAATGGCCACCCGATCGCCATTGCCGGCCTCGACATGGCGATCTACGGCGTTGTAGCAGGTATTGACCTGCGCGTCCTTAAACCATTCGTACAGGGGGGCGTCATCGTCCCACAGAGCTTTGGAAGGCGCTTTGATCCAATCAATCGCCTCGGCAGCTTTCATCCAAAATGCCTCTGGGTCTGCCTGCCAACCGCCATAAACTTCTTTATAGGACATCTGATCGCCTCCACTTCAACTTTGCGAAGGTTATTCCCTATCACAGGCTTGGACGCAACATTGGGCTTGCGCTAACATTTTGGGATGCGACGATCCGCCATTGCATCATGCGGAACTCTCGTGGAAAATGGCTATTAACCACCGTGATATCGGAGAGAGACCATGCAAAATATACGCGCCGAAGTGGTGTTGCCGACCAAACAATTGCGAGACGACATTCCGTTTTTCACCAAGACCCTTGGGATGCGGATGGATGAAATTTTTCCGGCCGACGATCCCAGCGTTGCGGTGTTTTCAGGCTATGGTTTGCGGGTGCGGGTGCAAAAGGACGCGGAGACTGCGCCGGGGGTGTTGCGCATCCTGTGTGATGATCCGATGTTGATTGCGGGCGGTCAGACGCATTTGACCGCGCCAAATGGCACGCGCATCGAAATTGCCGCCCTTGCACCGCCCGTGGTGATGCCGCCTGTTGCGCATGAATTTGTGATGCGCCGCATGGCCGATCAGGCGCCCTGGGTCATTGGACGCGCAGGCATGCACTATCGCGATCTTATTCCCAGCCGTTTGGGCGGTTCAATCATCGCCAGCCATATCCGTATTCCTGGCGGCGGGCCTGTGCCGGATATGGTGCATTTCCACTCTGTCGGATTTCAGCTGATCTATTGCTACAAAGGCTGGGTGGATTTGGTCTATGAGGATCAAGGGCCGCCGTTTCGCCTCGAAGCTGGAAATTGCGTGATCCAACCGCCAGAAATTCGTCATCGTGTACTCTTTGCCAGTGAGGATTTGGAGGTGATTGAGATTGGCGTGCCCGCAGAACACATCACCACGATAGATCATGACATGGATCTGCCAAACGAGCATATACGCCCGGATCGGCTGTTTGAGGGGCAAAGGTTTGTTCATTACAAAGCGAATGAAACTGAACGGCGCCCGTTCCGCCTGCCAGGGTTTGTGGCGCGCGATACGATGATTTGTGCCAATACAGGTGCGGTGGCGGGGGTTCAGGTGGTCAAACCAGGGCCGGGCAGCCCTGTTTGGGCGCGTCACACGAGCGATATTCACTTCACTTTTGTTCTGAATGGTCAATTGACGCTGCAAAGCAAGGCGCAGGCGGCGCAGCCCCTTGTGGCAGGCGATGCTTTTGTCATCCCGCCGGATATGGCTTGCCTTTATAGTGCACCGTCCGAGGATCTTGAGCTTTTGGAGGTCAGTTTGCCTGGTGACTTTGAGACCCATTTAGAAGACAGCGTTTAAGCGGTCAACGGCAATGGCATTTGCAGGGTAGACGGGGTTCGCCATTGGGTATGTAATGCACAAGAGCGGCGCTGGGCGTCGATTTTGAAAGGTCAACATCATGAGCAATGATTTAATTCTCGCAGCGTCTCAGGTTCGCCTGAAAGCCTATGTGCCCTATTCCAATTTCGCGGTCGGGGCAGCGTTGCGCAGTGCCAGCGGCGCAATTTATGTTGGATGCAATGTCGAAAATGTTGCCTATCCAGAGGGAACCTGTGCCGAGGCTGGCGCCATTGCCGCCATGTGCGCAGGGGGGGAATACGAGATTGCTGAAGTGGCTGTTATTGCCGGTGGAGACCGTCCCGTACCGCCCTGTGGTGGCTGTCGCCAAAAGCTGGCGGAATTTGCCAAGGGGCCGGTGACCGTGACGTTACTGGCGACCAGCGGCGCGCAAGAGCGTACACAGGTGGCGGATTTGCTGCCAGGTGCTTTTGATTTAGATCATCTGACAGCTGGTGCTGAGGACCCGAAAACCTAATGCTGACCCGTGACCTTCTTTTGGCTTTGCGAGAAGGCTGGCCCGTGCCGCCTGAAGCGGTGCAGGCTTTTGGGGCCAATTTGGGCGCGGGTGAAATCAGTGACGCACAGGCTGGAGCATTTGCTATGGCAATTTGTTTGCAGGGGCTGAGCGAGGAGGGCCGCGTGGCCCTGACACTGGGCATGCGAGACAGCGGCAAAGTGCTCAACTGGGATCTGCCAGGCAAGGTGATCGACAAGCATTCTACAGGCGGCGTGGGGGATTCAGTCTCATTGATTTTGGCGCCGATGCTGGCGGCGGTTGGCGCCTATGTTCCGATGATTTCTGGGCGTGGATTGGGGCACACGGGCGGGACCTTAGACAAATTGGAGGCTATTCCGGGCTTGAAAACACAGTTCACCGAGGCTGAATTTCGCGCCATTGTGGCCAAGGTCGGCTGCGCAATCGTGGCACCAAGCCCGGATATCGCGCCGGCCGATCAACGCCTGTATGCGGTGCGGGACGTGACAGGGACCGTACGATCTCGTGATTTGATCACCGCTTCTATTCTGGCCAAAAAACTGGCTGCTGGACTGGAGGGTTTGGTGCTGGATGTCAAAACTGGGTCGGGAGCTGTGATGTCAGATCTTGGTCAAGCGCGAGATTTGGCGCAGGCTTTGGTCGCCACGGCCAATGGGGCAGATTGCCCGACCAGCGCGGTTTTGACGGATATGAGTCAACCGCTGATCCCCAGTATTGGCAATGCGCTTGAGATTGCCGATGTGATGCGCGCATTTGAGAGTGGGCAAGGGGCGATGGTCGAGGTGGCGCTTGAGCTTGGCGCGCAGCTTTTGCTGCAAACACAAATGTTTCTAACCGAGACAGGCGCGCGTGATGGCTTAAAAGCAACCTTGCAAGATGGCAGTGCAAAGGCCCGGTTTGGGGCGATGGTCCGCGCGCAGGGAGGCCCTGAGAATTTTGCAGATCGCTGGCAAGATTATCTGGAAATCGCTCCGGCTTATGAGCTGCGCTCACCTGGTATAGGCTATTTGACTGAGATGGATGGGGCTGCGCTGGGGCAGGCTGTGGTTGCCCTCGGCGGTGGGCGGCAACGCGAAGATGATCGGATCGATCATTCCGTTGGCCTGTCGGACATTGCCCCGCTGGGCACGCATCTGCGCAAAGGCGCACTGATCGCGCGGCTACATTGCCGAAGCTCGAAACAAGCCGAAATGGCCATGCGCGCTGTTCAGGGTGCCGTGACTTTGAGCGCAGAGCCTCCGGTTTTGCCGGCTCTGATCATTGAGCGGATTACGCCAACAAAGGTGTCGAAACATGGCTAGGGCTTTCTTGGTAGTTCTGGATTCTCTGGGCTGTGGTGGAGCGCCAGATGCTTCGGAGTTTGGGGATACGGGGGCCAATACGCTGGGCCACATCATTCAGGCGCGTCAGGGTGATCTGCATATGCCGAATTTGGCCGCCTTGGGCCTGGGGGAGGCTTTGCAGCATTCAAGCGGTATGTCCTCTCCATGGCCGGCTGCGCGTTCTGGGGTCTGGGCGGTGGCGCGTGAAATCTCCAAGGGCAAAGATACCCCATCGGGCCATTGGGAGTTGGCAGGGGTGCCAGTGCCTTGGGATTGGTACTATTTTCCTGATGAAACGCCGGCGTTTCCGCTGCAAGTCTTGGCGGCGCTTCAAAACTTTGCAGGCGGCAGCCTGGCAAATTGCCACGCCTCTGGGATGCCAGTGATTGCGGCTTTTGGCGCCGAACATCTGCGCTCTGGTCTTCCGATTTGTTACACCTCTGTGGACAGCGTGTTTCAGATTGCGGCCCATGAAGAGCATTTCGGCCTGCAAAATCTTTATGATCTTTGCCAAGACATGGCGGGCATTCTGCATAAGATGAAGGTCGGGCGTGTGATTGCACGGCCCTTTGTTGGATCTTTGGAAACGGGATTTCAGCGCACGCTGAATCGCAGGGATTTTGCGATGGATCCGCCGTCTGCAACCCTTTGCGAGTGGGTGATGCAGGCCGGCCGGCCCGTCCATGCGATTGGCAAGATCGGAGACATTTTTTCGATGCGCGGGATTACGCGCTGCCGCAAGGGCAGTGACGCGCAGCTGATGGAGCATTTGGCCGATGAGATGCAGCAGGCGCCCGATGGCAGTTTGACCTTTGCCAATTTTGTGGAATTTGACACGCTTTTTGGCCACAGGCGCGATGCGGAAGGCTATGCGCGGGCGCTGGAACGGTTTGATGCGCAGATTGGTCCTATTCTGGTCCAAAGCCGGCCCGATGATCTGGTGATCTTTACAGCCGATCATGGCAATGATCCGACATGGCGCGGCACAGATCATACACGCGAACAGGTGCCTGTGCTTGTTCATAGACAGAAGTTGGCACAAAATCAGGTTTCTGATCGCATGATTGCGTTTCAAGATGTGGCCGCAACGGTGGCCGCGCATTTGGGTGTTGTGGCACAAGGGCTGGGTAGGAATTTCTTATGAGCTGGAAAACATTTCCGAAGATCGAGTTGCATCTGCATCTGGAGGGCGCGGCGGATCCGGCCTTTATCCGGGGTCTCGCGCAAGAGAAATCTGTCGATGTTGGCGGGATTTTTGATGAGGCAGGCGCGTATAAATACAGCGGATTTGGTGAGTTTTTGCAGGTCTATGAGGCGGCCACCCAAGCATTGCAAAGCCCAGAAGATTTTCAGCGCCTGACGCAATCGGTGCTGGAAAACCTCGCTGAGCACAATGTGGTTTATGCTGAGACCTTCGTCTCCCCCGATTTCTGCGGTGGCAGAGATCTGGGCGCTTGGCGCGAGTATCTACATGCTATGCAAGAGGCGCATGTGGAGGGGGTCACGCTGAAAGGCATCGTCACCTGCATCCGCCATTTCGGGCCAGACAAAGCGCGGGAAACGGCCCTTTGCGCTGCCGAGACAGCGGGGGATTGGGTTGTCGGCTTTGGCATGGGCGGGGCAGAGGATGCCGGCAAGGCTGGGGAGTTTGCCTATGCTTTTGACATGGCGCGGGAAGCCGGGCTGCGTTTGACCTCCCACGTTGGCGAATGGGGCGGGGCGCAATCGGTTTGGGATACGATTAACGATTTATGCATTGAGCGGATTGGCCATGGGGTGCATGCGATTGAGGACCCTAAATTAGTTGATTACCTTGCAGAAACTGGGCTCGTATTGGAGGTAAACCCTGGCTCCAATATTGCCCTTGGCGTCTATCCGAGCCTGGCACAGCACCCGATCGCTAAGCTGCGGGACGCAGGGGTGAAGGTCACTGTCAGCACCGATGACCCCCCATTTTTCCACACCGATATGACGCAAGAGTTCGAGCAATTGGAGAGGGTGTTTGGTTGGGGCGTAGATGATTTCCGTGCGCTCAATGCCACAGCCCTTGATGCAGCGTTTTGTGATGCTGCCACCAAAGAGGCTTTGGCCAAAACTCTGGAAAACTAGGGTCTGGTGTCACGCCGCGGCAATCTTAACGTCATTTGAAGCGACCGCGCATTGTCAAAACCGCAATTTTGCACCAGTATCGGCTCATGTAATCCTTGTAATTGGCTAAACCCTATGACCCTCACCATTGTTGATCATCCGCTTGTGCAACATAAGCTGAGCTTGATGCGCGATAAGTCGACACCGACCAATCAGTTTCGCCAATTGCTGCGCGAGATCAGCCATCTGATTGCCTATGAGGTGACCCGGGATTTGCCGCTGGAGCTGTGCGACATTGAAACGCCCATGCGCTCTATGCAGGCGCCTGTGTTGGCGGGAAAAAAACTGGCTTTAGTCTCTATTCTTAGGGCCGGGAATGGGTTGCTGGATGGGGTTTTAGAATTGATTCCCTCGGCAAGAGTGGGGTTTGTGGGGCTTTATCGCGATGAAGAAACTCTGCAGCCGGTGCAATATTATTTCAAAGTTCCCGATGACCTGCAAAATCGCGTTGTGATCGCTGTCGATCCCATGTTGGCCACTGGCAATTCGAGTGTTGCGGCGATTGATTTGCTCAAACAGGCGGGCGCGCGCAATGTCAAGTTCCTCTGCCTCTTAGCCGCCCCAGAAGGCATTGCCCGCATGCAAGAGGCGCATCCTGATGTCAATATCACGACAGCCGCGATTGATGACTGCCTCAGCGATATCGGCTATATCCTTCCTGGCCTTGGCGATGCGGGTGACAGGATGTTTGGGACGAAGTAAGGGGTTGGATCTATTCCAATAATGCAAAGCATGCATAATCCCTGAAGGTCATTCAGCTAGGCAAGTAATACTCACTTAATTCTTTCAAAATGCGCGTCGTTGCACCTCCATGATTGTGGATAAAATTCGAAATTTGATCATTGTTGACGTTCGGGGTGAAATTAAGCCAATGGGTTAACAGATCATCAGGTGTGGCTAATTTGATTAATACACCGTCTTCGATTGCCTCTAAACCAGGGTATTCGATGCCCCATATGCTGGGGCCTACAACTACGGAATTTAGTAGACGTAGAGGTTCAATTATATTGTGGGAGCCCTCGCCATTGAAACTATCACCAACGAACACCGATTGGGCCAATGCGTAGTAGAAATTGATTTCACCTAAACTGTCACCAAACAAACCATCACAATCAGCAGGTAAGGGCGTTAGCATTGAAAGGTCTGCTGCAAAATCCCGTGATCGGACGGCCATATTTAAACCTGCATTACACAATTTTTGCTTGGTATCTTCAAAATTCTTTGGATGGCGAGGCACATAGATTATGAACGGTTTAGGTCCAATTGTATTTTTCAAAAGCTCCTGAATTACAGGTATCAACATTGTATCTTCGTTGGGGGCCGTACTAGCAAGGCAAATGCGAAGTCGCTTTGGATCAATGGTTTCCAAAAGTGCATCAGCTGCGTCAAGCTGTGTTTGCGGGATAGATTGTTCGAATCTCAATTCGCCTGTTACGCGAACATTTCTGGCTCCGAAGTGACAAAATCTTTCTGCATGACGTTGAGATTTGGCGAGTATTAAGTCAAATCCCTGGATGCTACGTGCGCGTATTCGTCCAAACCCCTTTTGATCGCGCGCAAAGCTTTTGTCTGGGTATTGTGCTTGTGCCATGATCAAAGGCACCCCTAGACGTTTTGCTTGGGCAATCATTTGTGGCCAAAGTTCAATTTCCATAATCATGCCGAATCTAGGTTTATTATTACAAATGAATCGACGCAGGGCCCAAGGTAATTCGATGGGGGTCCAGCGCAGATATAAACGTTTCGCAGCAATATCATCTGCAAAAAGTTTCGACGCTTCGGCCCGCCCAGCTGCTGTTATATTAGTCAGCAAGATTGTTTCACCACGATCTATCAAAGTGCGAATTAGCGGATTTGATGCACGTGTTTCTCCTAAGCTGACGGCATGTACCCAAATTGTATCTGGTGGTATTGGTGATCCACCTCCAAATCTTTCGCGCAAATTTGTAATATACAAAGATTCCGAACGGCTACGGTACCACAGGTATAAAATTATCAAAGGCAAAGCCAAATGCCAAAGGATTGACCAGAGACATAAAACAATACGATCTGACAGACGGTTTGGAAACATTAGATCCAGCCCCGTTGACGACCCAACATCCGGGCTTGAGCGATCGTAGCTAAATAGCTGTGTGATGACAAATGATCCGGCATCACAGATGCATCACAGATCGAAAGGCCATCAATTCCATGGACTCGAAAATCGGGTGCGACAACGCCATCACGCGCTGTGCGCGCCATGCGGTTCGACCCGATCAAATGATACCCAGAATATACACCAGTGCGGATCAATGTTTCATCATCAATATGGTTGGAATGCGGCGCAAACCCCATTTGGAAAATCAAGTTACGGGCATGGCTTAACGCGTGCAGTGTTGTTGTCATATCGCGCTGGTCGGTTAAAAATCCTGGATCAATACGTAATTCCTTTGATGTCAATTCAACCGACCCTTCGGAATAGGGCCAAAGTGCATACATTCCCAAAGAAGCTCCCCTTATTTTTTCGAATACGATCCCTTTTGTGCCAACTTGTGATCGGTCTTGGGTGAAATGTACCAGTTGAATGCGATACGGATTATCCCATTCGACATTCAAACCAGCTGATGCACCTGGGCCGCGCAAAATGGTATCAGACTGACCAGTCAAAAATTTGAACCCTTCAGCCAACGCTTTAAAACCACGAGTTTTTTGATTCAGCGTATCATGTTCGGGGCAAGAAAACGGGATGCGCAAATTTGCGTGATCTTTTAAATGTCGACCAACATGAGGTTGATCCAATTTGCCTGCGATTCCAGCTCGACGCAGCATCGCACTATCACCAATACCAGAATGTAGTAAAAGGGTTGGGGATCCAATAGCACCAGCAGACACAATGATTTCCTGTGCGTGTATTTCAGTGCCATTTACCAGAACAACTCCTGAAACCCGACTATCGGTAAAGATTAATTCTTTTGCGTTTCCGTGAACGATCGTGAGCTTTGACTTTTGGGCTTGGCGGTAAAATGCCTCCAAGTGGTTGTGTCGTAAACCCCATCGCGTATTTACATGCAGGGGTGATGCTCCAAAGAAATCATCATCGGGGTCGTCAAGCAAACGGGCACCGTCAGCCACCGTCGCTTTCAAAAACAGTTCGCTCAGACAATCTGTCCATGTGTGAACGCGCGGAGCAGCGTTCGATGCATCTGGTGATAACTCACGTAAGATATCTGAAAAATTTAATCCAATTTTGTCATAGACTTGGGTATATCTACGGCGGGGCCCAGCATATGCTACATTACCATTGATCCGAGAGGATCCGCCCAACCCTCTCCCAGCTAGTATGGGCCGCGCAAATCCACCAGCGCTCATCAAAGGGACAGATCGCCAAACATCCACAAAATGCGAATTGCCTATAATTTTACCGACCATCAATGGAATACGCTGGAAAATGTGACGCCCACTGCTGACACCTTGTTCAATCAAGGCAACGTTCAATTCTGAACGTGTTGCCATGCGGGCCAATTCTAACCCAGCAGAACCACCGCCCACGATCACGAGGTCAAATTTAGGGACGGACAAATTCCACTCCCTGCGATACAAGCCAATCATGCTGGGTTTCTGCCATCGTCCAGTCAAATGGTGTATCGATATCATTAGCAATCGGATTGGTTAATGTTACGAATTTTGTGCCAGTGGGTGAAAAACCTAGCCCGTTTTTAAGGTTCGTTACACAGCCAGCATAAAACGCCCCATCCACAAAACGATATTCTCTGACACGATCTTGGCGTGTTTCAGTTTTGGGACCAGTTATGATCGGCCCAGATGACAATTCGATGATATCTTCTGGCGCTTCTGCAGGGGTGGTACAGGATACGACCGTTGGATTTTTCTCCAATGCTGACACTAGTCGTTCCAAATCGACCTTTATCCGTAACGGCGACGTGGGTTGTAACAGAATATAACTATTTGAGTTGGTGGTTTCACAGACATCCAGAACTACGTCTGCCATGCTGGCTGTATCGTTGGCCAACTGCTTGGCCCGATTGTGCACCAACAAATTCATTGCCCTAGCCAGCTCCGCCACATTGGGATCATCAGTGGTACATAGAACCTGTGCATCTAATTTGTTCGACAGCCATTTTGCAGCAGCAAATGACCAATTCACCAAAGGCGCATCGCGAAAGATTTTGGTGTTTTTTCCAGGAATTCCTTTGGACCCCGCCCGGGCTGGTACCACGATTAACAAAACTTAGTCTGCCAATGCGTTCAATGCATCCGCAAGCGCTGCATAATCTTCTACCGATCGGCCTAAAACGACGGGGATTGCGATTTGTCGTTCCAAAAGCGCGAGGGTTTCCATTGCGGCAGGGGTGCGTGTGTCGAACCCCATGTGATCCCAAAATACCGAGCAATGCCAATTCATAGCATCAGGTAAATTTTTGGTTCCAAAACCCATTTCACTCAATAGGGCGATTGCGCTATCGCGCAATTTTTTATTCCTGACTTCGAAAATCACGGTGTCAAACGCAGGTTCGGCTTCTGCTGGGATTGCGCGTTTTTTAAACGCTGGGACGGTGACACCATCACACAATATTTTGAAGCGTTTTCCAGATTCCTCTAAGATATAATCCAGTTTTGCCAATTGCGCTTTACCAACGACGGCATTCAATTCACTCATACGATAGTTGAAGCCTGTGATTCCTGCACGATCTAGTCCCCGTGGTCTACCCTCTAGATTCATGTGGCCGTGATCGTGATACCAGCGCGATTTTTCGGCCATTTCAGCGTTTTGTAAAATCACAAGGCCCCCTTCGCCAGTTGTTATTGTTTTACCAAAATCAAAACTGAATACACCTGCATCACCCAACGTTCCAGCATATTGACCATTATATTTTGCGCCAACGGCCTCGCAGGCGTCTTCGATCACAGGCAGTTTGTACTTTTTAGCAATAGCTTTGATTTCATTCATACGTGCGGGAACGCCTAACATGTGAACCGGCATAATTGCTTTTGTCTTTTTTGTAATCAATCCTTCCAATTGGGTAGGATCCATATTCAAGGTCTCATCTGATCCTGCGATCACGGGCGTTGCCCCGCAGTCTACGATGGCTTCGACCGTCGCGATAAAGTTGAAACATTGCGTGATTACTTCATCCCCGTAGGTAACACCCAATGACTTCAACGCGACTTTGATTGCCGCGGTACCTGATGAAACGCATAGGGCATCATTCGCGCCTAGTTTGTCACGAAACGCTGCTTCTAATTCCCGAACATGATAGCGTTTGCGCATTGGTCCGAAACCGTGTGCAAATAAAACGCCACCTTCATCCATCAATTCATTTAGGGCTGCACGTTCTTCTTCGCCGATCAGTTCAAATCCTGGCATTACAGCCCCCTAACTATTTGTCACATCCCGGAAGGTAGTACGGCTGCTTTTTTGACCAGCTCCGGTTTGATTTTATGGTAATCCTTCATCGCTTGCAAGGGCGGCCTGCTACGCAACGCTGACTACGGAAGTTGTTGGTTGTAGCGCCAAACGTAACGGTGCAGCGTCGCCTCGATTTCTTCACCAGATCGGAAATGACGGGTCTGCAAGACCTCCTCGACACGACCATTGAAGCGTTCGGCCCTGCCGTTGACTTGAGGCGATTTCGGCGGTGTCAGCCGATGTTCGGTTTCCAGTGCGGCGCAGAGTTTGTTAAACTCAGGTGCCCCGGTCGCCGCCCGTTTTTTTCGCAAACCAAAGAGGCGGTCTGTGAACTCTTTTCCATTAACCTTCCGAACTGTATGAAGACGCATCCGGGCAGGTACGCTTCAGATCGCGCAGAAAGCGCCGGGCGGTTGGCCGCCGTCTTGTTGTTGCAGACAAGGGTAAAAACCCACCTCGTCGCCCGATCAGTCGCTACGAAGTGGCAAAAAATACGGGCACAGTTTTTGAGGGGTAGGACAGGCGCGTTCGCACTTTAGGCATTCGTGACCCTGACCAAAGAGCGTTGATCACAGCACGCAGACATCACCCCGGGTTGCAAATCGCTTGCAGGCCGAGCCATGCGCCGTCGGGAAGGGGGGTGGTGTGGAGGGCTAAGGGGGGCTGTGCGGTGGATGCGGGGCTGCGTTGATCTGACAGGGCTATTTTGGCCAATTGGTCCACCTGCCGGCTTGAGAGCTCGTTTGAGGTGATCAGGCTGATGGAGACAAATGGTCCGGCGTCTTCGAGGAAGATGCCGAGCGGATCGACTTGATTTAAAGTGGCAATGGCGGAGGCGACATAGGCTGCCGTCACCGCCGGATCGTCCGATTGCCCTACCATATTGTCAAACACTATCACTTTGCCGCCGGGCAAAACGACGGGTGCGGCGCGTTGCCCGGGGAGGACGCGCAGCTCAAGCGCGGTATTCGGTGCCAGGCGCTCCACTAGGAGCGCGGCGCTGCGGATGCCTTCTGGGCTGGTGCAATAAGGACCTGCCAATTGGCCAATGCGCTGTGCAAGCACTTGGCCGAGCTGGATGCGTTTGGCCTCAGGCAAGACGTTACTTGCATAGCGGGTCATGGCTTGCGGGCCCCAAATCAGGGTTGCAAAGCTGAGAAGGACGACGCTTGAGACCGCAAGAATGAAACGCACTCTGCCAGGATGTGGACGGCTACGATCAATAGCTTTTTGCACCTTTAGCAGGGCGTCAAGCATTGTTTTGTCGGAAATTTCCAAACTTTCTTCCGAGCCCGGCGCGGGCCTCAGGGTCGCTGCATCCTCTTTATGGGTTTGGACATCAACCGCGGCCAAAGACCAATGGGCCAGTGGGCGGTTTTGCATATCCGTTAAAATTAAGGTGGCTTGGCCGCAAGACACAACAACCTCACGCCTTTGCATCGCAGGGCCGCTACGCCAAAGGCCGGTACATTCCAGCCGCTCATATGCTTTAAGTGCGGTCATGTTGGCCTGCCTGCCTATTTTCCGAAAGATAGGTTGATCCGAGTATCTAGGCAATGGCCTGTGCCGTTTTGCGCTGATGTCCGCTCGCCCCTAGGCTGTTTTTGCGATGCCCCGGAGTTCGAATTTCTGGATCTTGCCGGTGGATGTTTTGGGCAGCTCTTGGAAGATGATACGCTTTGGTGTTTTGAACCCGGCCAAACGGGCACGCACAAAGGCGATCAACTCAGCCTCTGTGGCCGATTTTCCCTCAAGCAACTCAACAAAGGCACAGGGCACTTCTCCCCATTTGTCATCGGGTTTGGCCACAACGGCGCATAGGCTCACGGCCGGATGGGCCATTATAGCGCCTTCGACCTCGATGCTTGAGATATTCTCACCGCCGGAAATGATGATATCTTTCATCCGATCGGCAATCTGCATCATGCCATCGGGATGCTGAACGGCGATGTCTTCGGAATGAAAAAATCCTCCAGCAAAAGCCTTCACCGTCGCTTCGGGGTTCTTGTAATAGCCTTTCATGACCGAGTTTCCACGCATGACGATTTCGCCCTGTGTGACTCCATCCATTGCAATTTGCTGGCCTTTGTCATCAACGACGGTGGTCAAATCCATCATCGGCATGGCGATGCCCTGGCGAGCCTTGCGGGCCGATTGCTCTTCAGCGGGCAGAGCATCCCAGGCCGGATTCCAAAGCGATTCCACCACATGCCCATAGGTCTCGGTGAGCCCATAGACTTGTGTGACATTAAAACCCAATTGGCCGATGGCAGCCAAAGTCGCCGGTGCGGGTGGGGCGCCGGCGGTAAAGACCTCAACCTGATGATCAAAGCTGCGCCGTTCGCCGTCTGCGGCGTTGACGATCATGTTGAGTACGATGGGCGCGCCGCCGAAATGGCTTACCCCTTCATCTGCGATGCCATCATAAATAGCCTTGGCTGAAATATCGCGGCAGCCGACAACAGTGCCGCCCAAAAGGGGCATCATCCAAGTGTGGTTCCAGCCGTTACAGTGAAACAAAGGCACGATGGCCATGAACACCGGCTGGAGCGTCATGCGCCAACTGATCGGCGTGCCCATAGTCATCAAATAGGCGCCGCGGTGGTGATAAACCACGCCCTTGGGGCGGCCTGTTGTGCCGGATGTATAATTGAGTGCCAGGCTCTCCCATTCATCCGCCGGCATGATCCAAGGGACCAGGGCATCGCCGCGGGTGAGCAGCGTTTCATACTCCAGGTGCCGGCCAGAGGCGGTAAAGCCAGCCTCTTGATCGGCCACCTCAATGATCTGCGGCGCGGGCGTGCTCATAGCGGCAATTGCCGCCTCCACCGGGGCAAGAAATTGGCTGTCGACCAAAATAACCTTGGCCTCCCCATGTTCAAAAATATAGGTTAGCGTGTCGACATCGAGCCGGGTGTTGATGGTGTTCAAAACAGCGCCACATGCCGGAACGCCAAAGCTGGCTTCAATTTGCGCTGTGATATTGGGGAGCAGTGTTGCCACCACATCCCCGGGCTGGACGCCGAGGCCAGTCAGGGCGCTGGCCAGTTGGCTGACCCGCGCGTGATATTGGCGATAGGTGGCGCGATGGGAGCCGTAGACCACCGCAATATGCTCGGCAAAGACCGAAGCGGCGCGTTGCAGATGCGACAAAGGCGTCAGCGGCACATAATTTGCCTGGCATTTGTCCAACCCAGTCTCTTCCGCCATCCAGCCCATGTCGCATTCCTCCCATTTTCTGCGCACTATCGCGCTTGCGCAGATGATTTCAAGAGCCCATGCATAACAAATGGATCAAAAAACAAATACAGTTGCGTCAATTCTCTTCATGGTGACCGGTATGGCCACTGTTGGAGTGATCGATAACTTCATCACCTATATCGCTGTGGAGGTGAGCCTGTGGCAATTTCACTTTCTGCGCAGCATGATCGCTGTTCCGGCTATTGTAGGTTTCGGTCTATTGGCTGGCTGGACATTGCGGCCCCTGCGCCTATGGCCGGTCTTGGGGCGCAATATGTTTTTGTCTGGCGCCATGTTCGTCTATTTTGGCTGTTTAGGGTTCTTTCCCATTTCTGCCGTGGCGGCTGGCCTTTTCACCGCACCGGTTTTGGTGATGTTCATAGATGCAGTTTGGTCGCGTCGGCGCATTGGGCCAATTCGCCTCGCGACGGCATGTCTAGGGTTTCTGGGCACGCTTTTGGTGCTCAAGCCCGATGTTGGCGGATTAAGCTGGGCCAATCTGATCCCGGTTTCGGCTGGGCTTATGTATGCTTTTGGCAATGTGGCCACGCGCAAATGGTGTGAAGGCGAAAGCGCTGTGGCCTTGCTTTGGTCCTATATGTTTTTGATGCTGATCTTTGGAGCTTTGGGGGTGATTTACCTTCATTTCTTCCCCGGAGATCCCAGCAGCTATCTCACAAGGGGTTGGGTTTGGCCATCCGCAAGCGTTTGGATGTGGATCGCTATTCAGGCGGTGTTTTCCTTAATTGGTATCGGGTTCATCATGAAATCCTATCTCATCGGCGAGGTGACCTATGTCTCAATCTTTGAATATTCTATGTTGATTTTCGCCAGCGCCACCGCTTGGATGTTGTTCGGTGATCGCCTTGGACCCTTGGGGTTTGTCGGCATCGGTGTCATCATCGTGACCGGAATTGTCATTGCTGTTCGTTCGAATGCGGCGGACAATTAGGGCATCTACGGCCTGCAGCTGAGAGGATTCAAGCGGCGAAGTGGCTGTAAAAGCCTTTGCCTTCTTCTGCCAATGTGCGGAGCAATTCGGGCGCGGCAAATCGGGCGCCATAGCGTGATTGCAGCTCATCGCAGCGCGCCACCCCATAGCTGGCACCCAGCATGTCGAGCCAAGACAGCGGCCCGCCGGACCAAGGGGCAAAACCCCAGCCCAAAATCGCGCCGACATCGCCCTCGCGAACATCCATCAACACGCCCTCTTGCAATGCGCGCACCGCCTCAAGGCTTTGGGCAAACATGAGCCTGTGCTGTACATCTAATAGCTTGAGATTGCTGCCCTCTTTGCCGAAATGATCGCGCAGGTCCTGCCAGAGGCCTTGCCGCTTGCCTTTGGCATCATACTCATAAAATCCGGCCGAAGACTTGCGCCCAAGGCGGCCCTGCTCAAACAGCCAAAACAAGACCTCATCGGCTTGTGCATTGTCGTAATTTGCGCCCATGGCGGCTTTGGTGGCCTTGGCGATCTTGACCCCGAGATCGATAGAGGTTTCATCATTCAATTGCAGCGGGCCAAGGGGCATTCCCATCAGCTTGGCGGCATTCTCGATCAGGACAGGCTCAACCCCTTCTTGCACCATGCGCAGCCCTTCGTTGATATAGGGGATGATGCAGCGGTTGGCGTAAAAGAACCGAGCGTCATTGACCACAATAGGTGTTTTGCGAATTTGCCGCGCAAAGTCCAAGGCTTTTGCAACCGCTCGGTTGCCGGTTTCTGTGCCTTTGATAATTTCCACCAACGCCATTTTCTCAACAGGGCTGAAAAAGTGGATGCCAATGAATTGGTCGGGCCGTGTGCTGGCTTTTGCGAGGTCCGTAATGGGCAAAGTTGAGGTGTTGCTGGCAAAAATACAGTTGGGGCCGATGATCGCTTCGACCTTTTGGGTCACTTCTGCCTTGATTTGCGGATCTTCAAACACGGCTTCGACGATCAAATCACAGTCTGTCAGAGCGTGAAGGTTGGGTGTCGCGTTAATGCGTGACAGCAGGGCCGCTTTGTGTCCCGGCGTTGATTTGCGCCGCGCGATCCCCTTGTCGCAATAGTCGGCGACATAGGCTTTGCCCTTATCGGCTGCCTCTTGGGTTTGATCAATGAGCACCACCTCAATACCAGCCTGAGCCGAGACAAGTGCAATGCCCGCGCCCATCATTCCCGCGCCAAGAATGCCCAATTTGCGTACGGATTGATCTGGCACTTCTTTGGGCCGTACCGCGCCTTTGTCCAGAGCGCCTTTGTTGAGAAACAAGCTGCGGATCATATTGGAAGAGGAGGGGTTCATTATAACCGATGTGAAATGCCGGGCCTCGATTTTTAGGGCTGTGTGAAAGGGCACTAAGGCGCCTTCATAGACGGCACTTAACAGTGCCTTCGCGGCTGGGTAAACACCCATGGTTTGACCATTGACCATGGCAGACGCACCGACAAAGGTCATAAAGCCGGTCGGGTGATAGGGCGCGCCGCCGGGCATTTTATAGCCTTTTGCGTCCCATGGCTTGACCAAATCAGTGTCTTTTGCCGCCAAGATCCATGCTTTTGCATCTTCGAGCGGGGTGGTGCTGACCGCATCAATGATCCCGGCCGCTTGGGCCTCAGATGGTGAGCAAAGCTTGCCCTGCAACAGATAGGGGCTTGCCGCCATCGCCCCCATTTTGCGCACCAAGCGTGTTGTGCCCCCTGCGCCGGGGAAAATACCTACCTTTATTTCTGGCAGGCCAATTTTCGCCTTTGGGTTATCGGCGCAAATGATGTGGTGGCAGGCCAGTGGGATCTCAAGCCCAATTCCAAGTGCTGTACCCGGCAGCACGGCGACGATGGGCTTGCCGCCCTTTTTGGTTTTGAAATCCATGCCTGCCAGTTCAATTTTACGCAGGATTTGGTGAATTTCCATAACCATCTCGAAACAGCCCTGCGTGGGATTTTCTGGGTGCATGTCCTTTGTCTCAGCGATCACCGCCAAATCCATACCAGCGGCAAAATCCGACTTAGCGGAGGTGATGATCACTCCTTCGACCATGGGATCAGTGAGGCACCCATTAATCAGAGCATTGAGATCGGCAAAACCCTGCTTACTCATGACATTCATCGGCCGGGCCTGGCAGTCCCAGGTGATGGTGGCCAGACCATCGGCATCAAGGGTTTGGGTGAAATCGGACATATATCCTGCCTCTACGTTAGGTATTTCTGGGTCGTCCAATCGCGATGACCCAGAGCGTTCATTATTGAGCTGATCCACCAAGCCTTCCCATCATGGATTAACATGGCAGAGGAGGTATAGGATCCCACAACACGCCGATCTTCCGCAAACATTTGCGTTTGATAGGTGCCGATCAACGTGTCCTCTTCGTTGGCTTCAATCACCATGACCTTTTGGATGATCTGCGAGATTTTCAGCGTATCAAGTGCTTGGCAATAGAGATCCCAATCTTTTTGGAGGCTTTCAATTGAATCGTTGTACAGCTGGCCGTTGAGTGTAATTGAGGTGAAGGGCAAGGCGATATGATCAACCCATGTCTGAAAATCGCAATCGACCCAACAGGCGGAAATTCGATCTAAAAAAGCTTGAAATTCGTCTTCATCCACGGAAATGCTCCATTTCTGGTCTCAAATGCGTTCAATAATCGTCGCTGCGCCCATGCCAGAGGCGACGCAGAGTGTGGCCAGGCCAGTGCCCTTGCCGCTGCGCTCTAATTCATCGAGCAACATGCCAATAATAATGGCACCTGTGGCGCCAAGCGGGTGGCCCATGGCAATTGCGCCACCGTTTACATTTACGCGGCTCTCGTCAACATTGAAGGCCTGCATAAAGCGCAGCACCACTGCGGCGAAGGCCTCATTGACTTCAAAGAGATCAATATCTGAAATGGACATCCCGCTTTGTGTCAAAATCTTTTCGGTAACGGGAACCGGTCCGGTCAGCATGATCGTAGGATCGGATCCAATTTTAGCTGTGGCGCGAATAACCGCGCGGGGTTTGAGACCCTGGGCCGCGCCAAAAGCTTTTGAGCCAATCAAGATGCCAGCCGCCCCATCGACGATGCCAGACGAGTTACCGGCGTGATGGATATGGTTGATCCGTTCCAGATGCGGATACTTCATCAGGGCGACCTTATCAAAGCCAGGCATGGTTTCGCCCATATCTTTGAAGGCAGGTTTCAAAGCCCCCAGTGATTGCATATCCGTGCTGGGGCGGGGGTATTCGTCATGGGTCAGAATGGGGAGGCCGTTGAGATCCTTGACCTCAACCAATGTGTTGTCAAAGCGCCCCTCTGCTATGGCCCGCGCGGCGCGTTTCTGGCTTTCAACGGCCAAAAGATCAGCCTGCGCGCGGGTGAAGCCATATTCGGTGGCGATGATATCTGCGGAAATGCCCTGCGGCACAAAGTAATGCGCCATGGCGATCGCGGGATCTACCGCAACGGCGGCCCCGTCGCTGCCCATCGGCACGCGGCTCATCATCTCGACCCCGCCTGCGATATAGGCGCTGCCTGCATCGCCTTGGATTTGATTGGCCGCAAGGTTGACGGCTTCCATGCCGCTGGCACAGAATCGATTGATTGACAGTCCGGGGATGCGCTCATCCAGATCCGAGGCCAGCACCGCCGTGCGGGCCAAACACCCACCTTGTTCCATCACCTGCGTGGCATTGCCCCAGATGACATCCTCGATCACTGGCCCGTTCAGATGATTGCGGTGTTGCAACGCGTTGAGCAGATCGGCAGACAGCCGGGCGGCTGTGACCTCATGCAGGCTGCCATCGGCGCGCCCCTTGCCACGGGGTGTGCGTATGCAATCGTAGATATAAGCCTCAGTCATAGATCGTTCCTTTATGCCCGGTCAGAGGGATTGCCTGGCATCAAATCATAGGGGTGTTTCCAACCGGGCGTCTTTTCGATCCGGCCGAGCCAAGCTTCAATATTGGGCCAGTCAGAACGGATGAAGCCATAGGGCTCCGGATAGAATAGATAGCCACAATTGGCGATATCGGCGATGGTGAGGCTTTGGCCGACGATCCAATCGCGCCCTAAGAGATGGCTGTCCAATGTTTTATAGGCACCAAGCAAGCGGCCCTGCATAAATTTGATTGCCTCTTGCGGGCGTTTTTCTTCGGCTAAGAAATTCATCAAATAACGGGTAACGCCGGCCTGTGAGGACATCTTATGATTGTCAAAAAGCACCCAGCGCAGCACTTCGTATTTATCCTCAGGCGCTCCACCCAGCTTGCCGGTTTGGTCGACCACCCATTGTTGAATTGCGCCTGATTGCGACAGGGTAAAATCTCCCTGTTCCAGCACCGGCGCTTCGGCCATTACATTAAGGCTCCGATAGGCGTCGGTCCGCGCGCCGCCGCTGAAGAAATCTACAAACACGGGTTCCCAGTCGAGGCTGGCGAGCTCAAGCGTGAGTGCTGCTTTGTAGGAATTTCCGCTTTCGCCAAAGCAATGTAATTTGAGCGTCATTTAAACCTCTGGTTGCATTTATTTTTCGATCACATGAAGTGTCAGCCAGAAAAGGCCTCCGCGTCAAGTGCCATTACCGTATCTCCGCCCGCGGTTATCCGCGCAAGGTGGAGCGCCGTGGCCGGTAAGTGTCGGGCCATATAATACTGACCCGTTATCAGTTTTTCTTCATAAAACGCACGATCTTTCGTGCCTGTTTCCAGTGCCTTAGAGGCTGCCTTTGCCATTTCCCCCCACATCAAGCCAAGGCAGACATGGCCGAGAAGATGCAGAAAATCATTGGATCCGGCCAAGGCATTATGGGGGGTTTTGATCCCGTGTTGCGTGAAATACATCACCGCAGCCTGCAAATCTTTGGAGGCGGCTTTTATTCCGGCGACGAAGGGGGCCATTGCTGCGTTATTGGCATTCTCATCACAAAAGCGCGCGAGATGCTCCATAAAACCTATGATGTATTTTCCACCCTCTTGCCCCAGCTTGCGGCCCACTAGATCCAGCGCTTGCACCCCATTGGCGCCCTCGTAGATCATTGCGATACGCGCATCTCGGGTGAATTGCGACATGCCCCAATCTTCGATGTAACCATGGCCGCCGAAGACCTGTTGCGCCTGCACGGTCATCGCATAGCCTTGATCGGTCAAAAACCCTTTTATCACAGGGGTCAAAAGCGAAATGAGCCCGTCGGCGGCAGCGTCTTGCAAGCGATGTGCCTGATCAATCAGACTGGCGGCCCAAAGCGCAAGCGCCCGCGCCCCTTCGATAAAACTTTTTTGATCCATAAGGCTGCGGCGGATGTCGGGATGCACAATCAACGGATCGGCGGGTCCATCTGGGTTTTTGATGCCGGTGACGTCGCGGCCTTGCAGGCGTTCCTTGGCGTAGATGACTGCATTTTGATAGGCGGCGCTGGCCTGTGCCAATCCTTGCATGCCGACACCCAAACGCGCCTCGTTCATCATGGTGAACATCGCGCGCATGCCCTTGTGCATCTCACCAAGCAAATAACCTGTGGCGCCGTCGTAATTCATGACGCAGGTTGCATTGCCATGAATCCCCATTTTCCGCTCAATCGCCCCGCAGGTTACTCCGTTGCGCTGGCCAATGCGGCCCTCGTTGGTGATGAGAAATTTCGGCACAATGAACAATGAGACGCCTTTGATCCCCTCCGGTCCACCGGGGATTTTGGCGAGAACCAGATGAATGATATTCTCTGCCAGATCATGCTCTCCGGCTGAAATGAAAATTTTCTGGCCTGTGACCGCATAGCTGCCATCAGCATTTGGCGTGGCCTTTGTGCGCATCAGGCCCAAATCTGTACCGCACTGTGGCTCGGTTAAATTCATCGTGCCGGTCCAATCGCAGGCGATCATCTTTGGCAGGAAAAGATCCTTTTGTGCCTCTGTACCATGGGCTAGAATTGTCGAGGCGGCGCCATGGGTGAGGCCATGATACATGGAAAACGCTTGATTGGCAGCCATAAAATGCTCTGTCACTGCAGATCCCATCACAGCTGGCATGGATTGCCCGCCATATTGCTCCGGCATATCAATCCCGGCCCAGCCACCAGCTTTGAGCTCTTCGAAGGCGTTTTTGAACCCGGCAGGTGTATGCACCGCGCCGGCGTTCCAGGTGCAGCCTTCACGATCGCCAATAGCATTCAAGGGCGCGATGACGGCGCTGGCCAGCCTGCCAGATTCGTTTAATATAGCCTCGGTGAACGCCGGATCGAGATCACCATAGCCCGGGATATTTGATTGAGAGAGCCGCAGGACTTCGTGCAAGATGAATTGCTGATCCTTTATGGGCGCGCTGTAGGTTGTCATGGGGGATCCTTTGGCTGGGGGCTTACTCTATGCTGCACCTCTTTTGCTGTAGCAATTGTCGGCCCCAGTCCAATTGGGCTTTCAATTCGTTAATGGCGTCATTGAGCTCATCGCGCTGGTTCTGCATATGCTCCAAGCGTGCGCAAGCAATGCGATAGGTTTCTTGCAGTTGCGTGGCTTGCCTGTCTCCAATGTCGTACATGTCTAGGAGTTGGCAGATTTCCTCGAGACTGAAGCCAAAGCGTTTGCCGCGTAGGATCAGCTTGAGCCGGGCGCTGTCGCGACGGGTGAATAGACGTCGGGTCCCCTCTCGCTTTGGGGAGAGCAGTTCTTTGGATTCGTAAAACCGCAAAGTGCGCGCCGTGACGCCAAAGCTCGCGCACATTTGTTGGATCGTTTGCGTCTCTTCCATCTGGTCACCATAGAAATTAAATTGGAGTCTTTGTTTCCTTACGTTGACGTAAACATAGAATTAGGTAAATGAAATTGGCAAAATATATCGCTTTTTGGCGGTATTTTGCCTATTTTTGTCTTAAAAGCGCCGAAACTAGGGCAGCTCCGCTGAAATTGTGTCGATCATTGTCGAAAGATCTGCGATTGCGCCTTTGAGGTCTTCTTGTTGTTGTTTCAAAAGGGCTAATTTTTCTTGCGCGATTGGAAGCCAGGCTTGCATCTGCGCCGTGCTGCCTTCTTTGTCATAGATCTGTAACCATTGGCGCAGCTCTTCAAGGCTGAACCCAAATCGCCGGCCGCGCATAATCAAAGTCATGCGCGCCACTTCACGCGGGCTGTAAAAGCGGGCGCGCCCTATCCTTTGGGGCTGCAAAAGTTCAATATATTCATAATAGCGCAGGGTGCGTGGGGTCACATCGAAATGCGCACACATGTCTTTGAATGATAGGTTTTCTTGTGTCATGCTTCCCCCTCTCACATAATATTGCACTAGAATGGACGGTCAAGAGATCAGTTCATGAAGCCCGGCGCGAGGATGTAAAATCCATAACCCACTACAAGGGCGGGTATGGCCGAATAGCCCGTAGCAACTAGAGCCGCGCGCGGGTTCAGGGCAATGGCTGGGAAGAGCGCATCCCCGTCATTAGAAATCGCATTACCGATCAGGGCTGCGAAGGGCAAAACGCCATTGAGGTAGAGCGTGGCGACCAAAACTTGCGGTCCGCATCCTGGAACAAAGCCAACTAAGACTGCGATCAGCGGCAAGAGCACCCCGATGGTTCCGAAGGCGGCTTGCAGATCAAACCCGCCAAAGGTTTCGGCGTAATCATAGCTCAGGTAGGCGATGATCACCCAGATAGAGATAAAGGACGTCTCCTCTGCGACGCGGGTGAATGGATGATCAGCAATATTTGTCATGGCTTTAAGCGGAGAGGTTGCCCAGATGAACAGCCCAAGAAAAATACCTGAAAGGGCGAGGGAGAAAATCAAACCGGTGCCATAAAGTGCAAAGATGTCAGCGCCCGTCACCTGTGTGACCCCAAAGAACAATCCGGGCAGGGCAAGGCCGACATATGCGTAGTCTTGCCAACGTGTGCGCCCAATGACTGGCGCAATTTCGCAATGTCGAGAGGTGTCCGGTGTGAGATCAAACCGATTGAAGCGATCGACAAGCCATCCTGACAGAATGCCGACGACGAAGGACAGGGGCAAAACAACCAGCGCCGCATCTGGACGGGTTGCGATCAACAGAAAGGCGGCATCCCCCATGGTTGCGGTCAGCGTTGCGACCACGGCACCAAAGCTGACATTGCCAGAAGAATAAGCTGCCACCACAACCACAGCGCCGCCGCAGCCGGGCGTGGTGCCCAGAAGTGCGGCCATAGGCACTTGAAACCCTTTGGATTTTTTCAGGGCTGACCCAATATCAAATCGAAACACCCGTTCTGCACCATAAAATAATAGCAAAGTTGCGGCGACAAATGCTGAGACCTGCACATAGGCATCCACCATCAAGCCACGGGTGAGATGTCCGACGGGTCCTGGAGCGAGCGCGAGAGCCAAAAATACACATAAGACCAGCAGTCTTCGGCTTCGAAATGGGCCGAGCATATCTGACGCGATGAATGTCTGCGCATTGGAGTCTGTGATCATGACAGCTTTCGTATTTCAATTGAGAATAATTCGCAAGTGCAAATAAAGCGCTTGGCAATCCGCGGCGCAGGCACAATAACCACTTTATGACACAAGACCAGATGACAGCCGCACGTCAGTTCATTGATGCAATTCCGCATTCTCGCCGATTGGGCATGCAGCTCGAAGAGCTGGGTGATGGTCGTGCGATTATTTCCATGCCCTATGATTCCGCCCTGATTGGCGACCCGGTCACAAAGGTCATTCACGGCGGCGCTGTGTCTGCTTTGATGGATACGGCGGGTGGGGCCGCGGTGGTGGCGCATCCTCTTGCGGGGCTGGGCACGGCAACTTTGGATTTGCGCATTGATTATATGCGGCCTGCAACGCCAGGCCAGACCATCACGGCCACTGCGGAGTGCTATCATGTCACCCGGACAGTGGCCTTTGTGCGTGCTACGGCCTGCGATGAAGACACAGGCCGCCCTGTTGCTACGGCGACGGGTGCTTTTACCGTTGCGAAGGCCAGCCCATGAGCCGGCCAGAACCTGTCACGCAAGTCAAACGCCGTCGCGACCTCGCCTTATCGGTCATCGTCAACCAAGTGCCCTATATTGAGTTTCTGGGTGTGCGCTTTGACCGACATGGGGATGAGCTGACGGCGACCATGGGGTTCCATGAAGATCTTATCGGCAACCCGATACTGCCTGCGCTCCATGGCGGGGCAACCGCGGCGTTTTTGGAGATCACTGCGATCATCGGCTTATCTTGGAGCACGCTTTGGGATGATATCGAAGCGGAAAGATTGGATGTTGAGGCGGTACAGAACGGCGCTTTGGTCCTGCCAAAAACGATTGATTTTACCGTTGACTACCTCCGCACCGGCCTACCGAGAGATGCCTATGCGCGGGCGCGCGTCAACCGTTCGGGGCGGCGCTATGCGTCAGTGCATGTTGAGGCTTGGCAAGACAATCGAGATCGCCTCTTCGCGCAAGCATCTGGACATTTCTTGATGCCGCAACGCCATGGCTGACCCGACCTACGGCATAACGCATAAGCGTGTTTTGTCGATTGCCCTACCGATAGTGATTTCCAATGCAACCGTGCCAATCTTAGGTGCGGTGGACACCGGCGTGATTGGCCAATTGGGTGGAGCAGCGCCCATCGGCGCGGTCGGCATTGGTGCCATTATTTTGGGTGCGCTTTATTGGATTTTTGGATTTTTGCGCATGGGCACTGTGGGCCTGACCAGCCAAGCTTTGGGCGGTGGGGATGCGCAAGAGGTCCGCGCGCTGTTCTTTCGTAGCATCGGTATTGGCGTGCTCGCCGGAATGGCTTTTATCACGTTTCAGATCCCCATTTTTACCGGCGCCTTTTGGATTGCCCCGGCCTCTGCGGAAGTGGAGGATTTGGCGCGGGCCTATATGTCCATTCGCGTTTGGTCTGCACCGGCGGCGATCGCAATTTATGGCCTCAGCGGGTGGCTGATTGCACAAGAGCGCACCCGCGCTGTGCTGATGGTTCAACTCTTCATGAATGTGACGAATATCATCTTAGACTTCTGGTTCGTACTCGGATTGGGCTTTGGGGTCGAAGGGGTGGCAGTGGCGACGCTGATTGCCGAGTGGGGCGGGCTGGGTCTGGGCCTGTATCTCTGCCGCCAGGTCTTTCGCGGGTTGGCGCTGTCTTTGTGGCAGCAGATCGTGAACCGCCGTCGTCTGATCCACATGATGCAGGTGAATGGCGATATTTTAATTCGTTCAGTGCTCCTGCAAGCGGGCTTTGTTAGCTTTTTATTCTTTGGGGCCGAGCTTGGTGATGTCACCTTGGCGGCCAATCAAGTCTTGCTGCAATTTGTTTACCTGGCCTCCTATGCCATGGATGGCTTTGTGTTTGCGGCGGAGTCTTTGGTGGGCCAAGCCATGGGCGCGAGAGCTGTGGCGCAATTGCGGCGGGGCGCATCGGTGACAGCGGTTTGGGCTTTTGGGTCGGCTTTGGTCCTGGCCGCGGGGTTCTGGATCGTCGGGCCTTTTGTGATTGATGTGATGGCCAAAGATCCCACTGTGCAGGAGGCGGCACGCCTGTATCTGCCGCATATGGTGGCCGCGCCGCTTTTGGGCGCCTTGGCCTGGATGCTCGATGGGGTTTTTATCGGCGCGACCCGCACTCAGGATATGCGCAACATGATGATCCTGTCGTTCTTAGGCTACTGCGGTCTGGTGCTCTTGCTTTTGCCAAGTTTCGGCAACCATGGGCTTTGGATGGCATTGAATGGGTTTTTCATCCTGCGCGGCGTCAGTTTGGCATTTCGCTATCCCGCCCTTGAACGCGTTGCTGCTGCGCAGTAATCGTCCCTTTGGAGCCTTGGGTTAGAGCCAGTCTTGCGTGGCCGTGCCAATGGCTTGATCGAGCCGCTCATATCCGTTTTCGGCCAAAAGCTGATCGAGGCCATTTGCAATGCGCGGCACCAAGGATAATCCTTGGTACACCATGGCAGAATAGATTTGCACGGCGCAGGCTCCGGCAGTGATCTTTGCATAGGCGTCCTGTGCCGATCCAATACCACCCACGCCGACCAGATCTATCTCGCCCCCGGTGGCTTGGCGCATTTTGGCCAATATGCGAGTGGATTTTTCAAATAGAGGTCGTCCCGACAAGCCCCCGGTTTCCTGGCGCTGTCCAGAGGCCAGTCCGTGCCTGTCCAAAGTGGTATTGGTGCAGATAATGGCAGCAAGCCCGGCTGCGCGCGCCAGATCCGCGATATCCTGGATTTCTGCATCTGTCAGATCCGGTGCGATTTTTAAGAAGATGGGCAGCGGGTTGGTCAGATTTGCATTGGCTGTATTCACCCGGCCCAACAGATCTTCCAAAGCGGCTTTTCCCTGAAGATCACGGAGCTTTTCGGTATTGGGCGAAGAGATGTTCACCGTTGCGAAATCAATATGGGCTGCGGCCTGTGTGAGGACCTGGCCAAAATCATCGGCTCGGTCTGCGCTGTCTTTGTTGGCACCAAGATTCAAACCACGTGGTATGGCTGTTGGGTTTTGCGCGAGACGGGCGGCGATTTCGGTGATGCCTTGGTTGTTAAAGCCAAAGCGGTTGATGACCGCTTGGTCTTCGGTCAGGCGAAACAGCCTCGGCTTTGGATTGCCGGGCTGTGGTCGCGGGGTGGCCGCACCCACTTCCAAAAAACCAAATCCTGCCTTAGCCATCGGGGCCAACGCCTTGGCGTTTTTGTCATAGCCCGCAGCCAGGCCAACGGGGTTGCGCAGCGTCATGCCGCCTAGAGAGGTTTCGAGGCGCGGCGTGTGAACTGGGCCGCCATGCAGCGGGGCCAGTCCCAGCTTGAGCGCTTGAATTGACAATCCATGAGCGCGCTCGGGGTCAAATTGATGTACCAGCTTGAGGCCCAGTTTTTCTCTCAGGCTCATGTCAGGACTTCGGGAAATTTGTGGCGCCCGTCCACCAGCGGCAAGGGCTGACACCAAACAATATCGGACAATTTGAGCCTGTCGTAGAGGTGCGGAAATTCAGTACCCCCGCGCGAGATTTCCCATTTGATCGCACTGTCCAGAGCGTCAGTTTCGACCGCTGCCAGAAACAGATTTTCCGCATTGGCAAAATGTTTGTCGGCTGTGTCTTGGGCCTGCTGGGCTGTGGAGAAATGGATATAGCCGTCTGCGATATCGATGGGAGCCCCAAGGGTCTCGCCCTGTGTCTGCAAGGCGTGCCACTCATCGGCGCGGAATATTTTGTAAATCATCATCCCTCACCTGTGCCGTGTCACGGGAAAATCGTCAACAGTCCTTTTGGCATGGGCTTTGCCAGCCGTTGGAATTGACTCGACTCAGCAGATGTGGGTCGATGGCCCATCGATAGATTCATGGGGGACTACTAGAATGAAAACATTACTTGCAAGCGCAGCTGCCGTGGCTCTGAGCGCCGGGATGGCCGTTGCGGATTACAAATTGACGATTTTCCACACCAATGATTTTCACGCACGTTTTGAGCCGATATCAAAATACGACAGTGGATGCGGAGCGGAAGACAATGCGGAAGGTAAGTGCTTTGGTGGCTCGGCCCGTTTGGTCACGGCCATTGACGAAGCCCGCGCCAGATCCGGCAATTCTATTTTGGTTGATGGCGGGGACCAATTTCAAGGTACTTTGTTTTATACCTATTAAAAGGGGAAACTGGCCGCCGAGATGATGAACAAGATGGGCTATATGGCCATGACCGTTGGTAACCATGAATTTGATGATGGGCCAGAGGTGCTGCGCGGCTTTGTTGATGCGGTGAACTTCCCAATCTTAATGTCCAATGCCGATATCAGCGGTGAGGCCCTTCTGCGTGATGTGATCCAGAAGTCTGTGGTCATTGAGCAGGCCGGTGAGAAAATTGGTCTGATCGGGCTCACGCCCGAGGATACCGATGAGCTGGCAAGCCCGGGTCCTAATGTGATCTTCTCTGATCCGTCTGACGCGGTGCAGGGCGAGGTGGACCGTCTGACAGCGATGGGCGTCAATAAGATCATCGTTCTGTCGCATTCTGGCTATCAGGTCGATCAACGAGTTGCCGCCAACACCACCGGTGTGGATGTGATCGTTGGCGGGCATTCCAACACATTGCTGTCCAATACGAATGACCGTGCGGAAGGGGCATATCCCACAATGGTTGGTGATACGGCAATTGTGCAAGCCTATGCCTACGGCAAATTTCTGGGTGAATTAAATGTCACTTTTGATGATGCTGGCCGCATAACACAGGCCGTTGGTGAGCCGCTCATCATGGATGGATCTGTGGATGAGGATGGGGCGACCAAGGCGCGCATTGCCGAGGCGGCCGAGCCGTTAGAAGCAATCCGCAACCAAGTCGTGGCGATGTCCGCGGCGTCCATTCAAGGGGATCGTTCGGTTTGCCGCGTGCAAGAATGTGAGATGGGCAACCTGGTGGCGGACGCTATGCTCGCTCGCGTCGCCGATCAAGGCGTGCAAATTGCCATTGCCAATTCAGGCGGTCTGCGTGCCAGCATTGACGCTGGCGAGGTGACCATGGGCGAAGTTCTCACTGTGCTGCCGTTTCAAAACACTTTGGCAACGTTCCAAATTTCTGGGCAGGGTGTGATAGACGCGCTTGAAAACTCTGTCAGCCAAGTCGAGGAGGTTGCGGGCCGTTTTGCGCAGGTGGCCGGTCTGAAATACACTTGGGACTCGAAGGTTGCACCAAATGAGGGGCGGATTGTTGAGGTGCTGATTGCGCAAGATGGTGGCTATGGGCCTATTGATCCTGCGGCACTCTATTCTGTTGTGACGAATAACTATGTGCGCAACGGTGGAGATGGGTATAAAATGTTTCGGGATGGGTTGAATGCCTATGATTATGGACCGGGGCTCGAAGTGGTTCTGGCTGAATATATGGCCGCGCAGGGCAGCTACGCGCCCTATCTCGACGGCCGCATTTAGATGAAATAATCAAATGCGGGGCCGCTTGGCTCCGCATTTTCCGTGCTTTGGATTTGACACGGCTTGGGGTCGGTTAGGGCCAGCATGAAACGAGAGCGACGGTATTTTGCGCCAGATTGGCTAAATCTATGGGTTCCAGCTTGACCGTCTGCGTTTCGGTATTGGCCGGAGCATCGGCCGCGATCAAGATTTCAGAAATTAATGGCCAATTGGCCATAAATTGTACATTTGCAGGCAGTTGGCGAGATCCTGGCGGCGGTGGAGGCAAAAGTATACCGATCACAGACCCATGTTGATCATAAATTGGACCACCAATATCGCCTGGCAAGCTGTCGAGCTCCAATCGGGCAACACCTGTGCGGCCGGTGAGGTCCGTCAGTGCTTGTAACTGGCCCATGGTGATGGACGGTGCGCCGAGTTTGCCTCCATAAGAGTAACCGCCCAAAGCTACATGTTGCGGTGCATAGGGGCGCTGGGTTTCAAACTGGCCAATCGAGGGGGCCGCCGCGTCCTGTGTGGGAACCAAGACTGCAAGTTCCGCGTTTTGAGCCGCGATGCTGAGCGGGAGGCCATCTTGCAGTTGTAATTTTCCGCATTCCGAGAAGTCTTGAGCCGCCGTGAGAACATGGCCCTCGCGGCTGATGAAGACGCCCGATTGCGTGAAGCTTGGCTGGCGAATGGTCAAGCCTCCCAGAGACTCTTGTGGTGTGAGACCGGCGCTAAGAATGGGCGCCTCGCCCAGCGTGCCGGAAAGAGGTGTAAAGCTTGTGAAGATTTCCTCTTCCACCCGCGCGCGGCGGGCGGTGTCCCCGCGCGGCCACACGAAAATCAGGCCTTTGATGTCACCGCCTTGCAATGTGGCAAAGCCGGTGGTGTGGAGCCGGTCGTCATAGGCTTCAATCGTGAAGCTGGATTTCGCCAGATTGCGTGGGCCGGTTTCGGGCAGGATGCTCAAGGTTTGCATCACCTCATAGAGGGCTGCAAGCCGGTCTCTATCGCCACGTTGACTGATGAGGATCACCTGCGCCAAGCCTGTGTCTTTGGCGGCATAGGTGGCAAAGGGTGGATCGTAGGAGGCCGGGGCCAAAAGGGCGCTGGGCAGGCGTAACGCGATTCCAGCCTGCGCATTAACCACTTCTTCAAATCCTAAACCAGCCAGTAAAAACTGATAATCTGCGATAAGCTCAGCTCTTTGTGCGGCGGTTAGAACACCGGTTGCGTTATAGCCATTGGCATATTGCCAGTTCTTCATAGCAGCGCGTGTGCCCGAACCATAAAGCCCATCAATGGCACTTTCATAAAACCCTGCCCAAGCGAGTGCCCGCTGCAGGTATTTCTTCTCGGCCTCTGTCATAGCACTTTCCGAGGCTTTGGCTTGCTCCAGCTGCTCGGCCGGGCTGATTGGCTGTTCTGCTGCGGGCTCTTCGGTGGGCGGCGCGGTCTGGGGTGCCGTGTTTGGGACCCTATCAGTGTCTGCGGTGGGTTGAGCCGTCACAGCCGGCGGATAGAAACGCGCGCCAAAGGACGCGCCCGTTGTGGTGAAGCTGGTGCGGGGGATCACCCCTTCGGCGCGGAATTCTTGTAAAGCGGCATCGGCCTGTTCTGGATCATATGGGCCGATGGCCACGCCGAACCAGCCACCATTAATTTCAAATCCGTTTACGTTGTCCAAGTCGCGGGCATAGATCTCAATACTGTCCAAACTGGCCTCGAGATTCAGTCGGGTCTCAAGCTGAATCCAAACCTGCCGGGGCAGAGTGGATTGCGCCAAAGCAGCCTGTGCCCAGGTCAACATCAAAGCCATGAGGCTGTAGAGAAGCGATGATCTCATCTTTGAACCTTTTGAAAATTTACCCTGTTATTTGTGGGATTGGCGCGTAAATCAAGCCGGTGCAGGAAAGTTTTGGCATTTGCGCTGATTTGGCATCGGTGGCTTGATTGACGCTGGCCCGTGCAGCGCCTATTCAGGCGCCAGATCAGCGGCTGAGGAACACATGAGCACTCCAAAATCATTCCAAGAGATAATTTTGCGCCTTCAAACCTATTGGGCCGCGCAGGGCTGCGCCATTTTGCAACCCTATGACATGGAGGTGGGCGCTGGTACGTTTCACCCCGCCACCACGCTGCGGGCTTTGGGCTCCAAGCCATGGGCGGCTGCCTATGTGCAGCCATCGCGCCGCCCAACTGATGGGCGTTATGGGGAAAATCCAAACCGCTTGCAGCACTATTACCAATATCAAGTGCTCATCAAACCCAGCCCACCGAATTTGCAAGAGCTCTATTTGGGCAGCCTCAAAGCCATTGGCATCGATATGGCCCTGCATGACATCAGGTTTGTAGAGGATGATTGGGAAAGCCCGACCTTGGGGGCTTGGGGCTTGGGCTGGGAAGTGTGGTGTGACGGTATGGAAGTGTCACAGTTCACTTATTTCCAGCAGGTCGGAGGTCATGATTGTCACCCAATTTCTGGGGAGCTGACCTATGGTCTGGAGCGTTTGGCAATGTATGTGTTGGGTGTGGATCACGTGATGGACATGCCCTTTAATGACCCTTCCGCCCCTATCGCTTTGACCTATGGCGACATTTTCCGCCAAACCGAGGAAGAATACGCCCGTTGGAACTTTGATGTGGCCAATACAGAGGTCTTGCTGCGCCAGTTTGAAGAGGCTGAGGCAGAATGCGAGGCTATTTTGGCGCAAGAGGCGATTGACCCTAAAACCGACAAGCGGATCATCATGGCCCATCCGGCCTATGATCAATGTATCAAAGCCAGCCATATGTTTAACCTTCTGGATGCGCGCGGCGTCATCTCCGTCACCGAACGACAGGCCTATATCGGCCGAGTTCGGAGTTTGGCGACCAAATGCGCCAATGCCTTCGTGCAGACTTCAGCAGCGGGAGCGGCCTGATGGCTGTCAGTGGAAAAGTGATCAGCGGCGGAATTTTAGGAATAACAGCAGCCTTCGGGATTGGCGTCTATTACGCGCAGGTCTATGGCTATTATGAAACCTTCACGGAGGGGGAGGTGGCCTTGACCTCAATCGTCAGTGGCGCGCCAACACGCATTCCGGTGACGGAGTTTGAGGGTATTGACGCAGACAGCAGCCCAATCCGCTATCGCGCCTGTTTTAAAACACCTTTGAGCACGGCCATGCTCACCGAAACATTCACCACGCTGGAGCGTTCGGAGCCGCGAAACGCGCCGGAGTGGTTTGGATGTTTCGACGCGGCCCAAATCGCAACTGACATCGACGCCGGCATTGCGACCGCCTATTTGGGGGCCGCGAATTTCGAGTTTGGTATCGACCGGATTGTGGCAATTTACGATGACGGGCGCGGCTTTGTTTGGCATCAAATCAACGATTGTGGCGACAAACTGTATGACGGCTCACAGGCCTCTGACGATTGTCCGGAAAGGTATCAATAATGGCGGATCTTCTCATTGAACTCTTTTCGGAGGAAATACCTGCAGGTTTGCAAGCCCCTGCGGCTCAGAGCCTCAAGAAACTGTTGACCAATGGGATGGTTGAGGCGGGCTTGACCTATGCCAATGCTTCAGCTTTTCACACAGCGCGGCGCCTCACCTTGGTTGTGGAAGGTTTGCTCGACGCCAGCCCCACGGTGCAAGAAGAGCGTAAGGGTCCGAAAGTTGGCGCGCCAGAGCAGGCGATTGATGGATTTTTGCGCGGTGCGGGTTTGTCTATGGATGACCTTGAAGTGCGCGATGATAAAAAAGGTCAGGTCTATTTTGCCAAGATCACCAAGCCCGGGCGCCCCGCGGCTGAGATTGTGGCAGAGGTGTTAGAAGCGACTATTCGCAATTTCCCTTGGCCAAAATCGATGCGTTGGGGGTCTGGGAGTCTGCGCTGGGTGCGGCCTTTGCAATCGATCCTTTGTATCTTGTCCAATGAGGCCGAAGTCTCGGTTGTCCCTCTTGAAGTGGACGGCATTAAAGCTGGCAACCAGACCTGCGGTCACCGTTTCATGGCGCCAGATGCCTTTGCGGTGAGTGGTTTTGAGGATTACGAAACCAAGCTGAAGCGCGCCAAAGTGATCCTGCGGGCCGATGAGCGGCAAGCTGCGATTTGGCAGGAAGCCCAGACCCAAGCTTTTGCGCTGGGCCAGAGCGTGGTGGAAGACACCGGCTTGTTGGCTGAGGTGGCAGGACTCGTGGAATGGCCTGTTGTTCTGATGGGTCAAATTGATGAAGAATTTTTGGATCTGCCCCCAGAGGTTTTGAAAACCTCCATGAAGGAACATCAAAAATTCTTCTCGGTCTCAAACCCGAAAACAGGCCGCATTGAGCGCTTTGTCACCGTGGCCAATATTGAGGCGGCCGATCAGGGCGCCACGATATTGAAGGGCAATCAAAAGGTGCTGGCTGCGCGTCTTGCCGATGCGAAATTCTTTTGGGAGAACGATCTGCGCGAAGCAAAAGCGGGCATGGGAAACTGGCAGGCGGCTTTGGAAAACGTCACCTTTCACAACAAGCTGGGCAGCCAGGCCGCGCGAATCAAGCGTATTGCAGCATTGGCCCGTGACTTGGCACCAGTGGTAGGCGCTGATCCGGATATGGCAGAGCAGGCCGCTTTGGTGGCGAAGGCGGATTTGAGCTCAGAAATGGTCTATGAATTTCCCGAATTGCAGGGGCTCATGGGGCGCTATTATGCTGAAAAAGCGGGCATGTCGGCTGATATTGCGGCGGCCTGTGAAGCGCATTACTCGCCACTTGGGCCTTCTGATGATGCGCCGACAGCGCCCGTTTCTGTTGCTGTGGCGCTGGCCGATAAGCTTGACATGTTAACCGGGTTTTGGGCGATTGATGAAAAGCCGACCGGCTCGAAAGACCCGTTTGCTCTGCGCCGCGCGGCCTTGGGGGTGATCCGCTTGATTTTGGACAATCACCTCACTTTGCCTTTAGCGGATCGGTTGACCGCTGCCGATGCGGGTGCTGGAGCCGCGGATTTGCTCGGATTTTTCCAAGATCGTCTCAAAACCTACCTGCGTGACCGGGGCATTCGCCATGATGTGATCGACGCCTGCATCGCCATGCCGCAAAGTGACGATCTGGCACTTTTGGTCAAGCGGGCAGCGGCCCTGCAAGGGGCGCTGGCCACAGATGATGGCGAAAATTTGATCCAAGGTTTCAAACGCGCCAATAATATCTTGAGCCAAGCCGAAGAGAAGGATGGGGTTGAATATAGCTTTGGCGCCGATGTGAAATATGCGGAAAACGAGGCGGAGAAGGTGCTTTTCGCGGCGTTAGATTCGGCGGATAAAACGATTCAACCCGCCATGGCAACACAGAATTTTGCCACCGCTATGGCGGCTATGGCCACATTGCGTGGTCCGATTGATGCGTTTTTCGAAGCGGTAAAGATCAATGCGGATAGTGCATTGGTCCGTCGCAATCGGCTGAACCTTTTGAGCCGGATTCGCACAACCTGCCTGTCGGTTGCTGATTTGACCAAAGTCGAAGGCTGACAAGTGCCTCTTGCACTACGCAGTCAAGGGCCTATGCTGCAGCAGAACATGAGGATGCCGCAGTGCAGAACGATCAAACTTTCGCCCCTGTTGTATTGGTTACCAATACAGCCCTAATGACCGCCGCCGCCTATGGCGGACGGGCCAAATGCGCGCAGCGCCTGGTCCGGCTTGATATGCCGGTTCCAACAACGGTAGCCCTTTCCTTTAAGGCGGTGCATGATTTGGCACAGGGCCATGCTTTGGATCTTGGCTTGGTCTTGCCACATTTCGGCGCGGCGCCCTTGCTCTCCGTGCGGCCGTCTTCTGGCAGCCCTGATTGGGGTGGGCCGGGTGCGATTTTGAATATTGGCATGAATGATCGGAAATTCTCAGAGCTCTGTGAAAGCCACGGTGAAACGGCAGCGGCCACCCTCTATCTGCGGTTTATCAACGCTTATGCGACCCATGTGGCGCGGCTGGATCCAGACGCTTTCGATGATCCTGAAACGCCGACCACGGGCGATGTGATGAAGGTTTTGGCCACCTATTGCGACGAGGCCGATGAGCCGTTCCCGCAGGAGGTGGATGTGCAATTGGCCCATGTGTTGCGCTCTATGGCTCGGGCTTGGGAAGGCACCAGTGCCCGGCTTTTGCGCCAGGCGAAGGGTGCCCCCGCGGATGCGGGGCTTGGGCTTGTCGTTCAGGCGATGGCCATTGGGGTTGGGCGCGGTGAATGTGGCTCGGGTGTGATACAATTTGCCTCGTCCGACAGGGGCCTGCCCGAGATTCACGGGCGCTACCTGCGACAATCCCAGGGGCGGGAGGCTTTGGATCGTCAGGTTGGATCTCTGTATCTGACCAAGGATCCGCGTGGCCCGTCCTTTGAAGAAACCTGCCCCGAGGTTTTTAAACAGCTTTTGGACTATTCGGTTTTGGCCCGGCAGCGCCTGCGTGAAGAGATGCAAATTGAATTCACGCTCGAAAGTGGCAAGCTGGCGATTTTGGATGCGGTGCGTATCGTGCGATCTTCAAGCGCAGCGGTGCATATTGCCGTGGACCTGGCCCGCGATGGGATCATCCCGCGCGAAGATGCCCTTATGCGGGTTGACCCAAAGGCTTTGTCTGAACTGTTGCACCGGCAAGTGGCGCCCAATGCACCGCGTACCGTATTGGCCAAGGGGATTGCCGCAAGCCCAGGGGCGGCGACCGGAAAGATCGTCTTTACAGCCTCCGACGCGCAAGCCAGTGCCGCGCGCGGCGAGGCGGCTGTTTTGGTGCGTCGTGAAACTGGTCCAGAAGATATTCGCGGCATGCACTCTGTGGTTGCGGTTCTCACCGAACGGGGCGGGGTCACAAGCCATGCCGCAGTGATCGGGCGTGGTCTTGGCTTACCCTGCGTGGTTGGCGCCTCGGACATGAGCATAGACGGGCAAAAGAAGATGGTCGTTGGTCGCAACCAACAGATTTTGCGCGAAGGGGATGTCATCACTGTGGACGGCACCCATGGCGAAGTATTGGTGGGGCATGTGGAGACGGTGGAAGCCGGTCTCAACACCGCTGTCACAACCCTACTGGGCTGGGCAGATGAGTTGCGCGATATTGGGATCAGAGCCAATGCGGATACGCCGCGTGATGCGCAAACGGCCAAAAACTTTATGGCGGACGGCATTGGCCTGTGCCGCAGTGAGCATATGTTCTTTGAAGCGGACCGCTTAACTGTGATGCGGGAGATGATTTTTGCGGAAAACGAAGCGGACCGTGCCGCTTCTTTGGAACGACTCTTGCCCATGCAACGGGCCGATTTCACCGAGTTGTTCCAAATAATGGAGGGGCGCCCCGTTTGCATTCGGTTGCTTGACCCGCCTTTGCACGAGTTTTTGCCTGCCGATCGTAGCGGGTTGCGCGATTTGGCCGAAGCTCTCAGCCTGCCGCTGTCGCGGGTGACCGAAAGGGTGGAGCAATTGTCGGAATATAACCCGATGCTCGGTCTGCGCGGGGTGCGGCTTGGGATCACGGTTCCTGAAATCTACGAGATGCAGGCGCGGGCGATATTTGAAGCGGCGATCGACAGTGGCGTTGATGCCTCACCAGAAATCATGATTCCATTGGTCTCGGCCTGCCGTGAGGTTGAATTGGTCAAAGCGCGCATTGATGCCGCTGCCGCCGCGGTGCGGGTCGAGCGTGGACAAAGCTTTAGCTATTCTCTTGGGGTCATGGTGGAAACCCCGCGTGCAGCTTTACGAGCCGGTGAAATTGCCGCCTATTCGCAATTTTTGAGCTTTGGCACCAATGATTTGACACAGATGACCTATGGGTTGTCGCGCGATGATGCAGGGCGGTTTATGTCCTCGTATGTACAGCAGGGGGTCTATGAAGAAGATCCGTTTCATCGTTTGGACAAGGAAGGTGTCGGCGAGTTGCTGACGCTTGGAGCCGAGCGTGGCCGAGCTGCGCGGCCTGAAGTGGTCCTGTCCATCTGTGGGGAGCATGGGGGCGATCCGGAGGCGATTGCCTTTATCCGGCAATGTGGGTTCACCTACGTGTCTTGCTCGCCGTTCCGTGTGCCCGTTGCCCGTCTGGCCGCTGCGCAATGTGCTATTGCAGATGAGATAAAGCACTGATTCAAAAATATTTGTGAAATCGCTTTGTGCAAATTATGCGGTCGCTGGACGAAGCCCTCATATTTGAGTAAAGCATCCTGAATTGTTGGGAGTGGTATAAATGGGGTTTGGAGCGTTGCGCACCGCGGTCATGTCGATCTGTATTGGGCTGGCTTTGCAGGTTTTCGCCCTGCAGCTGGGCATGGCCAGTGAACGATCCGCTGCATTTCCATCGGTGGAGTTAGAAGACGCCCTGCGCCATGAAAATGCTATGGTGTCGGCAATGCCCTTGAGCCGCGTCGCTGTGTTGACTTCCCCGCGCCCTGAAGAGCGTCCAAAGGGATCTAAGGTGCGATATTCTGGCCGCTGGCTGCGCAGTTTGGCAAAGCCAACTGGCGGCAAGCAATGGGCTTGTTTGGCGGAAGCCATTTATTTCGAAGCGCGCGGGGAAACGGTAGAAGGGCAATTTGCGGTGGTGGAAGTGATTCTCAATCGCGTCGACAGCCCAAAGTTTCCAAACAGCATTTGCAAAGTGGTGCGCCAAGGCACGGGGCGCAAACATGCTTGCCAATTTAGTTATAATTGTGATGGCAAGTTGGAATATATCGCCAATGGGTCAGCCTATGATCAAGCCAAACGCGTTGCGCGGGTATCGATGGACAGCAAGACACGGCCTTTGACCAAAGGAGCCACCTTTTATCACGCCACTTTCGTTTCCACGTCTTGGGCGCGGAGTTTTCAGCATGTAGCCACAATCGGGGTACACAAATTCTATAAACCCGTTAGACGCGTTGCTGAGAAATAATGTTTGCGCTACGCCCGACGGGGCAAGAGGACAAGGCAAGAGGCCGACAATGACCGATGATGATCTAAAACATGTTTTTGCTCATCCCACCGCCCGGTCAGAGGCGACAGCAGAGGCGCCTTGTGATAGAATTTCTGTACGCGACCATATTCTAACCGTTGAAATTGGTGCGTTCCAAGCTGAACGCGGTACTACGCAACGTATTCGGTTTGATGTGGTGGTGGAAGTGCAGCCCTTGAGCGATGAGATCGACGATGACGTGGATCGCATTCTGTCTTATGATCGGGTCACAGAAGCCATAGAAGCGGCCCTATCCGAAGAGCGGCTGAATTTGCTGGAAACTTTGGCGGAACGTGTTGCAGAGCGTATTTTGCTCGCGCCGCAAGCGCAGCGGGTCTTTGTGCGGATTGAAAAGCTGGATCGTGGGCCCGGCAATTTGGGTGTGGAGATTGTACGTTCAAAGTCACGCGTCTTTGATGCGAACCTTCGGGGGCTCGAAGAAACGCCGCATCCGATTGTTCTATTTTTGGCAAATAATGTGATCGACGAGGGGCATTTGGAGGCCTGGCTCTCTGCGGCTGAAGACAACACCCGCCCGGTCATCATATGCGTCGGCATGCCCGAGGTGGGAGCGCCGCAGGTGGCGGCGCATCGTATGGTTCAGCGCCGTATTGATCTTTTGGCGATTGAACAAAATTCTTGGATTTTTGCCAGCCACGATCCGCGCTGTGTGGTGGTGGGAACCAAGACAGAATTGGATTGGGGGATGCGCCACGATCAGATCAGCCTCTGGGCGCCGTCAAAGATCGTTCTGGACGCAGTCGATGGTCCGCCAACAGATATGGCCGATATTTCCGCTCTGGTCGAATGGTTTGCGCAAGAAATGCAGGCCGCGCAGCTGGTATTTGTCGGCGCAACTCCGACAGGGAATTTGCCTATTGCCCGCCAGGCTCAGGCAGATCTGGCATTGCTATGACACTGTATTATCGGCCCTTGGTCGAAGAGCAGGGCACGCATGTGCTTGCAGGGGGCTGGTGCCGTTTTTCCAAGGTTGAAGTTTTATCGCGGCAGGGGCGGGCGGAGCTCATATCTGCCGATGAGGTGCCGCAAGACATATTGCATCGATTAACCTTTGCGCGTTCTGATTTGGGGACAAAAGCAAGCGCATGGCCGCAGGTCATGGGTATTTTAAACACCACGCCAGATAGTTTTTCCGATGGTGGGCAATTTGGCAGCCCTGCAAGCGCGCGCGCCCATGCTGTGCGCTTGCTGCAAGAGGGGGCAGATATTATTGACATCGGGGGCGAGAGCACCCGGCCCGGCGCCGATCTCGTTGCTCTGGAGGAAGAAATCTCCCGGACTAAGCCCACCATTCTTGATCTGCGGCAGGTGTCGTCTTTGCCTTTGTCAATTGATACGCGCAAAGCGCCTGTGGCGGCGGCCGCGTTGGAGGCGGGCGTCGATTGGATCAATGATGTCTCCGCTTTGAGTTTTGACAGTGAGATGGCGCAGGTGGCGGCCCGCAGTGGCGCGCCACTGTGCCTGATGCACGCACCCAGTGATCCCAAAACGATGCAGCAAAAGGCGCATTACGAAGATGTCCTACTTGATGTCTATGATTATTTGGCCGCACGGATGGAGTTTGCGCTGTCACAGGGCATTTTGCGGCAAAATATTATTGTTGATCCCGGCATTGGGTTTGGGAAAACCTTGGAGCATAATTTGGCGCTGTTGCGCGGTCTTGCGGTATTCCACGGTTTAGGGTGCCCCATTCTCTTGGGAGCGTCCCGTAAGCGCTTTATTGGCATGATTTCTGGCGCGGAGCAGGCGCAGGACCGTATGGCAGGCTCGGTTGCGGTGGCCCTGGCCGCCGCTGGGCAAGGCGCGCAGATCTTGCGTGTGCATGACGTGCGCGAAACGGTTCAGGCGCTCAAACTTTGGGCGGCTGTCCGTGGTTGAAGATGTCGCGCAAGACACCTGCTTGAATAATCGCCACCCCCAACAAGATCAAAGCCAGAGCGACAAAGAGTTTCGCCGGAAGGGTTTCCCCTAGAAAGAGGCTGCCCGCGAGTACGGACCAAACGGGGACTTGGTAATTTGTGAGTGTCATGAATGAGGGCCCCGCGCTTCGGATCACGGCAACTTTGATGATAAAGGCCAATGCGGTGGGAATGAGACCCAGATAGCCAATCGCGAGTAAACCCGAGATACTGGGCAGGTTGGGCGGGCCTTCGACCAGCAGAGCGATCGGCAGTAAGACCATAGCGGCCAAAATGAGCGAGCCGGTGGAGAGGGCCAGCTCATTAATTGGCGGGCATTGTCGCGTGGCGATCGAACCGCAGGCATAGCAGAAAGTGGCCGCCACGCAGACGAAACGCGCCAGGGTTTCCACTGGGCCTTCTGCCACGCCAAGCCCGCTTGTGCCGATCAGGAGCACGGCGCCTAGGAAACCCACTCCAAAGCCGATGAGTTTGCGTAAAAAAATCCGCTCGCTCGGCACAAAGAAATGAGCCAGCGGCAAAACGAAAATAGGCAGTGCCGCCATGGTCATGCCGGCAAAGGCGGAGGGCACATGTTGTTGGCCCCAACTGAGCAGTGCGAAGGGGATTGCGCTGGACAGCAGCCCAACCAAAAGGACAAAGCGCCAGAGGGCGATGTCTTTGAAGCTGGGCAAAGCAATGCCGCGCCAACGCATCAGGCCATAGAGCACGATGGCGCCGATGGTGATCCGCCCTGCCGCCAGGGTCAGCGGTTGGAAATCACGCAGCGCCATACGCACCACCATGAAGGCGCCGCCCCAAATCATTGCGATGAAGGCAATGCGAAGCCAGTTGATCACTCCAGGAGATGTCATGCGCGCGCTTTCGTGGAAGGCAAAAGAAAAGGGGCCCGGCCAGTCGCGCCGCGCCCCCAAGGTCTAATGTGAGCCATAGCCCATCACAAGATTAGTTCTTGGATTTATCGACCATTTTACCAGCAGAAATCCAAGGCATCATAGCGCGCAGTTTCTCGCCTGTGGCTTCGATTTGGTGCTCATCGTTGATGCGGCGTGTGGCTTTGAAAGAGGGCTGGCCAACTGCGTTTTCAGCCATGAAGTCACGCACAAATTTGCCGTTTTGAATGTCGGTTAGAACCGCTTTCATTTTGGCTTTGGTTTCGTCGTAAGGCAAGATCCGTGGACCGGAGACATATTCACCATATTCCGCAGTGTTGGAGATGGAGTAGTTCATGTTGGCAATGCCGCCTTCATAAATCAGATCTACAATCAATTTCACTTCGTGCAGACACTCGAAATAAGCCATTTCTGGCGCGTAGCCCGCTTCGACCAAAGTTTCAAAACCCATGCGGATCAGCTCAACCAAGCCGCCGCACAGAACTGCTTGTTCACCAAAGAGATCGGTTTCGCATTCTTCACGAAAGTTGGTTTCGATGATGCCTGAGCGGCCGCCACCGATGGCGGAGCAATAGGACAAGCCGATTTCCAAAGCTTTGCCTGAGGCGTCTTTGTCTACGGCAACAAGGCAGGGCACGCCGCCGCCTTTGGTGTATTCGCCGCGCACAGTGTGGCCTGGACCCTTTGGCGCCATCATGATGACGTCGATGCCTTCTTTTGGCTCAATCAGGCCAAAATGCACGTTCAAGCCGTGGGCAAATGCAATGGCAGCGCCTTCACGGATATTGTCGTGGACATATTTTTTGTAAGTGTCGGCCTGCAATTCATCCGGCATGGTGAACATGATGACATCAGCCCAAGCAGCAGCTTCGGCGATACCCATGGTTTTCAGGCCTTCGCCTTCAGCTTTTGCGATAGAGGCAGAGCCTTCACGCAGCGCCACAACCAGGTTTTTTGCACCGCTGTCACGCAGGTTTAGCGCGTGGGCATGGCCTTGGCTGCCGTAGCCGAGGATGGCGACTTTTTTGTCTTTGATCAAATTTACATCGCAATCGCGATCATAATAAACGCGCATTTTGGCGTCCTTTCATAGTTGGGTGTTCTGGAGAGAGTCTATCAGTTTGAACCGCAAGCGTAAGGATGTATTCTGCCAAATCAAACGGCATTATGCATGTTTAAATTCGTATTATTTTAATATATGAAAATTTCATGCTTGATGATCTTGATCGACGCATTTTGCGGTTTTTACAATCTGACCCTACAGCACCGCTATCGGAGCTGGCGGAACGCTGCCAATCTCAGCCGGCCACTGTGGCGCGCCGGTTGGATCGGTTGAAGGGATACGGCGTATTGCGCGGTTTGCACGCGGTGATTGATTGGGCGGTTTTGGGGTATGGGGTTGAGGTAAGCCTGCGTTTTACTTTGGACAAAACAAATTCAAAGGCTTTTGATGAGTTTCTGGCCGCAGCACGCCGGATCAAACAAGTGATTGCCATACAAACCTTTTCGGGCCGCGTGGATGTGCGTCTTTCGGTGATTGCGAAAGATATGCCAGATTATCAAAAACTGTATCGTAGTGAGATTCTCAATCTGCCACATATTGCGGAGCTTGAGGCATTGATGCATGTGGCGACGCTGAAAACTGCGGAAGCTCTGCCCCTATGAGTGCCTGGGATGACAAGGATTTTGCGCTTCTGCGGGCTTTGTCGCGGGATGCTACCCAATCGGCAGGTGTTTTGGGCCGTCAATTGGGGTTGAGCCAGCCGGCCACCTGGCGGCGCATTAAGCGGTTGCAGGCTGCGGGGGTTCTGGCCGGTCGTCGGGTGGATCTCAATGTCGAGGCATTAGGATTCGGGGTCACGGTTTTTTTGGGCGTAAAACTGGCCACGCGCGGGCAGGTCAGCCTTGAGGATTTTGAACGTGCCGTCACGGCCATCCCGGAGGTGCAAACCGTTCAGCATGTGCTCGGGCGCTATGATTACCGCTTGCGGGTTGTGGCGCGGGATATTTCGGACTTTGAGCGGGTCCTGCGCCACCGTATTATGACCGTGCGCGGTATCGGCGATGTGGAGGCGAATGTGCTTTTGAGTGAAGAGCGTCTGCTTGGCCCGCTCTAGATGCATACCAAAATAGACCGTGCATCCTGTGGCCAAGGTTTTTATAATGGGCCAACCTTAAAGGAGATGCCCAAATGACCGCTTTGCTTGATACCGTAGATCCAGATGGCCTGCTTGAATATTCTGTTGTGTTTACAGATCGCTCGCTCAACCATATGAGCGCGAAATTTCAGTGTGTGATGCGTGATATCTCATCCATTCTGAAAGAGGTGTATTCTGCCGATGGCGTCGCTGTGATTCCCGGCGGCGGTACCTATGGGATGGAAGCGGTTGCGCGGCAGATTGCTGTGGGCAAAAATGTTATGGTGCTGCGCAATGGATGGTTTTCCTATCGCTGGACCCAGATTTTTGAAGCCGGCTCAATTCCTGCGAGCGAAACGGTTATGAAGGCCCGGCGGGTGGGCAATGGCGTGCAGGCGGCCTTTGCCCCTGCGCCGATCGATGAGGTTGTGGCCAAGATTTTGTCGGATCAACCTGATGTCGTATTCGCACCGCATGTCGAGACCTCAGCGGGTTTGATCTTGCCAGATGACTACCTCAAAGCGGTCTCCGATGCGGTGCATAGTTACGGCGGATTGTTCGTTCTGGATTGTATCGCCTCAGGCTGTGCTTGGGTGGACATGCGCGCTGTAGGCGTTGATTTCTTGATTTCCGCGCCTCAAAAGGGGTGGTCAGCTTCTCCATCTGCGGGATTGGTGATGCTGTCCGAGGCCGGAATTGCAGCGGTGAAAGCCAGCCAGTCCAACAGCTTTGCCGTGGATCTGGGAAAGTGGTTGTCCATAATGGAGACCTATGAAGCCGGTGGTCATGCCTATCACGTCACAATGCCAACCGATGCGTTGACCGGGTTTCGCGATACAATGCTCGAAACCAAGGATTACGGTTTTGGCAAATTGGCTGATGCTCAATGGGAGCAAGGCAATCGGGTGCGTACAGCTCTGGCGGAGCGCGGGATTGCCTCCGTTGCCGCTGATGGATTTGGCGCCCCAGGTGTCGTTGTGAGTTTCGCAAGCAGCCCAGAGATGCAATCTGGCAAACCTTTTGCTGCGCTTGGTATGCAGATCGCGGCTGGCGTGCCGCTGCAATGCGACGAGGGTCCGGATTATCGCAGTTTCCGTCTGGGGTTGTTCGGCCTTGATAAGCTCTATGATGTAGACGCCAGCGTGGCGCGTTTAGAGCAGGCTTTGGATCAAGTCCTCGCCGCGTAAGCCCGCGCTAGTGGATACCCAGCCCCAACTGCATGAGCTTGCGGCGTAGGGGCGTGATCCGGTGGATCGCGTCCAGCCCCAAGGCCCTGGCTTTGGCGGCGATGGGGCCCTCGGCCTTGGAGGCGCGGTTCAGCGCCCCGACGCCGAGCACACGTGATTGCGCAATCGGCCGGCGGGCTTGATGGTAACGCTTCAGCATATCAGCCTCACCAATCTGCGCCGGTGCGGCCTTGGCAAGATCAAGCAGCGCCTCAATATCTCCCAAGCTTAGGTTCAAGCCCTGTGCACCAATCGGCGGCACCACATGCGCAGCTTCTGCGATGAAAGCGGTGCGCTCGGCAAAAAAATGATCCGACAATTGGCTGATGATCGGCCAGGCGGTGCGCGCAGTGATCACCTCCAGTTGTCCCAAAACACCGGCGGAACGCTCGGTTATGGCCGCATTAAAGGCCTCTGTGGATTGGGATTGCATCTCTTTTATCGCGCTGATGCGGTCCATCCACACCACAGCGGAGGAGGGTTTGCCATTGAAATCGGGCAGGGGCACTAAGGTGAAAGGCCCGCCCGCTTTATGAATCTCTGTTGAGATATTTTCATGCGGGATGTCGTGGCTCACCGCAAAACTTAATGCCAATTGACCAAAATCTGTGCGTTTCGCGCGGATCTTTGCAGCGCGCCGAATGGGGCTATCGCGGCCGTCGGCCGCAATCAGCATTTTGCAACAGACACGTTCTGAAGAGCTCAGAGTGACGCGCGCTTCGGTGCTGCGCGTCTGACTGCTGATTGTCGAAATGCCGGGCTGAAAGTCGACATTCGGTAGGGCGCCCAGCCGTGTCAAAAGCCCCTCGCGCATGTCCCAATTTCCCAGGTTCCAGCCAAATGGCGCATCTGAAATATCGGCCGCGTTAAAATCCTTAAGGACCAATGCTTCCCCGGCTGCATCCACAATGCGCATGATCTGAAGCGGTGCGCTGCGGTCTGCGACCAAAGGCCAAAGACCAATTTGCTGCAAAAAAGCTTGCGCGGGTTGCAAATAGGCGGTGGTGCGCAGATCGGCACCTTGGTGGCTTCGGGCGGTGACAGGTGCGGTGGGATCGACGCAAAGCACCTCGAACCCAGCCTCGGCAAAGGCAACAGCGGCGGTCAGCCCGGCGATGCCGCCGCCAGAGATTATAATGTCTTTATATATGGCCATGAGCTTCAAGTAATCTGCCGCTTGGCTTTGAAAAGCTAGCTGCGACCAATTGCGACAAGAAGACCTCCAAATCTTGATGCGCGGCGTCGACGTAATCAGGTGCGACCGTGTTGGGCGAGATGTAGACCGTCCGCATCCCAAGGCCTGCGGGCACCTGCAAATTGCGGGAGTCATCCTCAAACATAGCGGCGGAATGTGGGGTCACTGCCGCGCGCTTAAAGACCTCCGCGAAGGCCTCAGCATGGGGTTTGGGCCGATAACTTGCGTGCTCTATCCCGTAGACGGCTTCAAAATTTTGCTCTAAGCCACGGGCTTGCAATACCTGGCGCGCATAGGGTTCCGTGCCATTGGTATAGACGATTTTCCGACCCGGCAGGGCGGAGATCAGCGATGAAAGCTCTGCCGAATGCGGCAATGGTGAAAAATCTATGTCATGGACAAAATGCAAAAATGCCTCGGGTGGCATGGCGTGTTGGTCCATCATTCCCGCTAGGGTTGTTCCGTGACTGCGCCAATACTGCGCGCGGAACACATCCGCCTCTTCAAGGCTAACATCCAGAAAATCAGAGACAAAAAGGCGCATTTTTTCTTCAATCTGATCAAAAAGCCGGACCTTGGGCGGGTAAAGCGTATTGTCGAGATCAAAGATCCAAGTGTCGATATGGGAAAACTGGTCAAAATCCATGGGGCAATTGGTACCAAATAGCGTGGCAGGTTCAATGGCGAAACGCTTGCGAGGCGCGGCCAGCTCGCCCATAGTTGACGAAATGATCGATAAGGAGCCTATTTATGCTAGAAACATCTGCATCCCGACCTGTTCAAGGGGACGCTTATGGATTGATTTTGGAGGCGATTGACGTGGGCATCTACAAGCCCGGCAGTCGCTTGGTGGAAAGTGAATTGGCCGAACGTTTTGGCGTGTCGCGCACACCGATCCGCGAGGCGCTGCAAAGGCTGGAGACGCAGAGCCTTTTGACCCGTGATGGCCGGAGTTTGATTGTCGCCTCTTTGGATCACAATCAAATGGCTGAGCTCTATGTGGTGCGCACAGAACTTGAGGGGCTGGCGGCACGTTTGGCGGCGCAACATGCGTCGGTTGAAGAGATCAATGTGCTGCAACAAATGATTGATGCGGACCGCGAGCGGGTGTCGGATGCCGCCGCTTTGGCGCGCTCTAATAAGAGGTTTCACAAGCAATTGCATTTGGCGTCGCACAACCGGTTTTTGGTGCAACAGCTGGATTTGGTTTATCGCTCCATGGCGCTCCTTGCGACGACCTCCCTTGCCGTTGAGGGGCGGGGACCTGTGGCCTTGGACGAGCATCAGGCGATTGTTTTGGCAATTTCGAATCGGGATGGGCCGGCGGCCTATGAGGCGGTAAAGCGGCATTTGAGCGAGGCCTTCGTCACCCGCCTGAAACATGATGCGGGCGCTCAGGCCTGGTAAGGGGGGCGGCCGGAGCAGTGGTAAGCGATATGCCATGGGCGATTTTGTCCCAATAAAAGGGTTTGTAGAGCAATTCCAGGAAGCCTTTATAGGCGGCCATAGATCCCAGCGGGAAATAGAAATGCAGGCTGGGCACCCATTTGAGCAAATGGCGGTGCTTGGCCTGATTGCAGGCCAGCATTCCAACGATGATGTTGATGACCTCGGACATTAAATAAATCCCGCCCAAAGTGGAGAAGGCCCAGCTTGGCATTAAGCCCGTCAGGGGATGAGGCAGAGCAAGATAGGCCAGCCAGAAGGTCCAAAGCACTCGGGCCAATAGAAATTGTGACAGTGTTGCTGCGAAGAGCAATTGCACACCGAAAAATTGCCAAAGACCCAGGTCCCGCAGGAGGGTTTTCGGCGCGCGCATTTGCACCGCCCAAGTAACCTCATAGCCTTTGAGCCAGCGGCTGCGTTGGCGTATCCACGGCCAGCCGCGGCAATTGGCCTCCTCAAGGGTCACGGTGGGTAAAAGTTTTGTGTGATAGCCGAAACGTGTTGGGCGAATGCCAAGATCTGCATCTTCTGTGACATTATGCGCGTCCCAACCACCGAGTTCTTCCAGGATATGCTGGCGAAAAAATAGGGTTGTTCCACCGAGTGGTACGGGGAGCTTGAGCCGCGCAAGACCCGGTAGCACAATGCGAAACCAAGTGGCATATTCGATGGTGAAACATCGTGACAACCAATTGGAGCACGAATTGTAGAAATCCAAAGTGCCCTGAACGCAGGCCAATTTCTCGTTGCTTTCCGCAAAATGGCGGGCCACTTTGCGCAGTTGGCCCGGTTCGGGGGCATCTTCGGCATCATAGACGCCAATGATCGACCCTCGGCAGTGATCCAAGGCGTAGTGGAGTGCCCTCGGCTTTGTTTTGATGGTCCCGTTTGGCACGTTGATCGCGGTGATCCACGGCGGGAGTTTGACGCCAGCGAGGGTCTTGGCTGTGGTGATGTCATCTCGTTCCATCGCCAAAATCACCTGTAGCAGATTTTTCGGATAGTCGAGTTGGCGCAGATGCGTGAGCAGATGGCTCATCATTGCGCTCTCTTTGAGCAGGGGCACCATGATGGATATTTTGGGCAGGGGTGCATCGGTTGTGCGGCCCCTATATTTAAGACTGGCCAGCGCTCCGCGGTGTAAAAACAGCATCGCGGTGGCGAGTTTTAGCGCCATATTGGCGATCAAAGTGAGGGTTCCCCAAAGGGTGAAGACCAAAAATGTAATAGCAGGAGCGAAGGCACCCGCCAGGGCAACCAGCGCGGTCAAGCTGCACAGGGCAACATGTAAGGTTTTGAAATTCAGATCGCGGCAGCTTTCACGCGCGGCAACGCGGTGTTCTGCTCGATGGATCAGCGTCGCGTCTTCGGTGGTGGTGATGTAGGATCTCATTTGATCCGGGCAGGTAAAAGCGCGGCGCAGCGGGCCAAATATTTGGCGTAAATAGTATTGGTTTTCATCAAAATGTTCGGGCCGATCGGTCAAGATGACAGTCACATCTGCGCTCAGGCGCCAAGGCAACACACCCATTTGCAGGGCGTTGGCTGGACCAAGAATTTTGAGCAAATCTGGGTTCGGAGGGAAATAGGTGAGATCGATATAACCCTTCCCCAAACGTTCCGCTTGCAATTGCGCCAAGCGGGTCGCGTCAATGAGGCCAAGGGAAATTAATGTGTCGCTCTCAGAGGAGTTGCCATCCACATCGCGGTTTTGCAATTGCAGATAGGCCGCGGGGGGCAACAGGTTCGCTTCAGTCAGGAACTCCAGAAAATCCCAATGACCGGTGCGGGGGGCTTGCAATGCGCCGGTGGGGGAAGAAGGAGTGTTGAAATCCAAAGTGACTTTCCCTCAAACTGCGATTGGTTGCGACAGTTTGAGGGCTGGATGTTAAGGTAAGGTTTAAGATTTTAGGCCGCGCGAGACTTTTCCATTTCAGCTGCGAAGTTTTCAAACAGATAGAAACTGTCCTGGGGCCCCGGGCTGGCTTCAGGGTGATATTGTACCGAGAAGACCGGACGATCCGCCATGCGAATGCCGCAATTGGAGCCATCAAATAGCGATATATGAGTTTCCACCACACCCTCGGGCAGAGATTGGCTGTCCACGGTAAACCCGTGGTTCATCGAGGTGATCTCGACCTTATTGCTTTGCACATCCTTCACAGGATGGTTCGCGCCATGATGTCCGTGGTTCATCTTGATGGTTTTTGCACCCAATGCCAAAGCCAGCATTTGATGACCTAAGCAAATGCCAAACACGGGGATTGTGCTTTGTGCCAACACCGCCTGGATCATCGGCACAGTATAGAGTCCTGTGGCGGCGGGATCGCCTGGGCCATTGGATAGGAAAAGCCCATCGGGCTGGTGCGCCAAAACATCTTCTGCTGTGGCCGATGCGGGCAGCACAGTGACATCGCAGCCCACGGAGGCCAAGCAGCGCAAGATATTGCGCTTTGCACCATAATCAACGGCGACAACCTTATATTTCGGCGCCTCTTCGGCAACATAGCCTTCCGGCCAAGCCCAGCGTTTCTCATTCCATTTGTAGGACTGTGTGCAGCTGACATCCTTGGCCAGGTCCAAACCTTCGAGACCGGCGAATCCTTTGGCCTGCGTCAGAAGGTCCTCCAGATCGAACACGCTGTCTGGACTGTGGCACAGAGCCACGTGCGGCGCACCTTGTTGGCGGATGGCGCGGGTGAGGCGGCGGGTATCAATGCCACCTATCGCTATGCGCCCGCGCGCGGCAAGCCAAGGGGCGAGCTCTTCGCGTGCGCGCCAGCTTGAGGGCTCGGTTGGATCCCATTTCACCACCATGCCAGCGGCAAAAGGATCTGCGGTCTCATCATCTTCTGATGTGATCCCAGTGTTGCCAATATGCGGGAAGGTGAAGGTGACAACTTGGCCGGCATAGGAGGGGTCTGTCATGATCTCCTGGTAGCCTGTCATAGCGGTGTTGAAACAGAGTTCGGCAACGGTGGTACCTATGGCTCCAAAGCCGTGGCCGTAAAAAATCGATCCGTCCGCAAGCACAAGGCAAGCAGTCGGTTTTTGGTTCGATGACATTGTCATGAAAATACCCCTGGCAGATTGCGCTGGTGTTATTCGTTGACGCGTCGGGGGTCAAGGGTCAGGCGGCGCCATCGGCGTTGTAAAACGATTGTTCAGCGGTTATAGACTGTGACCTGAACAGGTCGAGGATGATTGGATCATGAGTTTGCGGGATCGTTTGAGCGTATCGCTGAAAGAAGCGATGAAGGCCAAGGATGCAACGCGATTGATGACACTGCGTCTCATCAATGCGGCGATTAAAGATCGCGACATTGATGCGCGGTCAGAGGGAACCGATGCAGGGGTCTCTGATGACGATTTATTGGCTATTTTGAGCAAAATGGTCAAACAACGCCAAGAAAGCGCGCGGGCCTATGAAGAGGGTGGGCGGCTTGAATTGGCGGAAAAAGAACGGGCTGAGATCGTCATTGTTGAAGAATTCTTGCCGCGGCAATTGAGCGAGCAAGAGGTCGAAAAGGCGATTGCCGAGGCCATCACCGCATCCGGGGCGAATTCGATTCGCGATATGGGTAAGGTCATGGGTGTTTTGAAGTCCAAATACACAGGCCAGCTAGATTTTGGAAAAGTTGGCGGGATGGTGAAAGCGCAACTGAGCTGATCGGCCCGCAGCTCCCGCAGGGGCTGATTGGACCCCTCGGTCACGTTTGCCTTGCAGCGTTGAGAAAGGCCGATTGCAAATCAGTGGCCAAAAGTGGCCGCTCTTCTTGCGACAAAAATGCGCCAATTTCCACCACACGCCCACCTCCGCGTAGGGTGAGATAGTCTGGAACGGGCCCATCATCCTTGCTCATGTGCACCTCCACCCAATAGGGGTTAGCGCGCCATTCTTGCAACTGACCATTGGGGTTGATGCGGCGCAAAATGGCCAGATCACTCCAAAGTTCAAACTCTTCACGCACTTGACCGCGTCGCCAACTGGCTTTGAGGGCCAGCCAAATCGCGCAAAGGGCGCTCCCAAGGGCTGCGGCGATGACCCAAAGCACCGTATGGCCTAAAAACGCCAAGAGCGGGACAGCCATGAGGGCCGCAGTGGCGCCAATGAACCCAGCAAACCCTTCCCGGCTGAGCGCATTATGTGCGCTTAGCGACAGCCGAAGACCGGGCTGGTGACTGGATGCCGCGCCAAGCTGCGCGCGTTCTGGAGGGCTGGACCATTCATAGGGCATGGTCTGAAGGTAAACTGAAAACCTCTAAGGTCCACTGCGCCATAATGTCATAAAGGCCTCTGCATAACTCAACCGCCAGGCCAAAACACTTTGCCCGGTGGCCACACCGGGCTGCGCCTGCCTACCCCCCGGCAGGCGCATTCACCATCTCAATATACTGGCATATATGGTTATGGCTCAAATTCTGCAGTGATTTCACCACCGGACATATGCGCCGCCCAGGCCGGCGCTGCCCTCATTTCATGTTGCAATGGCGTTATGCAGAGGTCTTTCATAAGACCCTAGCGATTGAGGCATGACATACAAAAGGCCCCGGAAATCCGAGGCCTTTTTTATCGCTTCAAGCACATGTCAAGCACATGGCGATTAATGCGCGGAGCTTTTATCCCAATCTTCCTGTTTTGGAAGAATTTCGAATGTGTGTTCAGGTGGTGGTGATGGGATAGTCCATTCCAACGTATCGGCCCATTCGTTCCATGGGTTGTTCGCGGTGACCCGGCGCCCTGCAAAGACTGCATAGGCGATGACGCCGATGAACAACAAGAAGGAGGCGAAGGAGAGGAAGGCGCCCCAGCTTGACCAATAGTTCCAATAGGCAAAAGCCTCAGGATAATCGATATAGCGGCGTGGCATACCTTGGCGCCCGAGGAAGTGCTGCGGGAAGAAGGTGATGTTTGTGCCAATGAAGAACATCCAGAAGTGAATCTTGCCAAGGGTTTCATTATACCAACGGCCAGCCATTTTTGGCAGGTAGAAATAGACCCCTGCGAAAATGCCAAAGGCGGCCGCAATTGCCATCACATAATGGAAGTGTGCAACCACATAGTAGGTGTCGTGATAGGCCCGGTCGACCGCAGCCTGCGACAGAACGATCCCGGTCACGCCGCCAACGGTAAACATGAAGACAAACCCTGTTGCAAAGAGCATTGGTGTTTTAAATTCGATTGAGCCGCCCCACATAGTCGCGATCCAAGAGAAGATTTTCACCCCAGTCGGCACTGCGATGACCATTGTGGCCAACATGAAGTAGGATTGCTGCGTCAGTGACATGCCCACGGTGTACATGTGGTGTGCCCAAACAACGAAGCCCAGAGCGCCAATTGCGATAAGCGCCCAGACCATCGGCAGATAACCGAAGACAGGTTTTTTTGAGAATGTTGCAATGACATGCGACACGATGCCAAAGGCCGGTAGGATCACGATGTAAACCTCTGGGTGCCCAAAGAACCACAGAATGTGTTGATAAAGAATGGGATCCCCACCTCCGGCCGGATCAAAGAAAGCCGTGCCGAAGTTGCGGTCCGTCAGCAACATGGTAATTGCGCCAGCCAGAACAGGTAGGGCCAAGAGGATCAGCCAAGAGGTCACAAAGATTGACCAAGAAAACAGCGGGACTTTGAACAGGGTCATGCCGGGTGTACGCATGTTCAGAAAGGTCGTGATCATATTGATCGCGCCCAGAATGGAAGAGGCCCCGGAGAGGTGGACCGCAAAAATGGCAAAATCCATAGACATGCCACCTTCATTGACCGAGAGCGGCGGATAGAGCACCCAGCCCACGCCGGAGCCGGCTTGTCCATTCCCGCCGGGGGTGATCACAGAGAGCACCGCCATCGTGGTCCCAGCAACATACATCCAGTAGGATAGGTTGTTCATGCGTGGGAAGGCCATATCAGGCGCGCCGATTTGCAAGGGCATGAAATAGTTTCCAAATCCACCAAATAGCGCTGGAATCACCACGAAGAACATCATCAAGATGCCGTGGCCGGTGATCAAGACATTCCACAGGTGACCGTTGGGTGTACAATCGCCCACGGCAGCGGCGGTGAGCCGCGCGCCCTCCATGCACATATATTGCACGCCTGGCTCCATAAGCTCCATCCGCATGTAAACGGTGAAGGCGACGGAAATGAAACCGGCCAAGCCGCCGGTCAAAAGGTAAAGGATACCAATATCTTTGTGATTGGTGGACATGAACCAACGTGTGAAGAAACCGCGGTTATCTTCGTGGTCGTGTCCGTGTACGGCTGCATCGGCCATCAGGCTCTCCCGTTTATTGACTACCAAAACAGAACAGCCGACTCGCAGCTGTCCCGCCTCTTTATACTATGGTCTCTACATTCCACAGGCCCGCAGCGCAACGCGGTGATGGAGGTTTTCTATGGGTTAAAATGGCGCAGGGGGTAGGCCCGTGCCGCCCGATAGGTTTGCGCCAAATCTCAAGAGCCGATTTCGATGCGCGCTACTTGGCGGCTTGCTCTGAAAATACCGCGTCAAAGCTGCGGCGCAGGGCGAGATCAACATCGGCAAGGGTGACCGGCAAGCCAAGATCTACGAGGGACGTCACCCCGTGCTCTGTGATGCCACAGGGGACAATGCCGGAAAAATGTTCCAGATCGGGTTCAACATTGATGGAAATTCCATGAAAGCTGATCCATTTGCGCAGGCGGATACCGATGGCTGCGATTTTATCCTCTGCCAGAGCGCCGCTGGGGTGCAGAGTTTTGTCGGGCCGTGTGACCCAAACGCCGACCCGGCCGGGGCGAATCTCGCCTGTGACGTTGAACTCAGCCAAGGTTCGGATGACCCAATCTTCCAATTGCTGCACAAACTTGCGCACGTCCCGCCCGCGCTTTCCAACATCGAGCAGCACATAGATCACCCTCTGGCCGGGCCCATGATAGGTATATTGCCCGCCCCGCTGCGCTTGAAACACGTCAAAGCGATCCGGATCTGTGAGATCGTTGGCATCGGCGCTGGTGCCAGCCGTGTAAAGAGGAGGGTGCTCCAAAAGCCAAATCGCCTCAGAGGCGCGGCCCACCAAAATATCCCCAACCCGTGCTTCCATCCAGCGCACGGCCTCTTCATATCCCACTGGATTTTCCGAGGTGATCCATTCGACCATCACACAATGCCTTTCGCACGCAAACGTGGCATGTGGCTCCGGCTGACCGGGACAGATGCGCCGTCTGCTAAGATTAGGCGGGCACCGTCCCCTCGGTGCTCGGTTTTGTCAATGGCATCAAAGCTGACCCAATGGGAACGGCGCACTTGCAGACCTGGGGAGTGGCGGGAGGGCGTAAGTTTTGAGGTGGCGCAATTTTCCCTCTTGAGCCTCCGGCAGCCCTCGACTATGCAGCGCCAAACCACGCGGTCGTGGCGGAATTGGTAGACGCGCAGCGTTGAGGTCGCTGTGAGGTAACACTCGTGGGGGTTCGAGTCCCCCCGACCGCACCAATACTTCAGAAATATTGATTGAAATTCCTTGGGTTATTCTATCGAGGAGGTTCATCGTGTCACACATTCCGTATACAATTTGCCGTTCCGGCACCTATTACTACAATCAACGTGTGCCAATACATGCTGCTAATTCCTATGGTCATTTCATCAGGCAGGTATTGTCGAAAGATCCACTGAAAGCCGAAGTACTCTCAAAACGTCTGAGTGATGTACTGGAGGGGGCCTGGAGTAGTACGACAGATGCGACACCAGTAAATGTCGTTACCATTATTGAAGGCTTCCAGCCAAGACGTGTAGCTTTGTCAGAGGTAGCTGCTGAATATCTGGCACTGAAACAGATAGACCAAACACCACCTCGAGCGGCTCTGAGTACCTTCATATCTCTAGCTGGTGATCGAGATGTCAGCGAATACACACGGCAAGATGCCAAGCTGTTTGTTCACCACTTAGAAATGAAGGGTAACAAGACAGCTACCATCAGACGTAGGATTAACAGCCTCTCAGCTATTATGAATTATGCCTATTCTGAATTGGATTTGGATAAACGTAATCCATTCACCCGATTGTTCATTCGCAATGAAGGTGATGACGTATTTAAGCGTGGTACCTTCATTAATGATCAACTGAAGTTGGGCTATGCTAAGGCTCTGGCATCAGGCAGCTCAGTCAAACTCTTGATGCCTTTACTGGGGGAGACCGGCTGTAGACTGGCAGAGATTTTTGGGCTGAGACTGGATGACATCGATCTTGAGAATGAACTGATCCATATCAGGCCTAACTCAGCCAGAAGGCTCAAGAACAAGACCAGTGAAAGAGTGCTGCCGTTGGTTGGCTATGCAAAGCTGGCAATGGAACAAGCCCAAATATAGGCGGTTGATCAGTGGTTGTTCCCCCAATACATAAAGGCAGGTCACTGCTAGGCCACACACGCTTCTAATGCGGTCAACAAGTGGCTGAAGCGTGACTTTGGTGGACTGACAGCACACAGCTTAAGGCATACGTTCAGAGACCGTTTGAGGGCTGTAGAGTGTCCTATGGATATGATTGATCAGATAGGTGGGTGGAGATGTGTTGGTGGTGTGGCAACTAACTATGGGCATGGTTATTCGAGATTGCAGGTTGAGCGATGGTTGCGGTTAGTTTTAATTCCGCTAGCCTCTAGTAACGGTACTTACACCCTAGACCCTTTCTAGAAGATTTTTATTATATGTTGATAGCCAAAAAGTATCATAAGGTTGCTAACTGCCGGAAGTTTTGGTCCAGAGTTTATGTTTTCACCCTAGATCAATTTAACTAGGCGGACTAAGAAATCGGAGGTGATGATGGAGAAACAAGTCCAGAGAAAAAACATCTTTGTTCGGTCAAGTGCTAGGGCAAAAATTGCTTTTCCGGCATCCCCACTCGGCTTTTTGCTCGCAGCCTGCGGTGGAGGAGGTGGCGATGGGGCTGGTATAACTTCTATTTCGAAAACAACGTCAAATAACTTTGTTCATAATTTGAACGGATTAAATGCGTTTGTGGCAGAATCAGCAAGTGATTTTACCGGCAGTTATAGTGCTTCCGATCAGCTTCCTTCGCCGGCTTTGGACCAATCAAAATCAGAAAATTATTTATCAGGTTATGATAACAAAACTGCACTTACGGCGCTATCTGGTCAAAAAGAAATCGATAGTCTGCTTTTCACCAGCTATCAAGATTCCTCTAAAACTGAATATTGGCAAGGACCAGAAGCTGGAAATAAAATCTCCTTCAGCTTTTTCAATACTAATTTATTATTATTGGATGAAACCGCCTATGTTATTGGGGGCGGTAGTGGGATTTATAACAATGGGTATCACGAGTTTAGCGATACCCAAAAAGACTCAGTCAGAACAGCACTTCTTGAGTTTAAAAAAGTAATCAACGTAGAGTTCGTTGAAGTCGCTGAAGAAAACGATCAAGTTGGTACGATTAGGTTCGGCATAAGCCAAGATGACTTGGGAGACACCTCTGTTAGCAACACTGTGGCAATCGCCTGGGGGGTTGACAGTTATTGGTCAGTGGGTGGCGATGTTTGGCTTGATACCAATCATGATGACGCAGATCTTGGTAAGGGCACGTATGAGTTTCTGACATTAATCCATGAAATTGGGCATGCAATGGGACTGGGGCATCCACACATCGGTGGTGCACAAACGTTGCAGCCGGAATTGGATTTCATAAATTACACTGTGATGAGTTATGAGGAACCGGACTGGGCATATTTCGGTTCTGGATCTGATCGCTATATAACGATTTCTGACAGTTTAATGGTCTATGACATTCAAGCTCTTCAGTACATATATGGAGCAAACAATGACTATAATTCAGGAAATACCAAATATGAATTTGATCCAACAAAACCAAATTCTTTGACAATTTGGGATGGTGGAGGAGAAGATTTACTAGATTTTTCAAATTTTAATTATCGGTGTGATATTGATCTCAATGATGGAGCATATTCCACGATCAAATATGCTGCCTGGAATCCAGATGATAATTTTGGAATTGCATTTAACACCTTCATCGAAAATGTGTTGGGTTCTCAATCGAGTGATACCATTATTGGAAATGAGCTTGATAATGAAATTTCCGGTAATAATGGAAATGACACACTTTACGGTGGTGCCGGTAACGATATTTTTGATTGGGATGAGGGTAGTCGAGATGGCGTGGATACAATGCATGGTGGGACTGGAAACGATATCTATGTGCTCTCAAGCGCCAGCGATATCGTTATAGAATTAGCAGGAGAGGGGGCCGATACAGTATATACCCCGACTAGCTATTCTGCTCCTTCAAATGTAGAAAATGTTTTTGGTTTTGGAAATCGAGGGAGCCTCACGATTAAAGGAAACAATCTCGATAATGTCCTTCGTGGCTCCGAACTAAATGACATCATTGAGGGTGGCGGCGGTGCAGATGATTTCTTACTCTACGTTGGAATGGGAAACGATAAAGTAACAGACTTTAATTCTGATGAAGGAGACGAGGTATTACTCGCCTATGGCTTGTCAGGTTACCAATTTGCGAATACGTCTACAGGAGCCATGTACAGCTTAGAAGACGGTTCTTCTTTGGAGTTAGTGTATGAGTTTATTGCCTAGGTCAGATTTTCAATAAACCGCCGTCCAATCCGGCACCCAATCTTCCCATAACGGCTTGCCCTTAAATTCTCGAAACAATTCTAACTCAGATAAGTGCCGCTGACTTGGTGGCCCAGCATAGTGATCATTCTGAAGGTCTACCGAGTTATCAGGATGTGGCTCCTGCTCGATTACATCATAATACTGAGTGGTGTGTTCAACAACAGGGTGTGTGACGCCTGTAACCTCTTTGAAGGCGGCTTGCATTTCTTGATAAATAAAATGATCATAGCAGAATGGAACGATGTAGCTGTCATGAACCGTCAGTATTGGACAGTTATACACGTAGGTGAAGTTTTCAATCAGCTTTTCCGTGATCTGACTGTCAACATACATAAGATCAATGCCAGCTCCTGAAGCTAACTTGTGCGCAATTGGCTCATGCTTTTGAGCAAGCTGGTGCAACATGGCTGATAGCTGTCCATCAGTCATTTTCTTTTCCGGACTGCCGTTTGCTGACTGAGACCTAAAGGCTTTGAAGGTTTTATTTGTGTCATCTGAATTGATGGCTGTCAGCAGTAGTAGTTTGGCAGCAGCCCAAAGGTCAACATTAGGATCAATGTTATTGATGCCATGCAATTCGTAAGTATCTTCATTTACCTCAGCCCAATAGTTGATCCCCTCCTGCGCATACAAAATAACGATGTGTAGGTCCGAGAAATCTATCTCAGCTGTCATGATCCCATCGAATTGAATTTTCTTTCGGTAGTCTTTCGGACACCTTTGCCACCAACCACCGTAGAACCTACCGCCCTGATCCCACCTGGAGTTATTAAAAATACGTCTGATCCTTTTATCCTGTTGGTTGATCTGAAGACGTATTTTCTTTTTGCCATCACCAATTATACGAACTGGTGTCTCTAGATCGTAAATGTCGATATGGGTGTGCTTTAAAATGTTGATGTAATCGAGCAAGACTGATCTCATCCTCTTGGTCTCAGTCGTGCCTCTGTATTCTTGGGCATCTTTGAATTCATTCCGTAAGACGATCGGCTCCCAGTCTTCGTGATGGGATATATAGAATTGGTTGAATCTAACTTTCTCAAAAAGAGTTATCAATTTTTCTGAGGCCCATAGGCGAGACTGAAATCCAATACCACTTTCCCTGTCATTGAATCCTAATTGTTGACCGATCACCTCATTTGCGATCAATGCGTCAACAATACCAATGATCTTCTTGCCAATGTGCAGTTCGTTATATCTCGATTTGGATTTATAGACGTTGTTGTCTCGGCTGAACATCAGCATTAATCTTGGATAAGCACACCAGACCAAATAGAGATCAAGCAGGATCACTTTCACCAGCTTCTTGCTGATCCGAGAATTGCCATCAATAGATGGGAGAGACATGACCTACGAAATCATTCACCTCAGGATATTCTGACCATCTGTGGACATCTAAAGGTCTGGCATTGGCATAGTCTATTTCTGTCATAATATCTCATAATATTGTTTATTATTAATATCTTAAATAAGATATAAAGATATATAAATCAATAGAGTAGTTATACTATTCCATAGTAATATTACATTACTCAGACGTTTATATTTTTGAGATAATTTCAAAGGGCGAAATTAATTTCAAAGGGCGAAATGTAGTTAACACCTTAAGTGCTGAACGCACTGGCACTGACCAAATATATATAACGGGTACGGGTGGGGTGGCCCACATGGGGTAGTATTAAGATTGAGCAAAAGTGGTTAGCAAAAGTTTTCACTAAACGGGGCATCAAGTGATCATTTTTTATCACGCATTTGGTCCACACCGTGGCATACGTGGGGATAAGTCATGCGGAATTACAGCAAAAGGGTCAGTCAGAATTCAACACTTCATCTGTCCATTTCGTTTTCAAAGAAATTGTAAGCGAGAAATAACAAAACGGCACTGAGCATAAGGATTGAACTACCAGCTAAAGCTAGGGCAAGTTCGAGCAAATTTAGGTTTAAATCGCTTCCAAATATGGACTTCCAACTCATGTGGACCCTCCTAACTCCAGCCAGCTTAAAAGCTGAACCTTATTTCTGTACCTGACTTTGGATTATATTTTTTGATTTAAGTCAACGAATACATATGTATACCAGCTGGATGTCAAATGCCCTGGAATGTATTTGGAGTATAAGCATTCTTTACAATGCAGTGAATTAAAGTGATTATTTATAAAAGTCGGAGGGGGTAAAAATGAGATTAATTTGTATAATTTTAACCGTTTTTTTTTCGCAAAGCGCAAATGCACAAATTAAAGAAGTTCGTCTAAAAACATTATTATCCATTTGTGAGACAGCTCAGTCTACCAATGATCTTGGTACAATAAAAAATATTGCTAATCAGCTCAAAGATGCGCCGTTACAATCAGATCATATATTGGCATCAAGAATGAGGATCTGTCTTTCAGCAGCGAATGGTGGTGAAACAATAAAAATTAATGCTGAAGCCCTACTTAAATCAATCTCAGAAAAAATGTTAGCAATTGAAAGCGATTGTAATGCACTTTTGGAAATTGCTCCTAATGTAGCATTAGATAATAAGACATGCAGAACAATATTTATTTCAAACAACTAGGCCCAAAGATCGAACTCTTCATCTTCTGACATCAAAAATTCGGCTGACCTGGGGCCGTCGTAAGCCACATTTGGGCCTGGAGGCAGCGAGAGGTGCCGCTGTTTTCGTAGGATAAACTGGCCCACTATATGCTAATCATGAATCTGAAGCTTCTGATTGGTGGCTTGAGCCGGATCTCGGCAAAGCTTAAGCTTGCGGGAATCATACTAGTAATCACATTCTAAAAAATTAGTTTCTAAGCACTTTATTGCCATACTATTAGCTAATGCAACTTCGTCTAGAGCCATCTCTGCAGCAAGTTTTTCTTGTTCTTTTAGTGCTAAGGCCATGCCATTCTCTGCTGATATTTGAAACCACATGTGTGCTTTGATTCTATCTTGTTGAACACCGAGGCCATTACTATACATCGTCCCAATCATTTTTTGTGCGTAGGGATCGCCACTTTGAGCTACTGTAGTGTACAAGTCCAAAGCTTTTTTGTAGTCTTGAGGTACTCCAGAGCCATGGTAATGTAATATGGCTAAGCGCCACTGAGCTGGAATATAACCCTCATCTGCAGCTAGCATGTACCAATTTGCTGCTTCAACATCATCCTGATCAAAGCCTTGGCCTTGGCTGTGCATCAACCCAAGAAAAAATCTCGCAACGTTGTTGCCTTCTGTTGCGAGTTCTTGCCATTGGTCAACAGCAACCTGATATTCGTTATTTTTGTACGCAGCCCATGCAATATTTAGTTTTTTTAGGACTTCTCGTTTTTCTTGTAAGGCGATCACCTTATTCATGCGCTCTTCAGAGTTTTCCAATTTTTTAGAAGTCACTATTTTTTGCTCCGTCTCTGTTTTCTCTTCAGAGTGACTGTCAGCATGAACAACGGAAGAAAAAAATGCAAAAATGGCCGCTTGAATTATAAATTTTATCATTACTTGCATCTTCCATTGCCTGTTCAAACCTGATGTCTGATAAGATGACTGATAGACAATACAATTTCAAAGCTAAAAATACTCGCAAATCGATTTTAACTATTTCTAGTAAGGTTTCTGGTACCCGTTGTTTCGTATCTAGCGCATAGAGAGGTGTGATTAATCAGATCAATGCACAGTCATCTATTAAAATATATTATCATAAATGAATCAGGATGCTGCTGCTTACGACCAGAGGTGCCGCTAATGGTATCACTCTAATTAACACCCACTGAACTCACCGCACCGTCATTGGTCAAACGGAAATAACCAGTGTGGGTGGAGAGCCCTATATGAGTTTGCTTTGACTATTTAATGTCTGCTGAATGTGTTCGCCATTATAAAAGCCAGACCGGTGAGGGGTTTTTAGCCGGTCCGGCAAAACTACATTACCGTTCACACAGCCGCTAGAATTCTGGAACTTGTCAGTCTGCCCAATTTGTGCCCAGCATCCACCAATGCCATGAAACGTTCATTAGTAATCATTTGGTCAGCTACTTCGCCCCAATGGTCCATGGAGTTAAACCGATACACCAGACGCACCATTTCATGGTCATTTTTGACCATGGGAACTCCAATTCCAACTTCAACATCAACTGTAGCCATCAGCTCGTCTACGGAGGGAGCAAGCTTCATAATCTCTGGAATGGCAGAACGAGGTGCATGATAGTCCCTGTGCAAAATTACAGGCTTTATCCCTTTTGGTGCTCCGTGGATCATACGTCCAATCCAAGGGCCTTCGATTTCGCCAGCGGGATCAGCACCTCTTTTCTGCATTAGTGCTTGATACGCTGGATCGCTACCATACGCTTGGAATGAAGCCACAGCTGATTTTAAAGTCGGGTACCAGTTTTGCAAATCAAAGCGTCCGGCGCCATCACCAGCTACCACTGAGTAAAGCCCAGATTTAGTCCCATGCTTTTCCATTACAGCCGATATTTCTTTCATGCGTTCTTTTACGACGTTTTCTTTCCCGGCATGTGGCGTAACTTCTCTGATACTTACAAACGACATGTTTTCCTCCTGCTCCGTTTAGTTGAACTCAAATATTTGGATTTAGTATTGGGGGTACAAGACGGGCATTCTAGTCCAAATCATAAAGTGGTTTTAGGTGAATGAATTTTTTTTAATATTAATTAAAAACCACGTATTTAATTAATGTCGTTTTTATTTTTCTCGCAAGTCTGGGTAACATCTGAGTCACTGAACTCAATGTAATTGAGCAAATAAACATAATCGGTTCTGTTGGGGTGGCGCATATGGCCAGCGTTGAGATTTATCCAAAGTGGTTAGCAAAGGTTTTTACTAGCGGGGCATCCAGTGATTATTTGTTGTCACACATTTGTTCCACATCGTGGCACATATCGGGATATATCGTGGTCAATTCCCGTATTGACAGGCAGTTATAATTGTGGAGTTTTTTTTGGTCGACCAATTCTTTAAGTTACTGAAAACAGGTTTCTAACCATTCAGCGTTGAGGCCTCTGTGAGGTAACACTCGTGGGGGTTCGAGTCCCCCCGACCGCACCAATATTTCTCTTTTTTCTGGGCCACCGTTTCCGCGTAGACCGCCTGATGGATGGGCAAAGCACTGCTCTTTTCGAATTGGGTAGTGGTGTATAGTATTATTTTACACTCTTGTGTTTGATACGCTGCGAGGTGTGACGCAAAATTGCCCGAATTTTTGAATGTCAGCTGGGCAATTCACATCTTATCTTGCCATAAACCTTACACACTGACATATGTGGAGGAGTAACACACCTAGGAAAGGGAATAATATGTCTAAAATTGGATCCATGCTTCTGGTATGCGCGACCCTCGTTTTGTCCGCTTGCTCCGCGAACAACGGTGCCGACAGCGGCGCAGCGCGCACGGTTGCAGCTGAACCAACAATGAACAAAATGTAATAATCCAAAAGTTAAGCGCCTGCGTGCCGCTTTAGAATTACGCATTTTAGCCCGTTTCGATGGGCTAAAATAACCTATTAAACAGAGCTCTCATCGGCGCCTTCCCTAGATTTTGCCGAAATTGTCGCCTGCTAGCGATAGCCGTCAGAGGCAAAGCTGCCCTTCTGGCAGACTGGTTATTGCCTATATTCTTGATCCGCCACAGGCCTATGGTAAGGCACAGAGAACCCAAAGATGTGATCCGATAAATTTGTGTTTCGGCGGGTGATCCTCCGTCAACCTTCGTCTGGCCGCGTCACGGTCTTGCCCTTCACCGTCCCTCAATACTTCGATAACAACTCCGCATCCACCTCGGTTCTACCGGCCAAAAAGGGCAATATTCCGCGCCGAAGGGAGAGGTCGCGCATGGCCTTGATATGCTCATCTGATTTGGTCACCCGCTGGCTCATCCTCCGGCCCCATTGTGCGAGCACCCCATAGAGCCGTTCAATCTCTTCTTGGTGCCCATCGCTGCTTTTGGCCAGATCGATAAACTCATCGGGATCGGTTTTCAGATCAAACAGCATCGGGCGAAAGCCTCCTTCTGCATGCATCAGTTTGAAACGCCCGTCAAAGACCATAAAAAGGCGTGCGTCGCGGGGCTGTAGCCCGAGTTTCACCGCCTGCGGCGTGGCGGAAGAGTCATATTCGCTGATCGCAAAGGAGCGCCAGTCAGGGCGGTTCCTATGCAACCAGGGGATGAGGCTCTGGCCCTCAATTACATGGGCCGGCACTTTCCCGCCTGCGGCCTCGACAAAGGTTGCGGCTAAATCAATGGATTCCACCAACGCATTGCAAGTCGTGCCGCGCGCCTTGTCTGCCGCGGGACGTGGGTCATAGATGATCATTGGAATTTTCGCCGATACGCCGTGAAACAGGTCTTTCTCGCCGAGCCAATGGTCGCCCAAGTAATCTCCATGATCCGATGTCAGCACGATCATAGTGTCTTCAAGGCGGCCACTGTTCTCAAGATAGGTGATCAGCCGGCCCAGCTGATCATCGCATTGTTTGATCAATCCCATATAGGCAGGGATCACCTTTTGGCGGACCTCGTCTTTTTGGAAGGCTTGCGCAATCTTATTGCTCTGATAGGCGCCAAAAACCGGGTGGGGGTCTTCTTGCTCCATCGCGTGGCGCTTGGCCGGAGGCACATGGTGGGCGTCATACATATTGTGATAGGGTGCCGGCACGATATAGGGCCAATGCGGCTTGATATAGCTGACATGAGACATCCAAGGGGTCGCTTTGTCCTGGGTTTCGATGAACTCGATCGTCTTGCTGGTTAACCAAGGCGTTTCGCTGTGCTCTTCGGCAATATTGGCTGGTTTATCGGCATTTCTGAAAATCCAACCGCTGGCAATCTCATCGCCATCCACCCTGGCATTGGCAAAATCAGCCCATGGGTGTTCTGATTGGTAGCCTTAGGAGCTGAGATATTCATTATATGGCGAGCGTTTTTCGTCATAAAATCCATCAGGACCATAGGTCCAAAGCCCATCGTCCCTGATCCAAGTGTCAAAGCCGCATTCTGCCTGACGTGCTCCGATCACGCTGTCGGGGCTCAACCCCAGCCGAGCCATGCCCGCGGCATCGGCTTTCATATGGGTTTTGCCGATCAGCCAGCAGTCCATGCCGGAATTGCGCAGGTGATCGCCCATGGTCATTTCGCCGACCCTGAGAGGGAAGCCGTTCCACTGCGCCCCGTGGGATGAGGCGTAGCGACCGGTGTAAAACACATGCGCGAGCCACCGCAAATCGGCGATTGGACATAGGCATTGGTAAACCGGACGCCCATGGCCGCCACGCGGTCAAAATTTGGGGTGTGCAAATGCGGGTGGCCGGCGCAAGACAGGTAGTCAAAGCGCAATTGGTCATACATGATTAACAAAATATTCATGGTGGATGTCTGTCCTTTTGCGGCGCGCGCGGCGCCGGCAGCTGATTCTTACTCCAAGAGTGCCGAGACCGGGTCACCAACGCAAACCTACTGTTCAAATGGCCTAGCATAAGCCGGGGGCAAACGGGTTGCGGATCATGGCATGGAAATAACGGTTTGCTATTTTGCAACTTAATTTGCAAGCTGGTGGTGGTTTCCAATGTGTTCAATTGGGAGCGTTTAATCTATGAAAAAGGGGCGCGATCCAGATGGCCAGTCAGTTATTTTCACCCATTACTCTGGCCGGCATTGAGCTGCGCAACAGGATCATTGTGGCCCCCATGTGCCAATATAGTGCCGATGAGGGCGCCGCGACGGATTGGCATTTGATGCACCTGGGACAATATGCGGTCTCTGGCGTTGGCTTGATTATTACCGAAGCGGTGGGCGTAGACATGGCGGGCCGGATTTCACCGGGCTGTTTGAGCCTTTGCACAGATGCGCAGGAAGCCAGTCTGAAACGCGTCGTCGATTTTTGTCAAACATTTGGCAACACCATGATGGGTATTCAGTTGAGCCATGCGGGCCGCAAGGGCTCGACCGATCTGCCTTGGCTCGGCGGCAAACCAATCGCAGCTGCCGATCCAAGAGGCTGGGCCACCGAAGCTCCTTCGGCCACGCCCTATGCACCTGTTGGCTGGGAGACTCCAGCGGCCCTAGATGAGGCGGGGCTGGCTCGGATCAAGGGGGCCTTCGCCGATGCGGCTATTCGGGCTGATCGTATTGGGTTTAAGGTGGCCGAGTTGCATGCGGCGCATGGGTATCTTTTGCATCAATTCCTGTCCCCCTTGAGTAATCTGCGCACTGACGCCTATGGCGGCAGTTTGGAAAACAGAATGCGCTTCCCGCTGGAGGTTTTCGACGCTGTGGCCGCAGTTTGGCCCAAGCATAAAGCCCTTGGTGTGCGCTTTTCTGCGACAGATTGGGTGGCGCGGTCCAGCTGGGATATCGCAGAATCCACCCAATTCGCAGCGGCATTGAAAGCGCGTGGCTGTGACTTTATCGACGTCTCCAGCGCGGGCAATTCTCCCGAACAAAGTATCGAGGTTGGGCCTGGTTATCAGACGGGATTTGCCGCGGAGATTCGCCGCCAGACTCAAATGCCGACGATGGCTGTTGGGCAGATCACCGAGCCGCATCAGGCAGAGGCGGTGATCCGTTCAGGGCAGGCCGATATGGTGGCTCTCGCGCGCGGCATGCTCAACAACCCGCGTTGGGCCTGGCATGCAGCAGAAGCCTTGAACGCCGAGGCCGCCTACGCGCCGCAATATATGCGCTCCAACAAAGCCCTGCGCGGCTTGCCCATACCGGGCAACCCGCCTGTTGCGGTGAAAACGTAAAAGCCGCGCGCCAGGTTTGGCCCAGGTTTGGCGAGGCCTAAAACTGGAGTTGCACTTTCATCGCCTGGCTTCGGTCGCTGGCCGTCGTGAAAGCTTGGACGGCTTCGCTGGCTGGGAAGCTATGGGTGATCAGGTGATCCACGGTTATTGCGCCAGATTGCATCAGCTTGACGGCGGTGAAAAACTCTTCATGGAAACGAAATGAGCCCCGCAGAGTGATCTCTTTAGCGGTAAGCGCTTGCATCGGCACGGTCATATCACCGCCGAGCCCCAGCTGGACCAAGATGCCACGTGGACGCAAACAAGCCACGCCCGCAGCCAGTGCCGCCGGCGCGCCAGAGCATTCTAAATGCACGTCCACCTGGCCTTTGTCTGCTTGAAACTCCTCCAAAGCGTGTGGATTTTTTGCAGTATTGAGCGGGGTATCAGCGCCACAAAGCTGGGCCATAGCGAGGGTGTAATCGGATAGATCGGTTGCGATGACGCGTGCGGCGCCGGCGTGGCGGGCTGCCAAAATACACAGCGCACCGATTGGGCCACAGCCGGTGATCAGCACCGTTTTGCCGGTCAAATCCCCAGCCTGCGCAACGGCGTGGAGGCAAACGGCAAGAGGTTCCGCCATGGCGGCCTGTGCCGCTGACAACCCGTCTGCAGGGGCGCATTGGGCCGCGCTGATGACAAGGTGCTCTTGAAAGGCGCCTTGGATATGAGGAAAGGGCATGGCGCTGCCGTAAAAGCGCATATTCAGGCAATGGTTGTGCTGCCCTTTCGTGCAAAAGGCGCAGGAATGACAGGGCCGGGAGGGGGATATGGCCACCAGCCGGCCCTCCTGCAGATCACCGGTGTCTGTTCCGAGTGCGCGAATTATGCCAGAGACTTCATGGCCCAATACCATCGGCTCGCGCAGTTTGATCGGTCCAAACCCACCATTATGATAATAGTGGAGATCAGAGCCGCAGATGCCGCCCGCCTGCATTTGGATCAACACCTCACCAGCGCCCGGGGTGGCCACCTTTTGTGGTTCGATGCGCAAGTCACCCGCGGCATGGATGACGATTGATGAGCAGCTGTGCAACATTCGTGTTTCTCCAGATGATGTTTCCCCGTAGACTAAAGCTTGAATGAGGAATGCACCAAAGGAAAATGCAATGTCGCTTGAAATGTTCAACTTATCAGAAAAACGCGCGCTGATCACCGGATCCAGCCAAGGCATTGGTTTTGCTCTGGCTCGGGGACTGGCCGGGGCGGGGGCGGAAATTATCCTTAATGGACGCGATGAAGCCAAGCTTGAGGCCGCGCGGCAAGAGCTGAGCGTTGAAGGCGCAACTGTGCACTCCCTAGCGTTTGATGCAACAGATCACGAAGCTGTACGGCGCGCAGTGGATGGCTTTGAGGCGGAGGTCGGCGCGATTGACATTTTGATCAACAACGCTGGCATGCAGCATCGTACCGAGTTGCATAATTTTCCACCCGATGCTTTCGAGCGCCTGTTGCAGACCAATATCGCCTCGGTCTTTCATGTCGGACAGGCTGTTGCCCGTTATATGATCGCACGCAAAGGCGGCAAAATTATCAACATTGCCTCGGTGCAGACCGCGCTCGCGCGCCCCGGCATCGCCCCCTATACAGCGACCAAAGGCGCCGTGGGCAATTTGACCAAGGGCATGGCAACCGATTGGGCGCAATATGGGCTCAATTGCAACGCTATCGCGCCGGGCTATTTCGACACGCCTTTGAATGCGGCATTGGTGGCGGATCCAGATTTCAGCACATGGCTTGCCAAACGCACCCCGGCCGGGCGCTGGGGCGCGGTTGAGGAGTTGGTCGGCGCGGCGGTGTTTTTGTCCTCCGATGCGGCGAGCTTCGTCAACGGGCATATCCTTTATGTGGATGGTGGCATTACCGCATCGCTCTAACGCGCGGCTCTCGTATAAAACCCTTGCGGGAGTCCAAAAAATCAACTTATCTATATGTACTTAACTGGGCAGCGGGGTGTCTTCCGGACCCGCCCGGCGCTGAGATATGCGCGTGAAATCCCCGTGAATTTGATGCGCTATGCATCGGTTTTGTCTGTAGGAGCCTCTGCGCGCCTGCATATTGCGGGAGAAAAATTATGCCGACTGTAGGAGTTGTTGGACTGGGCGATATGGGCAGCGGTTTGGCGAAGAATTTGTTGAAACATGGGTTTCAAGTGCAAGGTGCCGATCTTTTGCCCCAGCGCCAAGACGCATTTCGCGCGATGGGTGGACAGCTTGGTGACTGCCCCGCTGATGTGGGGCGCGGGGCCGATGCGGTCTTTGTGATGGTCATGACGGGAGAGCAGGCGAAAACTGTTATATTTGCGCTTGACGGTCTGCTTGCAACTTTGCCGCAAGGCAGTGCGATTGTGTTGTCTGCGACGATCAAACCTCAGGAAGCGCGCGATATTGGCGCGCAAATGCAAGGCTCTGGGGTGCATTTGATCGATAGCCCGGTCTCAGGTGGATTTCCCGGGGCGCAGGGGGGCAGCCTTACCCTTATGGCCGCCGCGCCACCTGATATTTTGGATCGCTTCCTACCTATTCTTGAAGCGGTCTCTGCCAATATTCACCGGGTCGGCGAGCGGCCGGGCGATGGGCAGACGGTGAAAGCCTGCCTGCAATCGCTGATCGGTGCGCAGTTTTCGGCAACATTCGAGGCGGCCGCTCTGGCGGCTAAGGCTGGCGTGTCAGGGCAGGTGCTGCTTGATGTGTTCTCCACCTCTTCGGCGGGCTGTGGGGTGGTGAACAATGCGCTTGAAAAGATCATTGATCGGCAATTTGAGGGCACGGGCAGTCACATCAATACTATGCATAAGGATCTGACGATTGCTATGGCATTGGGTGAGGCGCTGGGCGTGCCGCTTCATACGGCGGGCTCTGCGATGCAAATTTTCCACGCAGGAAAAAGCAAGTACCCCAATGGCGACAACTGGGTCTGTACAAGGGTCATTGAGGAGATTGTTGGCGCCGAGTTGCACCGCGAGGTGGCGCCATGAAGCTTGGGGTCATTTGCGACGGGATCAGCCGCGATTTGCGCCATGCCGTCGATGTGATGGATGAGTTTGATTTGGACTATGCCGAGCTGCAATATGTTGGCGATAGGGAAGTGGGGGATCATACCCCGCAGGAAATCGCGGCGATAGATCAGCTGTTGCGCGATCGCGGCAAGCCGATCTCTTGCCTATCGCGGCATATATTCGCCGGCATGAGTGCCGCCAATCGCCCCGGGGATGCCCTACATGTGTCACATATGGATGCGCTCAAGCGGGTGATTGAGATGGCGCATATTGTCGGATCGCCCTTGGTGCGGATCATGACCCAGCGCAAGGAACAAATTTTGTGGGGCAAGAATGGGGCGGAGCGTTGGAACGTCGCCCATGGGGCCTGGGACAGCATGCCACCCCTGATCGCGCCAGCGGTTGAGCTGGCCAAAGCCGAAGGGGTGGTCTTGGTGGTGGAAACCGGCAATGGCACTTTGGTGAATTCCAACTATACGGCGCGCCGTTTGATTGACGAATTGGACGCCAAAGCGCACCTAAAGGTCCTTTGGGATCCTGGTAATAATTGTTGGTGTCATGAATTGGCCTATCCAGATGGCTATGAGACACTGCGGGGCGGATATCTTGGGCATATCCATATCAAGGATGTCAAAGTCGACACGCCGCGCGCCTTGCTCGAAGTGCGGCGCATGGGGGAGGGGCAATTGGCGGAGCTATTCGCGCCCATCGCCGCGGCCCTGCGGGCGGATGACTATGATGGGGTGGTGTCGTTTGAAAGTGTGTACCACCCGGGCAATGGCGATTTTGAAGCCGGGTTTCGCTTGTGTATTGATCGTTTTAAAAGTTTGTTTTTGTGATGTGTATTGCGGCCTGAATGGGTGCAGGCCGCAATATATTTAAAGATCTGCACATTCCGGTACGGGTGTCATCACAGTGCCATCTTTGAGATGCTGGAGCAGATTGTCGACGGTCAGCGCACCCATGGCCGCCCTGGTTTCGACTGTGGCGCTGCCCACATGCGGCAATAATACAGTATTTGGCAGATCGCGCAGCGCCTGAGGCACCACGGGCTCGGCTTCAAAGACATCAAGCCCGGCCCAGCCCAGCTTGCCGCTTGTCAGTGCCGCGATCAAAGCGGCCTCATCGACGACAGATCCACGGCTGACATTGATCAACGTCCCATTTGGCCCCAGGGCCTCCAATACCTCGGTATTGACGATTTTATGGGTGGAGGGGCCGCCGGGTGTGATGCAGATGAGCGCATCGCAGGCGCGTGCCATTTCGGTCAGGTTGTCAAAGTAGCGATAAGGAACATCTTTTTTCGTGCGAGAGTGGTATACAACCGTGGCATCCCAGGGCGCGAGTTTGTCGGCAATGGCCTGACCAATGCGGCCAAGTCCCAAAATTCCAACGGTCTGTTTGTCCATCGAACGGGTGAGCGGGGCGTTGCCCTTGGCTTGCCAATCGCCAGATCGGACATAGGCATCATCACGCAGAAGTTCGCGGTAGCAGGCCAGCAAGAGCAAAAGTGCCGTGGTCGCAACCTCTTGGTTCAACACATTTGGCGTATGGGCGACAAGGATATTGCGCCGCACCGCCTCGGTGACGTCAATCGCATCATAACCGACGCCATAACCGCTAATGACTTTGAGATTGCTCAGCGAGGTCATGAGCTCCGGGTTCACGCCATCATGGCCATTTGTGATCACATGGGTGATGGCGGCCGGATCAAAATCATCCAATTGATGGATCGTGAATGCCGCTTCAAGCCGCTCTCGCATGTCTGGGGTGATGCCCCCTATTTGTAGAAGATGATGGGTCATTCTGCGTCACTTTCTGAGGCTAATGTGGCGGTTTGGCCGGTCAAATGTCGTGCCAAATGGTCATGAACCCGTTTGCGGGTCAAGGCTTCGTCTGCGGCTAGGGCGGCTTCTAATATGTCGCTGTGCTGCTGAATATTGTTGGATATGAAATCAAATCTGCGATCTGCCTTCATCAATTGCTGACGAAACTGTGCGTAAATGAGGCTGTGCATGTGCTTTAGCGTGGTTGAGCCGCAAGCGGAAATTAAAGTTTGGTGGAACTCTTTTTCAGAGTTGAACCAAAGATCCACCAGCTCAGTGGGATCCTCACGCGCATGAATGCGCTTTTCTAGGTGGCTTAACTTATGATGTGCCGCGGTCAGGCTGGCCTCCCAGCCGACGCCGCCTTGGCGAATGGATAAGACCGCGCCTTCGCTTTCGAGTAAAATCCGCATATGGGTCAACTCGATGAGCTTGGTGGACGATAATTCCGGCACGCGGAAGCCCCTTTGGTCTTGGAAATGCACCAATCCTTCGCTGGCCAAACGAAACAAGATTTCTCGGACCGTGCTGGCCGAGCAGGCAAATTCTTCACGCAACACTTCGGCGCGGAGTTTTTGCCCATGGTCATAGGTGTCTGTTGTTAGGCGTTTTTTCAGCTCGCGATAGATCTTATTTTCACTTTCCATGGAAGCATTTTAGCATATTTTTAGAAAATTACGAGCAATATTTCGACATTAGATAAAAATCTCGAAAATTTTAAAAATTCCATTTTTCACTTGATGATCTCGATTCGTCATCCTAACCTCGCAGAACAATACCTGTGAAAACGTGTTAAAGCGTTCAAAACAAACACTAAAAGTCTGGGAGGACATTATGAAATTTATGAAAACTGCGGCGTCAGTTGCGATAATTGCGTCTATGGGCGCATCAGCAGCATTTGCCGGTGGGCATGCGGAAACCAAATTGCGCATCCAAACCCATTACGCACCAGAAACAGTATCTGGGAAACTTGCAGCCCAATATATTGCGGATGTGGAAAGCATGTCCGGCGGTGCGATTGACATCGAAATGTTCTACTCTTCTTCGGTTGTAAAATCCGTTGAGACGTTCGATGCGGCTGCCACAGGCATTTTGGACTGTGACATGACCGGCGGCGGTTACCAAACTGGTAAAAACCCTGCGTTCCAATTTGTTGGTGATATCATGGGTGGCTATGCCACTCCGTATCAGCAGTTGAGCTGGCTATACTACGGCGGCGGTCTGGCAGATGCGCAGGCGCTCTACAACAAATATGATATGCAGCTTGTTGGCTGGTGGGTTTATGGCCAAGAGAGCCTGGCATCCTCCAAGCCTTTGGATGGCCCGGCGGCTTTGAAAGATTTCAAATTCCGCTCGCCTCCTGGCATGGAAACAAAGATCTTTGAAAAGCTCGGTGCCAAGCCGATCGTGATGGATTTCACAGAGATCTTTACGGCGCTTGAAACTGGCATCATCGATGGTGCGGATGCATCTGGTCTGGCCAATAACGTGGGTCTGGGTCTGTATGATCTGGTGAAACACGCCAACTTCCCAGGTTTCCACTCTATGCCCTCCGATCACCTAGCGTGTAACAAAGCAGTTTGGGATGCGATGCCAGAAGCACACCGCACCATCATGTCTGTTGCTATGGAAGCCTTGGCGCTGCGCACAGCTCTGACTTTCGAGAAAGCGAATGCGGCAGCTGCGGCGAAACTGCGCGCCGATGGGGTGACCCTATGGCAGTGGTCAGAGGAAGACCTTCAGGCTTTCCGTGATGCTGCACAAGCCACATGGCCTGAGTTTGCGACAACACCAGAGGCCAAAGCTCTTGTAGCAAGCCACGTTGGCTACCTCACTGAGCTTGGTTTGGTTTCCAAATAAAAGCTGAAATCAAAAGACCGGCCCGATCCTTTCGGGCTGGTCGCCTTTTTATCCTTCTCAATAATTTCAGGAAGTGCCCTTATGCGAGCCTCACCTCATAGCGCCATTCAATGGATACTTCCTCTCATGTTTATCGCCAGCGCCAGTTGGGTGGTTTGGAACGGCGCCACATATATCATGGCTTTCGGGGGATATACCGACGCTTTGGCGGCACGTTACCGGCCGATCATGACGCTCGATTATATCATCCTTTTGGCGATGCCCCTCATTGCCTTGGTCGGCATTTGGACTGTCCGTGGCGCGGCCATGGAAATTGACGACCCCGGCCCTTTAGACGGGGTAGCTATGTTTGTAGGCCGGGTGACGATGATGTTGATCGCTTTGGTTGTCGCGGTGATGATGTATGAGGTGATCTTGCGCTATGTCTTTGAACGCCCGACCCTTTGGGCCAATGAAATGTCTCTTTGGTTGGCCGGGTTTGTGTTCATCCTTGCGGGCTTTTACGCCATGCAGCAGCGCAGCCATATTCGCATCTATCTGCTCTATGACATGATGCCCCGTGGCTTTCAAAAAGCCTGTGATACCATTTCCACCGTTTTGATCGTGGTCTTCGCATTCTTCTTGGTTTATGGCGGCTACGGCGAAGCAAAAGCGAAACTCCTACGGTGGGAGACCTTCGGCACCGCTTTCGATCCGCCGATCCCTGCAACCTTAAAACCTTTGGTTTTGGCCGTGGTGACTTTGGTTGCCATTCAAGCGATTTTGAACCTGATCAAAGACTGGAACCTCGAGCCGGAAATTCACACGGCTGCCGACGATATCGATCAAGATGAAATTGAACGGCTTAAAAAAGCTGTAGGAGACGTATGATGGATATTGGAACAATTTCACTCGTCCTCTTGGTCGGATTATTGGTGCTTTTGGCGATTGGAATGCCGCTTGGTCTGGCTTCTGCGGTTATGGCAGTTGCGGTCTTGGTCATGAAGTTTGAGCCGGCCTTGATTGCCGATCCTTTAAGCTTTGGCGACGGGTTGCTCACGCGAAAATTTGGCACAGGTCCACTGAACATATTAGCGCAGAAAATCTATGGGCTGCTCACGGATTACGTTTTGATATCCATTCCGTTGTTTATCTTCATGGCGGCCTTGCTGGAACGCTCAGGCATTGCCAAGAGTATGTATGCCTCCTTAAATGTCTGGCTATCCGGCGTGCGCGGCGGGATTGCGATTGTGACCTCGGTCATGGCCGTCATTATGGCCGCTATGTCCGGCATTATCGGCGGTGAAGTGGTGCTGCTTGGACTGATCGCATTGCCGCAAATGCTGCGCCTTGGCTACAATCAAAACTTGGCCATCGGAACGATCTGTGCCTCAGGCTCGCTGGGCACAATGATCCCGCCGTCCATTGTGTTGATCATCTATGGCTTGATTACTGAAACCTCTATCAAAGCATTGTTCACGGGCGCATTCGTGCCGGGCTTCATGTTGGCAATGATGTTCATACTTTACATTATTGTGCGTACTCAGCTCAATCCAGAGCAGGCGCCCTTGCCAGAGCCAAAACCTGGTGACCCGCAAGGCGCGGAAAAATGGGCGCTTTTTGGTGCCTTTTTGTCGATCATCACAGCGGGCTTCTCTTTTGCTTTGTTTTTGCGCGTGGTGTTTTTCACACTTGCAGGACAAAACATCTATGAAGAAGGCGTGGATGCTATTGCCTATGGTACGCCTGATTATATCCCCTGGTTTGGTGGGCTCACCGCCATCTCGCTTGCGTTGATCTTCTTTGCCTTCGGCATTGAGCGTGCACGGACCGGTTGGAATATGGGCAAAGGTTTGGTTGCGCCGATTGTCGTCATTGGTGTTGTGTTGGGCTCCATTTATGGAGGTATATCCGGCATCACGGAAGCGGCGGGCATGGGTGTGGTCGCGGTGCTTATCATTTCCGTGTTTCGGGGGGAGGCCAGTTTTGACCTCGTGTGGGAAAGCCTGATGCGCACCCTCAAATCGACCGGCACAATCATCTGGGTGACGATTGGGGCTGCGGCGCTGGCGGGTGCTTACACGATCGCTGGCGGTCCGCAATATGTGGCAGATCTCATCGTTGGGCTGGATATGCCCACTATGGGTATTTTGTTGATGATGATGCTGATCTTGCTCTTCATGGGTGCGTTTATGGATTGGGTCGGGATAGTCCTTTTGATCATTCCAGTGTTCTTGCCGATTGTGCAACGCTTGCCGATTGAAGAGATTGGCCTGATCGGTCAATTGGAACCACGCTATCTCTCTGTCTGGTTTGGGGTACTATTTTGCATGAATATGCAAGTCAGTTTTCTGTCACCGCCCTTTGGGCCTGCGGCGTTCTATCTCAAATCAGTGGCGCCAGCGCATATCTCGTTGACGGATATTTTCAAAGGCTTCTTGCCTTTTATATGCGTGCAGCTTTTGGCGCTTGCAGTCATGTTGATCTGGCCGAATATCGTTACGCTCCTACTGTAGTCCAAAGGCGTAAGATGTGCCGGTGAGTTTTGCATTTTAACACGCCCGTAGCGGTCATAGGCGCTCCGAGGATGTAAGTGTAGGGATTGAGATGGATTTCGTACGATTGGATCGAGCCGATACGGTGGTGACGGCAACCCGCAGTTTATCGGCCGGCAGTGAAGTTGAGCGGATCGCCACCCGCTCGACGATCCCTTCCGGCCATAAGGTCGCCACCCAAGCAATGGCAGCAGGGGATCCTGTACGCAAATATGCCCAAATCATCGGCTATGCGTCCTGTGAAATTTTGCCAGGTGATCACGTGCATACCCACAACGTGGCCTTTCGCAATACTGATACAGACTATGAGTTCTCAACAGATTTACGCGCGGTGGCACCGGCCGCGACGCAGGATTATTTCATGGGCTATCGCCGTGAAAACGGCACGGTTGGCACACGCAATTACATTGCCATCGTCACCTCGGTCAATTGCTCTGCTACTGCCGCGCGCATGATCGCGGATCATTTTACGGCGGATGTGCTGGCGGAGTATCCAAATGTGGACGGTGTGGCCGCCTTTGTGCATGGCACGGGATGCGGCATGGCCGATTCTGGCGATGGGTTCGAGGCTCTACAGCGAGTGATGTGGGGCTATGCCAAACATCCCAACCATGCAGGGGTGCTCATGGTGGGCTTGGGCTGTGAGATGAACCAAATTGATTGGTTGCTTGAGGCCTATGGGCTGAAGCAAAGCGAGACCTTTCAAACGATGAATATTCAAAAAGTTGCAGGCCTGCGGCAGACCGTTGAGCTCGGCATTGCCAAAATCAAAGCTATGCTGCCAATTGCCAATCAAGCACGCCGCGAGCAGTGCCCGGCCTCTGACTTGATGGTCGCGCTGCAATGCGGCGGCTCTGATGCTTGGTCAGGCGTGACCGCCAATCCGGCGCTCGGTTATGCCTGCGATCTGTTGACGGCCCAAGGTGCGACGGGCGTGTTGGCCGAAACCCCTGAAATCTATGGTGCCGAGCATCTGTTGACTCGCCGTGCAGTGACCCCGGCGGTGGGTGAGCGCTTGCTTGGTCTGATCAAATGGTGGGAGGATTATACGGCGCGCAACAATGGCTCCATGGATAATAATCCAAGCCCTGGCAATAAGGCTGGCGGTTTGACGACGATTTTGGAAAAATCACTTGGAGCGGCGGCAAAAGGCGGAACGTCACCTCTGTCTGGGGTGTATAAATACGCCGAACCCGTGCGCAGCCGTGGGTTCACCTTTATGGACAGCCCGGGTTATGATCCGGCCTCGGTCACGGGTCAGATCGCCGGTGGCTGCAATCTGGTGTGTTTCACAACGGGGCGCGGCTCTGCGTTTGGATCCAAACCTGCACCCACGATTAAGGTGGCCACCAATAGTGAAATGGCCAAGCGCATGTCGGAAGATATGGACATCGATGCCGGTGAAATTCTCTCCAAAGGCGTAAGTGTTGAGCAAAAGGGCCGCGAAATCTACGAGATGTTTTTGCGCGTGGCCTCCGGTGAGGTCACTAAATCTGAGGCGCAGGGGCTCGGTGATTATGAATTTGTTCCATGGCAAATTGGAGCAGTCATGTGAAACGGATTTTGGTGGTTGGCGGCGGGTTGATTGGCCTTCGGCATTTGGAGGCGGTCAAAGCCCATCCCGAGTGCAGCCTTGTCGGATTAGCCGATCCGAATATGTCGCTGGAAGTTGATGCGCCGCGCTTTGCCTCTATGGCGGAGGTTACCGCGTCGGTGGATGGGGTGATTATCGCCACTCCGACCCATTTGCATGCAGCCCATGGCATGGAAGCGGCCGCGCGGGGCTGGCCGATGTTGATCGAAAAACCTGTGGCCGGAAGTCTTCAGCAAGCGCGCGAGCTGGCGAAGGTCTTACAGGACCACAAAATTGCGTCACTCGTGGGTCATCACCGCCGCTATCATCGGGTGGTTCAGCAGTTGAAGTCGTGTTTGGACTCCGGACAGATTGGCGGGGTAGTGACGGTGCAGGTGATATGGGCCATGCGGAAGCCCGATGCGTATTTTCAGGGCAATTGGCGAACCCAAGACGGCAGCCCGGTCATGATAAATCTGGTGCATGACATTGATATACTGCGGTTTGCGATTGGTGAAATTGTCCAAGCCAAAGCGTTGCGGGGCCGGTCGCAACGTGGCGCTGTTCGGATTGAGACGGGTGCGATTGCATTTGGGTTTGAGACCGGTGCAGTTGGAACGGTTGCTTTTTCCGACGCCACACCAAGCCCTTGGGGCTTTGAGGCCGGTACCGGCGAAAATCCTAATATCGGAGCGACCCATCAAGATATGATGTGGATCACGGGCACCAAAGGGGCTTTGAGCTTCCCCTCAATGACCCTATGGCAGGGTGAAGATTGGGGGCAGGCGGCGAGAAAAATTTCCACCACCGCTGAGAAAAATGTGAAAGTGCCGTTGGACGCGCAGTTGGATCATTTCTTAGAGGTTATCGACGGGGCAGAGCCAATGATCGATGTGGCTGATGCCACGAAAACCTTGGAAGTTGCTTTGAGTTTAGAGGCTGAATTGGCCGGGCAATCTGAAATGGGCAGGGTGCAGGTGTGATGCGCTCATTCAGAAAATTTTAAAAAGGGACGACCATGGGTAAAGCAAGAATTGGATTTATTGGACTGGGGCTCATGGGGGGCGCAATGGTGGGTCGGCTGCAAGATCTCGGCTATGCGCTGACGGTATTGGGCAACAAAGACCGCCGTCAGTTGGACAGTGCCATCTCCCGCGGAGCGCAAGAGGCCAGCACGGCCAAGGCTGTTGCTGAGGCCAGCGACATCGTCATGTTGTGCATGGGAACGTCTGACCATGTTGAAAGCCGGATGCGCGGCGCGGATGGGGTGATTGCCGGACTGCGTCCGGGGGCTGTTGTGGTGGACTTTGGCACCTCTTTGCCGGGCAGCAGCCGCGCGCTGGCCCTTGAGGTCGCTAAGGCCGGCGGGCAATTCTTGGATGCACCATTAGGCCGCACGCCGGCCCATGCCAAAGATGGGCTACTCAATATTATGGCCTCTGGGGATAAGGCCGCCTTTGATGCGGTCGAGCCTGTTTTGCAAGATCAGGGCGAAAATGTGTTCTACTTAGGCGCGGTCGGATCTGGCCATACGATCAAATTGATCAATAACTTTTTCGGGATGACGATTGCCAATGCCATGGCAGAAGCCTTTGCTATGGCGGATGTGGCTGGGGTGGATCGGGCACAGCTCCACGATGTGATGGCGGCGGGACCGCTCCACTCAGGCATGATGGGATTTGTCAAAGCCTATGGGGTGGATGGGGATCCGTCACAATTGGCTTTTGCAATCAAAAATGCCGCCAAAGACGTTGGATATTACGCACGCATGGCCGAAGAGGCTGGTGTCGACAGCCTTATGTCCAAAGGGCCACTGGCCGCGCTCAATGAAGCTTGTGACATGGGTCAAGCCGATGATATGGTTAGTCAAATGGTTGATTTTTACGTTAAGCGGTTTCAAGCGTAACCATGGCGGTTGTCGCAAAATCTATGGCGGACCTGCCGCGCCTTGGCATTCTTTTGATGCTGGCCGCATGGCTTTTGTTCTCATGGGTGGATACCGGTGCAAAATGGTTGGCTATGGCAGGGTTTTCGGCCTTTCAATTGGCCTTCATGCGCTATGCGGGGCATTTGGTGATATCCATTGGTGTGATTTCTAAAGACGGATTTAATTTCGAGCGGTTCCAGACAGGGCATGTCTGGCAAGTGATCAGCCGAGCCTTGCTCTTGGTTTCTGCCACCCTGTCAAACTTTTATGCCTTGCAGTTTCTACCCCTGACTGTGGTCTCGGCCATAATGTTTTCCAGCCCGGTGGTGGTGTGCTTTCTGTCGGTCTCCGTTCTGCGTGAGCGAGTGGAGCCCTGGCGCTGGGGCGTGATTTTCTTGGGATTTATCGGCGTCTTGATCGTTGTCCGCCCCTTTGGGACGGCCTTTCACCCGGCCATGCTGATGATTATGTATAATGCGGTCGCGCTGGCGCTCTATTCGATCATGACGCGTCGATTGTCCGGCATTGTGGCGGTGGAGACCATGCAGTTCTACATGGGGTTTATCGGCACAGCGTTGATGGCACCCTTTGCAATTTGGACATGGACACAGCCTGACACCATTTGGGGCATGGTTGTGCTGGTCAGCCTGGGGGTCTTGGGCTGGGGCGGTCACCAACTTTTGACCAATGCCCACCGCTTTGGTACCGCCAATCAGCTGATGCCATTTACCTATTCCTTTTTGGTCTTCGTCGCGATTTGGGGCTATCTTTTGTTCGGCACGGTTCCAGATGCGGGCACAATTTTGGGGGCGATGGTGATCATGAGCGCTGGGTTGATCATTTGGCGCAAGGAGCAAAAATGAAGCGTATTGCCTGCATAGGCGAAGCCATGATCGAATTGTCGATGGAAGGTGATCAGGCGCATCTGGCTGTGGCCGGCGACTCGCTCAATACAGCCATCTATCTCAAACGCAGTTTGCCGGACATCACGGTCGATTATGTGACCTGTCTTGGGCAGGATATGTTTTCAAAGCGCATTGTGGACTTTATCGCAGCCAATGATTTGGGCCATTCCAATATTCGGCGTATCGCAGATAAATCACCGGGGCTTTATGCCATTAATACCGCGCCAGATGGGGAGCGCAGTTTCACCTATTGGCGTAGTGACTCTGCCGCACGCCAGATGTTTTCAGATGCAGATTTTGACTTTTTGGAGCAATTTGATGGCCTGTATTTGTCTGGGATCACGCTTGCAATTTTACCGCAAACCTTACGGTTGGCCCTTTTGGAGTGGCTGAATGCGGCGCAGATTCAGGTTATTTTTGACAGCAACTATAGGCCGCACCTATGGGAGGATCGCGCGACGGCTCGCAAAATCATAGGCGCGTTTTGGCAGCGGGCCGACATCTCTTTGCCATCTATTGATGACGAAATGGATGTGTTTGGTGAGACAGAGGCACAGGTCGCGCAGCGGTTTTTGACACAAGCCAAATCAGGGGCGCTGAAACGTGGTGCACGCGGGCCTTTATCCCTCGGGGAGCCGGTTGTCGCGCAATATGAACCTGTAACAGAAGTTCTGGACACAACCGCGGCAGGCGACAGCTTCAATGGTGGTTATTTGGGCGCGCTCTTGTCGGGTAAGGGCCAAGCGGCGGCTCTCCAGGCGGGGCATGTGCTGGCGGCGCGGGTGGTGCAATATCGCGGTGCGATCATTCCAAAATGAGCGGCGCCAAATCCTCTGCGCCAATCAGCTGTAACAACTTGCGCTCTGGCTGAGCGGAGTTTGCGGCCCTCGCGATATCCTCTGCCAAAGGATCATTCAGCTTTTTACCCTGTGCGGTTTGGGCGATGCAATGGGACATCCAAGCGCGTATGGCTGAGATCAAAACGGGCGTAGCGCCTAGGCGCAGGGTGTCCAAAATTCGATAGGGAAGTTTTTGACTGCCATCCATTGCGATTTGATCCAAGCGATGGGCCAGTTCCTTATTGTCAAACCTAACGAGCAACGCTTGTGCATAGGCCGGCACTTGGTCCTGGATTTCTCGGGGCAAGGTGGCGCCAGCCTCCATCATCAAAGACAGGGCTTGGCGGCGCAATTGCGGATCTGAAATGGCCTCATGAACAAAGTCATACCCCTGCGCGAGACCGGCATAGGCGAGAAATGAATGCGCGCCGTTGAGCATGCGCAATTTGCGCAGCTCATGGGGCCGCACGTCTTGGACAAATTGCACATCTGGCCAATCGGGGCGTGGTCCGGCAAAACAATCTTCAATCACCCATTCCCGAAACGCCTCGGTGGGCACAGCCATTGGGTCGTTGCACTCTTGGCGGATAAGGTCGGTGGTTGCCGGCGTGATCCGGTCAACCATGGCGTTGGGAAACCGTGCCAGGCTCCAATCAATAGTCAAATGTGCTGCCTGCGCAAATTGCTGGACGGCCTGACGCAAGGCGTCGCCATTGCCCGGGCGATTGTCACAGCTCAAGATCGTGACAGGCCGATCTCTTTGGGCAAGGTCATGGGCGATGAAACCGATGAGGCTGCGCCGGGGCAGGCCAGTGAGATCAGCGGCGATCACGGGGTCTTGCAAGTCAAGCTGGCCATGTTGATCCAGATGGTACCCCTTTTCGGTGACGGTTGCCGAGATGATATCGGCAGTCGCCATAGCCTGTAAAATAGGCTGTTGGCCCTCTGAGGCCAAAAGAATGGTGTTTATCACTGCAATCTGCTTGACCCCAACACCTTGGACCTTGAGCGCATAGGCATAGTCCTGTGCCGCCAGACCATCGCGCGTGGTTCTGGAGCGAAGATTGACACCAATGACCTGCCAGTCGCCGCCAGCATCGGCTGTGTAATCCAATAGATGGGCCCGGGCAAAATTGCCAAGGCCGAAGTGAACAATCTGCCCCATTTAAACCTCGATCCGATACGCTTGCCGCGCCAGATCAACCGCCAGGAGCGGCGCGAGATCCTCAGCGTCGGAGAGGCCAAAAGCACCACGTTCGATTTGATGGCTCAAATGCAGGGCCACCCCGCGCCGCCAAAGGTCATGGCGGGCCGGTATAGAGAGAAAAGCGCGGGTGTCATCGTTGAACCCAGCAAGATTGAAATAGCCGGCGGTCTCAACCACTTGATCAAAATAGCGTGCAATTCCATTGGCGCTGTCGTGAAACCACCAAGGCGGCCCAATCCGCAAGCAGGGCCAATGGCCCGCCATAGGTGCCAAAGCGCGCGCATAGGTGGTTTCGTCGAGCGTGAAAAGAATGAGGCGCAGCTCCGTAGAATTGCCAACCCGGTTGAGCAATGCGTCCAAACCATTCACCCAATCGGTGGTGAGGGGGATATCGGCGCCCATGTCACGGCCGAACCTGTCTAAAATTGTGCGGTTGGTGTTGCGGCGACTGCCCGCATGGAGCTGCATGACCAGCCCATCTTCGATAGACATCTGGGCCATTTCAATCAGCATATGGCCATAGAAGCGCCGGGCCTCCTCTTGGGTGGCTGTGCCCTTTGCCACGCTGAGATAGAGCGGCCCCGGATCTGGGAGCCATTCGGTGTGCAAGATATCAATGGCATGATCGGTGGCGGTTGCGCCGCAGTCTATGAACTCCGCACGGCGCATGCGCAAAGCGGTCAGATAGCTGTCAAAACTGTCGAGGCTGTGATCGGTGATCTTTGCCAGTTGCGCAAGGTTAGCGGCGAAATTTGGATCGAGCGGATCGAGCACCCCATCGGGGCGAAAGGTTGGGATCACCCGGCCGGGCCAATAGCTGGCGCGAAGGCTCTTGTGGTGGGCCAGATCATCCAAGGCCGAGTCGGTGGTGGCGAGGGTTTCAATGTTAAAGCGCTCAAACAGTGCACGGGGCAAAAACTCCGCTTGCTGCAAACGTGCCGAGATGTCGTCGTAGATCGCATCTGCGGTCTGCGCAGTGAGGGGCTGCGAGATTTGCAATGTTTCACGCAACACATACTCCATCCACAGCCGGGTGGGCGTGCCGAGAAACAAGTGCCAATGTGCGGCGAAGAGGCGAAATACCTCGCGTGGATCTGCCTGAGCGCCAGGCGCGCCAATCCCAAGATCTGCCATGGGGATACCTTGGGCATAGAGCATACGAAACACATAGTGATCCGGCGTGACCAAAAGCGCAGCAGGATTGGCGAAAGGTTGGTTTTGCGCAAACCAACTGGGGTCGCAATGCCCATGGGGGGACACAATTGGTAGCTCTTTCATGCTGAGATACAGTCGCTCAGCGATTGTGCTTAGAGTGCCTGTCATGTCCATCCCCCGGGCGGCGATATTTGCCTTTGGACTTTATATTGCAGCTTGCATCTTTGCAGCGCAATGGGTCAAAATTAAAGCAAGACAGGGGGGGGCGATGAATATTGCATTGATAGGTTTGGGGATGGTCGCCGCCACGCATGTTCAGGCGGTTCAAAGCGCAGAAAAGCTGCATTTGAGCGGTGTTTGGGGCCGCGATTCAGCCAAAACAGCCGATTTTGCCGCCCGTTATGCAACGCGGGCCTTTGGCTCGGTACAGGAGATTGTGCAAGATCCGGCGATTGATTTTGTTATTCTGGCCACGCCCCCCAATGCCCGGCGCGATATTGTGCAGGAGCTGGCGGCGGCGGGAAAGCCGATCTTGATGGAAAAGCCGATTGAACGGGATGTTCTAGCCGCCTCCGATCTTGTGCAGATCTGCGCGCAGGCGGGCGTTCCGCTCGCGATGATGCTGCAACACCGCGCCAGAGAGGCCAGCCAAGCCCTGAAGACGGCCCTAGAAACCGGGGCGCTGGGCGAAATTTGCACCGTAGATCTGCGCGTGCCCTGGTGGCGGGCGCAAAGCTATTACGACGCACCGGGCCGCGGCACCTATGCGCGTGATGGTGGCGGCGTGATGATTTCGCAGGCGATCCATACGCTCGATTTGGCCATTTGGTTGCTGGGCCCCATCCGTGCGGTGCAAGCCATGATGCGGCAAACCGCGCTTCACCACTTAGAGGCGGAGGATTGGGCCGGCGCGCTATTTGACATGCAATGCGGGGCTTTTGGTACGCTTCTGGCGACGACGGCGGCCTATCCGGGTGGGGCGGAGACGATTGCGTTGCAGGGCACAAAAGCCGCGGCGCATCTTGGCTCTGGTGTGCTTGAGATCTCTTATCTCGACGGCCGCAAGACGCGGGTTGGAGCAGAGGGCGCCACCGGCGGCGGTGCAGATCCGATGGCCTTTACCTATGAATGGCACCAAAGCGTGATCGAAGACTTTGCGCAGGCTCTGCGGAGCGGGGGGCAACCTTTGGCCACTGGGCAAAGCGCGCTGGCAGCTCACGCGGTCATTGACGCAATGCAACGGTCCAGTGAGAGTGGCCAGAAACAACAGGTGCAGCAATGGGGTTAACATGCGTCACTCTGGGGCTGGATCATCGTCACATCTATGGCATGACAGAGAACATGGCCAAGGCCGGGGTCACCTGCCTAGGGTATTGGACCGAAGGTGATCCTGAGACCCTGCCTGGGTTTCGCAAGAGATTTCCACATTTGCCGCGATTTGAGAGCCTGCAAGCGGCGCTGGAATGCGGCGCCAATTTGGCCCTGATCTCTGCCATCCCATCTGACCGCGCGCAGCTGACGGTCAAGGCGATGCAGCAGGGGATGGATGTGATGAGTGACAAGCCCGGCTGCACGACGCTGGCGCAATTGGAGCAGATCAAAGCCTGTGTGGCGCAGACCGGACGGATTTGGTCTGTGAATTTTTCGGAACGCTTCGAGACCCCCGCCAGCACTCTTGCGTCGCAACTGGTGGCCGCGGGGGCGATTGGACAAGTGGTGCAAACCGTGGGGCTGGGCCCGCATCGGCTCAACCGCGCCACACGCCCCGATTGGTTTTTCCGCAAGGCCTGTTTTGGCGGCATTTTGACCGATATAGCCTCGCATCAGATTGACCAATTTTTGCATTACACCGGGTCAGATACGGCCGAAGTGACCTATGCTTTCACCGCCAATTACGCAAACCCCGGTGATCCTGAGCTGCAAGATTTTGGCGAGATCAATCTGCGCAGTGACCGGGGCACGGGTTATATTCGTGTGGATTGGTTCACACCTGATGCTTTGCCCAATTGGGGCGACGGGCGGCTGACAATTCTGGGCACGCAGGGCTATATTGAGCTGCGCAAATATGTTGATGTGGGCGGGCAAAAGGGCACGGATCATGTGATCTTGGTCAATGGCGACAGATGCGAGAAAATAGATGCCTCCGCTGCGGGCCTGCCCTATTTTGCGCGCTTGGCCTATGATATTGAGAACCGCAGTGAGACAGCAATGCGTCAAGCCCATTGTTTCACCGTCATGGAATTGGCGCTGCGCGCGCAACAGATGGCGGATGAGTTATGATTCATGTGGCCATCTTAGGCGCGGGCATTGGGCGTGAACATTTGGCCGCCTTTCGGGCTTTGAAAGACAGGTTCACCGTCAGGGCTGTTGTGGATCAAGACCTGGCGCGGGTAGAGAACATCCGGCAAGACGGCGACAGTTTCCGAGCGTTGAAGGACATTGATCAAGCTTTGGCGGATCCGCAGGTGCAAGTTGTCGATATTTGCCTGCCCCCGCATTTGCACGCCTCTGTGACGCAGCGGGCTTTAGCGGCTGGCAAGCATGTCATTTGTGAAAAACCCTTGGCCACCTCTTTGGCAGATGTGGATGAAATCCGCCGAGCCGCGCAGGCTGCAGATCGCAAGGTCTATCCGGTATTTCAATACCGCTGGGGCCCCTCGCTTGCACAGTTGCGCCATCTTATGACTTGCGGTTTGATTGGACAGCTGCAGGTGGCTGCGCTTGAAACCCATTGGTCGCGGGGCGCGGACTACTATGCAGTGCCTTGGCGCGGCACCTGGGCAGGCGAATGCGGTGGGGCGGTTTTGGGACATGCCATTCACAATCACGATCTGCTGACCCATATCGCCGGTGATATTGCCTGCCTTTCGGCCCTAACCACCACGCGTGTCAATGAGATCGAAACCGAAGATTGCGCCAGCATCAGCTTTGCCATGACCTCAGGTGCACTGGCCACGAGCAGCATCACGCTTGGCGCGGCCACAGATGAAACCCGGCTGCGGTTTGTCTTTGAGCATCTCACAGCCACCTCTGGCACCGCCCCCTATGCTCCGGGTGCCGAGCCCTGGAGCTTTCAGGCCCGCGCGCCGCACAGGCAGGCGCAATTGGATGCGGCTTTGAGCACAACACCGTATGAGCCGATTGGCTTTGAGGGGTTTTTTGCGCAGATTGCTTTGGATTTGGCGGGCCATGAAAACCAGGCGGTGACATTCGAAGACGGGGCGACCTCCGTTGCGCTGGTCACGGCGATCTACCACAGTGCCCGCACCGGCCGTCAGGTGGAGTTGCCACTTGATCCCAGCCATGAGCTCTACAAAGGATGGTTGCCATGAAGCAATGTTGGCGTTGGTTTGGGCCTGGGGATCAAATTCCCTTGGATGATCTGCATCAAGTGGGCGTTGAAGGGATTGTCACCGCGCTGCATGAGAGGCCGCCGGGAACGGTCTGGAGCGCGGCTCAGATTTTCGAGCGGCAAAGGATTTTGCGGGCTGCGGGCTATGAATGGGATGTCGTGGAGAGCCTGCCGGTCTCTGAAGCCATTAAAACGCAAGGACCTGAGATGCGGGCGCATATCACGGCCTATAAGGCCAGCCTTGAAGCGCTCGCGGCCGCAAACATCACAACCATTTGCTATAATTTCATGCCAATCTTAGATTGGACCCGGACCAATCTGCGCGCCAAGCAACCCCATGGTGGCGCCGCGATGCGATTTGATTTGATCGACTTTGCCGTCTTCGACTTGCATATTCTTCAGCGCGAAGAGGGAGTTGAAAGCTATAGTGAGGCCCAGCGCGCTGCGGCTGCGGAGCGCTTTAATGCCCTTTCTGATCATCGAAAAAAACAGCTGCAGCGCAATATTATCGCGGGGTTGCCGGGCGCCAATGACAGCTGGAGCTTGGGCGATGTGCGCGCGTTATTGGACAGCTACAAGGGCATCACACGGGCGCAGCTTAGATCTCATTTGATCGATTTTCTGTCTGAAGTTGCCCCCTGCGCTGAGGCGCTGGGTCTGCGCCTGTGTTGTCACCCTGACGACCCGCCGTTTTCTCTTTTGGGCCTGCCGCGGGTGATGTCCTCTTGTGCCGATTACAGCTTGGTCTTGAACGCGGTGGATCTGCCTGCCAATGGTGCAACGCTGTGCACTGGATCCTTGGGCGTTGCGGAAGATTTTGATGGGCCCGCCTTTGTCAAAACCCATGGACCGCGTATCCATTTCGCCCATTTGCGCAATACCAAACGCATCGCCGGATCAGATGCGGCGCGGCCAGATTTCTTTGAGGCACCCCATCTTGAGGGTGATACGGATATGGTGGGTACCGTGCGGGCCTTGATGGCCGAACAAACACGCCGCCGTGCCGAGGGACGTGCGGATTGGCAAATTCCAATGCGACCGGATCATGGCCAAGAGTTGCTCAGTGATCTTGGCGGGCATAGCACGCCGGGCTATCCGCTGATTGGGCGTATGCGCGGCTTGGCCGAGCTGCGCGGTCTGATGGCCAGTTTCGGCGCTCATGCATCGGAGGTGTAAGATGCAAGATTTTCCAAAGGTGATATTTGTCCAGGAGCTCTACCCATGAACCCTGCGCAATGGCTTGTCCGTACGGCCCTGCTGACGCCACAGGCGCCGGCCTTGTTCAAAGGCGCGCAGCTTGAGGCCGATTATGCGGAATTTTTGCATAGTGTGGCTGCCTTAGCCGGCGGGTTGCGGGCGCAATATGGGATCAGCAAGGGCGATAGGGTTGCGGTGTTCATGAGCAATTGCACCGAATATCTCGAAGCGCTCTATGCGATTTGGTTCATCGGCGCTGTGGCTGTGCCCATCAATGCAAAATTACACGCCAAGGAGGCCGCTTGGATTATCGCAGATGCGCAGGCGGAGCTGGTTTTTGTCACCAGCAATACTGGGGCCGGGTTGCAAGAGGTTGCACCTGCTTGCCTCAAAAACCTGCTTGATGTGCAGGGCCGCAGATTTGCCCAGCTGCGCCAGCAAACCCCGCAGCCTGCGCCAGAGGTGATTGGCGCTGATGAGCTGCTTTGGCTGTTTTATACTTCGGGCACAACGGGCCGGCCCAAGGGTGTGATGATCACCGCTGGCAATATCACCGCGATGTCTCTTGCTTACTTCAGTGACGTCGATGAGGTGCACGCACAGGATGCCATTCTATACGCCGCGCCGATGTCGCATGGGGCTGGGATTTATAACTTCATGCATGTTATCAAAGGCGCGCGGCATGTGGTGCCTGAAAGCCAAGGCTTTGACGCCGAGGAAATTTTGCAATTGGCCCCGCGCATTGGTCACATCTCGATGTTTGCGGCCCCCACTATGGTCAAGCGTTTGGTGGCGCAGGCCCGTGCCTCTGGCAGCCTAGGCGAGGGGATCAAGACCATCACCTACGCCGGCGGTCCTATGTATGTGGCCGATATTATGGAGGCGGCCGAAGTCTTGGGCGATAAATTTGTGCAAGTCTATGGCCAAGGGGAGTGTCCCATGGGCATCACTGCTCTGCGCCGTGAATTTGTCAGTGACCGGAGCCATGACAATTGGAAGGCGCGCTTGGGGTCGGTGGGCGTGGCACAGAGCCCGGTTTTGGTGCGTATCGCTGATGCGGCGGGCGCAACGCTGCCCTTTGGGGAAATTGGCGAAATTTTGGTGTCTGGCAGCATCGTAATGCGCGGGTATTGGCAAAACCCGCAGGCCACCGCCAAGACGATCCGGGAGGGTTGGCTTTGGACCGGCGACATGGGGGCGATGGATGCGGATGGATTTGTCACCCTGCATGATCGCTCGAAAGATATGATCATCTCTGGTGGCTCGAATATTTATCCGCGTGAGGTCGAAGAGGTCTTGCTGGAGCATGAACATGTGGCAGAGGTGGCCGTGGTTGGACGCCCGGAGGCCGATTGGGGCGAGGTGGTGGTGGCCTTCGTTGTGCCGGTGGCCGGGCGAGCGGTGACCCGCGCAGAGCTTGATGCGCATTGCATTGCGCAGATCGCAAGGTTCAAGCGGCCCAAGGACTACCGGTTTGTGGCAGAGCTGCCCAAGAACAATTACGGAAAAATCTTGAAAACAAAACTTCGGACTATATTGGAAAATGGAGAAGGTGATGAATAACGATCTTACAGGACGGGTTGCGCTGGTCACAGGCTCTGTTCAGGGCATTGGCCTGGCCATAGCGACGGCTTTGGCCCAGCAAGGTGCGCGGATTGCGCTTCATGGGCTTGCGGATGCCGATCAGATCGCCGAGGCCAGCCGGATCATCCGCGCGGCTGGCGCAGGTGACGTGCGCTTCTTTGAGGGGGATATGCGCGATCCCGATGCCATCGAAGCCTTGGTCTCCGATGTTGAGGATTGGGGCCCCTTGGATATATTGGTCAATAACGCAGGTATTCAACGCACTGTTAGCTTAGAAGATTTGACCCGTGAGACCTGGGACGCGATTATTGCGGTCAACCTCTCAGGTGCCCTGCATACGATGCGGCAGGCTTTGCCGAATATGGCGCGGCGTGGTTATGGCAGGGTGATAAATATTGCATCCGTGCATGGTTTGGTGGCCTCCAAAGAAAAAGCGCCCTATGTGGCTGCGAAATTTGGCTTGGTTGGCCTGTCGAAAGTGGCCGCATTGGAATATGCGGCTGTGGGCAGTGCTGAGACCGGTGGGGTGACGGTGAATTGTATTTGCCCCGGCTGGACCGATACCCCCTTGATTGAACCGCAGATCATGGCGCGGGCTGAGAAATATGGTGGTGACCGGGCCGCAGGAAAGGCGGAATTGGTGGTGGAAAAGCAACCGTCCGCGCGCACCGCAGATCCTTCGGAGATTGGTGCCTTGGCGGTTTGGCTCTGCGCTCCGATTGCCCATAATGTTACAGGTACAAGCATTCCCATTGACGGAGGATGGACCGCGCAATAGCGCATATCTGTTTTTGCTAGACGGCGTGTAGGTTTCGCTTGACCCTCCAGCGGGTGGAGGCTTTAGGAGGGGCGAAGCCAGGAGAGATTTATGCGCGCGCCTGATACATTAGTGATGTCTGTGAGTAACATGAGCTGCGCGTCCTGCGCGGGGCGGGTGGATAAAGCCTTGCGGCAATTGCCCGGCGTTTTGGCGGTAGATGTGAACCTTGCCACCGAGACGGCGCAGGTGACCTATACGCCAGATCTGGCCAGTCGCGCCGATTTTATCGCGGCCTCCACTGCGGCGGGCTATGCAGCGCAAGAGCATTCCGAGGACAGCCATGGGCAAGTGCAGGCGCGCAAACAACAGCTCGCCGAAGCCTATGGCCGGCGCAGCCGGCTGGCTGCGTTTCTGGCCGCACCGGTGATTATACTCGGTATGGGTGGGCATATCCTTCCGGGCTTTGAGAGGTTGATTGCCGATGTGATCGGCCAAAAGGCCAATTGGATCATTCAATGCATCTTTGCAACCGCTGTGCTCTTTGGGCCTGGCTTGGATTTTTATCGCCGCGGATTTCCAGCGCTTTGGCGCGGGGCGCCTGATATGAATTCCCTCGTGGCACTGGGCACGGGTGCGGCCTATGCTTTTTCACTCATCGCCACCTTTCTGCCGCAAGTTTTGCCCGAAGGGGTGTCGGGCGTATATTATGAACCTGCGAGCCTGATTGTTGTCTTGATTCTTTTTGGCCGTGATCTCGAAAATCGCGCCAAAGGCCGCACGGGAAAGGCCATTCAAAGTCTTTTGGGTCTGCGCGTGAAAACCGCGCAGGTGCGCAGGGCGGGAGAATTTGTGGATTGCCCCATTGAAGAGATTGTTGTTGGGGATGTCTTGAGCCTGCGCCCTGGTGAGCGTGTGGCGGTGGACGGTGTGGTGCATGAGGGCTCAAGCTATATAGATGAAAGCATGATTACGGGCGAGCCGCGACCGGTGGAGAAGTCCACGGGGGCCGCGCTCACCGCTGGCACAGTCAACGGCATGGGACATGTGATCTATGAGGCGCGCCGCGTCGGTCACGACACAACGCTCTCGCAGATCATCCAGCTGGTGGAGCAAGCACAGGGCGCGAAATTGCCCATCAAGGCTTTGGTCGACCGTCTGACCCTTTGGTTTGTGCCGATGGTTTTGACCTTGGCATTTGTGACCGTCACGGTTTGGATGATTTGGGGACCGGCACCGGCGCTTCCCTATGCGTTTGTGGCGGGGGTTTGCGTTCTGATCATCGCCTGCCCCTGTGCCATGGGGTTGGCAACACCGACGTCAATCATGGTGGGCACAGGCCGCGCGGCTGAAATGGGGGTCTTGTTTCGCAAAGGGGATGCTTTGCAGCTGTTGGCAGATGTGGACGTGATCGCTTTTGACAAAACCGGCACATTAACCCGCGGCCAACCTGTGTTGACAGATCTCGATGTGGCAGATGGCCTTGGGCGCCGTGCGGCCTTGCAGGTGATGGCCAGTGTGGAACAGGGATCAGATCATCCCATCGCGCGGGCAATCGTGATGGCCGCAGCTGAAGAGGGCCTTGATTTGCTCCCAATCCAGGACGGGCAAACCTATGCGGGTCTCGGCCTATCGGCCCATGTTGCCGGTGAGGAGGTGATCCTTGGTACAGAGCGCTTCATGCGGGAGCGCGGGATTGATGTGAAGGGATATCATGGCTCGGCGGAGGCTTTGGCCAGCCAGGGCAAATCAGTGATTTTCGCGGCACGCGCGGGGCAGGTGATTGCGCTTGCGGGTGTGTCCGACGCTCTGAAGCCGTCGACGCAAGGGGCGATTGCGCGGCTCAAAGCGGCCGGGATCACGGTGGTTATGTTGACCGGTGACCGCCGGGACGCCGTGTTGCAGATCGCGGCAGATTTGGGCATCGATCAGGTTCTTGCAGAATTGCTTCCTGCTGACAAAAGCCGCGTTTTGGCGGAGCTGAAAACCAAGGCCCGCCAATTGGCTTTCGTGGGGGATGGCATCAATGATGCTCCGGCGCTGGCGGCGGCAGACATTGGCATTGCGTTGGGAACGGGTACAGATGTGGCGGTTGAGAGTGCTGATATCGTCTTAATGTCGGGTGATCTTTTAGGTGTGGTCAACGCGATTGAGATGTCGCGGCTGACCCTGCGCAATATTAAGCAAAATCTATTCTGGGCTTTTGGCTATAATGTGGCGTTGATCCCAGTGGCAGCCGGTGCGCTATATCCGGCCTTTGGCATGCTCCTTTCGCCCATCCTTGCAGCAGCGGCTATGGCGCTGTCGTCCATCTTTGTTTTGGCCAATGCGCTGCGCTTGCGCTATGTTCGCGCAGCCAGGTGAGGGATTGTTAAGACGGAGGGTCGCGATATGAATATTGGTGAAGTGGCAAAAATGGCGGACTTGCCGATCAAAACCATTCGCTACTATGAAGAAATTGGCTTTATTCAGCCCAAGCGCAGCGCCAATGGATATCGCAGCTTTCGCGAGAGCGATGTGCATAAATTGGCATTTCTGGGCCGGGCGCGGTCTTTGGGGTTTTCTATCGAAGATTGCCGGGCCTTGCTGCAATTATATGAAAATGACACGCGGGCCAGTGCCGATGTGAAGCAAATTGCCCAGGAACATTTGACGCGCATCGATGCCAAGGTCAAAGAATTGCAGGCCATGCGCATCACCCTATCGCATCTGATCGAAGCCTGCGCCGGCGATGACCGCCCCACGTGCCCAATCCTGTCCGATCTTGCGACGCTGAGTTGATAGATCACTGGCCCTAGGACCTGTTGGCCGTGCTGCCGAAGCGTCGCTGCGTTCAGCCGCCGCCAACGAAACGGTCGGTTGGGCGATAGAAGGTTTTTTGGTTCCACAATCGTCCAAGCAAATCGCGTAACTCGGTGATCTCAGACTTAATCTCGTCAGGAAAGGACGCGTCCGGCGACGTTGCGGCTTCCATCATGCGCTGGGATCGGCGGGACACTTTTGCGCCAAGCGCGTCTTCGATGATCTCCAAGTCGCGGACCGACAGGGTGAAGGTTTCATTTGGTTTTGTCATGTGCTGTCCTCTTACGGGGGGGCGTGTCTAAATCGGGCGAGGTTACACGCCGACCTGTTTCTGGGCGTCAAGCTTGCCAAGAAGCACACTGATCTCGCAGACCTCAGAATTGATGCGTTTCATCGCTGAGGCTTTGTCTAAATTCCGGCTCTTAAAGGTCAGGTGTTTCAAGAGGTCATTCATAACCGCAGCGATGCGGTCGATTTCGGTATGGTCGAGGCGGTGCGCGTTCTGAACTGTCATTGCAATCCCTTTTGTCTACTTCCGTTGACCGGTAAAATAGAGGTGAGTCGTAAAAAGTAAAGGAATACAATGGAATACTTTAAAATCCTTGTGGTTTCATAGGCTTCGCTCGATGTTGAAATCTCAAAGTCTTTTGCGCTTGGGCTTTTCTTTCAACGGATGCATCTTAGTTAAAACCGTTCAAGTTAAGCACGAGGACAAAAACACTGTGGGCGCCCCATCGAAGATTTTGAGTGAAAAAGACATCAGCGAGGTTATTGAAATGGCCCTGTCTGACCATGTGTCTTTTTCTGATATCCGAAACCTACATGGGTTGCGCGAGGCAGAGGTGAAGCTGTTGATGCGCAAGACTTTGAAAGCTGGCAGCTACCGGGCCTGGCGCAAAAGGGTGCATGATTTTGGCAGCCGGCGGGCGCATTACAAATGAAAATGCAAAAGAAATCTGATCTGCCCTCGAAGATCTGCCGAACCTGTGCGCGGCCCTATGTATGGCGCAAAAAATGGGCGAAGACATGGGATGAGGTGCAATATTGTTCGCAGAAGTGCCGCATGATGCGAAAGCCGACCGCTGTGGTCGCCGGAGGCGATGAGAAAATTTGAAGCTGCGCCGAGCGGGATGCATGCCTCGCTCGGTCGTCTTCGCGTGTTTAGTCTATGATGGCGTTTAACGTGGCAGAAGGGCGCATCACCGCAGCGGTTTTATCGGCATCTGTCCGATAATATCCACCAAGATCCGCCGCCATACCTTGAACAGCTGCAAGTTCTGCCAAAATGGCCTCCTCTCCCTCCGTCAAAGCTTTTGCGATGGGCGCAAAATGGGCTGCGAGCTCCGCATCACTGTTTTGCGTCGCAAGCGCATTGGCCCAGTAGCGCGCGAACCAATAATGGCTGTTGCGGTTGTCAGGCTCACCAACCTTGCGGGAGGGCGAGCGGCTTTCGTCCAAAATGGATTGGGTGGCCGCATCAACGGCTTGTCCCAAAACACGGGCCTTGCTGTTGTTTTTTGCTTCAGCCAGGAAGGTCAAGCTTTCGCCTAAGGCGCAGAATTCGCCTAGGCTGTCCCAACGTAGATGGTTCTCCTCGTTGAGCTGTTGAACGTGTTTGGGCGCAGAGCCGCCCGCGCCAGTTTCAAACAAACCGCCACCGTTCATCAGTTTTACAACCGATAGCATTTTTGCTGATGTGGCCAATTCCAAGATTGGGAACAGATCGGTGAGGTAATCGCGCAAAACATTTCCGGTGATGGCAATGGAGTTTTTGCCCTTCGTGATGATTTCAAGCGATGCCCTGGTGGCGTCGCGAGGCGTCATGATGTCAAATTTATCTGCCACGCCCTTGGCGTCCAAGAGTGGTTTGACATAGGCAATCAATTCCGCATCATGTGCGCGGTCGGCGTCAAGCCAGAAAATCGCATTACAATTCTCGGCTTTTTGCCGCGAAATCGCGAGGTTTACCCAATCTTCAATCGGTGCTTTCTTGGTTGAGGCCGAGCGCCAAATGTCACCGGCTTCGACGGTATGTTCGTGCAATACGGTTCCATCGGCCAGGATCATTTTGACCGTGCCGGCCTCTGGTACTTCAAAGGTTGTAGGGTGTGAGCCGTATTCTTCGGCTTTTTGAGCCATGAGGCCGACGTTTTGCACAGTGCCAGCGGTAGCTGGGTTCAACTTGCCGTTCTGTTTAAAGAATTTGATGGTCTCGTCGTAGACTGGGGCATAGGAATTGTCAGGAATGACGCAATTGGTGTCTGAATCCTGCCCGTCGCGGCCCCAGCCTTTGCCGCCTGCGCGGATCAGCGCGGGCATGGAGGCGTCGATGATGACATCGGAGGACACATGCAGATTGCTGATGCCCTTGTCGCTGTCGACCATATACATAGGCGGGCATGCGGCGATGCAGTTGTTGATATCGGCGAGAATTTCCGCGTTGTCTTTGACGCGTTCGAGCAAGTCACCCAAACCGAAATTGGGGTTCACGCCGAGCTCAGCAAGCGCGCTGCCATGGGCTTGGAAAACCGGGGCGAGGAAGGTTTTGACCGCATGGCCGAAAATGATTGGATCGGAGACCTTCATCATCGTTGATTTCAGATGCAATGAGAACAAAGTGCCGTCGGATTTTGTGCTCTCAATTTCTGCTGCTAAAAATTCTTTGAGAGCCGCGACACTCATGAAGGTGGCGTCAACCACGGTTCCGGCGGTGTATCGGATATCATCCTTCAGGATGATTTCGCCATCGGCAGTTTCCAAAACGATTTTTGCGGTGGTATCTTCCGGTAGGGTGGCAGATTTTTCATTGGAAAAGAAATCGTTGCCGTTCATGGAGGACACGCGGGTCTTGCTGGCGGCGGACCAATCACCCATGCGGTGGGGATTGTTTTGTGCGAAATTCTTAACGGCCTTGGCCGCACGGCGATCAGAATTGCCTTCGCGCAGAACCGGGTTTACCGCGGAGCCTTTGAGGGCATCATATTTTGCGCGGACGGCTTTTTCGGCGTCCGTTTGCGGCGCTTCAGGATAGTCGGGCAAAGCATAGCCTTTGGCTTGTAACTCCTTCACGGCTGCAACCAGTTGCGGCACGGATGCGGAGATATTTGGTAATTTGATGACATTGGCATCGGCCGTTTTCACCAAGCGGCCCAGCTCGGCCAGATCATCGGGTTGGCGTTGCTCTTCGCTGAGGTAATCTGGAAAGGCTGCCAGGATGCGCCCAGCCAAGCTGATGTCTTTGGTGCCGATGGTCACGCCCGCTGCAGCGGAAAATTTTTGGAGAATCGGGAGGAAGGATGCGGAGGCAAGCTCCGGCGCTTCGTCAACTTTTGTATAAATAATATCAGTCATAGTGCATTCCTTGCGGCTAGATTTGCCCTCTCATAACGAATAAGAATGCAAAGGTCGATGGTATACCGTGGTATGCGAAACATTTTTTTTGATCGGGAATTATGCTTTAGATCGGCCTATAGCGGCGTCTGTGCACGGTTGCGGTTGCGGCCCAAGCGCTGCTCGCGCCAGAGAATTACCACGCCGGAGGCGATGATGACCAAGGCGCCGGTTATGGTCCAAGCGGTTGGGATTTCGCCAAACCAAAAATAGGCCAATGCCAAGGCCAGCAGCATCGACGTGTAATCAAAAGGCGCCACCACTGAGGCCGGTGCATTGCGATAGGCAGCGGTGAGGCAAACCTGTCCAATCCCGCCGATCACGCCCGCGGTGATCAGCATGGCGGTTGCTTGAAAGGAAGGTTTGACCCAGCCAAAAGGTAGGGTGAACAAGGATAACACGGTTATGAGCAGAGAGAAATAAAAGACAATCTGCGCGGTCCCCTCTGTTGCCACCATCCGCCGCACGAAAATTTGCGCCAAGGCCGCTAATGCGGCCGATCCTAAGATTGCAGTGGCACCTATAATTTCTAATGTGCTGCGCGCGCCGTCCATGTTTAAGGTCGGCCAAAGGACGATAAGCACACCAATGAAGCCAAAAGCCACCGTCGTGAGGCGGAAGGCCCGCACGGTTTCACCCAAGATCAACGCGGCTAAAACTGTCAGAATCAAAGGAGTGGTAAAGCCCAGGGCGGCCACCTCTGGAAAGCTCAGCACCCCAAGAGCGAAAAATCGCAAAGACATAGAGGCCGCGCCGGCCAGGCCGCGCCATGTGTGGTCTAAAATATTGGACGTGCGCAGCGCTTTTGGAAAATCCCCGCGTATCGAGAGCCAGCCAATCACCACCAAAAGCGTGAAGAATGCCCGAAAGAACACTTGTTGCCCGGTCGGCACCTCTTGCGACGTGGCTTTGATCAGCGCCATCATAAAGGTGAATATCGAAACCGCTGCTACTTTCAGTGCGATACCGCGAATGTTATCGGTCATCTCTGTCCAATCGGGCCCTTTGGATTGCAGCCTGTGTGAGTTTACGCCAGCCTAGGAAGATGCAAACGCGGCGATTTACAAGTCCTGTAAATTTTACCGAATTTTCAAAGGAAGGGTCTGGTACATAGATCAAAGCGCAGAGTTCTTATAATATTACATTCACATATATGCATTTATGATTGCATTATTGGCTTGTTTCGTGTTTCCTATGCTTGTCAATAAGGGAGGACGGGTTCCTGCACCTCAATCGTGGAACATTTTTTGTGCTTGCGGCTTTCTTTTTAACCGGAATGGCTCAGGCCAGCGGCATGGGAGATCCGGCTCTGGGCGCTGCTGTTTTTAAGAAATGCCAATCGTGCCATCAAGTTGGCGACCAGGCGAAAAACCGTGTGGGCCCGCAACTGAATGATATTTTGGGACGCACTGCCGGCGGGTTGGAAGGGGCCAAATACTCTAAGAGTATGATCCAAGCCGGGCAAGATGGGCTGGTTTGGTCTGAAGATACTTTGGACAGCTTTCTTGAGAGTCCAAAATCTTTGGTGGCCAAGACTCGGATGAGTTTCCGAGGCCTTAAGGATCCAGAAGATCGGGCAAATCTGATAGCTTATCTGCGGTCGTTTTCTAAGGGTCCGATCGGCGCGTCAAGCATGCAAGAGACAGGGCAGGGGATCGACATAAAGCTTGATCCCTCGGTGCTGGCCATGGTGGGAGACGCAGAATATGGTGAATATCTCTCCAGTGAATGTTTGACCTGTCATCAAAGCAGCGGGTCCAATGATGGCATCCCTGGAATCACCGCTTGGCCAACAGAAGATTTTGTGATCGCCATGCATGCCTACAAACAAAAAGTTAGATCACACCCTGTCATGCAAATGATGGCAGGGCGTCTGTCTGATGAAGAGATCGCAGCACTTGCGGCGTATTTTAGCAACCTGGAATAACAGGCAAAACTCTGGGAGGAGAACACATGAAACTGAATAGACGTGTACTTATCGGCAGTGGTGCCGCAGCGGCAACCGCTTTGGCAGCGCCCATGGCCTTCGCCGGTGGCCATGGAAAGCCGCGGGTTGTGGTTGTTGGCGGCGGGGCCGGCGGTGCGACCGCGGCGCGCTACATCGCCAAAGACAGCAAAGGCGCGGTTGACGTCACCTTGATCGAACCTTCTCGCATGTATTACACTTGCTTCTTTTCGAATCTTTATCTCGGTGGGATCAAAACCATTGATGATCTCGGACATTCTTACGGCACAATGGCCGCCGGCGGTGTGAACGTCGTGCATGATTGGGCTGTTGGCGTGGACCGCGATGCGAAGACAGTGACATTGGCCGGTGGTGCATCGGTGCCTTATGACAAGCTCATTCTCTCTCCTGGGATTGATTTTGTTGAAGGGGCTGTTGCCGGCTGGGATCTGTCGTCACAAAACGCCATGCCTCATGCTTACAAAGGTGGTTCACAAACAGAATTGCTCAAAGCGCAAATTGCCGCGATGCCCCAGGGCGGCACATTCGCCATGGTCGCGCCGCCCAATCCCTACCGCTGCCCTCCTGGGCCCTATGAGCGGGTCTCAATGGTGGCGCATTATTTGAAGGCCAATAATCCGACCGCAAAGATCATTGTGGCAGATCCGAAACCGAAATTCTCGAAGCAAGGCTTGTTCCAAGAAGGTTGGGGCAAACATTACAGCGGGATGATAGATTGGATTGGCGATGAATTCGGCGGTGGAAACGTTTCGGTGGACCCCGGCGCCATGACGGTGACAATTGATGGTGAAGTGACCAAAGTTGACGTCTGTAACGTGATCCCTGCCATGAAAGCGGGCCGTATCGCCGAGCTTGCTGGTGTGACCGACGGCAAGTTTGCCCCGGTCAACGCGATTGACATGTCCACGAAAGCGGGTGCGGATATCTATGTTCTGGGCGATGCCTCTCAGCAAGGCGACATGCCAAAGTCAGGCTTCTCTGCAAATAGCCAAGCCAAGGTCTGCGCCAATGCCGTGCGCGGGGCGTTGACGGGATCTCGCGTTTTCCCAGCGAAATTCTCGAACACATGCTGGTCTTTGATTGACACCAATGATGGTGTGAAAGTCGGTGCAACTTATGAAGCCACCGATGAAAAGATTGCAAAGGTCGATGGTTTCATCTCAGCTACAGGCGAAACCGCCGATGTGCGCAAAGCCACCTACGAGGAATCCGAAGGTTGGTATGCAGGCATTACCGCGGATATGTTCGGCTAAACAGTCGGGGGCTTTGATGATGGTCAAAGCCCCCCTCATTATTCCAAAAGTGGCCCGAGCCTATGTTCGCTCTGTGCCAAGACTTAGCTGATATTGATTTCCACGCTGTCCGCCAGGCTATTTGCAATAAAGCAATAGCGATGCGCGCGGTCTTGCATCTCTGCCAATTTCTCATCGGCCACCGCAAAACCAGTATCAAAGCGTACGACGGGATGCAGATCAATGCGGGTGACGGACATCTGGCCTTTGGGGTTTTTTCCGAGATGGGCTTCTGCATAGTCATGATAGCTGGCCACCGGCCATCCGGCTTTGGCGGCCAATGCGAGAAAGGTCATCATGTGACAACTGGACAGGGCAGAGGCCAAAGCTTGCTCGGGATTGGTATGCGCCGGATCACCGCCCCAATCTGGAGCTGAATCCACGTCAATTTCATGCAATCGATTCATTTGTACGATGTGAGAATTTGAATAGGTTCCTGTGTCAAACACAGGGGTTGTGCGCTGCCAATGGAGCTCAATGGAAAGATCAGACATAGGGCTATCTCGTTTTATGTAGGAGAGATGGGTGGCCTGCCACACTCATGCAAGGACAGGCCGCCGATGGCATGTTACGCGGCTGCGATCTGTTTTTTGGGATCATAGAATGGGCGCTCAACCATAGTGGCTTTCACCGCTCCGGTATTGGTCAAAACCTCCACTTCGGCTCCCATAATGGCCGCATCAGCGGCAACCATTGCCAAAGCAATGTTTTGCTTTAAGCGCGGGGAATAGACTGCAGAGGTTACTTTTCCAATGGTCGCGCCATCTTGTTGGATGGCCCAGAAGGTGGTGTTTGGTCCGGTCAGCGGGGCGCAGTCGAGGACCAGCCCGACCTGTTTGCGCATCGGGCCTTCTTGCTTGATCTTGCGCAGCGCAGCTTTGCCGATGAACTCTGCATCCATATCGAGGTTGACGAGGCGATCAAAGCCCAGCTCGAAGGGATTTGTGTCAATATCTGCATCCGCATGGTAGGAAAGCATTCCGCCTTCAATCCGACGGATCGAGGAGGTATGACCGGGCTTCAACCCGTGCGATGCGCCTGCAGCCATGATCAATTCCCAAAGCTGATCGCCTTTTGACCCATCGCGCAGATAAAGCTCATAGCCCAACTCGCTGGACCAGCCTGTGCGTGACACGACCAGGGGGATCCCCTCCAATTCCAACTCGCGCAGCCAGTAGTATTTTAGATCCGCAATGCTGTCTCCGAAGAGTTCTTGCATAATAAGGCCTGAGTTTGGACCCTGCAGTTGCAGCGGTGAAACATCAGGCTCTTTGATCTGTACATTGAGGCCGGAATGCACTGCCACACCCTGTGCCCAAAGCAAAATATCGCTGTCCGCCAGGGAAATCCAAAAATGATTTTCCGCCAATCGCAACAGTATTGGGTCGTTCAAAATACCGCCATCTGCATTGGTGATCAGGATATATTTGCACTGGCCAACGGCCATCTTTGATAGATCGCGGCAGGTCAGCATCTGTGTGAAGTTTGCGGCATCCGGCCCTGTAATTTCAACCTGACGTTCCACGGCAACGTCACAGAGGATCGCTTGATCCACAAGGTTCCAGAAGTTTTGTTCCGAGTCCCCAAAATCACGCGGGATATACATGTGGTTATAGACCGAAAAACCCTGTGCACCCCATCGGACGGTGGCGTCAAAGTAAGGGGATTTGCGGATCTGTGTACCGAAGCCAAAATCATCTGCCTGTGTCATTTTGCGCCCTCTGAGCTGCTGGCCAATCCGGCTAGGAAAAAGTGCATTCTGTTTAAGATTTAATCCGATACCGTCACATTCACAGTCCTATAATTCACAAGAATGCGGCAGATTAGACTGATTTACTGCCCGGCTTAGACCATTTGGTCTTTTGCCCAAGAATTTAAGATGCAGTGGTGAGTTTTGTGAGATTAGGATGGCTACTTTTGACCTGGCGAGTCGCGATGTAAGTCATATAGCGCTCAATCGCCAGATCGGCTGAGAGCATCTCTTCCATGAGGCGCTGAAACGCGGCCAAACTGGGCGTTATTACCGTCATGACATAGTCCATTCCGCCGCCGGTTGCGATGCAATGGGTCACTTCGTCTAAGTTTCGAACATGCAGCTCAAAGCGTTCAAATTCAATTTTGCGGTGCGAGCTCATCGCGACGGTCACCACAACCTGGGTGAAATCTATGATGCGCTCCAGGGCAAGATCTGCGTGATAGCCGCGAATGAGACCCGCGCATTTCAAACGATCAAGCCGTGCCCAACATGGGGTTGGTGAGAGGTTAACCAGCTCTGCAAGGCGCGTCTTGCTCAGGTGTCCATGCTGTTGAACGGCACTTAATATGCGAATATCCGTAGCATCGAGCCCCAATTTTTTCATATGGATTTGTCTTTCATGAAACCGTTTACGCACATCGTGTCAGGCACATGTTAGAGTTTTCTCTGCCCCGATCCTAGACATAAATTTGGCAGGCGCATCCAAACAACCCAACATCAGGTCTCTTTGAGAATGGGACAACCGACGCTGAAAGTTTTGCCCGCAGAGCCACTCGTCGAAAAAGGAATTTGCGCGCTCATCACAACAATCTCTTTATGAGAAAAATGGTGCCCGGGGGCGGATTTGAACCACCGACACGAGGATTTTCAGTAACCATGGTGATATATTAATAATTAATTACAATAAGTTATAGAATAATAAATAAGGTGTGCGCAAAAGTGTGTTTTTATCAATTCGTGTGATGTGGAGGAACCACTGTGTCTTGAACAAATGCCAGAAACACACTTCTACTTATTCCACATTTCTACTTCTTATTTAACCGAAAAGCTAAATGTCTTACTTTAGAGCGTTTCCTGCTCATCTTCAATCGTTGGGGGATTCCCACGGGTGCGATTTTGTGATTCCCTCGTGACCAGGAGGATCGCTTTATGCCCGCACCGTTGTCACCGGATATTCGCAATCGTTTTCAGGTTCTGCACCGAGAGGGGCTCTCGGCGCGGGAGATCGGTCGCCGACTGCTGATATCTGCTGCAACGGCGGTTCGGTTTGCAGACCGCTTGCGGCGGACCGGAGACCTTGCTCCAGCGGTAAACTCACGACGTCAGGGCCACGGGCGGCTTGTGCCCTACGAGGGTTTCTTTGCAGAACTGGTGGAGCAAGATCCCGACATCACACTGAAGGAGCTGCAGGCCGCCCTTTTGGAAGCCCATGGTGTGCAAGCATCTCGGTCAGGCATTGATGTCGTGTTGCGGCGACTTGATCTCACGTACAAAAAAAGAGCCTCATCGCGGATGAGCGGCGCAAACCCCATGTAAAGAGGGCTCGGCACCACTGGTTCCGCTGGACGTTACCAGCCATTGCGCAAGCCCCACACCGCGTGGTCTTCATTGACGAAACCAGCGTAAAAACCAACATGACACGGCTGCGTGGGAGGTCAAAATGCGGCACCCGGCTCAATGCTTCTGCTCCCTTCGGTGCCTGGGGAACCCAGACCTTCATCGCAGGCCTGACCCATGATCAGTTGATCGCGCCCTGGGTCATCAAGGGCGCAATGAACGGGGAGGCGTTTGCAGCGTATATCCGGGAGGTCTTGGTGCCCGAGATCGAACCGGGAACTGTCGTGATCTGCGACAATCTCGCGACGCACAAAAACGGTGAAGCCGCCGCCGCATTGTGGGCCCATGGGTGCTGGTTCCTGTATCTGCCGCCCTACAGTCCCGACTTGAACCCCATCGAAATGGCCTTCTCAAAGCTGAAGGCCCATCTGCGAAAGGTCGGCGCAAGACCCTTCACAGACCTCTTTGCCGCCATCGGCGATATCTGTGACCTGTTCACCCCAGACCAATACTGGAACTTCCTCTCAAACGCAGGCTATGCACTAACATGAAATGGAAATGTTCTAATAAGATAGAACTTACCCCAATAATTCAATCGATTATCGCTTGCGAACTAGGGGCGAACCCTGTTCCGTCAGTAGCGGACAGCTTCATAGCGAAATCTACACCACGCTCATGAAGCTGGTCTTCTACGTTCCTCATTGAAAGGGGCAATCTCACATACAGCATCACCGCAAGTTGGATGATCTTGAGCGAAGCGGATAAAGCCAAACAGAACAAAGACTATGCAGAAACCGTATTAAGCGATGCAAATGGTATTATGCAGATCGAGATGAGAGACGAGCTACAGCCCGCAGATGGTGAACAATTCAGCCTGGCCCTTATTCGCAAAAATACTGATGGAACCGGCACTATTGTGTTTGGCACAGATAAATTGGTTCCAATTAAAACTGTTCTCACATTGGCAGGTAGTCAACTTAAAGAGCAGGCAAGTCAAACAGAGCAAGCGGGCGTTGCAAAGCGCAATGAAGAGCAGCGCAAAGCCAATCTAAAAAGCTTGAGCCAAGAAATGGAGCCGCATTCGTTTCAACCTGCCTTCCATGTCGATGTCACAAAGTTAAATGGCGCAGCTATCCCTGCGGAATAATCAGCCTTGATAAGTGAGCAGTCTTTGCACTGCTCACTATTTCTCTTCGAAAGGAACAGTTAAATGAATTTTGAAGAAAAGCATCGCCCCAAAACTTTGGACGATATTATCTTTGTGGACGCTTATGTCGAACGTATCGTCAAAGAAACTGCTGCCAACAAAAGGCACAAGCATCTTATTCTGCACGGACCACGCGGCGCTGGTAAGAGCGAGACCGCAAACCTGATCATGAAGGGTAGATATGCAGAAGAAGACGTGAACATCTCCAAATGCTCAGTGCATGCAAGCGCGTTAGAAGATAAGAGTTTAGGTATTCTCACCGGTAATTGGAACTACCAACGCGCCTTTGGCATGTTGCACGCATGTTTGGTCATAGAAGAAGTGGATCAACTAAAGCCCGGCATGCAGCAAACATTGCGCGCAATCGTTGATGAGCATACTTTTGGCATTATCATCTGTACCACAAATAACCTACACCGGATTGATCAGCCCTCCAAGATCGTTGTCGATGCCTAGAGTTTACCTATCCAACCGTAGATCAATGGCTTCCTCGAGCCAAAGCCATATTAGATACTAACGGTATCTTTTTAACTTAAGTTCAAACCCAGCTTTTGCTTAAAGGGTTTGAAGGTAGTGGACGTAAAATGATGGATTGGTTAGAAGATACAGTTTTGGATTTCGCCTCGGATAAGTCTGAGTTTGATCAGCTTCTTGAAGCCCGTGTTGGATCCTAAAGCCTCTAAATAACCAACTAAAGAGCTGCTTATATTTGGGTGGCTCTTTCTATATTATCCGGTCGTCCAAACTTACCGTTGAGCATATGCTTTTGTAAAAGGAGCTAGGCTTGCAGCCCGACGTTGACAGAACAGCCCAATCTATTGCCCTTCTAAACGATCAAGCCCGCACCACTCTCACCAATTGCAAACTCATCATCACACGAGGCATAGATTTGCTAGGTAACGACGCTGTGGGGCGTATCTTAGATTTGGTGAAAGGTTTTGATGACTTCTCTGAACGCAATGATCCATTTGGTGAACATGACTTTGGGGCAATTGAGTATGAGGGTAATACTGTCTTTTGGAAGATCGATTACTACGACCTTGATCTGATAAACCACAGCCCTGATCCAAGTGATCCACATGTAACCAGACGTGTACTCACGATTATGCTTGGAGAAGAATATTAGGTGTAGTTGGAACTATTTGAATATCTTTATAGTCAATCACATCTGCTTCGCATCTACGAGTGTTCAGCTATCGCCGAACTCAGATACTTCGTCTTAACTAATTAAGTTCAATTGAATTCGTTTCTTTTATTCGAGATTGCAAAGAGCAGTCAGATCAACGCCTGTAAAGGCATCAATCTAAAACTGCTCAATGCGTTTATTGCACATCGCTTGTCAGCCCGTATCACCAAACCCTTTGCAGGGAAGAGCAGGTTTTGCGATCATCTCTATTACTGGCGTATCACACGCCTACACAGGACCCATACGGACGGGCAACCCTGTGCAGTGACGGATCCCTTGCGGGGTTGTCTTCCGTCTCACTTTTAGAAGGCGTTCCTTCTCAACCATTACGACTTTGCAAACGTTCACTCCAAGTTGTTTAGATAAGTGCGTTTCAGGCATCCTGCCAGCAGCAGGGTAGTGCAAAGAAGATGAACAATGAGCAGTTCAGTTGATGCTAACGTTTTCAAAGTACGCCACCACAGCGCAATTACAATCGACGCGCCAATCTTGATCTCATTTTTGATGCCTGTGTTTTTGCCTATATGTTTATTTATCAACTTTCGCAGAAAACTGTCTCAAAAGTGGTTCGCTTTAGAAAACCTCATAGAAGCTACATTGTATGAGATTATAGCTGATCTCATTGAGATCATTGAAGATATTTTTTGGCAGATTTCGGTCGCCCAACCTAAACCTCAGACTTTATACTCAGAGCTAACAAAACATTAGGTTTAAGGAGCTTTGAAATGCGACAGGCACAAACACTAAATGAAGCACAGTTTCGCAGAGTATTACACTACTGCCGCAGCCGTCGTCATCCACTTCGTGACACCACAATATTCATGGTCAGCTTTTATGCAGGGCTGCGCGCCAAAGAGATTGCGGCGCTTAAACTTGGCGATATAGTTGATGAAACAGGCGCTGTGCGAGATCAGTTCATTCTTGGCGTGGATCAAAGCAAAGGTGGGCAGCGCAGAACTGTGTATCTCAATCAGCGTTTGAGAAAGGCGCTTGCCACATACGCCAAAAGTAAATGCTTGAGACAATTAGATCGTCCACTATTTGAGAGCCAAAAGGGCGGTCACTTTTCTGCAAATACAATGTGCCAGCTATTCCTCGATATTTACAAAGCTTGTGGGCTTAAAGATGCCTCCAGCCATAGTGGACGGCGCACATACATCACGCGCTTGGCAAACAAGGGTGTGGGTGTGCGCTTGCTTGCAGCTCTTGCTGGTCATTCGCATATCAGCACAACACAGAGATATATTGATGTGAATAGTGATCAGCTCAGTCAGGCGGTCGAGTTATTGTAATGGGCAAGAGCTGCGTAGAGCGGTCATTCATACAAATCCCAGCGAATGGAACCTTGAGCCCAATGTGACCGATGCTGCAGGATGTACGAGTGGCCGCTCGCAAAAGATAGAGGGCGCCCGCGTCTGTATTGCTATGCAACTGTTCAATCGTGCGACAATCTTGGGCGCCCGATTACTTTGCCAGAAATTGCGCAAACTGCGCTGCGGATGTGACGCCGTCGATAAGCCGTACAGTTCCAGTTTCACCAAAGAACGCCGGAATATGGACCATGCTGGCGCAGCCAAGTACGACCGTATTAACTTTGTCTTCGATAACAGCACGCTTGATTTCACCAATAACCGCGGGTGCGGTTCCAGCGGGGTCTGTTTCCAGATCTAAAACTGGGACACCACTGGCGCGGACGCAGGCCAGTTGGGTAGTGAAGCCGTACGCGTGGATGTTTGTTTCCAGCACGGGTACAGAAACGGCCAAAGTGGTCACGACAGAAAACCTAGGTCCTGAAAGCACCGCCATGTGATAGGCGGCTTGGCAGATACCAATGACTGGGCACGATGCGATATCGCGGGCTGCGTCGAGCCCAGTGTCATCAAAGCAGCCGATAATAATGGCCTTAGCGCCCACCTCAGAGGCTTTGCTCACCAGCGCCAACAAAGGCGAGATACAGGCCGCTCCGTCTTCGGGGCCTTGTATTGCGGCCGGTCCGTCGAGAGAGGTCCAACCCGTCAGTTTCACACCCGCTTCTAATGCGGTCCGAACCATAGCAATAGTCATGGCATCAGTGCTGTTGGGGTTGATCAAGACAATCATCAGACGGCCTTTCCGGCGTCACTGCCTACGCGCGCTTTGCGGCGATTGCTCAAAAGTGCAAGGGCGAGAAATATGCCGATGATCAGAAGGGAGAACACTGTTGTCAGCGTGCCGAACGCATACAGGACAGGCGATGTGACATTAGTCGTCATGCCGTAGATTTCTAAGGGCAGCGTGTTGTAGCTGCCCGCCGTCAGGAGGGTGCGCGCAAATTCGTCATAGCTTAGCGTGAAGCCAAACAAGGCCACCCCAATCAGCGAGGGTGCGATGATTGGCAAGACAACATGACGGATTGTCTGCCAAGGTGATGCTCCGAGGTCGCGGGCGGCTTCCACTGCCCATCTCAACGCCCAAACCTCAAGATGCGACGCAAAAGGTAGCTGATGCGCTCGCCTTGGCGATCCATGAACATCGTCTCCCCCCGCGTACAAAGCTGGGGGAGGACGAAATTGGTGAAATCTACAATGTGTCTCGCACCGTTGTGCGCGCGGCGCTCCAATCTCTGGCCCATGTTCAACTTGTGGAAATCCAGCGTAATAAGGGTGCATTCGTGGCAAGTCCGACCCCGCGTGAGGCCCGCGAAGTGTTCGAAGCCCGTTCTTTACTGGAACCGCACACCGCCCGTTCCGCCGCCAGCCGCGCGACCCCACGCGATATTGAGATTTTGAAAGATCACATTGCCCAAGAGCATTTGGCTTTGGATGCCCGCGATAATGGCCGTGCGCTCAATTTGTCAGGGCGCTTCCATATAGAGCTGGCGCGGATCTCAGATCAGGACACGATCGGTCAGTTTATCGAAACCCTGATTGCCCGTTCTTCACTGGTCATAGCTCTCTATTGCCGGCGCGAAAATGCGTTATGTGAAAGCCATGCCCATCACGCCCTGGTGCAATCCATTGCCGATGGAGATGAGTAAAATACAGAAGAACTGATGCGCAGCCATCTCGTTGATCTAAACTCAGCCCTCGATCTGCGCGATCGCCCAGTTCAGGCGCAAAATCTACGGGAATTACTGCGAGCAACAGAGGAATAATAACTCAGTCGTTAATCGATCACAACGAAGTCTGCGGATATCCGCTTTGAGCCCAGAGTAAAGGATGCTGCGAAATACATCGATGACCTCTCTTGGGAAATTGTACTAACAAAGCCCCCAGTTGGACAGATAAATCTCGAACAGTGGATTCTGATATAGTAAGAATAGCGATCCTAACAACATAACTAAAGACGCTGCTGCGACCACTTGGAGTATAGAAGTACAGCTCATATCGCAGCTCTCCGCTCCGCTAGGGTTCGCTCCGTGATTGGCCAGTTCAAGACAGCCGCCACAATGCTCAGGCCAATCGCAATGCCCCAGGCGATATCGTAGCTGCCCGTCCGGTCATAAAGCCAACCTCCCATCCAGCCGCCAGCAAAGGAGCCGAGCTGGTGGGTGAAGAAAACTAATCCCGCCAGCATCGACATGTGTTTTACGCCGAAGACGGACGCTACCGTACCGTTAGTCAGCGGAACGGTAGAGAGCCAAAAAAGTCCCATGATTGCACCGAAGATGTATGCGGAGGTTGCCGTAACCGGCAAGAGAACGAATGCCGCGATGGCCGCCGCACGACCAAGATATATCCATGAGAGCAGCATCGGTTTGCGATGCCGTCCGCCCCAAAGGCCTGCATAATAGGTGCCTGCGATGTTCACCAACCCGATCAACGCCAGAACGATGGTCGCCACGCCGTTGCCCACGCCTTCATCAGAGAGGAAAGCAGGCAGGTGTACGGCAATAAAGACGACTTGAAAGCCGCATGCGAAGAAACCGAATGACAAGAGCCAGAAGTCCCGCTGTCCAAAAGCATCACGCAGGGCTTGGCCGAGCGACACATCTTCATGACTGCTGAAGATTGGTGCGGGTGGGTTGCGTATACCGTAGGCAAGCGGGAACATCGTCAAGGCCAATATGGAGAGGGCCACCAAGGCGGTTTGCCATTCAAACGCAACGATCAGCCCAAGTGATATAGGCAACATCGCAAACTGTCCAAAAGAGCCCACGGACATGGTTATCCCCATCGCAAGCGATCGCTGTTCCGGTGCCACAAGGCGGCAGATGGCGGCAAAGATCACAGGGAAGGTGGTGCCAGATAAGCCAAGCCCGATCAACACACCAGCACTAAGGATGAAAACACCTTCACCACCAACGACACTCATCATCCACAGCCCCGCGCCATAAAGCAAAGCCCCAAACACTACGACTGGTTTGGCGCCGAAGCGATCCGACAACATGCCTGTGAAGGGTTGGCTCGCTCCCCAGACGAGATTTTGCAGAGCGATAGCGAACGCGAACGTCTCGCGTCCCCAACCCTGATCCATGCTCACAGGTTGCAGAAAGAGCCCGAACGCGTGTCGAATGCCCAAAGAGATCAAGAGGATCAGTGAGCCACAAACAAGCGCAACGCCCGCCCCATGCCACATACTAATTGGCTGTGTAGTCATGCGTCGTCTCCGGTGGTGTATTTGCTGGCGGCTGTCTGTTCGATAACACGGTCCAATAAGCCCAGCGAGTCTGCGCCCACAATTTGTAAATACTCGCGCTGCGCTTCCCGCCAAAGCGGCACTGCCTGTTGCAGCTTTTCCCGCCCAGTCTGAGTCAATGAAACACGACGCGCCCTTCGATCATCGCTGGTTCCAATCGCGATAAGTGACTGCTTTTCCAGAACGCGCAGGTTGCGCCCCAATGTGCTGCGATCAAGGCCGACGATTTCGGCCAATTCAGTGATTGTGACAGAATTCACGACCTCAATCCGCCGCAGCAGGCGGAACATCGTGACCTTTATTCCAGACGGCGCGAGCACAGCATCGTAATGAGCAGTACTTTGTGCTGCGACTTGCCGAAGTGCTGTGCAAATGCATCGATCATCCATAATGAAGGTATGTACCCGTAATAGGTTCTATGCAAGACACATTATTTGTCGAAGAAGCAACAGGCGCGTCAAAGCCAACATTGATCTAAAAGAAGGCAAGGGCAGCTCCGTCCACAATGCAGACCCTTGGGTCCACTGCACGAAGGTCTTCTTTGCCCCATTATGTCATTGGATCTCAGTAAACTCATCAAACTCCTCTTTACTTAATTCATAGCGTTTGCCTGTGAGCATCTCTTTACGCAAGCGTGGCGTAAGATGGCTGTAATGACGCTCAATCATAGCAATGCTGGTACCCATCTGTATGGCCAGCGTGTGAATATCCATACCATCGTTGAGCAGTGCAAATGTAGCATAGGTGTGCCTGAAGCTGTAAAGCGTTCGATTTTGCCCTGTACGTGGACAAGTGAGTAAGCCAGTATCAATCATAAGCCGCTTGAACGTCTGTCTTAGGTTTTGGCTTGATGTGCCATCTGGCAATCTGAACACTGGCAAATCAATCTTAGCTTTGATGAGATCTTCAAAGCTCATATCAGCAACGTCAGGACACCAATCTTGGATGCGCTTGAGATAATTGACGGTGCCACTATGACAGATAATGTCCCGCCTGCCCGTCTTACCACGCACACTCATTTCCAAAAACACGTCACCTTTTTCTTCAAACAGCGTGATGTGTTTCCAGCGTAGATTATCAGCTTCCGTTCCGTGACGAATACCTGTGTTGGCCAGTATCAAAACATAGTCGCGCAGCAGGTGACGCATATCGCGTGATTTGCCCTCACGCCCCTTATCAATCCAGCTTGGCAATGTGCGGATCAGTGAGCGATATTCATCTGCTGAAAAGTCAGGGCGTCTTGTACTGTCCCTGCCCTGTTTAACCAGCTTATCACGAACACCCGGGGACCGCATTGAGACGCCCACCACACCCCAGTCGCCGCCCGAATGCGCCATGGCTTCCTTAATGTATATCGCGCTGTGCGCTCGAAAAAAAGCACCAAGCCCCAGATGTACGATTCCGGTTTTCGGAGCGGGTGTAGATCTGCAAAGCTTGTTTTTATTTTCTGATTTCATAACCGATAGGCTCGTTTGGCGAGGTTGACAGTAAGATCCCTTGCCAATCCCAGTCCTTTTAGTTTGGTCGGGAACAGCCTATCGTCATCAAGAAGTTTCAATGCTGCAGTCTCTTTTATTGGCTCTGTTTCTTCAGCTTAGTCTTTAGAAAACACGGCTGCTTTTGCCCAAGTCAGCGTACAGGGCCCGTAACCGCGACGCGCGGCTTCGATCTGCATGACCTGCGAATTGTCCACTAATACGTTCACTTTCGGCCCATAGGCGTTTACGTAATAGGACATGACGTCCTGCTCGTCTGCCTCAAACATGAGGTCGCGAACCTCAAAGTCCGCTGCGAATTCATCCACAAAATCCCAGCGTTCCTGGCCCGACTTAACGTTTTCATAAACACCCTCAGCCTCCAAAAGCACCTTCCACGCGCCGTTTTCCAAAGCACGCCTTGCCTGCGCCTTCTTACGTTTGGCGAATGTGCGCCCATCGACCACGGGTTCATGAGCAAAGGACAATCCGCATTCGACAATCGGCTTAATTCCTTTGCCGTTCACGTAATCCAACAAATCTGCCAAATCTTCGTCATCGATGGTGCGGGCGATGACCGAAATTTCCATGATGTCGAGGCCCAACCTAGCCGCGTAATCGATAACGTCCCGGGTCGCCTGTGATCCTGCACTCAGCGCCTGGTCCATAATGGGATTGCCGATGGCGACACGCACACCATGATCATGGCTGAACTTAATTGCCTTTTTGATCTCGTCTTCTGGGATAAAGGTCAGCTGGTTGGTTCCCAGCTTGACGATATCCGTCAGCGCACCGTAGCAAGTCAGGAAATCTACAAAATATTGCCCCAAGGTTTTTGGCGCACGGACATAGTTGATGCCGCGTTCGCGTGGTTTGGGCTCTCTTTCGATCATTCCGTTTCGTGCTTCTACAAAGCTCTTTTGGTTTGTCATTTTGTTTCCTTTTCGAAATGGGTTATCCGCAAGGTTTCAGCGGCCACCCAGCCACCATGGAAGTGGCAAGAAATCTGCGATAATGCCAGCGGGATATTGCAGCGTCAGAACACCTGAAAGCGTCCAGAGAATGATTAGAACCGCCGCTGATACGATGATCGAAACTAGGTATTTGCTGCGATCATGCATCAAGATAAACCCGTTGATCAAAGCCACAGCCGCGATCGGGAATCCAAGCAGAAATACCAAAACAAGGAACACAGGGATCATCGCAAAGGCCAGCACCTGATCATACAATGTGCCGTGGTTTTCAAAGATGTTCCGGGACATGGTCCGTAAGGCCATATTAGCGTCATTGATGCGTTGCATTTCTGGTCGTTGCTGCACCATTTGCAGGCCCGCAATGGATACAAGCAGCAACAGTAACACGCCGCTCAAAGCAATCGGATAGATGCTGGCGCGAAAATCCAGAGCCACAACCTGAAGGATCATGGTAATGGGAAACAGTGCCAAAAAGCACGTGAACAGGGTCTGTTTGCCAGCCTCTTCCACGGTCGACCTGCCATCCGGTGTCATTTTTTGCCGCAAAAGCAGGAATATCGTGCCCAATGCCAGAAAGATCAGGATGATCGACCCCGTGCGATACAGAAAGGACAGACCGTAGGCTGCGCTCACTTGATAGCTTAGCAATTCGATTTTTGATGACAAGAAAAAACCGATCAAAAGCGCGGGTCGCGACCAGCCGTAAGTCTTGAACATCACACCGACCGCACCGAAAAACATCAAGGCCACAAAATCGATCCAGTCGCGGCCGTTATTGAAGGTCGCAAAGAAAATCAGCACGACCAGGATGGGAGCGAGAATAAAGAATGGAACGCGAGTAAGCTGCGCCATTGGCCTCGCTAGAAACAGGCACAGACCTGCACCAACCACATTTGCTACCGCCAATGACCATATGATTAAATAAGTAATGTCCAACTGGGTCGTGACCATTTCGATGCCTGGTTCGATTCCGACGAGCACTAGACCGCCAAGCAAAAGCACCTTGTTCCCGGAACCCGGAATCCCAAAAAGGATCGTTGGAATGAGCGCCCCGCCTTCCTTTGCGTTATTTGCCGATTCCGGCGCAATGACGCCGCGAATGTCGCCGGTGCCAAGTGTTTCGGGGTTCTTGATTGTCTGTTTTGCGTGGCTATAAGCGATCCAGTCAACAACCGTTCCACCAAGTCCCGGCAGCGCCCCTACAAGTACGCCGACAGTCGAGCAACGGATAATCAGAAACCAATTCTTGATGGCATCGCGCATGCCGCGCAGCCAGCCTTTTTCAAGCTTACCACCGCCTGCAACCGTGGACTTTGATTGGAGCAGACTGACAATCTCGGGCACCGCAAAAAGCCCCAGCCCCATCACAACAAGTGAGAATCCATCTACAAGATACAACGTGCCGAACGTATATCTGGGTTCTCCGGTAATTTGGGCCAGACCGATTGTACCGATGACAAGACCAATCACACAGCTGGCCAGACCTTTCAGAAAGTTGGCACCCGTCAACGCACCGATCATCAGAAGGGCAAGAATGATCAAAAGAAACTGTTCGCCAAAACCAAAAGACATGATCAGCGGTTTTGCAAAGAAGATCGAGACGCTAAGGATAATCGCTCCAAACAACCCACCAACAAGAGACGAAAGAAAAGCAGCGGATAGCGCCCTCGACGCTTCACCTTTCTTGGCCAAAGGGTGCCCATCCAAAACAGTCGCTTGTGAGCCCGCTGTTCCGGGAATACCCAACAAAACCGCCGGAAAGGTATCAGAAGTAGTTGTCGGCGCAAGGACACCAATCATCATCGCTAAGGCGACGCTTGGTTCAAAGGTGTAGACAAAGGGCAGCAGGATCGCGAGACCCGACGTTCCGCCAAGACCGGGCAGAATGCCCAGCGTCAGCCCTAAAAATACGCCAGCCATGAGATATGGGAAATGGGATATCTGAAACAGCTGCGTCAGCGCTGACATGAACATTTCAATTTCCACGGCGACCTCTTAAATGAATTCGTTTCGACATTCGCATACATGTTTCGGCGCTACTCTTAAATTTCTGTTTCAGTGCAAATTCAGCCTCATATGTGCGTCCGTAGGAATTGTTGGCGATGGCGCAGTCGTTACACGCTTTGGCGGTGCGCTATGCAATTGACTGGCCTCGAACAGAAATTCGGGACCAGTCTGTTTCGTAATTACCTCGTTGCGTCTACTCGATACGATAAGTCAATTGGTAATGCGCGATCGCATCGTTGAACTGCTGCTTACTTGCGTCAGACAGATCCACGGCCTTGCCGATGATGCCGCGGACGTCTTCACCAATCACGACCGGGAAAGGCCCGATATTCTTGGGGGCAGCATCCATGAAATCGAGATCCTTGGTCATTTCCTCGACCGCTTTGCGCCACGCATCAACGATTTCATCCGAGGTGCCAGTGGGCAGTACCAGACCTTTGGAGGCAGGGCCCCAGTTGGCTGCGATCACTTCGTAAGCTTCGCGCTCTGCACCTTCCAGAGGCTTGCCATGCACCTTTTCGTACATTTCTGGGAAGGTTAGAGCATCTGGCGAATAGGACGGACGTTGTACGGATCCATCTGGCTGCAAGACACCGAGCGTCATGAACTGGTGCACTTTTCCATCAGCAATATCCTTGCTGACCTTCTTCAGGAAGTTGCCTGTTCCGTGCGACGCCATCTGCAATTCGCCGCGCTGAAATGACTGATACCCAGCGGAGCTGGACAAGCCAGGAATTGGACGGGCACCGTCAATGCCCAATGTTTTATAGATCCAAAGGTGGAACAAATCCGCCGAAGCGGCAGTTTTGAACGGGAACAGGGCAACTGGCAATTCCAGCAAGCCAGAAACGTCATTTGGCCCGTCTGCCAGATCTGCATGCGTAACCCAGTGGGTCGTGGTCGCCAGCGACAAAACCGGTTCGTAGGACAGCAGGTCAAATTTGGCCAGAGGATTGCCGGTTGCCTGCTGCATGTTCACGGATGAAGATGTCGCAAGCGCAAATGTTCCATCAGTTTTCTGGTTGTCATGGAAAAAGTTGCCGCCCTTGATCGTGCCACCGCCCGGCATGTGCTGAAGCTGGATTACTGGGTTACCTGGCAAATATTTGGACAGGTAAGGCTGGAAAAAACGGAACGTGCGTGACGTACCACCACCCTCTTTGAACGGAATGATGATTGTTACGGTTTCACCCTCGAAATTCACTTCCGCAAGCACAGCGCTTGCCGATACCGAGAATACCCCTGCGGCAATCATGCCGGATATGGTCTTTAGCGTCTTCTTTAACATTTTATCCTCCTTAGAAGTTGACCGCTTGACTTTTATGCAGCCGAGTTTGGCGGTGCGGGGATTACAGCCCAGCACCATTGACGAGTGGCAGCCCTGCAAACATTGATGCCGCTTCCAGGGGCCCTTTTGGGCGCAATCCGAAATGATACGTTTCGAAACGCACGTTATCGTTTTCTAATGATCGCTCCCTTTGCTGATGTTACTCTTCCCACGCAATCCCCAGATCGAGCTCGATTATTTCCGTTAAAGCTCAAAAATTTGATATCGTTATCACCGCTAACCAAATTCATTACTTGTGACGCACCCGGTTCAGCTCCGGGTAACGGTCAAACAATAAATTCGCCGGCCTTTCACCCGACCTAAGCGGATCAATAAACATGACCTGACTAGGCATGATGTTCGTGACGTTACAGTCACTGCCGAACATCTCGAAACAGTCCAACAAGTTCGTATACCACAACATCTCTGCTTCTTTGGTCGACGTGACTTCAAATGCCACGCGATCTTTACCCAGAATCTCGCGGACTTCATTCAGCACGTCTTTTGCTGCCTCTTCCTGTATCTCAATCTCTTCGTGGTCGATCAAAAGCGTGAATGCACCATGCGCCAAAAACGGCTCTGCGCCTTGAGCGATTTCCACTGCGGTGGCAGGCACATCCACAATATCAGACTGACCCTTGCGCCATCCGCGTTCGGGATGGTGCTCATAGATTATGCTCATCCCGCAATCTATAGCGCGTTGACGCCATGCTTTGAGTTGTTCATCAGCAACGTCGCCGAAAGTGTTCATGAGTTCGATCACAGGAAACCCAAGCTCCGCACCTGCCTCGATGGCCTCATCAACAACCCCGTTCTTGTAGGCTCGTAGAAAGAACCCGTGATCTAGATACGGCCGGACCCCGTGCTTTTTGTAGAGCTCAATCTTGCGTTTTACCCATTCCGCTGGGTGGTTCAATACCTGCGTGGTTGCGATCTTCACATAGTCAATGCGCTCGCCTGCAACGTCCAAAAAATCTCCAAGCTCGGTCAGGCCCATGCGTTCGTAATACCATGGTGCCTCATCATATCCCACGTCCTTGGCCCAGATCTGGTTGGTCGTTCTCGGCTTTGGCTCAATGCCTTTCAGACCGAATACCTTGGACATCGACAACTTTGAGATCCTCGCTCATTATTTCATTTGAGCTCTGGTTGCCAAATTGATGTCGTTATTCAGCAACTTTCACTCTAATTTTTGATAACGTTATCATTATGTTTTGGGAAGTGTCAACACCCGATCTTCTTATCGGAATCAATATTGTAATGCGAATTTGGTACGGGCAAAGGCTAAGTGTACGGAGCAGCACTAAATTTTGTTTACGCAAATTGGGTTCAGAATTAATTAGTGTTGGCCGTAACCGTCATATCTGACGGCAAAACTATATTCCCCCCTGTGCCAAGTCCCATGGTAAGATAGCTAGCCTTCGCTGGCCATTGGTGCTGGACCCATCGATCCCCGCTCAAGCAGTTTACAACTCAATAACTGTCTTCTTGCTGGTTCACCTTCTTTGGATTTCATTTTATCCAACAATGCAAGGGCAGCGGTACGACCAATTTCTCTTCGATTTTTTTGAACAGTGGCTAGCGGTGGATGGCTTACCTCTCCCGAAAAAATCCCATCCATACCGATAACGGATAGACGATCAGGCACCCCGATCCCTTTGTCATTAGCCACCTGCAACGTTGCGAGTGCCAGGATATCATTTGAGGAGAAAATCGCAGTTGGCAAATCTTGTCGGTCAAGAAATGAATTCATGATCTGTCGCGCAGCGGCGAGAGAGGATTTTGAACTGACGCCATAGTCACTCTCCAGTATTAACTCTGGGTCAACTGATAACCCGCGTTCGCGATGGAACTCACGAAAAAGTTCTGCCCTCCAGTTTGCCCCCGATTTCATGGAACCACCAACGAAAAGGGCAATGCGACGATGCCCAAGTTTGTATAAGCGTTCCAAAGCAAGGCGCATTCCGCTGCGAGTGTCATTGCCAACAGTATCGTGCATCTCGAATTTATCTGAATTTGACAGAAGCACAAATGGGGTCGAATTGAGTACGTCAAAAACAGTTGTAGAAGATGACGGAGAAATTATCGCGCCTTCGACGCATGTGCGCACCATGTAGTCAAAGTACTCCTGTTCCACTTCTGAGTCCCAGTCATTATAAAGTTGGACAATGCTGTAGCCGGCTTCTCTAAGTACCTCCTGAATACCTTTCACTACTTCGGGAAAAAAGGGGTTGGTTATGTCGGCGATCGAGACCGCAATCGAATTGCTCTTCTGCAACCTAAAATTAGCGGCGATGGCGTTTCTCTGATAGCCAACTTTTTTAGCGGCTTCCAAAACACGCTTTCTGGTGTTCTCTTTGGTGCGGATACCGGTTTGGCCGCTTAGAACTCTTGCGACAGTCGCTTGCGATACTCCACACTCTTTTGCGACATCAACTATGGTTGCTCTTTTTTTTAATGACTTGCCCATGATTTCATTCCGCAGAACCGTGCCCTACAGCCAAATTTTCCTAGGTTAATAGCCCCTTTATGGACAAAATATAGTCTGTGTTCCAGCACACTGGACAATAACCGTGAAAACATTATGATTTATTTTTTCGAGTTTGCCAAGTTAGTCTCGATTAAGTTCTCATACAATTCTAGATCGTGACCAACTGTCTTGCGGCGGTATGCTTTTATCTGGCAACTTAGCCAGAGCACCAAGGGTTGCATAAACGAAATTTGTAAATTAGCACAATGAGCGAGCTATCTAATTTTTATGGCTAAATGATGTATTATACTTTGCAACGCAATGGAGGTTCTATTACCATTTTTTTAGATAAATTTTACAAATGAGCACATCTAAAGACATGTTTGTCCGCATAGCAGACATTTACGTTTTCAGCCGCGAAGGTCCGGTTTGGGTTATTTTATCATTTAGCAGTGATCTATTGATATGAACGGTTATCAGCAATGTCAGGCGGAGGAATTACTCTAAATCTACCCAAACAGGTTCTACTTTGATTTTTTCAAAGAACGCCTGCAAGCCTTCTAACGTGATGCCCAATGTACGATCATTAACTAAAGGGTGCACATAGATCTGCTTGCAGCTTTTTAATCCACTATCAATAAACAGCTGAACTCCCGTTCCAGCACCATTAATCATGGCAAGTGGTGTGACAGCCCCAGGACGAACACCTAGGTTTTCCATCAGTCGTTCGGCTGAGCCAAAAGAAAGCCGCCCAGTTCCTAGTTTCGTATTCAGAGTTTTGAGATCTATCTTTCTATCCTGCTCGGCGACTAAAAGTACGTTGCGCTTTTTATTATCTCGCAAATAGAGGTTTTTAATATGACCTCCACCCTGCTCTGAAGATAGGAATTGCCCTTGAACCTTCTTTGATTCTTCGACGGTCCTTAGAGGCACATGATCAACGCGTGTGTACACAATTCCCCAATTATCTAGCCGTTCCATTATCGCATCTGATGAGATTGGCAGGCTGTCTTGGTATTTAGACGAGGCATCAGCTGTGTCGTTCATTTTAAAGCCTTTTCCTGATACTCATCTCTGCTGAGTTCATATCTCTTGCCCGTCAGCATGTCTTTCTTAAGCCTTGGTGTGAGATGGCTATAGTGGCGTTCAATCATGCCAATGCTTGTGCCCATCTGTATGGCCAGTGCATGTACGCCGACGCGCAGGGATTACAGATCTGACGTTTCATGATCTGAGACATGAAGCGATTAGTCGCCAATTCGAAAGTGGCCTCAGCATCCCTCAAGTAATGGCAATAAGCGGGCATCAGACAGCGAGTCAGTTGTTTCGATACGTGAATTTGAGTGAAAACAATCCTGTCAATATGTAGATATTTTATTAAAAAAACCACTACATGTTGAAATATCTGAAAGTATCACTTAGTCTCACCTATAGTTACCCCGCAACCTAGAGAAGCGGAACTAGTGTGGTAACTGGGCAAGAGGTCCGAAATACTACCAGCTCCTTGACAAGAGCGCAGACCACCTCTCTCGGCAGAGAGACCACAGTACTAGGCACTATGAGTGGTAAAGGGCGAAGTCTTCGAACGTTAACGCGTTAGGAGACCCAGCATGCCAATCGATCTCCTAACATTTTAAGGAGGTCAAAATGACAAACCCTTTAATTGAAGAAAAAGAAATCCAGCTCGCCAGAGCTATGTCGGACAAGGCAATTGCACGAATAAAGATAGCGGCAGCTATTCTTGGGATTACGCCAAAGCATCTGCATGAACTAGCAAAGCGGCCAGACTTTCCTGCCAAAGTCAGGATCGGATCTAACGCTATTGGATGGCGGGTTTCGGACCTAGAAGCCTGGATAGACGCACAAATTGTGAAGGGAGAAGAATAATGTCGGCTCCTTTTCAGCAATACCGTAGTGACACCTTATACGTGACAATAGTTACTTCTTCTACAGGGCCAGTGAACAAAAAAATCTATCTCCAAGATGGTAAGCTCTGCAAGGATCCAAACGCTCAAATATACGAGGGGTTCGCGAAAACAGTTCCCGCGAACACCGCATCAGATCTTAGAAAGCTGATAGAGAATTTGCGACAAGAACAAGCGATCGCGCTGGGCAGCTTAGAAGTTCCGAATAAAGCATTTCAGCTAACTACAAAAGCGAGGCTGCAACCAGGAAGTATCGCTCGCTCTCAAGATTTTTTACATCATGCTTGCTCAATTGGCTGGCTACTAATCGATTTAGACACAAAGGGTTTGCCGCCACTCTTGAAAGACATGCTAGAAGGTCGCTCGATGCTTGATTTGGTGTTTGAGATACTTCCTGAACTACTATTGTCAGAGATCCTCGTGCGCCCGTCTTCATCAGCAGGCATCATTAACCCTGATGGTTTAGAGCAAGAAGTAACAGGACTGCACATTTATGTAAAAGTTGCTGATCAAACACAAAGTCAAAGATTACTAAAGCTAATGCATGACCGATGCTGGGAAGCTGGTTATGGTTTCTTCGCGTTGGCAAGCAATGGGACTCTATTAGAACGCTCCCTGGTCGACACAGCAGTCCATGGGCCAGAACGGTTGGTGTTTGAAGCAAAGCCGAACGTGTTACCACCGCTAATAAAGCGACATATTCCTGATGAAGTCTTCAGTGGCGGCGTATTGAAGTGCATCAAGGAACCAAATTATGAGCAGGTCTATCATCTGAAAATGAGGCCCGTGAACTAATAAAACCAGAAGCACAGAAAACGAAGCGTCGGCACGTTGAAGACAAAGCTGTCAATCTTATGACTGAAACTGGTCTATCGAAAGCCAAGGCTTCTAAAATTGTGCGGCAGCGTCTTGAAGGTCGTGAGTTTTCTGAACACGACATCTTAGAAACTAGCAGAAACAGGTTCGAGAAAGTTTCTGACTTTTTGGATAATGCACCTAGGTCAGTCGGAATGCCATGCCCCATCGAAGGGAGTGATTATGGGTTGTCCACTGCTTATTTCTATCCGGTGGATGATCATAGACCATATCCACGAATTATTTCTTTTGCCCATGGCAACATCACCGAGTTCACGTTTGAGCGGTACCGGCACTTACAGGGCTTAGTTTGGTTGCCACGGCAGTAAGTGCTGCGGCCCGTAGATGAACAACGCCTCTCCGCGCCCCCTAAAAAACCTCACCCACAATCTTTGGACCTAAGAAGCGTGAGTTAAAAAGGAACCAACCGATGATCAAAAAACCGACGTCTTCCGCTGCCCGCACTACAATTCTTCCCCATACTCTGCAGCATGCAGACAGTATCGCAGGAGAAATGCACAGGATTGCTTTGGGGTTCATTGCTCAACAAGTACTTCCTTATGTCAAAAGACGAGCGGCACCCTCATCCTCAGAACCCATCCCATCTCCACCAAAATGGCTTTTCAATGTTAGCGCAGGCGTCGGTAAGACCCGCGTTATGGCAGCCGCCGCCGTGCACGGCGTAAAGAAAGGGCTAAGAGTCGTAATCTCTGTACCCACGACTAGGTTAGGTTTCGACATCCAACGAGAAATTGAGAAACAGCTACCTGGGGCATCAGGAGTATGGCTTGGGCGAGAACAACAAGACCCAAACAACCCAAAGCAAAGGATGTGCCCCAGGCATGATGCAGCATATGCGGCTCACAAGCTAGGTCTGCGACCCTCTGCTGCCTGTGGGACAAAGAAAAGTGGGTTTTGCAAACATCGTCCGAAGGTCGGGCGCTCTTTCCCTTGTGCATACCGTCAGCAAGATCTTAGTCAGGCGCCAATCGTAGTTATCGCTGGCGGATCTATGCTAGAGCTAGCGCCAAACAAAAAAATTCAGAGAGGGAAGAACTGGCGACGCTACGCCAACAAGCAAACAAAACAACAAACGGAAATACAAGGCCTGCCAAAAACACGAACGAAAAAGGGTGCACACAATATAAAAAGTGGCGATCACTTTGATCTTTTGCTAGTCGACGAGACCAACCCATTTTCTTTACTGAAAGGATTTGACGACGAGCGTCCGTTTTTTCCAAAAGACAATGCTAACCTTTCGTTTGCTGAGCAAGACGACATTCAGATCATCTTGTCTGGGTTTTTGCATGAAATCACTTGGGCTACTTCTGTCCAAAAAGGACAGCATCTCAGCCCTTGCATTTTTCAAACAGCTGACGACTTTGACAAAGTTGGTGCGTCGCTCGATATCCTGCAATGTGTTCACGAGGTCGCTACCGAAGCCCTCAAACTAGCTGAAAGCAAGGCTGAATCAAAAAGTGGGCTTTCTCAAGATAACGGCAAAAAGATAATGGATAGTTCAGGAGACCTAATTGTTCTTAGGTCGGTGCTGCTTAGGATCCAATGGATCTGCGAAGCTATGATATTCGGGCACAATACGAAGTCGGATCAGCTTGCACACCTTGAAGTAGTGCGAAGCGACGCTGGTCAAGGACTGCACGTTCGAAGAAAGTCCAAGATTAACTATCACTATGATAAGATACCAACCATGTTGTTTGACGCCACCGGAGAGGCGCAGCTGCTCGAACATACATTCGGCACCATCGAAGATACCTATCACCGCACCGCAGTAGACGGCTCAGGGGTAAAGCGCTACCAGCTGCGCGACGAGACCATAACATACAGCCAACTTGACAACCCGAACTGGGCCCGACGCATCAGGCTTCTCGCTGAGATACAAGAGCTTATCCACGGGTCTGCTGGGTTGGTCGTTCCGTTGAAAATTGAAAAACAGATTGAAGCAAGTCTTAGCCCATCTGTTAGCATGCTCCACTTTGGCGCTGAGAGGGGAGACAACTCTCTTGAAACAGTGGCGTCACTGGCCGTAGTCAGTCGGCTCGCAAAACATCCGTCGTTTCTAGAAGACATGACCACTGTGCTAACTGAGGCTCCAGTCCAGCGGCTTGCAAGAGAGCAGCGTTGGTACCCTAAAAAAGACGGCTTCATCGTTTTGCGCAACCAAGATGCAGGTTGGCCAGTTCGTCGAGACTTCCACCCCGACCCTCTCGTTGAATGTGCTCGCCGCTCAATCACAGAGGCTGGGCTTGAACAAGCATTAGCCAGAGGCCGCAATGTCAGACGTGATGAAAATAAGCCTCTACACGAATACGTTCTTACAAACGCAGCAACCTCGCGGCCTGTAGATGGTACTTTCACAAGAGCTCAGCTCGAGGCAGTCGCTGGTTGGGTTGGAGAACTACTGCTTGCAGGTGTTTGGGTACGAGACGGTAAAGGCCAAGGGATTTTACAACCCATATTCCGCGGAATCTGCTCTCAAAGGCGGGAATGCCTCTTAGAATATACTATAGGTGATCCCGCCTTTGAGAGCCCCGAAAGGGCCGCTAAATGGCGCAAAGATCAAATAGCTGACAATTATGAGATCGCGCGGTTAGTAGCGCGAGTTAATCGGAAACTCGAAACCAGTTCTGGCTCGATCGATTTACTTTTCGCGCCGTTTCCTCTCGGCGCTTTCCAACCAATCAAAGCCAAGATCCGAGGATCACGGTACTTCGCTCAAGTGTACGTCCGCGTTAACGAAAACGAGATTCCTGAAGAGGCTCTGCAGCGGATACTCGGTGATGAAATGAGGCACATCGAAGTCAAACCCAAATTAAATCACACCCAACTGAAATCGTTGGGCTAATACTTAAGGACTGCGGGCCAAGAACCGTGGTCCTTAAAAAGGGTACCGTCTTCTATATCTTAAATGGCTACTATCACGTTTTGCCACAGTAACCCCCACAACTGAGGGTGCAGGACTCACTTGAATTGGTTGCGCCAGTCCTTGGACAGATGACCGTGGTCCACGAACCATGCCTCCAGCTCCTTCAGTTCGCCGCGCATCTGCCGCCCCTGTTCAGCAAAGAGTCTAGCCGCTGCTCGCTTCTCTTTGGTAAAGCGACCGTGCTTGATTTTAGCCTCTGTGAGTCGCGCAAGGCCGTCCTTGGTCCTTGGACCGGTGGAAGCCCCTCCATGGAGCTTACAGCGGCCCACAGGGAGTCTGGCGGGACGCTGGCATAAGGTCCCGCGACGGGTCCGGGCCTCGCACCGAATACCCTGCCAGTTTGGGCCGTAGAGCCATGGTTTGGGGTTGGCTTTCATTGTGCTCACATATCATCGGTTTATGGGGTTTTATTATACCCCATTTTAGATGGCTTGGCTAGGCATGCGTGGCTTGGTCCACGGACCGAGCAAAACTATCCTGCGCCAGCTGTGCATAGGTAACACTGAAGGCGGAAACGTGGGTGGGTGCTCTACTATCCGTGGACCGTGGCTCTTGATCCCCAGTCCACAGACCTAAGCACGATGGTCCAGGAACCACGGGCCGGGTTTCATGTAGCGAAATGGGGAGTGTTTTGTTATCACGAGAGCCGACAAAGTAGTCTTTTATGTCTACAGCTAGTTTCCTCTGACACTGATAATAAAAAGACTGCTAGCCACGAACCGAAAAACTACTTTGTTGGTTCACTTCCCGTTTTCGCGAATAAAAACCCATACTTATTGTACGGTCAATATTTTTGAGATGAAACGTAACAGGATTGGCATCATGGTCGTGACCAGTTTCGCAAGCAGTGATCAGATCGGCCATCATCTCTCCAACAATTGGTGCGTTTTTGAATTGGTTACCACTGGTCCCAATTGCCATATAGAACCCTGGCAACCCAGATTTGTCGTAGATCGGAATCCAATCATCTGACACATCATAAAGCTCGACTACGCCCTTTAGCTTAGTAGGAATTTTTAGTTCAGGGATACGTTGTGCTAGCCGCATGACCTGCAATTGCCACTGGTTAGAAAACGAACGATCAAAGTCATCAGGATCTACCCAAATGCGTTCATCACATTCTGGATCCTCGGAACCAATAAGAATGTGATTGCCACTTTCGGGTCGACAATAGACAGAAGTATCAGAGTCTGAGAGATGGCCACCATGGGTTTCAAAATCCAGTCCAATGGGAGATGGGACATGAGCAACCTCATGGCGCAGCGCGCGGGTCTTGATCGCCATGTCGTCTTCCACCCCGGCCATTGCGTTTATCTTGAATGAATGTGGACCTGCCACATTCACGACAACCGGTGCAACTATCTCTTGACCACCGTCTATCTTTACCCCTGAGACACGTCCTTGGGCTTTGCAGATCGCGGTCACTTTAGTATTTAGGCGAAATGTAGCTCCGGCAGCCTCGGCTGCACGAAGCAAATTATGGGCTGACAAAGCAGGGTCCGTAACATAGCCTCCATGCGGAAAGAACACTGCCCCATCTAGTTCTTCACCATTGGGCGAACCAAAATCTGGATCATCAAGTTTCCTTACAGGGGCAAAAGAGCTGCGCGAGACAAATGGATAGCGTGCAACGACTTCATCCATACTAAGTTCATCGTACGGACAACCAAGCTGGTCAAGGATCGACATCACTGGCACCATGTTATTGTTTAATTCACTCTTAAAAACCAGGTTACCACAATTAACGTAACGTATCAGTCCCCGTTCATCTTCCACACCAAGGTGTTCAGCCCATTTTAACCAGTAGTAATGAGACTCCCAAGCAATTGCAGCTCCATCCAGAGTAGAATAAAATGGCCGGATCAGGGCGCAGGATCCGGCAGTAGACCCATGGCCGGCTTCGCCGACTTTATCCACGCAAATTGATTTGAGACCTTTCCTTGCAAGTTCAAGTGTAATGGCTGCACCAATTACACCAGCACCAATTATAATTGCGTCATAACTTTCTTTCATCTTGTTTTCCAATTACCTAGTTTATCTTTTGAATCTGGATTAGCGGCCAATAGTTACTTCAGCATATAAGACAGCTCGTAAGCGGCCGGTTTGTTGAAGGTCTCCGCCGCCAATGAAAATGATGTCGTAATTAGGCTTGGATCCCATTGCGCCAAGCAGGCTTCCAACCTCTATTTTGACCATTAAAGGCCTTTCTACTGACTTTTAGCCTTGAGTAGCTCATGGCATTTTTTCCTTTATTACTTGGCGTCCATTTGGCAACCAATTCGTGGAACTGATAAGTTTCAACGTTGATATGGGCAATGCCAGAATCCTATATTCTGAGGAACCTAACATTAATAGGTTAATCGATTAACCAATATTTCGTCAACTACTTTCAACACTTGCACAATTGAAATATCGGACATGAAATATCTGCGGTGTTTCGAAAACGATGAGTGACCCAATAGATGAAGCGTCGAAGGTCGCTTAATGGGAAACCAACAGATGAATGGCACACGTAAGGCATTAAATAATCTTCGATTGTGTTGTCAGAAACCCTGGGCAGATTGTATTGGTGGTATCAAGCGACATTCAATTTCAGATGATCCGTGAAGGTCAACGTAAAGGAAAAAATAACAGAGCCGATGAAGTGTTCGTCGACTCTTTTTTTGCGTTGGCGAAATCATTAGCTCTAGAGCGTGTCGTATTTTATAAAAGTCATTTCGACCAAGTGCTGGGCGTTCGCCCGGGTGGGCGGACGCGTGCCCAATACTTGCGTATCGGGCGGATGAACGCGATCAAACGCGGCACGCTCTAAAAGGTAACTCAGGCAACCAAATGGCGATCTTGTGCCTGATTCACGAATCCGGCCGACTACAAAGCTCTTGAATTGTGGCGATAAGTTTCGCGTCTACGGCACGGTTGGTTGTATCATTGCGGTTGTTGTGGCGCCTTGCGCCCGGCAGACGCGATCCCGGAATTGCCTCGTATTTGTCAAAAAACTTTTCGCAATGGTCCTCCCAACCTTCACCGGCCAGTAGTGATGGCGAAAATGCCAGGAAAAACTCTCCCCCACGGGGAGGGCCACCATCACCATTGTCGGCATCTTGCGCTTCAAAGCTAAACCGTTCACCGGTCGCACCAGCCGCCAAGAGTTCAACCATCGTTGCAATAGCAGAACCCTTGTGCCCTCCGAAGGGAAGCATCACGCCTTTCAAGATTGCCGCCGGATCGGTGGTTTCATTGCCATTTTCATCCAATCCAGTTCCAAGGGGGACCGAATGTCCATCTCTTGCGGCAATTGCAATATCGCCGCCTGCCATTGCGGAGGTTGCCATGTCGAATACAAATGGTGGTTTGTTTTTCCGTGGCCAGGCAAAGGCGAGCGGATTGGTACCAAATAAAGGCTTGTTTGAACCATGAGGTGCAACATTTGGCATATAACTTACACAAGCCATCCCTGCCAAATTTTGTTCGGCCAATGCCTCAACTTCTGGCCAAAGGGCGGCAAAATGATGCGTGTGGGTAAGAGTCATTACTGCGATACCGAACTCACTCGCTGCTTTCGCCAGCGCTGGAATACCTCGCTCGATTGCTAAGGGGGCATACCCATCGTCACCATTCGCGTTAACAATTACAGGTGATTTGTTGGAAATTTGCGGATCGGCGGCGCCGTTGACCTTCCCACTACGTAGGGATGCCACATATCCGGGCACCCTGAACAAGCCGTGGGAATGAGACCCGTCTCGCTCAGCAGCAACAACCGTCCGGGTCAGGGCCCCGGCGTTTTGAGGGTCGCATCCATTTTGGGTGAATGCTTCTAGTGCGAGATCATGTATCTCACTCAGCGATAGGTTTACGATGGTCATTAAAAAAGCCTCCTCAGCCCGGCAGGGATCGAAATCGAATTGTGTAGCGCAGTATTATTCATGATTTTCTTCTTTTGGTGTCTGGGCCATTGTTCATGGCTGGTGATGTTGCGGAATATCTCAATTCAACGGTCCCAAGTGTTTCGAGAACCGGTAGATGCATGCTGCGCCGAAATCAGTCTCTGGCAATGAGGGTTCTCGGCTGCCGCCAAGCTCAATTCCCAAACGCGCTGCGGCCAGCATCTTTCCATAGGTCAGGAAATGTGGAATTCCCTGCATGATAAAGTAGAGAACTGGCAATAGATCGGCATATAGCTTATCGGCCCGCTCTTCAGTCCCAGCAGTGAATTCAGCGAAAATTTCGCTAGTCTTATCTACCGTATCAATCGCCGGGATCAGCCCACTGGCACCCGCGCGCAGGTTGTCAGGTAATTCCAGTCCGCAGCGGCCATTGAAAAGCATCACGCTACTCCCAAGCTCTGACGCAACAGACTCAAGATTGACGGCGTTGCATTCCAGTTTCGCGATGGTGAAATTTTCGTGGTCATTCGCAAGCGCGATCAAGCTCTGGTTACTTAGTCCGAAGCCAAGGAATTCCGGCGCATTCTGAATCCCAACCGGGCAATCGACCGCCGAGATAATCTCGGAGAAGAAGCCCGCCAGCTTTGCATCGTCCATTTTCTGCGATGGAGGCTGAAGCATCAGTGCCGACGCGCCGCTTTGAATTGCTCGCTTCGAAAACTCAATCTGCTCGGTGATCGTATCGCCATAGACGGTCACCAAGAGCGGTTTGCATCCATCAATGCGCTTCGCGACGACTTCAAGGACCTCGACGCGCTCATCGAATGTCAGCTTCGAGACCTCCGTACCCAGCCCCAGAATCGCAACTCCGGCAGCCTGGGTGCCCAAAGCCGCATCCACCTGACGCCGAAACGGATCCTGGCGCAATACACCGCGATCGTCAAAGAACGCATAGAGCATTGGATAAATGCCGGGCACTACGACCGCAGGTGAATTGTCGTGCAGTGCTATCATGTTACCTCCAAACCATTCTTCTTGCCGTAGGCTTCTGCGGCCCGACCAACGGCGTCCTCGTTCAGGGTAAATCCAAGACCAGGGGCGGACATGACCGGAATTTTCCCGGCATTTGGCGTTAGATCCGGGCTTTCGACGATGTCCTCTTGAAGGAGCTGCCACATGATCTGATTGCCATCATCCAAATTAGGAACACCCGACGCAGCTTGTATCGAGGCGCAGGTGGAAATTCCGGTCTCCCAAACACCGTGAATACACACGTTGATGTCGAAAACCTGAGCTATCGCAGCAACGCGGCGGAACCCAAGAATACCTCCAGTTTCGTGCAGACCCACAGTCAGCAGGCTTACCGCACCGCTGGAGCACATCGAGTGAGCCTCCTCTAGTGTGAATACGGACTGATCTGCTGCAATCGGAACTGAGCAAGACTGTTTTAATGCCTTCAATGCCGGAACGCCAGCAACCGCCGACACCGGCTGTTCAACCATCTCGAGATCATACTTGGCGAGCTTATTGATCATCACTTGGGCCTCCATCAAGTCCCAGGCCTCATTCGGATCGATCCGAAGTCGCTTGTTGCCAATTGCCTTTCTGACAGCTTCGACATTGGCTATATCTTTATCTTTGGTGTATCCGGCCTTGAGGTAAATCACTTCAAAGCCGTTCAGCGCCAACTGACCGGCATGTGCTGCAACCTCGTCCGTACTGTCTCCCTGCACAAACCCCATGAAACTTACCGTGTCATGGATCTTCCCACCCAACAGGGCATGAACTGGCAGGCCCACCGATTTGCCAAGTGCATCCCAAAGGGCCAATTCAACACCTGCAAACGCAATATTGCCTATTCTTGGATGAGATTGGCTGGCGTAGTGATGTCCAAAATTTTGCGTAAAGAGCTGTTTCATTAAATCGGCGATCTGACTGATGGGCTGCCCCAGCAAGACCGTTTTAGTGGTTAGTAAGAGCGCATGGATCGCCTCTGGGGACGTCATCGTTGGGGCGGTTTCGCCATAGCCGACGACGCCCACATCCGTTTCGACCTCAATCAGGATTGTTGTTTGACCAAGATTCTTACCCATTGCCCAGACATAGGGCGTCTTGAACTCAGAAAAGAGCGGCGTGAGGCGAATATCTATTATTTTCATGGTCTTGTCCTACGTTAGGTTTATCTTCTGCCTAGTGTGATCGAGTTATTGAATAGATGGATGCGTCCAAGGCTGTTGGCTTGTCCATGATGAGATCAGCAAGCAACTCTGCCGACCCAGTGGCGAGAGTCCAACCCAGATGGCCGTGCCCGGTATTAACCCAAAGCCCCTTGTTGGATGTTTCACCGATATAGGGCAGACCGTCAGGAGTCATCGGGCGGAACCCAGTCCACGGCTCGCGCTTGCAACCGTCAATCATTTGCGCAAGGTTGGGGTAAACAGATTTGGTCAGGCGATCGAGTTGCCGGACTATTTTGGGGTTTAGAGTGCAATCATGCCCGGCGAATTCGGCAATTCCAACAACGCGCAATTTGCCATTTATTGGAACAACCCCGACATGCCGCCCTTCGTCGATAATGGGATGCGAAGGTAGGTCGTTGACGCTGGTTGTATCGTATGTAACCGAGTACCCTTTCACGGGGTGCACCAAGATTGATCTTGCGTCTTTTGCAGCCAGTTTTCTTGTATTGGTCCCAAGGGCCAGAATGGTATTTTTGGCCCGAATATCTCCGATCTTTGTACGTGCGCCAATTACCCTGTCGCCTGACATCAGCAGTTTATTGGCTTGGCAACCAACATGTATGATCTGACCAGCCGCAACCAGGTCATCGCGGAGGGTTTGGCAGAATTTTCGCGAGTCCGCTACCACATCGGCGGAAAAACGAATTCCTCCTGCAAGCTGCGGTTCAAGCGCTTGGAGGTGTGGCTCAGCCTGAACAGTTTGATCAGGCGTTAGCGCCTCCCAATCTAGCCCAATCTCACTGAGATGACGATTGGATCTGATCTGAGCTTCTAGACTTGGTTGGTCACGGTAGATTTTGATGGTTCCACATTTTTTGGCTTCGAATTGGTCCCTGTATTCTTTGAAGTATTCCTCAAAAACATCCATGGAGAAGAGCGCCAGCTCGAGCAATCGACGCGTATGAAGTTCGTGCAGATGCGTCCTTGAGTTCTTAAGAAAGTGCAGGCCCCATTTGAACAGGGACGGGATAGCTCGCGGATTGATCCGCACTGCGGAATTTTGTGTAAAGAGTGACCTCAAAAGCGTGGACAATATCCCTGGTGAATTCCATGGCATAGTCTGTGAAGGCACCAGCATCGCACCGTTTGCAAAATTGGCACCAAGACCGACATCCACGTTGGCCTCTACCAAGACAACCGTGCAGCCGCGTTTGGCCAAACGGTGGGCTGTTGTGATGCCAATTAGCCCACCACCGATTATGAGCGCGTCCGCCTTCACGACTTGTCCGCGATATTAGCATTGGCAGCGAAGTTAACATTGACTTTCGGAACCGGAGTTTCAGCCACGACGACCGTCGCCCAGTTTAAAGAAACAAAGTTTTGCATTCCAAACCCTTCTATTCTCGCAAGTGTTTTCGTGTTGCTAGGGGCCGAAGACCATATTCGGCAGCCAAAGGGCGATCTGTGGAAAAAATGTTGTCAGTATCAGTGTAGGCATCCACGCAAATACAATGAAGATCAGTGTCGGCCAGATTAGCTTCCTGACGGGAACATTTGTAACTTGAGCTCCAAGGTAAAGAAGAGGAGCAGTAGGCGGCGTTATGTTACCCATTCCCAAATTTACTCCAAGCACTGCAGCAAAGTGGATCGGGTCCATGCCAGCATTTTGAGCAATTGGAAGGAGAAGTGAAGCACTCAGCAGAATACCACTGATATCATCCATTAGCATACCAATCATAAGCATAACCAGATTTAACATTAGAAATATCACTAACGGATCGTCCGATATAGAATAAATAAGGTCCTCAGCTATTCCTGGTATATCTTCAAAAATCAAAAAACGGCTTGCTACAAGAACAGTAAAAATCATGACCATTACCACGCCAATGGTAATTGAAGATTCCTTCAAACTTTCGTATAAAACTTTAAGTGTTAGCCCGCGATATATAAAAAAGCCTACCGGTATAGCATAAATTACTGCTACGCCAGCTGCCTCTGTAGGCGTCATAATGCCCCCATAAATTCCTCCAAGAATGATCACTGGCATTAGGATTGCAGGAGTAGCAATTGCTGATTTGCGCGCTAAAACATTGAAGAACTTATCTGGCACATCTGTTATAAGAATATTGTTATCTTTGCGGAGAATTATGAAGTTTACGATGATCAACATAATCATAAGAATGATACCGGGAACTACTGTAGCAAGGAAACATTTAAGAACAGATAACTGCCCAACCCACGCATAAAGCAATTGTGCTCCACTGGGTGGAATTAGCAAGCCAAGAGGACTTGCACTAATAACGATGGCACCGGAAATGCCCGCTGGGTATTGCGCCTTCCGTAAATGGGGCATGATAATCGAGCCGATGCATGTCAAGGTCGCCGCACCACTGCCAGAGATTGCTCCAAACATTCCGCTTGCGACTACTGATGCTGCACTAAGCCCGCCTCGAAGGTGACCAAACAATAATTCAGCGATCTCAACAATGGGTTTAGCAATTTTACCCCTCTGCATTATATCACCAGCCATAATAAAGAGGGGAATGGCTAATAATATTACTGAATTCAACTTCCAGTGGCCAGTTGCAAAGAAACCTGATGGGTCATAACCACCCGTATATACGAGAAGAATTAATATCCCCCCAAAGGCTAAAGGTACGGAGACACCAATCGTTAGAAGAACGCAGATTAAAATAATTGCAATCAGGATAGTCAATATGCATCTCCCTCTTGTTCAGCTTTTATTTTATTCTTGGTTTTTAATGCCTCAGCGTATCCATTAGGGCCCGCCCTTAACATCAAGAAAACAGATAGAGCATTATAAAATCCCATGAATGCAAAACCCATAAAAATGCCTAGCCGCGGATATAAAAATGGGATTTTGAGTGCGATGGTAGTTTTCCAATTGGGATAGGCGGCGATCTCATCTGAGATCATCAGCCAAGCCCAATAGATAAGTACGAAAGTTATAAATAACTCTATAATTTGGATTATAAGCTTACGAAGCCATATCAGTGTAAGATTATCAGTGATTGTATCAAGAAGATCAGCGTTGATCTGCCTGTCATAGTATGTCCCAAGCGCGCTTCCCAAAAAGAAGATCCAGAAACAAATTGGCATTAGCCATTCTTCGTAGGCGAATAGATCCCAATGCAAAATATAACGAAATATGACAACAAAGAAAAAAGTAATTGGCAAAATTGGAAGAGTTATAGCAACAAGTATTGATTTTATTTGCACCATTGCCCTAACAAATCGAACCATCGAAGAGGGCAAACCGTTGTCAATTAAAAGCATCAAAGTTCCAATTCTAATTTTAAATTGGGATGCCTGACTGCGCAGGCATCCACGTGGGAGTTTCTCAAGGCAAATACACTATTTTTCTGTAAGTACGTCCATAATATCTTGCCCAATCATATCTGCCAAATCCGGCCATACATTGTTCTGAATATGAGCAACCAAAGCGGCACGCTCTTCAGTATTGTATTCAAGAATTTCCCAGCCCGCTTCTTTCAGCTTGTCGATAAAACCTTCGTTTCGATCCCACGATTTATCGATAGCAGCCAAGGCAGCCTTCTCCGCTGCATCTCTGATAACGTCTCGCTGTTCTTGATTTAGCTTTTCCCAGCTTTTGCCACTAGCGTAAAAAGATGATGCTTCGATAGCTGTATTCACAGGAATAAAATATTTTCCCACTCCTGCGGTCGCAAACGTCGAATAAGCCCATTCTGGTGTACAGCATATAGCACCGTCAATAACGCCGGCCTGCAGCGCCGGCAGAACCTCCGCCCAATTCATCGTCGTTGTCCGGTATCCCAGACTTTCAGTAGTTTTCTTGGCAACCTCAGAACTCCAAACGCGAATATTCATACCCTTATCACCGAAGCCGTTTGGGTCATTAGGTTTTTTATTTGCTACAATACCAATAAGTCCCTCGCCAGTGTTACCAAGGTATACCAATCCCAGGTCATCCATTATCTCAGCTAGGATTTTATTCATATTAGACTCGGGGTTTGCGTAAACTGATTTTAGCTCGTCAAAAGTAGTTACTAATCCGGGAAGATTCATCATTTCCAAACGGGGATCAGTTTGAGCATATATAAACGCTTGAACCAAATCGACATTACCTCGAATCGCATCTTCCACTAGTTCCTCACCCGATCCCAATTGAGATGCTGGAAAATAAGATATTTTAATTCCTACGCCTGCATCCTCAATTTCTTTGACCATATTTTCCACAATTTCGTGGCCAAAATGCGTTGCTGGGTAAGTACCAGCCATTTTTAATCTCACTGTGTCCGCAATAGACGCAGTTACCATCAGGCTCGATAGTGCAAGCCCCGACATCGCGCTAAGTGCGTATCTGTTGAATTTCATAGTTCTCTCCTATCAAAATTTCGCTTGCGCTCCAGAATGCAAAAAATATTATTCGATGGCGCTCACTCAGGTTAATCGATTAACTTTTGCAAATCAAATAAAAACTACTACATGTACAGATCTAAAGCGGTTTGCCCGAAACAACTCTGAAAATCTTGACCGAGGCAACCATAACTACAGGGAAAATATAAGAATGCGGAAGCCAACCCTTAGTCAAATTGCGAAACAGTTAGGACTTTCTACTGCAACTGTCTCTTTAGCCATGAAGGAAAACAGCAGAATCTCAGAAAAGACCAGAGCCTCGGTCAAAGAAGCACTGAGCGACTCAGGCTATGTCTATCAGCGTTCCGCAGCAGGGTTGAGAAAGTCAAAGACCGACACAGTGGGTATCGTACTTAACAACGTGTCTGACCCCTCCTTCAGCAAGCTTCTTGGATCGATTGAACGTGAACTTGCCAAATGCGGGAAAACCGTCTTTCTTTGCAATACGGATGAAAAAGTGGACAGACAATCTGAATTTATCAGGAAAATGTCTGAGTACAATGCAGATGGCATCGTCCTGGTTCCAGCGATGGGAACTCAGGCGACCGACTTGGAAGAGATGGAGAAATTCAGCCCCCCAATAGTGTGTTTATCACGAGAGATTAGTGGCTATTCCATCGACTCAGTCGTGGCTGACGAGACACTTGCGGGTTACACGGCGGCAAAACATCTGCTTAACCAAGGTCACAGACGCATTGCTGCTGTTGGCGGAACCGTCGATATTTCCCCATTCAACCGTCGCATGAAAGGTATCAGACAAGCATTTGACGAAGTGGGGCAAGAGTTTGATCATGCGCTTATTTTCGAATGCCGCCCTGTTCGTGCTCAGGGATACGAAGCAGCGGCGAGAATTCTGGGTTTCGAAAATCCGCCAACTGCTGCCATCGGATATAATGCTATCGTCACTCTTGGACTGAAAGCCGGTTTGCAGAGTTTGGGAAAAAAAATCGGAGATAATTTCTCATTGATCGCGAGCGAGGGGATCGATGAATTGCAACACACCCATCCACCGCTGAGTACGACAAGCATTGACCTAAAAGAGATGGGAAGAGTTGTAATTCAACAACTGCTAAGCCGTATCTCGGATCCGACAACGCCAACTAAACTCACTCTGGTTCCGACGGAATTAATCCTAACTGATAGCGTTAGCCCACGTCGTTAGAGCATTTCCTACTCTTTCGAATTGATTTTGACCAAAGACTGATGCTTTCACCCGCCATAGGGCAGGTGTAAGCGTACCTAATATCTGCGTATCGGGCGAATAAAACGCAAGGACGTAAAACCGCTGGATGCCAGATTTACAGAACAAACCAGCGCTGGTAAGGCAAACCGCTATCCATATTCGTATCTCCAAGTGCCGTTACGCCAGTTTGACCGCTCAAAAACGCCCGTAGGTCAAGTAGGCTTCTTTCGGATCCGTCCCGCTACGGATAGCCGATCGGACCTTGTTCTCGGTGTTCATCACTTCCTCAACCTCAGCCACGATCTCTTCAGCGATTTCACCCGGGATAAGGATGGCCCCATCAATATCAGCAATCAGAAAGTCTCCAGGCTTAACCACAACCTCACCGATCTGCACAGAGACTTCAATATCATCAACAGACCATGCCCCCACTACATCGCGTGGTGTGTAGAAGCGGTGAAAAACGGGGAAACCAATGTTGCGAATGAAATTGCTATCCCGACACCCGCCATTGGTCACATATCCGCGCACACCGCGCATCTGGAGCGTCTCAGCAGACAGTTCCCCCATCATCGCGATGTCGTCGGTGTGGCCATTGCAAACTACGACATGGCCAGATGGCGCTGTTGAAAGGAAACCCGTCCAAGCCAGCAGGGCATCATCAGCACTGATCCCAGGTTTTGGTGTTCCTGAAATTGTGAAAACGGGACCAGCAAGAACATGAATATCGTCAATCGGCCGGATGTCTTTGGGCAGAACAGTATTGTCGATCCCTCTCTCGCGCAGGGCGTCATAAACTGCACCGCTGTAGCATTTTGCAAGGCGTTCGGTGAGAGCGGCTTTTTTGTCATTATCTGTCATGGGTTTTTCTCCAAATGATTTAATTTCCGAGAGTTAGTAGGTAGACCGGCCGCCTGACAAATCGAACACAGCGCCCGTGGTGAACGAGTTTTCAGGTGATACCGCCCAAACCAGCATCTCCGCGGCCTCTTCAACCCCAGCGCAGTTGAACAAAACATCCAGCCCACCAGCTTCTGCCAGTACTCGCTTGATGTCTTCTGGCTTGGTAGCATCTAGCTTCAATGCTGTAATGCCGTCATAACGTTCGAGCTCAGTAAGAGCAGTCTCATTAATGTCGGTGGCAATGACCAAGGCCCCGGCATCGGCGAAAGCCTCAGCACTAGCGCGCCCGATGCCCTGCCCGGCGGCAGTTATCAAAGCGGTCTTACCCTCAAGGCTAAGTTCATATGTCATTATATTGATCCCAGTTTCTATAAATCATTTTGAAAGAAATGGTTCGAGCCGCACGAAGGCTTCTTCGAGAACATCGACAGGTTGCGCGTAGCAGAGCCGCAGATAACCTTCCCCCTGGGGGCCGAACGCCACACCGGGCGCCAGCCCGACTTTAGTTTGCTCAAGAATTTCGACCGCCGCGGCGAAGCTATTGGTCAGCCCGTCAACTCGAAAGAAGCAATAGAAGGCGCCATCAGGCTCAATGAACTCTACCCGCGAGAAGGTATTGAGGCGCTCAGCTGAGAGTTCATAACCAGTTTGTATCTTTTCGAGCAGGCTGGCAATTTCCTCCTCGCCGTCACGCAGAGCCGTAATACCCGCTTCCTGGACAAAGCCAGCAGTGCAGGAAGTATTGAACTCAGTCAACTGGCCCAGCTTCCCCTCAAACACGGCAGGAGCTACGATCCAGCCAAGCCGCCATCCCGTCATCGACCAGCACTTTGAAAATGAGTTAACAGAGATCAGCAGATCCTCAGGCTCTGTAATTGAAAGAAAAGAAGGCGCGTGTCGCCCGTGGCGGTAAAGCCGGGTATAGACGTCGTCAGCAACGATCCAGATACCAAACCTGCGGCAATGCTCCAGCACCAGGCACTGCTCCTCGTCCGACATTATCCAGCCGGTAGGGTTGTTGGGTGAGTTAATCACCACCGCCTTGGTCCCCGGTGTAAGCTCTGCGATTAGCCCGTCCACGTCGAGCGTCCAATGACCATCCTTCGGCACAATCGTCACGCTCGTAATCTCTGCACCAGTCGCCTTGAAAGCACCGATGAGATTGGGCCAGCCTGGCTCCACTGCGACAATTCGATCGCCAGGCGACACTAGAAACTCAGCCGTTAGCATGAGGCCTTGCATACCGGAAGGAGTGACTGTGACCTGAGCGGGATTAAGACGACTACTTAGAAGTTCATTACTGTAAGTACAAATCGCTTGCCGCAGTGCCATCATGCCATTATTCGGCTGATACATATGATTGCCGGCCTTGAGCGAAGCAATTGCAGCGTCCACAATCAGTGGGTTGGTCGACCATGCGCCTTCACCGAACCAGAGTGGCAACACGCCATCTTTCTTCATGCCAAGCTCTGCAACCTCGCGGATCTTGGAGGCTTCCAATGCCCGCGCACGGGACGAAATGGAATTCAATATTTTTGCGTCAACCATAACAAAGATGTCAGCCGAAACAGCCCGTTCTGTCGACTGTTAAATCGATTGAAATAATATGCAATATGCCTACAAACTAGACAATATGAAACTTGGGACAGGCTTGAATATCCATGCGTGATAAGATCGATGAGCAAATACTTGAAGAACTGCGCAGGGACTCACGTGTGCCCATCACCGATCTTTCGAGGAAGGTTAATCGTTCACGCACTGCGGTGCAGGCACGACTTTCAAGACTGGAGCAAAGTCAACAAATTCTTGGCTATACAATTAAGGAACCTTCGACCGCTGAAACGGGCGGCATAGGGGCAATTGTACTGATAAGCATGGAAATCCGTAGTAAAGGGGAAGCAGCAACACGCCAATTTGTAACCATGCCAGAGATTGCAAGTTGTCTAAGAGTCATAGGAGACCACGACTTCGCGCTGCTCATCAATCCCATCGAAAAGCAGCGTCTGAATTTCGTGCTTGAGCAGATCTATAAAATCGATGGTGTCAAGCGTACCAAAACGATCATGGCTCTCTCCAAAGAGTTCTAAACGATTACCAGCTTCTATGGATACTAAATCAAACAAAGTTTAACTTAGACGTTTGACTTTGTCATTTAACGGCGATCTTAACCCTTCAGGGGGTGCTGTCAGACGAATGAGAACTCACATCAGATTGCAGATTGCTAGCGCAGCCTGAATCTATGCGCTCAATAGTTGGCGCCACTCGGCGAGAGCAGCGGCACGGTTCAGCTTAAAATTGGTGTGTGAGTAGAGATGGCGAGCTCCCCCCCAACAAAATTACCCCCGAATGAATTTATAGGGCTAACACTAAAGGCCCGTGGTCCGAGACGCGGGGCCCTATGATAGGGGGGCCCGGTCCGTGGTCCTGCGGCTCAACTGTAGCGATCAGGCACAGTAACCCCACGCTTTACGCGATCGTCCGCACATTCACGGTCACACACTGGTCACACACTCTTTGACAAAAAGGTTATATTCAGACAAAATACTCCAAGTATAACTTGGTGTGACCACTTAGGTTAAACTTCTATTTTCGTTGAAGTTGTGGTGCCCGGGGGAGGCACTAACATACTGTTTTTATGTGTCCATGCGTGTATCGTAAATTAATTATCCACCTTTTTATACTGAGAAAAATCACGTGCAACGGTCACTCATGACTTGAGTCCAGAGTGTCGTACACATTGGCGGAATTTCTCGCTCAATCGCTTGCATCGCGTCCACGATCAAATCCTCTCGCCATCTTTGACCAGCGATTTGAACACCTATGGGCACAGGGCCATACGGCAATTGAGCAACATGGGTTGGAATGTTCCCGGCGGGTAGACCAAGGTAACTCATAATAAACGACCAATGGGCCTGCCCCAACACCTCGGTCACGCCTTCAACACCTTCGGTATCTCTGGCGGGTGCGAAGAAGGGTTGCAGTAGGAACGGCGACAAAACCAATGGATAGGTTTCCATAAACTCTGCCCATGCCCGTGCGTATCGGGACCGTTGCCCCAACATCGAAACAAGCTCTGTACCTTCAAAAGGCGGAAAGACTTTATGGTAGTCATCGAATATTGCTTGCAGGATGTCTGATCCATGTTCTTGGATATCCGGTCCAAGCAAGGTTTTCACTTCACCCAACAATGACCTATACCCAATTTCACCAGTTTCACGTACCATGGGCGGTTCTACTTCTTCGACCACGTATCCAGCATTGGTGAGTGCGGACGCCGCACGGTCGATGGCGAGTGCGACGTCTTGATGCAGGCCAAAGCCAAAGTCATCTTTGCTGACAGCAACTTTGATAGGCGTCTTTGGCGCAGTCCCAGTCCATGGGAATGGGACATGAAGGGGATCACGGATATCTGCTGCAATCAGCGTTGGCATCGACAGGTGCAGGTCATCAGCGGTTCGTGCGATGACCCCCTGCACCGACATGGATTGCGCCAATAGGCCCCTTTCGCGGGTTTGGCTTGGGTTCCAAGCGGGCACACGACCAAGCCCTGGTTTGACTGTCACAGCCCCGTTTGCAGATGCCGGAAACCGAAGAGAGCCACCAATGTCGTTTCCATGCGCCAATGCTCCGATGCCAGCCATCACAGAGGCGCCAGCGCCCCCTGATGATCCGCCTGCCGAAACATGGTGGCCCCACGGGTTGTGCGTGCGCCCGAATAGCGGATTGTCGGTGTCTGCTCGGAATGAAAATTCTGGTGTGTTGGTGCGCCCTATGATGACTGCACCGGCGGCTCTTAGGTTGGCCACAACGGGAGCATCATCTGGCGCGATTACATCTTTGAAGGCAGCGACGCCATTGCTTGTCACATGGCCTTTCTGGTCGACATTGATCTTGATCGTGACCGGCACACCGTGCAGCGGCCCCTTGGGTGCGTCGCTGGCATCCAACGCTTTCGCTTCGGCACGGGCGGCGTCTACGCAGACCTCAACGACGGCATTCAAATCGGGGTTCACGGCATCCAGGCGATCCAAGGCAGCTTCCACAACTTCAGACGCGCTCAACGCACCTCTGTGTGTCGCGGTCGCAATCTCTCTCGCGCTCCATTGCCAAAGCGGACGAGGATCAGAAGACTTATCATTCTGTGTCATATTGTACCCTTGTTTGCGTTTTTTGGTCTTGTGCTGCGCGCATTAAATACACCGGCCACCGTCCACTTCCATGCAGACGCCCGTGACCATGCTGGCCTCGTCCGAGCACAAGAAGCAGGCGGCATTCCCCATATCGCTTGGCGTGGAAAACCGGCCAATTGGAATTGTGGACAGGAACTTTGCACGGATTTCCGGTGTGTCTTCACCCATAAAGACCTTGAGCAGAGGCGTTTCCCCAGCGACGGGATTGATCGCGTTGACTCGGATACCTTGCGGTGCCAATTCGATGGCCATCGCCTTGGTTGCCGTGTTCATCCAGCCTTTAGATGCGTTGTACCAATTCAGGCGCGGGCGCGGGCTGACCCCAGCCGTAGAGGCCACGTTCAAAATTGCGCCCTGGCCCTGCTTTTTCATCACGGGAACAATGTTCTGTGCTGTTAGGAAAACTGATTTGCAATTCACGGCAAAAACTTTATCAAAGTTCTGCTCGGTCACTTCTTCCAATGGCGCCGGGTAATGCGTGATTCCTGCGTTGTTTATCAAGATGTCCAAACGGCCATAGGCACCGAGCGTCGCGTCCACCATCGCAGCCACCGAAGCGCCATCTGCGACGTCGACCTGTATCCCAAGGCCTTTGACCTCTGCCGCGATCTCATGTGTGCCATTTACGTTCAAATCCGCGACAACAACGCGTGCGCCTTCTTCTGCGAACTTGCGGACAATCCCGGCTCCGAACCCAGATGCGCCTCCGGTTACAACGGCTACTTTGTCTTGTAATCTCATGTTCTGTCCTAACCGTGATAAGTGGCAACTGTTTTGACCGTCGAGAAACCGAAGAGCGCCTCGAACCCTTTTTCGCGCCCATGTCCTGAATGGCCAGATCCACCGAAAGGGAGTTCAACGCCACCGCCTGCGCCGTAGTTGTTTACAAAGACCTGCCCCGCGCGCAGCTTTTTCGCCATACGCATCTGACGCGCGCCATCACGGCTCCAGCAAGAGGCGACAAGCCCGTAGTCGGTTCCGTTTGCGATTGCGATGGCCTCGTTTTCGTCCTTGAACGGAATGATAACCTGAACCGGACCGAAGATTTCATCCTGCGCGAGGCTATGGTCGGGCGCGACATCTGCGAAAAGTGTGGGCGCCACATAAGCCCCTGTATCAGGCGCGCTGTCTGAAATCACGCCCTGTGCCGCGATAGTGAGATCGGCACCCCTCTCGAAGAAGCTATTAACGATAGCCTTTTGGCGATGGGACACCAAAGGCCCGACATGTTTGTCTTCTAAGGCTGGCGCTGCAATTAGGGCTCCATAGGCCTCGGTCATTCTGGTTGTGACTTCGTCCAACAGGCTGTCCTGAACCAGTATCCGTGAAGATGCCGAGCACGTTTGCCCGGCGTTCTGGATACCTGCGTTGACAAGGAATGGCAGGGCCGCGTCCAAATCTGCGTCTGCAAAAACGACCTGCGGTGATTTCCCGCCAAGTTCGAGCGTGACAGGCACGATGTTTTCTGCGGCCGCTTTCTGGATAAGCTTTCCAACGCCGACGGAGCCCGTGAAGGAAATATGATGGACATCTTTGTGCGTTGAGAGCGCTGCGCCTGCCTCTGCACCAAGCCCCGAAACAACGTTTAGTGCACCATCAGGCAAACCAGCGTCGCGCGCAATTTCGGCAAAGGCGAGTGCTGTTAGGCATGCCTCCTCCGCGGGTTTCAAAACGCAGGCGTTGCCCATGGCCAACGCCGCGCCAACAGATCGGCCGATGATCTGCATTGGATAGTTCCAAGGGACGATATGGCCCGTAACCCCATGCGGCTCGCGCAGGGTATAGACGGTGTATCCCTCCATATATGGGATGGTCTGACCATGAACCTTGTCGGCTGCTCCACCGTAAAACTCCAAATAGCGCGCCAAGGCGATGGCATCGTTGCGCGCCTGTGTCAGGGGTTTACCAACGTCCTGCGCCTCAAGTGTCGCCAATAGATCGACATGCTTCAGGACATGCTGGCTGATTTTAGTGAGGATGCGTCCGCGCTCCACCGCCGTGGCCGCCCCCCAATCACCGTTCAATGCAGCCTTTGCCGAATCAACAGCTGCATCGACGTCCGCAGACGTTCCGCGCGCAATAGCGCAGAGTGTTGATCCATCAGACGGGTTGAGTAGGTCGAGGTATTCGCCGCCCGCAGGTGGCCGCCACTGGCCACCAATGAGGCACTGATGTGGCGCAATCCCATTCGGCATTTCGATCATCTTTGGGCTTTCCTCTTTCTATCATTCCAAGTGGGCAATAAATCACCGGGCCGAGGCGTTGCTTCAAAAACCCCGCGCGCGATGGCCCGGGCGACGCAGACAGATGCCGCATGGCCAAGTTCAAACAACGCCATATCATCCAAGACCGGACCAGCGCCGGTGGAAACCGCAAACAGCAAGTCGCCATCAAAGGGTGAATGTGCCGGTTGTATGGCGCGTGCAATTCCGTCATGCGCGGCCACCGCTAGTCGGTGACACTGTGCTTTGGTGAGTGCGGCATCGGTGGCAATGACCCCGATTGTCGTGTTGGCTCGGTCTTGACCCGCTGCGGCGATCATCGCCATTTTTTGGCTTGGATCTGGGGTGACCAGATCGCTTCTTGGGTCGGGACCAACGCCACCAAATTCATCGCCCATCTCATGTGGCGCGGCCCAGAAATGATTGCCACCTGGTGTTGTGACCGACCCAATAGGATTAACAGCCATCAAGGCCGCAACTGTCCGTCCGCTGTCCAACGTCACAGACGCAGATCCCAGACCACCCTTAAAACAGCTGTCCAACGCACCGGTTCCAGCCCCTGTGGACCCAAGATTGAAGTCCACTCCAGCTGCGTCGAAGGCAGCCCGTCCGAGTTTCAGATAGGGGTTGTCGGCCCAATCTTTGTTCCCACCATTGACCATATCAAAGAGAATCGCACCGGGAACAATCGGTACAGTCACTGGTCCCACGGGGAACCCGCGTTTCGCGCGCCGCAAACCGTCTACAACCCCATCACAGGCCGCCAAACCAAAGGCGGACCCACCCGACAGCACCAAGGCATCAATGCCAGCGACGGTTTTATCCGGTGCCAAAAGATCCGTTTCGCGCGTGCCCGGTGCGCCGCCCATAACATGCACACTTGCGACGAAGGGTACATCACTCGTTACAACCGTCACGCCAGATTTCAGATCTTGAACCTCTGCGTTGCCGACTAAAAGGCCGGCCACGTCGGTCAAAAGGTTTCTTGGCCCAGGTTTCATTGTACCACCTCAAGTTCGGGCAGTTGTGGGGCTTAAGCGATCAAGATTTTCATTTGCCATTTTAAAATCCATTCAAATAGGCTCGGAGTAATGCAAAAATTATCCACATCAGGTCAGATTAATCTTACCGCGGCGATTACGCTACTTCAGGCCAGTTTCAGTTTCTATCGTATACTAGACGTAGAGGAGCGGTGGGCCTAGGAATTTGTTAGGTGCTGTCAGACGAATGAGAACTCGCCTTAGATTGCTAGTGCCGCCAGTATCTAAGCGCTCAACAATTAACGCCACGTGCCGCTTCACCCCACATATCCGACAGGCTGATTCCCATCTGATATGGATCTTCGGGATTCAAAAATAATTGACTAGTGCCATAGATGAACGCGCGTCCGGTAATTTCTGGCATCACGACCTGAGTTCCTTGAATAGTTTTTTGTTCCCGTAGGAGCATTTTGAATTCGCCTTCGGTAATGGACAGAGCGATATGTTCTTCGTTCAACTTCATTTTCCCACGTGAATGCAAAATAGCCGCCCGTGCGGCAGCTCCGGTCCCACAAGGGGAACGATCGATGCGACCGCCGGGCATCATATTAGCAAAACGATGGACGTTGGATCCTTCCTCTGGATCAAGGGTCATAAATGGAAAAGCGCCGAGATTAATTTTGTTGATCGTCTCATCATAGGGATGGCTGATGCTGACCTGCTCTTGTAAAGCAGTGCCAACCTCGCGCAACACCGCTGCGATGTCTCGCGCTTCGTCCGGTTGAATCGAAAATCCAAGTTTACGGGCATCTACAAAACCATAATACCAACCACCCCACCCAACGTCAGTGAACAAGGTACCGAGACCTTCTACTTCTATTGGGTGGTCAAGGTGGACCGGAAAAGAAGCGGGGGCGCTTACGGTGCATGCAATTGCATTGCCGTTCTCACATCGAACTTTCACATCAATCAGTCCCGCTGCCGTATCCAATCGAACCAGCGTTTCAGGTTCTACCATCGGCAAAGCGCCTGTTTCTAGTAACGCAGTTACGACGCAAATTGCATTGGCTCCTGACATCGGATAGCAACCATTAGCCTCCATTGGAAAGAATCCCACGTCAGCGTCATCGCGTGTTGGCGGCACCACAAGGTTAGTAGTTTTGTCAACGCCCCCGCGCGGTTCATGAAGGACAAACCGGCGCAGGCTGTCATCAACATTGTTAATGTAGTGAAGCTTTTCTGACATTGTTTTGCCGGGCAGATCAATCACACCACCTGTGATCACGCGGCTGACTTCGCCACCAATATGTGCATCCACTGTTGTGATAAGTCTACTCGTTTTCATTGCTTTAACCTTATACCATATCCGCGATAAGTCACACGACCCAGAATAAATGCAGTGTTCAACTACAGCCTGGAGTATGCAGGCCGTTATAGTTTTTTTGCTCAGACAATTCAGTTAGGGTATGATGCCGCGTTTGTCCGTCGTCAGAGTCCTTGGTACACAGGCCGCTTAAACTAATGGAAAGTTTGGCGAATCTGATTGCTAAGATTATGCAGCGCGCTGCCTGTGATGCAAGCAGCGTTTCAAGTGGCGTTCGTTTGATCCTTTGTCAGTGGTCTAGAATGGCTTTGTAACGCCCGAAGTAAACTTCAGCGGGTGTCACTTTGTGGATGATCTTATGGTGGTTTTGATGATTGTAACGATCGACGAAGGCTTTGATATTAAATTTAAATCAATTGGCAGGTAATAGATTTTTAATATGATGCGGTTCTTTTATGTCTGACGTAAACGTTCTATTTTGCCTTGAGTTTGCGGATAATATGGCGCGCGGCGAGAGTGCTTCATATGCCTGTCTTTCAGCCATTTGGCAAAGCTTCTAAAGATTTAGCTAGACCAATTCTCGCTGATTTGCCGCAGCAATTCTGTCAGACAAATGAAGCTCGCATCGGAATACTAGCGCGGCCTTGATCTATGTACTCAATTTAAATCCTGCCAGCCTTGCAATCTAAGATAAAATATAGCCAGTACACACTCCCGATGGCCAGATCAAAAAGCAAGAATATTGTCCAACGCAAACAGTAAGATTTTAAAATTTTTAAGATTAATTTTCAAAACTTTAGAAAGGTTCACTGCGCCAAATTTTCCTAGGCAAGTTCGCCAATCAGACTGGATTAGCAATCTCTATTTTAGGACCTGCAGTCTCGATATCCGCACCAGCAGAAAACAATATATCTTCCCTGAACCGTCCTGCGACCAATTGGACTCCCATTGGTATTTTACCAACAGCTCCAGTAGCGACTGCCATTGCAGGTAGACCTAATACAGGCAATGCGCGTTGCGTCAGCTGTGCTTCCATAATTCTTTCAAATGCCGTTTCTGACCTTACGTCCTCTTGTTGTAAAAACGGCAACTCACCAGACACAGGACAGATCAAAACAGGATATTTTTCTAAAAACTCTTGCCATTCTCGTATGATACCTGCTCGAACTTGTAACGCTATTAAAAGTTGCTCAATTTCCAAAGGAGCCACTCGGTTTTTCATTTGTTCATAAACAAAAACAGAGTCGGCTTCCGCTTCCTGTTCGACCATTAAATCAGCGCTAGTCCGCATTTCAGTCATCCACAATTCTTCATTAATTTTTGCAGCTGGGCGCAAAGGTGGACACGAGACCTCATCTACAACCCAACCAGCATCCTTCAATCGTTGACCAGCATCACGCAGAGCTAATTCAATTTCTCGACAGACGGGCATACCATCGGGCGCAATCGTTAGGGCCGCCCGTCGTGGGAATTCGCCCTGATTAATAGGAGTTGGAACATACCATGGATCATTTTTGTTGCCCACTGACATAGCTTCCAAACCAATCTTGATATCAGAAATAGTTCTGCAAATAGGTCCTGATACCGCCATCAATTGCGCTCCAATGTGACGATCTTTGCCAGAAGCATTGTATGCGGCTATCCTTCCTAAAGTTGGGCGGAGACCATGTAATCCACAGGCAAAAGCCGGGTAACGAATTGATCCAGCAATGTCGGTGCCATGTCCTAACGCGCACATCCCGCTGGCCACAGCAGCTGCAGCACCACCAGACGAACCACCTGGTGTAATAGAGTAGTCACGAGGATTAAGCGTTTGACCGTGCAAGTCATTCTTAGTGAACCACCGCAATGAAAATGCAGGAGTGTTTGTACGGCCAACAATAATACCTCCGGCGAGTCGAACATTTGAAACTACCGGGCTGTCACTTTGTGCAATTAAATTTCTTTGTATAGTCAAACCATTAGTGGTTGCTTGTCCAATCTGATCTACATTCACTTTAATAGTTATGGGAACTCCACACAAAACCCCTGGATCTTTCCCTTGTGAAATTAGCTCATCCACCGATTCAGCCGCTGCAAGCGCTTCATCAGGAAATTCTTGTACGACGGCGTTAATCGACCCGTTGATACACTCGATTCTTTCTAAGTGCGCGCGTGTCACCTCAGTTGCAGATAATTTTTTTGACCGAACAGATTCTGCAATTTCTGTCGCTGACATTTTCACTATATCCATCATTGAAGAAACTCCACGTAGAAAATCTTTATAATGAGCCTGGCAGGATTTGGTTGTTTCGCCTATGTTTTAGGATAACGGTGGAGACCTCGCAGCCGAAACAATGTTGCATCCTACCCACTTTACCAAGTCTAGTCTCATTGTGTGGACGGGTCACGATCTGGATCCAAAAGCTCGCTAGTCTGTTTTGGGACCTGCCGCGCAAACTTCATCAAGGCCAGCACTAATATCCGTATCAAAAGGCTGGATACATGACCGCAAACTGCAAACATCAAAGTTACTCAAATTAACCCTTTCATAAAGTAGGCGTCCACACATTACAGTGCAAATTAGCTCTATCGAGCGAAATTGGTTTCACGCCCGGGAGCCGCATTCAATAAGCTTCGTGTATAGGGATGTTGCGGATTTGCATAAACTTCGGAAGTTCGGCCTTCTTCAACCACCACACCGCGTTGCATCACCATGATCCTATCGCAAATCTGTGCAGCTACGCGCAGATCATGGGTGATAAATAACATCGCCAAATCATAACGTTCACGTACATCTTGTAGCAGCCTAAGCACCTGTGCCTGAACCGAAACATCCAATGCAGAAACGGCTTCGTCTGCAATTAGAACCCTAGGCTCCATCGCGAGAGCTCTGGCAATACATATGCGTTGCCGCTGCCCACCAGAAAACTGATGTGGAAAGCGCGTCAGCGCTTCTGGGGCTAAGCCCACAATACGCATCAGATTTTCGGCCCGAGACTGAGCTTCGGTGCCACTAAGGCCAAAATTCATCGGACCCTCTACGATGGATTGCCCAACAGTCCGTCGCGGATTCAGTGATCGGTACGGGTCTTGGAAAACGATCTGGATTTTTTGGCGATAGGCCCGCAATTCACTCTCAGCCATCTGCGCAATATTGGTCCCTGCTACATTAATATCACCGCTAGTTGGGTCAATCAGCCGAACCACACAGCGCGCAACCGTGGACTTACCTGAGCCAGATTCTCCAACGACGCCTAAAGTTTCACCCCGACGCAAGATCAGTTCCACATTTTGCGCGGCCTTTACCAAACGACCTTTTTCGAAGAATCCAACACGCCCGTAAGTTTTATTCAAAGCCTTGGCTTCTAGTGCTGTCTCGGCGATCTCAGGAATAGGGCGAACTGGCGGCGTCAGGCTTGGGACTGATCCAATCAACATTTTCGTATAGGGATGCGAAGGCGCACTTAGAATTTCATCCCGCGTTCCTTGTTCGACCACCTTGCCGTTCTGCATTACCACTACGCGGTCTGCGATATCAGCCACAACACCGAAATCATGGGTGATGAACATCACCCCTGTGCCGTGGCGCGCTTGAATATCCCTGATTAGCTCCAGAACTTCGGCTTGCGTCGTCACGTCCAAGGCGGTCGTAGGTTCATCCGCAATTAGCAGTCCAGGTTCCAAGACTAAAGCCATTGCGATCATTATCCGTTGTCGTTGTCCACCAGACAATTGATGCGGGTAGGAGTTATACATCTTCACGGGCTCAGGTAGGCTGACATCCTCCATGGTCTCAATCACTCGCTTTTTGCGAGCGGATGCCGACATATTGGCATGAATTTCCAGAATCTCTGCGATTTGATCGCCGACTTTGATTACTGGGTTTAAAGCCGTCATTGGCTCCTGAAACACCATTCCCATCTTCTCGCCACGCAACCTGCGCATTTGACGGTCAGACTTGCCCAACAAATTTTCGCCATGCAGCAGAATTTCACCAGCTACCGGTACCAGATCTTTTTTAGGGATCAATCCCATCACAGTGAACGCCGTGACCGACTTTCCAGATCCAGATTCGCCCACGATGCATACGATTTCTGATCGACCAATACTGAAAGAAACCTCTTCGATCGCAAATTCACGGTCCGCCCCATCCGGTAGGAGCACTGATAGCCCTTTAATTTCCAGGACTGGCGTATCGGATATTTCGTTCAAATCTTTCTCGCAATTCTAGGGTCAAGTGTGTCGCGCAAGCCATCGCCAACAATGTTTACAGCCAGCACTGTTAGGGCCAGCCCGATACCTGGAAAAAATATAATCCAAGGGCTAATCTGAAAATACGTGCGTCCTTCAGACATGATATTGCCCCAACTTGGAATTTCCGGCGGGATCCCAGCGCCTAAGAACCCAAGAATGGATTCGGTCAGCATCGCAGAGGCACAGACATAAGTTGCTTGTACTATCAGAGGCGCGATTGTGTTGGGTAAGATATGCCGTTTCAAAATCAAAGGTAAACGTGTGCCTGCTGCAATGGCTGCTTCGACGTAAGGTTCTTCGCGCACCGTCAAAACCACAGCGCGGACCAGCCTCACAACGCGCGGAACTTCTGGGATTACAATCGCAAGTATGACTGTGCCAAGCGTTGCTCCAGACAAAGAGATCAGCGCAATCGCCAGCAAGATTGCGGGGATTGACATTAACCCGTCCATTGTCCGCATGATGACTGCGTCTAAAACGCGAACATAGCCCGCCACCAAGCCAAGAATTAAACCGATCCCCACAGAAATTAACGCTACAGCAATGCCAACAACCAATGAAACTCGCGCGCCGTAGATGACTCGGGAAAAAATATCCCGACCCAAGAAATCAGATCCAAACCAAGCCTCTGCAGAAGGAGACTTTAATCGCTTAATTGGATTTAGTTCTGTTGGATCTAGTGTTAAAAACGGCCCAATTGCCGCAATTAGAGCAAACAAAATTAACAAACCACCACCCCAAAAGATCGCTCGATTATTAAGCATTCCAGCCAGTAGGCTGGGATCTTCATGTTCGGAAAGCACCGCGTCTGCCATTATTGCGTCTTGAGCATGATCAGTCATTAGTATCGTATCCGTGGATCGAAGAAGGTGTAACTGAGGTCGATTAACAGATTAATCAGAATGTAAACAAAACTGAAAAATAGGATCAAACCTTGGATAACTGGGTAGTCGCGTGCCAAAACTGCATCTAGAACCAACCGCCCCAAGCCGGGAATATTATAAACACTTTCAGTCACAACAACACCGCCAATCATTAATGCAATGCCCAGGCCAATCACGGTAACAATCGGCACAGCGGCGTTGCGCAATGCATGGCGCATCAATATCTTAAATTCACTTTGACCCTTTGCTCGCGCAGTACGCACATAATCTTCCTGCAAAATCTCTTGGACCGAGGCGCGGGTCATACGCGCAATTAAGGCAATATAGATCACGCTTAGGGTCATTGTGGGCAGGACCATATGTCTTAAAAATACCCAAAACCCATGTTCAAACGGGCTTTTGTAACCCTGAACTGGTAATATTTGTAGCTGCATCGCCAGCACATAAATCAGGATGTAGCCTAGCACAAAGACTGGTACCGAAAACCCAGCCACGGAAAAGAGCATGACAAATCGATCAATCCAACTACCTGCTTTATAGGCTGCTAGGGTTCCTAACGGAACAGCAATCAAAACAGTGAAAACAATGGTTGTGAGCGAAAGTAAAAGCGTTGGTTCCAGCCGCTGTCCAATTAGCGTCGTAACTGGAAGTTTTGAGAAGATCGCAGTGCCCAAGTCTCCGCTTCCGAGCTGCGCAATCCACCGATACATCTGAACCGGAATTGCATCGTTCAAGCCAAGCTGTTCGCGGATCCGTTCAACATCTTCGGCCGTTGCGTAGTCACCCGCAATAACTGCGGCGGGATCGCCTGGTGCCAGTCGCAACATCAAAAAAACAAATAAGACAACAATGACCACAACTGGTATAGTCGATAAAACACGTTTCAGGATGTATAGGTACATTTTTGAGCCTTATTAGAGATACTGACCGCGCCATTAAGCGCGATCAGGTTCCAAGAGTAGCAGCAATCTACTCGACCGACATGTTCCAGAAGAATTGCACTGGCGACTTTATAAGACCCTCTACGTTGTTGCGGTATGCAACTGGTGTAAAGAACTGTCCCAATTGACCAGATGCACCAATCGCCCAAAGACGCTCTTGAACTTTTGCACCAAGTTTCTGCTTTTCGTCCAAAGTACTAGCTTTTGCAAAAGCTGTCCGTGCTGTTTCAAGCTCAGCATCTGTTGGCCAACCGAACCAACCAGCATCTGGATTACCAGAAAATGCAATCGCCATAGGGTCAATCACGTCTGCGCCGATCCACCATGTGTGAAAGATGTTCCAACCGCCATCAGCAACTGGATCACGCAGAGCACGACGTGATGTCAGGGTCGACCAATCCATCGCTTGCACCTCAACCGTCATACCAATGTCACGCAGCTTTTCTGCTGTGATTAGCGAAAACGCCGACAATGCAGGAATGTCAGTTGGCTGCATAATAACAACAGGCGTACCATCATAAGATGTCGCAGCCAGCGCTGCTTTTGCCGCTTCGATGTCGCCGGTTCGCATCAGGTCAGAACCAACATCATTGGTCAAAGGCGTGCCACAAGGAAATACAGAGTAGCATGTTTTCCAGAACTTCTGATCACCAAAAGCGCCGGCCAAATAGTCTTCTTGTTTCATCGCCATAATCGCGGCGCGGCGCACATCTACGTCATTGAATGGCGGCAGCAGATGGTTGAACCGTGAAAAGCCGATATTGCCTAACGGATCGTTGATTTCAGCCGTTACGTCCGGGTTTGCTTCTAAGATTGGCATCAGATCGTTTGACGGTGATTCAAAGAAGTCTATTTCACCTGCCATTAAGGCATTCATCGCCGTAGTCTGATCCGGGAAATATGTCCAGATCACTTTGTCGACCTTGGCAATTTTGCCGCCAGATGCAGCTGATGCAGGTTCAGAGCGTGGAACATAATCATCAAACTTGGTGTATACTACGGTTGAGCCTGGAACCCATTCGTCTTTTTGGAATACAAATGGACCAGAGCCAGTATAATCATCGATTTGCTCAAACGCATCGGTGGCTGCAACACGTGCAGGCATCATAAACGGCACATTAGACGATATTTTCCCTATAGACTCAAGCACAAGTCCATATGGCTCGGACAGCTTCATTACAATTGTATCGGCATCTTCCGCAGTCAGGCTTTCCATCGCGCCAAACAATTGTTGGCCCATGCCATCGCGTTTGCCCCAACGTTCCAGAGACGCAACACAATCAGCTGCAGTTACATCCGCGCCGTCATGCCATTTTAGCCCAGCACGCAAATTAAATGTCCAAGTCAGACCATCTTCGGATGTTGTCCAGTCCTCAACCATTTGTGGTTGGGGCGTAAAGCTCTCATCCATCGCGAACAAGGTGTCATAGATCATATACCCATGATTTCGCGTGATGTAAGCAGTCGTCCAAATTGGATCAAGGTTCTTCAAATCCGCATGGGGGATAACCTTTAGAACGCTTTCCGCTCTTGCGTCAGTAGAGGCCATACCTCCAAGACAAACAGAAAACGCTAACGCGATCGCTGACAGAGTGCGGGGTTTAAACCATTTTAACATATTGAAACTCCCTAATTTATATGCAAATTCATGCTTTTTCCAGGTTCAGTTCGAACCTAAATCTAACAAAAATGATGCTACTTTTGTCAACAAGAATATTGTTCTTGACTAAACGAAAAGTTCTGATCACAATTTTTTTCGCACAATGTGGGTATGAAATGGGACCAAACCATCCAGTAAAACTGCCACGAATTGCTGTTGCAGGGTTTCAGCATGAAACAAATACTTTTGCCCCTTTTCCCACAGAATTGTCGCATTTCTTAAAACCCGGATCATGGCCACCTTATTGCGAAGGCCCAGAATGTATCGCGCAAGTCCGCGGATTGAACGTTCCGCTGGGTGGGTTCACAGATGCAGCAACAGGTTTCGAATTAGTACCGCTACTTTACGCTGCTGCTGAGCCCGGTGGGTTGGTTTCATCTGCCGCGTTTGACCGAATCACAAACCAGTTGTGTCAAAGACTTGCCAACGCAACCGACATAGATGGTGTATATTTAGACCTTCATGGTGCCATGGTTACAAAAGATTTTGAGGATGGTGAAGCAGAAATTCTTCGCCGAGTGCGCAACGTGGTTGGACCAGATTTGCCAATTGCAGTCAGTCTTGATTTGCACGGAAATTTATCACCAGAATTTATCAAACTCTCATCTTGCATAGTGATTTATCGCACCTATCCACACATTGACATGGGCGCGACGGGCGCTCGTGCTGCACGTCTGCTTGGAGAACTACTGAATTTAGCTACGCCTTTCGCAAGCGCATTTCGACAATTAGATTACATCATTCCTATCACGTCGCAAACAACCCGACGCGAACCCGGTCGTCGACTTTATGGCATGCTAGATGACCTAACAGGTCCGGGCGTGTCGTCCATTGATTTTGCTTTTGGATTCCCACCGGCAGATATTTACAATTGCGGTACGTCAATTTATGCCTGTGGCACGGATCAGGATGCAGTTGACGCTGCCGCTGATACTCTTTTATCCGCGCTGAAAGACGCTGAAGACCATTTCAGTTCTGAGCTGATTCCGGCGGATGTTGCCGTGCGACGCGCTATGGGCGCCAGTGGCGCCAAGCCCGTCATTATCGCTGATCCACAAGATAACCCCGGCGCAGGAGCTCCGGGTGATGCAACTGGATTGCTGGCAGCAATGCTTGATGGTAATGTCCGTGGCGTGATCGGTATGATTTGGGATGAAAAGACTGCTTCCCAGGCCCATGCGGCTGGCATTGGTGCGATGATTGACGTACAAATCGGCGGCATGTTTCCTGAGATTGGTGGCCCCGCAATAGCAGTACGCGCAAGTGTAGAACAGCTGAGCGAGGGTATATTTCAGTGCACAGGTCCTATGTTCTGTGGTGTGACTGCAAATCTTGGCCCTTGCGCCAGATTGCGAGTGACGGACGGCGGAGCAGATGTAACAATTGTTGTGGGCTCGAACCGAACGCAAAATGCAGATCAGGCTATTTTCCGCCATATAGGGGCAAACCCTGAGGACTATAAAGTCGTGGCTGTCAAAAGCGCAATTCACTTTCTTGCTGATTACGAACCCATCGCGCAGGAAGTGATATTTTCAGAATCCCCTGGAGCTAATCCTTGTCGGATTGACGCCATTCCTTACACTCGCCTTCGCCCTGGCATTAGGCTTGGTCCAAATGGACCAATATTTAAAGCAAACCCATGAGCTTGAATGCAAAATTTACCAAAAAGGCTTTACCGATAGTTGATGAAAGATCGGCCAAAAAAATGACTTCGCTGCAAAACAAGAAGCGCCAGTCATCGGCTGTGGAGCCAATGATACACAGATTAGGAAATGCTTTACGATGCAGACTTATACGATGCAGACTTAAATGGTTGCACGTCCACCAGACACCTCGTTGGTCGCGCTTTCATGCTTTTTGCATAGTTACAGAAAGCTGGACGATCGTCCAAAATAGCAGAATCTTTACAGGTTTAACGACAAAATTGGCATGTCTTTATTGCATCCAGTCACCAAAATCATCGCACTTCATTTTTACAAAATGTGAAGCTTAAATAGGAATTAAACAGATGTCCAACAAGTCGCCAAATGCGATGATCGTCACAGCGCAACCCGAAGCGTCTGAGGCCGGAGCCCGTGTTTTGATGCGCGGGGGTAATGCCGTCGATGCTGCGATGGCAGCCGCCTTAGTACAGGGCGTCGTTGACCCACAGATGTGTGGTGTTGCAGGCTTTGGATCGATGCAGATCTATGATCCAAAGGGCACACATACTTGCATCGACTTCCATGGCAAAACACCGCTATCGGCAACACCAGACATGTGGCTGGACTTGCTAATGGGCGAAACGCGAGACGGGTTTGGCTTTGTTCTAAAGGGCAATGTTAATGATATTGGATACCAGGCGGTTACCACACCAGGTTCTTTATTAGCGTATTTTGAGGCAGTGCGCGACTTTGGAAGCTGGGATTGGTCGGACATTTGTGAGCCGGCAGTGACCCAGGCAGCCGCAGGATTTTACGTACGCCCGCATGTATATCATTGGTGGACGTCGGGTGCTAATTTGGGCCGTGCCGAAGTCACCGAACGACTTGGATTCTCCAAAACAGGACGCGCCGCCTATTTCCGCGCAGATGGCAGCGTGAAAAGAATAGGCGATCATGTGGCCAACCCAGATTTAGCCCGCAGCCTTGCTATGATAGCGCGCGATGGAGCGGACGTATTTTATCGAGGTGAGATTGCTGATAAAATTGATTCTGATATGCGCAAGAATGGTGGCTTAATCCGCCGTGCGGATCTCGAGGCTTATCACACTACAAAAGTCGATCCTTTGAGGGGATCCTATCGTGGATTTGACATCGCCACCAACCACCCACCGGGTGGTGGTATCATGCTGGTCGAGATGTTAAACATTCTCGAGAACTTCGATCTATCTGCGATTGGTCACAACAGCACAGAATACATTAGAATCGTTGCTGAAGCGATGAAAGCGGCCACCGCGGACAAGGACACCCGCGTGGGTGATCCGTCCTTCGTAAATATACCAGATTACTTGGTTGAAAAGGTCTATGCGGCTGAAATCGCTGACCGCATCCGGTCCGGTGAACGAATGTTGGTCACCCGTTTGGGCCAACCAGAACCAAAAGATACAACCCATGTGGTGGTGGTTGACAAAGCCGGGATGTGCGTAACGATGACGCATTCTTTGGGGATGCCTTCGGGTGTGATAAGCGACGGCTTGGGTTTTATGTACAATGGCTGCATGGCTGTGTTTGACCCACGCCCCGGGCGCGCGGGCTCTATTGCCCCCGGAAAATCTCGGTTTAGTTCAGTTGTGCCCACTATCGCATTTCGAGACGGTGCACCACACATTGTCCTAGGAGCACCGGGGGGAACGCAGATCGTTATGGGAGTTTTGCAAGCTATGTTGAACGTAATGGATTTCAATATGTCGATGGTTGAGGCTGTTTCCGCCCCACGTTTTTCGGCCACATCAAACGCTATCGACATCACCAATCGAATCCCAGGTTATGCAGTTGAGCCGCTTCAAGCGAATGGCTACCAAATAATCAGGTCTGCAGAAACATTTGGCATAGGCGCCGTACACGGGATTAGGATTGATGGCAAAACGCTAAGTGGTGGCGCAGATCCAGGACATGATGGCGTGTCTCTGGGCATCAACATTTAAAAAAGAGGCCAAAATGAACTTGATCGACCAAATCGAAGAATTTGCAGATGAGCTGACCAACATTCGCCAGGATTTGCACGCCCACCCAGAATTAGGGTTCCAAGAAGAACGCACATCCAGTGTGGTGGCCGATCTATTGGAAAGCTGGGGAATTGATACCCACCGGGGCATTGGAAAAACAGGCGTGATCGGCGTGATCCATGGCGCAAAACCGGGGCGCACAATTGGCTTACGAGCGGATATGGACGCCCTGCCAATTCAGGAAGAAACCAATCTGGCCTATGGCTCTAAAAACCCAGGAGTCATGCATGCTTGCGGCCACGACGGCCACACTACTATGTTGCTGGGTGCCGCACGCTACCTAGCGGACACCAAAGACTTTGACGGAAAAGTGGTTCTAATCTTTCAACCCGCCGAAGAAGGCCTAGGTGGCGCGCGCGCGATGTTGGCCGACAAGCTTTTTGAACGCTTTCCTTGTGATGAGGTTTATGGGCTTCACAACTGGCCGGGCGCATCGCAATATCAGGTGGGTATCAAACCCGGCAAAGCCATGGCGGGAGCAGACTTCTTTGATATCAAGGTAATTGGCTTAGGTAGCCATGGCGCAAGACCGCAAGACTGCCGGGACCCGATACTTGCCACCACGGCCTTGGTGCAAGGCTTGCAAAGCATTGTCAGCCGCAATCTAGACCCAAATGATCCTGTCGTAGTGTCCGTTACTCAGTTTCACAGCGGATCTGCATATAACGTGATCCCGGGTGAGGCAATCATATCAGGCACTGTGCGTATGTTTTCTGACGAATTGCGGGCTATCATACGAACTCGAATAAATGAGATTTCCGAGGGCGTCGCAGCCATGTATGGTGTAAAAGTCGAAGTGGATATTCGCAATATCTTCACACCGTTGATCAATGATACAACTTTATCCAAAGCTTTCGCAGATCTTGCGCGCGATATTGTTGGTGATGCCAAAGTTACTGTGGGCGGCGATCCCGTCACCGGTAGCGAAGATTTTGCAGATATGCTGAACGTTGTGCCAGGAGCCTATTTCACAATTGGACATCAGGGAACCGCCGCTTTACATAATTCAGCGTTCACCTTCGATGATCGAATTCTGCCGCTAGGAGCCACATTGCTGGCTCGGATAGCCGAAACACGTACTGCGCAATTAGGTTAATAGCGAGGTACGAGTTGGGTTCCTAAGACCCACAAATGAATTGGAGCCATAAAATGAACCCATTGGATTTGCCTTTTGACACAGATCAAATGCTAGCGGGGTTAAAGCCTTGGATAGAATGCGAAAGCCCAACCCATGATGCTGCTGCCGTCAACCGGATGATGAACTTAGCAGCTTATGATTTGGCAGGTGCGGCAACAATTGAGCGCATTCCTGGACGTATGGGCTTTGGTGATAGTCTCCGAGCGCGGTTCCCGCATCCAAACTTCGGTAAGCGTGGAATCTTAATTTCCGGTCATATGGATACGGTTCATCCCATTGGAACATTGGATGCGCTGCCTTTTAAACTGGACGGGGATCTCTGTTATGGTCCAGGCATCATGGATATGAAGGGCGGCAACTACGCTTGCGTTGAGGCCATGCGGCAGCTTCTTATTGCTGGACTGCAGTCGCCTTTGCCGGTTACGATTCTTTTCACGCCTGATGAAGAGGTTGGAACCCCGTCGACCCGCAGCTTGATAGAGGCTGAAGCTAAACGCAACAAATACGTTTTGGTACCAGAACCTGCCCATAGCGATGGCGGTGCCACAATTGGACGGTATGCAATCGCTCGGTTCAATTTGCACACTGTTGGACGACCCAGTCACGCTGGTGCTCGGCTAGGTGACGGCAAGTCCGCTATAGCCCATATGGCTCGCAAGGTTCTTGAGATAGAAGCAATGTCTGGACCCGATTGCACCTTTAGCATTGGGGTGATCCATGCAGGCCAATGGGTCAATTGTGTGTCGTCGCACTGTGATGCCGAAGCATTGTCAATGGCAAAAACTCAAAAAGATTTAGACGATGGAATAGCGCGAATAATGGCCTTGCAAGGGGACGAAAATGGTGTGGAATTTCATATCACTCGCGGTGTGACCCGTCCAGTTTGGGATCCAAATCAACCCGGAACGATGGCGTTGTTTGACATTGCCAAAGATATTTGCACCGAACTTGGTTTCGATCTGATCGGCCGCAGTCAAGGCGGCGGGTCTGATGGGAACTTTACGGGATATTTGGGCGTTCCAACGTTGGACTCTTTGGGTGTCCGCGGTGAAGGTTTGCACACACTTACCGAGCATATCGAAGTTTCAAGTTTGGTTGAACGCGCCAAACTCATGTCCGCTTTAATTATGCGTCTTGAGTAGGCTTTATAAAAACGGTGCTTTCAGCCAACTAGAAACTTGTATTGGATTGCAGTAAAAGTTTGACGCTAACCGGTGGCCACAAGTTTCTAATGGGTACCTCGAAGCTTGTCAGCATTTGACTGGGCAGAGCATTGCCTCAAAATGGAGCGCAGCATCAGAGAGGAAGAAGTATGCGCTCGTTATATATGGCGACATTGGCAACTTGTGTGAGGCCAACCTCAATGCCTCGTTCGTGCAAAAGATCTTCCACATTACAGAGTGAGAGCGGAAACCGAACATAAAGCATCACAGCCAAGCCGATAATCTCAGGGCTCGTTTTAAAGTACCTAAATGGGGAGTGTTTTGTCATACGGCGAGGCTACGAAACCGCCCGCCCCGTCTCAAGTTAGTTTTGTCTGACAGTATCAGCTGGCCAAATACTTTTGGTGCCAATTTATTAAAAAGCGGGACCAGGTTGTTCGCTTGGGTTCAAAGTATAATATGAACTGATCTTGATCATTTACGACTAAATCCAAATCATCGCCAATGCTTGTCCCTTGGTTGTGCAGGTCCAGCCGCAGGTCTACGACTTGGCTTTTTTCTAATACAATCTCCATGATAACTGCACACCTATTCTACCATCAAATACGGCTTTTAAAGCAGCAGAGTGTTAGAATGAAAGTTTAGACAAGTTCTTTCAAACTAATGTTTTGTGATGAAAGCGTTGCAAAAAGTGTCGGAACCACCATTCTATGTTTAACGGCGTTAGTTATTGCAGTGCTTATCACCTTCGTTTTTACGTTAGGTGTTTCAACATCATAGATCCGATGCATCTTACCTTCATAGTCATAGACAATTTGCATTTTCCCAACGGCGTTCGTGCGAAAGCCTAAAAAATGCTGTCCATCTTCGCTATAAGCAAACATCATAGTTTCTCCCGATACTCTCGAGGTTCTACGAAGCTTCAGATTCGCACAAAGGTTTTACTTAAGTCTCTTTTGGAGAGTCACTGATTTGTCACACAGTATAGCTGAGGTGTGGTTGCGCAGCCTCATCTCACTGGGCCAAATTAATTTCGTTGCAGTTGTGAATCAGGAATATTCATTGTCTATACTATCGTTGAAAATATAGCCTGTACGGGCTTGTACAAAACTCACCGTCTTACTGGTGGCATTCCAAGGAAAAGAGTGATGGCGTTTAAAACAGCAATTATTGGCTTGGGTATCATGGGTCAACGCATGCTTGAGCATATGTTCCTTCATCCTGAATTTGTGGTCGATACGATCTGGGATCCAGATTCCGCCGCCTGTCAAAGCGCGCAAAAACTGGCACCTGATGCTCTGATAGCCTCCAATGCCGAGGCGGCGTTCAGCAACGTTGACTTGGTATATCTTGCCTGTCCTCCTGCGCCGCGCAAGGCCTATGCTCTAACGGCATCAGCGCAGGGCAAAGCTGTTTTTCTAGAAAAACCGTTGGGCGTAGATGTAGCTGAAAGCCGTGTATTGGTGCGTGAATTGACGGCTGCTGGCGTGCCGAGCGCAGTGAACTTTACCCAAGCGGCTGGGCGCGCGCTCACGGATGTTTCAGCAGGGTCCAAAGTCGGTGCATTGGGTGATTTAATGGGCGTCGACATTATCGTGACCTATCCGCATTGGCCGCGCGCATGGCAACAGACGGCAGACTGGCTACGGTTTCGCGATGAGGGCGGCATGACTCGCGAAGTGATCTCGCACTTCCTATTTTTGAGCGAACGCATTTTAGGGCCGCTTGAATTGGTCTGGGCAGAGCCAGAATATCCTCCACAAGGGGATTTGTGCGAAACCCATGTTGCCGCGCGATTGGTAAATGGTGCGGGCCTACCCGTGACGATCATGGGCAGTGTTGGCGGCGCGCAGCCTGATCGCCAAGAGGTCACGATAAAGGGATCTAAAACGAGCCGAAGGATTTCAGAATTTACCATCGACACCGTATCATCGGGCGGTCAATTTGAACCCTCGTCCTCAGCCCCGACAGATACGCGTGCGACAGGGTTGAAGGCGCAATTGGATGACATGGTTCTTTTGATGAATGGCAAACCGAACCGCCTCGCCACGATCCAAGAGGCGCTTCGTGTGCAAATCTTGATCGAGGGTATTTTGTCAGGCCAGCGCGCTAGCTGATCAATATCCTAACGGAGGCATACTATGACACAGAACGTGCTAGGCACATCGCTCAAAACCTGTCACTGGGGTTACTTTGATGCAACACTACCACCTGCCATGACCATTTCGAGTGGTGATGAAGTGGTGATCAATACCGTCTCTGGTGGACCCCAAAACCTACCGGGCCCTGGGTTCCATGTGCCACAAGAATTGCTGGACCTTCACGCCGCCGGGCTGCCTACAATGCCAGGGCATATCTTAACTGGACCGGTTGCGGTGCAAGGCGCGATGCCGGGCGATGTTTTGCAGATTGATATCTTGTGTGTGTCTTTACGACAGGATTGGGGGTTTAATTATCTTAGCCCCCTTAAAGGGACATTACCACAAGATTTTCCAAACGTGCACCATACGATCATTCCGCTAGATACAGAGCGCGGTATTGCGACATTGCCATGGGGGCTTGAGCTCAAACTGGCCCCATTTTTTGGCGTGATGGGTGTCGCACCGCCGCCCACGTGGGGACGTATTTCAACAATAGAGCCTCGGGTGCATGGCGGTAATATCGACAACAAGGAATTGGTGGCAGGCACAACGCTGTATCTGCCAGTTCAAATGGAAGGCGCGTTATTCTCGTGTGGCGACGGGCACGGCGCACAAGGCGATGGCGAGGTTTGCGTCACAGCGATTGAAACTGCGCTACAAGGTAGATTCCGGTTGAGCGTTCTCAAAGATCGCAAGCTGATCTATCCCCAAGCCGAAACGCCGACCCATTACATCACGATGGGCATGGATGCTGACCTTGATCGCTGTGTCGAAATGGCATTGCGCGACATGATCACACTAGTTTCCCAGCGTGCCCAGATCAGCCGCGAAGACGCCTATATGCTGTGTAGCCTTGCGGGTGATTTGCGCATCACACAGACTGTTAACCGCGAAAAAGGTGTGCATATGATGATGGCGAAAAATCTACTTGATACGGCTTAACCCCTCTCAAATTCCGCCTTACTTTGATCTAGACATGAAAGAAGACGCACCCATGAAATTCCGCGCCCACAATCTCTACCCTTCGCGTCGCTCTGCTGTTTTGGCTGACAACGTAGTGACAACCTCGCACCCGCTGGCAGCGCAAGCGGGGCTTTCGATGCTCGCAAAAGGTGGCAACGCGGTCGACGCCGCGATTGCCACGGCCATTACCCTGACACTGGTGGAGCCAACAGGCAATGGCATGGGATCTGACGCCTTTGCGATCCTCTGGGATGGAAAGCGATTGCACGGCCTAAATGCCTCTGGTCGCTCTCCCGCAGGCTGGAACCCTGAAAGGTTTGCCGCATATGATCAGATGCCCTTTCGTGGCTGGGAAAGCGTGACCGTACCAGGTGCGGTATCCGCATGGGTGGCCTTGTCAGGTCGGTTTGGAAAGTTGCCGTTTGCCGATTTATTTGGCCCAGCGATTGGCTATGCGCAAAACGGATTTATTGTCACGCCTGTTATCGCAGAATTATGGCGGCGCGCGGCGACAGACCTTGGCCATCATCCAGGATTTGCAGAAACGTTTCTGCCAAATGGAGAGGCACCCAAAGCAGGCGAACGGTTTGTGAATGTGCCACTAGCAAAGACCTTTAAACTGATAGCACAGACCAAAGGCGAGGCGTTCTATAAAGGTGAGCTAGCCGACACGATTTGTGATTTTGCAGCGGAACACGGAGCGGCCTTAAGTCGTGAGGACATGGCTGCACATAAAGCTGACTGGTGCGGTACGATCTCGAAAAAATTCGACGATATGGAGTTACACGAAATTCCACCAAATGGCCAAGGGATAGCAGCGCTGATGGCTTTGGGAATTCTCTCGCATACCCGCATTCGCGAGCTGGACGCGGATAATCCTCTGGCAATCCATTTGCAAGTTGAAGCGATGAAGCTGGCCCTTGTGGACGCAGAAACTTATGTCGCAGATGGCGATCATATGACAGATGTGACATCTGAGGCTTTGCTGGATGAAACCTATTTGGCCAGCCGCGCAAGCCTGATTGACGAGACCCGCGCGCAAGATTTCAACGCTGGCGCGCCTAAAAACGGCGGCACTGTCTATCTAACAGCTGCGGATGCGTCTGGAATGATGGTGTCGTTCATTCAATCAAACTATGCAGGGTTCGGGTCTGGCGTAGCTATTCCCGGAACAGGTATTTCAATGCAAAATCGCGGTGCTGGGTTTTCACTCGACCCCGATAGTCCAAATCTGGTCGGGCCTAACAAACGCCCGTTTCATACAATTATTCCTGGATTTGTGATGGGCCCTGATGGACCATTAATGAGCTTTGGCGTCATGGGCGGGCCAATGCAGGCACAAGGCCATGTTCAAATGGTACTGCGGACCCAAGTGTGGGGACAAGATCCACAGATGGCAGCGGATGCGCCACGTTGGCGCTTTGTTGAGGGGTTAGTGTTGGCCTGTGAGGATACGATGCCTGATGCGACCTTGAAGGCTTTGGCAGTAATTGGCCACAAGATTGAACTTGAAGCGCCAGACAATGCCTTTGGCTTTGGCGGTACGCAATTGATTTGCCACTTGCCTGAGGGCGGGTATGCATCAGGATCTGATCCGCGCAAAGACGGGCTTGCCGCTGGATTTTGAGTGGCTTGAGGGCGCGGAGCAAAGTCTTAAACCCACAGTTTGGTGCTGTCAGACTAACGATTGCATGCATCAAATTGCTAGTGCAGACTAAATCTGTGCGCTCAACAATTGGCGCCACTTAGCGAGAGTAGCAGCTCGGTTTAGCTTGAAACTGAGGCGTGACCAAAGTACGCCTTAGTATAGCATAGGCAGGATTGCTTACTCTTTAAGGACTAAATCCTCTGAGCACGGGTTTAAAGTGACGTATAAGCACAGCAAAAGGTAATTTAAGTTGACGAATTGCACCAAAGCTGAACGTGAACAAATAGCTAAATTCGATAATTTTTATCAACTCTCGACACATGATGTTTTGCGGAGAATAGAAAGGCACACTTGCGGCTGTTGTTATGGTGGCAACAGTTGGACTACTGAAAAGCAAGCAAGCTTTATGAGTCAGAAATTGAGGCTTTCACCTCAATCATCTTTAATCGATATTGGTGCAGGCGCTGGTTGGCCTGGACTGTATTTGTCATCATTAAGCGGTTGTTCTTTAACTTTGGTAGATTTACCGGAAACAGGCTTAAAGCTTGCCGCAGACCGCTCAATCCAAGACAAAATTTCAGAAAGGGTGACAACTATCGTCGCTGATGCCGCTGAACTTCCGTTTGAGGACCAAAGTTTTGACGCATTGAGCCACAGTGATTTATTGTGCTGCCTTTTTTCAAAAGAAAAAGTGCTAACTGAATGTCGCCGAATAATTCGTGAGCAAGGAAAAATGGTGTTCTCAGTGATTTATATAACCCCCGGACTGAATAAAATAGATTATGAACGGGCGGTCTTAAACTCTCCTGATTTTATTCAAGCAGACCCAGAATATGAAACGATGTTGAGGAAGAGCGGGTGGCATATTGATGAGCAAATTGACCTTTCCAAAGATTATCAGGAAACTTGCCGATTGCAGATAGAAGCTGATGATTTACATCAAGAAGAGCTAATTAAACTGTTAGGTGAAAAGCAAGCCTTGGATCGGATGGGTAACTGGATATCCAAATTAGAAGTGATTGAGTCGGGGCTTGTTAAAAGAAAATTATTTGTTTGTTTTCCCAATAATTCTTTACCATTTCCATAGTATGGAGTCAGGATAAACAGTGCCGTAGCTACTACCAACACCTTGCGTGAGCCACCCACCGATTTGGTCGATGACTTCGCATGGACAATCAACAGCTCTCAGTCCAGCCAGATCCAGACTTGCCAGAAAAATCACCAGATGGTGCTGTCAGACAAATGAGAATTCGCATCGGATTGCTGCCACAGCCTAAATCTATGCGCTCAATAATCGACGCCACCCAGAGAGAGTGTCAGTACGGTTTGGCTTGAAATTGATGTGCTTAATAGGTCGCCTGATCTTACTCAGAAGGACCGCTTTCGGGACCACTTTTTAATTTCAATCTTAAAATAAATAACTGTAATTAAATCAAAATATATAAAGTTCGACGTCCTTTTCTGGGCACCGAGATCTCCCTGAAATTGCGAACAAAACAGAAAAATACAGTAGTATAGATTTCCACAGGACCACTTTTGGGACCGTTTTCGGCGCATTGCGTAAGCAGATGTCCTGACGAGCCAAAGCTGCAGTTTGTTACGTTGTGACCCTTCGTAGTGGGCGACTTCGGGTAAAATACTATTGCAGATACGCCGTTAGGCCGAAACGGTCATAGAGTTCGTTGGGCGCATCATTGGCCATCATGGTCTCGGCCATCTTCCGCGACAGCCTTTCTTCGACCTCTGGATTATCGATAGGGCTGGTTTGTTTAGGGTCTACAGAAAGGTCGAAGAGTCGTGTGTGACAGTCGATCAGCACACCCGGGCCATGACGCTTGAAGAACGGGCTTTCCGGGATCACCGGAACCTTCATGACCGGTACGCCTTGGGTGAAGTCGAAGGGGTCGGCCAATGTGGTATTCTGCAATTCTTCGACCGAAAACATCGATATGATATGCGTCGGCATCAGCGTGTATTGGTTGAGGTTTCCGTCGAATATGTCCGTTGGATAGCGGAAATAGGTGTAACGTCCGTCAGTGATGTTGATTGCCGCGCCATGCTGTCCGTATAGGATCGTCTCGTGACCGGGAGCGTCGGTTGCGACGAGTGACATCAGCGACATTCCCCGAACCTCCGGCGGTGGTGCCACGCCGAACAGCTCAAGAAACGTGGGCATCAGGTCGGTGGTTTGGGTAAGCCCCTCGCGCCGTTGACCGCCACAATCCGCATGGTCTGGGTGAAACATGATCAGGGGAATATGTGCGACTTCGTTGTATACGGGCATGATATTCTTCGCCCAAAGGTCATGTTCGCCCAAAAGAAACCCATGGTCAGTGGTGACGATAAGGGCTGTGTCCTCCCACAGATCGTTGGCATCGAAGACGTCCAAAATGCGGCCAAGTTGGAAGTCGCAATGGGCCAGCGTGGCGGCATAGGCGGCGCGCAATTCGGCAATCTCGCCCGGATCGCCTTCGAAGGTACCATAGGGCGGGTAATCAAGCACCGGGCCACTGTAATCGGTGGGATAGCCAGCGCGAAAGGCTTCGGGCACGTCAAAGGGTTCGTGCGGATCGAATGTTTCGATCTGCAACAGCCAGTTGTCGGCTTGCTTGTTCAGCGCGATGAAATCCAGACCCGCGTCAACGGTCTGGACCGCAGGGAAATCTTCATAGTCTCGGATAAAGTGCCGGTTCACCATATTGCGGCGATGCTTACTGCGTGGTGTATCGTCGAACTGGATCGGATGGTATTCTTGTCGCCACTCATCGAAAGGCGGGTCGACGTAGCCTTTCCAAGGGTCCATTTCCTGACCGCGGATGAACTCAAAGCTGTCATAGCGCGAATGATATGTTGCGCCGCCGTCTTTCCAATAATGCGAATGATCCGTGACTAGATGGGAATAGACGCCGTTTTCGCGGAACAGTATTTCAGGAAACGCATGATCAAAGGGTTCGCACGGGCCCCAAGACCGGTGTAGAAAATTATACCGCCCTGTCATCAGTTCGCGTCGCGCGGGCATACAGGGCAGACTGCCGACATAGTGATTGTCAAATGTCACAGACCGGTCGGACAACCGTTTGAAATTCGGCGTTTTTACACTGGTTCCACCATAGCATTCCAGCGAACGCCGGTTGAGCGTATCAAAAAGGGCAAAGACGACTTTCATGGACGCTGTCTTCTGGGTTTAAGTGGCGCACAAATCATGCGCGGATTGAAAGCTAGCAAGATCATGCCGCGGAGCCCTGATTCAGACCAAAGCGATCATAGATTTCGGCTGGTGCTTCGTGGCGCATCAACTCCTTTGCAATGCTCGCGTTCATGCCCGCTTCAATTTTGTTATCGCGAAATGGTTTTTCCTGTTTGGGGTCAGTTGACAGATCATAAAGCCGCGTTCTGACATCCGCGAAACCCCCACCCTGCATCGGTGGGCGATTTGCATCGCTTAAGGCAGGAACTTTCAGTACTGGCGCACCTTTGGTAAAGTCGAAACCACGGACCAGTTCTGCATCCTCCAGCTCGCGCATCGCAAATAGACTGGTAGAGTGCATTGGCATGAGCGTGTACTCAAAAAGCGGTGTTTCGTCCATCTCATCGGGGTAGAGGAAATAGGTATGGCGACCATCGGTTGCATTTACCGCCGCGCCAAAGACGCCGTAGATCGCAAGCTCTCTGATAGAGGCTGTCTCTCCCCGGATCAAAGGCATAAAAGACGACCCACAAATATGCTTGTCTTTGGAAATTCCAAAGATGTCCAGAAAGGTCGGCGCTAAATCGGTCGTCTGGGTCAAAGCACCAATTCTCAGGCCCCAACTGTCTGGCATCACAGGGTCATGGATCAAAAGCGGAATGTGCGCGATTTCGTTGAAGAACGGCATCCTTAATTTGCCCCACCACTCGTGTTCGCCAAGCATAAAGCCGTGATCGGTTGTCAGCACAATTGTCGTGTCACGCCACATGTCATGGTCATCAAGATGGTCGAGAAGCCGTCCAAGCTGCTGATCACAAAACGCCACCAATGCCCCATAGTTGGCACGTATTTCCGCGACCTCAGTTTTGGAATCTTCGGATGAATTTCTATACTGTGGCCATGTATAAATTGGGCCAGAATACGTGGTCGGGAACGCTTCCCGAAAGCTTCCTGGCGCTGCGAAGGGTTCGTGTGGATCAAAGCATTCAAGTTGCAGAAACCAGTTATCCTCTTCTCCATTCGTATCAAGGAATTCCAACGCCGCGTCGAAGCATTTATGAACCGGAAAATCCTTGTCCGCCTTGAACCGTGTTTCGTTAATCATCCCCTGAATACGCATCGGTGAACGTGCACCGCCAAATTGCTTTTCGTGGTACTGCTCGCGGAACCGTTGCAGCGGCGGTTTCACCATGGCGACCCAGGTATCGCTTTCCTGCCCACGGATGAAATCATAGGTGTTAAATCGGTTGTGATAGGTCGCGCCACCGTCCTCAAAATAATGATTATGGTCGCTGGTCAGGTGCGTGTAGATGCCGTTTTCCCGAAGTTTCGCAACAAAACTATCGTCAAAAGGCTCTAGCGGGCCCCAGCTTCGGTGCAGAAAATTCAACCGCCCCGTATGCATGTCACGACGCGCGGGCATACAGGGCATTGACCCGACATAGTGGTTGTCGAACACTGCACTTTTTGCGGCGAGGCGGTTGAAGTTGGGCGTATCGATCGATCCGCCGTAGCAACCAAGCGCCGATCGGTTGAGGCTGTCAAACAGAACAAAAATTGTACGCATTATTATGTCTCCTTTAGGGCCGACACGCCTTTCAACGCGGCCAGCCCTCGCCTCTTTGAAAATGCAGGTGTCGGTGCGCTTGCCACGTATAAGGCTGGTTCGGCCGCCCAATAAACTCACGCCCGTCGAGCCATTCCAGGTCTGACCCATAAAGTTCGCCGCGAAGGGTTTCTGTCAGGCGCGCCTGCACATCGGCCACCTGCGATTGGCCCCCAAGGTTCACTAGCTCTTGCGGATCTTCCTGCAAATCGAAGAGCTGAAAGTGATTTCCAACGGCATAGTAAATCAGTTTGAACCGCTCATCTCGGACCATTCGGCACGCGGTGTCGTCTTCGCCCCATTCGCCATATATATGGTCCTTGGTGTCACCGGAAGCCATCGACGTACCGTCGACTGACGCGGGGACGTCAATTCCGCACATGTTCAGCAATGTGGGCATCACATCGGCAAGCCCCATCAGGCGGTCGTCTGTCCCACTTTCGAATAACTGCGGAGATTCCTTCGTGCCCATAATGATCATCGGGACATTTGCAGAGCTTTCATAGAACAATCGCTTGGCCACGGTGCCGTGGTTGCCCAGCATGTCCCCGTGATCGGACATGAATACGATGATTGTGTTGTCCAGAATACCTTCCTGTTGCAACGTTCCAATCAGCCAGCGGATTTGATGGTCGATCTGCGTGCATAGCGCGTAAAAAGCGCGCCGCGCCTCTAGAATGGCAGGATCAGAGTGCAGCCGCACCCGACCTTGCATCGCAGCCAGGGCGTACGGCGGGTCGTTGTCATTCGCGTGTACCCAATCACCGCAATATGGCGGGTCGATCCCGATATCGCGGTATAAATCCACATAGGCCTGCAAAGGCACGAGCGGGGGGTGCGGGTGGCGGTACCCAAGGTACCAAAAGGCTGGACGGGTCGGATCGCGCCGTTTGATAGTCCGCGCCATGTTGCGCGTCGCCCAGTTCGTTACATGCAGGTCTTCATCAAGGTGCCAGGGCCGCCAGTCATATTGGTTTGTCGACATCCCATGATCGTATTGACGCCCGGTGTGGCCAAGATCCCCAAGAAACATGTCATAGTCATCAACCATCCCGAATTGCGTCCGGCCTTCTTCGTCCAGAAGGACGCTGTCAAAACCGATGCGATCCCGCTGGGGGTAAACGTGCAGCTTGCCCACGGCGTCTGCCTGATACCCGGCATCGCGGAACGCTTGGGGAAGCGTCGTGACATCCGGTATCGGCATCTTTTCAGAAAACGTTCTGTCGCCATGGCTGCGCGGCGATTGGCCGGTCATCAAAGTGCGGCGGGCAGGAATGCACACTGGACATTCAGTATAGCAATTCGTGAACCGGGTCCCGGTAAAAGCGATTTCGTCCAGGCCAGGTGTCTTGATGATCGGGTGGCCCGCAACACCCAGCAATTCAGCGGGCCAGTGATCGGCGCAGATCAAAAGAACATTTGGCCGCTCTTTCACTCTCATCCGGTGTAACCAAGCAGACGCGGGACGAAGAGTACGAAGTCCTCCCAGATCGTGACGATCAGCAACGCGCAGATCAGAATGAACAGAAACGGTAGGACATCACGAATGATGTGGCCAACTTTTGCCCCGGTGACATTTGTGACGATGAATAACAGCATCCCCACCGGCGGCGTGACCAGCCCAATCATTGCGTTGATGACAACGATCACCCCGAAATGCACCAGATCAATATCCATGGCATCAACCGTTGGAATGAAGATCGGCACGACGATCAATAAGATTGGGCCGGGTTCAAGGACGGCACCCAACAGCAGGAACAGGGCGTTGAGTGCAATCAGGAACCAGATTGGGGACAGTTCGAATTGTGCCATGAACGCGGCGAGAGAGCCGGGTATGTTCTCGCGCGTGATGACATAGTTGAACGCCATCGCGCCCATAATCAGCACTCCGACTGCTGCGGTTGACCGCGAGCTGCTGCGTAGTGCACCAAAGAATGCTTTGAAACTGACTGACCTGTAAAACAAGACTGAGATCAGCAAAGCGTAAAACGCCGCTACTGCGGCGGCCTCGGTCGGGGTCATGACACCGCCATAGATACCGCCTAGCAGAATAACTGGCAGCATCAGAGCCGGAAAGGCCTCCCAGGTTAGGCGGGGAATGTCACGCAATGGCGTTGGTTCTTCCACCGGGAAATCCCGCTTGTGTGCAATATAGGCATTGGTGCCCGCCATCATCAGGCCCATCAGCAGCCCTGGCAAGATGCCGGCGGCGAATAGAAAACCGATCGAGGCGTCCGAGACAAGAGCGTACATAATCATCGGTAGTGATGGCGGAATGATCGGGCCGACGGTGGCCGTCGCTGCAGTTATAGCGGCAGCGTAGGATTTGGTATATTTTCCGTCCTTGGTCATCATGTTGATAACGATTTTGCCCATGCCAACGGCGTCGGCGACGGCAGAACCGGACATGCCAGAAAAGATAAGGCTGGACACCACGTTCACATGCCCCAGCCCACCCCGGAACCGGCCGACCAGCGCCTCGGCAAACCGCAGCAGGCGATCCGATAAAGAGCCAACATTCATTATATCGGCAGCAAGGATGAAGAGTGGGATGGCTAAAAGGGTGTACGTGTTGAACAGTCCTTGCAGCACGGTTTCCGTGGCGATTGAGGTATCCCAGCCTGCAAGGGCCAGGTACATGATGGTTCCAATCAGCATCGCGATGCCGATCGACAGCCCAAAGACCGTCAGAACGACCATCAGGATAATTGACAGTGTGAATGGCTCAAACATTGCAGTCGCATTCTTTCGTCTCGCCCAAAACCGCCGGATCATCAGGGTGGCCGCGCAGCGCATCCCAAGCCGACATCAGGCAGCGAATGCTGACCGCGATTGAGAACGGCACGTATATCGAGAAAAGCAGAGCGAAATTGACCCGCATATAGGCAGTTCTTTCGATCTGCATAAAGTTAATATAATCGATTGCTTGGGGAAGCGACCAAAGCATAACCGCGGCACAAAAAGTCTGGGCGATCACGTCCATTGCACGCTGAATGTTTCGCGGCATCGCCGTATAGACAATGTCCAACCGAATGATTTCGGGGTTGCGAACAACGAAGGCGTAGCCAAAAAGGATGCCCCAAAGCCACGTCATGGACACGTACTCAATGGTCCAGCCTACCGGCCAACCCAGAATATATCTGAACCCAATCTGGGTAAGGAAGCAGACGAACATTGAACCAAGCATAAGCGCAGCAATGCCTTCCGCAAATTGCCGCCCCTTCTCAATCGCCTTTATCATCGTGGTTTCGCCCCTAACCGAATTGAAAAGGGGCGGCGTATTAGCCGCCCCATCCTAATCGATACTACTCGACCGCGTTGATCGCGTCGATAAGGCCTTCAGGCCAGTCTGACGCGTATTTGGAGTCCATGTAGACGCCAAGAACGTGGTTGCGGAATGCATCGCGATCCGGGTCGTATACATTTAGACCTTCGCCTTCGAAGAAAGCGCGCAAGGACTGCTCATCTTCAAGAATGCGTCCCTCGAACGCCTTGCGATACTCGACAGCACAGGAACGCAGTTTGGTTTGTTGCGCCTCAGTCAATGAATCCCACTTGGAACGGGAGACAGAAAACAAGTTGTTAGCGACCAGGTGGTTGGTCAAAACAATCTGATCCGTCACTTCGTAGAATTTCATCCGCTGGGTGCCGGTATAGGGATTGTCCTGACCGTCAACTGCGCCGGTTTGAAGAGCAGTGTAAACCTCTGTAAATGCAACTGGCGTCGGATTGGCACCCAAAGCTTCGCCAATGAACTGCCAGACTTCGCCGCCAGGCATGCGGAGCTTGATGCCGGCCATGTCTTCAGGTGTTTTGATAACCTTGTCGCCTTTCAGATTGACTTGGCGCGTGCCAATATAGTTGTTGTCTAGAACGACGATACCAGCCTTGTCCTGAATTGTGGCGAGGAGATCCTCAAGCACACCCGAAGCCCAAACTCTGCGCATGTGGTCATAGTCGGAATACAAATAGGCAGTTGAAAGAATGCTCGATTCCGGAACCTGATTATATAGGTCAGGAATGGCAATCGGGGCCATATCGAGGTTGCCGCGCTGCATCGCGGTCAGTTCGGTGCCCTGCTTGAACAATGTTGCGCCATGGTATGGCGTGAATTCGAACTCGTCGCCCAGACATGCGCCGAAGACGGTGTCGAGCATCGTTGCGCGATAGTGCGTGGCCGACATCGTGCTTGACCAGATAAGTTCAACTTTCTCCTGCGCTATGCCGGGTGTGGCCAGCATGGCAGCGGCACATAAGCCGGAAGCGACATTTTTGATGATTGATGGCGTCATTATTTGGTATCTCCCTTGTTTTCTTGAGCGGTAATTGACGTTGCAGCCATTTTAACAAGGCTAAATTGGCCTATACACCTCTCCATAAATGATAGAATTAAAAGTACCAGATATTTTTAAAAATACCAACTATTATTATCTGCGCTGCAGAATCCAATAAGATTCAATGCGATGATTGCAAAGTGGTTGCGGGTGGTAATTGTGGAATCTAGATGAATTTGCCGAAGGTCAAATCTTGTCGGGATCATCGCTCAAACCGGTTGGGTAGATTCAGCACCCGCACTTTGGAACACAGCGGCCGAGTGGTTAAGCCCGCGTTCAATATGCAGTCGAAGGATATCTGTGGCGCGGGTTTCGTCCCGCCTTAGGGCAGCATCCAGCAGTTCGCTATGCTCATGAACTGCTTTCTCTCCGCGATGGGTCAGTACAAGCATCTGGTATCGCAGATATTTATCAAAAAGCACCGAATGAAGTGACAAAAGATTTTGTGACCCGCAGGCAGCGATCAGTGCTTTGTGGAATTCCCAGTCGTAGCGCTTCCAATCTTCCGCAGCGGTCAATTCACCATTCAGCATTTTCTTTTCCATGATGTGCAGCTTGTGATGCGCTGCCACCAGATTACCTTCCCAATCTGCGTCCCCGTTTTTAATCGACAAAAGCAGAGCGTGGCATTCGAGCAGAACGCGCAAGTTCGCGATTTCCACAAGATCTTCCGACGACACAGCCGAAACGAAAAACCCGCGTTGCTCTTCAGCATCGACAAACCCCTCGCTTGCCAAACGGTTCAAAGTCTCTCGTAAAGTGGACATGCTGGCCGAATAACGCTCTCGCAACGCTTCCAGCTTCAGCTTGGACGCAGGCGCCAGTTTTCCAAATATAATGTCACGTTTAATATTTTGATAAGTTGTGGAGCCGACTATGTTGCGCGATTTTGCCATGGGCTTTGTGTGATACCTTAATTTCCGCTTGTCATTTTATACCGGTATAGGCGGCACCGCAAACCAAAAATACATCGGTTAAAATAAAAAACGTCTGATGATATTGATATTATCAAAAAAATTAGGCTAAGTACATCCGATACCAGAAAGGATTCCAACGTTGTCGGATATCACGCGAATTGCAGTTGTCGGCCTCGGCCTTATTGGGAAGCGCCATGCGAATATTCTGTGCAGAACGCCCGGCGTGGAATTGTCCGGCGTCGTCGAGCAAAGCGAAGGTGGACAACAAGAGGCCCGTCTTCTTGGTGTTCCCGTATTTGCGTCATTGGATGAGCTGTTGTCGAACGGCGGTTCAGACGGGATTATACTGGCGACGCCTACGCCTCTCCATGTTGATCAGGGGCTGGCTTGCATCGCGAATGAATGCCCGGTTCTTATCGAGAAACCAATCGCTGTAACTGCCGGCGAAGCCAAATTGCTGACCGATGCCGCGGCTGCGGCAGGAGTGCCTCTGTTGGTCGGGCATCATCGCCGTTACAATGGCATGGTACGTTCAGCAAAACAGGCAATTGACGATGGAATGATCGGATCCGTGCGATCTGTTCAGGCCACATGCTGGTTTTACAAGCCCGACCATTATTTTGACCTTGCACCCTGGCGCACCCAAAAAGGTGCGGGGCCGATATCTGTAAATCTTGTGCACGATGTCGATCTTCTGCGGCACTTTTGCGGTGAGGTCACCGAAGTGCGCGCCATTGCAGTTCCGTCTATTCGAGGTTTTGAGAACGAAGATCTCGCCACTGCCATTTTGTCATTCGCGTCTGGTGCCATAGCTTCGATTTCCGTGTCCGATAGCATTGTCGCGCCCTGGAGTTGGGAACTAACAGCGCGTGAGAACCCCGCTTACCCGGCAACAAATGAAAGCTGCTATCTGATTGGCGGATCGCAAGGCGGCCTGTCACTTCCCGATCTCCGGGTGTGGCGTCACGCGTCAAAGCCCGATTGGTGGACGCCGATTTCCGCCACGACTTTAACCTGTTCGATAGAAGATCCTTTGGCCGTGCAGGTGCGGCATTTCTCTGATGTGATCAGTGGTCGTGCAGCCCCTTTGGTGTCAGGTTTAGAGGGGCTGAAGTCCCTTGAAATTGTCGAAGCAGTTACCACCGCGGCAAGTTCAGGCAAATCTGTCCGCGTCGCAAACATCTACGATGCACAGCCGACCAAACACGCCACAGCGTCATTATGAACGCGGTTGTGGATATCGTGCAATGCTTTCCTGAAGGCGAACAACAGTGCATTTGACAGTTTCTATTTTTGAGATTGAGGCTCAACTCGTTGAACACCTTCACAGGAAACGTATTTGATTATGCAGCCCTAGGTCAGACCATTTAAGAGGATCCGACATGAAAACCTCTATTGCCACCGTATCCATCTCTGGCAACTTTTCAGAAAAGCTCGAAGCCATCGCCACAGCTGGTTTCGACGGAATCGAAATTTTTGAGCAGGACTTTATCGCCCATGATGGCGATCCCCGCGAAGTCGGCGAGATGATCCGCGCAATGGGTCTTGAAATTACACTATTTCAACCGTTTCGTGATTTTGAAGGCCTGCCCAAACAACTGCGTACCAAAGCCTTAGATCGTGCGGAACAGAAGTTCGACCTTATGCAAGAATTAGGTACTGATCTCATACTGATTTGTTCTTCGTGCCACCCAGAGGCGCTTGGCGGAATCGACAGAGCCGCTGCTGATTTCTACGAACTTGGCGAACGCGCAGCAAAGCGGGGTCTACGCGTCGGCTATGAAGCGTTGGCCTGGGGCCGTTATGTGAACGATCACCGCGACGCCTGGGAAATAGTGCGGAGGGCCGATCATAAAAATGTTGGTCTTATCTTAGATAGTTTTCATACTTTGGCTCGCAAGATTGATCCGGACACCATCCGCCGCATTCCCGGCGATAAAATCTTTTTCGTCCACTTTGCCGATGCGCCAGCTATTGAAATGGACCTACTGTACTGGTCGCGTCACTTTCGTAATATGCCGGGGGAAGGCGACCTAGATATGATTAAATTCACGCGCGCTGTAATGGCTACGGGGTACTCTGGGCCGATCTCACTTGAGATATTTAATGATCAGTTTAGAGGCGGTCGCCCCAAGAGTATCGCCAAGGATGGCTATCGGTCGCTGGTGGCGCTGATGGATGATGTCAATCGGGTCGAACCCACGCTTGCACTCGACGTGCCGGACACGCCAGACCGGGTCAAGGCACGGGGCACTTCCTTCATCGAATTCGCCAGTAAGGCAGAGGAAGCAGATGCGCTAGACGTCTTGCTCTGCAGTCTCGGCTTCAACCATTCCGCTAACCATTTTAGCATGAATCTAACCCTTTGGACACAGGGGGATATCCGCATCTTGGTGAACCGTGAAACTAAGGGTTATGCTAGTAGCGCATTTGCTGTGCACGGAACCAGTGTGTGCGATATTGGGATCGATGTGGACGATGCAAAAGCGGCAATCGAGCGCGCCAAATTGCTGGGTGCCAACCCCTTCAAACAGCCAATTGATCCCGGACAATTGAACATTCCCGCGATCCACGGACAAAGCGGTAGCATTTTGCATTTCATCGATGAGAAGAGTGGCCTTTCAGATGTCTGGGACGTTGAGTTTACCTCCATAGACGAAAAGAACCTTGGAACGGGTCTCACCTGCATAGATCATATCGGGCAGACCATGAGTTACGAAGATATGCTCAGCTGGTCACTGTTCTACACGACCCTATTCGATATGGGCAAATCAGCGATGGTTGACGTTGTCGATCCAGATGGTCTGGTCCGATCACAAGCTCTTGAAACACCGGACGGACGCTTACGCGTTACACTGAACGGGGCCGAAACTCATAAGACCATGGCGGGTAGCTTTCTTACAGAAAGTTTCCATGCCTCTGTTCAGCACATTGCCTTCGCGACGGATGATATTTTCTCAACGGCCAAGAGTTTGGATAAAAATGGTTTCTCGTCATTGCCAATTCCGGCCAACTACTACGCAGATCTTGCTGCACGGTTTGACATCAGCTCAGACAGGTTGGCACAACTCCGCATGAGTAACATCCTCTATGATGAAGACGCGCAGGGGAAATTTTTCCAACTCTACTCGCGGCCTTTCGCAGGTGGCATGTTCTTTGAGATTATACAAAGAACAGACGGATATGGGGGGTATGGGGGGCCGAATGCTCCATTCCGTATCGCTGCGCAAAAGCGCCTGATGCGGCAAAAAGGTATGCCTAAGATTTAGGCAGGAACTGCCAAACTAATGAGAACACGCGTCAGATTTCTAGCACAGCCTAAATCTATGCGCTCAATAATTGAGCCACTCAGCGAGAGCAGCGGCACGGGTTAGCTTGATATTGGTACGTGAATAGAGGTGGCTTCCCTCCGATCTAAGAGGACCGCTTTTGGGACCGCTTTTTAATTTAAAATAAAAATTAAGTAACTGTAATTAAATCAAATTATGGAAAGTTCGACGTTCTCTTCTGGGCGCCAATAAATAATTCAAAGCATTGTAATACCTCACTAATTAGACTCAGTAAGTGAGCCGTAGACCATGCTGGCAACCAAATCTAATAGCTACACGTTCCAAAAGGATGGAATCTGGTATTTCTCCCGTAGAGTTCCTGCTGATTTACGTCGGCATTATCGTACAGGCAGGATTGCTTATTCTTTGAGGACTAAATCCATTAGGGATGCCCGTGTTAGGGCAATGAGTGATGCTGCTAAGTTAGACAGGCATTGGCACATCCTGCGGATTTCTTCTGATGATTTACCAGGGAAGCATTTACTAGCTGATGCTACTCAGGAGCCAGCAGCTGAGGCTTCCATTGAATATCATTCGTTGAAGGCTGCTGTTGCGGTTTATCTGAGGCTGAAAGGAAATGATCGGCCACCGACCTTTGAGGCTGCTGTGAGGCGTTCCTGTGGCTACCTGATCGATTGTTGTGGGATGAAAGATCTCCATGATTATGTTCGGTCTGACGCTACCAAGTTCCGTGATTACCTGTTTGCTAAAGGCCTGAACGGGGCTTCTGTAGCAAGGATATTTGGCACTGTAAGGGCCGTTATAAACTTAGCCCTAAGTGAGTTTGGGCTGGCTATCGTCAACCCTTTTTCAAACGTTTATTTTGATCACAATGTTGGGGTTAAGAAACGGCTGCCCATAAAGCCTGAGGACATCAAGCAGGTTCAGGCAGAGTGCTATAAGGCTGATGATGAGAAGCGATGGCTGATAGCCCTGATAGCTGACACAGGGATGCGATTAGCTGAAGGCGCTGGCCTGCTAAGATCAGACTTCATTGAGCAAGACGGCATCTTGTGCGTCAAAATCAGGCCTCATCCGTGGCGCTCCCTTAAGACTGCAAGTAGTGATAGACTAATTCCGCTGGTTGGATCAGCTAAGTGGGCAGCAGAACGCATATTAGTACAGCCTGATGGCAGTGAGTTTGCATTCCCCAACTACAACGATGGTCAACGCACTAACGCAAACTCAGCTAGTGCTGCTTTGAATAAGTGGCTGAAAGTTAAGAGTGGACCAGACTATACTATTCATAGCTTCAGGCATTCAATGCGAGACAGGCTTAGGGCAGTTGAATGTCCCAGTGATGTGATTGATCAAAGCGGTGGCTGGCTAACGCACGGCGTGGGGAACAGCTATGGGAATGGGTACGACTATAACACTCTAAACAAGTGGATGATTTCTTTAATCAGAACCTAAAAACCAAAGAATAATCCAGTTAAGTATCACGATTTCTTGAAAGATCCCTCGTCAATCATCTGTTGGAACATTTCAATTATGGAGCTTTTCAGAGATCGATATTCTATCCCAAGCTTTTCTTTGCTCTTTGAGTTATCAGCTTTCCAGCTGTGCCCCATGTTCTTTGCAATCATTTTTCTTGTCATTGATTTATCCATGATTGGTCCAACCAACCAAACCAACCACTTAGGCAACTCTTTATTTGGTAGTGGATATTGCTCAAACTCACCTTGTAACATTTTCGAAAGCTTCAATGGCGTACAGCTCTCGTTAGATACGATATGTCGACCACTAGCATCAGGAATATATGCAGCTCTTATGTGTGCATCAGCAACATCCCTGACGTCCACCATACCTATTTCAAAGGGAGGCGCACCAGCCTTCATAGTTCCATCGCCCATCTGCAAACAGATGTCATGGCTCGCAGACGTAGATTTACCTGATACTGTAGGCCCTAACACCAACGATGGATTAATAACGACTAAAGACCATTTTTCTTGAGCCTCTGCTATTTTCCATGCTTCTTTCTCAGCAACTGTTTTCGAATAAGAATAAGGCTGATGGAAGGCAGAGGATGTAGTATTCCAAATGCTCTCATTCAGCATGTTATTTGGTACAAATGCACACTCATCAGCATCACCATAAATAGCAACGCATGAACTTGTAAGTACCACTCTTTCAACACTGTCTGATGAACTCACAGCTTCAAGAATATTTTGAGTGCCTTTCAAAGCAGGATCAATCAAATCTCGTTGTGGATCATTAAACTTCAATATGAAAGGTGACGCAGTGTGGAATACAAAACTACACCCTTCAACGGCAGCATTAAAGCTACCAGCTTCTAATAGGTCTGCTTGGAATAAGGTTACACTGCCAGGACCGTTCTGGGAGAGTTCCAACAAATGCCCAACTTTATTTTTATCAGATGGATCTCGCACAGTAGCATGTACATTCACGCCTGCCTCAACCAATTTTTTGATTATCCAACCAGCAACAAATCCAGTACCACCGGTCACTAGGGCTTTTTTCTTTTTATTTATTTTTATTTCCATCTGCTCGAGCAACCTTCTAAATTGAATTCTTCACTATGAGATGATCACTCTTGTAGGGTTTTCAACCTCTAAGCCTAATATACATGATCTAAGCACGTATTTAGTAACGATCTCTAAATTAAAGCCGTGTCCATAAGAGCTGCCAGCAGAATTGATAGAACTCCATCCACCTATTTGATCAATCATTCTGTCGGGCACTCGACAGCCCTCAGAGGGCGAGGCGACTAAACAGAGGCCCCACCTTCTTTTTTTAATTATCAAGTTCTAAAGCTTGCTATATGCGTTTCTACCATCACTCATCAGGCAAGAGGTGTTGCTCCAGTTTCCATGCGAATAATTTGTCCATCTTTTAGCATGCAAACCAGCATAACCGCTTCTTTAGTATCGTCGGGGTAAGACATGAAGTCATGCGAAACCAAAATCTCATCATTTTCATAAACACAACGAGATGCATCGTTCACAAACTTTGGGTTACCCATCATTCCGACAACCATCGATGCCCATTCATCTTTTGTGAATTTGTTACCTGATTTATGAAATACAATTTCTGCATCTTCATGAATAAGTGCAACATAACCCTCGACATCCCGGTCATCCATGACTTTTGTTAGTTTTTGGTATAACGACATTTCTATTCCCCCCATGCTCCGGCAAACTCGTACACAACCGCTCGTTTTCCACCGACGCACCATGCGTCATGATTTGGTGAAATCGCATATGCATCACCAGCAGAATAGGTGGCTTCTGACCCGTCATCACAAACGCAATGAATAGTTCCTTCGATTATGATCCCGGTATGCGTAGCTTGACAGCTTGGTGTACCGACAATTGGTTTAATGTCCGTAGACCATTTCCAATCTGGCGCAAGCGTCAGCTTCATCACCCGCTGACCTAGAACGTTTACAGCCTCCATACGAGCGTTCGGCATGTCCTTGGCCTCGTCGGCTTGAGTTGCGAAGCTTTTTACTTCAATTGGCATATTTGTTTTCCTTATTTTTTGTAAATTGAATAATTTGGCATGAACCAAAGCCAACCAGTACTATTGTGTTCACCCCAATTAGCTGTGCGTCACCGAGTAAAGGACTCCCCACTCATTGGTGTTATCACGGTAGTTTCCAAGATAGCGCCTGCGGCAGCTCTTTTCGCTTTGAGTTCCTCATGGCCAGCAAAAGCTTTCATGGCTTCAGGTGATTCAAAATCGATAATAACTGTTAACTTGTTATCATTATCTTTTTCGGTCCCTGCGAAAACTAGCTTCGCTCCAAGCGCATTTAAAGTTGCCTCATTTTCGAGAAACATGTCTTTCCAAGGTTTAAAGCCACGAGCCAGGTCTTGCGTAAGTTTTACCATCATGATGGATTTCCTTTATTTTTTGGGATGTAATACAGTCCACAAGTTTTTGTTTGATCTCAATCTGCAGCGACTACGTGGTACATTTGCTGACCTGTACTCAGCATGCCTGTTACAGTCCCAACAAATTTCTGGCCGACATATGCCTCATACTTACCACTGCCAGCGGTTAGTGAACCCACGTACTCAAGTTGTGGAGTGATCTCGCCAAAATAAATGGCCAAATCGCCATCGGGGTCCATCATACTACAAACGCCCACGCCTCCGAACGGAGCGCCTTCAGCCGTCAGTGCAATTGATTGATTACATTCTGCAGTTACGAGTGTTGGAAAGCCTTCAGGCGCTTCTGACCAATCCCATAAATCGGTTGTACTGTTGATCATAATCGATCCAGTTGTGCCTTCCATCATCTTAGAAGACGACGGTGCGTTCGCTAAGCCTGCCATGTTCCAAACTTTTAAGTGACCACCAGCGAAAGCTGTAACTGGAAGTAGTGAAATGGCTGCTGCCAAAATGATGTTTTTCATGAAGTTGTTCCTTAAGTTAGATTGTTCAGCCAGACATTCATCTGGCTAGTAAAATAAGAAACACATCAAAAATAATAACTACAATAAGCCTTAAACCGCTCTTGAATTTCGTATGGTTTAGGAGGATATTACATCAACTTTGACAATAATGATTATTTGGAAGGCAAAAAATGAACCAAACTATTAGATCCAATATTACTTCAAATAGATCCAATATTACTTCAAAAGCGCAAAACTATTGTCCAATTTCAACATGCGCCGCAGTGATTGCTGACCATTGGTCGATAATTGTGCTGCGTGATATTGCCATATGCAATCAAAGAACCTTTCGATCAATTTTAGCAAATAATAACGAAAGGATTTCTAGTGGTGTGTTAGCTGGCCGTTTAAAACGGTTGACTGACATTGGATTGTTATACTTCAAGGATGATTCTGCGCATTCACAACGAAAGATCTATTGTTTAAGCCTCGCTGCAATAGATCTTGTACCGATTTTAGTGGACATGTCAGCTTGGGCGCTGACACATACTTCGCCATCTAAGGAGCCAATCGCACTTCCATCGGGTATGGAACGCCCCCAATCTCAGTATTCAAAAGAGTTAACCGATCGTTTGCGATCTTTGCACTTAGATCCCAGCGATATGCCTGTCTAACTTAGCAGCATCACTCATTGCCCTAACACGAGCATCCCTAATGGACTTAGTCCTCAAAGAATAAGCAATCCTGCCCGTCCAATAATGCCGACGTAAATCAGCAGGAACTCTACGGGAGAAATACCAGATTCCATCCTTTTGGAACGTGTAGCTATTAGATTTGGTTGCCAGCATGGTCTACGGCTCACTTACTGAGTCTAATTAGTGAGGTATTACAATGCTTTGAATTATTTATTGGTGCCCAGAAGGGGACGTCGAACTTTCCATAATTTGATTTAATTACAGTTACTTAATTTTTATTTTAAATTAAAAAGCGGTCCCGAAAGCGGTCCCGATTTATGTACCAGATCCGAGTGATAATTTGTGGCTCGCTCCCAAAACTGGACGTTCACGGAGTCAGTGTCCTAGGTTTTCTATGCGGCCAAAACACCAATTAGTTGCGATTGCGCCAAGGTCTGGCTTAAAGGCCCTATCTCTTGTACGTGAATAAAGTTTGGTTTGACCATATCCTAATGAATTGGGTCGACTTACGTAGTCCTGCTAGGGTACGAAAAACAACAATTAGAATAATTGGATCCATTCGACATGACCAAATCCGCCGCGCTGACCTTGGATTTAAACTCGATGATCATGCTGTTGATGCTCGCAGCCGTTTGGGGTGGTTCGTTTTTCTTCGGGGAAATTGCTTTGCGTGAAATTCCGCCGCTCACCATAACTCTACACCGGGTATTGTGGGCTTTGCCAATATTGGCGTTGATTGTCCTCCTCAAAGGAATTTATATTCCTCGTTCGCCGAAAATTTGGGGAGCCTACCTAGTGATGGGTGCGCTTAACAACGCCATTCCGTTCTCGCTAATATTCTGGGGACAGACACAGATTGAGAGTGGGCTGGCGTCCATTCTGAACGGGACGACTGCTATGTTTGCAGCGGCTGTTGCTGGTTTGCTGCTTCGCGATGAGGCTTTAACGGCCAAGAAACTAATTGGTGCTGCTTTAGGCCTTGCTGGGGTGGCCTTCATCATGGGGCCTCGCGCGTTGACCGACTTTAACCTGAGCAATCTTGCTCAACTTGCCATACTTGGTGCAACTCTCTCTTATGCATTTGCCGGTGTGTGGGGGAAAACGGCGCTTACTGGTCAGCCACCATTCATGAACGCCTTTGGTATGTTGATCGGTAGCACAGTGTTGATGATCCCAATTGTCTTTATGTTTGACGGCCCGCCAAATCTTGAACTCTCTAAAGGCGTCTGGGGCGCTCTGATCGGTATGGCTTCTTTGTCGACCGCACTTGCCTATGTGCTCTACTTTGCAATTTTAGCACGAACTGGAGCTGCCAACCTTTTACTGGTCACCTTGCTCATTCCACCATTCGCAGTTGGACTTGGTGTTTTGTTCCTTGGCGAAGGAATGAAACTTGAAGCGTCGATTGGTTTTGCCATCATCGGATTGGGCTTTGCTGTGACAGATGGACGATTATTTTCCTTCGTCTTTCGAAGGACCTCTACCTAAAGCAGGTGGTGGTACATTTCCTCCGTGCAGGTGCTGAGAACGAGGACGCACAACTGTCAGCCTTGCAAAGCTCAGGATATGCGACTGACCCCATGTACTCGCAGAAGCTCAAGAACATTATGAAGGGCTTGCCAGACGAGGAGGGCCAAGGGTGAAGCATCAAGTCATAACCCTCCCAGAGCATCACGAGCATTACCCGTATCTGTGGCTATCAGAGTGCGGCAGATATCGCATCATCCGCTGCTGTGACGATATTCAGTACATCTACCAACGGTGGCGCTCACCCAAGTGGCGGCATCTGAGTTATCACACTGAGTATGATAGTTTGGTTAGGCGCTGGGGTAGTATTGTTTAAGGTTTACAGTTAGGCGGCCTGAACATGAGTTCATGCAAGGGTTGAGGCGATGACAAACACAATGCTGACTGTCGATGCAGTAAAATGGTTGGCTACCGTGATCCAACTTATTGGTTACGGAATGACTGGTATGAACCTTGTCCCGTACAATATCTTTTTCTTCTTTATCGGCATCTTTCTCTGGTTTGCTGTTGGATTTATGTGGAAAGACAAAGCGATAATGGTAGTCCACATTGGGGCGTTTGTTTCGCTGCTAGTCGGCTATCTTAACGCATAGACTGGCAATCTAGCAAAAGCTTTATGACCCAGAAACTTTCTGCTCTTTTGGCTGAGCGTTTGCATGTGTGAAACTTCGCCCATGCACAACCGAACAACACAAGTGTGCCTGATCATTATAGCTGCTGCGTTGTTGGCTAAATTTTATGTGATTGTTGCGCCCAGTATAGCAGGGTAGCAATTTTAGGTTTGTCTGTAGAGGGGTATCACTCTTCTAAGCGCTCTGATGAGGGTTTGGCTCAAATGTGGCTACAGACCACACCAAAACTATTGCGGTTCACACCATAGTGAAGCAAATTTACTAGCGCCAATAAATGCAAATTTGACTGTAATTGGCTATGAAGTTTTTAGCATCAAACTAAGATGACCACCCTAGAGTTCACTTCTTGCACCCCACATTTGAAATGATTGAAGGGTATCACTGCAAAATTCCAGTGAGAGGTTCCTTATAAGATGTACTGGCGATCCACCTCCACCTTTCCTAGATTTTCCTTGTGCAATAGTGAGGCATAATTCCTTATTACTAAGAGGATAAATTCTACCGTTGCTGCCCCAATTAAATTCTTGAAGGATCTCATCCTCGCATCTGCTTAATAGCAAAGTTGCTGACGGAGTATTTGAAGCTGCTTCCATACAAACATCAAAGGAGGGCAAATAAAATTTGTTTTCATTCAGCTCTAGAGAGTCAAAACCCTGATCAACGGCAATACTGCCTTGGTAAGAGTAACAGGTATGTGCTTGAAGTCCTGAATTAATTTTTGCTTTAGATTTGTGACCTCGCACGTCTATACAGAAACCTCTTTGGTCATCCATCTCATCTAGAGAATGGATTTCTATTATCTCAGCACTTACTTGACTGTTAAGAGCTAAACACAAAATTAGAGCGGTTATTCTCCACATGTTTTTGAGTTAAGCAAAGCTTGTTCTTGATGTGAAGTATTAATGTGACAGATGAAAGTGATCCACCTGCTCAGCTGCAGCGTAAAGAGAGTAACAGTTCTTCTCCTGACTTACTGTAAAAACCTTAAGGCTGGGCTGTAGTGGCTCAGCCTCTTTTGTTTGTAGCTGTGACAATATGTTTCTTGTTTGCAATGCTGTCAGCAATACATACTCGTCACAACCAGAAGGAGACAACTATGAAAACGATTACAGCATCACTGTTCGCTTTGGTTCTCTCTGCTCCATTTGCTCTTGCCGATGGATGCGGGATGCACGGTGAACAAGAAGCCTCAATGTCTTGCACAACAGGCCAAGCTTGGGACGCAGAAGCAAAGCAGTGTGTAGACACAAGCGCATAAGCTTATCTATGCCTAACTAATGAGGCCCCACTTTTGTTGGGGCCTTTTTGCTGTGTGGTTACTTTCAAGCTCTCCCTAGTAGAGACAGCATCTGTGTAAGAGCAGATATACATATACCCCCCACCCGCCATAGCAGCCTGCATGGGGGTATGCATGAGTTATAGCTTGTATCGGAAGCTGTTGTTCAAAGCCTTCTGGACGAGAACATCTTTAACCAAGCGTTCAATCTTGACCTCCAACTCGTCATAGCTCTGCAATGCCTCAAGCTCTTCTTGCGTCAGGCTATAGGGGTTGACCTCAAACTTATCACGTAGAGCCCTATCGCCCCACGTTGCTATCAGGTTTTTGCGTTCTTCATCTGTCATACCTTAGTCAACGACTGAGTGGATTGCTTTGTTAGGTGTCGCTCAAAGCGAATGCCAGTACCAATAGACCTTGCTCTAGCGGTCTAAAGTGAAATAGTACCAATAGGGTTTACATTAGGTATTTATGGTACTATTTACCACATAGTCTATAACTCTATTGGGAGAATACCTATGCTTATTGGGTTAGCTAGAACATCAACACTTGAGCAGATTGCTGGCCTTGAGGCGCAAATACGTGACTTAGAAGAGTATGGTTGTGAACGTGTCTTTAAAGAGCAGGTCTCATCTGTGGCAGAGCGTGAGCAACTGGAAGCTGCGCTGGTCATGTTACGTTCTGATGATAAGCTGGTTGTGACAAAACTGGACAGACTTGCTCGTTCCGTTCAACACCTTGGTCAGATTATTGAGCGCATTAACTCAGCGGGTGCATCACTCGTAATCTTAGACATGGGTGGCACAGCGGTTGATACGTCCAACCCAACAGGAAAGCTCATACTAAATGTGATGTCCTCAGTCGCACAGTTTGAGAGGGAGATGATGCTTGAGCGTCAACGTGAGGGTATTGCTAAAGCGAAGGCTGAGGGTAAATACAAAGGGCGCAAGCCAACAGCACGTGCGAAGACTGATATGGTGAAGCTTGCCTTGGAGAAAGGTGTCAGTAAGGCGCAGATCTGTCGAGACTTGGAGATAAGTAAGACAAGTTTATACCGCATTATTCGGGAGTTGAGGGCTTAAGAAAAACATGAAGTACATTGATGAAGTATGCGCTGTTCTCACGGATGAAGTGGAACGCCGTTACCTGCGCAGTCGTGATGCCTGGCAGATGTTAACTGTGGAGATGTCTGCTGCTGATGAGGCTACTCAAGAGCAAATCCAAAAAGCTGAGCAAGCCCATAAGGATTACATCAGGGCATCGAAAGAATACTTAGCTATAGCGTTTAAGAAGAGGTTCTTAGAGCGTTGAACGCAGCGAATAGGCTGTGAGATGAGCCAACGAAACAAATGACACAGCTACAGCATATCACAATGAACCACTTATCGTTTGAGTGTCCCTGTGGTCATTCTCCACTGATACCTGTGCAAGATATGATTGGGCTTTACGGTGGTGAAACTACCGTGGATCACGTAAGGGCCAAAGCACGATGTTCATCCTGTGGTCAGAAGACATTTGAGTTTCGCATAGTTTATCGTGGCGGCAGTTACGATGCCCTAATGGGTGCTGCTAATACAAAGATGGACGTTGAAGATTAGCGCTATGTAAGGTTCGATAAGTCATTCCATTTATGCTTGAACTCTTTATGTGATCACAAATAACCGCAACATAAAATGTGATCACGTTTGTAATGTTAGCCTATAATTTTAACCTATGTAGGTAAAAACTATTTGCGAACCACTGCATGAAATGTCAAATTAAGCGTTATTCTTATGGAGAATCGACATGACGGCAAAGCAGCTCAAGAATAAACTTAATAAGAAAACACCTTTGTTGATGTCACCATTCGGTTTTGCCTTAGCGGCTTGTGGTGGCGGTGGAGAAACAACCTCCTCTGCTGTTATTACCCCCAGTTTCTCATTGATAGGTACATCCTCACAAGGGAATTCATTATCTCTCGATTTGAGTAACTTAGTAGAAAATTCTGATACAGTTAATGCAGCTTACGAATGGTATCGTGATGACGTGTTGGTTGCTGACCGTGTGGATACTGAACCTGAGACATACGAGCTACTGCAAGAGGATGTTGGAAGCCAAGTTCACGTAGTAGTAAACCTTACTTCGACTAACGACAATTTAGATGGGACATTCACTACACAGAGCCAGACTTTCAAATCCTTCGATTCTACTGCTGTGCAAAACATCAATGATCCTGCTTCTGGCAGTCTTGTGCTAAGTGGGGGAAGCAGCGCTGGGGCAAAGCTATCTGTTAACGCCTCAACAATTACAGATATAGATGGCATGGGAAATTTTGATTTTACTTGGTTTCGCAATGGTGAGGAAATTACCGATTTACAAACATGGAAAAATGATCCCGTTAATAATGTTGAATTAAAACATTTGATAATGAGTGATAGTGAAATTCAAGATAGAATGGATGTCGCTGGACCCGAAAAAGTTTTCAAAATAATGATAGCCTCTGGGGGACAAGAGATCCCTTTTAACAAAGAACCAGGCGAAGCAACATCGTATAGCGTAGAACCAGAGGCATGGCATTTAGAAATTATTAATAATACATTCGCTAAAATACAGAACTTCATAGATTTAAAAATAGAATATGTAACTGAAATCAGCGATGCTGATATTTTTGTTATAATCTCTCCCTTGCCAGGTAAGGACGCTCTTTCTGGTTTTGGTGATGGAGTAGGCAGTTCTGGTTTTGGAGGCCCATATGGTTCTGCTCTCATGATGAGTTATCAGACAGGTCTACCCTCCCCCAAACATCTGGAAACTGACATGGATCTGCTGACGACTTATTGGCAAGAGCACCCTGAGGGTAAAAAAGATTGGGAAGAAATCTTTATACACGAAGTCGGACATATGCTGGGGTTAGAGCACCCATGGGATGAACTTTACTCAGATACTGACCAAGCCGTCGCCACTTCAGATGATCCTCACACTCACACTCTAATGGGATATAGTAATACGGGCGAAGAAGGGTGGTTTATGGACATAGACATCGCTGCTTTACAAAGTATCTGGGGAGTTTCTACAGCAACTGAAAGTCAATTTGAAGTATACCAAGCAGATATTGGTGACGAGATTTATGCACAGGTATCGTTTACAGATGGTGGAGGATCTTTAGAAACCTTAGCGTCAGACACAGTAACCATTATTGCTTGAGACTGATCCACGATCAAAAGCAGAAAGCGCAGCGCAAGAGACCTTCAATCTTGCCCTTAACTCTTGCCTGGCTCAGTACGGCTGGAAGCAATAATTAAGCTCACCCTGAGACACATTAAGGTGCTCTCATTTAGGGGGTTAGGTCAAAGAGCTAGCGCATAGCGTTTTCTACTTGTTCCCGTAGTGAAACACTTTGGGCCTTGCTTTATTAACTCTCTTCTAACCACTGTGTGTATCGTTTCTGATAGAGCTTCGACACTTTAGTCTTATGTTTACTTAATACTCTTTCAAAGTAGCCGTATTCTGTGTGTTTGTAGTGTGTTGCGTGTCCAATATCTGCTGTTACTTCATCAAACTCTGACTCAAATGGAAGTGTATGGTTGAGTACATCGTTACAAGCATCATTCATAACTAACTTTAAGAACCGCCTGTCTGTGTTTTTAACTATGTAGGAGTCGTGAACAGGTAGTATTGGTTTATCAGCTTCCACAAACCTTTGTATTACTGCTTCTGTAATCTGACTATCCTTATACATCAGGTCTATACCTTTATCTGAACACAAGTCGCCCTTCAGGAACGGGTACTTATCTATGAATGCTGCTAGGAGGTGGTCTAGCTGAGTATGTGTAAGTTTCTGGTCTTTATTTTGGTTATTATACGCACGGTATGCTGCTTGCTTTGACTTTGCATTGATAGCTATGAGTACAAGTTCCTTAACGATACTGCGTTGTTCTGACATCTTAATGCCATCAAGCACAGGTCTACCAATGTCATACTTGTCACCCTTAAGAAGCTTACCGTGTTCTAAGGCCAAAAGCGTTGGGTGTGGCCCACTAAAGTCCATTTCATCTGTAGCTTCACCATCAATGTAGATGTCTCTACGTAAATCTATGTTAACCACGGATTACAAAACTCTGGGTTACACAATGTACGGGTATTAACTCTCACCAATGACCAAACTCTCAACCATCCGACAGCAGCAACTCAGCATCACCTGTGGCCTCTGCAAGCACCATACGATGCTAGAGGTAACAAACCTTATAGCTGTCGTCGGAGGTGACACCACTCTAAATCCATTTGGAACACCGTTATAGCGGGTGTAAAATACTCTGGGTTAATCTAACATCATTGTGCCAAGTTTTAACAGGTAGCCATAAAGGACGGTCAAAGAACAAACGGCCAGCGCTGCCCCAAGTATCGATAAATCACCTGCTGCAAAGCCTTCGCTGCCAAATATATTAACTATTCCGATTATGGATCCTAACCAACCTGCTCTTACAGCTCCATTGCCAAGCTTTTGAATAGTGCTTTCATCGCCCTTTGCGGCAACTGCAAATAATATACCCAGCACAACGACCACTATTGCTGAGTTTAAATCGATATACTGTTTGATATTTCCGACTGCATTTAAAGTAACTGCAATAAATATAATATAAATCACTGTGCATACGATTTTAGTGGTAGTCATTAACGTTGCCTCCAGGTCTTTGGGCGCCGATATATATTCCTTTATCGGATATTCCAGTTTAAAACTTAGAGCGGTCTTAACATTTGATTTGACTAAGGATGTCCTTTCCCAGAGAGCCAGATGCCATAACTGCGGCGTGAAGGGTAACAACACGTATCAGATCGTTTACACGGGTAACTCTGATATTGCGATGGATGGTGCTGGGGTTAGGTCAAGCAGTTAGCGCTGGGCATACCAAAGTTGATGCCTCTCTCTCCATTGGGATACGTCATCATCCCCACTGAGAATTGCATCAAGCTCTAACGTTTTAGGTTCGTCAGTATCGTCCTCATCTTTGCGGTATGTCCAAGTTAGTATTTCTTTATCTATCTTTGAGATATGTTCGCCTACCTCCTGGTAGAAAGCCCTACGCATTGCTTCCTCAACTTCTCCACTCTCACCGTAGGCGTGATGCAGGATGAAGCTGTCATGTACTGGAAGGGCAGGTGCATCCATACCAGCGAAGTGCAGCATTACGCGCTCAGCGATGTTGCTATCCTGAAACTGTAAGTGATTACCAACGCCCTTAAAGAATAGATCAGCTATGGGCTTATGAGCTTTGATAATAGCGTCACGCAGTGCAGCCCAACTCATCTCCAAGCCAGACATATCTATCTCGCTAGGACAGTTCTTAAGTGGAGTAGACGCCTGAACCATAGCATTGAAGGCTTGCTTAACGACTTTCCGATGCTCACCATCCAGCACCCTGTCATAGGCATCCTCAGAGCCAAGCTCCTTGTAGTTGCTGTGATACAGGAGATGTGGGTTGAGCTGAGAGAAGTCGAACTCAGCTGTGCGCTTCTCATCTATCGTAATATACTTACGGTACTCGCTAGGGACGTTCTGCCACCAAGCACGATAGTAGCGTCCACCCTGCTTAAATGACCCATTAGAGAATATCCTCACAAGTGTACGCTGTGAGAAGTCTATTGGCTCTTTTGTGGCATGGTTAGCTATTCGTGATTCAAGCTTAGCCAGTTCCGTGTCTTGCACCTCAAGGTCAAACCAGTGCTTGAGGAAACACGAGTTGATTATCTTGAGGTTTTCTCTGTAGCGCTCAGTAGCTGGTGTGTCTTCATATTCTTGAAGTACTTTCTTACCGTCAACTTTGTTGCGTAGAATGATAGTTTCAGCATCCAAGTCAGGCTTGATGGAGATAGCAGGGTGTCCATCCAACTCCTGCAGTCTCTCTAGGAGTTCATCTCTGGCAACAAAGCGTGTGGTCTTGCCTTGATAGGTAGTACGGTCAAAGTGGCCTTCTCTGGTCACCTCTATAAAGCCAATCCTAAGCAGTCCATCGAACACAGCAATCGTCTGTTTGTATGTCAGAAGAGAGTCACGGTATCTTGGGTTCTCTGAGTACCAGCCACTACGCTTGTTGATGCTACACTCTCGTACTGGTGTACTCTTTACAGCCTTCCACAGATCAGTAAGCAAGACATAGACTGCATGTTCGAAGCGTGGCTGATCCTCAGCTTTACGAGAGCGAGACCTACCCTCTGAGGCTTCAATACGTTTAATCACCTCTTGGGTGAGTTCATCTAGCATTAGTGACATATTCTATGGTTCTTACCTATCTTAGAGTTGGATAGAGTTAAGCTATTAGAGCAACCGCTCTCCAGTTCCCCTATACTAGTAACGGTAAGGAGTGAGGTGTCTACGATGCCCATTCTTCCACGGCATGACATGCTTTTAGAACCTGTAATAACTGTAGATGCGGATAACCCTGTTTATTGTACTCTTTCTGCATTCCAACGGTGTCTTGGTTCTTCCAGCCAATGAGGTAGCCAGATGTTTTGTTGGGTGTATCAGCGGCATCAAACTTAGCCTGTAGTGTGTTGCGGAAGCCGTGAAGCTTGAGTGTCGGATCTTTGCTGAACGAGTCAATGTATCGCTGGTTTAGGAGGTTACTGAGCGAGCCAGCGCTGTCGACAGTTTTAGCGTAGCGTGGTGTCAGCTTTTGGTCAGACGAGAAGTCTTTAGTTGACACGTAGTCCTTTAAGTCCTGCAGCATCTCACCGTACAGCGGTATTCGCCTCTCAATACTGTCCTTTGAGACTTCTCGCCACCAGTTGCCTTCAATCCTAATTGCGCTGTCTAGTTCGCCATTCAACTCAAGTTCATCAATCATTAAGCCACACACGTCTTTGAGTCTTGCTCCCGTAAACATGGCTAGTTTCACACATAATCTTGCTTCTTCGTTCATAGCTGGCAGTAGGGCTTTTAGTTGGTCTAGCTCATCGGGAGACCAAGGACGTGCTGAAACTTTTATCCGCTGTCCTTTACGAACCGCTAAATCATCTCTCTCTTTGAGCTCGTCTCGTAAGCCTGAGAAAGGGTTACCACGTGCTCCTAGTTCGGGATCCTTTTGTTGGTATTCCCACTGAGCAGTTTTGTAGATTGCGGACAGGGCAGCGGAGTCTCTGCCAACGGTAGGTAGTGTGCGTCCAGCTTGTAATTGTTCTTCAATCCATCTTCGTGCATCTTCTCTGCTAATCTCAGACAGCAAATAGTTATTACCCAAGTTAATGGAACTTCCGCCCAATGAGGCCGCAAAGGTACTGGCTATACGGAGCACACGCTTCATATCCTTACGGTCTCTAAAGTTTGGTGGGTTGTTCTCCAGTCTGGACTTATTGTTGATGTATTCGTCTACAGCCACTTCCCAAGTGGGTTTCAGCAGATCTTTTATCCGTGAACGATCCCCGCTGAGAAAGTCTATCTGAGCCTGTATGTCATCGTATTGTTTGTTGGTGGAATAGGATTCATCATAAGGATCGCCACTTACTTCGATCCCTACCTCTTCCTGAAAGTCCATTAGCTCTCGTTGAGCTTTCGCAGTTTTTGCTAGGAAGGCATTTGCTTTGGGAGCAGGAGCCAAGATGTCAGGAGCCTGATCTGGATGGATGCCCATCTTGCGGAAGTAGCGCACTACATCTTCATGCTGTTGTGTTTGAGTCGGCTGATTTTTCGCCTCAGATGCGATGACTAGTTGTTGGGCCATTGCCTTCGTGCGCTCAAACCGTTCATTGATTACCGTGGCTTTTTTGAGTGCAATACTTATGGACTTTGTGTCTAGTTTTTCATTCCATTCCAGCCCACGTGTTGAGCCATCAGGTTTAGTGAAATGCTTCCTTAGTTTGGCGGGTATACGTCTACGATAGCTCAGGCGCCCCGTTTTTGGGCTGGCTTTTATATAGTTCTGTAGAACACCACGGGTCATCTAAGATGTGTAGCAAATACTGAGTATTTTGTGTAGTAAAAAGTGGATATGTGTATCTAATATATAGGTAAGTCATTGTTATATAAATATTTTATATAAGTAATTGGTGCCCAGAAGAGGACTCGAACCTCCACGTCCATACGGACACTAGCACCTGAAGCTAGCGCGTCTACCATTCCGCCATCTGGGCTGATGTCGTAGAGGGGCGTTTAAGCTTCTGGGCGGGGCGGGTCAAGAGGGTAAATGCCTTTGGGCGGCCCCCTTAGTGGCAAGGTTTTGCGCGCGGCATATCGGGGTGCGGCGGCTGTCAAATGGGGAATGGACTTGTCATGAGGCGGTGCACGGAGTACCCCCCTTCCACAGAGAAATACTTGGGATGTCATCATGTCTAAGCTTGTAACTATATTCGGTGGGTCAGGTTTCATTGGGCGCTATGCCGCGCGGCGCATGGCAAAGGCTGGTTGGCGGGTTCGGGTGGCTGTTCGGCGGCCCAATGAGGCGATATTTGTCAAGCCTTATGGGGTTGTAGGTCAGGTTGAGCCGGTGTTTTGCAATATTCGCGATGACGCATCGGTAAAGCTGGCTTTGCGCGGCGCCGATGCTGTGATCAATTGCGTTGGCATATTACAAGAATCAGGGCGCAATCGTTTCGATGCCGTGCAAACTCAGGGCGCTGGACGTATTGCGCGCTTGGCAGCTGAAGGTGGTATCGCGGAAATGGTGCATATCTCGGCCATGGGCGCGGATCTGACGAGCGACAGCGCCTATTCCCGCTCAAAGGCGGCGGGTGAGGCGGAGGTCTTGGCGCATATGCCGGGCGCAATGATTGTGCGGCCGTCCATCGTCTTTGGGGCAGAGGATCAATTTTTCAACAGATTTGCGAGTATGGCGCGCTTTGGTCCTATTTTGCCGATCGTCGGGGCTGAGACGCAATTTCAGCCGGTTTTTGTAGATGACGTCGCACGGGCCGTAGTGCTGGGTGCGACAGGTGTTGCAGCCGGCGGCATTTATGAGTTGGCTGGACCCGAGCGGGACAGCTTCCGCGGTCTGATGCAGCGCATGTTGGATGTCATCCAGCGTCGGCGGTTGATCATCGGCTTGCCGATGTTTGTTGCGCGTCTGATGGCCACGGGCTTTGCGCTTGCCAATAAACTGAGTTTTGGCTTGGCGCCGATGCCGATCACCCGTGACCAGATCCACAGTCTGAGCGTGGATAATGTGCCGAGCGGCGACTGTATGGGCTTGGCGGATCTACAGATAGAGCCAACGGCATTGGAAAGCGTATTGCCAGATTATCTATGGCCCTTCCGTGTGTCAGGCCAATATGCCGATATCAAAGCCTCTGCAAAAAATCTAAAAGCCTAGGGCGTCACGACCCCAGGCCGCCGCTGTAGCCTATGGTGAGCAACGTGAGGCCGAGCCCTATGCGGTAAACCACATAGGGCGTATAGGTCAGGCTGTTTAGCAAGCGCATCATCAGACTGAGGGCCAAGAGCGCTGCCGCGAAGCTGAGGGCAACGACGATAGATGTATCGCGCAGGGGCACGGTGCCGCCGATCAAATCTAAAGACGTGAGCGCGCCAGAGGCGATAATGGTCGGGATCGACATCAGCATGGCAATGCGGGCGGCCTCTTTGCGCGTGAAGCCCGCATTGAGGGCGCCGGTGATGGTGATGCCGGAACGCGAGGTGCCTGGGATAAGCGCTAGAGCTTGCCACAGCCCAAGGATCCAAGCGTCTCGCAACGTCAGGTCTTGGATTTGGCGCGTGGTTTGGGCGCGTTGATCCATCCAATAGAGCAAAATGCTGAATACCAGCATGCTCCAGCCGATCACGGTGATGGAGCGCAGGGCGTCTGACAGGCCAGTGAGTTTCAAGATTAAGCCCAGCACCATGACCGGCAGCGTGGCCAAGCTCATGGCGATGAGCAGCCGCGCGGAGGGGGTATCAAACTGGCCGCGCACGACCTGTGGAACACCTTGCAATATGTGGCGCACATTTGACCAGAAGTAGACGATGACCGCCAATAAAGTTCCGACATGGGCGGCAACATCAATCACGGGGCCTTGATCGGTGAGGCCGGTCAGCCCGGGCAAGAGGATCAAATGCCCCGATGAGGAGACCGGCAGAAATTCTGTTATGCCCTGAATAAGCGCAATTATTACCAGATGATAAAGCGGCATGTGTTGTGATCCTCTGCAATCCAGGGGACCATATACCCATGGCGTATGAGCGCCAGCAAAAATATAGGTCCGAACCGGATTTAAAAAGAGCTTGAAAATTTCAGAAAAGTGTCGCCATATCGAATTCCCTATTATATAGGTCATTGGTGCTGCCATTAATTTGGCAGAAGTACTGAAAAATATAGCGATGTTGCGAATCGAGGATGTTATGGCTGAAAATCTGATGCTGAAGTTTGTGAAAATTCCACGGCTCATGCCTCAAAAGCGTGCAGCGTCAGATCGCGCGCATGATTTTGGCGAGATCTATGCAGAATTTTTGGAGGAAAAGGCCGCAGAGCAAGCCAGCCGGTGTAGCCAATGCGGCGTGCCTTATTGCCAAACCCACTGCCCGCTGCACAATAATATCCCCGATTGGCTGCGCCTGACGGCAGAGGGGCGGCTACGAGAGGCCTATGACATCAGCCAGGCCACCAATACATTCCCAGAAATTTGCGGTCGTATTTGTCCGCAGGATCGCTTGTGCGAAGGCAATTGCGTCATCGAACAGTCGGGCCATGAAACGGTGACCATTGGGTCAGTTGAGAAATATATCACCGATACCGCCTGGGCTGAGGGATGGGTGCAACCCATTAAGCCCGCCGCGACCCGCGGGGAATCTGTCGGCATCATCGGCGCGGGCCCAGGGGGATTGGCTGCGGCCGATATGCTGCGCCGGGCTGGTGTGCAGGTCACGGTCTATGATCGTTATGATCGCGCGGGAGGGCTTTTGACCTACGGAATTCCCGGATTTAAGCTTGAAAAAGATGTGGTGATGCAGCGTGTGACCCAGCTTGAGGAGGGCGGCATAGAAATTGTCACCAACTGCAATGTGGGCGTGGACATAAGCTTTGATGAGATCCGCAGTAAACATGATGCAGTGATTGTCGCCACGGGCGTTTATAAATCCCGTGATCTGGCGGGGCCGGGATCAGGAGCGGATGGCATTGTAAAAGCCATTGACTATTTGACCGCCAGCAATCGCCATGGTTTTGGCGACACTGTGCCTGAATTCGAAGATGGCAGCTTGAATGCGGCCAGCAAGCGGGTTGTGGTCATTGGCGGCGGCGACACGGCAATGGATTGCGTGCGCACAGCGATCCGGCAAGGCGCCACCTCCGTCAAATGCCTTTACCGCCGCGACAAAGCAAATATGCCTGGATCTTTGCGTGAGACCCAAAATGCTGAGGAAGAAGGTGTTGAGTTCGTCTGGCTGACCGCGCCCAATGGGTTTGTTGGCAATCCTGTCACCGGGGTTAACGTCCAGAAAATGCGTTTGGGGCTGCCGGATGCGACTGGACGCCAAAGCCCAGAGTTGATTGACGGGGCAGATTATGTGGAACCTGCGGATTTGGTGATCAAGGCTTTGGGGTTTGAACCCGAAGATTTGCCGCAGCTTTGGGGTGCTGAAGGTCTCGAGGTGACGCGCTGGGGAACGATCCGGGTGGATTTTGAAACCGGCCAAACCGGGCTGCCGGGCGTTTATGCCGTGGGTGATATTGTACGCGGTGCCTCGCTCGTGGTTTGGGCCATTCGCGACGGTCGCGACTGCGCCGCCGCAATTTTAGCACAGTTTGACGAGGCCCGATCCATCGCCGCTGAATAAGCGCCTGCGTGGATCTGGACCTTTGCGACATAACAATGTCCCGCGTGGGCATTTTAGGAGATGAGCATGACAAAATTTGATGCGAACTGGGTGAAAGTGGAAGAAGCCAAGCGCAAGTATATGGCTGAAAATGGCCTTTACTCTGAGGCGGAAGAGCACGCCAGCTGTGGTGTAGGGCTTGTGGTGTCTATCGATGGGTCGCCAAGCCGCAAGGTGGTTCAGGCCGGTATTGATGCGCTCAAAGCGGTTTGGCACCGCGGCGCGGTCGATGCAGATGGCAAAACAGGTGACGGGGCTGGCATCCATGTGCAAATTCCTGTGCCATTCTTCTATGATCAAATCGAACGCACCGGCCATACGCCGCGTATGAACGAACTGATGGCAGTGGGGCAGGTGTTCCTGCCGCGCACGGATTTCGGAGCCCAAGAAACCTGCCGGACGATTGTGGAAACCGAAGTTCTGCGCATGGGCTACTATATCTACGGCTGGCGCCATGTTCCGGTGAATGTCTACTGTTTGGGGGAAAAGGCCAATGCCACACGACCTGAAATTGAGCAGCTCTTGGTGTCCAATTCCAAAGGCGTAGACGAGGAGACATTTGAGCGCGAGCTTTACGTCATTCGTCGCCGGATCGAAAAAGCCGCGCAATCTGCCGGAATTCACGATCTTTACTTGGCCAGCCTGTCCTGTCGGTCGATTATCTATAAAGGCATGTTCCTGGCAGAGGATATGTCAGAATTCTATCCAGATTTGAAAGATGAACGCTTCGAGTCTGCCTTTGCTTTGTATCACCAACGCTATTCGACCAATACCTTCCCACAGTGGTGGCTGGCGCAGCCCTTCCGTATGTTGGCCCACAATGGCGAAATAAATACGCTGAAAGGCAATACCAATTGGATGAAGAGTCATGAAATTCGCATGTCATCGGATGCTTTTGGAGATATGGCCGAAGACATCAAGCCAGTGATCCCAGGTGGGTCGTCAGATTCGGCTGCGCTGGATGCGGTGTTTGAAATGTTGGTGCGTGCCGGGCGCAATGCGCCGATGGCCAAGACCATGCTGGTGCCGGAAAGCTGGTCAAAGCAGGCAGTGGATTTGCCGAAATCTTGGCGGGATATGTATTCTTACTGCAACTCCGTGATGGAGCCATGGGATGGTCCGGCAGCCTTGGCCATGACCGATGGGCGCTGGGTCTGTGCGGGCTTGGATCGCAATGGTCTAAGGCCCATGCGCTATGTGGTGACAGGTGACGGCTTGCTAATCGCGGGGTCGGAAGCCGGCATGGTCACAGTTGATGAGGCCAATGTAAAAGAAAAAGGCGCGCTGGGCCCTGGGCAACTTTTGGCGGTCGATATCGCCGAGGGCCGCTTGTATCACGACACTGAAATGAAAGATATGCTGGCCGCAAGCCAAGACTTCAGCGCCTGGGTTGGTAAGATCAATGAGCTTGACGACGATCTGGCCAAAGCGGTTGAAAAACCGATGTTTAAGGGGGCCGATTTGCGCCAACGTCAGATTGCGGCGGGCTACACGATTGAGGAGCTCGAGCAAATCTTGGCGCCGATGGCCGAGGATGGTAAAGAGACCTTGGCCTCGATGGGCGATGACACGCCCTCTGCGGTCTTGAGCGAAAAATATCGCCCGTTGTCACATTTCTTTAGGCAAAACTTTAGTCAGGTGACCAATCCCCCGATTGACAGCCTGCGCGAATTTAGGGTCATGAGTTTGAAGACCCGCTTTGGTAATCTGAAAAATGTGCTGGATGAGAGCAGTGCCCAGACCGAAATTTTGGTTCTGGATTCGCCCTTTGTCGGCAATGTGCAATTTGAGCGGTTGTTGGAGAATTTCAACGCGCCGATGGTGGAGATCGATTGTACATTCCCAACCGGTGGTGCACCGGGGGAATTGCAAAAGGCGCTCAATCGTATTCGCTCGGAAGCCGAAGATGCGGTGCGCTCGGGTGCAGGGCATTTGGTTTTGACGGATCAACATGCCTCCGAGACCTCCGTCGCCATGCCGATGATTTTGGCCACAAGCGCGGTGCATTCTTGGCTGACCCGTAAGGGATTGCGCACATTCACCTCGCTCAATGTACGATCTGCGGAGTGTATTGATCCGCATTATTTTGCTGTGTTGATCGGCTGCGGCGCAACGGTCGTGAATGCCTATTTGGCCGAAGACAGCCTGGCCGATCGCATTGATCGCGGCCTGCTCGATTGCTTATTGACGGAAGCTGTGGCGCGGTATCGCTCCGCGATTGATCAGGGGCTGTTGAAAATCATGGCGAAGATGGGGATTTCGGTCATCTCGTCCTATCGCGGCGGCTTGAACTTTGAGGCTGTTGGCCTGTCACGCGCCATGTGCGCTGAGTATTTTCCCGGCATGACATCGCGGATTTCTGGTATTGGTGTGGTAGGCATTCAACGCAAGGCCGAATCCATTCACGCCTCGGCTTATACTGCGGCCTCGGATGTTCTGCCGATTGGCGGTTTTTATAAAGCGCGCCGCTCTGGTGAAAAACACGCGTGGGAAGCGCAAACCATGCATTTGCTGCAATCGGCTTGTGACCGCGGCAGTTTTGAGATGTGGAAAAACTATTCGGCGAAATTGCAAGCCAACCCGCCGATCCACCTGCGCGATCTACTGGCGATTAAACCTTTGGGCGCGGCAATTTCTGTCGATGAGGTGGAAAGCATCACCTCAATCCGCAAGCGGTTTGTCACCCCCGGCATGTCCCTTGGCGCTCTGAGCCCGGAGGCCCATAAGACGCTCAACGTGGCGATGAACCGGATTGGAGCCAAGTCTGACAGTGGTGAGGGCGGAGAAGATCCGGCGCATTTCGTGCCCGAACCCAATGGAGACAATCCCTCTGCGAAGATCAAACAGGTGGCTTCAGGCCGCTTTGGGGTCACGGCGGAATATCTCAATCACTGTGAGGAATTGGAAATCAAAGTGGCGCAGGGGGCCAAGCCCGGCGAGGGCGGACAACTGCCCGGTATGAAGGTTACGGACCTCATTGCCCGCCTGCGTCATTCGACCAAAGGTGTGACCTTGATCAGCCCACCGCCACATCATGATATCTATTCCATCGAAGATTTGGCGCAGTTGATTTACGATCTCAAGCAGATCAACCCGCGCTGTAAGGTGACGGTGAAATTGGTGGCGGCCTCTGGGGTGGGCACTATTGCTGCCGGCGTGGCGAAGGCTGAGGCCGATGTGATTTTGATCTCCGGCCATAATGGCGGCACGGGCGCTTCGCCAGCGACGTCGATTAAATTTGCCGGCCTGCCCTGGGAAATGGGTCTGACCGAGGCGCATCAGGTTCTGGCGATGAACAATCTGCGTGAACGGGTGACATTGCGCACTGATGGCGGGTTGCGCACGGGCCGCGATATTGTAATGGCGGCCATGATGGGTGCGGAAGAATATGGCATCGGCACCGCCGCTCTGATCGCGATGGGCTGCATCATGGTGCGGCAGTGCCAATCTAACACCTGCCCTGTGGGTGTTTGCACGCAAGATGAAGCGCTGCGAGACAAGTTCACCGGGTCGGCAGATAAGGTCGTCAATTTGATCACCTTCTATGCGCAAGAAGTCCGTGAGATTTTGGCCAGTATTGGCGCGCGCTCCATGGATGAGGTGATTGGCCGTGCGGATTTGCTTAGCCAGGTGTCGCGCGGGTCTGCGCATTTGGATGATTTGGATCTCAACCCGCTTTTGATTACGGTCGATGGTGCCGATGAGATAACCTATGATCGCAATAGGCCGCGCAACGCGGTGCCTGATACATTGGATGCGCAGATCGTCACAGACGCCGCGCGCTTCTTACAAGATGGTGAGAAGATGCAGCTGCAATATGCGGTGCAAAACACATCGCGCTCCATTGGCACAAGGGTGTCGAGCCATATTGTGACCAAATTTGGCATGCGTAATAGCCTGCAATCGGATCACTTGACCATTAAGCTGCAAGGTTCGGCCGGTCAGGCGCTTGGCGCTTTTGCAGCACCCGGGTTGAAGCTGGAAGTGGCCGGTGAGGCCAATGACTATGTCGGCAAAGGTCTCTCGGGTGGCGTGATCGTTGTGCGCCCAGCGCAGATCAGCCCTTTGGTGGCTTCAGAGAACACAATTATTGGCAATACCGTGCTTTATGGCGCGACCGATGGGTTCCTCTTCGCTTCCGGCCGCGCCGGTGAGCGTTTTGCGGTGCGCAACTCAGGCGCAAAAACCGTGATCGAAGGCTGCGGTTCGAATGGCTGTGAATATATGACGGGCGGTGTTGCCGTGGTTCTGGGCTCCATTGGGGCCAACTTCGGCGCCGGGATGACGGGCGGCATGGCCTATCTTTATGATCCCGCCGGAAAAACGGCTCCGATGATGAATATGGAGACTCTGGTGACCTGCCCTGTTTCGGTTGCCCATTGGCAGGAGGAGCTGAAGGCTCTGATCTCCCGCCATGTCGCGGAGACCAATTCAGTCAAAGCTGCGGATATTTTGCAGCATTGGGAAGAAGAAATGCACAATTTTGTGCAAGTCTGCCCCAAAGAAATGCTGGTGCATTTGCCAGCGCCTTTACAAGATGGTCAATCCCAATCCATGCCGGCAGAATAGTGCCGCATGGGATTGGCGATTTCGCAGGGCCAATTGCTAAGGAGTGCTCAGGTCTGGCCTCCGATAAGTTGACGAAGCGCCTCTGATATGGTGTGGCATACCGATGATTGAGCCAATTGAGGATCATCTTGATAGCCCTGATGGCCCCCGCCGGCGATGGCCTGGGCGATTGGGGCCTTTGCTGCGCGGCGCGCAGCGGGTTCTGCTTTGGAGCCTGCTCGCGGTGGCGTTGGCCTTTCTGGCTTGGGGATTGATCTACCGATGGGTTAACCCGCCGATCACGTTTTACATGATGCAAGAGCGCGCCCGGCTTGGTGAAATCCAATATCAATGGGTCGATATTGAAGAGGTTGCCCCGATGGTGCGCCGTGCGGTGGTGGCGGCGGAAGATGCCAATTTCTGCACCCATTGGGGGATTGACAGTGCGGCAGTGCGTCAAGCGCTGCGCGAAGGGGCTATGCGCGGTGGTTCAACCATCAGCCAGCAAACGGTCAAAAACGCCTTTCTCTGGCCTGGGCGCAATTGGTTGCGCAAAGCTGTTGAAGCACTGTTGACCCCCTACATTGAAATGGTGTGGAGCAAACGGCGCCTGTTGGAAATTTATCTTAACATCGCCGAATTTGACACCGGGGTGTTTGGTATTGAGGCGGCAGCCTGGCATCACTTTGGGGTTGCGGCCAAAGATTTGAGCCGCGTTCAGGCCGGTCGCCTTGCGGTTGTCTTGCCCGATCCCAAAGGCCGCAGCGCAATTCGTCCGAGCAAAGAGACAAAGAAACGCGCGGCATCTGTGATTGCTGGAGCCGACTTGATCCGAAAGGATGGTCGTGCGGGGTGTTTTGAGGATTGATTGCACCGACAAAGGGCGGTTATGACAAGATGAACTGAGTAAAGTGAAACCCAATGAATATCCTGTATCACGTCCCACTGTCTCCTTTTTGCCGTAAAGTGCGTCTGAGCCTGGCAGAAAAAAAAATCGAAGTGCAACTGGTGGAAGAGCGCTATTGGGAAGGGGATGCGGATTTTTTGCGCCGCAATCCCGCAGGAAAAGTCCCGGTACTCAAGATGGGTGGGGAGATCTATGCGGAATCGTCCGCGATCTGCGAATATCTCGAAGAGCGTTTCCCCGAGCCACGGTTATTGCCCCAAGATGTACAGGCCCGCTATGAGGTGCGCCGTTTGGTCTCTTGGTTTGATGATAAGTTCCACCATGAGGTGACGGCAAATCTTTTGTATGAGCGGGTTAATCGAAAAATCCATGCATCGGGATATCCGGTTGCTGCCAATGTGAAGGCTGGAGCAAAGGCCATTAAATTTCATCTCGATTATATGAATTGGCTCTTGGACAATCGCCGCTGGCTTGCGGGGGATGAGATGAGCCTTGCCGATTTCGCCGCCGCGGCACAGCTGTCGGCGCTGGACTACATTTGTGATGTGGATTGGAATCGATCCACGGCGGTAAAAGATTGGTATGCCACGATGAAGTCGCGCCCGGCGTTCCGGTCGATACTTTCCGATAATGTGCCGGGCTTCCCGCCTCCGCACCATTATGCCAATCTTGACTTCTGATCTGAAATCCAGGCTCCTGGAGCAGGCCTTGGCCGAGGGCTTTAGCAATGTCAAGATCACCACGCCCGATGCCGTGCCGCAGGTGCCGGCGCAGTTGGAGGCATTTTTGCAGGCCGGCTATCACGGACAAATGACATGGATGGAGGCACGCAAAGACTGGCGCGCCGCGCCGCAGGTTTTGTGGCCTGAGGCGCGATCCGTGGTGATGCTGGCCGAAAGCTATGGCCCACAAAGCGATCCTCTGGCCAATCTCGACAGGCCTGATATTGGCAATATCAGCGTCTATGCCCAGGGCAAAGACTATCACGACATTGTCAAAAAACGGCTGAAACGCTTGGCCCGCTGGTTGATTGCCGAAGGGGGCGGTGAGGTGAAAGTCTTTGTTGATACGGCCCCGGTTGCGGAAAAGCCCTTGGGGCAGGCCGCTGGTTTGGGCTGGCAAGGCAAGCATACCAATCTGGTGAGCCGCACGACTGGAAATTGGATGTTTTTGGGCGCGATATTTACCACGCTGGAGCTGGAGCCGGATGCGCCGGAGGTGGATCACTGCGGGTCATGTCAGAAATGTTTGGACATTTGCCCGACCGAGGCTTTTGTTGCGCCTTACAAAATGGATGCGCGGCGCTGCATTTCCTATCTGACCATTGAGCACAAGGGCCCGATTGATCTGGCGCTGCGGCCGGGCCTCGGCAATCATATCTATGGCTGTGACGATTGCTTGGCCGTTTGTCCGTGGAATAAATTCGCCGTTGTGGCCTCTGATATGCGCTACGCCGCTCACGGGGATTTGGCAGCGCCGCCGCTGCGTGATCTCGTGGTCTTGGATGATGCCGGGTTTCGTGAGAAATTCGCAGGCTCTCCCATCAAACGTATTGGCCGCGATCGTTTTATCCGCAACGTGCTCTATGCCATTGGAAATTCGGGCAATCCGTCCTACGGGCCGCTACTACACCCTTTGGTTACGGATGCAGATCCGGCGGTGGCAGAGGCTGCTGGCTGGGCCTTGGCGCGCATTACGCACTAATCTTCTGGAACGGCAAAGGTGAGATTGGCCCAAAGGCTGTGCCAGACTGGGTCATCTGTATTGGCGGGCTCCACAGGGCGCAGCGCAACATTGTCGATCATATAGTCGTGACCGGTGCGCACCGGGAACCGCGCAATTCCATCGGCGTCCGTGTGATACAGTTGGATCCCGGCCGGCTCTTTCGTGCCCGCAGGGCGTGAGAAGACTTCGACCTGAACATCAGCGCGGGGCGCGTCATTCAATAACACTTGGACCGCCATGCCCTCTGAGAGATCGTCGGTATAGGGGTTGGAGAGCGCGACGATCTCAATCTCCAGCCCGACTGGCCGATCTTGCCCCGCCCCGCTGCCTACAGCAATGAGGGATTTTGCAAAGCGTCGATAACTCTCAACAAAACCGATATCTGGCAGGCCACGCGCCAGATGCGCCTCGGGCAGTCCGGCAAAATCTTTATGTTCGACAAAGGCAACAAATTTTTCAAATTCCCGATAGGTGAGGGTGCTGTCGGTGGTTTCATGCACCAAAACAGCCAACCCGTCTTCGAGCCCGGGATGCTGCATGGCGGGCCGGTCACCCTCCCGCGGGCTCATCTCAAGGATTGCGCCGCCCTGATGCAGCTCATGACGGGTTGTATAGCGGCTGAGGTAGGAATGGCTGCCCCCTTTGAAATCCTGCCCAACCCGGAAATGCGCTGCTATAGGGCTTTGGACGTCAACCTCAAAACCCACTGGCGAAATCCAAAATTCATGTGCATAGATAGGCCCAGTAAAAACAAGAGCGAAAAGTAAGTTTAAGGAGCGCTGAAACATGTTGAGACCTTTCGCGAGCCATCATCTACTGATGGTGTGGTGTTTCCTATTGATGTCAAGTGCACTTCTGGGGTTTCTCAGTTTGCCAGGACAGGCCCGCGCCCATGAATTGCGGCCGGCAGTGGCGGAAGTTTCTGTTAACGAGGACAGAATTGAAATCTCCCTGCGCCTCGCCGTAGAAACTCTTTTGGCAGGTATAGATCAGTCTCAAGTCGCAGATACCGATGAGGCGCCCGAAGCAGAGGTCTATGACCGGTTGCGCGGCCTGCCGGATCGCGCATTGGCGCAAATGGTTGAAACGCGATTTTCCGATATTTCCGCAGGGATTTTGCTTGAGGGGGCTGGACCCTTGAGCTTGGCATCGGTGGATGTGATCGCTGAGTCGGATCTCGAACTGCCCCGCGATACGGTGGTTTCAATGTCTGCGGAGCTGCCGCCCGGGACGGCTCCGGTCTCTTTGGGATGGGCCGCGCGCAATGGCGGGCTGGTGGTGCGCCATGGGGAGGGTCCAAACGCCTATGCGGCCTTTTTGCAGGGCGGCGAGGTCAGCGCACCGCTGCCTCGGTCTGGTGTTGTTGAGGAAAGCACGGGCGCTGTGTTCTTGCGGTTTGTTGTCGAAGGCTTCGAGCACATTATTCCAAAGGGTCTGGATCACATTCTCTTTGTCTTAGGTTTGTTTCTCTTCTCTCTCGCTTGGCGCCCCCTCTTGGCGCAGGTCACGGCTTTTACACTGGCCCATACGGTCACGCTTGGGCTTGCAACTTTGAGCATTATCACCATTCCACCGGCGCAGATGTGGCTGGTAGAGGCTTTGATTGCCATCTCAATTGCCTATGTGGCGATTGAGAATATTCTGCGCCCGAAACTGGGGTGGTGGCGGATCCTTGTGGTCTTCGGGTTTGGCCTTTTACATGGGCTGGGGTTTGCCTCCGTATTGGGAGATCTTGGCCTGGCGCAGGGGCAATTCATTCTTTCTCTTATTGCCTTCAACATCGGTGTCGAACTTGGCCAATTGGCGGTGATTGCAGCAGCCTTTGTTCTCTTTGCTCTGCCTTTGGGGCGCAGCGCTATGTATCGCCGTGTGGTGGTGATCCCTGGATCTGTGGCCATTGCTTTCGTGGGCCTGTGGTGGGCATTTGAGCGCAGTTTTATGTAAAGCCCAATCGCTACTCTGGCTGCGGCCTGCACTGTTGATAATAAAAAAGCCTCAACCCAAAGGGTTGAGGCCGCTGTTTCTGCGGTGGCGTCGCGTGCTTATGCGCGGACGAGTTTTTCGTAGCTTTCGGCGATGTCGCGCGCCAGAGCGCCCACTTCAAATGTGTAATCGCCGATTTGACCCACAGGTGTGACTTCCGCCGCGGTGCCGGTCAACCAACATTGTTCAAAGCCTTCCAGCTCCTCGGGCATGATGTGCCGTTCGATCACAGTGACGCCGCGCTCTTGCAACATGCCCACCACGGTCTGGCGCGTGATGCCATTGAGGAAGCAATCGGGTTTTGGCGTGTGCACTTCACCGTCTTTGACAAAGAACAGGTTGGCGCCAGTGGCCTCAGCCACATAGCCGCGATAATCAAGCATCATCGCATCTGAACAGCCTTTGGCTTCGGCTGCATGTTTGGACATGGTGCAGATCATATAAAGCCCGGCGGCCTTGGCAAAGCATGGGATTGTTTCTGGGCTTGGGCGTTTCCATTTGGCGATATCGAGCTTTGCGCCTTTGAATTTGGCGTCCCCATAGTAGGCGCCCCATTCCCAAGCCGCCACGGCCATGCGCACTGGGTTGCGCTCGGAGGCGACCCCCATATCGTCACCTGAACCGCGCCAGCAAACCGCCCGCACATAGGCATCCTGCAGACCAGAGGCGGTCAAGACCTCCTCTTTCGCGGCCTCAATTTCGTCCACGGAATATGGAATTGGAATGTCCATATATTCGCCAGATTTCAAAAGCCGCTCGGAATGTTCACGAGACTTGAAAATCTTCCCGTTATAGGCGCGTTCACCTTCAAACACAGAGCTGCCGTAATGCAAGCCATGGGTCAGAATGTGAACCTTAGCGTCGCGCCAGTTCACCAATTCGCCATCCATCCAGATGACACCGTCACGGTCGTCATATGCGCCAGCCATGTGTAGTTCTCCCTTTGGTCGGCCAAGTTTCCAATTGTGTCGCAAATTACGTCCGTTTCGGACATAATATTGCGCAAAATGTGATGATCGCTAACAATTGATTCTTGGAATGTCAACAACACTGACATATTATTGAAATTGATTTAAACAGAAAGGCATATCATGGCGCAGGGGCAAAATAGATCAGAACATACCCATGGTTTGCTGTTTTTAACGGATGAACAGCTGCGCAAAGGCATTGAGGCTATGTTTTTTGCCTATCGTGGGTTTACGGCGGATCCAGACCGCATATTGGCTGAAAAATCCTACGGCCGAGCGCATCACCGGGCGCTGCATTTCATTCAGCGCAGCCCTGGCACAACCGTCAATAACTTACTGTCCACGCTCGGCGTGACCAAACAAAGCCTCAACCGCGTGCTGCGGACCTTGATTTGCGATGGTTTGGTGCTCAACGAAGTCGGCACCAAAGACAAGCGCCAGCGGCATTTGTCTTTGACCGATGCGGGCAGAGAATTGGAGCAAGCGCTGTCCAACGCTCAACGTGATCGTATGCGCACGGCCTATCGCCAAGCGGGGGCGGAAGCTGTCTATGGCTTTTGCACCGTGCTTGAGGCTATGATGGATCCAGAATTGAAAAAACATTATGATCAGCTTACTGGCGGAGATATAGTATGACTCCAGATGCCCATTTGCTTATCGTCGACGATGATGAGCGTATTCGGACTTTGTTGCAAAAATTTCTTATTAGGAATGGTTTTTTGGTATCCGCCGCCCGTGATGCCGTTCATGCACGGCGCATATTATCGGGTCTCGATTTCGATTTGATCGTTTTGGATGTTATGATGCCCGGCGAAGATGGCATTTCTTTGACCAAAGAGGTGCGGCGGAACAGCGACACGCCCATTTTGCTGTTGACCGCCAAGGGTGAGACCGAAGATCGGATCTTGGGGCTTGAGGCTGGGGCGGATGACTATCTGGCCAAACCCTTTGAGCCCAAGGAGCTGTTGCTGCGTCTCAATGCGATTTTGCGCAGAGTTCCCGTGCAAGAAGAGGTCGCCCCCTTGCCGAAGGTCATGCATCTGGGTCAGGTGCATTATGATGTCGACCGTGGCGAGATGTGGCAAGGTGAGGCGCGGGTACGCTTGACCGCAACCGAGAGCCAGTTGATGCGAATTTTTTCCAGCACGCCAGGCGTGCCGCTCAGTCGCAGTAAACTTGTGGAACAGCTTGGGCGTGATGGCGGCCAGGCGCAGGAGCGCGCTGTGGATGTACAAATCACAAGGTTGCGGCGGAAAATCGAAATGGATCCGAAGCAGCCGCGCTATTTACAGACAGTGCGCGGTGCGGGATATATGTTGGTTCTGGAACAGAGGTATGCGTTGTGAGCACAAAAATAATCACCCATGATGACTGCTTGGACCATGTGAACCCGCACAGTCATCCCGAACAAGTGGCGCGTCTGGAGTATGTTTTGAAGGCACTCGCGCCTTTGGGGTTGGAGACGGTGTCTGCGCCCCTGGCTCCTGATGATGATCTGCTTCGGTGTCATTCACAAAGTCATATTAACGCTCTGCGCGCCGCGGCGCCGCAAGAGGGGTGGAGCCGTTTGGATGCGGATACCCATATGTCGCCAGGTACGCTTACAGCGGCTCTGCGCGCGGCGGGTGGTGCGATTCGGGCGGTGGATATGGTGATGAGCGGTGAAGCGGGCAATGTCTTCGTTGCAACCCGGCCTCCGGGCCATCACTGCGAGCGCGAAACACCGATGGGTTTTTGTTTTTTTGGCAATGTGGCCTTGGCGGCCAAACATGCGCTGGAGCACCATGGGCTGTCGCGTGTGGCGATTGTGGATTTTGACGTGCACCATGGCAATGGCACGCAGGACTTGGTGGAAGGGGATGGCCGTATTTTTTTCGCCAGCACCCATCAGATGCCGCTCTATCCCGGAACAGGCCATGCCCATGAGACGGGCGGCTATGGCAATGTGTTGAATTGTCCCTTTCCGGATGGGGTGGGCAGTGCGGCGTTTCGCGCAGTGATGGAGGCAGAGGTTCTGCCAGCGGTGGAGCGGTTTGCCCCTGAATTTGTGTTCATTTCAGCCGGGTTCGATGCCCATGTTGATGATCCGCTGGCGGGGATGAATTTGACGGAAGATGATTTTTCGTGGATCACCCAGCGTTTGTGCGACTTGGCGGCCAAACATTGCAAAGGTCGGGTGGTATCCTGCCTCGAAGGCGGGTACGATCTTGAGGCACTGGCCGCGAGTGCTGTGGCGCATGTGAGTATTTTGAAGGAGCAAACCCATGGCTGATGCACAGATTGCGCAAATGAGCTTTGAAACCGCAATGGCCGAGTTGGAGCAGGTTGTGACGCAATTGGAACGGGGTGATGTGGCTTTAGATGACTCCATTACCCTTTATGAACGGGGCGCGGCTCTCAAAGCGCATTGCGAAGCCAAGTTGAAATCTGCCGAGGAGAAGGTCGCAGCTATAACCTTGAACGGCGATGGGCAGCCTGCGGGCGTTGCTCCTTTGGACGCGGGTTGAGCCTTTGGGCGCGCCAAGGCCACTTATGCTGTCTGATTTTTCCACCCATCTCAAGGCTGCGGCTGATGCAACGCTGTCCTGTCTTGCAACGGCCATGCGCCCCTTTGGTGATTTGCCGATCGCTCAAGGCATGCGCCATGCGGTGACGGGTGGCAAAGGCCTGCGCGGATTTTTGGTGATTGAGAGCGCCCGGCTCATGGGCGCACCAGAGCAAGAAGCAGTCTATGCTGGCGCGGCGGTGGAAGCTTTGCATGCCTATTCTTTGGTGCATGACGATCTGCCCTGTATGGATGATGATGATCTTCGGCGCGGTCAGCCGACCGTGCACAAGAAATGGGATGAGGCCACTGCGGTATTGGTCGGCGATGCGTTGCAAACCCTGGCCTTTGAGCTGCTGGCCCGACCTGGTTCGTGCTTGGGTGCACAGCGACAATTGGATCTGATCACAGGTTTAGCAAAAGCCAGCGGGGCAGAGGGCATGGTTCTGGGGCAAGCGCAGGATATGGCGGCCGAGACCTCCGCCCTGCCTTTGAGCTTGACCGAAATTGCACATTTGCAAAACAATAAGACTGGCGCGCTGATTGAATGGTCCGCCACAGCGGGCGCTGTCATGATGGGCGCTGACCCAGCGCTGCTGCGCCGCTATGCGCAATCTCTGGGTCTGGCCTTTCAAATTGCTGATGACATATTAGATGTGGAAGGCACGATTGATGTGGTGGGCAAAGCCACCGGGAAAGACAGCGCTTCTGGAAAAGCCACTTTTGTCTCCTTATTGGGGCTTGAGGGGGCCAAGCTGCGGGCGCAAGACTTGGTGGATGAAGCCTGTGTGGCATTGGACGATTTTGGTGATCGCGCCCATATCTTAAAAGCAGCGGCGCGATTTGTTGTGTCGCGAGATCTATGAAAAGGCAGCGCGCGTGACACAAACACCTCCCCACACTCCCTTGCTTGATCGGGTCTCCACGCCTGCGGATTTGAAGATCATGAGCGACAAAGAGTTGCGGCTCTTGGCAGATGAGCTGCGGGCGGAGACGGTGTCTGTGGTCTCTGAAACTGGCGGGCATCTTGGGGCGGGTCTCGGGGTGGTTGAGCTGACTGTTGCGCTGCATGCGGTTTTTGATACGCCAAAAGATCATTTGATTTGGGATGTGTCGCACCAAACCTATCCGCATAAAATTTTGACAGGGCGGCGCGATCGCATTCGAACTTTGCGGCAAAAAGGCGGGCTCAGCGGCTTCACCAAACGCAGTGAAAGCCCCTATGATCCTTTCGGGGCCGCACATTCCTCAACCTCCATTTCGGCGGCACTCGGCTTTGCTGTGGCGCGTGATTTGGGTGGTGCGCCCGAACATGGGATTGGTGATGCCATTGCCGTGATTGGTGACGGGTCCATGAGTGCCGGCATGGCCTTTGAGGCGATGAACAATGCGGGCCATTTGAAAAAACGCATGATTGTCATTCTCAATGACAATGAAATGTCGATTGCTCCGCCTGTTGGCGCCTTGTCGTCTTATCTCAGCCAGCTCTACACCGGCGCGCCCTTCCAAGAGTTTAAGGCGGCAGCCAAAGGGGCGGTGTCGCTTTTGCCTGGTCCATTTCAGGAAGGGGCAAAGCGTGCGCGGGAGATGCTGAAACATATGACCGTTGGCGGCACGATGTTTGAGCAGCTGGGCTTTAGCTATCTCGGCCCCATTGATGGGCATGATCTTGAGCAATTGCTGCCGGTGCTGCGCATGGTGCGCGACCGCGCAACCGGTCCGATGTTGATCCATGTCATCACCCAAAAGGGTAAGGGGTACGGCCCGGCGGAAGCTGCGCGTGATAAAGGTCATGGGGTTGGAAAATTTGACGTGGTGACCGGCACACAGGCCAAATCCATCCCCAATGCACCTTCCTATACATCTGTTTTTGCGAAGTCTTTGCTTGAGCAGGCGCAACAAGATCCAAAAATCTGCGCGGTGACTGCCGCCATGCCTGATGGTACGGGGCTTAATCTTTTTGCCGAACGCTATCTCAGCCGATGTTTTGACGTGGGGATTGCCGAGCAGCACGGGGTGACTTTTGCAGCTGCCCTGGCCGCGGGTGGCATGAAGCCATTTTGCGCCATGTATTCCACCTTTTTGCAGCGCGGCTATGATCAGGTTGTGCATGACGTGGCGATTCAACGCTTGCCCGTGCGTTTTGCGATTGATCGGGCGGGTTTGGTGGGCGCCGATGGGGCGACCCATGCGGGATCGTTTGACATTGCGTTTCTGGCCAATCTGCCGGGTTTTGTCGTCATGGCTGCGGCTGATGAGGCGGAGCTGTGTCATATGGTGGCAACAGCAGCGGCCTATGACGATGGGCCGATCGCCTTCCGGTTCCCGCGTGGTGAGGGCATTGGCTGTGACCTGCCACAAAATCCAGCACCGCTGCAAATCGGCAAGGGCCGCATCGTGCAAAAGGGCAGTCAGGTTGCGATCTTGTCATTTGGCACCCGCTTGGGTGAGGTGCGTATTGCGGCGGAAACTCTGGCGGCCCAAGGGATTGTCCCCACCATCGCCGATGCCCGTTTCGCCAAACCCTTGGATCGGGAGATGATCCTTAAATTGGCCGCCGATCATGAGGTTTTAATCACCATTGAAGAGGGCGCCATCGGTGGTTTTGGCAGCCATGTGGCCCAGCTTTTGGCAGAGGAGGCGGTGTTTGATCGCGGGCTGAAATATCGCTCCATGGTTCTGCCGGACAGTTTCATCGATCACGCCAGCCCGGCGGATATGTACCGCGAAGCCAAACTGTCGGCGCAGGATATTCACGACAAAGTTTTGCAAACGCTCGGCATCGCCTCTCTCAAAGTCCGAGCCTAAAGCCTAGGATTGAGGGATTTCCAATTTCAGGAGGCTTTGCAGCCCTTCTTTGTAGCTTGGATATTTTAAGCGCACCCCAAGCTCTGATTTGATCAAATCATTGCGCACGCGCTTGTTCTCCGCATAAAAACTTCGGGCCATGGGGGTCATATCAGCGGAGTCAAAATTCACCTCGGGCGGCAGCGGCAGGCCCAAGAGCTCGGCTGCATAGGCCAGCACGTCTTGCGGCGGGGCTGGATCATCATCGCAGAGATTATAGACCGCTCCTGGGCGTGGTTGCGCGATTGACGCGGCGACGACTTGGGCGATGTCATCGGCATGAATGCGGCTGAACATCTGCCCTGCCTTGATAATCCTGCGTGCGGTGCCATTGCGGACTTTGGAAAATGGACCACGGCCTGGCCCGTAAATGCCGGCCAAGCGGAAGATATGCAGCGGCAGGCCAGTGGCGTGCCAAGCGGATTCAGCTGCAACCCGCAATCTGCCGCGCCGGGTGCTGGGGGTGAGAGGGGTGGCTTCATCGACCCAGGCACCATCGTGATTGCCATAGACACCTGTGGTTGACAGATAGCCCACCCAGTCAAACCTATAGGCGCTGAGGTCCATGCTGGCCAGCAGAGGATCACCAGCATCTGGGCTTGGTGCGGCAGAGATCAAAAGATGCGACGCCGCCTTGAGCGCGTCATTGAGATCAGTGCCCGGCCAGATGATCGGGATGACCCCTTCGGCGCGCATAGCCTCCGCCCTTTCGGCGCTGCGCGTGGTGCCGGTGATGGTCCAACCCAGGGGGTGAAGCAGAGGGGTCAAGGCGCGGGCGGAAAACCCATAGCCGATGCAAAGAAGTGTCTTGGTCATAGGGGGGTCATAGGGGCAAAATGCGGCTGCGAGAAGGGGTGATTTTGTCAAGCCCCGCCGGTTTACAGATAAGGTCACGCCTCGATTCGGACCGTCTCACGGGATTCCACCTTGACAGGACCTCTGATAAGTAGATGATTTACAAAATTAGTTTCAAATGTTTATTTTAATTGGTGACCGCAAAACCCAATTCTTGAGGGGTGTTTTGGTTTTCAAATTTTCGTTTGGGTGGCGCAGTTTCCGGCCAAAGTGATTTGGGGAGATATCAATGTCTGCATTTAACAACGCGACCAAATTTTTTCATGCCTGCGAAGGGCTCGAGGGTCCCAGCGGTACGGCGCACTATGTTGCCGAAGGTGCCGGCTTTGAGTGTCAGGCTCAGGCACTTACTGGGATAGAAACGGTACAAGACTACGCCGGATGGTTGGCCGGTTTGGGCACGACGGCCTTGGCAGGCGCACGCTACAGATTGGACAGCTCCGCTTGGGATGCGGAAAGTAACTGTGCATTGTTTTTTAGCACCTTTATTGCCGCGCATACAGGCGACTGCGGCCCGGTTGCGCCAACCGGAAAAGAGACCAATTCTCATTATGTCTATGTCATTAAAATGAATGATGCAGGGAAGGTGGCGCATGTGACCAAAATTTGGAATTCCAGCTGGGCGCTGCGTGAGTTGGGCTGGGCCTAATCATAAAATTGAGCCAATTATTGGCTGCAGTATGTGATTTGAGTTTGCATTGCGTGATTTACCCAGCTGGCTTGGGAGATCGATTTCGTTACTTGCCCTTCCAGATCGGGTCGCGTTTCTCCGCAAAGGCTTTGGCGCCCTCTAGCTGATCTTCCGAGGCATAGAGAATATCGACAGAGGCCAATTGCCTTTGGGTGATGCGATTCATGCTGTCTTGAAATTTACTGTCCTCGGCGTCGCGCACGATCTCTTTGATCGCCGCATAGACGAGAGGGGGACCGCTTGCCAGCAATCGCGCCATGTCCCAAGCCTTTGCCATCAAATCTTCCGCGGGGTAGGAATGGTTGACGAGACCCCATGATTTTGCTTCCTGCACGTCAAACCACCGCCCGGTGAGGAGCAATTCCATCGCGATATGGTAGGGAATGCGCTTGGGCACTTTGATGGAGGCCGCATCGGCCACTGTCCCAGAGCGAATTTCAGGCAGGGCAAAGCTGGCGTGATCTGCGGCGAGGATAATATCTGCTGAGAGCGCCCATTCTAAACCGCCGCCGCAGCAGATACCATTCACCGCAGCAATGACCGGCTTGTTGAGGTCACGCAGCTCCTGCAAACCGCCAAAACCGCCGATCCCGTAATCGCCATCCACCGCATCCCCGTCGGCGGCAGCCTTGAGATCCCAACCGGGACAGAAAAATTTGTCCCCCGCGCCCGTGATGATCGCCACCCGGAGGCTTGGATCATCGCGGAAGGCGGCAAATGTCTCGCCCATGATCTTGCTGGTGGCCAAATCAATCGCATTGGCTTTTGGACGGTCCAACGTGACGTGCAAGATTCCATCTTCAACATAGGTTTTGATCGGGCTCATTGGGCTTTCCTTATCAAGGCATCGGCGGCAATCGCCGCCTCCTGTGTACAGATCAGCGGGTTGATCTCAACTTCCTCCACCTGCTCTGCATTGGCAAGCACATAGGCCTGCACCGCGTCAATGGAGTCGAGGAGTGCGTCTAGATTAACGGGCGGCTTGCCGCGAAACCCCTTTAGGAGCGGCGCTATTTTCAACTCCATGAGCCGCGCTGTCACCTCCATGCGGCTTGCAGGAACGAGCAGGCTTGCACGATCGAGCAACACTTCGGTCATCGTACCGCCTGCGCCAAGGGTCAAGACAAACCCATGCGCCGGATCGCGCGTGACGCCTACCAAAACTTCAACCAAAGACCCGGCCACCATGCGCTCGACCAAGAGCGGCCCATCGGCCAAGCTTGGTGCTGCGGCTTCGACCTCCGCCGGAGTGGTCAAGCCCAAAGCCAACCCATTTGCTCCGGTCTTATGCGCAAGCCCCAGAGTTTTCAGCGCGACAGGAAAGCTGACCTCAGCTGCAGCCAGCCCGGCCGTGCTGCGATCGGTGACGGCGACGGATTTCGGGATCTCCAGACCACAGGCCGCCAGTGCCAGTTTGGCGCTTTGCTCATCGAGGAGCCCCGCGTCGCGGTCGCTGCCCGGCAAAAGCACAGGGTCGGCCGGTGGCGCCATGGGGCGGGACAAAAGATCCAAAGCGTCCAGCCCATGATCCAGCCCGTGAATAGCGCCAACGCCATGGTCCATCAGGGTTTTGGCAATGTGTTCTGGCAAAAGTTCCGCCAGGCTCGCCACCACCGCATAGGGCCGCCCGGTGCGCCGCGTGGCCTCTATCGCGGCCTGCGTGACACACTCCCAATCGCTGGCATCGCAGAGATCCGCCCGTGGGTAGTCGCTGATCAGCAAGGTCATGGCAATATCATCATCTGCCATCGCCGCCCAAGCCTGTGTCATGGCCGCAGGGTTGCGCCAAATATACGTGTGATAATCCAGCGGGTTGGCCAGGGCCACCATCGGCCCCAAGGCCGCTCCGAGATCCTGGACTTGCCGCGGGTTGAGCGGTGGAAAAACAAGCCCAGTGCCCTGCGCAGTATCGGCAGCTAAGGCGGCCTCTCCACCTGAACAGGAAATTGAAGCAATGCGGTTGTTGGATAAATGCCCAAATTGATGGGCAAGTTTAAGGGCCTCTAGAAATACCGGCAGGCTCCGCGCCCGGCGAATGCCCAAACGTTCGAGAAAGGCGTCAGCCCCGGTATCACTGCCGGTCAAGGAGGCGGTATGGGACACAGCTGCCGCTTGGGCTTGCTGCGATACTCCAGATTTCAAGGCAATCAAGGCGATGCCTTTGGTGCGGGCTTTCTGGGCGAGGGTCTCCCACCCGCGCAGATCTCCAAATCCTTCGATGTGCAGGCCAATCGCTGTGACACGTGCATCGTCCAACAGCTGCAACGCGATATCGGTTTGGGAGGTTTGAGCCTGGTTACCGCAGGTGAGCATATAGCCAATTGGAAGACCGCGGTTCTGCATCGTTAGGTTGATGGCGATGTTCGAGCTTTGGGTCAAAATCGCGACGCCCTTGTCCACTCTGCGGCACCCATGTTGATCAGGCCAAATAGCGCAGCCATCAAAAGCATTCACAAAACCATAGCAATTGGGCCCCAATATTGGCATATCCCCAGCGGCCTTAATCAGCTGCGCTTGAAGATCTTGCGCTGCGGCATCTTCGGCAGCCGCTTCGGAAAAACCCGAGGCAAAACAGGTGGCTCCCCCGGCCTTTAAACTGCGCAGCTGTGCCACGACCTCTAGGGTGGCATGGCGGTTCACGCCGATGAAGGCGGCGTCAATGGGGCCGGGAAACGCCTCTAGGCTGGGCAATGATTTACGGCCTGCGATCTGTTTTCCGCTGGGGTGCACCGGATGTAAAACACCGTCAAACCCAATCTGCTCGGCCGCTGAGATAATTGAGGCACACCAAGCGCCACCGCCGATGACAGCGATAGACTTGGGTTTAAGAAGTCTTGTTAGGTCACGCATGTCTTACCTATGCACTAAGCTGCGCTTTGCAGGCGGCAGGGCACTGGGTCATCATGCCCCCAAAGCCCGCAGCAGGTCGCGGCTGATAATATGGCGCTGGATTTCGGATGTTCCGTCCCATATGCGCTCGACCCGCGCATCCCGCCAGAAGCGTTCAAGCGGGTAGTCGCTCATAAGGCCCATGCCGCCATGGATTTGAATGGCCGCATCGGTCACACGCGCCAGCATCTCACTGGCATAGAGCTTGGCGGAGGCAATCTCGCGGTTGGCTGGCAGCGCCTTATCTAAGCGGTCAGCGGCGGCTAGGGTGAGAAGATCTGCCGCATCAATTTCGGTAATCATATCCGCCAATTGAAAGCTGACGCCTTGGAATTTTCCGATTTTCTGACCAAATTGTTCGCGCTCTGCCGCATAGTGCAGGGCATAGTCAAAGACCCGTCGCGCGCGACCGACGCTCATGGTGGCCACCGTGATCCGTGTGGCATAGAGCCAAGTATTCATAACCTCAAAGCCGCCATCTACCTCGCCAAGCACCTGTGCCTGTGGCAGGCGGCAGTCATCGAATTCTAGGATCATATTCTTATATCCACGGTGGCTGACGGATTTATAACCATCGCGCACAGAAAATCCCGGTGTGCCGCGATCGACCAGAAAGGCCGTGATCCGTTTCTTGGGGCCTTTGTCCGTTTGGTCTTCTCCTGTGGCGATGAAGACGATAAAGAAATCTGCATGATCTGCACCGCTGATGAAATGTTTGCTGCCATTGACCACCCAATCGCCACCATCGCGCTGGGCGCTGCATTTCATGCCGCGGATGTCAGAGCCGGCGCCCGGTTCCGTCATCGCCAGAGCATCCATGCGCTCGCCGCGCACGGCGGGCATGAGATAGCGGTCAATTTGATCTCCTTCACAGGCCATGAGAATATTTTGTGGTCGACCAAAGAAATGATTGAGCGCCATAGATCCGCGCCCCAATTCACGCTCGACCAATGCAAAATCTACATGCGACAGGCCCGCGCATCCCACGCTTTCAGGAAAATTGCAGGCATAAAAGCCTAGCTCCAGCGTTTTCTCTTTGATGTGTTGGGCAATTTCATTGGGCACTTCGCCCGTGCGTTCCACCAGCTCTTCATGAGGGTAAATTTCTTTTTCAACAAATGAGCGTACAGTTTGTGCGATCATATCTTGTTCGGCAGATAATCCATAAAGCATGGGGGCCTCCTTCACGGCTGTTTGATGTGAGGCTAGGGCTATTGCCAGGCTATATCATGCGGTAATAGACTAAATCATGCCCCATTCGAAAAATCCTTCTGCCACGACCCTTCAGATTTCGATCCTGCTGTTTGATCGCTTTTCAAATCATTGTTTGGCCAATGTTCTCGAACCGCTGCGCGCGGCCAATGATTTGTCGGGGCACCAGGTCTTTGACTGGAATATTGTGGCCCTCGCCGGACAGGGGGTGCACTCGTCTTCGGGTCTGCGTCTGGAAGCGGATGCCCAGCTTGCCGATATGCGTGGAGATATATTGATGGTCATGCCGTCTTATGGTTTTTTGACCCATGCCAATGTGACGAGCAGCCGGGCTTTGCGCGCGGCGGCACGGCGGTTTGACACGCTTGCGGGGCTCGACACGGGCAGTTGGCTGTTGGCGCAAGCCGGTCTGCTTGACGGGCATCGGGCGACAATACATTGGGACGAGCTTGATCGGTTTTCTGAGCGGTTTTCGGAGGTCGATGTGCAAAAAGAGGCCGTTATCTATGATCGCAATCGGATCACTTGCGGCGGTGCGTCCACAGCCTTTACTCTGGCGATGCAATTGATCGAAAAACAACAGGGGGCGGCCCTGCGCTTGCGGGTTGAAAATCTGTTTTCTGGCGCCTATGCGCAGCGGCCGGATCGGCGCGGCGGGATTTCTGCACGGGCGGTGGATCTGATGCGGACCAATATTGAGGAGCCTTTGCCGATTGCCCAATTGGCGCAGCAGCTTGGGCGCAGCCAAAAGCACTTGGAACGGCAAACCCTGGCCCGGCTTGGCGCCGCGCCGCAGGTCATTTACCGGCGGATCAGGCTCGAGCGGGCGCGGGGATTGGCGCTTGAAACCTCCATCTCAGTTGCGGAGATTGCTGTGCGTTGCGGCTATAAAGACGCCAGTGCGATGACCCGTGCGTTTCGCTCAGAATATGGCACCACGCCACAGGCTTTGCGCCGGGAGTTGGGCTAGGCGCAATGTGGCCTGTCCGCCCGGTGGTCTATGCTGCGTAATTGCAGCCCTCTTCATCCAAGATGGCCTTGAGTTCGGCCAAATGTCTGGCGTCTTGCTCGGGATAAGTTTCCAGCTCCTGCGCGGTTTTTTCCGCAATTTCGGTATCAAGAATGCGCAGGGGCCGGCCGGTTTGCAGAGCCAGGAGATAAGTCTGGCAGGCCCGCTCAAAATAAAACATGCGATTAAAGGTTTCAGCGACGGTTTCGCCGATGATCAAAATGCCATGGTTGCCCATGATCATGACCTTCTTTTTGGGATCTTCAAATAGGCTGGCGCAACGCGCGCCTTCCTCCTCGAAGGCCAAGCCACCGTAATTGTTGTCGATGACATAGCGGTTGAAAAACATGCAGGCATTTTGATCTACGGGCGGCAGCGTGCTGTCCGCGAGAGACGCCAAGGCTGTGGCATAGGGGGAATGCACATGCATGGCGCAGCGCGCGTGTTTGCAATAGCGATGGAGCCCGCCATGTAGACCCCAGGCGGTGGGATCTGGCGCATCGGGGCCTTCCATACTGGCCGGATCATTGGCATCCACAACGATGAGATCGGAAGCCTTAATACGAGAGAAATGCATTTGATTGGGGTTCATCAAGAATTTGGTCCCCTCGGGATTAATGGCCAAGCTAAAGTGATTGGCCACCGCCTCGTGCATGTTTAATCGGACCGTCCAGCGAAAGGCGGCGGCGAGATCGACACGTTCTTGCCAATTGTCCATATTGGGGCGCAGATCGGGGGCTGTCATGGAAGTGTCCTTTGTCGGTTGTGGCCAGATAACCTGGTGTTGTTGAGATAAGCTATTCCCGGCTAGGCGCCCGGCACCACAGCGCCATCGGCCGTGATGAGCGGGCTGCCATCTTCTTTGGCATAGGGGGAGGCGGGCCATTGTGGCAACATTTCGAGCACTTGCCCCGAGGGACGGCAGAGGCGCACCTGCCCTTTGTAGGCGACAAAGGGGCGGTTCACCAAGATGGGATGGGCAACCATAGCGTCGAGCAATTGCTCTTCGGTCACATCAGAGCCCATCAATCCCAGCTCCTGCGCTGGTGATTTTGACGTGCGCAAGGCGTCCCGGGCGCTAAGGCCTGCGGTGGCAAATAGGGTTTGCAGCTGTGGCTTTGTCCAGCCGGTATCGAGATATTCAACCACGGTAGGGCTGAATCCCGCATCTTTAACAATGTGCACCACATTACGCGACGTGCCGCAATTGGGATTGTGGAAAATAACAATATTCATACTAAACCCTTTACCCAAAGGTATTTTACTGTGAAAAAAACTGTAATGGGACTTGCGCAGCCCGTCTAGATCGGAAAATCTACCTTATGGACAATTCATTTAGGGCTTGGTCTGACTGCGCGGCCGATCTGGTTGCGGTTGCTGCGGGGCGCAGGCCAGCAGATTTGGTTATTTTAGGCGGCCAATTGGCCAATGTGCACACACGCGAAATTTTGCGATGGGATGTGGCAATTGCGGCGGGGCGATTTGCCTATGTTGGCCCGGACGCAAGCCATTGCATCGGGCCCAAGACAGAGGTGTTGCGCTGGAGTGGCTATGTGATTCCCGGCCTTTGTGACGGGCATATGCATGTGGAAAGTGGTATGCTGACCCCAGCTGAATTTGCCCGCGCGGTGATCCCGCATGGCACCACTACGATGTTCACCGACCCTCATGAGATCGCCAATGTTATGGGCCTGGCCGGGGTGAAGCTGATGCATGATGAGGGGTTGATGCAGCCGGTGAACATCTTCACCCAAATGCCAAGCTGCGCGCCATCGGCGCCCGGTCTGGAGACCACCGGCTATGAGATCAGCGCCGAGGATGTGGCAGAGGCGATGCAATGGCCCGAGATCATCGGGCTTGGGGAGATGATGAACTTCCCCGGTGTGGTCAACGGCGATGCACAGATGTTGGCCGAGATGGCGGCCACAGCCCGCGCGGGCAAAACAATTGGCGGCCATTACGCCAGCCCCGATCTGGGGCCGGCGTTTCATGCCTATGCCGCAGGCGGCCCGGCGGATGATCACGAAGGCACCTGTGAGGCGGATGCTGTCATGCGGGTGCGTCAAGGAATGCGCTCGATGATGCGCCTGGGCAGTGCGTGGTATGATGTGGAAACGCAAATCACCGCGATCACCGAGAAAGGGCTGGATCCGCGCAACTTCATTTTATGCACCGATGATTGCCATTCTGGAACGCTGGTGCAGGACGGGCATATGAACCGTGTGGTGCGTCATGCAATTGCTTGCGGCTGTGATCCCTTGGTCGCGCTGCAAATGGCCACAATCAACACGGCAACGCATTTCGGTCTTGAGCGGGAATTGGGCAGTATTGCACCAGGCCGGCGGGCGGATGTGATTTTCACCTCTGACTTGCGAGAGCTGCCGATTGAACGGGTGATTGCGAGGGGCAAAACCGTGGCCCTGGCGGGGAGGATCACCACAGAGTGCCCGCATATCGCCTGGCCGGCCGAGGCGCGCAATACGGTTCACATGGGAGCAAAAAAATTTGCCGCTGAGTTTGCTATTCCCGCGCCTGATGGTGATGTTGATGTGGCGATAGTGCGTGTGATTGGCGTTGTGGAGAACCAAGCGCCGACGCAGGCGCTGGAGGCCGAGCTTCCGGTGCGGGGCGGGCGCATTTGCGGGCAGGGTGATATTTGCCAAATTGCCCTGGTTGAACGGCACCGGGCGCTGGGCAGTGTGACCAATGGCTTCGTGTCGGGTTTTGGCTATCACGGTGAGATGGCCATCGCCTCTACCGTGGCCCATGACAGCCATCATATGATTGTGGTGGGCACCTCCGCCGAGCATATGGCTCTGGCCGCCAATCGCTTGGCAGAGGTGGGCGGCGGTGTGAGCGTATGGAAAGACGGGCGGGAATTGGCCTTGGTGGAACTGCCCATTGCCGGCCTCATGTCTGATGCGCCAGCTGAAGAGGTTGCGGCCAAGGCCGCGGCCTTGGTGCAGGCCATGGCTGACTGTGGCTGTCACTTGAACAATGCATATATGCAGCACTCCCTTTTGGCGCTTGTGGTGATTCCAGATCTGCGCATTTCGGATCTCGGTCTGGTGGATGTGCGTAAATTTGAACTTGTGCCCGTGGTGCAAGAGTGGGGGCAAGAAGATGCGGACGCTTGATCCTGTTTTCACCCTGCCTGATGACGCAGCCCCGCAGAGTTTTGCGCAAGCGCCAGAGGCTGTTGCACATTTGATTGCCCTGTACCAAAAGGCCTCTGATTTTTTATGCGAAAAATTCGTCTCGGTTCTGGACACAGGCGATAGCAGCACCCGCTATCGGGCTTTTTACCCGGAGGTGCGGATCACAACCTCGAGCTATGCGTCGGTGGATAGCCGCCTGTCTTTTGGTCATGTCTATGGGCCGGGCGTCTTTGCCACGACCATCACCCAACCGGTCCTGTTCCAGAACTATCTAGAACAACAGTTGGAGTTGTTGATCGTAAATCATGGCTGCACTGTGCAGGTTGGCTATTCGAACACGCCCATACCGGTCCATTTTGCCGTGGCGCATGATCCAAGCCTCGTGGTTCCAGCGGATGCGGCTGGATTTGTGCTGCGTGATGTTTTCGATGTGCCTGATTTAGCCACGACCAACGATAATATTGTGAACGGAACGGATGTTGTGCAGCCGGATGGCACGCAACCCTTGGCCCTATTTGATGCGCAGCGGGTGGATTATGCCTTGGCCCGTTTGCGCCATTACACCGCCACAGATCCGAAATTTTTCCAGAACCATGTATTGTTTACCAACTACCAATTCTATGTGGAGGAATTTGAGGCCTTCGCCCGTGAGCAAATAGCAGATCCAAACAGTGGCTATCTGGCCTTTGTTGGACCGGACAACCATTGCATCACAACCGCAGATGCCCCTTTGCAAGCGCCGCAAAAAATGCCGCAGATGCCGACCTATCACCTGACCCGCGCAGATGGCAATGGCATCACATTGGTGAATATTGGCGTGGGCCCGTCGAATGCCAAAACCGCCACCGATCATATCGCGGTGTTGCGCCCGCATGCTTGGATCATGGTGGGGCACTGTGCCGGTCTGCGCAATTCGCAAAGCCTGGGTGATTTTGTCCTGGCCCATGCCTATTTGCGGGAAGATCATGTCTTGGATGACGATTTGCCGGTCTGGGTGCCGATCCCAGCTTTGGCCGAAATCCAAACCAGCCTGGAGCAGGCTGTGGCTGAGATCACAGCCCTGCAGGGATATGATTTGAAGCAAATTATGCGTACAGGAACGGTGGCAACCATCGACAATCGCAACTGGGAGCTGCGAGATCAATCCGGCCCGGTGCACCGGCTCAGCCAATCGCGTGCCATTGCCCTGGACATGGAAAGTGCCACAATCGCTGCCAATGGCTATCGATTCCGCGTGCCCTATGGGACCCTGCTGTGCGTCAGCGATAAACCGCTGCATGGGGAGTTGAAATTGCCCGGCATGGCGACAAGCTTTTACAAAACCCAAGTTTCTCGTCATCTTCGAATAGGTATTCGCGCAATGGAGCTTTTGCGCGAAATGCCGCTGGAGAGAATACATTCGCGTAAGTTAAGAAGTTTTGAGGAGACAGCATTTCTATAAAATTGAGACTTTTGCTCATTTTTTTCAATTTATACGATACAATTTGTTGTGTCTTTCTACAATATGCAGTTAACTGTTGGAGATTGGTGCCCAAGGTGTTGGGCTTGTTAGGAGAAAAAATATGTCGAAACCTATGACGAAAACACAATTGGTTGCCACATTGGCAGAAAAAATGGGCACGGATAAAAAGTCCGCAGCGGCCTCGTTGGATGCGATGTGTGAGTTGATCACCAGCGAAGTTTCCGGCGGCGGCGCTGTGACTTTGCCCGGTGTTGGCAAAATCTATTGCCGTGAGCGTCCAGAGCGGATGGTGCGCAACCCCGCCACTGGTGAAAGCTTCAAAAAAGATGCGGATAAAGTTGTCAAAATGACCATTGCGAAAGCGCTCAAAGACAGCGTAAACGGTTAAATAAAAACAAATTTTTTATGAAAGCCCGCGCCGAATCTCTGGCGCGGGCTTTTGTATTTGCGATTGGTCTGGGTTGCGCAAAATGGCCTTGCCCAGGGCGCAATACTGCGCAAAGTTACCTGCCGGTAGGTTAAGGATAAATACCCATGGACATACGCGCTATTTTGGCTGGCTTGGCGTTCGCGTTGATCTGGTCTTCTGCATTCACCTCTGCGCGGATCATTGTGGCAGACGCGCCGCCGATTCTGTCCCTTTCTCTTCGGTTTCTGATTTCAGGATTGATTGGCATAGCCCTAGCGCAGTTTTTGGGGCAAACATGGCGCCTCACACCCGGGCAGTGGCGCGCCACGATTGTTTTTGGACTTTGCCAAAATGCTTTGTATTTAGGTTTGAATTTCGTGGCGATGCAGACTGTGGAAGCCTCTTTGGCCTCGATCATCGCCTCGACGATGCCCTTGGCGGTGGGCTTTGCTGGCTGGGTGATCTTTCGAGAACGCCTCTCTGCGCTGGGCGTCCTGGGGCTTTGCGCTGGTGCAGGTGGTGTTGCGCTCATCATGGGGGCTCGGATGCAGGCGGGGGCAGATTTTTATGGCATTGCTCTGTGTTTCATCGCGGTGGCTTCGCTGACCGTGGCGACTTTGATGGTGCGCGGCGCCTCATCGGGGGGGAACTTGTTGATGATCGTCGGGTTGCAAATGCTGGTGGGGTCGGCTTTTCTGGTCATTCCGGGCCTTATTTTTGATCAGCCTGTGGTCAATTGGTCTATGAAATTGGTGCTCGCCTTTTCCTATACGGTCTTGATGCCCGGTCTTGTGGCCACCTTTATCTGGTTCTGGCTGGTTCAGCGGATCGGTGCGGTGAAGGCGGCCACTTTCCACTTTTTGAATCCATTTTTTGGGGTGATGATTGCAGCGGTATTGTTGGGTGAGACCCTGCGGATTTGGGATATTGTTGGGGTTGTCATCATCATGTTTGGCATTTTGGCGGTGCAAATGGCCCGGCAAACATTGCAATAACGGCACGATAATGTGATCGCATCGGACTGCGTATCTGCGTGACAGGGGCTTTGCTGTGACGCATGATGACTCCATGGAGATCGTTTTTGCATATCTTGCGGGGCTGCTGACCTTGATCAACCCCTGTGTGTTGCCGGTCCTGCCTATCGTTCTGGCGACGGCCTTGCAGGCCAGCAAATGGGCCCCCCTGGCCTTGGCGGCGGGGATGAGCGTGATGTTTATCGTGCTGGGAATCGGCATTTCAGCCTTCGGTCCGGCGTTGGGGATCAATGATCAGGTTGTGGCGCAGGTTGCAGCTGGGGTCATGGTGCTCTTTGGCTTGGTATTAATGTCGCCTGGCTTGAATGCGGTCTTCACCCGGCTGACCAATGGGCTTGCGTCCAGAGCAGACGCACAGCTGGACGAGGTTGATCGTGGCCGGCTGTCTGGGCAATTCATCGGTGGCTTGTTATTGGGTATGGTCTGGTCACCCTGCATTGGCCCGACCCTGGGTGGGGCGATTGCTCTGGCCAGCGGGGGTGGCTCACTTCTTTGGGCCGGAGCAATCATGACAGGGTTTGCTCTGGGCGTTTCTTCTATCATCTGTGTATTGGCCTATGGGGCGCGTAACCTGTTGCAACGCCGGGTACAGTGGATGCGGGCTTTGTCCCATCGCGCCCGTCCTATTTTGGGGGTGGTCTTCGTTCTGGTGGGAGGGGCCATTCTATTTGGTGTTCACCACCGGATTGAAGTTTGGGCCGTGCAAAACCTACCCTATTGGCTGCAAGATTTGTCTGTTCGATTTTAAAACCCTTTTGAGGAGATCGTGTCATGAACCGTCGTGAATTTTTAATGGCTTCCTGCTGTATTCTAGCGACCCCGGCTGTCGCGCTGGCCGCCCAAGCATATGAGCCGGGGCTGGTTAAGCAATTGCTATCGGAAGGTAAGACCGTATTTGTGGATTACACCACCGAATGGTGCACCACCTGCGCCGCTCAAAAACGAACGCTGGCCCGACTTTTGAAGGACAACCCGGCCTATGGTGAGAAGATCGAATTTGTCACCATTGACTATGATCAATTTGGCCGCGCAGAACTGGCCAAAGAGCTTGGTATTCCACGCCGCTCGACTTTGGTTGTGCTGCATGGGGATCAAGAGCTTGGCCGTATTGTTGCCGGAACCTCCAGCAAACAAATCAAAGCGCTCTTGGACACGGCTTTATCCGCAGCCATGGCCGCTTAGGGCACAGACCCCAGATCTTTGAGGTCCTTCGCGCTGTCAATATCGCGCAGCACGTCGACGCGGGCGACCGTGAAATCTGACAAGCTGGTCAGCGTGTCTTGCAATGCATGGGCTGTTGACCAGCGCACCTGCTCAAACAAGCCTTTGGGGCTGGGGCGGCAGCGTTTCAGCCCGATCAGCCAATAACCGCCATCTGGGGCGGGGCCGAGCGTGGCCTCATGGGTGCCGAGGCTGGCGAAGGCCTTCCAGATATGGCGACGCGAAATCTTGGGGATATCGGCGCCAATAATGCAAACCGGGCCGGGCGGCAGGCTGTCGAACACCTGTTTCATCCGCTGGCCAAGATCTCCCGAGCCTTGCGGAATGCGCGGCAAATGCGCCGGCCAAATGCGGCTTTGCAGACCTTCATGATCGGGCGCGACGCTCAAAATGAGCTCCCAGCGGGGATCTTGCAGGCGCCTCAGCAGCTGGCGCGTTTGGTGACGAAACCACCATGCAGCGGCGGTCATACCAATACCACGCCCGAGCCGGGTTTTGACCCGCCCTGGCCGTGGTTCCTTGACCATGACCACCAAACGTCGTCGGTATTTAGGCGAAATAGTCACGCAAGATCCGAGTATAGATCGATTTGAGTTGATGGATTTGCGCGATTTCCACCCGCTCATCGACTTGATGCATGGTTTTGCCGACCAGGCCAAATTCGACCACGGGGCAATGATGCTGCACAAAGCGGGCATCAGACGTGCCGCCGCTGGTTGAGAGCACCGGGGTCCGGTTTGTTTCCACCTGTACCGCGCGCGCGACAATGTCCGACAATTCCCCAGGTGGCGTCATGAAACTTTCGCCCGAAATACTGACGTCGAGGTCAACGCGCAGATTGAAGTCCTTCGACACTTCGTTGGCATGCTCTTGCAGCCAATCGGTCAGGCTGGCGCCGGAATGGGCGTCATTGAACCGAATGTTAACCGTGGCGCGACATTGCGCTGGAATGACATTTGTGGCCGGGTTGCCCGTATCAATGGTGACCACCGCCAGGGTTGAGGCGTCAAAATGCGCTGTGCCCGTGTCCAACGTGGCCGTGCTGAGTTGGTCCATGAGGCGTGCCATAGCTGGCAGGGGATTATTGGCCTGATGCGGATAGGCCGCGTGCCCCTGAACACCTGTGATGGTGAAATAGCCGTTCATCGAGCCGCGACGCCCAATTTTCATCATATCTCCCATGACTTCAGGGCAGGTCGGCTCGCCGATCAAGCAATGATCCATCCTTTCGCCCTGCGCTTGCATCCAATCAAGAAGTGCGACGGTGCCATCTTTGGCCGGGCCTTCTTCATCGCCGGTAATGGCCAGAACAACCGAGCCATCCGGCGGGCTTTCGGTGACAAAATCGATCGCGGCGGCGGCGAAAGCTGCAACACCAGATTTCATGTCAGTGGCCCCGCGGCCATAGAGAAACCCATCACGAATTTCTGCGCCAAAGGGATCAACACTCCAAGCCTTGAGATCGCCGACCGGTACAACATCGGTGTGACCATTGAAGCCAAAGGTTTTGCCTTTTCCCCAGCGGGCAAAGAGATTGGACACATTGCCGCGATCCACCCGCGTGCACTGAAACCCATGGGCGGTCAAAAGCCGCTCTAACAGTTGCAAGGCGCCGCCCTCTTGCGGGGTGACGCTGGCGCAGCGAATGAGATCTGCGGTAAGGGCGGCCGGATCAATCATCAATGAGCTCCTTTTGGGGCATTTTCGAAGAAGGGCGTCATCTGTGCCACAACAACGCTGTTCTCATCCAAAGCTCGTTGCATCAAGGCGCGCTCGTCTTCTGTGATATCATGGCCCTCTTCGAGCCGTTCTTCCAAACTCCCATAGCCAGTCACATCCAAGGGCGCGAGATCGGCTTGTTTGAGAATGGCGACCGTTTCGCGCACGGCTTCGGGCTCATCGACGCCACTGGCATAGATCATCAATGCGCCGCCTGTGGCCGCCTCAGGCAGACCGTCGCCTTCCTTGCGTCCGACTTCTACAAGCAAAGTGTAGACATGGTGGGTGCGCTTAATTTTTTCAGTCATGGACCTGCTGCTTTGTTGGTTGCCGTGACCCGTCTGCATGGCCGCGCGCCGCGCGCGGCCATGCAGATAAAGGGTTTAGTCGCGCAAAAGCTCATTGATGGCTGTCTTGGAGCGCGTTTGGGCGTCCACCCGTTTCACGATCACTGCGCAATAAAGATTGATGTTGTTTTTGGAGGGCATAGAGCCCGCCACCACAACCGAGTAAGGCGGCACTTCCCCATACATCACTTCGCCGGTTTCCCGGTCTACAATTTTGGTGGATTTGCCGATAAAGACCCCCATGCCCAAGACCGCGCCTTCGCGCACGATGCAGCTTTCAACGACTTCCGAGCGTGCGCCTATGAAGCAATTGTCTTCAATGATGGTCGGCCCCGCTTGCATAGGTTCCAACACGCCGCCGATGCCCACGCCGCCGGAGAGATGCACATTCTTGCCAATCTGCGCACAGCTGCCGACAGTGGCCCAAGTGTCGACCATAGTGCCACTGTCCACATAGGCGCCCAGGTTTACAAAAGAAGGCATTAAAACAACGCCGGGGGCAATATAGGCCGATTTACGCACAACGCAGTTGGGTACAGCGCGGAAGCCTGCGGCCGTCCAATCGTCCGTGCCCCAACCGGCCCATTTGCTGTCGACTTTATCCCACCAGCTGCCACCCTGGGCGCTGCCGGCTTGTAATTCCATGTCTTTCAGACGAAAGCCCAAGAGAACCGCTTTTTTGGCCCATTGATTGACATGCCAATCGCCTGTTTCTTGCTTTTCAGCAACCCGCAGCTTGCCGCTGTCGAGCGCATTGAGCGTTGTTTCAATCGCGTCGCGGGTTTCGCCGGTGGTGGCGGGGGTGATGGTGTCGCGTGTATCCCACGCGGCCTCAATGGCAATTTCTAGCTGTGCGTTGGACATAAAGGCCTCCGGTTGATGTAAATTTACTGCCTCATACTGAAACTTGCGCCGCAGGTCCACGGCCTATTGCAGCTTTGCGGGTCCATAGGGCGAGGTGGCCGGGTTGGCCCCGCAGAGAAGCACCGCCAGGCGCTCGTCCTTTTGGGGGCGGTAGGCTCCGCTGAGCAGGGCCGCGAGCGCCGCGGCCCCGGCTGGCTCAACCACAAGCCGCAGCGCGGTCCAAAGCCGCTTTTGCGCGTCCGCGATGGCCTCATCTTCCACATTGACACAACTTGTGCCGGTCGTGCGCGCCAAATCATAACAAATGCGCCCGGCCTGTTTCGCGCCCAAGGCATTGGCGGCCAGTCCGGAGACTTCGACTGTGGTGTGCGGTCCGTGTTCTAATGCTTGGGTCAGCGTGGGGGCATTGAATGGCTCGACCCCAACCAATTTACGCCGCCCTTCAAGCCAGGCCATGGCGCCGCCGATCAAACCGCCACCGCCTACGGCGATCAAAACGGTATCGGCCATGAGGCCTTGCTCTTCCCATTCTGCCATGACCGTGCCTTGCCCAACCACCGTGCCGGGGGCATCGAACGCATGGATCTGCGCCGCCCCGCTGTCTTCTTCATAACTCAAGGCCTGCTCCAATGCATTGGCATAGGCACCGGGCACAACAACCAAATCAGCGCCAAGGCTTTGGATCAGATTAATTTTTGCTTCACCCGCCAGTTCGGGCACGTAAATGCGGGCTCTGTGACCCAAGCGTGCTGCGGCCCAAGCGACTGCGGCACCGTGATTGCCGCCGCTGGCAGCGACCAGGCCGGCTTTGGGTACGTCCATAGAGAGCAAAGAATTCATTGCGCCGCGGGCTTTGAAGCTGCCCGTATGCTGCATCTGTTCGAGTTTCAGGGTGAGGGGCATACCAAAGACATCGGTTTCGAGGACGGGGGTGCGCAGTACATGGGGTTTGATCCGCGTCCAGGCGTGGGACACATCCTTTGCTGTCACCATAGTTTGTCTCCCTCGCTAGGTTGAATGAATGCCGGTCTCTGCTGCAATGTCCTTGCGGCTCTTGCGGGTGCGTTCGGTGGCTGATTTGAGCTGTCCGCAGGCGGCAAAGATATCCTCACCGCGCGGCTTGCGGACGGGGCTGGCATAGCCGGCTTGATAGACGATTTCTGAAAACGCATTGATACGATTGTTAGAAGAGCGCTCATAGGGCGCGCCGGGCCAAGGGTTGAAGGGGATGAGATTAACTTTGGCGGGTATCCCTTTGATCAGGTCAACCAAGCGATGCGCGTCGGCGTCGCTATCGTTAATGCCCTTGAGCATCACATATTCAAAGGTGATCCGCTCTGAATTGCTCGCCTTTGGGTAGTCGCGCAGGGCCTCCAGAAGAGCCTCGATGTTCCAGCGCTTGTTGATGGGGACAAGCTTGTCGCGGACCTCGTCTGTGGTGGCATGAAAGGAGACGGCCAAAAGGCAGCCAATTTCTGTCGCTGTTCGCGTGATCTCTGGCACGACGCCGGATGTCGAGAGGGTGATGCGCCGCCGCGACAGTTGAATGCCTTCAGGGTCCATGGCGATTTTCATCGCATCGCGGACATTTTCAAAATTGTAAAGCGGCTCGCCCATGCCCATAAGGACGATGTTCGATAGAAGCCTCGCAGAGGTGGCCGGATTGCGCCCCGGAGCGGGCCATTCGCCCAGATCATCTCGAGCCAGCATCACCTGGCCAATAATTTCCCCTGCGGTGAGGTTGCGCACCAATTTTTGCGTCCCCGTGTGGCAAAACGAACAGGTGAGGGTACAGCCGACTTGGCTGCTGATGCAGAGCGTGCCGCGATCAGATTCAGGAATATAGACCGTTTCCACCTCATGCCCGCCCGCAATTCGCACCAGATATTTGCGTGTGCCATCAGTTGACACTTGCTTTGAGACCACTTCGGGAATTGCGATCACAAAATGGTCTGCCAAAAGCGCGCGGTAGTCTTTGGACAGATTTGTCATCTGCTCAAAATCGCGCACGCCTTTTTCGTAGATCCATTGCCAGAGCTGCCCCAGCCGCATTTTCACCTGCTTCGTCGGGGTGCCCGCTATGATCAAAGCCTCCTGTAGCGCATCCCGCGTCAGGCCAACCAGATTGATGGGCCCTTCTGGCAACTTGCGTGGCAGGGTCACGAGATCTTGGGTGATGGGAGCGGAGGCAGAGGTCATGGCTGTTATCCATATGAAGAAGGCCCTGCTTTAGCAGGGCCCGGGGTGTTTGCCAATCGTACGGAGCATTTTAGCCGGTGCAGCGTTTTTCAGAATCGGTGACTGCGGCGGTAAAGCCTTTCAGACTGAATGTGTCTTTTGTCACCGTGCCGCGCTCTGATTGCGCTGTAATCACGGCCTTTGCGCCGCGTTTCATGGCTGCAACAATCTTAGCGTCATCGCTTGGGCTGGGCGGCCAGGCCCATTCGCCATCGATTGAGAGCTCAAAATCGGCGCCGTCGATGTTCAAAATGATCGGGCGATCCTTGGCGAAAGGATAACCACCGGTGAAGGCCACTTGGCCTTTCACATCATTCCCGGGGCGGTGAAATACAAACAGAAGGATCTGGCCACGGCGCACCGAAACGACCTTGCCGCCCTTGGTGTTGACAGTCTCTTTGGGAGCCGTCACGGCCCAGCATTCTTTTGGGTCACTTTCTACGAAAACCGACCAATCGGTTTTGGCAGCCACCCGGTTTGAGGTTTCTTGCGCGGAAGCGGCCGAACAAAGAAGTGCCAAAACACATGCCACAGAAGAAATCACTGTTTTTAACATTAGATACGCCTTTATTAATTTCGCCGGTCGCCCCATGGGCGCAGAGGTTTCATCTGGCTGTAGAGGTCGTCCTTTGGTATGGGGAACCTAACTCACCAGAGACCTGTGGGGGAAGCCCTCAAAGGGTACTCTTGGCAAAAAAATGCTTATTTGGAGACCGAAATGTTAAACGCAACTCCCTTGATCGAAGTTTGGCGAGGCGAATTTTTGGAAAGTCAGCATCGCGGTCATGCGGTGGTTTGCAATTTCGAAGGCGAAATTTTAGAGGCTTGGGGTGATCCTGAGCATGTAATCCTGCCCCGGTCATCGTGCAAAATATTGCAAGCCCTTCCCCTCGTGACCTCTGGCGCGGCTGCGGCCCAAGGCTTGACGGCGCGGCATCTGGCATTGGCCTGCGCCTCACATCAGGGGGCTGATATCCATTCGCAGCTTGTGGTGGACTGGCTGGGGCAGCTCGGCAAGACCGATGCGGATTTTCGCTGTGGGACCCAGTGGCCCCGGGATATCCCGGCCAGTAACCACCTGGTGAAAACCGATCAATCCGCCTGCCGTTACCACAATAATTGCTCAGGAAAACACTGCGGATTTTTGACATTGGCGCAACATTTTCGGGCCGGACCCGAGTATCATGAGGTGTCTCATCCGGTTCAAATTGCCGTGCGGGCGGCCTTCGAGGAGATGACCGGCGAGACCAGCCCTGGCTATGGCATTGATGGCTGCTCTGCGCCCAATTGGGCCTGCAGTATAGCCGGTTTGGCCCGGGCTATGGCGCGTTGTGCCGCGGACGGCGCCGATCAGCTTGGAAAGGCCGCTTCACAGTTGCGCGATGCCATGATGGCGCATCCAGAATTGGTGGCGGGCGAGACCCGTGCCTGTACGGAATTGATGCGCGCGGCTCCTGGCGTTGCACTGAAGACGGGGGCAGAGGCTGTGTTTATCGCGATTATCCCAGGTCTGCGGATTGGGATCGCGGTGAAGATTGAAGATGGGGCGACCCGCGCCAGTGAGGCGCTGATCGCGGCTTTGCTGATCCGTCTTGGGGTGCTGGAGGCGGATCATCCCGCCGCTCTCAAACGCTTGGGCCCGATCCACAATTGGGATGGGCTGCAGACTGGACAGATTTCGGCGCTCCTCTAAGGTATTGAATTAGGGTATGTTCAAACGGCCAAAGCCGCGTCCACTTTGGTCGATCAAGCGCTAGGGTGTGACAAATTGCGAAGATGAATAGCCTTGCAGGTAGAGCAGCGCGGTCAAATCTCCGTGATTGATGCGCACTGATACCTGCTCTTGCACGATGGGTTTGGCATGAAGCGCCACGCCGGTCCCGGCCAGCTGCAACATGCCCAAATCATTGGCGCCATCTCCAACGGCCAGGACATCTTGGGGCGTGAGGCCGCGCGCGGCTGTAAGCTCGTTGAGCGCGGTCACCTTTGCTTCACGGCCCAATATGGGCAGTCCCACCTCACCGGTCAAAGAGTGATCCGCCTGCAACAGCCGGTTGGCCCTGTGGCTATCAAACCCAAGCGTGTTGGCAACCTTGGCTGTGAAGTCCGTGAAGCCGCCGCTGACAAGATCCGCATAGGCGCCATTCGCTTTCATCGTTGCCAAAAGCTGCGCGCCACCGGGCATATAGGTGATGCGTGTTTGATAGACTTTATCGATGATCTCAACCGCCAGACCCTTGAGCAGCCCGGTGCGCTCTTGCAAGGCTTGTTCAAAATCCAATTCGCCATTCATTGCTCTTGCGGTGATCTGTGACACCTCATCGCCAACGCCGGCTTCCACGGCCAGCTCGTCGATGCACTCTTGCTCAATCATGGTGCTGTCCATATCGGCCAGCAGCATTTTCTTGCGTCGTCCGGCGTTGGGCTGCACCACCAGATCAATGTTCTGCGCCTGCATCTCTTGCCACACCTGCCAGAGGGTGTCGGGGCTTTGCAGGCATTCAAATTCCACGGCCTCGCGCGGTGCCAACCAAGTGAGGTCCCGACCGCCCCAGGCATTGCAGAGCGATTGCGCCAGATTGGGGGTGATGGCCGTTTGGCCTGGCTGGCACAATAAAGTGGTTACAAACATCCGCGATATTCCTTCTTTCATGCCATGTGCCAAGAAGTTTGCACAGTTGCAAGTGATCCAAAGCCGCCTGCCGGGCGAAACAACCTTGAAAGACATTTGGGGAAAGGGATAGGAGAATGCGGATACTCGTAGCGCTAGTCGTGGTATTTTGGGCGAATATGGCGATAGCCGAGTTACAGTTTCCTTCGCTGGATGCCGATGATTTGAACGGGCGCGCCGTCAGCCTGCCGCAAGATTTTCCGGGTGATCCCACGATTGTTTTCATTGCCTATAAAAGGAACCAACAGCCGAGCATCAACGCCTGGGTGGCGCGTTTGGGGCTGCAAGAGCGTGGGGGACCGGCCTGGGCTGAGCTGCCCGTGGTGGGCCGCGGCGCGGCTCTGTTTCGGAGCTTCGTCGATAATGGCATGCGCTCCGGCATCACCTCAACCGCCATGCGCGGTCGGACGATTACGATTTATTCGAGCCAGCGTGCGTTCAATAAGGTATTGGGCATCGATGGGCGCAACGAAATTTTTACCGCTTTGGTGGGCCGGGACGGCCAAGTGCATGTGCTCATCGAGGGTGATGTCACCGACGAAAAAATAGCTCAACTGCGCGCTGCCTATCCTTAAAAAGACCTCTGCATAACCCAACCGCCAAGCCACAACACTTTGCCCGGTGGCAACACAGGGATGGGCCTGCCTGCCCAGGCCGGCGCTGCCCTCATTTCGTGTTGAAACGGCGTCATGCAGAGGTCTTTTAAAAGGCAACTGCGGGCGGGATCTGTTGCCCGGATGGCAAAGTTTCCGATCGGCTCAGAATGTGGCCCGGCTGCGATGCAATTTGTGTAAAATCCGACATTTCTGCTCTTGTGGCTGAATGGCAAATTGGGTAGCTCAGCCGGTGGGACACCCTTCCCCAACGAAGGGCGCATATCTGAGAGGATAGCATTGATGGCTATTGAATATCCGGCATCGCGGGCGGCTAATCCGCGTTTTTCTTCTGGCCCTTGCGCCAAACCCCCCACATGGACCAAGAGCGCTTTGAGTGATGCTTGGCTTGGCCGTTCGCATCGCGCAGCAGGCGGCAAGGCAAAATTGGCTGAGGCCATTGAGCAAACCCGCCGCGTTCTAAAAATCCCGGCAGAGTATAAAATCGGCATCGTACCGGCCTCCGATACTGGCGCTTTTGAGATGGCCATGTGGTCTTTGCTGGGCGCGCGCCGGGCGCAGATGGTGGCCTGGGAAAGCTTTGGCGCTGGCTGGGTCAGCGATGTTGTGAAACAGTTGAAGATCGAGGCCTCCGAACATATCGCGCCCTATGGCGAAATTTTCGACATGGCGGCGCTGAATTATGACAATGACGTTTGCTTCACTTGGAACGGCACGACCTCCGGCGTGTGTATGCCTGATGGCTCTGCTATTGCGGCCGATCGCGCCGGTTTGACACTTTGCGACGCAACCTCTGCGGCCTTTGCCGTGGACCTGCCTTGGGATAAGCTTGATGTGACAACCTTCAGCTGGCAAAAAGTGCTCGGCGGGGAAGCGGCGCATGGGGTGCTTATTCTCTCACCCCGTGCGGTAGAGCGGCTGGAAAGCTACACCCCGGCCTGGCCGATGCCGAAAGTTTTTCGCCTCACTAAGGGCGGCAAGCTGATCGAAGGCATTTTCCGAGGCGAGACGATCAACACCCCGTCGATGCTCTGCGTTGAGGATTATTTGTTTGCGTTGGACTGGGCTGAAAGCCTTGGTGGTCTCGCAGGGTTGATGGCCCGCGCGCAGGCCAATGCCAAAGCGGTTTGGGATTTTTGCGACACCCGTGATTGGATTGACAATCTCGCTGTTGACCCGGCGACGCGCTCGGTCACCTCAGTGTGTTTGAAATTCACCGATCCGCACATTCAAGATCCGGCAGGTTTTGCCAAGGCGGTCGCCAAACGCCTAGAGGCGGAGGGCGCTGCCCTTGATATCGGTGCCTATCGCGACGCGCCAGCAGGCCTGCGCATTTGGTGCGGGGCGACGGTTGAAACGGCAGATGTCCTGGCGATGTTGCCCTGGCTCGAATGGGCTTACCGCTGCGAGCTTGACGCACAATAATTTTTAGGTGGGGCCAGCCCCACGCTCTTCCCTCATAAAATAAGGAGCGCCGATATGGCCCCGAAAGTACTCGTATCTGACAAACTCTCTGAAACTGCTGTCCAAATCTTCCGCGATCGTGGCATTGAGGTGGATTTTGATCCAAGCATTGGCAAGGACAAAGACAAATTGCTCTCTGTCATTGATCAATATGATGGCTTGGCCATTCGCTCTGCGACCAAGGCAACAGAGAAAATTATCAATGCGGCCAGCAATCTAAAGGTGATTGGCCGGGCTGGCATCGGTGTGGATAATATCGATCGCGCCGCCGCCTCCAAAAAAGGTGTGATCGTGATGAACACGCCCTTTGGCAATATGATCACCACTGCAGAACACGCCATCGCGATGATGTTCGCTGTGGCGCGGCAAATTCCTGAGGCCAGCGCCTCTACCCACGCGGGGAAATGGGAAAAATCCAAATTCATGGGGGTAGAGCTTACGGGCAAGACCCTTGGCGTGATTGGCGCGGGTAATATTGGCGGCATCGTCTGTGAGCGTGCCTTGGGCCTCAAGATGAAGGTTATGGCCTATGATCCCTTCCTCTCGGAAGAACGGGCCGAAAAATTGGGCGTGCAAAAAGTGGAACTGGACGAGCTTTTGGCGCGGGCCGATTTCATCACATTGCATGTGCCGAAAACTGAGCAGACCAGCAATATTTTGAATGCTGAGGCGATTGCCAAGATGAAACCCGGTGTGCGGGTCATCAACTGCGCTCGCGGTGGTTTGGTCGATGAGGCCGCTTTGGCCGAGGCGCTGAAATTGGGTCATGTGGCTGGGGCAGCCTTCGATGTGTTCGAAGTGGAGCCGGCAACAGACAGCCCTTTGTTCAACTTGCCCAATGTGGTTTGCACCCCCCATTTGGGCGCCGCCACAACGGAAGCGCAGGAAAACGTGGCCGTGCAAGTGGCTGAACAAATGTCTGACTATCTGCTGACAGGCGCTGTGACCAATGCGCTGAATATGCCATCGGTGACAGCCGAAGAGGCTAAGACCATGGGGCCATGGTTGACTTTGGCTGGGCATTTGGGCGCCTTTATCGGGCAAATGACCTCCGAGCCCATTAAGGCGATTAATATTTTATATGATGGCACGGTCGCTTCGATGAATCTCGCAGCGCTCAACTGCGGCGTCGTGGCCGGGATCATGAAAGCGGGTAATCCTGATGTGAATATGGTGAGCGCTCCAGTGATCGCAGAAGAGCGCGGCATTAAGATCAGCACGACCAATCAAAATAAATCTGGTGTCTTTGATGCCTACATTAAAGTCACAGTGGTTACCCAAACGCGGGAGCGCTCTGTCGCGGGCACAGTGTTCAGCGATGGCAAGCCGCGTTTTATCCAGATCAAGGGCATCAATGTAGATGCGGAAATTGGGCGTCACATGCTCTATACCACCAATAATGACGTGCCGGGCATTATCGGTGTATTAGGCTCGACCATGGGGAAAAATGACGTGAATATTGCGAATTTTACATTGGGGCGCGCTGCGGAAGGTGGGCAGGCGATTGCCTTGCTTTATGTGGATGCGCCGGTCTCTGATCTGGTACTGGCCGACTTGCAGGCGACTGGAAAATTCAACCAAGTCAGTCGTTTAGAGTTTGATGTCTCATGACTTCGCTCTATGCAATTGGTGACATCCACGGCCAATTGGCCGGGCTGACCCAAGCGATTGAATGGATTGAAAAAGATGGTGGGCCCGAGGCCCCCATCGTCTTTCTTGGTGATTATATCGATCGGGGGCCTGACAGTCGTGGCGTTTTGGATTTTTTGATCCAGGGCCGCGATGTGGGGCGTAATTGGACATTTTTAAAGGGCAACCATGACCGGATGTTTGAGTGGTTTTTGCAAACTCCAAGCCGGGCAGATCCGCATCTGTTTACCGATTTGAGTTGGCTGCATGAGCGGTTGGGCGGGCAAGACACGCTGCGCTCTTACGGTCTGGATTTCAGCGCGCGCCGGCGGTTCTCTGCGGTGCATGATGAGGCGTTGCGCGCGGTGCCAAAGGCGCACCTTGATTTTATTGAGGGGTGCCCTTTGACCTTTGAGACAGAGGATTTGTTCTTTTGTCACGCAGGTATCCGCCCCGGTGTCGCACTGTGCGATCAGAATGAAGAAGATCTTTTGTGGATCCGCGAAGAGTTCCTGGATTTTGACGGACGGCATCCAAAGATTATCGTGCATGGCCATTCGCCGATCGAGCAGGCCTGCCATTATGGCAACAGAGTCAATCTCGACAGTGGCGCTGGTTATGGCCATCCGCTTACGGCTGCGGTCTTTGAAGAGCTGAGGTGCAGCATTTTGACCCCGCAGGGCCGGCGCAAAATATCTATGGCTGCATAGATCCGCCGCCTTTACGGTAGATGCTCTTTAAATGCGGCGAGCACGGAGCGGTAGACATCGCGCTTGAAAGATACAATCGCCTCGGGCAGATCGGCGGGGGCGATCCATTTCCAGGCGGAAAATTCAGGCTCATCTGTGTCAATATTCACATCTGAATCTTCGCCTAGAAATCGCATCAAAAACCATTTTTGTTCCTGGCCGCGGTATTTGCCGCCCCAAAGCTGTGGGATCAAATCCGCGGGCAGCTCATAGGGAATCCAGCCCGGGGTTTCCGCAAGGATTTGCACTTTTTGCGCTGGAACGCCGGTTTCTTCTTCCAGTTCACGCAGGGCAGCCACCCGGGCATCCTCGCCCGGATCAATGCCCCCCTGGGGCATTTGCCAAGCCTCAGAATAATGCTCGAGCCTTTGGGCGACAAAGACCAGGCCGGCCCGATTGATGAGCATGACGCCGACATTGGGTCTATAGGGCAGCTGTTCAATATCAGGGTGTCGCATCTGCTATTGTGCCGGTTGGATGGCCGATAGGCCTTTGAGCAGATCAATCGCATAGGACAGCTGGAAATCTTCATCGCGCAGCTTCGCAGCCTCCTCGGCGCGGGCGCGCTCTTGCTCAATTTGATCGCGGTCGGCGTCTGACAGGCTGTCGTTGTCGAGTGACCCGCGCAAATCAGCTTCAGTGCGCGTGGTGCCTTCGTCCTCAGCGGCTTCATCCTCGGTGCTGTTGGGGTCTTTGCGGGGCTGCTGGACAATGATGTCGGGCGAGACTCCAAGCGCTTGGATGGACCGGCCTGATGGGGTGTAGTAGCGCGCAGTGGTCAAGCGCATCGCCCCATTGTCGGCCACGGGCATGATGGTCTGAACAGAGCCCTTTCCAAAGCTCTTGGTGCCCACAACAATCGCCCGGCGGTGATCTTGCAATGCGCCTGCGACAATTTCAGAGGCAGAGGCCGAGCCGCCATTGATCAAAACCACAATCGGTTTTCCTTGGGCCAAATCGCCGGCCCGCGCGTTCCAACGGTCGCCATCTTCGGGCACGCGTCCACGGGTTGAAACGATCTCACCCTTTTCGAGAAACGCATCCGAGACTTTGATCGCTTGGTTCAGCAATCCGCCGGGATTATTGCGCAGATCAATGACAAAGCCGTTGATATTCTCAATACCGCCTGCCGCCTCAATTTGCTTGGCGATACCGTCTTCAAGATTTGGGTAGGTTTGGTCATTAAATGTGCTGACCCGCATCACAATGGACTGGCCAATTGTCTTGTCACGCACGGCGGTCAATTTGATGATGTCGCGGATGATTGTGATGTCAAATGGCTCAGATTCACTTTCGCGCGCAACGGTGATCACGATTTCCGAACCAACCGGACCACGCATCAATTTCACCGCTTCATCCAATGTCAGGCCCAAAAGACTCTCCCCGTCCACATGGGTGATGAAATCGCCAGGTTCTACCCCAGCTTCGGCCGCGGGGGTGTCATCAATTGGGGTGATGACTTTTACAAACCCGTCCTCTTGGGTCACCTCAATCCCCAGCCCACCAAAGGCGCCACGGGTTTGAATTCGCATAGTGCTGGCATCATCGGGCGAGAGGTAGCTTGAATGCGGATCCAAAGAGGTGAGCATACCATTTATTGCCGCTTCAATCAGCTTCTTGTCATCCACTTCTTCGACATATTCCGCGCGGATGCGGTCAAAAATATCACCAAAAAGCTCAAGCTGTTTATAGGTTTCTGCTTGGTCGGTTTCCTTGGCCAAAAGCGGTCCAGCCAATTGCGGGGCAACCACCACCCCGAGGAGCCCGCCGAGCATCGCTGCAATCAAAAACTTTTTCATGTTACAATCCTTTTTGCATCGGGGCACTGCATCCTGCGCCACCCGACTTGCGTCTTTGCCTATATAAAGCCTGTCTTGCCCCGGCTTTCCAGCCCCTACTGTGCTGATTGTGCGTCGAAACCTGTTATTCTTTGCCAAAGATGGCAGCTCGGCGCATCTATGAGCAGATATAGGCGAGAATGGGCGGGATTTTGCCGTTAGGGGTGGGTGATCAAGGAGTGGCCTGTCATTTCGTCAGGTTTGGGCAGATCCATCAGCTCAAGAACCGTGGGCGCGAGATCGGCCAATCGGCCGACCCGCAATCGGCAACCCTGCGGCAAGCCCAACCCGATGACCGGCACCAGATTTGTCGTATGGGCTGTATGTGGCCCGCCGGTGATGGGATCAATCATCATCTCGCAATTGCCGTGATCGGCGGTGACAATCATCTTGCCGCCGCAGCGCTCCAATGCCTCCGCCACCTGGCCAAGTCCGTGATCCACCGCTTCGCAAGCGGCGATTGCCGCCGCTAAGTCGCCCGTATGCCCAACCATATCAGGATTGGCATAATTGGTGATGATCAGATCATAGCCTTGCTCAATAGCGGCAACAAAGCGCTCTGTGACCTCTGCAGCTGACATTTCAGGTTGTATATCATAGGTGGCGACCTTGGGTGAGCTGGGCATGAAACGGTCTTCGCCGGCGGCGGGCACTTCCAGACCGCCATTCATGAAAAATGTCACATGGGGATATTTTTCAGTCTCCGCGAGGCGAAATTGGCGCTTGCCATGGTGCGCCACCCAGGCGCCCAGCGTGTTGGGGATATCGCGCTTTGGGAAGGCGGCTGTTAGATAGGTGTCATGGTCATCGGAATAAGACACCATCCCCATTTGTGCGCTTAATGTGACCCGGGGCGCTGTGTCAAATGCGTCAAAATTGGGGTGGCAGAGGGCGGCTAGAATTTCACGCGCACGGTCGGTGCGGAAATTTAGGCAAAATAGGCCATCTTGTGGCCGCAGTCCTGCGTAATCACCAATTACGCTGGCGGGGATGAACTCATCGGTCTGGCCCTCCGCATAGGCGCGGGCAATCACCTCTTGGGCGGTGGCAGCTTTGACGCCTGTGCCCTGGGCGATGGCGCTATAGGCGGTTTGCACCCGCTCCCAACGGTTATCGCGGTCCAAAGCATAGTAGCGGCCAATGACTGTGCCAATCTGCGCGCCTTGTGGCAGCTGCTCTTGCAGGCTGGCGAAATAGCCCGGAGCCGAGCTGGGGCCGACATCGCGCCCGTCGGCAATGGCATGGATGAGGACGGGAATGCTCATGTCACAAAGTAACCTGCTGGCGGCCAGAAGATGGTCAAGATGCCCATGCACCCCGCCGTCGGAAATCACCCCCATGAGATGCGCCGCGCCACCGCTGGCCTTGAGTTTGGCGGCAAAATCCAAAATGGCAGGGTTTTGGAAGAAAGTTTTGTCCTCAATCGCCAGATCAATCTGCCCCAAATCCATAGCCACCACCCGACCTGCTCCAATATTGGTATGGCCAACTTCGGAATTGCCCATCTGTCCGCTGGGCAGACCGGCGTCAGGCCCATGGGTGATTAAACGCGCATTTGGGCAGCGCGTCATGAGGCGATCAAAGTTTGGCGTATGCGCCAGGGCAGGGGCATTGCCTTCCTTGGTGTCGCTCAAACCCCATCCATCCAAAATGCAAAGTACTACGGGTTTGGTCATGACAAGCTCCTTTTCTACGCGCCTCTGTTTACCTGATCGCTGGCGGTATTCCACCGTTTTAGAGCTACTGGTTTTGGTACTGGGTTTTTGACCGAAAGCGGCCGCTCATTCATGGTGCGGAGAATTCGGAGTTTGAGCCTAAACCTACCTCGCGCTCATTTCAATTTTCTGCTTTTGCAACAGGTCGGTGTCAGCCCGAGGCAGTCATTCATTTTGCAACTCTGACCAATCCTGATAACAGTACTTCAAAAACACTTAATCCAGTAATTTAGGAATTAGAAATGTTTAAGCTCGACAAAATTGAAGTCAAAAAATTTAAGCAGATTGACAGTATCGAAATGGATGTTGCCGACCTAAACATCCTTGTTGGGTCAAATGGAAGCGGGAAGTCGTCTATTTTATAAGCGCTTAACCTGGCTTCTTGCCTGATGCGCCAAGCTGATCGGATCAGACCTACTTCAACTTCTATGGTTCGAGTTGTAGACTTGGACTATCTCCCGTCAGACCAATATTGGCGATTGTGCCACAAAGTTGACTGGGGCAATGTGTCTACCAGCCCCTCGTCAAGTGTGGTTTTTTCTTTTCAAGATGCAGGAGGTGTAACAACAAGCGCGTCTTTGACGATGCGTTTGGCTAGGAATGCTGTTATTTCGGTTCATGGTACTTTGCCCGACGAAACTCGCGGTCAGTTCCGAGGAGAAAACACGTTTTTTAGCGGATTTATCCCAGGAATATCAGGGATTCCAAACGTCGAAGCAAAAACTGCTCGAAGAGTAGTATTAAAAGCCTGCTCATTTGGGGACCCAAACGTCTACCTGCGCAATGTGCTGAACCTTTTGTCCCTTGAGCAGATTGAACAAATTCAAGGTTGGCTGGCACCTCTCTTAGGTGAAGTGAAAATCAACGTTTCATTCGATGAAGATAAAGACTTCAATATTAGTGCTGAAGCGGAGTTGAAAGGCTCTACTGTGCCTCTAGAATTGCTTGGGACTGGCTATCTCCAATTGATCCAGATATTCTGTTATATACTTCTTTTTAAAAAAAATCTTACTGGTTGATGAGCCAGATATCCATTTGCATCCTTCTGTGCAGGAAGCTCTGCCTTCAGTGCTTTCAGGGATCGCGGAAAGCCAGAACCTAAAGATCGTATTGTCGACCCACTCCCCCTTTATCGTCCGAGGTGCGCCCGTAGCTTCAAACGTGGTCTGGCTCGATAATGGGGACATAGTCAGTAGCGACAAATCGCTTGTAGAAATGGCCCTTGGGTGGGGTGCTTTTGGCAAAAAAATTATAGTTATCGCCGAGGACGTGAAGAATGATTTCCTCAAGAAACTGATCAAACAATTGCCGGAAATTGATCGTGCGGTATCAGTGTTGCCTGGGCGAGGCTACAAACATCTCCCGAAAAAGGAAGAAGCAGAGGAATTACGTCAAGCATTAGGCGGCCAGTTCAAGATCTTGGTTCATCGTGATCGTGATTCACTGACCGACGGTGAGGTGGCGGACCTTATTGCTTCCTATGCTTCTGAAGGTGTTGGTCTATGGCTTACGGAACAATCTGATCTTGAGGCTGATTTCTGTTCGCCTGCCTTTATCAGCTCTCTGACAGGCGAAAGTGTTGAGCAGTGTCAACAATGGTTGTCAGAAGTGTTGAGTTCCAAGGCTACACCAATTTCTGATAAGTTTGCGTCTCAGAGAAAATCACATAATCAAGAGATTTATTCCGAAGGTGGCAGCCCAACCAACGATCAGGTTTGGGAGATGCTTCAAACAAAGCCTTTTAAGGGAGCGAATGGGAAGTATGTTTACAACCAACTGAAGAACAAAATTGGCCAAAATCGCTTTTCGGATCAGACTGTATTGTCACTTGAAGGTCATAATGAGTTAGCACCTTCGCTCAAGACCGCGCTGGAAGCTCTTCTTAATTAGATGAATATCACCTTTGCCGCGTCTCGATCACTTATCGAGCGTTTCAAACTTTGCTTTGCCCTCTTTATCAAGACTGCTATTGGCGTTCTCTTTTAGAAGTGTCAGCGGTCGTAAGGTGAAGCCATTACGATTGATCGTAGAGACCTTTCACAAAATTTTGCGAAGTCAGCCCTGGCAAACGGCAGGTTTGTCCGCACAGCAGACCTTTATCAGGTGCAAACCGACGTCTGCGTCGGCCAGTCTTTGGGTCAAAACTCAAGCGTATTTGCGCTGGGTCGAAACCGACCGTTTTTGCACGGGCTCTTCTCGGCAGGACTCGACTCTGAGATAGGCTTTGGCCTATAGAACATATAGTGAACAAAGTCTGCGGTTATGTCACATCGACGTGTTTTATCATTATGGTTTCCTCGGATGGGTGCAGAGCGGCTGTTACGACAGGCCCGTATGACGCAAGAGTTGCCTTTTGCCATGGTGCAAGATTGTGGGCAGATGCAGGTGCTCTCCTCCTTGTCACAAATGGCGGAGGAGCGGGGGCTGCGCTTGGATCAACCCTTGCGCGACGCTATGGCCATGTGCCCCGATCTTATCACACGGCTTCGAAATCCTCAGAGTGAAGCGCGGTTTTTAAACAGTCTGCGCCGCTGGGCCTCTAAGTTTTCGCCCTGGGTGGCGGAAGAGCCGCCTCATTCTTTGGTCATTGATTTGACGGGTTGTGCACATTTATTTGGGGGTGAGGAAGGGGTTATCGAGCAGGTGGAACAAGATTGCCTGGATCTTGGCCTTTCTGTGCATATCGGCATGGCGGATACAAAAGGCGCCGCATGGGCCTTGGCGCGCTATGCAGGTCAGCCCTTGGGGGTAAGCCGCACGGGCGATGCGATTGATCAGGAGGCTCCCGCCACCCGGTCGCGCGCTGTCAAACGCCGCAATTGGGAGCGCGGAGGGGCCGCGCCGCAGCTGCGCAGCAATCGAGGCGCATCGGGCCGTATTGCCCAGCCTGGCTTGACGCGCCAAGCCCTTGCGCCTTTGCCTGTGGCAGCTCTGCGATTGGAGGGGCATGTTGTTACAGCGCTCAGCAGGCTTGGACTTCGGCGGGTGGAAGATTTGATGGGCCAGCCCCGCGCGGCCCTTGCGCGGCGGTTTGGCAAGGGGACGGTCTATCGGATGGATCAAGCCTTGGGCGTGGCCCCCGAACCCATTAGCCCGGCGAAACAAGCGCCACATTTCGCCTGCCGTTTGAGCCTGCCGGAGCCAATTGGTCTGGCTGAAGATCTGTTGGCCGCTTTGGATAAGCTGCTGCCGCGCTTGGCGGTGCGTTTGAACGAGAAAGGTCAGGGTGCGCGGCGATTGCGACTGGAAGCCTATCGCACAGATCAAACCATGCAATCGCTTGAGGTAGGGTTGGCCCAACCTTCCGCTGATATTGCGCGAATGTGGCCACTTTTGGCATCAAAATTAGGGGATATCAAAGCAGAATTTGGAATTGATGTGCTGCGCTTGGTCGCGGCGCAAACAGAGCCAATCCATGCCCATCAGCACAAAGGGCATATTGAGGCTGGTCAAGCGGTTGCGGCGCGCGTGTTGGAAAATACCAAGCTGGATGATTTAATTGGCACATTGGGCACCCGCATCGGACTGGAGGCCCTGACCCGCTTACATCCCGGTGACAGCCATATACCGGAAAAAGCCGCGCAGGTGCAGGCCGCTGCCTGGTCAGCGCCACATTTGCACTGGCCGGCCCCGCCGCGCGCGCGACCTTTGGTGCATTTTTCACCAGAGGCCCTGCAGACCCATAGCGAGGCGGTATTGCCACTGACATTCAAATGGCGCGGTCAGCTTCATGAGGTGCACAGTGCTCAGGGGCCAGAGCGGATTGCCCCGGAGTGGTGGCTGGCTGAAAGAGCCTGGCGCAGCGGGACGCGTGATTATTGGCAAGTGGTCACCAAAACCGGAGACCGGTTTTGGCTTTATTTCGCCCATGGTGGTGCCATCGCGGGCGGGTGGTTTTGCCAGGGCCGCTTTGCTTAGGACAAGGCAGCCCTGACGTTGGAAGCAAGCAAACGAAAGATCAGCATCGCGTATCCGAGTGGGGGCAGGAATGATACTTAAAGCCAAGCCCCCGTTTGCTTGACGCCCATATTGCAAGTTACAAAGGCCATGTGATGACCTGAAACGGAAAGTTGCGGGACCATTTCAGGGCAGGAATACGACAGGGTTGATTATTGGTGAATTCGGCGCAACTCTACGCTCATGAATGTTGTAAATATTAGATCTGAGTCTCTGCGGAAAATTCCCGAAAAAATTGCCTTTCATCGGTTGGAATTGGCTCCCATCCTTACGCTATACGGGCGGATGGTCGCCGCGGGCGAATGGCGTGACTATGGTATTTCTTGCCTGCGCGATGTGGCTGTCTTTTCGATTTTCAAGCGTACAGCGGAAAACCCGCTCTACCGCATCGAAAAACGTCCCAAGCTGCGCAACAAGCAGGGCATGTATGCTTTGATCGGGGCGCAGGACCAAATTCTCAAACGCGGCCATGATCTCGGATCTGTTTTGGGGGTCTTGGAGCGGCGGTTGATCCGGGCGGTTGATTAGGGGCTTGCACTTTAGGTCAGCTGTGAGCGTTGAAGCATGGGCCCATCCCCGGCCGCCTCTATGCGGGCCATTGCAACGTCAATCGCTTCAATGCCAACGGCCATTGCATGCGCATTGGCGTGGATCAGATGGGTGGCGCTGAGGGTCAAAGCCACATGGCCGGGCCAGAAAATCAATTGCCCAGGCGCCCAATCCCACTCGGTTGCAGGAAAAAATTCTTGTTGTGGGCCTGAATCTCCTGGACAAGCGCGCCCCGTGGCATGGCAGGCGGCTTGTATCAGACCCGAACAATCAATGCCTGCCGCTGAATTGCCTCCCCATAAATAGGGGCAGCCAAGGAACATCTTGGCCACCTCTCGCGGATCGGTCAGAAAATTACCCGTTGTGCGCAAATGTTGGCGGGGGATGAAGCCGGCGGGGGTTTGGTAAAAATTGCCGTGCTCTGCGCTCACTGTCACCTGCGCGCCGAAGGGCAGGGGGATCTGATCGTGTGATTTAAGGTTGGGTACCGCATAGGCATGGCTGGACAAGGCACTTACCCAATGTGTTGCGGGTGTGTAGGGGGCTAAATCTGCGGTTTTTATATAGCCTTGATAGCCGTCTTTCGTCGCCTTGCCAAAACACCAGTCGCCCGCGTGCTCTAAGATCGTAAAGCCATCGCCCAACAGCAATTGACGGTCGCGTGGTCCTTGCGGCTTGCGGCACAGATCGCTGAGGCTTTGGATGATTTGAGATTGCGCGCTCATAGATTCAAAATGCGCGGCAAGGCGTGAAACAAGGCGCGCGTGCCCTGACCCACGCCGCCTTTGGGGCGGGCTGGGGCGGCGCTGGGCTGCCAACCATAGCAATCAAAATGCACAAACTTTTGGGTTTGGGTGACAAAGCGCTGTAGAAAAAGCGCAGCAGTAATGGCACCGGCAAAACCACCGGCAGGGGCATTGTCCAAATCTGCAATGCCGGGCTCAATCATGGCCTCATAGGGCGCATGCAAGGGCAATTGCCATACTGGATCGTTAACTTCGGCGGCGGCGGTTGCGATCTCATGGCTCAAGCCAGTATCCTGCGTGAAATAAGGCGCAATGTCTGGCCCCACCGCGACCCGCGCCGCGCCGGTCAGTGTTGCCATGCAAATCATCACGTCACAGGGGCTTTCATCGGCTAAGGTGAGGGCATCGGCGAGCACCAACCGGCCCTCGGCATCGGTATTGTTGATCTCGACAGTCAGACCCTTACGGCTCTTCAAAATGTCTTGCGGACGGAAGGCGGAACCACCGATTGCATTTTCAACGGCGGGCACCAAAACCCGTAACCTCACTGGCATATTGCTTGCCATAATCATTTTGGCCAGCCCCAGAACATGCGCTGCCCCGCCCATATCTTTTTTCATCAACCCCATAGAGGTGCCGGGTTTGAGGTTCAGGCCACCTGTGTCGAAACACACGCCCTTGCCCACCAAAGTGAGCCGCGGACCTGCCGTGCCCCAGCACAGATCAATGAGACGTGGCGCCCGCGGCGAGGCGCGGCCGACCGTGTGAATCAGGGGGAAGTTTTGCGTGAGCAGCTCTGCGCCCGTCAAGACTGATATATCTGCCGCATAAGTTTTGGCCAAGTCGCGGGCCGCCGCTTCAAGCTCTGCCGGGCCCATGTCGTTGGACGGTGTGTTGGTCAAATCTCGGGTGAGAAATTCACCGGAAACAATCGCCTCAATTTTTTCAGCGTCTACACCTTCTGGGCAGATCAACTCGGCTTTTGGGGCGGAATTGGCGGCATAGCGATCGTATCGATATTTGCCCAAAGCAAAGGCCAAAGCGAAGTCCCTGGCTCGGTCTTGATCGCTCTCGACCAGTTCAAACACCTGTGCCGGCATTGTGGACAATCCGGCAACCACACCGAAGCGTTTGCGTTTGCGCTCTGTAGTATCGCCATAGCCAATGGCCAGCCGCACCGGCAGACCCTGCTCAGTGAGGCACAAGATCTGGCCCAATTTGCCTGACCAATTTTGGGTTTTGGCGGCGTTTTGCGCCGCGAAGCCCCTTGCGGCCAGCCAGTTCTCCGCCTCCGCGCGGGCAATGAGGTGCAAGGGTACGGAGTTGGGTGTGGGTGCGGCAAAACTCGCTGACATGGCAGATCCCTCGAATGGCTTTATCATAGGTAAACATTGCCCTGTGGCGAATGCAATGCGGCGCGGTCTTTGCCGGGCAAAAACCTGCGTGGACCCGCGAATGCGCGGGTCTGACTAAAGCTGTCTGTTCTTTTGGTCCTGTATCGCCCAAAGCGATACCAGGCACATGTCGCCCAGCCGCACCAACCGCACCACCGCGGCGGCCAGAGCGGGATCATCGGACGCTGCGGTTAACGCACGCACATTATGGGCGGCATTGGTCAACCCACCCAGTCCAATTTGATGTCCGATGCTCATCAAAGCATCAACGGCCTTGCGTACGGCAGAGCGATTGTTTTGCTTGCCGGTGCATTCCAGACCGGAAAGGCGGATGGCGAATTCATCTAAGGCGCCGTTAATAATTGCTTTCGCCCGTTGGGGCTCAAACTCACAATAGATCTCGTCAATTTTGCTGCTGCAAAAGGGAAGATGTTCGTCATGCAAAAGCATGCTAATTTGAGCCATGAACTCACCTATTTACTACGCCCCCACAGCTGGCTGCTTTTTGCTCCCAAAAGTTTATCAAACTCTAAGCTAAAATGAGAGATTACCTCTCGAATTTATTGTAACTATTTGGTAGGTTCAATTCAATATTGATGTATAAGGGGGTGCCGATGGTCTACGTGAAACCGCTGCCAAATTATTTAGTTCAACGTTATCATGGCTGGAAAGCGACGACGTTTGAAGACAATCATGCTTGGTATCGTCGATTGGCCAGTGAAGGGCAGCGCCCGCGCGCCATGGTCATTTCATGCTGTGACAGTCGCGTTCATGTGACGGCGATTTTTGGTGCAGAGCAGGGGGAGTTTTTCATTCATCGCAATATCGCCAATTTGGTGCCGGCCTATCTTCCGGATGGCGAACCGCATGGCACCTCTGCTGCGGTTGAATATGCGGTCACCGCGTTAAAAGTATCTCATATTATCGTCTTGGGTCATTCCAGCTGTGGCGGGGTGCGGGGCTGTCACGATATGTGTACTGGATATGCGCCAGATTTGGAAAAAAGCAGCAGCTTTGTTGGCCGCTGGATGGATATTTTGCGCCCAGGCTATGAACGGGTCAAAGATATCAAGGATGAGGCGGCGCGTGTGGCGCGATTGGAACGTGAGGCTGTTTTGGTCTCCGTTGAAAACCTCATGACCTTCCCATTTGTGAAAGCCGCAGTCGAAAAGAACGAGCTGACCCTGCATGGCCTGTGGACGGACATCGCCGAGGGTTCTTTGGAGCAGTTTGATTCAAACTTGAAGGATTTTGTGCGGATTTAGAGCCGGTTCAACCCGAAATACCAAGAGCCAATGAAAAGGCCCCGCATTTTAGCGAGGCCTTTTCGGTCCATATTCAGAATTTCAGCCCTTTTTCAGGACTTTATTGCCCAGGACTTCCGCGATTTGAACGGCATTCAACGCCGCCCCCTTGCGCAGATTGTCGGACACGCACCAGAGGTTGATGCCATTGTCGACCGTGACATCTTGCCGAATGCGGCTGATGAATGTGGCGTAATCGCCGACGCATTCCACTGGGCTGACATAGCCGCCATCTTCGCGCTTATCGATCACCATTATGCCAGGTGACTTGCGCAGGATATCGCGGGCTTCATCCTCATCAAGGAAGTCTTCAAACTCGATATTGATCGATTCGGAATGGCCCACGAAAACTGGCACGCGCACACAGGTGGCGGTAACCTTGATCTGAGGGTCGAGAATTTTTTTGGTCTCTGCAACCATCTTCCATTCCTCTTTAGTGTCGCCGCTGTCGAGGAAAACATCAATATGCGGGATCACGTTAAAGGCGATTTGCTTGGTAAACTTGGTGGGTGGTTTGTTGTCTACCGGGTTGTAAATCGATTTGGTTTGATCCCAAAGCTCATCAATCCCTTCCTTGCCCGCGCCCGAAACGGATTGATAGGTGCTGACCACCACCCGTTTGATCTTCGCGCGATCATGCAAGGGTTTGAGCGCCACAACCATCTGCGCGGTTGAGCAATTGGGATTGGCGATGATGTTCTTTTTGTGGCATTCGAAAATTGCATCGGCATTCACCTCTGGCACGATCAAAGGCACTTCCGGGTCATAGCGGTAAAGGCTCGAATTATCGATAACAATACAGCCGGCCGCCGCTGCTTTCGGGGCATATTCTTTAGTGGCTTCAGAGCCCACCGCAAAGAGCGCCATATCCCAACCGGCGAAATCAAAACTCGCCAGATCGGTGGTTTTCAAAGTTTTGTCGCCAAAGCTCACTTCCGTGCCGATGGATTTACGGCTGGCCAGAACAGCAATTTCCGCGATTGGAAATTCACGTTCGTCCAAAATGTTCAGTATTTCACGGCCCACATTTCCAGTAGCGCCGACAACAACAACTTTATAAGACATAGGTCTCTTCCTTGTTTCAAAGACGAGCTCGTGTATCGCGCCAGGTCTCCAATGGAAAGAGGCAGCTAGTCAGTTCTATCCTGTGAGAAGATATAAATTATCAATCCCAGCAGTAATGTCACACAAAATACCAAAATGACCGCGTTATATGAGACAATCGGCGCCTGACTCTGTGTTATCTTGGCGTCAAATACCCGCGCAGTGACATTTTGCATAATGCCAACGCCTCCGATTCCAAACAGGTTGATCAAAGTCACGCCGCGCCCCATCAGATGATCTGGGAAAAAACTGCGGCCATGGGCGACCAAAATCGGGAATGAAGCACCGAAAAAACCAATTCCGGCCATCAGACCGGCGGTGCTCCAGAACCCCGCGTCGCCATAGAGATAAAGGGCAAAGCACAACAGGCCGCCGATGAGATTGCCTGTGACAATCACCCATTTACGCGTTCCCAATAAGCGGTCAAGCGGACCATAGCAAAAGGTGCCGGCAATCATCGCCAGAGCCATCAGCGTGGTCACTGTGCCAACCTGGGCTGTGGAGGCGCCGAATACATCGGTGAAATAGGGACCCACCCAAAGGCCGCGCAACCCGGCAGAGGGGGCATAGCTGACCAGCACCAGCGGCAAGATGAGCCAGATGGCGCGCATGCGGAGCAGATCGACCAAGCTGCCCTTTTCATCGGTTACAACCTTTGGCGGATCCTTGACGATCACGTAGCATAGGGCGGCAATTGCAAGGGTGATGAGCGCGATGATGATGATCGACAAGCGCCAGCCTAGGACGTCAACAAGCAGCGTGAGCGGGAAGGCTGCGCCGATATTGCCGACCGAGCCGATACCCAAGATGAAGGAGGCCATCGTGGCGAAGGCCGCAGCAGGAAAACTGCGGGCGATCACATAGTATGCGGCCATTAAAACCGATGAGCAACCGATGCCGATCATCGTCATCGCGGCGGAAATATGCCACGGTTCGGTTGCGGCTGCGAAAACCAAAGCGCCGCCACCGGCTCCGAGAGCGAGAAGCGCGGCATTGGTGCGCCGTGGACCCAAAGTGTCCAAGGCCCAGCCGACGGGTAATTGCATCAGAGCGAAAGTTAAAAACCAATAGCCAGAGGCCGCCGAGAGCTGCGCGGCTGTCGCGCCAATATCTGCCTGCAAAGGGGCTGCTAAAACGGCCAGAAATGCCCTATAAAATTGGGACAAGACATAGGCAAAAGTCAAAATTATCAATGTCGCGCGCATGGCAATCTCCAATCTGAAGTTGTGGTGCCATGGCTTGCCGGTTGGGTAAAGCCAGAAGTGATGACTTGTGCAGATTGGGCGGCAGAGCTAGCCTTTGGTCAGACAAAGCAAAAGGCGTAACAAGAATGGATTTTTCAGGGCAAACAGTGTTGATAACGGGCGCAAGCCGCGGCATTGGAGCGGCGGCGGCTGAACATTTTGCAACCCTTGGGACGCAGGTGGTTTTGACGGCTCGTTCTGAGGCTGAATTGGCGAAATTGGCAGAGAAAATTGGGCCAAAAGCGCTGGCGATCGCCTGCGATATTGCCGATTTTGCACAGGTGCAGGCGGCTGTTGATCAGGCCGTGGCGCGCTTCGGTCGTCTTGATATTGTCGTCAATAACGCAGGAATGCTGTTGCCTGTGCATCGAATGGCGGATTTCGAAGCCGCCGATTGGGACCGGGTGATTGATGTGAATGTTAAAGGTGTCTTTTACATGATGAAGGCGGCCCTGCCGATCATGACGGCACAGGGGGGCGGGACGATCCTCAATATTTCGTCCGGTGCGGCCTATGGGGTGCTGGAAGGATGGAGCCATTACTGCGCCTCAAAGGCGGCAGTGCTGCAATTGACCCGCTCTGGCCATGCTGAATATGCCGATCAAGGCATTCGCTGTTTGGGGTTGAGCCCTGGCACTGTGGCGACGCAGATGCAGGTTGAGATCAAAGCCAGCGGGGTTAATCCGGTCAGCCAATTGGAGCTGTCCGACCATATTCCGGCCTCGGATGTGGCTCAGGCGATTGCCTATCTCTGCGGGCCGGGGGGCGCGGAGTATGCGGGGGAAGATTTTCATCTGCGTGAACCTGCCTCGCGCGCTTTGGTTGGACTGCCACCCAGATAGGTCGCTGAGGTAGGGGCCGCAGGTTTAGAGCTCCGCTCCGGCGGTCCACTCGCCCCATTTCATAAGCGCATTGGCCCCAAGCCAGGCCAAAGGAGGTGGGGGCAGGCGGCGCGGGGCGGCCTGCTCTTGGACCTGTTGCAAAAGTGGGCTGTCATGCCCACTAGCCAGTTCTGCGGCCAGCATGCCATGCAATGTGCCCTTGGCCGTTCCCAAACCGTTTTGGCAGCAGGCCGAATAGAGCCCCGGCATGACCTCACCAAACGCGGCGACATTATTGCGCGAAAGACACAGGCGCCCGCCCCAGCGATATTGCATGGATATATGGCGCAGCGCGGGGAAACGGGCGGAAAAACTTGCGTCATGACTGCGCGACACCGCGCGAATGCGCCGCTCAGAGACCTGCATGGACGGATCGAAAGTGGCGCGATTTCGGATGATGATGCGGTCGCCGCCCATCCCAGATATGCGCCGCACGGTTGTTCCTAAAGGGTCGGCGGGTGTAGCGCCCCAATTGCGCGCCCCGCCCAAGGTTTTCACCTCCTGAGCGGTCAAGGCGCGGGTCATGCTGGCATAGGTGAACACATGAATAAGTTGTTGCGGGTAAAGCCCGAAGGAATTGGCGTGGCCATTGACGGCCAGAATAACCCGCGGCGCTGTCACCTGGCCCCATGGGGTGGTGGCTGACCAGTCACCATTGTGCTCAAGCGCTGTCACCGGCGAATTTTCGAAAATCAGGGCATGATGTGATGCCAAGCCGCGCGCGATGCCGCGAATATACATGGCCGGTTGCAGCATGACCGTGCCGGGGGTGAAGAGGCCAGATTGATAATAGCCGGTTCCGGTCAATTCCACCATTTGCACCGCATCATACATCTCCCAAGGCTCGCCCACATGGGTCAAATGGCGGGCATAGTCTTGATTGTGGCGATGACCCTTTGCGCTGGCAGCCGCATTGAACTTGCCGCAAGGGTTAAACGCTTCGCAGGGCAGCTCAAATTCCTCGGCCATTTGGCGGGCGAAGGCAATTGCGGCGCGATTGGCTGCGATCTGCTGTCGGTCTTCGTTAAGCGCGCCGCCGTAATCCTCTGACGCCAGATCATGGGGCAGATCAATCATAAATCCCGAATTGCGCCCGGCAGGGCCATCGGCAATCCGGCTGGCCTCAAGCAGAATGATTTTATCTGCCGGGTGCAGCTGCTTGAGCCGCGCCAGTGCCGAGAGGCCAGCAAAGCCGCCGCCAATCACCAACCAATCGGCGGTTTGCGTGCCCTCCAGCCTTTGGGCCGCTGCGGCGGGTGGCAGAAGATCCGCCCAAGCGGCCGGGCCGGGATCTATGGGCAGGCGCGAGACTTTCATGGTCAATACTCTTGGTTCAGCGCGTCGGCAGCCGGGATCTCCCGCTCACGCCGCGCGATAAAGTCACGTAGGGCTTCATCAATGCCAGGATCCAATTTTGGTTCCTCATATTCGTCGAGCATCTGACGCGCGCGTATCAACCCGCGGGTGTTTGTGTCCAGCGCGCCATCCGCCTGCCATTGTTCAATCGAATTATTGTCAAACATCTCTGGCATGAAAAAGGCGCGTTGGAAATTCTCAAGCGTATGGGAATGGCCAAGGTAATGCCCGCCCGGCCCAATGTCGCGCACCGCCTGCATGGCTGCATCAAAATCATCCCAGCGTATGCCCTCGGCCATACGATAGCCCATGGCGCAAAGTTCCGCGTCAACCACGAATTTTGACATCGAGCAATGCATACCAGCTTCGTTCCATCCGGCGCTGTGCCAGATGTAATTCGCCCCGGCCATGAGCACGGCATTCAAGGTCATGGCACTTTCATATCCCGCCTGCGCGTCAAGGACTTTCGCACCGCCCAAAGTATTTGAAGTCCGCCAGGGTACGTTATAATAGCGCGCCATTTGGCCAATCATGAAATTCATCAAACTGATTTCTGGCGTGCCGGCCATAGGGGCGCCGGATCGCATACTGACGGTGGCTAAATAATGGCCATAGATCGCAGGCGTGCCTTTGCGGACAACCTGCGTATAGGCCAGACAGCTGAGGGCTTCGGCATTGAGCTGCGCCACTGTTGGGGCGACAGATGCGGGTGTATTGGCGCCGCCCAGAACGAAGGGGCTGCATAGGATGGGTTGGTTGTATTTGGCAAAGGCCCGCAGCGCCCCCAGCATTGTTTCATCCCAAACCAGCGGGCTGTTTCCATTGCAATTGCCTGTGACGACCGGATGGCTTTGCATATAATCCGCACCAAAGAGCAGGGCACACATCTCCATGACATCCTCGGCATTTTTGGGACTGGTGGTCATGCCCATGAAGGTCTTGTCGGAATGTTTCATCGACGAATAGGTAATGCGCAAATGCCTTTGGCTGATCGGGTGATCATAGGGTTCTACAATGTGGTGAGCGGAAGAGTGCATCGCGGGCAGCATATGAGATAACTTGTGAAAATTTGCCAAGTCTTCCAAGGTTGGATTGCGCCTGATATCTTCGAGGTCCCGCAGATAGGGCGCGCCGGTCATCGGCACAAAGATGGAGTGATCGTGACCGAACGGCAGGTTATTGGCGGGGTTTCGCGCGTGATAGGTGAAGCTTGAGGGGATGGAGGAGATCAGCTCACGCACAAGACCGCGGTCCAAATGCACCCGATCGCCATGGCGAATATCGGCCCCCGCGGCACGCCAATCTGCAATGGCGATGGGGTCGCGAAACACCACTCCGACATCCTCAAGCACGCTCATTGCGGCCGCATCGATCTTCTCGATCTGGTCTTGATCCATGGGTTCGGTCAATGGCAGGTGGCGTTTCAGCGCGGGCAACATAGCAACATCGCGGGTTTGTCTTATGGTTTTTCGCGCGCCGCGGCCGCGCCGCGTGGTGCCAACGGCATCAGCCATGAATGTTCCTCCCCTTTGGCAAGACTTGTGGCCCTTTACCCGACATTGTCGCCATCGGCTGGATCGGTGAGATCAATCCAAATGGTTTTGATTTCGGTGAATTGGTCATGGGCATGAATACCATTGTCCCGCCCGCCGAAGCCCGATTGTTTATAACCGCCAAAGGGCGTGGCGATGGACCCTTCGCCATAGGTGTTGACGGTCACGGTTCCGGCCTTGATGTCGCGGGCGGCGCGAATGGCGTTGCGGGTATTGGCGGTGAAGACGGAGGCGGCCAAACCGTAGTTGGTGTCATTGGCCAGCGCAATGGCCTCATCATTGCTGGCCACGGTGAGCACGCTCAGGATTGGCCCAAAAATTTCATCAACGGCTTTGGCATCTTTTGGGCTGATCTCGTAAACTGTTGGCAGCACATAGGGCCCCTCTGCCGTGCCACCAGCCAATGCGGTCCCTGTCAGATAGCTGGCCACTTTGGCGCAATGCTCTGCATCAATAAGCGCGCCCAGGTGATGAGCGGGGTTGAGCGGATCGCCTGTTTTCCAATCTCGCAACCGCGCCAAGATCCGCTCCAATAGGGGCTCTTTCACGGCGTGATGGACAATCAGACGCGAGGCGGCGGAACAATTCTCTCCCATGTTCCAAAAGGCAGCATTGACCACATGACTGGCCACTGCATCGAGATTTTCAGCATCATCAAACACCACGCAGGGGTTTTTGCCCCCACATTCCAGCACAACTTTCTTTAAATTGCTGTCAGCGGCATAGCGCAGGAAATGCCGCCCGGTCTCGGTTGAGCCTGTGAAACTGACCATATCCACATCCATATGAAGCCCAAGCGGCGCGCCGACAGTCGGCCCATCACCGGGCAAGACCTGCAAGACCCCGCGGGGCAGGCCGGCCTCTGCGGCCAATTCGGCCAAGCGCAAGGCGGTGAGGCTGGTTTGCTCTGCGGGCTTTACGATGACAGAATTGCCCGCAGCCAAAGCGGGCCCGATTTTCCACGCCATCATGAGCAGTGGGAAGTTCCAGGGCAAAATAGCGGCGACGACACCAATGGGTTCGCGCAGGATCATGGCGATGGCATCCTCTTGCGCCGGGGCCATTTGGTCATAAATTTTATCGATCAACTCCGCGTGCCATTTCAAGGTTTCGATGGTCTCGGGAATGTCGATGGTTTCGCAATCTAAGATCGGCTTGCCGCTGTCGAGACTTTCCATCACTACCAATTCCCGGCGGTTGCGTGTGATCAATTTGCACAGGCGGATCAGCACCTCTTTGCGTTGCGATGGCGCGCGTTTGGCCCAATGGCCTTGATCGAAGGCCTCGCGGGCTCTGGACACTGCCAGATCCACATCGGTTGCATCACAGCCGGAAATTTCGGCCAGCGGCAGCCCGGTGGCAGGGTTGAAAGTGGTAAAAGCGGCGCCATGACCGGCGCGGTATTTGCCGTCAATAAAAGCGGTGCGCGGGAGGTCGAGATCTGCGGCCAGCGCCTTATACTCTGCGGTTGTTAGTAAGTCGCTCATGCGCCTTCTCCCATGATATGTGCAATGGCGATGTCCATTGTTGCGATGACCTCAGCCAATTGGCGTTTGTCGTCTTTGTTGAGCGGTTGCAGCGGCTTTCGGGGCGGGCCTGCGTCAATGCCGCGTAGGGTCAGGCCGTATTTGATACATTGAACAAATTTCCCACCCTGCTCGAGCACCCGCATCAAGGGCAGCATGGCCGACATGATCGCGCGCCCTTTGGTGAAATTTCCCTCCACTGCGCAGCTTTGGTACAGAGCAATATGCGCCTCGGGGGCAAAATTGGACCCGGCGCAGACCCAGCTGCGCGCGCCCCAGGCGAAGAATTCCAATGCCTGATCATCCATGCCGCAAGAAAGGGCAATATGCGGATAATCGCGGGCCAGCATATGCAGCCGATTGGGATCGCCCGAGCTTTCCTTAATGGCGCAGAAATTTGGGCTGCGGCCCAGACGGTCGAGGGTCTCCTCATCCATATTGACGCACATACGGCCGGGATAATTGTAGAGCATGGCCGGCAGATCTGCCGTGCGGTCGATCGCCAAAGCGTGCAGGGCAATCTCGCGATCTGTCGGATAGGCATAGGGAGGGGTGGCAATCAAAAGTGCATCTGCACCCGCTTTTTTGGCTGCCTTGGCATAGAGAATTGAATCTTCCGTACGAATAGCGCCCGTGCCCACAATCATTGGCCGCCTTCCGGCAATGATTTCATGCGCAATAGACATCATTTTAACCCGCTCATCGCTGCTCTGAGCGTAATACTCGCCTGTTGTGCCCGCGATAATCAAACCGTGAACTCCTGCCTCGATCAGACGGTTGATCGTGGCCTCCAATGCGTCCTGATTTAAGGAAAAATTATTGTGATAAGGGGTTATCACAGGGGTATAGATGCCTTCAAATTGCATTGGCTGTCTCCTTCGGGCTGGCCAGTTCAACGGGCAATGGATCGGGGCGCACGAAACGCTCCATACGGTCTTGCGACAGGGCCCAATGCTGCAAAGTCAGATCAACGGCGACCTCTGCGTGCCGGTTTTCAATGGCGGCGATCATCTGGTCATGTTGTTCGCAGGCCTGTCTGACCAGCGCGCTTTCAGCCGGTGACGCAGGTCGATAGAAGGTTTGGCTCAGGCGCGTATGATCAATGAGCATGCGCTGGAGGCTTGGGATCAAGTAGCAATTTTGCGACATATCCCCAATGATGTGATGGAATTGATGATTGTGCATCGCCGCTTGTGCGGAGTCATTGTTGCGCGTGGCCATTTTAAAGTGTTGCTGGCTGATTTTGAGCGCCTTCAGCTGTGGCAGGCTGCGATTTTCACAGGCAAGACGCGCGATATTGGCATAGATCAGTGGCGCCGTTTGGAAAAAACTGCGCATCATGGCCATGTCCATCGAGACGACCTTTGCCCCTTTATTTTGGGTGATATTGACAAAGCCTTCTCCGGCAAGTTTTTGCAAAACTTCGCGCAGCGGGGTGCGTGACATGCCAAATTCTGCACCGAGTTTGGCCTCGTCCAAATCACTGCCCGGTGGCAGCGCGAGCGAAAGGATTTGGTGACGGATCGCGTCCAGACATTGAGATTTGCGGCTAGTCGTCATAGAGTCTCCCTGCCTTATATTGTATACATATTGCATACAATAATTTTACAAAGACGACCCTAGAGAGGTCTATCTGCGACAGAATGGGCCGTTAGGCCAATGTTCTGCCATAAAATCCAAGATGCTCTTGCTCCGAGAATCGGCGGCCGGGGGTTTCGTAATAGGTTAAAACCGCATTGATTCTTGGCCGGTCTCCCTCCACCGGCGTGACCCGGTGCGCGGTGTTTACGCCGCGAAACACGTTCAAAGTTCCGGCTTCTTGCGGGCAAATCTGCGTCTGGCGCTTGCCCATCAAAAGCTCTGCCACCCCTGCATAGTTGGGATCCTCTGCGGTGCGCAGATCGCGCAGATACTCAAACTCACCGCCGGCCTTTGGGGCTTGTAGAAGCAGCGTTGTGGTAAATTCGGAGCGGTCAAAATGCCAATTCAGCGCCTCGCCATGGTAATAGGTCATGACATTGGCCCCGGCGATTCGATCATCCATTGTGTAAAGTGCGGGCTTATTCATGACATGGGCCAAAAAACTGGCTAAAGCAGGCCAGTCATAAAGCCGGGTTATGGGGCTTCCCTCAATTTGATCGGCACAAATTGTATGATTGATGGTTTGCAGCTCTTGCAAGGCTGGATGACCGGGCGCGAGGCCAGGAATCTCTTTTTTGAAATAGATGTTATGGGCCCGCTTATGCACAAAAGCATCTCGCGCGATGACTGGTTTAACCCAATTGAGCGCGCGTTCTATGGCCTTGGGGCGTAGGAAGCCGGGCAGATTGAAAAGTCCTTGAGTCTCAAGATCGGTCTGGCATCGCGCACAAAGCGCGCGGAACTCGGCACTGTCAGGTTGGTCAATCCGGTAGCGGTCGGTGTCAATAATATCCATATCCGCAGTGCACCGGTTTTCACCGGCTTTGTCAAAAAAAAACGCCAGGCGGACCCAGCGGTTTTTGTTTTTTGAGAATCGTTTTACAGGCTGGCGGTCAAAGCGGCCACGATGGCATCACCCATCTGTGTTGTGGAAACGGCGGTATCGCCTTCGGCCTGCAACAGATCGGCCGTGCGGACCCCATCGGCGAGGACGTTTTCGACCGCAGTTTCAATCCGTGTTGCTTCCGCGCCCAGATCAAAAGAATAGCGCAGCGCCATGGCGAAAGACAAAACGCAGGCCGTTGGATTGGCTTTGCCCTGTCCTGCTATATCTGGTGCGGAGCCATGCACCGGCTCATAGAGTGCTTTCGGACGGCCATTTTCCATTGGCGCGCCAAGGCTGGCAGAGGGCAACATGCCCAGCGAGCCTGTCAACATCGCGGCGCAATCGGAGAGGATATCGCCAAATAAATTGTCTGTGAGGATCACGTCAAATTGCTTCGGCGCACGCACCAGCTGCATGGCGCCATTATCTGCATACATATGCGACAATTCGACATCGGCGTAATCGGCCTGATGCACTTCTGTCACCACATCGCGCCACAAAACGCCTGCTTCCATCACATTGGCTTTTTCCATTGAGCAAACCCGATTGCTGCGGCGGCAGGCCAGCTCAAAGGCCGCGCGCGCGGCGCGTTCAATTTCGGATTCAGTATAGCGGTGGGTGTTGATGCCGACGCGCTCGTTGCCTTCTTTGAAGATGCCGCGCGGCTCGCCAAAATAGCTGCCGGAGGTCAATTCGCGCACGATAACGATATCGAGGCCCGCAACCACATCGCGTTTGAGCGAGGAGAAATCGGCCAGCGCGTCAAAACATTGCGCAGGACGTAGGTTTGCGAAGAGATCCATCTCCTTGCGCAGGCGCAGCAGGCCGCGTTCTGGTTTCAAAGAAAAATCAAGAGTGTCATATTTTGGTCCGCCAACAGCGCCAAGCAATACCGCATCCGCGGCCTGTGCTTTTGCCATTGTGTCATCATGCAAAGGCACGCCGTGCACATCATAGGCCGCGCCGCCAACCAGATCTTCGGACACGCCAAAATGGACGTCCCGATGTTCGGCCAGCCAGGCAATGACTTTGCGCACTTCGGTCATGACTTCAGGACCAATCCCGTCGCCGGGCAAAATTAGGAGGGAGTGGGTGCTCATGGATAGCCCTTTCGTTTGTCTCAGCTTGCTGACTAGCCCTATGGGCCTATGGGGTCAAGGAAGTGAGACATCCTGCCAGACCAATCTGTGCGAATTTCCATGGGGGTCAGGAAGATCCTTGGTTGGCGAATGAACCCTGCCGTCGTGCAAGGCAAAGTCCCGAGAGGATAGGATGTAATTGACCCGCAGATTTCCGGGCCGCGGATCGGGCCAATCCACCGTGTCGAGCTGCGGCGGACCGCGATGCCGCGGGTTGGCAGATGCTTGCCCGCCTGGGCTGGCCGGCGTCGGATCTTGCAGCTTGGAATGGGCCAGAAGCTGCCTCATCACCTCATTGTGCCCCTCGCCATCAAAAGGATCAAGATTGGTATTGGCCAGCAGCACGAAAGGTGTGGGGAGTTGATCTATCAGGGCGGCGGCATAGGTAATCTCATCGGCATTGCGGCGGCCGTTGCGGTCCTCTGGCCCGTCAAAGACTGGTGGGCTGGCGTGAAATGTGAGGAGGGAAATGGGGTGCTGCTGCCAGGTGATCGAGGTCTGCAGCATCGCCACATAGGCCAGCCTTTGCACCTTGGCAATTTCAGGCGGGTCTGTACTTTGCGTTTGCGGCACCTCCGCCCAAAGAACTTGGCTGTGATCTTGGCTATTTTGCACGTCGAATGGCAGGCGCGATAGAAGCAAAAGCCCTCGTTGCCCGGCGAAAATGCCATAGCTTTGCGCATCCCCTGGCCCACCGATTCGCCCATTTCCATCAATATCGACGCCGGTTGCCACCCCGGTGTTGGGCCGTGGTGCCAAAAGATTTTGCATCTCCCAACCCTGCGCTTTGAGCGCCGATTCGAACGCGCGCGCCGCGCGCAGCTCTGCATCCCAATCAAAGCGTTGCAGCGCCAAAACATCCGGTTTGATTGTGGCTGTAAGCCGGAGCGCTGCGCGAATTTGGGATAATTTTCCGTATAGGATGTCGCGGTATAAGAGCCCCGGCGCATTACGCTCAAGCGCGGCGGTGTAGCTGGCCAATCGCAGTGTTTCACTGACTGCTGGCGCAGGGTAGATCAGACATAAAAGGATCAAAAGAGCGAGCGCGCGCATCCAGGCCCGAAACCTGCGCAGGTATCGTTGCTGGCGCATCGATGGATGCGACGGGTGGATGATCAAAATGGCATTTGGGTCGAATGTCTGGCTCATGGCGAGCCTGAGTGGAGATCAAAACTCTTAATATTCGATCAACTATTAAATTAAGGAAATGTCTACAAAGCGTGTTGGTCGAATTACGGATGATTAAGGTAAGAGCCAGTTTGTTAGAACACAGAGCTTGTGGAGACTTAACCAGTATTGGTTGGTCCCGGCCCACAGCGTTCATTGAAGCAGATCGCGGCTAATGTCCGTTAAGAGCCCGAACTGTGAATTCGGTTTTTTCGCTGCATGCGCTCGCTGCGTAGAGAATACTGCATCAGCGTAAGATTCGGTGCTGCGGCGCGGCGGGATTACCGGCCATTCAAGCAAAACCAAGCGAGAAAAACTCTTCGAGGCTCATAGCTCCGGTTGAGATACCAGTCCTCCAACTATTGCATTCCTCAAAGTGGCCTTTCAATACGCTGCGGTCACGATGATCTCGACTTTGAGATCCCGACGGGCGAGCTTTGCTTCACCACAGGCACGGGCCGGGCCGTGACCCTCGGGAGTCCATGCGTCCCAGACGGCATTCATCTCGGCAAATCTTCCATGTCAGCCAGCCAGATGATGGCCTGCAGCATCTTTTCGCGGGATGATCCAGCCTTCTCCAGAAGAGCGTCTACACGGGATAGACAGTCACGGGTCTGTTCGGCGACCGTCGCACCATCCCCGACTTGGCCGCACAAATAGGCGACACCGTTGTGCTTGACGATCTTGCTCATTCTCGCACTCGTTTCGATCCGTTCAATCACGGAGCTCTCCTATTCAGTCGCGTCTTGTGTCGTGTCGTCCATTGCCGCGAGTTCGCCCAGAGTCACAGGTTTGAGGGGCGCGCGGATGCGGTAGTAGCCTGTCTCATCCGGAGATTGCCCGTTGGCATCGGCCAGCAGCGCCGTCACCGTCAGTCCGCAATAGCGGCCCTGACAGGGCCCATGCCCGCGCGTCCGAACGCTTTGGTCTGGTTTGGGCCTATGCAACCAAGTTTTGCATAGCTGCGGATATCGCCAGCTGTGACTTCTTCACAGCGGCAGATCACGGTGTTGTCTGCCGGGCGCAAGGCAGCCCCATAGGGTGGATAGGCGGCATCCAAAAATGGGCGCGCGGCGAGTTCCCGCGCCAGTGCCCGGCGCAGGGGGGAGGCCATGCGATTGCGATTAGGGATTCTACCTGATCAGGGGTCAGGCCTATGAGCCGGTTGAGCATCGTTTCGAAAGATTTCTGTTTCATGTGTTCTCCGCATGAAAGTTGCAGAGAGTACATTGGCTTAATTGGTCAAAACAGAAATCAACCAACACGTATTACAGACATTTCCTAAATTAATTATGCGACGTTTTTCAAATCCCCTGTCGCGCGGGAGGTCGGTTTTGGCCAGCCGTTCTTTGGCTGGCCAAAGCGATCAGACCCAAGGAGCGCTCTGCGCCATTTGTGCTTCAAAGGCGTCGACAGAAGCAATTTTTTCCATCGATAGGCCGATGTCGTCAAGACCATTAATCAAGCAATGCTTGCGGTTTTGATCCAAATCAAAGGCGATTACCTCGCCATCAGAGGTCTCAATCTGCTGGTTTTCCAGATCAACCACCATGCGCGCATTGCTGCCTTTTTCGGCATCTTTCATAAGAAGTTGCAGCTGCTCTTCGGAGACAACCACAGGCAAGATACCATTTTTGAAGCAGTTGTTGTAGAAGATATCCGCAAAGCTGGTTGAGATCACGCAGCGGATGCCAAAATCGAGCAAAGCCCAAGGCGCATGTTCGCGTGAGGAGCCACAACCGAAATTGTCACCGGCAACCAAAATATTGGCGCCTTTATAGGCTTCTTTGTTGAGCACGAAATCGGGGTTGTCGCTGCCATCGAGATTATAGCGCATCTCATGAAAGGCGCTGACGCCAAGTCCGGAGCGTTTGATGGTTTTCAAAAACTGCTTTGGAATGATCATATCGGTGTCGATATTGATCAACGGCATGGGGGCCGCGATGGCGGTGAGTTTTTCGAATTTTTCCATTAGAGCATCTCCCGCACATCAGTCAGTTTTCCGGTAAGGGCCGCAGCGGCAGCCATGGCAGGGCTCATCAAATGCGTACGCCCACCGCGGCCTTGGCGGCCTTCAAAGTTGCGGTTTGACGTGGCCGCGCAGCGTTCGCCCGGTTGCAATTGGTCGGGGTTCATCGCCAGACACATTGAGCATCCCGCCAGGCGCCATTCGAAGCCGGCCTCCTTGAAGATGTCCGCCAGACCTTCTTCTTCGGCCTGCGCACGCACCAAACCTGAGCCTGGCACGATCATCGCGCGCATGCCCTCTTTGATCTTACGACCCTTCAAAATTTTCGCCGCCGCGCGCAGATCCTCGATCCGCCCATTGGTGCAAGAGCCGATGAAGACTGTATCAATCTCAATGTCACACAGGGGGGTGCCCGCTGTGAGGCCCATATAGTCTAGGCTGCGTTGGGCCGCCTCGACTTTGCCGCCAGAGAAATCCTGCGCCGAAGGCACGCTTGCGGTGATCGGCAAGACATCCTCTGGGCTGGTGCCCCAAGTGACCACAGGGGCGATATCCTCACCCTTCAAGGTTAAGACCTTGTCGAAATGCGCATCATCGTCGGTGTAGAGCGTTTTCCAATAGGCCAGCGCGGCCTCCCATGTTTCGCCGCTGGGCGCATTGGGGCGGCCTTTGCAATATTCGAATGTGGTCTCATCCGGCGCGATGAGACCCGCGCGTGCGCCGCCTTCGATGGCCATGTTGCACACAGTCATGCGCCCTTCCATAGAGAGGCTGCGAATGGCCTCGCCGCAATACTCAATCACATAGCCTGTGCCACCGGCCGTGCCGGTCTCACCAATCACTGCTAAGGTGATATCTTTCGCCGTCACACCTGGGCTCAATTTGCCGGTAATTTCGACCTTCATGTTTTTTGATTTTTTCTGGATCAAAGTTTGCGTGGCCAGAACATGCTCCACCTCAGAGGTGCCGATGCCATGGGCCAGTGCGCCAAAGGCGCCATGGGTGGCAGTGTGGCTGTCGCCGCAGACAATTGTCATGCCGGGCAGGGTCCAACCCTGCTCAGGGCCGATGATGTGCACAATGCCCTGGCGCACGTCATCCACCGGGTAATAGACAAGCCCGAATTCCCGCGCGTTGGTGTCCAGAGCTTCCACTTGGATGCGGCTTTCCTCGTTTTCAATGCCCTTCAGACGGTCCAGGGTTGTGGGCACGTTGTGATCGGGCACAGCGATGGTTTTTTCTGGCGCGCGCACCTTCCGGCCATTCATCCGCAAGCCTTCAAAGGCTTGTGGGCTGGTCACTTCGTGGACCAAATGGCGGTCGATATAGAGCAGGCAGGTGCCATCTTCGGCTTCATGGGCGACATGCGCGTCCCAGATTTTATCATAGAGTGTTTTAGGGGCCATGTTAGGCGTTCCTTTTGTTGTTCGTCGAATGTGTCGTGTCTTGCAGAGGGGATTAGCCGTGAAGACGCGGCCGTAGGTTGGATTTCGCCACACCAAAGAAGCGCCAAGGCAGGCGCGCTCTATCGGCGATATCGAAGACCATACTCATGCCGCTGAATACCCCGGCCCAAGGCCCGGCACAAGCCTCCAGATGTTGCGGGTTTACGCCTATTACCCGGCCGAAGTGGGCGCTTCTGCAAATTCCAGCAAATCGCCAGGCTGGCAGTCCAATGCGCGGCAAATTTTCCCCAAAGTGTCGAATCGCACCCCTTTGGCTTTGCCAGATTTCAGCAGGCTGAGATTGGCCTCTGTTAAGCCAATTTCAGCGGCGAGATCTTTTGAGCGCATTTTGCGCAGAGCCAACATGACATCTAACCGAATGATAATCGCCATCACACAATACTCTCATGTTCGGCCTTGAGCACAAGCGCCTGGGTCAGAATCCATCCGATGATCCAGATCATCACCCCAGCCAAAAGGAAACCGGCGCCGGTGGGTTCAAACATAAACCGGATGGGCACGTCAGCCATAGGATCGTAGCGAAAAACATAGGGGATCATGAATTTGAGGGAAAGAAATTTCAATGACGCTAGGGCAATAAGGCTCAGCCCGCCGTGGGACATTGAGCGGGTTACTGTGACAGTGAAATAGCGCTCGGATCGAAAATCGGCTACCACGCACGCTCCAAAATAGAGTGCACATAGGCCAGGCACGAGAGGGAGCATGTCCAGAATGGCAATAAAGATCCGTGAGCTGCGCGGGATTTCGATCGTGGGATCTGAAAACTGCAAGAGCTGGGCGAGTGCGGCTGGATCGCGCCAGTTATGAACCCAATGAAAATGCCCATAATGCGCAACCAAGAACACTGCCAAGAGGGTTGAGAAGAGAATACACCCCGACGATATGATTCTAATTTTGCGAGACATGATGGGACTCCTGTGAAATGCCTTATGAATGAAATTAATTATTGTTTTATAGTAATTAATTTTCCAATTTGTCAATATTGAGGCGACATCAAAGGCACGAAATGCGGTATTTCTCCGTTTTGGGGCCGGATGGCCACAGTTTTACGGTCGATCAAACCAGGTGATTGAGGAATCTGAACGAGGCTGCTAAGGATGAACCACCCGGCGCCGGGATGTTGCGGCGATTTTTTTGGAGGACATGGTCCTGTCTTTGACGTCTGACGCGGAAGGATCCGCGCGCAAATTGGCCAAAGGCCAATCGAGTGTTACGAGCGATGCTATCTTGGCCGCTGTGTTAAAATCCCTAGACGATGATAAAGCCGAAGATGTCGTGCAAATAGATTTGCGGGGCATCTCTGAGATTGGCGATCACATGGTGATTTGTTCAGGGCGCTCTACGCGCCAAGTTGCGGCCATCTCCGAAAAGTTGAAGAGCCGCTTGAAAGATGATCTTGGTATTCTGTCAAAGGTCGAAGGCAAGGGCACGGGCGATTGGGTGCTTGTGGATACGGGCGATGTGATTGTGCATGTGTTCCGCCCGGAAGTGCGCGAATTTTATCAGTTGGACCAAATGTGGCTCGAGCCTGGAGCGCCAAGCCCGACTGAGGCTTAATGCGCCTGCGTATTCTCGCCATTGGACGCCTGCGCAACGGGCCTGAAAAAGATCTCATTGAAGATTATATCTCTCGGTTTAACCGCAGCGGTCGCCCGTTGGGGCTTGGGCTGGTTGAGTTGACCGAATTGGAAGATAAAAAAGGCGGTGGCAAGGCGACGGAAGCGGCTTTGTTGCTCAAGGCCATTGGGCCAAGCGCGACGGTGATTGCATTGGATGAGCGGGGCAAGCTGCAGAGCTCTCCAGATTTTGCGGCGCATCTTGCACATATTCGCGATACCGCACCCAGCGAGTTGGTCTTTGTCATCGGGGGGGCAGATGGTCTGGATCCCGCTGTACTGCAGCGCGCAGATTTTGCGCTGAGTTTTGGGGCGATGGTTTGGCCGCATATGCTGGTGCGCGTTATGCTGACTGAACAGCTCTACCGCGCGGCCTCCATCCTCGCAGGCGGCCCCTATCACCGGGTATAAAAGTGGTTGTCAGACGGTGTTCGGCTACCCTAGTATCAAAGAAAATACGAGGAGTTACAGGATGCGAACACGCGCTGCGGTGGCCATGGAAGCCGGCAAACCACTTGAAATCATGGAGGTCAATCTCGAGGGCCCAAAGGCCGGCGAGGTTTTGGTGGAAATCAAAGCCACCGGTATTTGCCACACGGATGAGTTCACCCTTTCTGGCGCTGATCCCGAGGGACTGTTCCCTGCGATTTTGGGCCATGAGGGCGCAGGGGTCGTGGTGGAATGCGGCCCGGGTGTGACCAGCTTGAAGCCCGGCGATCATGTCATTCCGCTTTACACGCCAGAGTGCCGCACCTGTGAATATTGCCTCAATCCAAAAACCAATCTGTGCCAAGCCATCCGCAGCACCCAGGGGCAAGGCCTGATGCCAGATGGCACCAGTCGGTTTTCCATGCTCGATGGTACGCCAATTTTGCACTACATGGGCTGCTCCACCTTCGCCAATCATACGGTTTTGCCAGAGATTGCTTTGGCCAAAGTGCGCCCCGATGCTCCCTTTGACAAGATTTGCTATATCGGCTGCGGTGTTACCACGGGCATAGGCGCGGTGATAAATACGGCCAAGGCCGAAATTGGCAGCACGGCGATTGTCTTTGGTTTGGGCGGTATTGGCTTGAATGTGATTCAAGGCTTGCGATTGGCTGGGGCCGATCAGATTGTCGGTGTGGATCTAAATCCTGGCAAGATTGAGATGGCCCGCCGCTTTGGTATGACCGATTTTGTCAATCCGGCCGAGGTGAGCGGTGATTTGGTCGCCCATTTGGTCGCGCTGACCGGCGGCGGGGCGGATTACACATTTGATGCAACAGGCAATGTTGATGTGATGCGCAGCGCTTTGGAATCGGCCCACAAGGGGTGGGGGGAAAGCGTGATTATTGGGGTGGCGCCTGCTGGAGCCGAAATCAGCACCCGTCCGTTCCAGCTGGTTACGGGCCGCGTCTGGCGCGGCACGGCTTTTGGCGGCGCCCGTGGGCGCACGGATGTGCCAAAGATTGTTGATTGGTACATGGACGGAAAAATTGAGATTGACCCCATGATCACCCACACCATGCCTTTGGAGGATATCAACAAAGGCTTTGATCTGATGCATGCGGGCAAATCCATCCGCGCAGTGGTTGAATTTTAAGGCCAGAGCTCGCGGCACGCCAGGATATGCGCTTTTCGGGCTTTCGCCCGGTGAAATTGGAGCTAATGTGAGGACGCGCGCTATGCGCCCTTTTCGCATGAAGTGTACCCCTCGATGATTGACGTTCTTCTCAAAACATTGCCCTTTTTCGCCATTGTGGGTCTCGGCTATGGCGCGGCGCGGACGGCGTTCTTTCCTGAAGTGGCTACGGCCTATCTGACGAAATTCGTATTTTATTTTGCTTTGCCGGCGATGATTATCCGGTTTTCTGCCAATCTATCCTTTGCGGATTTGATCAATATTTCCTTTATATCTGCCTATCTATCCGCCTCACTGCTGATCTATCTGCTGGCCACGGGGGTTGCGATGCTGCGACGACGCAATGTGGCCGAGGCGGCGGTGGAGGCGCAATGTGCCACGATTGGCAATGTCGGATTTTTGGGCATTCCGATGTTGGCCATGCTGATGGGACCGAAGGCTGTGCTGTGGGTCATGTTGGTGCTGGCCATTGATCAACTGGTGTTTGGCAGTTTAATTGTGATCTTAATTGTTGGCTCGCGCGATGGGCACATGAGCTTTGGAGTGCTGCGCACGGTCGGGCGAGGGTTGATCAAAAATCCGATGATCATGGCGATGATTGTCGGTTTGCTCTGTTCCTCATCGGGGGTCGTCCTGCCCGCTCCCGCGACAGAGTTCTTCGACATTTTGGGCGCGGCCGCAACGCCCGGTGCGCTTTTTGCCATTGGCGCCTCTTTGGCCAGCAAATCGGCTGAGCGGCTCTCTGTGGCCAGTTGGCTGGCCTTTTGTAAGTTGATCTTACATCCGGCGGCTGTGGCGATTGCCGCGCTTTTTATCTTTCCGGTTGCCGCCTATCCCGCTGCGGTTTTGATTGCGGCGACGGCTTTGCCGGTTGCGGGCAATATCTTTATTCTGGCGACGCATTATGAGGTCGCGCCGCAGCGGGTCTCGGCGTCAATTTTCCTCTCGACCGTCGCCTCTGTGGTTACGGTGTCTTTGATCATCGCATGGGTCAGCGCCCTGTACAGCTAATCGCGCCTTTTGGCTTTGCTATGGTGTGATTTGGGGACTTGGCCCTTGCAAACCGGAGCGAATTGAGTTTTCACCAAGTGACATTTGCAAAGGGGTTTCCCATGGAAATCAAATCTGAGAACGCGTGTTTCGGTGGAACGCAGGGGGTTTATGCCCATGCATCGGAGACCTGTGGGGGCGAGATGACCTTCGGTTTGTTTTTGCCCGAAGAGGCCAAGCTCGGCCCGGTGCCTGTGCTGTGGTATCTGTCAGGCCTGACCTGCACCCATGAAAATGCCATGACCAAAGCGGGTGCGCAGGCCTGGGCGGCGCAAGAGGGGATTGCCTTGGTGTTTCCAGACACATCCCCGCGTGGCGCCGATGTTGCCGATGATTCGGCCTATGACCTGGGGCAAGGCGCTGGGTTTTATGTCAACGCCACGCAGCAGCCATGGGACAGGCATTTTCGCATGTGGGATTACATTGCAACAGAGCTTCCGGCGCTGCTGGGGCGCGCATTTGCCGTTGACTTGGAACGCCAATCCATCACGGGCCATTCCATGGGCGGGCATGGGGCGTTGACCCTCGCCATGGGCCGGCCGGGGCAATACCGCAGCGTTTCGGCCTTTTCTCCCATTTGCAATCCAATGGGTTCAGACTGGGGGCAAAAGCAGTTCATCAGCTATCTGGGGGATGATCAAAGCCTCTGGAAGCCGCATGATGCCAGCCATCAAATGCAAGAGGTTGGCTTTGATGGGCCGGTGCTGATCGACACAGGCACGCAAGATCAATTTTTGGACCTCCTCAAACCCGAAACCCTGGCCTTTGCCATGGCCAAGCGGCGCCAGGACGGGCATCTGCGGATGCAAAAAGACTATGATCATTCCTATTTTTTCGTTTCGAGTTTTATGGAAGATCACGTCGCTTTCCATGCCGAAGCCCTCTACGCGGATTGAGCTATGGCGCAATATGATTTGGTGATTATTGGCTCGGGCCCCGGAGGGCGCGCGGCGGCGATACAGGCGGGCAAGCTCAAGTGGCGGGTTTTGGTGATCGATCGCAAGGATCGCTTTGGTGGTGTTTCGGTCCACACGGGCACAATCCCCTCCAAAACTCTGCGTGAGACCGTGCTCAACCTCTCGGGATGGCGGGAGAGGAGTTTTTATGGCCGGTCGTATCGCGTGAAAGATGAGATTGGCGCGGATGATCTCAAGATGCGCCTGCACAAGACACTCGATTATGAGGTAGATGTGCTAGAGCATCAATTCAACCGAAATCATGTAGAAACCATGAGCGGTTTGGCCCGGTTCATCAGCCCGAATGAGGTGGAAGTCACCGCAGACAATGGCGAAGTGACCACGGTTGCAGGTGCACATTTTCTGATTGCTACGGGCACTTATACCTATCGGCCTGACAACGTGCCGTTCAATGGCACCACAATTCTGGACAGCGATGAGTTTTTGGAAATGTCGCAAATTCCGCGATCTTTGATTGTTATTGGTGCCGGGGTGATCGGTGTGGAATACGCCACGATGTTTTCTGCTCTGGATGTGAAAGTGACTTTGATTGAGCCTCGGGAAACTTTCTTGGACTTTATTGATAAGAATTTGATCCAGGAATTTACGCATGAGATCCGCGAAAACGGTGTTGATCTGCGGCTGGGCTCGGCGGTGGCTAAGATCGAAGATTGCGACAGCCATGTGGAAGTTGCGCTGGAAAATGGCCGTCATGTGTGCGCAGAAATGCTGCTCTTTGCAGCCGGGCGTATGGGGGCGACGCAGCGCTTGGGGCTGGATGCTGCTGGGCTCAAGACCGATCACCGCGGACGGTTGAGTGTGGATCGTAAGAGCTATCAAACAGATGCGTCGCATATCTATGCGGTGGGGGACGTGATTGGTCACCCGTCGCTGGCCTCAACCAGCTTGCAGCAGGGGCGTGTGGCGGCCTGTCATGCGCTGGACACCCCAAGCCTGCCGGAAAGCCCATGGTTTCCTTATGGGATCTATTCCGTGCCGGAAATCTCGACTTGCGGCATGAGCGAAGAGGAAACCCAATCGCGCGGCATTCCTTATGAAGTTGGCATCGCGCGGTTTCGTGAAACCTCGCGCGGGCATATCATGGGGCTGGAGCATGGGATGTTAAAGATGCTGTTTTCGCTCAAAACCCGCCGGGTTTTGGGGGTGCAAATCGTTGGCGAAGGGGCAACCGAGCTGATCCATATCGCGCAAGCGGTGCTGAACCTTAAAGGCACGGTTGATTACTTTGTCCAAAATACCTTCAATTATCCAACATTGGCGGAGGCTTACAAAATCGCTGGGCTGGACGCGTTTAACCGGATGCCCATTCCTGAAGAGTTGAAAGTCAGCAAAGGGCAGAGCTCGTGATTTATGTGGATGCGGATGCCTGCCCGGTCAAGGCTGAGGTGGAGCAGGTGGCCACGCGTCACAAGGTCTCTGTGAAGCTTGTTTGCAATGGTGGTATTCGCCCCTCTGCCAACCCGCTTATTGAATTGGTGGTTGTGGATGCCGGGCCAGATGTGGCTGATATGTGGATCGCAGAGCGGGCAGGGCCCGGTGATGTTGTGATCACCACAGATATTCCCTTGGCCGCCAAAGCTGTTGAGGCCGGAGCGCATGTGCTCAAGCCCAATGGCGAGCCATTGACCCAGGCCAATATCGGCAACGCACTGGCCACGCGCGACCTCATGTATGATCTACGCGCCGCTGATCCTTTTCGCCAGGGAGGCGGGAAAGGATTTGCAAAATCTGATCGCTCGCGGTTTCTCAATGCGTTGGACCAGGTCTTGCGGCGCTGAGCGCTTTCGATTACGACAGGCCTTTCGCGTCATCGGCCGGGTCGTATTTGGATCAGACCTGTGACCAAACCCGGCGTAGCGGTGAGGCATGGGACAAACAAAAACGCCAATCGGTGCGCTTTGGGCGCTTCTCGCTTCTTTGATATTTTCGGTCAACGATATGTTGATCAAATTTCTGTCCGATGGTTATGCACTGCATCAAATTGTGTTCACCCGCTCGCTGACGGGCGTCTTGCTGTTGATGATCGTCATTGTTCCCTTAACCGGCGGATATGGCGCGCTGCGCACGCAAAAGCTTGGGCTGCATCTGATCCGAGCACTTTTTGTGGTGGCGGCCAATCTGTTTTTTTATATGGCGCTGGCGGATTTGCCCCTGGCGATTGTCGTGGCAATCTTTTTTATTGCCCCGTTTTTAATCACGATTTTCTCGGTTATTTTCCTTGGGGAGACCGTGGGTAAATGGCGCTGGCTGGCGGTTGTGGTGGGGCTGATCGGCGTCTTGCTCATCGTGCGGCCTGGCACGGAAGCCTTTACCCTGACAACGATACTGCCCGCTCTGGCGGCGCTGTGCTATGCGGCCTTTCATATTTTAACCCGCAAAATCGGTCAGACTGAGACTTTGATTTCACTGACTTTCTATGTCCCGTTGGTGTTTTTGGCCGTGACTACGGTGATCGGCTTGACCCTTGGGCAGGGTGGTTTTGCAGGTGGTGGGCATCGTTCGGTCGAATTTTTGCTGCGCGCGTGGCAATGGCCGAGTTGGGCGGATTTATCCATCATGGTATTTATCGGCGTTGGGGTCACCGTTGGCGGCGCGGCGATTAGCCAAGCCTATAGGGTGGCTGAGGCGGCGCTTGTGGCGCCTTTTGAATATACAGGCCTGATCTATGCCACGGCATTTGGCTATCTGCTCTTTGCGGAATGGCCAGATTCTTATGAATGGGCCGGGATGAGCCTTGTCTTGATCTCGGGCTTGGTCACAGTCTGGCGTGAGCGGGTGAATGCCCGTCCAAGGGTTGCGCCGCCCAATTCTCCACGTTAGCACTTATGCAAAGTGAGGAGATCTTATGACCGTAGAGGCCGTTGTTTTTGATATTGGAAATGTGCTGCTGGAATGGCATCCGGAGCGCTATTTTGACCGCACCATCGGCCCTGAACGCCGCAAAGCGATGTTTGCCGCTGTAGATCTGCACGCAATGAACGATCGCATTGATTTGGGCGAAGGGTTCAAAGATGTGATCTATGCCACGGCAGAAGCTTACCCCGCTTGGCGCGCGGAAATCCGCGATTGGTACGACAATTGGATAGAGCTGGCAGCACCGCCGATTGATCATTCTGTGCGTTTGCTACGGGCGCTGAAATCTGTGGGCGTGCCGGTTTTTACTCTGACCAATTTCGGAGTGGAGAGCTTTGCCTATGCGCAAAGCCACTATGATTTTTTGACCGAATTTGATCGTGAATATGTCTCGGGCCGTATGCGGGTCATCAAACCCGATGCGATGATTTACCAGATGTTGGAGCAAGATTGCGGCGTGCCGCCCGAGCAGTTTCTCTTTGCCGATGACCGCGCTGACAATATCGCCATGGCGACCAGCCGCGGTTGGCAAACCCATCACTTTATCACTCCGCAGGGTTGGGCTGACTGTTTGGTGGCCGCTGGGCTGTTGGCGCCGGAGCAGGCCCAGTGACCCCCGCGATGATTCCCTTTGACGCCGGCCAAGAGCGTCTGGACTGGCTGGATCTGGTCGCCGCTTTGAAGAGAGGGCATCAGGCACCAAAGGCGGAGATTGAGGATCTGTTTTTATATCGCGGATCCGACACGCTCTTGAGCCGCTCCGCTTGGATTGATGGGATGGGTCTTTTGACCAAAACCGCCACGGTTTTCCCGAACAACCCCAAAAGTGGCCAGCCGATGATCGGCGGTGGTGTGATGTTGTTTGATGATGCCACAGGGGCGCTTGCGGCGGTGATTGATTTTCACCTAATCACCAAATGGAAAACTGCCGGCGACAGTTTGATGGCGGCGCTGGCGCTGGCCCCGGCGGGGGCGTGGGAGATATTGATTGTGGGTGCCGGCACGGTTGGGCGCTCTTTGGTGGAGGCCTTTGGCGCCGGATTTCCTGAAGCCCGGTTCAGCATCTGGAACCGGAGCCCCAAGGCGGCGGAGGTTTTTGCGCAAGAGACAGGTGCGCAGGTGGTGAGCGATCTGCAAAGCGCCGTTGCAGCTGCCGATATTATTTTAACCTGCACCATGACCACGGCTCCGATCATTCAGGGGGACTGGCTGCGTCCGGGGCAACATCTTAATATGATTGGTGCTTATAGGCCGGATATGCGTGAAGCGGATGATGCGGCTTTGCAAAAATCTAAGCTCTTCGTCGACAGCTATGACACCACATTGGGACATATTGGCGAGCTGAAAATTCCCTTAGAGAGCGGCGCAATTGACCGCAGTCATCTGCGGGCGGATTACTATGATCTGGAGGCCTTTCAGGCCGGTCCGGATGACATCACGGTGTTCAAAAACGGCGGTGGCGCGCATTTAGACTTGATGACCGCGCGCTATGTTTTGGACCAATGGTCGCGCGGGCCGGAGCCGCCGCGCTAGAGAAGCCCGGCAATGCGCGCGCGGGCCGAGTTTGACCGGGGCTGCCACAGGTCACGATCAATCGCCTCTTGAAGGCGCTGGGCAATCTCACGCAGGGCGGGCGCATTGGCCTCAGCGATGAAGTCTCGGATGTCGTCATCTTCCAAAAAGGCCGCTTCAACTGCGTCAAAATGGTGGGATTTGACAGCACCGGTGGTTGCGGCGAAGGCGAACATGTAATCGACGGTTGCGGCAATCTCAAAGGCGCCTTTATAGCCGTGGCGCTTCACCCCATTTATCCATTTGGGATTGAGAACGCGCGACCGGATCACGCGCGCCATCTCATCGTCTAAGCTGCGGATGAGGGGCCGTTCCGGGCGAGAGTGGTCATTGTGATAAATCGGTCGGGCTTGCCCTTGCAGGCTTTGCACTGCCGCGGCCGCCCCGCCTTCGAATTGGTAGTAATCATCGCTGTCGAGCAGATCATGCTCGCGATTGTCTTGGTTTTGCACAATGGCCTCCACCTGACCCAGCCGCGTTTCGAAACCGTTGCGGTCGCGCGCGCCTTGGCGGCCTCTGCCATAGGCGTAGCTTCCCCATTCCAAATAGGCCTCGCCAAAGTCTGCTTGGCTGTCCCAAATGCGCTCATCAATCAATGCCTGCAGTCCCGCGCCGTAGGCACCGGGTTTTGAGCCATAGACCCTGGCGCCAGCCCCATTGGCTTTGGCCGGGTTGACCTCTTGCGTTTCATCAAGGGCCAAAACCGCCCGCGCGGCGCTGTCCACAAGATCTATCAAGCCGGGAAATGCATCGCGGAAAAATCCAGAAATGCGCAATGTGACATCGACCCTTGGCCGTCCGAGGGTGCTGGCCGGGATCACTTCAAAGCCGATGACCCTCCGATTGGCGCTGTCCCATTTCGGTTTGACACCCATAAGGGCCAGACATTGCGCAATATCATCGCCGCCCGTGCGCATATTGGCCGTGCCCCAAGCCGTGAGCAACAGGGCGCGTGGCCAATCGCCATGGTCTTGTAGGTGTTTGTCAATCAGCAGATTGGCCGATTTCCATCCCAAGGCCCAGGCGGTGAGCGTGGGCACGGCACGGCTGTCCACGGAGTAGAAATTTCGCCCTGTGGGCAACACATCGAGCCGCCCGCGTGTTGGCGCGCCTGAGGGGGCGGGGGGAACGAATTTCCCATCCAGCGCCGTGAGCAATCCCTGCGCCTCCATCGGACCGCAAGCCGCCACGGTGGGAGAGATCGTCTGGCAGATATGATCCATAACCTGCGCCGATTGGGTGCCGGGTGCGTCGCGCGTGCCGTCCATGAGCGCCTGCGCCAAGAGCTCCAGCCTCTCAACTGTATCGCCAGTGGTGCGCCAAATGTCCGCGCTGATATCAGACAGAGGGCCAAGCTTGTCGCCCTGCCAAGGTGCGGCGAGATCGCAATCCAGCGGGTCAAAACCCAAAGCAAGGTCGCCTGCCATGGCCCGCAGCAAGGAGGCATCCGCGCCCTGCCCAGAGCCGCGGGGAATGCGCGCCAGGGCGATGGTCAGATCCCGCAGCTGCACCCCTTCGGGGGTTTGGCCAAAAATATGCAACCCGTCGCGAATTTGTGCCTCTTTCAGCTCGCAGAGATAGGCATCGAGTTTGGCCAGATCTCCGGCTTCATGACCCTCAAAACCGATATCTTTGTCCAAGCCGCTGGTGGCGGTGAGGGTGAGAATCTCGCGTCTGAGGTGTTCAATGCGCCGCGGATCTATTCCGGCAGCTTCATAGTATTCATCAACCAAAGCTTCGAGGTCTCGCAGTGGGCCATAGGTTTCCGCGCGGGTCAGGGGTGGGGTGAGGTGATCGATGATCACCGCCTGCGCGCGCCGCTTGGCCTGGGTGCCTTCGCCGGGGTCGTTGACGATGAAAGGGTAGATATGTGGCATGGGCCCCAAAATTGCCTCGGGCATGCAGCTGTCACTTAGAGCCAAAGCCTTGCCCGGCAGCCATTCAAGATTGCCATGTTTTCCCATATGCACTAGCGCTTGAGCTTTTTGGTGATGCCTGATCCAGAAGTAGAAGGCCAAATAGTTGTGCGGCGGGATAAGATCGGGGGAATGATAGGTTTCCACCGGATCAATATTGTAACCGCGCGCCGGCTGCAGGCCCAAAGTGATCTTTCCGAAACGCAAAATTGAAAGCTTAAACCCGCCCTCCTTTGGGTCGAAAAATGGATCATTTTCAGCTGCGCCCCAACGCTCTTCAAGCCGCGCGCGCAGCTCATAAGGCAGGGTCTGATATTGATCCATGTAATCGGCGATTGGCAAAAGCACGCCACCTATGCGCGTGGCACGATCGGTCAGCCAATTGGTTGGACCGGCCATGATTTGCGCCATCAATTCTGCGCTTGTTTCGGGCGCATTGCCCACGCCATATCCAGCCTCTTGCAAAAGCGCGAGTGTATGAACCGCGGAGGCGGGGGTATCGAGCCCCACCCCATTGGCCAGGCGGCCATCTTTATTGGGGTAATTGGCTAGAATCAGCGCGACTTGGCGTTGCGCCGGTGCGGTTCTGCGCAGCTGGGCCCAATTGTCCGCGAGGGCTGCGACAAAGGTGACGCGATCTCCGCGGGCTTTATAAGTCGCAATCGGGCATTCGGTGGCCTCATCGAAAAAGGCCTCGCCCTTAAAGCTGATTGCGCGCGACAGAATGCGGCCATCCACCTCAGGCAGAGCCACATTCATCGCGATGTCGCGGGCAGAGAGGCCGTTAACGCCTTCCTCCCAACTGGCCTCGGTGCTGGCTGCCAGCACGACTTGCAGCACAGGCGCTTGGCGGGCTGAGGCGGCGGTGAGTGGGTTATTGGGACTGCTGTCCCCATGCGGGTTACCAACGGCAAACGAGGTGCAGTTCAAGATCACCTCGGGTGGGGCCGCCTGGAAGAGTTGATCCAAAGTGGCCACAGAAATCGGATCTTTGAGGGAAGCGACGAAGATTGGCAAGGGGTTTAGCCCGGCCTGCAGCAAGGCTTTGACCATCCGGTTGATTGGGTTGAGCCCAGCCCCCTGCACCAAGGCGCGATAGAAAATCACGGGAACAACGGGTGCATCCTTTGTCCAATGGGCGCGCGCGGCAGATAGATCCGAAATGCCAGCCCCCGGCCAATAGATCCCGGCGCGCAGCAGCGGTTGGGCCGCCTGTGGCATGGGGGTTTGCGCAATAATATGCTGGCAATAGCCAAGGAAGTTGACCGCGTTTTTCGGCCCGCCTTCCACCAAATAGGCCCAAAGCGCATCGTAGTCTTGATCACAGACAGTCGAAAACAAGCGCAGATCAGGGTCAGGTTTGTCATCTCCGGGAAGGGCGGCAAAGGCCACACCGGTATCGGCCAGTCGCGCGGCATATTGTTCGAAACCATATTTCCAATAACTCGCCCCGCCAAGCACCCTGGCCACCACCAATTTTGCCCGTGAGGCGCAGGCGTCAATATGCAAATCAACCGATATCGGATGTTGCAAGTGCATCATGCTGGCCAGGCGCAACCCCGGGGGATCTGTCATTTCCGCGCGGGCCGACGATAGGGCGGCCAGCTCCGTATCGGCCGCAGAGATGAACACGACATCCGCGGGGCTTTGACCAAGGTCAACGGGCTCTTGACCTTCATCTACAGATCCGGGGGTGGCGGCCAAAAGATGCATCATGCGGTTCCGTCTTGCTCAAGGCCTGCGAATGGGGCATCAGCAGCGCTGAGGCCTGGGGCCGATGTAAAGGATAGACTATGGATTATAAAGACGCCGGCGCCATTAAGAAAGGCAGCAACAAGCCGCCGCATAGCGAGCATAATGCGAAAGGCAGTCGTAAAAACCCCTTTGGCAAAAGCGAAGGGAAGGCTGAGCTTTTGGCGCGGATGAAAGCGGCTGCGAAAGCCCGTCAAGACGCCTCTTAAATTCATAGGGTTTTGGTCATGAAGATGCTGCTGTCATTGGCGGTGTAATCGCCAAATGGACCGCAGGTTGTAAAACCGTGCCGCGCATAGAGGCGCAGGGCGGCCTGCAGCGAATTTCCGGTTTCAAGCTTTAATGTGCTGAGCCCTTGCTCGAAGGCCAGATCCTGCAGCGCGCGTAAAAGGGCATCGGCCACCCCTTGGCCCCTTGCGCTTGGATCTACAAACATAGATTTGATCTCCCCATAGCCAGGTTTGACGGCCAAGGCGCCGGTGCCAAGCACCTTGTCACCCCGGCGTGCGGTGTGAAAATAGACGTCGGGCATACAGAGGTCTTCAATGGACAGAAAGCTGTTGTCCTCTGGCGGAAAGAGCGATTGCATAAGCGCGTGACTGGCCTGCAACAATGCGGTGGTCTGCGGTTCGTTGGGATCACTGCGCTCGATTACGATCATGGTTTACTGCAGCGCATCGCAGGATTTCAACGCCGCTTCAATTGCAGCATGATCCAAACCTGCCTGGCCGATCACGACCAGGCGCGTGGCGCGCGCGCCATCACCGAAGGGTTGATCAAAATAGGTCTCCACCCGCGGCCCGACAGCTTGCAAGGTCAGACGCATAGGTTTGCCTGAGACAGCAGCGAAGCCTTTGAGCCGTAAAATATCATGGGCGCCTATGATTGCGCTGACCTGGTCTGAAAAGGCCTTGGGATCTGTGATCTCGCCCAGGGTCACGACAAAGCTTTCAAAGGCGTCGTGGTCATGATCGTGGTGGTGATCATGGTCATCGTGATCATCGTCGTCATGGTCATCGTCGTGATCACGATGGTGATGGTGCAGCTCGTGGCGGGCCTCAAGATCGCCCTCCGCGCCAATACCCTGTCCCAGCAGCACATCAACCGGCAATTTACCCATGGAGGTTGTCACCACTTGCACGCCGGCGCGCGAGGAGCCGTTGAGAGTATTGACTAAAGCTTGGGCCTCGGCCTCCTCGAGCAGGTCGGTTTTGTTCACCACAATCATATCGGCGCAGGCGATTTGATCTTCGAAAAGCTCTGATAGGGGCGTTTCATGGTCCAGATTTTCATCCAATTGGCGTTGCGCATCAACCGCGGCGACCGAATGAGCAAATCGCCCCTCAGTGACGGCTTTGCCATCGACCACAGTCACAACCCCGTCGACCGTCACCTGTGTCGAAATGCCCGGCCAGTTGAAGGCCCGCACAAGAGGTTGCGGCAGGGCCAGACCGCTGGTCTCTATCACGATATGGTCGGGCTTATCTTCCCGGGCCAAAAGCTTTTCCATTGTTGGGATGAAGTCATCGGCGACCGTGCAACAGATGCAGCCATTGGACAGCTCCATCACGTCTTCTTCGCGGCAGGTTTCATCACCGCAGCCCTTCAATATATCGCCATCCACGCCAAGATCGCCAAACTCATTGATGATCAGGGCGATCCTGCGGCCTTGTGCATTTTGCAACATATGGCGGATGAGGGTGGTTTTACCCGCGCCAAGAAAGCCGGTAATGATTGTTGCGGGGATTTTCGAGACCATGTCGGTATTCCTTGTGATCGGGCTTGGAGTGCTTTACGCCGAATAGATGTCAGCTAAAACGGGAGATTTTGAAAGTTTTGAAAGATCGTTTGACCATATGTGATACCTGTGCGGAGCCCGGCGGGACGGCGCCCGGCGCCAAATGGGCGATAGGGCTTCGCAAAGCGGCGCAGGACTGCGGTTTGGAGGTCGAGATTGTGACCTGCTCTTGTCTTAACATGTGTCAGTCTCCCGTGGCCTTTGCGCTGCAAGGGGCGCAGAAGGCAACCTACCTCTTTTCTGGTGCCGATCCTGCGCAGGATACCCAAGATATGCTGGGCCTGCTCAAGCTATACGCAGATGCGCCGGAGGGCTGGATCACCGAAGCGGAGGCCGCAGGGCGTTTGCGGCTTTGCCTGCAGGGCCGGGTTCCCAGGCTCTAGCCGCCCTCTAAGTTTCCAAACGCGTCAGAGTGGCTGCCACCACATAGCCCAGCATGATCCATCCCGCCGCGGCGGCTCCCAAACTCAGCGTTGCAAATTCGGCAGCCAGCTCAGGAGGTGCCACACCGAAAAACATGTCGAGATGTGGCGCTCCCAAAAGCTGCGGGATCGCTATCAAGATCACGCCCGCAAGCGGCAGATAGCTGCGGCCGAAGGCGATTAAACCAAGCCCCGTGGCGCTGGCCAGGATCGTGCTGATCCACCACAATTGCCGTTGTCCCACTTCAGCTGCGATGGTGCCCGGTAACTCAGGAGGCAGGCCGATCGCTGGCGCCAGCTGCACTGCGATGTAACCACAGAGCCCCCAGATCAAACCCTGTCGGGCAGAGGTCGTGATACCTTTGAGAGCCGCAAAGCTGATCAGCGCGGCCAGCAACAGCCCGTAGCCTGTGTAGGTCACGATGTTAAAGGCCACTGTCATGGAATGGCGGGTCCAATCACCGCCCAAAGAGGGCGCACCCCGGTCGCTCTGAGGGGATCCGTCCGTGCTGAAATGCACGCGCGCTCCGGTCTCATAGAGCTCACCTTCCAAAAGCACCGGAATCACGAATGTGAACTGAAGCACTGAGGCCAATAGCCCAGCGGCGATGCCGGCGCAGATCGCGCTTACAAACAGGTTTTTCACCATGAGATCAGCTTAATGGCAGGGAAACGCCATAGCATGGCGTCCGTCATGGGCCGCATCATGTAGGGCATTGGCCTGAGCATAGCCGGAGGCCATCAGCAGGGCGAGCCCTGTGATAAAGACCAAAGTGATGCCCGCAGTGGCCGGCATGGAAGCTGCAATTGCTTTGCTTTGAGTTGTCATTTCGTTTCTCCTAATCCTGTCACACCCGACAGGGGGTTACTAGTCTTGCAGGCCGGTCTCCTGGCTGGCGGCATGATGATCTGTCTCCTTCCCGGTTTCCCAGTGGCATATGACAGACCCAAACCGCTTACAGTCGCGGGGGCGGCTTTGGTTTTGGGTCCCGATATGGGTCACCCGCACCAAATTCCCGTTTCAGTTCCGAATGCTTTGCATCCAATGAACACCTTGCAGGCCCATCTGTGGCTTGCTTGATGGGAGTCGTCAAGATCGTTTGCGACCTCACAGCGCAGAGTATCGGCATTTATGATCTCGGCCGGGGTTTCATTAGGTGGGTTTTCATTTTGGTTGGACTGTTCCATTGTCAGCGGAGGATTGGAAGAGGTGGGAATGCGTGTAGTCCTTTTGAGTTTTGCCATTGGCATGGGCATTGCTGTGGCGTCTGGGGTCGGGGCAGTGGATTTACCGCCGCCCCTCAAGGAGGCTGATTTTCGTCCCGTGCGCTTTGAAGAAGCGCAGTTGGGGCAGCTGCTGTTCTATGACCCCTTGCTCTCTGGCAATAAAGAGGTGGCCTGCGTAACCTGTCACCATCCCGCCTTTGGGACGGGAGATGGCCTGTCTTTGTCTTTAGGAGATGGCGGCATGGGGCTGGGCGTGAACCGTGTGGTGGATCCGCAAAACCTGCCCGAGCAACGGGTGCCGCGCAATGCGCAGCCCTTGTTCAACCTCGGCGCCAAGCAAATGACGGTATTGTTTCATGATGGGCGGGTGGAGGTTGATGCAACCCGGCCGTCCGGTCTGCGCACGCCGCTTGAAGAGGAAATGGTGGGCGGCTTTGCTTCGATCATTTCGGCGCAAACTATGTTCCCCGTGCTTTCAGGTGATGAAATGGCGGGGCATTATTCGGAAAATGAAATTTCCCAAGCCGTGCGGCGCGGCACGCTTACGGGCAAGGACGGGGCGTGGGATTTGATTGCCCACCGGGTGGCCGCCGTGCCGGACTATGTGGCGCGTTTTGCGTCGGTCTATCCCGATTTGGCCGGACCCCAGGACATTGGCTTTACCGATATATCCAATGCCATTGCCGCTTTTATGGAATTTGAATGGCGCTCAGATACAGCGCCCTTTGATGCACTATTGGCCGGTGAAGTCAGCTTTTCGGGCGCGGAAAAGCGTGGGCTTGAGCTGTTTTATGGCGCGGCGGGATGTGCGGCCTGTCACAGCGGGCCACTTTTGACTGATTTTGAGTTTCATGCCATGGGCCAACCGCAGCTTGGACCGGGCAAGGCGGCGCGGTTTGAGCGCCATGCGCGGGATGAAGGCCGGTTTCGCGTGACCGGGCGGGAAGCCGATAGATTTGCCTTTCGCACGCCCTCCTTGCGCAATGTCGCGCTGACTGGCCCTTGGGGGCATTCTGGAGCCTATGGGGATCTCGCCAGCTTTGTGGCGGCCCATGCCGATCCGCGCGCGGCCCTTCAGAGCTATGACCGCAGGGGGGTCGTCTTGCCAGAGTTTGAAGCGGCCGATTGGCGGATCATGGATGACCCCGCAGAGGTGGCAGCGATCTCAGCCGCGGTTGCCGTGGCGCCCGTGGCGCTTGGGGCGCAAGACGTGTCTGACATCACAGCCTTTTTGCACAGCCTAACCGACCCCGCGATGACCGCTGGCCGGCTCGGAGTGCCCAAAGCCGTGCCAAGCGGCTTGCATGTGCCGACCCCGTAGAGAAGATCTCTGACAATACCATTTCAATACGAAATGAGGGCAACGCCTGCCGGGGGGCAGCCTGGCGCAGCCCGGTGTTGCCACCGGGCAAAGTGTTTTGGCTTGGCAGCTCACGCGTCCTTCCAGTCACAAGAAGTTAAGGGGTCAGAGTGACGCTTTGATTGGCCGCTGCTTTGTGATGTGTGATGTGCCCGCTGGGCCATTCGACGGTGATCTCGGCCTGGGTCGCAGCGCCAAGGCCGAAATGCAGCGGACCGGCTTGTCCGCCGGCATGTCCGCCACCGATGATCGTGCGCTGCATATCGCCGTTGAGGGTTACACTCGCGCCGATCGCATGGCGATTGCCGCCCGGTTGTAGGAGCGAAACCGCCAGCCAGTAACCAGTATCTGGGGTTTCGTTGCGGTAAATTTCCAATGGCGCGCGGCGGTTCAGCACCACTACATCCAGCCGGCCATCACCATCGAAATCTGCCAGCGCAGCTCCGCGCCCGCGTTCCGTGCTGGCCAAGCCGGCACTTTGACCCATTTCCCGAAAAGTCCCATTCGCTTGCTGCATCAACAGATTATTGGGATCTTTGATCGCATTGGACGGCATTTGATCAACATTGCCTTTGGAAATGAACAGATCAACCCGCCCGTCATTGTCCATATCCCCAAATTGCGCATGCCAGCCGGTTGAAGGGCGCCCATCATCGCCATAATAGGGACGATGCGCATAGGTTCCGATGGAAAACGGAGCACTGGCATAGGTGCCGTCGGGCTGGGCCATTTGCATCAGCTGATCGCCCATGGAGGTGAGCATGACCTCTTCGCGCTGGTCGCCAGTGATATCGCGGCTGGCAATGCCCATGCCCCAGATAGAGATTTTTTCCCAGCCATCTGAAGCCACTAGAAACCGGCCCTCTTTGAGATCCCACATTTGCTCATATCCGCCGCGCACATAGTATTGCCGGTCATTTGAGATACGCAGGCGCTGCGCGCCGCTGGCATCCTTTGTGGCCAACATGGATAGGCTGCAAAATCCGGGTTCCAGCGGGGTGGAGTGATACCCATCCGCAAGCGGCGTGAGAATTTCATGGCTGTCACAGGCGAAAAACGGACCCTCGGGGTTCTTTAAATCCACATAATTTCCTACGGCCATATGCGGGCGTCCGTCATCCACCCACCAGGCGCTAAAGGCCGTCGACCATTGATCGGCCGGCAGGAGGGGGAATTCCGTGGTGGCCTGGGTGAAGCTGCATTCTGGGCCACCCATTAGGATCATGTTTTGCCCAATGCGCAGCACGAAGAGATCCATGAAGCCATCGGCATTGATGTCGATGGGATAGGCACCTGTGGTGGCGCGGATGTCGGGCAAGGGGTGGGCGGCGAAGGTGAAATTGCCTTGATTGACAAATAGGCCGGCCGGCCCAGTGCCGCCGGCGGCGAAAATATCGGGCAGCGCGTCGCCATTGCAGTCCAGGACCGCGACACCGCCGCCGACAAAATGGTTCCACCCCCCCAAATAGCGGTGCTCAGGCAGGCGATGTGAGAGGTCGCGAAACAGCGGCTCGGCCTGTCCAACCCCGGCGAGAAGACACAAGATTACCCAAAGAGATTTCACAGTTTTTGACGCCCTTCGACAATGACAGTGCGGGTCAATTCGGTCAAAGCAAGGGCCGTTGCGCCGCGGGCCCAAACCATATCCCCCCAAGTTTGTACCTCAACCCGCGTCTCATGGCGGCTGTGATAGAGTGCCAGCGCGCGCATTTCGGCCTGCATCTCTTTTGCATTGAGGAAATCATAGCGCATCAATTGGCCCGATAGAATAATCAATTCAGGATCTAAGAGGTGGATAATATTGGATAAAGCCACAGCCAGGTAGCGGCCCGCGCGCTTGAAAATGGTGCGAATATGCGGATCACTGCTGGCGGCCTTTTCGTAGAGCGATTTGAGCGCATCGGGCAGGTTATGTGGCTTTTCTGGCGACAACCCAAATACCGTGGAGGCCTCGCGGGCGAGGGCGTAGTCGGCCAAATAAGCCTCCAAACATCCGCGCTGACCGCATCTGCACAGCGCGCCATCAAGCTGCACTTTCGTGTGGCCAAGTTCCAACCCCATACCATGGGTACCGCGAAACAATTGGTTGTCGCTGACAAAGCCCATGCCGACGCCATTTTCAACCGTCACCACAACGAAGTTGCTCAAAGCGCGCCCCGCGCCGAACCATAATTCGGCAAGGGTCAAAACATTGGCGTCATTGTCGATACGCACCGGGGTTTCGAAGTGATCGGCAAAGATCTGGCCCAGCGGTACATCGGAGTTTTGCAGCAGCGGTGACCAGGCGACCATGCCGGATTCAAAATCCACGATCCCGGCAATCCCGACGCCAATGGCGGAAATCGTATCCATGGGGATCTTGGCCGCAGTACAAAGCTGGGTCATTAGATTTTCCGTGTCTTTCAGCAGGTCTTCTGCCGTCTTCTTGTCTGTGTTGCTTCCTAGGGCGGCACTGGCCAGTAGATTTCCGGCCAGATCGGTCAAGACCGCTGTATGTGTTTCGTCAGAGAGTTTTACGCCGACCACGCGCAGCGCTTCGGGCACGACCTCCAGAGCGACCGGAGGGCGGCCCCGGCTGGTTTCGCGTGCAGCGCCCTCGACCTCACGCAAAAATCCATCTGCGATCAATTCAGCGGTGAGTGCGGTGACCGAGCCTGGGCTGACATCAAGGCTTCGGGCTATGGTTGCACGGGCGACACGGCCACTGGCGCGGACTTGCTCAAAGATCTGTTGGCGCAGCGAGAAAGATTCGCGCGCCGAGGTGCGTAGAATCGGCCCATAGCCGGTGGCCAGCGCAGCTGATTCGATTTCCTCATGAAACCCATCCTCAAACATAAATTCACCCTTTGAACTATAAGCTACCGAATTTCTCCAGCCATGCCGCAAAACCTGTATTTATTTGCGATAAGCATCACCGATATTTGTCATTTTACACATTTTGTCGGGTAAAAATAGTAAATTTTAATTTGACAACTGAATTAAATCGCGCAGTATGACCAAGTGGCTCAGATCTGGCGTCTGCTCGATCGGGCTAAATTTTTGGGAGGACTACAATGAATAAGCTAATCATCGCAGCCGCAGTCGCGGCAGCTGGTTTTACAGGGTCCGCTGCTTTGGCAGAGGGCATGTCCATCGGTGTGTCTTGGGCAAGTTTCCAAGAAGAGCGTTGGAAAATCGACGAAGCGGCAATGGTTGCTGCCATTGAAGCGGCTGGCAACACCTATGTTTCCGCAGATGCGGAATCATCTTCCGCCAAACAGTTGACCGATATTGAAGCGCTGATCACACAGGGCGTGGACGCTTTGGTTATCAACGCTTGGGATAAAGACGCAATTGCACCTGCTATCGAAGCTGCTGCAAACGAAGGCATCCCTGTGATCGGCTATGACCGCCTGATTGAAGATGACCGTACATTCTACCTGACATTCGACAATATCGGCGTTGGCCGCATCATTGCGAAATCTGTGCAGGCGGTTCAGCCAACTGGCAACTATGCGATCATCAAGGGCGACCCAGGCGATCCAAACGCGATGTTCCTGCTGCAAGGTATGATGGAAGTCATCGGCGCCGATGTTGACGCGGGCAAAATCAAAATCGTTGGTGAATCTTTCTCTGATGGATGGAAGCCAGAAAATGCTCAGAAAAACATGGAGCAAATCCTGACAGCCAATGACAACAACGTGGATGCGGTTCTGTCGGAAAATGACGGCATGGCCGGCGGTGTTGTTGCCGCGCTCTCCGCACAGGGTCTTGTGATCCCAGTGGGCGGTCAAGATGGCGACTTGGCAGCGATTAACCGCGTTGCACGTGGCACGCAGACTGTGTCCGTTTGGAAAGATGCTCGCGATCTTGGCAAAGCGGCCGGTGAGATTGCCTCTGCTCTGGCAGCTGGCACATCCATGGACGCCATCGAGGGCGCGACCAAGTTTTCGGGTGGCGAAAAAGGCATTGCAATCAATGCAATCCTTCTCGACCCAACACCTTTGACACGCGACAATCTGAGCGTTGCAATCAATGGTGGTCACATCACCAAAGAGCAGGCCTGCGCCGGTGCTTTGCCTGGTGTTGACGGCTGTAACTAAGCCCTAAGACCTGCGGCGCCGATCCATACATGGGTCGGCGCCCCTCCTCTTATTCTTTGGCCATTTGATTTGGACATGTTCGAGTAGCCTTGTCAGACTTCGTTCTGCGCGCCCGCTCCTTGTTGATCAGAGTTGAGCCTATAGCCATTTTGGATTCCCCATGACTGATACTTCGACATCAAAGGCCGCAACCAAAAGCCCACAGGGTTTGATTGCGCGCTTTTTGAGCGACACTGAGATAGATACCCGCCTGCTGGGCATGCTGGGCGCATTGGCACTGATTTGGGGAGGGTTCCACCTCTATGGTGTGATCTTCAATAACTTTGGTGCGTTTTTGACGCCGCGCAACCTTTGGAATCTATCGGTGCAAACCTCTTCCATTGGGATCATGGCGACTGGCATGGTGCTGGTGATTGTCACGCGTAACATTGACCTCTCGGTGGGATCGATGATTGGGGTGATTGCAATGTCCATGGGGCTGTTGCAGGTGGAGGTGCTGCCGCATCTTGTCGGGCTTGGTCATTGGTCGATCTGGGTTCTCGCCGTGATTTGTGGCCTGATCGTTGGCACATTGATTGGGGCTCTGCATGGGTGGCTGATCGCCTATCGCGAAATTCCTGCTTTTATTGTGACCCTGGGCGGTTTGATGGTCTGGCGCGGCATGGCGTTTTTATCGGCCGGTGGCCGGACGATCTCGCCCGTGGACAGCAAGTTTGCGCTTCTGGGCGGTGGCCCCTATGGCGCTGTTGGTGCGATGGGCAGTTGGATTGTTGGGATATTGGCCTGTATCGGCGTGGCCTATATCATTTACTCAGGCCGCAAGGCGCGCGTGCTGCACAATTTCCGCCTGCGCCCCCTCTGGGCCGAAGCCTTCCTGGCTCTTGTTGGATGGGCGACCATCATCGGTGCTGTGATGCTGGTTAATTCATATCCCTGGCCCAAGGGCATCGTACGCCAATATGGCGCCAAGATTGGGCAAGACCTAGAAGGCACCTTCATCTCTCACGGCTTTGCCATTCCAGTTTTGATCCTGGTTGCAGTCGGCATTGCCATGACTATTTTGGTCACACGCACGCGGTTTGGTCGCTATGTTTTTGCCATCGGGGGCAACCCGGAGGCCGCCGCTTTGGCGGGGATCGATACCCGCTGGGTGACGCTCAAGGTGTTCGCTCTGATGGGCACATTGACCGCCATTGCAGCAATCATCGCCTCGGCCCGTCTCAATTCCGCAACCAATGCATTGGGCACGCTTGACGAGCTTTATGTGATTGCCGCCGCAGTGATTGGTGGCACCTCACTGGCTGGCGGGGTTGGTAAGATTTACGGTGCGATTTTGGGGGCTTTGGTGATGCAAAGCTTGCAATCGGGCATGGTGCTCATTGGATTTGACAGCGCCATTCAACGGATCGTCGTGGGTATGGTTCTCGTGCTCGCTGTCTATCTCGATATTCTCTACAATAAACGCGTGAAGTGAGGAGACAGATCATGAGCAATTCAGGCACTCCTTTAGTCGAGTTGAAGGATATCTCGATCGCATTCGGCGGCATTAAAGCGGTGGATCGGGTCAGTGTTGATCTTTATCCGGGTGAAGTCGTGGGGCTTTTGGGCCACAATGGCGCTGGCAAATCAACGTTGATCAAATGCCTCTCTGGCGCCTATAAGGCCGACTCTGGCGATGTCTATATCAATGGCGAGAAAGTGGTGATCAATAACCCCCGTGATGCGCGTGGGCACAATATTGAAACCATCTATCAAACATTGGCCTTGGCCGATAACCTTGATGCGGCGTCCAATCTGTTTTTGGGGCGTGAAATTGTTGGTCCGGGCGGGTTTTTGGACGACAGCAAGATGGAAGCTGAGACGCGTAAAATCATGGGCCGTCTTAATCCGAATTTCACCAAATTCGCCGAGCCCGTGTCCGCCCTGTCTGGCGGTCAGCGTCAATCTGTTGCGATTGCGAGAGCGGTTTATTTTGATGCCAAAATCCTGATTATGGACGAGCCCACGGCGGCGCTTGGCCCGCAAGAAAGTGAAATGGTGGCGGAGCTTATTCAAGAACTGAAAAAGCAAGGCTTGGGAATCTTTCTAATCGAGCATGACATTCACAACGTCATGAAGCTCTGCGACCGGGCCAGCGTGATGAAGAATGGGCAGCTGGTTGGCACGGAGCGTGTGGCGGATGTGACCGAAGATGATATTCTGTCGATGATCATTCTTGGTAAAAATCCGAAAGAGTCCGGTTAGCCTATGTATATTGGTTTAGATCTTGGGACTTCAGGTTTAAAGGGCATCGTCATAGACGATGCCCAAACTATTTGTGCCGAAGCCACTGCGCCCTTACAGGTCACCCGGCCCAAGGCGGGCTGGTCAGAGCAAGCGCCGCAAGACTGGCTTGAGGCCGCAGAGGCGGTTCTGTCGTCTTTGGCCGCGCAGGCCGATTTGAGCGCCGTGCGCGCCATTGGTCTTTCAGGTCACATGCATGGGGCGACGCTGCTGGATGACCAAGATCGGGTGGTGCGCCCCTGTATTTTGTGGAACGACACCCGCGCTGCGGCTGAGGCTGACGTGATGGATCGCAATCCAATCTTTCGAAAGCTGACCGGCAATGTCGTCTTCCCGGGCTTTACCGCTCCAAAGCTGGCCTGGGTGCGGCGGTGGGAACCTGAGGTTTTTTCCAAAGTGGCCAAGGTTCTTTTGCCAAAAGATTATCTGCGGCTTTGGTTGTCCGCTGCGCATGTGGCAGAGATGTCTGATGCGGCTGGCACCTCTTGGCTGGATGTGGGCGCGCGGGCTTGGTCCGATGACCTGCTTGAGGCGACAGGATTGCAGCGGGCACATATGCCGGATCTTGTAGAGGGCTCGGAGCCCTCCGGCATGCTGCGCCGGGATCTCGCGGCGCGCTGGGGCATGCGGGCTGATGTGGTCATTGCTGGTGGCGGTGGGGACAATGCGGCCAGCGCAATCGGTGTGGGCGTGGTGCGCAGTGGTGAGGCCTTTGTCAGCCTGGGCACCTCGGGCGTCTTATTCGCGGCCAGTGACGCCTATCAGCCGGATCCGGCCAGTGCGGTGCATAGTTTTTGCCATGCTGTGCCGCAGACCTGGCACCAAATGGGGGTAATTTTGGCGGCCTCTGATGCTTTGAGTTGGTTTGGCCGCGTGCTGGGCGCGGCGCCAGAGGATATGACCTCCGGGCTTGGACCGCTGCAAGCGCCCTCCGCAATGCTGTTTCTGCCCTATCTGGGCGGGGAGCGCACGCCGCATAATGATGCGGTGATCCGCGCCAGTTTCCTAAACCTTGATCACAGCACGGATCATATCGCCATGACGCGGGCGGTGATGGAAGGGGTGACTTATGCGGTGCGCGACAGCTTTGATGCGCTGACCTCGACTGGGACAAAGATTGAGCGCTTGCTCGCCGTGGGTGGTGGCTCGAAATCTGACTATTGGGTGCAGGCGATTGCAACCATTTTGGGGCTGCCCATCGAGTTGCCGGTCTCAGGAGATTTTGGCGGTGCCTTCGGGGCGGCGCGGCTGGCTATGATGGCCGCAGGTGCCAAAGTGAGCGATGTGGCCTATGCGCCAAAAATCGCGCGGGTGATTGATCCCGCCCCAAGGCTCACTGATGAGTTCATGGCAGGTCTCAGCGCCTATCGCGCGGCCTATCAGGCCCTGAAAGGGCTCGGCGGATCTGCGGCTGGCTAAGCATTGGGGCCTTTGCGCCCATCTCAAGATGTGCCACTCTTGCCCTATCATGGGTATTAACCTGTCTAAAAAAGGTGTTCGATGACTGACTTCTTCCAAGGAATCCCCCCAATTCAATATGAAGGGCCGCAAACGGACAATGAGTTCGCCTTTCGTCATTACAATCCAGATGAAAGGGTGATAGGCAAAAGCCTCAAAGAGCATTTGCGCTTCGCCGTGGCCTATTGGCATTCCTTCGCTTGGGAGGGCGGCGATCCATTTGGAGGACGCACCTTTGAGCGACCTTGGTTCGGCTCACAGATGGCTTTGGCCAAGCTCAAGGCCGATGTGGCCTTTGAGATGTTTGATATTCTTGGCGTACCCTATTTTTGCTTTCATGATGCCGATATGCGCCCAGAGGGGCAGAATTTTGCTGAAAATACCCGTAATCTCGAAGAGATGGTCGATTATTTTGCGCTAAAAATGGAAGCTTCACAAACCCGCTTGCTTTGGGGCACCGCAAATTTATTTTCTCATCGGCGCTTTATGTCGGGGGCGGCGACAAACCCGGATCCTGATGTTTTTGCCTTTAGCGCTGCCACAATTAAGAGCTGCATGGATGCGACCGTAAAGCTTGGCGGTGAAAACTATGTACTTTGGGGGGGGCGCGAGGGCTATGAAACTTTGCTGAACACGGATTTGGCACGGGAGCGCGCACAGGCTGGGCGTATGCTTCAGATGGCGGTCGAGTATAAACATAAAATCGGCTTTAAAGGCGCTATTTTGATCGAGCCCAAGCCTCAAGAGCCGACAAAGCACCAATATGATTATGATGTCGCCACGGTCTATGGTTTCCTCAAGGACTTCGGTCTGGAGGAGGAAGTTAAAGTCAATATTGAGCAGGGACATGCGATCTTGGCGGGTCATTCCTTTGAGCACGAGCTGGCTCTGGCGCGCGCTTTGGGAATTTTTGGCTCCATTGATATGAACCGAAATGACTATCAATCGGGTTGGGATACGGATCAATTTCCAAACAATGTGCCGGAAACGGCTTTGGCTTACTATGAGGTGCTAAAGGCCGGCGGGTTCACTACCGGTGGCACCAATTTTGACGCGAAGCTGCGGCGGCAATCTCTTGATCCACAAGATTTAATTCTCGCCCATGTGGGTGCGATGGACATTTGCGCGGTGGGGCTAAAGGCGGCTGCGGCCATGCTCGAGGACGGCCGGCTTGAGGCAGCGCGCATAGAGCGCTATGCCGGCTGGGACAGTGCGGAGGGTCAAGTGCTTTTGCACAGTGATTTGGAGCAAATTTCTGCGCGGGTGGTGGCGGAAGATATCAATCCAGAGCCAAAATCTGGCCGCCAAGAGCGTTTGGAAAATCTGGTGAACCGCTTTTTGTAGGCGCGGGTCAGGATTTGGTGAATAAATCGCGGAACTGATCGCGCAGGGCATTTTTTTGCACCTTGCCCATCGTATTGCGCGGCAGCTGGGGTAGGAGGATTAGTTTTTTTGGAAGTTTGAAACGGGCCAGCTTCTCGGAGATATGACTTTGTATCGTGTCCAGATCGGGCGTGACGCCTTTTGCGGGCACGAGGAGCGCCAGTACGGTTTCGCCAAAATCTAGGTGGGGAACACCGATCACGGCGCTTTCCAGCACGCCCTCTTGCGCATCCAGAATCGTCTCGATTTCTTTGGGGTAGATATTGAACCCGCCCGAAATAATCAGATCCTTATTGCGTCCTACAATCTGGAGGTAGCCATCGGCATCAATCATGCCCAGATCCCCAGTGATGAAAAACCCATCCTTGCGCAGCTCTTTGGCAGTTTTTTCAGGCATATTCCAATAGCCTTTGAACACATTCGGGCCGCGCACTTCGATCTCACCGATATCGCCCTGTGCCACTGTCTCGCCGGTGGTGCTGTCGGTGATTTTCAGCTCTATTCCTGGGAGCGGAAATCCGACCGTGCCCGCGCGGCGCTCGCCCGCATAGGGGTTCGAGGTGCTCATATTGGTTTCTGTCATGCCGTAACGCTCAAGGATGTGATGACCGCTGCGCTCTTCAAACAGCTTATGGGTCTCCGCCAGAAGCGGCGCGCTGCCAGAGATGAAAAGCCGCATGTGCTGAGACAGCGCCCTGTCGAAGCGCGGATCATCAAGCAATCTGGTGTAAAAGGTCGGCACGCCCATCATGCAGGTTGCTTGTGGCATCAAAGCGAGGATCGCCTTGAGGTCAAATTTTGGAAGAAAGAGGATTTTGCAGCCAGACAATAGGGCAATATTGGTCGCCACAAAGAGCCCATGGGTGTGAAAAATTGGCAGAGCATGCAAGAGTGCATCCGTGGCGCTGAAGGCCCAATGGCGGGTTAGGACCTCGGCATTGGACAGAAGGTTGTTCTGCGTCAGCATTGCGCCTTTTGATCGACCTGTCGTGCCGGAAGTGTAGAGGAAGGCGGCCAAATCCTCCGCCTCACGCGGAACGGTTGAAAACTCCATAGGCTGCGCCGCCGCCTTTTGCGCAAAACTGCCCCGTCCTGCGGCATCCATAGTTTCCAGCTGCGCCCCAGTGGCCTGGGCAATCGGGGCTAGGGTTTCTTGAGATTTGGGATCACAAATGACCACCCGCGCGCCGCTGTCCCCCAGGAAATAGGACAGCTCACTGGCGGTATAGGCTGTGTTCAGCGGCAAAAATATCAGGCCGGCTTGTACGCAGGCGGCATAGATGGCCAGGGATTGAGGAGATTTTTCAATCTGTACGGCCACCCGGTCACCAGGGTGTAGGCCAAAACCGGTTAAAACATGGGCATATTGCGCCGCTTGCTGCAAAAATTGGCCATGGGTGAGCACCGTGCCATCTTGCATCTGCAAAAAGACAGTCGCCTGTCCCGAATGTCGACCGAATAAGGCGTCATAAAGTGGATTGGCCATGTCACTTCCCTGTTATTTTGGTCCTCACTGAGGCGCAAAGCGTGCGCACGGGGGCCGAGGCCACCACCGTTTTATCTTTAACAAATTGTTCGTGATTGTGGGAAATTTTTGCAAGATCGTAAAGGTAATTGACCATGGTTCCATTGGATTGTGCCAAGCCATTGGCCGAGGTGTCCGCGCCGGTGTGCACCGCATGAATGCGCGCACCATTGCCCAGATGAAACCGTGCTACGGGATCATAGGGGCTGCCATCAGCGGTCTTGGCTTCTAGCAAATAATAGGCTGCAAGCGAGGCGCTTTGATTTTCGATGCCCTTGGGCAAATCCGCTTGTTTCAACCAGCGGTTTAGGCTAGGGATCGGCGATAGGGTGACAAATGTGGACAGCCCCGGTAAATCCTGCGCCAAGTCGGCGGCCACTTGTTTGATCAAGGAATTGCCAAAAGAAATGCCGGCCAACCCCGCTTGGCAATTGGAGATGGAATAGAAAACGGCCGTGTCTGCATCGCCGGCGCTGATGGCTTCGCGCTCGTCTGCCAGCAGGTCTTGGATAGAACTGGGAATGCCTTTGGTCAGCGCAACCTCCACAAAAATCAGCGGTTCATTCGGCATGGATGGGTGGAAAAATCCAAAGCAGCGCCGATCTTCAGGCTTAAGTCTGCGGCGCAAATCATCCCAACTGTCGAAGGCATGTACGGCCTCATAGGCGATGATTTTTTCCAAAATATCGGCGGGGCTGCTCCAATTTATTGGGCGTAGGACCAAAAAACCACGGTTAAACCAGGAGGCGAAAAGGTGCTTGAGATCCACATCTAAGGGCCCCAAATCGGGCCGGTCTTTGATGACCTGTAGGAGGTCTTTGCGCAATTGCACCAATTGCCCCGTTGCACCAGGCACCTGATTTAGCCGCCGGGCCAGCTCTTGGCGTTTTGGCTCGCTGGCGATGGCAAAGCTGCGATAGCTGTCTTTGTTGGGATCGGCTTTATAGGCTTTCAGGCTTTCGATCACCTCTTCGGGATCAATTTCAAGCTCATGGGTCATGAACTCGAAAAAGGCCAATTTTTCATTTGCATTCATCGTCTCATAACGATCGAGAACAGTATGTGCCATGGCCACGCCAGAGACCTCGCCAATACTACCCAAAAGCGCACGGGCCAGATCGGTGGTGCTGCGCCCCTCAGCCTCTTTGGACAGGAATTTTTGATAGCGGCGTTCAAAAAGCGTCGAGACCAGCTCGCTGAAGAAACTCATCGTGCCGACCCGCGCAGAGGGTTGCGATGCCCGGAAACATCACCACCGCGTTTTGGCAAGCTTTGGGCTGCGCGCGCGGCGGGCAGTGTCAGAACATTTAAGATCATAGCTTTTTCCAGACGTATGTTGCCACGCAGAACTCTGGCAGCCTCAAAAAATAGTCCCACGCATCGCAGCCTTGGTCAATAATCTTTCTACAAGATCTCCTGTGTTGGAGGCTTGCTTAGCCTAAGAGCCGCCGCGCGATGACCTGCGCTTGAATTTCCCCTGCGCCTTCGAAGATGTTTAAGATGCGCGCATCGCAAAGCACACGGCTAATTTTATATTCCAATGCGAACCCGTTGCCGCCATGGATTTGCAGCGCGTTATCTGCGGCCGCCCAGGCGACACGCGCACCCAGAAGTTTGGCCATGCCCGCCTCTATGTCGCAGCGCCTACCCTCATCTTTTTCGAAGGCACTGAAATAGGTCAATTGCCGCGCCACCGTCAGCTCCACCGCCATCATTGCCAATTTATTGGCCACGCGGGGAAAGGCGATCAGAGATTTGCCAAATTGTTTGCGATCCATGGCATAACGATAGGCTAGATCAAGCGCCGATTGGGCCACCCCCACCGCCCGCGCGGCTGTCTGAATACGGGCGCTTTCGAAGGTTTCCATCAACTGCTTAAACCCTTTGCCGGTTTGCCCGCCCAAAAGGTTTTCCCCCTTCACCTGAAACCCATCAAAGGCCAGCTCATATTCCTTCATACCGCGATAGCCCAGAACCTCAATCTCACCACCGGTCATGCCTTCACTTGGGAAAGGAACTTCGTCGGTGCCGGGCGTTTTTTCGGCCAGGAACATGGAAAGGCCCTTGTAATCTGTGGTGTTTGGATCCGTCCGGGCCAGCAAAGTCATGACATGGGTGCGCGTTGCATGGGTAATCCAAGTCTTATTGCCGGTCACGCTCCAATCGTCTCCTGATTTGACGGCGCGGGTGCGCAGGGCGCCAAGATCGGATCCGGTATTTGGCTCGGTGAACACCGCTGTGGGCAGTTTTTCCCCACTGGCCAATGCGGGCAACCATTTTTCTTTCTGCGCTTCTGTCCCGCCGGCGACAATCAATTCCGCGGCAATTTCGCTCCGCGTGCCGAGCGAGCCGACACCGATATAGCCCCGAGATAATTCTTCGCTGACCACGCACATTGAGGCTTTTGATAGGCCAAACCCACCATATTCCTCTGGGATGGTCAGGCCAAAGACGCCCATTTCGGCCAGCTCATCAATGACCTCCATCGGGATCAGCTCATCTTTCAGGTGCCATTCATGGGCGAAGGGCTCGACCTTTTCGATGGCATAGCGGCGGAACTGTTCGCGGATCATCTCAAGTTCTTCGTCCAGGCCAGAGGCGCCGAGGATCGTATTGGCTTCAAATTCCTGCATGAGGGCCACCAGGCGCAACCGCGCGGCCTGTGTATTGCCGTCACGTGCCAGCTGGGCCGTAGCACCGGTTGTCAGCGGAGCGGCCGCCTCAGCGGTCAGGCCCATGTCTTGCAGGCGAATGACTTCGGTCTGGTTCATCGGAATGCCACCGGTCAATTGGCAAAGATATTCACCAAAAGCGATTTGGTGAATCAGCTGTTCGGTCTCACCGAATTTTTGCTGCGCTTGCAAAGCCTCCGCCCAGCTCTGCATTTGCTGGAGACTCTGCACATAGGTGGCCAGCCACGCAAAGCCATGCGCTGCGGTTTGATGATCTTCAATCAGCGTGTTTTGGACCCGGCCATCAGCGCTGACCATTTCGCGCAGGCATGTGCGCGCAGTCTCGCAGACCGCTTGAGCCGCAGGCAGAGCCTCGGCGGTGAGGGAGAGCAAATTTGGAAGAATTACCGGAGCCGTCATGTTCACGTCCTATTTCTGCGATCGCGCGTTAACGCTTAAATGGAAACCTAGGTTGCTTGCAACCGCAGCACAACTTTCATTCAAAAGAAAATGCTATTTTGAAGTATTATGTCGCAGTCGAATTGCAGTGCGGCGCCCGATGAGTGCCGTTATGCTGCCCATATGACCGATACATTGAGCCTGTTTACGCTGGACTTACTTCTTTTGATTGCCGCCACAGCCATGATTGCCGGGATGGTGAAGGGCATTGTTGGATTTGCCATGCCGATGATCTTTATCACCGGCATGACCATTTTCGTCGCTCCAGATTTGGCCTTGGGCATTTTGATTCTCCCCACACTTGTCACCAATGGTTGGCAGGCGGGCCGACAGGGGTTTTCTGCGGCGCTCAAGTCGCTCTACGATCATCGGTGGTTTTTGGGTCTGGGTTACGGGGTGCTGTTGGCGACCACCCAGCTTGTCCCGCTTTTGTCACAGGATGTGTTCTTTCTCTGCCTTGGGATTTTGGTTGTGGGATTTGCCAGTTTGATGCTGAGCGGCTGGAAGCCCCAGGGACGCAGCGGAGCGAGCCTGTCCTTTGCCTGCGCGGTGATTGCTGGCATTGGTGGTGGGATTTCTGGAGTTTGGGGCCCGCCAACGGTGATGTATCTATCCACCCATCAGTTGGAAAAGCAGGCACAGATGCGGGCGCAGGGTGTGATTTATGGCCTTGGGGCCGTGCTGCTGTTATTTGGTCACCTCGGTTCCGGTATCGCAACACCGCAGGCATTGAGCCTCGGCGGCTTTGCGATTGTTCCGGCCTGTTTTGGCATATGGATCGGCTTTCAAATCCAGGATCGTATCAACCAAAATATGTTTCGCATCGCGACCTTGAGCGTTTTAATCTTGGCGGGCCTGAATTTGATCCGCCGCGGGGTGATGTGATGGGCACTCCCGCAGCGAAATGCCCGCAGCGAAATGGTCGAATTTAACCGCCCAAGGCAATCGCACGCACGTCGTCGTCAATATAGGGAAGATAATGCTGGAAGTTTTCGCTGAACATCGCGACAAGCTTTTCGGCCTGTGCATCATAGGCGTCTTTGTCTTCCCATGTCCGTCTGGGCTCGAGCAAGAGATCTGCCACGCCTGGCACTGAGGTTGGCACTTCAAAGCCAAAATTTGGATCTGTGCGGAATGTGCCATTGGCCAGCGTGCCATCGAGCGCGGCGCAGAGCAACGAGCGGGTGGCGCGGATCGGCATACGGCTGCCTTTTCCATATGCGCCACCTGTCCAACCGGTATTCACCAACCAGCAAGTTGCGCCATGTTTGGCGATTTTCTCGCGAAGGAGGTTGCCATAAACCTCAGGACGGCGCGGCATGAAGGGGGCGCCGAAGCAGGTTGAGAAGGTCGGCTGCGGTTCTGTCACCCCGCGCTCTGTACCGGCCACTTTGGCGGTGAAGCCCGACAAAAAGTGATACATGGCCTGCGCCGGCGTCAACCGCGCAATCGGTGGCAAAACGCCAAAGCTGTCACAGGTCAGCATGATGATATTCTTCGGATGCCCGCCAAGTGCCGTTGGTGAAGCGTTTGAGATGTATTCCAAAGGATAAGCGCAGCGCATATTGGCCGTTAGGCTGTCATCATCGAAATCCAGCTCTTTGGTTTCGGGATCATAGACCATATTCTCAATGACCGTGCCGAATTTCGAGGTGGTGGCGAAGATTTCTGGTTCGGCCTCTGCGCTGAGGTTGATGGTTTTGGCATAGCATCCCCCTTCAAAATTGAAGGTGCCGCGATCAGACCAGCCATGCTCATCATCGCCAATCAATACGCGGGAGGGATCCGCTGAAAGTGTGGTTTTGCCCGTGCCCGACAACCCAAAGAAAATTGCCGTATCCACGGGGTTGCCAGGGGCATGATTGGCCGAGCAATGCATCGGCATTATGCCTTTTTCAGGCAATAAGTAGTTGAGCAGTGAGAAAACAGATTTTTTGTTTTCGCCTGCGTATTCCGTGCCGCCAATCAGGATGATCCGGCGGTCGAAATTCATCGCGATAACCGTTTCAGAGCGGCAATTGTGGCGCTTAGGGTTTGCTTGAAAGAAGGGGCAATTGATTACAGTCCAATCGGCTGTAAATTCTTCCAGCTCCTCCGCATCAGGCCGGCGCAACATATGGCGAATAAACAGCCCATGCCAGGCCAGCTCTGTCACGATGCGCACATCGAGGCGGTTGGCGGGATCTGCGCCGCCAAAGAGGTCTTGTACAAAATAATCGCGCCCCTGCATATGTGCGATCATATCCTCGTAGAGGGCCTCAAAACCCGCCTCTGACATTTCGGCATTGTTTTCCCACCAAATGCTATCAGCCACAGATGCAGTTTTGACCACATGTTTGTCTTTTGGAGATCGGCCCGTGAATTTGCCAGTGGAGACCAAGAAGGCGCCGCCCTTACCAAGCTCGCCTTCTTTGCGTGCCAAAGCCTGTTCGATGAGCGTGGGTTCCAGCAGGTTATAATAGACAGTCCCCAGCCCAGTGATGCCTTGATCTTCGAGGGTGAATTGGGGGTTTACGCGTCCATTGATCATGCCATTGCTCCTGAGGCTTGCATAGTACACCCTGCCTTTAACATGCCATGGTGGATCATCAACAGCATCGGCCGGGATCGTTAGCGCAATCAGTGGCAGTTTGGCGCAATAAATTTTCTGACTATAGCAAAATTAACGTCATGGAAGCGAATTGCCGATCATATTGCTGCGAGTTTGAGGCTGATTCGTAGTTACATGTTGCACAGATCGGCAAAACTAAAGAAAGTGGCGGCAGATATCAGTGTTAAAATGTTGAGCCGATCAGAGGACGATACCCATGCCAAGAATAGTTCTTGTCGATGATGATCGCAGTCACATGATGTCTCTCTCCATGATGCTTGAAGCGGAAGGGTTTGAAGTTGAGTGCCATTCCGATGGGCTTGCCGCTTGGGAGTCTTTGTCAAAGTCCTTGCCCGATATTTTAGTGCTGGACGTCAAGCTTCCAGGCCTCGATGGCATGGATGTGGTGCAGCGGCTGAGGCATGTGTCGAACATCCCCGTGATGTTTTGCACCTTAAAAGAGGATGAGATTGACGAAGTGTTGGGCCTGCGCATGGGGGCCGATGATTATGTGAAAAAACCAACTTCACCAAGGGTCTTGCTCGAACGTATCCGCGCGCTTTTGCGACGTTGGGACGTGCTGGGAGGCGATCAAGCTTTAGAGGCGGACGAGACGACCATCATGGTGCGTGGTCCTTTGTCGATGGACCCGATGCGCCACGGGGTGACTTGGCGCGGTATGGCCGTTGCATTGACCGTCACGGAATTTGCTCTGCTGAAGACGCTGGCGGTCAGGCCGGGCTTTGTCAAAAGCCGCGATCAACTGATGGATGTGGCCTATGATGATCAGGTCTATGTCGATGATCGAACAATAGACAGCCATATCAAACGGCTGCGAAAAAAGATGCGACGGGTAGACGGAGACTTTGATGCAATTGAAACACTCTATGGTATCGGCTACCGATATAATGAAGCCTAAGCCCCAATCTTTGCCCATATTTTTGCGCGGTTTGGATGGTCGCAATGAATGATCTCATCGTCTACCGCCGAAACCGATGGTTTATGGGGCTTCTCCTATCGCCCATGACCCGCCGGATAACATTTTTCCATCTGCTGGTGCTTTTGCTACCAGCCGTGGGCGCGTTTTGGCTACTGCAGCTCCACCCTGACGACCGCGATGACAAACGGGCGCAATTGACCTCTGAGGTGCTTTTGCTTGCGGAGGTGGTTGAGGGGCGGTTGCCGCATCGAGTGCCGGTGGATTTTGTGCAAGGTGACGGGGTGGATCTTGACAGACTGTTTGACAAGATCACCTTGCCTGCCGGTGCTGAGGTGATCGCCTTCGGCCCCCTGGGGGAACAGCGAAGCCTCACGCCCGGAAACAGCCTTAAGGCGCAACATACCATGGCCCTCCCCGGCGCCTGGCCCGTCTGGCTTGGACCGTCGTCACCTGTACTGTTGGATCATCTGGCGGAAATTTATCGGCAAATCTCTCCGCAGACGACCAAGGCGGTGGATCGGTCGGACGGGGTGGAGTCGATGATTGCGGCGGGGCTAAATGGCCCAGGGTTTCCACGACATATCCAGAGTCAAAGCAGTGAGTCCGAGATCTGGGTGGCGGCACCGATCCTGCATCGTCAGGAGATGGTGGGTGGCATTGCTCTTGGATATCTAGGCAAGGCCGGCGATCCGGCGGGGCGGAAGATGGTTCTGGAATTGGCCTTGCGCTTGCTTTTAACAGCCGTGGCTCTTGCGATTGTTCTTTCGGTGTCGAGCGCTTGGGTGATGTTCGGACCGTTCAACCGCATGGCGGACTCTGTGGAGCGGTTTTCTAATCAGCTGCGCCATGGGGTTGCCGCCAAAAATATCACAGAGCCGAATTTTCCGCAGCGCAGAGACAATATTGGTCGTCTGTCCGAGGCGCTGCACCATACGATTGGCGCGCTTTTCATGCGCATTAGAGAGGCAGAGGCCGCTGTCGCAGAGGTGACGGGCGAAATCAACAACCCGATGGCCTCGATGAAATCTGCGATCAAAGCTCTGCGGCTTCAAAAGGACCCTTCCACATCGGCAAAACTGTTGGATTTGATTGACAATGATTTGCTGCGCTTGGAGCGGGTCACCGCTCCGCTCACCCAGCCGGCGGCGCCTGCACCCGCCGCTGCCCCAGCGGTGCCCAGGCGCAAGATGGGCAAAAAGGAAAGGTTTGAACTGATTTCACTGATTACGTCCCGGGTGGCGGCGCTGCGCCCGGCCGCGGTGGCTCGCGGTCTTGTCTTGACGCAATCGACACCAAAAGTGCCTGTGATCATTGAGGGCCTGCCTACGAGTGTGGGCTCTATCCTGTCGGCTTTTCTGTCGAATGCCATTCAAAGATGCGCCTGGGGGGACGAGATTCGGATCTGGACGCGGATTCAAGATGGCATGGTTTTGGTCGTGGTCGAAGACACAGGCCCACCGTTGCCGGAGGGTTTGAGCCAAACCCTATTTGGGACCGGAAACTTGGCCACATTGGGAGATCAGGGCGTGGCCGAGTTCACTGCGGGTCTTGCAGAGGCGGCACAGATCGTTGCGGCCCATTCAGGGGTCATTCGCGCAGAACCGGTTCAGCCTGCTGGTGTGGGGCAGGCGTTTGGGGCGCGCTTTTTGTTTGGCCTGCCGGTGTGATGTCATGAGCTTTGATGCTTGGAGAAATTACAGCGATGACGATGAGGCGTTGCTGTTGCATGGCTCAGCCGTGTCGGTCGGCGGGTGCGGGTTGTTGATATTAGGCCCTTCAGGCGCCGGCAAATCCAGCCTCGCGATTGAAATACTGGCGCTTGGGGCGCAGTTGGTTTCAGATGATCGCGTCTGGCTGCGCGCTTCGCAAAATGGGTTGCTCCTTCAGGCGCCTGACGCCGTCGCAAGGCGTATCGAGGCGCGCGGTATTGGCCTTATATCCTGTGCGCATAGGTTCGAGGCGTCCCTAAAATTCTGCATAGATCTGTCACAATATAGTGATCGCCGCTTGCCTTTTGTTCAAGAAGTCACAAGATTGGGGCATAGAGTTTCGGTTATTCCCGGTGGGCCGGACGTGCCGCGGGCTGCGGCGCTCCTGCTTTTGCTTCAAAATGGATTTGCAGCCTATGACTGACAAAACGCAACCGGTGCATGTTGTGCTCGTGACCGGCCCATCTGGGGCCGGGCGAACCACTGCGATCAATGCTTTGGAAGATGCGGGCTTTGAATCTATTGATAATATGCCTTTGAGCCTTGCACCGAGGTTGTTCGAACCGCCGGGCTTAAGTCGGCCAATGGCTCTGGGCCTTGATACCCGAAATCGCGATTTCTCTACCGCTCAAATGATGGATACAATTGCGACATTGTCTGCCAATCCGTCTTTGACTCTTGAGGTCCTGTATTTGGATTGTTCGGAGGATGTTCTGATCCGCCGCTTCTCCGAAACGCGACGTCGGCACCATCTGTCGCCAGATGGCGCGGCGCTTGCGGGGATACAGCTGGATTTGGATTTGATGCAGCCGGCGCGGGTCAGAGCCAATGTTTTGATCGATACCACCCAATTGTTGCCCCATGACCTGCGCGCGGAGGTCACCCGTTATTTTGCATCGGACAAAGGCTATCCAATGGCGATTTCTGTGCAGTCCTTCTCGTATAAACGTGGCACACCGCGGGGCATTGATATGATGTTTGATTGTCGCTTCCTGCGCAATCCTTATTGGGATGAGGCTCTCAGAGCAGCAGATGGACGGAACCCGAAGGTGCAGGTCTATGTGGCCGAGGACGATAATTTTCCGGCTTTTAAGCAAAAAGTGCTCGATTTGATAGATCTTGTGATCCCAGCCCATGTGGCGGAGGGGCGGTCGCATCTGGCCATTGGCTTTGGCTGTACGGGCGGTAAACATCGATCCGTCACAATGGTTGAAATGTTACAGAAAGAATTGCAATTGCGCGGCCGGCATGTGAGCATACGGCATAGAGAGCTGCTGGAACAGGTGGCTCCGTCGGACACTTCAGACTCTAAGGTTTTGAGCAGTTGATAGGTATCGTTATCGTAGCGCATGGCGGGCTGGCCACCGAATATAAGGCGGCGGTGGAGCATGTTGTGGGCGCTCAACGGGGCATTGCGGCAGTTGCCATCAGCGCAGATTGCGACCGTGAAGCCAAGCGGATTGAAATTTGCCAAGCTGCAGATGGGGTGGATATTGGCGGCGGCGTGGTGATTGTGACCGATATGTTTGGCGGCTCGCCATCCAATCTATCACTTTCTGCCTGTAATTGTGCCAATCGCCGGGTGCTCTATGGCGCCAATCTGCCCCTTCTGGTCAAACTCGCCAAATCTCGCAGTCAGAGCGTGCCAGAGGCGATTTCGCGGGCCATAGATGCGGGGCGAAAATACATGGATTGCCTTCCCGAGACGCAATAGGACGAAAACGTGCAGCAAATATTGAATATTATTAACGAAAAAGGCCTTCACGCGCGGGCCTCTGCGAAATTTGTGGAAACGGTTGAGCAATTTGATGCGGGCGCTGTTGTGCGCAAAGATGGGCTTTCTGCTGAAGGGGACAGCATCATGGGATTGTTGATGCTGGCTGCGGCCAATGGCACCTCCATCGAGGTTGAAACCCGCGGCGCGGAGGCAGTGGCCTTGGCGGAGGCTTTGCGCGATTTGGTGGCCAATCGTTTTGGGGAAGCCGCCTAGGCCGGATCTTCGTATCGCAAATGGCAAAGGCCCGCCATTGCGGCGGGCCCTAGTTGCGTCTGATAATAGTTGCGTTCTGGCTTAGGCCAGTTCCTCTGTCAGTTGCGGCACGACATCAAACAAATCACCCACGAGACCGAAATCCGCCACTTGGAAGATAGGTGCCTCTTCGTCCTTGTTGATCGCAACGATGACTTTGGAGTCCTTCATGCCAGCCAAATGTTGAATGGCACCAGAAATGCCAACCGCAACATAGAGATCTGGTGCCACAACCTTTCCAGTTTGCCCGACTTGCCAGTCATTCGGAGCATAGCCAGAATCGACCGCGGCGCGGGAGGCCCCCACTGCGGCGCCCAATGCGTCGGCCAAATTTTCGATGATTTTGAAATCTTCCTGCGAGCCAACTCCACGGCCACCAGAGACCACAACGCCCGCTGAGGTGAGTTCAGGGCGGTCGCTTTCTGCAACCTTGTCTTCCACCCAAGAGGACAAGCCAGGATCACCTGCGGCATCAATGCTTGTGACCGAGGCTGCGCCGCCTTCACCGGTTGCATCGAAGGTCGAGGTGCGGATCGTGGCGACTTTGGTGGCATCGGTGGATTTCACCGTTTGGATAGCATTGCCCGCATAGATGGGACGCTCGAATATTTCTGCGTCAATAACCGCTGTCACTTCGGATATGACCATAACATCCAAAAGCGCCGCAACACGCGGCAGAATATTCTTAGAGGCTGAGGTGGAAGGCGCGACAATGTGGCTGTAATCGCCGGCGAGCGATACAATCAAAGCGGCTACCGGTTCAGCAAGGTCATGGCCGTAGGCGTCATTTTGTGCGCAAAGTACTTTGGATACGCCTTCGAGCTTCGCGGCCGCTTCAGCTGCGGATGAGCAGCCGGATCCGACACAAAGAACAGTCACGTCGCCCATTTGCTTTGCAGCGGTGAGCGCTTTTGCAGTTGAGTCAACGGATAATTCGCCGCCGTTCACTTCAGCAATCAGGAGTACAGCCATTATACAGCCCCCACTTCTTTAAGTTTTTCGACCAGCTCATCGACAGAGCCTACTTTGATGCCCGCCGCTCTTGCTTCAGGCTCGCCGGTGGAGACAATGGTCAGGCGCGGCGCGATATCAACGCCTAGATCCGCGGGTGTTTTCTCATCCATTGGCTTTTTCTTCGCCTTCATAATGTTGGGCAATGAGGCGTAGCGCGGTTCATTGAGACGCAGGTCCACAGTGACAATGGTCGGCATGGAGACTTTGATCGTCTGCAAGCCGCCGTCCACTTCGCGGGTGACCAAAGCGCTGTCCCCTTGGATATCGAGTTCGGACACGAAAGTGGCCTGTGACCAACCGGTCAGAGCAGCCAGCATTTGGCCTGTGGCGTTCATATCATTATCGATCGCCTGTTTGCCGGCCAAAACGATACCGGGCTGCTCTTCGTCGATGACAGCCTTCAGGATTTTTGCAACCGCCAGAGGTTCAATGTCGGCGTGCACATCTTCGGTTGCGACAACTAAGATTGCGCGATCCGCACCCATAGCCAGCGCTGTGCGTAGAGTTTCTTGGTTTTGTTTCACACCGATGGAAACTGCGACCACTTCATCGGCCTGCCCTGCCTCTTTCAAGCGGATTGCTTGTTCGACAGCAATTTCGTCGAAAGGGTTCATCGACATTTTTACATTGGCCAAATCGACGCCGCTGCCATCCGCTTTTACACGGACTTTCACGTTATAATCGATTACACGTTTGACCGGCACTAAGACCTTCATGGTGTATATCTCCGTACATAGGTGAGCCGCAGGCGACTCTCAGTTCACAGTTGTCGCAGTGTTACCTGCGTTTATCTTTGGGAAACAGGGGAAAATCGACATTTCGGCGCATTGCCGCGGCCAAATTGTGATAGGTTGTTTCCAAAGTGTTACACTCGGTCAGCTTCTTTCCTTAACGATTGGCGCCGGGAACCCAAAGAATATCGGCACGCCCATCGTCATTTGCGATGCGCCCGGCGACGAAAAACCAATCTGAAAGGCGATTTAGATATTGCAAGGCTGAGGCATTGATCGCCTCCTGCCCGGCCAATTCCACGGTCATCCGTTCTGCGCGGCGTGAGACGGTTCGGCACAGGTGCAGCTGTGCTGCAAGCGCTGAGCCACCCGGAAGAATGAAAGAGCGCAGCGGCTCCAATGCGTCATTCATCACGTCGATTTCTGCTTCCAGACGCGCCACCTGTGCCTCGCTCATGCGCAGTGGCTGATATTCTGCCTGAGCGTCTTTTTCCATATCTGGACGGCAGAGATCTGCGCCAAGATCGAACAGGTCGTTTTGTATGGCGGCCAATTGCGCATCCATGTCACCCGTCGCATGTTGCCGTGCCAGGCCAACCGTGGCGTTGGTTTCGTCCACTGTGCCATAAGCGTTGACCCGCAAGGCATGTTTTTCAACGCGCGTGCCATTGCCAAGCGCGGTGGTGCCGGCGTCTCCGGTTTTTGTGTAGATTTTATTGAGCACAACCATGGTTAGCCCTTTCCAAAGAAGACAGCGAGGAGAATCAAAACAACGGCGACGAATTGGGCCGCAATTCGGTAGCGCATGAGGCGGTTGGAATGTTTACGGGCAAACTCGCCGCCCTTAGCAAAACTGCCAATACCCAAAGCCAAAATGGCCAGAACCACAACGCAGGCGAGCGTGGCGATGATAAAAAGTGGATCGTTGCCCATTGAGCACCTCCTAATGGTTGGACTTCACTTAGGGGAATTTCTGTCAAAGACCAATCCCATGCGACATTACATCCGCACCAAAAGCCAATCGAGCGCACGGGTCGGCAATATGCGGCGCAAGAACCCCATGACATAGGTGGGCGTCGTGACGTAGTAGCGCGGTTTTGGGTTGGCGCTGTTCAAGGCCTTCACAACCTTTGCTGTGACAGCTGAGGCGGGCAGCTCAAAGGCGTCGGGGCCTTCAGGCGGGCTATAGAGCCGCTTGATCAACCCATGCTCATATTGCGCTCTGCGTGGGGAGTTTTTCCAATCAATCCATTTCTCAAAATGCGGAATGGAGTTTTCACGAATCTTTGTGCCAATGGGGCCGGGCTCAATCAAGATGACCTTGATCCCGGTGCCTCGCATCTCAATGCGCAGAGTGTCGCTCAAGCCTTCGAGGGCGAATTTGGTTGAGTTATATGCGCCGCGAAAACGCAGGGTGATAAAGCCCAAAATCGAGGAGCAATTGAGAATGCGCCCATGGCCTTGCGCCCGCATAATCGGCAGGACCTGCCGAATGACCTCGTGATAGCCAAAAACATTGGTTTCATAAATGGCGCGCAGCGCGTCGGTGGGTAAATCTTCTACGGCGCCGGGCACCGCAAAGGCCCCATTGTTAAACACCGCATCAAGCGTACCACCGGTGGCTTGCGTCACCTGCTCAATCGTATCACGAATTGAGGCGGCATCCGCGTGATCTAGGCGGGGTGAGGTGAGACCCATGGCTTCAAGCCGGTCACAATCGGCCTGCTTGCGGCAACTGGCAAAGACTTTCCAGCCCATCGCATGCAGGGTTTCGGCGCAGTCCAAACCGATGCCTGAAGAACACCCCGTGATGAGTATTGATTTTTGCATATACGTCCCCGTTGTGCCCCTTGTGTTTCAGCGCCCACTTGCCTGCATTCCAGCAGGCGGGTCAACGGTTGATTGGAGCATCAGGGCTCCGGCGCATTGGTTTTGAGCGCGCTAGGAGATTTTCGCGCGGATCGCCGCTGAGTAGGGCTAGACCTGCAAGTTTTCGGCAGATACACCCAACCCATGTCAGAACAGATGCACGATACCGCGCCCATTCCGAGTGAAACGACTGAACCGCTCCGCCGGGCCATTGGCGAGCGTTATCTCACCTATGCGCTTTCGACGATCATGCACCGCGCTTTGCCTGATGCGCGAGATGGATTGAAACCGGTTCACCGCCGCATTCTTTATGCAATGCGCGAGCTGAAGCTGACTGCCAACGGCGGATTTCGCAAATCTGCGAAGATTTCCGGCGATGTGATGGGCAATTATCATCCGCATGGCGATGCGGCGATCTATGATGCCATGGCCCGCTTGGCGCAGGATTTCAATGTGCGCTATCCGCTGGTGGATGGTCAGGGCAATTTTGGCAATATCGACGGCGACAATCCCGCCGCGAGCCGATACACAGAGGCGCGGATGACCATTGTCGCCGAGGCGCTTTTGGAAGGCCTGTCGGAAAATGTGGTGGATTTCCGGGAAAACTACGACGGCACGCTTACCGAGCCCGTGGTTCTGCCCGCAACCTTTCCCAATCTTTTGGCCAATGGCAGCAGCGGGATCGCCGTGGGCATGGCCACCAATATCCCGCCGCATAACATCTCGGAGCTGATCGATGCCTGTCTGCATTTGATCAAAAGCCCCGATGCCCGCGACGATACATTGTTGCAATATGTGCCTGGTCCCGATTTTCCGACGGGCGGTATTTTGGTCGAGCCACCAGAAAATATCGCGCAGGCCTATCGCACCGGGCGCGGTTCTTTTCGGTTGCGCTGCAAATGGGAGGTTGAGGATCTTGGCCGCGGGCTTTGGCAAATTGTGGTCACGGAAATTCCCTATCAGGTACAAAAATCAAAGCTGATTGAGAAATTGGCTGAGGTTATCCAAACCAAAAAAGTACCAATCCTGGGCGATGTGCGCGATGAATCGGCAGAAGATCTACGGATTGTTCTGGAACCGCGCAGCAAGAATGTCGAACCGGAATTGCTGATGAATATGCTCTATCGCAACAGCGATCTTGAGCTGCGGTTCAGTCTAAATATGAACGTGCTGATTGACGGGCTCACCCCAAAGGTCTGCAGCATGAAAGAGGTGTTGCGCGCCTTTCTCGATCACCGGCAAGAGGTTCTGGTGCGACGCTCTGAGAATCGTTTGGCGAAAATCGATCACCGCCTGGAGGTCTTGGAGGGCTTTATTCTGGCGTTTCTCAATCTCGATCGGGTGATTGATATCATCCGCTACGATGAGGAGCCAAAAACCGCGCTGATGTTTGAAGACTGGGGCCTGGATCATCCGCGGGCTATGTCTGAAGGCGATTATATCGGCCCGCTGAGCTATCGCAAGGCGGTGGATGGGCAAGAGGAGCTGTCGGAAGTTCAGGCGGACGCTATTCTGAATATGCGCCTGCGCAGTTTGCGGCGTTTGGAAGAGATGGAGTTGCGCCGTGAACGCGATGCCTTGCAACAAGAGCGGGCCACTTTGGACGATTTGATTGCGGATGAAGGTCTGCAATGGGCGAAAATTAGCGAGCAATTGCGCGCCACGCGCAAGGCCTTTGGCAAAGACTATGCCGGCGGCGCTCGCCGCACGGCCTTTGCCATTGCGGGCGAGGTCGAAGAGGTACCGCTTGAGGCCATGATCGAGCGTGAACCGGTGACGGTTGTTTGCTCAAAAATGGGATGGATTCGGGCTATGTCTGGGCATGTGGCTTTGGACAAGCCGCTGAAATACAAAGATGGTGATGAGGGCCGTTTTGTCTTCCATGCGCAAACCACAGATAAGTTGATCGTTTTTGGCAGCAACGGTCGTTTCTATACGCTGGTGGCGGACAATCTGCCGGGCGGGCGCGGCATGGGTGAGCCGCTGCGCTTGATGGTGGATCTGCCCAATGATGTCGAAATTGTTGATTTCTTCATCCATGATCCGTCGGTGAAGCGCTTGGTGGCCTCAACGGCCGGCGACGGGTTTGTGGTGCCTGAAACCGAGATCGTCGCACAGACGCGCAGTGGTCGGCAGGTGCTCAACGTCAAGGGAGATGTGAAGGCACTCCTGTCTTGTCCTGTGGTGGGAGATCATGTGGCCTGTGTCGGTGAAAACCGCAAGGTTTTGATCTTTGGCGTCGACGAGCTGCCGGAAATGGGCCGAGGTAAAGGGGTGCGCTTGCAAAAATATAAAGACGGCGGCCTGTCCGATGCCACGACGTTTACCCGCGAAGAGGGCTTGTCTTGGAAAGATCCCGCCGGGCGAAAACGTGTGGTAGAGGCTGCGGAACTGGCCGAATGGATGGGCAAACGCGCCAGTGCTGGCCGAATGGCGCCACGAGGATTTCCGCGTGACAATTGCTTCACGAAGTGATTAATCTGCAAGATATTGCCATGTAATGGCAGGATTAAATTTATGACTTACACATCGACTTTGCAAGGCGAGGGCGCGGCTTCCGCCCCCACGCATCTTAATGGCGCTTTTTTACCTGAAAAGTCCAAGCTTTTTTGGCTTGCCTTGTGGACGGGGGCTTTGACCATCGTGACTTTTGGAATCTACCGATTTTGGGCCCGCACACGTCTGCGGCGATATATCTGGTCGTCGACTAAGCCGGGGGGAGATTCCTTTGAATATACCGGCACAGGGCTGGAAAAATTCTTGGGCTTTCTGATCGCTCTGGTTGTTATCATGGTGTATTCGGGCATATTGCAAGTTGTATTAGATTTTATCGGATATAATCTTTGGGGCGAGGTGATCTCGGGGCCCAATGACAGTATGGATGATGCTCTGATACAGACTGGGCTGACCTACGGGGCCGGTTTGGCTATTCTTCCATTGATCTTTTTCGCGCAATACCGCGCGCGCCGCTATATGATGTCACGCACCCGCTGGCGTGGCCTGCGATTTGCAATGGATGCTGCAGCCTTGGGATATACGTGGCGCGTGATGCTTTATTTCGCAGCGTGGTCTTTGAGCTTTGGCCTGCTCACGCCCCTGGCGACATTTCGTCTGGAAAAATATATGACCGATCGAATGTGGTACGGCGATGCGCGTTTTGAGCAGACGGGGCAGTGGACGGCGCTGTATGCGGCAATGAAGCATCAGTTTATTGCTGTGGGTGTGCTGCTGTTGGGCGCCGCCATCATTTACTTCGGGCAAGCCGTGGCTTTGGGCGGCAATGTTATGATCGCTGGCGGTCTTTGGTTGATCTTTGGATTTGTCTATTACCAAGTGGAAAGTTTCAAATATCTCACCGCCCATAAAGTTCTAGAAGGCAAGGTGCACTTCACCTCCAACGCGTCCAGCGCACGGGTTATCAGAATTTTCGTATTGGGTGTTGCTCTGATAGCGGTTTTGGTGGTTGGCTTGATCATTGCTTTCGGCGCTTTATTTGGTCTTTTTGCGTTGGCTGGCGGCGGCCTTGACATCACTGGCGGCGACCCTTGGACGGAGATCTTTGCAGGTATCGGCCTGGTTGCTGGTCTGGGGGCGATCTTTGGCAGTTTAGTGGCCCTTGTGTGCATTGGTGCGTTTGTGATCGTGTTTATCTCAGCACCTATTCTTGGCCATTATGTTGACACGTTCAGGGTCGAGAATGCGGAGCCGCTGGAGCAGATACGCCAGCGAGCTGGCGATAATATGGTTGATGCGGATGGTTTCGCCGATGCATTGGATGTCGGTGGGGCATTCTAAGGTGGCTTTCACATGGGTGGATGCGCGATATTTTGACGGGCTCTCAGCACAGCGTCGGCAGGTTTTTGTCTCGCTTGATGTTGAGAGCTGGCGTTTGACCATCCATGACAGCTCCGGCGCAGAATTGGATATTTGGCCTTTGGAGACGTTGCGACAATTGCGCGATGATGCAGGGGGTGGGTTGGTTCTATGCTCGGGGGCAGTGGATCCGGGTGAGGCGCGCATTGTTCTGAGCAATGCGCGTGCGATTTCAGAGATCAAAGCCGCTTGCCCGAACCTCACCAAGACCACCGTCACGGGCCGAACCTGGGGGAAAATTGGGGTTTGGATCGGGGCCAGCGTGGCGGCGGTTGCGCTCATGATCTTTGTCATTGTTCCGGCCCTGGCCGAGCAATTGGCCGTTTTGATCCCGCCGGAACGGGAAGCCAAAGTTGGCAGTGCCGTCTTACGACAAATCGAGCGCGTGTTTTCAGAGCAAGAGGCTGGCGATTGGCACTGCACCAATTCCGAGGGGCAAATGGCTTTGGAGCAGATGGTGCAGGCGTTGCAGCAAGGGCAAGAGTTTCCTTATCCCATACAAGTGGGCGTAGTGGATAATGAGATGGTCAACGCCTTTGCCCTACCCGGCGGGCATATCATCGTGATGCGCGGCTTGATTGAAATCGCTGAGGCGCCAGAACACTTGGCTGCGGTCTTGGCCCATGAGCTGGGCCATGTGGCGCAAAGAGATCCAATTGTACAAGCATTGCGCGCGGCAGGTACGGCGGGTTTGCTGTCGCTGGTCCTGGGAGATGCCACTGGCGGGACCGTCTTGGCCCTTGCTGGGGAGACGTTGATTGCGGCTAAAAACTCTCGCGCTGTTGAGGCTCGGGCTGATGATTTCGCCCTGGCGCAACTGGCCAAGGCGGGCGTGTCCCCAGAGGCATTGGCAGAATTTTTCGAACTGTTGCTTGAGGAGATGGGGGATCCTGTCTTTGGCATGGGGTGGATCAGCTCCCATCCACCCAGTGCCGAGCGCGCCGCCCATGCCCGAGAAGCCGTGCAGACGGCGCGGAGTTACCAAAAGAGTGTTTCATCACAAGAGTGGCAAGCCATCCAACAGATTTGTGCCAAATAGGGCAGGGTTGCCGTCTTTATATTGCCATGCAGGTGTGGGCTTGTTAGCAGATTGGGCGATAAAAGGATCTGATATGTTAATGCGTTTTGTTTCGGTCGTTTTGGTGCTCTTATCTGCGGCCTGTGCGGCCCCGACGCACGATCTGGCCGAAGAGACTGTGCCCATTGGGAATTTTAGATTGGGACAAATGGTGCCACGTGCCGAGGCGCAATTGGCCAAAGGCCCGCTGTCACGCAGCGCCAGCCGTGAGGAATGGATGCAGGCCCTGGACCCGGCCTTTAAAGAGCGCTTCTCGAGATTTGAAGGCGGATCCTATTACCACCTGGGCATCACAGCGGGCGGATATGTCTTGGCCAAGCCGAGCATTCCATTTTTTGCCGCGCCGAAGTCTATCTTGATTTTCACAGTCATCGTGGTTGAGGATCATACGGGCAAAGTCCTCACAGAGGAGCCGCATCAAATAACGGTGATTGAACGGCTCACCGGTGGATCCATTTTGGGTTCGGGCTTCACCCGCAGCCGCGCGCAGCAAATGCAAGATCTCGCCGAGCAAGCCGCAAGAAAAACCGAAGAATGGCTGCGCATACAGCCTTGGTTTGACGGACCCGATACCATTGTCATTTTACCCGATGAAGCGCCTGAGAGCTCGGGCCAAATCACCAGCGAGTGAACGTGGGTTTGACGGCTTTGCAACAAGGGTCTTGATTTTCGCCGCACTCTCCAATATTTGCCCGGCCATATCACAATCGCGGGCCCCGTGCCCCCTTTAACATATAAGGCTGCCCACCCATGGCTAAGGAAAAGTTTGAACGCTCGAAACCCCACGTTAACATCGGCACGATTGGTCACGTTGACCATGGCAAGACAACCTTGACAGCTGCGATCACCAAGCAATTTGGTGATTTTAAAGCCTATGACGAGATTGACGGCGCGCCGGAAGAGAAGGCCCGTGGTATTACGATTTCGACTGCGCATGTTGAATATGAAACAGAGACCCGCCACTACGCGCATGTTGATTGCCCTGGCCACGCTGACTATGTGAAAAACATGATCACCGGTGCGGCGCAGATGGATGGTGCGATCTTGGTTGTGAACGCGGCCGATGGCCCGATGCCACAGACCCGTGAGCACATTTTGCTCGGCCGTCAGGTTGGCATTCCTTACATGGTTGTTTACATGAACAAAGTTGACCAAGTTGACGACGACGAGTTGCTCGAATTGGTTGAAATGGAAATCCGTGAGCTGCTGTCCAGCTACGAATATCCTGGCGATGATATCCCTGTGATTGCCGGCTCTGCTTTGGCCGCTTTGGAAGATCGCGACGCGGCTATCGGCTCTGAGTCCATCGCAAAATTGATGGCGGCTGTGGATGAGTATATCCCAACACCGGCTCGTGCAGTTGACCAGCCTTTCTTGCTGCCTATCGAGGATGTGTTCTCAATCTCCGGCCGTGGTACAGTTGTGACTGGCCGTATTGAGCGCGGTGTGATCAATGTGGGCGAAGAGATTGAAATCGTCGGCATCCGTGACACAGCGAAAACTGTCTGCACAGGCGTTGAAATGTTCCGCAAACTGCTCGACCGCGGTGAAGCTGGCGACAACGTAGGTGTTCTGCTGCGCGGCATCGACCGCAATGGCGTTGAGCGCGGTCAAATCCTGTGTAAGCCAGGTTCTGTGAAGCCTCACACGAAGTTTGAAGCCGAAGCCTATATTCTGACCAAAGAAGAGGGTGGCCGTCACACGCCATTCTTCGCCAACTACCGTCCACAGTTCTACTTCCGGACCACCGATGTGACCGGCACAGTTGTTCTGCCTTCGGGTACTGAAATGGTGATGCCAGGTGATAACCTCAAATTCGACGTTGAGCTGATCGCTCCAATCGCCATGGAAACCGGCCTGCGCTTCGCCATCCGCGAAGGTGGCCGCACCGTCGGCGCCGGCGTCGTATCCAAAATCAACGAGTAATTCTGTTTTGGATTTATCGTATTAGGGCGGCCTTCGGGCCGCCCTTTTTCGTGGCGCCTCGCGTGCAAGACATTGTGGAAAAATCTACATTTCACGCTCAGATCCCGCAATCGGCCCCTTGCAATGGCGCGCATTTATGCGTAATCACCCTCTCAGTTGCAGGGGTTTAGCTCAGTTGGTAGAGCATCGGTCTCCAAAACCGAGGGTCGTGGGTTCGAGTCCCTCAGCCCCTGCCAGTTTTCCACCAAGGTTTTAGTTATTGCTTCACGTAAGGCATGTATAGAACATTCTCTAAAACGCATTTGTCAGCCCAATGAACATATCATGACTGCGGACGCGGAACATTTCGATATTGGCGTCACGATCAAGAAATGTGTAATTGAGCGAAGGGGTTAGGCCAAAATAGCTCACATTCGGATTGCTCAGGTTCAATGAAATTTTGCGTTCACGCACGCGTCTCTTTTCTGGGAAAGTGATCTCCAGATCTTTCCATTTTGCGAAGGACAGCGAGACATTGAAATTCCGGACATAGGGCGATGTCTGGAAAATTGGCTGCCATCCAAGATCGATTTTAATCTCCTGATTTCCCACATCAGCAGCGTCGGAAAACCGATTTGTGTAGCCAAGGCCAAGATTAAATTGGTTCGATGAGCTGGAGGGCCAATAGTGGCGCAAGCTGGTTTTCAGCACCCGGCTGTCTTTGCCATCTGGGCGCGTGATGATATCTGCGCCGAGGGACCAATCACGCAGGGCAATTTGTCGGGGGTTTTGAGGATCGTGAAGCGCATAGCGCCGTGACCAGCTTGAAGAAAATATCCGTGATTCAAGGGCGTTGAATTGGTGAACGGCAGTGAAGGCTTGCGTTAAAGTGGTTTGATGTTGCGCGGCTGGAGTGAATACGAGCTTATGATTGATGCTCAAGGAGCTGCGATTGAAACGCGGCTCATTATAAATATCTGTTGATAGATTGAGCTTGAAAGCTGCGTGCCCAATTGCGTCTTGGGCAGGGCATAGCTCAACCCACTCCAGAGCCGTAGGCCGGACCCGCTGCGTTGGGGTCCATTGGCTGTCCAAGGTATGGTTTGCAAAGTGCCGGTGAGCGGGTTGATCGATGTGTGAGTGGTCGAATAGGAAATCTTGTTGATATTGCTTGAGGGGGCGATGTCGAGGCCGCCAGATATTTTTTCCGTCAAGCCCGCTTGTATCTGTTGAAAGAGGAGGGTGGCCGTGATCCGCTCATTTCGCTCTATGCTGAGATCCAGGGCGCGGCGCAGCTGAAACATGGCCCGCCGTGGTTTGCCCAGGCCGTGCAGCGCGAGGGCTTTTAGGATGCGAGGTGCCGCCAGTTTTGGCGCCAAGGCCTGCGCGTGCGTGGCGGATCTCTGGGCTTTCCCAAACTGTCCCAGCTCAACATGAGCCCGGGCAGCGATCATGGCGCTGTCGAAGGGATGGGTCGCGGCAAGATTTCCGCCTGTGCTAAGGCCAGCTGAAACTGTCTTGATTGGACGGCAATGCGCGCTGTGGTCAAATCTGCGTGCAAAGGGGAGGACAGCATGAAAAACAGCGTTGCAAAACAGGTCAGAACGCAGACGCGGCGCAGAAAAAAGAGCAGCATGAGATGGCCTAAAATAAATAAATAATTTAGAGTGTTAGACTATATAAATATCAAAACACCTTAACGGCATTTTTTGGGATTGGAAATAAATTTCCGTGCAAATTCCAGAGTTTGCGGCCAATGCACGTTTTTGTCAAACGGTCGGCTAATGCCGCGCTATTGCGCCGTGCCAAGACGGGTTTCAGCCATTTCCACCCACCAGGAGCAGCCAGCAGGAATGGCCTCATCATTGAAGTTATATTCCGGGTGATGCACGCTGGCGCCGTCGCCGTTGCCCATAAGGATATATGCGCCAGGGCGTTCTTCAAGCATATAGGAAAAATCTTCACCGCCCATGACCAGAGGTGCAAAATCGCACTCCCCTGAGACAGTCGCGGCGGCCTCGGCGGCGAATTTGGTTTCCGCTTCATGATTGACTGTGGCGGGGTAGCCCTCCGTATAGGTGATATGTGCTACGCCGCCGAAGACAGCCGCCGTATGGGTGCAAATATCATTTATCCGGTCGCGTCCGAGCGCTCGCATTTCGGGGATCAATGTGCGCACGGTGCCGCGCAATGTGACGGACTGCGGGATGACATTAAAGGCTTTTGATGAGCTTTCAAATGAGGTCACTGAGACGACGATTTGCTCCACTGGATCGGCGTTTCGGGCGACAATGGTTTGCAAAGCGGTGACGCATTGAGCGGCCATAACAATAGAATCTACCGTTTCATTGGGTTTGGCCGCATGGCCGCCCTTGCCCTCCATGACAATTTCAAACGTATCGGTTGCGGCAAAGAACGGACCGGGGCGAATGGCGAAGGTTCCGATGGGTCGGCCCGGCCAATTGTGCATGCCGTAGACTTCGTCGATGCCAAACCGTTCCATCATGCCGTCTTTGCACATTTCGAGCCCGCCACCGCCGCCTTCTTCGGCTGGCTGAAAGATCACCGCCACGGTTCCATCAAAATTGCGGGTTTCGGCGAGATATTTTGCAGCCCCCAGCAGCATCGCCGTGTGACCATCATGGCCGCAGGCATGCATCACACCGGGGGTTTTGGAGGCATAGGGCAGCCCAGTGGCCTCCTCTATCGGCAGCGCGTCCATATCGGCCCGCAGTCCCACTACTTTACCCTTGCTGTCGGAGCGCCCTTTAATGAGCGCCACAACGCCCGTACGGCCGATGCCTGTTACGATTTCATCACAGCCAAATTCGGCAAGCCGATCTGCGACAAATTGTGATGTGCGGTGGGTCTCGAACAAAAGCTCAGGATTTTCGTGAATGTCACGCCGCCAAGCGGTGATCTCGGGTAACAGTTCTGAAAAGCGATTGCGTATGGCCATAGGGCACCTCTGGTTTACGAGTTCAGAATATAATGCTGGCCGCCTAAATGCGTGTATTCGGTTGGGCCAGGATCATAATCGAGCGGATGAATAGGGGAAGGGATCGGTTTACTTTCGAAGTCTGCCTTCAAGGTTCTTTGACGCGGGTCTGCTACGGGCACCGCTGACATAAGCGTTTTGGTGTAATCATGTCTGGGGTCCTCGAAAACTTCTTGGCGCGTGCCGATCTCGACGATCCGTCCCAAATACATGACTGCAACGTGATGGCTGACGCGTTCAACCACCGCCATATCGTGGCTGATGAAGAGCATGGAGATACCAAGCTCGGCCTGCAGCTCTAACATAAGGTTCAAGACCTGCGCTTGAACAGAGACATCCAGCGCGCTAACGGCCTCATCGGCAATCAGAAGTTTGGGGTTTAATGCCAAGGCGCGGGCGATGGCGATGCGTTGGCGTTGGCCTCCGGACAGCTCATGGGGAAAGCGTCGCATGAACGCGCGGGGCAATTCGACCCTATCGAATAAACCTGCCACGCGATCCATTAATTCGGAGCCCTGAGCCATATTGTAATTCTTCATAGGCTCAGCGACTTGATCGGCCAGGGTCATTTGGGGATTCAAGGATGCAAAAGGGTCCTGAAACACCATTTGCATATCACGCCGCGCTTCGCGAAGGCCGGCCGAACCCAGTGCCAAGACATCCGTATTGCCGAGCTTGATGGAGCCTGATTGTGGCTCCTCTAAACGTAGAATTGAGCGGCCACAGGTCGATTTTCCGGACCCAGACTCGCCAACCAAGCTGAGGGTGGCACCTTTCTTGATAGAAAACGAAACATTCTCCAAAGCATGCACCCGTGCAACCGTGCGGCGAAAAAAGCCGCCTTTCACGTTAAAGCGCGTGGTCAGATTGCGCACATCGAGCAGGACTTCCTCTGTGGGGGGAACCGAGCCTATCAGCGATTTTTCCGGCTGGCCAATTAAGCTGAGAGGTTTGGGGGTAGGCTGGCCACGCATTTCACCCAGCTTGGGCACAGCGGCGAGTAAGTTTTGCGTGTAGGGGTGCTGTGGGTTCTCAAAAATATCCTCGACGAGGCCTTCCTCGACTTTCTCACCGCGAAACATCACCACAACGCGATCGGCCATCTGTGCCACCACGGCCATATCATGCGTGATGAACATCACAGCCGTGCCAGTCTCCTTTTTCAACTTGTTCATCAGCCCGAGAATTTCAGCCTGAATGGTGACATCCAGAGCGGTGGTTGGCTCATCTGCAATCAAGAGTCGGGGTTCGCAGGCGAGCGCCATGGCGATGACCACCCTTTGGCGCATGCCGCCGGACAATTCATGTGGATACTGACCGAGCCGCCGCTCGGGTTCGGGAATTCGCACTTGCCGCAATAGGTCAATTGCGCGGCTGCGGGCGGCCGCCTTGCTTAGGCCCATATGCAGCCGCAAACCTTCCATAAGCTGTCGCCCAATGGTGAAGACCGGGTTGAGGGAGGTCATGGGTTCTTGGAAAATCATACCAATCTCGCGGCCACGAATGGCGCGCATGTCTTTTGGATCTATCCTACGCAAATCAATCTGCCCGGCAGCGCCACGGTCGAACAATAACCGGCCGTCTGAAATTTCTCCGCCGCCATATTCCACAAGGCGCATGAGGCTGAGGGATGATACAGATTTGCCTGAACCGCTTTCGCCAACGATGGCCACAGTCTCTCCGGCTGCGATGTCAAAGCTCACCCCTTTTACGGCTTCGACTGGCCCATCTTGAGTTTGAAACTCCACTTTCAAGTTTTCAAAACGCGCAATCGGATGATCTAACATCAAAACCTCATCGGGTAATCGTTCATATTTTTAAAGAATTAAACACAATTTTCCCAGCTGTGTATTGGCTCCCATTGGGGTCATTCTGCGTTTGGTACTGGTACTTGTCTAGTTAAAAATACTTGATTTTTTGGTCAAGCCAGTTGTTGATGAGGTCACGACGGGAATGCGGACGGTATTTTTCTGAAAAAATTCGATATGAATTTTTCTAAATGTTGTGAAATACTTTTTGAAATAAATTCCCGCAGACACGATATGTAAGGGAGAGAAACATGAAACATATTGCACTCATGTTCGGATCAGCAGCGCTGGTTGGGATGAGCACAATGGCAGTGGCCGATGGCCATGAAGCCCGGGGAAGAGATGGCGAAGTCAAGATTATCTATTGGCAAGCGCCGTCGATTCTAAATCCATTTTTGTCAGGCGGCACAAAGGACGTGGAAAGCGCGTCTTTGGTGATCGAGCCTCTAGCGCGGTACAATGAAAAAGGTGAATTGGTGCCTTGGCTCGTGGACAGTGTTCCGACTGTGGCCAATGGCGGCGTTAGCGCAGATCTCACCTCCATCACCTGGAACATCACGCCTGGTATCATGTGGTCTGACGGTACGCCCTTCACCTCTGCGGATGTGAAGTTCACCTATGAATATTGCACCGATCCAGATGGTGGCTGTGCGCAGGTGACAAAATTCAATGGCGTCAGCTCTGTGGACACACCAGATGCACAGACCGTTGTGGTGAATTTTGAACAGCAAACACCGTTCCCCTACGGGCCCTTTGTGGGCGGTGAAAGCCCGATTTTGCAAGCGGCGCAATTTGCTGATTGTGTCGGCGCAAAGGCCTCCGAATGTACCGAAGAGAACTTTAACCCCATCGGCACTGGTGCATATGTGGTTGAAGAATTTCGTCCCAATGACGTGATTGTTCTATCGGCGAATGACAACTACCGCGAAGCGGGCAAGCCGGCCTTTGCCAAAGTCACCTTTAAAGGTGGCGGCGATGCAGCGGCTGCGGGTCGCTCTGTTATGGAAACCGGCGAATATGACTACGCTTGGAACCTCCAGCTGGCACCAGATGTGATTGCGCAGATGGAGGCGGCGGGTAAAGGCACGCCTGTGGCGGGCTTTGGTCCTTTGGTCGAGCGCATCATGCTCAACCACACCAACCCAGATCCAGCGCTGGGCCCTGATGAGCGTGCGGTGGTCCGTCCGCATCCTTACCTGCAAGATCCTGCGGTCTACAAAGCGATGTCCTTGGCGATTGATCGGGAGCTGTTGGTTGAAATTGGCTATGGAAAAGCGGGCAAAGTGACCTGTAACTGGGTGCCGGCGCCAGCAGCTGTGAATTCAGACACATTCGATTGCTCGACCCAAGATATCGCGGGTGCCAATGCGATGCTGGATGCGGCTGGTATTGTCGACACAGATGGTGACGGGGTACGCGAAAAAGATGGTGTGCCGCTGCGCATGACTTATCAAACTTCGACAAACGCTGTGCGTCAGGACTTCCAAGCTCTGATCAAACAGTGGTGGAGTGAGATTGGTATTGATACAGAATTGCGCAACATCAGCGCGTCTGTCTTCTTTGGTGGCGACCCTGGATCACCTGATACATTCCAAAAGTTCTATGCAGATTTGGAAATGTACGCCAATACTTTTAACGGCACAGATCCTCAGTCCTATCTCGCGAACCTTTTGTGTGACAAAGCGCCATCACCTGCCTCACAATGGCAGGGTGAGAATATCTCACGCTTCTGTTCAGCGGAATATGACGCCTTGCATGCGCAATTGGCCACAACAGCCGATGCCGGCGAGCGCGCATCCATTGCCCGCCAGCTGAATGATATGGCAGTCGCTGAAGGCGCGATGATCCCACTTGTTCATCGGGGCCGTTTGTCTGCCCATGCCAATACTTTGGGCGGTGTTGTCTTGAATGTTTGGGACAGCGAACTTTGGAATGCTGCCGATTGGCATCGTTTGAAGTAAACTTTGTGGCGCCCGGCCTCGGGGTGGGGCGCCCCTTTACCAACTGTTTTAAAGAAAATGAGCTAAATCGCCGATGCTAACATTTACCATCCGTCGTCTTGTCCTAGCGGTTCCGACGCTTTTGTTCATTTCCCTTGTAATATTTTTATTACTGCAATTGGCCCCAGGCGATCCTATGGCACAGGTGCCTTTGACCGTTCCGCCCGAGGTCAAGCAACAGATGCGCGAAGCGCTTGGTCTCGGCCAGCCAATCCATATTCAATATTTCAAATGGATCATTCAATTTTTTTGGATAGAGCCGCTGAGTGGCATTGATGCGCTTTTTGGCACGGGCTTAGCAGAAGGGAAGCTCAGAGTGATCTCTTGGCAAACCCGCTCGCCGGTGATTGACATCGTTATCCAGCGCTTACCGCAAACGCTTTGGGTTGTGGGTGTGGCCTATGTGGTGGGTATTCTCATCGCCTTGCCGATTGGAATAATCTCTGCTTATCGGCAATATTCCATCTTCGACCAAGCCGGAACCTTCATCACGATGATCGGATTTTCTGTGCCCCCGTTTTTTTCTGGGGTTTTGGTTATTGTGATTTTCTCGGTGCAGCTGGGTTGGTTCCCGTCGATCTATGACACGATGCATGTGGTTGATGATTGGGCCAGTTTTAAAGTCCAGATTTGGCAGATGTTCCTGCCGGTTATGGTTCTTGCTCTACAGATCACCAGCCAAATCAGCCGCTTCATGCGCGCTTCGATGCTCGACAACCTTAGCCATGACTATGTGCGCACCGCCCGCGCCAAAGGATTGAGCGAAGCCAGCGTGGTTTTGGTTCATGTTCTGCGCAATTCTATGATCCCAGTGGTGACGGTGATCGCCCTTGGAGTGCCGTCGATTTTTGGTGGCGCGATCATTACCGAGCAAGTCTTCAAGGTGAATGGAATTGGTCAATTGCTCATAACCGCCATTCAGGCCAATGATCTGCCGATGGTGCAAACCTTGACCTTCATTTTCGCAATTTTAATCGTGCTGTTTAATTTGATTGCTGATGTGCTTTATGGCCTTTTAGACCCAAGGATCCGCTATGACTGAGCTATCAGATCCCCTCGATATCGACCGCCCACCTTCCAATCGTTGGATGGAGGTTTGGCGGCAGTTTCGCGCTCACAAAGGTGCGATGGCCGGGGCTGTGGTCTTCGGGTTCATCATTTTGGGTGTTTTTCTGGGGCCTTTCGCCTATCCACATGACGACCAATACCTGCCATCTGGACGGGATTTTATCACCCTACGGGATACGCGGCCGATCTATGTCGCGCTTTGGGATCCGAGCGCGAAGGTGAATTGGTACTATGTGCTGGGCACAGATAATTTGGGTCGGGATAATTTGGCGCGGTTTCTGTCCGGGGGGCGGGTGTCCATCTCGGTTGGTTTGACCGCGATGATCCTATCCATTGTTCTGGGCACCTTTGTCGGGCTGATCGCAGGTTTTTTCCGGCTCTGTGACGGGCCGCTGATGCGCCTGACAGATCTGTTTTTGGCCCTGCCGATTTTGCCTTTGATCTTGGTGGCCTCTGTGTTGTTTCGCGAGAGCTTGGCCTTGTCGCTTGGGCCTGAGATGGGCACGTTTTTACTCATCGTGGGGCTGATCGGGTTGACCAGTTGGATGCAAACGGCGCGCATTGTGCGAGGGGATGTTTTGGCGCTCAAAGAGCGGGAGTTTATTCTTGCGGCCCGGTCGATTGGCACCACGCCACGCAATCTGATTTTGAATCATATCCTGCCCAATGTCATGTCACCGATTTTAGTGTCAGCCACTTTAGGAATCGCCACGGCCATCATTACTGAGAGTGCCCTGTCGTTTCTGGGGTTTGGTTTCCCTCCAGATTTCCCGACCTGGGGTAAATTGCTCAATGACGCGGTAGATCGGATGACTCTCTATCCAGAGCGCGTTATCTGGCCGGGGACTTTGATTTCGTTGACGGTTCTGAGTGTGAACTATCTCGGCGATGGTCTCAGGGATGCACTGGATCCGCGCAGTCGCAGCCGTTAAAACAAAGAAACCGACAGCCTGCGGGGCACGGTGAGGGGTTGTCATTCAGTGCCATTGGGTAAATGGGGTGTAGACCTGCCGAAGTGATAAGGGATCAAATATGTCTGTCATCCTCTCCGTTCAAAATGTTCGCAAAACTTATGATGGTGGGTTTGAAGCCTTGAAGGGTGCGAGCCTGGATATTCAGGAGGGAGAAATCATTGCATTATTGGGACCGAATGGTGCAGGAAAGACGACCCTAATTTCCACGATTTGCGGCATTTCTAGCCTGACATCGGGCGCAATCACGGTCGCTGGAATGGATATTGCCCGCGACTACCGCAAGGTGCGCGCGATGATTGGCTTGGTGCCGCAGGAAATCGCACTTGAGCCGTTTGAGACGGTGATCAACTCGGTCCGCTTTTCGAGAGGTTTGTTTGGCAAGGCGAAAAATGAAGCCTATCTTGATGAAATTCTCAAAACTCTTTCTTTGTTCGACAAGAAAGACTCGAAAGTTATGGCGCTGTCTGGCGGGATGAAGCGCCGGGTCCTTATCGCAAAAGCCTTGGCCCATGAGCCAAAGGTTTTATTCTTGGATGAGCCAACAGCGGGCGTGGATGTGGAGTTGCGCAAAGATATGTGGAACACGGTGGCCAAGCTCAAAGGACAGGGCGTCACCATCATTTTGACTACCCATTACATCGAAGAGGCAGAGGCGATTGCTGACCGTATTGCAGTCATCAACGGCGGGGAAATTCTTTTGGTCGAAGACAAAGCCGCATTGATGGCGCGTATGGGCAAAAAACAAATTCGCATTGAACTTCTGGAGCCTGTGCAGGAGATCCCGACCAAGCTGGCCCCCTATGGGCTGGAGCTGGCGCCCGATGGCGGTGGCCTCACCTATACCTACGATGTCAACGCTGAGCGCACTGGCATTACCGGCTTGCTCAATGATTTGCAGGCCGCCGGTCTGCAAATGCGAGATGTGCAAACCCAGCAATCGAGCCTGGAAGATATTTTCGTCGATTTGGTTCAGGAGGATGGGGCATGAATTTTCAAGCAATCGCGGCGATCTACACATTTGAAATGGCGCGTTTTTTTCGCACGCTTAAGCAATCCTTCATATCTCCCGTGCTGTCGACCAGCCTCTATTTCGTCGTCTTCGGTACCGCCATTGGCAGCCGAATGGAGGCGGTGGATGGGGTGGACTACGGCGCGTTTATTGTGCCGGGCCTGATCATGCTCTCGGTCATGACACAATCAATTTCCAATGCCAGTTTCGGAATTTATTTCCCAAAATTTATCGGGACGATTTATGAACTGCTGTCAGCGCCGGTGAATTTCCTAGAGATTGTAATCGGTTATGTGGGGGCCGCGGCGACAAAGAGCCTATTTATCGGGTTGGTCATTCTTGGAACAGCTTATCTTTTTGTCGATTTGGATATCCAACATCCCATCGCGATGATGAGCTTTTTGCTCCTAACCTGCCTGTCGTTCTCGCTCTTGGGTTTTATCATCGGAATTTGGGCGGGGAACTTTGAGCAGCTCAATCTCGTGCCAATGCTGGTGGTGACACCTTTGGTATTTTTGGGCGGATCCTTTTACGCGATCTCGATGCTTCCAGAATTTTGGCAAACCGTCACCCTGTTTAACCCGGTCGTCTATCTCATATCTGGGTTTCGCTGGGCGTTCTTTGGAACAGCGGATGTTGCGATTGGCATCAGTCTTGGGGCAATTGGCCTGTTTACGCTCGCTTGTATGGGCTTCATTTGGTGGATTTTCAAAACTGGATGGCGCATTCGCAGCTAAATTTTGTCGCTTGCCTTGTTCCAGGGCGAGAGGTGTCTTATCTGGCATGTATGAAACTGAAAAATCCCTTTCGCCGTGCCGTCAATACTGTCTGTGTTGTGCGTTTGAACGGTATGATCTCCACGGGCCGCGGTCTTAATGATGCCGGTCTGGCCCCTGTGTTGCAAAAAGCTTTTGCAAAGAAACCTGCCGCAGTGGCTTTGTCGATCAATTCACCAGGCGGCAGCCCGGTGCAATCGTCGTTGATAGGCGCGCGCATCCGGCGATTGGCCCAAGAGTTTAAAACGCCAGTCTATGCTTTTGTGGAAGATGTAGCCGCCTCTGGTGGCTATTGGCTGGCGGCCAGTGCCGATGAAATTTATATCGATGCCTCTTCCGTGGTTGGGTCCATCGGCGTGATTTCGTCCGGATTTGGCTTGAACCAATTTATCGAAAGACATGGGATTGAACGCCGTGTCCATACGGCGGGCAGTTCGAAATCCATGCTTGATCCCTTCCAGCCGCAGAAAAAAGCGGATGTGACCCGGTTGAAATCCATACTTGATGGGGTCCATCAGACCTTCAAAGATCATATTATTGACCGGCGCGGCGCAAAACTGGCCGAGCGTGATTTGTTTACCGGTGAGATATGGATCGGACAAAAGGCAATTGATGATGGTCTTGCCGATGCCATTGGTCACCTGGTGCCGACGATGAAGGAAAAATTTGGCGAAAAAACCCGCTTTCGGGTTTTGGGTCAAAAGAAACCTCTGCTGTCCCGATTTGGCATGTCCCTTATGAGCGATGTCTCCCATAGTATTGAGGAACGCGCCGCCTTTGCCCGTTTTGGGATGTAGGGAATGCTGGTTAAAGCTGTCACCTTCTTTTTGATCGCCATTGCCATTTTGGCGATGTTTGGGCGCTTGCGTTTTCCCGGACAAACGCGATTGAAGAACGCAAAATGCGGCAAATGCGGGCGTTATACTATTGGAAAAGGCCCCTGTTCCTGTGGCCATATTGGTCATCGCAAAGGATAGAAATTGGCTTGGATTTTTGTGGCTTTGGGTCTGGTCACCCTCTTGTTGGCTGGAGATTTTTTGGTGCGCGGTGCTGTCAATTTGGCGCTGCGTCTTGGGATCTCTACACTGCTGGTGAGTTTGACCGTGGTGGCGTTTGGGACTTCAGCGCCTGAGCTCTTGATTGTTTTGTCTGCTATGGCCGATGGCGCATCGGGCTTGGCGATGGGCAATGTGATCGGCTCAAATACCGCAAATATCTTGCTGGTTTTGGGCCTGCCGGCTCTGATTGCCGGGCTGCATACAGCCAATTTTTTCCCGAAGAAATCATTTTTTCTGATGATCCTGGCTTCGGTTTTATTCATCGGGCTGGCCTTCTTTGGGCCGTTTACATGGTGGCATGGCGGCATTTTATTGGCGGTTTTGCTGGGCATTTTATGGGACCAGGGACGCAGCGCACAGCGAGACAGACAGGCGGCGAAAACCGTAGCGCTTGTGGCCGTTGAGGAGGACGGGCTCGAGGGCGTGGATCCCACAATGCCGGGATGGAAAATTGCGCTGTATTTGATGTTTGGCGTTGTGGGGCTTCCCATTGGTGCGCGGGTTTTGGTGGTCAATGCAGAACTTATCGCCAAAGATTACGGTGTGCCAGAGACCGCCATTGGTTTGACGTTGATTGCCGTTGGAACCTCTTTGCCTGAACTAGCCACGACCACGATTGCGGCGTTTCGACGGCAAGGTGATGTGGCTTTGGGAAATGTCATCGGGTCAAATATGTTTAATTTGCTGGCAATCATCGGGATTGCAGCTTTCGTTGCGCCTATCCCGGTCGATGCGGCCTTCCTACGGTTTGACCTTTGGATCATGCTTGCCGCGTCACTTCTGTTGTTCCCCATGGTGTTTTTCAAGATAAATTTCACGCGGATGTGGGGCGCGGGCTTGACGCTGCTGTATATGGCATATCTCTTTGTGGTACTGCGCTGAGGAGGGATCACATGCGTGCATTGGTAACTGGTGGGGCCATACGGTTGGGCCGCGAAATGGCCTTGTATCTGGCGGAGCAAGGCTATGACGTGGCTGTCCATTACGCGCAATCTGACGCGGCGGCCTTGCAGATCTGTGCGCAGATCACAGCATTGGGACGTAAGTCTGTTGCACTACAGGCAGATTTATTGAGCGATGCCGGCTCACAGCCCTTGGTTGCGCGCGCGGCGGAGGCGCTTGGCGGTCCGCTGACTGTCTTGGTCAATAATGCTTCGATTTTTGAGCATGACACGCTTGAGACCGCGACCCGGTCCAGTTGGGACCGGCATATTGAAAGCAATCTGCGCGCGCCCTTTGTGCTGACGCAGGAATTTGCCAAGCAAGTGCCGCAGGCGAAGGAGGATGCGGCCGGTGAGCCGATCGCCTCGGGGTTGGTGATCAATATGCTCGATCAAAGAGTGCGCAAACTGACGCCGGATTTTGCCAGCTATACGGTGGCAAAAATGGGTCTTTGGGCCTTAACCCAAACTGCGGCAAGAGGGCTAGCGCCGCATGTGCGTGTGAATGCAATTGGACCTGGCCCCACGGTGAAAGGGGTGCGGCAATCGGATCAACACTTTACACGGCAACGTGCGGCCACGGTTTTAGGGCGTGGCTCGAATCCCAGTGATATTACCGCCGCTTTGGGGTATTTTTTGAACGCGCCGGCGGTTTCTGGACAGTTGCTTTGCGTAGATGGTGGGCAGCATTTGGCTTGGAAAACGCCGGATGTTTTGGGCCTTGATTGAGAAATTATGAGTAAAGTTGTGCACTTTTGATCCATTTGATGGCCGGAATTTAGAAAAAGTAAATAATTACAAAAACTTGCTGAATACACAAAATTTTTTCATTTAATTACATGCCGTTATTTATGTGCATGGAAATTGTGCAGTTTTGGGTTTCACCTTCGAAACATGGGTTTCATATGCAGATTTCTAATTTACCCTCAGACTTATCCACAGAAAATGTGGATGGGTTATTTCTTGCAGCCAGCGTTATTTCGATGCAGCCGCTTCGCGAATCGCATAGAGCTAAAGCCGTAATGACAGATGATACACCGCCTTTGACGGGCCACGATCTGATTGCTGATTATTTGACCCGCCTAGATGGCTCGCCGGGCGTCTATCGCATGCTTGATCGAGAGAGCCGTGTGCTTTATGTTGGCAAGGCTAAAAGTCTGAAAAATCGCGTGTCGAGTTATGCCAGACCGCAGGGACATTCGGCCCGCATCAGCCGCATGATCAGCGAAACCACCAGTATGATGTTCTTGACCACCAAGACCGAAACCGAAGCGCTCTTGTTGGAACAAAATTTGATCAAACAGCTTAAGCCAAAATATAATGTGCTTTTGCGAGATGATAAATCTTTTCCAAATATTTTGGTCAGCCGGGAACATGGGTTTCCACAAATCAAAAAACATCGCGGGGTGAAAACGGAGAAAGGCACATATTACGGTCCTTTCGCCAGTGCGGGTGCGGTCAACCGGACGCTGAATCAACTGCAGCGTTTCTTTTTATTGCGCGATTGTTCTGACAGCCAGTTTGACACACGCACGCGGCCCTGTTTGCAATATCAAATCAAGCGTTGCTGTGCGCCCTGCGTTGGTTATGTCACCGCAGAGGACTATGCGGTTTTGGTCAGAGATGCGGAGCGATTTTTAGGCGGAAAATCCACGCATATTCAGGCAGAGCTTGCCCAAGAGATGCAGACCGCCTCTGAGAATATGGAATTTGAACGGGCCGCCGCCCTGCGCGACCGCATCAAAGCGATGACCCAAGTGCAAACAGCGCAAGGGATCAATCCGCAGAGCGTGCCAGAGGCGGATGTGATTGCGGTGCATATGGAGGGCGGGCAGTCCTGCGTTCAGGTCTTTTTTATTCGGGGCAATCAAAACTGGGGCAACCGCGATTACTATCCAAGGGTCGGGGTGGATGTCTCGATCACTGAGGTGATGCAGGCCTTTGTGGGGCAATTTTATTCGGATCGTGAGCCGCCGCGTGTGATCTTACTGTCCGACGCGATTGAAGATCCTGAATTGATGGCCGAGGCGCTGAGTGGAAAACTGGGCCGAAGGGTTCAGATTTCTGTGCCGCAGCGCGGGGAAAAACTGGATCTGGTGGCAGGTGCGCAGCGTAACGCTCGTGAGAGCTTGGCGCGGCGCATGTCGGAGAAAGCCTCGCAGATGAAGTTGCTACAAGGATTGGCAGAGGCATTTGAGCTGCCTGAGGTGCCGCGCCGCATTGAGGTCTATGACAACAGCCACATCCAAGGTGCCCACGCGGTTGGGGCGATGATTGTGGCGGGTGCGGAAGGTCTGCTCAAGTCACAGTACCGAAAATTTAACATCAAGGGTGATGACCTCACGGCTGGTGATGATTTTGGCATGATGAAAGAAGTTCTCGGCCGCCGCTTAAAAAGGCTTTTGAAAGAAGATCCCGAGCGCAAATCTGAGGCTTGGCCGGATTTGCTGTTGATCGACGGCGGGGCGGGACAAGTGAGCGCTGTGCGCGAGATCATGCGGGAGTGGGGTGTGGAAAATATCGCCATGATCGGTGTGGCCAAGGGCGTTGACCGCGATGCAGGCAAGGAAGAATTCTATCGTACCGGCAAACCTGTCATGGCGCTGCGGCATAATGATCCTGTATTGTATTTCGTGCAGCGTTTGCGCGATGAGGCACACCGTTTTGCCATTGGCACACACCGCGCCAAACGCACCAAAGCCAATTTGAAAAATCCCTTGGATGATATTGATGGCATAGGTCCCAAACGTAAAAAAGCGCTGCTGGCGCATTTTGGCTCGGCTAAGGCTGTCATGCGGGCCAATCTGGTGGATCTCAAAGCTGTTGATGGGGTATCAGATGCGATGGCGGAGCAGATCTTTAACCATTTCCAACCTTAGGTTGAGGCTTCGAATTCCGCGAGCGCAATGCCTCGGACGGTTTGCGCGTGCAAAAAAATTATGATGGAATGCGCAGAATCCCTTCGATACCACTGGCACGCAGATTCGAACCCGGTTAAGTTTCTCTGCATGTGGAGTTTGCCAAATATATTGACTGTGATCCGATTGGTCGCTGCGCCTATGGTGGCCGTGATGTTTTTGTATTTCACGCGTCCCTATGCCGATTGGGCCGCGCTGGTGCTATTTGTTGGTGCGGCGCTGACCGATTGGGTTGATGGCTACCTGGCGCGTGCTTGGAAACAAGAAAGCAAGATAGGCGCCATGTTGGATCCGATTGCCGATAAGGCGATGGTTGTGATCGCACTATTGGTTTTGGCCAGCGTTTTCGGTTTGGATGCCTTGATTCTTCTGCCCGCCGCATTGATCGTGTTCCGCGAAGTTTTTATGTCTGGTTTGCGTGAGTTTTTGGGCGATGTGGCCGGTACCTTGAAGGTCACAAAACTCGCCAAGTGGAAGACCACCGTGCAGATGTTGGCGATTGCTTTGCTTTTTGCCGTGGGAATTTTTGATCATTATCTGGTGATGGGCACAGCGGGCATGGACGGTGAGATTGTCTCTGGAATTTTGGATGCCACACTCGAAGATCCGTCGCATTTGCGGCTGATCTACCATGGCATGTATGTCACTTGGTACAGCGGTCTGGCCTTGCTTTGGATCGCGGCTGCTTTGACGATCATCACAGGAGCCGATTATTTCCGCAAAGCCCTGCCGCATTTGCGAGATTGAACGTCATGAAATTGGATATTCTCTATTTTGCCTGGGTGCGCGAACGGGTCGGCCACAGCCAAGAGACCTATGAGACTTCTGCCGCAACGGTCGCCGATCTGATCGCCGAGCTTGTGGCACGGGATGCCGGATATGCCGCGGCCTTTGCAGATTTATCTGCGATTTGTGTTGCGGTGGATCAAGAGCTTTGTGATTTTAACACCCCGCTTATTGATTGCCGCGAAGTGGCTTTCTTTCCACCAATGACGGGAGGTTGAGATGTTGGCACGGGTGCAAGAGGCCGCGTTTGACTTTGCGGCGGAAGTGACCGCGTTTCAATCGACGTTAACCCGGTCCGGGGCGGTGGTCAGCTTCACTGGCCTGGTGCGTGATGACACGGGCAGTCTCGATCATATGTTCATCGAACACTACCCTGGCATGACCTATGCTGCGCTCCAAAAAATTGCCGATCAAGCAGTTGAGAAGTTCGGATTGGAAAAAGCTTTGGTCATCCATCGCTATGGGCGGTTGCAGCCGGGTGAGGCGATCATGATGGTGGCCACAGCCGCAGCTCACCGTAAAGATGCCTTTGCGGGTGCCGATTATCTCATGGACTATCTCAAATCCCGCGCGCCGTTTTGGAAAAAAGAACTGTCTAAAGATTCGGCCACTTGGGTGGCAGCCAAAGATCAAGATGAAGCTGCCCTGGCCGCATGGAGCTCTGAGAGCGCCGCGAAAGAAAGCTGAGCGCGGAGACTATCCGCCAGAGTTTTGCCGCTCAATATAACTGCGCAATTCCTCGGCTTCCGTCCTTGCGACACGCAGACCTTCCATTGCCGCGCCGAGCTCTGCTTCGGTTTGTGACAGTTTATTGCTCATTTCGGCTTCACGCTGCTCCAGATAGGCGATGGCCTTGTCGCGCATGTCCTCGGCCTCATGCACCGATTGGGCTAATCTATCCAATTCGCCAATATCGGATTGGCTGACGCGGCTAAAGCGATGAACCAGCCAATTCGCGAACCATCCCAAGCAAAATGCTACAAAGAGGATGATTGCGATTGTGACGATAAACTCGGTTCTATTCATTGCTGGTCTCCTCAGCGGTGGCCGTATCGGATGTTTCGGACTGCGTTGATGGCGCCTCAAGAGTGGCAGGCGTCATAAGGCGAAACTCAATGCGCCGGTTGGCTTCTCGGCCCTCTTCGGTGCTGTTATCGGCGATTGGTTGGGTTTCCCCATAGCCTTCTGCTGTTAAGGACTTGAGTTTAACACGGGCGCCGCGCAAAGCCGTGAGCACAGCCTCCGCGCGGCCCTTGCTGAGGTTGAGGTTCATTTCCTCACGCCCTTGGCTGTCGGTATGGCCGCCGATCTCAATGGGAGCTTCGAGGCAACGCTCAAACACCTCTGCAATGGCTTGCACCGTGTCGCGGCTGTCGTCGTCGAGGGTGGCAGAGCCTGGCTCGAATTTGATTTTATTTTGACTGGCCAAGTCGGTGATCTCTACCACACATTCCGCACCGTTCAACATCCGGGCCAGAGGGTCCAGCTCTTCTAGGTAGGTCACCTCGAGCTCAAACTCCGCCCCATCGCCGAGGCGATCAATTAAAATTTGCGCAATATCGGTTTTTGCCGAGCGGCGGCCTGTCAACCCAGTGATGTCAATGGCATTGGGAGAGACTGTGGCAATTCCAGAGTTGAGTTTGCTTAGACCCGCCAAACTTGCCAAACTGCGCACCATCCAACCTTCGGGTAGATTGTCTTGCAGCTTGGTTGATAGGTAAACATCCTCACTTCCAAAAACCGCATAGGCAAAGGTCTGCAGAGTCCGTTGCGCGCGGGGGCTGATGACGGGCCCGCGAATTTGTACCTGGCCTTCAGGCGAGAGGGTGGCGACCATTTCTGGGATGGCCGCGTCATCTTCTGGGTTTTCAGGGGCGACCAATAGGATGGGATTGAGCGCAAATACCTCTGGCAAATCGCCGTCCAGCCGGCTGGTGATCGTGTCAAACAGGGCTGGATCAGTTCCGGCCGGGGCGGTGAGCGTTACATCGGCATCGCTCAGGGTTACAGATCCGCCGCCCAGTTTGGTAACGGCCGCAATGGCCTGTGTTGCCGCCTTGCTCCACAGCGGGGATGGCACACCAAGACCCTGCCGGCAGGTGGCCTCTTCGGCCAGGCCCGCCTTCTTTGCCGCGGCCAGAATCTGCGCGGCTGCTTCCGGGCTGTCTGCACTGCAGGCGTCGAAGGTAGCGCCATCGGCGGTGATGCGAAACCGTAACGTGAAAGGGGTGATCACAGGGCGCGGTGCACTGATGCCAATCTTTGAGGTGATATCGGCAGGGGTGCGGCGGGTCAGCTCCTCCAAAAGCTTGGATTTTTGCGCTTCGGACTCGCCAATGGCCACAATTGTGACTTGTGTCTCGCCAATTGAAATCTTCGAGTGTTCCAATCGCTCCAAAGCCAAAAGACCATAGGATATAACCGAGGACCAGGCGTCCGGCACCGGATAATCTGCGGTTTCGAGGAAATCGGCTACGGGTAAATCGCCGGCTAAGCGCGCGACTCGGTCTTTGAAATTGGTATTATCAGCTTTGGTGGGAACCAATCCGATCAGAGAAATACTTTTGTCATTGCGCAATATTTCGACAGAAAATTTGGGCGCAACGGGTGGGCGGCTGTCGGTGATGGTGAAATTATCAATCACCCGCGCGGCTTCAACGATCTGCCCCGCTGCGGCCAAGGCTTTAAAACGCAGGGCCTCAGAGGCGGCTTCGCCTTCCAAAACGACCTTTAACCCATCGGTTTGCACGCTGGCCCAGTCAAAGCCTTCCATGGCCAGGCGTTTCTCGACGGCGGTGGCAGAGCTATTTTCAATCCAAGACACAGTGAGGCCCGCTGCAAAATATGCCCCAACGCCTGCAGCTGCGAAGGCAAGTGCAGATAAAATCACTGGAATAATGCGCATCAATTTTTCCTACGTTCCCGAAGCCTTCTAGAACGGGACTGCCGTGGGATCAATCACAGCATAACAGTGACGGCGAAAAACAGCACAGGGATCAGGCCCGCCTCCCGATTTGCCCGAAACAGCTGCAGCAGCAAGGGCACATTGTCGATGTCGAGCTGACGCATTTGCCAAAGCATATGGGCCGCAAATCCTGCTGTGCCCATTTGGGCGATGATCATTTGTGCCGGGCTGGCGGCACGGAGGGCGACATAGATTGCCAGCGCCATCAAACCAGCGCTCAGAATGGCAAAGGCGCGCAGCCATTGCGGGCTGCTTTTCCCAAACAGGCGCGCAGTAGATTTCACGCCAATCAGCGCGTCATCCTCTGTGTCTTGATGCGCATAGATCGTGTCATAAAACAGGGTCCAGGCAATGCCGGCAAGATATAAAAGCACGGCGGGCCAATCCAATCGGCCACTATGGGCCACCCATCCCAGCAAAGTGCCCCAATTAAATGCGAGGCCGAGAAACACCTGCGGCCACCAGGTGAACCGCTTGGCAAAGGGGTAAACCGCAACAAAGCCAAGACTGGCAACGCCAATCAGAACTGCAGGCATGCCAAAGCTGATCAGAATGCAAAATGCAATGAGCGCCTGGGCCACCATCCAAAGCAGCGCGCCGCGCACCGTAACCTGCCCCGATGGAAGAGGGCGCGAGCGGGTGCGGGCGACCTGGGCATCAAATTTTCGGTCGGTGATATCATTCCATGTGCACCCCGCGCCGCGCATTAACCAGGCGCCGGCACCGCAGCCAACGATCAGCCACAAGTCCCAGCTCTGGAAATCCCCCGCCAGGAGCGCCGCCAAAAGGATGCCCCAAATACAGGGGATATAAAGCAGCCAAGTGCCGATGGGACGGTCGGCTCGGGACAGGCGCAAATAGGGGCGGCTGGCCTCTGGCGCATGGCGATCGACCCAATTATCTTTTACCGCATCGGCAACTTGCCCCTCTGGTGATTTGCCCGATTGCGTCATATCCTATGCTCCATGGCTTCAGTTATTAGACTCTATGTAAATCACCCGCTGGGGGCGGGGCAATCGGTTCCTTTGAGCCGCGAGCAATCTCATTACCTTTTCGGTGTGATGCGCAAAGGCGTGGGCGAGGTTCTTGAACTGTTCAACGGTCTCGACGGTGAGTGGTTGGGGCGTGTGGTGCAGGCTGGCAAACGCAATGGCATCTTGCTTTGTGAACGCCAGTCCAAGCCGATGCAGCTGCCGCCTGATCTGTGGCTGATCTTCGCGCCCATCAAAAAGGCGCGCACGGATTTCATCGTCGAAAAAGCCGCAGAGATGGGCGCGGCGCAGATCCTGCCGGTGCAGAGTGATTTTACCAATTCTGAACGCATTCGCCAAGATCGCTTGCAAAATCATGCCGTGGAGGCTGCCGAGCAATGCGGTGGCACCTACGTGCCTGTGGTGCATGAGCTGCAAAAACTCTCGAAGCTGCTGGACGGGTGGGACGTGCAGCGCCAGATCATGTTTTGTGATGAAACCCGTCTGGGAACCGGTGAGGCCTTACCATCTCTCGTGGGTCCATGGGCGGTTTTGATCGGACCGGAGGGGGGATTTAGCCCAGCCGAACGGCGGCGGCTCAATGAGATGCCCCATGCGCATGGGGTGTCGCTCGGTCCCAGGATTTTGCGTGCGGATACGGCCGCAGTGGCGGCACTGACCCTGTGGCAGAGTGCTTTGGGGGATTGGCAATGAGCTTTATCCGTCCCGAAGCACTCCGCAGTTTGCGAAAATATCGGGGATTTATCTTTGCCGGATTGGTTCTGACGACCGGGCTGATGATAGTGGTCAGCAGCTTTGGCACGACCCGGCTTGCAGGCGCGGTGATCGCCGTTATGGGCGCATTGATCGGCCATGACGCCTATCGCCGCTTCAAATTCCCTGCAGGCCAAGGCGGGGCTGGGGTGGTGGAGGTCGATGAGCGGCAAGTGAGCTATTTGGCCGCTGGTACGGGCCGCTCCATTTCACTCGACACTCTGGAGCGCATTGAGTTGCATCGCAACATGCGCGGTCGCACCACTTGGGTATTTTTTGGCCCCGAGGGCATGCTGTCTGTGCCGGGGGATGCAGAGGGGACGGGCAAGCTCTTTGATGCTTTGGTGGCCTTGCCTGGGGTGAATTATGCCCAAGCGGAGGCCGCCAGCCAGGGGCGCGGCCCAGATTTATTTCTCATCTGGCAACGTAATCGCCGGAAACTTCATTAACCCTGTCTTGACTTGCCCTGTGTGAGGGGCCACCTGTGAAGGGTAAACATTACGAAAAGCGGAGTCTCCCCTATGTCTATTCCACAATCTGGCGGAGGCCCGATCGAAAGCTTTGACCAATTGGCCTTGTTGCTTGAAAAGGGCAATAAACCGAAAAGCGATTGGCGCATTGGCACGGAACATGAAAAATTTGGCTATTGCAAAGACACGCTGGCGCCCTTGCCCTATAAGGGCGAGCGCTCTGTGCTCTCTATTTTGCAAGGGCTGCGCGATCAGTTTAACTGGGCGCCGGCCGAGGAAAATGGCTATCTCATCGGATTGACGAAAGAGGGCGCCAATGTGAGCCTTGAGCCGGGCGGCGCGCTAGAGCTTTCGGGGGCTCCGCTTGAAACCATTCATGAAACCTGTGACGAGGTGAATGTGCACCTGCGCGAGGTGAAGGAAATTGCGGATCAAATTGGTGTTGGCTTCATCGGCCTTGGCGCCGCGCCTATCTGGAAGCATGAAGACGTGAGCTTGATGCCAAAGGGCCGGTATCAGTTGATGGACGCCTATATGGGCAAGGTTGGCACAATGGGTCGCACGATGATGCGTCGCACCTGTACAGTTCAGGTTAATCTCGATTTTGCCTCAGAGGCGGATATGGTGCAAAAATTTCGCGTGGCTCTGGCTCTGCAACCGGTCGCGACCGCGCTTTTTGCCAATTCTCCCTTCTTTGAGGGTCAGCTGAATGGCCATAAATCCTGGCGTGCGCGGGTCTGGCGGGATTTGGATGTAGAACGCACAGGGATGCTGCCCTTTGTGTTTGAAGATGGGATGGGATTTCAGCGGTATGTGGACTATGCCCTAGATGTGCCGATGTATTTTGTCTATCGTGATGGAAAATATATCAATGCCTTAGGTCAATCTTTCCGCGACTTCCTCAAAGGTAAATTGCCTGCGCTGCCTGGCGAAGTGCCCACACTTAGCGATTGGGCCGATCACCTGACGACCATCTTTCCGGAAGCGCGGATCAAGCAATTCATGGAAATGCGCGGCGCAGATGGCGGGCCATGGCGACGTCTTTGCGCGTTGCCAGCCTTTTGGGTTGGGCTTTTATACGATCAAACTGCGCTGGATGCGGCTTGGGATTTGGTGAAAGGCATGGATGTGCAAACCCGTGATGAATTGCGGATTGCAGCGTCCGTCGATGGGCTACAAGCCGAGGCTGGCGGGGTCAAAATGATGGAGCTGGCCCGTCAAGCGGTGGCGATTTCACATGCAGGCCTCACAGCGCGCGGGCGCAGTGGGGCAGGTGGGCTTGTGCCAGATGAAACTTATTTTTTAAACGCGCTGCAAGATAGTCTTGAGACCGGCCAAACCCCTGCCGATGAGCTTTTGGCGCGCTACCATGGCGATTGGCAAGGAGATTTGACCCGGATTTACGCCGATTATTCCTACTGAAGACCTCTGCAAAACCCAGCCGCGAAGCCCCTCTATTTTTGCCCGATTTTGCTCTCTTGCCCGCGGATCAAGCGGATAATATTTTCTCTATGGCGCCAATAAATCACCCCGTTGAGACAGAGGGACAGCAAAAACAAACTATTGAAGCCCATAAGGATGATCCAAAGAGGAGTCATCACAGCGGTGAGAAGTGCGGCGAGGCTGGAAAAACGAAAAACCGCTGCAGTGGCGAGCCATGTGGCGCCGGCGGCGACACCAATAGGCCAGGCCAGGGCAAAGAGCAGGCCAAAGAAGGTAGCCACGCCTTTCCCGCCTTTGAATTTCAGCCAAATCGGATAGCAATGACCCAGAAAGGCGGCGAAGCCGGCAATTTGCGCCGCATCCTCGGCGGCCAATGCGCGGGCCAAAAGCACCGCGGCACCCGCTTTGCCGGCATCGCCGATCAAGGTTAAAACCGCGCCGAGTTTGGAGCCGGTCCGCAGCACGTTCGTGGCCCCGATATTGCCCGAGCCAATTTGCCGTAAATCTCCAAGGCCCAAGACGCGCGCCGTGACGATGCCAAAGGGGATTGCGCCGAGCAAATATCCGGCAATGGCCCAAAAGGCCAAGAATTCAGCTGCGCTGGTCAGTTCAAAATTCATCTTGCGTAGACTTCCCTGCCACCGACGAATGTCGCCAAAATATGGCCCTGCAGGCGTTGCCCATCAAACGGGGTGTTTTTAGATTTAGACCAGAGCGAAAAGCGATCCAGAACGAAGGGCACATCGGGGTCAAATAAGATGAGATCCCCAGGAGCCCCCAGGCTCAGGCGACCACTGTCCAGACCCAAGCGCCGCGAGGGGTTGAGTGACAGGGCCCGGAACAACTGTGGCAAGCTCAACTGCTCGGCATGGTAAAGGCGCAAGGCAGCCGGCAAAACTGTCTCCAATGCCACAGCCCCAGAGGCGGCTTGCTCATAGGGCAGACGTTTGGACTCTTCATCCTGCGGCGTATGCATGGAGCTGATGATGTCAATCAACCCGCTTGCAAGCGCAGAAACCATCGCCAGCCGATCCTCTTCGGAGCGCAACGGGGGTTTGACTTTAAAAAAGCTGCGATAATCGGCGACGTCCAACTCGTTGAGCGTTAGGTGATGAATGCTGATCCCGGCGGTGACATCCAGACCTTGTTGTTTGGCCCGCTCTAAGGCGGGTAGGGCGAGGGCGGTGGAGAGTTGATCGGCATGATATTTCGCGCCGGTCATCTCTACCATGGCCAAATCCCGCTCAAGTCCCAGACGCTCAGCCATGGGCGAGACTGCTGGGATCGCGCGCAGGGTTGCAAATTTTCCAGAGGTGGCCGCAGCCTCCTGTGACAGGCCTGGATCTTGTGGGTGTCCAATGACCAAAGCTCCCAATTGCCGCGCATAGGTGAGCGCGCGCGACAAGACTTTGGTATTGGTGACAACCGCGTCACAATCGGAAAAGGCAATTGCTCCTGCGTCTTGCAAAAACCCGATCTCGGTCATTTCCTTGCCCAAACGCCCTTTTGTGAGCGCCGCCATTTGATAGCTGCGTACGGCGCAGGTGGCCTGCGCCCTGCGGTTGGCAAATTCAAGGGTTTCTGGGCTGTCAATGGCCGGCTCTGTGTCTGGCCGAGTGATCAAAGTGGTCACCCCGCCAGCGGCAGCGGACAGGCCAGCGGAGCGAAAGCTTTCCTTATGCCGTTCGCCTGGCTCGCAGACCTTTGCGCCAATGTCGACAATGCCTGGCGCAAGATATTTGCCCTGGCCGTCTCGGCTCGGCAGGGTCGGATCATCGGCGGCAATGCGGCCGTTTTTGATGCTCAAATTGCCCAGCTCGACGGTCTGTCTCTCTGGGTCAATCAGGTGAACATTTGTAATGCGCAGTGAGGTCATCCGGCCACCCACACCATCAAAGCCACCAAAGCGGCACTGAAAATCAGGACATACATGGCAATTTTTCCCGACATGCGGGGATCTTTGGGTTCGTTCATTCGCACAGTCTCCTGTCAAGGGGGACGCAAAGGAGACTTTGGGTCATGCCTGCGCCTCTTTTGCAGCCTGGCACCTGTTGCGCATCAATATATCCATTGCCGCCATGCGCACTGCCACACCCATCTCAACCTGTTCTTGTATGACGCTGCGGTTCAAATCGTCGGCGATTTCCCCGTCGATTTCAACGCCACGGTTCATTGGGCCCGGGTGCATGACAATGGCATCTGGCTTGGCGTGGCTCAGTTTCTCAGCATTCAAACCATAGCGGTGATAATATTCGCGTTCGGAGGGGATGAAGCCGCCGTCCATACGCTCGCGTTGCAGGCGCAGCATCATCACCACATCCACATCCTTCAAACCCTCTTCCATATCGTGAAAGACTTCCGCACCAAACTCGCCAATTCCCGCCGGCATCAGCGTTGCTGGGCCGATAAGGCGAATGCGGTTTTCCATTTTGCCCAGCAAAATGAGATTAGAGCGGGCCACGCGGCTGTGGTCAATGTCGCCACAAATGGCGATGTTGAGGCGGTGCAAGCGGCCTTTGGATCGGCGGATGGTGAGCGCATCCAGCAGGGCTTGCGTGGGGTGTTCATGCCGCCCGTCCCCCGCGTTGAGCACCGCGCAATTGACTTTCTGCGCCAAGAGATCGACGGCGCCAGAATGCGGATGGCGCACCACCAGAAGATCGGGGTGCATGGCATTGAGTGTCAGCGCTGTGTCAATGAGGGTCTCACCCTTTTTGATTGAGCTGGCTTGCATGGCCATATTCATCACATCCGCCCCCAATCTCTTGCCTGCGATTTCAAAGCTGGCTTGAGTGCGGGTTGAGTTTTCGAAAAACATATTGATCTGAGTGCAGCCAGCCAGGGCCTTACTATCGCGCGCACGGGATCTGTTTTGATCGGCGTAATGATCTGCCAAATCCAATATTTCGGTGATGCTTTGGGGATGTAGGGGTTCTATCCCCAATAGATGCTGAAGCTGCATATAGACCTCTCCGGTTGGCGTTTTATAGAAAGAGTGGCCGCCCACGGCAAGGGCAGGGCGCAAGGAAATGTCATTTGAGCCTAGGGCGCGTTATTTTTGACGCGCTGCGTCACTGATTGAATGATTTACCTTCCTCTCAGAAGGGCATAGTTTGATGCCATGGATCAATTGGATTGGCATATGGCACGCGCCGCGTTGCAGTGGCAGGCAGAGTTCGGAGTGAGCGATGCCGTGGGTGATGTGCCCATTGACCGCTATGAGGTGCCGGCGCAAAACCCCAAACCATCCACTGCAGCGGCGGCACCCACCGAGGCGCCACAGGCTGAGGACCGGCCTCCGGCTGTGATGGCAGCCGCGCCGGCTGTGGACGCTGTTGCAGTGGCCGAAGAGGCTGCAGCTGCGGCGGGGGATTTGCCGGCGTTGAAACTTGCGCTGCAAAATTTTTCCCATTGTGATTTGCGCCGCGGGGCCCGCAATTTGGTGTTTGGTGGGGGCAGGGCTGGGGCTCGGGTGATGATCTTGGAAGATGCGCCCGGGCGGGCGGAGGATCTGCAAGGTCTGCCTTTCGCAGGTCCTGCCGGTCAATTGCTGGACCAAATGTGTGCCGCTATTGGTTTGGACCGGGCCGAGGAGGTCTATGCAGGCTCAGTGATTCCTTGGCGCCCACCGCAGGACCGAGAGGCCAGCGCGACTGAAATCGCCATGATGCAGCCTTTCTTGCGCCGTCATATTATCTTGGCCGCGCCGCAGGTTGTGATCTGCATGGGCAATATCAGTTGTCAGGCGGTTTTGGGAAAACGCGGCCTGAGCAAGCTGCGCGGAGCCTGGCAAGAGGGTTTTGCCCGGCCAGTTTTGCCGATGGTGCATCCGCAGGGCCTGTTGCGCCAGCCTAATCGGAAGAAACAGGCATGGCAGGATTTGTTGATGCTCAAGGCTTGGCTGCACAGGCAATCTGAAGGGGTCAAGACATGAGCAATGCACCAGAAAAAACAGAGTTTGTCGCGGTGCGCATCGCGGTTTTAACCCTGTCCGACAGCCGCAGTTTGAGTGATGATAAATCCGGCGACACGCTGGTTGCGCGCTTGCAAGCGGCCGGGCATATCCTGGCCGACCGCGACATTCTCCCCGATGATCGCGAAGCGATTGCCGAAAAATTGCGTCAATGGTCGCGCGATCCGTCCATTGATGTGGTTCTGAGCACGGGCGGCACTGGGCTTACGGGCCGTGATGTGAGCGTCGAGGCACATCGGGATGTCTATGAAAAAGAGATTGACGCGTTCTCAACCGTCTTCACCTTTGTTTCCATGCAAAAAATTGGCACATCTGCGGTTCAGAGCCGAGCAACGGGCGGTGTGGCCAATGGCACTTATATGTTTGCATTGCCGGGCAGTCCGGGCGCCTGCAAAGATGCTTGGGATGAAATACTCGTCAAGCAATTGGATATAAGACATAAACCCTGCAATTTTGTCGAAATCATGCCGCGGCTTGAGGAGCATCTGCAAAGAAAATAGGCCCCGCTGTCGAATCTGCGTGACGCGGAGAAGTTTTGTACTAGAACCACTGTAATGATGATCGAAAGGGCTGTCGTATGCGGTTTCTACGCAAAAGTTTAATGGGGTTGTTCCTACTGGCGGCGACTCTGGCGCTGTTTGCCTATGCCATCATGATGGTTCGGGGCGCGATTGAGAACAAAGGTGACGATCAGCGGCGCGGTGGCGGTGGTCGTGAGAGAATTTTTGCAGTGAATGCCGTGCCCTTTGAGCCGGGCCAGCATATTCCGGTCCTACGGGTCTTTGGCGAGGTGCAAAGCCAGCGTAGCCTTGATATTCGGCCGCCGATTGGTGGTACGGTTATTGAGTTGCACCCGAATTTTCAAAATGGCGGTTCTGTTTTGGAGGGCGATGTACTCCTGAGAATTGATCCGTCAAATGCACAAACCGCCTTGGCTTTGGTACAGGCCGATATGGCCGATGCTCATGCGGATTTGCGAGAGGCGGTGCGGGCGCTAGACTTGGCCAAGGATGAGATCAGCGCCGCGCAAGAGCAAGCCGCCCTGCGCCAAAAAGCATTGGCCCGGCAACAAGATCTTGTGACCCGTGGGGTCGGCACTGCGGCCTCTGTGGAGGCTGCGGAACTGGCTGCTTCCTCGGCGCGCCAATCCATTCTGGCGCGGCGCCAAGCTTTGCAGGCCGCTGAGGCGCGTTTGGATCAAGCGCATGCGCGGGTCATTCGGGTGGATATTTCGCTGGCGGAAGCGGAGCGCAATCTGCGTGACACGGTTGTACGCGCGGCCTTTTCTGGGCTTCTGGCCAATGTCACTGTTCTGCAGGGCGGAACTGTGACCAACAATGAAAAAATTGGCCAATTGGTGGATCCATTGGCTCTGGAAGTGGCCTTTCGTGTGAGCACCTCCCAGCATCGGCGTCTGCTCGATGAAGCGGGCAAGTTGCGGGCGGCTGAGGTCACGGTGACGCTGGATCTGCTCGGCGCGGAGATGAGCTCAAGCGGCCAGATCACCCGCGAAGCTGCTGTCGTGGGCGAAGGTTTGACTGGGCGGCTGCTCTTTGCCAGCCTTGCAACCTCCAAGGGTCTGCGGCCGGGTGATTTTGTGACCGTAAACATAACGGAGCCCGCCTTGAATTGGGTTGCCCGCCTGCCGGCCACGGCAGTGAGCGGGAATAACAAGGTTCTGGTTGTGGGCGAAGATGAGCGCCTGTCGGAGGCCGATGTGATCCTTGTGCGCCGTCAGGGGGATGATGTTTTGGCGCGCTCGCGTGAGCTGAGCGGAGCGCAAATTGTAGCGGAACGATCACCATTGCTGGGTGCGGGCATCAAGGTGCGAGTGTTGAGCGCTGAGGGAAATGCGCCACAGGCGGCCCCAGAGACCATCGCGCTTGACCCAGAACGGCGCGCCAAGTTGATTGCCTATGTCGAGGCCAATAAACGCATGCCCAAACAGGCCAAGGAGCGGGTCTTGGCGCAGTTGCAAGAACCCGAAGTGCGCAAAGAATTGGTTGAGCGGCTGGAAGGCCGGATGGGGGGATAAGGGATGTCTGTGATACGCACCGCCACTGGCGGGATTTTATCTTACATGACCCGACATCGCACCGCGGCAAACCTTTTCTTGCTTATTATGCTGGTCGCCGGGGCTGTTTCTTTTCCGCAAATGCGGGCGCAGTTTTTTCCCGATGTGATTATTGACCGCGTCACGGTCAGCGTGCGGTGGGATGGCGCTGGACCGGAGGATGTTGACCGGGCAATTGTGCAGGTGGTTGAACCGGCGTTGCTTGGGATTGAAGGGGTGAACAGCACCTCTGCCACCTCCTCGGAAGGCTCCGCGCGGATTACCATGGAATTTGAGCCCGGCTGGGATATGGCCCGCGGCACCGATGATGCCCAAATCGCCGTTGATTCCGTCGCCAGCCAGTTCCCCGATGATGCTGATGATCCAAAAGTCACCCGTGGGGTCTGGCGCGACCGGGTCACAGATGTGGTGATCTCCGGTCCGGTTGGGGTGGCGCAATTGGCTCTATTTGCCGATGAGTTCGTCACAAGGCTTTTCGCCGCAGGCGTGACCCGCACCACTATTCGCGGCGTGGCTGCGGGCTCAACCATCGTGGAAGTCGACAGCTTGTCGCTTATTCGTCATGACGTGAGCATGGCGCAGATCGCCAGTGCCATCGCTGAGGAAGCAGAGGCAGATCCCGCAGGCGATGTGGCCGGGAGTGCGCGCATTCGTACAGGGATCGCCAAACGCAGCGCCCGGGATATCAGGCAGATTGTGTTGCGTTCCAATGCCGATGGCTCGTCGCTCACCGTGGGCGATGTGGCGCGGGTGACGGAAGAGGGGGTTGACCGAGATCGCGCCTATTTCGTGGGCGCGGCGTCAGCCATTTCCATCCGCATTGACCGCTCTGATCAGGGCGACGCGATTGAAATCCAGGAGCAGGTTCAAACCACCGCTGCGGGGATGATGGAATCCTTGCCCCCTGATGTGAATGTCGAATTGATCCGTACCCGATCCGAGGCGATTTCTGCGCGGCTGGCCATGCTGTTGGAAAATGGCCTTCAAGGGCTTGGGCTTGTGCTTTTGCTGTTATTTTTGTTTTTGAATGTGCGCACTGCCTTTTGGGTGGCCGCGGGAATTCCGGCGGCTATGGCGGCGGCTTTGGCGCTGATGTATCTATCAGGGCTGACGATCAATATGATCTCGCTTTTTGCCTTGATCATTACCCTTGGGATTGTGGTCGATGATGCCATTGTTGTGGGGGAACATGCTGATTTTCGCGCGCGTGTTTTGGGGGAAAGCCCTGTCGTGGCGGCGGAGAATGCAGCCAAGCGCATGTTCACCCCGGTATTTTCGGCAACGCTGACGACCGTCATCGCTTTTTTTGGCTTGGTGGCGATTGGTGGGCGGTTTGGCGATTTGATTGCCGATATTCCTTTTACCGTCATCGTGGTTTTGATTGCCTCGCTGGCCGAATGCTTTTTGGTTTTGCCCCATCACATGGCGCATTCTATATCCGTCGGCTCACGGATCCGTTGGTATGACATGCCGTCACACTTCATGAACTACCTGCTGGATCAGTTTAAGTTCTACCTGTTCCGCCCGTTTATCAGATTTGTCATTTGGGCGCGATATCCGGTGTTTGCAGCTGTGGTGGTGGCCTTGGCCAGTCAAGCGGTGCTGTTCATCAATGGAGATGTGCAATGGCGGTTTTTCAACGCTCCTGAGCGCGGCTCGGTGACGGGTAATTTCGCGATGGCTCCGGGGGCAACGCGGGAAGATTCCCTTGAGCAAATGCGCGCGTTTCAAACGGCTGTAGAAGCCGTTGGCGCGCAATATGAAGAGAAATATGGCCGCAATCCAGTGGATTTCTCCATGGCCGAAATTGGGGGCAATACCGGCCGTGGCTTGGCGGGCGCTGATACCAAAGATGCTGATCAATTGGGCTCTATTGCCGTTGAGTTGATTGATGCGGATTTGCGGCCCTATTCGTCCTTTGCATTTGTCGCGGATTTGCAAGATGCGGTGATTAGGCATCCTCGGGTGGAGACGATTAGCTTTCGCGGTTGGCGCTCCGGTCCGGGCGGCGATGCGCTCGATGTGCAATTTTCCGGGGCTGATGCGCGCCGACTTAAAGCCGCCTCTGAGGCCTTGCAAACCGCTTTGGCGCGATATCCAGAAGTCTCAGCTGTTGAGGACACGCTCTCTTACGACAAAGAGGAATTGGTGTTGGAGTTGACGCCGCAGGGGCAATCTTTGGGGCTTACCATTGACACATTGGGCCGGGTGTTGCGCAATCGCCTCAACGGGATTGAGGCGGCGAGCTTCCCCGATGGGCCGCGCTCCGCCACGATCCGTGTGGAATTGCCGGCCGGCGAGTTGACGGCTGATTTCACCGATCGCATGCTGATCCGCACACCGAACGGGGGCTATGTGCCGCTGGCCGATATTGTCACCGTGCAGCAGCGCACCGGTTTTTCAACGGTGCGGCGTGAGAATGGCATCCAGGTGATTTCTGTGACGGGCGATATTTCTGAGGATGACCCGGCGCGCGCGCAGGCGATTGTGGCGGAATTGGAAGAGACAGTTTTGCCAAAAATCTCTGAGGAAACTCAAGTTGCCTTCACCTTGGCTGGATTGGCGGAACAGGAAGATGATTTCCGCAATGACGCCACACGGGGTTTGATTTTAACCTTGGCCGGGATCTTCATGACTTTGGCTTGGATTTTCTCCAGCTGGACACGCCCCTTGGTGGTGATGGCCATTATTCCGTTTGGCTTGATCGGGACGATTTATGGCCATTGGTGGTATGACATCCCGCTTTCGCTGTTTTCTGTGGTTGGGTTGATTGGCATGGTGGGGATTATCATCAACGATTCCATTGTTTTGGTGACGACGATTGATGAATATTCCAAAGAGCGGGGCCTATTTCCAGCGATTGTCGATGGGGTAACAGATCGGTTGAGACCGGTGTTGTTGACGACATTGACCACGGTGCTCGGCCTGTCCCCGTTGCTTTATGAAACCTCGTCACAAGCGCAGTTTCTCAAGCCAACGGTGATAACCTTAGTCTATGGGCTTGGGTTTGGGGTGATCTTAGTATTGATCGTCGTGCCAGCCTTGATGGCAATGCAAGCGGATGTGGGCGCGCAGGTGGCGAGCGTCAAACGGGCCCTGCGCGGCCTATGGCGTGGCCGCGGACCGCGCTTGCCCGTTGTTGCAGCGCTCATCAGCCTGACCGCCCTTTTCGCCGCGACCCTTGGGGCGGTGATTGTGAGCGGAGGGGTGCCGCAGTTTTGGATGGGGTTGCCATTGGCGGCCCATCTGTCGCCTTTGCCATTTGGGCTTGCGCTATTTTTGAGCGGCTCAGCGCTCGTTGTGTTGTTGCTTTACTCGGTGTCAGCCTTGATCTTTGCGCGGAATTTGCGGCGCTAGGCGCCCAAGCAGCCACGATATTCGGTGGCTCCGTCGGGCGCAAATAGCGTGGTTGTCACCCCGTCGCGCCCGATGGCCATGGGCTGACCCGTGGGGGTCATGATTTGGGCGGTGACACTCAACCGCCCATCGCGCAGCTCAAGCTTGGGCGTTTTGACCCAAAGACGCGGGTTGTCCAGTTCGATGGCCGCATTGTCAAAGGCGCGATCGGGGGATGGCAAAACAATCTTTAGCTCCATGCCATCGTTTGCTGCTGAAAAAGCGCAGGTGATCAGACCCGCGCCGGGTTTTGGCACAGCGGCGCGTGCGGCTTCAATCACAAGGTCAACAGGCGCCTGTGCGGATAATTGCGCGGACAGATCAAGCGTAACAGGGATGCACAGCTCACGGCACACACCGACCTCAATACGCCCGATCAAGGTGATGTCTGCAGCGCGGTCCACGGACAGTTGCACCGGAAAAATGACCTGCGATTCATATCCGATGCTGCGGCTGCTCCCGAGCCACGAAATTTCTGGCGCTGGATAAAAAACCTCGAAGGCCTGAACGCCCATAGATCGAGAAAAATCAAAGCGCGGCGGGATACCACTGTCTCCCGGCTGGCGCCAATAGGTTTTCCACCCCGGCGCCATATCGAGTTGAAGCGCCGCCATATGGATGCCATCCTCAGTGCGCCATCCTGGCCGCAATTTGGCCTGCAAAATATCGTCCAGATCCTGTGCGAGGGCGACAGGGGTGAGGCAAAAAGCGCAGAGGAGGAATGTGGTGATGCGGTGCACAGTGTGTTTCATGGGGATCCTTCTAACGCGTTTGCGCTGAAATACGAACTCACTTTTTATTGAGCAAGCCCGTCTTCGCAAGTGTCCGCGCCAGTTGGCAGGTGGCACAATTTGGCGCAGGCCGCCACGGTACAGAAAAATCTCAGTGACAGCACTTGTTGTTTTGCTCTTTCCTATTCATGTTGTTAGCATGACTGACGTGCAGACGACTCTTGTTGGAAAACTCTTGGTGGCCATGCCGGGCATGGGTGATCCGCGATTTGAGCATTCGGTCGTCTATATCAGCGCCCATTCCGAGGATGGCGCCATGGGGCTCATTGTGAATAAGGCCAATGCGGCCTTAGATCTCAAAGCGCTTCTTGGGCATCTCGATATCCCCATCGGCGCTTTTACCCCGGAGGTTGCTGTGCATTTTGGCGGACCGGTCGAACCTTCGCGCGGGTTTTTACTGCATTCGGCAGATTATATTGGCGATCCTGATACCTTGCGGATTGACGACCGCTTTGCAGTGACGGCCACGGTCGATGCGATCAAAGATTTGTCGCGGGGTTTGGGGCCGAAGACGAGTTTGTTGGTGCTGGGCTATGCGGGCTGGGCGGCGGGGCAGCTGGAGGCGGAAATTCGGGCCAATGGCTGGTTGATTTGTGATGCTGAGTTTGACTTGGTTTTCAGCCCGGACAATGGTGCCAAATGGGCGGCGGCTCTGGCCTCAATCGGGGTCGATCCAACCCTATTATCGGGGCAAGCGGGCCGGGCCTGACGCGGCGTTTCGGCCGATAGCCATTTCCTTATGCCAGCGGCTTGGGTAAGACGCTGCTAATAGATTACTGCCATCCTTGGAGTTCCTCATGCCCTATCAAGCCCCTGTCAGCGAATATCAGTTCATTTTTGACCAAGTGGTGCCCTTGGCGCCGGTGGTGGCCAATGAATGTTTTTCGGAAGCTACACAGGATTTGACGGATGCGGTTTTAAATGAATGCGGCAAGATGTGCGATACCGTGATGGCGCCGCTGCAACGGCCCGGGGATTTGCATCCCGCCAAATTGGAAAACGGCGTTGTGCGCACCCCGCCGGGCTTTGCCGATGGCTATGCGGCGATCGCCGAAAGTGGCTGGGTCGGTATTTCCGCCACGCCAGAGCATGGTGGCATGGGCTTGCCGATGGCTTTGAACACGGCGATGCATGATATGATGTGCGGCGCCTGTATCTCTCTCAATCTCTGCCCACTTTTGTCGCAGGGTCAGATTGAGGCGCTGGAACACCACGCGAATGCCGATTTGCAAGCGCTGTATTTGCCAAAGCTCATTTCTGGTGAATGGACCGGCACGATGAATCTGACAGAGCCCCATGCCGGCTCTGATGTGGGCGCATTGAGGAGTAAGGCCGAGCCGCAAGCAGATGGCAGCTATAAAATCTCAGGCCAGAAAATCTTTATCACCTGGGGTGAACATGATGTGGCAGAGAATATTTGCCATTTGGTTTTGGCCCGGCTTCCGGGTGCCAAGCCCGGTCCCAAGGGGATCAGCCTGTTTTTGGTGCCAAAATTTATCCCCAATGCCGATGGCAGTCTTGGCGCGCGCAATGATCTGCGCTGTGTCAGCTTGGAGCATAAGCTGGGCATTCACGGCAGTCCGACCGCGGTTATGGAGTTTTCGGGCGCAACAGGTTGGCTTGTGGGCGAAGAACACAACGGCATGGCCTGTATGTTCACCATGATGAACAACGCCCGCCTGGCTGTCGGGATGCAGGGCGTTGGGGTGGCCGAGGGCGCTTATCAACACGCGCTGGCTTATGCGATGGACCGCAAACAGGGGCGTGCGCCCATTGCCGATGGCACTGGAACAATTATCGATCACGCCGATGTTCGGCGGATGTTGGCGCAGATGAAGGCCGATATTTTTGCGGCGCGTTCCATTGGAGTGGCCTGTGCGATTGCGATTGATATGGCCAAAGCCACGGGCGATGCCGATTGGCAGGCCCGCGCAGCGCTTTTGACCCCCATTGCCAAATCCTTTGGCAGCGACACAGGCGTCGCCGTGGCCGATCTTGGGGTGCAAATTCACGGTGGTATGGGTTTTGTCGAGGAAACCGCAGCGGCGCAATATCTGCGCGACGCGCGGATCACTCCGATTTATGAAGGCACAAATGGAATTCAATCTATGGATCTTGTGGCGCGCAAGATGATGGATGGGGGTGCCGCCGCCTTTGCTCTGATGGATGATATGGAAGCGCTGGCCTCCGCCTCAAACAGTGATTTGGCCAAAGCGGTTTTGGCAGCTATTGCGCAGTTACGCGCCACCACGCAATGGGTAGTGTCCCAGGAGCTCAATGAGCGGTTTGCGGGCTCTGTGGCCTATCAAAAAGCCTTTGCCCGGGTGTTGGGCGGATATTTTCATCTGGTGGCGTCTATGTCTGGCCGAGCCAAGCGCCAGCGTTTGGCGCGGGTCTATATCAACAGCCTTTTACCGGAGGCTGCTTCTCTGTGTGCTCAGGCGCAGGCGGGCGCGGCAGATCTTTATGCGCTTGAGCTTGATGATTTTGCCGCGTAACCCCAGCCTATGACAACGATAAGATACCCTTGGGAAACGCCCCCTGAAAATGGCGAGATGATCGAAATTGCCGAGGGGGTGCATTGGCTGCGGCTGCCTTTGCCGATGAAATTGGATCATGTGAACATCTATGTGCTGGATGACGGTGACGGTTGGACGCTGATCGATACGGGGATGAAATCGCGCAGGGTGCAGGCGATGTGGCAAGCCGTGCTTGAGGGGCCTTTGCGCGGCAAGCCGGTTAAGCGGGTCGTGGCAACCCATCACCACCCTGATCATATTGGGTTTCACGGCTGGTTTGTTGAAGAATTTGGCGCGGAATATGTCTCAACGCAGGTGGCCTATCTGATGGGACGTATGCTTACAATGGATATTCAGGAGCGCTATACCGAGGGTCAGATTGAGTTTTACCGCCGCGCTGGGATGCGGGCTGATTTACTCGCGGCCCGGCAGGATGAACGTCCCTTCAATTTTTCTGACATCGTGCATCCCATTCCCATTGGGTTTACCCGCATTGAAGAGGGTGACGTGATTGAAATGGGCGGGCGCAGGTGGGATATTCGCGTCGATCATGGGCATGCGCCCGATCATGCGACGTTCTGGAGCCGGGATGATAATTTGGTGCTTTGCGGCGATCAGGTCATTGCGTCCATTAGCTCAAATATCGGGGTCTACCCCACTGAGCCGGATGCGAATCCTTTGGCGGACTGGCTTGACAGCTGTGCGCGATTGCAAAACTTTGCACGCGCCGATCATTTGGCATTGCCCGGTCATAAATTGCCCTTTGTCGGCATGCCCCTGCGGCTGCGGCAATTGGAGGAAAACCACCACGGCGCTTTGATGCGGCTGCGGGCCGATTTGAAAACTCCAAAAACCGCCGGAGAGGTCATGATGGCCGTCTTCAAGCGCCAAATCGGGGATGGAGAATATGGGCTTGGTCTGGTCGAGGCTTTGGCCCATTGCAACTATTTGTGGCATGCCGGTGAGGTGACCCGCAGTTTGCACCAAGACGGCGCCTATCGCTGGGTGATGAATTAGCGCAGGCTGACGCGCGCTTTTTTGCCGCTGGGCGGGTCTGCGCGCGTGACAAATGCCGCGTTGGAGGCTAGGGAGTGCGAAACATAAAACGGAGTTGTCGCTATGGCTGACCAAAAACACGAACACGGCACAATGAATACAGACGTGCAAGAAAAGACTTTTGCAGGTTTTATGGGCCTCGTGTCGAAAAGCACAGTTGTTATTCTCGTGGCCCTGGTGCTTTTGTATCTCATAAACGGTTAATTCGATGAGATATGCTGCATTGACCTTGGCGCTTTTGTGCCTTGTCGGATGCAGCGCGGCCTTTAGGGGCGATGCCATGCGCGAGGCTGACCTGCCGCGTTATCGGCATCCTGGCGGCGCAAAAGTGACTTTGATCACTGTGTTGAGCACGCAAGACGGCAGCGGCGCACATTCTGCTTTGATCGTGAATGGCGCGCAGAGGGTCATTTTTGATCCGGCTGGGAGTCTGTCACATGCGAGTTTGGCAGAGTGCGGCGATGTGATCTACGGTGCCAACCCGGCGGTTGTGGACAGTTATATCGATTACCACACCCGCAACACCCATGACACAGTGGCGCAAACCCGAGATGCCACCGATGCGGTGGCCGGCGATCTTCTTGCTCGCGTGATGGTTCATGGGCCTGTGATGCAATTCTTCTGTGCGTAGAATGTGAGCGCGCTCTTGCGGGCCACTCCAGGCTTTGAGGCCATAGGTCCGACGTTTTTTCCCAAGACGCTTATGGAGCGTTTTGCGGCGTTACCCGGTGTGAGAACGGTGCGATTTTCGCAATCAGAGGACAGGGATAAACGCACGGATTTTTACGGCTGGATCGGTCAAAAGCCGGAGTTTAACATTGAATAAAGCGTAACGCCGCCGGCTGCGATCGCCATCAAGAGATTACCTTTCCAAACGCCCACCAAAAGCGTCACCGCCGCAGCTAGAAATCGCGGCAGATCAAAAGCCCCATCTGTCGCGCGCGGCATGAAAACCAGGGGTGCGATAATGCCCGGCATGACAGCCACAAGCGTATAGCGAAGATGGCGTTTGACCCATTCGGGCAGCTCCTTGTTGCCGATGATACCCAAAAACGAAAAGCGCAGGAGCCAAGAGCCAAAGGCCAGCCCTGCAATCACAAGCCAAAGTGTTGCGGTCGAAATGCTCATGATCTCGCCCCCATGCGTCGCTCCACCTCAGCGCCCAAAACGAGGGCGATCAATGCTGCAATGATCAAGCCAAGCCCATAGGGTGCGGGCGCAAGGAGGAGTGACAGTGTCGCTGCGGTGAAAGCGGCAATCACATGCGGTAAGCTGCGCAGCGCTGGGGCCACTAAGGCTATGAAGGCGATGGGCATGGCGAAATCCAAGGCCAGCCAATCGGGAATGCGCGTGCCCAGCCAGGCGCCAAAACCTGTACCCACAACCCAGATCACCGCCACCAAACTTGTGGCGCCGAAATAAAAGGCCAATTTGCGGGGCAGGCTCATGTCAGGTTCATTTTGGAACTTCTGATCGGCGAGGGCGAAACTGTGATCTAAAATTGCATAGGCGACGAAGGCGCGGGTCCAAAATGGGGCGGCGCCCAAATGGGTGGCCAGCGTGGCCGAATAGAGCGCCATGCGCAGATTGACGGCCAGGCCGACAATAATCACAATGAAAACCGGTGCTTGATCTTGCATGAGCGATAGGGCGGTGAATTGCGCGGCACCGGCGATCACAGCCATGGAAAAGGCCACTGCGGTGAAAATATCCAGGCCAGATTCGGCGGCTAGGACACCGAAAACCATCCCATAGGGGGCGACAACGATGCAAAATGGCAAAGCCCCCCAGAGCCCAGCCCAAAAGTCATGTCTGGAGGATTGCATACGCTTGACCTATCTGTCCGGAGTGTCATTGTGTGCGCTGTATAGGAGATTTCCATGATCCAAGCCAAGCCTTGTTTGATTGCCCCGAACCCTCAGGCAAAAGGGTTGACGCGGCAGGTCGCAGGTCTGGACCATCTGGGCGCGGAAATTTCGTTGAATGTGGTGGAGGAGCGGCCGCTTACCATCTGGCTCAATGGTCAAGAGATCGTGACCGCCATGACGATTGGCGATTATCCCGAATATCTGGCGCAGGGTTTTTTAAGCAATCAAGGCATGTTGACCAAAGAAGAGATCGTTGAGGCGGTTGATTTTGACGCGGAGTTGGAAACCGTGGTGGTCCGCACCAATAGGCCAACCAATTATGAGGCCAAACTCAAGAAAAAGACCCGCACGTCTGGCTGTGCGGTGGGCACTGTTTTTGGCGACATCATGGAGGGGATCGAGGGGCTATGTTTGCCGCCGGCGCTGCTGCGGACCTCTTGGCTCTATAGCCTTTCGCACCAGATCAACCAAATGCCGAGCCTCTATCTCAGCGCGGGCGCGATCCATGGCACGGTGCTTTGCCTCCGCGACGCGCCCTTGGTCTATATGGAAGACGTGGGGCGACACAATGCGGTGGATAAGGTGGCAGGATGGATGCGGGCGACACAAACCTCAGGCGCCGATAAGATTCTCTATACCACCGGGCGCTTGACCTCAGAGATGGTGATCAAATGCGCTTTGATGGGCATTCCGGTATTGGCGAGCCGATCGGGGTTTACCGCCTGGGGCGTCGAATTGGCGCGGCAGGTCGGTTTGACATTAATCGGGCGGATGCGCGGTCAAAGGTTTCAATGCTTATCGGGCCAGGAGCGGCTTGTTTTTGATGCGGATCCCTCCACGGAAGAAGAGGACCGCAAGCACCGCCGGAAATCCGCGCAATGACTGTGCCTCTTGGGGTAATTCTCGCCGGCGGGCGGGCCAGCCGCATGGGCGGGGGGGATAAATCTCTACGCCCTCTGGCCGGACGACGGGTGATTGATCATGTTCTGGAGCGATTGCGCCCGCAGGTGGCTCACATGGCGCTGAGCGCCAATGGCGATCCGGCACGTTTTGAAGCTTTTAATCTGCCTGTGATTGCCGATTCTATGGCGGAATTTCCAGGGCCTTTGGCGGGGGTATTGGCCGGTTTGGATTGGGCGGCTGCACAGGGCGCAGAGCATATCCTGACCGTGGCGGCAGACACGCCGTTTTTCCCTGCGGATCTTCAGGCACGTTTGGCGGATGCTCGGGAGGCGGCGGGGGTTCCGATTGCTTTGGCGGCAACGCCCGGGCCGGATAGGATATACCGTCACCCCACCTTCGGACTTTGGCCCGTGGCGCTGCGTGAGGATTTGCGGCGGGCTTTGAAGGGCGGTCTGCGCAAAGTGGTTCTTTGGACCGATCAACACGGCTGCGCCGAGGCGCTGTTCTCGGTGGTTCCCCATGATCCCTTCTTCAATATCAATCGGCCAGAAGACCTGGCGCAGGCTGAGGCGATGGCATGAATGTATTTGGCGTAACTGGCTGGAAAAATGCTGGTAAAACCGGCTTGATGGAACGATTGGTGGCAGAGTTTTGTGGCCGGGGTTTGCGGGTCTCAACCCTCAAACATGCCCATCACAGCTTTGACGTGGATCACCCCGGAAAGGACAGCCACCGGCATCGTATGGCGGGTGCGTCACAGGTTTTGCTGGCTTCAACGGAGCGCTGGGCTTTAATGAACGAGCATCGCGGTGCGCCGGAGCCGAGCTTGGCCGCGCTTTTGGCCAAATTGGATCCGGTAGATCTGGTGCTGATCGAGGGTTGGAAGCGCGATAAACATCCAAAAGTTGAGGCATGGCGGGCGGAAACCGGCAACCCGCTGATTGCGCCGAATGATCCAACGATTTTAGCCGTCGCCAGTGACACCGCCCTAGAGCTTGATCGCCCGGTATTTGATCTGGATGACACGGCGGCAGTGGCCGATTTCATTCTAGCGCATTTGGAGATGGCCAGGTGAGCGGGCCAAGCAAACTGAGCAATGATTGCTTTGCACTGCCTGCCGGGGTGCATTGGACACCGGTGAGCGAGGCGCTCCGCCTTCTGGAACAGCGCTTGCCGTGCTGTGTTCCGGTAGAGCAATCTGCCGTTGAGCAGAGCGACGGGCGGATTTTGGCACATGCGGTCATTGCCGCAAGATCGCATCCGCCCTGTGCCAACTCAGCGGTGGATGGCTATGCCTTCGCTGGCGGTCTGCAGGCGGGTGCGCAGAGTTTGCAATTGCGGGACGGGCGCTCTGCGGCTGGAGAGGCCTTTAAAGGGCGGCTCTTGCCCGGCCAAGCCCTGCGCATACTCACAGGCGCGGCTTTGCCGGGTGGTGCCGATACGGTGGTGTTGCAAGAAGATGTTCGGATAGACGACGGCCGGCTTCAGGTTACAGGTCCGCTCAAAGCAGGGGCCAATGCCCGCGCGGCTGGCGAAGATATGCAACAAGGCGCCCAGATTTTTCCGGCAGGCCATCAACTCAGACCGGAAGATCTTGGGGTGATCGCCGCGGCGGGTCTGGGCGAGGTTTCTGTATTCAAGCCCCTAAAGGTCGCAGTGATCTCCACAGGCGCGGAACTGCGCGCGCCAGGGCAGGCGGCGCGTGTCGACCAATTTTTTGATGCCAACCGACCGATGCTCTGTGCGGTGCTGCGACGCTGGGGTATGGAGGTGGTAGATCTTGGCATTGTGCCCGATGAGGCCGCCGCTGTGCGCGCGGCGCTTGACCGGGCCAAAGACTGCGCGGATGTCATCATGACCTCGGGGGGGGCGAGCGCTGGGGATGAGGATCACATGTCCGCGGTGTTGCGCGCGAGCGGCGGTATGGCGCTTTGGCGGATTGCGGTGAAGCCGGGACGGCCTTTGGCTTTGGGCGTTTGGGGCGGGGTGCCGGTTTTTGGCCTGCCAGGCAATCCGGTGGCAGCCTTTGTGTGCACGTTGATTTTCGCCCGTCCCGCGTTGTTGCAACTGGCGGGGGCCGGATTCCAAGAGCCGCAAGCGCTGCATATGCCAGCTGCATTTTCAAAAACGAAAAAAGCTGGGCGTCGCGAATATCTGCGGGCACGCTTGAGTGATGGCGCGGCCCACGTCTTCGCGTCTGAAGGATCGGGCCGGGTCTCAGGCCTGTCTTGGGCAGAAGGCCTTGTCGAATTACCAGAGGCGGCGGCCGAGATTAAACCCGGCCAAACGGTATGTTTTTTGCCCTACGCCAGTTTTGGCCTACCGTAAAAGCCTCAGGAGCCGGGGCGCCAGGCTTGCCGTGTCAGATGAATTCGACTTTTAAGATTTCATAGGAGCGCGCACCGCCAGGCGTGCGCACTTCAATGCTGTCGCCTTCGTCCTTGCCAATCAAAGCCCGGGCCAATGGCGAGCGCATGTTGAGCTTGCCACTCTCGATATCCGCCTCTGGCTCTCCCACGACTTGATAAATTTTTTCTTCATCGGTGTCCTCATCGACCAAAGTCACCGTCGCACCGAATTTCACCGACCCGGACAATTTGGCCGGATCAATGATATCGGCTCGGCCCAAGATGGCTTCCAGCTCTTTGATTCGTCCTTCAATGAATCCCTGCTTTTCGCGCGCCGAGTGATATTCGGCGTTCTCTTTCAAATCGCCCAATTCCCGCGCTTCCGCAATCGCCTTGATGATGGTTGGGCGTTCTACAGATTTCAAGGTCTTCATTTCAGCCTCCAGCTGAACGGCACCTGATCTGGTTAACGGGATTTTTTCCATTGAAACAACACTCATGATTGAAGGTTGATCTACCTGACCGAAGGCGACGCGGTTTGGCAAGGGGTTAGATTACGATTGCCATGTTTTTTTTTGTGACTGCGCACCAATTGATCTTATTTTAAACAGTTCCATGAGAAATAGAGGCCTTTGGCTCGGCCGGTGCCTGTGAGAAATGCGAAATAACGTCGCCTTTGGCCTTGGAAAGCCGCGTCACGATTGACCTGCGTTTGAATCATGGCATAAACCCTTCAGCGAGTTTGAAAACTTTGCCCATTTTTTCACGAGATGGGCCGGAAGCAAGGGAAGTAATATGTCAGATATTCAACGTGAGACCATGGACTATGACGTGGTGATTGTGGGTGCCGGCCCTTCGGGATTGTCTGCTGCGATCCGCTTGAAACAGTTGAATGCCGACCTTGAGGTTGTGGTGCTGGAGAAAGGCTCAGAAGTGGGTGCGCATATCCTCTCTGGCGCCGTGCTGGATCCCTCGGCCCTCAACGCATTGATCCCAGATTGGAAAGCCAAGGGCGCGCCCTTGAACACCGAAGTGAAGGAAGACAATTTCTATGTCTTGGGCGAGGCGGGGCAAATACGTCTGCCCAATGCGATCATGCCACCTTTGATGAACAATCACGGCAATTACATCGTTTCGATGGGCAATGTGTGCCGTTGGCTCGCCGAACAGGCCGAAGAGCTGGGTGTTGAGATTTTCCCCGGTATGGCCTGTTCTGAGCTGTTGTTTCATGAAGATGGCGCGGTGAAAGGTGTGGTTGCGGGTGAATTTGGCAAGAATGCCGATGGCAGCCCATCGGAGGCTTATGAGCCTGGTATGGAGCTCAATGGCAAATATGTATTCCTTTCCGAAGGTGTGCGAGGCTCGCTGTCCAAGCAGGTCATTGCCAAGTACAATTTGGATGCAGCCTGCAATGTGCCAAAGTTTGGCCTTGGTATGAAAGAGATCTGGGAAGTGAAGCCGGAAAACCATAACCAGGGCGAGGTAACCCATTCCATGGGCTGGCCGATGGGCTTCAAACAATCTGGCGGCTCCTTCATGTATCATTTAGAAAATAATCAAGTCTATGTCGGCTTCATTATTGATTTAAATTACAAAAATCCGCATCTCTTCCCCTATATGGAATTCCAGCGCTTTAAGCATCACCCGCGGATTGCGAAGGTTTTAGAGGGCGGCAAGCGGGTGGCCTATGGCGCGCGCGCGGTCACCAAAGGGGGATTTCAATCTATGCCGCAAGCGGCCTTCCCGGGGGGCGCGATGCTGGGCTGTTCGGTCGGGCTGGTGAACTTGCCGCGTATTAAAGGCAATCACAATGCGATGCATTCGGGCATGGCGGCGGCAGAGGCGGCTTTTGCTGCGATCAGCGCGGGGCGTTCTGGCGATGTGCTTGAGAGCTATGACGCGGCTTTGCGTTCGGGTCCTGTCGGTAAAGATCTTAAGGTTGTGCGCAATGTGGCCCCGCTCGCCGCGCGCTTTGGACCTTTGGGCGGATTGGCCTTGGGCGGCTTTGATATGTGGTTCCAATCCATCTTCAAATTTAGCCTGTTTGGCACAGTCAAACATGGCAAAACCGATGCGCAATCCACCGGAAAAGCCGCAGATTATGCGCCGATTGACTATCCGAAGCCCGATGGAAAACTGTCCTTTGACCGGTTGACCAATGTCAGCTTTGCCATGACAAACCACGAGGAAAGCCAGCCGCCACATTTGCAACTGACTGACCCTGATGTGCCGATCTTGGTGAACCTGCCGGACTATGCTGAGCCTGCGCAGCGCTATTGCCCGGCCGGAGTCTATGAGGTGGTGCAGGAAGAGGGCAAAGAGGTCCGCTTTGTGGTCAACTTCCAAAACTGCGTGCATTGCAAAACCTGTGACATCAAAGACCCAAGTCAAAACATCACATGGGTGACGCCGCAGGGTGGTGATGGGCCGAATTATCCCAATATGTAACCACGCCAAAGCGTGATCTTTGAGGGCCGCCAGCAAAAAGCTGCGCGGCCCAATTGTTTTTGCCCAAGGCTCAGCCTAAGAATGACCTATCAGGGAGGCCGGTTTTGAAACGATCTGCAAAAATAATTTATGTGATGCTGCTGAGTATGACGCTCGGGGCCAGCGCAGCGGCGCAACAGGCCTCTGGTCCCTATATTGCGGCGCGCCAAGCGGCTCTTGCGCATGATTACCAACCCGCTGCAGATTATTTCGCCCGCGCTTTGGCGCAATCTCCACGCGATTCTGTCTTGGTGTCGCAAACCATGACGGCCTTTCTGGCCTCGGGTGATGTGAAAAAAGCCCATGCTTTGGCGCGTCTGTTGGTGGCTGGTGAGGGCAGCTATCCTTTGGCCGAGGTTTTGGTGCTGTCGGAACATTTCAAACGCAATGACTATCAGGCAGCGCTGGATCATCTGGAGGCGACAACCGTCGTGGGTCGCGCGATTGATGAGTTGCTTAAAGGCTGGGCGCTCGTGGGCTTGGGGCAAATGGCTGAGGCTTTACGCCGCTTTGATGCCGTAATTCCGGTGGAGGGTATGCGCAGCTTTGCTCTGTATCAAAAAGGTCTCGCGCTGACTTTGGTGGGAGATTTTGAAGGTGCAGCGGCAAGCTTTGGCGGCCAGGGGCAGGCCGCACCTGCCTTGAATTATCGCGGCAGTTTGGCCTGGGCGCAGATATTGGTGCAGTTGGACAGGTCAGATGACGCCTTGGCGTTTTTGCGTGATTTCCATGGATCTGGTGCGGATCACGCGGTCAACAGTTTGATGGCGCAAATTGCGGCCGGCGCATTGGTCGAGTTTGATCTGCTGCGCAACGCCAGCGAAGGCGCCGGTGAAGTTTTGCACCTCTTGGCGCAGGCTTTGCAAAATGGCGAAGGTCAAGACGGGCTGCTGCTGTACACGCGCCTGGCCAGCCATATGGCCCCGCGTAATATGCAGGCAGTTTTGCTGTCAGCTCAGCTGCTCGAGCAGCTTGGCAATCCGCAGTTGGCGATTGAAACCTATACGCAGGTGCCGCGCAGCCATCCGGCCTATGTCCAGGCCGAATTGGGCCGGGCGCAGGCGTTGCAAGAGATCGGCGAAGGCACAACTGCGATTGAGGTTTTGACACAATTGGCTGGATCTTTTGAGAATCTGCGCTCAATTCACATGACCTTGGGCGATTTTTTACGCCAAGATGAGCAATATGCGCGCGCGGTGCGCAGCTATGACAGGGCGATTGCCTTGATTGATCAACCGGCGCGGAAGCATTGGTATTTGCATTATGTCAGAGGCACAGCGCATGACCGGCTGGGAGATTGGGCGGCGGCGATGCGTGATTTTGATCGTGCCTTGGAGCTGGCGCCCGATCAATTTCAGGTGCTGAACTATGTGGGCTATACTTTGGTGGATCGCGGTGAACAGCTCGATGAGGCGCTTGAGATGATCCAAAAGGCCGTCGCGGCACAGCCCGATGCAGGCTATATCATCGACAGTCTTGGATGGGCGCAGTATCGGCTTGGCTTTTACAACGAGGCCGTGGTGCATATGGAGCGCGCGGCGGAGTTAATGGCGACAGATCCAATTGTGAATGACCACCTGGGCGATGTTTATTGGGCCGTCGGGCGCAAAACTGAGGCGCGATTCCAATGGAGACGCGCATTGAGCTTTGCCATCGAATACTCTGGCCCAGAGGCGGTTGATCCAAAGCGCATTCAACGCAAGTTAGAGGTGGGTCTCGCGACCGTCTTGGCTGAGGAGGGGGCGGCGCCTTTGAAAGTGGCTGATGGCGATTAGGTGCGGCGCTGCGGCAAAGATCAATCTCTGCCTGCATGTTGTGGGACAGCGTGACGACGGGTTGCATGACTTGCAAAGTGCCGTTGCCTTCCTCGATTGCGGTGAATGGGTGGAGGTGAGAAAATCCGGGCGCACTCAGCTGAACATCCTTGGCCCAAAGGCCGCAGAGCTTCCTCGGCCGGATGATAATTTGATCCTGAAGGCTGCTGCGCTCTTTCCGCGCCACTGTCAGACCGACATCCGGCTGCATAAAACCATGCCGGTTGCCTCTGGTATTGGTGGGGGCAGCGCTGACGCGGCGGCGACATTGCATGCGATGGCCGCGCTTTGGGATCTTCCTCTGCCCGATGTGGCGGCGCAGGTGCTATTGGGCGCTGATGTGCCTGTTTGTATGGGGCGTTCACCGGTTTTGATGGAGGGCATTGGTGCGCAGATATCCCCCTTGGGTGATGTGCCGGCTCTATTTGCTTGCTTGGTCAACCCAGGGCGTGGTTTGTCCACCGCGCGGGTGTTTGAACAATTGGCGTCTAAATCTAACCCGCCGCTTGAACCGCCGCCACCCGCGGCCAGAGAATTTTGCGCCTGGCTCGAACGGCAGCGCAATGATCTGCAAGCGCCAGCTTTGGCGGCGGAGCCGATGATTGCTGATGTTCTGGAGGCTTTGGCTGCACAGACTCCGCTTTTGGCGCGCATGTCCGGGTCGGGTGCCACGTGTTTTGCTCTGTTTGAGAGCTTGTCCGCCGCGCAAGACTGTGCCGCCGCGATTCAAGCCAAACAGCGCGACTGGTGGGTGGCCAGCGGCGCGCTCCTGATCTGACTGGTCTTTTGGGGCGTTAGTTTAAGCGGGCCACGACGTAATCGCTGAGGTCCATGAGTACGGGCTTCAGCGGGTGATCTGGCAAATCCCTAAGGGCGGATTTGGCTTGCTCAGCCCAATAAAGAGCTTGGGCCCGGGTGGCCTCAAGCGTGCCGTGGCGTGTCATTAGGGCGATGGCATGGGGTAAATCCCCCGCCTCCTGCTGGCCCTTGGCAATGCATTTATGCCAAAATGCCCGCTCAGTGTCATCTGCGGCAGCAATTGCTTTGATCACAGGCAAGGTCAGTTTGCGCTCTCTGAAGTCATCACCAATGTTTTTGCCCGTCGCCGTGCTGCCAGTGTAATCTAAGAGGTCATCAACGATTTGAAAGGAAATGCCCAAAGCGTCACCATAGGCCGCAAGGGCCCGGACTGTTTGATCTTCTTTGCCCGCAATTACCGCGCCCACTTCGCAGGCGGCTGCAAAGAGTGCGGCGGTTTTTCCACGGATGACTTTGAAATAGATCTTTTCGCTGGTCGTAATGTCTTGCGCGGCCGTGAGCTGCAGCACCTCGCCCTCTGCAATGGTGGCAGAGGCATTGGCCAAAATGTCCAAAACGCGCAGGCTTCCAGTTTCCACCATCAGTTGAAAGGAGCGAGAAAACAGATAGTCGCCAACCAAAACGCTGGATTGATTGTCCCAAAGCAAATTCGCGGTGGGCCTGCCGCGGCGTTGGGCGCTGTCGTCTACCACATCGTCATGCAGCAAAGTGGCAGTATGGATGAACTCAACCGTCGCTGCCAAATGGATGTGATAAGGCCCGGTATAGCCGCACATACGTGCGGTGGCCAAGGTCAGCATTGGGCGCAGGCGTTTGCCCCCGGCCTCAACCAAATGGGCGGTGACCTCAGGTATGCGAGGGGCATGCTCGGAGGCCATGCGTTGGCGGATCAAATGATTGACGGCAGTCAGATCTTCGGCCAAGGCCTTTGCCAAGCGATCATGGGGTTTTGATACTGCATCGTCCAACGACATGTTCGAATTTCCTCAAGGCTCTCGACAAACCCGCATATCAGACCCTATGTGATAGGGCATGAAAGAATTATTACGCACCACCGATCCGACGCTTATGGCCTTCGCGCAAATGCTGCTTCGCGGGGAAGACATAGCTTGCTTCGAATTTGACGTAAATACCAGCATTATCGAAGGCAGCATTGGCATTTTGCCGCGCCGGCTGATGGTGGCTGATAGAGACCATTTTGTCGCTGCCGCTGTGATGCGCGACAATGATGTAGATTTGGGGCAATAGTGCAGGTCACCGTTGATGGATTTTTGGGTGGTCAGCTGCGTTTGGCGCAGCCCAAAACCGGCTATCGCGCGGGCATTGATCCGGTGCTTCTTGCGGCCGCCTGTCCGGCGCAAAGCGGGCAAGAGGTGTTAGAGCTGGGCTGCGGCGTTGGCGTGGCCAGCCTTTGTTTGGGGCGGCGCGTGCCGGGCCTTGCGCTCAACGGGGTCGAGGTTTTGGGCGAATATGCGCAAATTGCGCGCGAAAACGCCGCTCGGAATGACATCGAATTTGACGTGCGTCAGGGGGATGTGTCTGCGCGGCCTACGCCGTTTTTCGACCGTAGTTTTCACCATGTGATCATGAATCCCCCCTATTTTGTGGCGGAGGCCTCCTCCATATCACCCGAAGCTGGGCGCGCCTTGGGACGTTCGGAGCAAGTGGCTTTGTCCGATTGGGTGGACATGGCCGCCAAGCGGTTGCGCCCAAAGGGATATTTGACCGTCATTCAAAGAGCGGAGCGTCTGCCGGATCTGCTGGCGGCGCTTGAAGGGTGCTTGGGGTCAATTGTCGTGCAGCCGCTTGCGCCGCGGGCCGGACGGCCGGCGCATTTGATCCTCCTACGGGCGCGGAAATCTGGACGGGCCGCTTTTCAGCTCTTGTCGGCGCAGAGCCTGCATTCGGGGGACGAACACATTCAGGGGCAGCCAGATTATGCGCCAGAGATCTCGGCGATACTGCGCGACGGCGCGGCTTTTTCGTGGCGCAATTAACCTTTGAGCAAGCTTTTGCGCATTTACTACGCGGGTAGCACCCCATGAAAAGCAATGCGTGACAGCCTGTCAGGAATATGCTCGACTGATGTTACAGGCAAATCAAGAGGAGGAACCATGACCTTAAATTCCCGAATCGCCGAGTTGCAACGCAAGCATATGAGCCTATCTCAAGCCGTGGAGATCGCACAGAAATCCCTAGCTTCAGATCAGTTCCATGTGGCGGAATTGAAAAAGAAAAAACTCCTCCTAAAAGAAGAGATTTCCCGATTGTCCGGCGGATCAGGGGGATAGCGGCGGCGGCGGCGCCTTAAGGACTAAAAACGGCCACCCGATAGGATGGCCGTCTGGAAAATATTCGTATGATCGCGGCGATCAGCTCATATATTGCCCGCCATTGGCGGTCATTGTGGAGCCTGTAATGAAGCCTGCATCGTCGGAGGCGAGAAAGACCACACAGCGCGCGATTTCTGACGCTTCGCCGAGGCGACCCGCTGGGATTTGTGCGATGATGCTATCGCGTACCTTCTCTGGCACGGCCATCACCATTTCTGTTGCTATGTAGCCCGGGCAAATCGCGTTTACGGTAATGCCAGCCCGCGCGCCCTCTTGGGCCAGCGCCTTGGTGAACCCAATATCGCCAGCTTTGGCTGCGGAATAGTTGGCCTGTGCGAATTGGCCTTTTTGCCCATTGATCGAGGAGATATTGATAATGCGACCAAATTTGCGATCGCGCATGCCATTCCAAAGCGGATGGGTCATGTTGAATACGCCGTCGAGATTCGTGCGCATCACATCAGTCCACTGATCGCGGGACATCTTGTGAAACGGCGCATCGCGGGTGATGCCTGCATTGTTGACCAAAATATCAACCGGACCCAAGTCGGCTTCCACAGCGGCAATGCCGGCGGCGCAGGCGTCATAGTCAGAGACATCCCATTTATAGGTCTTGATGCCGGTATCGGCGGTGAATGCGGCAGCCTTTTCATCATTACCTGCATAGGTGGCCGCGACAGTGTAGCCTGCGGCTTGTAGGGCAGTGGAAATGGCGGCACCGATCCCTCGGGAGCCTCCAGTGACGAGTGCGATACGGGACATTTTTCTTCCTGTGTGTTTTTATTGCGCAATCAAATTACAAGATGTGATCTTAATTGGCAATAATATTTCGTGCAAAAATTCGTACTTTGCTTGGAGAGGGGCAGCTTAGGGCCGCTCGAGGCACATTGCGACACCCATGCCGCCACCGATACACAGCGTGGCCAGGCCGCGTTTGGCTTGGCGTCGCTGCATTTCAAACAGCAAAGTGTTCAAGATCCGGCAGCCGGAGGCGCCGATGGGGTGACCGATGGCAATCGCGCCGCCGTTGACGTTCACAATAGCTGGATCCCAGCCCATGTCTTTATTCACCGCACAGGCTTGAGCGGCGAAGGCTTCATTGGCTTCGACCAAGTCCAGATCGCCGACAGACCAACCTGCTTTGTCTAGGGCCTTGCGGCTGGCGTAGATGGGGCCGACCCCCATAACCGTTGGGTCAAGCCCGGCCGTGGCATAGCTGGCGATACGGGCCAATGGTTCAAGGCCACGCTTTTCGGCCTCCTCTGCGGTCATGAGCAATACTGCTGCGGCGCCGTCGTTGAGGCCGGAGGCATTGGCTGCGGTGACTGTGCCGCCATCGCGCAGAAAGGCGGGCCGCATTTTTTGCATGGCCTCGAGGGTGGCGCCATGTCGGATATATTCATCGGCCTCAACAATGATGTCGCCTTTGCGGGTGGACACAGTGAAAGGGGTGATTTCGTCGGCAAATTTACCGGATTTTTGCGCAGCTTCCGCTTTGTTCTGGCTGGCCACGGCGAATTCATCTTGTGCATCGCGGCTGATTTGCCATTGGGCTGCGACGTTTTCAGCGGTTTGGCCCATGTGGTAGTTGTTGAATGCGTCCCACAAGCCGTCACGGATCATGCTGTCGATGTATTTGACATCACCCATTTTGGTGCCGCTGCGCAGATGCGCAACATGGGGAGAGAGGGTCATATTCTCTTGTCCACCCGCGGCCACGATATCTGCATCGCCCAGTTGGATGTGCTGTGCGGCCAATGCGACGGCGCGCAATCCTGACCCGCAGACTTGGTTGATGCTCCATGCCGCCGAATCGATTGGCAGACCGGCATTAATATGGGCTTGGCGGGCCGGGTTTTGGCCTTGGCCGGCTGTCAGGACTTGGCCGAGGATGGTCTCGCTGACTTCTGAAGAGTCGATGCCTGCGCGTTCCACGATAGCTTTCAAGACAGATGTGCCAAGGGCATCGGCTGATGAATTAGCGAAGGCGCCCCCAAAGCTGCCGACAGCGGTTCGGGCGGCGGATACGATTACGATATTTGTCACAAAGTTTCTCCTCATTGATGAGGTCAACCTTCGGCACAGGAATCCTTCACTATGCGCAGTCTGGTCCTCATTTCCGCGCGTTTGTATGTATTATTTACCCCATTGACAATGCCATGGCGGCGAAAAATGCTGCAAATGCGAAAATAATTGCTGCAGTGCGGCAATTTGAGGATAAAAATCGGCGGCCTTTTCGGCTATTGCCGCCAGGGTGGGGTTAAGGTTGGGGCGCCCAAATGATAGCCCTGCAGGCAGTCAACGCCCAGTGTGGTTAGCACCTCTGCATCCGAGGCCGTTTCAACATTTTGCGCCACGCAAAACATTTCAAAACTTCCGGCTATCCCGATAACAGATTGAATTAATGCTTGATTGTCAGCCGATTGCGCCAAGTTCTTGGTGAATTTCCCATCCATCTTGATTTGCCCATCCATCTTGATAATGTCAAAATAAAAATCACGCAGCTGCACCAGCGACGTTTGTCCAGCGCCAAAGTTGTCTATGGCGAAGCACAGCCCCAGTTTTTGCATGTCGTTCATGAAATATCGCGCGACTTCTGGCGCGGCCATGACGCTTTTCTCAGTCATTTCCAAAATGAGGTTTCTTGCCAACTCTGGCGATCTTTGCAGACCATCCTCAAGCGTGCGCACCCATTTGGGGTAACCAATATATTGCGCCGACATGTTCACTGAAAGCCGCACGTTGGGCTGCTTGGCCAATGTTGCCAGGCCCAGCTGCAATGTGACGCAGTCAATCAGTCGTCCCAGCTCGGTATTTTCAACCTCTGCAATGAAATCGCGTGCCGGGATATGGCGTCCCGCGGGATCAATAATCCGGATCAAACCCTGATAAAACAACACATTTTGGGGCGCACCGGCTTGAATTACCGGTTGGAAAGCCAAGGCCGTTCGTCCGTATTTCAGTGCATCACGGACGGTCTCAAGGACATTCGCGTCCCGTTTCGCCACCGCAGCACTCAATGGGTCGGAGAAATTCTGGTCCATCGGGATGTCTTCGCCCTTTTGTGAAGGTCTCGGTCATAGTGCTTGGCAGCATCGGCGCAGAGCCCTAATATGAGGTAAATTGGAGGCGAAATGGACCGCTGTACTTGGGTTGGAATAGATAAAATTTATCAAGACTACCATGACATGGAATGGGGCGTGCCGGAATATGACAGCCGGGCTCTATGGGAAAAACTGATTTTAGATGGTTTCCAAGCGGGGTTGAGTTGGATCACGATCCTAAAAAAACGCCCGGCTTTCCGCTCTGCATTTGCGGGATTTGATCCGCAGGAAATCGCGGGCTGGGGGGCAGCTGAGGTGGAGGTTTTGCTGCAAAACCCAGGTATTGTGCGCCATCGTGGTAAAATTGAAGCCACCATCGGCAATGCGCAGGCCTATTTGCGCTTGGCCGAAGAGATGCCCTTTTCTGACCGGATGTGGGCCTATGTGGACGGGCGCCCGATTGTCGCTGGTTATGAGACATTGGCACAAGTGCCCACCCAATCACCGCTGAGCCAAAAGATTTCAAAAGATCTCAAAGCAGCCGGGTTCAAGTTTTGTGGCCCGACCATCGTTTATGCTTGGATGGAGGCTTGTGGTCTGTTCAACAATCACATCTTAAGTTGTCATCGTCACCATGCGGTCACGGCTCTTGCGCGATAACGGCCTCGAGTATCGCCAAGGCACTGCCGCTGTGCCAATTGGCATCGCCCAAAAGTCGCGCAATCTCCGCGCCATCGCGATTCAAGATCACAGTGACCGGCAGGCCCAAGACATTCATGGCACGGGCCAGGCTTTGGCGCGGGTCTCTATGAGCCGGCAGATTGCTCACGCCGATTTGATCGAAAAATTCGGTGATTTTAGCCGGTGGGTTGGGGCCCGTGGCAACGGTAAGCACTGTTAAATCACCGCCGCCTAAGGTCTTTTGCAGGGCGGAGAGCTCGGGCATTTCCTTGCGGCAGGGCGCGCACCAGGTGGCCCAGAAATTCAGAACCACGACTTTGCCTCGATAATCGGACAAGCGCAGCTCTGACCCGTCTGCATGCAGAAAAACCGTATCGGGTGCAGGGCGCGTTGCGCTGTGAATCTGCAATTTTCGCATATCTCCCGCGCGCAGAGCTTCAAGATCGCTCATGTCTGCATTTGCAGTGGCGGCGAGGGCCGTATAGAGAACAGCAGCAAGCAAGTAACGCATATCATACTCCCAAAGGGTTCACTCATGACCAAATCCCAAAATCAAATGTGGGGCGGACGCTTCGCTGCTGGACCAGATGCCATCATGGAGGCCATCAATGCCTCGATTGGTTTCGACCAACGGATGGCGGCTCAAGATATCCAAGGCAGCCGCGCCCACGCCGCCATGTTGGGGGCAGCCGGTATCATTTCAAATAGCGACAGTGAGGCCATTCGGGAAGGGCTCCTCACGGTTTTGTCAGAAATTGAGTCGGGCAATTTTCCGTTTCGGGTGGATTTGGAAGATATTCACATGAATGTTGAGCAACGCCTGAAAGAGGTAATCGGCGCACCGGCGGGCCGGTTGCACACGGGCCGCAGCCGCAATGACCAAGTGGCGACGGATTTTCGTCTTTGGGTCCGCGATCAAACCGATGCGGCCATTGAAGGCATTGAGGCGCTGATGAAGGCCTTTTTGCAACAAGCCAAGGCGGGTGCTGATTGGGTGATGCCGGGTTTTACCCATCTGCAAACCGCGCAGCCGGTGACCTGGGGGCATCATATGATGGCCTATGTAGAGATGTTGGCCCGCGACAAATCGCGCTTTGAAGATGCGCGCCGCCGGATGAATGAAAGCCCGCTGGGCGCGGCGGCGCTTGCAGGCACCTCTTTTCCGATTAACCGGGATATGACCGCGGCGGCTTTGGGGTTTGACCGTCCGGCCGCCAACTCTTTAGATGCGGTCTCGGATCGTGATTTCGCTTTGGAATATCTCAGCTGCGCCAGCATCTGCGCCATGCACCTCAGCCGCTTTGCCGAGGAGCTGGTGATTTGGTCGTCAGCGCAATTTCGCTTCGTCACCCTTTCGGATCGGTTTTCAACAGGCTCGTCGATCATGCCGCAAAAGAAGAACCCCGATGCCGCGGAATTGATCCGGGCAAAGATCGGCAGGATCGTCGGCGCCAATGTGGCTTTGATGATGGTGATGAAAGGCTTGCCGCTGACCTATTCCAAGGACATGCAAGAAGACAAAGAGCAAGTCTTTGATGCCGCAGATAATTTGATGTTGGCATTGGCGGCGATGAGCGGCATGGTTGGCGATATGACTGCCAATCAAGAGAGCCTTAAAACGGCTGCCGCCTCGGGGTTCTCTACCTCCACCGATTTGGCCGATTGGCTGGTGCGTGCCCTGGACATGCCGTTTCGCGATGCCCATCATGTTACGGGCAGCCTGGTTGCCATGGCCGAAGAGCAAGGCTGCGATCTGCCGGATTTGACCTTGGAGCAGATGCAATCTGTGCACTCGCAGATCACGTCGAATGTCTTTGAGGTGTTGGGCGTCGAGAATTCAGTAGCCTCGCGCCTGTCCTACGGCGGCACAGCGCCCGCACAGGTGCGCAGTCAAATTGCACGCTGGGAGGCGATCTTGTCATGAGATATCTGTGCCTGTTCATCTTTGCGCTTCTCTGTGCTTGTGGAGCCGATGGGCCGCCAGAACGGCCAGCACGCGCGGCGTCAGCTTTGGCCGTTCAGGCTGCGTCATAAGAGGAGAGATAGCCATGCGACATGTATTTCTGGGATTGGCCATTTGGGGCGCCATCCACCCGATGTATTATTTCATCAATTGGTTTCGAGCCGAGGGGTGGAATTTGGGCGATATGGTGCAGGCCTGGCATGTGAATGCGGCCAGTAGCGGCTTGGTTTGGGATCTGACCATTGCTGCCACGGCTCTGAGCCTATGGATTATTGCAGAGGTTATTAGAAACCGAAAATTTTTCCATTTGGTCGCCATTGCCGCCACCTTTGGCATCGGCGTGAGCTGCGGTTTGCCGCTCTACCTCTATCTGCGCAGCGCGCCCGATCGAGACCCCCGGTGACGCCAACGGCAAGAATAATGGGGCAAGGGTGTTGCCTGTTTTTGTAAGCATGATATGCGCAAGTTTTGGGGAGTGAGGCGAAAAGATGGATCACTTTTTATACCGGGACGGATGTTTACATGCCGAAGATGTTGCGATTTCACAGATTGCAGCAGAAGTTGGCACGCCGTTCTATCTCTATTCATCTGCGACATTGCTGCGCCATTTTAAGCTGTTTGACGACGCTTTGGCCGGTATGGATCACCTGATTTGCTACGCGATGAAGGCGGCCTCCAACCAAGCCATTTTGACCCTTCTGGGCGCCGCGGGCGCTGGGATGGATGTGGTGTCGGGCGGTGAATATGCCCGCGCCCGCGCTGCCGGCATCCCGGGCGATCGCATTGTCTTTTCCGGTGTCGGCAAAACTCGGGCGGAAATGACCAAGGTTTTGACCGGCGGCGTGCGGCAATTCAATGTGGAAAGCGAGCCGGAAATGCGCGCGTTGTCGGAGGTGGCATCCATGCTGGGCAAAACCGCGCCCATCACCATCCGGGTCAATCCTGATGTAGATGCCAAAACCCATGCGAAAATTTCGACGGGTAAAAAAGAAGACAAATTTGGCATCCCAATTTCGCGGGCCCGCGAGGTCTATGCCATGGCGGCGCGTCTGCCGGGGCTGGAGGTTGTGGGCATTGATGTGCATATCGGCTCGCAGCTGACGGATTTGGCGCCCTATGGGGTGGCATATGAAAAGGTTGCCGAGCTCACAGAACTTCTGCGCGCCGATGGCCATGACATCCGCCGCCTCGACTTGGGTGGCGGGCTTGGCATCCCCTATGAGAGCAATAACCACCACCCGCCCAGCCCTAAGGACTATTGCGCCTTGATCGCCGAGAAAGTGGGCCATTTGGGCTGTGAAATCGAGATCGAACCGGGCCGCTTTATTGCCGGCAATGCCGGGGTGTTTGTGTCAGAAGTCATCTACGTCAAACAGGGTGAAGATCGCGAGTTTTTGATCGTGGATGGCGCAATGAACGATCTTATTCGTCCGGCCATGTATGATGCGCATCATGACATCGTGCCGATCAAGGCGCCGGCTGCTGGGATCGAATATCAAGCCTATGATGTTGTGGGACCTGTTTGTGAAAGCGGGGATACTTTCGCCAAAGGGCGTGCTTTGGCGCCGCTGAAGGCTGGCGATCTCATCGCCTTTCGCAGCGCTGGGGCCTATGGGGCTGTGATGGCCAGCGAATACAACACCCGCCCTCTGGTGCCTGAGGTCATGGTGAAGGGGGATCAATTTGCGGTGATCCGCCCAAGACCGAGCTTGGAAGATATCATTAACCGCGATATAATCCCTCAGTGGCATTAAGAGGCCATGTCATGAGGGGCTTTGATGGCCAAACTGTTCTCGCGTAGGGTAATTTTTGCTCTTTGGTTGACCTTTGTCGGCCTTTGGGCGGAACGCATTATTCGCGCAGCCTGGCCGCTGCTCTCAACACTGGTTTTGGGGATTGGGGTGCTGCTTTTGGCCGCGCCAGATCTCTGGCCGCTTGTAGTGCTTAAGCTGGCGGGGGGGATTTGGCTTCTCAGCGGGCTTTGCGGGCTAGGGTATTTTTTCCGGCGATTTGCAGCACCGACCCTCGGCGCGGCGCGTGCGCGTCTGGATCAGAACCTACCGGACCGCCCCTTGGCCGTGCTGCGCGATATTCAGGCTCTCGGTCAAGGTGATCCAGCTTCGGCGGCGTTGTGGCAGGCGCATTTGGCGCAAATGCGCGCTGCTGCCGCCAAGGCATCGGCTGTTGGGCCGCAGTTGGATTTGGCACCGCGGGATCCTTTCGCTCTTCGATATATCGCGCTTTTGGTGTTTGTCATTGGCGGGCTTTTCGGCTCGGTGCAGGCGATGCGCACAGGGCTGGGGGATGCCTCAGTGCCGATTGCGGCAGGCCCGCAATGGGAGGTCTGGTTGCAACCGCCTGCCAATACCCGCCGCCCGGTGATATATCTCAATGATGTGATGGGCGTTGAGTTAAGCGTGCCGCAAGACACGGTGGTTTTGGTGCGGCTTTACGGAGATGCGGGCTTGCACGCGATTGAGGAAACTCTGTCCGGCCGACCCAGCGACACGTTTGATGCGGCAGATCCCAGTCAGAAATTTCTTGTGACCCGGTCGGGTCGATTGGCCATTTCTGGGCCTGATGGCGCCGAGTGGCGGGTGTCCATGTTGCCTGATGTGCCGCCAGAAGTGGAGGTCATAGGCGAGGTTGCACGCGATGCGGAGGGCAGTTTTTCCCTGAGCTTCACGGCGCGGGACGATGTCGCGGTCACTGCGGGCCGGGCATGGGTGTATCTGAACATAGACGAGGTGGATCGCCGCTATGGGCTGGCGGCTGAACCTGCGCCGCAGCCCGATATCGAGTTGACCCTGCCATTGACCATTTCGGGTGATCGCGCGGAGTTCACCGAGGTCTTAACCGAGGATCTGTCTAAACATGTCTGGGCGCATTTGCCGGTCTCGCTCCGTCTCGAAGTGGAAGACATGCGCGGGCAATTGGGACAATCGGCGGCGTTGGAATTGGCTTTGCCAGCCCGCAATTTCTTTGACCCCCTTGCCAAGGCTTTGGTTGAGCAGCGCCGCGATTTGCTGTGGTCTCCCGATAACCGCAGACGCGTGTCGCAACTGTTGCGCGCGATATCACAGGCCCCTGAAACGCTGTTCCGCGACGCGCAGGATGCTGAAATATTGTCCAAAATTATCAGAGATCTGGAGGCGGGTACGGATCTTGAGCCCGCAGCCGAGCTGCTTTGGATATTGGCGCTTGAGGTCGAGGACGGCGATTTGGAGCAGGCGGCACAAAAGCTCGCGCGCGCGCAAGATAAACTGGCTGAAGCGATTAAAAACGGGGCCACGCCAGAAGAAATCGCCCGGCTGATGGATGAATTACGCCAAGCACAGCGGGAATATTTCAAAGAATTCGCGGAACGCAATCCGCCCTCCGAGCAACCCGAGCGCCTGCCGGATGATGAGGCCGTGTCAGAGGATCAATTGCAAGAGATGATGGACCGTTTGCAAAAGCTCATGGAAGAGGGCCGCATGGCCGAGGCGCAAGAGCTGTTGGAAGAGATTAACCGTTTGATGCAAAATCTTCAAATGACACCCGGGCAATCGGGTGGAGAAGGGCAGGAGGGTCAAGAGGGCGGCGGGCAACAGATGGAAGATCTCGCCGATAGTCTGCGCCAGCAGCAGGAGCTCTCGGACCAAACCTTCCGTGATTTGCAAGGCCAAACCCCCGGCGATCAGCTCGGCGGCGGTGGAGCCGAGGGAGGCAATGACGCTGGCGAAGAGGGGCCATCCTCCCAAGACAGTTTAGCCGAGCAGCAAAAACAATTGGAACGTGAAGTCGAACGGCAAAGGGGCAATTTGCCCGGTGCGGGCACCGAAGCGGGGCAAGCGGCCCGCCGGGCGCTGGATGAGGCCGCTGAAGCCATGGATCAGGCCGCGGAAGATCTGCGTGAGGGAGATATGCCCGGGGCATTGGACAACCAATCGGACGCCATCGACGCGCTGCGTGAAGGCATGCGCCGTTTGGGCGAAACACTGGATGAGCAGGCCGCGCCCGGACAGGGGGCCACCCCCAATGACCGCCGCGGCGAGGGGCAATCGCAAAGCCCATCTACGCGTGATCCTCTAGGTCGGGATGTTGGGGGCAATGGCCAATTGGGTGCTGGCGAGCAGATGGTGCCGCAAGAAGAATTGCGTCTGCGCTCACAAGAGTTGATGGAAGAAATTCGTCGCCGGGCCGGGTCGCTCGAACGTCCCAAAGAGGAGCGCAATTATCTCCAACGGCTGCTGGATCGCTTTTAATTGGCGGCTGCCCAAAAGGGCGGCGCCGCTCTTAAAGGCTGAAACTCATGCGATAGTCCAAAATGGCCTGCAAGCCATGCTGAAGCCACTGGCGCATATCATCGACCCAAAACACATAGGCGTTAATCCGATCTGTTTGGCTGGGAAAATTTTCGGTGATTTGCGGCGCAAAGATATATATCGCGGTCAACACGGCCAGAATCAAAAACGCCGCGACTGTGCCGCGTTGCCGGCTGTCGAGCGGTGCAACTTCCTCTGGTGCTTTGCTTGGCATCACAGGCTTTGTCAGGGCTGGTGCATCGTCAGTTGCGCTGACGAGTGAGGAAATTTTGACCGTATCAATCGGCGGCAAATTCTTAGAGGTCGGTGCGGCGGTTGGTTGCGGGCGCGGCTCTACCGGCGGCGTGGCTGGGGGCGGCGGTCTGTCCAGCCTTCGTGCCGCAGGGGCTTGCTCAAGCTCTGTTTCATGGGTCACGCGCATTTCAGCCTTGCGTGCCTCCATCTCACGCTGCACCTCTTGTTGTAGGATGCTGCTTACTTTGGGATCAATCGTGGTGCGCTCGGGTGGCCGGGTGTTGGCTGGAACAAACCAAGTCTCTTGGCAACCAGAGCATTTTACGTCCCGTCCCTCTGCGGGAATTACATCGTCGGGGATTTCATATTCCGCATCGCATTTTGGGCAGAGTAAACGCACCGAGGCCTCGATTCTATTTCGTGTCCAGGATGTAGACGATATCGATACTATAACGCTACAGCCGACGTGCTTAAAATACCACCGTTTATGCGGCACCTGCAGATTCCTGCCGATGTCACGAGACGGGTTTTCACATAGCGGTAAATACGCCCAATGACGCTGGTTTTGCAACGCGTTTGCTCCTATACCAAGTGCAAGAAACCTATAAGGAGCCATTATGGCCTATGCAGTGCAATGGATTCGCTCTTTGCTGTTCAACATTCAGATGTATGTGGCAATGGTCATCGTGGCCATCGTCTTTCTGATTCCTATGATCTTCAGCCAAAAAGGCGCCTCGCTTGCGGCCAATGTCTATTGCTGGTGGGTGGTATGGTCAGCCCGTTGGATGATCGGGCTCAAAGTCCAGGTGCGCGGTACTGTTCCAAAAGGTGAAGTTTTGATTGCCGCCAAACACCAATCCTTTTTCGATATCATTGTGATTTTCAACTGCCTGGATCGGTCGAAATTCATTATGAAGCGGCAGCTGCTGTTTACGCCCATTGTTGGCCAATACGCCTATCGTTTGGGATGCATTCCTGTGAATCGTGGCAAGGGAGCGGCTGCCATCCGCAAAATGCTTGCCGATGTTGCCTCCGGCCGCGTGGCGCCAGGGCAATTGGTGATCTACCCGCAAGGCACGCGCGTCGCGCCAGGCGACAAGAAAGTCTATAAGATGGGCTCGGGTGTTTTGTATCGCGAATTGCAGCAAGATTGCGTGCCGGTGGCTTTAAATACCGGGATCTTCTGGCCGAAACGCAGTATTTACCGCAAGCCGGGCATCGCGACCGTCGAGTTTATGGAGCCGATCCCTAAGGGCAAACCTGTGGCGGAGTTCATGGAATTGATGGAAGCCGCTGTGGAAGGGCGTTCACGCGAATTGATGGCCGAAGTGGGGTTTTACGAGTGAGGCTGCGCCACGGGTTGGCGATGAACCCGAGGCTAAATTCTAAGACATAGAAGGTTCAAATTGGTCATGGCGTAGCATCGCTGCGCCCGCCTCAGATGCAGTTCATGGTGTGAAAATCAACGTCGCGGATGATGTGTGAAAGGCCGGGCATGCTGGCTCTGTGTGATGGGTTTTGCGGAAATTCGTTGACGTGAGTTTTGCCTTGAAATCGGATGTCTTGGCTTCTACGGTTTCACGCAATACATCACAAGGAGCGTAAAATGCACTTTGGATACAGCATTGTATATGTTGCAAATGTTCCTGAAACCCTGGCCTTCTATGACAACGTGTTTGGATTGCAAACGGGTTTCCTTCATGAAAGTGAACTTTATGGAGAGCTCAAAACCGGTGCCACAACCCTGGCTTTTGCGGCCGATGAAATGGCAAAGGTAAATGGCTTGTCTATGCGCCCCAATCGCGCTGATGAGAGACCAGCGGGCTATGAGATTGCCTTGGTCACTGATGACCCGGAAAGCGCTTTTGATAAAGCAGTGAGTGCCGGCGCTGTGGCTGTGACCGCACCGCAAACAAAGCCTTGGGGGCAAATTTTAGGTTACCTGCGCGATAATAATGGTTGTCTTGTCGAAATTTGTTCGCCGGTCGGGGGATGACAGATGCTGCCTTCGAAATTTCAAAGCAATTGGGGACGCCATGAGTGATCGGATTTTAAATTTGACGCAGCTTTAGGCGCTTTATGACGAGCCTTCGCGCAACGGCTCGGTCAAAGTTGCGCGACATGTCACGCCGGAATATGGCGCTTGGATTGGGGCCGCGCGGTTTTGTATTTTGAGCACAGTGGGCCCTGATGGCACCGATGGCAGCCCGCGCGGGGATGAGGGTCCAGTTGTGCATATTCAAGATCCGCAGACCCTCCTTATGCCCGACTGGCGCGGCAATAACCGTTCGGATTCCCTGCGCAATATCGTCGAAGATGGCCGGGTGTCTCTCATGTTCATGGTGCCTAAACATTCGAATGTGGTGCGCGTCAATGACGATGCGCATCTTTCGGTGTCGGCGGCGCATCTTGCAAGGTTTGAGCGCAATGGCCAACAACCACGCATTGCTATCATGATATCGGTATCGGAGGTTTACAGCCAATCCGCCTGGGCGATCTTGCGGTCGGGGCTATGGCAGGGGCAGGCTGCACCTGATTTGCCGAGCATGGGCGATATTTTGCAGGCTCAAACTGCCGCAGAGGCAGAGCAGTCGGCACGGATCGACAGTGCGACCTATGAAAAAGACTGGCAGGCCCGAGTGACAAAATCCATGTGGTGAGCTGGGGTCGGCCCTTAGCTTGCCAAACCCTTGGTGCCCATGTCGAGGAATTTTTGCCGCCGATCTTTCATCAAACTGTCTGGTTTTTTCTTGCCAAGCTCGTCGAGCAATTTGGCCAAAGTCTGTCCAACCGCTTGCATGGTGGATTTCGGGTCGCGATGCGCGCCGCCCTTTGGCTCAGCAATGATTTGATCGCAAATGCCTAATGTCGTAAGGTCCTGCGCCGTGAGACGCAGCGCCTCAGCCGCTTCGCGCATTTTTTCCGCGTCTTTCCAAAGGATGGAAGCGCAGCCCTCCGGGCTAATGACCGAGTAAATCGAATGTTCAAGCATCACCAAACGGTTGGCTGTAGCAAAGGCGACCGCCCCACCTGATCCGCCTTCGCCAATAATGACAGAGATCAGAGGCACTGTCAGTTGCAAGCATTTTTCTGTTGATCGGGCAATAGCTTCGGATTGACCACGCTCTTCTGCGCCCTTGCCGGGAAAGGCGCCGGGGGTATCGACCAGGGAGATGACGGGCAGGCCAAACCGGTTGGCCAGATCCATCAAGCGGATGGCTTTGCGATAGCCTTCTGGCCGCGCCATGCCAAAATTGCGGGCGATGCGCGATTTGGTATCATGCCCTTTTTCATGACCAATGACCACAACAGGCCGGTCACCCAAGCGGGCCAACCCGCCCATGATGGAATGATCATCGGCAAAATTACGATCCCCGGCCAGCGGGGTGTATTCTTGGAACAGCTCTTTAATATAATCTTTACAATGGGGCCGATCAGGATGGCGTGCCACCTGGCATTTACGCCAAGGGGTGAGCTTGGCATAAAGCTCATCGAGCAAGGCTCGCGCTTTTTTGTCCAGCGCTTTGGCCTCAGCTTCAATGTCCATATCCTCATTATCACGGCCCATAGCGCGCAGCTCTTCAGCCTTGCCTTCGATTTCTGCTAAGGGGCGTTCAAATTCAAGATAGTTAGTCATGTCTGGCCTCAAAATGACGATTTGAAACCTATATGACCCCGGTGGCACCAAAGTGCAACAGAACTGCGTCAGATCGGCAAGTTTTGCCCGACCGCGTCCCTTTAGGCGCTGTTGATCATTTCATATTGTCGAACAATGACTTCGGCTTGTTTGATGGAGGCGATATCGACCAAACGGCCTTTATAGACCGTGGCGCCTTCGCCGTTTTCTTTGGCCTGTTGCATGGCAGCGAGAATGTCGCGGGCCTCGGCAACAGCGTCTTCAGAGGGGGTGAAAACCTCATTGGCCAGTGCGATCTGCTTGGGATGGATCGCCCATTTGCCAACCATGCCTAGGGTGGCGGAACGGCGGGCCTGGGCGCGGAAACCCGCGTCATCGCTGAAATTGCCAAAGGGTCCATCGACCGGCAAAACCCCATGGGTGCGACAGGCGGCGACGATAGCCGCCTGGGCCCAGTGCCAAGGATCTGACCAATGTTTGCTCTCGCCATGCTGCATATAGTAATTCTCTTGCGTGCCACCGATGCCAGTGGTCTGCATGCCCATTGAGGCCGCAAAATCAGCCGCGCCCAAGGACATGGCCACAAGCCGCGGTGAGCTGGCGGCAATCTCTTCGACATGGGCCAGACCTGCGGCGCTTTCGATAATGACTTCAAAGGTGATGGGCTTGCGGCGTCCCTTGGCTGTTTCAATGGCTGTGGCCAGGGCATCGACGGCGTAGACATCAGCGGCACAGCCAACCTTTGGGATCATGATTTGATCAAGCTGGTCTGAGGCGCGCTCCAGAAGATCCACAACGTCGCGGTACCAATAGGGGGTGTCGAGACCGTTAATTCGTACCGAGAGGGTCTTGGTGCCCCAATCAACGTCATGGGTCGCTTGAATGATGTTTTCGCGTGCGCTGTCTTTGTCGCTGGGCGCCACGCTGTCTTCGAGATCAAGATTGATCACATCCGCTGCACTGGCTGCCATTTTTTCAAACAGAGCGACGCGCGAACCGGGGCCGAACAATTGGCAGCGATTGGGGCGCGCGACAGGGGTGGGTTGCAAACGAAATGACATGTTGGACCTCGAGTAAGGAAATTTCAAGATTGGTTGGTTTTGTAATATAATCTTGCGCAGGCAGTCGCAAGCGCAATTCTGTCACCCGGACCACGGGGATGATTCTGCGACGAATGCTGGCTGGATCGAGAGGAAGAACCAGTAAAAAATCTAATCCGCAATAATATTCTAACAATATAATAATCCATCGAATATAAATCCATCAAACAGTAATTTCCTGCCCAACAATGGGTGAAATTTCGCGATATGTGACGTAGATTGCGCGTAACAGCACTAGGAGATTGCCATGATCAAGACCCCCTATCTATTGTTCCTCGGAGATGCGCCAGATCAGCTTGCCGCCAAAGTTGCCATCGGCATCAAAGATTGGCGGCCTGAGAATGCAGTGGCGCAGTTCCGCATGTCGGGATGCGGCGCGGATCTTGGGATTGCTGACATGTCGTTGCAAGAGGCAAAACACGCGGGGGCCAAGACTTTGGTCATCGGCGTGGCCAATCGTGGCGGGGTGATTTCTGAGGCATGGAAAACTGTTCTGAAAGAGGCTCTGGCGATGGGCTATGATCTTGCGTCGGGCCTGCATAATTTGCTGCGCGATGAAGCCGATTTGGTGGCAACAGCCGCGAAATATGGCGGTCAGCTGCATGATGTGCGCGTGCCCTCTGTGCAATATCCCATCGCCAATGGCAAAAAGCGAAGCGGCAAGCGGTGCTTGACCGTCGGGACGGATTGCTCTGTGGGCAAGATGTATACGGCGATGGCAATGGATGCGGAAATGCGTCAGCGGGGGTTGAAATCCACGTTCCGCGCAACGGGACAGACGGGGATTATGATCACCGGTGGCGGTGTGCCTTTGGATGCGGTGATTGCCGATTTTATGGCGGGGTCCGTGGAGCATTTAACACCAGATAATGACGCTGATCATTGGGATCACATCGAAGGGCAGGGCAGCCTGTTTCACGTGTCCTACTCAGGCGTGACCATGGCACTCATTCATGGCGGTCAACCTGACGCGCTGATTTTGGGCCATGAGCCCACGCGCAGCCATATGCGCGGCTTGCCGGACTATCAGCAGCCCAGCTTGGAAGAGCTGCGCGATATGGCTTTGGCCCTGGCGCGGGTGGCCAATCCCGCTTGCCAGGTTGTGGGGATATCGGTCAATACCCAGCATATGTCTGAGGCCGAAGCCAAAAGTTATTTGGCGGAAGTGGAAGAGCGTATGGGGTTTCCAACTGTGGATCCCATTCGCATTGGGTCCGGCCGCCTGGTCGATGCGTTGATGGCGCTTTGATCCAAAGGAGCGGCGCCTGTTGGCGCCGCACAACTCTATGCCTGTCGCGCGGCGTCGCCGCTTGACAGGCCCGGGCTGCTGCGACAGCCTACGCGGCAAAAGATATAAGGATGGGTATGCGGATCACGGTTCAGCCAGAGACGTTTCAATTGGCGCAGGTTTTTACAATTTCGCGGGGCTCGCGCAGTCAGGCAGAGGTCTTGACCGTTTGGATTGAGAGGGATGGGGTTATTGGCTGGGGCGAATGTGTGCCCTATGCGCGCTATGGGGAGAGCCTGGCTTCGGTGACTGCGCAGATTAACGCGCTGGGCAATATATCGCATGAGGAGCTGGGCGAGGCCCTGCCTGCGGGCGCGGCGCGCAACGCGGTTGATTGTGCTTTTTGGGATTTAGAGGCCAAGACCAGCCGTGTTTCGGTGGCACAGCGCGTTGGCTTGCAAGACCTTAAGCCGCAAATTACCGCCTATACCCTGTCTTTGGACAGTCCGGAGGCCATGGAGCGTCAAGCCAGGCTCAATGCGCATCGGCCTTTTCTGAAAATCAAGCTGGGAACGCCTGATGATATGCCTCGGCTTGAGGCGGTGCGGCGCGGCGCGCCCAAGCCGCGGATCATTGTGGACGCCAATGAAGGATGGAGCGCTGAGGTGTACTCAGATCTCGCGCCGCATTTGCTGCGCCTCGGGGTCGAATTGGTCGAACAGCCTTTGCCAGCATCAGAGGATGACGCGCTTTTGGGCCTTGAGCGCCCATTGCCGATTTGTGCCGATGAGAGCTGCCATGATCGGAGCTCTTTGCCGCATATGCGTGGGAAGTATGATTATGCCAATATCAAATTGGATAAGACAGGCGGCTTGACCGAAGCCCTTGCCCTGCGCGATGCGGCGTTGGAGGCGGATTTTGGTTTGATGGTGGGGTGTATGGTCGGCAGTTCGCTGGCGATGGCTCCAGCAGTGCTTTTGGCGCAGGCCGCGCATTTCACTGATCTTGACGGGCCGCTGCTTTTGGCCGAAGACCGAGATAACGCTTTGAAATTTGACGCAGACGGTGTGCATCCGCCCGTCGCAGCCTTGTGGGGATAGACCAATGACACGCACCGTATATGTAAACGGCAAGTATTTGCCGGAAAATGAAGCGACGGTTTCAATTTTCGATCGAGGCTTTCTTTTCGCCGATGGCGTCTATGAGGTGACGTCGGTTTTGGATGGGAAGCTTATTGATTTTGATGGCCATGCGCGGCGTTTGGCGCGTTCAATGGGCGAGCTGGGCATGCGCAATCCGATTGCGACCGAAGATTTGCTTGAGGTGCACCGGGAGTTGGTCCGAGCGAACGGCATCGTTGAGGGGCTGATCTATTTGCAGATCACCCGCGGCGCGGCTGCTGATCGCGATTTTGCCTATCCCAGTGAAGACACGCCGCCGACCATCGTGTTGTTCACACAAAATAAACCAGGTATTGCGGACAGCCCGATGGCTAAGACAGGCATTAAGGTGATCTCTATTGAGGACCAGCGCTGGGCCCGCCGGGACATCAAGACCGTGCAATTGCTCTATCCTTCCATGGGCAAGATGATGGCCAAGGCGGCCGGCTGTGATGATGCTTGGATGGTTGAGGATGGTGCTGTCACAGAAGGCACCTCGAACAACGCCTATATCGTTAAAGGTGGCAAGATCATCACTCGGCATTTGTCGGATGACATTTTGCATGGCATCACCCGTGCCGCCGTGTTGCGCTTTGCCCGTGAAGCGCAAATGGAAGTGGAAGAGCGCGCCTTCACAGTGGCAGAAGCGCAGGATTCAGATGAGGCCTTTTTTACATCGGCTTCGGCCTTTGTGATGCCTGTGGTTGAGCTGGATGGCGCGGCGATTGGGACCGGTGCGCCGGGGCCTGTGGCCATACGGTTGCGGGAAATCTATCTTGATGAGTCGCGCAAAGTGGCAATTTAATCGCATATCCTAGATGCCCGATGGTGGTGCGCCCGCTTTCTCTTGCTCGAATCTATGAAATACAGTTTTTTAGCCAAGCAAGGGTATTGTTGTGGCTTTCAGAACGAAAATTGGATTAATCGCGTTTTGCGTGGGATTGAGCGCTTTGGGATGGTTGGCCTACTCCAGTTGGCTGAACCGCATTGAGGCGCGCATTGCCCAACGGGTCACGCTAGACGGGCTTGAGTTGGACCACCCGTTGCAAGTTTCGGTGAATGGTCGCGTGGTTACAGTTTCAGGATGGGTCAATTCTGAAGCAGAGCGTGCCCGGGTGTTGCGTCATTTGCACCCCCATGGGCCGGATATCACTGTGGCAGATAGCATGTCGGTGTTGGCGGAGGCCCGCCCCTATGTGACACAAATCATCCGCGATGCGCAGGGGCTGCGAGTATCAGGCTATGCCCCCAGCCAAGCGGCGCTTGCAGCGGTTGCGGCGCAGGTTGGGGCAGGCTCCGCCGATTTGCAATTGGCCTCTGGTATATCACAAGCGCGGTGGCGGGAGGCCATGGAAAGCGCCATCAAAAGCCTTTCGCATTTGCAATCTGCCAGATTACGGCTTGAAGACAGCCAGCTGCATTTGACCGCAACGGCGCGATGGCCCGATGATGCGCAAGCGGCGCGTGCGGCTTTGCCGGCGGGATATGACAGCCAAGTGGAGATTGAGGTTCTTGACGACGGACAGCCCTTTGCGCTGTCGGTGCAGCTGTCACAGGGGCAGCTCACGGCCATGGGTAAATTTCCGACGGGCGTATTGCCGGAAATTGTACCGGAAGACATTGGCAGGCCAGCGCGAGCGTTGCACGTTGAACAGGCGAGAATTGACGACGCCGACGGTCAGTTTACCCAAGCCCTGTGGGCCGCTTTGAGGGCCATGGCACAGGTGCAATCAGGCCAGCTTGAGGTGTCAAAGGAGAGAATTGAGATCACGGGCCTGGTCAACCGTGCGGGGCTATTGCGCGCTGAACGCGCTTTGCGGAAAAGACCTGCGAACACCGAGCTGGTGCGCCGCCTGGAGATTTACGATGACGGCCAGCCGTTCTACCTCTTGGCGGAATTTGACGGCGCCGAAGTTCAGTTTCGCGGTAAGATCCCCTATGGGGTGAAGCTGTCTGCTTTAACCACCCGCTTTGAGGCACAGCGCTCCGAAAATTTGGTGCAGGCGGAGATCACGGATGGCGCGCGCGATTGGACAGGCGCCTTGGTTGCGGGTCTGGCTGGTCTGCGTGAGATGCAACATGGCCGTTTGATGGTGGCGCCGGGATCGCTTCACCTGTCGGGCACCGTAACCACGCCTGAAATACAGGCAAAAATCGAGGCGAATTTGGCGCAAAAGCCAGTGGAATTTTTGCTCACGCGCCGGTTTGATCTGGTGGATGATGGCACGCCGCCGGATTTCACACTTGCCTATGATGCCCAAAGCGGGGCACGCCTGTCCGGGAAATTGCCCAAGGGTTTGGATGCCGCGCAAATTACTCAGATTTTGCAGCTGCCCTATATTGAGGATACGGCCCAGGTGGGTTTGATTGGCCGGGCGGATTTTACACGGCAGGTCTTAAGGGTTTTGGCGGATTGGCTGCGGCACTTTGAGCAGTTTGAGTTCCAATATTTTGCAGGGCAGCTGGCCCTAAAGGGTGTGGCTGCGCCGGGTGTGGCAGCTGAGGACTTGGCTGCAGCTTTGTCGTCGCGGTTTGTGATTGCCACTGAAATCTTGGAGGCTGGGCCGAGTGCGGATATCGGCGCAGAGCGCATTCATGCCGGAAGCGGGCTCTTGGAGCGCCGAGTGCCTGGGGCCTGGGTGCCGGTCTATAGTTTTGAGCCGACAGCCGCGCGGTGCAGCGCTGCCACATCGACTATTTTGGAGCAGGAACGCCTCAAGTTCGGGGAGGGTCTTGCGCGCTTTGATGTCAGCGCCGCGCCCGCATTGGCGCATTTGGCCGGATTGATTAGTCATTGTTTGCGAAACTCTGCGCTGCGTGTCGACGCGGTCGATCATAGTTTTTCGATGCAAAACGAGGCGGAGAATGACCAACTCAGCCGGGCACGGGCCGCGGCTTTGGTCGCGGCATTAACCGCGCTCGGCCTAACCAAAGAGCGCATTCATCCCAAGGGATTCGGAGATCGCAGGCCGCATGATACGCAACAGCTGTCCTTTGCGCAGCCCGCGGACCGCATTGAATTCATTTGGGACGAGCAGCCATGAAACGATCACAAGGGGCGCGTGCGCATGTTTGAAGGTTGGATGTTTCTTGTGACAGAAATTTGGGTCCTGCTTGTGTTGGCAGGTCTGTTGGGGTTGTTTTGTGGCTGGATCATCTGGGGATTTGGCAAAAAAGGCAGGGCGCTTAACCCAGAGGACGCTGCCGTCGCAGGTAAAACCCTCCCGCCTTTGGAGCTCGAAGCGGAGCCGGGCCCGCCTGCCTTACCGCCGGGCTTCAATTTAGACAATACACCCGATGATCTGCGGCGGATTAGAGGTATTGGTCCAAAAATCGAGGCGCAATGTCATCGGCTTGGCATTTATTCCTACGCGCAAATTGCCGCTTGGACTGCTGAAGATATTGCCCATATTGATGCACAGCTGCGTGGATTTGAAGGCCGGGCCGGCAGGGACGATTGGGTGTCTGAGGCAAAAGCCTTGATGGTTGAGAAACGCCAGTCCTAGTCGTGGCTCTTGGCAAATTTTGCTTGGGCTTCTGGGCTGGCTTCGGTTTGATTCGCGTCTTTCCAGCGCTCAAACGGCATACCGTAGAAAGTTTCGCGCGCCTCTGCTTTGCTCATTTCAACACCAGCCTCTTGTGCCGCGTCCTGATACCAACGCGACAGGCAATTGCGGCAAAATCCTGTAAGATTCATCATATCAATGTTCTGCACATCCGGGCGGTCTTGGATGAGATGTTGCTGCAGGCGGCGGAAGGCGGCGGCTTCAAGTTCTAGTTTTAATTGCGCGTTCATAGGGGTCATCCTTGTGATGGGGGGTGCGATTGCACCTCTGCCAGGGCCGATTGTAGGAGGGGCGCCAAAAGCGCGGCCCAAACTTCATGGTCCTTGGAAGTTTCGATTAAATCATTTCTGACTTCAATCAAGATATTGAGCCGTCCCTGACGCAGGGCGTGGCGATCGATGCTGTCGCCGGGCAAATGCCCATCATAGGGTTCATTGATGCCAACGGTCAGATCTCCACGCGCTTGCAATCGTGCGATAACCGGATCGGCCAGGCGGAGGTCGGCGGCAAAGAGGATGCCGATGTTCCAAGGCCGTTTTGGCCGGCCGACAAGCTGTGGAGTGAAGGAGTGAATGGCAACAATGGCAGGGTCGGATGCAGCGAGCTTCGCATAGGCCGCATGATAGGGGCGGTGATAAGCCTCGAGCCGGCGCGTAATTTCGGCCGCATCGGCGTTGCGATTTGCAGGAATTAGGCTGCCGTCATAGAGCTTCATGAGTAATGTAGGATCATCTTCTCCACGGTTGGGATCAATCACCAAGCGGGAGAAATTGCTGCATAAGACGGGCGCTTTTAGGTGCCTTCCCAGCGCAAGGCTAAGCCCTTTGGCCCCCACGTCGTAAGCAATATGGCGGTTCATATCATCGGCCGGCAATCCCAGGCTGCCGTTGTTTATCTCCGGCGGCACGCGATTGGCTGCGTGATCACATGTAATAAGCCATGGCCCTTTATGTTCGGGTCCTGTAATAGAAAATGGGTATTCGTTGCTCATACCCCCTCTTAGCTGAGTTGCACAGGGATGTGAATTGGGGCATTAGGGGCTCGATATGATAGCGGTAACATAAAAGAGTTCTTTGCATGAAACGTGATAGAAACGTAAAAATCGTCGCCACACTGGGTCCGGCGTCAAATGATTATGACATGATCCGGGCTTTACACCAGGCGGGTGCAGATGTGTTTCGTCTGAATATGTCCCATGGGGATCATTCGGAAATTGCCGCACGCCATGCGATCATTCGGCAGGTTGAGAAAGATCTGATCAGTCCAATCGCGATCTTGGCTGATCTGCAAGGGCCAAAGCTGCGGGTTGGAACCTTTGAAAAGGGCGAAGAAGATTTGCTCACCGGCGCAGTTTTTCGTTTAGACTTGCAAGATCTTCCGGGTGATATCAATCGCGTGACCCTCCCACATCCTGAGATTTTTCAGGCGTTGGAGCCGGGTGCACGGCTCTTGGTCAATGATGGCAAGATTCGCCTGATGGTGCAAAGCTGTGGTCCTGATTTTGCGGAATGTGTGGTCGAAGCTGGCGGCATGATTTCAAACCGCAAGGGTGTGAATGTGCCGGATGTGGTTTTGCCGCTCAAAGCCCTTTCTGCCAAGGATAGGTCAGATCTGGAGTTTGCCTGCAATTTGGGCGTCGATTGGTTGGCGCTGTCCTTTGTGCAGCGCCCTGAAGATGTCTATGAGGCGCGTGCTCTGGCCAATGGTCGGGCTGCTGTTTTGTCGAAGATTGAAAAACCTGCGGCTGTGATGGCCTTTGATGAGATTTTGCGCGTTAGCGACGGGATCATGGTAGCGCGCGGCGATCTGGGGGTCGAGCTTCCGGTGCAGGCGGTTCCGCCTATTCAAAAACAATTGGTACGCAAATGCCGGGCGGCTGCAAAGCCCGTGATCGTCGCCACGCAGATGCTGGAAAGTATGATCGAAAGTCCCATGCCGACCCGCGCTGAGGTCAGCGATGTTGCCAATTCTATCTATGAAGGCACAGACGCGATCATGCTTTCGGCGGAATCGGCTGCCGGTCTATTTCCCATTGAAGCGGTCACCACGATGAACAATGTGGCCATCGAGGTCGAGCGTGACCCAACCTATACGGCGATTTTAGAGGCCAGCCGGAGTGTGCAGGGCAAATCTGTGGCTGATAGCATTGTGGCGGCTGCGCGGGAAATTGCCGAAACTACAGATGTTAAAGCGATTGCATGCTTTACCTCGTCAGGCACAACTGCCAGTTTAACCGCGCGGGAACGTCCACGGGTGCCGATCATCGCTTTAACGGCAAATATCAGTACCGCGCGGCGTTTGAGTCTGACCTGGGGCACGAATTGCGTGATCACCGGGCCGGTAGATCGCTTTAAGACGGCGGTTGTGGCGGCCGTACGGGCCGCAGTCAGCCAAGGTTTTGCCGAAGAGAGCGATCAAATCACCGTGACAGCTGGGGTTCCGTTTAACCAAGCTGGCACAACGAATATTCTGCGCGTTGCGCCTTGTGAGGAGCGGTTGATCTTCCGATCTGAACCGGACAGCTAATGGGTTCAAATTTGGCTTTAATGATCGCCGGTGGCATTATTTTATCCATATTTGGTGTCATTAATGCGCTCAATGCGTCTATTGAGGACCGCTCCGCACGTTTGGGGCAAGGTCTGTTTATCCTGGGGATCGGGATGGTGGCTTGGTCATGGATCATGGTGCCCGATGGGCTGACAATTTCTGATATTCCGCAGGCCTTTTTGATCGCTTTGGTGGCTTTGGTGAAATAGCATTTACCGCTTGCTCTTGCAGGCATTCGCGCCTAAAAGCCAAGTCCTAACGCGGGACCGGCCAAAAGTGGCATGCCGAGTCGCGCGCTCACGTTCTAAAATAGGAGATCGAAATGCCCAAAATGAAGACCAAGTCGAGCGCAAAAAAGCGCTTCAAGGTGTCAGCGACCGGTAAGGTCATGGCGGCACAAGCTGGCAAACGCCACGGTATGATCAAACGTACTCGTAAATTCATTCGTGACGCCCGCGGCACGACCACTCTGTCTGCTCCTGACGCGAAGATCGTCAAGAGCTACATGCCCTACGACCGTTAAGGAGGTTCACAGAGATGTCACGTGTTAAAGGTGGGACAGTAACCCACGCCCGTCACAAGAAAATCATTAAAGCTGCCAAAGGCTATTCCGGTCGCCGGAAGAATCTGTTCAAAACAGCGACCCAGGCAGTCGATAAGGCCAACCAATACGCCACGCGCGACCGGAAGGCCCGCAAGCGTAATTTCCGTAGCCTGTGGATCCAGCGTATCAATGCAGCATGCCGGAGCCATGATGAGACTTTGTCTTACAGCCGTTTCATCAACGGTTTGTCCTTGGCAGGTATCGAAGTGGATCGCAAAGTTTTGGCTGATCTGGCCGTACACGAACCTGACGCTTTTGGCGCAATCGTGACCAAAGCGCAGGCTGCGCTGGCATAAACCAGCCTTCAGAAGAATTTGGATGCAGCCTCGGAGTGACTCCGGGGCTGTTTTCGTTTTTACTCCGGCAGTGCCAGTCGGTTAGATTACTTTACTAAAATTTTTGACAACCGCGTCCCGGAGGGTGCACCTCTTATATATTTCAAAGATTTTTTTGTCACCCATCAGGCTGTGACGCTAATTTTATTCAGAATTTGGATTTGATATGGTTCGTTTTATTTCAGCTGGTATTTTATACTGCATGGTTTCTACGGTGCTTGTTCCAATCAGCGCCGAAGCTCAAGACTTTAAGCGTTCACTCTGGCTGCACAGTGCATTGGCCCAAGCGACTGAGACTCGACAGGCGCCGTTCACTGTGTCGCTTGCCCCTGGTCTCAATAGTGTGATCGGCAATGCGGCAATGGCCGGCATTGGGTTGTCGGTTGTGGGCGCCCTAGCTCTGGGCCAAACGGATCAAGTCTCGGGCGCTGGGGGAAGCCTGTCGCAAAACGCGCTTCCCACGGGCGATTACCGCGACACAACGCAAGGGGTCTATGGCACCGAATACCGCTACAATGCGAATTTGGCGCAATTAAATTTGGCGCAATTAAATGTATTGCCGCTCAACAATTATGGTTATGACGGAACTGGGATCAATGTCGCGGTGGTGGATTCTGGTATCGACGCCAGTCACCCTGAATTTTGGAATTCGACGATCCGTGGCTATGATTTCTCCAATAGCGCAACTGGCTATGGTGGCGATTCAAATTGGCATGGAACGCATGTGGCGTCTATTATTGCCGGTGATGCGGATGGTACCGGAATGCGCGGGGTGGCCTATGATGCCACACTGTATTCTTATAGGGAAGATGCAGATGGGGACGGGACTTTTGAAGCGCTCAACACCAATTCTCAACTTGCTGCGGTCGCGCGCCGTCATATAACCGATAACATCCATGTCTCAAACAACAGCTGGGGCCCTGCAACGCCTGTGACGGCGAATACGACCAGCCAAGTGCGCAGCAATTATAGTCGTAGTATTGCGGCTTTTGCTGATGCACACGCGGCTGGCACGCTCTTCGTTTTTGCGGCGGGCAATTCTGGCAATTCTGAGGTATCCGAAGAAGCAGGGTTGCCTTATCATGCACCTGAACTTGTTGATGCTTAGCCTGTGGTTGTTGCATCAGATGAGAATGGAGTGGAAATCGGATTCACCAATCGCTGCGGCGTAGCGGCGGCTTTTTGTGTGACGGCTCCGGGCAATCGAGTTCTGGCGGCTGATGCGGGAACCACTGGCTATGTCTCCTTGAGTGGCACGTCTATGGCCGCGCCTTTCGTCAGTGGACTTGCGGCAGCTTTGATGGAAAAGTTCCCAAACCTCACACCAAAACAGATTGCCACACGGATCAAAATCACCGCCTCACTTGCGCCTCTTACGGGTTTTTTTGGCGAGACATTGGCCAATAACGGGACCGCCGCTATGGAGGCAATTTTCGGTCACGGTTTGGTAGATTCTAGCGCCGCCGCCGCTGGGATTGCCAATTTAACCTATGCTTTGGGACCTGACGTGAGCCGGGGTCAGGACTTGAGTCAATCAAAACTAGCGCTACCGGCCGGCGTTGGACGCGATCTGGCCAAACAAATCATGGCCGATGATTTTGTAGTGTTTGATTCCTTCGATAATGCCATGTTCACCGTTTCAGGATCCCAGGTCTTTGAAGCAGCGGCTGCGGGCTTTCTGCCGAGCTACGGTGCAGGTTCCGCAACAATTGATGCGACAGGTGGCAGCGTTAAGGCCCGTCATGCATTACAGAGCCAGCCAAAAGAACAGCTGATTTTTAGCTTTTTGCAGCAGGGAGATACTCCAATCACTGCGGATTATTGGCAGGGGATGGCGGCTTTATTAGCGCCGCAACCCTTCGTGGTGCCGGCCGCTAAGCTGCGCATGAGTTTGGAGAGCCGCCAGGGTTCCATGTCATCTTTGATGCCGTTTTTATCTTTTGGCAGCGGCGCTTTAGGGCAAGGGTCGGATCGATCTCTTGAGATTGGTTTGGCAAGTAAGGTTCGGCTTGGCGGGGCGATAGATCTGATCTCTTCGATTTCAGTTGGCGAGCCGGCTATTAATTTCGGTCTGGACGATCAAAGCGATCTTATCGGGCTTGTGAAAGCTGAATTCGGGGTGAATGCAACTCTCAACGCGGCCAATCGATTTTTCTTGCGCTATGAACAAAGGCGATATTCCGACAGGGCGGCCACTGAGTCTGACTTTGGCATGTCCGCGGCGCGGGCAGACAGTTGGATGATGGGTGTCGAGACGCAGCTAACAGACGCGGATTTAACGGTGGGTGTGCGAAATGACTACGCATTGTCACATGGGGCCGTGTCGCTCATGACGCCAGGCAGCATGTTGAAAGACGGGACAATTCTATATGATCATAAATCATATGGCCTTGACCGATCTGTGCGGCTGCGCCCCTTCGTGGCGGCGCAGCATGACACATACGGCGGGACGCTGAATTTTGGGGCACGTTTTGGCTCTTGGGACAGGTCAGATTTGGAGGGGGTCGAATTAAGCTTTTCGCGTCAATTTTAACGTCTGCCTTTTTGCTCAATTGCAGCGCAGATCCGCAAGCCAATGATTTTGGGTTTGTGGAATGGACAATCACATCTGATTTTCTTCCTGAGGGACAACGTCGGTCCGCAGAGCAAATGTGGGATGTGCAGGATCGCCTGGATTTGCCCATCTCGGGAGAACCCACGGTTTACGCCAGCAATATTCTTGGCAACGCCGCTGTGGAAGGTGAATTGACGATTGAGCACTTGGACGCCAAGGGCGCAGACGTCATTGTGACCTACAAACAGGGCTTGGGAATGGGGGCCACGGTACTGAACCAGCGTTTAATCATGCTGAACGTGCCGAAGGATGTGTCGGTTAAACGCTTCAAAATCATCTATCCCGAGCCACTTGCTATCAAAAAATCCATGCGAAAAAAATGACGCTAAGATTTCCCGAAACGCTCGCAATACTCAAAAGGTCACTGCATATTTTGCCCTTCAACCTTTCCTCGGGGCGCTGTGCTTTCCAGGGCTCTTGATGTTGGAGATCGCGCCTTACGGCGCTTTTACCCTTGGCGGGTCGCTCGAATTCCATCATACGACGATGATGATTTCGCGTTTGGTCAAAACCCTGTGGCAGCACGTCCGCTATATCCCGCTGCTGTCAGCCTTAACCATCTCCCGTGGTCGCGCTTTTGACCGCCGAGCTCAGGCTTTTGGAGGGTTGGTTGGTCTCTTGGTCCGATTCTTTCCCTTGGCACGCCGGCGCGTTGAGGCTGAATTGCGGCGTGTTTATCCGGATATGCCGCGCCGGGAGCGGTTGGATCTGTGCCGAAATATGGGCCGCAACATGGGGCGCACCCTGTATGAAATACTGCATTGCAGCGAATTTCAAACCCTACACCACCGCAACATCGTGTCCGGCCTGGGGCTTGAAGCCCTGCAAAAAGCTCATGCAGAGGGAAAGGGGGCCATCATCGTCTCAGGCCATTTTGGCCAATGGGAGGCGGTGCGCTCAACACTCAAGTCATTGGGGCTAGAGACAGGCGCCGTCTATCGACCGCAAACCAATCGACATTATGAGCGGCGCCTCTATTCGGGCATCGCAGCTGGTGGGCAGCCTATTCTGGCCACTGGGAAAATTGGCACCCGCGCCCTGGTGCGCCATGTGCAATCTGGCGGTTTCATCGCAATTTTACTGGATGAGAAATATCCCGATGGGGAACGGTTACCGTTTTTGGGGCAACCGGCGCTCACGGCTCTGGTCGCGGCGCAATTGGCGATCAAATATGATGTGCCGCTGGTGCCTGCTTTCGGCACCCGTATGGAGGATGGCACAAAATTCTCTGTAGAATTTGATGCCCCTATTCCCGCTACGGATAGCATCACGATGACCCAGGCCTTCAATGACAATCTTTCAGCGCGCATCTTGGCCAACCCCGATCAATGGTATTGGTTGCTCGGACGTTGGAAGGGCGCCTAAGTCATCTCCTAGGGCTCTAACCCACGGCGAGACCGGAAGTTTTGCGCAAGCGCCCTTGCTCGCGACGCATAATCTCGCTAGCACGGGGCGCAATATAATTTGGAGGATCCGATGGATGATCTGCGCGAAAAATATTTAGCCCTCATTTCAGCGGCGGCCGATGAAGCTGCGCTGGAAGAGCTGCGCGTTCAAGCTGTTGGGAAGAAGGGCGAGATCAGCCTGCAAATGCGATCATTGGGAAAAATGTCGCCCGAAGAGCGGCAGGTGGCCGGTCCGGCGCTCAATGCTCTGAAAGATAAGGTTAATTCTGCCTTCACTGCGCGCAAATCTTCCATGGCGGATGCGGCTTTGGAGGAGCGTTTGAAGTCCGAATGGTTGGATGTCACGCTGCCGGGGCGCCAGAGGCCGGTGGGGACCATCCACCCAATTTCCCAAGTCTGGGAAGAAGTCACCGCAATTTTTGCCGATATGGGATTTTCCGTGGCTGAAGGGCCGCAGATTGAAACCGATTGGTATAATTTTGACGCACTCAACATGCCCGGGCACCACCCGGCCCGCGCAGAGATGGACACCTTCTATACCCACAGAGCCGAGGGCGATGACCGCCCGCCGCATGTTCTGCGCACCCATACCAGCCCGGTTCAAATCCGCTCAATGAAAAAAATGGGCGCGCCTATGCGGGTGATCTGCCCAGGTCGGGTGTATCGGGCAGACTATGATCAGACCCATACGCCAATGTTTCATCAGGTCGAAGGCTTGGCGCTGGACACAGATATTTCCATGGCCAATCTGAAGTGGTGCCTCGAAGAATTCGTCAAAGCCTTCTTCGAAGTGGATGATGTGGAGTTGCGGTTCCGCGCCTCGCATTTCCCCTTTACGGAACCTTCCGCAGAGGTGGATATTCGTTGCTCTTGGGCCGATGGGCAGCTGAAAGTGGGTGAGGGTGATGATTGGCTTGAGATTTTGGGCTCGGGCATGGTGCATCCTAAAGTATTGGTGGCCGGTGGAATTGATGCGTCGAAATACCAAGGCTTTGCTTTCGGCATGGGCATTGATCGGATCGCGATGCTGAAATACGGCATTCCGGATTTGCGCGCCTTCTTTGACAGCGACCTGCGCTGGCTGCGCCATTATGGTTTTGCAGCGCTGGATAAGCCGGGGTTGGTCAGCGGGCTGAGCCGATGACGCCGATCCAGGGGGCGTCGTAGGTGTGACCTCATGACCCGAATTTTGATTGTCGATTCCAATGGGCCGGGATTGCCGGCTTTGGGGCCGGGCTTTGCTGCGGTATTGCAGGAGCTTTCGGGGAGCATCACCTGCAGCCTTTGCGCGCCCTATTTGGGGCTGGTCCTGCCTGACGAGGTATTTGACGGGGTGGTGTTTACCGGGTCAGCTGTGGCCTGGTGTGTTGATGCGCCGGAGGGGCGGGCCCTGCGGGATATCTGGAGGCAAGTGACCTGCTGGAAGGTGCCGATTTGGGGCTCTTGCAACGGCATGCAGCTGGCCGCTTTTATGCTGGGTGGCATATGCGCCGCCTCGCCTCATGGCGATGAAGAGGGGCTGGCAGAGGCCATCACTTTGACTGACATCGGGCGGGAACACCCTATGATGCAGGGTCGGGCAAGCCAGTTTCGCGCGTCTTCTGTGCATCGCGACGAAGTGCAGCGCCTGCCCAATGGGGCGCTTCTTCTTGCTGGAAACGCCCATTCGCCGGTACAGGCCTTTGCCTATGAGACAGCAGACATCAGCTTTTGGGGCACGCAGTATCATCCTGAATTTTCACTCGCAGACGTCGCAACTTGGCTGGCGGATCGCGGCAAATCACTACCCGATACCGAGGAGCGGGATGGGCAGGGCGATCTAGCTCTTGCAACCCGGACGTTGGAATTGCAAAACTGGCTGGCACATGTCACATCGCGCCAGAGAACCACAGGGGCAAAGTAATGAAATTCACACTGTCTTGGTTGAAAGACCATTTAGAGACCCAAGCGAGCTTGGATGAGATCACCTATGCTTTGACCGACCTTGGTCTGGAAGTCGAAGGGATTGAAAACCCAGCAGCTAAGCTGGCGGCTTTTAAGATTGGCAAGGTGACAAAGGCGGTAAAACACCCGGATGCGGATAAGCTGCGCGTCTGTCAGGTGGAGACTGCGGATGGTGTGACGCAAATTATCTGCGGCGCCCCAAATGCGCGCGAAGGCATCACAGTGGTCGTGGCTGCGCCAGGGATATATGTTCCGGGCATTGATACCACAATTGGTGTTGGCAAGATCCGTGGTATTGAGAGCTTTGGCATGATGTGCTCCGAACGCGAGATGGAGCTGAGCGACGAGCATGATGGAATCATCGAGCTGGCGCGTGGCGAGGTCGGGCAAAGCTATGCCGATTGGCTGGCACAGAACGATCCGGCGCGTGTTGATCCGGTGATTGAAATCGCCATCACGCCAAACCGCCCTGATGCCCTGGGCGTGCGCGGCATTGCTCGAGATTTGGCGGCGCGTGGATTGGGCAAATTGAAAGATCGCGATGTGACGCCGGTGCCGGCTGAATTTGCCACTGATTTCTCAGTCTCAATTGATGAGGATACGCTGGATGGCTGTCCGATTTTCTGCGGCCGCGTCATTCGCGGGGTTAAAAATGGCCCAAGCCCAGACTGGTTGCAACAGGCGTTGCGGGCCATCGGTCTGCGGCCGATCAGCTTTCTGGTGGATGTCACCAATTTCTTCACCATGGATCGCAACCGGCCGCTGCATGTGTTTGATGCCGATAAAATTTCTGGAAATTTACGGGTGCACCGGGCCGCGGGTGGCGAGGAAATTGCGGCGCTGGACGAGAAAACCTATCAGTTTTTGGAAGGTCAAATGGTGATCAGCGATGACGCTGGCGCGCAAAGCATTGCTGGGATTATGGGCGGGGCTGACACGGGATGCTCTGACGATACGGTTAACGTCTTTGTCGAATCGGCCTTTTGGAACCCGGTGCAAATTGCCTATGCAGGCCGTGCGTTGCAGATTAATTCTGATGCACGCTATCGGTTCGAGCGCGGGGTGGATCCCGCCTTCACGCTTGAGGGCTTGGAGCATGCGGTGCGGATGATCGTGGATCACGCCGGTGGTGAGGCCTCCCAGATGATCCAAGCGGGCGCTGTGCCCAATACCGAACGGGCTTTCAAATTAGATGTGGATCGGGTTAAGTCTCTGGTGGGTATGGATATTCCAGAGCGGATGCAGCGCTCAACATTGACTGATCTTGGGTTCCGTCTTGAGGGCGATATGGCTCATGTACCAAGCTGGCGCCCAGATGTGATGGGCGAGGCGGATTTGGTGGAAGAGGTCGCACGCATGGCCTCCTTGACCAAACTGGTGGGAAAGCCCTTTGCGCGAGTGGATTTGGGTGTGCCAAAGCCGGTGTTGTCCCTGTCACAAACCCGCGAGCAAACCGCCCGGCGCATGATTGCTGCATTGGGCTATAATGAATGCGTGACCTATAGCTTTATTGACCGCAAATCGGCCGAAATGTTCGGGGGTGGCTCGGATGAGACCATGCTGTCAAATCCGATCAGCTCTGAGATGAGCCATATGCGCCCGTCACTTTTGCCCGGGCTGCTACACGCGGCAGCGCGCAATCAGGCGCGCGGTATTTACGACTTGGCTTTGTTCGAAGTGGGCTCGGTCTGGCATGGCGGTGAGCCGGAAGATCAAGAGACTTTGGCCTGCGGAATCTTAGTGGGCCACACCGGCCCGAAAGATGTGCATGGCACCCGCCGCGCGGTTGATATCTATGATGCTAAAGCGGATGTGGAAGCTGTGCTGCAGGCGATTGGCGCCCCATCTAAGGTGCAGTTTCAGCGCGGCTTGTCTGATTGGTGGCATCCGGGCCGATCCGCACGCATGGCATTGGGCAAGACCTCTCTGGCCGGTTTTGGGGAAGTTCATCCCAAAATCCTTGCGGCTTTGGATGTTAAGGGTCCGGTCGTGGCCTTTGCGGTACATACAAAAAATATCCCAGTTCCAAAGTCCAAATCGGCGACACGCCCGGCCTTGAATATCTCTGATTTGCAAGCGGTGGAGCGTGATTTTGCCTTTGTTGTGGATCAATCGGTCGAGGCGATCACCTTGGTGAATGCCGCCAAAGGGGCCGATAAGGTGCTGATTGACGATGTTCGTGTCTTTGACGAATTTTCTGGCGGCTCTTTGGCGGCAGGATTGAAGTCACTGGCGGTGACGGTCCGGTTGCAACCCAAAGATGCGACATTAAAAGATGCCGATATTGAGGCGGTTGCAGAAAAAATTGTTGAGAAAGTGACCAAAGCCACCGGCGGCAGCCTTCGCGGGTGACCGTTGCCCAAGCCTGGGCTTTAGTGTCGGATTTGGGATCTTGACCACATCTATTTGACCTTTCCATTGTCCAGTCCCAAGGCATAGCGCCTTGGGCATTATTGAACTGTTGTGATTATACCCATTTGAGCTTAGGGTGGTAAAAGTACCCTCCTTTTGGCGACATTTTGAGAGATTTGGCGAAGATATGAAACTAGACGCTACAGATCGTCGATTATTATCAGTTTTGCAGGTCAAAGGCCGCATTTCGAATTCGGATTTGGCCGATCACGTCAACATGTCCGCTTCCGCCTGTCATAGGCGTGTCGGCCGCCTGGAGGCTGAAGGCTATATTCGCGATTATGTGGCGCTGGTGGATCCGCGCAAAGTGGACCGCCGCACGACTGTGTTTGTGGAGATTACTTTAAGCGGGCAAACTGAAGATGTTTTGGTGGCCTTCGAAAAGGCAGTGGCGCTGATTCCCGATGTCTTGGAGTGTCATTTGATGGCCGGTAGCGCGGATTATTTGCTTAAAGTCGTGGCGAAAGACACGGATGATTTCGCCAAAATCCATCGTACCTTCCTGGTCAAGTTACCCGGTGTCACGCAAATGCAGTCAAGCTTTGCGCTGCGCACCGTGTTTAAAACCACCGCACTTCCGCTTTAGGCAACAAAAAACCCCCACGTAACGCGGGGGTTTTCATGTGTTTCGGAGCGCGTAGCCCAGAGTAATGATTTACATCATTTACCCTTCACGTTCAGCTTTCTTACGCGCCAGCTTACGGGTGCGACGGATGGACTCGGCCTTCTCGCGCGCATTTTTCTCGGATGGTTTCTCGAAATGTTGCTTGAGCTTCATTTCACGAAACACACCTTCGCGTTGTAGCTTTTTCTTCAAAGCCCGAAGGGCCTGATCGACATTATTGTCGCGAACACTAACCTGCATGTGGTTTTCACCACCTTTCTAGTTTAAATTGCAAAATTGCAGGACGCTGCTGGATAGCGCAGGCTTGTTGCTTTGTCTAGCGGCCAGATATTTGGGGGATCCATGAAAGTCGAACAACACTTATCAGAACTTCTTGCAGCGATCCTGCCCCATGTGGTGTTTGATGGCTGGTCGCAGACCAGTTTTGATTGCGCAGTGGCGGATTTGAAAATGGACCCGGGTATTGCGGCCATGCTCGCGCCGCGTGGCGCGCTGGATTTGGCCGTTGCCTATCATCGTCAAGGCGATGCAAAGATGCGCGCGGCCTATCAGGGCTCATCTATCGACTCCTTGAAAATAAGAGAAAAAATTACATTATTAGTGCGCCTGCGACTTGAGGCAATTGTGGATAAAGAGGCGGTGAGGCGCGCCACTTCGCTCTTTGCTTTGCCGCAACATGCGGGCGAGGGAGCCAAGTTGATATGGGGAACGGCCGATGACATTTGGGATGTCTTGCAAGACAGCTCACGTGATGTGAATTGGTATTCAAAGCGCGCAACCTTAAGCGCTGTCTATGGTTCAACGGTGTTGTTTTGGCTGGGCGATGAGAGCCTGGGCCATGCGGCGACCTGGGCGTTTTTGGATCGGCGCATTGAAAATGTCATGCAAATCGAACTGGCCAAGGCAAAGATTCGCGACAACAAGCCTTTGAGTGCCGCTTTGGCGGGGCCGCTATGGCTTCTGGGAAAAATCAAGGCCCCCCAAATGCGCGATGATTTGCCCGGGCGGGCGTTTAAGTTTTAGTCTGCAATTTTGTAAAGGAGGGCAACTATGTCCCAAATGACGGCTGTTGAAATTACGGTGCCCGGCGCAGCTGACGTGTTACAAGTCACCACGCGCCCCCGTCCGCACGCAGATCATGGGCAGGTGGTGATTGCCTTGGCTTATGCCGGGGTCAATCGGCCCGATGCGCTACAGCGTGCCGGCCTTTATAACCCCCCAGCAGGTGCCAGTGATCTGCCGGGGCTGGAGGGAGCAGGGATTATTGCCGAAGTGGGCGCGGGCGTGACGGAGTGGGCTGTCGGCGATGAGGTCTGTGCGCTCTTGCCAGGTGGCGGATACGCAGAGTTTGTCGCCACCTCGGCCCACCATTGCCTGCCTATTCCGCGTGGCTTGAGCCTGAAGCAAGCCGCTTGCCTGCCGGAGACCTATTTCACCGTCTATTCCAATGTGTTTCAGCGCAGCGCGTTGCAGGCTGGAGAAAAATTTTTGGTGCATGGCGGCTCATCAGGCATCGGAACAACGGCCATTCAATTGGCGCATTTATTCGGGGCTAGGGTCTTTGCGACTGCTGGATCAGAGGCAAAATGCCAAGCGTGCAAGGATCTCGGGGCAGAGCGGGCGATAAATTATCGCCATGAGGTCTTTGAGGAGGTGCTTAAAGCCTATGGGGGTATGAACCTCATTCTTGATATGGTCGGTGGATCCTATATTCAGCGCAATCTCAAATCCTTGGCGGATGACGGGCGTTTGGTACAGATTGCCTTTCTGCAAGGGCCGAAGGTGGAGCTCAATTTGGTGCAAATGATGACCCGCCGTTTGACGCTGACGGGCTCAACCCTGCGACCGCAAAGTGATCTAGCCAAGGCTAAAATTGCCAAGGCCTTGTATGATGAGGTGTGGCCGCATCTGGCGGCTGGCCGCATTGCCCCTATCCTCGACAGCACATTTCCGCTGGCTGAGGCCCATAAGGCCCATGCGCATATGGAAGCCAGCCAGCATATCGGTAAAATCGTTTTGGAAATTTGAGCTCCGGTGCATTGATCATAAATAAGGGCTGATGGTCCTGCGGGGGCTTTCCCTTTCCTGCGCAAGGGATTATACAGTTTTCAAGTTCCCCAAACATGGTAACTCGTCCCGCCAAAACCCGGGACCGCCGCGAGGCGTTGAGGAAGCTATGTCTGGGATTAAAGTTTAGGATGGAGGCCGAAATGGCAAAACCAATTATGACAAAGGCCACCGCAGTTTGGCTGGTGGATAATACAACCCTCAGCTTCAAACAAATTTCTGATTTCGTTGAAATGCATGAGCTTGAAATTCAAGGCATTGCCGATGGGGATGTGGCTGCGGGCGTAAAAGGCTTCGATCCAATTGCCAACAATCAGTTGACACAAGAAGAGCTGGATAAGGCGCAGGCCGATCCAGCGCATAAGCTGACTTTGAAGTATTATGCCGCCGCTGTCGGAGAAGAAAAACGCCGTGGCCCGCGCTACACGCCGCTGTCCAAGCGTCAAGACCGCCCAGCGTCGATCCTTTGGTTGGTTAAGTTCCACCCGGAGCTGACGGATGGCCAAATTTCGAAACTGGTTGGGACAACCAAGCCCACCATTCAGGCCATCCGCGAACGGACCCATTGGAATATTACCAACATCAACCCGATTGATCCGGTGGCCTTGGGCCTGTGTAAGCAGTCAGAGTTGGATGCTTTGGTGCAAAAGGCAAATGCCAAGAAATTGCGTGATGGTGAGGCGATGTCTGACGATGAGCGCCGCCGCCTGGTCAGCACCGAGCAAAGCCTTGGAATGCCCGAGGAGCCGCGCATTCCAGCCGCTATTTCAGGGCTGGAAACCTTCACCCTGGCCGATGCGCCAGAGGAGGAGGAAGACGAGCGTCAGCATGGTGATTTGTTGGATGCCGACAGTTTCTTCAATCTGCCAAGCGGTGATGGTGAAGAGCAGCCGGGTTGAATTGAGGCTCTTTAATACAAAAAAATCAAGGCGGCTTAGGCCGCCTTTCCTTTTGCCGATGCAGAGGTCTTGCTTAAAGCGTTTTGCGCGCCCGGAGGGCCGCCGTGATCGTCCCATCGTCCAAATAGTCCAGCTCACCGCCAATTGGCACGCCCTGAGCGAGGGTTGAGACGCGTACATCGCCCAGTTGATCGGCGATGTAATGGGCGGTGGTTTGCCCGTCGATGGTGGCATTGAGGGCTAAAATCACTTCGGTGACATTCTCATCGCGGACCCGGCGTAACAGCCGAGGAATGCGCAACTCATCGGGACCAATGGCATCGAGTGCCGAAAGGGTTCCGCCCAGCACATGATAGCGGCCCTTGAACATATGGCTGCGCTCCATGGCCCAAAGGTCAGAAACTTCCTCTATCACACAAATCTCGCCATTCTCGCGTTTGGGATTTTGGCAAATGTCGCAGGTATCGGCAGTGCCGATATTGCCGCAATTTAGGCATTCGCGGACGGTGACGGCCACCTCAGCCAAAACATCCGCCAGAGGCGTCATCAAAAGTGCACGTTTCTTGACCATATGCAGAACTGCACGCCGCGCCGAACGCGGTCCAAGCCCCGGCAGCTTGGCCATCAATTCGATCAAATGGTCGAGATCTTTGCTGCTGTTGCTCATTGATTGGACCTAAGGGTTAAAAGGGCAGTTTCATATCCGTTGGCAGGCCAAGGCTTTGCTGCAGGGCTTTCATTTCCGATGCGGATCTGTCTGCCGCTTTGGCCTGTGCGTCTTTAATCGCGGCAAGGATGAGATCTTCCACCACTTCTTTTTCGTTCGGATCAAAAATGCTGGCATCGATATTTAAGCCGGTCAAAACGCCCTTGGCATTTGCCGTTGCAGTCACCAGCCCGGCGCCGCTTTCGCCTGTGACCGAAATATTCGCCAGATCATCCTGCAGTTGGGTCATTTTTCCCTGCATTTCCTGAGCTGTCTTCATCATCTTGGCCATATCGCCTAGGCCGCCGAGACCGTTTAGCATTGTGTCACCTCTTCTTGTGCGTGTTGTAAAAGCGACCCGCAGCGCAGGGCTGGGGCATTGGCAGTGGATTATTCGTCGTCAAAGGGATCCCATTCATCTTCGACCTCAGGCAGGGCGTCGATCTGCGCCTCCGCCGCGATATCTTTGGCGGTGCGAATGTCACTGATCTGTGCCTTGGGAAAGGCGACAAGGACCGCTTGCACCAAAGGGTGAGCCTTGGCTTGCTCTTTCAGCGCAAGGGCGGCCGCGTCGCGCACCTCTGCGATGGTGCTTGTGCCATTGGTGCCGATAGAGACGGCCCATCTCTGCCCGGTCCAGGTTTGCAACCGGCTGCCCAGTCGTTGAGCCAGATCACGCGGGGCTTTTTCTGTCGGCTCAAATTCAATCCGGCCGGGACTATAGCTGACCAATCTTAAACTGGTTTCTACATCAACCAAGAGTTTGACGTCGCGGTGATGGCGGATCAGCTCCAACACATCCTCAAACCGAGCAAAACGCGCCAGCGTCTCTGTTGCGGGGGCCTCCGCCTGCGCGGCTGAGGCTGTGGCCCCGCTGGATCGTTGGGCCCTAGGGGCCATCGTGTCTGCGGCATAGGCAGATGGGTTGGCCGCTTGCAGGGCGGAGACCGCCGCGCTTTGGCGCGGCCCCCCGCCCGCTCCATGAGGGGTGCCAGCGTTTTGGGGTTCTGGTGTGGGAACGGGCGTGTTTTGCAGCTTTCGGATCAATTCATCTGGCGTGGGCAGATCGGCCACATGGGTCAGGCGGATCAACGCCATTTCTGCAGCCATCATCGCATTGGGTGCCCGCCCGACCTCTTCTAGGGCGGTGAGCAGCATTTGCCACATCCGGCTTAACACGCGCATCGGCAACCGCTCTGCCATGACCAGCCCTCGGCTTCGTTCATCGGGCGAGACCGTGGGATCTTCGGCGGCCACGGGCGTGATCTTAATGATACTGACCCAATGGCTGACCTCTGCCAGGTCGCGCAATACCGCCATAGGATCGGCGCCGGCGGCATATTGCGCAGACAGCTCGCCCAAGGCACCTTCCGCATCCCCGCGCAAAATCAGATCGAACAGATCCAAAACCCGTCCCCGATCCGCAAGACCCAGCATGGCGCGGACCTGATCGGCTGTGGTTTCTCCAGCACCGTGGGAAATGGCTTGATCCAGAAGCGATTGCGCATCGCGGGCCGAGCCTTCAGCGGCGCGGGTGATGAGACCCAGCGCCTCTTCTGTGATCTCAGCGCCCTCTGTTTTTGCGATTCTTTGCAGCATCGAAATCATGACATCCGGTTCAATGCGCCGCAGATCAAATCTTTGACAGCGCGACAGAACTGTCACGGGGACTTTGCGAATTTCTGTGGTGGCAAAGATAAATTTCACATGCGCAGGCGGCTCCTCCAAGGTCTTGAGCAACGCGTTGAAAGCGTTGGTCGACAGCATGTGGACCTCATCGATGATATAGATCTTGTAGCGTGCGGAGGCGGCACGATAGGCTACCGAATCAATAATTTCACGAATATCGCCAACGCCGGTGCGGCTGGCGGCATCTATCTCCATCACGTCGATATGGCGCCCCTCCATGATGGCCGTGCAATGCTCGCAGCTCCCACAGGGGTCGATGGTTGGGCCGCTTTTGTCATCGGGACCGATGCAATTCATGCCCTTGGCAATGATACGCGCAGTGGTGGTTTTGCCGGTTCCGCGAATGCCCGTCATGATGAAGGCTTGGGCGATGCGGTCGGCTTCAAAGGCATTGCGTAGGGTTTGGACCATAGCGTCCTGCCCAACCAAATCGGCAAAGGTCTCTGGGCGGTATTTGCGCGCCAAAACTTGATATGCAGCGGTGTCGGTCATGATATCCCTCGAATCTTGCTTGGATGCTACAGGCAGCGCCGGCATTGGTCCAGCAAACCACGCATGGGATGCTGGCAATTTTTATGGGTGAGATGGGAGGGTGAGAGGTTGGACATCGACCCAAGTGGGGCTCGTTGTGGCTGCTTCCTTCCGGATCTGACCAGGTTGGCGAGGCACTTGCCCGCGCCAACCTCTCGTGCCCCGTATAGGGCTTTGAAATTGACATTGCAATTCATCGCTGGGGCGAATTGAATGCACTGGTGATAAAAAGTTGGGATTGAGCACATGCGCCATGCGGAAACAGTTACTTTTGGGGGCTCTGCGCTCAACCGGGCCGCAGAATTGCGCGGCCGAGAGGCCCAGGCGGACCTTCAGGCGCTGAGTTCGGCCAAAACCACCTTGTTTTGGCGTGGAAAGCCCCTGGTGCAGGTCCAGGCGGAGGGTGCGCTCGGATTGGCTTGGCTGGATTTGGATCACCCGGCTTTAGGCCGCGCGGCCGATTCTCTGGTCTTTTTGGGACTGAATGAGGCCAAAGAGCCGTTGTTTTTGGCGGATATCTCCATTTGGGAGCCTGAAGAGCTGCCCGAAACCTTGAATGCCTTTCTTGATCCGTCGCAGCAGGTGCATCCGGCTTTGACGAATAGCGAGTATTTCGCTGAATTGCGGGTGATTATGACGCAATTGTCCGCGCGTGATGCTGAATTGGCGGCCACCGGGCGCGGGCTTTTGGAATGGCACCGCACCCATGGGTATTGTGCCACCTGTGGCGCGCCGTCTGATATGGCGATGGCGGGGTGGCAGCGCAATTGCCCAGCCTGTAATCGTTCGCATTTCCCGCGCACTGATCCGGTTGTGATCATGCTGATTACGAATGGAAATAAGGTTTTGATGGGGCGTTCACATGCCTGGCCGGACGGGATGTATTCGCTTTTGGCGGGTTTTGTTGAACCAGGTGAGACATTGGAGGCGGCTGTGCGTCGGGAGGTTTTTGAAGAATCGGGCATTCGTGTCGGGCAGGTGCGTTACCTGGCCAGCCAGCCTTGGCCCTTTCCTGCGTCTTTGATGTTTGGCTGTGCTGGCGAGGCGTTGAATGCGGATATAGTAATCGATCCCAAAGAGATTGAAGACGCGCTCTGGGTTAGCCGTGAAGAGATGTTGGACGTGTTCGAGGGGGTGCATCCTGAAATTAAACCGGCACGAAAGGGTGCGATTGCGCATTTTTTACTGGAACATTGGCTGGCAGATCATTTAGAGTAACCCAAAGTTTTGAATAAATTGAATTAATAAGATGTGTGAAAATTATTAATCCCAAGGCAGTAGATGAAGTTTTCAAGTCATGAAGATATAGAAGCACCTGCGCAGGCGGTTTTTGCCGTCCTGTGCGATCATGAGCAGTTTCAACGCGCGATGCAGCAACGCGGCATCGCTATGCGTCGGGTGGATAATCGCCCGGAGGTGGGGCCGGGCATGGCTTGGGAGATCGATTTCAAATTCCGGGGCCGGGCGCGAAAACTGCGCTGTTTGGTGACGGAGGTGCAAGCGCCGGAGAGCCTGTGCCTATCAAACGAATCAGATGGGCTGACGGGGGTTGTGGCGATTTCGGTTTTGACTTTGGCGCCAAACCGCTCCCGATTGTTGGTATCAGTTGAAATGCAGCCCAAAAACCTATCGGCGCGGCTCTTGCTGCAATCCATGCGCTTTGCAAAAGGCTCATTGGATCGGAAATTCAAATCCCGACTTCATGATTGGGCCGTGCAGATGTACCGAAGCGGTCAGGTCAACAGCGGTTAAGGCCGGCCTGGATCGGCGGGATAGGTTCCTAACACGCGAATCATATCGGTGAAAAATGCCAGCTCATCGATGGCGCGTTTCACCTCAGGGTCATCGGGATGGCCTTCAATATCCGCATAAAATTGCGTTGCGCGAAAGGCGCCACCCATCATGTAGCTTTCCAATTTGATCATGTTGACCCCATTGGTCGCAAAGCCGCCCATGGCCTTATAAAGCGCGGCGGGGATGTTGCGCACTTGAAAAACAAAGCTGGTCAGCATCTTACCTCTGCGCCGTTCAGGTTGGTTTTGGGCCGACATGACCAAAAAGCGAGTGGTGTTATGAGATTGATCTTCAACGTCTTTTTGCAAGACCTCCAGGCCATGAATGCGGCCGGCCAATTCAGAGGCCAGCGCTGCGGCGGTGCGTTCATTGCGCGCGGCAATATCGGCGGCAGCCCCGGCATTATCCGCGGCGGCTTCACCGCGGATGCCATGGGCGTCCAAAAATTTCCGGCATTGAGGTAAAATTACCAAATGCCCACGCGCCACTTTGATATCGCTCAAATCGACGCCGGGCAGGGCCAAGAGGTTGATCCGCACGCGGACAAAGACTTCGTCATTAATGAATAGACCGCTTTCGGGCAGCAGGCGATGCATATCGGCGACGCGTCCGTAGGTGGTATTCTCCACAGGAAGCATGGCAAATTCTGCCGCTCCGGTTTTTACCGCCGCGATGACGTCTTCGAATGTGGCGCAGGGGAGGGGCTCATGATTGGGCCGGGAGGCAACACAGGCTTCATGAGAATAGGCGCCGAGTTCTCCTTGGAAGGCTATTTTTTCGGCCATTTTGTGTCTCCTGAGCAAATTCCGCGAAAAAGGGCGTTTCGTCGCGCCATCTACACCTTGCACGACAGGGGGGGAAGGGACTAGAGGGATACAACCCAATTGTAATGATGGATCGCGACATGTTTGACACGATGACTTTGACCAAAATTGCAGCCGCCCTCTGTTCGGCTCTGCTTGTTTTTGTTCTTGGCGGCTGGATTGCTGACAAAATTTATAGCCCTGCGCACCATGGGGAATACCATGGCGTTGCTTGGATCGAAACCGATAGCGGTGAAGAAGTAGACGAGGCGGAGGCCGAAGACGGCCCTATGTTGGAAGACCTCCTGGCCTCAGCTGACCTTGAGAAAGGCGCGAAAGTGTTCAAGAAATGCGCCGCTTGCCATAAATTGGAAGCGGGCGCCAATGGTGTTGGGCCGCATCTTTACGCAGTTGTTGATCGGGCTGTGGGTTCGGTTGACGGCTTTGGCTACTCCGGCAGCCTTGTGGCCGTGGCCGAGACTTGGAGCCCTGAGAACCTTGATGGTTTCCTGACCAAGCCCTCCAAATACGCGCCAGGCACAAAGATGAGTTTCAATGGCTTGTCCAAGCCCGAAGATCGCGCGAATTTAATCGCCTATCTTGAGACCATCAGCGACTAACCGCAAAGAAGATGTTATAGCTGCAATTTTCTGCACGAACCTGCGACAGGGCTGCCTTTTGGCGGCCCTTTGTGCGTTTTGGGCGCTGTGATGGCCCGTACCGGCGCAGATTTGCGTCAAAATAATACGCTGCCCCCTTCGCAATTGCGAAAAAACCTCTAAGTTAAATTCTGTTGGTGGGTTTGAAAAAACAGTGAGGTATTGAGGTATGCAGATGACTTTAGGGTTTTGTGACAGTCTAGTGTTGGGCGCGGCTTTGGTTGTGACGAGCGCAAGCGGGCTTGCCGCAGAGGCGCATGACCCGGTCACTGTCAGTCATGGCTATTCATATTTTGGCGATTTGAAATATCCGGCGGATTTTGCGCATTTGGACTATGTGAATCCTGTGGCGCCCAAGGGCGGCGAAATTTCACAATGGTCCTTTGGAACCTTTGACAGTTTCAACCCCTATGCCCGCAAGGGCAATCAAGCTGCCCTATCGTCGATCCCGTTTGAATCAGTCATGACCTCTTTTGCTGATGATGCAAGCGCGAGCTATTGTTTCCTGTGTACCGCCGTTGAGTACCCCAAAAGTCTCGATTGGGCCATTTTTACCCTGCGCGATGATGTGCGGTTTTCGGATGGATCGGCTTTGACGGCTGAAGATGTGAAGTTCAGCTTTAATTTGTTCATGGAGCAGGGTTTACCCTCCTACCGCGCGGCCGTCTCGGGTATGGTGGCCGAGATCGAGATCCTCTCGCCGCTGCAGATCAAATTTACCTTCACAGAGGATGCGCCGCGCCGCGATGTAATCGATTTGGCTGGTGGAATTCCTGTTTTTTCAAAGGCTTGGTTCGAAAGCACGGGCGCGCGTTTGGACGATTCTTCGCTTATTCCTTTCATCGGCACCGGTCCCTTTGTGCTCGAAAGCTATGAGGTGAACCAGCGCGTGATCTATGTCCGCCGCGATGATTATTGGGGCGAGGCTCTTCCTGCCAATATTGGCAGGAATAATTTTGACCGCATTCGGGTGGAATATTTTGCAGATTCGGCTGCGGCCTTTGAGGGGTTCAAGGGCGGGCTCTACACGTTTAGATCTGAAAACAGCTCAAAACAATGGGCGACCTCCTATGATTTTGCGTCCATTGAGGCGGGGTATGTGGCAAAAACCGAATTGCCCGATGGCAATCTGGCCATGGCGCAGGCCTATGTGTTTAACCTGCGGCGCGAAAAGTTCCAGGATCGGCGGGTGCGCGAAGCTTTAGCAATGATGTTTAATTTTGAATGGTCCAACGCGCAGCTGTTCTATGGTCTTTACGAGAGGGTGCAGTCCTTTTGGGGCAACTCTGAGCTTGAGGCCACTGGTGCGCCGACCGAGGGCGAGCGGGCGGTGTTGCAGCCCTTGGTGTATCAGGGCCTGTTGAGCGCTGAGATCCTCACGGATGAGGCGGTCATGGCGCCAGTGTCAGGCGAGCGGCAATTGGATCGCAAAAACCTGCGCCGCGCGTCGCAGCTGATGGATGAGGCGGGCTGGCGTGTCAACGCAGACGGGATGCGCGAAAAAGATGGGCAGGTCTTCACCCTAGAGGTACTGGACAGCTCGCCAGCCTTTGACCGCATCACCAATCCCATGATTGAGAATATGAAATCTCTGGGCATTGATGCGCGCCTCAACCGTGTGGATACGGCGCAGGAAAGTGAACGAACCCGCGCCTATGATTTCGATGTCACCACCCATTCGATGCGTATGGGTTTTGAGCCTTCTTCAGGTTTGGAGCAATATTTTGGCACCAAGGCCATGGACCAAAGCAGCCGCAATTTGATGGGGCTTTCGGACCCTGCCGTTGATGCTTTGATTGAAAAAGTCGTGCGCGCGCAGAGCAAAGCGGAGCTGAACACCAATATACGCGCGCTGGATCGGGTATTGCGGGCCAAACGCTTTTGGATCCCGCAATGGTTCAAAGCGGTACATACGGTTGCCTATTACGATCAATATGGCCACCCCGACCCGCTGCCGCCCTTCGCACGCGGCGAGCTGGATTTTTGGTGGTTTGATGCAGAGAAAGCTGCCAAGTTAGAAGCTGCAGGTGTGTTAAACTAATATGATTGCATATATTATCCGCAGGCTTTTGCTGGTCATCCCCACACTTCTGGGGGTGATGATTGTCAATTTTGCCCTGATCCAATTTGTCCCAGGTGGCCCGGTGGAGCAGGTCTTGGCGCAGTTGGAGGGTGAAGGCGATGTCTTCGCCGCTATCACCGGCGGTGACGACGCGGGCATCGGTGAAACTGCGGGCAATGATCAATATGCCGGAGCGCGCGGTTTGCCTCAGGAATATATTGAACAATTGGAGCGTGAATTTGGCCTCGATCGGCCGCCCATGGAGCGCTTCACCCGCATGATGTGGAAATATATCCAGTTTGACTTTGGTGAGAGCTATTTTCGTTCCATCAAAGTGGTGGATTTGGTGCTGGAGAAAATGCCTGTGTCGATCTCTTTGGGCCTATGGTCCACCTTGCTGATCTATATGGTGAGCATCCCTCTGGGGGTGCGGAAGGCCATGCGCGACGGCAGCACATTTGATACAGTGACCAGCGCTTTGGTGATCGTCGGCTACGGCATCCCGTCGTTTCTCTTTGCCATCATGCTTTTGGTGCTCTTCGCTGGTGGCTCCTACTGGCAGATCTTCCCGCTGCGCGGCCTAACCTCCAATGGATTTGAGGAGTTGAGCCTTTTGGCAAAGATTGGCGATTATTTTTGGCATATGGCCCTGCCGATTTTTGCCTCTGTGATCTCTGGCTTTGCCACGCTGACGCTTTTGACTAAGAATTCATTCCTCGATGAAATTCGCAAGCAATACGTCGTGACCGCCCGTGCGAAAGGGCTGACCGAGAACCGGGTGTTGTTTGGCCATATCTTTCGCAATGCAATGTTGATCGTGATTGCTGGGTTTCCCAGCTTGTTTATCGGCGTATTCTTCGGGGGGTCGCTGTTCATTGAGACGATTTTCTCTTTGGATGGCCTGGGCCGCCTTGGTTTTGAGGCGGCGATATCGCGCGATTATCCGGTGATGTTTGGCACCTTGTTCGCTTTTGGCCTGCTTGGGTTGATCGTGGGAATTTTGTCGGATCTGATGTATGTTATCATAGATCCACGGATTGATTTTGAGGCCCGCGGATGATCAAACTTTCTCCTCTAAACCGGCGCCGCCTCAATAATTTCAAGAAAAACCGCCGGGCAGTTTGGTCCTTTTGGATCTTTTCCCTGCTCTTTGGTCTCAGCTTATGTGCCGAATTTATTGCCAATGACAAACCAATATTGGTCAGTTATCGCGGTGAGCTGTTCGTGCCAGTGATGCAGTTTTATCCCGAAACGGCCTTTGGGGGTGATTTTCAGACCGAAGCCACCTATCGCGATCCAGAAGTGCAATGCTTGATCCGTTCCGGCGGCTTAGAGATCTGTTTTGACGATCCCGAAGTGACCATGGCCGCCATCGATACGGGGGATTTTGGGGCGCAGGTGGTGGAGTTTTCCCCAGGTTGGATGCTCTGGCCACCCGTGCCCTATAGTTACGACACACCGAATGATTTGGGCCGCTCAGCCCCGTCGCCGCCGGATGCGTCTCATTGGCTGGGAACAGATGACACCACCCGCGACGTGCTGGCACGGGTGATTTATGGCTTCCGCCTGTCAATCGTTTTCGCGCTGGTGGTGACCGTTTTCGCGTCGATCATCGGCATCATCGCCGGGGCGGTGCAGGGGTATTTTGGCGGTTGGACGGATCTTTTGTTCCAAAGGTTCCTTGAAATTTTTTCGGCTCTGCCATCGCTTTACGTCATCATCATTATGACAGCGATATTGGGGCGCAGCTTTTGGCTTTTGGCGACCCTGTCCATCATCTTCGGCTGGCCGGCGCTTACGGGTTTGATCCGGGCAGAGTTTTTTCGCGCGCGGAATTTTGAATATGTGCGCGCGGCCGAAGCGCTTGGGGTGAGCAATTGGACCATCATGATGCGCCATATCTTGCCCAATGCGATGGTGGCCACGCTGACCTTTCTGCCTTTCATTGTTACTGGCGCCATTTCAACCCTGGCGGGCCTTGATTTTCTAGGCTTTGGCTTGCCGTCCTCTTCGCCCTCTTTGGGGGAACTCACCCAGCAGGCGAAGCTTAATTTGCAATCCCCGCATCTTGGTTTCACCGCATTTTTTGTTTTTACCATCATGTTGTCGCTTTTGGTCTTTATTTTTGAAGGGGTGCGCGATGCTTTTGATCCGCGCAAGGTGTTTCAATGAGTCTGCTTGAAATCTGCGGCCTCTCGGTTGATTTTCGCCAAGACGGTCGCGAGATGCCCGCGGTGCGCAATGTGTCTTTTCACGTGGGCGCCGGAGAGACTGTCGCCGTGGTGGGCGAATCTGGGTCGGGCAAATCTGTGACTGCTTTAGCCACTGTTGACCTCTTGCCCGAAAGTGCTGTGGCGCGCGGCTCAGTGCTCTATCAAGGTGAAGAGATGATTGGCGCGCCAGAGGACCGGCTGCAACGCATTCGCGGCAATGATATCAGCTTTATTTTTCAAGAGCCGATGACTTCTCTAAACCCGCTGCACACCATCGAAAAACAGTTGGGCGAGAGTCTTTCGGTTCATCAAGGGTTGCGCGGCCAGCCGTTGCAGGACCGCATTGTTGAACTGCTCGACAAGGTCGGTATTCCTGATCCGATGATGCGGCTCAAATCCTACCCACATCAGCTGTCGGGTGGGCAAAGGCAGCGGGTGATGATCGCCATGGCTTTGGCCAATGAGCCACAATTGTTGATTGCCGATGAGCCAACAACCGCTCTTGATGTGACAATAGAGGCGCAAATTTTAGAACTTTTGGCCGATTTGCAGCGCAGCGAGGGCCTGAGCCTGTTGTTCATCACGCATGACTTGGGCGTCGTGCGAAAAATCGCAGATCGCGTGGTGGTGATGCGCCAAGGGGAAGTGGTGGAAAGTGGACCTTGCGCGCAGATTTTTGATGCGCCGGGCCATGCCTATACCAAAATGCTGCTCGATGCAGAGACCATAGGCGCGCCTGCGCCGGTGGCTGAAGATGCCCCAGAGCTGCTTTGCACCGATCAGCTGCGGGTTTGGTTTCCTATTCAACGCGGGATTTTGCGCCGTACGGTTGGGCATGTGAAGGCGGTCTATGCCGCCAGCCTTTCGGTGCGGGCTGGGGAGACCTTGGGGGTGGTGGGAGAGTCTGGCTCTGGGAAAACCTCGCTGGCCCTGGCGGTTACGCGGCTCATCGCGTCCAAAAATAAAATTTCCTTTTTGGGTCAGGATATCAATGCCCTCAACCGGCGGCAAATGCGCCCATTGCGCAGTGATATGCAGGTTGTGTTTCAAGATCCGTTTGGCAGTCTGAGCCCGCGCATGTCGGTGATGGAGATTATCTCCGAGGGTCTTGAGATCCACAGCCGTGGCAATCGCAGTCACCATCGCGAGGCGGTGGCTTCGATGCTGCGCGAGGTGGGGCTGGATCCGGACACGATGGATCGTTATCCCCATGAATTTTCTGGCGGGCAGCGTCAGCGTATCGCTATTGCTCGTGCTATGATTTTAAACCCAAAATTCGTCGTGCTTGATGAGCCGACCTCGGCGCTTGATCGCACGGTCCAAGTGCAAATTGTCAATCTATTGCGTGATTTGCAGCAAAAATATCAGCTTGGATATCTCTTCATCAGCCATGATTTGAAGGTTGTGCGTGCTTTGTCGCATCGCGTGTTGGTCATGAAAGACGGCGATATTGTCGAGCAGGGCATGGCGCAGGACATCTTTGAGAACCCGAAGCACCCCTATACTCAAACGCTCTTGGCGGCGGCCTTGGGTTAAACGGTGTAGCGAAACTCTGCGTCGGGCAATCCATCAATTTCAACGCGGCAGCTCTGACCCCGTGCCACTGGCCCAACCCCAGCCGGCGTGCCTGTCATAATCAAATCGCCCGGGGCGAGGGTCACATGGGTTGATAGGGCAGCGATGACATCTGCGATGGGCCAGGTCATGTCCCCAATTTTTGCATTCTGGCGCAGCTGCCCATCCACGTTGCAGCGGATCGCAGCCTCAGGGGCGATGCTTTGCCCGGGGACAATCGCGCCAATCACGGCGCTCTCGTCAAATGCTTTGGACATATCCCAAGGGCGGCGCTGAGATTTTGCAACGGCTTGTAAATCACGGCGGGTTAAATCATTGCCGCAGGCAAAGCCAAAGATATGGGATGCAGCGTCCTTGGCGGCGATATCCCGCCCGCCGGTGCCTATCGCGACCACCAATTCCGCCTCATGATGCAGATCTTGCGTCAAGCTTGGATAGGTCAAAGCGGCGCCGCTGGGCACAATGGCATCCGTGGGTTTGGTGAAAAAGAACGGCGGATCGCGTTCATCATTGCCAAATTCCCGCGCATGTTCGGCGTAATTGCGCCCGACGCAGAAAATGCGCCGCACCGCAAAGCGATCGGTTCGGCCTGAGATTTCGACGCTGGGCGCCGGGATGCGAAAAATAAAATCTGTCATGCGCCATGGATGCGGCAAATTCGGGATAAGAGCAAGCCGCTCTATGCGGGCGGGGGGTTGCGCTTTAGCTTGGGTCTACCAAGACGCAGGAAATTTCCTGCGCATGGAGCCTGCGGCAGGCGAGGTCTGCGCTGTGTTGCGTCAAGCCGGTGAACAGGGCCTCATAGCCGCTGGCGCGGGCTTTGACTTTGCGTTCAGCGCCGTCCAGCGTGGTCATCTCTGCCAAGGCCATGCGGAGCAGAACCCGTTCTGCCTCATAGCGGGAGCTGAATTTTCCGATATTGATGCCCCAATTGCGGCTGCCGGAGGAGTCGCGGCGCGCTACGGTTTCGGTTTCTTGCTCGGCCACGGGAGCGGCAACAAAAGAGAATTGTGGCGGCCGGGCGCGCGGCGCCGTTGTGGACATTTCCGGGTCATAGGTCGAGGCCGAGACCTGAACAGCCACGGCGCCGGATGTCGCCGATTGAACGGCTGTTAGGATGTCATCGGGTTGCACCTGCACGTCGGGCAGTGCTGCCAAAAGTGGCTCCTCAGGAGCGCTGGCCTCGCCAAAGGGTCGCATTTTGGGCCGGAGCGAGCGTTTGACGGCAGTCACCAGACGCAGAGTTTTCCCGCCATTCTCGTTTTCGTTTTGATCATAAGGCGGCAGGCTGGGGCGCTGAAGTTTGGCGGTTGAGGGCGCGCGGTCAAAGCCCATATCTAAAAGCTGTGCGACACGTTTGTTGCGCGCCGCTGTGGATGATCCACCGAACATTGTGGCGACAATGCGCTCCCCGCCGCGTTCGGCGGAGGCAACCAAATTGAAGCCAGCGGCCCGTGTGTAACCCGTCTTGATCCCGTCGGCCCCTTTATAGGCTGCGAGAAAGCGCCGGTTGGTATTGTTCACTTTGCGAATCTTGGCATCGGCACTGCGCCGCGAAAATAGGTTATAATATTGCGGGTAGTCATAAATCATATGACGGCCCAAAATGGTCATATCGCGCGCGGTCGACAGGTGGCCGGAGCGTGTGAGACCATGGGCGTTTTTAAACGTTGAGCGGGACATACCCATGGCGCGGGCTGTGCGGGTCATGCGTTTGGCAAATGCGGCCTCTGTGCCTGAAATGGCCTCACCAATTGCGGTGGCCGCGTCATTGGCCGATTTGATGGCCGCAGCGCGAATGAGATAGCGCAGTTTGATTTTCTGGCCGTGTTTGAGCCAGAGTTTTGACGGGGGCTCCGCCGCGGCATTGCGCGACACGGTGACGTAGCTGTCCAAGGAGATTTCGTTTTTCTCAATCGCCTGAAACGCGACATAGAGCGTCATCATTTTAGTTAGGGACGCGGGATGCAGACGGGTATCGGCGTTGCGGGAATGATAGATTTTGCCATTTCGCGCATCCATAACCACCGCTGCATAGGGTGCGGCCTGCACCGCCACGGGCGGAAGTAGGGTCACCGCAAGAAAAGTTGCTATGAAATAGGGAATGAGCCGGTGTTTCACGCCTGCTGCCTCGCTCTTTATATATGCCGGGATTTTTCCCGTGCTTTGCTCAAGAGAAGTCTAGCACAAACGAATCAGTGAAAAAATAGCTAAAATAAGGCTATTTTAAGGACTGAAGATCGCTCATTTGCGCAAATTTAGAATTTCCCCACTAAATCTTGTATGCTGCGCAGGTTTTGCCTTGAAATAGTCACATTTCCATCAAAAGCGCGCTGACCTTATTAAACGAGGAAGCTTTAAAAAACCTTGGGCCTTCGGGCGGCGCATCTGCTTTTTCCATCTCCCATTCATAGCGTCCCGGAATATGAATCGCCGCCGCTCCGGCTGCGAGCGCGGGTAGAATGTCAGATTTTATGGAATTGCCAACCATAGCCGTCGCGGCCAGCTGCGCCCCGAAAATTCTTTGATAAGTCGTGATATGTTTTTCACTGACGATATGGACGTCATTAAATAGGTCTCCCAAACCTGATTGCGCCAATTTTTGTTCCTGGTGCAAAAGATCGCCCTTGGTCACGAGCACCAGCGCATAATCTTGGGCCAGCCGTGGCAGGCATTCGGCAACACCAGGTAACAGATGAATGGGATGGTTCAACATGTCTCGTCCCATCGTCAGTATGTCGTGGATCACATGGGCAGGTACCCGGCCCTTTGACACGTCAATTGCTGTTTCGACCATGGACAGCATAAATCCCTTTATCCCATAGCCATATCGTCCCAAGTTGCGTCGCTCGGCGGCCAATAGCTCTGCGTGCAGAGGGTCGGGGGGCATATAAGCGCTGAGCATATCGGCAAAGCGGTCCTGGGTGAGGCGAAAAAATTCTTCATTCTGCCAAAGCGTGTCGTCGGCATCGAGGCCCAAAATTTTGATACTGCTCGGCAAGCTGGCCCTTTCCATTAACCGCTATAGTTTTATATAGAGGGTCAGGCAGTGATTTTGCAAATCGGCGATAAGGGGGTAAATATTGTGACGGCGCATTGGACCATGGCAGCAGATACTCCCGAAGATGAGGGCGATTTCGGCGTGGCCTTGGACAGCCGTCCAAAAACCAAACGCCCGCCGCTTTACAAGGTGCTCATCCTGAATGATGATTATACGCCCATGGAATTTGTGATTATGGTTCTGGAGCGTTTTTTTGGTCTGACTCATCAAGAAAGTTTTGAACTGATGCTCACAGTGCATAAGAAAGGCCTGGCAGTGGTTGGGGTTTATAGCCGTGAGATCGCAGAAACCAAAGTGTCGCAAGTCCTGGATATGGCGCAGCGCCATGAACATCCGCTGCAATGCACCATGGAAAAAGAATAACCCGTGGCGCGCCTCTCCCTTGCGTTTGATACCGGGCTCGCGCGTAGCGATGGGCCGGTGGCCCTGCTGCACCCGCCGGTTGGTTTCGATGTGGCGGGACTTTCAGCCCCTTTGATCATTCAGCCACATGTTGCGCTCAATGCCGCTTGGCACAATCAAGGTTTTTCCTGTGATGTCGCCCTCCCAGCGCGGCGCTTTGCGCTTGCGGTGGTCTGTTGCACGCGTTCGAAGCAACAGACCGCAGATCTTATCGCTCAAGCCGCCGCTTGCGCTGATATTGTGGTGGTGGATGGGCAAAAAACCGATGGAATAGACAGCCACTATAAGACACTCCGTAAGTTGATCGCCGTTCAAGGCACGATCACCAAGGCCCATGGGCGCCTGTTTTGGTTTGCCGGTACGCAATTGCCCAGCCTGCGTGCGGTGGATCAAAATTTTGGCGAATTCGTCACGCAATCAGGGGTTTTTTCCGCCGGGACCGTTGATCCTGCATCTGCTTTGCTGGCGGAGGCTTTGCCAGAGCATTTGGCAGGCGATGTGCTGGATTTGGGTGCGGGGTGGGGCTATTTGTCGGCGCAGATTATAAAGCGCAATGCGGTCACGCGGCTTGATTTGGTTGAAGCCGATCACTTTGCTTTGGACTGCGCCAAACGCAATGTCAGCGATCCGCGGGCTGCGTTTCATTGGGCTGACGCGCGCGATTGGAAGGGCGTTTATGATGCGGTCGTGATGAACCCGCCATTCCACACCGGGCGAGAGGGCGATTCCGATTTGGGTCGCGCGTTTATCACCGCCGCCCGGCGTTGTTTGCGGCCAAAGGGTACGGTTTACATGGTGGCCAATCGTCATCTGCCGTATGAAACGACGCTAGAACAGTGTTTTGCAAAGGTGTTGGAGCTTCCGGGCAACGGTCGGTTTAAGCTGTTCCAGGCATCTCGCCCAAAGCGGAAATAACCGCTAGACTGCGTAAGATTCGCAACCTCTGGAGAGCCCATGTCTTTTTCAGTCACCGGTAAAACGGCCATTGTCACAGGCGCTGCCAATGGTGTGGGCTTGGCCATTGCCCGGCATTTGGCCGATGCGGGCGCCAATGTCATGTTTGCCGATAAGGACGAAGCACGGTTGCGCGCTGAAGTGGGCGATATGGCGGATGAGGCCAGCAATATCCGCTATTTCTCTGGAGATCTGCGGGAAAAATTGACCATTGCCAATTTGCTTTCGGCCACTTTGGATGCTTTTGATCAAGTCGATATTCTGGTCAACGGCGCGCGGCAGATCTTGCGCACCTCTCCTCTGGAACAAGAGGATGAAAGTATAGAGATCATGTTGGACCAAAATCTTATGGTGGGATTTAAACTCTCGCAATTGGTGGCCCGGCGGATGATCAAACAGGGCAAGGACAGCGATCGTCCCTGTGTGGGCACAATCATTAACCTTTCGTCCATCGCGGCTCAAAGAACGCAATCGGACCTGATGGGATTTTCAGTCAGCTGTGCGGCGCTCGATCAAATGACCCGATGTTTGGCGGTCAGCCTCGCGCCTGATCGCGTGCGGGTCAATGCGGTGGCTTTTGGCTCTGTCATGTCCGCATCTTTGCAAGATCATCTCCGCGAACACCCAGATCACCGTGACGCGATTTTGGCGGCGACGCCACAAGGGCGCATTGCGGGTCCGACAGAGGTTGCGGAAGCTGTGCAATTTTTAGCCTCAGACAGCTCGTCCTTTGTCACGGGCGAAATATTAACCTTAGATGGCGGCCGCAGCCTGGTTGACGCGGTGAGCACATCGCTGCATTGAAGAGAGCCATGACAGAGACATTTGATTCCGAAAAAGCCGCTGCAAGCGCATGGTTCCGCCAATTGCGTGACGATATTGTTTCGCGTTTTGAAGCGATAGAAGCGCAGCATGAGATAGATGCGCCCTGCGGTACCTTCACCGTCACCCCAACGCAGCGCACGGCTGAAGATGGCTCGGATGCTGGTGGCGGGTTGATGAGTGTGATGCGCGGTGGCCGGGTGTTTGAGAAAGTTGGGGTCAATGTATCCACAGTTTTCGGTACATTAGGCGCGCGGGCGCAGGAGGCAATGGCCGCGCGCAAAGGGATCCCCGGCATGCGAGAAGATCCAAGATTTTGGGCGGCGGGGATTTCGCTTGTGGCGCACATGCAAAATCCGCATTGCCCAGCTGTGCACATGAATACCCGGATGTTTTGGACACCGCATGCCTGGTGGTTTGGCGGTGGGTCTGACCTTAATCCTTGCATTGAATATGCGGAAGATACAGCACAGTTTCATGGGGTTTTAAATTCCTATTGCGCGCTGCATGGGGCAGATATCTATCCGCGCTACAAGGCTTGGGCGGATGAATATTTCTATATTCCTCACCGAAAGCGCGCGCGCGGTGTAGGCGGCATTTTCTACGATGATCACTGCACCGGCGATTGGGAGAAAGACTTTGCGCTTACCCAAGATGTCGGGCGGGCATTTTTGCCGGCCTATGCGCCATTGGTCGAAGCGCGGCTTAATCAGCCATGGGGCGAAGCGGAACGCGACGCTCAACTGATTCATCGTGGATTATACGCCGAATATAACCTGCTTTATGACCGCGGCACGAAATTCGGTCTCGAAACTGGCCATGATCCAGATGCCGTCTTGATGAGCTTGCCGCCTTTGGCAAAATGGACCTAACAGTCTCGGGCCGCCTGATCGTTGGTTTGATTGGGTTACTTAGACTGGTGTCGGTAGTCCTTTGTTAAGAAAACGGGCGCTGCATCTGCAAAAGCAGGTGCACGTCGTCCTCACAAAATTAATCTGATATTACGATTATTTTAATTAACATTAACGTAACAGATAATTTAGATATGACGAATACGGCGTCATGAAGTCTTATAAGACTATATTTTAAATTATTTTTTGGCATATTTCTAAATTATCAGGGACGCACCGCCCAACCGCACACATCTTTTGTAAAAACTCCATTAAATTCAATCGAAGCGCTCTCCACGCATTAACAGAACTTTAGGTTTTACCGACTTCATCTGGCGCAACGGAAATTTAAGACAGTTTACTGGAATACGATTGGATTGTTCGATGACTAAAAAGACCCTCACATTGGCCATGATATTTGTTTTTGCCAATATTGCATTTGTGGCCCCTTTTGTGCCTTCAAAGAATATTTTGCCCGCTGGATTTGGGGCTCTATCTATGCCCTCAATGGTGCTTGTGCTGGTCCTTGCGGCCTGTTGGCGCATTGTCGACCGGATCTTGGGCGGGCCGGACAAATCCTATGAATCGCACCGTTGGCTTGGGCTCTTCGCTATCGGTGGGGGGCTGGCGCATTGGGCATTGGCCTCACCCGTCGGATTGGGTATTTTGCCAGCGCTGGCAGGGCGCGGCAGCGATGCAGGGCTGATTGTGATGCTTGGCCTGATTGTTTTGACACTCGCGGCCATGGTGAAGGTGATCCCATATCACATCTGGAAAGCGAGCCATATGTTGATGGGGCCTTTGTTCCTCTTGGTGGCTTGTCATACTTTCTTTGTCGCCAGCCCCTTGGCCGTGGGCGCCGCCCCTTGGACATTGATGGCGGGTGTTTCAATCGTTTGAGTAATCGCATGGTGCCAGACGTTGCTGCGTAAATTGGTTCCAGCACGTTTGGTTAAGGTCGAGAGGGCAACGCCATTTGAAGGCGGTGTTGACGTCACATTCCGCTCCAAAAGGCCAATGCACAAGTTTCAACCTGGCCAATTTGCGATGCTTGGTCACAAAAGCATGCGGGCCGAAGCGCATCCGTTTACCATTGCCGGTGGAGATGAGATGACCCGGCGTTTTGTCATCCGTACGGCTGGTGATTGGACCGATAATTTTGTCAAAACAGTCAAAGTCGGTGATCGTTTCCGGCTCGGTCGCGGCGTGGGACGGTTCTTGCCGCAGATAGACAGCCAGCGAAAGGAACAATTTTGGGTTGCCGGCGGCGTTGGTATCACACTTTTCCTTTCCGCCCTTGAGCGTATGCAGCCCGATGTGGCGGCCCGTGTAACTTTGATTTTCGGCATTCGGTCGCGCGCGTCTGCTGGTGTGATTGAGGATGTAGAGCGCCATGCAAGACGCTTGCCACAGCTCAATTTGATTGTCCTGTCTGATGATCGCAACCAAGGGCTGACGCCGCCGCGATTGACACAGATCATCCGTGATATGAGCGAAGATACCCAGGTCTATCTATGCGGGCCGCAGGGGTTAAAGAACATGATCGTTCGTGCATGGGCCATGGCTGGCATGAGTGGGCGGATCTATAGCGAACACCTCGACTTTCGTGGTGCTTATGGGATGGAGCATGTGAATTACATTTTCGGGCCGATCCTAGATGCCGAGCGACATGTAAAGCTGGCGGTAAAAAGACCTCTGCTTACGAGTTCTTAACGATATCAGCCTTTACAACCTAGAAATCTGTGCCCGGCGGAAACGCCGGGCTGCGCCATCTTTTTGGGTCTTGTTGCAGGGCATTTAACCGCTTGTCGGTCATGCAGCGCCGCTAACGGGCCTCCGGCTCCGGGTAGACTTTCCCAGGGTTCATCAGGTTTTTCGGATCTAGAGCGGTTTTGATGGCCCGCATCATCTCCAAAGCCACCGGATCCTTGCGCCGCGCCATTGAGTTTCGTTTGGAAAGACCGATGCCATGTTCGGCTGAAAAGCTGCCCTGCAACTCAAGGACAACGTCCTCAATCGCCTCCGTAATCGGCTCTTTGAACCGACCACTCCTGTCTGAAGGGTAGAATGTATAATGCAAATTCCCATCGCCCAAGTGTGACAGGTAGAATTCGTAACCTTCTGGATCAATCTTTTGGACGCGGGCTGTCATCTGCTTCAAAAAGCTTGGCACCGCCTCAAGAGGGACTGCGACATCCGTGTCCACCGCGCCGGGAAAGCCTACGGTGATTTCAGCCGCGGCCTCTCTGCGGGCCCACATGCTGCGCCGCTGGGCTTCATTTTGTGCGATAACGGCGTCCTGCGCCTTATCGTTTGAAATCATGTCCATAAGAGCGGTTTCTAAAATGGCTTGCAATTTAGGCGTGCCGCTCTCGTCAGGCTGTAAATCGGATGCGCGGGTGCTGGCCACTTCCACCAGAATATTTACTTCATGAGCGCCCTCAAACGGCTCATCAGCACCAGAAATTATTTCAATATGCCGCTCGATATACCGCCTTGGCATGAATTCAAAGGCTTCGACCCCGCCACCGGTTTCATTTTGCAACCGGTTGAGCAGCGGTAGAGCATCTTCCAATTGGCGCAAGCCGACCATGGCTGTGACATAGGCCAGAGGCTTTCGGTACAGGCGCAAAACCGCAGCTGTGATAATGCCCAACGTTCCCTCAGCGCCGATGAACATATGTTTGAGATTGAGCCCGGTGTTGTCCTTGCGCAGTTCCGACATCAAGTTCATCACCTGCCCATCGGCCAGAACGACCTCCAGCCCAAGGCAGAGATCGCGCGTATTGCCATAGCGCAGCACATTAGAGCCACCTGCATTTGTCGACAGATTGCCACCAATCATCGCGGAGCCACGGGCCCCAAAAATGAGCGGAAAGACCAGATCATGGTCATCGACTGCTTGGTGTATACTGTCCAACACAGCGCCGCTTTCCACGATGGCGACTTGAGCATTGGGCTTAATTTCTCGAATGGCATTCATCCGATCTAGGCTGATCATGATCGCATCTTGCGCCTTTGTCGCTCCGGTCAGGCCAGTATTGCCTCCAACCGGCACCATAGCAATATTTTGGGCAAAACAGGCACGCGCAATTGCTTGCACCTCTTCGGTATTGGCCGGTCGGGTCACAGCCAAGGGTTGCCAGTGATAGACATCTGTCCAATCGCGAGTCCAAGCCTGCGCGTCCTGCCGTGTCACCACGTATTTGTCGCCAATACTGGCACGAATTTGATCCAAAAGTTCCATAAGCGATGCTAGGGCAAAAAAATAGGAAATAGCAAGTCAGATAAGTGCTTGACGAGGGCCGCCGCATTGCCTATCTCCGGCTTCCAGAGGCGGTATAGCTCAGTTGGTTAGAGCAGCGGAATCATAATCCGCGTGTCCGGGGTTCAAGTCCCTGTGCCGCTACCAAAACCCCGTCCAGAAAATTCAACACACACAAGCGCTTGCAAAGATAGTGTGCTACTTAGTAGAGTTGTAGTCAAGAGGCGGTTTGCGCTACTTTAGTGTGACAGGTTGTGACAGGATTGTGACAGAACGCGCAAACCCCTTCTTAATCACTACTGTACCGATCTGGATTTAGGTGCCGTGCTAACCGATTAACTTGGCGCTGCGCTTGGCTGTCGGCGTTTTCCATTACACCTCATATAAGCTGGCATCGGAACTAGAGTTTCTGGGTGAGCCTGTAGGGAACCCCTAGATTCATAACCAAACGAATTGGGTTGGCCCGTTTTGTAGGTGTGAATCCAAGGAAAAGATTTGGTTTGTGGCTGGGTTTGTTCTTTGGCAGTCTGGAAAGTGAGGAGACCCATTGGAATGGTGAAAAGTAAAATTTAAGAGTCTGAAGAAGAGTTTGATGCTCGGATGGCATGGATAAGTTCTGAAGCTAAGAACACTGATAAACCGCAAGCTAAGCCAATAGAAAGCTCAAAAGAAGTTTTCGGGGCGTTTGTTTTCACCATCGTCCAAAGAGGACTAACAGCACCATGAAACACCTCACCAAGCCAAAATGGGCGATCCACTTGATGGTTCTGGCGTTTTGATGACGCTATCCACTCAGGTTAATGCTCAAGCTCGCAAGGAGTTCGTTTGTAATAAGTGGTCTCAAATGGGTGACGTGGAAACCATCACTGAACCGTTGCTTGAAGCCTCCAACCCGTTTGTGTTATTTGCGGATGGTAATAGGATAGTGCTAAATATGTCGATGCATTGCTCGTGTGGCTTCTGGTTCGTTACGAACATCTCAGTTATTGTGTTATGATAGCCTCATGCTAGCCAGCAGAGAGGACTACGATATGACAATGCATGAAGGCGGATGCGCTTGTGGCGATGTAAGATATTCAACAACGACTGAAGTACTAAGGGCAGTCGTATGTCACTGCAGATACTGTCAGACACGAACTGGGTCAGCGTTTGGGATAAGTGTTTACTTTGATAAGGCTGATGTGAATGTTCACACTGGTGAACTTTCCACATACACTTACAAAACTGAGAGCGGTGGCTCAGGTACGACACGCTTTTGTAAGAACTGTGGCACTACGCTATTCTGGAATATAACGCATGACATGTTTAAAGAATGGACAGGCGTTGCTGGAGGTAGCTTTGATCCACCAACTTTCTGGTACGATATGCAAGTGGAAGTGTTCTGTCGTAGCTCTGCGCCTTGGGTAAATACGACTATCGAAGAGAAACACGAAACCTCAAGGATTTATAATCCAAGCATCACTGAGGCTGAGCATCTATCTCTAGAATAACGTTGAGTTGATCACGTAGGTTATTGCTTTGGGAGCGGTATGGGCTGGCGGAAACCCTTAGATTTACAACTAAACGAATTGGGTTGGCCCGTTTTGCAGGTGGGAATCCAAGGTAAAGATTTGGTTTGCGGATTGGTTGGTATTTTGGCATTGTCATGCAGCCGTCCTTTGGCCACAAAACAAGTAACAGTCTCTAAACTTTTAACGTTTTAGAATAGGAGATTTTTTTGGGTGTAGATTTTGATAGTGATTTGGGCAAGCTCCAGCGCCTAATGGCGGAGAGTATTGCGGGAACCACTCGGCGAAATGCAATTCTTAACGAAATGCAAATTCAAGCTGGAGATACTATTGTCGATATAGGTTGCGGTGCTGGTCATTTGTTAACACATCTTGCTAAAGCAGTTGGTGACTCTGGAACAATTTATGGCTTAGATCCTAGCGAAGCGCAGCTTGAACAGGCCCGGAAGCGGTGTTCAGAATTTGAAAATATTAAGTACATTGAGAAAAATGCAGACGATAGCCAGTTAGAGACTGATAGTTGTCATTCTGTAACTTCAACGCAAGCTCTGGAATATGTTCCTGATGTGGAACCAGCGCTAGATGAAATCGCTCGAATCTTGAAGCCAGGGGGTGCTTTTGTGAACGTTTCGATACTTTGGGATCATTTTAAATTCCATGGTGCTGAGGAGCAGTTAAATGGGAAAGTTCACGAAGCATTCAGAGCGCATTGTAGCCATCAAATGCTTCCAATGGAGCTTCCTGGAAAGCTGGAGCGTCGTGGATTTGAGAGTGTAAAGGACAGATCTTTAGCTTTTGTCATAACAAGAAGAGATAACAACTCACCTGCTAGATACTCAGAGGCAGTAATGGCAAACTTTGCATTAACTCAAGGCTTATCTCTAGAAGAAGTCTCTGATTGGAAGTCTCAGCTTGAAAAAGCTGATCAGCAAGGCCGGTTTGGTTTTACAAGCTTCCCGGTTTTAACTAGTGCTTATTTAAGCTAGTGATAATTCCAAGCTTTCGGTGTGAACCAAGAGCTTTTTCAATAAATGTTAAGCAAACTAGATAAACCCTGGTCTAAGCCAAGCATTATTGTTCCCACCAAAGTAACACCGATGAAACATAGTATGTGTAATATGAATGACCACTCTCATTTTATCGACCAAGGAAGTTTTAAATGGCGAAAAAACCAATCGATTATTTGTATAGTGCTTACTCTGCGTACGCATACATTGGACACGGAGCTTTCTTAAAGATTGCTAAAGAAGCGAACCGACCGGTTATCCATCGACCCTTCGATTTAATGAAGTGTTTGAATGCTATTGGGTATGGTGTTGTCAGACAAACTTGACGGTTTTGCGGTGATCCCTATTTTTGGTAAATGACAACATGTTCTCCCTTCAAATACTTCAAGACTTCACCTGAAATCATCCGATTGGCAGTGATGTATTACATACGTTATCCATTGAGTTTTCGTCAGGTGGAAGACATCTTGCATGAACGCGGCGTCGATATCTGTCACGAAACAGTTCGGTTTTGGGTTGAACGTTTTGGGTCAAAGTTCGCGGGAGAAATCCGTAAGAATAGGGCAGGGCACCACTCGAACTGGCAATGGCACCTGGATGAAGTCTTCGTCAAAATAAATGGTGAGAGATTTTACCTTTGGCGCGCCGTTGATCACGAAGGCGAAGTTCTTGAATGCTTTGTAACAAAGCGACGCAACAAGGCTGCAGCGAAGAAGTTCCTGATAAAAACAATGCGAAAACACGGATCACCCAAGATTATCACGACAGACAAGCTGGCGTCTTACGGCGTGGCTTTTCGTGAGATTGGCGTTGTAGATCGTCAATTATGCGGCGGCCGGGCGAACAATCGGTGTGAAAATTCACATCTGCCATTTCGACGACGAGAACGAGCGATGCAGAAGTTTAAAAGTTGTGCAATGCTCCAGAAATTTACCAGTTATCACGCCCAGATATACAACCACTTCAACCATGAAAGACATCTAGAAAGCAGACAATCCTTCAAGCAAAAACGTACAACTGCTCTCACAGAGTGGTTCAATTTCTGTGCCGCATGATGATTGACTTGATGTGCCTTTTACGGGTGTTTAAGTTTCTCTGACAACACCAGTCGAGGATATAAAACTGGGCTAGCGTTGGCTACCGCAAACCGTCGTTTCCTTGAACGTCCCAAGTTTCCAAACCGCCCATTCGACTGTGAACACGCCCACCGCATGACATCGCGAGCGCAAAGACGATTTCCTCTGATCTTGGTCCATCCGGAAGCCCAACCTCGATCCCATCAAAATGGCTACGCACATAGGCAGCGTTGATGTGCCCAAGGGGCACGTCAAGCCGGCTGCCAATGCCGCCACGCTTCATGCAAGACGGCACGATTGCATTTGATCTGCCCAGCAATTCGCGCATCGCGTAGCCACCTGGCACATGCCAGAGAGCGGCATGTTCCAATTCACCACTCTCTCCGACGATGGCCCCTTTGCCGTATCCGTCAATGCGGTCTTTGCCGCCAAGTGCTGCAATCAGTTTTGCGCTCATTTCTGCGCCAAGAGGTTTCAGATCCTCCATCGCGGGCTGCAAATCCACCTCAAAGCGGCCCGCAAAAGGGTTGGACACACACGCCAGTATCGCCCCCAAAGTGCGCGGTGTTTCGGGCGCAGGTCCACCATCGTGCTGCACTTCTTCGATGATAAGCTGAACCTTGCGAATGATGAATTCAGGCATGGGCGAGGGCTCCTGCAGCGTTGGATTGAAAACTGTTCTGGGTAATACGAGATTGGCCTTGTAGCGAAATTGCAACCGTCTTCACCAGACCGCGTGCGGCACAGTCGGACGCAAAACGTGTCCCTGCTTGCAGCGCCTTATCTACATCCAACGCGGGCAAGTGCCCCACATGAGTTGTGACAAGACGCTTCCCTAGGTCGCTGTCCGGGCTTAGCAGTGTGGCCGGGCACCGATCTATCGCGGTATGGCCTGGCAAGTTGGTGGCATTAGCAATTAAGGTTGCTGCCACGTCTGCGGCTGCGGCCGTCTTGGCAACTACACTGACCGCATCGGCGATACCAAGCGAATGGCTGCGGCCCTGCCATCCCGACGTGGCAATGCCGCGCGTGCTGTCTCGAGAAGTAATGGTCAACAGTCCTGCGGGGCTAAGCACTTCAAAGATTTCGCCCTCGGACAGGTGAAAGGCAATGTCGCCACCGTTGTTCACATAGGCCTTTTGGGGCACTTTGCCCGACAGCGTTGCCGCCAGAACTTCATCCGCAACGGCACCTGCTACTGCGGCCATCGGGGTGACAAAGACATCCGGATATAAACGGACCGCCTCGGCCATACGTTTTGCCACCGGACCTATGAAGCAAACATCTGACGTCAAAGGTCGGCGAAGAGCGTCAAGCTCACTCATCAACCCGATCAGAATGTTCTGAAAGTGATCGATTGCATATTTAAAACAAAGGTCTCGCATTTCCCCAGTCACCCCGACAATCAGGTCAATGGGACCGTGGTGCAGGTGTAACCGCTTCCCGTCCGGTAAAAGCTTGGCTTGAGGTGCGGTCCAGCTCATGGGTCCTCTCCGATCACGCGCACATCCGCCCCGTATTCGCCGCCGGTTTCCAGCACGTCGTCCAGATTGCGGATATGCGCGTTATGTCCGCCCAACCGCTGATAGGCATCGCGCCGCGTGGTAAATTCAAGCGGAGCCACAAGCGCAGGCGTCGGGACATATCCAAAGGCCCCATCGGGAACTTCCATCACATCCACCATGACTGTGATACCTCCGCCTGGCCATCTGTATGTGGGCGCGCCACCAATCGTCACGCTAGTTTCATCACTATGGACTGATCGGGTCAGATGGATAGGATTATCCGTCACTCCAGACCGTAGCGATCCACCAGCGCCGCACATGAACAGCACCGTGCACAAAGCCGGTTCGCAGTTTTGTGCGATTAGATCTACGGAAGTTTGCAATGCAGCGGGCATCGGTAACATCACTGGCTCCAGCGCATCATTGAGCACATAATAGCCCGCGTGCTCGCCCGTGGTTGACACCATGAGCAATGACAGTCCCGCTCGGGCGCCCTTTGTCGCCCGCCACTGACCCAATATAGCCAGAGGGTCGTCAATGTTCGTGCCTCCCCAACCGTTGCCGGGCTCTGCCACCTTGAAATAGCGACCAGGGGTCGAGCGTCGGCCATTGATGCGGATGCCTGTGTCCGCCCAGTCAATGATTTTGCCTGCCTGATGTTCTGACACGACGCCCGTGATATGGTCATCGACCACAACAACTTCATCGACCAGCCCTTGCCATTGCGACGCAAACATCCCGATGGTAGCGGACCCACAACCGACCCGCATGCGTTCTTCAGCTTTGCCATCTATGACTGGCGCGCGGCCTGCTTGCACGATGATGCTTGATCCGCCGTCAATAGTCAGCTCGACCGCCTCTTTGTTGCACAGCCGCAAGAGTGCGTCGCACGTTTTGCGCCCTTCGGGTTTTGAACCTCCCGTCAGGTGATCAACACCGCCAAGCGACAACATTTGCGAACCGTATTCGGCGGTCATAACATGCCCGATCGCCTCGCCGTCAGCGCGCACGGAAGCGGCCTCTGCCCCGATGTGACGGTCCGTGTCGATCTTCACTTTAACCCCGCAATAGGAAAAAATCGCCTCTGTCACCACGGTCACGCAATCAACACCGTCTATCTCGCGGCTGACAATAAAGGGAGCGGGCTTGTAGTCGGGATAGGTCGTGCCAGCGCCGATGGCCGAGACAACTATGTCATGGCCTGACAAGGTCTGTCCGTCCCAGTTTGCCGCCAGAAACGGTTGAATTTTGTCGCCCTTTGCCAAGCGTCTGTCGATGATGGTCAGGGGATCGCAGCGGATGATTTTACCGTCGTGATTGGCGTAGCGGTCGCATGCTCCGGTCTTGCCTTCAGAAATATAGCACATGACCGGACAAGCATCGCAGCGGATTTTATCAGGGCTGTTCATGTCTGGCTGGCCTTGATCGCAGCAAGCAGGCGGTGCGGTAATGCAGGCACTTTGGTTACCCGTGCGCCTGTCGCGTGATGAATCCCATTTAGAATGGCCGGCGCTGTGGGGATCAACACATGCTCGCCCAAACCCTTTGCGCCCATCGGCCCTTCTGTGTCCGGTATTTCAATCAGGATTGAGGTGATGTGCGGCATATCTCCGATTGTTGGAATTAGGTAATTGTGCAGGTTTTCAGTCTCGCCAGGCAGATACTCTTCCATCAGAGCGAGCCCAAGTCCTTGGGCAATGCCACCTTCAATCTGTCCTTCAGCTAACTGCGGATTGATGGCGCGGCCAACGTCATGGGCGGCGATCATGCGTAAAACCTTTGTGGTGCCAAGAGCCATATCAACTTCGACCTCGGCTATCTGTGCGCCGTAGCCATAGACCGCATAGGGCGTACCCTGGCCATTTTCATCTAATGTAGTGGTTGGCGGATCATAGGTTTCCTCAGCGCAAAGGACGTAGCCATTGGCATCAGCAGGAAGGTCTTTCAGTGAAATTTTCTGGTCGTTCTGATCTTGGCGGACGCACAGCATGCCGCCTTCCAAAGTTATCTCATCTGCATGTGTCAGGTTGGTCAGGCGCAAAATAGCGGCCCGCAAGGCTAGTCCTGATGCCTCTGCCGCGCGGCCAGTGATGAAGGTTTGACGCGACGCCGATGTTTTTCCACAATCAGGGGTAATTGCGGTGTCAGGGCCCACCAAATTAATCATCCCGACCTGAACACCAAGTGCATCTGCCGCAATTTGCGCGATAACCGTGTTGGACCCCTGCCCGATGTCAGTTGCGCCTTGATGTAAGTTAAATTGCCCGTCCGGTGTGATCCCGAACCGCACCGTCGAGGGGTTTGGCAAGCCCGTGTTCCCACATCCATACCAACACGATGCAATCCCGATGCCGCGTTTGTGGGCGAGAGAGGTCGTATTGAAGGCTGTAACTTCGGCATGGAACTCATCCCAATGCGGCTTCAAAGCGTCCAGACAGTCAATTATGCCCACTGCTTGCAGGGTTTGCCCGCAAGGCGTCACATCGCCGTCGCGCAGGGCGTTGATCCGCCGGAATTCCAATCTGTCGATTCCGCATTTCTGGGCCAAGTCATCATAAAGACTTTCTTGCGTGATTGCCGCTTGCGGCACGCCAAATCCCCGAAACGCACCCGACGTAGGACCGTTAGTGTGCACTGCACGGCTCGTAGCGCGATAGTTCGGTGTCAAGTAAGGGCCAGAGGCATGAACCGGTACGCGGGTTGCTACTGTTGGGCCCCAGCTGGCATAGGCACCTGTGTTGAAATCTCCATGGAATGTCATCGCCATGACCTTGCCTGCTGCATCCGCACCAATGCTAGCTTGCATTGATCCGGGATGGCGTTTGGTGCTGGCCTGCATGGATTCACTGCGCGAAAAAACCATACTGCAAGGCATGCCTGTTTTTAGGACTGCAAGGCCCAGCAAGGGTTGCAACGTTACATCGAGCTTCGCACCAAAGCCACCCCCCGCAGCCGAAGGGATGATCCGCACCTTATTCAAAGGCAGGCCCAGAACCTTGGCGGTATCTTCGAGGTCCATGACGGGGGCTTGGGTGCAGGCTTGGATACACAAGACATCAGCCTCCATCCACGCGACCCCCGCTTCGGGTTCGATATAAGCGTGTTCAACATAGGACGTTTCAAACTGGCCGGTAACGACATGCGCAGCCTCAACCATGGCACTATCGGGTGCACCGCTAACGACATTGCCGCGGATCAGTGTGTTCTCTTGACGGTGATCATGCAGCAAAGTGGCGTCAGGGCCTGCCCCGTCTGCTTGTGTCAGGCTATGGGGGCGCGGTGTCCATGAAATTGGAAAATCATCCAGACCAAGTGCTTCTAGCGCTTTTGGATCGCCAACCACCAAGGCAACAGGCTCTCCTCGGTAGCGGGTCGTTTTTTCAGCAAGCGCAGGCTGATCCGCAAAGGGCGGAATGACCCCGTAACAGTTTATCCCGGCAATATCGGCGGCTGTAATCACGCATTCGACCCCCGCATGCATCTTGATCCAAGCCAGCAAATCGCCGAATTCAAAATCTGCGTGGTAATGTTGAGCACGAATGGCGCGGACCAGCAGTGTTCCATCGGGGATAAAATCAGCGCCAAAAACCTCGGTACCATTGACTTTCGCCTGCCCGTCTAGCCTTCGGATAGGTTGGCCAACGGCATGGCCTGCCTTGGGGGGTGGGCACACAGTTGTCTGGCTGTTGGCGTCCATCACTGCGGCAATAATTTTGTGGTAGCCGGTGCAACGGCACAAAACGCCTGCAAGGGCTTCTTTAACCTGTGCCTGATCGGGGCTCGGGACAGCGCGCAACAGTTCGGTCGCGGCCATCATCATTCCAGGTGTACAGATTCCGCATTGCGCGGCCCCGTGATCCAGAAAACTGTCTTGCAGCCGAGCGAACAACTGTGGCTCAGACGTCTCAAGCGTTTCAATCTTGCGACCATCCGCCTGCCCTGCAGGGACTAGACAGGCGCAGTGCTGCGCGCCGTCGATCAAGACCGTACAAGCCCCGCAATCCCCCGCGTCACAGCCGATTTTTACGCTCTTTAATTTGAGATCATCGCGCAGCACCTCCGACAGACGGCGCGCCATATGGGTTTTAACGATGTGGGTCTGATGTGCAATATTCAGCGTGATCGAGGTCATGTGGCGGCCTCTAGATCCATCGCCAGCTCTAGGACAGTCCGGCGCAAAAGCTCTGCTGCACTGATGGCACGATAAGCAGCATTAGCGCGCATATCCGCGATAGGATCAATGGCAGTAGCGACCAGATCATCGGTGATCACAACAGGATCAACGGCTTTGCCAATCATCTGTGCCTCAACCTGTGGCACACGGGTAGCGACAGGACCACACGACCCAATGGCGAGTGCAGCCTCAACCACAACGCCGTTACGCACAACAAGCCGTGCAGATGTCATTGCGATAGAAATCACAAGATAGGCGCGCGCGCCCAGTTTCAGAAAATGGCTATGCCCCGTTAGAGATGATTTGGGGATAAGAAGCGCAGTGATGAGTTCGGTCTCGGCCAGCACGGTCTTGCGCGGTCCAATAATAAAGTCGTGCAAAGGCACAACACGGGTGCCACCCTTAGATTGCAGCTCAACCTTTGCATCCAGTGTCAATAGCGGCGGCACACCGTCGGCGGCGGGTGAGGCATTACACAGATTACCTGCAATGGTGCCACGGTTTTGAATTTGCAATGCGCCGACCTTTTGGGCGGCAAGTTGAAGTCCACGACAGGCGGGCGGCAGATCAGCCTTTATGAGATCGGTCCATGTCGTTGTGGCCCCAATACGGATACCGTCGTCCGTATCACTGATCCCGCGCAAAGATTTAATCCGGGTGATATCGAGAATGGAGCCTTGCAATTGCTTATGTTCCGTCGAGGGAAACAAATCAGTGCACCCTGCTGCAATTCGCAACGACCCGGCCGCAAGCTCCTCAAGCGCGTGTTCTAAAGCAAAGGGGCGAAGATATGAATTGATAACTGTCATGGGCATGCTTGTATGTTAGTACACAAACAGACGTTGCGGTACCGGAAGCAAGGTGTCAATAATTTCTGCATGCATATTAAAAGCCGCTCCACCGAAGCTTATCAACTTTCTATTCAAGTTGGGTATAACCTGCGCCGGACTAATAACGGGCATCTGGCAGTTTTTGCTCAACATGTGAACGGGCTGACTCAGACGCAATTTGCGGCTCTTGCCCGAATCTATGGGTCTGGAACCCTGTCGTAGAACTAACTAGGGCGGCTTACGGCAATGGATTCGACCACAAGCAAATTTGTCAGCAAGCGGTTGAAGATCAGGAACCTTGTGAGTTCGTGGGCGGATTTGACAGACTAGCGGTTGCGCTTGGTCAAACTGCCAGATTTTGGCAGAAAAACATTCGTTGAGGCGCAAACTCAAGCCCTTGCTGCGGGGCAGAAAATTGTAGCACTACTCACCAATGATGGCGCTAATGTATGGGGCTGACAAGCTCTACGACCACAATAAGTGTCATTCTCTAAGACTACAATAAGCGTCATTGTGGTTGACTAAACAGGCCGCATCAAGATTACTTGTAGATATTTAAATTGATGCAGGACATAGATATGTCGACTAATCGGGGCGGAATAATCGGTGTGGATGTAGGCGGCACTTTTACAGACCTTGTCGTGATTGACGGTAAAACCGGACACATACGGATAGCAAAGACGCCGACGACGCTGGAAAATCAGGCATTCGGTGTCCTGACCGCCATAGATGACGCTCAAGTGAAATTATCTGACATCAACTTGATCGTGCATGGAACCACGACAACGACAAACGCGGTGTTGGAACGCAAACTATCGCGCACAGGGTTGATCACGACAGGCGGCTTTCGGGACGTTCTGGAACTGGGACGGCGCACCCGCCCGCAGGCCTATGGCATGACAGGTCAATTCGTACCCATTATCCCCCGTGACCTGCGGCTTGAAGTGCCCGAGCGTATGGACGCATCCGGCAAAGTCGTAACCACATTGGACGAACAGGCCGTGCGCGACGCGGCGCAAACCCTAATCGATGCTGGGTGTGAATCCCTGGTTATTCATTTCTTGCATGCATACGCAAACTCTGCCCACGAACAACGCGCAGCTGAAATTGCAGCCGAGATTTGGCCGAATAAATATATAACAACAGCTCACAGCCTGTTGTCCGAAACCCGCGAATTTGAGCGTGGCGTAACAGCGGCAGTGAATGCCTCCGTTCAACCTCTGTTGGAGCGCTACGTGACGCGGCTGAGCGACGAACTAGCAGCTCAGGGATATGCAGGCGATGTACTTGTGATGAACGGCAATGGTGGCATGATATCTTCAAAACTGGTGGCAAAAGAAGCGGCAAAGACAGTGATGTCGGGTCCTGCCTCGGGCGTAATGGCAGCGGCTTACACCGGGCGCCGCGCGTGCGAGCCGAACCTGCTGAGCTATGATATGGGCGGGACATCTACAGACGTGGCGCTGATCCTAAACGGCACGCCGCCCGTTTCAAACGAGATTGAGGTGGAATATGCGATGCCAATCCACGTTCCGATGGTGGACGTACGTACGGTCGGCGCAGGCGGCGGGTCTATCGCGCGGGTCAATCCGGCTGGGCTGCTAGAAGTGGGTCCTCATAGCGCAGGCGCAGACCCTGGCCCAATTTGCTATGGTAGAGGGGGAACGGATCCGACTATTTCAGACGCAAATATGCTGCTCGGCCGGCTGAACCCTGAAAAACTAAATTCGGTGATGGGTGGCATCAGCACCGATGACATCGCTTCGATTTTCCAAACTAAACTCGGCACGCCGCTTGGTGTCGATGCACGTGCTGCCGCCGAGGCGGTGATCCGCCTAGCCAATGCCAAAATGTCCGGTGCAATACGCATGGTGTCGCTGTCGCTGGGTGCCGATCCTCGCGATTTTGCGCTATTCGCCTTTGGTGGAGCTGGGCCGCTTCACGCAGCAGCCCTTGCCCGCGAACTAGGCGTGCCCCGCGTCTTGATCCCGGCCCGTCCTGGAATCACAAATGCGCTTGGGTGCGCCATTGCAGATTTGCGCCACGACTTTGTTCAAACCATCAACCAGTCCCTTGATACGGTAGATGTGCAGGTCTTGCATAACGTCTTTGCAGCGCAATCGTCAGCTGGACAATCCGCCCTGAAACGCGAGGCCATCAAAGTGTGCGAGGTCCAGACAGAATTCAGTGTGGACATGCAGTTTCTAGGTCAAAGCCACGTGATCCGTGTCCATTTAAACCATGGCACACCAACCGCAACGGAACTGCGCAAAAAGTTTGAATCAGTCTATTGGAAGCGTTTTAAGGTGGATTTACCACAGATCAGGGCGAGGATAGTCAATGCCAATTGCTCAGTCATCGGGGTTTGCGATCCTATCGACCTGTCACAACTCATTGATCCGGCAGGGCGTCATGACACCGCAATGCCTGTGACCACGCGGGATGTGTATTTTGACGGTGCCGCATATAAAACGCCCGTCTACTGGCGCGATCACTTGCCGCAAAATGTGCACCTGAACGGTCCCGCGGTGATCGAACAACTGGATTGCACCATCCTGATCCCACTGGGCGATCACGTGACTGGCGGTGTGGATGGTAACCTCACGATCCACATAGGGGGTGCTGCATGAGCATTGATCCAATTACACTTTCCGTCATCCAGGCTGGCCTGCAGCAGGTCTGCGACGAAATGGACCTTAGCTTTTCGCGGGCTGCTTTCTCGCCCGTGATTGCGGAAGCGAACGACAGGTCAGATGGCATTTATGCAGCCGAAGACGGGGCGCTGATTGCACAAGGTATGGGGGGGTTGCCTGTGTTTGTGGGCACCATGCAGTATTCGACCCGTAAGTTGATCGAAATGATCGCAGCAGGCACCGTGGCCAAGCCTAAACCCGATGACATCTATATCGTCAACGATCCCTATCTTGGGGGCACGCATCTTATGGACGTTCGGTTCGCACGACCGTTTTACCGCAAAGGTGAAATCTATTGCTGGCTCTCGAACACCGGACATTGGCCCGATACAGGTGGCGCTGTGCCGGGTGGATTTTCGGCCTCTGCCACGTCTGTGGAACAGGAAGGGCTGCGGCTGCCTCCCGTGCGCCTTTTCAAAAAAGGGGTTTTAGACCAGGAAATCTATTCGATCATCTGTTCAAACATTCGGGTCGCGGATCAACGGATCGGGGATGTCAAAGCCCAAGCCGCCGCCCTGATGGTCGGCGAGGATCGGTTGAATGCTCTGCTGGACAGATACGGGGACGACGTTGTAAAAGCGGCCATTGCAGAATTGAGAGTTCGTTCAGACACACAGATGCAAGCGTTTATCGAAGAAATTCCCGATGGAAACTATAGCTCGACTGCTTGGATCGACAGTGACGGCGTAGTGAATGAACCTCTGGAAATTAATTTGAAGATCAAGAAAACAAGGGGCCACTTGCAATTCGACTTCTCCGAAAGTAGCCCGCCTTGCATGGGGCCGATGAACTCAGTTTTGGCCACGACGCTTTCGTCCGTTTACCTCGCGATGCGACACATATTTCCAGAGGTGCCAATCAGTGCTGGCGCGTTCACACCCTTGGAGATCTTGCAGCCTAAGGGCACATTCTTGGATGCAGAATACCCGCGTCCCGTATCAGGGTGCGCCGCAGAAGTCAGTCAACGCATTGCAGAGGCCGTTTTTGCAGCCCTTGTAGAAGCGCTCCCGCACCGCGTAACCGCCGCACCAGCAGGTACAAGCGGAAATTTTGCACTGGGCGGGTTTGATCCCGAAACGGGGCGCGATTTTGTGATGTATCAACTGTCAGGGGGGGGGTACGGTGGCAACATAGATCACGACGGGCTGTCCAACGGATGTTCGACCATCGGCATATCCAAGGCACCGCCCGTAGAGATCATGGAACAGAATTTCCCGGTCCTATACCACCGCTACGCTCTGCGCGAAGGATCAGGCGGCGCAGGACAGCATCGCGGCGGCCTAGGGCTGGATTATGAGGTCGAACTGCGACGCGGTAACGCCCGTGCAAGTTTTGTTATGGATCACGGCCGCTTCGGCCCGCAAGGGGCGCTGGGGGGCGCAGACGGCGCCGTGAACGAGGTCGAGGTTTGGCGCGAGGGCGTCAAATATATTCCCGAACACTTGTCCAAGGAACAAGATATCCCGCTGCAAGCAGGCGACCGCGTTCGGGTGAAAACACCCGGCGGCGGTGGCTATGGCCCCGCATTAGAGCGAGACTTAGACTTGATTAAAGAAGACAAGCGGCTGGGACGGAATTAGGCGTTTAATCGGTGTGCCTAACAATTTAAAAATCCATGATCCGTTGAGATGATAAGATGATTATTGATGACCGAAGCACATTGTTCTCTATAATCTGAGAGCACATTAAAAACTTTATTTATTTAGAAAAATACCAACTCAAAAATGGTAATCCTATCGCATTTTGTACTGATAAACATACTGTGTTCCGCGTTCCAAAACCCAATCAAAACATGTCTGGCATGACGCAATTCGGCCTATTGCTCGCGGAGCTAAACATATTGAACTTTAGTTCAAATAACTCGCAGGCTAAAGGCCACGTCCAGCACGCAAACCGCATGGTGCTGGATCGGCTGGTCAAAGAGTTGCGGTTCGCGTAAATGAACTGGTTGTGCTTGTCGGCCTTAACAACTGGTTGTGCTTGTCGGCCTTAACCCAGACCAACATGCCCATCGCCTGAGGGCGCAGTCAGGTAGCCAGCGCTCGCGCGGGCTCAACCGGAAGCTGATGTTTTGTGATGAGCGTGTAAGCGCAGTTGATGTGTCAACCCAAAGCTAGATTCTCAACCCACTCATGCAGTTGCAAAACGAGTTAAGCCTGAGCTATTTGTTCACTGCATATGACCTGTTGGTCGTCCGTCATACTTCGGGCCGTGCCGCAGTGATGTATCGGGGAGTTGTTGCCGAAGAAGGGATAGCAGAAGAAATTTTCTCCTATCCTGTCCATCCCTATATACATATCGAGGTTATATGTTCCGCGATCGTAGTGCCGGATCCAACGTTGCGCGTGAAACGCTATCGCATCATTCCTGACGCTGACATACCAAGCCTGTTGCATCCAGTAAGGGGCTGTCTTTTTGCCACCCCCTGCCCATTGGGCGAGGAAAGCTTTAAAATGAAAGCCGCAATTGATATAAACCTCGCCGGGGCATCAGATTTTGTGTCCGGTCCGAGTGTTTCAATAAGTTCAACAAACTGCGTTATGCGTTTTCGCGCCACTCCGGCTCAAAGTGAAATGCTGCTTAAATACTCTGGTCGGGTATCTACAAATTTAATTTATTACAAGTGATTTAGGCTGTTCTAGGCGAAAGAGATATGCGCACAAAACCTAGTAGCGCCGAAAAAACAGGCGCTGATACCTTCAACCATCGGCAAAACAATTGAATTTATAAATAAAAGCTTGACAGAAATTTTTCCGACACTTCTAATCATTTTAAGTTTAAGAATAAGCGGCGCGGCGTGCCGGACCCAACTCTGTTCTTTCGGGGTGTAGGAGATAAAAATTAATTAAGAGGCATTTACATGACTTGGTTTATCGTTGGTGTTTTGCTTGTTATTACGGCAGTAATTTTGGTTCTTTTTCTAAACCGGTATTACCGTAAGGCATCACGGGAAATTAGCGTTGTCCGTACCGGTCAGGGTGGACAGAAAGTTGTGCTAGATGGAGGCTGTCTTGCCTTGCCCTTTCTGCACAAGGTGGCTGAAGTAAACATGCGCACCTCAAAGCTTGACATTGAACGCGCAGGCTCGAAATCGATGATCACAAAAAATCGACTGAGGGTTGATGTGGCCGCTGAATTCTATGTTCGGGTGCGGGACAGTACCGAAGGTGTGGCCACGGCCGCCCAGGCCCTCGCCGGTAAATCATTTCGCGCGGCCGATCTGGAGGAAATCCTTGAAGGTAAGCTGGTCGACGCTATGCTGTCGGTCGCGGCGCGCTATACTATGGATGAATTGCAGGACAATCGGGCCGCTTATGTCAAGGAAGTCAGCGATATTCTAAGCAACACCCTAGCACAAAGCGGTCTAATGCTGGAATCCATGTCGCTTACGCGGATCGACCAGACGCCGTTTCATACGTTAGACGAAAATAACGCTTTCAACGCGCTGGGGATGCGGCGGTTGGCCGAAATCATCGCCGTGAACAAAAAAGAACGTGCTGTCATCGAGGCAGACGCCGATGTGTCTGTGCGTCAAAGCCAGCTTGATGCGACAAAGCGCAAGCTGACGATCACACGCGAGGAAGAAGAAGCGATGATCACCCAGCAGCGCGAGATCGAAATAGCACGCTCCCGCTCTGCTGCAGAAACAGCAGAGGAACAATCAGTCTCGGAGAGACGCCGCGAGGCCGCACGCATTGACCGCGAGCGTGAAGTCCGTTCGTCAGAGATTGCGCGTGACACTGAATTGCGTCGGCAAGCGCTTGACTCAGAGTTAAAATCTTCCCTCAAGCAATCAGAGAACTCCATCTCGATGGCGGAAAAGCGTGGTGAAGAGGCTAAGGCCGAAGCCGAAGCTATTGCAGCAAAGGGTGAGGAGGCAGAAGCCGAAGAGCGTGTGCGCACCATTGTCGAAACTGCCGCTGCTGAACGAGCCAAATCCCTCGCTCTGATCCGTGCAGCACAGCAAGCAATGGTGGACGACACCCGCGTGAAATCCGAAGCGGACACGATTACTTCAACTGCACAGGCGCAAGCGAAGGCCATGATCGAAACTGCCAATGCTGACAGAGATCGCTTGTTATCAGAGGCGAAAGGCCGAGCGGCCATCATCGCCGCCGAAAATGCACAAACGCCCGAGCTCATGGCGATGAGGCTTGATGAACAGCGCATGCGCACCTTACCGCAGCTGGTCGAAAAGATGATGAAACCCACCGAAAAGATCGAAAGCATCCGCATCAACCAGATGAATGGCTTCAATGGCGCTAGTGGCGGCGATGGAGGTGACGACAAGTCTACCGTCAATCAGGTGGTTGATTCCGTGCTCAGCATGGCGCTGCAACTTCCCGCTGTTCAAAAGCTGGGCGAGGAGGTCGGCATGAACATCGGTGACGGCGTGCGCGGCCTTTCAAATTCACTCAACGGCAAAACCGCCGGGGATACCCCGGAAATCACGTCGGATGATGCTTCGTCCGATAAAAAAGACTGACCTGCAGCCGCGTTAGTCACTCACCGAAAGGAGACACCATCAATGACACTTTCCCGCAGAGATTTTGTAATGGGCACTTCCGCTCTGGCCCTAACCGCTCCGGCCACCATCGCCCGCGCACAATCGGACAACATCAACTTTGCTTCGATCCTCGACCTTTCAGGGGGCCTCGACATCTATGGAGCGCCCATGGCCGAGACCACCAGGCTGGCCATTGAGGACATCAACGCCGCAGGTGGCCTGTTGGGTCGCGAGGTCGAGCTGAAGATGTATGACGCGCAGTCCACCATCCAGTTCTACACCCAATTCGCGACGCAGGCCGCTGCAGGTGACAAGGCCGCGACGGTTCATGCGGGCATTACCTCAGCCTCACGCGAGGCGATCCGGCCCACGCTGGCGCGGTTCAAGACGCTCTACTTCTACAACACTCAGTACGAAGGTGGCGTGTGCGACTACAACAACTTCTGCACCGGCTCCACGCCAGCGCAGACTGTGGCCAAGGTTGTACCTTATGCCATGAACAAATGGGGCAAGAAGGTTTATATCGTTGCGGCTGACTATAACTACGGTCAGATCACCGCCCAGTGGATGCAGAAGTTTGTCGCTGATAATGGCGGCGAAACGCTGGATGTTGAATTCTTCCCGCTGGATGTGACCAATTTTGGTCCGACCATCAACAAAATCCAGACAGCCAAGCCTGACATGGTGATCTCCGCTCTTGTGGGCGGCGCGCATGTTTCGTTCTACCGCCAGTACGCGGCGGCAGGCATGCTAAAGGAAATCCCCATAGCCTCTACCACTTTCGGTGTAGGCAACGAGCAAAAGCTGATCTCAGCCGAAGAAGGCAATGGCATCATCGCGTCCTACGGCTATTTTGAAGGCGTCGACAACTCTGCAAATAAAAATTTCCTCGCACGGTTGGAGGCCAAGCTGGGCGCAGACCGTCCGGTGATGAACGAGCTGGCGATCCGGTCTTACGAGGGTGCGATGCTGTGGGCCGAGGCGGTTAAGGCTGCAGGCACCATCGACCGAGAACCGGTGATTGAGGCGCTGCGTTCTGGCCTCAGCTATGACGGGCCTTCAGGCAAGGTGACTATCGATTCCCAGACCAACCATTGTTCCATGAATGTCTACATTGGCGAATTGGCCAATCAGGAATGGAACATCGTGGAATCCTTTGACAACCAGCCCCCTGCGGATACGCAGCTGGTTTGTGACCTAAACGCGAACCCCAACCAGTCTACTTTCTTGTTTGAAAACGGTCTGGAAGCGGCAGGCATAAAATAAACGCCTTTGGCCCGGTTCACACCGGGCCAACCCTCCACCTTCTTATTCCCCGCAGGAGAACGCCTTGGATCTTGTCGTCGCAGTTCTTTTTCAGCTTGTTTATGGCATCGCAAGCCTTGCACTGATCAGCCTTGGGCTGGCGATTATCTTTGGTATGATGCGGGTAATCAATCTGGCGCATGGCGAGTTTCTGATGCTGGGCGGCTATACCGTTGTGGTTGCTACCAACGCAGGTGTAAACATCTGGATCGCGATGCTTATCCTTGCGCCAGCGGTTGTCGGCCTGATCGGTGTGATCGTTGAGCGGCTGCTGATTCGCTGGCTTTATGGCCGCATGGTGGACACGTTGCTGGCTACATGGGGGCTGTCGCTGTTGTTGATCGGGCTGGTCACGTCGATCTTTGGCGCCTCTACCAGCACGACAATTTCCCCACCGCTCGGGATCATCCGCATCGGCGATTATTCTGCCTCGGGCTATGAGCTGTTCCTGACCGGTGTGACCGTAGTACTTTTTATCGGGGTCTGGGCCACACTGAAACTGACCAAGCTGGGGCTGGTCGCACGCGGCACCATGCAGAACCCCGAAATGTCCGCTGCTCTGGGCGTGTCCAATGCGCGCATCTATATGATTACCTTTGGCTTAGGTGCCGCTGTCACAGGTCTGGCCGGTGGGTTACTGGCGCCTTTGACAGGCGTGCTGCCCACCATCGGGGCCACGTATATTGCCAAGGCTTTCATCACTGTCATCTCGGGCGGAGCGTCGATCCTTGCGGGCACGGCGGCAGGCTCGATCCTCCTGGGAGGGATCAATGGGATCTTTGCGTTTATCACTGGACCCACCATTGGTGAGGTCGCCTTGCTTGTCTCAGCGATCATTCTGCTGCGGCTTTTGCCACGCGGAATCACGGGGCGGTTCTTCCGTAAATTTCTATGAACGGTAACGATACATTGCGCGCAATGAAGCCTGTGTTCGTCTTTGCACTGATCGGGATCGTATTCATGTTTGCAGCACCCTACGCGCTGCAGTTATTCACTATCATCAACCTGACCACAGCTATTGCGCTGTCGGTCCTCGCTCTCAGCCTTGCATTGGTTTGGGGCTATGGCGGCATCTTGTGTTTTGGACAGGTCGCGTTTTTCGGGCTTGGCGCTTACGCCTACACCATTGCTGCGATCAACTTTGGCGGATCGACCTGGGCCATTCTGGTGGCGGTCCTGGTCGCCGCTGCCTTCGCGGCCCTGCTGGGGTATTTTGTTTTCTTCGGACGGGTCTCGGATGTGTATCTGGGTGTCATCACTTTAACGGTCACACTGATCTTCTTTTCTCTGATCCGCCGTACCTCTGGGCCTGATTACAAGATAGGCAATGCGCTGATTGGCGGCTTTAACGGGGTCACCTCACCGCCACTGAATTTGCCATGGAATACCTCGTCCTTTCTGTTTCCGGAACATGTGTTCTATGTCGCCATGGCGGCCCTTATCCTTTCCTATGTCTTTTGTGGCTGGCTGGTAAACACCCGTTTTGGGCGGGTCTGCGCGGCTATTCGTGAGAATGAACTGCGCAGTGAACTACTGGGGTACGACTCGCGCCTATACAAGCTTGGCATCTTTACTATCGCAGCCGGTATAGCGGCGATTGGGGGGGTGTTGTTCTGCAATGGCGTGGGGCGGATCACTCCGGATGTATTCAACCTCTACAACGCGGCCCTCACGATCATCTGGGTGATCGTCGGCGGGCGCGGCACGCTCATCGGACCGATTGCCGCGACATTTGGCCTGTTCTATCTGACCTCCGCTCTTGGAGGGCAATCGGTACTTAACAACAATCTTGTGCTGGGTATTATCCTAATCTTCTTTGTTCTGCTGGTGCCCAAGGGTGTGGCCCCCACCGTGACAGATTGGTTCACCAAACGCCGCAAGCCCGCGCACAACAGCCGCCGTCGGCGCAGGCAGGGGCGCAGTACATGAGCCGCAAACGCGACAAGCGCGAGGTCATCGTCGAGACCCGAAATCTGGCAATGCATTTCGGCGGCGTGCGCGCCGTGGATCAGGTGGATTTTACCCTTTACGACAAGGAATTGCGCTGTCTAATCGGCCCCAATGGCGCAGGCAAATCTACGTTTTTCAAGTGCCTCACAGGTCAACTTTCCCCGACATCAGGTGAGGTAATCATCCGCGGCCAAGATACAACGCTCGCAGAAACGCACGAGATTGCCAGCCTTGGCGTTGGCATCAAAACGCAGGTTCCCAATCTTTTTGACGGGTTGAGCGTTGATGAAAACATCTGGATGTCTGCCCGCCGCTGGAAAAACAGCAAGCGCGCTCGCAGCCTGACCTCGGAAACGATCGAGCGGATGAACCTTGGCGATATGCGGCGCAAGACCGTGAACCAGCTTTCCCACGGTCAGCGGCAATGGGTAGAGCTGGGCATGGTTGTTGCAGCGGAGCCGTGGCTGGTTCTGCTGGACGAACCCGCCGCGGGTATGACCCATGAAGAAACTGCGCGTACCGCCGAGTTGATCAAAGAGATTAACACGCAAGCCGCCTTGATTGTGGTCGAACACGACATGCAGTTTATCCGCATGATTTCGCAACAGGTCACCGTTTTCCACGAAGGGCAGATTTTGATGGAAGACACCATGGAGGCCATATCAAAAGACAGGCGCGCTCGCGAAGTCTATTTGGGGAGCCGCGCATGAGTGCTCTGCTTAAAGTCAAAGGCCTGATGGCAGGTTATGGTAAGGTGCCGGTCCTGCATGGCATCAACCTGGAGGTCGGTGAAGGCGAAATTCTTGGCGTGCTGGGGCACAACGGCATGGGGAAAACCACGCTGCTGAAAACCCTGATGGGGATTGTACCTGCGACCGGCGGCCAGGTCATCTTTGACGGCGAAGACCTAAGCGAAATGAAGTCTTCGGGCCGCGCATCCATGGGTTTAGGCTATGTACCGCAAGGGCGCGGTATCTTTCCAAATCTGAGTGTACAGGACAACCTGCGCATGGGGGTGGCCGCCCACGACATGGACGAAGTGGATGCGATTGAACGCGTGCTCGCTGATTTTCCGCGCCTTGAACGGTTGATGGACCGTGATGGTGGGGCATTATCTGGCGGAGAGCAGCAGCTGTTGGCGCTGGCGCGTTGTTTAATATCCGAACCAGACCTCATCTTTCTGGATGAACCGACCGAAGGCATCCAACCCTCTATCATTGATGAGATTATCGAGTTGTTGCAGTCGCTGAACAAGCGCAGCGGCATCGCTATTGTTCTGGTAGAGCAGAGCCTTGATTTTATCACTGCCTTGTCCGAACGCGTGCTGTTGATCCAGAAAGGTACGATCACTGGTGAGATTTCTGGTTCAGAAGCCTCCGATCCCGCCCTGATCGAAGAGTTTACCGGTTTGGGTGCTTCGGGGGGCTTGGCAAAATCTGTGCCTGGCTCTGCGATGGGGGCATCTACCAAAGCCCCTTCCTCCCAGATGCGCAGCACTTTGATCCCTTCTCCCACCGCGCCGTCTTGGCCTACCAATACGCCCTCCCTTATGGAAAGGATGTCTTACATGACTGTCCAACGCCCCACCCTATCCCAGATGAAAGACGTCGTCTCTCAGCTGGGGATGAGCATGTCAGATGCCCGTGTGCAAGAGTTCCTGAACGTGATGCAAGGCACGCTGGATGCCTATGACATTGTCGACGGGCTGCCCGATTATCTGCCCCCAGTGCTGTATCCCCGTACCTCGGGGCATCGCCCGACTGTCGAAGAAAACCCGATGAATGCGTGGTACGTAAAGACCGAGATCAAAGGCGCCCCGCGTGGTCCGCTTCTGGGCCGCGGTGTTGCGCTTAAGGATAATGTCTGCCTTGCCGGTGTTCCAATGATGAACGGCGCGTCGACGCTCAAGGGCTATGTCCCTGATCTGGACGCCACCATTGTGACCCGTCTGCTGGACGCCGGTGCCACCATCGCGGGAAAAGCCCATTGTGAATATTTTTGCCTGTCTGGCGGGTCGCATACTAACGCGGCTGGCCCAGTACATAATCCGCATAAGCACGGCTATTCTGCCGGCGGATCGTCTTCTGGCTCGGGTGCCTTGGTGGGCGGAGGTTTGATCGACATGGCCATCGGTGGCGACCAAGGTGGGTCAATCCGCATGCCTGCCTCCTTTTGTGGCTGCTACGGGATGAAGCCTACCCATGGTCTTGTTCCCTATTCCGGCATCATGCCAATTGAGAACACCATCGACCATACCGGCCCAATGACGCAAAATGTCATGGACAATGCGCTGATGCTGGAAGTGATCGCAGGGCCCGACGGTCTTGATCCGCGACAGTATGACGTGAAAACGGAACGCTACACTGCCGCCGTTGGAGGTGGCGTTTCTGGCCTGCGGATTGGCGTGATCAAGGAAGGCTATGAGCAACCCGGTGCTGAGGAAGATGTCAACGAAAAGGTGCGTGCCGCCGCTGAAACCCTGCGAAGTTTGGGCGCCACCGTGGACGAAATTTCAGTACCCTGGCACCTGCACGGCGTCGCGATCTGGACACCCATTGCGCTAGAGGGGCTGACCCAGCAGATGATGCTGGGTAATGGCATGGGCACTGGCTGGGAGGGGCTTTATACAACCTCATTGCTGGAGTATCATTCCAACTGGCGCACCCGCGCAGACGAGCTGAGCGATACGCTCAAGATTTCCATGCTGATTGGCCAATATCACCTCAAGCACACGCGCGGGCGCTATTATGCCAAAGCGCAGAACTTGTCGCGGCAGCTGCGCGATGAGTTCAACAAAGTATTTGCCGCTTACGACTTGCTGCTGACGCCAACAACCGCGATGAAGGCACCGCCGATCCCGTCCAGCGACGCCACGCTGGAAGAATGGTGCCAACGTGCGTTCGAAAATATCACTAACACCGCAACATTTGACGTCACGGGCCATCCAGCGATGTCGGTGCCTTGCGGCATGTCAGACGGGTTGCCCGTTGGTCTGCAAATCATTGGGCGGCGTTATGATGAAAGCACGATCTACCGCGCCGCCTCGGCCTTTGAACAGGTGGGCGACTGGCGCGAGATGTAGGCTGGAGCTGTTATGACACGTCCAATCAACGGCCTTTCACATGTAAAAGGAAGCACCAAACGCCCTTTGATCCATGCGACGATACCAGGCTTCATGGCCGAGGTACGCAAACGACATGGGCACCGCATGGCCACGGTTTTTAGCCAGACCGGAGAGCGCTGGACCTATGAAGACCTTATGCGTCGGGTGGACCGGTTGGCAGCCGGACTGTTGTCGATCGGAGTCTACAAGGGCGACCGAGTGGGCATCTGGTCACCCAATAGACCGGAATGGGTGCTGACACAATTTGCTACGGCGCGGATCGGTGCAATCTTGGTGAACATCAACCCCGCTTACCAGACGCTCGAACTGGAATACGCCCTGCGCCATGCCGGGGTCAGCACGTTGATCACTGCAGCGCAATTTCGAGAATCAGATTATCTGGGCAAGCTGCGGGATCTTGCGCCCGAACTTGCCACCGCTCAGCCTGGTCACCTGCACAGTAAAAAGCTGCCCAAATTGCGCCGTATCGTCCAGATTGGGTCCGACCCTATGGCGGGTGCGATTTCTTTTAACGAGGTCATGACAAGGGGCAATGCCGCGCCCAAGGCCCGCCTTGATGGAATCAGCGCGGCGCTGAAACCGGGTGACGCGATCAACATCCAGTTCACTTCCGGCACTACAGGTCACCCCAAGGGTGCGACCCTGAGTCACTTCAATATCATCAACAATGCCATCTCAACAGCGCGTACCATGCAGCTGACACCGGATGATGCGCTGTGCATTCCGGTGCCGCTGTATCATTGTTTTGGGATGGTGCTGGGCAACCTTGCGGCGGCATCATATGGCGTCAAAATGGTCTTTCCGAGCGAAGGGTTTGACCCACTTGCCACTTTAAAGGCCGTCGAAGCTGAAGGTTGTACCGCGCTGCATGGCGTGCCCACCATGTTCGTCGCGATGCTGGATCATCCAGAGTTTGCCCGCTTTGATCTGCGCCGACTGCGGACGGGGGTGATGGCCGGATCTCTATGCCCTGCGTCGCTGATGGCTCGCGTGATGAAGGATATGCATTGCAGCGGCATCACCATCGGCTATGGTATGACCGAAACCAGTCCGATCTCGTTTCAGTCTGATCCCGGCGATCCACCCGCGCGGCGAGTTTCTACTGTGGGCCGTATTCAGCCGCATGTCGAGTGCCGCGTCGTTGATGATGCGGGGCGAACCCTCCCGGTGGGGCACCAAGGCCAGTTGCTGACACGGGGCTATCTGGTGATGAAGGGTTATTGGAATGATTCTGAATTTACCGCCCACGCCATCCATGACGGCTGGATGCATACGGGCGATCTCGCGACCATCGACACCGAAGGCTATTGCCAAATTACCGGACGTGCGGGCGATATGCTGATCCGGGGCGGTGAAAATATCTATCCGGCCGAGGTTGAAGACCTGCTGCTGACACATCCTGATATTGCACAGGTGCAGGTCTTTGGCCTGCCTGACGCGCGGCTGGGCGAAGAAGTGGCCGCTTGGATCATTCTGCGCCCCAATGCTGTTCTGACAGCAGCCGCACTGCAAGACTGGTGTCGCGAAAAAATTGCCCGCTTCAAAGTACCGCGCCATATCCGATTTGCGGATGAAATGCCGGTGACGGCTACGGGCAAACCCCAAAAATTCAAGATGCAGGAGGCTATGTGCGCAGAGCTTGGCATTGCCTTGCCCACCTGATTTTGGGAGGAAACCACCCATGCATACCCTGACCGCCATCATTCGCGCCCAAAAGGGCTATGAAGATAAAGTAAGGGCCGAATTGCTGAAGGTCGGTGTGTTTGCCCGCGACAACGAACCCGACACCATCGGCTTTCATGTCGCGCAAGACCCTGACGATACTTGCGTTTTTATAACCTTTGAGAGGTTCACCGATAAGGCTGCAATGGACCGGCACAACAGCGGTGCCGGCTCTCAAGGTTTCTTTGCCGCAGCGGGCGATCTGCTGGACGGCGATGTGACCGTGGTGACCGCCAAAGAAATCTGGTGCGCGTAAGTCTAGAGCTGCACACCCTTCGTCAGCGCCCCGTCAATTACCAGATTAGTGCCTGTGGTAAAGCTTGACGCCGGGCTGGCCAGAAACACGACGCCCCGAGCAATTTCTTGCGGGCTGGCCATGCGGCCCATCGGGTTCATCCCCATCGCTTCGTCAAACAATGCCTTGTTGTTTTGCTCGATATTCTGCCAGATCCCACCCTCGAAATAGGTGTTGCCTGGCGAAACAGTGTTGGCGCGGATGCCCATCGGTGCCAGCTTCATCGCCTGTCCGTGCGCGTAGTGCACCAAGGCTGCCTTGAAAGCGCCGTATGCCGGTCCGGTAAAGTCAATTTCGCGCCCCGAGACGGACGAGATGAGCGTAATCGATGGGGCCTTGGATTTCTTCAGAAACGGAATGGCCGCGTTCACCAATCGTACCGAATGCATCATATCAACGCCAAATCCGGCTTCCCACGCTGTCTCATCATCCATCACTGCAAGGGCCGAAACATTGGCAACAACAATGTCGATGCCCCCCAAAGCAGAGCCGGAATCTGTGACCCATGATTTCAACGCATGTTTGTCTGCCACATCGACCCCACGTCCGATGGCGCTGACTCCTCTGGCTTTGAGCGCCTCAATCGTGTCGGTCACCCCGGCACTGTCACGCGCACAGATGGCGATATTTGCACCTTCAGCGGCAAAAATCTCAGCGCACTGGCGGCCAATCCCTTTGGTCCCGCCGGTGATCAGCACGTTCAGTCCTTTTAGTCCAAGATCCATTTTATGACCCCTATTGTTCAATGTATTTTTTAAGCATAGACGCGCCTAATGTGTATTTCGGATCGACCATATTCCCAACCCGCATTTTCCCCGCCTGCGTAGCAAGAAAATAGGCCTCTGATTCCTCAAAATCATAGTCCTCTACCAACCAGCGGATCAGGTCACGGTAGGCCATGCGGGCGGCGTCTTCCATAGGGCGTGCACTGCCGAGGGACATGATGAAGTCTTCGGTTTCAATCCGTACGCCGGGTATAGACCAGCCTTTGATGAGGTCGATCTGCAACGTCACTGTGGCCGGAATCTCGACCGCCACACCACATAGTTCACCATCCCCCTGACGTCCATGGCAATCCCCGATGAAGAAATGCGCGCCTTCGCGTTGCACCGGAAAATAGATGATCGCGCCGGGCGCCACATCAGGACAATCCATATTTCCGCCCCAATAATCGGGTTGCAGCGAGCTGACCGCTTCAATCTCTGGGCTGACGCCCATGGTACCAACAAAAGGTTCATAAGGCAGTGTGACACGGTCTGAGAATTTGACGCCGCCCGCTGGCGTTACTTCCATTTTCTTGACCCGTTCGGCGATCGGCGCGTTCAGCATTTGATTTCCATCCGCTACCAGCGCGCCAAAGCTGGGGATCAGCGCAGTTGTTCCAACGGGCTGTGGCCCGCGCGGCAAAAGCGAGTGGATATGCACGGCCAATACATCACCTTTCTCCGCCCCTTCCACAGCTATGGGCCCGTTTTGTGGATTAACGAAAGGCATGTTCAATACCTGAGACGGCAAATCATCCTCAGTCTTGATCGCGCCGCCAAAGGCGTCGAGGGTTTCAACCGCTACCACATCACCTGGTGCGATGCGCATGACCGGCTCTGCATAGGGACCATAGACATAGTGAAACTTGCCTTGGTCTTCTTCGCTCAGGCGGTGTTTGGCACCGGCTTGCCCCTTGGCGACCGCGTGGCGGCCCATGATTGACCTGTCTGTCCATCTCATGCTGTTCTCCCAGTTTTTGTTATCAATCCGTTATTTTCTTAAGCGCCCATATTTGGTTGGCGGGTGTGCCAATCTGTAGCGCTCTGATAGGCATGTGCGGCGCGTATGATTGCCGCCTCGCCCAGTTTCGGCCCAACAATCTGCATGCTCAACGGCATGCCCACGCTATCAAACCCATTCGGGAGGGTCACGGTCGGGCTGCCAGTAAAATTGTAAGGTGCTGTGTACCGCATGATGTTACCCAGAACAGCCGGATCGGCACCATAGTCAGCCATATCGGCTAGGCTGGGGGTTGGCGTAGGCATTGTCGGGCAAAGCATGCAGTCTATGTCCCTAAATAACGTTTCAAAGGACGCCGTGAATGCGATGCGCAGATAGTGGCCCTCCGCCGCCTGCATACCCGTCATCGCTCGCCCTTCGTCAATCAGCTGAGCGAGGTCGGGACCATATTCATCGGCGCGCGCGGGGTATGTATCCTTGTGTGCAACTGCAGTTTCAATCGCGCACATCCCAATCCAGGCATCGACCAGTGCATCATAATCCGGTAGCGTTACCTCAACCACACGTGCGCCAAGATGGGTAAAGACCTCCAAAGCGCGTTCTAAGGCATCAGCGACCTGGCTTTCCACACCGCCAAGCGCGTAACTGCGATCAATGCCAATGCGCATGTCACGCACGCTCTTGCCGATCTCTGCCATGTAATCCGGTGCAGGCACATCCAAAGACGTCGGATCTTGCGCATCCCATCCGGCGATCACTTGCAGCACTGCTGCACAATCTGCTGCTGACCGCGCCATCGGTCCGATGTGATCGAGCGAGTTTGCCAGTGCAAAGACGCCATGGCGGCTCACCCGACCCCAAGTTGGCTTGATCCCAGTCAACCCGCATGTGGCACAAGGATAGCGGATCGATCCCCCAGTATCACTGCCCAATGACGCAAAGCACAAACCGGCTGACGGCGCGACACCAGAACCGCTTGACGAAGTGCCGACCCAGTATTCAGGGTTCCACGGGTTGACGGGGCTAGGAATGGTAGGGTGATGCCCGGTATAGGCGCCTTCGGTCATCGAAAGCTTGCCCAGGATCACCGCCCCTGCGGTTTCGAGTCTATCGACGACTGTCGCATTATAGGTTGGCAGGAAATCCTTGTATATCATCGTCCCCGCGCGGGTCGGCGCATAGGTCGTATAGTACAGGTCCTTGACGGCAATGGGCACGCCGTGCAGCGGTCCTTTATAGATGCCAGCCCCAATCTCTACATCTGCCGTTGCCGCCTGCGCCAGCGCGCGATCTGCGCAGAGGTGGATGTAGCTGTGTAGCCGCCCATCCATGCGCGCGATCAGATCTAGCATGTTTTGCGTGACGCCAGTGGATGTTGCTTCCTCTCGTCGGATCATATGGCCTACCTCAACGAGGCTTTTGAATTGCAAAAGTCTTGGTGTCATCGGGCACTGCGCATCCACTTAGTTCCTACCAAGTGGGCTCTTAGTCGCGCTCCTGCCTCCCATAGAGGAAAACGTTTCACGTGGCGGGCCGCCAATTACTCCAATAGGATGTTCCATATTGTCAAAATAATTTAAAGGATTTAATTCTCGAAGTTCGACGCAAATGACCTGCTGCGATGGTCGGTTCTGACAAATATTTGCAGCAAGAGATCCCAAAAAGGCTCTCTCGCACTCGACTACCAAACTATTGCCAAAGCCACACACCTGTTCGAATGCTACGTCCAAACGTCCTACTCCCGAAAATAGAAACACCAAATTAATTGTTTCAGTCAATACTCTCCTAAAGGGGCTGTCAAATTAAACTTGGTTTGAGCCGGCAGGGTGGGTTGTAGCGCCCTTAAATGACAGAACACCCCATCCGGCACTGTCAGACAAAACGAGCTTGAGACGGGGCGGGCGGTTTTGTAGCCTCTCCGTATGACAAAACGCTCTCCATTCAGGTACTTTAAAACGAGTCCAGAGATCATCCGCGTGGCTGTGATGCTTTATGTTCGGTTTTCTATCGCTTCTCGTCCCTAAATCCCAACTAAATCCCGAGAAATGCGTCTGTGCGTCCGTTGCGCATGTACTTTCAGTAACTCTAAGTCAGCGTAAGTCCACCAAAGAAGTCTATAGAAAACTCATGCGCAACATGCGCACAGACGCAATCGTTAACCAATGGTCAACAACAAGAACACCAACAGCCCTTTTAGTCCCTTTTGTTAAATCCAAAGATAACCAAAGGCAACCGGAGCCTCATTTGCCATCCATGGGACCCTATTAGTCTCAGGCCACCACAGAGGCCACCAGAAGTGCCCTAGACAGACACAGGTGGCTGTAGTTAAGCTGTTGTTATCGCTTGTGTCGGTGTGTTGACTGATGCCTTGCTAAGGAACCAATGTCCGTGTGGGGGCACCATTTAAATCAATGACTTAAAAGATAAACATCTGAACCCGATATTGCCTTGGGTTACAAATGGGTTACAAAAAACATCTGTTTGACAGTAAATTAGGGTCTTTTTGATACGATCAGGCAGGTCAAAACCCATATCTCATCTAAGACGGAAGCTACGTTTAGATTCGAACCTAAGGGGCAGTGCCCCATGCCTAGATATTTGATCGCTGAAAAGGGTTACTCCACCTAATCCTCACAGTTCACCCGCAGGACCACGGACCGGGGCCCCCAATCCCAGGGCCCCGCGTCTCGGACCACGGGCCTTTAGTGTTGGGAGCGTAGATTCATTCGGGGATAATTTTGTTGGGTGCTGTCAGAGGAAAACTTTGTTGAGCCGGGCAGGGCGGTGATCTAGTTTCACGGAATGACAAAACGCGACCCATTCAAGTACTTCAAGACGTCTCCCGAAATCATCCGCTTGGCGGTTATGATGTATGTGCGTTATCCACTTTCGCTTCGAAATGTGGAAGATCTGCTGCACGAACGCGGTATTGATATTTGTCATGAAACGGTCCGTTTCTGGTGGAACAGATTTAGCCCGCTGTTTGCCGCTGAAATCCGAAAGAAACGGGTTCAACAACTTCGTGCTCATTCGAACTGGCAATGGCATCTGGACGAGGTATTTGTGAAAATCAATGGCGAGACCCATTACTTATGGCGGGCCGTAGATCACGAAGGTGAGGTGCTTGAAAGTTATGTCACCAAGCGCCGCGACCGCAAAGCAGCATTGAAATTCCTCAGAAAAACAATGAAGCGCTTTGGTCCGCCACATGTCATCGTGACCGATCTACTGCGGCCTTACGGCGCCGCGATGAAGGTCATTGGCAACGCAGACAAACAGGAAACGGGGCGCTGGCTTAATAACAGGGCCGAGAATTCACACCTGCCGTTTCGACGAAGAGAGCGAGCCATGTTGCGCTTCCGCCGAACGCGAAGTTTGCAAAAGTTCGTCGCCGTCCACGCCTCAGTTCACAACCATTTCAACCAGGAAAGACACCTCTATAGCCGATCAAATTTCAAGCTCAACCGAACCGACGCTCTTGCTGAGTGGCGTCAACTCGGTGTGGCATAACGGGCGGCTTCATTGTCCTTGCAGAGACTAATTCGCATTCGTCTGACAGCACCTGGCTTTCACTTGCAGAAACTGTTCCTTATTGGTAGGCTCGAGTCAAACTATCGACCCAGAATTTGTGCAGGCGAAGGAACGCCTGTAGTCGGCGCCGAGGGAGTTTTTGATGTTCGAAAAAATGCCACACATCAAAGAAGAGGTGTATCTGGAATTCCTTGGTCGCACGATTGACATTCATTGGAATTATCACGCCATCCTGATGGTCACGATCTGGCTAGTGCTGGTGCCTTTGTTCATCACAATTATCCGCTATGGAAAGCCGCGCCCGACTGAAAAGGGGCTGCAGCGCCAGGTGCATGTCTGTCATATCGAATGGTGGTGGTTTACCGCGCACAAATACGGATTGTCCTTCGCGGTTCTTCTGTCTCTGGCCGGGGTTGCCGTGGCGTTGGTTGTCAGCCAGGAATTCAGCGGATCGGTGCATTCGATCCTTGGCATCATGACGGTGACACTTGGGGTCATCCAGCTTCTCTTCGGGATGCTGCGTGGCACCCATGGCGGGAAATACTACAACAAAGCTGATCCGGACGATCCGTCCACCCATCACGGCGATCATTACAGTCGGACCACGCGGCGGCGCATTTTCGAGGCGTATCACAAGACCGCCGGATATTTCACCTTGTTCTGCGCGGTCGGTGCGATTGGCTCCGGGCTGATGCAATATCCGATGCCCATCCTTACCCGGATCGTCTTTGTCATTCCGTTTTTATTCCTCGCTTTCTGGGTCGTGATGGAGTTTTTCGAACGCCGTTATGACGGATATCGCGCGGTCCACGGTTACGGCAAAGAGCATCCCTACAACAAAGAACGGGAGTTTCTCTGATGGCAGATGTCTTGATCAGTGAATTCATGGACAGGGGCGTGGCCGAGGGCCTCATTTCCGAGTTTGACACCTACTGGGATCCTGATCTTTGGGGCAAGCGCGATGAACTGAAGTCCCGGATCGCCAGCGCGAAGGCCATTGTCGTGCGAAACGGCACGCTTGTGGACGTTGACTTGCTTGATGCCGCGCCGAACCTGAAGGTTGTTGCGCGCATGGGTGTCGGATTGGACACGATCGACGTTGCGGCCTGCAAGGCGCGCGGTATCGAAGTTTGCCCCTCGATTGGGGCCAACGCCGTATCCGTGGCGGAATATGTGATTGCATCCGCCATGATCTTGTTGCGCGGTCCCACCTACTTTGCGACGCCTGATGTTGCTGCCGGGGCGTGGGATCGTCCGAAATTCGCGGGCTCGACCGAAATTGCAGGTCGGGTGATGGGCATTGTTGGCTTTGGATCTATTGGCCAAGTCGTGGGCGACAAGGCACGCGGCATGGGGATGGAGGTGATCGCCTATGACGCGATGATGTCGGACGATCATCCGGCCTGGGCGGATGCGCGGCGCGTTGATCTTGATGCCCTGGTGGCTGAGGCTGATGTGATCTCGCTGCATTGCCCAAAACTGCCCGAAACGATCGATCTTATCGACAAGCGTCAATTCGAACGAATGAAGCCCGAGGCAGTTCTGGTCAATTCGGCGCGTGGCGGAATCGTCAACGAAAAGGATTGCGCGGAAGCGCTGCGGTCGGCCCAGCTTGCCGGGGCGGCGCTGGACACACTTGACGTGGAACCGATCACGGCAGAGGTGGGGGCAATGTTTCAGGGGATAGAGAACTTGATCCTGACGCCACACGTTGCGGGAGTGACCAAGGAGTCAAACCGGCGCATTGCCGAAGTGGCAGCGCAAAACGTGCGGCGCGTTCTGGGGTAGCCAAATTCTGTCCACGTCTGTTCCTGCCAAGTCTCGGCAGGAACGCCGACCATGCTGCCCCATTCGTTCATCACTTGTCATAGATGCTTAAGTTCCGGTTGCGCAGTATTCACAGAGGATTGCGCAACCTGAAACTTCCGGATGTCCGCATTTACAAGAACTCGCGTTCCTTATTGTAGGGATGCTCGAGTCCATAGCCGTGAGCTGCGCGGTAGCCGTCATATGCACGGCCCTTGAACTCGTAGATTGCCCAGGCGAAAAGCCGCACGAGACCCGTGCCCACAAAGACCGCCGTCAGAATAGGTATGTGAAGCTGCATCAACTCAGAGCCGACAGCGCCGAAAGCGCACATAACGGTGAAGTATCCGCATGTCTTGTGGACCGCTTCGAATATCCTGCGTTTGGTGGTTCGGGTGTACTGATCGCCCTGCCAAGTGGCGGGATTGCCCGGGTCTGCGCCTTCCCGATATTTGCCGCCGCGCGTGCCGCGCATCTGCGACGAAATTATCTGGCTGACACCCAATAGCACAGTTGCCGACCCAAACCAGGCGTGAACCGATCCGCTGAACCCTTCGGTTGCGACAAAGGCAATTGCGGCGCCCCCTAGCGCCAGAAACATTGCAAGGAAAAGTCCATATTTGTGAAAGCTGAAAAACAACCATTCCCGGTGCCGGATACTGACATCACGCCGGATACCTTTCTCGGACGGCGGTGGTTTGTGAAAGCGCATCACAGTGATGCAAAGTGGGACAAGCACGATCCAGACAAGCACCATGAGGGTGGCGTGGATATTCCAGTTGACGTCGAAAGAGCGTCCGAGCGCATCGATGTAGACCGACGAGGGAATATGGGCCGCTGGTTCAGTCACATCAGTTTCTCCATTTATTAACGGCGGGTGGGGCAGCACTGGACGAAATTGCTCGCGCAGCTGGGACACTTGAAAAGGTCGCCAATGCCGTCGGGTGTGTTCCTAGATGATGCGGTGCAAGCCATACCGCCGCCAAATTCGGTGGACGCGCTTTGCTAAACGTAAACCGGCCGTGCAAGACCCGCGCGACCGTCACGGTTCATCACTGAACGGATGATCGAATACATCAGGATGTCAGCACCTTTTCTTAGCCGTTACTGCAGACCGTATCTGAATGTCTTGTGGGGCGGAATGCTCATGTCGTTTCCAGCCTCGCCACTTATTGCGAAGTTGCCGGTATGGCCAAGACGCCCCCGTCCTCCGTCGGCAGGGATGTTAGCAATCGTTGTCTTCTGACCCCTTCCATCCCCGCGCGTCAGCCTGTGTATTCTAGGATATAAAGCCCGGCGTTGTAATCCGACACAAAGGCAAGCCCCTCTTTCGAGACCCAGATATCCGTGGATTGGATCACCTTGGTCCGGTTCGGACGGCGGTCCATCAGCTTTGCTGGTTCAGGCGGCACAAAGGCCGCGACTTCCTTGGGTTGGTATTCATTCGAAATGTCATAAATCCGCACACCGGCATTTTGCTGGGTGGCAAAAATGAGCTGATCGCTTACCAGCCCGTCGGGGCGGTTTTCGTGGATGTTATGAGGACCGAAATGGGCGCCCTTGTTGACGTAATCCGCATCATCCGGGATCGGCACGGTCGAGATGCTGATCGGGTTCGCCTTGTCACGAATGTCAAACAGCCAGATGTGCTTGATCCCGTCGGCGCAGTTATCCAGCACGGCTTCATCCGCGACAACCAGAAGTTCCCGGTCGGGCAGGGGCAGTGCGTTGTGAGTGCCGCCGCCGAACGGTGGGGACCAGTTTCGGTGCACGATCAATTCGGGGTTTGTGCGATCCGCGACATCCATGATCACAAGGCCGCCATCACGCCACGCGCCATACGCCGTATCGCCATGCACGATGGCGTGGTGCAGGCCTGCGCGTGCTTGATCTTGGGCAGGGTCTTCGCCCGCTGCCGCATTCATGCCCGGCAGCCAGTATCGCCCGGCTTCCTTTGGGTTGGTGGGGTCAGCCATGTCGATGGTGACAAATATGTAGTCGGTAAAGCCGTCTAGCAGGACCGAGGCATAGGCCCACCGTCCCCCAACGTACCAAAGGCGGTGCACACCGCCGCCTTCAACATCCATAAAGCCGATCTTTTTCGGTTCGGCGGGGTTGGAGATGTCGTAGACCGCCATACCGGCCGTCCAATTTCGACCTGTCGAAGCCTTATCGGCGGTGCCGACTTTCTGACCCAGTTTGCCTTTGTAGTATTCCTCCTCATTCTGGAATTCCGCAGAGGCGAACATGTTCTTGGCGTTGATGACCAGAAGCAGGTCTTCGTGGCTCTGCAAATGGATGTTCCAGGTGTTCGCCGGGGCGGGGATATAGGCCACCGGTTTGGGCACGCGCGGATCAGTGCAGTCGATCACGCTGAACCCGTCAGAGAACATGTGTCCGACGATCGCATGGCCCTTGTTGACCATAATCTGCACGCCGTCAGGTCGACCACCCTGGTCGGAATACCCCAGCAGTTTCATGTTGTTTACGTAGTCCGGGGTGGGAAGGTCTTGGCTCATGATTTCTCCTTCAGCGCGTCAGGCCGCGCTCAGTTCCTCGTCGAAAAGTGCTCTCAGTTCGGGCGAAAAGCTTGCCCTTGTCATGTCGACTTCTGGTCGGGTCGCTTGGGCAAAAGCGGTTCGGGTGGCGTCGTCCAGTTCAGTGAGCTCGACACCTTGGGCACGTAGCTCTGCGCTGCAAATGTCGTCGTCATCCTCGGCAAAGCGCCGCTGTGCCTGCGTGGCACGATCCACCGCACGTTGAAGCCCGGCGCGGTGCGCGGGCTCAAGCTCTGCAAGTCGTTTGGCGTTGAACAGCACCAAGGCTACGCCCAAAAGGTGGCGGGTCAGCAGAATATGCCGATGAGTTTCGTGAATGCCGAAATTAAGCGTATTGGTCAGTGGATTTTCTTGCGCATCGACCCGGCGCGTCGTGACCGCCTCGGGCAGGTCGCGCACGTCGATCGCGTGCGGATCAAACCCGAGTGCGCGGAACACACGCTGATGATCTTCATTGGCCAACGTGCGCAGTTTTAGCCCCGTGCAATCGGCCACCGATTTGATCGGTACCGCGCTGGTGATGTGGCGCAGTCCGTTGTCCCAATAGCCCAGCACCTCGAACCCAGTGGCTTTTGCCACCTCATCTCGCAGCCGATTGCCCAACGCACCGTCCAGCAGTGCATAGGCGCGGCGACGATCAGGCACGACAAAGTGCTGATCAAACAGGCCCAGTTCCGGCACACGTTTGGCCAGATAGCTGGATGAAAAGTAACATCCATCCAACTCTCCGCTTTCGGTCATGGACAGCAAATCCGCCGCCTTGTGTCCGCGCGCGACGATGCTTTCGTCAAAGGCGATCGTGACCGCCCCGTCCGTTTCCTCGGCAACTGCCTCGGCCAACACACGCCCGCCGCGTGTATGAACAGATTTGTCGCCTTGATAGCCACCAAATTTGAGTTCGATCATGTTAGTTCATCCATCAGTTCGTCCGGATCCGGGGGCAGGGCCACTGGCGCGTTGCGCTTAGCCGAGAGGTCCATCGCCATAGTCATCAACAAGTTGCGATGCCCGTCTGCCGCTGTTGCGTGGGGCGTGGACGCTCCGGTGTAAAGCCTCTGATACCAAGCGTTGGTTTCTTCACGCATCGGTCCCCAAAGTTGACCGTCGTGCATATCGCCCGGCGGATAGCTGGTCAGGAACTCCACATGCCGGGCGGGCGCGGTATACCCTTCGGGGGCATAGCCGGCACCTTGGGCCACATTGGTTGCCATCACCAGATCGCGGTGGGTGTCTTCGATGTCGATCACGCCCTCGGATCCAACGATCCCAATCTCGATCCCATAGACCGCGCCCGGCCAGACCTCTGGCAGAGCCCAAGAGATGTTCATTGAAAAGATCGTACCGTCATCCATGGTAAAGATGCCGAGGGTCGAATCCTTTGTACCCCATTCGCCAAGCACCCTATCGGTGGATTGCGCGAAGACGCTGACGGGGGTCTTTCCCTCCATCAGCCAAAGCGACATATCCAGACTGTGGGTGCCCGAGACGACCATGGGGGTTAGTGTTGCGCGGTCTTGCGTGCGCTGGACTGTGGCAATCGGCACCATCTTGTTCATGAAAGCGCGGGTCACAACGGTGTGCACGTCGCCGATCTGCCCAGTGATCAAACGTTCCTTTACGGCCAAGAACCGGCGGCGGAATCGGTTAGTATAGCCGATCACAGCGTCAATGCCTGCGCCTTCTATGGCCGCAAGAATTTGCGCGGATTGGCGCGCGTCGGTGGCCAGCGGTTTTTCGATGAACAGGGAATGCCCCATTTCAACCGCCAGCATGGTGGGATCGAAGTGGAAGTTCTCGTCCGTCGCAACGATGGTGGCCGTCACTTCGGGACGCTTCAGCAGTTCACGATAATCGTTGGTAAAGAAATCAGCCTGAATATCATCGGCCAGCTTTTGTCCCACGTCCGATTTCAGATCGCAAAGGCCAATCCAGCCGATACCGGGATATGCACGGGCGAGTTCCGCCCGGATACGGCCGATGGTGCCGCAGCCGATAATGGCCAGCCCGATTTCTCTACGCTTCTGCATGCTCGCTCCTTTGGTCATAGTTAGTCCGGCGCCGCGGCCCCATGGCTGTGCGCACCGCGATAGACGCGTACAGCTCCTTCGATTAGGACAAGAATTACCGCCACCATCAAAATGGTGCCGATCCATTGTGACAGAACAAAGCCCAGTGTTTTATCTTCGAAGATAAACAATGAGCGACGGAAGTTCTCATCCGCCAGAGGGGCCAGGATCACGCCCAGCACAACGGGTGCTACGGGAAATTTGAATACCGAGAAAAGCCAGCCGACAAGACCGGCTGCAAACATAATCCAGACGTCGAAAATCGAAAGTTTAACCGCAAAGGCGCCGATCACACAGACCGGCAAGATCAACGGCATCAGGATGCCGCGTGGCAGGCTGAAAAGTTTGACGCAAGGCCCAATCAGCGCGAAGGCGGCTAGGTACATCAGAAAATTGGCGATGATCAGGGACGAATAGATGAAATAGATCAAACCGGGATGATCAGTTTCGATAGTCGGGCCGACAACCACGTTCTTCAGCGTCAGCGCAGCCAATAAGGCCGCAGCGGCGGCGTTGCCGGGAATGCCGAGCGCCAGTGTAGGCAGCATCGAACCGCCGATATTGGCGTTGTTGGCTGTCTCCGCGCATACCAGCGCCTGATAGCTGCCCTTGCCCCACTTGGCACGCTCTTCCGGTTTCGCGCGCCGCCGCCCGATGTCATAGGCGAGGAAGGATGCGACATTCGCACCTGCACCCGGGATCGCTCCGATAAAGGTGCCAAGGATGCCTGACCGCACTGCCGCAGGCGCATAGCGCACAAGGAGGCCAAGCGGCGGAATAATGCGGCCCACCTTGGAAGGTATCGTCGGCATGTCCTTGGCAGGCAGAGTGCGCAGAATTTCGGCAAGGCCGAAGAGTCCGATGAGAACGGCAACATAAGAAACTCCGTCAAACAGAGCGTAAGTGCCAAAGGTAAATCGCGGCACGGCATGGATGGAATCAAGTCCGACAAAGGCCACCAGCATTCCCAACCATCCGGCGATCCAGCCCTTGAGCGGCATCGCGCCCGCAGCCATGGTGCCCGAGACCATGATCCCGATCAGAGCAAGCCAGAACATCTCCCATGATCTGAAGTTCAATGCGAAGGTGAGAACGATCGGGATAAACATGATCAACAGGATGATCCCGATCCCGCCGCCGATAAAGCTGGCGGCAATCGCCATACCCAGCGCCTGACCGCCTTCGCCTTTTTGCGCCAATTGATGGCCTTCGATCATCGTGGGGACCGCGTCAGGCGTGCCGGGAATGTTGATCAACACCGCAGAGATCGCACCGCCGAACACGCTGCCCGTGTAGACACCAAGCATGAAGGAAATGGAGATTTCCTGGCTCATGCCTGCCGACAGTCCTATCAAAAGGCCCATCGCCATCGTTGTCGAAAGTCCGGGAAGCGCGCCCCAGATAATGCCAAGGCAAACGCCTGCCAGTGTCATCGCCAGCAAGGTCGGCGACAGGGCCAGAAGAAGTCCGTCGATCATTTAAAAGCTCCCCGGAAGGGGAATGCGAAAGATCAGTTGAAAAACCAGCGACAAGACGATTGTCCAGGTGATCGAGATCGAAGCCGTAATCCAGATGGGTCCACGCCAACTGAGGTGAATGATCGTGCAGAGCGTCACGATAGTGGCGGGCTCGAAAGCAGATATCCGAAGGTGCGCGCCAAAGAGCGTAATATTCTGTTGAAATGCCAGGACCTGAAGCGCGGCAATGTATACACCAACTGCAATGGCCAGCAGGAGTGACCGGAAATCGGTTGTCATGTCCCGATCCGCGAAGAGTGGCAATTGGACACCCGCCCGTCGCCGGGCAATAGCAGAGGCACCAAGGCCCAAAGCCATAAGTAGCAACGACGCCGAGACGAAGAAGGGCAAAAGACCCGGCGCTGTATGGATCGCGCCCGGCATCGGCAAAGCCACCGACGCCACCATCATGGCAATTGCCAGAACGATCAGTGCCACCGCCGCGATCAGGTCGATCGTAGGAGAGGCGAAACCGGCTCCGGCCTCCTCGCCCTCAAACTTGATTTCTGGTTGATTGGAGTGTGTCATGGCCTGCCAGGGGTTTGCCGGAGCCCGCGAAAGGCGCGCTCCGGTCGTTGATTATGAGTTCGAACCAATTGGTGGCGCGACGTAGCCTTCTGGCGGCCACCACTGGTCGAAGTCGGCCGGCGCGGGCAGACCAAGTTCCGCAGCGGTCTTCACGTCCGCCCCGATCTGATCCTGGAACTTGTTAAAGGTCTCGGCCGTGATCGCCTCCATCAAGGCACCTTCGCGGTCCGCTTCTTCTCCGATTTTCACATCCGAGATGAAGAACTTGGAGTTCAGCATTTCAAGGAACCCGTCGGATGTTGCAGCTGCGACGAATGCGTCCGCAATTTCCTGAAGCACCTCCGGTGGCAGATCGCGCTTGACCATAAAGTTGTAGGTTGCACCTACTGGCAAGCCCTTTGCTGATGGGATCGCGGAGCCAAGTGTCTGCAGTACCGTACCGTCGTCTAGAGTGATGTCTTCGCCAGACGTCTGCAGAAGGTTTCGTAAATCGCCTGAACGGATCAGATCGATATGCTCGTGCAGTCCGCCGCCTGCGATATCGGTCTCGCCTTGCAGACCTGCAAGCGTCGCGGGCTTACCGCCCTTGTACGGCACGTATTTTAAATCGATGCCTGCTGCGTTGGCGATGATCAGCGCCAGCTCGTGCCAGACACCACCGGTGCCCGAAGTCGAGATGGAAACCGACCCGGGATTGGCCTTGGCTGCCGCAATGACATCGTCAATTGTCTGGAACGGACTGTCCTTGCGCACCGACCACGAAGCCGAGGCGGCGCCTGCCTTAAATGGCAGCCAGTCTTTCCAGGGTGTGAAGTCGGCATGACCCATGACGCGCACAAACCGGTTGTAATTCGCACCGCCCAGAATCGTGTATCCATCCGAAGGTGAAGCGCCCACGAACTGTGTTGCAACACCACCCACGGCGCCAGGCTTGTTCAGGACGTTGATCGACCATCCCTTCGCTGCGGCCATTTCCTCCGCCAACTTGCGCATGATCGTATCAGTGCCGCCGCCGGCGGCATACATTACAACGATGCTGATTGGTCGTTCAGGATAAGACTGCGCGAACGCAGCCGTCGGCATGGTGATCTGCAGCGCTGTAAAACCCGCAGCTGCCCCACCAATAAAGGACCGTCGGCTCGGCCCTTTCTTCGTTGAATTTGACATGGTTTCCTCCCAGTTTTCGATCTCATCAAGATCAGGTTTGGCCCGTTTCAAAGGTTTCAGGCCCGTGATAATTCTTTGATTTTACAAACGATGTGACGCTGTCCTCGATGTCGGTTTCCATCAGCGCATTCCAGCGATTGTTGAAGCCGAAGAGAGAGATGACCGCGCCGATCTCGACAACCTGTTCGGGCGCAAAATGTCGGCGCAATTCGGCCATGTCTTCGGGAGTCGCGTATGACGGGCATTGCCCACCCGTAACGGCGACCCGGAGAGCTGCGCGTTCGGCTTTCGAAAAGATCGGGTTCGTCTCGAACTCCCACAGGGCTTCCAGCTTGTCCTCTGGCACGCCGTTGTCAGCGCCGTTCTTGAACGTATGAGCCGAGCAATACTGGCACCCGTTCGCCAGACTTGTAACATGTGCCACCATCCAACGTAGCGCAGGGTCCACTGTACCGGGCGAGCGGACGACCGCACGGATAAGTCCCAGAACCGCTTTTGCAATCTCTGGGCGATGCGATAGCGTCAGCATCGAATTGGCGACAAAGCCGGTGGCCGACGCCAACCACTCTATATCTGCCTTCGCCTCTTGCGAGGCCGTCAGATCAACCGGTGCGATATGTGGCATTGTTCGATCTCCTGTTGCTCACGGCATTGGAATGTCGGTCACGTATTTCGGAATTTGATATCCGCGCTGCACGGCGGGGCGCGCTGCGATGCGCACATACCAGTCGCGAACATTGGGAAAATCGTTGAGGTCGATCTGCTGCCAGTCGTGCCGCGCGATCCACGGAAAGCACGCCATATCGGTGATTGAATATTCGCCGCGACCCGTCCCAGCGATAAAATCTCGTCCCTCCAGCCGCCGGTCCAGCACCCCATAGAGACGCCGCGCCTCATTGGAATACCGTTCCTCCGCATAGGCTGACTTACCGGGGTTGTATTTTACAAAGTGGTGGACCTGACCCAACATCGGGCCAATTCCGCCCATCTGCCACATCAGCCATTCGATCGCGGCCCAGCGGTCATCTTTTGGAAGGAAACGGCCATATTTTTCAGCAAGATAAAGCATAATCGCCCCAGTCTCCATCATCTGGATTCCAGTATCCCGGTCGACAATTGCTGGAATTCGGTTGCTGGGAGCTATCTTCAGAAAATCGGGATCGAACTGCTCGCCCTTTGAAATATCGACGGCGTGAATCTCGTAGTCGACGCCCAGCTCTTCAAGCAGGATGGAAACCTTGCGGCCGTTTGGAGTGGTCCAAGTGTAAAGATCGATCACGTTTCAGTCGTCCTTCAAAAGTGTTGCGCGCACAGATTTCAAATGATTTCGCATGGCCGTGTGAGCAGCGCGGCGGTCACGTTGTTCAAGTGCCGAGATGATTTTGTCGTGCTCGGAAAAAGAATGGTAATTGTCTGGTGGACCGTCCCGCGGGATTTCCAGATTTGACCACACAACAGACAGACGCACCGCATTTACGATCCGGTGCAACTCGACCAACAGAGGGTTGCCAGTGGCCACTGCGATCAATTCGTGCAAACGCGAGTCAAGTTGTTCGTATTCCGCCCAGTTTCTGGCGGCCCGCATCGCGTCCGCAAGTCCGCGTGCCTCGGCTAGGTGGCGTTGGGTTGCATGTATAGCTGCGTGCCCGGCAAGTTCTGGCTCTAGCGACAGACGCGCTATCATGGCGTCATGCGGACTTGTGACGTCGGAGAGCTGGGCAAGAAGTGGCTCGTAGCTGATGTCAGGTGCTGTGACTTCCCGCAGAAATGTGCCTCGGCCGACGTGGCGCTCTACATACCCTTCGGTTTCCAGAGCGGTCATGGCCTTGCGCAATTCCCCGCGCGAGATGCCCAAGGTTTCGGACAGTTGGCGTTCCGGGGGCAGCCGTTCACCGGGGACCGCGCCATAGCCGGCAAGCCAATTTGCCAAAACATCGCGCGTTGTCATGTTCGGTCTGAAAATGTTCATTGGTTAACCAATATGCCTCTGAGGTTAGGCCGAGGAAACAAGCTGACACCTTGCGATGTCAACAAATAATTTTGGCGATATCACAAATTATTTTGGCGATGTCAACAAATAATTTTGTTTACCTTAACTGGTCTCAATGCTAATCATATTCCAACAGGGATCAAATTCGCCGCAAATTCTGTATAAAATTCTGTATATTGGTTAACCAATAATGGGTGCGCGATTGGGTCAAAAACTGAGGAGAGGCGCTGATAAATGCGTAACACGGACAATGCTAAATACGCAGACTCGATGCCTGTACCAAAGCAGATGAAGGCTTGGGTGTTGGGTGATCCCGATCAGTTGAAGCTGATCGACAAGGACGTGCCAGTGCCCGGTCGGGCCGAGGCTTTAGTGCGAATCGACGCCGTGGCCATCTGTGCCACAGACCTCGAAGTGATCAGCTACGGGACTCCGGCGATTTTCGAAGGCGGCGCGCCGTTCAACAAGAATTTCACACCTGGCCACGAATACATGGGCACGATTGCCGCGTTGGGTGAGGGGGTCGACGAATTCGAAATCGGCGACCGCGTGACGGTCGAAATCCACGCCGGATGCGGTCAATGCAAACGCTGCCGTATGGGCATGTATACGTCCTGCCACAACTACGGTCTGAACTACGGCGACATGAACAAGGGGCATCGTGCCAACGGGTTCACGACGAACGGCGGCTTTGCCGAATACGCGATCAACAACATCAATACGATGATCAAAGTGCCGGATGACATGTCAGACGCCGAAGCGACGCTGGTGGTGACGGCAGGCACGTCTATGTACGGGCTGACCGAGCTTGGCGGTCTGGTCGCGGGCGAAAGCGTCGTTGTGATCGGGCCGGGGCCCATCGGGCTTTTGGCGGTCGCTGTGGCCAAGTCGTTGGGCGCCAGTCCTGTCGTGTTGGTCGGAACGCGTGAGAACCGTAACAACATCGGTCTGGAATTAGGCGCCGATGTCGCAATTGATGCGCGCAGCGAAGATGTACTCGCCCGTGTCAAGGAACTGGTCGGACCGAAGGGGGCCGACTACGTCATCGATTGCGCTGGTAGTGAAAGCACGGTCAATCAGGCCGTTCACATGACCAACCGGGGCGGCAAGGTGTGTCTTGCGGCCTTCCCGAAAAAGCCGGTCGAATTCGATCTGGGCTATCTCGCGGTCAACAACATCTACCTTTACGGCATCCGGGGCGAAGGTAGATCGGCAACGCACCGCGCAATGGCCTTCATGGCTGGCAAACGGTTCGATGCCACCAAGATCCACACCCACACCTTTCCGATGCAGGACCTGCCCGAAGCGTTGCGATACGCGCGCGAAAGGGTCGACGACGCGATCAAGGTGGTGGTCTCCAACAGGGAAATTACCGCCTCAAAAGCGGCCGCAGAATAGGCGAAAAATGACAAAAGCAGTTCGAGGAATTTACGCAGCGGCGGTCTCTCCATTCATGGCAGACGGCACGCTTGATAAGGCGAAACTGGTTGCCTATTGCCAGTACCTGACCACGCAAGGTGGCTGTGACGGCGTGGCGCCCACAGGTACCACGGGTGAAGGCAATTCGATTTCCTTCCGTCAGAAGATGGAGCTTGCGGGCGAATTTGCAGAGGCTGGTTTTGACCCCTCGAAGGCCATTTTCGGCACCGGTGCTTGCGCCACGCAGGACGCCATCGACCTGTCGAAAGCCGCACTTGATGCCGGGTTCCCGAACGTGCTGGTCTTGCCGCCGTTCTACTACAAGAATGTCAGCGATGAGGGGATATACCGCTATTTCGCGCAGTTGATCGAAACCATCGGCGACGACCGGTTGCGTGTCTACCTGTACCACTTCCCTCAGATGTCCGCGACGCCGATCCCGGTGGACGTGGCCGTGCGGTTGAAGAAGGACTTTGGTCCGGTGGTCGCGGGCCTGAAGGATTCAAGCGGGGACATGTCGCAGGCGCTGGCCTTCGCGGATGCGACCGGCGGCGTGGACGCCGATTTCGATGTCTACCCGTCCAGTGAGTCGTTTCTGTTCGAAGGTCTGGCGCGCGGTTGCGCCGGTATCATCTCCGGATCGACCAACGTCTTTGCCAATTACGTCCAAAAGGGCCGGGTCGACGGGCCTGACAGCGAAGCTTTTGCGCTGGTGAAAAACGCGCGCGCCGTAGCGTCGAAATACCCGCTGATGGCCGCGATGAAACAGATGGAGGCATGGCGCTCGGGCGATGACAGCTGGACCCGTATGGCGCCGCCACTGGTGCCATTGAGCGCGGAACAAAAGACAAATCTGAAAGCCGATATCGAAGCACTGAAAACCTGGGTATCCGCAGAGGGACATGAGTGAGGCAGGACAAGGAGCACGCATCAACGAAAGAGCAGAGCAATAAGATTCCGTGACCGATTGCAAAGCCGAAAACGGGTGCAACGGAACCGGACACTGAACATCAAATGGAGGATAAGATGAAAAGATTTATCGCAACTGGTGCCGCTGCACTCACTGCTATGACTTTCGGGTCGGCAGCGACGGCAGACGACATCACACTTCGCATTGGGTCCGGACATCCGCCAGGCGTCGTTTATGCCGGTCTGATGATCGACTATTTCCAGAAAGAACTGAAGGAACGGGTTGAAGCGCGCACGGATCACACCGTGAACTTTGTCGAAGGCTACTCCGGTTCAATCGTAAAAGTCACCGAGGTGCTGGAAGGCGTCCAGGACGGCATCCTTGATATTGGCGGCTTCTGTTTCTGCTTTGAACCTTCCAACCTTCCGCTGCACGCGTTTCAGGTTATGATGCCTTTCGGCACGATGGACCCGGAAACGTCGCTGAAGATCGCACAGGAGGTCTACGCCGAAGTGCCGTATTTGACGGACGTCTTTGAGGACAAGTTCAATCAGGTCATGCTCAGCCGGATCGCTGATGGCGGGTACAACCTTGGCACATCCTTCCCTTGGGAAGATCTGTCGGATCTGCAAGGTCAAAAGATCGCGGGTGCCGGACTGAACCTCAACTGGTTGAAACTGGCGGGCGTGTCTGAAGTGCAATCGTCCTTGGCGACGGCCTATACCGAGATGAACACCAACGTCTACGAAGGTTGGATCATGTTCCCGTCGGCCTGGGTGAACCTCAAACTGTACGAACCCGGACCCTACTACACACTGATCGGCTTTGGCTCGATGACGTGGCATGGGCTGACCATCAACAAAGACACCTACGACGAATTGCCGGATGACTTCAAAGTAATCCTGCACGAGGTCTCCGCCGACTACGAGCAGCAGACGGGCTCTGTCAACGCGTCTGAATATGACCGTCTGGTCGATGAACTGCGCGGGTTGATAACTGTCACTGAAATCGACCCATCAGTCCGCAAGGCGTGGGCCGAAAGCTTGGCAGAATGGCCGCAATCGCTGGCCGATGATCTGGAAGCACAGGGACTTCCGGCCAAAAAGGTCTTGAACCTCGTGCTCGATCGGGCAGAGGCCAACGGCTACGAGTGGCCGGTGCGCTACGTGGTCGAGTAATCACAAAACTGGATGCTTCGCTTTGCCAGCGGGGCATCCGCAATTCTCCAAGCTCAGAGGTCAAAATGGTACTTGTTCGACTAAGCGACCGGCTTACCAAATTCCTGATGATCCTTGGCGCGGTCTGGTCATTTGTCCTTTGCTTCTTCATTCTTGCGGAAATCATCACTCGCGCGCTGAACATGCCGATTTCGGGCACAAAGGAAATCGTCGCCAATTCGGTGGTTATGATTGTTTTTCTGCAAATCGGATACGCTGTGAGATCAAACTCAATGTTGCGGGCTGATTTCGTCGTCTTGGCCCTGCCAAAGCCCGTGCAAAAGGCACTTTTGATCTTTGCTCTGATCCTTAGCGCGGCGCTGTTTTTCTTTCTATTTAAGGCAGGCATAAAACCTGCAGTTCGGTCCTTGGCAAACTGGGAGTTTGATGGGGAAGGGTCCTTGCACGTTCCGGTCTGGCCGGCACGCTGGATGATCGTTTTTGGGGCAGGGCTCGCGGGTATCAATTATACTCTGCTCGCACTTGTCGAAATCTTTGACCTGCGGGTCGAGCAAATGGAACTCTAAGCGTGTTCGATTTCGAAACTGCCTCGCTGATAATCGGGCTTTTGCTGGGTCTCGTGCTTTTGGGTGTCCACGTGGCGGTGGCCCTTGGCGTGACGTCGCTGGTTGGCATCTATCTTGTCACCGGCAAGATGCGCATCGTAGAGGCCACGATTGCCTCCACTTCTGCCGAGGCTCTGCGGGATTTCACGTTTGCGGTGATCCCCCTGTTTATGCTGATGGGCGAATTTATTGGACGATCCGGGGCGATTACGGACATCTATGTTGCCATCAACCGTGGGCTTAAGAGAATTCCGGCCCGCCTCGCCATCGCCACAGTGCTGGGCAACACCGTCTTTTCGTTTGTGACGGGTGTATCCATCGCATCGGCGGCGGCCTTCAGCCGAATTGCCTACCCCGAAATGAAGGCCCACAATTATGACCGTGGCTTTTCGCTTGGGGCTATTGCCGGATCAAGCTGCCTTGGCATGCTCATCCCGCCCTCGGTTCTGATGATCGTGTGGGGCATCCTGACTGAACAATCTATTGGGCGTCTGTTCCTTGCAGGCGTCCTACCGGGTATCCTTCTTGCGACGCTTTTCATCCTCTACATCGTCATCCGTGCGCTGACCAAACCCGAGCTGGTGGGCGAGGGTGCGGCCAGTGTGAACAACGAAGCGATTCAAGTCGAAGACGGCTTTGACAGCAGCAAAGTCGAACTGCCACCGCGCCAGCTTTTTGTCTCGATGTTCGGTGTCTTTGGCATCGTCGGAGCGGTTCTGGGTGGCATCTGGTTCGGTATTTTCACACCGACCGAAGGTGCTGGCGCAGGGGCGGCACTTGCTCTGATCCTGGCCGGTATCAAGGGGATGCGGTGGCGCGAATTCATCGATTCGATCTATTCCGTCGGCAAGACGGCCGCGCCGATCATGATCCTGCTTCTCGCGGCAGCGCTTTATTCCCGGACGCTGGCTATGACCGGGGTGACCAACGCGATCCGCGAATTCTTTGTGAACAGCGGATTCGAGCCCTTCATGGTTTTGGGCATCATCATCCTGATCTGGTTCGTCCTCGGCATGATCATCGACAGTATCTCGATCATGCTGCTGACCGTGCCCATTCTCGAACCTGTGGCAATGGCGTTCGGATTTGATCAATTGGCCTTTGCCATCATCGGCATCATCGCCATCGAGGCGGGATTGCTGACGCCGCCTTTCGGGCTCTTGGTCTATACCGTCAAGGCCGCAATCAACGACGACGAGATTGGCGTTCAGCAGATCTTCTATTCGTCGATCCCCTATTGGTTCGTGATGCTTTTCGCGATCCTGTTGCTCATCGTTTTCCCCGGCATCTCAAACTGGTTGCCCAACCTACTCATGTAAGGATCGCCCATGCCCGCCTATTGGATTGCCCGCGCCAAGATAAATGACCCTGTAGAATACAAGCGTTACACCGATCTTGTTCCTGAGATTATCGAGAATTTCGGCGGCAAGGTGCTTGCGCGCGGCGGAGAGTATGAAATCATGGAAGGGCCCGAGCATTTCCATCGTTTCGTGGTGATCGAATTTCCGACGTTGGCGGACGGAACAGCTTGCTTTAAGTCCGATGAATACAATGCCGCTGCTGCATTTCGCCGGGCCAATGGCGCGGGCGAAGTGCAGACGGTAGTGGTGGAAAGCGGCGACGCGACGACCTGAGGAGGCCGACATGGCACAACGCATAATTATGAATGAAACCGGCGCTCCCGACGTGATGCAGATCGAAGAATTCGATCTGCCCTCGCCAGGTGAAGGCGAGGTGCAAATCCGTCAGACTGCCATTGGGCTGAATTACATGGATGTGTACCAGCGCTCTGGCTACTACCCGATGAAGGTGCCATCGCCTCTAGGCCTCGAAGCGGCTGGCGAAATCACCGCTGTTGGTGCCGGGGTGGATGGTTTTGCCGTCGGTGATCACGTCGTCTATGGCGGCGTGCTGGGGGCCTATGCAACGGCGCGAAATGCGCCTGCCGCTCGGGTTCTCAAGATCCCAGACGGGATCTCGGATGAAACCGCCTCCGCAGCCCTGATGAAGGGGATGACGGTCGAATACTTGTTGGAGCGCACGTACAAAGTGCAGCCGGGCGATCAGGTGTTGTTCTACGCGGCTTCGGGCGGCGTGGGCCAGATTGCCGGTCAATGGGGCAAGCATCTTGGGGCCGAGATGATCGGCGTCACATCTGGACCCGAGAACTGCGCGGCCGCGCTGGACCAAGGCTATGCCTATGCCATCGACCGCAAGACAACCGACATTGCCGCGCGTGTGAAAGAAATCACGGGCGGGGCGGGCGTGCCCGTTGTCTATGACAGCATTGGTAAAGCGACGTTCGAGACCTCGATGGCCTCTCTGGCAACCTATGGCCTGTTCGTGTCCTTCGGCGCGACGACCGGAGAAGCCCCGGCGGTATCACCAAGCGCGCTTCAACATGGCGGTTCGCTCTATTTTACGCGCCCGACGCTTGCCAACTACGTCGGCCCGCGCTCTGACTTGGAACACTCTGCTCGGCGCGTTTTCGATATGATTCTCGGCGGCCACGTCACCATCAATATCAACCAGCGCCGGCCTCTTGCCGAGGTCGCCGCCGCTCATACCGAGCTGGAGGCGGGAGCCACCACTGGCTCAACTATTTTCCTGCCGTGAGATTGCGCCGTTGATGGGTCTGACCAGCAGTCAGATTTCGAGTACAGGCGTCGCCTTGGGGGCGGCGTTTGTAGCCTACGGCATTTCTCTGGGCGAGGCCGGGGAAATCTGGAAAGCGGCCGGTATCGGCAGTGCAGCGCTCACGCTTTTTGCCACCCGCGCCGTGCCCGAGATCGTCACCGCCTTCGGTATCTTCCTGTCCGCATTGGCGCTTGGCATTATCCCGCGCGAGGCCGTGTTTTCGGGCTTCATGTCCAGCGGTTTCTGGCTGCTGGTATCGGGCATCATCCTTGGGGTCGCAATTGCCGCGACGGGGCTTGCCGCGCGCGTCTCAGAGCGATTGATCGGGCTGACGGGGGCGTCCTATCCGCGCGCGATCTTGGTAATCGCGGCTGCGGGGATGGCGCTTGGCGTGCTGATCCCTTCCACCATGCCCCGGATCATCGTGATGATCCCGATTGCCGCAGCGCTTGCGGACCGTCTGGGTCTTGCGGCTGACGGACGAGGGGCTATCGGGCTGATTGCCACCGCCTCTGCCGCCACGCTCTTGCCGACTTATACGATCCTCACCGCAAACCTGCCGACCATCGTTCATGTCGGCACGATGGACCAACTTTACGGCATTCACAGCACTTATTCGGGGTACTTTTTGCTACAGTTTCCGGTGAACCTGCTGCGGTTTGGCCTCCTTGTTTTGTTGATGGTCGGCTTTTGTCGCGACCCGATTTCCGAGACGCTGCAAAGCCAGGCTGAAGCCACAATCAAGCGACCTGAACAGCGTCGTCTGCTTATAGTTCTCGGGGCTGCCATCGCGATGTGGATGACCGATTTTGCCCATGGTATCCCGCCTGCATGGATTGCGTTGACGGCTGCGGCGATCGTGATTTGGCCCCGGTTCGGAATGTTGAAACCCACTGCGATGCGCGAACAGATCGATCTGACACCCGCGATCTTCTTTGCCTCCATCGTGACGGTCGTCGCCGTCGCCCGCGGTGCAGGGCTTGATCAGCTTTTGGCCGATGTCCTGATCCGAAACCTGCCTTTGGACGGGGAAGGGGGCCTGTCATCGATCTATGCTGTCTACGGATTTTCGTTTGCTTTGTCGCATCTGACCACCGCACCGGCTGCACCGGCGGTGCTCGTCCCCTTCGCAGCACCATTGGCCGAGGCGACCGGCCTATCGTTGGAAGCGGTTTCCATGACCCAAATTATCGGAATATCGACACCAGCCATCCCTTATCAGGCGCCACCCTTGATCGTCGCAATGTCTATCTCAAAGGTGCCAAACGCGGTCTTTTTGCGCCTTTGCCTTTGGCTGGCCCTGGCAGTGACGTGCGTGGGACTTCCGCTCACGTATTACTGGTGGCAACTGATCGGGTTTGTCTGATGCCCGGCATTAGAATTTATTATTGGCGACTTCGTTGCTCGCACGATAGCTGATGGACAACAAACACACGATGGGAGAGCGTTGATGGCTTCGACAGAAGTAGCGGTGATCGGAACGGGCTGGTGCGGCGGAATTCGCGCCGAAACGCTGGCTAAATCGGCCTTGGTCGATGCGCTTCATATCTGCGAAATCAAGCCCGAACGGCTTGCAGAAGTTCGCGCTTTGACCAATCCCGCAACCGCTACGACGGACTATCAGGACATTGTCGCCAACCCTGCGATCAGCGTCGTCTACATCTCGACGACACCGGAAGGGACGCATTACCCGATTGCCCGCGATTGCCTGAAGGCTGGCAAAAATGTGCTTTTGGAAAAACCTATAGCGCTTGAATTCTGGGAAGCCGACGATCTGATTGCGCTGTCCCAGGCCGGTAATCTGAAGTTCACCATCGGCTATTCGCAACGCTTCAATCCCAAGATCGCCTATGCCAAAAAGTCGATTTCCGAGGGAAAGCTGGGCAAGGTCGTCAACGTGATGGTCAGCCGCCATCTGTCACGCACCCTTGGCACAAAAATCGCCAACCGGGTCAAGCTGTCGCCAGCAGCGATGGAATCCACGCACGATCTCGATTTTGTATTTTGGCTGCTTGAGCACACGAAACCTGCAAAAGTCTATAGTCAGGGCGCCTATGGCTATATGAAAGAGCTAAATGGCTCGTACGATTGTATGTGGTCCACCGTCACTATGGAGGACGGAACACTTGTCGTCGTAGGCGGGGGGTGGAATCTGCCGCCAAGCTATCCGAACTACTGCGGTACCTGGATCGAGATTACCGGGACCGAAGGGGCGTTGATCCTGGACGACACAGCACGCGACCATTGGCTGAATACGGTCGCCGACGGCACGCAATATCCGATGTCGACCATGCCGGGCGAACATGTTGGCCACGTCTTTGCCGGTCAAATGGGGCCGGAGACCATCCATTTTCTTGAAGATTGCCTATTGGATCGCCCGGTCATGGTGGATGCGTCTCATGCCCGGATGGTGATGGAGACATATTCAGCCGCGGACCTTTCGGCAGAGACTGGCGACCCTGTGACGCTGCCTCTGTCGAACCATGCGTTGTCGCAACTGGCCGACATGAAGGCGGCACAATAGGAGAGATACTGTGGCCAAAACGGTTGGGGTTTTCGGTCTGGGATTGATCGGCATGGCATTGTCCAACCGGCTTTTGGGCGCAGGGCACCGCGTGCTTGGCTTTGATCTAGACCCGGCGCGCGGCGCAATGCTTCAAGAAAAGGGTGGAACACCTTCGGACCCCGCGGATCTCTGGCAAAGCGACATCCTGCTTTCGGCTGTTTTCAGCACGGACCAGTTGGCTGATATCATCTCGGATGCGCCTGAGGGCACCGGTAAGGTTCTTGTTACGATGAGCACCTGCGACCCCGACGACGTGGCGGCATTGGAGACCAGTGCAAAAACCAAGGGGATCACCCTGGTCGAGGCCCCGATCTCGGGCACGAGTAAGCAGGTTGAGCAGGGCACAGCGCTGTTGCTGCTTGGAGGTGATCCGGCAGGTCTTGATGAATTTGAAGGTATGGCGGATGCGATTTCACCCAACCGAGAGCGCGTCGGAACCATCGGGGACGGCAACAGAACCAAGCTTGCCATCAATTGCGTGCTTGGTCTGAACCGGGCGGCCGTCGCCGAAGGTTTGGTTTTTGCCCAGGCTCTCGGTCTTGATCCCGAGACGTTTCTTGAAACCGCACAACGATCTGCCGCGCGATCCGATGTAATGGCCGCCAAGGGTCCGCTGATGGTGGCGCGAGATTTCACCCCGCTTGGCCGGATTACCCAGTCGAAAAAGGACTTCACTTTGATCCGCGAGATGGCGACCCGCAATGGGCACAGTCAACTGCCGATGGTGGCGCGCTATCTGGAGATGATGGAAGATGCCGAGGCAGCGGGCGAGGGCGGGCTAGACAATTCAGCCGTCTTTCTGGCGGTCGAACGGATGGCCAAGGATTAGCGCCCCGCCAGGTGGATCGCGACCGAAATCAAAATCGGAAGGCAGGCGAAATTCAGCACTGTCGAACTGACGACATGACCGGCTACGCGCTCGGGGCTGCGCCCAAAGTGCTGCGCAACCACATAGGTGATCAGCGCTGACGGCATTGAACACAAAAGAAAGATTGCGCCCGCCTCGACACCTTGGAGGCGGAACAGAACGACCATCAATAACCCAGTTGTTACACCAACGGCCAACCGCACGAAGGCCAGCAATACACTTGTCTTGATGTCAGATACTTTCAGCCGTGACAGCGCGCCCCCCAAAAGGATCAACATGATCGGGATCATGATCCCGCCCAGCAATTGCGTGGTATCAGCAACCACGGTCGGGACAGGCAGATCAGTCGCTCGAAAGGCAACAACCGCGACGACGGACCAGACCAGCGGTTCTCGCAGCAATTTCCGAAACCCCGGATCCCCGGTGACGATCGCCGGTACGACGGTGTATTGGATCAGCGCGATCATGAAAAAGAACGCAGCGCCGATGGACAGCCCGGGCTCGGCAAAGGCGAAAAAGACCAGCGGAAGGCCCGCATTGCCCGCGTTCGGAAGTGACAGCGAAGACAAGAAAGTCCGCCAAGGCAGCCGCAGCACCAAAAGCGCGGCGCCGGACAAAACAGCTGCAACACAGGCGGCCGAAAACGAAATGAACACGATACGCAGAAGGGAGTCACCCGGCAGTGCGGTGTTCGTCAGTGACGAAAAGACGAGGCAGGGTGTGCCGATCATCATCGCAAGACGGCTCAGTGTTTCCGACTGAAAACCGATACCGCGGATTTCAAGAAAAAAACCGATCCCGGCGACCACGAGAACGGGCGCAATAATATTCAAGATTTCGCCTGTCACAGTCGCCCGCCTGCCATTGCAGCCTCCTTTATTCGCTTGTCGACCGTGGGCGTCCAAAGGTCAAACGCGGCGATCTGCAAGTGCCTTCAATTTAGCAACTATCTCCCATCATGAAAAGTTGTTTCAAGGTAGCAAGAGGCTGCTCTATTTTTCTGTAAAACAAGGAAACCAGTGGAGGGGGATCCGTCATTCATTCCGTCAGAAACCATTCAACAGCGTCGGTGTCTGCCCCCTTAATTCACGCCCGTGTTCTGGGCCCTTTTGGTACCTATGAAAAAGACAGATTGCGGGTGATCCAGTCTTGAAGCAGATAAAATATATAACAGCCGAGGCATGGATGGCGTTTGGCTTGACGCTCCTAGGCATTCTTGGCTTCGTTTTCATGTCGCACCTTGTCGCCGAACCCAAGGTTCTGTTCGGACGGTCGCTCACAGCCATCACTCCTTCGCTCTTTCCGAAGCTTGTTCTTGCGACCATGGCTGTTCTCGCTTCGATGTTGCTCTATTCCCTGCGCGGCTCGCTAACGTCGCGCGAGAGCAAGACTTTCGAGGACGGTGCGTTGAGACGGGTCGTCATGCTTTTTACAGTGATGTTGTTCTATGCACTTACGATGGAACCCATCGGATTTTTCATCTCCTCAGCCCTGTCGATGGCTGCTGTTGCCTGGATAGCGGGCAATCGTTCGCTTTTTCAAATCGGCGCGGTCTCAATCATTAGCCCGATTGGGCTTTACCTTGTCGCAACCCGTGGGCTGGCCGTGTCGCTGCCGGAGTCGAGCCCGATTGAATTCTTCTATGCGGGGATTTTCGATACGGTTGGAAGCTTCTTTGGCGGAGCCGAAGGACCAGCGCAATGATTGAGCATTTCGCCGAAGGCGCGTTGATGGCATTTCGCCTGGACACGATCCTAATGATCATCGTCGGGCTGTTTTCGGGGATGTTGGTTGGGGCCTTGCCGGGCTTCACGACATTGATGGCGATGGCGATCTTGCTGCCGTTGTCGTTCTTTCTTGACCCGCTGGTCGGCATTCCATTCCTTCTTGGAGTTTACAAGGGCGGCATCTTCGGCGGCTCCATCCCGGCGATTTTGGTGTCAATGCCGGGAACGGGTGCTGCTGTTGCAACCTCGATTGACGGATACAAGCTGACGCAAAAAGGCGAAAGCCGCAAAGCTCTGGACATGGCGTTGTACGCTTCGGTCATCGGGGACACGTTCAGTGACGTTTTCACCATCCTGATGATCTTCCCCATCGCTCTTTTGGTGATGCAGTTCGGTCCGCCAGAACTTTTTGCCGTGCTGCTGATGAGCCTCGTCATCATTGTGGTCACCTCGGGCAGCAATCCGCTGAAGGGCCTTGTGATGATGCTCTTCGGATTGTGGCTGGCCCAGATTGGCACAGACCCGATGGGCGGCGTGGAACGATTCACCTTCGGTATTTTCGACCTCAAGTCAGGTATCCCCCTTTTGCCCATGTTGATGGGGGTCTTTGCCTTGCCTGAGATTGTCTATGCCGTGATGCGCAACGAAAAGGTCGGTGGATTTGCCAAGCTGGTCGGTGCGCGGTTGAGCATGGCAGAGTTCAAGCGCTGCATTCCTACCATCCGCCGCTCCACCTTCATTGGCACCGCCATCGGTATCGTTCCGGGGCTTGGTCAGGTGGTTGCCGCAATGATGGGCTATTCCGCGGCCAAGAACGCCTCAAGTCACCCCGAAACTTTCGGCCAGGGTGAAGTCGAAGGCGTGGCCGCTGCGGAAGCTGCCAATAACGCGGTCAATGGCCCCACGCTGGTGCCGCTTCTGACACTTGGCATTCCGGGCGACAACGTGACGGCGATCCTGCTGGGCGCATTCGTGGCGCAAGGGCTCAGACCCGGACCGCAATTGTTCGAGGAACAAGGGGCAATTGTTTTCGCCATTCTGGTGGCCATGGTGCTTGCCAATCTGATGTTCATCGTCATCGGCTATCTGTCGATCCCGTTCTTTGCACGCATCGTGACAATAAAAACCGGTTTGCTGGTCCCAATTGTAATCATGTTCGCCTTTGCCGGAGCATATGTTTTCCGGTCAGACACCACCGACATCCTCATGCTCGTGGGCTTTGGATTGTTTGGCTTATTGGCGCGGGCCGCGAAGTTTGATGTCATGCCTATGGTCATGGGCTTCATCCTTGGCGGGCCGCTTGAATATGCCTTCGGCCAGACAGTCGCAATGGCGGGCAATTCACCTATTAGCTTTATGTTTACCGAACGACTTGGCATGCTCGCCGTGCTGATCGCAACGCCGCTTATCGGGTACGCCCTGTGGCGCCGAATGAAGACCGCCACGAATTAAGAAGAGCGGCCCATAATCAGAATTAACCTAGGAGGATAATATGTTTTTAAAGACCTTAAAGAAAACCGTGGGGACCGCGCTTGTGGCCACTCTTGGTTTGGGCACCGCAGCTTACGCGGAATACCCCGAAAAGCCGATCACTCTGGTGATCCCACTTGGTGCGGGCGGGTCTCATGACCTGAATGCACGGGTGATCACCTCGATTATTCCGACCTACTTGAACCAAGCGATGATCGTACGTCTCAGCCCCGGTGCCGGCGGACAAAAGGGCACGCAGGAAGTCGCGAACGCGGCAGCCGATGGCTATACCCTGCTATTTTCGCACAACTATATCGACATGCTGCAGCAGCACGTCGAAAACCTGCCTTATGATCCGAACGCCGATTTCGTGCCCGTTGCACGGGTCAACTACGCGCCGATTGCCGTCGTTGTACGCGGTGACAGCGAATACAATACCTTCGAAGATCTGATCAACGCCGCCAAGGCTGATCCCGGCGGCATCAATATGGCGCATTCGGGCAACTGGGGCGCTCTCTTTGTACCGGCAGCCCAGATCATGAAGGCGACGGAAGCAAGCTTTAATCTCGTGCCCTTCCAGGGTGGCGGACCGGCCATGCAGGCGCTTCTTTCGGGCGACGCTGAAGTGACCATGGGCTTCCCATCAACGCTGTCGGCGCTGCTTGATGCGGGTAAGGTCAAGATCTTGGCCACCGCTGGTGAAGAGCGCATCTATGACGATGTCCCAAGTTTTGCCGAACTGAACATCGGCGGCGATGTGGGATTCATGCACCGCGTGGTTCTAGCCCCTGCTGGAACGCCGGACGATGTGCTTGAAAAGCTGGCCGAAGCCTTCACCGCGCTTCAGGAAGACAAGACCTACAAAAAAATGATGGGTCGTCTGGGTGAGAACACCGATTATATCAGTGGCGGCGAATACCAGGCAATGCGCGAAGGCCAGAATGCAGCCTATAAAGATCTCGTTGACTCGATCACGAAGTGATCTGAAAGGGCCGGGGTGCCAGCTGCATCCCGGCCCACACGAGATTTCCAGACATTCCCAACCATTTCAGCCCGCGCGGCATAATTACCCCGAGTCTCAAGCTGCAGAAAACCAGCATGATGTCGGGATGCGAGGCGATGCGACCCGAGGGCAAATGCAAGTGGGATGACCGTTTTTCACTAGGGGCCGCCGCGAACCTGCGCGCTTCCGTTATCGACGCGCTGCGCGATAAAACCCGCCTGAAACCTGAAGATGAAAGGAGCCTTCAATGGCCGTTAAAGAAAAACCGATCTGGACATTCCGCACCGTTGCGCGACAGGAAACTAGGACGAAATCTTACGCGCGGTCACGCGATGTTGACATGATCATCGATGAGCCAATCGAGCGCGGCGGAACCAACGAAGGTCCAATGCCTGTTGAAATGGTGTTTGCGGGGCTGGCGGGTTGCACACATGTGATCTCGAACAAGCTGGCTGTCGCGAATGACGTAGTGATCGAAGATATGGAGATCGACATTGTCACCACAATGGACAGCCACGGCACGCGCCTTATCAAACCGATCGACGTTCCGTTCCCCAAGGTGGTGATAAACATCAACGCAACGATGTCCGGTCATCCCGAAAACATCAACGAGATCGTCACCAAACTAAGCCAGCACTGCGCGGTCGCCATGATGCTGCGCCAATCCGGCAGCGAGGTGGTTGAAAACTGGACGATCAACGGCGCACTCTGGCAAGAGCCCGCCTGAGCCGTCAGAGCCGCTCGATCCCCAATTCGTCGGCCAGCGCGTCAAGCCGGCTCCCCAAAGCCTGTGGGATCGGGATACCTTCGGCCAGCCGCTCCGCGCTTGTGGCGGCAAGCCGTTCACCGGGAAGCCGTATACCCTCAACTCCCGGTAGCAGGGCGGAGGACTTCATCTCGTCCCAAATGCCGTCGACCTGGCGTTTGAACGTGTCGACGTCCGCAAACGCCGCGATATCTAAAGCCACAACGAAATGACCTGTGTTTGTCGTGGCTTTCGGATCGGCGTTGAAGTCGACCACATCTTTGCCAAAGGCCGCGCCGTTTAGCGTACCTGCCAGAAGTCCAAAGATCAGCGACAGCCCGTAACCTTTCGGCCCTCCGATTGGCAAAAGCAGCCCCTCAGCGGACCGGGTCGGATCGGTCAAAGGCTGGCCTTGTTTGTCGATCATCCAGCCCTCGGGCATGGTCTCGCCACGATCCGCGGCCGTTTTAACTTTGCCGTAGGCCGCGACGGTGGTGGCCATGTCGAGCACAATATCAGCTTGCGCGTTCGACGGGATCGCAACCGAAATCGGGTTGGTGGACAAAAGCAGATCCGTTCCGCCCCAGGGCGGCATATGATTGGCACTGCCGACGGCCACATAAAGGCCAATCATGTTTTCGGCCAGGGGCATTCGCGCGTACAAAAACGCAGGTCCGGCATGGTTCGAATACCGCGCTCCGACCCAGGCAACACCGCAGGTTTTCGCCTTTTCCACGGCCAGTTCTGCCGCCCGCGACATCACCAGATGACCCGGCCCGTTGCCGCCATCCAGAAGGGCGGTCGCGGTGCGTTCCGAAATCACCTTTATGTCTGGATTGACCTCCATGCCGCCCGCGCGGATCCGCCTGATATACATCGGTAACCGAAACACGCCGTGCCCATCCTGACCGCCGATATCAGCCTCGGCCATCAGTTCACCCATGCGCTCGGAATTGCTTTCAGACATGCCGCAGGCCTGAAAGGCTGACGCGATAAATCCACTCAAACGGTCGGCTTTCACATTGCGTTTGTCGGTCATATATAGTTCACTTTCTTTTGCTATCCCAACGACAGAGAATTTTCATGAGCACTGATGCCATAGTTTCTTACGCCTCGATCACTCCATTCGCCCGTGGCGACGGTGTTGAAACACGCCTGATGGTGGGGCGCGAACGGGTCGACGATCCCCCGTTTACCACGGGCACGACGGTGTTTCCCGCAGGTATGAAGGCGCCCATGCACAGCCACAACTGTGACGAACAGGTCACCGTTCTGGAAGGCCGCGCCATGGCCGAGGTCGCAGGAGTTCAGACTGAGCTTGGTCCGATGGACACCAGTTTTATCCCCAAAGACATGCCGCATCGTTTTCTCAATATCGGTGACGGGCCTTTGAAAATCCTCTGGATCTATGCGGCGGCCGAGGTCACGCGCACGTTCACTGATACGGGTGAAACCGTTCCTCATTTGTCTTCCGGCGACAAGGTCTGACCCGCGGCCTTCAGCGCGGCTACCGCCTCGGACACCCGCTCCGCATTGTTTTTTGCCAGCGATCCATCTGCGTTCCACAGCGAGTTCTCGAATCCTACCCGCATCTTGCCGCCCCGTCGCGCGGTCTCCACCAGACAGGCCGTCTCAGTTGAGCCGAAGGCGCACATCATCCAGTCCAGCGCCAGATCGCCCTTTCGGCCATCGATCAGCACCTGATACGCGTCAATATCCTGAGGCCGCGAGGGCGCGGTGCCTGCGTAAGAGCCAAGAACCAACTGCAACTGGTGATCGGTCCCCGGGATCAGGCCGTCACTTACACCGTCCAGAAATTGGCGCAGCTCATCTGGCGAATAGAGGATGTGATGGATGCAAATGCCTTCGTCCCGCGCCCATTTATAGAATTCTCCGGCCACTTCGTTTGGTGCGCGCATCAGTTCGCGCAGCGCCAGAGAAACGGACTTTGGGCGCAAATCACGGATCATTTTCATCTGCGCATCCGGACCAAAGCGACCTGCCGATTCACTGGTGACCTGCACAAAGAAATTTGGAACCGCTTGCTCTACGGCTGCCACCACCTCGCGGTACAAACCCACATCCAGACTGTGCTGAGCGTCAGTGTCACGTACGTGCAAATGAATTCCTTCTGCGCCAGCCCGGTCACAAGCGACCGCGGTCTCGACCACTTCGCCAAGTCTGATTGGCAAAGCGGGATGATCCGCCTTTGTGCGCCGCGCACCATTCGGGGCGACCATCAATCGGGGAAGTGGTTGAAACATCAGAGTTCGGAAATCTCGACTGTGCGCCGATCCTCGGCGGATCGGGTGATTGCCTCCAGCACTTCGATATTGTGGACCATCTGTTCGGCAGTGAACGGGTAGGGCGCATCTCCAGCAATCGCCGCTGCAAAGGCTTCGAGGTTGTGCAAGACCGCGTCTTCCCACGCCAGTTCTTTGTGGACCATATCTTTGCCGGTTTCAGCGACCAAGTAGTTCACCCTGCCGCCCGGGGTGTCTGGGTGGCTCTGATTCAGGATCTCAATCCACTGCTTTGTTCCAAAGACATGCATGCGGATGAAATGCGGAGTGTGCAGAACGGCGGAAAGCGTCGCTGTCATCCCTTCTTCGAAACCTAGCTGAACAGTGACCACATCACCCGTTTCCCAACCAAGCGAGCGGCTGGCGGTCATGGCTTGCACCGTCTTTACCCGTCCGAAGAAGGATATCATAAGATCGGTCAGATGGATGCCCATCGCTGTCATGCCGGCGGCGGGTGATACGGCTTTGGACGTGCGCCAATCATTCTTTGGTACACCGATCAGCTTGTCATGTGAAAACGCGGCCTCGGCGTGCATAATTGTCCCCAGCTCACTGCCTTCGATCGCAGACTTCAGCGCGACCATTGCAGGCTCGAACCGCCGCTCGTGCCCGATGCCAAGATGGACACCGGCCTTTTCGACCGCCGCCATCGACCGGCGCGCGCTGGCCGCGGTTAGGCCCAGAGGCTTCTCGCAAAAGACATGCTTGCCCGCAGCGGCACAGGCAATCACCTGTTCCTCGTGCGCAGTGTTGGGCGTGGTCAGGATCACTGCATCGACGTCATCGCGTGCTAGAGCAGTGTCCAGATCGTTCAAGGGCTCCAGCCCTTGCGCTCGGATGTCAGCGTGCATCGGAAGCGCAGGTTCGACGATAGCGGTAATCGTGATGCCCTCGTGTCCCTGCAGTCGCTTTGCAATATGGCGTCCCCACCAACCGAAACCGGCGATGGCAATACGAAGTGGGCGGTCGGTGAAAGGGGGTGTCAAATGGCTCTCCTCAAAGCAGTGGATTGTCCGCAGAAAAAACAGGCTGGTCGCCGTCGTGGTTGTCAGTTGCCCAGTCGGGCCGCAGAATGATGTGATGATCGCCGCAGATGATCATCTCCTAAAGGTCACATTTCAGTGTCGCCAGCGCATTGTCCAGCAGAGGCGCATTGCGCCAGCCAGGCCGATACGTGACGTCATCGGACGTGCTGTCAATAGATTGCTTCAGTCGCAAAGTCTGACCCTCGGTCGTCACTGAAAAGCTGCCCACACCATTTCAGCGGATCCATCAGATGACGGGGTAAAATGATCCAGGCCCCGTCGCAACTTGCGCGTGCCACAAGCGGCGGGGTCGGTGGCATGCATGCTCATGGAAAATTCTGTTCGCATACCTTCAAATAGCAGTCTTGGGGGTGTTGCAAAAAATAATGATTGATGATATTCCCAATCGGAAAACCTGATACCAAGGCAGACAGACAGACCTCGTGAAACTTCAACATCTGAAATACTTCGTCGCCGTCTTTGAGGAGGGGTCTTTTTCTGCGGGCGCACAGCGCGTCAACGCCACCCAGTCCGGTCTTTCTATGCACGTGCGGCAGTTGGAAGATCGCTATCAGGTGCAATTGCTTAACCGCAGCTCGACCGGGGTCACGCCAACCGAGGTGGGTAGCCAGTTCTACCAAGACGCCGTGCGTGTTTTGCATGCGGCCACTCAAGCAGAAGCGAACCTTAGGGCACTGTCGGGTATGGTGACCGGTCATGTCACCGTTGGTCTGATGCCAACCTTTACCCGCGCGGTGCTTGGGCCGGCAATTTTGCGTTTCGCGGAAGAATTCCCCAACGTGAAAGTCACCGTGCGCGAGGCCTATTCTGGTGAGTTGTCCCGCCAGATCCTCGCAGGCGAATTGGATTTTGCCATCGTTCCTGCATTCGATGCAGACGTCCGCTTGCGGGCATGCGTGATGGGGTCGGACAAGGAATACCTTGTTGTGTCTGCCAACAGCAGTATCAGGTCCAGCGGTTCTGTTCGGTTGGCGGACCTGCCGCCGCTTGATCTGATCCTGCCCAGCCGCGAAAATGCGCGGCGGCGCAAAATGGAACAGTATTTCGCTTCCAATGGAATCGAAACAGGGCGTCTGATTGAACTCGACTCGATGTTCACGTCGATTGACCTTGTGGCCCGGTCTGACTGGGTGACGATTTTGCCGGGTATCCTTTGCCTGCCGGACCTCGGCGGTAGGCGGCGCAGGGTTATCTCTATTAGGGGGCCGGAACTAACGGCCGACTATATTAGGATCGAACCGATGTCTGTTCCGCTCAGCGCTTCAGGCCAGGCGTTTTATCGCGTACTGAAAGATGAGCTAGAGATTGCGCTTGCGGACTTGGGTTAGCAGGATGCCAAGGGTAGTGTCGCAAAGTTTCTGCCAGCCTAATGCCTACTCGCATAATCATTGACCTGTGGTGGCCCAATTTCGAGTTGCGATTGATTTGATACGTCCGGTTTCAGTTGTGAGGCGGTTCCAAGCATCGCAACAAGCATTGACGATGTCCTCCCAATTCTCGAACACGCGGTTGGAAAGGTAGGTTTGACACAAGAATTGCCAAATAGTCTCTGTTGGGTTCAGCTCTGGTGAATAGGGCGGCAGGAACAGGATCGAGAGGTTTTTTGGGACCTTCAATGCGTCGGACTTGTGCCAACCCGCGCCGTCCATGATGATAACGCCGTGGGCTTTGGTGGCGGTACTGTCAGATTAAACTCGGTTGAAGCGAGCAGGGTGTATTTGTAGAATCCGCAAATGACAAAACACTCCCCATTCAGGTACTTTAAAACGAGCCCTGAGATCATCCGTCTGACTGTGATGTTGTACGTCGGGTTTCGCTCTCACTCCGTAATGTGGAAGATCTTCTGCACGAACGAGGCATTGAGATCAGCCACGAAACAGTTCGGTTTTGGTGGAACAGGTTTGGTCCGATGTTTGCTGCCGAGATACGAAGAAACCGGGTCAGTCGGATGCGATCTTATTCGAACTGGCAGTGGCACCTGGACGAGGTCTTCGTAAAGATAAATGGAGAGACACATTACCTCTGGCGAGCCGTTGATCACGAAGGTGAGGTGCTTGAAAGTTATGTCACCAAGCGCCGCGACCGCAAAGCAGCATTGAAATTCCTCAGAAAAACAATGAAGCGCTTTGGTCCGCCACATGTCATCGTGACCGATCTACTGCGGCCTTACGGCGCCGCGATGAAGGTCATTGGCAACGCAGACAAACAGGAAACGGGGCGCTGGCTTAATAACAGGGCCGAGAATTCACACCTGCCGTTTCGACGAAGAGAGCGAGCCATGTTGCGCTTCCGCCGAACGCGAAGTTTGCAAAAGTTCGTCGCCGTCCACGCCTCAGTTCACAACCATTTCAACCAGGAAAGACACCTCTATAGCCGATCAAATTTCAAGCTCAACCGAACCGACGCTCTTGCTGAGTGGCGTCAACTCGGTGTGGCATAACGGGCGGCTTCATTGTCCTTGCAGAGACTAATTCGCATTCGTCTGACAGCACCATCGGAAACACTCGCATGGGTAAACGGCGGCGCATGCGATGGTCTCCGCAGGGTGCGCATCGCGTCGCCATCACAAGAGCCGCAGTCCTTGACGGCAGACTAACCGTTACAAAAATGGCCGCTTGAACACCAAGTTTTGCCCACTCCCAACTCTCGTTATCTATGCGAATTTGATGGTTCAACTCGACCAGAGCGCACCCAAATCTGGCAATTTTTGGCATTTGTAAAAGCTCTCGATAGTTTTCACACAGCCTCCGGACAAAGCAGCCCTGCCAGATTGGATGTGCGTCCAGTCAATTTGGCTTACGTCCCCACCTGCAACACAGCAGTTTTCTGCCGCAGCAACGCAATCACACTCAATGCCGTAATCTTTCCCGTCGCCGGATTGTCGGAGCTTGGCCGGTTCTGGATCGACATTGTAAAGTCCGAGCTGTCTGACGTGACCCGCACGGTATGCTTGTTGCGTTCCAAGGACGGATCGGCCCAAACTTCCATACGCGTTTTGTCGGGGCCATGTCCTGCAAAGCTGACAGCGACGGCAACGTTTACATTGGCGGGGAAGACTTGGGCTACCTCGCTCACAGAGCCCTCCAGAATAAGATATGGCTCCGTCAAAGTAGTAAGGTCGATGTCCATCTGCGCCACGTAAGGTGCCTTGATCAGACCTGCGACCGGCTTGCGTGTCTCAATCACAACAGAGTTAATTGTACCAACTGCAACGCCCTTGATGGCGTCCAAGCCGAGAATTGCACCTGACGGAATCACGATCTTCGCGCCAGTTTCCGATGCCAGATCAATCAGGTCCTGTCGACCTAGCAATTGACTTGCAGACAACACCACAAGCGTTTTGCCAGCTTGCAGAACCGGTATAGCCAGGTCGTTAAAGAGCGTCGGCGGAAGTGCTTCAATCACAAGATCGCAATGATCGGCAATCTCGGCTAATTCATAATGAGGCACCGCTGTCGACAGATGGCCGTTCAGTTCTAAGGCCCGCTCAGCATTTCGAGCCGAAAAACCTGCCAAAGTGCATCCGGGGACGCCTCCCTGATCCAACGCCTGTGCAACGGGCAAGCCAGCGGCGCCCATCCCTGCAATACCGATCTTCATGCGCGATACCTCTCTACCATCTCCACAATGCGATGAACTGCGGCGACTGACGCTGCGTGATCTTGTGAGAAGTTCAGTCGAATACTTGATGCTGTATGCGGCGAAAACTCAGAACCCGGCGTGACAGTTACCCCAGCTTGGACCCGCAACAGGCGCACAAAGACTTCGGGAGACACAACCAGCGCCGGCAGTTCGGGAAACACATAGCTTCCGGCCTGCGATGTCGCGGTGGGGAAGCCCGCATCATGGAAAACTTTCAACAGATCATCCCGGATTGTCTCGTGCTGGGAAATGCGCTCGTCCATCCAGCCCTCGGGTTCATGAAACCAAGTCATCAATGCAGCCTGACTGTAGCCCGCCGCCCGCAGCGACACGATTGCCTGCAGCTTTTCCATCCGCTCAATTAATTGGGCTGACCCAAAAGCAACGCCCAGCCGGAAGCCACTGAGCGATTCCGTCTTGGACGGCCCCATAATCGTCACAAGTTTTTCGGGTCGTATCGCACAGGCCCGCAAATGGGTGTAGCTTTCGTTGCTGTAAAGCAGCCGTGAGTAGAGCTGATCAACGATCACGGTGACATCATGTTTGGCCGCCAGCGCCGCGATCTTGGTGATCGCAGTCTCAGAAAAGACGTGCCCCGTAGGGTTGTTCGGTGTCGAGAAAACCAGAACCTTTGCCCCGCCGTCGCAGGCGGCCTCCAGTGCGTCAAGATCGGGTCCGTTCTGCGCCGCTGTGCCATGGTAGTGCAATGGGATGGGCATCATCTCTCCGCCGAAGAACCGCACCAATTTGCGGTTGGCGAAATAATCGGGCTCTACGATCGCAACTTTGGTGCCCTGATCAACAACTGCTCCCAACGCAAGGAATAGTGCGCCTTGGGTGCCGGGGGTGATGATGAGTTCGTCAACATGGTCCACAGGTGCTTTTGTGAAGGCAGCAAGGCTCTTGGCGACTTCGGCCCGGATGGCGGCATCGCCGCGATATTCGGTGTAAGCCTGCGTTCCGCCAGTCTCATAGCCGCGCACCCAGGCTTCGCGCGCGCCGGGCGTCGGGCTAAACGCATCTACGTCGCCGTGTGAGAAATCCACGGGACGACCGGCGATAATCTCGCCGCGCATTACTGATTGCAGATCATCCCCGTTCTGCCGTGCTTCCTGACCGGGGGCATTGTCGGCCCCAAGTCCTGCAAATTTCTCGTCCAAATTGCTCATGTCCGTCCCGCTCCATAGTGTCACATATTGCCGCGTTTACCATAGCCGCGCGCATTGTACGAGCCTAGTGCAAGTGATTGAGGCGACGTCGCCTATTTTTTTCTCATTGGAAACTTCGATCTAACTCTTTCGCGTTCGCCGTGAATATCAACACTGTCCGTAACCTGGTCATAGGTACTGCGGAAATCGCTACGGCGACGAAGAACAGTCGTTTTTCTGGCTGCGGCGCAGCACTGCACCAGGTCGATTTCATTCCTGCATCTGCAAGCATGGCTGCAAAAGCATGTCCGGATCGGGCATTGTCAGAACCAATCTGCTTGAGGCGGGCAGGGTGGTTTCGTAGCCTTTGTTCATGACGAAAACAGACCCTTTCAAGGGCATTCGCAGCAGCCCGGAGATCATCCGCCTGGCGGTCACGATATACGTTCGATTTCCACTTTCGCTCCGCAATTCACGAGGACGTGCTGCACGAGCGCGGCATCGACATTGGCCACGAAACGATGCGGTACTGGTGGAATAGATTTGGCCCGATGTTTGTCGCAGAAATTCGTCGTAAACGTGTCCAGCAAATGCGTGCGTACTCGAATTGGCGATGGCACCTGGACGAGGTTTTCGTAAAGATCAACGGCGAGACGCATTCCCTTTGGCGGGTGTTTGATCACGAAGGTGAGGTGCTGGAAAGCTACGTCATAAAAGCACCGGGACCGCAAAGCCGCGCTGAAGTTCCTCAAGACATCAATGAAGCGCCACGGACGTCCTCATACACTGGTGACCGACAAACTTCGATCCGACGGCGCTGCGATGAAAGTCGTTGGCAACGCCAACCGGCAGGAAACGGGCCGCTGGGAAAATAATCGGGCCATGAACGCGCACCCGCTGCCTGACAGTGGTTTGCTTGCAAAGCATGAAAAGGGGCTGTTTCGACGACGAGAACGCGCCATGCAACGGTTCCGCAGCATGGGATGTTTACAGAAATTCGCCGCCGTTCATGCCTCCGTCTACAACCATTTCAACCAGGAGCGCGCTCTACACACGCGACAATTGCAAGGCCAACCGAACCGCTGCTCTGGCCGAGTGGCGCCAACTCTGTTCAGCATGAGTTCCGGCATTCGTCGGCGAACTGAGACCAGTTCTCATCCGTCTGACAGCACCAACAGCACCCTTCCGACCCATTGGGGCGCGATGCCCCGGTGATCATTTCGATTTTTATAAGCGGTTCAGATAGTGATCATCAGAAAAAATAGGTTCCGCCAAAGTCCGAACTCCGTCACAAAGAAGTCCAGCGTTGTGTGAGCATTTAGACTTAGGGCGCGTCTGCCAGCGCAAAATCTAGTGTGCCGTTGCAATTTGAAGAGAGTGGGCGATGACAATAAAAACGGGCGATGCCGATTTCAATTCGCATGCGTTTCGCCGCGCACTCGGTAATTTTGCGACCGGGGTGACTATCATTACCGCCCGCAACGCCGATGGCGAGCTGGTCGGGGCAACCGCAAGTAGTTTCAATTCACTTTCGATGGACCCGCCCCTTATCCTTTGGAGCTGCATCAAGGCATCGAGAGGCTGTCCGATCTTCGAAACTTCGACCCATTTTGCGGTGAACGTGCTTGCGTCGGATCAAGCGGAATTGTCCAATCATTTTGCACGCCAACAGGAGGACAAATTCTCCGCAATCGAATGGGGAGAGGGTATCGGCGGCGCACCGATATTTGCTGATTGCGCCGCACGTTTTCAGTGCGAATCCTACCAAAAGATTGATGGGGGCGATCATTGGATTTTTGTCGGCAAGGTTGTTGCCTTTGATGATTTTGGACGCCCGCCACTCTGCTTTCATCAGGGGTCATATTCGACGTTATTCAACCATCTTGCCGCCGAGCCGGCGTCTAAGGAACGCGGCGACTGTCAACCGGCGGATGGTCGACTAGAAGATCACAAATTTTTTCAGATGCTGAGGGCTATTCGCGCGTACCAAGACGCTTATCAACCCAAGGTTTCTGCGCTGGAGGTGAATCTGATCGAATCGCGGCTCTTGCTCGTTGTGCAGGATTTGCCGGTGCTTGGTGCCGAAGGCTTGACCAGACACCTCAATGTTCCGGTCCACGAGACCGAGGAAGCGCTGCAGAACATGCAAGGTCGCGGATTTCTTGCCGCGCAGGGGGATGGTTTTGTACTGACCGAGCTGGGGCGGGCGAAAGCCGATGCGGCCTGGAAACTTTCCCATGCACACGCCCAAGAAGCCTTTGCCGACTTCAGTGAAGATCAGCTTAAGAGTTTTAGCGCTGTTTTGCGCGGTCTCATAGAGCAGGGATCGCCCCACAAGTCGTTGCGATAGTGCGCTTTGTTGTCAGAAGGGGTATGGCAGGCACCGCCTCAAACGAACTCGAAAAAGACATTTGAGTCGTGGCGGCCGCATGTTCTTGCTGTCTAGAAAATCAACTGAGGTGATGCACATTTTGGTGTTGGCGATGACACCCTAGCGTGCGTTGAAGGTGATAGGCCTTGTGCAAGGTTCTATGGCAGAATCATCAACCAAAGCCAGATAGATACAATGGACCCAGCCGTCGCGATCAGGACTGATGATGCGGCGACGCGGCGGGCAGCGCCGTACATATTGGCAAATACATAGGCGTTAACGCCCGGTGCCATAGCGGATGTCAGGACAGCGGACCGAAGACCCTCGCGGTCCAGGTCCAACAGGTAGGCGGTTCCGAAAACGATGGCTGGATGTAGCACCAGTGAAATGGCGCAGACCATCAGGATGGCTTTCATGTCACCAGCGGGACGATATCGACACAGGATGCCGCCAAGACTGAAGAGAGCGGTCGGTAGGGCCGCGGTGGCCATCAGGTCGATGCCGCCCAGCAGCGGACGCGGCAGGGGCAGGGCCGAGATATTGGCGATAAGGCCAAGAACGATCGCGATCACGAAGGGATTGTGAAACATCGCGTTGACAACACGAGATGCCCCTTCGACCACACTGGAGGTCTCGTTGCGGGCGATTTCCATTGCGGTAACGCCCAGCATGTAACAAAGCGGCGCGTGAAACGCGATGATGGCGAAGTTAGCGGAAAGCGCCTCTGCCCCATAAGCGCGTTCGGTGATCGGCAGGCCAAGCAGCACAGTGTTGGAAAACAGGCAGCAAAAGGCAATTGCCACCGCATCGACTGGATTGCGCTTGAAAAAGATACGCGCGCCAGCATACCCGGCGGCGAAACTGGCGAAGGCACCAAAGTAGTAGCTGAAAATGAGCGGCAAGCTGACGCTGGCCCCCAGATCGATCTGCGAGATAGCGCGAAACAGCAAGCAAGGAATGGCAAAGTTTTGCGTGAATTTCACCAGCGCATCGATGGTGTCTTCACTGATCATTCCCTTCCAGGTCACAAAGTACCCGGCGCCAATGACCACAAAGACGGGGAGGATGATGTCGAGAAGCGCCTGCATTTCGAATAGGCTTGTCACATTGTGCGCGCGGAATGCCAAGGGAGTATCGGGAGAATTCGGCCAGCCTTCTGTGCCGATGGCTGTGCATATGCGGTGGGTGTTGCTCGGTCCGGGTGCCAGTCACCGATCTAACCGGCCGTGGTCCGATCCATGGTATCGCGACTGCCGATATAGTCGGTAAAATCTCCCAGCACGGACTGCGTAGCGGCGCATCCTCGATGGCGGGATAGCGAGATATCGCTACGACGCGCATTGTTCGAACCATTCAAAATGGACCAGTCAGGTTAGCCGCACCCCGTTCCTGGAACACATGCGTTTGAACGGCTCAGACGTCCACAAACGGTGATATCGCTGGTTTCGACGCGGTATAGAAAGGGGCGGACCGCGAAAGACGCCGCAGTGGCCTGTTCGAAATTATCTGCCACCTGTTGGACGCCGCGCGCCATCATCGTTTGGGCGGTGGCCTGCCTCGCGAACCGGCGGCCAAATTGCGTGTCGCGATACCGTCAGGGGCCGTCTTTTTGCCGGTACAGCCGCATTCTTTTGCGATCTGCAAAACGTCAGTTGATCCCACGCGCCGGGCATCAACTTTCTTAATGGAAACCACCTTAAATAATAATGTTGGGAACTGAGAGGTCCGGGCTATTTTCTGATCAAATCAGGAGATGCACATATGGAACTCGGCTTTTTCACAATGCCCATTCACCCGCTGGAAAAGGACTGGCGGGTCTGTCTTGCGGAAGACCGCGAGGCGTTCTTGCTTGCCGACGAGTTGGGCTTTGTTGAAGCCTATGTAGGTGAGCATGTAACCGACAAGGCAGAGAACATTACCAACTGCATGATGTTTGTCGCCTCGCTTGCGTCGGCGGTCAAGAATATGCGGCTTGGGACCGGGACGGTGAACATGCCGAACATCCACCCTGCCAAAGTCGCGGCCGATATTGCGATGCTGGATCACATGCTGGACGGCAAATTCAATTTCGGAATTTCGCCCGGCGGTCTTGCCACAGATGCCGAGGTATTCGGGAATCTAGATAAGAACCGCAATGCGATGTTCCTGGAAGGCATCAACACGGTTCTGAAAATCTGGGAAACCGAAGCTCCCTATTCAATCGAAACCGAACATTTCGGGCGGATCACCACCGAACAGGCGCAGATGATCGATATTGGACAAGGCATCATGCCAAAGCCTCTGCAGCAACCCCATCCGCCTATCGTCGTCACGGCCGTCGCGCCATTCTCACAAGGCGTGACAGAGGCCGCGGCACGGGGATGGGACCCGATCAGCGCCAACTTCCTGATGCCACAATGGGTGGCCTCGCATTGGCCTAAATACGTCGAGGGCTGCGAACGTGTCGGTCGTCCCGCTGATCTTGCGAACTGGCGCGTTGCGAAGTCGGTCTTCGTCGCGGATGATCTGGAAACGGCGCGCGATTACGCGACCAATCCTGACAGTCCTTACGTGTATTACTATAAGCAGTTGTTCATGAAGCTTAAAAAGCATGGCCGCATCAACCTATTCAAAGAATACAAGGACCAGCCTGATGAAGAGGTGACACTGGAACACGTCTGCAACCGCCTGATTATTTGGGGTACGCCGGACAAGGTCACCGATGAGCTTTTGGCGTTCCGCGAAGAAACTGGCGAATTTGGAAAGCTTCTCTACGCAGGCAAAGATTGGGCGGAACCGACTCTTGCGCGACGCTCGATGGTCTTGTTAGCCGAGAAGGTGATGCCCGCAGTGAATAGCGCGGAAGCGCTGGAAACACGGACAGCCCAATGAGCCGTCGTGTCACGCTGGCTTCTGGTATCACGATCAATACCGCAGTGGATGGCGATGACGCTGGGAAACCCTGGATCGTGCTGTCAAATTCGCTCGGCGCCAGTCTTGGTATGTGGGATCCGCAGATTGATTTCCTAACAGGTAAGTACCGCGTTTTGCGCTATGACACGCGTGGTCATGGTGCAAGCGATGCGCCCAAAGGCCCCTATGATTTTGCGGATCTGGTTGGCGACGTGATCGGCATGATGGATGCGTATGACATCGAAACGTCGGCCTTCATGGGCTTATCGCTGGGCGGCATGACAGGCCTTGGACTTGCATTAGACCACGGCGACCGCATTTCGCGTGTCGTGTGTGCGGATGGACGCGCCGATGCGCCGGAACCGTTTCGCGCGATGTGGGATCAACGCATGGCTGCGGTAGACGAAAACGGGATGAAGGGGGTTGTGGACGGCACGCTGGCCACCTGGTTCACGCAAGCCTGGCGTGACTCCAACCCCGATGGGTTAGCCGCGATCAGATCAATGGTGCTTGGCAATGATCCGACGGGTTACATCGCCTGCTGTCAGGCCCTAAAGCGTTTGGATTACCTGCAACATCTGGGCGGCGTGTCGGTTCCGGTCCTCTATGTGGGAGGCAGCGAGGACAAAGGCGCAGCACCAGACGTGATGCGGGCCATGGCGGCAGCGACACCGGGGGCCGACTTTCATGAGGTGCCGGATGCGGCCCATGTGGCGAATATCAATCAGCCTGATGCGTTCAATGCGGCCATCGCGAATTTTCTCGGTATTTAGGCCGTTTCAGAAGGCAGTCTGATCTTCCTAAAGTTACTTAAAATCAGATGTTTGAGCGACTTATACCAACGGCTTGATCAATTGACTGTTATCCATCCTCTGTTCGTGATTGAGGTTACGCGCTCTGGGTCATTTGCAAAGAAGTTCCAGGCGGCTGCGCATTTGTCGAGGATCTCCTCGTAGGTATCAAACACTGTGATGGCGAGTTTGTTTGCGCGCAGGTATTGCCAAACGTTTTCCATGGGGTTGAGTTCCGGTGCATAGGGCGGCAGCTTCAGCAGCGTGATGTTGGGTGGCACTCTGAGGCCCTTCGCGCCATGCCACCCTGCGCCGTCTACGATCAGGAGCGCGTGTGATCCGCGCGTAACCGCTTTCGTGATCTCGTCGAGATGCAAGCCCATCGCCTCGGTATTGACATAGGGCAGGATCAGCCCGGCGGCAGAGCCGCGCGCCGGGCAAGCCGCCCCAAAAATGTAGCTCCATTTGTAGCGCGTGTCGCGAGGAGCGCGCGGGCGTGTGCCGCGCTTTGCCCAGATACGGGTGAGCGTTCCCTGTTGGCCGACCCTTGCCTCGTCCTGGAACCACACTTCCAGAGGTTTTCCCTTTGCCCGTTCCGGTAGGATGTCCGCTACGATGCTTGCAAAGTTTTTTTGAACGCGGCCTGTGCCGCCGGGTCGGCATTAGGGTGTTCGGGGCGCGCCGACAGCTTGCGAAAGCCCTGCCTGGCCAGATAGGTGCCCACTGTGCATTCGTGCAGTTCGATGCCGAACTCTGCCTCAACCCGACGCGCCAGGTCGGCGCGCCGCCAACGCACAACACCGTCGCGTTCGGGATCAGGACCGGCCTCAACCCACGCCGACAGCTGCGCCACCTGGTCATTCGACAACAAAGGCTTCACCCCACCGCCGCCCCGGTTCGAAAGCCCCTCAACACCTTCCGAGTTATAGCGGTGCACCCAGTCCTGGAGCGTTTGACGATCCATTCCGCAGCTCTCGGCTGCCGTTTTGCGAGACGCGCCTTCAAGCACCAAAGCAATCGCCAAAAGCCGCCGCGAAACGCGCCCGTCTTTCACCCGCCCCGCCTGTCTGCGCAATTCCTGCGACGTCATATCATCGCGCGTTATCTCAACCGTCATGCTGACCTCCAAATCGCCAAGTGCGATTGAGTCAGACTTCGCAGAAAATGGGAATCCCAAAAAGAGTCAGCCGGTTGGTCCGTTGGTATTAGATGATGTCGATCTCTTTGAGTAATTCTAGAAACGCCTTGGGAGCGGAAACGACGCTTGGGCCCGGCAACTACTGCTTCTTTTGCCTGTAAACTTCAAACACCGATGCGGTGTCATGGGTTGTCGGCAAGATGGCCGAGGCCGTTTGATAAAGCGCATCAACCGCATCAAAAAGCGGCGCCTTCAATCCGAGCCGACGCAGATCGTCGCCAATCACGGAAAGATCTTTTTCGAACATTTTCAGGCTTGCCGTCGGCGGGTCGTAGGCCCTTGAAATCATCAATGGCATCCTCAGGTCGGACATTTTCGACTGACCCGCGCCTGTGGACAACATGTCGTACGTCGTCTCCCGGTCCAGCCCAAGCGCATCCGCATAGGCCAGCGTTTCTGCCGCCGCCGCGTTGTGGAGCGCGACCGCATGATTGGCGACGTATTTCAGGCGGCTGCCCATGCCGAATTCGCCGACCTCAATGACCTTCTTAGTGAAATGCGCCATGAAAGGGCGCGCACTTGCGACAGCATCGCTGTCGCCCGAGGCCATCATCAGGATATCCCCATCTTTGGCCTGTGCGCCCGTGCCGCTGACCGGGCAATCCAGCAGGTGAATGCTTCGGGTCGCCAATGTCCGATAGGCTGCAATTTTGTCATCGAGGCGGAATGTCCCGGTCTCCAGCACCACCTGGCCCGGTCGCAGCAAGTCGGCGAGGCTCTCACAAACCTCCTGCATCACGGTTGGCGACAAGAGTGACAGGATCACGAGGTCGCAGTCAGCAAGCCATTCGCCCGGTCCTTCATGCGGCGTGCCGCCCAGTGCCTTTAGGCGTTGCCTCGCCTCGGGTGCCGGATCAACGCCCGCAACCGTGATGCCCGCAGCGATCAGATTTCTGGCATAGGCCGAGCCCATGATTCCCAACCCGATAATCCCAACACTTTTCATCGCTCAAATCCAAATTTGGTAGGCGGCAGGCACCCAACGGAAGGTTCCGTCCGCACGTTTTACATAGCCGACACCGGGGAAGGGCATGTGATGCCCGACCACCAGTACTCCGCTGTCCGCAGTATCAGCCAGCACGCGTTCACGGGTGGCAAGTGCCATGTCCTTGTCGTCGTCAAAGCCGACTTTACTGCCCGGATGTCCGACTGAGAAAACGTAATGGTTGGCCACATCGCCCCAAATCAAGGCCTGCTCTCCCGCGCTTTTGACCCGGAACATCATGTGACCCAGAGAATGGCCAAAGGCGGCTTCGGCGAACACCCCTTTGGCTATCTCGTCGCCGTCTTCAAGAAACCGGAACCTGTCTTCCAACGGAGCCACTACTTTCAAAAACATCTCGCGGTTCGCAGTGCGTTGTTCCGGGATTCCATCGCCGGATTTCCAGGCATCGAATTCGCGTTTTCCGATCAAAAGCTCCGCATTCGGGAACGCCAGTTCACCGCCTTCCCAAAGCCCGCCAATATGGTCGGGGTGCGCATGGGTCAGTGCCACAATATCGATGTCTTCGGGGGCGTACCCTGCCTCGGCCAGGCGGGGGCGAAGAAACCCTGCGCCGGTCTCGCGGCGCGATTGACCAAAGCCGGTGTCGATCAAAATCAGCGCGTCGCCGGTATTTACAAGAACAGGAACGAAGTTATTTTCCAATTGGTCCGTCGGCAGACTCGCAGCATACGCGATTCTTGCAACTTCGTCGTCGCTTTCCTCCAACAGAAAAGGCGGGCTGATTCCCATCGGGAAGGTTCCGTCGAGGATCGAGGTGATTTCAACCTCGCCCAGAACGAAACGGTGGACGGGCGCCCGAAGGGGCCCCTTCATTTCGGCAGTCATGTCGTTCTTTCTGTTATGCGCCCATTTAGGCTATTTATCTGCAAGATCGTCCAGAGCCGGATACAGACGTGTGAAATCCTCGTCTTCCATGCCAGCGTCGATCGCGGCCTGAATCCAGGCCAATGTCTGATGGCCAATCCGCATTGGGCTTCCCAGTTCCTTCGACAGCGCCACCGCCATGCCGACATCCTTGCGCAGGTTAAAAATGCGCGATCGCCCGTCCCAAGTCCCCGAAATGATATGATCTGGAAAACGGCGTTCCGAGATAAAACTGCGCGCATTGCCGGCGTTAAACACCTTGATCATATCTGCCAGATTGATCCCGGCAGCCTCGGCCAAACGACCGGCTTCGGAACAGGCCAGGAAATTCGTGTGAGTGATCAAGTTGTGCACGACTTTCATTGTGTGCCCAGCACCGGAGGGCCCAAGATGGATCAGCTTGCCCGCGCAGGCTTCCAACACTGGCCGCGACCGTTCAAGAACCTCTGGGTCGCCGCCTATCATCAATGTCATCGTACCGTCATCTGCGCCCTTCGCACCGCCACCGGTCATGCCCGCGTCCATGTAAGGAACACCAGCGTCCGCGGCCCGGGCCGCAAGTTTCTTGGTATAGACCGGATCAGAGGTGGTAAAATCCCAGAGTATCAGACCCTTGCCCGCATTTGCGAGCATGTCATCGAGAATGCCATCAATCTGCTCTGAACCCGGCACCACAAAGATCACCACGCTGGCCTCTGCCGCCATCTTAGGGGGGGGCGCGATGCGGGCGATGTCGGCTTGCGCGTTGCGCGCTGCTTCGGACATATCCCAAACGAGCAAATCGTAACCCGCCTTCGCGATATTTTTCGCGATCCCGCGCCCCATATTGCCCAGTCCAATTACGCCCACAGTTTTAGTCATTTCGCACTCCCGTTCCAGGTCAGACGCCGCACAGAAATGCGGCTGCGAAAGGCCAAGATGAATATCAGGTCAGCGCTGCATTGGTTAACCAATTATTCATTGAAAACAATGCATTTACCTTGGCTTTCACTTGCAGAAACTGTTCCTTATTGGTAGGCTCGAGTCAAGCTATCGACCCAGAATTTGTGCAGGCGAAGGAACGCCTGTAGTCGGCGCCGAGGGAGTTTTTGATGTTCGAAAAAATGCCACACATCAAAGAAGAGGTGTATCTGGAATTCCTTGGTCGGCTTTGTCAGAGTAAACTTGCTTGAAGCGGGCAGGGCTAATTTGTAGCGTCTTCTAATGACAAAACACTCCCCATTTCGCTACTTTAAAACCAGCCCTGAAGTCATCCGACTTGCAGTAATGATGTACGTTCGATTTCCGCTTTCTCTTCGTAATGTGGAGGACCTTCTTCATGAACGGGGCATTGAGATCAGCCATGAAACGGTCCGTTTCTGGTGGAACAGATTTGGCCCGCTGTTTGCTGCTGAGATACGAAGAAACCGGGTCAGTCGGATGCGATCCTATTCGAACTGGCAATGGCACTTGGACGAGGTCTTCGTAAAGATAAATGGAGAGACACATTACCTCTGGCGAGCCGTTGATCACGAAGGTGAGGTGCTGGAAAGTTATGTTACCAAGCGCCGAGACCGCAAAGCGGCATTGAAATTTCTCAGAAAAGCAATGAAGCGCTACGGCGGGCCAGAAGTAGTTGTGACGGACAAACTACGTTCCTATGGCGCTGCAATGAAAGTTGTTGGCAACGCGGATCGGCAGGAAACGGGTCGCTGGGTAAATAATCGGGCTGAGAATTCCCACTTGCCGTTTCGACGACGAGAACGCGCCATGCTCCGCTTCCGACAGATGCGATGTCTGCAAAAGTTCGCTGCCGTCCACTCTTCAGTCCACAACCATTTCAATCAGGAGCGCCACTTCTACTCACGAGACAATTTCAAGCTCAATCGAAGCGCTGCTCTTACTGAGTGGCGCCAACTATTGAGCGCATAGGTTCAGGCTGCGCCAGAAATCCGATACGAGTTCTCATTCGTCTGACAGCACCTGTCCGAGGGTTTTCCTGTCTGCAATCGCGCTCGCGGCCACTGTCCTATTTTGGTTATAAGTCCTGAGCCTAGTCAAAACATTGCATTTGAGCGCATCGAAAAGGCCGATGCCTGATGACGCAGTGCATCATCAGCCTTCATCGATCCGGGGCAGGAACCAGGCAAGAAGTCCCGCAAGGGGCAGAAAGGAACAGATCAGGTATACTGTCTCAACTCCGTAGTTTTCCGCAAGCACGCCGAGAAAACCAGCTGCCACGCCTCCAAGCCCGAAGTTCAATCCGTAGAATAGCCCACCAATTAATCCGATCCGATTGGGCAAAAGATCCATCGCGTAGAGCAAGATTGATGCAAACGCGCTCGCCATGATCAGGTTGATCATGATCGTAAGCACGCCGGTCCAAAACAGGTCGGCGTAGGGCAGGATCAACGTCAGCGGCAACGGACCCAGTATCGAAATCCAGATGATCCGGTAGCGTCCGATCCGATCGCCAATGATGCCACCAATCAAAACGCCTACCGCCGCCGCAAATAGAAAGACAAACAGCATCATCTGTGACGCGGGGATGGAAAGGTCGAAGCGTTCGATCAGGTAGAAAGTGTAGAAGGAACGGAAGCTTTCGCCATAGAAGTTCTTAGTGAACATCAGAAAGGTTAGGACGGCAAGACCGATACCAATGGTTATAGGCGCGTGGGCGTGCACCTCGAGCTCCGCCTGGCGGCCCGCCCGCATGGTCAAAAACTCGGCACTTATTTTGCGCTGTTTACTGCCGATCCAAATCAAGAGTAGCATGGCTAAAAGGGCAAGTACCGCAAACCACGCTAGGCTGGGCTGCCCCCATGGCACAATAATCAGCGCGGCAAACACCGGGCCAAGCGCTCCGCCAGCCTGCCCACCGACCTGAAAGATGCCCTGCGCCAACCCTTGTTTGCTCCCAGCAGCATAGCGCGCCATTCGCGTCGCCTCCGGGTGAAAAATTGACGAACCTATGCCGATCAACATAACGGAGATAAGGATCATCTCATAGGTCTGGGCAAAAGCGAGGTTGACGAGGCCCGACAGAGTGAACATCATGCCCACCACCGGCGAGTAGGGCGCTGGAAATCTGTCAGTTGCCATGCCCATTATCGGTTGCAATAGGGCACCAGCGATCTGAAATGTAAGTGTGATCATGCCGATCTGAACAAAATTGAGCCCATAGGCTTCCTTGAGGATCGGATAGGACGCCGGGATCAGTGATTGCATCAGATCGTTAAGCAAATGTGTCGATCCTAGGACCACCAACACAGAGAGATAGGTCTTGGAGCGGGTTGCCGTAGTCAAATTATTTGTCCTTCATATGCTCGGGATCCGCCACTACTAGAGCCATTTGCACATAAGATGTTTAGAGCCGCAAGTATTCCGCCAAAGAACGCAGTCACCGCCCCTAGGATCGGTGGCCGATACGGCGGCACCGTCAGACAAAACCACTAGTGACGGGCAGGGCGGCTTTATAGGTAGTTATCGCAACATGATTTGCTGGACGCCATACAGATTTTGAGGCAGATTGTGCGTGTTGAACAGGGAGATTCTGCACTCCGTGTGGTAGAGTTTAGCGCATTTATTAGCACATCATGATAATGATGTTGTAAGCATATGTTTTTAGGTGTTTAAATTATGCCGATTTCAATCATAATCCGCGTGTCCGGGGTTCAAGTCCCTGTGCCGCTACCAAACTTCCAATATAATCAGTTACTTAAATTTTCGGTTGACGCATATTGTGCGTAGCACACCTCTAGCACAGTTTTTTCTAGCTTTCTGACTTTTTCTAGTGCAGAATCTGAGTGTTAAACACGGTGTTGATAGTGCCCAAATTGAACCCAAATACACCCACGTTGATGGATGGTGAGGTTCGTCTTTTTAAACGCAAGCACAGCAAAGTCTGGCAAGTTGCATTTACATTGGACGGACGACAGGTTCGCGTGAGCTCAAAGAAACGCATTTTAAATGATGCTGTGGCAGCGGCGCGTGAGATCTATTTAGACTACAGATTTAGGCAAAAAAACGGGTTGCCTGTGATCTCCAAACGCTTTGCAGATGTGGCTGCATTGTGCCGTGCTACCATGAAGCAACAGCTAGATAATGGCGTGGGTAAGAAGAGCTTTCGTGATTACATAATCGTGATTGATAAGTATTTGGTTCCCTTCTTTGGTGATATTTTTGTGACCAGTATTGATTATGAGATGCTGCAAAGGTTTGCGCGCTGGTGTCTAGCCCCCTAAATTCGTCCATTGATTTTTGGTTTCTCTAATAAGGTTTCTGGTACGGGTGGGCGCATGTTCAATGCATGATGAGGTCTGATCTGGTTGTATTGCCTGAGCCAAACATTGATAGCGACCTGGGCTTGCCGTGTGGTGTGAAACCATTCGGCGTTGAGCACTTCTTTTCGCAAGGTGCCGTTAAAGCGTTCGTTGTATCCATTTTCCCAAGGGCTGCCCGGATAGATTTGCATTGGTTTGATCCCAACCTTCTTCAGCCAGTCCTGCAGATGCGTGGCAATGAACTCGGGTCCGTTGTCAGAGCGAATAAACTCTGGCTTACCATGTTTGATCAGCAGCGGGTGCAGTGTCTCCAAAACGTCGTTCGCATTCATTTTTGGGTCTCACTGCCACGCAGAGCGCTTCACGGGTATATTCATCTAGAACCGTGAGCATTTTATAGCTGCGCCCATTGCTAAGCTTATCGTGCACAAAGTCGATCGCCCAAATATGGTTGGGGTGTGTGGGCCGCAGCCTGATGATGGAGCTGTCTTTATGATAAAGCCGTTTGCGCTTGTTGTGCCGGCGCGGCAGCTGCAAACCTTCTTCGTTCCATAAGCGCTCGATCCTCTTGTGGTTAACACGCCAGCCTTCCATGCGCAGCAGAGCTGTGACTTTCCTATAGCCATACCACCCATATTGCTTGGCCAGCCGGATCATCGCCAAGCGAAGTTCGTTGTCATCTGTGGGTTGGGCTTGATAGCGCAGAGTTGAGCGGGCTACATCCAGAACAGCGCAAGCACGCCGCTCAGAAATATCCAGCTTTTGACGCGTATGAATAACAGCCTGACGAAGCTGAGCCCGCGTCAGGCCCGCGGCTTTAGATGATCAAGGCTCTCCTTCAGGATCACCTTGTCTAACTGCAAGTCAGCGACGATCTTCTTCAAGCGCTCGTTTTCTTTCTTGAGCGATTTCATCTCAGAAACCTGCGAACGAGAAAGGCCTCCAAACTTCTTACGCCAGTAATAATAACTCTTATCTGAAATCCCAGCTTTGCGACACGAACTCACAACGTCCAAACCATCGTGCAAATGAACATCAATCTCGCGCAATAACTTCAACACATCTTCATCAGAATAACGCTTTCGAGCCATGTTTCCTTACTCCCTTTGCCAAAATATACTGGCACAGTTCTAGGGGGCTAAGACAAGGGATGCCCGTATCAGGGCGATGAATGATGCTTCGCCGTTTCCTGTCTTCAGGGATCGCCACTGATATAGTTTTAAGACAATAATAGCGACTTCATTTTTGTCAAAAACCAACCCAAAAAATAAAATCCAAGTCCAGTCAATGTGGTCGTAGCATAAAAGCTAAGCCGTTCTGTAAATACCATGTTGTTTAAAAATGGGTAAGGAAGCCCACTAGTCACAGAACCCTCAGGGATAGAATTAAGTGGTGCAGTTAAGGCTTCAGTCCATAATACATAAAGTAAGCACATCCCCACAATAGTTAACGCACCGTTTCGAATCTGTAAGAACGACCTGTTAAAAAAAAGAGCGTCAAAAATGATTAATAATGGCCCAAGTGCATGTAAGTAATATTCTTGAAACCAAACGATTGAGCCTGAATAATTCACTAAACTGGGATCGATGAAATATAACTTCCAATACAAGAAAACGACCATAGCATTTAGAACAGCTACAGCGGACACAAACGCACGATAAGTTTCAGGCAAATTATTGCGTTTTGATCTGTATAACAAATAGCTAGATACCATCGCTCCCGTTAAGCCCCAGATTGTTAAATAACGAAATTGAATCCCAAAATTTTCATAATTGGCAGCCGTAAATTGGTAAAAAAAGTAACCCACTGAAAGCAATAAACAAACAAGCCTGTAGCGCAGAATAAAATTAGAACTAAAGTTTAGCATTACACGGCCTCTGAAAAGCAACATGTTTTCTTGCTCATAGTTAACATCTTCCTTTGGCTACACAACCGTAAACAAGAATGAAACTTATCACTGCAACAAAGCCATATTAAATTTTATCAATATGTAATTTCAGTAAACAGACAGGATGGCCGAGCCCATAACTATTCCCAACAACCTGTGTCAGCCAGCCACCAATCTGATCAATAATATCACTTGGGCATTCTACTGATCTCAACCTATCCCGCATCGAATGCCTGAAGCCATGGATCGTATACCCCTGCCCAACGCAGTTGACACAAAATACATAGGCAATATGATTCCCCGTTAAAATTTAGCTTGGGGGTAAAATGCAAAATTCATCCACAATTGAAAAAATACAAAATCAACTAAAAAGCAAGAAAGCACTTACACTGTCACCTATGGGGTTAGCTTTAGCAGCTTGCGGCGGTGGCGGTAGTAGTGGTGTAGCTGATAATGGATCTCCTCCAAGTGGCTTGCCGGGAGCGAGTCTCAATAAGGGCTCTTTGACTGCTACGACCAGCACACTTTTTGACCGCACATTAGATGTTTATGGTGTCAAACTTCTTGTAGGTGGAGCATCAGGCACTCAAGATGCTGTCCCAGATGCTTGGGCGCACAAAGTTGCTCAATCATATGTAATGCTAATGGATCCAACAGGATCAAACATTGACGTTTCCGCACAGGAGAACATGAAGGAAATACTATCTGGTGCAGACGGCACGTGGCATGAAGGATTCGGTACGTCCCAACGTATTTTAAAAGGAGCTGGAAGTGAATACCCGCTGAATCCTTTGCAAGATTTGAATGAGGGTCAGTTAGATGCCCAGTATGGTGCGGGAACTGAGGCGTTACTCAATGATATAATGCAAGACATGGTCTGGTACCAAAATAGCAGCCATGGCGAGGTTGTACCCACTGGCGACAATGATATTCATGAACTTTTTGAGCATCTTTTACACACATTGCATCCATGGGGCGTGAGGGGCGCTGTCGAAGGATCTGAGGAAGCTCTTAACTACACCAAAGTGGGTTTAAGAGATGCGCATGATGCCAACGATAACAGCTGGAAAACATCGGAGCTTTATTTGGCTATGAAAGAGGCGATGGATAATGGTGTTTTCGATCCATCTGGATATGCACCTGATCCATTGAATGATCCTGAACAATTCCACCCAGCAGCGACAGAATACACTTATATCCTTAATTTTAGCATGTGGGAGATGGGCAAAGAGTTCTGGACTGATAAAGTCAATGGTGAGGGAGCTTTAGAAGGTGAATGGAGTTTAACTGCATCTGATCCAGCGGGGGTGCTTGCAGAAAACCCACTTGGTCATGCATTATTCATGAAATACTTTGATCCTGTTTTATCCAAGCCTGACTTTGCGACTTTGAGGAGCATGTTTCAAGATAATGACCAAGGCGATTCTGGATATGTCCCAGATGCAAATAGTCCGCAGGCTTTTATCATGTCTTTCGTGGAAGATAACACTCAGTTTAGTTCAGAGGAGATTTTCTACGACCAACTATCGCCTCAAACTGATCTCGCTATAAACGTAGACCTGTTATAGTCTAGCCCATGAGATATTTTAGTTAGAGCTTCAGTTGGGAATAGCTTTAGTGCCGAAGCCCTAATGATGCTCTAGCTTATTTTCCAGTACTAACCATTTTTGAACGATAGCTATTGAATGACCACTGCCGTAGCTGCTCCCAACACCTTGCGTCAGCCATCCACCAATCTGATCAATAACATCACTAGGACATTCAACTGCCCTAAGCCTGTCTGGCATTGAATGACGTAAGCTATGCGAGGCACTGTCAGATTAAACTCGGTTGAACCGAGCAGGGTGTATTTGTAGAACCCGCAAATGACAAAACACTCCCCATTCAGGTCCTCTAAAACGAGCCCTCAGATCATCCGCTTGGCTGTGATGCTTTATGTGTGGTTTCCGCTCTCATTCCGTAATGTGGAAGATCTTTTGCACGAACGAGGAATTGAGATCAGCCACGAAACAGTTCGGTTTTGGTGGAATAGATTTGGTCCGATGATAGCAGAAGTTCGTTGCCGTCCACTCTTCAGTCCACAACCATTTCAATCAGGAGCGCCACTTCTACTCAGGAGACAATTTCAAGCTCAATCGAACCGCTGCTCTCGCTGAGTGGCGCCAATTATTGAGCGCATAGATTTAGGCTGCGTTACCAATCTTATGCGAGTTCTCATTTGTTTGACAACACCCGGTCCGCTGTTTCAGCCCTTTCTCCGTATGGCTTGGCTCAGTGAGCAAAGCCCGAACAGCTTCGGGCACATCAACACACAGGCTTACGGTAAAACAGAAGTCCAGTCCGAATAGGCGTATCTATTAGATGTTAGGTTGCCAATGCTGAAATGGGTTTGTCTGGGTGCACCTGCTAGTCTGATTAGGATCTAATGTGCGGACTTTATCAAGATCCGAGATGCCGTGCAGCATATCAAAAAGTCGGACACATGACAACGATCTGGAATCACCAACGTTACTCAATTTAATCCTTACAAAAAGGGATAAGTTCACACCTGAACGCACTCTTGGAAGAACTAGATCAAAATATATGTCGTTCTTTCGCCGATAAAGCTGCTTGCCGCTTTGGCAATAAGTATCTTTCCGTACATGCATGTGTATTTAACAATAACTCCTGTTAAATTGTTCAACTTAATATGTCGCTATGAACAAGATTTTTAGAGTCCGTATAAGATTGACGTTATTGACGAACCACTCGAGTGGATTAGCCTTCAAAAAGTCAAAGAGCCATAAATAAACTGTGCAATTTGGTCAGTACCCATATGCGACATGACAAGTGTCGGGCCTAAATAAATGAGTAATAACTGATTCTTATCTGAGGTGTGCCATAGCTAGTGAGGCAGTTTGTGGCGGAGGAACAGTCAGTTCACACAACGGTAACCTGCTTCGATGCTTTTCCTTTGATAGGTTAAGTCTGAGGTACGTTTCTGACCATAAATCGATCAAAAAATTCCGAAATTTCTGCATGTGCCGCAGTTGGCATGATCGCGGCAATATGCTGATCGGGTCTGACGATCACAACACATCCCGAATTCCGATCAATCCCACGCAGATCATAGACGTCGTTACCGTCCTGCGTGTGGAAGACTTTTTCATAGTCCCGTAATCCATATTTACCTTTGGCTGGCCATAGGAAGTCGTGCAGATCATGCATAGACAAATCTTGTTGCTGAAAGATTGCATATGTATCGATAATCGCATCAAGATCAGAGTTGTCTTGCGTATATTTGCGCACCGGGGATGTTGGGTCATTCGCTAGGAAATTGATCAGTTGATAGGTATCGGAGGACGTTTGTGTCGGATCCTGCGCGCCGCCGAACACGAACATGCGCCAACGACCGTCGGCCTTTACCAGATGGCCCAAGTGTTGATGGGCGCCATCAGCAACGCGGGTTGCTTTGACGGAATGGAATCTTTGCCCGATTTTATAGCCTGTGGCCAAGTGTTGGTTGCCTTGGCCCGTGCAGATATAGGAGGGGAAATACTCGATCGATGTGCCGCTTACGAACCCGCTTTGACGTTTCATGAAGGCTGCGATCTTTGCAGTATCCACTTGCGCGTCTTGTGATGCGCCGCCTGTAACGGGTCGTGTAGCGACCAGTATTGAAAGCTCTTTATCCGCATTGATCAGTTGGTTGGCGACCTTCCTGCGTTCAGTGCTGTAGGTTGCAAGCAATGATGCTTTGCTTTTGCCTTGAAGAACGGCTGCCATTTTCCAGCCGAGGTTAAATGTGTCTGGCAAAGACGTGTTTAGCCCCCAGCCCCCCTTGGGACTGTGTGTATGGCACGCGTCACCGGCCACAAAAGCGCGTGGGATAATTTCGTCCGAACTGTCTACAGCGCGGTTGTCGAAACGGTTGGCAAGGCGTTGCCCGACTGAATATTTTGACCACCAAGCAACTTCTTTCACGTCCAAAGTATAGGGGTGAAAGATTTTCTGCGCCTTCGCGATGATATCATGTTCGGTCAGTTGGATATCGGCTGCGCGGGTGTCTTTTTCGATTTGGTCTAGTTCAACGTAGAACCTGATCAGATAACCACCTTCGCGGGGAATGGTCATGACTGCGCCGTGGTCCTTGGATTGAATGAAGCTTTTTACCCGGATATCGGGAAAATCTGTGTTCAGCAGGATATCCATTACGCCCCAAGCCTTATCAGCAGAATCGCCTTCCAATGTGATTCCTAAGGCTTTTCGGACGCGGCTTCTGCCACCGTCGGCGCCAACAGCAAACCGGGCCTTAACAGTTTCAATTTTGTCACTGCCCGCGTCATCAACGCGCTTGAACATGGCCGTGATTGGATGCGCATCAAGATCTTGGGTTAGGCTTTCATCAATCACCAAATCAACCAATTCGCGACTGTAATGAGGGCGCAAATTGGTAACGGCATTTGCCATTCCATCCAGCAATAATTCATGCAGGCGGGCTTGGTTGACAATGCCGTGTGTGAATTCTGACATGCCGAGCCGAGCATCGGTGATCTTATGGGTGCGTTTGATATTCTGGGGATTTTCTGCATCTGGTTCCCAGAATGTATTCTGCATCAGCTTGTAGGTCTCTTTTTCGACCATTTCACTGCTGTTGAATGCTTCCATGATTTCGATTGTTCGACACGAAATCCCGTCCGCGCGTCCGAACAGTAAAGGTCCATCTGCCATATCCACGATACATGTGTTGATGTCACCAAATTCTGACATCTGACGGGCCATTGTCAGGCCTGCTGGGCCGGTGCCAACGATCAGAACGTCTACTTCGGTGGGCAAATCTTCGATTGGTGGCGTGGGATAGGCTTTCCGCGCCGCATCCGGAATCTGATAATTGCCCGGTTTGAACCCATTCAGATGAAATTGCATGATAACCTCTTTTCGAAACCTGTGCCGTCTGCAGATGTAGTGTGCGGCAAGCGCTGTTGCAATGTATACGACGGGAGGGCCTTGTCAGATTAAACTTGGTTGAAATGGGTGGGTGGGTTTGTAACCTCCGTGAATGATAAAAACCTCCCTATTCCGCTACATGAAACCCGGCCCGAGGTTCCTAAACCATCTTGCTTAGGTCTGTGGACTGGGGATAGAGAGCCAAGGTCCACGGATAGTAGAGCACCCACCCGCATTTCCGCCTTCAGTGTTACCTGTGCACAGGTGGCGTTGGTTAGTTTTGCTCGGTCCGCGGTCCGTGGACCAACGACGGGGGTTACTGTGCCCAATCACTACAGTTGAGCCGCAGTATGCAGGACCACCCCGCCCCTATCCTAGGGCCCCGCGCCTCGGACCACGGGCCTTTAGTATTAGCGTGGTAAATTCATTCGGGGGTAATTTCATTTAGGGTCCTCTGCCATTGATCGTTCATCCCGCAGCGAGGCCCTCGGGCAGCGCACCACGGTCCTGATTTGCTTTTCCCATCTTTAGACCGTTGTCTAGCCCCCTAAATTCGTCCATTGATTTTTGGTTTCTCTAATAAGGTTTCTGGTACGGGTGGGCGCATGTTCAATGCATGATGAGGTCTGATCTGGTTGTATTGCCTGAGCCAAACATTGATAGCGACCTGGGCTTGCCGTGTGGTGTGAAACCATTCGGCGTTGAGCACTTCTTTTCGCAAGGTGCCGTTAAAGCGTTCGTTGTATCCATTTTCCCAAGGGCTGCCCGGATAGATTTGCATTGGTTTGATCCCAACCTTCTTCAGCCAGTCCTGCAGATGCGTGGCAATGAACTCGGGTCCGTTGTCAGAGCGAATAAACTCTGGCTTACCATGTTTGATCAGCAGCGGGTGCAGTGTCTCCAAAACGTCGTTCGCATTCATTTTGGGTCTCACTGCCACGCAGAGCGCTTCACGGGTATATTCATCTAGAACCGTGAGCATTTTATAGCTGCGCCCATTGCTAAGCTTATCGTGCACAAAGTCGATCGCCCAAATATGGTTGGGGTGTGTGGGCCGCAGCCTGATGATGGAGCTGTCTTTATGATAAAGCCGTTTGCGCTTGTTGTGCCGGCGCGGCAGCTGCAAACCTTCTTCGTTCCATAAGCGCTCGATCCTCTTGTGGTTAACACGCCAGCCTTCCATGCGCAGCAGAGCTGTGACTTTCCTATAGCCATACCACCCATATTGCTTGGCCAGCCGGATCATCGCCAAGCGAAGTTCGTTGTCATCTGTGGGTTGGGCTTGATAGCGCAGAGTTGAGCGGGCTACATCCAGAACAGCGCAAGCACGCCGCTCAGAAATATCCAGCTTTTGACGCGTATGAATAACAGCCTGACGAAGCTGAGCCCGCGTCAGGCCCGCGGCTTTAGATGATCAAGGCTCTCCTTCAGGATCACCTTGTCTAACTGCAAGTCAGCGACGATCTTCTTCAAGCGCTCGTTTTCTTTCTTGAGCGATTTCATCTCAGAAACCTGCGAACGAGAAAGGCCTCCAAACTTCTTACGCCAGTAATAATAACTCTTATCTGAAATCCCAGCTTTGCGACACGAACTCACAACGTCCAAACCATCGTGCAAATGAACATCAATCTCGCGCAATAACTTCAACACATCTTCATCAGAATAACGCTTTCGAGCCATGTTTCCTTACTCCCTTTGCCAAAATATACTGGCACAGTTCTAGGGGGCTAAGACACGAAGGCTTGGGGCTTAAATGGGAAGATGCATGTCTGGCACCGCAGAATAACAAGAGGTCTGTGAAGACGGCTTCTCAACAGCAAGTTCGGAAGAAAGTTTACAAGGGCAGTTCACAAGCGTGGAGAAAGTATGAGCCGTTCTTAGACGGTGTCTTTGATGAGCTTGAAACTTAGCTCGAACAGCCACCCAGATAGCCACCTTTGACGCTAAGGTAAAACGCAAGACCCCCCACCGTCACCTCTACCTCCCGAAGAATTACTCAGGCAGTCCCACCACCAGCCTCTACACTCCGTGGACTGAAGCAGAAGTACTGTCCCATCTAACCACTGGCTGGGGTGAAGGTGCTATCACTGAGTTAAAGCTGGAGTATCTGTACGGGCCAGAGCCTGAAGTTTCGGGGAGTGACACCGTTAAAGGGTCAGGTTCCTATATAGTACTATAGCACTTTGACCCCCTAAGGACTTCTCATAACGGTCATCTAACCCGAAACTGAACCGATACTGGTTTACAAACTCGCAGGGCTAATCACCGGCAGAGGTCATATATAGATAACCTAGTAGGGTGGGGTGGCCCATCTACCCCCCTGCAAGTTGGTACACATTTGGTCCACAACGTGTCACACATCTGTCCACATTGGTTATTCATCGTGTGTTGACAGGCAGTATTAGCCGTGTGAATCTTAATGCAGGAATGGATATAAGTCGCACTGAAGGAACCAGAGTCCGTGTGGGGGCACCACAATTCATCACATAAATATTAAATATCAACCTGTTAATTATTATTGATTGAATTAGTCCCCCCTTTTGTCCCCCCTTTGGTTGACCATACCCGCTATTTCCGCCACGCGCCCGCACGCCTACGCGTCGATGCACACATGTTTGATTTGGCGCTTGGTTACGCAGCTGTTTGCCTGCTGACGCGGCTGTGGCTCGGTTAAGGCGCTACGGGGGCTGGGTGTGGGGTAATGTTGGCTGTGAGGCTGTTGCAATGCACCTTTACGCACGCATCAATTTCAAGCTCAATCGAACGGCCGATCTTACTGAGTGGCGCCAACTATTGAGCGCATAGGTTCAGGCTGCGCTAGAAATCCGATGCGAGTTCTCATTAGTCTGACAGCACCCACTCAAGCATTCACCAGTCATTTTCGCTCAGCCCCAGTTTTTTGAGCCTTGAATACAGTGTCGTTGGTTTGATCCCAAGCAATGCGGCCGCCCCCTTGTTCCCGGAAACCTTTCCACCGGCCCTTTTCATGCATGCGATGATGTTGGTTCTGCGGATATTTTCGACATCCGCTTCGGAGAGCAAGGTGGAGGTCGGCAAAGCGCCTTGTATTACTTGGCTTTGGATTTCAACTTGTAACTTTTCGGATTGCGACACGATGGCACCGCGTTCGATTACGTTTGCCAGTTCGCGCACGTTGCCGGGCCAGTGGTAATCTTGCAACTTTCGCATTGCCCCTTCGGTGACGATCGGGACCTTTCGACCAAGTCGTTTACAGGCGATGCGCAGCAGATGTATTGTCAGGACCGGAATGTCCTCCGGGCGATCGCGTAAAGGGAGACATAGAATGGGAAAGACCCCAAGATGAAGCATTAAGTCCTGACGCAAACGCCCTGCTTGCACCTCGCGGTCAACGTCGCGGTTGGTCGAGGCGATCACGCGCAGATCAAGGCTGCGGTTGCGATCATCGCCCAATCGGGTCGCCACTCTGTTTTGTAATGCATCCAGCAGATGGCCCTGTAATTCGATAGGTATGTCCGCGACTTCATCAATGAACAATGTACCACCGTGCGCCAATTCTAACTTGCCGGGCCGATCCTTGAGCGCACCGGCGAAGGCACCACGAACGTGGCCGAACAATTCACTTTCGATTTTCTCAGGGCTCACGGCTCCTGCCTTAAAGTGGATCATAGGGCGACGTTTACGGCTGCTCTCACCATGAACAGCTGAGGCTATAAGGGATTTTCCAACGCCGCTCTCGCCATGGATTATGACGCTTGTATCAGTAGGCCCGACGAGTTCGACCTGCTTGATGATCCCCTGGGTCGCATCCGAGCGCCCAATAATGTCGTGATGCGCGCGCTCGATGCTGATCGCTTCTTGCAGGTAGGCGTTTTCCTCCTCCAACTGATCGCGCAGGGCCGCCACTTCGTCCATCGCCACGTGTAGTTTGCGTTCGTTTTCCCAGCGTTCTGTGATGTCGTGAAAAATGACTACTGCACCGACCAATTGGGGGCCGTCGTAGATCGGGGTCGAGACATATTCGACCCGGATCGGCTTTCCGTCCTTGCGCCAGAACACTTCGTTCTCAATCCGGTTAACCTGCTCATACCGGAAGGATTGATAGATCGGACACTCGTGCGATGGATATTCCTCGCCGGTCAGGTAGTGATGGTGAATTTTTGCGTGGATATCTTGGCCCAAAAGGTCTTGGGTGGTCCAGCCAAGCATTTCCTGTGCGGCGCGATTGACAAAAGTTGTCTTCCCGTCGGCATTGACCCCGTAAATCCCTTCACCGGCGGCGTTGAGGATCAGTTGGTTTTCGCGCTCCAGTTCTGCAAAGAATCTTTGCGCACGATGCCATTCAATAAGCCCACCATTGTAGATTTTTCTGGCTTCAGCTTCGGCTGCATGTTGTTCAAGGGTTTCAAGGTCAAGCATATGCAGAAGCAGCATGTCCTGACCATCGTGGTATACGGCCCGTCCAGTCACCTCGCATTGCAATGGCGTCTGGTCAGCACTTTGTAGTGTTACCTGCCGGGTCCAAGCGGTACCGCGATACTGTGCCTCCGTGATAAAGACAACGAAGGCCTCCATACCCGCAGCAACGAAGCGGGCAAAATGCGATCCTGGCAGGGCATCATCCCCTAAAAGTGCTTCGGCCTCTTGGTTCGCTGCCAAAATACGGTCCTGGCTAAGATGAAGCAGGATGGTCGGGCCAAAAGCGCCGGTGAGAAACGAATCGGAATCGGTATCAATCATTCCTGGATAGGGCGCGGGCACGCGCATGTGTGCAATACGAGATATCGTAAATTACGATATTTCGTAAAACTTTTTTGAACCACATTACCATTTTTGCATTGAAATTAATCACAAAATCCATTTTTTGACTTCTTAACGAATGCCTACAAATGCCGTTGCCCCACTGCCACAATGGAGAAAATCAACAGCGAGGTTGCAATATGACTATTAAATCACTGGGTAATCCCTTCTCTCCAGAAACAGATCTGCGGCACGCCGCCGATTGTGGCTGTCACACCTGTAGCGCACCCAAATTTGAGGTGGCGGAAAGTATTGATCTGTCCTCCTCCGAAGGAATGATGGAACGCGCCGTTGAAAGCGCGATTGTCCGGTCTGTTTTTGGTCAAAGCGACATCGGGCGTCGATCCTTCATGGGTATGATGGGCGGTTCGACAATGGCCGCCGCACTGGCATCGGTCTTTCCGCTGAACGAGGCGAAAGCTGCAATTCTCGACAAACTTGGGCCACCTGAAAAAACAGACCTGAATATTGGATTTGTGCCGATCACCTGCGCGACCCCGATAATTATGGCACAGCCTTTGGGTTTCTATGAGCGCTACGGTCTTAATGCCCAGGTGATCAAAACCGCAGGTTGGGCCGTTGCGCGCGACAAGTCTCTGAACGGAGAATATGACGCCTCGCACATGCTGACGCCCATGCCTTTGGCGATGAGTCTTGGGGCGGGGTCGGTTGCGGAACCTTACATCATGCCAGCTGTCGAAAACATTAACGGACAAGCCATCGTGCTGTCGAATGAACACCTTGACAAACGTGATCCTAAGCAATGGAAGGGCTTCACCTTTGGCGTGCCGTTTGAATACTCGATGCACAATTTCCTGCTCCGGTATTACGTGGCCGAGTTTGGCTTGGACCCCGATGTCGATATCCAGATCCGCGTTGTGCCGCCGCCAGAGATGGTTGCCAACCTGCGAGCCGGCAATCTTGACGGCTATTTGTCGCCCGATCCATTCAATCAGCGCGCCGTCTATGAGGGCATCGGGTTCCTGCACATGTTGACCAAGGATATTTGGGAAGGCCACCCTTGCTGTGCTTTCGCAGCCCCCCTGTCATTTGCGCAACAGTTGCCAAACACCTATGGCGCGCTTTTGAAGTCGATCATCGACGCCACGCAATATGCATCAGCAGCCGAGAACCGTAAAGAAATCGCGGAGGCAATCGCCCCCACCAACTACTTAAACCAGCCGGTCACGGTGATAGAGCAGGTCCTTACAGGGACCTACGCCGACGGCCTGGGCGAAGTGAAGCGCGTGCCTGATCGGATAGATTTCGACCCCTTTCCGTGGCATTCCATGGGCGTATGGATCCTGACACAGATGAAGCGGTGGGGCTACATCGAAGGCGACGTCGACTACCGCGGCGTCGCGGAGCAGGTCTACCTGGCCGCTGATTGTAAGAAAGTAATGGAAGACCTCGGGTATGAGGCGCCGGACATCACTTACAAATCGTACACTATTATGGGTAAGACCTTTGATCCTGCGAAGCCGGAAGAATACGTCAGCAGCTTTCCGATCGGGAAAGGGTAAGCCATGGGCACCCTTTCCTTGAACCAACGCGCCGCTTTGCTGTCGGTATTGATGCTGGTTGTCGGTCTCCTGATATGGGAGGCCGCCATTCCTGCCCAGAAAGCCGTTAAGGAGTTGACGGAATACGAAATTCTGACTGGTGCTGGCTCCCCAAAGGCTGGTGTCCCGCCACCCAGTCAGGTCATTATCAAGGCATGGGATCAACTAAGCGACCCTTTCTATGATGCGGGACCCAACGACAAGGGCATTGGCATTCAGATCGGGTATTCGATCTACCGTGTCCTGACAGGCTATCTCCTTGCCGCATTGATTGCTATCCCCTTCGGGTTCCTGATTGGGATGAGCCAAGTGGCTTACAAGGCTTTCAATCCGTTCATTCAGGTGCTGCGCCCAATCTCTCCGCTCGCTTGGATGCCACTTGCGCTGTTCATCATCGGAGACAGTGAGGCTTCTGCGATCTTTGTGATTTTCATCTGCTCGATCTGGCCGATGTTGATCAACACCGCTTTTGGCGTTGCCGGAGTGCGTGAGGACTGGGTGAATGTTGCCCGCACCCACGAGCTTGGGCCGATCAAAACGGCCTTCACGGTCATCTTGCCAGCTGCTGCGCCGACCATTTTGACTGGAATGCGCATCTCGATAGGTATTGCGTGGCTGGTCATTGTGGCGGCTGAAATGCTCGTCGGTGGCACGGGCATTGGCTACTACGTTTGGAACGAATGGAACAATCTTGACCTGACCTCAGTCGTTTTTTCGATACTAATGATTGGTGTGGTGGGCATGTTGCTGGACGCAATGTTCGGCCTGCTACAGCGCCGTGTCACCTACGCCGAATGAAGGAAGCCTCATGAAACCATTTCTAAGCATCGAAAAACTCGTCCAGAAGTTCCCAAACGGGAACGGCGGCGAGATGACTGTTTTTGAAAATGCCTCTTTCGGGGTTGAGAAAGGCGAATTCGTGGTTATCCTTGGCCACTCCGGCTGCGGCAAATCCACGATCATGAATATCCTTGCTGGCCTTGCCGATCCGACAAGTGGCTGCGTGATAATGGATGGGCAAGAGGTCAAAGGCCCCAGCCTTGACCGTGGCGTGGTGTTTCAGAACTACTCCTTGCTCCCTTGGCTGACGACGCTCAAGAATGTTACGTTTGGGATCAAGGCGCGCCATCCGGAATGGACCAAAAGCCAAGTCGAAGAACACGCGACAAACTTCCTTGCGATGGTTGGGCTTGAGGGGGATGTTATCCACCGCAAGCCAAGCCAGTTGTCAGGCGGCATGCGCCAGCGGGTGTCGATTGCGCGCGCCTTTGCAAACCATCCGAAGCTGTTGCTTCTGGATGAGCCTTTCGGCGCACTTGATGCCCTAACGCGCGGGACTATTCAGGACGAGCTGCTCAAGATTTGGGGGCAGATGGAGCAGACGGTTTTTATGATAACTCATGACATCGACGAGGCAATCCTGCTGGCCGACCGCATCCTGTTGATGACAAACGGACCGTACGCGCGTGTTGCCGAAAGTGTCGAGATCACAATCCCGCGCCCGCGCAACCGGACTGAAATCGTCGAACACCCCAACTACTACGCGATCCGCAACCATTTGGTGCAGTTCCTAGGGAAACGATCAAAGGAACTGGCTGGACAGCCAACGGAAGCAAGCAAAACGAACAAACCCAAAACGGTCAGGATCGACTTGACCGATCCCACAGAAGACCCCGAAAACAAACGATCCACCTTAAAGGCAGTAAATAGCTAAGACCGAAGGAGACCAATATGAAAGACCTCACAATGGCTGAAATGATGACCAAAGAAGACGTCACCGCGCTGATCCTGTCCGCCAAGAAACAGGCTGGACTGACATGGGAAGATATTGCCGAGAAGATCGATATGTCGCCTATCTGGACCCATTCCGCCGCAATGGGCATGAATGCTTTTCCGCCCGAGAAAGCAAAGTTGATGGTCACTGTCATGGGGCTGCCGCAAGAGGCGGAAAGTGTTTTGGCCGAAAGTCCTACCAAGATTTGGGAGCAAGCCGTGCCAACCGACCCCTGCATTTACCGCTTTTACGAAATCGTTGGCGTCTATGGCCCGACGCTCAAGGCTCTGATCCAAGAAAAATTTGGCGACGGGATTATGTCTGCCATCGACTTTGATATGACTTTAACGCGCGTTGAAAACCCAAAGGGGGATCGCGTGAAGGTCGAGATGTCAGGCAAGTATCTTGGCTACAATAGCTGGTAGGCTGCAATGACTCTTATGCCAGTGCCGCCATTTTTCCTATGACGCGCTCAAGAAAGTCCTGATAGCTGAATATGCCTGGAACACACGTGATGTAACTGTAAGATTAAACTCAGTTGCAACGGGGAGGGTGTATTTGTAACGTCCGCAAATGACACAACATCCTCCATTCGTCTGACAGGACCATCGGTCGCATTGCAGCAGGTGATGTTGAGCTAGCTTTAGAACATGGGTCTGCTGTTCAAACCTTCAGACATAACTAGCAGGCTCTTTTCCTGACTTGGCCAGCCTCATCCCCCGGGGCTGGTCCCTTTATTTGCCATGTACAAATTTTTCCGTAGAATTGAGAGGCAAAACTAAAGGAGAAAACAAAAATGTTCGCTACTTTTACCGACTGGGAATTTTCCGACATGGATGCGATGACTGCCACTGGCGAGGCTATGTGGCCGAAGGTGCAAGCTGCTGGCGCACTTAGCTTTAAAGCCACTGCAACCGGCACTAACACCGCACGGACAATGATTGTATGGCCAGATTCTGCAACAGCGCAGGCTGCTATCGATGGTTTGAGGGCTGCTGCTATGGAAATGACAGATACTAAAGCCACGGGCATTACTGCGGGTGAGTTGATGTTGGACTTTAGCTAAAATCCGAACGTCTCGTATACTACGTAGTTAGGCGCTGCTTACACGGCGCCTACCAAATTTGGGTTTACTGGTGCTGCCTGAGATTTTTCTGCGTCTGCAGCATCTAATTCAGTTAATATATTGGCTTTCATTTGCTCGACAAAAGTCTCACGGGTGAAGCCAATGTCTTCTAGCTGGCGATCACTCATGTACTGCAGTGCTTGCATTGTGGCGGACGCCTGACGGGCTACAATCATTGCGTTAAAAAGTCGTTTAAGCATTTTACTCTCCTTTCTTTTACATCTAATATTATAGAATTTATCACGTTAAATTTCATCCCACACAGTTGCATTCCCGTTATGCGTTGGACGCATGCCCACGAATGTTACCAGCGTCACACTAAGCAAAAAAATGGCGGTGCCAAAAGACACCGCCAGTAAACACTACAATTTCGGGAGGAAATTTAAGCTACGTTTTTTTTAGCTCAAAATGCTGCAATGCAACAATCAACAAAATTGCATTTCCGACATGCTTCAGGTGCATGGCTCTGCGTTCAAATCTTATGCAAGAAAGAAATTATCTGCCCAACAAAGCGGCTAAACAATGCTAGCTCAGCCAAGGATGTTTTGCGGAGTTAATTGCTTCGTACCGATTTTGCAGACTGAAGCCTAATCATTACTTGCCAGCAACATCACCAGATGGGTGCTGTCAACTTAATGAAAATTGGCACTGGATTGTTGGTGCAGCCTGAAGCTACGGGCTCAATAGTTGGCGCCTTAAACCGTCATGACCTCAAAGAGCGTTTGACGATCCAGGCCATCCGCGCGCCTATTGAAAGATACAGCACCGCGTTTCATTATCGTGAATTCATCCCCAAGCTCATACGCAAAGTCGAAAAACTGTTCGACCAAAACGATGGCCATGTCGCCTTGATCACACAGAATGCGAATAACGTGGCCAATTTGCTGAATAATATTGGGTTGAATGCCCTCTGTTGGTTCATCCAGCAACAAGACCTTGGGCCGCATGATCAAAGCGCGTGCGATAGCAAGCTGCTGTTGTTGGCCACCAGAAAGGTCACCACCGCGTCGCCCTCCCATATCATACAGCACAGGAAACAGATCATAAATGTGATCAGGAACTTTGTGATCTGACCTGTCCAGACAGGCAAATCCACTCTCAAGGTTTTCAACTACAGTCATCAAAGGGAAAACTTCACGCCCTTGGGGTACATAGGCGATCCCCGCCTTGGCGGCGTCAAATGGGCTAAGGTGATTTAGAAGCTTCCCATCCAAAGTGATGGTGCCATCCACGTAAGGAAAACGTCCGGAAATTGCTTTGAGCAAGCTGGTTTTACCCACACCATTGGTGCCCATTACCACGGTCACTTCACCAGCTTTGGCACTCAGAAACATATTGTTTAGAATTTGGCTTTGCCCGTATTTCATGGTTAAGTTTTGGATATCCAGCATACTTTATCGCCCCAAATACACGTCGATGACGTCTTGATTCTTCGTTACGTGATCTAGGGATCCTTCAGCCAAAACAGACCCTTGGTTCAATACGGTAACCCTACAGTTGAGGCGACGCACAAATTCCATATCATGTTCAACAACTACAACTGCGCGCGTTTTTGCGGCGCGTACTAGGATGTCTGTGGTCTGCTCACGTTCTGTCTCAGACATCCCTGCAGCAGGTTCATCCACCAACAAAAGATGCGGATCTTGGGCCAGCAGCATACCAATCTCCAGCCACTGTTTTTGCCCATGACTGAGCGCTCCTGACAGTTGATCAAGCGCATCCGTTAACCCAATGTCGTCGCTGACAGCCCGTACACGATTTTCTGTGTTGGGCGCTTCACGACTGAACAATAAATCAAGCGGCCTTCGTGGGTTCTTTAATGCTATTGTGATGTTTTCACGCACGGTCTGTTCCTCAAAAACAGTCGGTTTTTGGAACTTTCGTCCAATGCCTGCTTGGGCAATTTGGCTTTCGCTCATATCCAGCAGTGACGACGATTTCTCGCCCCAGATCACATAGCCTTCATCGGGTTTTGTCTTCCCGGTCACAATATCCATAAAGGTTGTTTTGCCAGCACCGTTCGGACCAATAATCGCGCGAAGTTCTGTGTCTCCAATTTGGATAGATAGGTTGTTGATCGCTTTAAACCCATCGAAACTGACACTGACATCTGAGACTTCTAGAAGCGTGCTCATTGGTGTTTCTCCCGGTAATTGGAAATCAGATCAAACAAGCCACCAACGCCTTTAGGGAAAAAAAACGTGACGCCGACAAAGGTCAGTCCAAGAAGAACCAGCCACCAATCGGTCCATTTGACCAAATAAAAGCCAAGGTTGATGTCGGGTGCGCTGCCGCCTGTGAACCATGAGGACATAAGAGACACGAAAACCGCACCAATCACCGCCCCATAAAGACGCCCACGTCCGCCAATCGCTACCCAAACGGCCAAATAGATTGAGGCAATTGGGGCAATCTCCGCGGGATTGATGATGCCTGCTTGCGGGTAATAAAGTGCCCCTGCGATACCTGCGATCATAGCTGTCACGGTGAAGATTAATAATTTATAATTTTCAACGTTATAACCTAAAAATCGTATCCGTGCTTCGTTGTCGCGAATGGCACGAATTACAGAGCCGAATTTGCCCGAGAGCATCCAGGCAAAGAATACATATCCAGCACCGAGGGCTAAAGCGGAGGCCCAAAAGAACCAAAGCGATAATGTCGCTTGTGAAACGGCCTCAAGGCCCGGGATGTTCTGCAAACCCGAAAGACCGTTATTGCCACGTAGTCCAGTATCATTTTGGAACAGATATAGTGAAAGCGCGAGTGTCATCGCCTGCGTCAAGATCGACAGGTATACGCCAGTAACGCGGCTGCGAAATGCCAACCAGCCAAAGGCCAAAGCCAGCATCCCTGGTACAATAACGACAGCCAAAAGTTGCAATGTAAGCGAATGCGAGGCCGCCCAGATCAGCGGAAATTCGGAACTGCCCACGACACCAAATATCTGAGTACCAATCGCGGCTTCCACTTCCTCAGGGGTCGGTGGCAAAATGTTGTTTTCCAAAGATCCAACAACGATATTTTTTGTGCGCTCATACATCAACCACATACCTATGGCGTAGCCACCGATCCCAAAGAAAGCAAAGTGTCCAAGGCTCAAAATACCACAATAGCCCCAGACCACGTCCATCGCGATCGCAACAAGGCATAGGCACAACGTCTTGCCCAGGGTCTTGAGAAACGATGTTGAAACACCTGTTGAACCCACCGCCTCACTAAAGATGGTCACAAAGACCGTAAACAAAGATAGCCCAAGCAGGAACCAAAGAACGGAGGGATTTTTAGCCATGAAGGTATGCTGCATAATCAATCTCCTGCCGCGCGCCCTTTGAGGGCAACAATGCCCTTGGGGCGAAATTGAATGAACAGGATCACGAAGAGGATCATGTAAGTTTGAGCGGCTAAGGTGTTCGACGGATTTAGCCATTCGATCCACTTTTGGCCAAAGCCTATCATCGCGGCCCCGGCCAGCGTGCCCCAGACATTTCCAACACCGCCAACCACAACGGTCATGAAGCTTTGGACGATGTAGTCAGACCCCATTTCGGATGTCACCTTGGCATACAATCCAATCGCAACCCCGGCGATACCCGCGATGCCGGAACCAAGGCCAAAGGTCATCATATTAATACGATCAGGATTTATCCCCATAGATGATGCCATCCCCGGATTTTGAGTCACTGCGCGAACCTCAAGACCTAAACGAGTTCTTTTGAGAATGTAGACAATCAAGCTCAGAAACAGCAACGCCAGGATGAAAATTGCAATCCGAATAAAGCTGATCTGGATGACATCATTTACCACCCAAGCCCCCGCCAGCCAATCGGGAGATGTAAGCGGGCGTGCTTGGGTGCCAAACATGTTCTTAGCTAATTGCTGCAAAGCAATCGAAACACCGAAGGTCGCCAACAATGTTTCCAGGGGTCTGTGATATAAACGACTAATAATAAGTCGCTCCATAACGACCCCAGCCACAAAAGTGACCGCAAAGGCCAAGGGCAAGGCGACAAAGATTGCAACAGTGTAGTTTGGAATGAACAGCTGCACGACATAGCCGGTGTAAGCTCCTATCATAATGAATTCACCATGGGCCATATTTATGACTCCCATGACGCCAAAAGTGATAGCCAGACCAATCGCAGCTAAAAAGAAGATCGACGCCAAAGACAGGGCATCCAATGCCAAATCCGCAAACTGTGCGGTTGCCACGCGGTTGTCCGCAGATTTACGCGCTACCTCCGCTGCTGCAGTGATTTGCGCATTTGGTTCCTCATATAGTTCATAAAACACATGTTCTCGGAGCGCCGCATCGCGCACCTCTTGGGTGATCAAAGTGGGGACGCTGCCCTTTATCGCCAAAGCGGAATAGGCCGTTTCGCGCGTCAAACGATCGTCCATTTGCGCCAGTGGAAAACCCGCAATACGTCCCTCAATAATATTAGCTTCAAGCGCCTTTCTAATATCGATTTCTGTTTGTTTGGTGGGGGCTAGTTTCGCCTCAACCAAGGCATTGTAGGATTGGTCTGGGGCTACCATAGGGTCAAGAATAGCCGCAATGTTGCCTTGAGGTGCTACGCTGGCAACACCGATGGATTTGGTTAAGATTTGGTTCAATACCGCACGGGCTTCGACGGATGTGTCTGTCGAAAGGCTGTTGATGGCTGCAATACGGTCTCGGGGTTCTTTGGCAAAACGCGCTGACAAAAAGTTTGCCAGCTGGATTTTCCGCGCTTTGAGTGCCGCATCCCGCTCGCCATCAATTGAGCTGATTAAGGGCATCAACTGTGCGGCTTCTGGCCGGCGAGCGATTGCAGCAACAGCCGTTTTGCGCCGCGTAAGATCAGGGTCTAAAAGTTGAAACTGCACCAAAGCTGTGCTGATCAAGCGCCGCACACCACCATTGGGTTTTAGTTGTTTGAAATCAGATTTAGATCCGATTGTTTTTGCTTGTGTGTCCACATCTATAAGCGTCAGGCTATCCCCCGCCGCAGTGGCCACAAAAAAGCTGCCATCGCTGCGCTGCCAAATGTTCTTTTTAGACCACTGCTCCAAAAATTCGGTGACGTGCGGCAACCCTGAAGCGACAATCGCATCAATCGTCTCGCCGACAGTTTTACGCGAAGGTTTGGCGATCTCAGTTGCATGAGTTTGCAAAATTGATTGAAGCGTTTGTGCTGTAACGGCAGATACGCCGCAGAGTGTTAGGATCAAGGCAAAAAGTACGGAGCGCATGAATGGTCTTTCAATTGATTGAAAACAGGCACTTGGTTCGTCACTGAGAGAAGAGCCAGGCGCCTGTATCGAATGCTTAGTAGTTAGAAGTCAGCTGAACGCATGTTTCCGTTTCAACGTTGTACATACCGCAGCCCAACTCTTTCCAATCCGACTTTAACACCGCAGAGGCTGGTAAGAAATCAGTCCATGCGTCACCCGGCACTTCTGATGTTTGGCTGATGATGTCGAATTGGCCATCCGCCTGGATTTCGCCAATCAACACTGGTTTTGCCAGGTGGTGATTTGGCAACATAACAGCTGTGCCGCCCGTCAAGTTCGGATACTCTTGCCCGTACATGGCTGCGCGCACTGCATCCACATCAGTTGTTCCAGCCTCAGTTGCCGCATTGACCCACATATTAAAGCCAATAAAATGTGCTTCCATCGGATCGTTGGTGACACGCTCTTCGCCAGCAAAGGCCTTCCAAGCAGCAATGAAATCTGCGTTGGCTTCAGACTCTGCAGATTGGAAGTAATTCCAAGCCGCCAAGTGACCTACAAGGTTAGATGTGTCCAAGCCAGACAGTTCTTCCTCACCCACAGAGAATGCAACAACTGGGATGTCATCCGCAGAGATGCCTGCGGCTGCCAGCTCTTTGTAGAACCCAATGTTTGCGTCGCCGTTGATTGTTGAAATAACACCGACTTGTTTGCCGTCTTCGCCCAATGCAACAACGTCAGCAACGATGGTTGCCCAGTCAGATTGACCAAATGGTGTGTAGTTCACAAAGATGTCGTCAGCTTCAATACCCTTGTCTTTAAGATAGGACTCAAGGATATTATTGGTTGTGCGTGGATAGACATAGTCTGTGCCCAGCAGTGCGAATTTTTCGACACCAAGCTCTTCAAGGAAGTAGTCCGTTGCTGGGATAGCCTGCTGATTTGGCGCAGCACCAGTGTAAAAAACATTTTTAGAAGACTCTTCGCCTTCATATTGAACTGGGTAGAACAACAGACCATTTAACTCTTCGATCACCGGCAAAACTGATTTGCGAGACACCGACGTCCAGTTGCCAAAAATGACATCAACCTCATTCACAGTCAAAAGCTCACGTGCCTTTTCCGCAAATAGTGGCCAATCCGAAGCAGGATCGACAACAACAGCCTCGAGCTCACAACCCAAAAGGCCACCAGATGCGTTTTGCTGGTCGATTAACATAAGCATTGCATCTTTTAGGGTTGTTTCGGAGATCGCCATTGACCCCGACAGAGAGTGCAAAACACCTACTTTGATTGAATTTTCGCAGGCAACTACCGCCGTCGCGCTAGTAATACATAGAGCGCCCGCAGAAAGCGTTGAGTATAGAATGGAACGAATTGACAAAGGATATACCCCTTAATTATTGCTACGCGCCAAAACACTCTCTGGGCACATCCCATCTTAAATGCTAATGGACGTAGGCAGCTTCATGTTGCAGCCATGCTAGGGTTGTTATCTGCCAGGATCGCACCCTAGCGTGGCAGTGAAATGTTCCGGATGGAACGCCTCGATTTCACATTAGGGATTGCGAAAACTGAAGTTGTAACCATTTTTAAAAAATAAATTGAGCAATTTTGCTCAAAAATCATTCTCGTGAGCACCTTTCGTATAAATTATCAGCGAAGTGTGTCAGGAGTTTTGCTAACCAAATGATAACTCGCATCAGATTGCTGGTGCAGCCTGAATCTATGCGCTCAATAGTTGGCGCCACTCCGTAAGCGCAGCGGCGGTTCAATTGAGCTTGAAATTGTCTCGTGAGTAGAAGTGGCGTTCATTTAGGACTGTACAATCAACCTAGCCCCACACCCAGCCTGCATGGCGCCTTCAGCGGACCTGAGTGGCACCAGCCGGCAAACGGCTGCTCAACCACGTGCAAAACCGCACATGTTAGCAGCGGCGCAGGCGTGCGGGCGCGTGCGGGGTCACATGGGCCCACAGCTGTTACCATGCTTCGGCGTAAGGGCGGATATCCAGCTCATGGGTCCAGCCATCACGCCGTTGGCGATGCAGGTTCCAATAGGTTTCGGCAATACTGTCCGGCTTCATAAGGGTATCGGGCGGTAGGCTGTCGGGGTTCTTGCCCGCCTGTCGCACCCGGTCGCGCACAAATTCCGTGTCGACGCCCGCGTCAATGACAAGATGCGCCACGTGGATGTTTTTTGGTCCCAATTCGCGGGCCATCGACTGTGCCAGACCCCGCAGCGCAAATTTGCCTGAGGCAAAGGCGCCATATCCCGAACTGCCGCGAACCGAGGCGGTTGCCCCGGTGAAGAAGATCGAACCTTTCTGCCGCTCCACCATGTATTTCGCGGCTTCGCGCCCGGAAAGAAACGCGCCGTAAGCGCACAATTCCCAGACCTTGCGAAAGACGCGTTCGGTCGTTTCCAGAATTGGAAACCGAACATTGCCGCCGACATTGAAGATGCAGATGTCTATTGGTCCGATGTCCTGTTCGACCATTGCGAACATATCGGTCGCGGTCTCTTTCTTGCGCGCGTCCCAGGTAAACCCATGTGCGCTACCGCCTGCCGCTTCGATTTCGGCGATCAAGGGCGCAAGCTTTTCCCCGCGGCGGCGGCCCATCACGACGTGAAACCCTCCGCGCGCAAAACGCTTGGCAATGGCTGCGCCGATATAGTCTCCGGCGCCGATGATCAGACAGATGGGTTTTGAGGTCATATCGTTACCCTACGCCGTTTCAGCCGCCTGGAAGGCCGCTCTCGCCTCAAGCCGGTCGGCATAGGCCGAGAGGTTAGGAAGATTGGAAAAATCTGCTCCAAGACGTCGTGCCATAATGACCGCATGCCCGGTGATTGTATCCGCAATCGTAAAGTCGCCAGCCAGGAACTCCCACCCCTCCATATGGTGCTCGACCGCCGCGAGCGTGCGGTTTAAAAGCTTGAGCGCGCGCATCGCGATTTCGTCATTGCGGCGTTCAGGCGGCAGAAGGACAGTTTCCACCACATAGTTGTTGATTGGCGGCATGATCATGCCCTCGGCATAGTGCAGCCATTGCAGGTATTCGGCAAAGTTTCCGGCCTCGGGACCGGGTGCCAGCTCAGGCGCATGTTTGGCCGCCAGATACTGCGCAATAGCGGTGCTCTCGCTGATCGTGACATCGCCATCAACCAGCGTGGGTACGCGTCCGTTGGGGTTTATCGCTGTGTAATCAGGGGCACGCATTTCTTTCTGCCCCAGTTGGAACTTTTCAAGTTCATAGGGCAGCCCAATTTCTTCCAACAGCCAAACCGTTCGTACGGCGCGCGACTGAGGTGCAAAATAGACTTTCATACAATTCCCCTAAAATATGTTCCGAATAGGACAGCGCCGTAGGTGTCCCGATTACATTTGCTTGACAAGTAGAAGACTTCAACTTTAGTGGGTAGTCAATTCAAAAATTGAAGTGATGCATTATGAGCCGTTCTGACCTACATTCGCAAACCTGTACTATTGCGCGCGCTGTAGCGCAGGTGGGCGACGAATGGACACTTCTGATTGTGCGGGAAATGTTCCTGCGCACTCGCCGCTTCGATGATTTCCTACGCCTCACGGGCATGTCGTCCCACCTTCTGTCACTGCGTTTGAAAAAACTGGAAGCGCAGGGGTTGATCCAGCGCGAGCCTTATTCCCAGCGCCCGCTACGCCATGAATACTGCCTGACCGAGAAAGGTCGCGATTTGTGGACGATCATCATCGCGCTGAAACAATGGGGCGATCGTTGGCTGGGTGCCCAGGATACGCCCGTCCAGATCGTTCACAAAACCTGCGGTCACATCACCAAACCACAAATGACCTGCCCGGATTGTGGCGAACCGATTGACGCCCACGACGCCGAGGCCAGGTTGTCTCAACCCTTTGAAATAGAACGACAAGCCGCAAGGCGTGTGCCGTGAAAACTGCCAGAGGTCAAATCCATGGACTATGAAACACTTCGCTTTAAAATTGCTGATGGCGTCGCGATAATCACCTTGGATCGCAAGGACAACCCTGCCAACGCGTTGAATGCGCGCATGGCCGAAGAGTTGTTTGACGTAGGTTTGCGTTGCGGGGCGCCAGACGTGCGCGCCGTGATCGTCAACGCAACTGGGAAGATGTTTTGCGGCGGCGGCGATCTTGCCGATCTGAACAAAATTGAGCCCATGGGCTTCCTTGAGGATCGGATAGGACGCCGGGATCAGTGATTGCATCAGATCGTTAAGCAAATGTGTCGATCCTAGGACCACCAACACAGAGAGATAGGTCTTGGAGCGGGTTGCCGTAGTCAAATTATTTGTCCTTCATATGCTCGGGATCCGCCACTACTAGAGCCATTTGCACATAAGATGTTTAGAGCCGCAAGTATTCCGCCAAAGAACGCAGTCACCGCCCCTAGGATCGGTGGCCGATACGGCGGCACCGTCAGACAAAACCACTAGTGACGGGCAGGGCTTCCTTATAGGTACTTATCGCAACATGATATGCTGGACGCCTCACAGATTTTGAGGCAGATTGTGCGTGTTGAACAGGGAGATTCTGCCCTCTGTGCGTTAGAGTTTAGCGCATTTATTAGCACATCATGATAATTTTGTTATAAGCATATGTTTTTAGGAGTTTAAATTATGCCGCTTTCAATCATAATCCGCGTGTCCGGGGTTCAAGTCCGGTAAATGGAGTGCGTTTGATTTGCTCATTGAGCGCTCTGGAGGCAGGCATAGTTTAGATGAAATTAGGCAGATAAATATTGAAGAACTAGAAGCACTGATTTGTAATCAGTAGGTCCGCGGTTCGAGTCCGTGTGGGGGCACCACTACTTTCAGATAACTTGTTGAAGTTCCTTCGATTTAATTCATCGGAGTAGTTCATCGTGTCACACATTCAGTACACAATTAGTCGTTCAGGCACCTATTACTATAACAGGCGTGTGCCTAAACATGCAGTTGATTCATACGGTCAGTTCATAAGGCAGGCCCTGTCGAAAGATCCATTAGAAGCCGAAGCATTCTCTAAACGTCTGAGTGATGTACTGGAGGGTGCCTGGAGTGCTACGGCAGATACGCCACCAGTAAATATCTCTACTATCATTGAAAGCTTCCAACCAAGACGTGTGGCACTGTCAGAGATAGCTGCTGAGTATCTGGCGTTGAAACAGATAGATCAAGCACCACCTCGTGTAGCTTTGAGCACCTTCATATCCTTAGCTGGAGATCGAGATGTTAGTGAATACACACGGCAAGATGCCAAGCTGTTTGTTCATCACTTGGAACTGAAGGGCAACAAGACTGCCACCATACGTAGGAGGATCAACAGCCTCTCAGCAATTATCAATTATGCCTATTCAGAATTAGACTTGGATAAACGTAATCCATTCACGAGGTTGTTTATTCAAAATGAAGGATCTGATGTCTTCAAAAGGGAGACGTTCACCAATGATCAATTGAAGTGGGGGTATGACAAAGCTTTATCTTCCGGCAGCACAATCAAACTCCTCATGCCAATTCTTGGGGAGACTGGCTGTCGGCTGGCTGAAATTGTGGGACTGAGACGAGAGGATATAGATTTGGAGAATGACCTCATACATATCAGGCCCAACTCTGCTAGGAGACTGAAGAATAAGAACAGTGAACGAGTGTTGCCACTGGTTGGGTATGCAAGAAATGCAATGGCACAAGCCATATCACAGGCTGATGATGAGTGGTTGTTTCCACAGTATATCAAAGCAGGTAATTGCTACGCCACTCATGCCTCTAATGCGGTCAACAAGTGGCTGAAGAAGGACTTTGGTGGACTTACGTCACATTGCTTGAGACACACATTCAGAGACCGTTTGAGAGCTGTAGAGTGTCCTATGGATATGATCGATCAAATCGGTGGATGGAAATCTGTTGGTGGTGTGGGAACTAACTACGGGCATGGGTACTTGAAACTGCAGGTTAGTCGATGGTTGAGATTAGTTTCAATCTCGTTGGTTCAATGTGGTAGTATCATCACCTTAGTCGGTGGTTAGATAATATAACATGCTGCAGCCATCAAAACTGAGCAGTGGCTACACCCTTTATGCGGGTTAGCCAATCTTTTGGTCGAGCATTAAACAGGTTTGTATATAATATTTTTATTTTGCCTTTAAGTTAACGCATGATACTGTTTCGATAGTCTTTTGAGGAGCCGTTCGCCAGATGTTTCGGAAATTGTTCTCCAAAACAGATAGACGTAGAGTTGTCGCCAACAAACAAATCAGGCACATCTGTTGGGATGGCGAGGAAGAAGATATTCCAATCTTGTGTGGGTTGTTAAGCCAGTATCCAGAATTAGTGAGGGAAAGAGTAGACGATGGATTTCCGGTTTTTGACAACAGAACACTTTTTGAGAAATCGTTTCTTAGGAATAATCTATCTCCCAAGATATCGTTAGCTATTTGGCGCATGGGTGAAAATATCTTTGACCATAACATACTAGGAATGGGTACCTGTCCCGAATTTATGCCAATATTATCCGAACATTTGGAAAGAGGTGGGTCTCCAAACGAATTTGATGAATTTAATGATGTATCGTTGTTGAACTATGCATCACAGAGCTACAACTATTTAGCAGTAGAAAAGTTAAAAAATCATAATAATTTTGATATGAGCAAAGTCATTGGAGCCATGCGTTCATGGTCGCAAGGCCCCTATATAACAGATCGAGCTAAAACCATGAAAAATAGACCGCACCTATTTTCTGATGAGGCAGCTCTCAAAACATTTTCGATTTTAAATGGATTGATTCAAACGGACCAAGCTTCTGCAGAGAATGTTTTTTTTGCGCCAGAGACCCTCTGGAAAAAATCAATTCTGAAAAGTCATAATTACAAGATTACACGCAGTAATTCGCAACCAATTTTTCTATTTCATGAAGAGGAAAAGGAGGCTTTTTCTTTCTTGCAAGCCAAAGCAAAAGAATACCAGTCGATTGACTTTTATATCTGGATTATTGACGAGTATTGCGAAGAAATTAATCAATTAATTGAGGATATGTGTCTGGGAACTAGCCAAGAAGAGGCTGTAGTTGAGCTGGAAAAATTGTATGAAACTTTTAATGATCTCAACTAAAAATAAAAATATCCCTTGGATCAAGCCAGTCCTTTTTTCATTAACTATGATGTTTCCATCAAACGTCCAAAGTGGTGAAATAAAATATTTAATACTCTGGTCTTCGAATAGTCCGAGAGGCCCAATCGGTGGCGTAGCAAGAAACTTCGAAAAATATACTTTCGACAACCTAGAGGATTGCCAAGCACAAATTGCAAAAGAATTATTTGATGATGAGAGTTATGGAAGCTGGGAAATGATGAAAAGCTATTTTGGGGATACTACTAGGATAGGTGCGAGACTCCGAGAAGCAGCTGATCAAAATGGTTCTCGTACCCTGTATATTTGTGATACTCTTCAACCATACCCTGAATGATACTATTAAAATGCCAACCCAATGACTAAAGTTTTTGAAAGTATAACCAAGTGGCTGAGACGAAAACGGCTTCTGAGGAAACTTCGTTCTAAAGACTTCGACAAGGTAGTTGGGGCAGTACACACTATTCTGGAAGACAGTAAATTTTATGAGGGCGTCAGGCCAAACAACTTGCCGCCACTCGCCAGTTTTACCGGGGGAATTGTTGACGGTGCGGTTCATCCATGGACCCTAGATAGACCGAGAGCATACACCGTAGTTCAAATTCTCGTTTATCTGGAACACCAAGATTTAGCATTTCCCTTCTACAACTATCATAAAAGTCCACACACTATTCGAAGTATCGGTGGTCGAGATATCTCACAGAATGTGAATGACCCAAGTATCGTACTTGCAATGATGAAGGCCATCGACAGTTATGGTTGTTTTGAAAAACTATCATACAAGGAATTTGTTAAGTTCTATAACCGCAGCGGTTGGGCTAAATCGGGTTCTCCAGATTATGCAATACAGTTACCTGAGGACGATGTAACTTTGTTAGGGAGTAGGATTGTGCCTTATGGCCCAGAGGTTGATAGCGATTTAATCGATCAGTTCAATCCTGAAACTTTTAATGAGCTTGTTGACATAATCTATGATGTGCTTTGCGAAGTGGAGCTAACTAGGTTTCCCAAAGGATTTGCAATGGAGCAAGGAGGTAGTGGTGGTGAAACCGATTGGCAAATCTCAAGAGAACGAGTCTATGTAATTTTAACATTTCTCCATTTTTTAAAAGATCACTCAACACAATTTCCTTTTCAACGACAGGAGCAAGCAGGTGATGAAACAATCATCGATGCAATGTTGCTAGCAATAAGCCGTTTCAATTGCTTCAAAAACTACAGCCATGATGAGTTGTTAGAATTCTATAACCGTAAGATTTTCAACGGTTTTCCGAGGTTAAATATTTGGGGGGACGATATGTATAATGACCTAGGAATATTGGTTAAGAAGCCGAGAGCCAGTTAAGGCTAATCAATAGTTCTTAAGTAATGTATGAGATTAATTTGGAAGGTTGCTCGAGCAGATGGAAATAAAAATAAATAAAAAGAAAAAAGCCCTAGTGACCGGTGGTACTGGATTTGTTGCTGGTTGGATAATTAAACAATTGGTTGAGGCAGGCGTGAATGTACATGCTACTGTGCGAGATCCATCTGATGATGCTAAAGTTGGGCATTTGTTGGAACTATCCCAGAACGGTCCTGGCAGTGTAACCTTATTCCAAGCAGACCTATTAGAAGCTGGTAGCTTTAATGCTGCCGTTGAAGGGTGTAGTTTTGTATTCCATACTGCATCACCTTTCATATTGAAGTTTAATGATCCACAACGAGATTTGATTGATCCTGCTTTGAAAGGCACTCAAAATATCCTTGAAGCTGTGAGTTCATCAGACAGTGTTGAAAGAGTGGTACTGACAAGTTCATGCGTTGCTATTTATGGTGATGCTGATGAGTGTGCATTTGCACCAAATAACATGCTGAATGAGACCATTTGGAATACTACATCCTCTGCCTTCCATCAGCCTTATTCTTACTCGAAAACAGTTGCTGAGAAAGAAGCATGGAAAATAGCAGAGGCTCAAGAAAAATGGTCTTTAGTCGTTATTAATCCATCGTTGGTGTTAGGGCCTACAGTATCAGGTAAATCTACGTCTGCGAGCCATGACATCTGTTTGCAGATGGGCGATGGAACTATGAAGGCTGGTGCGCCTCCCTTTGAAATAGGTATGGTGGACGTTAGGGATGTTGCTGATGCACACATAAGAGCTGCATATATTCCTGATGCTAGTGGTCGACATATCGTATCTAACGAGAGCTGTACGCCATTGAAGCTTTCGAAAATGTTACAAGGTGAGTTTGAGAAATATCCACTACCAAATAAAGAGTTGCCTAAGTGGTTGGTTTGGTTAGTTGGACCAATCATGGATAAATCAATGACAAGAAAAATGATTACAAAGAACATGGGGCACAGCTGGAAAGCTGATAACTCAAAGAGCAAAGAAAAGCTTGGGATAGAATATCGATCTCTGAAAAGCTCCATAATTGAAATGTTCCAACAGATGATTGACGAGGGATCTTTCAAGAAATCGTAATACACAACTGCATCTGATCCGGCATCCATCTAATCCATTGAAAATGGTTAACAAGATATGAAAATACTCAGTTCCTCGAGCATTCTGGCCATGCTGTTGTCGGTCGTCTACTGGAACTATTGCTCCAAAGTACGGGCAGGGGTATGAACTAAGGGTAGTAAGGCAGCAATTAACCCCTGTAAGTCTAAAGCATAGCGACATGTGGTAGTAGTCTTGGACAACGTACCCATCATAGTATCTACGTTATCAAGGGCTCTGTATTTTCTTGAACTTCCTGATTGGTAATATCATTTTCTCTCCAAAGAAGACGTAACCCATTAAATACAACAACAATGATATAGGGATGCTCATAAGCAAAAATACAACGTGGTCAGGATCGATGAGGTAGGAACGTGTAACGTTGGTTTTCTCTAACTCTGTTCCATCGTTCTTATCTGAGCATGCAGTATCGAAGTACTTTTGGGCGTCTATTTCATGAAAATAGCCAACTCTTTCACAAGATGGATACTGATCTCCGAAATTCTTAAGAAATGGATTAGTTATCGATGGTTCGTGAGTATAATATTTGTCTGTGACTTCTCGTTTCTCTTTTTCTTCTTCACAAGTTAGTCTTATTTGCTCAAGTTCACTAACTGATGGGCGGACATAAGCTTCTCCATGAAACAGTTCCTGACCATCTGATTTGTCACGAGTTGTACAAGTGATTACACGAGTTTCCACTTTGTCTAGGTAACCAAATTCTTGAACAATCAGTCCAATCAACAACGGTAATGCAATGCAACTAACCAAGAAACTAATTGTATACAACGTAGTAAGAATAATTCGGCATACGTGAACAAGTCTGGAAATTATCATATTTTTCAAAGCTCATAGGTTATGCGGCCGCATAGTTTTTCTATTGTACCACTGACTATGTTCTCTGTCATCTCTAGTCACAGCTTCAGTTTTAGGCCTTCCATCAACATCAAAAAATGCTTTTCCTTCTATTATCAGCTCTGCTTTGATCCTGACGGACGGTGAAGCGCCAGAAATTAATAATGCAGAGGAGTGACCCGTGCATGGTGCCAGTGTAAATATTCGTTTAGCTGTGATATTCTAAGATAAGTACAAAAAGCAGGCCACTACTAACACAGAAACAAAAAAGACGGATTGGCATTGAACGGTGACGATAGATCCAGAACACAGTAGGCCTTTAGATGTACACCGGTGGTCTGATCATCCAGAGATCAAAGCTTTGACTGATGAAATTTGGCTAGAGATCACTGAAGTTGAGGGCCTAATTGTTCTTCCAACTGGAAACCGCAAACCGTTGGCCCCTCTTATTAAGCAACTCAGGGTCTTACTGGTCGACCTCTATGTGGGCTGGTTAGCCGACCCTAGCCTGAGCATCGGTATATCTAGAAGTAACAATAGTTATGTTCCAAAGAGCAGGTACAATGGGCTTCATATCTCCAAGGAGATTATCAAAGTTATAGATGCTTTGGTCTCTGTGGGTCTTCTGGATCATCACAACTTTCAAAATGATAGGGTCTATGGGGGTAAATTTAGCCGGACATCCCGTTATCGCCCTAGCAGCAAACTTCAAGCTCGGTTTGCTAAGCTCCAGGATCTAGTTTTTGATATCAGCTACAATGAGAAGAAGGAGACAATAGTCCTTAGTGACTTTGAAACAGACGAAACTGGTAAGGCCATTAAGGCCAAAGATGGCAGTAAAAAACGGTTACTAATTGAATATGGAAATGATGATTATCCATTCGTAGCCCCGTGGAGACTAACACTTAATAGATACAATGAACTGCTGGCTCGAAGTCACATAGACATCAGTAGCCTCGACAGACCCTACATAGAACGGAAAACTAAAGACAATAAGATCCAAAGAGTACCCATTGGGCGGAGTAACCAGTACGTACAAAGGATCTTCAGTAGGAATTCATGGGAGCTAAACGGAAGGTTCTATGGAGGCTGGTGGCAGCAAGTTGGAAAGTCTTACAGAAAAGACATAATGATCGATGGCTGCCCTACTGTAGAGATTGATTACAAGGGGATGCATGTTGCTATCCTAGCCTCAGAGCAGGGAGTTCTTATGGGTGACAGCTACGACTGGTATACGTTAGACCAGATCGAGGTTGGTGGCTTGGATAAAGCTTCACAGAGGAAAGCCCTGAAGCTTTTAGTTCTCACTGCAATCAATGCTTCTAGCAAAGAGAAAGCCTTCAAAGCTTATCAGTCAAAAAGGACATCATCAAAGGACAAAGATACCGGTTTGTATGAGTTCCCGAGGCTGAACAAAGCTCAACTTGATCTACTTCTTAGATGTTTCATTGAAAAGCATCCCTACTTAGAGCACGGTATTTGCTCTGACAGAGGCATAGAACTTATGTTCATGGATAGTCAGATCACAGATATAATTATTACTAAATTTGTTGAACAAAACGAACCTGTTCTGACTATTCATGATAGTTATATAGTCAGAGCTGATAAGGCTCACCTTCTGGAAGAGACAATGGCAGAGGCTACAGCAATAGTGTTCAACAACAGATTACCAGCAGAGCAGGAAGGTCAGCTAACACAAGAACAAACTATGCATGTCCTTAATCAGTTTAGACAACACGACTTTGATACTTATCTTGATTTAATAGGAAAGAAGATAAACCCACCACAGCACAAACCGACACAAACCAATAGGTATAAGAACGACTATAATAAATTTAATAAATGGAGAGAGAGACAAGTATAGAAGTTAAGAGTTCTAGTACTTCTCATTACTAAGACTAATAGAAAACTGTAGCCCTTCTCCAACCTCTCAAAAGCCACAGGTTAGGTCGTAGGAAAACTCAACCTCAAGCTCGTTCACATTTGATACGAAACTTCTATTCATCCAACGTAGATGCTGCGTAGCAAAACAGCCTGTGCTTAAAGCTATCACCAAATACCACCTCACCAACTGCATCCTCAGGTGGTTGTATCTCGCCATAGCAGCCCAGTTCTTGAACAGTAATTGGGCCGTCATAATCAAACGACCAAATACGATGACGACATACTCCTGAGCCTTGCAGGTCTGCCTCTACTACAGAGACGAGATCGACTGCGGTACCTCTGATGACCTCCATATCGTAGAGGTTACCATCACCCATTTTATAGAACTTGAATGCAAGAGGAGGGAGTGAGCAGCTATAAGACAGTTCTCTAGTAAACCCAGCTGTAGCTGAGATAACGAATAGAAGAAGTGCTGCAATGAGTTGCTTCATTTGTATCTGTTATTCTCTAGATCGTATTTTAGCACGTCATTACGACCACAAACGATGTCGTGAAGCCCATTTGTTGTAGTCTTCATAAAGCCAATCCTGCTGCATCCTGTACTGAAGGTAACCTTGCCCTTTGATGTAGTTACTATGTCTCCAATTATGACAGTCCCCCATCTGTCCCAGTATGAGGCTATCATCTCTTCGGCTCTTCCATCTTCATCCACATCAAACAGAATGAGTTTATCAGCTTCTTTAACGTCTTGTCCTGTCACTTCGACAAGGGCAGGGATCAGTGCTGTGTTAATAAGCTGTGAGACCATTTCAAGGTTACCTTCAGTGAACTTGAGTGTAGTCAATTCTTCGTGTTCTATGGGGTAATCTGATGATCCTACAGCATCTAATATTTCAATGAGATGCTCTTCACCTTGGTTCTTTACCTCAATCTCATGACCGTACATTGACTCGTGATGATGGACTGAGAAGAAACCATCACCTCTATGTGAAACAACAAAGTAGTAAGGGGCACAGCAATTACCTCCTTGGTGAGAACTAATGACAGCATCAATTAAGCCATCGCCATCAAGGTCACCTTCATGAATGACCTCCAGAGAGATTCCCATCCATTTTTCATGTGTGGGGGCTATAAGATAGTCTACACTATCAATGACTGCATAGAGCTGCTCACTGGCATACTCTTGGTCCCAACGAGATTTAAAAGTGCCGTCTCTATTTATGCTGCGTATCTCAAATATATTGTGTGAAGAGGCTAACAAGGGAAGTGAAGCCATTACGTAAAGAAGCAGAGATGATGTAACTATTTTGACAGTACTAAACATTTATCCATCTCACTCGAGAATATTATTAAACCCGCTAACTCTGCCAGAGGCGCAGTACATGAATGATGCTGGTTCACCTATTTCAGCATTTTGTCTTATGTACATGGGAGACGATCTCATAACTTTATAGTCCTGTGTTCTCGCAATTTGTTCTAAAGTCTGATTACAAGCCTCCTCTTTTTCAAAGAAATAGCCTTCGATATGAGTAAATTGAGCAGGAGCAACGGTTATAATGGGATTGCTTCTGGTATTTAAACCATCAGGAGCCATAAAAAGATGGATGATTAAGTAGAACTTTTCCATTTTTCACTCGTGTAAACCAAATTAAATTGATCATCATCAATAAACATACATTTAAAAAATTGTACATTGATCCTCTTTATCAAAGATAAACTATCACACTAGTTCTGCTTGAGAGCCTCTAGCAGCTAAATTTCACACATCTTATCTGGCAGAGGCTGAATATATATAACGTAGGAGGGTGGGGTGGCCCATGTACCCCCTCTGAAAGTTGGTACACATTTGGTCCACAACGTGTCATACATCGGTCCACATTAGTTTTTTATCGTGTGTTGACAGGCAGTATTAGCCGTGTGAGTCTTAATGCAGGAACGGATATAAGTCGCACTGAAGGAACCAGAGTCCGTGTGGGGGCACCATTTAATCACCCAAAGCATTGTAATACCTTACTAAAGATTATTTTTTAGTGAGCCGTAGACCATGCTGGCAACCAAATCTAATAGCTATACGTTCCAAAAGGATGGAATCTGGTATTTCTCCCGTAGAGTGCCTGCTGATTTACGGCGGCATTACAGGACGGGCAGGATTGCTTATTCTCTGAGGACTAAATCCATTAGGGATGCCCGTGTGAGGGCGATGAGTGATGCTTCTAAGTTGGACAGGCACTGGCACATCCTGCGGATTTCCTCAGATGATTTACCAGGCAAGCATTTACTAAATGGTGCCGTTCATGAATCAGAAGCTGAGGCTTCCATCGACGACCATTCCTTGAAGGCTGCTGTGGCAGTTTATCTGCGTCTGAAGGGTAATGACCGTCCTCCAACCTTTGAGGCTGCTGTAAGGCGTTCCTGTGGTTATCTGATTGACTGCTGTGGGATGAAAGACTTGCACGATTATGTGCGCTCTGATGCTACAAAGTTCCGTGACTACCTGTTTGCCAAAAGCCTGAACGGAGCGTCTGTATCTAGGGTATTTGGCACTGTTCGAGCTGTTATAAACTTGGCGCTGAGTGAGTTTGGGCTAGCAATCGTCAACCCTTTTTCAAACGTCTATTTTGATCACAGTGTAGGGGTTAAGAAACGGTTGCCCATAAAGCCTGAGGACATCAAGAAGGTTCAGGCAGAGTGCTATAAGGCGGATGATGAAAAACGATGGCTGATAGCCCTGATAGCTGACACTGGGATGCGCTTGGCAGAGGGTGCTGGGCTGCTAAGATCAGACTTTATTGAGCAAGACGGTATCCTGTGCGTCAACATCAGGCCTCATCCTTGGCGATCCCTTAAGACTGCAAGTAGTGCTAGAGTAATACCATTAGTTGGATCATCTAAGTGGGCAGCACAACGCATATTAGCACAGTCTGATAGCAGTAAGTTTGCATTCCCTAATTACAACGAGGGTCATAGAACTAATGCCAATTCAGCTAGTGCTGCTTTGAATAAGTGGCTGAAGACGAAGATTGGGCAAGGCTATACAATCCATAGCTTACGTCATTCAATGCGAGACAGGCTTAGGGCAGTTGAATGTCCCAGCGAGGTGATTGATCAAATCGGTGGCTGGCTAACGCAGGGTGTGGGTGCTTCTTATGGATTGGGGCATAATCATGGGACCCTAACGAGATGGTTAGTTGCTATCGTTGAGGCCCCAAATCTGGAAACATAAAGTGAGGCCAATATACATAAGCCCCACCTTTGATTTTAAGATACAAAGATTCTAAAGCTTGCTCTGTCGGTTGCTACGATAACTCATCAAGCAAGCGGTGTTGCGCCCGTTTCCATTCGAATTATTTTTCCATCTTGTAGCATGCAAACCAGCATCTGAGTTTTAGATTTAGCTAACAACAGAAGTGTTGTGCTTTATCACAGTAGCAATTTCAGATATCTCACTGGCAGGAACACCCGATCTTTCAGAATGCTCTTTGATCAAATTTTCGCTATCCGAATTGTAAATGCAAAAAATAGCATCGCCAACAACATAGCTCTGCTCTTGCATAATGTTCTTCCCCTCAGAGCGCATCGCTTCCAGAACTTCTTCTGAACCTTTACCCGCACTGTTTAAGTCATGTTTCGGAATGCTTCCTGCGCCTTCCATTTCACGTCTAATTAAAAACTTTTTCATGGGCTTCTCTTTCAAGTTTGATAGTTGTGTGTTGTTGACCATGCCCTATTTAGGACATGGCGTTACTCTAGAATTTGGTCATTGCTTAATTTTCAAAATAATCTGCAGCTGCTACAGTTAATTTGTGGGCGTAAAGTCATAGACCGAGCTACCACCTTCAAGTGAGTGTCTGGTCACGCCTTTCCATTGTGCCCCAGTGTAAGCTGCCCATTTTCCAGTTCCTCCAACCAGGGTTAGTAGAACACCGTCGGCGCCAAATGTTCCGGTATTGATAAATACATCACCGCTTTCGTCTACCACTGTGCAGGTAACAGTTCCGCCAATGGGGGCCTCCTGTCCTTTAGCAAATGAAATAGTTTGAGTGCAGGAGGCGTTAGTAGCGGCGTCAAAGCCTTCCGGTGGATTATCCCAAATCCAAATATCTTTTGTGCTATTCTGAACAATGGTTCCCGTTTTACCTTCAATAACTTTGTTATCGACAGTTATACCGGTTCCATGCCCGCCCAGTCCGCTGTGACCACCAGCAAAACCTGTAGCTGGAAGTAGTGAAACGGCTGCTACCAAAATGATATTCTTCATAGTGTCTGTCCTTCTTGTAGACTGTTCGATCAGTTTTTCTGACTAAAAAATGAAAGCGCACGTCAAAAAAAAATACCAGCACATACGTTAAACTGCTCTTGTATTTCGTATGGTTTAGGGGATATCTCATTAACTTTGACACTTGGTGATCATTTGGAGGGCAAAAAATGAACCAAACTATTAGATCCAATATTACTTCAAAAGCGCAAAACTATTGTCCAATTTCAACATGCGCCGCAGTGATTGCTGACCATTGGTCGATAATCGTGCTGCGTGATATTGCCATATGCAATCAAAGAACCTTTCGATCAATTTTAGCAAATAATAACGAAAAGATTTCTAGTGGTGTGTTAGCTGGCCGTTTAAAACGGTTGACTGACATTGGATTGTTATACTTCAAGGATGATCCTGCGCATTCACAACGAAAGATTTATTGTTTAAGCCCAGCTGCAATAGATCTTGTACCAATTTTATTGGATATGTGGGCTTGGGCGCTGACACATACTTCGCCTTCCAGGGAGCCAATCGCACTGCCATCGGGTATGGACCGTCCACAATCTCTGTATTCAAAAGAATTAACGGATCGATTGCGATCTTTGCACTTAGATCCCAGCGATATGCCTGTCTAACTTAGAAGCATCACTCATCGCCCTCACACGGGCATCCCTAATGGATTTAGTCCTCAGAGAATAAGCAATCCTGCCCGTCCTGTAATGCCGCCGTAAATCAGCAGGCACTCTACGGGAGAAATACCAGATTCCATCCTTTTGGAACGTATAGCTATTAGATTTGGTTGCCAGCATGGTCTACGGCTCACTAAAAAATAATCTTTAGTAAGGTATTACAATGCTTTGGGTGATTAAATGGTGCCCCCACACGGGGATGGCTCCGCCAGTAGGCACCAACGCTTAGCATTAACCTTACAAAACAAGGCTACTGTCTCATTCTGGTTGCTGCAACAGGCGTAATTTGGTCTACGATATGGTCTACGATACGCAGGACAGCCTCCCTGCGAGTGCCACCCCCACCCCTCGGGGTATCGTGCACAAGCCTGGCCTGAGATTAAGATTTGATAATCGTCAAGTTGACGGTTTTGATTATACAGGGGGATAAGGCTGGCTGTGCATCTGCGAAGGTTTGATGGTCTATTAGTATTCCTCTTTCTCGTAGAAGAAGAAAACAATGTAGGGAATGTAGGGAATGTAGCCCAATCCGAAAAGTCCACAGAGAATTCCCAGTAGAAAGTTTCCAGAAAGGGCTACACAGCCTACATCGCCTACATCAGTAGGTTAAGCAGGGTTGATTTTTCCAAAGAAAGGGGTTTTGCAATTATTTGAAACACTGAACGTTGGCTTAGTCCTTTCTCTTCCCCAAATCTTGTTGCCTGCAGAGTGCTGGTTCTGCCGAAAGAAATTATTCCTTTCTGCAAAGTATCGATCGATCGCATTTTTCATTTCATCAACTGAGTCGTAATTGCTATTTTGTATGACTGAATTTGACATACCGCTGAATACCGACTCAATAACATTTAAAAACTGCGCTCGTGCAGGTAAAGGCTTCAATATTATCTTTGGCAGTTGGTTTTTGTTCCGATAATCCCAATCGTTAAGCTTATCCAACTCTTTCAGAAATATCGAGGAAGAGTGCCATGAAGCCGCATCCCAAGAAAAATACAAATATCGACAGTAATGATATTTTTGCTGCAGGAAGTCAGCCAACCTAATCATTTCTTCACTATCTTTTTTTAGCGAATAGAAATACGACATCTGATTATTCCGAAGTTCTAGCGCAGCGGTCATAATAACCTTTCCTTTCGGGTTTTGGTATTGATCAACTACTGCTCTTTCTCCCTTCTTCACTCGAATTCTGCCGCCCCGATGACGGACAGAAACTGGGCCATATTCATCAATAGAAAAGAAACGATCGTAAGGTCCGAGCCTATTGAGGGTATTCGTAATATTTTTAAGTTTTGACCTATAATCTGGATCGTTACTGGTAAGTACTTCCTTGGTTTTTCGGAACTTGTATCCCATGTCTCTGATGGCGTGTGAAACGATTGTATTTGTAATTTTTTGCTCTACTGGTTTTTTGGTATTTTCAACAACACTCGCCAGAAGATCGATCGTCCAAGTAGTTCTGTTTATTCCGAACAAACTTGGGGGCTGGTGCAAGATTTCGCTTATTGCATTTTGTACATTACTATTCTTGAACAGGGGAATTTTGTTTCGTTTATTAAAGTGTAATATTTTTTTAAATTTACCGTTATGTAGCCTTTCCTCTAATCGCCTAATGTGGCGCTTCGAATGACCAAAATATTCCGCAAGAAGTGATACCGAGAAGCCAATTTTGCGAAGAAAAAGAATAAAATTACGTTGTTTTGAACCTCTAATATCTGGAAGTTGACGAGCTAACAGAATACTTTTTAGTTCGGCGTCAAGTTTAGTTCCAGTAATGGCAACTACTCGTTCCCAACTAATTTCTCCCATTTCTATTTTTCGTAGCAATATTGACTGATGAAATAACGTTTTCCATAAGTCAGAGTTTAATTTTTGTTGTTCAAGAACCTCGATTAATTTGTTTACTTTCATGTGCTTATCTGCTATGTTCTACTTGTTATTGGCCCCTGATTCGAAGCGTACAGGCTACCCAATATTTCACCCAAATACGCATGTGCCATCTCGCAGCCCCCATTCTTGGGCCACCTGCATGGCTTGAGCCTTGATGTGCTTTCATCAACGACCCGATGTGGTCGGGCGGTACCTTTTTGCCGTTAGAATGAAAGACATTCCTAGAATGGAACATCTATCACAATTACAGAAACTATGCGATCAAGACGCTTTTCTTGAACTTCACTCTAACTCAAAACGCCCAGTAAGTAATGATTGGCCAAGTCAAGGCAAATCAGCTGATACAATTTTGTCTAGAGGCAACAATATCGGCCTAATTCTGGGAGTAACATCAGGACTACTTGATGTTGACCTAGACTGCCGAGAAGCCAAAAGCTTGGCTGATATCATTCTGCCATTACCCTCAGCTACCTTTGATAGAGGTACGGCGGATAGTGGCCATTATCTCTACAAGGCCATTATGACGGGACCTCGCAAGGCATTCACCTCGGGTGATAAATCTACCTTGGTGGAATTGCGTGGGGATGGCTCACAAACGATGATACCGCCGTCGGTCCATCCAAATGGTAGCAACTTGTATTCACCACCTGCAATCCTAATGCGGCAGAAGTTACTTACGAGGGCTTGCTTCAATCTGTGAACCTTTTGGCTGCGTGTACTGAGGTAGCCCAAAACTGGACAGATGGAATGAGGCATGACTTGTCCTTGGCTTTCAGCGGCCTGTGCCTAAAGACAGGTATTGAGCCTAAGCTGCTCATGCAAATTTTGCAGCGCATTTGCGATATCAATGGCGACCTTGAGGTTGATGACAGGATCAGTGCCATCAGAACTTCATACGCACAGCCTGTTGATAGCCTATTGGGCTACAAAGGGCTTGTAGATTGCCTAGGTCAATCGAAGGCGAAGCGAATAGCTGATCGAATAGCAGCATATTCTGGCAAAGAGTTTTCGTCCGATATTGCTGTGATGGAACCGATGGAAGGTGATTTAGTCAACTTTGGTCAATTTTCAGATCGGTCTAATGTAACCGAAGCCAAGGTTGGTACGGTATTTAGTCGATGGCTTGATGGGAAAGCCGTTTACGTTGTCGAAAAGAAGCAATGGATGATTTGGAATGGTAGTTATTGGGAAGCTGACCAATGTGCCTACATCAAAAAGCTAGCATATCACTTTGTCCAAGATGCAAAAGCCGCATTAGTTGATCTAAAAAGCTTTACCGACGCCACCAATTTATCATCGTTTGAGAGCGTACAGCGATTAGAAAATATCAGCAAATTTGCAGCTATTAATCGTGCAGTAAAGGCATCAGAGTTCGATACTGATCCTTTTGTTTTAGCGACGAAAGATAAGTGGATTGATCTGAATACAGGCCAAACATCGAACCCTAATCCGAACGTGCTAGTCAGTAAGGCAATATCTGTAAGTTACACATCAAAAGCCGAATGTCCTGTTTTCCTCAACTTTCTCAATGATGTTTTTGAAAGCAATCAGGAACTAATAAGCTTTGTTCAACAAGCAGTTGGATATAGCCTAACAGGATCAACATCTGAGCAATGTTTGTTCATCATGATCGGTGACGGGGCTAACGGCAAATCCACCTTCATCAATGTGATTAACAAGCTATTAGGTTCATATGGGACAACTGCAGCTTCACATACACTGATTGCAAACGGTGGAGGTTCAATTGGCGACGACCTGGTTGATCTCATTGGAGCGAGGCTGATCACAGTGAGCGAAACGGAAGAAGGTCAGTCACTAGCTGAAGCTAAGATCAAACAGATGACAGGTGGCGACAATTTAAAAGCTAGACCACTGTACGGCACATTCGTTGAGTTCAGCATCATTGGTAAGCTTTGGCTAGCAACAAATAGCCTGCCTCAGATCAACAACACCGACCATGGTATTTGGCGACGCATTAAAGCCATTCCTTTCAACCGCACTTTCGAGGCGAAAGAGCAGGACAAAAACCTCAGCGATAAGTTGATGGAAGAACTGCCAGGCATCTTAAACTGGGCTATTAAAGGTTGCCTAGAGTGGCAAAAGAATGAGTTGCAAACACCACAGATCATAGAAGACCAGGTTGCTGAATACAAATCTGCGATGGATAGCATCACCCAGTTTATCCAAGACGAATGCGAGTTGGATAAAGACTATTCTTACGCTGCCTCTAAGTTCTACCAAGCTTATCGTGAATGGTGTTCGGGAGCAGGCCGCAAGCCACAATCCACCACAGCCTTCAAGCGATCTCTGGAGAAGTTAAAAGGCGTCTACCAACACCGCTCCTCAAACGGCCTGCAATGGCATGGCATCCAACCCTGCTTAACCTACTGATGTAGGCGATGTAGGCTGTGTAGCCCTTTCTGGAAACTTTCTACTGAGAATTCTCTGTGGACTTTTCGGATTGGGCTACATTCCCTACATTCCCTACATTGTTTTCTTCTTCTACGAGAAAGAGGAATACTAATAGACCATCAAACCTTCGCAGATGCACAGCCAGCCTTATCCCCCTGTATAATCAAAACCGTCAACTTGACGATTATCAAATCTTAATCTCAGGCCAGGCTTGTGCACGATACCCCGAGGGGTGGGGGTGGCACTCGCAGGGAGGCTGTCCTGCGTATCGTAGACCATATCGTAGACCAAATTACGCCTGTTGCAGCAACCAGAATGAGACAGTAGCCTTGTTTTGTAAGGTTAATGCTAAGCGTTGGTGCCTACTGGCGGAGCCATCCCCGTGTGGGGGCACCACAATCCATCATAAAGATATTACATATCAACGTATTAATTATTATAGATGGAAATAGTCCCCCCTTTTGTCCCCCCTTTAGTTGACCATACCCGCTATTTTTGTAACGCGCCCGCACGCCTGCGCGTCGCTGCAAACATGTTTGTTTTGGCACGCGGTTACGCAGCTGTTAGCCTGCTGAGGCCACCCTGATCCGCTAAAGGCGCAACAGGGGCTGGGTGTAGGGTTAGGCTGAGTGTGTAGAGCTGCAGAATTATGGCACCAAGACTGTAGCACCCAATGTCTTGCCTGACTCGATGGCCTCATGAGCCTTAACTGCGTCTTTGAGCGCATATTCGTAGTTTATGTTGGCCTCTAGGATACCGTCGCTAATCGCTTTAAATAAATCACGCGCAGTCCATTCTAGGTCTGAACGCTTCGCCACGTAGTGCATAATGGCAGGCCGTGTTATGAACAAAGATCCACGACGCCCTAAATCTTGGATGATGTCGACTGGATCAGGTGGGCCTGAAACATGTCCATATGCAGCGCAAACACCCATCGGCCGAAGGCTATCCAAGGAAGCCTGCATAGTATCCTTACCAATCGCTTCATATACAACTGCGCAACCCTCGCCGTTGGTTACCTCGCGAACAACATCAACAAAATTTGTTTCGCTACGCACGACTGGGTAATGGCAGCCTGCAGCGCGCGCAACCTCCGCCTTTTCCTTTGTACTGACAGTCCCAACTATCACTGCTCCCAAGGCCTTGGCCCATTGGCATAAAATTAAACCCATACCGCCCGCCGCTGCATGAACCAGTATAGTGTCTCCAGGTTGAACCGCGTATGTTCGATGCAGCAGGTAATGTGCTGTCATGCCTTTCATAAGCAGTGCAGCAACAGTTTTGTCATCAAGATTTTCAGGCATATGCAGCAGTTTGTCAGCAGGATAGTTACGAGTTTCGGAATAGCTCCCCAACGGAGGGATACCGTATGCCACGCGGTCGCCACTTTTGAAGTTGCTCACACCATCGCCAACACCTTCCACTATGCCGACGCCTTCGAAGCCAATAACCACTGGGGAGGGAGGGACTATCCACGGATGCGAAATTCCACCACGGTGATAGGTATCAGCAAAATTTACGCCAACTGCAGTATGTCTTAAACGTACTTCACCAGGAGCTGGATCTGGCACGTGCCAGTCTTGCCATTGCATGGCGCTTGGTGGCCCCAATTTATGTATAACCTGTGCTTTTGACATATGAATCATTCTCCATTCGACTGGGGCTAGCAACTGAAAGACTTGGTTATTAAGGCATATTGAGAAAAAAATGTCATCAAATTTTAGACTGGAGGGTTATCAAGATTTCTGTTTCATAAAGCCGCAATCATCAAGCTTAACCCCACAAGTTTATATCAGTTAAAACTCACCTGAAGCGGGCAAGGTGGCACTGTAAGACAGAACTACTCTAGGCGGGCAGAGTTACCTTGCAACATCTTTTGATCACAAAAACTCTCCATTTCGCTCCGTTAAAACTAGACCTCATTTTCCCTCTCGGCCGTCTGGTCTGCTAAAGGCGTAACAGGGTTTGGTGTGGGGTTAAGTTGAGCGTGTGGAGCTGTAGGAAAGCCAATCTCCATTCACGAACCAATATCAAGCTGAACCGCGCTACTGCGCTCGCCGAGTGGCACCAATTATTGAGCGCATAGATTTAGGCTATGCTAGCAATGTGATGCGAGTTTGCATTAGTTTTACGGCAACGGATAGACTGCGTTAGCAGGCTTCTATGGATTTAGCTATTATTACAGTCTACCAGAAAGAGAAGACCAATCTGAAGTGGTGACTAAGTTAGGCATGTTTCGGCAGCAATATCTCAGCTAAAAGTTCACCCGATTGCGAGAGTTTATTGCGGCTGTCAAAAAATTCCATTGCACGGCCATATTTCATCGCAGCTTGTAGAGACGGCTCAGTCAATCGTTGTTCACAATGAGCCAAAACAGCTTCGAACTTTAAGAAATGTTGTTGCGTATTCATAATTATTACCTCCTAGCGGTTTGTATTATACGCTGTAGTCTTTTTTGTGCTGTCGAGGTTTTGACGCCGACAGCGTCATTTATAAAGGAGCAAAAATCATGCCAATAAAAATAATCATGCTACTCTTAGGAATGATTTGGTTTGATGCCATATGACAAAACACTCTCCATTTAGCTACTTTCAAACCAGCCCATGAACCCCTCTCGGCCACGCAGGTCCGCTAAAGGCGCAACAGGCGCTGGGTGTGGGGTTAGGTTGGGCGCGTGGGGCTTGTCGGTACGATTAATGTGTTGGACAAGGAAGCGTAGTTCAATAGATTAGTTTATATGGATAACCTCTTAAACCCAGCCAACGCACACCAGCAGCGTTGCCCTAGATGCCAGTCACCTTTGAACACCGTTGTTGTGCATGGGCATGAGCAATGCGTGATATGTAAGTCTAACATCTTTGAGTGCTGCTCAGGGGATACCTGTGAGACAGATCATAACTTGGCCGTTGGATATAAGAGAGGCTAACCATGAGACCGTTGGCGTTTATCATAATGGCTCATACCAAACTCCCTCATATATCTCATATATATAGAGGCCCAAACTCGAAAAAGTTTCCCGTTGGGTTCCAAGTTTTTGCGGGAGGCAGGGGCTTAATTGTGAACGTCACCCTTGGTTTTACTCGTAGCCTTTGCTGCGGACGTCAACGAGCAAAGTACGCCAGTCTGTGAAACCATTTATGCTCTCGATGGGGTAGAAGGTGGCCTCAGGAAACTCTTCCGAAATATCATCACACTTGTCACGCGGGCGAACAGGGAGGACGGGACCACTGTGAAGTAGTCCCGTCTTAAAGTATAGTATTACAGGTTCTAAAACATGCGTTCATATGGCGTCTGTCCACCAGTCAAAGCCAAGTCGAGTTTCATGACGTTATTGTTTAGTGCAACCAGCCCCCAATTAACCCCATCAGGCCCATCAATAAAATCTTGAAATTCAGAGTCTGAAATACCCTCTTTGGCTTCCCAGACACAGTAGATAGGACCTTCAGCAGCCATTGGCATGAAGGAATGATTAAAAAATCCCTTTTCCATAGTCGACTCAATATTTTCAGCAAAAGCTGCTTCGTCGCTCATTAGAGCGCCAGTTTTGCCCCACCACTCAGCCGCCATTCCTGGTTTGAAGTGATGATTAACGATGTAAAACGATGATGCCATTTTTAAGCCTTCTCTTCTAGTCTCAGTGTCTGAAGTCATTCCAAACAAATTGAGAATTAAAACTATCTTTACAAGTTTATTTACGCTTTAGTATCAAGAACCAACTTTGGCATTGGAGGTGGTGGAGCATTTACATCCAGACCATGAACATCCATCGCGAACTCTGCAAAATCTTTAGGCATGCTTTGCATTATCTTGGCAAAGCTTGCTTCAGGATCATCACCTTCAAACGTTAAGATAACAAAATCACCAGCAGGTGTTTCTTGCAAAAAAGATCTTTCGTGAACCCCCGCATCTGTTCTAGAAGCTGCAAAATTAGGATCGTTGGCGACCTGATCCATCATCGTTTGCCATTTTTCTTTTTTTCCAGCCAAAATAGGCATACACATTGCCAATATTGCCATCTTAATTTCCTTTCCAGATTTAAATTATTAGGCTGAGCTTTCAGTGTTAACGCTAGGCTTACCCTACTGAAATTATCAAATATGACGCTACGCCATATTCGCAGAAACCTGTTTTTGCCAATTTTATAAGCACTAATAATCCCATTTGCTGTTTTTTTCACTAATGGTCACTTGGGTCGCCACACGATGATGCAGACGTTACACACGCTTTACGGGCCTCTGTGTGAGCCTCAAGGGAACCCTTAGATTCATAACCAAACGAATTGGGTTAGCCCGTTTTACAGGCGTGAATCCAAGGTAGAGATTTAGTTTGCGGATGGGTTTGTTCTTTGGCAGTCTAAGGTTGATACTTATGGAGAGCTTGTACAACTTACGGCAACACAACAAACTGCTACTAACCAATGACCGCACACCTCACCAAGTCAATACGGGCAACCCACTTTATGGTTCTAGCGTTCCTGATGACGATTGGGACGCAGGTTATTGCTAATATCGGAGTGGGGGATGTGCTTTACTGCACTTCTGATGGAGGCGCATTCGCTGGCAACGAAACTGACTGGAAAGTCAGCCGGTGGTCAGAGCAAAAATTCAAATTCAAAGTGGAAAGCTCAGATAGTCTTATCTTTGGTGATGGTGGATACTTTGCAAATCAAAACATGAAAATAGTATTTTTGCGTGGCAATATTATGGAAGCAAATAGAGGCAACGTGTCTTTGACAATTCGATCCGATTTGCGGTTTGTGTATTCGGAGGGAAATTTATTTTCGGCAGGCATCTTAACAGGCACCTGTGACAAATTTTAGCAACCAATGACCAAGCTCTCAACCATCCCACAGCACCAACTCAGCATTACCTGTGGCCTCTGTAAGCACCACACGCTTCTAGAGGTAGCAAACCTGATAGCTGTCGTTGGGAAGCCAGACCTAGCAGGTGAGTCACCGTGGACCGCTTTTGGGACCGCTTTTTGAAATTTTCATTATTTTAAGTATCTGATAATAAATATTTTATTAAATTATATTTTGCCGTGTGGGGGCACCATTTAAATCAATAACTTAAAAGATAAACATCTGAACCCATTGTTGTTTTGGGTTACAAATGGGTTACAAAAAACATCTGTTTGACAGTAAATTAAGGTCTTCTTGATAAGATCAGGCAGGTCAAAACCCATATCTCATCTAAGGCGGAAGCTACGTTTAGATTCGAACTTAAGGGGCAGTGCCCCATGCGTAGGTATTTGACCGCCTAAAAATAGGGGTTACTGTATCCAATCCATGCAGTTGAGAAACAGGTCCACGGACCGGCCCCCTCTATTTTAAGGCCCCGCGTCTCGGACCACGGGCCCTTAGTATTAGCGTCGTAAATTCATTTGGAGTCTTACGCCATCTTTACTAACGAACCAATTCCAAGTTTAACAGTGCTGCCGCTCTCGCTAAGTGGCGTCAATTATTGAGCGCATAGATTTAGGCTGCGCTAGCAATCTGCAATCTGATGTGAGTTCTCATTCGTCTGACAGCACCCGTTATTGCTGCCATATCAAAGGGCTGGGGTTGAGCTGATTAACTGGGGCGTTACACCTTCAGAAACTATTGCTGCTTTAAACATGGACTGGAAAGATGGAATAAAAATCCGCTGCCGTATCGTTGAAGACCGCTTGATGCATTTCACGCGGAACTAGGTTGCGATATGTTTGAGCCAGTGTGGCATAGTTGGAATACAGCTTATCTACTGGAAAGTTCGACCCGAACATCACGCGATTGGGGCCGAATTGGTCTAGGCAAGTTTCAACAATTGGGCAGAAATCCTCGGGTTCCCAATTATGATTAAACATACTTAAACCTGACAGCTTGCAACGCACTTGAGGCAGGTTAGAAAGCGCGCGCAGTTCGCCCGCCCAGCGCGTTAGCCCGTCGCCAGAGCGGTCATGCGGGGACCCGGCATGACAAAGCGCGACAGCCGTATCAGGGGCCAAAGCAAGAAGATTGGCGGTTTTTTCCATCAGCTCCGGTATTAACTGAAGATCAAAACTAAGACCGTGACGTCCTGCGTTTTGCAGCCCCGCCAAAAAGGCAGGGTTGTCTAGCAGTGTATTCGTGCCTGTGAGGGCATCCTCACCAGGTGCACGGCCAACAATTTGGCGCACGCCGGCGACGCTTGGCAGGGACTGAATGCTATCTAGCTGCGCATCCAGATCGGATGCAGTGAGGTCAACGAAAACAACTTGCTTTAGAGCCCAGTCAGAATTGGCATCGGCTACGGATTGGACCCAGCGTGCCTCGGCCATGCTATTTTCTGCACCCACCTGAATGTGCACGGATGCGCCTATGCCCTCGGCTGTGGCTTCAGAACGAAATTCATTGATGAGATAGTCACGTTGTATAGGGGCTGGGTCGCCAAAGAAACGCTCTACACCGCGCGCCATTAGCCAGGGATAGTAAACAGCGGAAAGATCCCAAAGATGGTGGTGTGCGTCGATCATGGATGTGCTCCATTTGCACCTGTTTCATGGCCTGCATGAATAGCCGTTGTGCGCGCAAGAATGTCGATACCTTGCATGTTCCAGAAATGCAGAAGATCAATGAAAATCCAGTTTTCAGCCAATTTGTTTCCGTCCCGCCGGTAAATATCAATAACCCGCATTTCACCGCGTACTTCACTGGCGGGCATCCCCATGAAGCCGCCGGTATGAACAGCTGTGAAGTTTGGCCAGCCAAAAAAACCACTAAAACGACCCTCGGCCAGTCTACAAATATGTCCGGTTGAAGACCTGTCCGAGAATGTGGCCCGAAAGGGCCCAGAATGCTGTTTGGCATAGCGTTTGATTGTGTAGGTAGCGCCGATGCCTGCGGGTCCCCACCAGACCATGTTGTCATTCCACGTTCGCGCTAGTTCTTCTTCCAGCGGCAACCCCAAAGCCCAGGTTCCTAAGTCGCTTATCATTGCATTTGTCACGTCCAACGTTTTACGCCCTTCTTCAGGGTCTTGCGGGTCAAACATCAGCCCATCGTGGGTCATTGGACCGGGTTGCACCACATGCGCCGCTGTTTGCGGCGGAAACGGTTGTAACCCTGCCTGCATCATCAGGTGTGGAATGTCAAAAAACATTGCAGTTTCGGTTATTTTACCATTATCCACCCGATTGAACTCGCAATAACGCAGCATGGCGATTTTTCCAGTTGGGGGAATGCCCAGCCAAGGCTGGTCGAACAGCCCCATCAGATGTCCCATGGAAACAACCCAAACACCACCCTGCTCGGTAATCGAGTTATGCCCGGCCATAAAGACGTCAAGACGTCGCTGAAGGGAGGTCAGCGCACCTCGCAGGGGCTGCCAAAACGATTCGCCGACTTCTTGCGCCGAGGTGATTTCGTTGAAGGGATGAAACCCTCGCCACAGATATTCAGGTGATGTGAATGCTTCCAAAATCTCTGGGATATCTGTCTCGCATGCCTTGTCTAGGCATGTATAGAAATCTTTAACAAGTTGTTTTTCATTTACAAAATTTGATTTTATCATCGCACCTTCCGGCTTTTCCATATTTTGCATTCGTTTGCAAAAACAGCTTGTCAAACAATTTGTCCACTGTCTATAGTCTTTGCTAACGAATGCAAAAAATGGTGTGTGCATTCTGTCAGGGGGAAGATATGGCCGAAATCCAGCTCCGCAATTTGTCCAAACGTTGGGGGTCGTTCGTGGGTGTTCACGAATTTGACCTCACCATTGCAGACAAGGAGTTCTTGGTTCTGCTCGGGCCGTCCGGGTGCGGCAAAACCACAACAATGCGGATGATTGCCGGGTTGGAGGACGCGACCGAAGGCGACATTCTGGTAGACGGAGTGAGGGTCAATGATTTGGAACCCAAAGATCGCGACGTCGCGATGGTTTTTCAAAGCTACGCGCTTTACCCGAATATGAACGTTTACGAAAACATTCGCTTTCCTCTGCGCGTACGTGGTGTTGACCCTAAAACCCATGATCAAAGAGTTCGCCGGGCCAGTGCCATGGTAGAACTTGATGATTTTCTGCATCGTAAACCAGCTGAATTGTCAGGTGGTCAACGCCAGCGGGTCGCGCTCGCCCGCGCGGTTGTGCGCGAACCGAACGTATTTTTGATGGACGAACCCCTGTCCAATCTTGATGCCAAGTTGCGGGTATCGACCCGTGCGCAGATCAAAAACCTGTCACACGAGCTTGCTGTAACGACCATCTATGTGACCCATGATCAGATTGAAGCCATGACGTTAGCGGATAGGGTCGTGATTATGAGGGCGGGTGTGGTGCAGCAAGTCGGTACTCCGGTTGAAATTTATGACAATCCCGCTAACGCGTTTGTTGCCAGCTTTATTGGCAACCCGGCGATGAACCTGATGGATGGGTCAATTAAAGACGGTACATTTACCACCAACAATGTCCAAATCTCTGGGCTAGAGGCAGTGGATGGCCCCGTGACGCTTGGGTTCCGTGCAGAGGATGCTAAAGTCATCGAAAGCAGTGGGCAGATCAACGCGCCGATCTACACAATGGAGCTTTTGGGCGATGCGACGACGGTCAGCGTCCGCATAGGAGGCGCATTGGTTTCCGTGAAAGCCGACAAAAATTACCGGGCAGCAATCGACGAAACTGTGTCGATTGAGGTGCCCGTGGAGCACTGTCACCTATTCGAAGCAGAAACAGGTGCGCGCATCGGGGGGTGACCCTCGCAATTTCCCGCCTCGGCGGGGTCAACGGATGCAGGCTTCGAAGATGCATCCAATCAAAAGGGAGAGAGACGATATGTTTCTAAAAAAAGTAACACTTGCGAGCGCCTTTGCAATCACTGCAGGCACCGCGTATGCGGGCTGTGAAATTTCTGGCAATGTCAGCATTGTCGGAAACGAATTTCCAGCCATTCACACAGTTGCCAACGGTGCAGCAGCCTGTACGGGCGGCGACGTGAAGATTAACCTGACGGCAGACCACCAAAAAATCAATGTCGACGGCATGAGCGGAAACCCCGCGGAATATACGTCAGCGATCATTGCGAACTCGTCACTAGTGGCGCTCATGAACGCAGATGTCGTCCGTCCATTGAATGATCTTGTTGCAGCACATGGTCAGGACATTCCCAAGAACCAGCTGATTACGATCGACGGCAATGTTATGGCCGTGGCCTTTATGGCGAACGCGCAGACGCTTGCTTATCGCAAAGATGTGCTGGCTGAGATTGGCGTTGATGTGCCAACCACTTACGAAGAAGTTCTGGAAGCTGCTAGGAAAATCCGCGCAGCAGGCATCAGCAAATACCCCGTGGGCGGCGCCTATGCGGCGGGTTGGAACCTGGCCCAGGAATTCACCAACATGTACATCGGTCATGGCGGCGAATTCTATAAGCCCGGTACAGCCGAAGTTTCAATTAACAATGCTCAAGGTGTTGCAACTCTGAACATGATGAAAGCGTTGACTGAGTACATGAACCCAGACTTCCTAACACATGACAGCAACGCCACTGGCGCTGAAATGGAAGCAGGCAACGTCATAATCATGAACATGTGGGGATCCCGCATGGGTAACCTGATGGATGACGAAGGTGCAGAAGAGCAGGTCTATTCAAACATCACCGTCGGCGGTCCGCTGACTGTGGGCGGTGGTTCAACCCCGGCTTCGACCCTGTGGTGGGATGGTTGGACTGTTGCAAGGAACGTGTCGGATGAAGATGCGGTCGCGACTTTCCTAGCAATGAAGAATGGGACCAGCCCGGCAATCTTGACTGAGGAAACCATGGGTCAGGCCGTCTGGATGATTGACGGCTACACCCCGGCACCGGTCAATGACGGTGTGTTTGCAGCAATCGCAGCGGGCACAACCTCGTATCCAATGCTGCCATACCACGGATTGCTGCACACCGCTTTGGGTGGCAACCTCGCAGACTTCCTGTTGGGTAAAGAAAGCGCTGAACAGGCGCTGGCAGACGCAGAAGCTGCCTATACTGCCGCTGCTAAAGAAAAGGGCTTCCTAAACTAAGGAGCCCATTGATCCGGGGCGGAACTTTTTGCCCCGGATCATCCCACAACCTTGACCGGCGCCCGGAGATATCAAGATTATGAAACATAAATCCTTTTTCTGGTTTGTTCTTCCGTCAGCTTTGGCAATGTTGTTGTTTATCTTTTTCCCGATCGTTTCGGTTCTTGTGCAATCGGTTTACGTCGACCACGAACAGGTGATCAAAACCGTTGAAACCTGTGATCTGTTTGGGTGCAAGGAATCCACAACCGTTGATCAAAACGCAACTGCTGCATTGCGCGCAGAACACCCTTTGGGGCAGTTTGCCGGATTTAAAACGTATACAGACCGCAACCACCTAGCGATTGACGAGTTTGGCGAGAATTGGACAAGATCCAATTCTTGGCGTGATTTCGGGGCGCAGATGCTTAATCTTCCTTTTTACAAGGCTATTTCATTCACGCTGGTTTTCACATTCGTCGTAACACCGCTTGTTATCGTTCTTGGGTTTGTGGTTGCTGTCGCCGTCAATAGTGCGGTCAAGGCAATCCGCGGCCCACTGATCTTTTTCTCTCTGTTGCCGATGATGATAACTCCGCTGGTGGGCGCACTGATCCTTTTCTGGATGGTGGATGCGCGCGGCGTTGTTGGAGCGGCGCTGCAATACCTTGCAGGCGATCCTGATCTGTCGGTCAAAGCGTCAACGCCGCTGATGTGGATCATGTTGATGGTCTATGGTGTGTGGCATTCCACGCCCTTTGCATTTATTGTTTATTATGCAGGGCTTCAGTCAGTAAATCAGGACACGTTAGAAGCTGCACGCGTGGACGGTGCCAATCGTTGGCTGCAAATCCGCCACGTCATTATCCCGCACCTGCTGCCATTGACCACGTTTATTGCCCTTATGCAGCTGATGGATAATTTCCGGGTCTTTGAACCCATCGTCAGTTTCTCCGCCGAAGCCCATGCAACATCGCTAAGTTGGGCAATCTTCAACGATCTTGGTGGCGAGACGCGCCAGCTGTCTTCGGCGGCCGCGACCTCTGTTCTTACAATTATTGGTGTCGCGATCCTTTTGTCGCCGGTTTTGGTGCGCACTTGGCGCGAATTCGATCGGAAATAGGTGAAACATGTCTAGCAAAGCACAACGCCAACCCGTCGCAATCACTTTTCTGGTCATCGGCGTACTGGCAATCTGGATGATCCTTGCCGCCTTTCCGTTCCTCTGGACGCTTTGGGGATCATTTAAGGTAGAGGGCGATTTCTTTTCTAAGGCCAATTGGGCCAACGCGCTGACCGGCAAGCTGACGGTCAGCGAAACCGGCGCACGCGTTACTGGTGATGGATATTACGGGGCCTGGGTTCAAGAAAAATTCTGGCTCGCAGCCTGGAATTCTGTCATCGTGTGTTTCTTTGTGGTTACTATATCGCTGACGCTGGGAACGTTAGGGGGCTATGCGCTGGCGCGGTCTACCTATCGCTATGCCTTTTGGTTCCTGCTTTCGGCGCTGATCTTTCGGGCCATGCCACCGATCACGCTGGTGTCGGGCTATCTTCCGGTGTTCTTTCAATGGAACCTTTGGGGGCATACTGCAACAACAATCATCGTTCTGGTAGCGATCAATCAGCCATTTACCCTGTGGATGCTACATTCGTTCTTTAAGAACATTCCTGCCGAGTTGGACGAAAGCGCGATGGTAGATGGTTGCACGCGGTTTCAGGCCTTTCGCAATGTCATCATTCCGGTGATGTGGCCGGGGGTGATTACCACGGGACTGTTTTCGTTTCTGCTAGCCTATAATGACTTTGCGGTGACAACAATGCTATTGTCCAGAGAAAATCAGACGATGATCCCAAAGGTTGCCAGCTTCCTTGGAACCACACAGACCAAGGGCAACGTCATGTTTGCCGTATCTGCGGTTGTATCCGTCACCGCCCCATTGTTCCTGATGGTCCTGTTCTTCCAGCGCCAGATTGTTGGTGGCCTGACGGCCGGCGCGGTCAAAGGGTGATCAAAATGAGCACCTACTTGCCAATTCGAAGGGGCGTCTGACATGAACAAACGCGCAAACCGTCCAGCAATGGGAATTGCGACCGAGACATCCTCCGAGAACAAAGCTCGCTACCATCAGTTTCTGCGTTGCTTTGATTTGGGTGAGGTTGAGAAAGCGGTCGCAGATAATTTCCATGACGCCGCAAAAGTGAATGCCAGTCACCCGATCAACGAGGCGCGGGATGGCCTTGGGTATTACAGCGATGTCATCGCGCCGATCATGGCTTCGTTCGAGGGCCTGACACGGCAAAACTATATTGCTCTTGGCGGTGAATACCTTGGTACTGAATGGGTTACCTCAACAGGGTATTTTCACGGCCACTTTACCAAGCCACTCTTTGGCATCCCCGCCAGCGGTAAGCTGGCTTACTTGCGGTTTGGTGAATTCCACCGGATGGAAAACGGCAAGATCGTTGAAAGCCATGTGTTTCTTGGGTTTGCAGAGTTGATAATCGCACTTGGCCTTTGGCCATTGGACAAAAGCCACGGGTACGAAGGCGTTGTGCCTGGCCCTGCAACGCATGATGGGACCCACGTTGGGCCATCTGATCCAGACGCGTCGCGGGCGTCTGCTGATCTGGTCGAAGGGATGCTCAAAAAGCTTGCGACGGAAGATGAAGCTTGGCGCCCTTATTGGCACGAGCGGATGGTGTGGTACGGGCCTGGTGGGCTTGGCTCTTATGCAACTGTTGATGCATTCGCTACGTTCCAACAACCGTTTGAGCAGACCTTTGACGGATGGGGTGACGGCAGCGAGGTCGGCATCACGGGTGTTGAGGCCGACTGCAAGTCTGGTGACGGAAACTACGCGTTCCTAAGCGGCTGGCCAATGATCACGGGCGTCCATGTCAAACCATTCCTTGGCCTTGAGGCCACCGGCAAACGTGTGTTCATGCGCGATTGTGACTGGTGGCGCTGCGAAGACGGAAAAATCATCGAAAACTGGTGCATGCTGGATATTCCGCATGTGCTGCTCCAGCTGGGGTTTGATGTGTTTGCAGAAGTGGGAAAACGCGCATGACTGCCGATGCCGATTTCATCGTTGTCGGCGCTGGCTCGGCCGGATGCATCGTCGCTGCTGAATTAGCGCGGTGTGACGTTGGTCGCGTACTATTGCTCGAAGCGGGCCCGTCCGACAACCACCCTTTGGTCAAAATGCCATTCGGTTTGACGTGGTTGATGGGCAGCAAGCGAGATTGGCGGTTCAAATCAGATCCGCAAAAAGGTCTTGGCGACAGGCAACTGAATGTGCATCGCGGGCGTATGCTTGGCGGTTCAGGTTCGATAAACTCTATGGTTTGGTTTCGCGGGCGGCGTGACGACTTTGACGGCTGGAACGTGAAAGGCTGGGAATGGCCCGACGTTGAGCCCGCATTCGAAGCGGTAGAAGCAAAGCTTCAACCAAAGCAGATGACAGGCGTTCATCCGTTGGTTCAGGCGCTGTCTGACTTGTTTGGTGGAAACGCAAACGAAGCGCCTACACCGGAATATGAAAGCGCTGGAACTTTCAGGTTTAACATGCGTAATGCACGCCGTTGGTCAGCCGCAGATGCCTTCATGCGCCCGGCGCAAGCCGCATACGATCTTAAGGTGAGGACCGGATCAGAGGTTGATCGCATTGAGTTTGAGGGTGATCAGGCAAAACGCGTAATTCTGCTTGATGGTACCAAACTCTCTGCGTCCAAAGGCATAGTTCTATCGGCCGGCTCGATCGGTTCACCCGCGATCCTGATGCGATCTGGCGTTGGACCAGCAGAGCATCTGCAGGAACTTGGCATCACTGTCACGCATAACTCTGAAGAGGTTGGCGACAACCTCCATGATCACCCAGCGGCGGGGCTTCATTTTGCAGGGCCGCGTTCCGGATATGGTCTAACGCTGTCTCAAATGCCAGCGTGGATGCTTGCCCCTTTCCGCTACCTATTCGCCCGCAAGGGGCGCTTTGCGTCACCAACGGTAGAGGGCGGCGCTTTCTTTAACGCGCGCTGCGACACGGGCGAACCTGATGTGCAATGTCACTTCATTCCCTTCATGTTGGATTGGAAGGGCAGCCGCTTTACCCATGGATCCGGATATTTCGCGGATGTCTGCGCGTGTCGACCTAAATCTCGGGGGCGGTTACGCCTTACCTCTGCCGATCCAAACGTCGCGCCTGATATCGACCTTGGCCTTTTTCAAGACCCCGATGATGTTGAAACCCTGCTCGCCGGGCTCAAACGTCTGCGGGAACTGATGTCCAAAGCCGCCTTCGGAAAACACCGCGCGCCTGAGGTCTATCCGGGGCCAGAGGTGTCCTCTGATGAGGCACTGCGCCAGCATATCAAAGACCGTGGCGCAACCGCCTATCACCCCGTCGGCACGTTGCGTATGGGGGAGGGGACCGCCCCCGTCACACCACGCCTTGCCGTTGCAGGCGTCACCGACCTTTGGGTTGCTGATGCGTCGGTTATGCCATCGGTGACCTCCGCAAATACAAACGCGCCCTCGATGATGATCGGTTATCGGGCGGCAAAATTCATAAGTGAGGATACAGCATGAAGGGATCACGCCCTGAACAAGCAGTACTAACCCGCGACACCGATATGTCCAAAACGGACGATACCCGAGCGGTTATCGAAGGCATGGTTGATGGCCTGAATGACCACCGCATTGGCGATATTGGCGAATTTTTCTCAGAGAACTTTCGTTGGATGGGCAATCAGGGCTGTGGTCAAAAAACCGGCCTGCGAGAGTTTCAAGACAACTGGCAACGCCCGTTTCAGGCGGCATTCTCAGATAAAGTCTGCATCGACGAAGCACGTCTTTATATGGGCGAATGGGCCGCTGCCTTTGGCCGACAAGAGGCAACGCATTCCGGTGAGTTTCTCGGCATAAAAGCCACCGGCAAGCGGATCGAAATCCGCTATATGGATTTCTGGAAAGTGGTCGATGGCAAGATCGTCGACAACTGGGTAAATGTTGATTTCGCCCATGTCGCAGCACAACTGGGTATGGACTTGTTCAACGGTGAAGGCTGGGAAGCCTATGACCGCGGCGACTGCACTGCCCCAACACCTGAATAAGCGAGGATAACACAATGGCAATAACCCACCTCAAACACGGAAAACCCGAAACCGATCGCGCTGAAGACGACGCCAAAACCGCAACCGTGGTCGCAGCCACGCTCAAAGACATCGAACAGCGCGGCGATGTTGCGGTGCGCGAATTGGCCAACAAATTCGATGGCTATGATCGGGACAGCTATCGCCTTGGTCAAGACGAAATCGATGCACTAATCGCCAAGGTCAGTCCACGCGACCTTGAGGACATCAAGTTCGCCCAAGCACAGGTCGTCAACTTTGCGCAAGCACAGCGCGACAGCATGCTTGATATCGAAGTGGAAACCATGCCCGGCGTGATCCTCGGTCATAAAAATATTCCGGTGCAATCTGTCGGCTGCTATGTGCCCGGGGGTAAATTTCCGATGGTGGCCTCAGCGCATATGTCGGTTGCAACTGCCAAAGTTGCGGGTGTACCGCGCATTATCGCCTGCACTCCACCATTTAATGGCGAGCCGAACCCAGCTGTGATTGCCGCAATGCACCTTGGTGGTGCGCATGAAATTTATGTACTCGGCGGCATTCAGGCCGTGGGAGCAATGGCGATTGGTACTGAAACGATGGACCCTGTTCACCTGCTTGTCGGGCCTGGGAATGCGTTTGTGGCAGAAGCCAAGCGTCAGTTGTTTGGGCGTGTCGGTATCGATCTGTTTGCGGGTCCAACCGAAACGATGGTGATTGCGGATGAAACCGTTGACGCTGAAATGTGTGCGACCGACCTCCTTGGTCAGGCCGAACATGGTTACAATTCACCTGCAGTTCTGGTGACCAATTCACGCGCGCTGGCAGAAGGGACCCTCTCAGAGATTGATCGTATCCTCGAAATTCTCCCTACAGCGGGGACTGCAGGGGTTAGTTGGGCTGACTACGGCGAAGTGATCCTATGTGACACCTATGATGAGATGCTTGGAGTCGCAGATGAAATCGCTTCCGAGCACGTTCAAGTTATGACAGACCGAGATGATTGGTTCCTAGAGAACATGACTTGCTATGGCGCGCTGTTTCTTGGGCCACGAACGAACGTCTCTAATGGGGACAAGGTGATCGGTACCAACCACACATTGCCGACGAAAAAAGCAGGCCGTTATACGGGCGGTCTTTGGGTTGGTAAGTACTTGAAGACGCACAGCTATCAGAAAATTACTACGGACGAAGCGGCCGCGAAGATCGGGGCCTATGGGTCACGTCTTTGTCTGCTGGAAGGCTTTGTTGGCCATGCAGAGCAATGCAATATGCGGGTGCGTCGCTACGGTCGGCAAAACGTCCCTTACGGCGAGGCCGCTGAGTAATGAGCGATCCTGACAGACTCAGGGCGCTGATTGCGCCGCTGCGAACGGCAATGGCAAACTTTGACCCCGCCTCAGTGCAATCGGCACTGGGCAGGGTCATGGCAGCAGATGCAACTGTGCACCTGTGCCATCCGTTTGGTGATCTGTCAGGACGACAGGAGCTATATGATGTCGCCTATGCGCCATTGTTTAACGCCTTGCCCGATCTAGAGCGCCGCGACTGGATCGTCAGTGCAGGCACGGATGCTGACGGGCACGACTGGATCGGTTGTGCGGGGCATTACGTTGGCATTTTCACGCGGCCTTTCCTTGATATTCCGCAAACGGGCCATTTTGCGCATATGCGGTTTCACGAATTCTATCGTGTCGAAGACAGTCGTGTTGTGGAGATGCAAGCGATCTGGGATATTCCTGAACTTATGATGCAAGCCGGTGCTTGGCCTATGGTGCCGAGCCTTGGGCGTGAGATGTATATCTCCGGACCTGCAAGCCAAGATGGACTGTTTTTTGAGGCGCGCACTGCAACTCAAAGCGCACAAAGCCTAGAAACCGTAATCGGGATGTTAACCAATCTTTCTCGACATCCGGCCGAGGGTGGCCCCGAGATCATGCATACAGAGAAATACTGGGATCCGCGCATGAATTGGTACGGCCCTGCGGGTATCGGTACTGCACGCGGAGTTGCCGGGTTTCGCAATTGGCACCAAATCCCATTCCTGAATGCACTGCCGGATCGACGCGGTGGCACAACCGGAACACTCAATTGTCACTTCTATGGCGATGGCGCCTACGTCGTCGCGACGGGTTGGCCAAACATGCAGATGACAGTCACCGGTGACGGGTGGTTGGGCATCGCCCCATCCGGGCAGAAAATCACGATGCGTAGCCTTGATTTTTGGCGTGTCGAAGGGGCACTCATCCGTGAAAATTGGGTGTTGGTCGATCTGTTAGACATCTATGCACAGCTGGGCGTTGATGTGTTTGCCCGATTGTGTGAATTCAACAAAGCGCGCGTGTCAGGCGCACTTTCTTTGCCAATTGGAGCTAACTGATGACTTTGCCCAAAACACCTTCGTTTCGCTTGGATCAAAAACGCGCTTTAGTCGCCGGTGCTAGTTCTGGCATTGGATTAGCCTGTGCTGTTGCGCTGGGTGAAGCGGGTGCAAAAGTCACGCTTGCCGCACGCCGGGTTGACGCTCTAAACACGCTCGTCGATAAAATGAACGCGGCCGGCATGAAAGCTGACGCCTTGCCTCTTGATGTTTCTGATATCGCTGGCACGCGGGCTTCTGTGGCGTCACATGGCCCGTTTGATATTCTCGTAAACTCGGCGGGCTTAGCCCGTCACAGCCCGGCTTTAGATACAACAGAAGACGATTTCGACACTGTGTCTGATGTGAATGTCAAAGGGGCCTATTTCCTAACGCAAGCCGTCGTCAACGGATTGGTAGCCGCGGGAAAACCCGGAAGCTTAATCAACATTTCCTCCCAAATGGCGCATGTGGGCGGCATAGATCGCGCCGTTTATTGTGCAACAAAACACGCGGTTGAGGGATTTACCAAATCCATGGCAATTGAATGGGGTAAGGCGGGCATTCGCATCAATACAATCAGCCCAACGTTCATCTTGACCGATCTGACCCGCCCAACCTTCGCAGACCCGGAAAAACGTGCGTGGATCGAAGATAAAATTAAACTTGGACGCCCAGGCAAAGTCGAAGACATTATGGGCGGCGTTGTGTTTCTGGCGTCCGAAGCCTCTGCAATGGTCACCGGAACGTCGTTACTGGTTGATGGAGGTTGGACAGCCGAATGAGCAAAAACCGCGTCACATCCCAAGAGGTTGCCGAGCGCGCAGGCGTTAGCCAGTCTGCTGTGTCACGTACCTTTACGCCTGGCGCGTCTGCATCCAAGAAAACTGTCGAAAAGGTACGCAAGGCAGCGGCTGACCTGGGTTATCGCCCAAATGTTCTCGCGCGTGCGATGGTTTCTGGTAAAAGCCGGATTATCGGTTTGGTGGTGGCCTATCTTGAAAACCAATTCTATCCCGAAGCACTTGAAAAACTATCGAATGAGTTGCAGAAGCGCGGCTATCACGTGCTAATTTTCATGGCTGAACAAACTGCTGGGAATATCGATGCGGTCGTCGAGGAAATTCTTGATTACCAAGTCGATGGTATTATTGCTGCCTCTGTCGCGATGTCGAGCGATCTGTCTGAACGTTGCCGCGCGGCTGGCGTGCCGATGGTTCTGTTCAACCGCAGCCAAGACGACCCGAACATGTCTGCTGTGACATCAGACAACTATGCTGGTGGGCGTAAGGCCGCCAAATTTTTGCTCGCTGCTGGGCACCAAAAAATTGGGCATATTGCAGGTTGGCATGGTGCGTCGACACAGCGCGATCGCGAAGCTGGTTTCATATCTGTATTAGCTGAAGCGGGCGTCGTCCTTCATTCCCGTGCAGAAGGTGACTTTACATTGGAGAAAGCTGCAGATGCTACGCGCAAAATGTTTGCCCATGATGCACCTGAGGCAGTTTTTGTCGCCAATGACCATATGGCATTGGCTGTTCTCGACACGTTGCGTTTTGAACTTGGGCTAAAGGTGCCCGAAGATGTCTCAGTCGTCGGGTATGATGATGTGCCTGCGGCGGGATGGCCTGCTTATGCCCTGACCACCGTACGCCAGCCTGCCAATCGTATGGTCGCAAACACGGTCGAAATTTTGCTCGATCAGATTGAAAATAACACTGGTGAAACACGCCGTATAGCAATTGATGGCCCGCTCATTCTACGCGGTTCTGCAAAAATTCCAGAAGGGTGGACTACATGAAAGGCTTCTCAAACAGGTGGAAAGATTTCCCTGACTATATTCTCGGTATCACGCAGGAAATTTGGGAAGATCGTGGTATAGCTACGTTAAACCATCGGTATTCGAAAGACATTCCCATGCGTTTTCCTGAAGGTGTATCGATCGGCAATCAAAATACGATAAATGGTACCATGGCGACACTGGCAGAATTTCCGGATCGTGAGCTGACCGGTGAAGATGTGATCTGGTCGGGCAACGAAGATGAGGGGTTCTTGTCGTCTCATCGGATACTAACTATGGGCACGCACACTGGCGGAGGGTTTTTTGGCCCAGCCACAGGCAAAAGGTTCGTAATTCGTGCGATTGCTGATTGTGCTGCCATCAACGATCAGATTAACGACGAATGGCTAATCCGTGATGTTGGAGGGTTGGTTAAACAACTTGGTATGAAACCCAAAAAGTTTGCTCGCCAGGTGATTGCCCGTGAAGGTGGTCCGGAGCATTGTGTCAAACCGTTTTGTCCTGCAATTGATGTTGATGGCCCTTATAAAGGGCGCGGAAATAACAATGAATGGGGTGTACGAATGTCTGACATCCTGACTAGAATGATGGATAAGGATTTTGCTGTTATAAGAGCAGAATATGACCGTGCTGTGCAGACTGAGCATCCCGCCTCAACTACCGTGCATTCTTGGGCGGATACAGAAAAGCTGTGGATGGGGCTGCGGGCATCGTTCCCTAACGCTGAGTTCAAGATCGAGCATCAAATTGGACGCGAAGATCCGATGTTATCCCCACGCGCTGCTATTCGCTGGAGCCTGTACGGCAAACATGACGGCTGGGGCATGTTTGGCCAACCCACTGGTGCTGACGTGTATGTAATGGGATTTACCCATGCGGAATTTGGCCTAAGGGGCTTACGTCGTGAATGGACGTTGTTTGACCATGTTGCGATTTGGAAGCAAATCTTGATGCAGACAGGATAAACAAATGATAGCATACACGCTCCTACTGAGGTTTTCCCATGCAACGCATAGGTGCAGCACTTACCCTGCATCGACGCGGGCGCAGACTATAATTAAGCAGCCTCCGAATAATTGGGTTTGATAAGTACCCGACTAAAATTACTGGAGAAGTAAAATGACCAATATCCAAGACCGCATTGTTCGCTACGGCGAGTTGAAACCCTGCAAAACCGCATTCATCGACGCCCACACCCCGGGATCGGATCAAAAAGAGAACTTTACCATCATTGGTGGTGGCGTTTCCGAAAGCCCAGATCAACACGTGCATATCACTGAGCAGATCGGGTTTAACATTGGCGCAGCTGGTCAGCCGCCACGCGTGCGTAATTCGCTGCACGACCATAACACAGCCGAAGTGTTCTTTGTTCTAAGTGGTAAATGGCGTTTCTTCTGGGGTCGTTGGGGAACTGCGGGCGAAGTGACGCTCGAAGAAGGCGATATCTTCAATATTCCCACTGGTATTTTTCGCGGCTTCGAAAACATCGGTACGGACTACGGTATGATTATGGCTGTTCTTGGTGGCAACGACGCTGGTGGCGGTGTTCATTGGGCGCCACAAGTGATTGAAGACGCTGCGGATCATGGGTTGATCTTGGGTGAAAACGGCGTGCTCTATGACAGAAAAAAGGGTGATACCTTGCCCCATAATGTCCACCCAATGCAGGTGATGTCGGAAGAGGAACTTGCCAAACGCGCAGAACCGACAACAGCAGATGTTCTGCCAAATCACGTTGCCCGGTATTGGGACATGATGGCGCTGTCCGATGCCCAACCAGTTCAGGTTATTAGCGGGAATGGATTGCTAAAGGACAAGCCCGGTTTTGAAGTTGATTTCTTGTCCCGCAACTCGATTTCTGACGAGATGCATAGTCATAACAAACCGACGGTTCTGATGCCAATGCGCGGGCACTGGAGACTACGTTTTCAGGACAGTGAAACGGTCCTCAACCCGGGCGATACGTGTCTAATTAATCCTGGCGAGGTTCACGCGATCTCTACTTCAATGACCGGTGAGGCAAGCCTTTACCGAATCCGTACCACAAATGATCCAGCTGGATTGACCAAGACTAGTAACTAAGCTCTGGGAGGGGCCCAAATGAACCGAGTTAAAACAACCCATGTAGGCTCCTTACCGCGCGCGCAAGACGTGGTGGATTTCATATTTGCCCGCGAAAATGAACAGCCCTTTGATCAGGCCGAATTTGACACCTGTATGACTGCCGCTGTTTCCGAAACCGTGCGCAAACAGGTGGAGGCAGGCATTGATATCGTCTCTGATGGTGAGACTTCCAAAATTTCATACGCGACCTACGTAAAAGATCGCTACACCGGATTTGGCGGCGATAGTCCGCGCAACGCGCCTGCGGATCTCAAGATGTTCCCCGGCTTTTTGCAACGCCTTGCGAATGACGGTGGCACGCCGCAATACGCACGACCCATGTGCGTCGGTGAAGTGAAGTCCAAAGGACAGGGCGAGCTTGAGAAGGATATCATCAACCTCAAGTCGGCCATGGCCAAACACGGCGCCGAGCGCGGATTTATGAACGCAGCAAGCCCCGGAGTGATCTCGCTGTTCTTGCAAAACGACTACTACAAATCGCGATCAGCGTACCTCGCCGCGTTGGCTGATGCGATGAAGGAAGAATACGAAACAATTGTTGCTGCCGGTTTGGATCTACAGCTTGACTGTCCTGATCTGGCCCTGTCGCGCCACATGCTTTTTACCGATCTCAGCGATGACGAATTTATCAAAGTGGCAAATATGCATGTTGAAGCGCTCAACCATGCGCTCTCTGATGTGCCTGCCGAAAAGGTCCGTGTTCATATTTGTTGGGGTAACTATGAAGGCCCGCATTGCTGCGATATCCCTATGGCCAAGATGTTTGATACCTTGATGTCGACTAAGGCCGCCTCGGTATTGTTCGAGACGTCAAATCCGCGCCATGGCCACGAATGGGCTGTGTTCCGGGATCGCAAAGCCGATATACCCGAAAACAAGATCCTTGTGCCTGGTGTTGTGGATACGACCACCAATTTCGTTGAGCACCCAGACCTTGTTGCGCAGCGGATCAGCAGGTTTGTTGATATTGTTGGGGCCGATCGAGTTGTAGCGGGGTCCGACTGTGGCTTTGGTACATTTGCAGGCTTTGGCGCGGTTGATCCCGACATCGCATATGCCAAACTGTCTGCCTTGTCGGAAGGGGCAGCGCTGTTCAAATGACACCGCTTGTCCTGATCCCTGGAATGATGTGCGATGCGCGGCTGTTTGGACCGCAGATAGCCGAGTTCTCTGGTCAGCGTACATTGGTGTGTGCACCAATTTCGGGACGGGCATCAATCGAAGATCTGGCAGCGGGTGTGTTGGCCAACGCCCCTAAGAGTTTCGCCCTCGCGGGCTTGTCTATGGGCGGCATCGTTGCGATGGAGGTCATGCGCCAAGAGCCGGAGCGCGTTGAGCGGATTGCTTTGATGGATACCAACCCACTGGCTGAAGACGACGACGTCAAAGCACGTCGCCTGCCGCAAATGATGATGGTGCGTGATAATGCTTTGAGCGCAGTAATGCGTGACGAGATGAAGCCGCGATACCTGAGCAATACGCCGCAGCGAGAAAACATTTTGGATCTTTGTATGGAGATGGCCCTGGGCCTTGGCCGGCATGTCTTTTTGAAGCAGTCTCGCGCGTTGATGGACCGGCCCGACCAGTCGGACACATTGCGCGGCGTTGACGTGCCCGCGCTCATTCTGTGTGGGCGCGATGATATGCTCTGCCCTGTTTCGCGCCATGAATTGATGGCTGAGCTGATCCCTGATGCGCGCTTAGAGATTATCGAAGGCGCGGGCCATTTGCCCACACTAGAACAACCTGAATTGACCAACGCGGCTTTGGCCCGCTGGCTGGAGGCCTAAATGAACGAAAATCTATTGAAATTACTACAGAGAGTAGATACGCCAACCGCTTGTAATGCGATCGAAGTTGCCCAAGGTAAGCGTGGTTTCAATGCCTTCACCCGTGGTACTATGCTTGCCTCCCATACTGATGTCCCTGCGATGGTCGGCTATGCACGTACCGCGCGGATCGCAGCAGTCGCCCCACCAACCGAGGCTCCTGAAGTAATCAAAGCGCGCCGAATGGCGTATTACCGCCATATGTCAGAAGGTCCGCGGCCTGCCGTTGTGGTGATTGAGGACATGGACTTCCCACATTGCATTGGTGCATACTGGGGCGAGATCAACACAAACGTTCACAAAGGATTTGGCATGTCCGGTGCCCTGACCAACGGCGTTATGCGCGATCTCGGTGACCTTCCGGACGGCTTTCCCGTTGTGGCTGGATCAATAGGACCTAGTCATGGTTTTGTACATGTAAAAGAGGTAGGTACGACAGTTACTGTTTTTGGGATGCAGGTTGCTGACGGTGATCTGATTCATGCAGACCGCCACGGTGGGGTAGTAATCCCGTCTGAGGTATTGGACACATTAGAAGTAGCAATCCACAAACTCCTGGACACCGAAAAGCTAGTTCTCGACCCTGCTCGTAAAGACGGATTTGATTTAGACGCGTTCGAGACTGCATGGGCAGCCTTTGAAAACGCTCGCACTTAACATTATCGTGAAAAAGGCGCCCGATTGCGTGGTTCAAATTTGGTTGTGTTAAACAAACGATTGCCGTTTGGTATTGTCAGGCGAGCATACCAGTTGTTAGTTAACTACTTACTTTGTTTGGTTTCTGCCTCCTTCGAGGTAGGAACCGTAGAGCCCCATACGGAGTCATTTTGAACCTATGAGAGCCTGCCGCTGTTATATTTATACCTATGAGCAAATATCTTGCTGTGACTGATAATTCGTGCGTAGCAATTATGCTGATGGGAATGGCGTTGAATGCGCAAGGCATCGCCAATGTCGCATTCTTTGATATTTCTGACAACCGCTTAGAGCTTGCCTGTAGCTTTGGGTTCAAGGCTGTGGCAAGCGGATCGGATGATATGAGAGAGTGGCATCGCGGCGCTTGAACTGGTGGAGCAGGGTAAGCTGTCAGAGCAAGGATTTATTGCTATTCTAGGCGTTTAGGCAGTTTTATGCATCGTCCATCAGACGTATAAAGGTTCGTTGTGGTGCTAATCGAAGACTTTATCTCTCGGTTTGGCCAGCTTCGATAAACTCTCTATCAACGGTTGGCATCGGTAAATCAGCGATAGCCGCCTCGAATGCTTCAAGTCTTTTATATATAGATATTAGCTCAATGATTGTTGTCCAAGAAGACACTAAAAACTGGAAAGATGATGCAACCTGTCCAAATGCTCGCAGTATTTGGTTCATAATTCCTAGCGTTATTCGGCCAGAGACAATGGTAGGAATTAAAAATACGTACGCAATAACATTGTCTGCTTGCACATACATGTATCTGAACAAGTTAAAATATGTATAATGAATAAAAATCCTAAAATAATTTTTTCGGACGTTAGAAAATAACTCTGTTAGGGTTTCAGGCTCGGCCCTTTCTGAACTGTCCTCGCCTAATACCAGCTCTTTCCGAAAAGCTGCCTCCACTCTTTGATTTTTAAACTCTAATCCTGGTAACTTTATACCTGCGACTAAAAGTAAAAGGGTTCCAAAGGTCGACCAGAATATTGCGATTGTAACTAGAGGATAAGGAATCTGGCCGATTAATGGTAGTTGTTCTACATGGACGGAGAGCGCGGCCAACACCGGTAAGAAAGCAACAAGGGTCATCACTGAGTCCACAAATGCAATCCCAAGTCCCTCCATTATGCCTGCAAATCGCATTGTGTCTTCTTGTATTCGCTGCGAGGCGCCTTCTATCTTTCTAATTTTCGCCCAACGCTCAACGTAGTAGTCATTCATCGCAGTGCGCCAACGAAAAATATAATGTGATGTAAAAAATCGGTTGGCAATTATTAAAGCGATGTATGGAAAAGCAATTAACGAAAAATTTCCAAGATGAGAATACAAATCAAAGGTGGTTACTTCACCTGAACCAGTGAGTGCATTTTGAATATCGTCATAAAACGGTCCGTACCAAGCGTTAATAACGACAGATACCTGAACCGATGTGTAAGACAGATAAATTAGTAACGCTGATCCCAGTATAGACCAGTTTGACCAGGTGTGTTTCGTTTTAAAGTTCCAAAATAGGTAAATTGAGCCTGCACCAAATAAAAAATATGCGTCGAACCATAGAAATTCTGGTGTGATGAAATGCCCAAGTCCAATTACTGTTTGGCTTTCTTTTAAGTTGAAACCTAAAAACGTGCCAATGCTCTCGCCCAAGGTGTACCAAACTATGATGAGCGTCATTATCCATGCTGATGAAGAAACAAAAAAATACCGAGGGGAAGGGAAAAACGAACTGAACATCTCTGGTAACCTCTAAAAATCTGACTACTGTTTTTACTGTACTAAGTTACTAAGGATGGAGCATACATGACTGACTGGTTGTATCAAATTAGAATTGTTGTCACCTCTGCATTATCGACAGACCTTCGGTCGCGAGGTACTTCGACAACAGCTATAAAAGTCACAGAGATTGCAAAAAAATATGATATGCAAGCCGTCTGTACCTACGATGCGTTCAAGGCATACTGTGAAGAAGCAGAGCGAAACGGATTAGACGGTTATTCTCTTTACAATTGGACAAAGGCGACACTTAACAATCCTGCCAAACGCGAAAAGCATCAAAAATCTTTCGCTTTCTACCGTGATAATGATCAAATTTATCCTAAGGATGTGGCAGAAGCTTTGTATCGCGACCTTATGGCTCTGAACTCGCCAGATATTCTTGAAGTTAAATTAATAGACTCCAATCCAGAAAATAATCCTCAGCCACCGCAATGAAAATCAAGATTTAAGGTCTGTTACAGCTTTAGTAATTGTAATTCGCGCATTGTCAGACAAACTTGACGGTTTCGCGGTCGGTCCGTATTTTTGGTAAATGACAACAGAAAACCCATTTAAATACTTCAAGACTTCACCTGAAATCATCAGATTGGCAGTGATGTATTACATACGTTATCCATTGAGTTTTCGTCAGGTGGAAGACATCTTGCCTTAACGCGGCGTCGATATCTGTCACGAAACAGTTCGGTTTTGGGTTGAACGTTTTGGTGCAAAGTTTGCGCTAGAAATCCGTAAGAATAGGGCAGGGCAACCTTCGAACTGGCAAAGATCTTCTGAACGAAGTTGGTATTAAGATCAGCCACGAAACGGCTCGGTTTTGGTGGAATAGATTTGGTCTGATGTCTGCTGCTGAGATACGAAGAAACCGGGTTAGTCGGATGCGATCTTATTCGAACTGGCAGTGGCACCTGGACGAGGTCTTCGTGAAGATCAACGGAGAGACGCATTAACTCTGGCGGGCAGTAGATCACGAAGGTGAGGTGCTGGAAAGTTATGTTACAAAGCGCCGAGACTGCAAAGCGGCATTGAAATTCTTCAAAAAAGCAATGAAGCGCTATGGCGGACCAGAAGTAGTTGTGATGGACAAACTACGTTCCTATGGCGCTGCAATGAAAGTTGTTAGCAACGCGGATCGGCAGGAAACGGGTCGCTGGGTAAATAATCGGGCTGAAAATTCCCACGTGCCGTTTCGACGACGAGAACGCGCCATGCTCCGCCTTCGACGGATGCGATGTCTGCAAAAGTTCGCTGCCGTCCACTCTCCGGTCCACAACCATTTCAATCAGGAACGCCACTTCTACTCACGAGACAATTTCAAGTTCAATCGAACCGCCGCTCTTACTGAGTGGCGCCAACTATTGAGCGCATAGATTCAGGCTGCGCCAGTAATCCGATGCGAGCTCTCATTTGTCTGACAGCGCCCGCACCTGCCATTTCGACGGCGAGAACGAGCGATGCAGAAGTTTAAAAGTTGTGCAATGCTTCAGAAATTTACCAGTTATCACGCCCAGATATACAACCACTTCAACCATGAAAGACATCTAGAAAGCAGACAGACTTACAAGCAAAAACGCAGTACCGCTCTCACAGAGTGGTTCAATTTCTGTGCCGTATGATGATTGACTTGAGGTGCCTTTTACGGGTGTTCAAGTTTGTCTGACAACACCCTACGTCAGTTTTCCAGCGGCAATTCGGCAAGCAACGCTGCCCAAGAGGCGCCGTGCATGTCGGGATCAAGGGTTGAACCTTGCACATGGGGGCGGGGCAGACTGAATTTCACCACATGTAAGTCGGCAATGTCAAAACGCTTGATATCTTGGGTGTTCATACCAAATGCTTTGGCGACAGTAGCGCTAGAAAGCCTTGCGATTACATGTTCATAGGCATGAGGTGTGCCGCAGAAGATATCGACCGTTAACCAAAATGGGCCTGCATTTTTGGATCGTACTTTTTGTACTATTTCGCCAAGATTAGCCAATTTGTATCTGTTCCAGCCGAAAGGCGCTCATTGGATCATCCAGCGTCAGGACGTGATTGAGGCAAAACTCATAAGTTTGGCCACGGGAAATTTCGGCCGGTGAAAATGGAAAGGCGAAGGTGGGTTGTTCCTCGGCTTGTGTCAGTGGATGGTGTAGCAAATAGGGGTTCAAGAATTGACCGATTTCCATGGCCAATGCGTTGGATTTTGCAGTGACAATCGCCAACACGCCTATTTCATGGGGTTGTGCAGCGTAGGTTTCCAGCTTGCCAAAGCTGGCGTTCTGGCCCATCAGGCGCAGTTCAATTTCAAATTCCTCTGGGACCAACCCAAGCCGCCTGATAATCTTTTTGCGACATTTGCTGATGATGTCATTGGCCCAGATCTGCGCATTTTTTACATAATGCGCATCGCGCAACAGGCACATCAACACGCATTGAAAACCCGCAGGTCGCGCGCCCTCTAGTTTGACGGTATAACGATCTGATGGCACCCATTTTGAGCCTGTGACGCGCACGCGGGTATCGTCAAGCGCAGCATAGGTCGCGTCTGTTACATCCAGATGCCCACCCGGTTCATACAGGATAAACGGGTCAGAATTTTCATAAAGCATATGAGCGGAAACCGTATGGGGTGTGGCATGCGCGCCATCGGCCAGCGGGATCACAGTAAAGCCATCATTGTCAAATTCCACCATAACTACGCCGGATTGCGGGTTGGATGCGCAAAGCGCGCCGCATTCGCCGATTTTTGCCCCATGCCAAGCGGCCCCTGCATCATTGCCTCGCATTATGGGCAATGCGGCAATAATGGCGGTATCTGTGGTGCGACCAGCGATTATGATGTCGGCGTCAGTTTCAAGTGCTGCGGCGATTTGTTCAGCGCCAGCTAGTGCGACGATATTGGTGCAGGTGGCAAAATCGTTTGCGGTTACATTTGGCGCGGCGGGCAGGGGGGTGATGCGACCATCGGAAAAAGCTGTGCTCATTACCGCCGTATCTTGGGAACAGCGCAGCACTGCGATTTTCAAACTCTGCCGCAGCTCGTTGGCAATTTCACGCGTGATATCCAGCATCCAATCTACCGCATCGTCAGCCCCGCAGGTGCCAGATGTGCCTATAACCAATGGTACACCTGCCTTTGCTCGTGCTTCCATCAAGCCGCGCCATTCGATCTTTGTGGATGCACGGGAATATTTTGACACACCTCGCCCTAGATAGGCGGGGCCGCTGTCGGTTGATCCCCCATCGATCGCAATGATGTCAGGCTTCATGGCGATGCCACGGTCCAGTGCTACTTGGTCATAGTTCAGGCCAAGGGCACCAGAGGGGATCAATACACGTGTTGTCATATTAACCTTTTATTGCTTGGGGTTTTGTCAGTATTTTACGCAAAAACATCGGTGCGACAAAACCCGCAATTGCCGCGATCCAAAAACCTATCGCAATAGGTGAGCTGAATAAATACATGACATCCCCGTCGGACAATGTCATTGCACGACGTAAAGCGTTTTCCATATTACCACCAAGAAGAATGCCAAGGATCACTGGCACCGTAGGAATATCCAGCTTGCGCAGGATGTATCCCAGCACACCAAATCCCACCATCATCAGCAGGTCAAAGTAACTGCCTGACAGGGAATAAATGCCTACGAATGACACCATTGTTACGCCGGGCAATAGAACCCATGCCGGAACTGTCAGGATTTTGACGAAAATTTTGACCATGGGCACGTTCATCAACAGCAAAACAAAGTTAGCGATTAACAATGATGCAATAAGGCCCCAAACAACCTCGGGCCGTTCGGTAAATAACGTTGGTCCAGGCGTGATATTTAACGTCATCAATAGTGCCAACAAAACCGCGGTGGTGCCTGAACCTGGCACACCCAACGTTAGCATTGGCACCAGGGCACCACCAGCAGCTGCATTGTTTCCGGCCTCTGGTGCGGCGATACCTTTTGGCACGCCGGTGCCAAAGCCGCCTTTTTCACCGGCAATGGATTTTTCCGTCGTATAGGCCAAAAACGATCCAAGTGAGGCACCCGCGCCGGGCAAGATGCCTGCAATGAACCCAACGCCAGAAGAGCGCAGCATAGTCCATTTGGTGGAAAAGATATCAGCCCAAGGGATGCGCACTTTGTTCAGTGTTACACCGATGGACGACCCTTTGCCGTGGCTTTCGATAAACAAGAATACCTCAGAAATAGCAAATAAGCCGACGATGGCGACAAGAAAATCAACACCGTCATAAAGGTGCAGATTGCCACCCGTAAGGCGCGGCAAGCCGGATGAGGTATCGACACCGATCATTGCAATACCTAGGCCCAAACAAGCGGCAATTGCTGATTTGGCCTGATTGTTTGATGCCATGCCGCCAAGCGTGCAGAAGGCTAATAAATACAGCGCGAAATATTCGGCAGGACCGAATAAAAAAGCGACACGCGCTAGGGAAGGGGCCAAAAGCATCAGCCCGATTGTGGCTAGGAGCGCTCCTACAAATGAGGCAACGCCTGATAATACCAATGCGTCTCCTGCGCGCCCTGCTTTGGCCATGGGATACCCATCAAGGGTTGTCATCAACGCAGGTTCATCGCCCGGGATGTTCAACAAAATCGACGAAATTCGTCCCCCATACATGGCGCCGTAATAAACCGAGGTCATCAATACCAAGGCACTGGTTGCATCAAGGCCAAGGGTAAAGGTGATTGGAATCAGAATGGCCACGCCATTAGATGGGCCAAGGCCCGGCAACGCACCGATCACCGTGCCAAGAAAACAGCCACATACAGCCAACATCAGCGTGTAAGGTGACAATGCAACGCTAAAACCAAGTGCGAGATTAGCAAGAATATCCACGTCAGTGCCCCACAAATGGAATAAGAACTGAAATTGCTTCCCACAGTTTTGCGGGGGTCGGAATGCGGTATGCTACGATGTTGCCAAGGCCTAGGAGGAACTTGAACAAAACGAACAATCCTAACGACAAGCCCACACCGGAAAATAGAGCAGGTAACTTGCGTGGCGAAATTTGATAGCTGACGATGCCTGCTGCAAATGCAGTTGGTAAAATAAAACCAAGGGGTTTTAGAAAAATGGAATATAGCGCTAGAACAGCAACGGCGATGGCCATGTTTATCCAAGCTCTGGATGACGGCCATTCAGGTTCTGGGTCTGGTTTGAAAATCATCACCAGCGCTGAGAGCGCCGCCACGGTGCCAATCATAAATGGAAAAAGTTTAGGCAGGTACTGGCCTGAGAAAAAGTTTGTTTGAATCTGAGTGGCGGCCGCGATGTACGCGACCGCCGTGATCAGGGTGACCAAACCAAAAATTCGGTCAGAGGCCATTACTGAATTACTCCCAGCTCTTTTGACATGGCGTTGATATCGGCCACCAGGCCGTCAACATAACCTTGGAAGTTGCCACCAACTTTGGTGAATGGCGCTAAACCATTTGCGGCCATAGCTTCTTTCCACTCAGCGCTGTCTGCAACCATTTGCAATTTGTCAGCCCATGAATTGAATGTATCGTCCGACACACCTTTTGGAACATAAAGACCACGCCAGTTCACAGCCACAACTGAGTAACCCTGTTCAGTTGCCGTTGGGATGTCGTCAAAACCTGGCACTCGTTCATCTGTAAGGACCGCAATGACACGGATGTCACCATTGGCCAAGAACGATACAACTTCTGACATGTCGCCAGTCATAGCTTGGGTAAAGCCACCAACTGTTTGTGTGATCGCATCTGCACCACCATCAACACCGATATATTTGATTTTGGTGATGTCGGTGAAACCGGCTTCTTTCAGAATCATCAACGGCTTCAAGTGATCAAAGCCACCAACCGCAGAACCGCCAGCAAAGGCAACAGAACCCGGATCAGTAAGGATTGCGTCCACCAGATCTTTCAGCGAATTAAAAGGGCTGTCAGCCGCAACCGCAATGATGCCGGGGTCAGCTCCGATGGCACCCACAAAGCGAACCTCGTCAGCCGTGCGACCAGCGTAAGCATTTTGTGCCAGACGTGTTGTTGTAGCAGAGGATGCCGCGATGATTAGATCGGCGTCGTCGTTGCGTTCGTTTACAACTGTGTTGAAGGCCAAGCCGCCGCCCGCACCAGGCATATTGGTAACTTGAACTGGTTTATCAACAGCACCAATATCGTACATGATTTTGCCGATTTGACGGCATGTGAAATCCCAACCACCACCTGGGTTTGCTGGGGCGATACATTCAGCCGCGGATGCAGCAGAAGCCACACCAACAGTAATTGCGGCGCCGGTTGCCAGCGCTTTGAAAAAGCGATTTGTCATTAGTTCCTCCCATTTGACATAGGCGGGCTTCCCCGCACATTGTGGCAACAGAACCAGGAAAGCTGACAGCAACCTGTCATCATGAACGAAAGTGGAAATTGATGCGATTTCTCTTGGTAGAAGATAATGCCCAACTGGCTCGTGCTGTCTGCGAGCGTTTTGCATTGGATGGTCATGCGGTGGATCACGCCACTGGGCTTAATGATGCCAGTGCTTTTGTCGATACAACATATTACGATCTGATTTTGCTTGATATTATGTTGCCCGATGGCGATGGTCGCGATTTTTTGGCGCGGCACAGGCTGGCCAAAAACAAAACGCCTGTGATCGTTTTGACAGCCCGCTCGCAAGTTTCGGATCGCATAACATTATTGGATTTGGGCGCCGATGATTATGTCACGAAACCTTTCGATTTCGCCGAATTAGAAGCAAGATGTCGCGCTGTTTTACGTCGGCAAGGCGGGGCGGCACAGAATCGTCTGGAATTTGCAGGCGTGATTTTAGATCCGCAAGAGGCAACTTTGACTGCCAATGACAACATTCAGAATTTGCGAAACCGTGAATTACGGCTGGTTGAGATATTTTTTGCCGCACCGGCGCAAATTTTTTCCAAGAACCATCTTATGGACCGTCTGTTTTCGCTGTCTGAGGATGTCTCTGAAAATGCGATCGAAGTATATGTAGGGCGGCTTCGTAAAAAGCTGGCTGGCACGGGCGCTGAAATAGAAACAGTGCGCAGTTTGGGTTATCGTTTGGTCGCACGGCCATGACGGGCCTTTTGCCAAAAGGTTCTATGCAGAGGCGTTTAGTAATCCAATTGTCGTTGATCGCGTTGCTATTGTCGCTGGTATTGTTCTTGATCGTACGTGGCATGGCCGAACGAGCAGCGGCTGATACCCAGGACAATATTTTGGCGGCTTCAGCGACATCGATTGCCGATGCACTTTTTGCCGAGGGCGGACAGGTGCGGCTGGAATTGCCTTATTCAGCGTTGTCCATGTTGGGTACTATCAGCGAAGATCGCGTGTTTTACCGTGTGTTGGTGGATGGTGAAACCTTGACAGGCTATGATGATCTTGTGGCCAAAGCGGCGCTGGCCGTGCCTAATCAGCCGGAATTTTCCACCTTTGAGTATCGCGGTGAACAGGTCCGCGCCGTGGTTGTAACACGCCTAGTTGGCAGCCAAAGCCAACAGGCATTGGTGCGCACCGTCGTGGCGCAGACCCGTCTTGGGCTGGTACAAATATCGTCGCGCATCACGCTTTGGGCGGTGGCAATTGGCATCGTTTTTTTCTTCGTTGCCGCGGGGCTTAGCCTGTGGGCCGCCCACAGCGCACTTGCGCCGCTCAATCGTGTAGCCGGCGCTGTGACCCGCCGCGGACCCAGCGATCTACGCGCGGTTCAAACACAGGCACCGGCGGAATTGGTGCCGTTAATCACCGCGTTAAATTCGTTCATTGCGCGGCTAAAATCCAGCCTTACCCGGTCTGAGGATTTCATCGTCGAAGCCGCGCATCGCGTGCGCACGCCATTGGCGACGGTGCGTACACAAGCCGAGGTGATCCACCGCGGATTAGAAAAATCCAAAAACAAAACGGCCTTGCGGGAAATGATCCGCGCCATTGATGAAAGCTCGCGGTCGGCTGGGCAACTGTTGGATCACGCGATGGTGACTTTCCGAGCCGATCAGCTTCAAACCGAGGCGGTAGATTTGCGAAAATTGACGGCAGAAACCGTTGAGCGCCTGTCGCCCACGGCGGAACTAAAGGATATTTCAATAATAACGCAGGATCAGGGCGGCGATTTCGGCTTTGATGGTGACCCGATCCTGTTGCAAAACGCATTGCGAAATATCTTGGACAATGCAATAAAATATTCGTTCTCCGAAAGTGACATCACGGTTGCTATCGGTCGTGATGCTCATAACCACATTATCAGTTTTGCCGATCAAGGCCGAGGTTTTGCCGGTGCTAATTTGAGCGACCATTTACAGCGATTTAAACGCGGCACAAACGTCAATGACATTGTTGGTTCTGGTCTTGGTTTGACCATTGTTGATGAGGTTGCCCGTGCCCATGGCGGACGTGTCAAAATTAACAATAATACAGACACCAAAGGAGGCGGCGCATGCGTGTCACTTTATTTACCATTGGTATGATTTTAAGTTCTTTTCACGCAAGTTTCGCTTTTGAGGTCGAGGATCACCGCATTTATACGGCACCCATGCCCACGCAAACCATAAGGGTGATCTCAACCGCCGACATCGCCGCCTTTGATCCATTGATCCGTACGTTTCAATCAATCAATCAAGGGATCACGGTTGATTATACTGTGGCCAGTAGCACCGAGGTAATGGCGGCAATTTATGAGGAGGGTGCGCCTTTTGATCTGGTGATTTCATCGGCCATGGATTTGCAAACCAAACTGGTCAATGACGGGTTTGCACAACGGTACGTTTCGTCCCAAACCGCGCAACTTCCGGGGTGGGCTCAATGGCAGGACCAGCTGTTTTCTTTTACCCAAGAACCTGCGGCTTTGGTTATTTCGGACGCGCTTTTTGCAGGATTGGAAATACCAAAAAACCGTGAACAGCTGATCGATTTGTTGCGCGTGCATCCAGAGATTTTCGATCAACGCATCGGCACTTATGACGTGCGCACCTCGGGCCTTGGGTATTTGTTTGCTACACAAGATAGCCGCAATACTGACAGTTTTTGGCGTTTGACCGAGGTGATGGGCCGTCTTAACACCCAGCTTTATTGTTGTTCCGGGGCAATGATCGACGACGTTTACCAAGGTCGTTTGGCGCTGGCTTATAATGTGCTGGGCTCTTATGCGGAAAATCGGCTGGCGCATGAACCGGGCATCACGATTGTGCCGATGCAAGATTATGTGACGGTGATGATGCGCACCGCATTTATTCCGCAAAACGCGCAATATCCGGATGTTGCTGGGCGCATGATAGATTTTCTATTATCTAAACCAACTCAGGAAAGCTTGGTCGAAACAACTGGCTTGCCATCAGTTTTTGATGGTGCATCCGACAAACAAAAGGCGCTGCGCCCCATTCGTCTGGGCCCGGGATTGTTGGTGTTTTTGGATCGTTTGAAGCGACAAGCCTTCTTGCGCAATTGGGAAAATTCGATACGCCAAGAATAGAAATCTTATGGCACTGTCATGCGTGGACGACTCCTTTTATGCAAGGGTTAATTTTAGTGACTTTGATGTTTGCAGGTTGCGGTCATGTGTCGGTGTTGTCAGACAAACTTGACGGTTTCGCGGTCGGTCCGTATTTTTGTTAAATGACAACAAGCTATCCCTTCAAATACTTCAAGACTTCACCTGAAATCATCCGATTGGCAGTGATGTATTACATACGTTAGCCATTGAGCTTTCGTCAGGTGGAAGACATCTTGCATGAACGTGGCATCGATATTTGTCATGAAACGGTTCGGTTTTGGTGGAGCTACCAAAAATAAAGGCTTCCCGCGGGAGAAAGGAAAGCCTTAGGTCGATTTCTGCTCGTTTCGACGGTGTTTTTGCCCGCCTTGTACTATCAAAGCGATACTTTCCGAATGTTGGCAATAAATTTAATTCTACTTTCGATAATAAGCAATTTTTTGCCTTTCGAACAAATCTGAAATTCGTAATTTACTGCATATCGTGCCTTCATTTTTGCATAATTTAACATAAGATTTTTGCATAATTTGACATAATTTCCGCATTTAGGCACCATCACATAAGACCACTTGAAGCGGGCAGGGCGACTTTATAGGTAGTTATCGCAACATGATGTGCTGGACGCCATACAGATTTTGAGGCAGGTTGTGAGTGTTGATCAGGGAGTTTCTGCACTCTGTGCGTTAGGGTTCAGCGCATTTATTAACACATCATAATTAAAGTGTTTTAATTACATGTTTTCATGTGTTTAAATTATGCCACATTCCATCATAATCCGCGTGTCTGGGTTTCAAGTCCCTGTGCTGCTGACAAACTTCTAATATAATCAGTTACTTAATTTTTCGGTTGACGCAGTTTGTGCGTAGCACACCTATAGCACAGTTTTTTTAGCTTTCTGACTTTTTCTAGTTCAGAATCTGAGTGTTAAACACGGTGTTGATAGTGCCCAAATTGAACCCAAATACACCCACGTTGATGGATAGTGAGGTTCGTCTTTTTAAACGCAAGCACAGCAAAGTCTGGCAAATTGCATTTACATTGGACGGGCGACAGGTCCGTGTGAGCTCAAAGAAACGGATTTTAAATGATGCTGTGGCAGCGGCTCGTGAAACCTATTTAGACTGTAGATTTAGGCAAAAAAACGGGTTGCCTGTGATCTCCAAACGCTTTGCAGATGTGGCTGCATTGTGCCGTGCTACCATGCAGCAACAGCTAGATAATGGCGTGGGTAAGAAGAGCTTTCGTGATTATATAATCGTCATTGATAAGTATCTGACAGCACCAAACAGCACCAATCTGATTAATATCTATAAAAATTTCTCGTTTCATCAACACAGATCGGGGATTGCCCAAAATCACTCCGATCCAAGAATAGCTGCTAAATCGTCCTGAGGTGCCTGCCGCGATGTCATATCAAGGCCGCTTTGAATATGGTTCAAGTGAGATATGAGAAGCTTTTCGGCAAGTTCCGGGTTTCGCAACCGGATCGCCTCTAGAATGTTACCGTGTTCATCGTCTGGGCAACTGGCGTTTTCGGATGATCCAAAGAGGCCGACAATGAGTGATGTCCGCGTCACAAGCTCGCGCATCATCCGGAAGACAAATTTGTTTCCCGTCGATTGAGCGAGCTTGGTGTGAAATTCACCGGAAAGCCGAATGACCTCGGTTCGCTCATTCATCTTACGCGCAGCATCCTCGAGCGCAATGTGGTCTGTGAGGAGTGTCAGATCAATATCATCTGGACTTTGCGCCATTTGCCGAACGAGCGGTGGTTCGATCAACATTCGGGCTGCGAAGACATCGTTAGCCTCGGACCCGTCAGGGCAGGCGACATAGGCGCCACGATTTGATTGTAGTTCGATGATTCCCTGACTTGCGAGTAGAAGAAGGGCACGCCGAACATGCATGCGACCAACGCCAAATGTCTCACAGAGGCGCGCCTCACTCAGTTTTGTTTTCGGTGCCAACCGTTGTTCCATGACCGCTTTATAAATACGTTCAACAATAATGCTCTCGTCTGATCGCAATTTTAAATTCGATGAAGCAATGGTGCTTTCTTGTAGTTTGGAAGACACGGGATCACTTTCTATATTGATTGGTTTTTCGTCATTAGCTTTTAAAAACGATTAAACTTCATTCAGTGTAAGTCCAAGCATAAGAAGTTGTCGACTGAAATACAAACTATGTTGACAAAGATTGTTAACAATCGTGAACTGTTCAGGCGGCACGCATGGAGATTCCATTTAACTGCCGGTCAAGCATGGCGCATAACGCGCAGAAAACTAATTCAACGGGAGTTAAAAATGCAACGTAGAACACTTATGAAAGCGGCTTTAACGGCTATAACAATGACTGCCCTTCAAGCAACAACCGCCCTCGCAGAAAATACTGTTCTGAAAATTGGCTTTGTTGGAGTGACCAGCGGCCCGGCGGCGGCTTGGGGAATTTCAAATCAACGCTCAATGGAAGCGCGCGCGTCATGGATCAATGAGACTGGCGGCTATACCATCGGCGGAACTACCTATGACATTGAAATAGTGTCTTTTGACGACCAGAAAGATCCTAAGCGCGCCATTGCGGGCATGGAAAAAATGGCTCAGGAAGGCATCCACTATGTTGTTGGTCCGAATGTTGACGACGGCGCGGCAGCTGTGCGTCCTGTGGCTGAAGCCAACGGGATCATGTATTTCCCGTACGCGTTTCCCAAATCACTATATCAAGCGCCAGCCTCCAACGCTGTTCTGGGTATGGTTGCCAACTACCAATCAGGTCCTGCGATCTACAAATACCTGATGGATGAAAAGGGTGTCAAAACCGTCGCCTTCATCGCGGCCAACGAATCTGATCCACTTAGCCAACGTGATGGTGGTGTTGAAGCCGCCACGGCGCTTGGGATGGAAGTGGTTTCGGCAAACGTGACATACCAGGTTGATACGACTGACTTTACGCCAGTTTTGACGCCAGTTATGCGTTCCCGTCCTGATCTGCTGGTATTATCGGGCGTCTCGCCTGCGAATGCACCCCAGCTCATTCGCTCTGCGCGCGAATTGGGCTTCCAGGGTGTCATTTCAACAGAAACTGCTCAAGATGCGGGTGTTTTGGCCGAAGGTGCGGGTGACTTAGCAAACGGGTTTATCTCTGTTGGTGGGGCCTCCACGCCAGAGCTTGCATCTCCAATGATGAATGAATTCGTTCAGCGTTACACGGATATGTTTGGCGAGTACAATGACGAGTCCAACACCAAAGTCTATGCATTGGAGTATATTCTGGAAACGCTGAAAGCCGATCCATCCGCGATCACTGATGTAGACGCATTCCAGGCGATAATGGACACCTTTGAAGCACCAAACCCCTATATGAACGGTGATGCAAAACTACGTTACGTTGGCATGTCCTCATTTGGCCAAAAGCGTCAAGTCTCCGTGCCATTAGTAGTCAACGTCTATCAGGACGGCGAGTTTAAAACGCTGTTTGTCGCTGAAGTAGACTAATATTTCCTCCCCGCTTTTGGACCTATCCTGAGCAGAGCTTCCCTGGGCCAATTTGGCCCAGGGTTTTTCTAAGAAAGAAGAAAGCATGGAACAGATACTGGCTAACGGCGTCTATCTGGGGTCCCAATACGCGATGATCGCGCTTGGTCTAACCCTGATCTTCGCTCTCATGAATGTCCTCAATTTTGCTCATGGGCAGATGTATGTAATTGGTGGCTTCGTAACCTATACATTCTATGGCCATTGGGGCGTTCCATTTATTTTGGCGCTTGTAATGTCCTGTGTGACCTTGGCTATATTGGGGGCATTGATTGAGCGGTACCTCTTTGCACCTGTAATAAAAGGATCAGCCCGCGAGGAAAGCACGATGTTGCTCGCGGCTGGGATCGCTTTTTTCCTTGATGCAGTCATTTTACTTGTTTTCGGTGAGAAGCAGCGCGGCGTCCCTAAGATTGTTGATGGCGTGTTCAACTGGGATTTCAGGCTGATTATGCCCTACGATCGCATCTTGATTTGTGTGCTCGCGATCCTGTCGATCGTCGCGTTCATTGCCTTGATGCAATACACCAAAACCGGCCGTGCCTTGCGCGCCTTGGCGCAAGATCGAACAGCAGCGCAATTGATGGGCGTGAATGTCGACCGATATTCAATGATCGGATTTGCGCTGGGCGCGATGCTTGCGGGCCTGGTTGGTGGCCTTTTGGTCACGATCACAGGGGTGAACCTTGGAATGGGCGGCGCGACATCCATCAAAGCCTTTATGATGGTCATGATCGGTGGGGCGGGTGTCATATCCGGTGCGATTTGGGGAGGTATCATCCTTGGCTTTATGGAAGCCATTGGCCTCGCGCTGCTCTATCAATACGGTGATATCACCTATCTCGTGATCTTCGTTTCCTTAATGATCTTCCTCGCCGTTAGACCGCAAGGTCTGATGGGCAAGCCGTGGGGTTGATGTGATGCTCGGATTTAACTTAAAACAACTCACGGGCGTCGGAATCTTCTTGTTCATGATCTTCATCGGTGTGCCCTTTGCAATTGGCGTTACGGGACGCTGGGATTTTTACTTTACCCTCACCTCTGTGGCTCTCTTGGCCATCGCCAGCGCAGGGGTTTGGTTAACCTTTTACATTGGCCGAATTAATATCGGCCAGGGTGCGTTCGCACTGATAGGTGCATATGTTTCAGCTATTCTGGTGGTCAAAGTAGGCTGGTCATTTTGGATTTCGCTGCCTGCGGCGGGCCTATTCGCAGCAGTGGTGGCGATTTTGATCGGCCTGCCAATCCTACGCCTGCGCGGCGTATATTTCGCAATGATAACGCTTGTTTTAACTCAAGTTGTCACTTTAACAGCTTTGGCGTTGCCAATCACCAACGGGGCGCGGGGTATCTCAAACATACCTCTGCCCTCGGGCATCTCTTTGTTTGGCATTCCCATCCTGCCGGACTTCGTCGCGATGGAGAGTACCAAGTTGGCCTTCTATTACACTGCGTGCATTATCATGCTCCTAACCTATGCAGCGCTCTACCGTCTGGTGAATTCCCGCCTCGGGCACCTTTGTCGCTCGATGCAACAGAACGAAGAACTCGCCAGTTCCATCGGGGTAAACATTTCCTACATTCGCATCGTGATCTTTGCCATTTCCAGCTTTTTTGGAGGACTTGGTGGAGCCATGTTCGGATCAATCGCGCAGTCGGTTTATCCGTCCAGCTTCCAAGTTGCGGACTCTGTCAACTTCATGCTGAACTGCTTTCTTGGCGGCCTGGGGTATGTTTTTGGCCCAATGCTGGGCACGCTAGTCCTATACTTCGGATGGGACCTATTGTTTGAATTCGGAAAATATCAGATGCTAATCTATTCTACTATCCTGATAATCATCATTCGCTTCCTACCCAACGGGTTACTGAGTATCCGTTTTAGCAAAGGAGGTGACAAATGAGCCCGCTTCTCCAAGTTAAGAATGTGACCAAGAAATATGGTGGCTTGACCGCGAACAATGCGATCAGCTTTGATGTGGCCGAAAATGAAATACTATCGGTGATTGGGCCAAATGGCGCAGGCAAATCTACACTGTTCAAGATGATTGCGTCTTTTACACCAACCACCTCTGGTGAGGTGATCTATCGGGGCGAGCGCATTTCCAACCTAAAGCCGCATATAGTTGCGCGCAAAGGAGTGGTGCGCACGTTTCAGGAGACTACGATTTTCAAAAGTATGACCGTACATGAAAGTGTTGTAGTGGCGCAGCATTTGCGCGCTAAAGCTTCGCTTGCGGGATACTTCTGGGGTTCAAAGACGGCCAAGGAGGATGTTGCGGCGTTCGGGAAGTATGCAGACGAGTTGCTGGAATTTCTTGGTATGTGGGATATCCGCAATGAACAGGCCAGCAATTTACCGCAGGGTAGTCTGCGTGCATTAGGCATCGCAATTGGCCTTGCGACGGATCCAAAGGTGTTGCTGCTTGATGAGCCCTTTGCGGGCATGAACCACGATGAGACCATGAACATGGTCGATTTGGTGCGCTCTGTGCGGGATGAACGCGATGTCACGGTCATGCTGGTAGAGCACGATATGCCTGCGGTCATGAATATCTCGGATCGGATTGTGGTGCTGAACTTTGGTGAAAAGATAGCAGAGGGTACGCCTTCTGAGATTCAAAACAATGAAAAAGTCATCGAGGCTTATCTAGGCAGCGTCGACGATGAGATCGGGATGTAAATCATGACAGCCATGTTGGATTTCAAAGATGTCGAACTTTACTACGACCATGTGTATGCGCTGAAGGGCGTTTCACTGAGCGTGAGCCAAGGTGAAACCGTAGCCTTGATCGGGGCCAATGGAGCAGGCAAGTCATCAATCTTGCGCACCATCACTGGTTTAGCCAATCCCAAAAGTGGATCTGTTACATTCGAAGGAGAGCGCGTGGACGGCACTGATCCGTCATCCATAGTTAGGCGCGGCATCGCAATGGTGCCCGAAGGACGCCGCGTCTTTCCTTTTATGTCTGTTAAGGACAATCTGATGATGGGGGCCTTTACGCGCGAGGACAAAGCGGACATCAAGAACACTCTGGAAAGCATTCTGACGCGCTTCCCTCGCCTGAAAGAGCGTTACAGTCAGGCTGCCGGAACACTTTCGGGTGGCGAGCAACAGATGATGGTGATTGGCCGTGCATTGATGGCAAAACCCAAGCTCTTGCTGCTGGATGAACCAAGCCTTGGGATCGCACCCAAACTGGTACAAGATATTGCCCGTTCAATCGTTGCAATCAACCGCGACGAAGGCGTTTCGGTGTTGCTGGTCGAGCAAAATTCACGCATGGCGCTGAGCATTTCGCACCGGGCTTACGCTATGGCGACAGGAAACATCGTGATCGAGGGTAACTCGAAAGAGCTGTTGCACGATGACCGGATTAAAGCCGCCTATCTGGGTGGGGAAGTTTGAGCTGATATGAAAATACTCGTAATCAACCCCAATACGACCACCTCAATGACCGACAAGATCGCGACAGCGGCGCGGGATATTGCCCGCCCAGATACCGAAATCATTGCCGCTCATTCGCAAGAAGGACCAGCGAGTATTCAAGGGTTTCTGGACGTCGCCACCTGTATTCCCGGCCTGCTAGCTGAAGTTTCGCGGCATCCGGATGTCGATGCGATCGTTATTGCCTGTTTCGATGACACGGGTGTCGATGCGGTGCGGACACTGGTCAAAGTACCCGTGTTGGGTATTGGCGAGGCCGCATATCACGCAGCCAGTATGGTCGCCAATAAATTTAGTGTCATAACAACACTTTCACGTTCCATACCGGGTTTAGAAAACAACCTCATGCGCTATGGTCTTCACCAAAAATGCGTACGGGTTCGTGCAACAGATATTCCAGTTTTAAAACTGGAAGAGGGCGATCCGGCAACATTGTTTAAAATCAGATCTGAAATCCGCGAGTCAATCGAGCAAGACAATACAGAAGCAATCGTTCTTGGGTGTGCCGGGATGGCGGATCTTATGGCACAGCTCAGCGAGGAATTTGGACTACCCGTTATTGAGGGTGTTGCAGCAGGTGTCACCTTTGCTGAGGCGCTCGTGAACAATCGGTTGAGTACTTCAAAAATTGGAGCCTACTCGGCCGATTGAATGATCGCGGCAAAGCCATAACGAATATCGAAGCAAGGGCGACAGGATGGATGTTATCAGACAAACTTGACGGTTTCGCGGTTGATCCCTATTTTTGGTAAATGACAACATGTTCTCCCTTCAAATACTTCAAGATTTCACCTGAAATCATCCGATTGGCGGTGACGTATTACATATGTTATCCATTGAGTTTTCGTCAGGTGGAAGGAATCTTGCATGAACGCGGCGTCGATATCTGTCACGAAACAGTTCGGGCTTGGGTTGAACGTTTTGGGTCAAAGTTTGCGGGATAAATCCGTAAGAATAGGGCAGGGCACCACTCGAACTGGCAATGGCACCTGGATGAAGTCTTTGTGAAAATAAACGGTGAGAGATTTTATCTTTGGCGCGCCGTTGATCATGAAGGCGAAGTTCTTGAATGCTTTGTTACAAAGCGACGCAACAAGGCTGAAGCGAAGAATTTCATCATAAAAACAATGCGAAAATACGGATCACCCAAGATTATCACGACAGACAAGCTGGCGTCCTATGGCGTGGCTTTTCGTGAGATTGGAGTTGTAGATCGTCAATTATGTGGTGGCCGGGCAAACAATAGGTGTGAAAACTCGCACCTGCCATTTCGACGACGAGAAAGGGCGACGCAGAAGTTTAAAAGTTGTGCAATGCTCCAGAAATTTACCAGTTATCACGCCCAGATATACAACCACTTCAATCATGAAAGACATTTAGAAAGCAGACAATCCTTCAAGCAAAAACGCAGTGTCGCTCTCATGGAGTGGTTTCAAATCTGCGCTTCATAGATTTGTGTGATCTTGGTGCTCTGAGACCTGTTAGACTTTGTCTGACAACACCCCCAAGATGCGATGAAATCCATGCAAATTGAATTGACAGGTGCTTTGAAGCAAAAAGAGCGATTGGCGCAATTGGGTGGCGCTGTGGCAAAAATCAGCCATGATCTGCGCAACATCCTCAGTTCGGCGCAATTGTTTACCGATCGCATTGAAGCCAACGAAGACCCCACGATTGCACGATTGGCACCAAAACTTGTTTGCTCGATTTCACGGGCCATCCACCTGTGTGAAACGACATTGGTCTACGGGCGCGCCTAGGAGTTTGCCCCTTAGCTCGAATGGTTGAAGCTGTCGCGCCCGTTTGAGGATGTGTGGAGGCAGAGCAATTGGCCAGCGAGGGCAAAATCACATTCACATGCATTGTGGCCGAAGACCTGCAGCTTTGGGTCGATCCTGAACAACTCTATCGGGTGATTTTAAATCTGTGTCGGAATGCCCGTCAGGCCTTGGAGGCCACGCCAGGGCAAGGGCAAATTGATTTGAGTGCTGCAGAGGCGCAGGGGCATTGGTGGATCAAAGTGCAAGACAACGGTCCGGGTCTGCCCGAGCGGGCAAAAAATAACCTGTTTACCGCCTTTCAAGGCGGTACAACCAAAGGTGGCTCTGGTCTGGGCCTGGCCATTAGTACCGAGTTGATCTGCGGTCACGGCGGACATTTGAGCCTGGAAAAATCAGATGTGCAGGGCAATATATTTTCCATCGAGTTGCCAAAAACAAACAACTGAAGTTTTCGAAATATTACCCTTGCATCCGCGCCCACCTCCCGCTATCTCCCCGATCAGTGGACCGATAGCTCAGCTGGATAGAGTACCTGACTACGAATCAGGGGGTCGGGGGTTCGAATCCTCCTCGGTCCGCCACTTAGACTAAATGACGAATGCAATATTCGGGTCTAAACATCAGATAATACTCAGCATTATAACCAAGGCGCTCATCGTGCCGCAATCGATTGCTGACCATTATGCAGACCAATTCTATTCCCTATACGTTCAATCGTCATGGCTACTACTACTTTACCCGCCGTGTTCCCAAGGACTTGGCCCATCATTATTCACGGCTTAGGATCGTTGAATGCCTCCGTACAACATCGGCCAGGCAGGCCAAATTACAGGCTCAGCAGGCCGCTGCCAAATTAGAGGCATATTGGGCTTCTTTGAGGGTGGCTCATACCTCGCTACCAGGTGCTGATTATTTTGTGACACAACCATCCACTGCGGTTTTCTTTGATGCAAATAAAGATAGCACTGGCCAGCCTGATTTACTGCAGGCTTTAGAATTATACCTTCATTTAAAGGGTAAGAACCGACCAAAATCCTTTGAGGCTGCAGCTAGTCGTACTTGTAATTACCTAATCGGTATCGCCGGTAATAAGTGTCTCGGGGATTATACCCGTGCGGATGCTTTGAAGTTTCGAGAATGGTTGGTCAATCGGGGTCTTACAGGTTCCAGCGTCACTCGAAACTTTTCCTATTTAAAAGCGGTCTTTAACTTCGCTGTATCTGAGTATGCTTTGGACGTAAGAAATCCATTCATTGGTGTTTATCACGATCGTCAGGCGGGTGTGACAAAGCGTCAGCCAATTCCGATGCAAAACATCAAGCGAGTGCAAGCGAAGTGCAGACAAATAGATGATGACATGCGGTGGTTGGTTGCCCTGCTGTCTGACACGGGATTGCGCTTAGCGGAAGGCGCTGGGCTTTTAAAAACGGACATCCACCTCGATTGTGAAGTGCCATTCGTACGTATTCAGAAGCATCCGTGGCGTGGCCTGAAGACCCGCTCCAGTGAGCGTAACGTGCCTCTGGTGGGGCAGGCGCTTTGGGCTGCTGAAAGGGCCTTACACGCCTCGTGTGGTAGCGCCTTTGCTTTCGCTAGGTATAACCAAACTGATACCACAGCGGCCAACTCAGCGAGCGCTGCATTAAACAAATGGCTGAAGCAATATGTGCCTACAGGCTGCACGATGCACAGTTTCCGTCATTCAATGCGTGACCGATTGCGTGCTGTTCAATGTCCTGCTGATATCGCTGATCAAATCGGAGGTTGGGCCGCAGACGGAGTAGGGCAGGGCTATGCAGGATTGCTTATTCTCTGAGGACTAAGTCGGTCAGGGATGCTCGTGTGAGGGCTATGAGTGATGCTGCTAAGTTAGACAGGCATATCGCTGGGATCTAAGTGCAAAGATCGCAATCGATCGGTTAACTCTTTTGAATACTGAGATTGGGGGCGTTCCATACCCGATGGAAGTGCGATTGGCTCCTTAGAAGGCGAAGTATGTGTCAGCGCCCAAGCTGACATATCTATTAAAATCGGTACAAGATCTATTGCAGCGAGGCTTAAACAATAGATCTTTCGTTGTGAATGCGCAGAATCATCCTTGAAGTATAACAATCCAATGTCAGTCAACCGTTTTAAACGGCCAGCTAACACACCACTAGAAATCCTTTCGTTATTATTTGCTAAAATTGATCGAAAGGTTCTTTGATTGCATATGGCAATATCACGCAGCACAATTATCGACCAATGGTCAGCAATCACTGCGGCGCATGTTGAAATTGGACAATAGTTTTGCGCTTTTGAAGTAATATTGGATCTAATAGTTTGGTTCATTTTTTGCCCTCCAAATGATCACCAAGTGTCAAAGTTAATGAGATATCCCCTAAACCATACGAAATACAAGAGCAGTTTAACGTATGTGCTGGTATTTTTTTTTGACGTGCGCTTTCATTTTTTAGTCAGAAAAACTGATCGAACAGTCTACAAGAAGGACAGACACTATGAAGAATATCATTTTGGTAGCAGCCGTTTCACTACTTCCAGCTACAGGTTTTGCTGGTGGTCACAGCGGACTGGGCGGGCATGGAACCGGTATAACTGTCGATAACAAAGTTATTGAAGGTAAAACGGGAACCATTGTTCAGAATAGCACAAAAGATATTTGGATTTGGGATAATCCACCGGAAGGCTTTGACGCCGCTACTAACGCCTCCTGCACTCAAACTATTTCATTTGCTAAAGGACAGGAGGCCCCCATTGGCGGAACTGTTACCTGCACAGTGGTAGACGAAAGCGGTGATGTATTTATCAATACCGGAACATTTGGCGCCGACGGTGTTCTACTAACCCTGGTTGGAGGAACTGGAAAATGGGCAGCTTACACTGGGGCACAATGGAAAGGCGTGACCAGACACTCACTTGAAGGTGGTAGCTCGGTCTATGACTTTACGCCCACAAATTAACTGTAGCAGCTGCAGATTATTTTGAAAATTAAGCAATGACCAAATTCTAGAGTAACGCCATGTCCTAAATAGGGCATGGTCAACAACACACAACTATCAAACTTGAAAGAGAAGCCCATGAAAAAGTTTTTAATTAGACGTGAAATGGAAGGCGCAGGAAGCATTCCGAAACATGACTTAAACAGTGCGGGTAAAGGTTCAGAAGAAGTTCTGGAAGCGATGCGCTCTGAGGGGAAGAACATTATGCAAGAGCAGAGCTATGTTGTTGGCGATGCTATTTTTTGCATTTGCAATTCGGATAGCGAAAATTTGATCAAAGAGCATTCTGAAAGATCGGGTGTTCCTGCCAGTGAGATATCTGAAATTGCTACTGTGATAAAGCACAACACTTCTGTTGTTAGCTAAATCTAAAACTCACCTAATGAATAACACTAACGTTGGGATCGAGACTGTTTCAACAGGATCAAAATGCCCCCGAAAAGGAAAATTATAATGCCAATTGAAGTTAAAAGCTTTGCATCGCAAGCAGATGAAGCCAAGGATATGCCGAACGCACGTATGGAAGCGGTAAACGTTCTAGGTCAGCGGGTGATGAAGCTGACGCTTGCGCCAGATTGGAAATGGTCTACGGACATTAAACCAATTGTCGGTACATCAAGCTGTCAAGCTACGCATACCGGGATCATAATCGAAGGAACTATTCATTGCGTTTGTGATGACGGTTCAGAAGCCACCTATTCCGCTGGTGATGCATATGCGATTTCACCAAATCATGACGCATGGTGCGTCGGTGGAAAACGAGCGGTTGTGTACGAGTTTGCCGGAGCATGGGGAGAATAGAAATGTCGTTATACCAGAGACTAACAAAAGTCATGGATGACCGGGATGTCGAGGGTTATGTTGCACTTATTCATGAAGATGCAGAAATTGTATTTCACAAATCAGGTAATAAATTCACAAAAGATGAATGGGCATCGATGGTTGTCGGAATGATGGGTAATCCAAAGTTCGTGAACGATTCTTCTCGTTGTATTTATGAAAATGATGAGATTTTGGTTTCACATGATTTCATGTCCTACCCCGATGATACCAAAGAAGCCGTGATGCTGGTTTGCATGCTAAAAGATGGACAAATTATTCGAATGGAAACAGGGGCAACACCACTTGCCTAATGAGGGTACTGTCAGATTAAACTCGGTTGAAGCGAGCCGGGCGGTTTTATAGCCTCCCCGTATGACAAAACATTCCCCATTCAGGTACTTTAAAACGAGCCCTGAGATCATCCGGCTGGCTGTGATGCTGTACGTTCGTTTTCCGCTCTCACTCCGTAACGTGGAAGATCTTCTGCACGAACGATGCATTGAGATCAGCCACGAAATAGTTGGGTTCTGGTGGAATAGATTTGGTCCGATGTTTGCTGCTGAGATACGACGAAACCGGGTCAGTCGGATGCGATCTTATTCGAACTGGCAATGGCACCTGGACGAGGTCTTCGTGAAGATCAACGGAGAGACACATTACCTCTGGCGGGCAGTAGATCACGAAGGTGAGGTGCTGGAAAGTTATGTTACAAAGCGCCGAGACTGCAAAGCGGCATTGAAATTTCTCAGAAAAGCAATGAAGCGCTACGGCGGGCCAGAAGTAGTTGTGACGGACAAACTACGTTCCTATGGCGCTGCAATGAAAGTTGTTGGCAACGCGGATCGGCAGGAAACGGGTCGCTGGGTAAATAATCGGGCTGAGAATTCTCACTTGCCGTTTCGACGACGAGAACGCGCTATGCTCCGCTTCCGACAGATGCGATGTCTGCAAAAGTTCGCTGCCGTCCACTCTTCAGTCCACAACCATTTCAATCAGGAACGCCACTTCTACTCACGAGACAATTTCAAGTTCAATCGAACCGCCGCTCTTACTGAGTGGCGCCAACTATTGAGCGCATAGATTCAGGCTGCGCCAGCAATCCGATGCGAGCTCTCATTCGTCTGACAGCACCCATTGCAGATAAAGCTCACTAGTTTTTGTAAACCCCTCAATAGGAACAAACACAAATTACTATAAGTTGGAATCATTACCGCATCCTCTGGTAATACTGATACGCCTATATTTTGACTGATCATCCAAACAAGAGACGTTGAATCAGAAGTCTCAATATCTGCTTAAAAAGGCGCTGACGTCAGACACCTTTTTGCGTTTAAACACCGATTTAATCAGTTCATTGGTGAAAATGAAGCACCGCTGACGCGATGCCAGTAGGAAGCCAGCCTGGCATCTTCTACTTTCTCGTTACGTAGCAAAGCACCGATTTCAACTTTTGGATAGATTTGATCTGCTAACTTGATTTGGCTGCCTGACAATCGGCGGACGATGTGTCGGCGCGTCAGTTGATCAGGGTGTGTCAGCCCCGCCGCCTCAAGAAGTTCTTTCAAAGCAAATCGCGTATTTTTTTGGAAGTTGCGAACCCGCTCTGCGCGCGAAGGGATATCGAGTGCGCGGTAGCGTTTGGGATCCATAGTTGCAATCCCAGTGGGGCAATGTCCTGAGGAGCAATCACGGGCCTGAATGCAGCCCAGCGAGAACATGAACGGTCGGGCCATATTGCACCAATCAGCGCCCAAGGCGCATATTCGTACGATGTCGTAGGCGCTAACAAGTTTGGCAGAGGACCCCACTTTGACGCGATCGCGAAGATTTGCACCACGTAGGGTATTATCGACGAAAACAACCGCATCTCTGAGCGGACAGCCGAGGTGATCGGTAAATTCAACAGGGGCTGCGCCTGTGCCGCCTTCGGAGCCATCAACGGTTATAAAATCAAGCTCGATACCCGTTTCTATCATGGCCTTTACGATTGCAATAAATTCCCATGGGTGCCCGATACAAAGTTTGATACCAACTGGTTTGCCGCACGAGAGATTGCGCAGACGCTCTGCGAATTTAAGAAGTTCAGTGGGAGTGCCAAACTCAGAATGGCTGTGTGGAGAGATGACATCCTCGAAGGGTTTAACACCTCTGGTTTCAGCGATTTCTGGTGTTACTTTTGAGCTCAACAGCATCCCCCCATGACCGGGTTTGGCCCCTTGGCTAAGCTTAATTTCGATCATTTTTACCTGTGGGAGTGTTGCGCGCTTTTTAAAAGTTTCGCTGTCGAATTTACCATCTTTCGTCCGGCATCCGAAATATCCTGTTGAAATCTGCCAAATTGTATCACCACCGCCAAGCTGGTGATATTTGGACAATGATCCTTCGCCTGTGTTGTGAGCAAAGCCGCCAATCTGCGCACCTTTCGACAGAGCTTGAATGGCGTTGGGTGAAAGCGAACCAAAACTGGTACCTGAGATATTCAGTATCGACATAGCATAACATGCTTCACCTTTGCCAACTATGACTCGAAAGTCGTCATCATTAATATGAGAAGGCGCTATAGAGTGGTTAAGCCAGGTAAAATCGTCTGAATAATGATTTTCGTCAGAGCCAAATGGGCGTGCAGCTAAAATCTGCTTGGATCGCTGATATACCATTGATCTTTGATTGCGCGAATACGGCAGCTCGTCTGTGTCTGACTCCCAAAAATATTGACGTAATTCGGGCCGGATTGATTCTAGCACAAAGCGAAAACGCCCAATTAGCGGAAAGTTTGCTAAAACAGGTCTTTTTTTCTGAAAAAGATCATAAAATCCGACAGCCGCGGCTATAGAAAATAAGAACGCAGCGGGTAGAAGACTATGCCAATGAAGTCCAGCAACTGAAAAAATAACTGCAAGAACGGTCGTATAAAATACCGCAGAATACCTACTCCATAATAAGTCCATGAAATTTTCTCCTACGGCTTTATTTTTCATAAAAGGTAGTACTATAGGCTCTATGCTTTAACATTAACCCCAGATCACTGTTAAGCTAGACTATATTTGCACCCGCGTCAGGAGATAACAAGAAATACGTCTTTCGCCTGCATACTTTTGGTTGTCGGCGCGGATGCGGATATTATATCCATCAATTAAAAATCCCACCTGCCAACAAAATAATCTACTAACAATTCATATACCACCGAAGTTCCTTAGGACTCAATATTTGGTTAGAGTCCATCCAACAACTGACCAAGCGGCCCTATCCGATTAAACATACTTCAAGCGGGCAGGGTCGCTTTATAGCGTCCTCAACCGACACAATATTCTCCATCGGCTCATTGCGAAAGAATATTTTGTACGCGAGCGGGGTAGTCAGAGATGATCCCGTCGACGCCCATTTTTGCCATGCGTATGATATCGCTCACTGAGTTAACGGTCCAGACATTCACTAACAGTCCCAATTCTTTAGCTTTGGCTAACTCACTTTCTGTTAGATCTTTGAAGTATGGGCACCAAACTTTTCCGCCAAGCGCAGAAATAGTCTGGGCTAAACTGTCTTTATGATCTTTGCGCGTGACGCCGCTCATCCACGGTGAGCCATCGACTATATTTGGCACCATAGCTGTACCATGGTTTTGTTCCAAAGTTAGATGACCGCGTGTGACCGTTGGTGCGCGTTTAGCACACGCCTCTAGCACACGCCAATCAAAACTAGATATAATGCAGCGATGACGCAGATCATGCCTTTCCAACAAATCCACAACATCTGAAACTATTATATCTGGTGGGTCATATAGATCTGTTTGCTCTGCGTGAGATTTTATCTCGACATTGAGTGTGAGTAGCGGATGTTTAGCGGCCCATTTGCAAAAAGTCGCGAACGTAGGAATATGCCGATTAGAAGGGCGTGCTTGGTCAGGAAACTGTTTTGTGTACTCGGTGCCGGTACATGGCGCACCCGCGGTAACTTTCGTGAGTTCCTTAGCCTCGGTTATTCTTATTAACTTTTTACATGATTTTTCGTTCACCGTATTTGGCATAAAAACGTAAGGGTCGTGCGCAATTACCGTAACGCGGTTTGCAGCATTCTGAACATCTAACTCCACGGCATTGATACCAATTTCGTTTAGGTATCGAAACCCGGCCATTGTGTTCTCGGTGTAGATACCACGTGCACCTCGATGCCCGAAAATCGTAATGTCCTTTCGAATTTTGTGATCTCTCATCAAATACGCTTTCCAGATACGATGTTGAAGAAATGCATATTTTTTGGATGAGCAGAAAATCGAACCACCTGGCCCGGCGTCGCGTGGTGCACACCGGGCAGACTGGCCGTGAAAGCGGTTTCGGTGCCATTAAGTTGCCCATGGAGCAGGGTGTTTGCACCCAATGGTTCGCCCATGCGTACAGTTATGGACATTGGCCCAGTTTCATCGGCAATTACATGTTCAGGTCTTATTCCTATAGTAACCTCTCCTTTTGCGGATGTTTCCACTGGGATGGATTTTCCGGCCACTGAGATGACGCTATTTTCAACAATCGTCGTAAATGTGTTCATCGACGGGCTGCCAATAAACTGTGCGGCAAAAAGAGTTCGAGGAGTTTCATAGACCTCAAGTGGTGTCCCGATTTGCTCAACTTTCCCACTGTTCATAACAATCATGCGATCGGCCATCGTCATGGCCTCAACTTGATCATGGGTCACATAGAGTGCCGTTATTCCGAGTCGATTCTGTAATTCACGGATTTCAAGGCGCATTTGTACGCGCAGTTTTGCATCAAGATTTGATAAAGGCTCATCAAAGAGAAACACTGCAGGTTCACGCACAATGGCACGGCCCATGGCGACACGTTGGCGTTGACCTCCGGATAAATCACGTGGCCGACGATCGAGGTAACTGTCAAGCTGCAGAAGTTGAGCGGCGGTCTTCACTTTTTCGTCAATTATTGCTTTTGGTACTTTGGCAATTTTTAAGCCATAGCCCATATTTTGGCGCACACTCATATGTGGATATAGCGCGTAGTTTTGGAACACCATTGCTATATCGCGGTCCATTGGCTCAACATCGGTTACGACTTTTCCACCAATACTGATTTCGCCTTCAGACACATTCTCTAACCCAGCCACCATACGGAGCAGCGTTGATTTTCCACAACCAGACGGCCCGACGATTACAATGAACTCACCATCTTTGATTTTTGCACTGATGCCATGGATTACCTCTACCGTACCAAAGTGCTTTTTTACGTTTTTCAAGTCTACATTTGCCATGTCGGTCCTACTTTTCGCTGTCCACGAGCCCGCGGATAAAGAGTTTTTGCATTGAAATGACTACGATAACTGGTGGGATCATTGCTAGAATTGAGGTGGCCATAATGACAGGCCAGTCTGCAACGTCATCTCCGGAAGGGAACATCTGCTTTATACCCATCACTATGGTGTTCATTTCAGGGTCTGTCGTGATGAGTAATGGCCAGAGATATTGGTTCCAGCCGTAGATAAAGAGGATTACAAACAGGGCTGCGATGTTCGTGCGGCTCATTGGTATCAAGATGTCCCAGAAAAAACGTAACGGTTTTGCACCATCTACACGTGCTGCCTCTGCTAACTCATCTGGGACTGTCATGAAAAATTGCCGGAATAAGAAGGTAGCAGTTGCAGATGCGATCAGTGGAAAGATTAGACCGCTATAGCTGTTCAGCATACCAAAACCAGCAATTATTTCATAGGTTGGGACAATGCGTACTTCTACCGGCAACATCAGCGTAATGAAGATCAACCAAAAGAAGATTTTTTTTCCGGGAAACCGAAAGTAGACAATGGCAAAGGCGGACAACAAAGAAATGATAATTTTGCCGACGGCTATGCCAATTGCCATAACGAGGCTGTTGGTCAGCATTGTGCCTACAGGTACATTTACGCCAGCCAATAAAGCTTTCTTGTAATTGATAAAAAATTGATCGCCTGGCAACAGTGGCATTGGAGGGCTAACAATTTCTGGCTGTGTGACCGTGGAGGCAACAAAGGCGAGCCAGATGGGAAAAAAAACTATTAAAACGCCAAGTACCATGATTGCATGGCTGAGCCAAATTCCAAGTCCACGCTTTTCGACCATCCCTGCGACAGGGTTTTTTTGAGGTTTAGATGTTGGCAGGGTCAATAGTGTACCCTCCGTTCTATGTATTTAAATTGGAAAACAGTTAGTGCGCCGACGACGACCAATAGGATGACAGATTGTGCGGCAGATGAACCCAAATCTTGCCCGACAAAACCATCCGCAAAAACTTTGTAAACGAGGATTGTTGTAGATTGTTGTGGCCCACCGGACGTGATGGTGTGGATCACCCCAAAAGTTTCAAAGAATGCATAAACCACATTTACGACCAGTAAGAAAAAGGTCGTTGGTGACAGTAAAGGTAAGACGATGGTCCAGAAACGTCTCCAAAACCGTGCTCCGTCGATCGCAGCCGCCTCGATAATAGATTTTGGAACAGATTGCAGAGCTGCAAAGAAGAACAGAAAATTATAACTAATTCGGCCCCAGGCGGAACTAACAACCACCAAACCCATCGCTTCGCTCCCATTTAAAACATGGTTCCAATCATACCCCAAGTTCCCGAGGTACCAGGATACAACGCCAACGCGAGTATTAAACATGAACAACCAAAGAACGCCCGCGATGGCCGGAGCGACGGCGTAGGGCCAAATAAGCAACGTCCGATAGGTCCCAGCGCCTTTGATTAAACGATCAGCGACAATTGCCAGAAACAGGGCCGGGATCATCGAAACCAAAGTGACTAAGATAGAGAATAATCCTGTGGTAAAGAAAGAGGCCCGGTAATACGGGTCAGACAAGAGGTATTTAAAATTCCCTAATCCCACATATTGCATAGATAATCCAAATGGATCAGGGATGAAGAGTGATTGCCAAACAGCTTGTCCAGCCGGGTAGAAGAAGAAGACTGCTGATACAAGAATTTGGGGCGCAATAAGTAGCAACGGCAATAGCCACCCCTTAAAAAACACGCGTTTTTCCATAATTTCCTGCCTGTTTGGCTGTTCACCGAACGAGCAGAGTTGCTCGCTCGGTGAGCGTAGTTTTAACCGTATGTTTTAGCGGTTTGCCTGTTCAAAACGGCGCAGAAGAGGGTTGCCACGTTTAACAACGCTATCCATTGCGTCTTTTGCTGATTTGTCACCAGACCAGATCGCTTCGAGCTCTTCGTCAATGATGCCGCGAATTTGGTCAAATGATCCCAGACGCAAACCATTTGAATTTGCTGTAGGTGCTTTAGCGGTCATTTGGATAACTGCAACTTCAGTTCCGACGTTCTCTTCATAGAAACCAGACGCTTTGGTTGCAGCGCTTGCTTCAGCAGTGATCGGTAAATAGCCGGTGTCTTGATGCCATTTGGCTTGTACATCTGACGATGATAAGTAGCTCAGGAATTCACCTGCGCCTTTGTATTCTTCCTCTTCATGACCCTCCATGACCCACAAAGATGCACCACCGATAATGGTGTTTTGAGGAGCGTTGCCAACACCTTCCCAATATGGAAGTGGACGGACGTCAAATGCAAATTTAGCTTCTGATTTTATCCCGGCGTAGCCAGCGGAGCTTTCTGTAAATAAAGCACATTCACCGGCGCGGAAATTTGCGCCCCCTTCGTTACGACGCCCCGTATAAATAAATTTGCCATCTTTGGCCCATTGGCCCATTGCAGTGAGATGGGCAATTTGTGCGTCTCCGTTGACTTGCAGTTCAGTATCCAGTCCAGAGAAGCCGTTGTCTTTAGATGCAAATGGAACATCGTGATATGCTGAGAAATTTTCAAGATGGATCCAGCTCTGCCATGCAGTGACCAAAGGACAGTCTGAGCCGCCAGCTTTAAGAGCGGTCAGTGTTTTATCTACGTTTTGCCAAGTAGAGAGGTCTGTGTCGGGGTCCACACCGGCGGCTTTAAATGCGTCACGGTTGACCCAAAGAACTGGCGTAGATGCGTTGAACGGCAATGATAACATATCACCGTCAGTTGAGGTGTAGTAGCCCTTCACCGCGCCAATGTAGGCATCTTGATCAAATTCTGCACCACTCGCAGCCATGACTTCGTAAACAGGACGTGTTGCGCCTTTTGCAGCCATCATTGTGGCCGTTCCAACTTCAAACACCATCAAGATCTGCGGTTGCTCACCGGCGCGGAATGCGGCAATGCCTGCGTTTAAAGTTTCTGAATAGTTGCCTTTGTGGGATTGAACCACAGTGTAATTGTCTTGACTTGCATTGAAGTCTTCAACTTGTGCTGCAACCAGTTCACCCAGACGACCAGTGAAGGCATGCCAAAAATGTACTTCAGTCTCTGCATAAGCAGCAATTGGCGACAAAAGCGTTGAGCTGACGGCGAGTGCGCCGATCGATATTTTTTTCATTGTTTCCTCCCAAGAAGTGCTCCCGACTCGACATCGGTAATTTAGGCTAACAAGACTTTCTTATAAATCAACAGAAATTAAACTATAAATTCATAACCAATGGTTATAATGTATTTGTATATTCGTCAGATCGGAGGATTTTTTGTGGCATCGGCAGCTAAATTTAGACAGCTCAAAGTATTAAAAAGCGTCGCAGATTGCGGCAGCATGACACGTGCTGCGCAGAGCCTTGGGATTTCACAGCCTGCCGTCAGCAGAGTGATTTCAGATCTAACTGAATTATTTGGATTCTCTCTATTTGATCGAAAGGATGGCTTGCTTATCCCTTCGAAAGAAACGCGTTATATCCTACCTGATATTAGTCGGGTGATCGAATTAATGGATCACATTCAATACACCTCGAAAGATCTCACCGCGCGGCGGGCGGGTCACCTAAGGGTTGCTTGCCTTCCAGGATTTGCGACAAGCCATTTACCAAATGTAGTCGCAAGCTTTTTAGAAAAACGGCCTGACGTGACAATAACAATTGAACCTGATCGCCCTGAGAGGATCTTGGAATGGATAATCGGCGAGCAATACGATTGTGGTATTACCGATGCGTTTACCGGCCACCCGGCCATTGAAAGCATCACTATGGACATTCGTACTGTCTGCATTTTTCCGCTATCCCATAGGTTCTCTGAGCTCTCTACAATAACACCCAAAGAACTTGATAATGAGCGTCTGATACACGCGCGCCGTGATAGTTACTTCTTCCAAGCGTTAAATGAAGTTTTCCGTAACTATTCAGTTAGACCCAAGCATATTGTTGAGACCCGTCAATTCACAGGAGCTTGTGAGTTAGTCGCGCGTAACGTGGGCGTTGCGATTGTCAGTGAGCTTGATGCGAGAACATATCATGGCCAAATGAATTTTCGGCCATTTACTCCCAATATTCCGCACCAATTATCTCTGGTGCGTCCAACGCATCAAACGGCTTCGATGATAACATTGGATTTTATGGAGCAATTCAAGGCAAGTTTGGAGGATCTTTTAGTTTGAGTTGAAACGGTTGGTATAAAATCAACCAAGCCGCTTCTCTCGATAAGTGGCGTCACATATTTAGCGCTTGGAGCGGTCCTGTCCGACAAAAGGAGCTCTGAGATCAGCCACGAAACTGTCCGTTTCTGGTGGAACAGATTTGGTTCGACGCTTGCTGCTGAGATACGAAGAAACCGGGTCAGTCGGATGCGATCTTATTCGAACTGGCAATGGCACTTGGACGAGGTCTTCGTAAAGATAAACTTGGACGAGGTCTTCGTAAAGATAAATGGAGAGACACATTACCTCTGGCGAGCCGTTGATCACGAAGGTGAGGTGCTGCAAAGTTATGTTACCAAGCGCCGAGACCGCAAAGCGGCATTGAAATTTCTCAGAAAAGCAATGAAGCGCTACGGCGGGCCAGAAGTAGTTGTGACGGACAAACTACGTTCCTATGGCGCTGCAATGAAAGTTGTTGGCAACGCGGATCGGCAGGAAACGGGTCGCTGGGTAAATAATCGGGCTGAGAATTCACACTTGCCGTTTCGACGAAGAGAACGCGCTATGCTCCGCTTCCGACAGATGCGCTGTCTGCAAAAGTTCGCTGCCGTCCACTCTTCAGTCCACAACCATTTCAATCAGGAGCGCCACTTCTACTCACGAGACAATTTCGAGCTCAATCGAACCGCCGCTCTTACTGAGTGGCGCCAACTATTGAGCGCATAGATTAAAGCTGCGCCAGCAATCCGATGCGAGTTCTCATTCGTCTGACAGGATCATATCAATTGCAAAACCTCTCAGTTTTGTTCATCTTCGTCGTTATGGATTTCTTGAATGTCAGCCACAGCAACTTTTTGGTTGGAATGTCGTGCGTTGTCGCGATGGTCTCTGCCTTTACAGGGCTTTCGTTGACGCGCAATCTGGCGGACAGAGTGATGCTTCACAAAAAAGTGTCTATCGCCTTGGCATCGGTGGTCTTGGGTGGTGGTATCTGGGCCATGCATTTTGTGGCCATGCTGGGCTTACAGTTGCCGATCTTGTTTTATTATGATGCCGCAATCACATTGGTCTCGGCTTTGTCCGCTATTTTATTGGTCGGCGCAGCGTTGATCCTTTTGCACTTTTTCCAACGGACGCCGCTCATCATCTCGCTGGCCGGGAGCGTTGTGGGTGTGGGCGTTCTTGTCATGCACTACATCGGCATGGCTGCTCTTGAACTTTGTCGCGCAGTCTACACTACAACCGGTGTCTTCTTGTCATCCCTGGTCGCCATTGCGCTTTGTATTTTGGCATTCTGGATTGCCTACGGTCGACGCACAAACCGCAATATCATTTGGGGGACAATCTGTTTCGCAGGGGCCGTATGCTCGGTTCATTTCCTTGCGATGGCGGGTACTAACTTTGTACCAGAACCCGCCATGGCAGAATTTGGTCCCTCCATGAGCAACGAGACACTGGCCCTTGGCGTTGTCTTCTTCAGCTTTGTAATTTTCGGGGCCTGTTTGTGGGTGAGCGTGACCTACTTGGTCGTAGGCACAGACAAAACGGCGACAAGTGAGCAAAGAAATCTGCAGACCGCTCCTGTAAAGGCGCGGGTCCTACACATCCCATGCGAGCGGGATGGCGGTAAAGTCTTTGTCTTATCTCGGGACGTACGTTTTGTGCGTGCAGATGGCCATTACACCCAAGTCTACACAGCCGACGAAAGGTTGTTCTGCGCTTGGCCCGTCACCGAAGCCTCCAAACGTCTATTGCCTGCGGGGTTCTTGCAAACGCATCGCAGCTATTTGGTGAATCCGCATCACGTGGTACGGTTCGAAAGAACGAAGGACGCGGGGCGATGCCTTTTCGAGAGTGACGGTCTGCCTCCAGCGCCAGTGAGCCGAACAAAGTTAAAGGTCATCGGCGAAGCGCTTGCGTCAACTCGCGGCGTAGTTCGTGAATAAAAGCGCGCAGTTCGTGCAATAACTCCGTGTTTCATTCATTTTTGCGTGTGTCGGTTTGCTGCGGTCTACAGGCTTTCATCAGAATGAAAATGTTCGCCTCATGGAGAAAACGCTTATGATTCCAGCCGCATTTGAATATTACCGACCCAAGGATATGGATAAAGTCCTATCCATTCTCGAGGAGCATGGCGATGATGCGCGTGTCATGGCGGGTGGGCACAGCCTGATACCTATGATGAAACTGCGCATGGCTGACGTTCCGCATTTGATCGACCTTCAAGATGTTGGAGGTATGTCAGAGATCGAGATTGGCGCAGACACCATCAAGATCGGCGCGCTTGTCACGCAATCGGACATTATTGATCATGCAGCCCTTGCAGATGTGGCACCAATCCTGCGCGAAGCTTCGTTGCAGATCGCTGATCCGCAGGTCCGTTATATGGGCACTTTGGGTGGCAATATTGCAAACGGAGATCCAGGCAACGACATGCCAGGTTTGATGCAATGTCTTGATGCCACTTTTACCGTCGTCGGACAGGACGGTGAACGCGCCATCCCCGCTCGCGACTTCTACGAAGCGGCCTACGTGACCGCACGCGAAGATGGCGAGGTTTTGACCGCAGTCACAATCCCACGTCCCAAGGGCGGCCACGCATATGAAAAGCAGAAGCGCAAGATCGGTGACTATGCGACGGCCGCTGCTTCAGTTCAGATCGTGAATGACGGTGGAAAATGCGTAAGCGCCGCGATCGCGATGACGAACCTGAGTGACACGCCCGTCTTTTCAAAAACCGCAGGTGATGCACTTGTCGGGACATCAGTGGATGACGCCGCATTAAAGGCTGCCGTGGCCGCCATGCTTGGCGATATCGACCCGACCGAAGATAACCGCGGGCCTGTCGCGTTCAAAAACCACGTCGCTGGCGTCATCCTGCGCCGCGCGATCGCACGCGCCTGGTCGCGGGCGTAAGGAGAAAATCATGTCAAAGAAAAAACACGTCACCCTGAACGTAAACGGCAAGACAGAGGAATTTCTGGCTGAGCCACGCGAGTTGCTGATCTACACACTACGTGAGCGTCTGAATATCACAGGGCCGCATATCGGTTGTGAAACGTCCCATTGCGGCGCTTGCACCGTTACGATCGATGGCAAATCTGTCAAATCCTGCACCATGTTTGCAGTGCAAGCCGAAGGCGCTGAGATCACAACCATCGAAGGCATCGGTGGGCCGGATAATTTGCATCCGCTGCAAGAGGCTTTCAAGGAGCATCACGGGCTTCAGTGTGGCTATTGCACGCCCGGTATGATCACGCGGGCCACTAAGCTGCTTGAGGAGATACCAAACCCAACCGAAGCGGAAATCCGCTTTGGCATGGCTGGCAATCTTTGCCGGTGCACAGGCTACCAGAACATTGTGAAATCCATTCAGGCGGCTGCGGCCCAGATGAGTGCAGCCAAGGAGGCCGCAGAATGAAAGACGAAATCACACGCGAAGAACGGGTTGATAACCTCAAAGGCATGGGCTGCTCGCGCAAGCGGGTAGAGGATGCCCGGTTTACGCAAGGCAAAGGCAACTACGTCGATGATATCAAACTGGACGGCATGCTGTTTGGCGACTTTGTCCGCTCTCCCTATGCGCATGCGCGGGTGAAAAGCATCAACAAGGATACGGCACTCAAGGTGCCCGGCGTTCTGGCGGTGCTGACAGCCGACGATCTGCGTCCGCTGGGCCTGCACTGGATGCCGACGCTGGCCGGTGACAAGCAGATGGTTTTGGCCGATGGCAAGGTGTTGTTTCAAGGGCAAGAGGTTGCTTTTGTTGTGGCCGAAGACCGCTATGCTGCTGCTGATGGCATTGAAGCCGTCGAAGTAGAGTATGAAGAACTGCCGGTACTTGTGAATCCGTTTGAGGCACTGAAATCTGATGTGGTCCTTCGCGAGGATCTTGTGGCCGAAGACGGGTCTATCCCCGCCGGCGCGCACGGTCCACGCAAGCATCACAACCATATCTTTACATGGGAAGCTGGTGATAAAGACCCTACTGAAGAAGTCATTGCCAACGCTGAGGTCGTGGCCGAAGAGTCAATGTACTACCACCGCACCCATCCGTGTCCGCTTGAAACCTGCGGCTGCGTGGCCTCGATGGACAAGGTTAATGGCAAGCTGACCCTGTGGGGCACTTTTCAGGCACCTCATGCCATTCGCACCGTGGTTAGCCTGATTTCAGGGATCGAAGAACACAACATTCGCGTTGTTTCACCCGACATTGGCGGCGGCTTTGGCAACAAGGTCGGGGCGTATCCGGGCTATGTCTGTTCCGTCGTTGCCTCAATCGTCACGGGTAAACCCGTGAAATGGATTGAAGATCGCATGGACAATTTGATGACCACCGCCTTTGCGCGTGATTATCACATGACCGGTAAGATCAGTGCCACCAAAGAGGGCAAGATCACTGGCCTACAATGTCACGTGACGGCCGATCATGGCGGTTTTGATGCCTGTGCTGATCCCACAAAATTCCCAGCGGGTTTCATGAATATTTGCACCGGATCGTATGACATTCCGACAGCATTTCTTGAAGTCGACGGCGTCTATACAAACAAAGCCCCCGGCGGCGTTAGCTATCGTTGTTCATTCCGAGTGACCGAAGCCGTGTATTTCATCGAGCGCATGATCGAGGTCCTCGCTATCAAGTTGAATATGGACGCGGCTGAACTGCGACGGATCAATTTTATCAAGAAAGAGCAGTTCCCCTACAAAGCGGCTCTGGGCTGGGAATACGACAGCGGCGACTATCACACAGCATGGGACAAGGCGCTCAAGACGGTTGACTACGATGGGTTGCGCGCTGAACAGGCGCAGCGAGTAAAAGATTTTAAGGCCGGCAAAACTCGCAAGTTGATGGGTATTGGCCTCAGTTTCTTTACGGAAATTGTTGGTGCTGGTCCGGTTAAGAATTGTGACATCCTTGGCCTCGGTATGTTCGATAGCTGTGAAATCCGTATCCACCCAACAGGTTCGGCGATTGCACGGCTTGGAACCATCAGCCAGGGTCAAGGGCACGCGACCACGTTTGCGCAAATCCTTGCGTCTGAGATTGGTTTGCCCGCGGATAGCATCACCATCGAGGAAGGTGACACCGACACCGCACCTTATGGGCTTGGCACATATGGCTCTCGCTCTACGCCGGTGGCAGGGGCTGCTACGGCCATGGCGGGGCGTAAAATCCGCGCCAAGGCACAGATGATTGCCGCGTATCTGCTAGAGGTTCACGACAACGATGTGGAATTCGACGTAGATCGTTTTGCCGTCAAAGGTGCTCCTGAAAAGTTCAAGACGATGAAGGAAATCGCCTTTGCGGCCTACAATCAGGCTATTCCAGGGTTGGAGCCAGGTCTGGAAGCGGTCAGCTATTACGACCCTCCCAATATGACCTATCCATTCGGGGCGTATGTCTGCGTCATGGATATTGATGTAGATACAGGTGTTCCAGAAATTCGCCGCTTCTATGCGCTGGATGACTGTGGTACGCGGATTAATCCGATGATCATCGAAGGTCAGGTGCACGGTGGTTTGACCGAAGCGCTCGCCGTCGCCCTGGGGCAAGAGATCGCCTACGACGACATGGGTAACGTCAAAACGGGGACCTTGATGGACTTCTTCTTGCCGACCGCGTGGGAAGTGCCGAACTATGAAACGGACTTCACAGTCACTCCATCTCCGCACCATCCCATCGGTGCAAAAGGCGTCGGAGAAAGCCCGCACGTGGGCGGCGTTCCATGTTTTTCCAATGCGGTGCAGGATGCGTTCCGCCCGTTTGGGAATACCCATACGAACATGCCCCATGATCACTGGCGGATTTGGCGCACTGCCAATGAACTTGGCCTGCATGATTGATGGAAGCGATAGGGCGGGATCACACCCGCCCTTTGGGGAATTCTGATGACTTGGACAGATCTGCAAACTGCCCTTGGCGGCGAAGGATACGTGGCTTCTGACGACCTGGCGGTTGCTTTGCAACTCGCCTTGTCATTAGGGCGGCCACTATTGCTCGAAGGGGCTGCCGGTGTTGGCAAAACCGAAATCGCGAGAGCGTTATCGGCGGTCAAAGACACAAAGCTGATCCGTTTGCAGTGTTACGAAGGGCTGGACGCCGCGCAGGCGATCTATGAATGGAACTATCAGCGTCAACTGCTCAGCATTCGTGCAGCTTCTGAGGACGGCGTCACGGGCAAAGCTGTTGAGGATCGCATTTTCTCGCGGGATTTCTTGCTGGAACGACCGCTGCTTGCTGCGATAACGCAAGAGGCGCCACCTGTGTTGTTGATTGATGAGATTGACAGAGCGGATGAAGAATTCGAAGCCTATTTATTGGAAGTGCTGTCTGATTTTCAGATTTCCATCCCAGAATTAGGCACAATCACCGCGACAACGCGGCCTATCGTGATCTTGACGTCGAATGGTACACGCGATCTTTCGGACGCGCTAAGACGGCGTTGTCTTTATACCTACGTTGCATATCCTGAACGTGCGACTGAACTGGCAATATTGAAAGCGCGCTGTCCAGAGGTGGACGTGCGGCTAGGGGAACAGATCGTGGGATTTGTCCAGAAACTGCGCGGAGAAGACCTCGAAAAGACTCCCGGTATCGCAGAAATGCTGGACTTTGCCGCGGCTCTGATGGGGTTGGGTATTGCCGATTTGACCGCTGACCCAGCCGTTCTACAGTCGACGCTGACCACTTTGCTAAAGACCCAGAGCGATAAAGCCCAGATAACGCCCGAGGTCGCAGGGCGTATTGCAGGCAAAGCGGCATGAGCCGTGTTACGAAATTTGCGGCCCGCGATCCTGGCCCATCTGCGCGCATCGTGGGCTTCATTGCGCACCTTCGCGAAAACGGTCTGCGGTTGGGCGTTGCTGAGGCAGACTTAGCCATGTCTGCACTTGTCGAGATTGACGCCATACAACCTGGCGACAGCCGCCGGGCTTTGCGCGCCGTATGCACAGGGTGCAAGGAAGAGGCCGAGCGGTTTGACGATCTGTTCGACAGTTACTGGATGGACATGGGTCGGGTCCGGCAAAAAGTTACTCCGTCGTTGAGTAATACCGTAAACGACGGCGTCCATTCATCGCGTGACGCCACGGGCGAACACGCGGGAAGTGCCGGATCGGCGACTGCGCCAGATGGTCAGGAAGGTGCTGCTGACAGCGATGGGACTGGTAAACTGATCGCCTCGGAGAATCGCAACCTGAACCGTAGTGATCTACGTGATTTGGTGCGGCCCGAAGAAATTGCCGAGGCAGAGGATGTCGCCCGCCAGATCGGGGCTGCGTTGCGCGACAAACGCTCTCGTCGCCGCGTTGCTGCGCGCAAAGGCGATAGGTTGCATTTTCGCAAAACTATTCGCAGTAGCCTTGCCACGGGTGGCGAACCCCTGCGCCTTTTGCGCAAGCGTCGCCCCGATCGCACGCGCAAGATTGTGGCCTTGTGCGACGTGTCAGGGTCTATGTCCGTCTATGCCCAAGTATTTCTAGCCTTTTTGGCCGGGCTGATGCGGGCGGATACGGCGGCTGATGCCTATCTTTTTCACACGCGGCTTGTGCGAATTACCGAGGCACTGCGCGACAAAGATGCAATGCGTGCCATTGGACGCCTGTCATTGATGGCCGATGGATTCGGTGGGGGATCAAAGATTGGGCCGTCTCTGATGCGCTTTGCGGACACTTACGCGAAACGGTTCGTTGATGGGCGCAGTGTCGTGCTGATCCTGTCGGACGGTTATGACACAGAACCGCCAGCGATGCTCGCTGCCGCGTTGGAAAAACTGCGAAAACGTGGATGCAAAGTAATCTGGCTGAACCCTTTGAAAGGTTGGGCGGATTATGCGCCCATAGCAGAGGGAATGGCCGCCGCGCTTCCGTATCTGGACACCTTTAAAGCCGCAAACACACTCGCTGATCTGGCAGCGCTTGAACATGATCTGGTTTCCCTTTGACACAGGCCGAAATCTTCTCAACTGATTTGGCCATGGCCGCGCAGCAATTACGCGATAAGGATGAACCTTTTGCCTTTGCGACGATTGTGCGCACGGCCGGATCAACTGCGGCCAAACCAGGAGCGAAGGCGCTGCTCAGCGCGGATGGAACGATCTTGCAAGGCTGGCTCGGTGGTGGCTGCACCCGTGGTGCCGTAAAGCGCGCAACCCTTCAGGCCCTGCGTGACGGCAAACCGCAACTTGTGTCAGTCGCGCCTGAAGACCTTTTGGCTGAAAAGGGTATCACCGCTGGCGATACTATCGACGGTACGCAGTTTGCCCGCAATGGCTGCCCTTCTCGCGGGACAGTCGACATATTCATCGAACCTTGTCTGCCCGCACCGCAGCTTGTGGTTTTAGGTGCGTCACCCGTCGCACAAGCACTCAGTGCCTTTGCGCCGCAATTTCATTGGTCGGTCGCCGCAACCTTGGCGCAGAAGAAGCCACATCAACAGCAATTTGTTGTCGTTGCCACCCAAGGACAGGGCGACCTTGATGCACTGAAATCCGCACTGAGCGAAAAAAAAGATCATGTGGCGTTTGTTGGAAGTCGCCGTAAATACGCTGCACTTGCTGAAAAGCTTGTGGCAGCGGGGATTGATCGCTCACTCATTGAAAGCGTTCAAGCGCCCGCAGGTCTGAATTTAGATGCCGTAACACCCGAGGAGATCGCTTTGTCGATACTTGCACAGTTCGTTCAGATCAGGCGTATGGCGGTGAAACAGAGCCATGCGTGATGTGATCGCGATCATACTTGCCGGCGGTCTTTCACAACGTATGGGAGCGCGGAACAAGCTGCTTTTGCCAGTGAATGGTGTGCCCATGGTTCGCCACATGGTGCAAAACTACGCTGCGGTCGCGACTTGTGTCATCGTGGTGACAGGGCATGAGGCCGGCGAAATAGAGGCCGCGCTTGCTGGCACGAATGTCGTGTTCGTGTTCAATCCGGGTTTCGCCGAAGGGCAGCAAACCTCTGTCGTTTGCGGGTTGCGGGCAGCTGGCGCGGATGGGGTGGTGCTGATGGGGCTTGGCGATCAGCCGCAACTCACGGCAGATGACTTGCGCGCTTTGCTTGACGCACATCAGGTTTCCGATCCGGCGCGCATTTCGATCCCGACGGCAGATGGACGAAGAGGCAACCCGATTGTGATTCCTGCAGAATTGCGTGCGCGCCTCTTGGTCGACGGCAAATCACCCGGTTGCAAAGCATTTACGCGTGCGCATCCCGAATATGTGCAGTTTCACCAGATGAAAGCTGCAGGCTTTTTTGCCGATGTCGACACGCCCGAAGACTACATTGCCATTGCGGCGGCACAATGAGTGGAAACGTTATGAAAACGCTCAAACGGATCGCTAAACGGTTTCGCCGCAAAATTGCGCTCACCCCCGAACAGGCAGATCTTTTGGCCACAATAAAATTCCCGTGCTGCTAAATAAGGACATTCCATGGAACTTTCAGACGAAATCATCATCAACGCGCCTAAGGAAAAGGTCTATGCGGCCTTGAACGACCCAGAGATATTGCAGCAATGCATTCCGGGCTGTGAAGAGCTCATAAAACATTCGGATACAGAACTTGAGGCCAAGGTGGTGTTGAAAATTGGCCCAGTAAAGGCCAAGTTCAGCGGTGATGTCCAACTCGATACTGCAGGCGCACCAGATGCGTTTTCACTCACCGGTCAAGGCAACGGAGGGGCGGCTGGGCACGCGAAAGGCGGGGCCGACGTCACGCTGACTGCGGATGGCCCAAACAAGACGATCTTGCGTTATGAGGCCAAAGCAGCAATTGGTGGTAAGCTCGCGCAATTGGGCAGCCGACTGATCCAAAGTACCGCGAAAAAGCTGGCGGCCAAGTTTTTCAAATCCTTCGCTGATGTTGTCAATGACGACGCCTCAGCCTAACGAAATGGTCTACGCGGAGCACGCGTCTGATATCATTTCAAAGGGAGCGGCGCTCATAGCAGCGTCGCGCCCGTTTGCCTTGATCACATCGTTGGAAATTGAAGGTGGCGCGGCCCGCAACGTCGGCTCACTCGCATTGGTCGATGAAGCTGGGGCAATGACGGGGTATCTGTCCAACGGCTGCATCGACCGTGATATTCAACTTCATGCACAAAAGTCCTTACACACCAAACGCAAGAAAGTGATCCGCTACGGTGAAGGCTCTCGATATGCGGATCTGAAACTACCCTGTGGTGGCGCCCTTACTGTGTTGATTGACCCAAATCCAGACACTGACGCGATTTGCGCCGCAGCGGCGTGTTTTGCAAAACGACAGCCTGTGCGCTTGACCTTTCACAGCCCGGACGATTCCGGCGAAGGTTTATCGCGGACATTTACCTATGATCCGCGACACCGTCTCGTTCTGGCGGGGCGCGGTGCGATTTTTCGATCAATGGCCCAGATTGGCAACGCAACAGGCTATGAGGTGCATCTTCTTTCGCCAGACGCTGCAGACCTTTCCGCTGTTGGGCATTTGTCAGCATCGCCGCCGCTATATTTGACGACCCCAAACAGAGAGTACGTCTTTGACACACTCGATGCCCATTCCGCTTTTCTCACGCTCTTTCATGATCACGACTGGGAGCCGCATTTGCTCCGTTCAGCTTTGACCAAGCCCGTGCGTTTCATTGGCAGCCTTGGAAGCCATCGCACCCATGATATGCGGTGCGAAACATTGCGACATATGGGCGTTTCAGATATTTCACTTGCGCGTTTGCGCGGCCCAATAGGCTTGGTGCCATCCCTGCGCGATGCATCGTCCATTGCTGTATCCGCGCTGGCAGAAATCGTAGCGACATTTCAAAACGCCGATGTGTGACTTTCTAAACTGCCGTCAGAGCCAAGTTGATGTTCAACTTAAGCAAAATGAGGCGCTTTCATATTAAACTTGGTTGAAGTGGGCAAGCGGGTACTGTCAGATTAAACTCTGTTGAAGCGAGCAGGGTGTATTTGTAGAATCTGCAAATGACAGAACATCCTCCATTCGGCTATTTCAAAACAAGCCCAGAGATTATCCGCTTTGCTGTAATGCTGTTTGCCTGCTGAGACGGCTATTTCGTTTCAGGCGCTACAAGGGCAAGGTTGGGGTTAGGTTGACTGTGAGGCTGTTGCAACGCCCCCTTTACTCACGCCTCAATTTCAAGCTGAACCGCGCCGCTATTCTCACTGAGTGGCGCCGATTATTGAGCGCATAGAATCAGGCTGCGCCAGTAATCCGATGCAATTTCTCATTCGTCTGACAGCACCCCATGCACAGTTTCATGGGATTGGGCACAAGACACTAACTTTGGAGCAAGCATTGTGTTAGTAAAAGCATATCTTAATCAAGCTGACGAGAATGACTGATATTATGAACAGAATGAAGACGAAGATCATTAGGGAATTTGGTACACCCTGCCTAGTTATTGATCTTGATGTAGTTGAGCGCAATATCCAGCGTGCTCAAAAATTATGCAATGAAGCCGGGGTGGCAAATCGTCCGCACATCAAAACCCATAAATCACCACTTTTGGCAAAGATGCAGCTTGAGGCTGGCGCGCGTGGGATTACCTGCCAAAAACTAGGTGAGGCTGAAGTGATGGCGGATGCAGGCATCACCGATATCATTATTGCAACCAACCTGTTGGGAGCGGCGCGTTCGGGTCGGTTGGCAGCTTTACAACGGCGTATTGCTCTAAAGGTTTGCGCTGATAATCCGGTTGTACTTGAAGCTTATTCTAATGCTGCGCGTGAGTCTGGTAGACCTGTGGATGTGATGATCGAGTGTGACACAGGGCAAAAACGTGCGGGGGTTGAAACGCCAGGTGAAGCACTCGCATTGGCCCAAATCATCAACAATGATCCAATGCTCAACTTTGCTGGCCTACTATTTTATCCGGCGCTGGATACTTGGCTGGAGACACAGATATTTCTTGACAAGATGACTAAAGGGTTTGCGGTGCTCGGTATGAGGCATGGAATTATTTCTACTGGAGGTACCCCAAATTTTGCCAATATTGGCAAGCTGTTTGGCGCAACTGAACATCGGGCTGGTACCTGCATTTTCAACGATCGCATGATGATCGAAGCTGGGTTTGCGCAGCAAGGCGATTGCGCACTCCACGTATTTACCAGTTTGGTAAGTCGCGGGGGCGAGGATCGTGGCATTTTGGATGCAGGCTCCAAAACATTGACATCTGACACTGGTGGTCTTGATGGGTATGGATTTATCCTTGAGCATCCGAAGGCGCGCATCCATAAATTTGCTGAAGAGCACGGGTTCCTTGATCTGTCACGTTGTCATACCAAGCCAGAGGTTGGCGACGTCTTACGTGTTATACCGAACCACGTCTGCGTCACTGTGAATATGGTTGATCAACTTGTGGCGGTTAGAGGTGATACCATTATAGAAACGATTCCAGTGTCTGCACGAGGTAGGTTGGTTTAAGGTGACAGGGCCTCCTGTATTTTCAAGTAAGCTCTTGTTCGTTGAACGGCACTCTAAACTTTGTTCCTTTCTTCTCGCCAAAGAATTGTTAGTCCTGAAAGAGTAATTAAAATCACGCCTGGAAATAATTTATCTAGTGGCAGTTCATCGAAAATCACCCAGCCCAAGCCGAATGCCGCTAAAATCCCGAAGTAGCTAAACGGGGCGAGCATAGATGCAGGCGCCTGTCGAAAGGCATACATCAAAAAAACGACACCAAAACCTCCACATAGAGACATACTAAATATTAAAAATAAATCACTTTTTGATTGGATTGTGCTGAAATCAGTTGTTCCGCTAGCCAAAATAATCGCTCCAAGTGCAGCGGCTATCGATGAGTAAAAATAAATTATTCCACTTGAAATTGATTTATCAAAACTGCGAAGTGTGACCGTGGAGGCTGCATAGAAAATTGCTGCGCCGACAGGTAAAGCCGCTGTCCAAATAAATACATTAGATCCTGGTTGCATGATCCAAATTGCTCCACCATATCCTATAATCACCGCGCCCCACCGCCATGCTCTAACCTTTTCTCCATAAAATACGACGGTTATTAAAACGATAAAAATTGCGTTTGTTTGGCGGAGGGCCGATACTGTAGCTAATTCTAGGTCTACCAAAGCAGTGTAAAATAATAGCTGAGCTACAGCGACTAATAGGCCGCGTCCAAAAGCTAATTTACATTGTTTTATTTTGTAGTCTTGGAAATTAAAACTTAACCTTACGATTGTAAATGAGTAGAAAAATTGATGGCAAGACACCCAAAATGTTCCGATAAACGGATAACCCTTGGGGAGAATATCTTTGTGATAAAAGCCGAACGTGGACGCTCATGAGATCAAAGCAAAGATAGGCGAGTAAGCAAACAAGAATTGCGCGAATATTGTTTGTCATTAAACTTCATAACCAAAGGCGATTACGCCTCCATTGAGAAAACAGTCTGCCCGTGATTGAGCTTAGTCAAGATCAATATCCGCTGTGTCAGCGTTAGATTAAACTTGGTTGAAGCGGGCAGGGTTGGTTTGTGGCGTGCGTGACTGACAAGAAACTCGCTATTTGGTACTGTCAGACAAAATGAGCTTGAGGCGGGGAGGGCTGTTTCGGAGCCTCGCCGTATGATAAAACACTCCCCATTCAGGTACTTTAAAACGAGCCCTGAGATCATCCGCTTGGCTGTGATGCTTTATGTTCGTTTTCCGTTCTCACTCCGTAATGTGGAAGATCTTTTGCACGAATGAGGCATTGAGATCAGCCATGAAACAGTTCGATTTTGGTGGAATAGATTTGGTCCGATGTTTGCTGCTGAGATACGAAGAAACCGGGTTAGTCGGATGCGATCTTATTCGAACTGGCAGTGGCACCTGGACGAGGTCTTCGTGAAGATCAACGGAGAGACACATTACCTCTGGCGAGCCGTTGATCACGAAGGTGAGGTGCTGGAAAGTTATGTTACAAAGCGCCGAGACTGCAAAGCGGCATTGAAATTCTTCAAAAAAGCAATGAAGCGCTATGGCGGACCAGAAGTAGTTGTGATGGACAAACTACGTTCCTATGGCGCTGCAATGAAAGTTGTTGGCAACGCGGATCGGCAGGAAACGGGTCGCTGGGTAAATAATCGGGCTGAGAATTCCCACTTGCCGTTTCGACGACGAGAACGCGCTATGCTCCGCTTCCGACAGATGCGATGTCTGCAAAAGTTCGCTGCCGTCCACTCTTCAGTCCACAACCATTTCAATCAGGAACGCCACTTCTACTCACGAGACAATTTCAAGTTCAATCGAACCGCCGCTCTTACTGAGTGGCGCCAACTATTGAGCGCATAGATTCAGGCTGCGCCAGCAATCCGATGCGAGCTCTCATTCGTCTGACAGCACCTAAATCTGTTTTTGACAATACTATTTCATGCGGTTTTAGCATTTTTAATTTTACCTAGTTTAGCCGATATTAATTGTTACTGCTTGACAGCTGACCGCAAACGATTGTCCAAGAGTGGCGCATGCTGCATGAAATGGTAAACTATAAAAGTTAAGGAGAGCTGCAATGGCTTGTCGAATTTTGATCCTTGGTGGAGGATTTTCCGGGTTCTACGCAGCGCGTAATATTCAGAAACTAATGGGTCGAAAGAGCAAAATAGAAATTGTGAGCCGCGACAATTATTTTGTATTTCAACCTCTTTTGCCGGAAATTGCCGGAGGGGCAATTTCCGCAATCAATGCTGTGTCGCCACTGCGGTTTTTGACTAAAGGTATTTCAATGCGAAAGGCTGAGATTGACAGCATAGATCCGATATTACAGCAGGTAACGGTCTTTCAGGGAGTGCAGCGTCGCCCAACGATATTAGAGTATGATCATCTTGTGATTGCACTCGGATCGGGGAGTGATTTGTCTAAGACGCCGGGATTGAGTGAACATGCTTTTACAATGAAAACTCTTAGTGATGCACAGCGTTTGCGCGCACATATTATTGAACGCCTCGAACACGCGGATATCACACGGCTCCCGGAAGTTAAAAAAGGAGCTTTGACGTTTAGCGTGATTGGTGGTGGTTTCTCAGGGGTTGAAACGGTTGGTGAAATCAAGGAGTTGATTGATAGATCTTTGGTTGAATATCCTAACATTCACCTATCAGAGATACGAGTCGTTTTACTAGAGTTTTCCAAGAGAATTTTAAATGAGATGCCTGAAAGTTTGGCTAATTATGCATATGCCAATTTAGAAAAACGTGGAATTGAAATTCAGCTGGGCGTTGGTGTGGCCAAAGCGACAGGCACTCAGCTTGTAACGAGTGAAAATGAGGTGATCGATACGCGCACCATAGTCGCAACCATAGGCAACACCCCCTCTGCTATTGTCGCAAATATGCCGCTTAGTTTGCAGGATGGTCGTGTTTTGGTTGGACGTGACTTTAAAGCTGAAGGGCATGATAATATTTGGGCTATTGGTGATTGCGCACTTATACCGCTCAATGAAAATGCATCCAAAAGAGAAGATTTTGCTCCACCGACCGCACAGTTTGCAGTTCGCGAAGCGGCCCATCTTTCTCTGAATATCAAAAATGTCATCGAGAAAAAAAATACGAAGCCTTTCAAATATAAATCAAAAGGTGCGTTGGCTTCTCTAGGCGCTGGCCGTGGAGTTGCAGAGGTTTTAGGTTTGAGACTTACTGGTAGGGTGGCCTGGTTACTTTGGCGGATTTATTATATTTCCTTTCTTCCAGGGACGCAGGCTCGTGTTTCTGTTTTGTGGAATTGGCTAATGGATGGTTTATCTCGACGGTCGGTTGCGCAAATCATTTCACAAAATGACCCTGGAACGCGATACGTGTGCTATCATGCGGGTGATCGAATTTACGAAAACGGTTCCCGCGCAGATGGGCTTTATACAATAGTTTCGGGAACAATACGCATTACAAGCACTAACGGCGAGACTGGATTGGAAGAGAGCCGTATTTTGAGGAGAGGTGAGCATTTTGGAGAGCTCATACTTTTAGGTGCAAGTCGTCGTATCGCTACAGCGGTTGCAGTTGAGGACGCGCAGGTTTTGGTTGTTACGCGGCAAGAGTTTTTGAAATTAGCCGAGGGCCTGCCATTTTTTAATAACTATTTTTCGGAGCATCTAAAGGCCTCGGGTCTTGGAGATAAAATAGTGTTTACGAAATGAGACTTACTGTATAGTGTTTTGGGTTAAATCACCCTGAGTAGCCTCATCTGACTGCGCCAATAATCCGCCGCCAATTCTCATTCGTCTGACAGCACCCTTTGGATCTTTACTGTCAGATTAAACTCGGTTGAAGCAAGCAGGGTGTATTCGTAAAATCGGCAAATGACAAAACACTCCCCATTCAGGTACTTTAAAACGAGCCCTTAGATCATCCGCTTGGCTGAGATTCGTTATGTTCGGTTTCCGCTCTCACTTCGTAACGCGGAAGATCTTCTGCACGAACGACGCATTGAGATCAGCCACGAAACAATTCGGTTTTGGAGGAACAGATTTGGCCCGATGTTCGCGGCTGAGATACGACGAAACCGGGTTGGTCGAATGCGATCGTATTCGAACTAACAGTGGCACCTCTTTTTAACCTGTTCCCAGAGTTTGCTGCCTGACGCACGGTTTGAATTCACAACAGTACTTACCCTTTGCAAATCCAAAATATGTTCCTCCACCGGCCGCATTAAGATAGCCGCGCCTTTTCCAGCCTCACCCAACCAAAGCGGCCAATTTTCTTGACCAAGAATAACGGGAAGCCTGTGGTGAATTTTACCCATAGTTTTGTTGGCATATGTCGTCACAATTGCACAGGTAGTTATGATTGATCCGTTAATTTCATAGTTCTGCCAAATGCCAGCCATAGCCATTGGTTGTCCATCTGATCTTAATGCTCGGTATGGGCTAGGCTTTTCTCCCTCGTTACGTGCCCATTCATAAAACCCATCCGCCGGTATTAAGCACCTGCGATTTCTGCAAGCATCTCGAAATGCTGGTTTTTTGGCAATGGTTTCTGACCGGGCATTTATCAGAAGGGGTCCTCCAGATAAGGTGGCATACCAACTCGGGACAAATCCCCACCGCATTGCTCTTAAATGCCGTATGCCTTTATCCGATGTAACGGTATGAATATTGTTGGTAGGGCACACATTGTAGTTTGGAGTTTTTGGTAAGTCATTTGCAGGAGTTGCCGTAAACAATTCCGTCATAGCCTCTTTAGGCAGTGATATAGCAAAACGTCCGCACATAGGGTGCAGTATTGCTATTTGTTTGAAAAGTTAAAGGTCGCCATGAAGCGCCAGGAAATAAAGCTCGGATTTTCTCCAAAACCGTTTTAGGCTTTCGGCATCAATGGATAGCAATCGAAACTAAAAACAATTGTTTGGTAACCACAATGCAATTTCCTAAATTCAATCTTCAAGAATTTGAAAAATCGGAAGGCGTACAGCGCCAAAAGCTGAGTGTCCAATTAGATAATATTTGTAGGAATACTGGCTTTCTTGTTTTGGATGGACATGGAGTTCCAAACGAAATTATTGCGACACAGTGGAAAGTTGTTTCAGATTTTTTTGCGCTTCCAAATGCAAAGAAACAAGAGGTAGTGGTTCCCTACGCTGGTTACCCTTATGGCTGGATTGGGCCAAACAAGGAGGCCCTGGCAGCTTCTAAAGGTGAAAAAACTCCGCCGGATTTGAAAGAAAGCTTCAATGGTGGGCCTTTAACGATACCAGTTGGTATTAAAGACGCTCGAGCCTATGATTTTTGCTATAAGCCGACTATTTGGCCGCAAATGGATGGCTTCAAAGAGGCTTGGTGTGAATATTATCGTGAAATGGAGGGCCTTGCTAAGCGAGTTATGTCGGCATTTGCTGAAGCTTTAGACTTACAGCCTAACTTTTTTGATGGATATATTAAAAATCCAATATCCGCTTTAAGAGCGCTGAACTACCCGGCCACTACGGAGGTGACTGAGGAAGGGCAACAGAGGGCTGGTGCACATACGGACTACGGTTCGTTGACGATACTGTTACCTCAACCTGGAACTTCTGGTTTGCAAATCAATCAAAATGGTAACTGGCTGGACGTGCCTGCAGAAGAAAATTGTTTTATCATCAATCTTGGAGATTTGATGGAGCTTTGGACATCGGGGCGGTGGGTGTCTACCTTGCACAGAGTAGTGGCTAGGCCTCATCAAGCTCAGCGCAAAAGCCTAGCTTTTTTTCACCAACCTGATTGGGACGCAGAAATTACATCTATTAGATCACGCGATGGTAGCACCGTGCTTTCCGGTCCATATCTGATGAATAAATTTATAAGCACCAATATTAAATTTTTGATGCGTCGTGGATATAAGAGACTTTGAGCCGTGAGTGAGAGCGTAAATGCCTGTTAGAGATACCGCTGATATCAGGCTTATAATCAGAATAACTGATGCTGAGCATATGCGTTATCAGGCCAAACGGTTCATGAACAAACGGCTGATGCCAGACAATAATGATGGCGATATTTGGGTTTTACAGTCCCCTACCCTTGTAGAGATTGCAGCTTTAAAGAGCTTGGGTTTTGAGTTCTTTCAAAAAAATTTTCCTACTCAAAAAGATAGCTCTTGGGCTGTGCGGCGGGCAGTTAAATTTCTAGACGAAAAAGAACTTCAGGAAATGATTTTGTGGATGAGTGACGCGCCAACGTCATACGAGTTTGCAGGCAGAAAGTTTGCTGTCGTGAATAGTCAGGAACCAGAGAAACAAAGCGTGCTATTACCCGTCTACACTCCAACTTCCTCAGAAGTTGTGACACAAGCCTTCATGGAACATTGCTGCCAAGCCTACAAAATGGACCATAATGGTTTGCATGGTTTTTACACTGGATGCGTGTTCTACAGAACGGCCGACAGTTAGCGAGGGCAGAGAATGCTAATATTAAAGTGGTCGAGTTGTTTAGCTTGCTTCATGACACTCAGCGGCGAAATGAGAACTATGATCCAGAGCATGGAATGCGAGCTGCACAATTTGCACGTACAATTAGAGGCAGTTGGTTTGATGTGACTGATACTGAGATGGAACTTTTGAGCGAAGCCCTCATACACCATTTTGAAGGTTACACAGACGGTGACGTGACCGTGCGTGTATGTTGGGACGCTGATCGCTTAGACTTGGGGCGGGTTGGTATTGAGCCAAAGCCAGACAGGCTGTGTACTGTGAGTGCACGCGATCCAAATATCTTATTTTGGGCTAATGCGCGCGCAAGGTATAAAGCCTGATCAGTTTACATTTCCGTATACGGTCTGAACACTGGGCCTGAGCATCACTGCATCAGCAATCCGTTGGACGTTTGGGAAATTTGAGATACTTGGATGGCCACGCGATGGGTCAAGCCAAGTTGTGAGCATAAAAAGATAAATATCCGCAGCACTGAACTTTTCGCCAAGTATCCATTTATTATCCCCAATTTGATCATTAACAATCTGCCAGGTTTCACTTAGCCGCCGGTATCCTCGTCGCTTGGCACTGGGCTCGTCTGCTGGAGTGTCTGCAAACCTATCGGAGTGGTAATCTAGCTGAAATGCCGTCTGAACCGAGCTAGAGAAATAAACCAAAGTTTGCAGGAAAAGGCTTCGTTCTGGCGCATCAATAGCTGGTGCTAGTTGCGCTTGAGAATGTTTATCGCACATAAATATCGTTATTGCTGCGCATTCATACATAGAGTTTTGATCCCAGATCAGAACAGGAACCCAGCCGTTTGGGTTTATTTTCAACTGTTCAGCGGGACGAGGTTTTGTTTTTTCGGTCGTTGTTTCAATTAATTCATATGACGCTCCTATTTCTTCAAGCATTACTCGAACACCCATTGAGGCTGTGCCGTCTGCATAATACAGTTGGTAACTCATTTATTTCTCCAGATGGGTTTTAAATTTGAGTTTTATTGTTCTTTTATAGAGTTGTAGTCGTGATCTGAAACTTGCTCCAGCCATTCCGCGACGCGCCCATTGAGTGCCTCTTGGATTGCGATGTGCGTCATACTATTGTTTGCGCTTGCTCCGTGCCAATGTTCCTCACCTGGGGGTATCCAGACGGTATCACCGGCTTTAATATTCTTTGGCACTTCATTTCTTAGCCCGATAAGACCGTTTCCGGCTATTACATAAAGTGTTTGTCCTAAAGGATGTGTATGCCACGCAGTGCGAGCCCCTGGTTCGAAGGATACACTCAAAGCACGAATTCGAGCCGGTTCAGGTGCTTCAACAATTGGATCTTGCCATACGTCGCCAGTAAACCAATCTGAGGATGCTTTTTTAGTCGGTCTTGATCCTGATTTGAAAATTTTCATTAAGACACCTCTTAAAATTATGCGCATCAAGGATGCCTTATTGGCTCATTATAGCTTTTAATAAACAGGATTGTTTCAATTTTATCTATTGAAGCTGTTTTTACTTTTATGCAACGCTCTCCGCGTGATTAACGGGAGCCTTTGATGTCAGATATAATGCAAGGTTTTCCACCTGCGGAACAAAATCGCGTTTCTCTCGCGAATTGGCGCAAAGCGCCCTATTGCCATTGGGCTTTTCACCATGTGAGAGAGATTGTTCCCACTGCTGAAATCCCAAACAATCCAAAAGACGTTTGGGAATTGGAAGCGGGTGTCATGGATATCTCATGTTTGGGTCTCGAAAAAATAATGGCGGATACAGACAGTGATGCTGTTGTTATTTTGCATGATAATAAACTCGTTCATGAGACTTACCGGAATGGAATGACAGCTAATGACCCGCATATTTTGATGTCAGTATCCAAATCGATGTTGGGTTTGGTGGCGGGAACGCTCGTGGAGCGTGGTGAGCTGGCTATCGATAATTTAATTACAAAATTCGTACCCGAACTTTCTGATATTGCGTACGCTGGGGCTACCGTTCGGGATCTCTTAGATATGCGCGCTGGAATACTGTTTGATGAGGATTACCTCGCCAATGAAGGTCCAATCGTCGACTATAGATATGCAGCTAACTGGAACCCGGTTCCCAAAAACCGAGAACCTGGTGATTTGCGCTCGTTCATGTCTTCACTGAAGACAGCTGATGGAGCTCATGGTGATCGGTTCCATTATGTTTCTCCAAATACAGACTTGTTAGCTTGGGTCTTTGAGCGCGCAAGTGGTGTACGCTATGCCGATTTAGTCAGTGAAAGGCTGTGGAAGCCTCTTGGTGCGGAAGCACCAGGTTACATTACGGTTGACCGTATTGGTGGTTCACGTGCCGCAGGTGGTAAATGTTTGCTTGCTCGTGATTTGGCTAGAGTTGGCATGATGATGGCAAACAACGGTCAGCGCAACGGAACGCAAGTGATCCCGAGCAATTGGCTCGAAGACATTTTTTATAATGGTGACCCTGAGGCATGGCGAGATGGAGATTTCTACGAAATAATGGGCAGCAGAGATATCCATTATCGATCTAAATGGTATGTAAAGCGTGGTATTGAACCATTGATTTTTGGAGTTGGAATACATGGGCAGTTTTTGTTTGTAGACCCAATTAAGAAGATGTCGATAGCTTGGTTTTCCAGTCAAGATATACCGCTAGATGGATCGAGATTTGAAGCCACATTAAAAATGGTCGAAGAAATTCGAGCTTTAATATAAAGAATTAAAAACGCATTTTTTTGCTTTAATAGCTTTATGAGATCTGCTTTGAGAGGTGTTTAACTCAGTTTCTGTTTCTCAAAAACAAAGGCTTCCCAGGGAGAAAAGAAAGCCTTAGGTCGATTTCTGTTCGTTTCGACGATGTTATAGCCCGCCTCATAAGTATTGATATGATACTTTTAGCTAATTAACAAAAACATTAATCGTGTGCTTGCAAATAGGCAAATTTTTGCTGCATGCAAAAAAATTTCTGGCTCATCATTTACTGCACAATTTACCTTAAAGTTTGCATAATTTGAGCATCATTTCTGCATTTTATTTAGCCAAAAGACCTTTGAGCGGACGATGAAAGCGACCGCTTAAAGGCTGGCTTCACCTAGAGCTAGTCTCAAACCTTCTCTCTGGCGATTGATACAGGTCGCTCATCGTCAGAGAGATTTTGAGCGACCTATTCGGAGACCTAAATGAAAAGTCTAATAACCGCTGCTTTGATCAGTTTAATGGCGATGTCAGTTGCTGCAGGGGGAATGCCTGAAGAACTGATTGAACCTACTAAAACGGCTCTTGAAACTATTGAAGTGGTATCTCCTGCCCCAGACACAGCCACCCTTAACCCTTTTGATCAGTTGGTGCAGTTTGTCTTTATGGCTCTGTTTATGATCATCTAATCACTTGTAATATTGCCGCTGAGCTTTATTAATCAATTGAAGCTCAGTGGCACTTTGATTGAGGCCATATAATTTAACCACCCGCTGGAACCTTATTATATATTGGCATCGAAACTTTATATTCGGTGGTAGCCATTCAGCTGGTCCAGATGCGGATTTTTGGCGGTTCACACTTTTTTTCAACTGCAAACAGATTGATTGGATCATTTGAAAATTGGCGTTGCTTTTTTGTAGTACAAGAATGCGCGCCTCGGTCCCAGCTGTATTTTAGGGGAACCAAGTGATCGATATCTATCAAACGGCTCTCATAGAATATTTTGTCTGTATAGGGATCAAGCCATCTACCTAGAGTAACTCTGCAGGTGTTTTGTGAAAAGCTGACACTGGTACCGTCAGACAAAACTAACTTGAGACGGGGCGGGCGGTTTTATAGCCTCCCCGTATGACAAAACATTCCCCATTCAGGTACTTTAAAACGAGCCCTGAGATCATCCGGCTGGCTGTGATGCTGTACGTTCGTTTTCCGCTCTCACTCCGTAACGTGGAAGATCTTCTGCACGAACGATGCATTGAGATCAGCCACGAAATAGTTGGGTTCTGGTGGAATAGATTTGGTCCGATGTTTGCTGCTGAGATACGACGAAACCGGGTCAGTCGGATGCGATCTTATTCGAACTGGCAATGGCACCTGGACGAGGTCTTCGTGAAGATCAACGGAGAGACACATTACCTCTGGCGGGCAGTAGATCACGAAGGTGAGGTGCTGGAAAGTTATGTTACAAAGCGCCGAGACTGCAAAGCGGCATTGAAATTTCTCAGAAAAGCAATGAAGCGCTACGGCGGGCCAGAAGTAGTTGTGACGGACAAACTACGTTCCTATGGCGCTGCAATGAAAGTTGTTGGCAACGCGGATCGGCAGGAAACGGGTCGCTGGGTAAATAATCGGGCTGAGAATTCTCACTTGCCGTTTCGACGACGAGAACGCGCTATGCTCCGCTTCCGACAGATGCGATGTCTGCAAAAGTTCGCTGCCGTCCACTCTTCAGTCCACAACCATTTCAATCAGGAACGCCACTTCTACTCACGAGACAATTTCAAGTTCAATCGAACCGCCGCTCTTACTGAGTGGCGCCAACTATTGAGCGCATAGATTCAGGCTGCGCCAGCAATCCGATGCGAGCTCTCATTCGTCTGACAGCACCACCACTCTAATCATTCAAATAATTTTTTATAAGTAATTAATTTTACGGCCATTAATGTCACCCCTACTTTTACCCCTACAATGTTGACTGCACTCTCTACATCCGCCACGCGCCCGCGCGCCTGCGCATCGCTGCAAACATGTGCGGTTTTGCACGTGGTTAGGTTATGCGGCTGCTTGCCTGCTGAGGCCACTCTGGTTCGGTTAAGGCGCTACACGGGCTGGGTGTTGAGTCAGGTTGACTGTGAAAGGGTACAGGAGCGCCACGTCTACTCGCGAGATAATTTCAAGCTCAACCGAAGCGCCGCTCTTACTGAGTGGCGCCAACTATTGAGCGCATAGATTCAGGCTACCCCAGCAATCCGATGCGAGTTCTCATTCGTCTGACAGCTGCCATAATCAGTATTGATAACCTCCAACCCAGGCATCCTCATCTTGCGCCTTGAAACCTCAGGGACCGATCACACTTTCTTGAAAGTTACCACGATCGCCAAATCGTTACGATGGTCTGCTTTTGAGTTATTTCCGTATATCGAAACTTCGTGCAATAAGAGCCGTTCAATTTTATCATCGAGTTCTTGAAATTTAATGGAAAATCCATTTTTAAACCAATGATCTCTATTAACGGATAGCGCAATACAGGCTCCTTCTTGAGCTACTGCGAGCAAATTTTCGATCGCATCCGGCCCTACATGGCCATGAGTGAAGGTCCCTGAAGATATTATTCCCTGATATAAATAATTAATTGTTTTTATTGGTTGAGTAATGTCTTCTGTAAAAAGGTTTTTATATATTTTTTTGTTAGATGCTACTTCCAGCATAGCGCCTGAAAGGTCTAGTGCATCAATTGATTCAATACCTAATTTCAGTAGGGCCTCACCTGCCAAGCCGGTTCCTGCGCCGACGTCAAGAACTGGTCCGACCCCGCCAATTTCAACAAATATTTCGGCAACTTTTTGAGGTAAGACATAATCCATTTGATGAGCAAACTCAGTCTCATAATCTTTGGCCCATGCGGCATAAAGGTTACGGTTATCTTGCACTGTTCGCAGTGCGTAGGCCAAATTCAGATTAGGTTTTTTTATCATTTAAAATCTTGCACAATTATTTTATCAAAAGGCAAGGGTTGTAGTTTTGCTCTTTCACAAACTTAGTTTGCTGTTGCCTTAGATGGTAACTTAATTAATTTTTATTGTTTGGCTGATGGAGAAAATGATGGCAATTTTAAATCGCTTTTCCGAAATGTTTGAAGAAATATCGACTTGGCGCCGTGATCTGCATGCGCATCCAGAGCTACGCTTTGAAGAGTATCGTACGGCCGCTTTCGTTGCCTCCAAACTCAAAGAATTTGGAGTTGATGAAATAGTGACCGGTTTTGGTGGAACGGGTGTAGTTGGCGTAATCCATGGTCAAAATAATACTTCTGGGCGTTCCATAGGATTTCGCGCTGATATGGATGCCTTGCCCATTCAAGAAGTCAATGATTTGCCACACGCATCAACCATACCGGGAAAAATGCATGCCTGTGGTCATGACGGGCATACCTCTATGCTGCTAGGTGCTGCAAAATATTTGGCAGAAACCCGCAATTTCGACGGTAAGATTGTGCTAGCATTTCAGCCTGCGGAGGAGGGTGGTGGTGGCGCTCGTGCGATGATTGATGCTGGACTAATGGATAAGTGGAACGTCGAAGAAATTTATGGAATGCATAATATGCCAGGACTTCCTATTGGTGAATTTGCTGTGCGTACAGGTCCGCAAATGGCCTCTCCTGATAAATTTGAAATAATTGTACATGGAAAAGGCGGGCATGGCGCAATGCCGCATAAAAGTGTGGACAGCACATTAGTAGCGGCACAGATCGTGGTTGCGCTTCAGTCGATTGCATCTCGCAATATTAACCCTTTGGAAAATATCGTGGTATCTGTTTGCGGTTTTCGTACCGAAACTGATACATATAATGTTATACCCAACACAGTTCGTTTACGTGGCACTGTAAGAACCTTTGAGAAAGATGTTCAGAGCTTCGTACGCGCTCGGATAGATGCTCTGACAAAGTCTACAGCAGATGGTTATGGCGCTGTGGCAGCGGTAACTCACATGTCTGGTCCGCCACCATTGGTAAATCATGAGCGCGAAGCGGATTTTGCGGCGGAAGTAGCTCTGTCTGTATGTGGGGTAGCACACCGCAATTTTGAACCATCGATGGGTGGAGAGGATTTTTCTGAAATGTTACTTGAACGGCCTGGAGCATATTTATTCGTTGGAAACGGAGACAGCGCTGATCTTCATAATCCATCTTATGAATTTAACGACGACGTAATCCCGGTTGGCTGCAGTTGGTTTGTAACTATGGCCGAACGCCGTATGCCATTGTCTTGACAAGGAACTGTCATCATGAACTTACTTGAGTACGTGCCTGACAGCATCACACGTAGGCTTATGGCAGAACGAAAGTCCAGCCCAAATAGCGTTTCAGTTAGAGGTTAGGATAACGATACAGACATAGATTTGTCTGCTACTCACGCCTCAATTTCAAGCTGAACTGGGTCGCTCTAGCAAAGTGGCGCCGATTGTTGAACACGTAGATTTAGGCTGCACCAGCAATCCGATGCGAGTTCTCATTCTTCTGACAGCACCCAGCTTGACCATAATTTCATCCATCGGGGGTTTGCAAATTCCATGCTTGAAGCAGTTTTGGCAGAGCCTCGTTCCAGTCCAATACGCCCACGCGGTCGGCCCATGTCTGGTACTGGCGTATTAAATCCCTTTCAAGCTTCGGGTTGCGCCCTGCAAGGTTAGTCAACTCAGTGCGGTCGGCCTCGATGTCGTAAAGCTCCCATGGGCGGTCGTGCAGGCGCACGAGCTTGAATTGCCCTAGCCGGATGGCTGCATTGCCTTCATGTTCCCAAAAGATTGGTTGTTTGCGCTGCCAGTCCGCGCCCTGAAACAGCCTAAGCAGGGACTCACCTCGAAGTGGCTGGATTTCATGCCCGCCCACCTCTGCCTGGCAGGCTGCGCCGGTGGCCTCAAGAATAGTCGGTAGAATATCCACAACATGGCAGGGCGCATGGGCAGCGCTGCGCGGCGCGAAGCCGTCGGGCCAATGCACGACCAACGGAGTCGAAATGCCTCCCTCATGCACGTAATGCTTATAAAGCCGGAAAGGCGCGTTCGAGACGTTGGCCCAAGGTTTGTCATAGCTCTGGAAGGTTTGCGCGTCTCCGGGCCGTAGGCCTGTGACATTGCCCATGGTGATCTGTTTGCCGTCATGGGTTTGATCGGGATAGAATTTAGCCCAACCATCTTCGGCCATAAACTCGGCGCAACCACCGTTGTCGGACAAGAACATGACCAACGTGTTATCAAACTGCCCCAGCCGTTTGAGCGCGGCGATCAGCGTTCCGATAGATTGATCCATGCGGTCGACCATCGCCGCATAGGTAGCCATTTTGCTGGCCTTCCAATCCTTGTTTTGCTCTTGCGCCCCGCCATGCACAGAGTTGTCGCGAGGAGAGATGTTCCAGCTGCGCTGAAACACGCCACTGCTGTTCATTGTTTCGTGGCGGGCGGTGCGGATATGATCCCAGCCCTTGGAATATATCCCATCATACCGCGCGATGTCTTCGGGGTGGGCATGGAGCGGCCAGTGCGGTGCGGTGTGGGCAAGGTACAAAAAGAATGGCTTTTCATCCTCGACCACTCTTTCGATCATGCCGATGGCCTTATCGGTGATCGCATCGGTAAAGTAGAAATCATCGGGGACAGTTTCGATCCGATTGTCATCCTCCAGCATGTAATGCGGGGAAAAGAAATGCGTTGCACCATCCATGATGCCGTAGAAACGGTCAAAACCGCGCTGGCGCGGGGTCGGATGTTCCACATCGCCAACTGTCCACGTTGCGGGCCTCAAAGTCACCGGCCACATGCCATTTTCCGGACATTAGCGTTGCATAACCATTGGCCCTGAGGTGTTCCGCGATCGTTGCGCTGTCATTGCGCAAAAAGCCTTGGTAGGCAGGCGTTCCCAAATTAGCCCCCATATGCCCAACGCCAGCCTTGTGCGGGTAAAGCCCTGTCAGCAGTGAAGCACGTGTCGGACAGCATCGGGCGCAGTTGTACATCGCCGAGAGCATCGCCCCCCCTTTTGCAAGCGCATCGATGTTCGGGGTTTGAATTTCAGACCCGGTACAGCCCAGATCGGCAAAGCCCATGTCGTCAGCCAGAATGAGAATTACATTCGGTCGGGAGGTTTTAACAGGAGCGGTGTTATCGGACATGGCAGAGTTTTCCAGGCAGAGTTACTATGAGAGCGGAACCGCTTCGACGGTGACGCGGTGCATCAGGCGGCGGAATCCGTTGTAGTCATTGATCGCCTTGTGCCAGGTCGCGCGGTTGTCCCACATGGTGATGTCGCCTGCCTGCCACCGGACACGGCACTGGAATTCTGGCTGCTGACAATGAGCGTAAAGCATTTCTAGGATCGTGGTAGATTCAGTGTCGCTTAGTCCTTCAATATAGGTAGTGAAGACAGGGTTCACGAACAGCCCACGCCGACCGCTCAGAGGATGAGTTATGACAACGGGGTGACGCACATCCTGCGTTGCCGCCTCAGCATTTCCCAGCCGTCCGCTTTTGGCCGCTTCACTGTCCATCGCAGCTGCGCCGAACACATGCCGCGATGAATGCACCGCCGTCAGCCCATCAAGGAACTGGCCCATGGGCGTAGACAACGCCTCATAGGCGGCAGCCATCGATACAAACAACGTATCACCGCCAAAGGGGGGCATTTCGATAGCGTGAAGAATGGAACCCAAAGCCGGTTCCTGATCATAGGAATGATCTGTGTGCCAACCCTCACCAATAGCTGCCGTTTGGTTCTTTTCCTTTAGCACCATGGCAATTTCGGGATGTCCCTCAACAGGCTTGAAAAATCGGTTGATGTTAATCGGGCCAAAGCGTTGTGCAAAGGCCAAATGATCCTCCGGTCCTGCCTCTTGCCCCCTCAGAACAATCACGGAGTATTTTGTAAATGCGTCATGGATGGCCTTAAAATCGGTGCTGCGGCGGATGTCCGCACCCAAAATCTCAGCGCCTATTCCACCAGTAAGCGGTATGATCTACATGTCTATTCTCCTTCATCTCCTAATTCCACCACGCGCCCGCACGTCGCTATAAACATGTTTGATTTGGCATGCGGTTAAGTGGCTGTTTGCGTGCTGAGGCTCCCAAAGATGGGGGCTGTGGTTTGCCGGGAGCTAGAAAGCCCTGACACTCGAAAGTTGAGCGAATGTAAAAAAAGCCACACGAAAATTCTTGAATACCACTATTCATAAACACACACTATCAATGCTGTTCTTAAAATCCAATCTTACACTTTGGAACCTAAAAGATACTTCATTCAGTAGCCAGATCTTCTATAGTGGGCGAAATAGGAGACCTAAATGCGTCAAACTCTAATAACCTTGATTTTGTTGTTACCCTTGCCAACATTCGCAGCCTCAAACCAAGAAACACTCCAATACATAATCGCCGATTACCAAGACCGATGCGAAAAAGCGCAGGCAGACTTCTGTGACATAGACTACAAAGAGGGTGATCCTGTCGTTGCTGAGCTTGGGCTATCAGAGGACAACATCTACGAGATCACCATCGACAAAGATGGTAAGACGGTTACCGTTCTCCATGCTTATTTTAGTTGCACAGCCAAGGTGCTAAGACCGAAGTTAGAGAGATGCTCAATCACCTGTAAGCTGCGATCCAAGGCGCGTATTCGTTTTGGTTCATCAGTCTTTGACATATAAATTTCTTCAACTTACGATTAGTGCATCTAGTGAACACATAGATGGTGTAAAAAAAATATCTTTGTCAACATTAACAACGAACCATGTTTTTGGTCCATGTACTTAAAGGAGATGCGCCACTTTGAACATATTGTTCATCATGTATGATCAACTCAGGTTCGACTACCTCAGTTGTGCAGGACATCCACATATGCACACGCCAAACTTTGATCGCGTGGCGCAAATGGGTTTGCGGTTTACGAATGCCTTTGTGCAATCGCCCGTTTGTGGTGGATCACGAATGTGTTTTTACACAGGGCGCTACGCATCATCCCATGGGGCACATTGGAATGGGTTTCCGCTGCGTGTTGGCGAAATGACCATGGGCGATCATCTTAGAAACGCTGGGATGGATGCTTGGCTGATCGGCAAAACCCACATGAAAGCTGATAGCGAAGGTATGGCGCGCCTCGGCCTAAGCCTAGATAGCGTGATTGGCGCGCGGCAGGCTGAATGCGGTTTTGATACGTGGATCCGCGATGATGGGTTATGGGGATTGGGCCCAGATGGTTGGTACGATGAAAAGCGCTCGCCTTATAATGAATATTTGAAGTCCAAAGGGTATGACTCGGAAAACCCTTGGGCCGATTTCGCCAATGCGGGTATTGATGGCGATAAAGTTGCCTCAGGCTGGATTTTCAGAAATGCCGACAAACCTGCGAATATCAAAGAAACCGACAGTGAAACTCCTTGGCTGACGCGCAAGACCATTGAATTTATGGACGCCATGCAAGGCCAAGACCTTTGGTGCGCGCACGTCAGCTATATCAAACCGCATTGGCCCTATATTGTGCCTGCACCCTATCACGATATGTTTGGCCCAAACCATGTTCCTGCGGCAACGCGCGATGCGGTTGAACTTGAAAATCCTCATCCTGTTTTTGGGGCTTATCAGAAAAACAAAATTGCTCAGGCCTTTCAAAAAGAAGACGTGAGGCAAAAGGTTATTCCCGCCTACATGGGATTGATCAAGCAATGTGATGATCAATTAGGCAATATCCTTGATTACCTTGAAGAGACGGGGAAGATCAAAGATACGATGATCGTTCTCACCTCGGATCATGGCGATTATTTGGGCGATCACTGGCTTGGGGAAAAGGATCTTTTTCACGATCCGTCAGTCAAAATTCCAATGATCATCTATGATCCCCGAAGCGCCTACGACTCCACACGGGGCACAACCTGTGATGCTCTGGTTGAATCTATTGACCTTACAGCGACATTCATCGAAGCGGCGGGTGGCATAGTGCCCGATCACATTGTTGAGGGCCGCAGCCTATTGCCTTGGCTTCAAGGGGAAACCCCGACTTGGCGGAAATACGCGATTAGTGAGTATGATTATTCTGTCACGCCACAGGCCGTGAAGCTGGGTGTTGAGCCCAGAGATGCGCGATTGTTTATGGTCTATGATGGTCGTTACAAGATGATGCATGCCGAGGGTGGATTTCGTCCGATGCTTTTTGATTTGAAAAATGATCCACAGGAATTCCATGATCTCGCCAAGGGAAATGATCATCAAAACCAAATTAGCCAGCTCTACAAATACCTAAGTGAATGGGGTCTTAGAATGAGCCAGCGGGTCACTAAATCCGAAGACGATATCAGAGCAATGCGCGGTCGATCCATGCGACGCGGAATTTTGCCGTTTCTCCTGGATGGCACAGAAGTAGATGAAGAGTTGCTGTCTAAATACAACAGCCCCGTGAAACAGAGGTTTATAGAGACATGAATGCACATCCTGATCTGATTGCCCAGGGCGAACAAACGCGCAAAGACATCATCGAATTAGCGCCTGGTGTCTGGACGGCTGTTGGCTATGCGGCCTCAACGGTGCATATGATCGAGGGGGTGACCGCTGTCACTATCATTGATAAGGTGAGGTGCTGGAAAATTCTGTTACCAAGCGCCGAGACCGCAAAGCGGCATTGAAATTTTTCAGAAAAGCAATGAAGCGCTACGGCGGGCCAGAAGTAGTTGTGACGGACAAACTACGTTCCTATGGCGCTGCAATAAAAGTTTTTGGCAACGCGGATTGGCAGGAAACGGGTCGCTGGGTAAATAATCGGGCTGAGAATTCCCACTTGCCGTTTCGACGACGAGAACGCGCCATGCTCCGCTTCCGACAGATGCGATGTCTTCAGAAGTTCGCTGCCGTCCACTCTTCAGTCCACAACCATTTCAATCGGGAGCGCCACTTCTACTCACGAGACAATTTCAAGCTCAATCGAAGCGCCGCTCTTACTGAGTGGCGCCAATTGTTGAGCGCATAGGTTCAGGCTGCGCTAGCAATCTGATGCGAGTTCTCATTCGTCTGACAGCACCAATCGAAGTGCTTATGGAATGGATGGGAAAAACGGTAGCCGCCATTGAAGTTGGATAGCGGCTACCGATTGCCTTAAAGGGCGTTTCCTAGGGCAATTAGATCTTTTGAGAATTGTTGAGGGTCTGACGGCATTTCACCGTCAAGGACTCTTGCTTGTTCAAACAACATTCTGCTTACGGCTTTTTGCAAATCTAACGAAAGTGCCGGAATCTTTTTCACGAGGTCGTGATTACAATTCACCTCTAATACCTTCTTTCCGCCCTCGAAGTCGGGATTTTGTGCTTTAAGAATTCTTTCGAGGTTGAAGTCTAATCCACCTTCACCTGCTACGAGCCTTACAGGGCTATCCACCAGTGCTGTTGTTGGTTTTACATCTTCAACCAAGTCAGTGATGCACTCTTTGATCAACGCAGCGATTGTATTGGTTTCTTCATCATCTGATGCTTCTGCTGCAGCTTCATCATCCAAGTCTGACAGATCATACTTATCACGTGAGATGGATAAGAATGCCTTTTCCTTGTAGGAAATCATCTGAGACATCCAAAATGCATCGATGGGATCTGTCATGAGAAGAACATCAACTCCCTTGGCCTGGAAGCCTTCCAGGTGCGGGCTCGACAACGCTTGCTTAAGGGTATCGGCTGCTAGATAGTAGATCTTATCCTGTTTTTCGCCCATTTCTTCGATGTAATCATCGAGGCTGATTAGTGTTTCATATTTCAGAGAATAAACTCGGGTGATTTCTGCAATTTTTTCACGATTTTCAAAATCTTCGTATAGACCCTCTTTGAGAACCTTGCCGAATTGTTCCCAAAATGCAGCGTATTCCGTCTCGTCCTTTTTCAGCTTCTTTTTCAGTTCTGACAGTACTTTTTTAGTGACAGACTTCGAAATTTTTTTGATGACAGGACTGTTCTGCACCATCTCCCTGCTAACGTTTAGATCCAGGCTTGTCGTATCCAAGATACCTTTCACAAAACGTAACCATGTTGGAATTATCCCGTCGACATCTTGGCTGATAAACACACGATTAATGTAGAGGCTGACTTTTGTTTTCCGTTCTGGTTCATACAGGTCAAACGGCGCAGTCTTTGGGACGAACAACAGATTAGTGAAGTCTATCGATCCCTCTGTCTTGTTGTGTAGAGTGATGAATGGTTCATCGAACGCACCCAAGCTGCTTCTGTAAAATTCTGAATACTCTTCCGCAGAAATTTCTGAAGGTGATCTGGTCCAAAGCGCTTGGGCGCTGTTGGCCTGTTCTTTCTCTGCATCCTTTGCAGTTACAAAAATTGGAACGAGAATATGATCAGAATATTTTTTAATGAGTGTCTTGAGTCTCTGGAAGTCAGCATATTCCTTGGCATCTTTGCGCAAAAAGAGTTTTATTGAGGTACCAGTCTCATGTGCATCACTTGATGAAGTGATGGTGTAACCTGTTTTGCCGTCACTTTCCCAAATGAGTGTATCGTCTTCGCCAGCTTTTCTTGTTGTGGCTACCACTTTTTCAGCAACCATGAAGGCAGAATAAAAACCCACACCAAACTTACCAATAAGTGTCTTAGCTGCGTCTTTGTTATCAGTGTTCTCACCGATGGCTTCTAAAAAAGATGAGGTTCCAGAACGTGCAATCGTGCCAAATGTTTCAGTTAGATCATCTGCACTCAATCCAATGCCAGTATCTATGATTTCTATTGTTTTCTTCTTTTCATCGACGTTGATTGAAATTTCGTCTTCACTGCTGTTGAGAAGTTTAGGTTCTGTTTGCCCGAGGAATTTTCGTTTGTGGATCGCATCAGAGGCATTGGACAATAGTTCACGCAAAAATATGTCTCTATCGGAATAAAGAGAGTTAATCACAATATTCAGAATTTTGCCTGTATCGGCCTCAAAGTCGTGGGTCTGTACCGTCATGGTTTCCTCCATTATTTGGTGCGATAAATAATGACAGAAGAGAGATTTACAATATGTAAGATCGCAGATTACCGATCGTTGTTATCTAGTACAGCAAGATCAACTACAGAGACAGCGTTTAAGCTCCCGATTGAGTAGTGAATGGCCTATATTCTGGTGTTTGCCTTATTTTACACTTTGGACTTTGGACCGAGTAGTCTGGTCATAATCAAAATCGACAGTGCCAGAGATGGACCAATTCCAAACGCAAAAAAAGTGTGCCTATGCCCACTACTCCACCTAACAGCGCACCAAGAAGCACTACGATAATCTCGATACTTCCTCTGACAATAGCAATTGGATAGTCCGTTATGCGTTGCAGACCTGTCATTAAACCATCCCTAGGACCTGGTCCCAGATTAGCGATCAGGTAGATGGCTCCACCGAAACTTGTGATAAAAACTCCTGCAGCTGCCATCAAAATGTTCAATGCTAACGTATCAAAAACAGGCAGATAGGGCAGGCTAAGGTCTAGCACAATTGCAATAACAATGATGTTGAAGATGGTTCCAAGACCAGGCGTTTGTTTCAAAAATACCCACAAAAACAAGACGATTGAGCTGATCACTGCCGTTGATACACCAATCGACCACCCCGTGTGTATCGAGAAGCCTTGTGCAAATACGGTCCATGGACTTACGCCAACTCCTGCAGCGATAAGCAACGCTTCCCCTAAACCGAAAATGATCAATCCAAGAATAAGAAATGCAAACGACACGATTGGTGGTTTGGTTGTGAGTGTTTTGGGCGAACTCCAAAATAAACGTGGGATTGCTTTGATTTTAAAAATGTCAAATTTCATGGCGATCTAACTCACTCGTTAGGACAAGCGGAAACTCAGTCCTATCAGCCAGTATTGCAAGAGTCAGATGCGGTAAAGAATGAACTGCATAATGGTCAGCAATCGATTGCGGCACGATGAGCGCCTTGGTTATAATGCTGATTATTACCTGAGGTTTAGACCCGAATATTGCATCCGTTATTTAGTCTAAGTGGCGGACCGAGGATCCCCCGTACCATTATCTGAAGAAATATGATAAAGCCTTATTTAATTGAATATAAAAGCATATTTTATCCACTTAATACACTACCAGACCTATTAAGACCTGCTGTAATTTGCTGCTTTGTTGTGGGTGGCGTAGGTGGGTATCAAATATATCCCTGGATTGCCAAGATTTAATTCAAAAATAAGAGAATTCATTGCCAATGATCCAAGTTGGGAAGAGGTTCGACATTCAGGCGGGAAGAAAATTCAAAGGTCTAATCTAGTGACTCGAATGACTGGAAATTCGTAGACTTTTTCAATTTAGCATCACACTAGACAGTTCAGATTATGAATGTTTGCGGAAAATCGGGTCACTACGATCACTAAATGAAATTGCACCCCAATGAATTTGCGGCACCGACATTATAGGCCCATGGCCCAAGGACCGTTGCCCATGCTTAGTGGGTACCCCCTTGCAGCATCCCTGCTTGCCCCAAAGAAAGGCCGCAGTAACCCCACGGCAATTGGTCCAATGCCATGAGCCTACTATCACCGGCCCCCTATTTGAACCGATCACGTCCAGGTAATATCTTATCGTCGAAAAAAGAAGGAGACATATGATGACTGCTGAAGAAATTGTGATGGGTGGCTACGCGGCCTTTGGTTCCGGCGACATGGAGGCATTGGGAAAATTATACCATCCAGAATGTAAAACTACTTTCCATGCAAACCATGCATTGGGAGGAGAGTATATTGGATTTGACGATTTGCTTAATAATATGCTTGCTAGGCTTAATGATGCATGGCCAGGCTTTAATCTAAACGTAGACAATGTCGTTTCCAATGATACTGAAGTTTGCGTATTTTGTACCTTCACCGCAGACGGCGGCTTAAGTGGGAAAGGCGTTCACCATTTTGTCATAGAAGACGGGTTAGAAGTGAGTTTTGATCTTTATTGGGACAGCGGTTATTGGACTGAGCATTGTAAAATATAGCCAGCTACTAACTTTCAATGAACCGAAGAGGTCTCAGTAAACATACGGCTGCTCAACCACTTACAAAATCACACATGTTTGCAACGACGCGCAGTCGTGCGGGCGCGTGGCGGAAATAGCGGGTATGGTCAACTGCTAGGGGGAATAATTGGGGGAATGGGAGAGTCAAATAACACGTAAATTATTGATATTTAGTTATATTAAATTATAATGTGGCGGACAGACAGGGAAAGGCCTCTGTCCGCCATTTTGATGCGGCATTACTAAATTTATTGCAATGCAAACAATAAGTAACATCTTATTTTTGCTAAGCTAAAATATTAAAGGTAATGCCATGCATAATGCCATTTAATGCCACCATTTAGGATAAGATTAACCTCGGGTGCTCTGAATTAGCATCTCAGCAAGAAGCTGACCTGATGCTGACAATGAGTTGTGTCCGTCAAAGAACTGCATTTCACGTCCATATTCCATGGCAGCAAACAGAGAACCCTCAGGTACTCACTTCTCACAATGGGCCAATACAGCTTCGACTTTCAAAAATTCTTGATGCCTGTGCATAAATCAATACCCAATAGTTAGGTGTCATCAGTTTCTTTTGGCCGAACCAGGTAAATTAAGTTCCAGCGAATAACTAAAGCTGCGATTGCTAACAATAAAACTGCGCCGCTTTCGTACAGCAAGTCGATGGTGTTAATTCCTTTGCCCTGCAAAATAATTAGTCGGCAAAGTGTCGTTATAGCTATGAAAATCGGAACTGTGATAGGAATTTTTCAAAACTTATAAAATGCTGCTATCATGTCGAGAACTTCTGCATATATGAACAAAAGCAGCAAATCGGTAAGCTTAATTGAACGTTCAGTTAAAATTACAGTGATTTCGAGTACAACTGCATAAGCAGTCAGAAACGCTATAGCGATTAGTAGTGCTTTTTCGCCAATCGTTATTATTTTGTACCAATCGGCCCAAGTGTTTTCTTTGTCTTTATGCAAAATTAGCCTCGCATTTCAAGGGTTCTTGATACGGGCCTATAGGCCATTCTGATACCACATATTGTGGTCTGTCAAATAAAAAATACTACAAATTGAATTGCAGGGGGATGACCAACACGCAGCGTTCTACCACAGTTGCTGGCCATCCTACGACCGGCATCCGCCTCCCGATCGAACGCCAATCCCCCTTGGAGAAGAAAACGGCTTTAAGCCATTTTCAGCTTAAGTAGTGGGTTGTCTGCGGAGTAACTTCAATGCGGCAAAAAAACGCCAGCTTCTCAATTTGAGAGAGCTGGCAAGTTAGTTGGTCCTTCGACTACGAGTTGGGAAAAACTCCGAGAAGAACCCGCTCCGGAAGTGGAGTGCCATGATCACGCCAGAAATCCCGTTATGAAAAAATATTTTCTCTTTCTGCCGTGGCGTCAAAAAAGATCAGCGGATGGTAACTGCAAGTCGGGAAGTCACTTTGGTATTTTTTGCTAATAATTTGGGCGAGAAAAAAAGGCTCTTCCAAAGAATGCGACTAATGCTGTCGTATTTGTAGCTGAAGATTTTAGCGAATTAATATATCGGTCATGGATGATTTCAAAACATGGTTTCGTTGATATAAGCCCTAGACGGGGTTACGCCATGGTCCTGATGTTACTCGGGTCCATTGTAATTAGCTTCAGTGGATTAGCTATCCGCAATATTGAAACCGCCGGTAATTGGCAAATCAACTTCTATCGCTCAATTGCTTTTGGACTTTCAATATCAATAGTTTTGCTTTTTCGTTATGGGAAAACAGGACCCCAACAACTCAAAGGTATTGGGTTGGAGGGTATTTTAGCCGCTATATTGCTAGCCTCAGCCAGCATTTCATTTCTGCTGGCAATAACGAATACGACTGTTGCTGCTACCACCTTTACACTTAGTTCGATACCGTTCTTAACCGCCATTATGGCTTGGTTATTTCTAGGCGAGCGCATTGGGAAATCTACAATTCTCACCATTTGCATAGCTGCGGCTGGCATATCTCTTATGTTTGTTCAAGGCTTTGGGTCTGGAACGCTTTACGGCAATTTCATGGCACTTTTGTGTGCCATTGGATTTTCTTCTTATGCCATAATAATACGCCGAAATCGTAGGTTAGAGATGCTCCCAACTTTGATCTTATCTAATTTGATAATGATGCTTGTTGCCTTGGTTTTTACTTGGAACAACTTATTAATTTCTTGGAATGACTTGCTTATTTGTTTTATTCTTGGTGGGCTTTTATCAGCTACGGTGAACACATTATTTCTTATTGCAGCAAAGCATCTGTTTGCAGCTGAATTGACGCTTTTTATGCTTTTGGAATTTACTCTAGGGCCAATATGGGTCTGGATTTTTGTAAATGAGGTGCCCACGAGTTGGACGCTAGTCGGAGGCAGCATCGTTATATCTGCAGTATTATTGAAATCAGTATCTGAGCTGCACAACTGGTCCTTTTAATTAATTTTTCGAAATTTATTATTAGTAATAGTAGGCGAGTTGAAAGGAGAAATAAAAATGACGAAATATGCGGTTCACACAAAATGGTCATGGCCTGATGGCGTTCCAAGCGCCGAGAGCATGCAACAGAGGCACCGTGAAGTTAAATCAAAGACTAAAGCCGAAGACATTATCTGGTTTAAGATAGACGAAAACACGCATCAGTCGGTTATAATTTACTCTTCTGAAGTAGATGCTAAGGAAGAGAATGCTCGGCGACAGGCAATGCGCAAAGATACAATTGCAGAAACGGGCCACTCAATGGTCGAAGAGACAATGGGACCAGTTCTCTCAATTATGTCTCAAGTATAGAGCCATGCGCCCAATGCAGTTAGGCGCTGCTTACACGGCGCCTACTAAATTTGGGTTCACTGGTGTTGCCTGAGGTGTTTCTGCGTCTGCAGCATCTAATTCAGCTTCAATTATGGCTTTGATACCCTCAACAAATGTATCACGACCAAAACCCATTTCTTCCAGATGGCTGTCTGTAAGATACGGTAAAGTTTTTGCTGCAGCAGACGCCTGACGGGCTACAATCATTGCATTAAAAAGTCGTTTAAGCATTTTAGTCTCCTTGCTTTTACAGTTAATATTATAGCATTCATCACGCTAAATTTCATCACACACTGTTGCATTCCCGTTATGCGTTAAGCGCATGTCCACGACTATTACCAGCGTCACACTATACAAAAAAAAGGCGGTGCCAAAAGACACCGCCAGTAAACACTATAATTTCGGGAGGAAATTTAAGCTAGGTCTTTTTTAGCTCAAAATGCTGCAATGCAACAATAAACAAAATTGCATTTCCGACATGCTTCGGGTGCATAGCTCTGCGTTCAAATCTTATGCAAGAAAGAAATTATCTGCCCAACAAAGCGGCTAAACAATGCTAGCCCAGCCAAGGATGTTTTACGGAGTTAATTGCGTCATATCGTTTTTGCAGACTAAAGCCTGATCCATACTTGCCAGCAACATCACCAGATGAGTGGAATGCTGTTGTGATGCGCAACGTCATTATAGAAAAATATTAAAAAAGTCGTTATAATTTAAAGACAATATCTGAAAATAACATTTGGGAGTTTGAAATGAGCAGTCAAGACTGGCTTCAATTAGAATTACAGAATGATGGCGTTATGCTGGTTACAATGCAGAATTCTCCAGTGAACGCATTTAACCCAAAGTCACTGGGTGATTTGAAAGTCTTGTTTGGCAAACTGGTGAGCGATGATGCCATTAAGGCAGTTGTTCTGGCAAGCGACCTAAAAGTGTTTTCCGCAGGCCTCAATCTCAAAGAAGCCCAGTACTATGACCTTGCAGCTCAACAGGCTATTGTTGACGGATTTCATAAGACATTCTTGGAGATATTTGAGTTTCCAAAGCCATTTATTGTTGCGGTAGAAGGGGCTGCAATTGCAGGTGGGTTTTTCCCCATTATTTGTTCAGATTACCGCATCGCAGGACCACATGCGACATTTGGTTTGGCAGAAGTTCGTGTTGGAGTTGGAATGCCAGCCGGTCTGATGGAAATTATTCGCTCGATGTTATCTCCCAACGATTTGCGCCGTATCTTGCAAAATGGTGCGCCAATCTCAGTCAATGCTGCGATACAAGCAGGGATAGTGGATGAATTGGTCCAAGCCGGCGATGCATTGGAGCAGGCACTAAAAATTGCACGAGACTATGCTCAAATACCTCCAAAAGCATATGCAACGGTGAAATATCAAAATCGTCAGCATGCTATTGAAGCTCTAAAGGCCGAGATTGCAAAAAGTGGAATGACTGGGCCTGTGCCTTGGTTCACCTCGGAAACCGCAAGTGCGATGGCTAAAATGATTGGCTAGTGGAATGGCGAGGGTGCTGCCAGACGAATGAGAACTCGCATCGGATTACTAGCGCAGCCTGAATCTATGCGCTCAATAGTTGGCGCCACTCAGTAAGAGCGGCAACGCGGTTCAGCTTAAAATTGATGCGTGAATAAAGGTGGCGTTACCAAACAAAACCGCCCCTGAATGGATCTACAACGCTAATACTAAAGGCCCGTGGTCCGAGACGCGGGGCCCTGGGATAGGGACGGGGCGGTCCTGCGTCCTACGTCTCAACTGCAGCGATCAGGCACAGTAACCCTTGCCGTTGATCCACGGACCGCGGCCCGAGCAAAACTAACCAACGCGGATTTGGCTCATGCAACACTGAAGGCAGAAACGCAGGAGCGCGCTCTATTGTCCGATGGGGCCTTCGGCTCTTGGTTCCCAGTCCTCGGGCCTAGGCGGGATGGTCGAGGAACCCCGGGCCAGGTTTCATGTAACTGAATGGGGAGTGTTTTGTCATTTGCGGATTCTACAAATACACACTGCTCGCTTCAACCGAGTTTAATCTGACAGTACCCTCATAACTGCAATAGTGATCTACCCCGGCAGGGCTTAGGCTCGATAGGCGGGTAACGGCGCCCGATCTTGCAATTCGATCATCCGGCGCAACATTGTTTCAGTCAAAGTAGCTCTGATTGGTACAGCACTGGCGTCTTCAAACAGATTATTCACTTCGGTTGGGTCCGATTTCAGATCGTAGAGTTCTCCCCAGTTTTCGCCCTGTCTGATCGACATGCGATATCGATCAGTCACCACGGTTCGAACCCTTTGTGGCTTATCAAAGCCAGTCATCGGCCGTTGACTGTCTTCTTCAACAATTATTGCATTTACTGGATCAGACGCAAAAAGATCGCGCCCTTGCAGCCCATTAAAGGGCTGAATGCCAGCCCGTCCGAGGATCGTGGCAGAAATGTCTATGGAAGAGGCCAAGTCATCTATGGCTCGCCCGTCTGTCGGTCGCTTGGGATCGTACCAAATGAAGGGCGTTCTAATAATGCCCTGGTAATGCAACAGTAACTTAAGCATGAGGCTGTGATCGCCCATGTAATCGCCATGATCTGTGGTGAAAATTACAATAGTATCGTCTGCCAGCCCGGAAGCTTCCAATTGCTTCAGGATCCTACCGATTGCGTCATCAATCATCGTGATCATGCCATACGTCAGCGCAATTATGGCGCGGGCTTCGTCTCCGGTTACGGTAAAGGGACTTTGATTATCCCTCGGGTCCGTGCCTTTTTCCATCGCTTCTCGCATGGCTTTGATGGGGGGCAGATCCCCTTTCCCAAAAGATTTAGGCAAGGCGACATCTAGTGGGTCATACATATCCCAATATTTCCCCGGTGGAGTAAAGGGATGGTGGGGATCTGGGAAAGATATCTGCAGAAAAAAAGGTGTTTCATCATTTGTTCGCTGATCGATCCAGTGAACCGATCGGTCAGCAATCCAGTTTGTTGAGTAAAGCTCTTCTGGAACGGCGGTTCGCCAGGCCTGTGGGGCATCAATGCTTTCGTCGGGAAGCGCATTTTCATAGCCAGTTAGGCTATCAAAATCTTCGCGCTGTTTCCGCGCCCATAAGAGATAGTCACCTGAGGCTTGGTCCGCATGACCGGCTGCTATTTCGACGTGTTGGAAGCCATAAAAGTCGCCATCCACACGATCCGCCAATGGCGTGTGCCAGCGCGTACTGTCCTCAAGGTCATAGTCTGGGGAATGTCGGTTATTCTTATAAGCATCGCGCAGTTCGCGCGATGGGCTGCTTAATCCCTTTTTCTGTTTAAATTTATTGGTTGCGGGTAGCCCTGTAAAGCTTTGTAAATGCGATTTTCCAATGAGGCCGGTCGCATAACCGGCATCGCGCAAAAGTTCGACAAAGGTGGTATGATCCTTTGAAAGAGGAATACCGTTGTGCCGCGCACCATGCACCGAGCACATACGTCCTGTCATGATCGAGGCGCGATTGGGCATGCAAATTGGATTGGCCACATAGAACTTGTTCCAGCGCGTCCCTCTTGCCGCAATTGAATCTATGTTTGGTGTTTTTACAACGCTATTCCCATAACACCCCAGATGATCGGCACGATGTTGATCCGTTATTATGAACAGAAAGTTTGGTTTATTTCCGCGTTTGTCGTTTTTTGAAGCCATCTGTCACGCCCAATTCCCACAAATTTTTAAAGGTCTTTACATGTTGTTAACCATTACGCAGATGCGATGGAATTTTTTTGCCGTCGGCTTCGAGCTCCTTTTGGTCCCAATAGCCGATTAAAATTCCAGGTGGTTCTTTGTTGGCGGCCATGGCGTTAATTGTAGCCGAGCCTAAAGTAATCCTAGAATGGTGCCGGCGTGCCCATTCAAAATGAAGAGTACTCAACCGTGCAATCTGGCTGGCATGTTTGGAGTCATTGCCTAGGTTCATCAGTTCGCCAGGATCTGTCTTTAAATCGTATAAAAGTGGGTGCATTGTCTCAATGTGAACATATTTCCAGCGGCCATCAAAGACCATGACCAGTCTCGCATCGCGTTCGTCAATTTGTAAGGCGCTGCATGCGTCCCGCGTTGCGTAATCGTATTCACTTACGCAATACTCCCTCCATATCGGATCCTGATAGTGTAAGAGTGGCTGTAACGATCGACCCTCCAAAATATGGAGTGGAGGCGTACCGCCCAGAGCTTCAATGAACGTTGGGACTAAATCAATTGCTTCAACTAAATGATCTGTTGACGTTCCGCGGGTTTTATCGGCCTCTTGCCTCGGGTCATAAATAATTAAGGGAACACGCGCGTTACAGTCAAAAAATAAATCTTTTTCACCAAGCCAATGATCGCCTAAATTTTCTCCATGATCAGATGTAAAAACAATCATTGTATTCTTCATTTGCGCGCTTTTTTCGAGATATTCCAATAATCGCCCAATTTGATCGTCTAACTCCTTTATAAGCCCCATGTATGCGGGACCTACGGTGTCACGTACCTCCTCACGCGCAAATGTTTGGTTTACGCGCATGTTGGCCCATGCGTTGAGAAATGGATGGTCTGGATTTTTTTCTGCTTCTGTTCGATTGACCTCGGGAAGATCCGATGCAGAATACATTTCATTATAAGGCGCTGGTACTAGATACGGCCAATGGGGTTTTATATAGCTCAAATGGCACAGCCATTGATCGTCATTTTGCTGTTCTATAAAATCGATACACCGTGTTGTAAGCCATGCGGTTTCTGAATGTTCTTTTGGAACGCGCGCGGGATACTTAGAGTTTTCTAAAACCCATCCAGAGCATAGGGTTCCGTCGGGGCGAACGCCCGTGTTTGCCCATTCTTCCCAAGGGTTTTGACCGTCCATACCGTGGATTCGCAAATAGGCATCATAGTCCTCGGCATGGCGGTCTGGGTAGTCTGAGTGATTTGTTCCATCATCTCGTATGAAAACGTCGAAGCCGGCTTGACTAACACGCCTCCCTGCTTGGCTATTTGGATCGATACCAAGGCGAGTTAAGCCAGCTTTGTCTGCCGTTGCATGTGTTTTCCCAACCAAATGACAGCCCACCCCAATGTCGCGTAGGTGGTCGCCCAACGTCGGCTGGCCGACCGGCAATGGAAAGCCATTCCACGTGGCACCGTGACTGCTTACGTAACGACCAGTGTATAAGCTCATCCGACTTGGCCCGCAAATAGGGGACTGGACATAAGTACGATTGAATTGCATCCCTTTCTTCGCCAAATGATCAATATTTGGGGTGCTGATATGTTTTGCTCCGTAGCAGCTCAGGTAATCCCAACGCAGTTGGTCAACCATTATCCAAAGAACATTCATTTCTCACCTTTCGAGTTGGCATATGAAAACAGCAAGTCGTTTTATACTTTTCTGTTTGAACCCATATTTTCTATCGATCCAAAATTAGGAGACGGGTCCTATCTTATTTCGCATGCCTCATCAAAGCTAAGCCGATGACCTCGAGCGCGGATTTGATCACCGCCGACACCATATCCGAGATTGATCAACATACTCGCTCGCCAAGTAGAATTTTCATAAAATGATGTGTTTATCTTTTCAGAATCGAAGCCAATCATCGGTCCGCAGTCCAGCCCCAGAGCGCGGGCGGCCATAATTAGATACCCGGCCTGCATCCATGTATTGTGAACCGCCTTTGTCGCTAAGACATTCGCTGGGTTCTTTGCGAAGGCCTCGGCGTCCATATGGGGCGCCAATTGTGGAATATGCTGATTAAATTCCAAGTCATGAGCGACAATGACCACAACGGGCGCCGACCGAATTTTGTCTTTGTTTCCGGGGGTGGCGGCTTCGATAACTCTATCAAATCCATCTTTGGATGTTACAAAGGTCAAGCGCATTGGGCAGAAATTCGACTCGGTGGGCGCAAATTTTACGAGATCATAAAGCCTGAGCAACAGGTCTTCCCCAACCGGTTGGTCCGTAAAAAATCTGTGCGTGCGGGCCATATCAAATAGCGCGTCTTTCGCGTCAGCTTGTATCATTGGTTACCTTTTATTTACTGTTATTAAACAATTATTATGTCGCTTCAGCAGTTGATTATCAACGATCGAAGTAAGTGTTAACTTTTGCTTCCGCAGCTTTTTGTAGCAACTGTAAACTACATTTCAAACAAAAATCGTTTTTATTGGACAAAATTGCATAAAAGTGATTGTTTTAGGTCATCTGTCTTGTTGAGGCTTTCCCACAAAACAGAGCAAACCGTTATGCTATTCGCCCAAAACATAATGGAAACACATCTAGCGGGCAGTTGGGAGCGAACTATGTTTAAAAAACGTCAAACTGCAGCCATTGCAGTCGCAGCGCTATTATCTTCGCCTATTGCGCACGCACAGGCCAACCTTACAGCTGAGACGGCCTCGCCTGGTAGCACGCCAGGCATTTCTGTCATCGCACTTTCGGAGGTCGCCGCAGCGAGCAATGTTGCAAATATTCAGGTGAGCGCTGGACAAACTTTAACCAATTCAGTGCAGAACGTCGCTGAGGGGAAAACGGATATTGCAGCCGCGCCATTTGTTCTGCCATTTCTGATGTCTAGAGCAGCCGGGCCCTATGCAAAACTGGGCAAGGAAAAAGGGGCTGAACTTGGGAGCAAAGTGGCCGTGCTATACACGTATCGCATAGCATGCCAAGGTCTATATGCCTTTGATAGTTCGAATTTTTCGGGGTATGATAGTATCAAGGGCTCAACTTTGTTCAATGGTCCACCGCGCGGCGCAGCACTGACCAATGCCCGTTTGCTCGTGCGTCTTGCCACCGGCCTGGAAGAAGAATCCGATTATAACGCTATTCAAGTGAACTGGGGTCAAGCAGTCGCAACAATAAAGGACGGCTCAGCGGATGCCTTCGTTCTCCCGATGAGTTTTCCTGATAGCAGGATCATTCCATCGCTCTCGTCTGGCGATATGACCATATGGTCTATGCCGAAGACAAAATTCGAGAGTGAGACGTTCCAAAAAGTAACAAAAAAACCCGGCACTGTTGCTGTGACACTCCCGATATCCGAAATGGGCTACGCAAAAGGTGTTACCGTTGTTTCGGAGGACGAGCTATACCGTTGTCCCGGAACAGTTGGCGGTGAGATAGTCAATGTCTCAATGGATTTTGAGACAGCTAAAGGGTTGACGGAAGCCTTTTTGAGCAATTTGGACACCTTCAAAGCAAAGGCTCCGTTCATGTCCAATTCATGGCATGGTGAAACCGATATTGCTCTAACTGATATGTGTGGTCTGAACCCAATTAAATATCATCCTGGCGCTGTGGCCGCTTGGGAAGCTGCGGGTTACACGATTCCAACTTGCGCAAAATAAAACTTGGTACGGGCACCCCGCTTTAGTTGGGGTGCTCGCTCTCTATCTAAAAATATACAGTGAGAGGCTATTGCATGAGTGGGCCGATACAGACTGAAGAACTTTCCAAAAGCCTAGGCATCAAATGTTTGTATTTCCTGTCCATTGTAATGGTCCTCTTGGGATTGATTAATGCAACGCCCGGCATTCCGGGTTACGATGATCTTGTAGCACAGATTACCGGGCGTGAAGGGGCGACATTTCGCAGATTTCCGTTCGAATGGTTTTATCCATTTTTCTTCTCATTGATGATGATCATTGTCGCTCTCAAGCATTCTTTGTGGCGCTCCTGGAGGGATCGGTCCCCACTCAAACGCCGGTTTGGATTGTTCATGGACATCGCGCTAGCACTGATGGCAGTCGTAATCTCCATAACATTTTACATTGAAATTGAGGCTATCTGTCTTATCGACCAATTCACCGGAGATCGTTCTCGGTTGATTTCCGAAATCATCCAATCAGAAAACGAGATGGCTGAATTGCTTGGCATGGAGCCCTCAACAACCTTTGAAGATCCTCAATGTGTTAATACAACCGGTGGATGGTTGGTTTTGATCGTTGGGATCGCGATCGCAGTTTTTCTAGCCTATAATATAAAGGTTTGGGGTCTGCCACTTGTCATCGTTGCGCTTCTCATTGCTGCGTATACAATTTTAACGGTTCTTGTCTGGTATTTTTATGGCGCAGAGGATTTCAATAAATACCTCGTGACCAAACTTGCAGGTGAGCCTCGATTATTGAGCGATGGCCGACCTCGTATCCATGACATCTTGGTCAACAACTCGACCGGAATGCTTGGTCGGTTTATGAATATTATTCTCAACACAATTTTCCCGTATCTTGTTCTGGGGTCTTTGTTTGGTGCTTCCGCTGGCGGGCGCTCTTTGATAAAAGTTGCTTTTCGTTTGACACGAAATTTACGAGGCGGACCGGCGCATGCAGCGGTTGTCTCGTCCGCTATGTTTGGAACAATCTCTGGCGGGCCAATCGTGAACGTTCTATCCACAGGTGTTTTGACTATTCCCATGATGCTGAAGCGTGGTTTTTCGAAAACATTTGCTGGAGGTGTGGAGGCTGCTGCATCTTCGGGTGGCTCTATTATGCCGCCAGTAATGGGCGTGGCAGCGTTTGTCTTAGCGGCACTGACCGCTGTTCCCTACGCAAGTGTCATCATGGCTGCGATCATTCCTGCCGTGGCTTACTTCTTTTGCTTGTTCTTATCGGTTGTTTTCCAATCTCGAAAACAAAACATCCAAGCTATTGGAATGATCACCGAAGAAATGCGCCTTGAGTTCCAAGATGCGCTTAATTTGATCATGGTGTTAGCACCAATTGTGCTCATCCTTTTTTTGCTTCTCACTGACAAAGGTTCAGTTGGCTGCGGTCTTTGGGGCGGCATCATGGGCGCTGAGCGGGTCATCACCGCAAATGGGTGTGATGTGCAAAGCCTGCCATGGATTTTACAATTACTCCAAAACGCTGCAGGCGACGCCGGAAGCGCGGGTTGGTTTGCGGTCATGCTCCTAATCTTTTTGCTGCTTCTTGATCCAGAGGTGCGTGCACGTCCTAAAAAGATCGTTGATGGTCTGTCCGGAGCTGGCGTCCTCATTTCGACGCTTTACCTTATGTTTTTGACCGTCTCGATCATTGACTTTTGCCTGAATTTTACAGGGCTCCCAGTGTTTCTATCTCTTGATGTGCTCGCTTGGCTGAATGAGCTGAACTTGGGCAGCACTGGACCGTTTATGATTCAGTTTACGGCTTTAGTGCTAACGATGATGATTGCAGTCTTGCTCGGAATGGGCATGCCAGCAGTCCCAGCTTATATCAATGTTGCGTTGCTCATGGGTCCTGTTTTGGCTGGGTTGGGTCTTGGCACTTTTACTGCTCATATGTTCATCTTCTATTTTGCCGTTGCGAGTGCAATCACCCCACCAGTGGCTCTTGCAGCTTTCGCCGCTTCAACAATTACCAAGGCCGGTCCAATGGGTACGGCCGTTGCAGCCGTAAAATCGGGTATTGTCATCTTTACCATCCCGTTTGTATTCGCGTTTTACCCTGAGATATTGCTGATTGAAGAGGCGCGGCTTGCCAGTGCGGATATTGCAGGCATTGGCAAAACATCTTTCTTACCTGGCTATAGCAGCACAATTGATTTACAAAATTTAACGCTCTTGCTCTTCAGACTGGCAATTGCGCTTTACCTGGTATCAAGCTGCCTAGCCCGCCATGATATGTCCCCAATTGGGTTTTTTGAAATATCGCTGCGCCTTGGTATCGCTGTGTTCTTACTCTTCAAGGCACCAGTGGTGTTTTGTAGTGCAATTGTGGCAGCGATCATCTTGCTGGCGCTGCACAGATTTCGCCACTCAAGTAAATTGACGCAGTAGGGTTTTTGAAAAGAAATTTGCGTAAAGTTTGAATTTTTGAGGCATCAAACTGGCTTTTTGATTGGAGTATCAACACATGCGTTACATCGACAATCAGGTAACCATAATTGGCGCAGGACCGGTTGGCCTATTACTCGCTATATTGCTTGGGCAAAAAGGCCACGAAGTGGTTTTGGTTGACCGTTGGCAAAGCATCTATGACCGGCCTCGTGCGGTGACAATGGACGCTGAGGTTGCGCGCATACTGGCGAGCTTAGGTATTGATTGTGACTCTGATCCTGCCTTTGAAAATCACCAGGAACTTTATTATTGGAAAAATGCTGATCTCCAAGACCTCCAAATCGTTGATTGGGAGAGCGTTGCGCCCTGCGGTTGGCATGTGACCTATTGGTTCAACCAGCCTGAGTTTGAGGCGCGATTGATGTCCATGGCCGAGGCCTGCGAAAGCATCACCATCCTACGAGGCTGGCAAGCCATCAAATTGCTGAATGGTGACAACGGGGTTGCAGTGGAATTACGTCAAACACCAGAAATTTTCGGTCCTGACGGCAATCGATGCACTCTGAGGTCGCAATATTTGGTTGGTGCAGATGGGGCCAATAGTTTTGTCAGAGAGGCCCTTGGCAGCCCCATTATGGATCGTGGGTATTTCTTCGATTGGTTGATACTCGATATGATCCCGCATGCTGACTACAAAATGTCGCCTGCACAGTGGCAACTCTGTGATCCCAAACGTCCCACAACGCTTGTTCCGGGAGGCCCTGGGCGTCGTCGTTGGGAGTTCATGGTGTTGCCTGACGAAGATCCAAATGAAATTGCAAAGCCTGAAGCGGCGTGGGAGCTGTTGAAGCCTTGGGGGCTGACGCGCGAGAATGCAGAGTTAGAACGTAGTGCGGTTTACAGATTTCAAGCGCGTTGGGCAGAGCAGTGGCGCTTCGGTCGGTCAATGATTGCGGGAGATGCGGCTCATTTAATGCCGCCCTTCGCCGGAGAAGGTATGTGCGCAGGCTTGCGCGATGCAGTGGCGCTGGGGTGGCGGTTGAACGGAATTTTGCAAGGCCACTTATCCGATGCTGCATTAGATAGCTATGAGAGTGAGCGAAAACCACATGCTAAGCATTATATCGACTTTAGCCAGCAACTTGGCGACATAATTTGCATAACCGATCCCGAACAGGCCGATCAAAGAGATAAAGAAATGATCGCGGATTTGATCGCTCGAGATTATGCCCCAATAACGGGTGATCATGTCAAACTTGGTCCTGGACTGTGGTGCGAGAACACCCCCGGCTCTGGTGAAATTTCGGCACAAGGATGCGTAGGCTATCGTGGCAAACAAGGTCGATTTGATCAGGTCGTCGGACAAGGCTGGTTTATTCTATGTGCCAACACAGACACCAAAACGCTGTTGAGCGATCCGCAGATTGAGTTATTTAAAAAATTGGAAGGCCGCATCTTGTCGGTCGGCCCCGCAGGAGCTGGATTTGATATCGACGACATAGAGGGCTTTTATAAAAGTTGGATGGCCGAACTCGCCGTTCAATATGTGATCATTCGTCCTGACTTTTATGTCGCAGCAAGCGTACAGACCTCCGCGCAATTGCATAGGTGCTTTGATTACCTCATGGCGGCACTGCATGATCCAGCTGACTGACCCAGCAGTTTTGGGCCTTTACAGCAGACAGCGCAGGATTGGTTAAATTTGCAGCGGTGATCGGTGTTATGCCAGATCCACCTCCTTTGTGGACAGAGCGATAGAAAAGTTAAACTTACCCTCATTTACCAACCATTTTCGGATCTCATATCTACGCGCGCCCACCGCGTGCATGGGATCTGCATCTGCCAAAACACGAGCGGCTGCTAAATTCTCTGCGCGGTATATTATCATACCCTCAGCATTCATTTGCTCGCCACTTGCGTCGGAGACCGGACCCGCCATGACCAATGCGCCACCAGCTTCCAATTGCTTTTGATATTTCAGATGATCGGGTAATGTTTTCTTGACGAGCTCCATATCGCCACAAGGTTTGGTCGTCACGACGAATAATTCCATGGCAAGTGCGCCACGGCTTCTCGCTTCATCTTTATAGTCATTCCAGGCTGGCATCTCTCAAGCTCCCTATCTGTCAGACTATTATAATGCTATTTACTCTCAAATAAATAATAAAATCGATTTTATTGGACATTAATGTAAAATAGCAATAATTTAAATTCAGAACGAATGGGTATAATTGAATGACTGCAACAAAATTGAATGATCTACGAATCGAAGCGCAAAGCGATGTGGCGCTTCTCCGATCTAAAATTTCCAATTTAACGGAAGAGCAGCTTGATTTCATTCTCACGGGAGCGCGCTCGCACTATGCCTGGCAAGACACGCCAGTGACCGACGCGCAGTTGCATCATATTTTTGATATCACAAAAATGGGTCCAACAAGCATGAACTGTTGCCCTGCACGGTTTGTGTTTGTCCGGTCACTCGAGGGCAAAAAACGATTGGCCGCCTCTTTGAAGCCTGCCAACGTGCCAAAGGTCATGTCTGCACCGGTTACCGTGATTATTGCCTACGATGTCAACTTTTGGACCGAACTTCCCAAACTATTCCCGCACGAAGACCGCCGTCCACATTTCGAAGGGAAGCCGCAGCACTGCGAGGCGACAGCGTTTCGCAACTCAACATTGCAGGGCGCATATTTCATGATCGCGGCGCGTGCAATTGGTTTGGATGTGGGCGCTATTTCAGGTTTCGATAACGCGATCGTCGATGAAGTCTTCTTTGAAAACACATCTGTGAAATCAAATTTTCTGTGCAACCTCGGGTATGCTGATGAAACAGCTCTTTTCCAACGTTTGCCGCGTTTTGATTTCCCAGATGTCTGTGAAATAATTTGATAAGGTTGCGAAATCTATGGCTGTTAAAATGAAAACTACTGTCACATTGAGCGTCGATGCTGACTGTCCATCACATTCTTTGTCGCAGGTGGCAACACGCGACTTGGTTCAAAATATTGACGAGCCCATTGAACGCGGCGGCACTAACATTGGCTTTACGCCAACGGATACTGCGCTCAGTGCTTTGGCTGGGTGTACCAATGTTATTGCACACAAATGCGCCACAAAGCTGGGCGTTGATATTGGTCATCTGAAAATCTCTGTAAAGTGTCGCTTTAACCGTTTGGGAGTCACTTTGTCGGAAGAAATTGATCGTCCTTTTGAAGTGATTGACTTGCAGGTGGTGTCTGATGGCTCTGCATCACAGTCACAGTTAGAGCAAGTTGCCAATGATGTTGCAAAATATTGTCCCCTCGCAAAATTGTTTCGGCAAGCTGGGACTGAAATCAAAGAAGAATGGAAAAAATCCATCTAAATCAGCATAATAATAGGAGGAACTAAAATGAAATTTACAAGACGGATAATGCTGGCATCAACGATGGCCTTGGGGCTTTCGAGTGGGTTGAGCGGTGCTGTATCGGCTGCTGAGACAATCAACATGACAGCGATTGACGGATACCCTGAGCGGTCAATGTGGGTAAAAGAATTTTCCGGGTTTTTCATACCCCGAGTCAATGAAGAGCTCGCCGTATCGGGGAATTACAAGATCAATTGGTTGGAAGCCTATGGCGGGCAAATCGTGAAACCGCGTGGCGTTTTGGAAGGCATTAAATTGGGCCTTGGCGATATTGGGATTGTCACGACAATCTTCCACAACTCAGCTCTGCCCTCCCAAGGGATTTCTGCTGTCACGCCCTTTATCGCTGCAGATGCACGCGTTGTCGCCAAGGCCGTCGATGAAATTGCACGAGAATTCTCCCAAATGGGTGATGAGCTTGCAGCCGAAAACCAAGTCTATCTGGCCACTGGCGTTGTTTTAGACACCTATCAAATGTTTTCGAAGGCACCGATTAATTCATTGGCTGACCTCGAAGGTAAGAAGGTTGCAGGTGCTGGGTACAATCTGCGCTATCTTGAAGGCATTCCAGGCGCAGCAGGTGTGCGCGGGGGGTTGCCCAATTTTTATAACATGATGCAAACCGGTGTCACCGACGCAGCTATGCTATGGCCGGAGGCTGCAAAGACTTTCAAAATTGCAGAAGTGGCGCCTTATATGCTGAAAGCTGATTTGGGCGCAGTGAACTCAAAAACCGTAACTGTGAATGCGGACGTTTGGGCGGCGCTTCCTGATGAGGTCAAAACTGTTTTGCAAGATGTTGCAATTGAGTATCGGGACCACGTGGCTGGGATTGCGATGGAACGCGCTGCCGCTTCACTGGACGCCTATAAAGACGGTGGTGGCACAGTGGTTGAAATGACCGAGGCAGCACGCCAAGCTTGGGCAGATTCCATGCCAAATATTGCAGTTGATTGGGCCAAAGCCTTGGACGCCAAAGGGGCCCCAGGTTCTGCAATGTTAAATGCCTATATGGACAAGCTCAAGGCTGCTGGCATGACACCGCTGCGCGACTGGGCTGCGGAATTGAACTGAGCCACTGGTAGGGTACGAACATGATCGTCACGGGTCTTCGCAAAATTGAATCTTGGGTCGTGGCGATCGCTATCGTCGCCAATATCAGCGGTGCATTGGTGCTGCTGGTATTGGTGGCTATTATGAATATTGATATTTTTTCACGCAATATTCTCAATGCGCCCTTTCGAGGCGTGGTCGAAGTTGTTATTTTCTCACTTGCGTTAATTGTCTTTTTGCAGCTGCCAGATGTCGTCCGAACCGGTCGGCTTACCCGTTCGGATGGGTTTTTAGGTGCATTGCGCCACTACCGTCCCATCACAGGTGAAGCATTGGGGCGTTTCTTAGACGCGGTTTCCTGCATTTTCATGTGCTTAATCGTCTGGACCGTTTGGCCAGAATTTACTGAAAGCTTTGAAAGCTGTCATTTTTTCACACCGCCTGAGTTCGGCCCAACGCCAACTGGGGCTATTTGGGCCGATTTCAAGACTGCATTGGCGCGGTGCGATTATTTTGGCACCCCGGGCATTCTGCAAGCGCCTTGGTGGCCGGTGCGGTTTGCGATCGGCTTCGGTTGCGCATGGGCGGCTGTCTTATTCTTTTTTAAAGCTCTCTTGGGAGACGCAAGCGTCATCCGAATTCAGAAGGCGGAAACTTAACCATGAGCCCTGTCGAAATTGGAATGCTGTCAGTCGTCGCTATTGTTGTTTTGGTTTATATGGGCCTCTACATACCGATAGCACTTGGCTTGGTATCTTTTGTTTCTGTCTGGATCATGTCCGGCAAATCTATTCTGGCGTTTAATTTTTTGAAAATCGCGGTTGGCGATGGGGTCACAGAATATAATTTTGCAACGATCCCGTTGTTCACGCTGATGGGGCTCCTCGTTTCGAAGGCCGGACTTGGGCGCGATATCTATGATGTGATGAATTCAACATTTCGCAAAGTTTTGGCTGGCATTGGAATGGCAACCGTCGGGGCCAATGCTGTTTTTGCAGCGATCACGGGGTCTTCTATTGCTTCGGCAAGCGTCTTCACAAAAATTTCTGTCCCTGAAATGCTGCGTTACAATTACAACAAGCGCTTTGCTGTCGGTGTTGTCGCGGGATCATCAGTTCTGGGAATGATTATCCCGCCTTCGGCGATGTTAATAATCTACTCATTCATCTCCGAGCAATCGGTGGGCGATATGTTCTTAGCGGGAATTGTGCCTGGCCTGCTGCTAACAGGCGCCTATATTTTTGCGATTTTTACCATGGCGCGCATTTGGCCATCCTATATCGGGCAAGACATCAAGGCAGATGAAATGCCAGCTTTGGACACGTCCGAAACGATACATAAAGCCTGGCCTGTGATAGCTCTGATTTTTTTAGTTCTTGGCGGCATTTATACCGGGTGGCTCACACCAGTCGAGGCTGGCGCGGCAGGCGCTTCGCTGGCCCTGGTCATCGCGGCTTTGCGCAAGTCGATGTCCTGGAACGGCTTATGGTCGACGCTTGTCGAAACTGGTCACATAACGGCTGCAATCTTGCTGCTGATTACAATGGCATCGTTTTACAGCCGTATGCTGGGCTTTGCAGGGTTGCCGAATGAACTCGACGCCTTGCTTCAGTCGTGGGACTTATCCTTTTTTGAGATTATGCTGATTTATGTCGCGATGATGTTGGTTCTTGGAACGTTGCTGGATACGGCATCTATTATTCTAATCGTCGTGCCTCTCTTCATTACATTGATAGAAGGCATGGGTCTCAGCCTGGTGTGGTTTGGTATTGTGACTGTTATCGGCGCGGAGATTGGTCTGCTCACGCCGCCACTTGGGATTTCTTGCTTTGTGATCAAAAGCTCTCTCAACAATCCAGATATAACTTTGAAAGACGTGTTCTTGGGTTCATTTCCATTTGCTTTAATTATGCTTGTCGTACTTATCGTTCTGATAAAGTTCCCAATCTTATCCACGGTCTTACTCTAGCCAATCGGAGCTCATCCAATGAAGAATGTTTCCATCGATACAATAACACAGGCGTTTGTGGATTATTGCAGTGATGACACCGACGCACGCACCATGTTTGTATTGCAAAAAATGGTAGAGCACCTGCACGCATTTGCCAAAGAAACCCAGCTCACACATGCAGAATGGGCGCGCGGCCTCAAATTCCTGACCGATGCGGGCAAAATTTCGGATGATGAACGCAATGAATTTGTACTGATCTCAGATGTCACGGGCCTATCCTCTTTGGTCGATATGATTGGATCGCAACACGAGGGGACGTCATCCAGTGTCCTTGGGCCCTTTCATTCTGTCGGTGCGCCACTTTTGCCAGTGGGAGCGGATTTGAAAAAAGACAATGAAGGCGCCACTGTGGTCGTAGAAGGATTTGTCAAAGACACCGATGGCAATGCGATAAGCGGCGCAACGATAGAATTGTGGCAAACTGCAGAAAATGGCCTCTATTACAGCCAAGATGGGGCGCAAAATGATTTTAATCTTTGTTGTTCGATGCACAGTAATTTGGAAGGGCGGTACGCGTTTACCACGGTTAAACCGGCTCCCTATATGGTGCCCGACGATGGCCCAGTCGGCGAGCTTTTTCGTGCAACGGGCCGCACCCCTTGGCGGCCATCACATCTACATTTCATCGTCCAGAAAACTGGATACAAATCCTTGGTGACGGAAGTCTTTGCAAATGAAGACCCGTATTTGGACGCTGATGCCGTGTTCGGCGTGCGCGAAGACTTGATCATGGACTATGTAGAACATTCCGATCTGAGCGCACTGCCCAAGGATTTAGAAGTTGGCGACAAGGTCACACTGCCTTATTTCAAGGTGGATTTCGATTTTGTTCTAGTTGCTGAAAATACAATAACGCCTGAACGAGAGGACACATAATGCGTGAGACACATCTAGAGAATGACAAGTGGTGGGTCAGCCCATATAATTTCGAGTCCACTGTGCGCGATGGATTGAATCTACCTGAAAAAGTGGAGATCCATGACGCGACTTTGCGCGATGGAGAGCAAACACCAGGTGTCGTGTTTTCAGTTGACGATAAAATCGAAATTGCCACTAAGCTCAATGAATTGGGTGTAGATCGAATTGAAGCGGGCATGCCAGCCGTTTCGTTAGATGACCAAAAGGCGATAACTGAAATTTCAAAACTGGGCCTAAACTCCAAAATTTTTACTTTCGCGCGTGCAATGAAAAAAGATATCGATCTGGCACTTGAATGCGGTGCAGACGGCGTTGTGATTGAAGTGCCAATTGGATACCCAAAATTGGTCACGCAATTTGGCTGGACATGGCGAGATGTTGCTGAAAAGACGGCTCCGATTATAAATTACGCGCGTGAAAACGGATTGCATGCTTTATTTTTTCCGTATGACACCACGCGCGCCCGCAAGGAAGATTTGACCAACTTATGTGGCTACATCATGGACAATGCGCCTCCTGATTCAATTGGGATCGTAGACACAATGGGCTGTGCCACTCCAGAAGCCATCAAACATATGGTGCGGTGGGTTAATGATATGACTGGACTTCCAATCGAGATTCATACCCATAACGATTTTGGGATGGGTGTTGCCACAGAACTTGCCGCTGTAACGGCCGGGGCCGTGTGCGTTCATAGCTGCGCGAATGGCCTGGGAGAGAGAACCGGCAATGCAGCCTTGGAGGAACTCATGATGGGGCTGCATCTGCTATACGGTTACGATACGAACTACCGACTGGATAAAATCCCTGAGCTCGCAGAAATGATTGCAGCAAAAAGCAATATTCCAATCGCAAGAAACAAACCGGTTCTTGGTCATGGCAACTTTATCCGCGAATCTGGCATCGGTATTAACTATGTTATGAATGACCCGTTGGTCATGTTCGCCACCCATCCCTCACTTACTGGAAAAATAGGTGAGGTGGTATTGGGTAAAAAATCTGGCAAAGCTTCCATTATTTATAAAATGGGCGAGCTTGGCTTAGGTGAACTCGACGATGAAAAGATTGCAAAAATTTTGGATGAGGTTAAAGCAACTGGGATCGCAAAACGTGATGTCTTGTCCAATGAAGAATTCGTAAATATCGTGTCGTCGGTGCAGGCGGGTTAAGGAAACAGAATGAGTATTGGTTCAACCTCTTCCGCAATGGAAAGTTCCGCAACAAAGGGCGCCTATTCGACGCTGCGAGATCTTATTCTGACCGGTGAGCTGGCCCCTGGCGAAAAGCTCAAAATTGACAACCTTAGGAAAATCCTGGGCATGGGGGCGGCGCCTATTCGTGAGGCGCTCAGCCTCCTGACTTCAGACCAATTGGTTGTGCGTCAAGATCAACGGGGATTTAGAGCCGCCGAGACAAGTATCGAGAATTTCCAAGAAATATTAGAATTACGTTGTCAACTCGAGAGCATCGCACTGCGTCAAAGTATCGAGAACACTTCCGACGCGTGGATCGAAGAGGTTGTGTTGTCGCATCACCGCATGATCCGAGCAGAGGTTGATCCAAAAAAGAATTTTGAAATCTTGCACAAAGCGTTTCATCTCAAGCTTATTGGCAACTGTAATTCTCCTGTTTTGCTCGGATTTTGTAGCCAACTTTATGATTTGAACATTCGCTATAGGTATATTGCGTCCCGTGCGTTCGCGTATGAAGCCAGAATGGTGAGGGATGAACATCAATGTATTGTAGATGCTGTCATTGAAGGCGATTTTAATAAGGCCAATCAGCTCTTATGTGAACATTACAAAACCACCGGTGCATTTGTAATTAAATATATCGAGTGAGATCCGGTTTTATTAGCATCCGTCTTGTAAAAACTGGATGATTTGATTTTATGCATGTAGGCCCTCTACTGGCTTTGGAGATCCGTTATGACGACCTATGACCGCCACAAAATCCTGCAACAAGCCAAATCCAATAGCATTTCCCCTGGCTACATGTCTGGTTTTGGGAACGCTCATGAGACGGAGGCCCTGGAAGGGGCTTTGCCTCAAGGTCGCAACAGCCCGCAAAAATGTGATTATGGCCTCTATGCAGAACAGTTGTCCGGGACCGCATTTACGAAACATCCACCCGAACGCACATGGTGTTACCGCATTCGCCCATCAGTTAAACACTCGACCCGATATACAAAGGTCGAAATGCCCTATTGGAAAACTGCGCCCTGCATCAATCACGATGTAATCAGTTTGGGTCAATATCGCTGGGGCCCGATCGCGGTGTCAGACCCGCCTCTGACCTGGGTGACCGGCATGCGCACGATGACAACGGCCGGTGACGTAAATACCCAAATAGGCATGGCAACACATGTCTATCTTGTAACAGAAAGCATGGTAGACGATTATTTTTATTCTGCCGACAGCGAACTGTTGGTGGTCCCCCAGCAAGGTCGGATACGGTTCCATACGGAACTTGGGATTATTGATCTAGAACCCAAGGAAATTGCCATCATACCGAGGGGCCTGCTTTACCGCGTTGAATTAATGGACGGGCCAGCGCGGGGTTTTGTGTGCGAAAACTATGGTGAGAAATTCGAGCTGCCTGCACGCGGCCCTATTGGGGCGAATTGCCTTGCAAATCCACGGGATTTCAAAGCGCCAATAGCTGCGTTTGAAGATCACGAGGTCCCTTCAACCGTTACGATCAAATGGTGCGGGCAATTTTATGTGACCGAGATTTCCCAAAGCCCATTGGATGTGGTGGCATGGCACGGCAACTACGCCCCTTACAAATATGATTTGCGCAACTATTGCCCCGTGGGAGCAGTGTTATTTGACCACCCAGACCCCTCAATTTTCACCGTGCTCACCGCACCATCTGGCAGTCCAGGAACTGCCAATATCGATTTTGTTCTGTTTCGGGAGCGTTGGATGGTTGCTGAAGATACCTTCCGCCCGCCATGGTATCACAAGAACATCATGTCGGAGCTTATGGGCAACATTTACGGCGTTTATGATGCCAAGCCAGAGGGTTTTGTGCCCGGCGGAATAAGCCTGCATAATATGATGCTGCCGCATGGGCCGGATCGGGATGCGTTCGAAGGCGCATCCAATAGCGATCTCAAAGCCGAGAAGCTGAAGAACACGATGTCCTTTATGTTTGAAACGCGCTTTCCGCAGCATCTGACAACCTTTGCAGCCACCGAGGCCCCGCTGCAAGAAAACTATGCAGACTGTTGGAGCACCCTCAAAAAACACTTTGATGGGACGCCAGGGCGCAAATGAAACGATGTCATGGAGGGGAGGCTTTACGATTGGAGTTGCCCACAAAAAGCGAGAGTTGTCCGCCTGATGGACGTTAAGTGGAGAACCGGTTCTAAGAATATTCTTTGCTGCGTAATTTAAGCCGAGATCAGGGAAGGTAACAAAAATGCCGATTAAATCTTTGGGCTATCTTGGAGTTAGGTCTAACAAAGTGGATGATTGGAAATATTTTGCTGGTAAGGTTCTTGCCATGCATCTTGCTGACCATGGTGGACGCCAGCTTTCTTTTCGCATGGATGATCTAGTACAACGTTTGGTTGTATCTGATGAGCCTGGTGAAACGTTGGCTTTTATCGGATGGGAAGTATCAAAAAAATCTGACCTCCAATATTTTGCTGCCAAATTAGATGATGCGGGACATAAAGTAACAGAGGGGGGGAGTGAGCTAGCTGACCGTCGCTTTGTAGAAGACTTAATTGTGTGCAGTGATCCTGCCGGAAATCGAATTGAACTAGTTTGGAACCCTCAAAAAGCAGAGGAACCTTTCATTCCTGGACGTCCAATTGACGGTTTCAAAACAGGCCCATTAGGGATGGGGCACGCAGTTTTACATGTTCCAGACGCAACAGCTCTTTTGCCGTTCTATTGCGATATATTAGGTTTTGCCGTCAGTGATTATGGACTTGATCCGATACCTCTTTACTTTTTTCACGTCAATGGTCGGCATCACAGTTTTGCTATAGTTGGCTCAGGTAATTCCGGGTTTCACCACTTCATGGTGGAGTATGAAAACCTCGATGATATGGGGCAAGGTTATGACCTGGCAAGTCAACAAAAAGATGGCATCGCTTACACGCTGGGTCGTCATACAAATGACCATATAACTAGTTTTTACGCCAATACGCCGTCAGGTTTTTTTGTTGAAAGCGGTTGGGGCGGAAGGTTGATAGATCCTGTGACTTGGGAGCCTCATGAAACCACAGTGGGCCCTAGTTTCTGGGGTCATGATAGACTTTATTTGCCAGAAGACGAGCGAAGGGCTTTTGTTGATATGCGATTGAAGGCTGCTGCGGGTGGATTGCGTGCGCCACCAATGGTGGATTGCCCGTGGCTTTATGAACTACGTGGACGTGAGAGATGAATGAGGCCATTACTCAGCTTTTTGATGTCGCCATTGTTGGTTATGGGCCGACTGGTGCAACTCTAGCAAATTTGCTTGCACAGTGTAACCTAAGTGTAGTTGTCATTGAGCGGAATGAAGTGATGTATCACTTGCCACGGGCGGTACATTTTGATGATGAAACTATGCGAATTTTTCAAACGGTTGGTGTCGCGAATCCACTTAGTAAAAAGGTCCGGATAAATCCAGGTATGCGTTTCGTAGATCAAAAAAAATCCGTGATCTTAGAGTGGCCACGTCCACAAGAAATAGGCCTTCAAGGATGGCACGCCAGTTACCGCTTACACCAGCCAGATTTGGAACAACTATTGCGCGCTAAGCTTTCTGGTTACCCTAATGCAGTAGTTCTGAACGGGACCGAAGTTGTAAACATTGAGCAGTATACTAAAAATGTAAAATTCATTTGCCGCAATATCAGCGATGGGCATGAGCATTCACTGAGTGCTAAATATTTAGTGGGATGTGATGGTGCTAACTCTTTAGTAAGAAGCTCTATTGGATCTGATGTGGATGATTTGGGGTTTAATGAGCGGTGGCTTGTTGTGGACTTGCTATTAAAAAGGGAGCGACCTGATTTAGGCGATTATTCTATTCAATTCTGTGATCCTGTGCGTCCAATGACTTACTGTCGCAACCCAGCCAAACGGCGGAGGTGGGAAATCACTTTGCTAGAGGGAGAAACTCATGAGGAGGTTACCCGCAGTAACACAATTTGGAAGTTCCTCGCGCCTTGGATTAATGCCGAGGACGCTGAATTGGAACGGACCGCTGTGTATACCTTCCAATCTGTCGTTGCAAATAATTGGCGTAAGGATCGCTTACTAATAGCGGGTGATGCGGCCCACCTGACCCCTCCGTTTATGGGGCAAGGTATGTGTGCAGGTATCCGTGATGCTGCTAACCTAGCGTGGAAGCTGGCGCTCTGTATTAAGGGGGCAGCAAATGAGGATATTTTAGATAGCTATCAGCAGGAACGCTCCACCCATGTGCGCACATTTATCGAAATGGCGATACGGCTTGGTGGTCTGATTAACACAATTGATAGTCGGACTGCTCTAGCGCAGGCCGAAAACAACGCAGATGGCACTGCACGTATTTCATCAATTACGCCACCACTTGGTGTTAGTGACCTTGGTAAATTGATTGGCGGCAATAGATCACATTGCGGTCACTTGTTTGGCCAACCAATACTTCGGGACGGGCGGCGGTTGGATGATAAAGTTGGTTACTGTCCTGTTTTAATTCTGCGCCATCCACTGGATAAGGAGATTTCTCCGGTAGCCCCCGTTTTAGATGCTGAAGAGCACCCCGATTTAGCCATAGCCTTGGATAGTTTCAATACAAACGCAATATTAGTACGCCCTGACAGATATATTGCGGGGAGCGCTATTTCTGAAAATGATATTGTAGATATGGCGGTCAATGGCCTACCTTCACCAATCTAGTTAACAAAAGAAAGAGAACCCTTACTATGAAGCTTGCGTCCTTGAAGATTGGTGGCCGTGATGGCACGCCAGTTGTAGTATCCCGAGATTTGTCACGCATGGTTCTAGCAACATCTGTTGTTAAAAGCGTTCGTGATGCTATCGAAGACTGGAGGGTCACTGAGCCTTTGCTGCGGGCTCTTAATGATAAAATGGAGGCTTTTGAGGTCGAAACTATCCCATATGACCCCAGAGCTTTGGCTTCTCCCTTACCACGCGCATTTCAATGGGCTGACGGCAGTGCTTATTTAAGCCACATGCGGCTGGTACGCAAAGCCCGCGGTGCTGAGATGCCTGAAAACTCTGAGACAGACCCAATGCTTTATCAAGGAGGCAGCGACGGGTTTCTTGGTCCAGTTGATCCCATACCGTGTGTTGAGAAAGACTGGGGCCTAGATTTTGAGGGTGAAATAGCCGTTATTACAGATGATGTACCCATGGGTTGCTCTCCCGAGCAAGCCAAGTCGCATATAAAGCTGATTATGTTATGTAATGATATCAGCCTGCGCAATATTATGCGCCCAGAATTAGTAAAAGGTTTTGGCTTTTTTCAATCAAAACCTGCCAGCGCCTTTTCACCCGTTTGCGTTACACCCGACGAGCTGGGTGCAGCATGGACCGGCGGCCGCATTAACTTACCATTAATAACGACTTATAATGGCAATCAGTTCGGGATAGTAGATGCCGGCAAAGACCTTAGCTTTGAGTTCACAGATTTAATAGCACATGCAGCCCGTACCAGAAATCTGGCAGCCGGTACCATAATTGGTTCGGGGACGGTTAGTAATGAAAATAACGAAGAAGTGGGTTCCAACTGCTTGGCGGAAAAGCGTATGATTGAGACCATACAGAATGGCAAGGCTACCACTCGATTCATGAATCCAGGGGACACCATTAGATTTGAAATGCTCAACAGTGAAGGAAAAAGTATTTTTGGTGCTATTGACCAAACCATAGTTGCGGGATGAAACTAAAAGCCTAGGCGAACATCTCGTTTGCCTGAGATTGGGCAGGTTAAATGTCGTCAGGTCCTGATAACGTGCGGGCACTTTCACGTGGGCTAAATATTATGCGGTTATTAAACAGAGTGGGCGCAGCCCGCGTCGGTGAGATAGCCCTTGAATTAGGGTTGCCTCGTACGACAGTTTATCGCCTACTCAATACACTGGAAGAAGACGGTTATGTTCTTTATTCTGGAAGCGACTCTCGTGTGCGTCTATCGCCGCTGGCGGCCACCTTAGGGGACAGCTCATCGACACGTTCGCAGCTTTGCCAAGTAGCCGCCCCAAGTTTGGTTAAATTTACTGATGCGCACGCATGGCCAGTTGATCTTTCCACTTATGCAGACGCGCATATGATAATTCAAGAATCCACTCATAGCCGTAGTCCACTATCGGTTGACCCAGGCATGATTGGCTATTCCTTACCTATGCTACGCTCTTCATCTGGACGAGCGTATCTGTCAGTCTGTGCGGGACGGGAGCGTGAAATAATAATTGATTTGCTCCGAGCAGAAAATGTTGTGGAAGATTTACCATTTTTACAGGAGGAGTGGCTCGAAAATAATCTTAATATTTATTTAAAACAAGGATTTGCTACTCGTGGGCCGCAAACGTTTAGGCCTAAAACTTCTAGCCTTTCAGTACCAATTATTTCTGATGAACGTGCTATCGGTTGCCTGTCAATTATCTGGGTTACTAAAGCAATGGAAATGGAGCGAGCCGTCGAAAGGTATGCAGCTGCATTGCAACAAACTGCTATTGAAATTTCTGCTAGAATACTTTGAAGAGAGATTGCAAAATAACCAATCATAATGCTGTCATTTGTCCGCCAGGTGGTCAATTTCACAAATGGCAATTCCGTGGTCAAAGCAAATAGCTAAACTTTTTACACAAACCTCAAACAAAAGGGAGAAGATACACAATGAGCCATTTAATTAAAACGGGCATTGCCGCCGCCGCATTTTCTGTAGCATCTATTGCCGCGTATGCCGCCGACACCACCCTCACAATTTCATCTTGGGCACCACCCACCCATGGCATGAATGCGATAATGTTTCCAGAATTGACCAAGGCAATGGAGGATGCAACAAATGGCCGCGTTAGTGCCGAAATTAAGTATGGGCTGGGTTCTCCACCCGCACAATTTGATCTAATTCTTGATGGTGCAGCAGATATTACATGGATTTTCCACGGTTACTCTCCAGGCCGTTTTGTATCAACAAAAATGATCGAACTGCCAGGTTACCAAGGCAATGCAGAAGCAGCTTCAGTTGCAAGTTGGCGCGCCTACGATAAATTCTTTGCTGGGTTAGGCGAACATAAGGGCGTCAAAGTATTGGCGATGATGACCCATGGCCCAGGGGCTTTACATTCCAATGCGCAAATATCTTCTTTGGAAGACATAGCTGGCATGAAACTGCGGCTCGGGGGAGGGGTATCCGGCGATGTTGGTGCAGCACTGGGCGCAACAGGTATCCGGGTTCCTGCTCCAAAAGTTTATGAAACATTAGCTTCAAACTCAGCTGACGGAGTTATGATGCCCATGGAGGCGAAAAAAAGCTTTAAACTATTTGAAGTAGCCAAGAATACATACCAAGTACCTGGTGGTTTTTATCGTGGATCTTTCGCTGTTATTATGAACCAAGATACCTTCGACAATTTGTCTGATGTGGACCGCATGGCTCTGAGCAAAGTGTTTGGAGAAAACTTGTCGCGCGCAGCCGGTAAAGCTTGGGATAAGATCGACACAGCCGGTATGGCAGCGCTAAACGAAAATTCGGACAATAACTTGACCGAAGCTTCGGCTGCGGATGCAACTAAATGGCAAGCAATGACTGGCCCTTTAATTACAAAAGTCATTGCAGAAGTGAGTGCAAAAGGTGTTGATGCAACTGCAGCTCACGCATTTATTAAAGAGCAAATGGCAGCTGAATAATATGGCGGCATCTTCAATCTAATGAAGGCTTACTTGATAAGGCCCACTATTGGGCCTTATCACACAAATTGGATGCATTAAAATGAATAAGCTAGAAGTTAGAAAACCATCGTCAGAGGCCGCCTGGGACATGTCTTTTAGGCAGACTGGGTTTTGGCGCTATATAGCTGTTCTGCCGACATGGCTTGCTGCAAGTGCCCTTTTCATACTCATGACTATGACTTTTGCTGACGTCATACTACGCAGCTTATTTGGTAATCCTATTGAATCAGCCACCGAACTTACTCGGTTGCTTATTGCGATTATTGTTTTCTCGTCGCTGCCTATTATAAGCTGGAAAGGAAACAATATTGTCGTCGACCTATTAGACCCATTATTTTCTCGCAGGCTTGCCATAATTCGTGACATCGCAATTGATATGACCTGTGGGGTTATCCTGATTTGGCCTGCTAAACGTGTTTGGGAATTGGCTGAACGCGCCAGAGGTTTCGGCGACGTAACAGAGTATCTCAATCTCCCACAGCATTATATCGGCTGGTTTATTGCCGTATTTACTTTTCTAACTGCCCTCACGTTCTTAGCTCGCGCAATTTTGTTAATTTTATCCGCAGTAAAAGGTCCGGTCTGATGCTCATCTCTATCGTTGGACTCGGTGTAGTTCTTTTTTTAGTTTTCTTGCGTATGCCGATTGCCCTTGCGATGGGGCTGGTTGGCTTTGCCGGTTACGCTGATATTCGTGGAGTTAGGGCATCAATCTCTATGGTCGGTAGAATAATCATTGACACATCACAAGATTATGGACTTTCCGTTGTACCACTCTTCATACTCATGGGGCTTTTTGTGAACAAAGGGGGTCTATCGAAAGAGCTGTATCAAGTATCCTACGTCTTTCTAGGGCATCTAAGGGGTGGGCTAGCAATGGCTACCATTGTGGCATGCGCTGGGTTTTCTGCAATTTGCGGATCGTCGTTAGCGACAGCAGCAACTATGTCAAAAGTTGCAATGCCTCAAATGCGCAAATACAATTATGATGACAGTCTCTCGACTGCATCCATTGCTGCTGGTGGAACTTTAGGAATCCTGATCCCCCCCTCAGTTATCCTGGTTATTTATGGGCTTTTGACTGAGACAAGCATTGGTAAGTTGTTTATTGCTGGGATAATACCAGGACTGCTTGGGGTTGTTTTGTATCTAGTTGCCGTGCGCTACACGATTATCCGAAATCCCAAAGCTGGGCCAGCTGGAGAACGCAGCAGCCTAGTTGACCGCCTTCAAGCGTTGCGTGGCGTATGGGCTGTTCTACTATTATTTTTTATTGTTATTGGTGGGCTGTATGGGGTCCTTAACATCTGGCCGCTCAACCTTACTTTTTCCCCAACCGAAGCGGCAGGCATGGGCGCTGCGGGAGCATTTTTAATTGCAGTATCTCGCGGCAAGCTCAATTTTTCAAAAACGCTACAGGTTTTGATAGAGACAGTTCAGACAACTGCTGCACTGTTTGCTGTGCTAATAGGTGCGTGGATATTTTCCAATTTTGTTAATATGGCTGGTCTGCCCGAAGCTTTGCGGTTTTTAGTATCTTCAGCTGAACTTTCTCCTATGCTTGTTATGTTAATGATTTTAGTTATTTACCTTGTTTTAGGGTGTGTGTTTGAAAGCTTGTCCATGCTTTTGTTAACAGTGCCAATCTTCTTTCCTTTGGTTACAAGTTTGGGTTTTGATCCAATTTGGTTTGGTATAATCGTTGTTGTTGTAACAGAAATAAGCCTCATCACTCCACCTGTTGGCTTGAATGTTTTTGTACTTAAAGGTGTGATTGGGGATGTATCAACGGCAACAATTTTCAAAGGGGTAACTCCTTTTTGGATTGTTGATATTATTCGTCTTGCACTGTTAGTGTTTATTCCTTCAATTATACTTTATTTACCAAATTCGATGCTTTAATTGGATATCTAAATATCATGAGTGTTAGGTTTGATTTACAAAATGTCTCTGAGGAATACCTTGCAGATCCTTACCGTGTCCTAGCAGAACTCCGAGCACATTCGCCTGTTCATAAAAATAGTGATGGGACAGTTGTTCTAACCTGTTACGCCGACATTGTTCAAACATATCGGGACCCTTTGATTTGGTCGTCTGACAAACAGTCTGTGTTCAACACAAAATTTGGAAATACGCCCCTTTTCGAGCATCATACAAACAGTATTGTTTTTATCGATCCGCCAGACCACACGCGTATTCGCAACCTTTTCCAATCTGCTTTCACCCGAAAAGCATTGGCAGCCTTTGTACCTAGGATTACTGGCTTGGTAGATGAATATTTAGATCGCTTTGAAGATCAGGGTAAGATGGAAGTTGTCGAAGAATTTTCATTCCGCCTTCCAATTGAAGTAGTTTGCGATCTTTTGGGCGTTCCTCGCCAAGATCGTGAATTAATTCGGGGATGGGCTAACTCAATACTTACCGCACTAGAGCCAACATTAGTTCCAAAACAGCTTGATGATGGAAATCAAGCTGTTATCGATTTTAAACAATATTTACGTGATCTCATTGCATATAAGCGTGCGCATCCTCATGACGCACATGACACAGAGGTTCTAACCATTTTAGCGGATGCGGAAGCAGATGGTAAACGTCTCACAGAAGTTGAATTGTTGCATCAATGTATTTTCATGCTCAATGCGGGGCACGAAACATCCACTAATATGATCAGCCATGGTATCCATGAAATGCTGCTTAACCCTGATCAAATTGATCTTCTCTCCAAAAGCCCAGATCTTATTGAGCCGATGGTGGAAGAGGTACTGCGCTATCAGGCACCAATCCAGATTAACAACCGTCAGGCAAAATCAGATCAGATATTGTCGGGCGTCACTATACCAGAAGATACTACTGTCCATATGATGATCAATGCCGCCAATCGTGATCCGTCCCAGTTTCCAAACCCAGATCGTTTTGACATCTCGCGGCGTCCAAACAGGCATTTATCCTTTGGTTTGGGAGTCCATATTTGCGCCGGCAATGCTTTGGCTCGAGTTGAAGCGCAAATCGCGTTCCAAAGGTTATTCCAGCGGTTTCCAAAACTTGGGTTAACCAGTCCTGCGGTCATTGCTCCAAGGCTGAGGTTCCGTGAGGTATCATCCCTACATGTCTGCCTGACTTGAAGTTTTATATTCTTATTTTCAATAGATATCTTTGCCAGGATTCTTGCGCGGGCTGGAATTCAGCCTTTAACGGACCGAAAGGGCGCGATCTTTTTGCTTCTGGTTCCAGTTGACGCGATAATTGTTGAAGAAGACAGTCAACGGCTGATGACTGGCTTTAACAAACTCCAAAGGGTTCGAACCGTGGTGACTGATCGTCACCGCATGTCGATCAGGCAGGGTGAAAACTGGGGTGAATTTTATAATTTGCAATCAGACCCAACCGAAGTGAATAATCTGTTTGACGAAGCTAGCGCCGAACAAATCAGAGCGACTTTGACAGAAACGATGTTAGGCCAAATTATCGAACTACAAGGTTGGGCACCGTTGCTCGCCTATAGAGCCTTAGTGCCGCCAGGGTGTTGTCAGACGAACGAGAACTCGCATCGAATTGTTAGTGCGGCCTAAATCTATATACTCAATAATTGACGCTGCTCAACGAGAGTAGAGGCGCGGTTCAGCTTGAAATTGAGGCGTGAGTAAAGGTGGTGTTACTAAACAAAACTGCCCCCGAATGAATTTAGAAGACTAATACTAAAGGCCCGTGGTCCGAGACGCGGGGCCCTATGATAAGGGCCCCCGGTCCGTGGTCCTGCGGCTCAACTGTAGCGATCAGGCGCAGTAACCCCTGATTAACTCTGTTTTGATCTGATGTTTCATTGTGGGTAGCGTTGTGGGTAGAGATTTTATCTTATTTTAAATATAAATTTAATCAGCTACTTAAATGGTATATATGGCGGACCGAGGAGGAGTTTGGCTCCTGTTGCATCCGTCAGCGCTCAGCTAACACCCATGTTTTATTGGTAACAGCAGCGCTGGGTTCATTGCAAGAAGGCGCAGAATGGTCAGTAATTTGGTCTACAGTCTGCCCCCCTGCATGTGCCACCCCACCCCCAAGGGATACCGTACATGAGCCTAACCAAAGATTGGGATATAGGAACAGTAAACATACTAACCCTGATTACTGGCCGTATCGGCGAACTTGACTGTTTCGATTGAAGCAGGGGCAGGCTGCACTGAGCATGTTTCATTGCGGTCTAGGGATTCACATCGATCACAGAATGTTATATGCTCTAAGTTCTACCAGTATGGGGAAGGGCCTCCCCAGAGCGCCCTGACCAATAGGAACTATAGTAAAGGGCCCGTCGTCAGTCTTTTCAATAATGTTATTTACCGTTGCGGCGTAAAAAACCTGTCGCACCGTTACAGGTGCAAATTCACGAGTGAAGTCAGCCACAAAATTGGCTCGTTCAATCATTTCAGCTTTGGTTGCCCGTTTCCGTTTCACGAGGCTAGTCTAATAAGAATTGTTCTGCATTACCAGTTCTTGTGGTTTGAACGGAATCCACCCGAGGGCTTGTCCGTATGATTTAAAGATTTGGTGTTGCTAATCAGGCCGCCGATGACATTGACGCTATCTATGGTGGACGTATTTCACCGTTCCACAGTTGATTGTTTGGGATAGTCTTGATCCCGATGCTCGTGGATACCAATCACAAACATTATGCCTTCTGATATATCATAGGGATATTTTTCAGAATTTTATTCACTTCTGCCCAACTTTATTTTTGGTGGGGCATATTTCTATGGGGATATTTTTTGAGATTTGTGACGGTTTTGGGTAAATTATTTTGAATAAAACCATCATCCCATTGAATAACAATAGTTAACAACCCCAATGCTGTGATTGTCGTTCTGTCGAGGGTATAAAGCCAATTATATGATCCGTTAGTTTACGAAGCATTATCAGGGGTTTAGTACATATGCATCGCTGCGGGGTTTAATTTCCACTGTGGGGATACTTTCATGAACCCTGATTTGGTTAAAATACGTCTGTAGCTGCTCGAAAAATCGAGAGGTGTCGCCGTGCAATGTCGGTGTCATATGGGCTATAGCCACCTCCGATTACTGTGGCTATAGGTGTGTTACGGTTCTTAAAGTACTCTAAAACAGCACAGTCCCGTTTCAAGATGCCCTCTAGCGTTAAATCCAAATTCCCGAGTTGGTCACCGAAAAATACGTCTACACCAGCATCGTACAAAACAATATCGGGCATAAAATCTTTGGAGATGTATTTTAAAGTACTGTGCAACTTATCTAGATAGGCGGTGTCTTCCAAGTGGCTATTGAGTGCTACATCAAGGGTGCCTTTTCGCTTTTGGAATGGAAAGTTTTGCTCACAGTGCAGGGAACAAGTATATATGCCTTTTTTACCATCGCATATGTCAATGGTTCCATCACCTTGATGTACGTCTAAGTCTAAGATCAAAACCTTTTCGACTAAACCATGTTCTATCAAATTCAAAGCAGTAAAAGCCAAGTCATTGAAAACACAAAAGCCTAATCCATTAGAATAATGTGCATGATGCGTTCCCCCTGCGGCATGACAGCCAAGGCCTTCTTCTAGAGCCTTTAGTGCTGTGGTTAAAGTGCCGTTCAAAGCCAAAAAGCTGCGTTTGACCAGTTGGCTGTCTATCGGCAGGTTGATTTGCTTTACTTCCTCCTTTGACAAAGTTTGTTGTACAACACGTTGAACGTAATCAGTGGCATGGGTTCGTAAAACATCTCGATAGCGAACTGGTGAAGGACTTTCCACTTGCGGCAAATGCCTGGACGAGATCTGCTGTGACGCCTGGTTTAGAATCGGTCAAAAAATCATCGGCCAGAAGCACAGCAAAAGGATCACCACCAACAGCACGTTCCGCACATAAAACCGCGTGGCCCAAACCCAGCTGTTCAGCCTGACGCACGAAAATACATTCAACACCCGCAGGAATGATGTTGCGAACCATTTCGGCCTGCGCTTCCTTGCCCTTCGCGCGCAGCATAGTTTCCAATTCATTATTCGCATCAAAGTGATCTTCAATCGCACGCTTATTTCGGCCGGTCACAAAAATCAGGGTGTCGATACCCGCGGCAATCGCCTCTTCCGCCGCATATTGGATCAAAGGTTTGTCAACGATCGGCAACAACTCTTTTGGCATCGCCTTTGTGGCAGGCAGAAAGCGGGTACCAAATCCAGCGACGGGAAAGACAGCTTTTCTGATTTTATTACTCATCGGGCGGGTAATCACGATACTGCAAAATTAATCTATCGCCGACATCACTAAGCCAAGCCGTGACGCCCCAGCGCTGGAAACATAAGTATCTGGCATTATTTAATTTCTTTTGAACCACGCTCTAACCAGCTCTTGAACTTTTCTTCAGAAACCTCGTCTGATGCGAGACCTTCCATGAAAGCCAAACCTTCTGCAGGTTCAGTCACAAAATGCCATCCATTCAAACGTAAGAAGGTTACACTTGTCACAAAAGCCGTCCGTTTGTTTCCATCAACAAATGCATGCGCTTTTGAAATGCCGTAGGCATACGCCGCTGCGCATTCGAATATGTCCGCGTCCTCATACTGCCACTTGTTTACGGGTCGCTGCATTGCGTTTTGAAGCAGCCCCTCATCACGAAGCCCCGATGCGCCACCGTGACGCGCAATTTGTCGATCATGAATTATTTGAACTGCTTCCACTGGAACCCAAATTGGCTGGCTCATGCAAGTGCTTGGAGGAGTGTGCGGTTTTCATCCATGACCTCTTCCGCTGCCGCAAGGGCTTCAAGCACTGCAGGGTCGTGCGCCTGAATTTTTAGCCCATTGTCGTCAGAACGCGTTACATAAACAGTGTCACCATCTTTCACGTCGAGAGCTGCTAACATCTCAGCACTCATAGTGACAACTGATGAGTTTCCCACTTTGCGTATCTTTGTTTGAAACATCATATTTCTCCGTATATATTTATGTATATACAATCATCTTTGTAACAATTCAAGACTGACTACTCCGCACAAGCATATCCGCGGTTTCAGGCACTGATTGGGCTTGTTCAATATGCACATCATTATCAGAAACGAGAAAGCGAACAGTATCGCCCGCTTTTACACCCAGTGCTTCACGCACAGGCTTATGCAGTGTCGTAGAACCGCCCGCAAAAACCTTAGGCTCCAGCATCCTCAAAAAGCCGTAAATTTTGTTGAACATTTTATCAATAACCTGTCCATCTTACCAATCCAACTCTGTCGCTGTGTCTGCAATATTTTCATGCATGCAGGAGTGTATGGACTCTCGCAAACCAGGAATAGAAAGGAGGCTCAGCGTTTCAGTCATTCCGCGCCAAACCTCTTCAGAAGCAAGAATTGCGTTCCCCGTGTCTTTCATGATTTGGACCGGCTCTCCGCGAAGCAAAACATCTTCAAAGACTTGCCCGAAATTCGCTGTCGCGTCTTTAAAGTTGATCCGTTTCATATTGAGTGCAAGTTCAGTCATTCTTCCAACGCCCAGCTACCCATAACCTTAAATTATCGGCCGCCCTAAGCACCCGTCCCGCCAAGCAAATTTGCAATTTCGCTGACGTGCGCCGCAAGCGCGTCCGCATTGCCCTTGCCCTCAACATTCAACCGCACGAGCGGCTCCGTGTTCGAGCGGCGCAGGTTGAAGCGCCAATCATCAAATGCCAGGCTCACGCCGTCAGTTTCGTCTATTGAAAGCGCGCCCGCGCGGTGGGCTGACAAAACGTTCTCAAAAGTCTTGCCCGCGTCAGCGACTTTGAAATTCATTTCACCTGAGCTAGGGAAAGCCGCAAATCGATCTTTCACCCAATCTCCAAGTGAGCGTTCAGAGTGTGACACAAGTTCCGCAATCAAAAGCCACGGGATCATGCCACTATCGCAGTATGCAAAGTCGCGAAAATAATGGTGCGCGGACATCTCGCCGCCGTAGACCGCCTCATGGCAGCGCATGACCTGCTTTATGAAGGCGTGGCCCGTTTTGGATTGCACCGCGACGCCGGCTTTTTGCACGACAATGTCTTGCGTATTCCAAATCACTCTGGGGTCATGAACAATCTTCGCGCCCACTTCTTTCTCTAAGAAGATGGATGCGAGTAGCCCTACGACATATTCGCCGGGAACAAATTGACCTGTCTCATCGAAGAAAGAAGCAGCGATCAAAATCGCCGTCAAATGCCACGCCAAAGTCGGCCTTCTCGGCCTTCACAACGTCAGCTGTAGCAGAATGATTTTCCGGTAAAAGTGGATTGGGAATGCCATTTGGGAATGCTGCATCGGGTGCGTGATGCACGCGCACAAACTCAAGCGGTGCGCCGCTGTCCTGCAGGCGCGCCGCAATGGCATCAAAGCTCGGGCCTGCGGCACCATTGCCCGAATTGACAACAATTTTGAGCGGCCGCAGGGCAGGGAGGTTAACAAAACTTAACACGCGCCCCACGTAAGCCTTCCGCGCAGCCTCTGAGCGCTCAAGCTCTCGACCAACGCCAGTCACACCAGACCACGCCTGGGAGCTTGCAACCGCCTTGATGGCTTGAAAGTCGCCCAAATCCTCAAGGGGCTGAGACTGGGATTTGACAATCTTCATGCCGTTATAATGGATCGGATTATGTGACGCGGTCACTTCAATGCCGGCGCAGGCGCCAAATTCAGTCACCGACCAATACATCTCCTCCGTGCCAGCCATCCCAATGTTAATTACATCCGAACCAGCATCGCGCACGCCTCTCGATGCGGCGGCCGCGAAGGCTGGGCTGGTTTCGCGTGCATCAAATCCAATGGCGACAGATTTAGCACTAAAATGCTGCGCAACAGCCCGACCAATTCGGTAGGCGATGTCTTCATCAATGTTCACGCCAATCTCGCCGCGCACGTCATAAGCCTTGAAACAGGTAAGATCGCTCACTACTCGCCGCCTCTAGGCGATGGCGTTGCCTCAAAGGCAAGACCCGCTTCCTTTTCAAGGGCCCTGATTTCTTCTTTAAGCACTTCAAACTCTTCGCGCTTGCGCTCGATAAAACTGTGCGTTAGGAGAGACTTTTCTCGGATGCCTTTCGGGGTCAAAAGATAGGCATACTGACCCTTACGGGGGTTCTTCTTGAAGTTGCTCAGTTTAACAAAGCCTTTTTCAACGAGGGCGGTGAGCACGTAATAGGCGGACCCGTTTGAAATACCAACTTCATCCGCAACCTGCCGCGTGGACATTTCAGGGTTTTGCGAAATCAACCGCATCACCTTCAAACGGATTTCCGCCTGCCGCTCGTCACGCCTACTAGCCAAAATGACGTCTCAGAACGGCTACCGCACCAAGCTTTGCGTTGCGCGCAGGCTCAGGTGTTAGATTCCAGCGATGTAGGTCAAGAATTTTCATGACTGTTCAAAATTGAAGGATAGTCCAAAATCTCTCCGACTTCAATCAAAAAATATCAAGGTGAGACGAAATTTTACGTTCCGCTAAGGTTGCAGGGGGGGCTAAAGTGATTAATTTTATTAATTTATATTATGTCTACGGTCGTGGATCACCGTCAATTTAGGCCAAGGTAAGAAATTTCTGCGCGACATTTGATAGGTTTTCAAGATGTTTCAAATCTGTTACATTCGTTCAATAGTGAGCGTTTAGACCGATAGGTGTCAAAATGAATCAGTGGTATTTGATACAGTTCAAGCCAAACAGCCATCGCCTGGCGGAGCGCAACTTGCAACGGCAAGGGTTTGAAACGTTTTTGCCCATGCAGAAAATCACCCGCAGAAAAGCCTCCCGCTTTGTGAGTGACCTAAAACCTCTTTTCCCAGGATACATGTTTGTGAGCGTAAACTCTGAATTGGCCCCTTGGCGCTCAATCAATAGCACGATTGGGGTATCAAAGCTTGTGAGCTTTGAGGGCAAACCAAAGCCGCTTCCTCTACAGCTGATTTCTGGCCTTATGCTCAGATGCGATGCGTCTGGTGCATTGCTCCCACCCAAAAGTCTGAACGAGGGAGACAGTGTAGAAATGCTCACCGGACCTTTTGCCAATTTCATCGCAACAGTCGACACGATTGGTCCTGAGCAGCGTATCTGGGTTCTTATGGATTTCATGGGGCAAAAAACACGCATGCAGGTAAGCGCTGATCAATTGCAACTCGCGAAATAAGTTCTTCCCAAGTGAAGAACTGCGTCCGGAGTGTGTATGAATGGTGTATAAGATTTTTGGCGTATTTTTGGGGAAAATAATCATCTAGGAATCTGATTCTACTTTCGCTGTCATATCGTATCAGATGTCTTGGAAAACGCCGACAGCTAAGCGCAGCGTCGAAATCAATGATTTCTCAGGCACCTCAATCCCCCCTCTACTGAATGGATCGGGTAACAAGGTGAGACACGGTGGATGCAAGCGAGCAGCTAGAAAAAAATACAACAGCGTTAATGGGACTAAGTACCCTTGGCTGACCTAACCCCAGCCCCATCCATCGCAACATCAAGGAGGCGTAGTCTCCGACTACTTGAGTTGCCCGTGTAAACGATCTGATACGTGTTGTTACCCTTCACGCCACAGTTATGGCATCTGGCTCTCTGACGCACCTCATGGGTTGTGGTATGAAGGCAGACCACTCCCATATTTAGACTAGATTAAAAAGAGATTGTTTTTAGAATTGGTCTAACGATGCTGCGTGTTAAAATGAGAGGATATGCGAAATGAAAACCCAAGTTATGACCTTCAATATAAGCAACACTTTTGAGGAGTGGGCTAACTATTTTGACTCACACCGTGAGATCCAGGCAGCAGCAGGTATGACGCCTTTATTCCGAGGCCCTCATGAAAGCGATCCCCAGAAGGTATGTGTAGTACTCCAAATAGAGGACGAAGAGAAAGTTGGAGCATTTATGGCAGAAAATGAAGCAGCGATTTTGGACTCGGGTCACCTGCTCGAAACAACAGAGAGCAATACTTATTTGTAACCTTTCGGTTATGAATCTGAGGGTTCCCTACAGGCTCACAGAGAGGCTCGTACTGTCTTAGCCCCCTAGAACTGTGCCAGTATATTTTGGCAAAGGGAGTAAGGAAACATGGCTCGAAAGCGTTATTCTGATGAAGATGTGTTGAAGTTATTGCGCGAGATTGATGTTCATTTGCACGATGGTTTGGACGTTGTGAGTTCGTGTCGCAAAGCTGGGATTTCAGATAAGAGTTATTATTACTGGCGTAAGAAGTTTGGAGGCCTTTCTCGTTCGCAGGTTTCTGAGATGAAATCGCTCAAGAAAGAAAACGAGCGCTTGAAGAAGATCGTCGCTGACTTGCAGTTAGACAAGGTGATCCTGAAGGAGAGCCTTGATCATCTAAAGCCGCGGGCCTGACGCGGGCTCAGCTTCGTCAGGCTGTTATTCATACGCGTCAAAAGCTGGATATTTCTGAGCGGCGTGCTTGCGCTGTTCTGGATGTAGCCCGCTCAACTCTGCGCTATCAAGCCCAACCCACAGATGACAACGAACTTCGCTTGGCGATGATCCGGCTGGCCAAGCAATATGGGTGGTATGGCTATAGGAAAGTCACAGCTCTGCTGCGCATGGAAGGCTGGCGTGTTAACCACAAGAGGATCGAGCGCTTATGGAACGAAGAAGGTTTGCAGCTGCCGCGCCGGCACAACAAGCGCAAACGGCTTTATCATAAAGACAGCTCCATCATCAGGCTGCGGCCCACACACCCCAACCAATATTTGGGCGATCGACTTTGTGCACGATAAGCTTAGCAATGGGCGCAGCTATAAAATGCTCACGGTT
>JAPDHM010000001.1 GCA_030704425.1 Rhodobacteraceae bacterium IMCC1909 | reverse complement strand
GCGCGAGATTGATGTTCATTTGCACGATGGTTTGGACGTTGTGAGTTCGTGTCGCAAAGCTGGGATTTCAGATAAGAGTTATTATTACTGGCGTAAGAAGTTTGGAGGCCTTTCTCGTTCGCAGGTTTCTGAGATGAAATCGCTCAAGAAAGAAAACGAGCGCTTGAAGAAGATCGTCGCTGACTTGCAGTTAGACAAGGTGATCCTGAAGGAGAGCCTTGATCATCTAAAGCCGCGGGCCTGACGCGGGCTCAGCTTCGTCAGGCTGTTATTCATACGCGTCAAAAGCTGGATATTTCTGAGCGGCGTGCTTGCGCTGTTCTGGATGTAGCCCGCTCAACTCTGCGCTATCAAGCCCAACCCACAGATGACAACGAACTTCGCTTGGCGATGATCCGGCTGGCCAAGCAATATGGGTGGTATGGCTATAGGAAAGTCACAGCTCTGCTGCGCATGGAAGGCTGGCGTGTTAACCACAAGAGGATCGAGCGCTTATGGAACGAAGAAGGTTTGCAGCTGCCGCGCCGGCACAACAAGCGCAAACGGCTTTATCATAAAGACAGCTCCATCATCAGGCTGCGGCCCACACACCCCAACCATATTTGGGCGATCGACTTTGTGCACGATAAGCTTAGCAATGGGCGCAGCTATAAAATGCTCACGGTTCTAGATGAATATACCCGTGAAGCGCTCTGCGTGGCAGTGAGACCCAAAATGAATGCGAACGACGTTTTGGAGACACTGCACCCGCTGCTGATCAAACATGGTAAGCCAGAGTTTATTCGCTCTGACAACGGACCCGAGTTCATTGCCACGCATCTGCAGGACTGGCTGAAGAAGGTTGGGATCAAACCAATGCAAATCTATCCGGGCAGCCCTTGGGAAAATGGATACAACGAACGCTTTAACGGCACCTTGCGAAAAGAAGTGCTCAACGCCGAATGGTTTCACACCACACGGCAAGCCCAGGTCGCTATCAATGTTTGGCTCAGGCAATACAACCAGATCAGACCTCATCATGCATTGAACATGCGCCCACCCGTACCAGAAACCTTATTAGAGAAACCAAAAATCAATGGACGAATTTAGGGGGCTAGACAGGAATTGTCTCTGGTGTTGTCGGTCCGGGATGGCGGCATTGCAATGGGCATGGGGGTGTTTCAGGTCGGCGCAGGGTTGATCCTGTATACTCTGGGGTCTCGCAGCCTTCCTGCTGCGGAACTTGCGCTGTTGTCACTGGCTGAGGTTCTGCTTGGCCCGTTATGGGTCTGGTTGTTTGTCGGCGAAACGGCCACGCTGAACACATTGACAGGAGGCGCAGTTTTGCTTGCGGCCATTGCTGGAAACGCTCTGTCAGGCAAGCGACGCAAGCCGCCGCCGATCACCTCACGTTAGGGGATTGGGGACAACCTATTTCTGATGGAGCTGCCGTGGGTGGGTGCGTTGCATGTGTGATCCGGTCCACGTGCGCATGATGGGTGTTGCACTTGAGGTTCCGATATATGTGTTGCTTTTGTGCTGCTTTAGCGCTACGGCTCATGGAGCACCAGTTTGGCGTGCTACAGTATTTTTTCGGCCAATCTTGATCGCTCACCTTATCTTCCTGCGTTGACCCAAGCATTTGCACCCGGGCGACGCTGGTCAGATGACGATCAATTGGTCTCATAGCTAGCGATTATTTCTGTTCGACACTATGATGCCGTTGCCAAGATACTGCCAAGCAGCACCTGAGGCGCTTCCGGTCCGCTCAAATTTGGCAGGACCAGGTATCCTTTAGTTTTTCAATACCCGTCCAATTTTCGGACGACACGACAACGGCCCCTGATGGGGCTGTGTTTTCGAACTCGATTTGTGCCCTCTCGACGTCTCTGTGCGGTTCGCGCTCAGAGACACATCATGGGCGTACCGGCGTTGCAACCAAGGAGTTGTAGCGTCGTTGGAGCATGGCCTGAATTTGGACAAACAACTGCTTTTCACCCCCGGCCCTGTGAATGTGGCCGAGACCCTTCGTACCGCAATTTGCAAAGAGGATATCTGCCATCGGGAAACTGATTTTGATGCCCTGCTTGCAGGTATTGAGCACAAATTACTCTCCCTTTTTCAGATAAGAAAAAGAGAACGCTACCGTGCAGTCGTGATCACCGGCTCCGGGACAGCGGCGAATGAGGCGATACTGTCCTCAGTTGTCGGAGATGGTGCCGTTCTGATCCTGTCGAACGGAGAGTTTGGCGGTCGACTGCACAAGACATCGGTGATCCATAACAAGAAGACCCATCTGATCGAAATGCCCTGGGGCATCGCCTTCGACATTCCGCAGATCGCAGCTTACCTAGCGACACACAAGATCGATGTGGTGGCCATGGTTCACCACGAGACGTGTTCCGGCATGCTCAACCCGCTTGCTCAGGTCGGTGCTTTGGCCAAATCCAGTGGCGCGCTATTTGTGGTTGATGGAGTCAGTTCGGTCGGCGCCGAGGTGATCGACATGGAGGCCTGTAACATCGCATTTGTGTCCAGTTCCAGTTCCAAGGCCTTGGGTTCATATCCCGGCCTGTCTTTTGTCGTGGGTCGCAAGAAACAGTTCAAACGGCTCAAACACCACGCAGCCAAGACCACTTACCTGAACCTTGCGACGTTCTACGCATTCCTCAAGAACCACAGCCAGACGCCAAACACACCCGCCGTGCCGTTGTTTTTTGCACTGGACCAAGCGCTGACAGACATTCTGCGCGAGGGCGTCCTTATGCGATATGCCCGCATCAGGGCGCGGGCTGATCTACTGCGGAACGGCATGCGCAGGCTCAACCTCGACTTCCTGGTCGATGAGGCGGACATGTGTTCGGTTCTGACTACGGTGCACATTCCGGCATCAGTATCCGTGCATGATCTGCGTGCGCGTCTGCGTGATCATTCCATCATCATCTATGAAGGTAAGGGATGTTTTGCGGGCAAGGTTTTTCAGGTCGGTAATATCGGGGAGCTCTCGAATGACGACATCCGGTATTTCCTGTCCACCCTCAAGGAGGTGTTGCTGACGCTTCAAGCAGATGCGACAGACCTTGTTCCTCCGGTCAGGCTAAAGCACGCGCGCCTCGACGTGTTGCCTATGCCAGTACCCGCACATGTGCGGGTGGTGTCATGAACGATAAGCTGAAACGCCTCTGGGCAACCAAGACCCGCGATGACGAATGGTGGTCGTCTTTTGTCACGGCACCGCTGGCTATCGTTGCCAACTATGGCGCTGTCGACATCCCTTGGATTACACCGAACCGGATCACAGCGGCATCGTTCCTCGTGGCCATCGTGGCAACCTTTGCAATTCTGATCGGGGGAACTGCGTGTTTCATCGCGGCGGCCATCCTGATCCATATCGGCCATGTTCTGGATTGCATGGACGGTCAGATGGCCCGCTACAGAAAGGTTTCGTCCCCCGTCGGCAGTTATTACGATCGTATCACCGATCAAATACAGGTCACGTTATGGTTCGGGGCGGCAGGCTTTGCTGCATTTGCGCAGACAAACAGCGCCACGCCAGTTTTTCTGTCGCTACTCGGCATCGCGTTCTATGGATTGCGCGGATACGCCAAATACGTGGCGTTAGAGATCGAAACGGGACGCAACCCGGATTATCCTGCTCAGATCGCGCAAATGAAACAGGTACAGACCACCGCGGGGCTAGGATTTGGTCTAAAGGCAAATCTAGCCTGGTTCAGGCGAGAACAAATCAAGGTGCTCGCCTTTGATGAAGGCGTCTTCATCTTCATGCTCTCTGCGGCACTCATCTTTGATCAACTCATACCTATGCTTTGGGCGTTTGCGGCAAGCCAGGTGTTCTGGGGCCTCTACAAATCGTGGCTGCGCGGAAAAAACATCAACGAAGATCTGAAGGTTCCAACGCAAAAATAGCCTGCTTCAATACGGCTCATTTAGGATTCAAGTATCATGAAAAACGAAAAACACCGTGCGCCGGTTGCCGTCATTCTGGCCGCTGGCATTGGCTCCCGCCTCAGCCCACTGACCGACAATTGCCCCAAAAGCCTACTGACTGTGGGCGGATCTGTCATCCTTGAACGCATGATCCGCAATTGCCTGAGCTGCGGAATGTCGCAATTCGTTCTGGTTCTGGGTCACCGGGCTGATGAGATCAAAAAATTTGTTGAAAAGGCATTTCGCGGCATCCGTGTCACCTATGTGATCAACGACCGATACCGCGAGACGAACACAGGCTACTCACTGATGCTGGCGGCCAAAGCGATTGGCACAGTTGAGTTTGTCAAATTCGATGCCGACGTCGTGTTTGATGTCAAAATCCTGCGCCAGCTCTTGGACAGTGACAACGCAAACGTCTTGTGCATTGACCGCAACATCGCGCTTGAAGACGAAGAAGTTAAGGTCATCGCAAACGATCAGATGCAGGTCCTTGAAGTTGGCAAGTCCGTCGATCCGAAGCGCGCGTTGGGTGAATCTATCGGCGTCGAAAAGATCAGCGCCGATACGGGTGCACTGCTGTTCGCAGAGCTTTCAGAAATGATGGAGAGCCGTGGAAACCTTCAAGCGTACTACGAGGCGGCTTACGCGCAATTGGTCGACAAAGGCAGGCAGTTCCATGCTCTTGACATCAGCGGTCTGGACTGGACCGAGATCGACACAGCCAAAGACTTTGCCGCTGCAAATGCGATGTTTAGCAGCCCTGTCACTACCATATCCCGTGGCCAGCAAAAGGTGCTGGACGAGGCTGCGGAAGAAGCGGCGATACAGACGCACGTCTGATGCATCTACTGCCCTGCGCCACAATTCTGGCGCGCGGTGTACAGCGCAGTGATGCCCTTGCCATCCCGGCACTGGATCGCTGCATTTGAAAGGACCCCTCATGGCCAAAGGCAACAACAGCAAGCGTGGCAACAAAGAAGCCAAAAAACCCAAGCAAGAGAAACCAAAGGTTTCTGCGACGGCCAATTCTCTGGCTGGAAAACCCGCGCTCGCAATTGGCGGCAAAAAGGTAAAGTAGCCAGAACGTTTCGGATTTCGTCCCCCCGAGGTATTCAGCTTAACTTGGTTGCGCACCTTGGTACGGGCGGCGTCCGGGACGTGTCTCAAAACGCCTATGATTTAGATTTGGAAGACCGATGAGCGAAAAAGAAGAGTCCAGCACAAAGGTTCACTATGTCTGCCAGACATACATCGCCAAGACGACTGCGCGGGGGCAGCAAGGCCCTCTGAAAATCGACAAGCAGTTGCAGTATTCTACGCCCCGTGAAGCTGAAGAGCGGGCCGAACGGGAATTTCGCGCGGAAGATTGCGTCGGTGCCGACGCCTATATGGTGATAGAAGATAGCGATTCCGGCGAAGTTGGAGACCCTATATTTTTAGTAAGACTTGGGTCTGTACCTGAGCAGGATTGACCGCAAAATTCCTATGGCCGGTTTAACGTTAAAAAGGCAGTGTACCGCTTTAGGTTTAAGTCGTATTCCCGCGCTTTGGTCGAAATTGGATAAGCATGGCGTGCAAAATGACTTGCATTGTCGTGTACAATTCAGGACAAGGGACTTAGTAGGTGAACGTACATTCTATTGATGGTGGATTTACGCCTGCCGAATGCAGCTATCAAAAAAACTTTACTAGTCATTTACTGAAACCCAATAGTGTAACTTGCGACGAATTGCTTGACGGCGACAGATACTTTCAGTCTGTGTTGGCTTTTTCTGGATCCGTCTTCCTCACACCATATGCGGACAGCGTGACATACGTAAAGAGAGTGCTGTCAGACGAATGAGAACTCGCATCAGATTGCTGGCGCAGCCTGAACCTATGCATTCGACAATTGCCGTCACTTGGTTGGAGAGGTGGCACGGTTTAGGTTGATATTGGTGCGTGAGTGCAGATTAGGGTTCCTGCAGGCCGTCACAGCCAGCCTAACCCCACACCCAGTCTCTGTTACGCCTTTAGCGGACTGGAATGGTAGAACATCTAATCCTTCGTCTGTCTTAGCCCCCTAGAACTGTGCCAGTATATTTTGGCAAAGGGAGTAAGGAAACATGGCTCGAAAGCGTTATTCTGATGAAGATGTGTTGAAGTTATTGCGCGAGATTGATGTTCATTTGCACGATGGTTTGGACGTTGTGAGTTCGTGTCGCAAAGCTGGGATTTCAGATAAGAGTTATTATTACTGGCGTAAGAAGTTTGGAGGCCTTTCTCGTTCGCAGGTTTCTGAGATGAAATCGCTCAAGAAAGAAAACGAGCGCTTGAAGAAGATCGTCGCTGACTTGCAGTTAGACAAGGTGATCCTGAAGGAGAGCCTTGATCATCTAAAGCCGCGGGCCTGACGCGGGCTCAGCTTCGTCAGGCTGTTATTCATACGCGTCAAAAGCTGGATATTTCTGAGCGGCGTGCTTGCGCTGTTCTGGATGTAGCCCGCTCAACTCTGCGCTATCAAGCCCAACCCACAGATGACAACGAACTTCGCTTGGCGATGATCCGGCTGGCCAAGCAATATGGGTGGTATGGCTATAGGAAAGTCACAGCTCTGCTGCGCATGGAAGGCTGGCGTGTTAACCACAAGAGGATCGAGCGCTTATGGAACGAAGAAGGTTTGCAGCTGCCGCGCCGGCACAACAAGCGCAAACGGCTTTATCATAAAGACAGCTCCATCATCAGGCTGCGGCCCACACACCCCAACCATATTTGGGCGATCGACTTTGTGCACGATAAGCTTAGCAATGGGCGCAGCTATAAAATGCTCACGGTTCTAGATGAATATACCCGTGAAGCGCTCTGCGTGGCAGTGAGACCCAAAATGAATGCGAACGACGTTTTGGTAGACACTGCACCCGCTGCTGATCAAACATGGTAAAGCCAGAGTTTATTGCGCTCTGACAACGGACCCGAGTTCATTGCCACGCATCTGCAGGACTGGCTGAAGAAGGTTGGGATCAAACCAATGCAAATCTATCCGGGCAGCCCTTGGGAAAATGGATACAACGAACGCTTTAACGGCACCTTGCGAAAAGAAGTGCTCAACGCCGAATGGTTTCACACCACACGGCAAGCCCAGGTCGCTATCAATGTTTGGCTCAGGCAATACAACCAGATCAGACCTCATCATGCATTGAACATGCGCCCACCCGTACCAGAAACCTTATTAGAGAAACCAAAAATCAATGGACGAATTTAGGGGGCTAGACATCAACCCTTTGGGTTTACCCTCCGAATAGACAAAGGTCTTTCGAGTGCGGCAAACTAGATCAATCCATAACTTTAGGCTGGCCGGAATTGAGAAGTTGTAGAGAGCCACACCAATAATCAAGGTATCAGCCGCTTCGATTTCGGCGATCAGCGTGTCAGACAAGGCTAATGTTTTTCTCTGATAGTCAGTGCGATCATCGATCGGTGTTGTGTTGGCTTCGATCCATGCACGATCCAACTGCGGGAGACGCTTTTCCAGATCGCGAACGGTTACGTCTGGTGAATTGCCAAGCGCGTGCAACCCATCAATGATACGGTTAGACAGGCGGCGGCTCTGCGAGGTTTCCGTTTGTGCGCTGCTATCAATACGAAGAATTCTCATAGAGACATCCATTATTACAATTTAGCTTGAGAAAAATTTGCCCGACCCAGAACTTCTGGAATTTGGCTGCGGTAAATATGGTTTTGTCTGGCAGTATTTCCAAGTACAACTCACTATCTTTTTTTAGTGATCCAGCGGTTTAATAAATTGATTATTACGCAAGTCGGCAAAAGCCTGTTGTAACTCTTCACGCGTATTCATCACAATCGGTCCATGCCACGCCACTGGTTCTTGAATTGGTGACCCAGCGATAAGTAAAAATCGCATTCCATCCGGTCCAGCCTGAACAACCACCTCATCACCAGTGCCAAAATTCACTAAAGTCCGATTGCCAGACAAATCACGAATGTTTAACTCCTGACCCATTACTTCTTTCTCAAGCAATATCCCCTTTGGAATTGAAGCATCCGCAAATTTACCTGCTCCATGAAAAATGTAGGCAAAGGTGTTGCGATATGTGTCGACTTTAAAGGTTTTACGGCGTCCCTCTGGAATACTAATATCAAGATAAAGTGGATCAGCAGCTATTCCATCAACAGGGCCTCGGCGCCCCCAAAATCCACCCGTGATAACCCGCACGCATGTTCCATCATCATCGATAATCTCAGGTATCTCAGTCGCTTCAACATCCTGATAGCGAGGGGCTGTCATTTTAAGACTGGCAGGTAAATTAGCCCAAAGCTGGAACCCATGCATTTGCCCAGCGGTATTACCGTTGGGCATCTCCTGATGCATAATACCAGAACCAGCCGTCATCCACTGCACATCACCAGCAGCTAATGTACCCGTGTTGCCCAAACTATCGTTATGCTCCACAGAACCTTTCAAAACATACGTAATAGTTTCAATTCCACGATGAGGATGCCACGGAAACCCTCCCGCATAAGCTTCTGGATTATCGTTCCTGAAATCATCAAACAGCAAGAACGGATCATGCGCCTGAGGCTCACTAAACCCAAATGCACGATGAAGATGAACTCCTGCGCCCTCAAGTGTGGGAGTAGCAGTGCTAGTTGATACGGCCGGCCTGATCGACATTAGAGATCCTCTCTTTTGGATGTTGATAACAGAAAACTAATATATTTTTCACAAATTAAGAGTTCTAAATATAAGAACGAACAGGGCTAATTTTTATACATGGACACTTATATTAGACACCATTATTTAAGACAATTGAAACTAAACTGCAAATGTCAAATGGCAGCTGCACCACTTGTGTGCTAGGAGGGGAACGCTTTGGGGAAGGTAGAAGATTTACACCTATTTACAATGGTTGTGGAGCACCGGGGCATTGCCAATGCTGCCGCTCGTTTGAATATCGCCAAGTCTGCAGTCAGCCGAAGGCTAAGCCTATTGGAAGATCGCTATTCCACTAGACTTATCGATCGCACTCCAGGTCGATGGGAGGTCACAGAAACGGGCCGCGAACTTTATCAGCGTGCTACGCGTGCGGTTAATGATTTTAAAGAAATTGAAACAGATTTCAAAAGCACGCATGCGGATATCTCTGGTCCTTTATCGATCTCCGTGCCACGAGAATTTGGTTTTTTGTTTTTAAGCAGATTGTTAGTAACGTTTAACAACAAATACCCTGAAATCCAGCTCACTGCAGATTTTGATGATCGTGTTATCGACCTTGAGCGTGAAAATTATGATTTCGCCATTAGAATAACACCTAATATTGATAAACAGCTAATTTCTGAGAAAATAGGGACCGTACGTCACCAGCTGTGTGCTGCGCCCTCCTACTTAGAAAAATATGGTCAGCCAACCCAGTTAAAAGATTTACGGGAGCACAGACTTTTACATTTTGGCACAGCTAAAAGGGGCACTTTGGCCTTGGCATCAAGCGAAGCGAAAAAGACCTCGAATATTGATTTCACTCCCTCTTTAAATAGCAATAGTGGCCAGTTTCTTTTCGAGGCAACCCTACAAGGTCAAGGTATTGCTAATTTGCCCGATTTCATATTCGGCGACACGCTTGAAACCGGAAAACTAATCCACGTCCTGCCACAATATGAAACTTCAGAGTTCTCAATTTATCTTGTGCACTCAGAACAGCGCCAGCTAAATCGTCGAATGCGATTATTTACTGCAGAAATCAAAAAAGCCTGCGCGATGGACTAACGGCACAACTGCGCACCGGGCATTAGGCTTCAGCCTAATCGAATAAGGCCCAGCATCCGAGAAGCGTAGTTATTTTTGATTTTTGACCCACCTCAAAACTTTAATACCATCAGCATTGAACCAGGTTTTTGTGAACATTCTCGATCCTTGATTATGACTAACTTCATCCAAGGACTACAAAGATTCAGTTCCATATGCTGAAGACCTTTGTTTGAGTTCACAGATTTCATGGCAAACACGATCTACCATTCAAGTTTATTCAACAGATCTCATTTTTAGAACAAGAGGGTCTCAGCTTCAGGCATTATAATTTATTCAGGGGCAAGCAATTATCCACACACACAAAGAAACTGAGAAGGAAAAGAAATGACTGAATCACCAAAATGTGGATGTGGCCGCTCTCCGACAGGCAACTGTATCGGGTGGCATGCTCTCTCTGAGGAAGAGTATCAAGAAAAGAAAACTGCCTATGAAACCCGTCAGGCTCAAAAATCCTGAAAATGAATATTGGCTGGGTAACTGCGCAATGGCAACCGCCCAGCCAATGCTACGAATAGGTTTCCCAGAGATTGCTAAATGTTAGCCTAATCCGAAGAATTATCCTTCTAACTTGGAGAAGTAACTTGAACACTATTTTAAAAACGATCGCGCTTGGAGTATCCTTATCGCTAACACTGCCCGTGTTGACGCAGGCCGAGAGTTATACGATCGATCCCTCACATTCCTTTGTAAAATTTGAAACCAGCCATTTGGGAGTTTCAAAGCTGTCGGGCCGTTTCAACACAATCGCAGGAAAATTGAAGTATGACCCAGCTGTAGGAGAAGAGAGTCAAAGCGTCGAAGTCAGCATCGACACCACTAGCCTAGATACAAATTGGGCTGATCGCGACAAGCATTTGCGCAGTGGCGATTTCTTCAACGTAGCAAAATTTTCAAACGCTACCTTCAAAAGCACCAAATTTAGTGGTGACGCTTCTGGTGGAACTTTGACAGGCATATTAACTTTTTTAGGTGTCAGCAAAAACATAGATTTCCCGATCAAGAAGATTGGAGAAGGTAAGGATCCATGGGGCGGTTATCGCGTCGGATTTGAAGGAACCTACAAGATGACACGTAAAGACTTCGGCATGGACTTCAATCTTGGTCCGGCAGCTGAGTTAGTTGATGTAACGCTGCAGATCGAAGCAATAAAAGACAAATAGAACCTTAAGCTGTCCCGGCAGATGATCGGGACAGTTTCAAACATCATTTGCATGGAGACCTGCGATGACTTCCGAAATTAAAAAGAAATCATTTTCTTTCAGCACAAAACTGCTGCACTGGTTGATCGCGGGACATATGATTGGCCTGATCGTTTCGGGTTGGTGGATTGTAGAACTCTCCTTTTATTCCAGCTGGTATTATCTTGCGCCAACCCTGCACAAGTCTTTTGGTGTTATGGTTTTCCTGATGGGTCTGATCCTCCTGCTTAACAAATTCCGGAAGCGTCCGCCTCCATTAGAAAGTCACACAAAGTTAGAAAAACTAGCCTCAAAGTTCGCACATTTACTCCTCTTTGCAAGCTTGATAACAATTCCAGTCTCCGGTTATATATTTACGACATTCACTGGTCAAAATGTTTCAATGTTTAATACCTTTGACATTCCTGCTGTCCTTGTGACTTCAGAAAAAATCCGTGACTTGGCAATTGAATTCCATATTTATGTTTCCTACGGAATAGCGGTAGTGGTTTTCGTCCACGCAGGTGGAGCGTTAAAACACCATCTTTTGGACAAGGACCGCACTTTGCGTAGGATGCTTTGGTGATTGTCTTCTAAAGGGATCGGTCAAACAAATGAGACCAGCCAGAGATTGCAGTCATAGCTTAAATTCTTGTGCTGGCTTTATCAGAGTGAACATACTTGAAGCGGGCAAAGCTGTTTAATTTCGAAAACCTCAAGATCATACCGAGTAAAAAGTTTAACTCTCGTAAGCTGTAAATGACGAAAAACCTAAGTTACGACTCCAAAACCTCGCCTGGGTAGCGAAGGCTACCCTGGCAATAATAGAAGGCGAATATCATGGGATTATTACAAGACGGACGTTGGGTCGATCAGTGGTATGACACCAAAGAGACAGGCGGCCATTTTGTGCGCACAGCGCCACAGTTTCGCAACTGGATTACTTCAGATGGATCAGCCGGCCCAAGTGGAGATGTTGGCTTCATGGCTGAGACTGGCCGTTACCATCTATATGTATCACTTGCATGCCCCTGGGCGCATCGAACATTGATTTTTCGAGAGTTAAAAGGGTTAGAAAAGATGATTTCGGTGTCAGTTGTGCATTGGTACATGGCTGACAAAGGCTGGACATTTGAACCTGGAGATGGCGCAGTTCCAGATACTGTTAACGGTTCAAATTATATGTATGAGGTCTATACTAAAGCGATGTCAGATTATTCTGGCCGTGTTACAGTTCCAGTTTTATGGGACAAGAAGAACAATACCATTGTATCAAATGAATCCCCTGAGATAATTCGGATGTTCAATTCTGCCTTTGATGGAATTGGTGCAACTGCGGGTGATTATTACCCCGAACCAAAACGAACAGAGATAGACGCGTTAAACGACCGGATATATAATACGGTGAATAATGGTGTTTACAAAGCTGGGTTTGCAACCACACAAAATGCTTATGAAGATGCCGTTTTGCCTTTATTTGAAACGCTCGACTGGCTTGATGCACGCCTTTCAAACCAGCGGTATCTGACCGGTGATACAGTTACTGAAGCCGACTGGCGCTTATTCACTACTTTGGTACGGTTTGATCCTGTCTATGTAGGGCATTTCAAATGTAATATTCGGCGTATCTCCGACTACGCAAACCTATCTGGATATGTGCGTGATCTATATCAACAGCCCGGTGTGGCAAAGACTGTGAATATGGAACATATTAAAAATCACTATTATGCCAGCCATGAAACGATCAACCCATCTCGCGTGATCCCAACTGGGCCAGTAATCGACTTTGCATTGCCGCACGACCGCACAAAATTAGGATAGACAATGGCGCAAACTTTTCCAATTATCGCAAATTTAAGGCCGATCAAAGTAGAGCTGGAGGCAGGTAAAAATTACTTTTGGTGTCAGTGCGGTCTCTCCCAAAGCCAACCATTTTGTGATGGTTCACATGCAGGCACAGATATTAAGCCCCTGAGGTTCACAACCGAAAAAACTGGGGCTGCGGGGTTGTGTCAGTGTAAATCGACTGCAAATGCGCCATTTTGCGATGGAACACATGCTACTTTGGGTGAGCTAAATGCTGGTGATCCCGCACCGGTACCAAAATCTGAAATCCCGGTAGCAATAGCAACCCCTGAGGAACCCACAGTTGCACGCATTCATGAACTGGCACGTGATGGTTTATCTAAACTCGGACATCATGGCGAAATGGGGTCAATGGGCGTCCCACGTAAGGATCTGCCGCATTGGGATGACATTCAAATTCTACCAGCTCAAATGGCACGCAAACCACTATTGGACAACGTGCCTGTTAGAACATCAGTAACTATTGGCCCACGTGCAGAAAACCCTTTGAAGCTTGATATACCTTTGTTTGTTTCTGACATGAGCTATGGTGCTTTGTCAGAAGAGGCAAAAATAGCTCTTGCTCGCGGGGCACAGTTGGCAGGCACCGGAATTTGCTCAGGCTAAGGTGGGATGTTGCCCGAAGAACAGGCCGAAAATGCACGATATTTCTATGAACTTGCCTCTGCTAAATTTGGTTGGAAGCCTGAATTGGTAGAACGCGTGCAAGCGTTTCACTTCAAAGGCGGCCAAGGCGCAAAAACTGGAACCGGTGGGCACCTTCCTGGCGAAAAAGTTCAAGATAAAATCGCAGAGGTGCGTGGGTTAAAGCCAGGCCAAAGTGCTATTTCACCTGCAACCTTTATTGACCTCCATACGCCCGCTGATTTCAAAAAAGTGGCCGATGAAGTACGTGAACGTTCTGGTGGTATTCCGATCGGATTTAAATTGTCAGCAAACCACATAGAGGACGACATTGATTTTGCTCTGGCAGCCAGTGCAGATTATATCATCCTTGACGGTCGTGGCGGAGGCACAGGCGCAGCACCCTTGATTTTTCGAGATCATATATCAGTACCAACAATTCCAGCACTTGCGCGGGCACGTCGACATTTGGACGCAAAATCAGGGCGTGATGTTACGCTTGTGATTACGGGTGGATTGCGAATGGCGGAAGATTTTGCCAAGGCAATGGCTCTCGGTGCAGATGCGATAGCATTATCAAATTCAGCAATGCAGGCAGTAGGGTGTATCGCAGCCAGAATGTGCAATTCCAATAATTGCCCCGTTGGGGTGGCGACGCAAAAACCTGAATTACGCAAGCGGTTGGATGTGCAAATAGGTGCAGAAAAACTAGCGCGTTATTTTGGCTCAAGTGTTGAATTGATGCAGGTTCTAGCGCGGGCATGTGGACGTTCGTCTTTGTCTGATTTCCAACATTCTGACATCACAACCTGGAAGCGGGAGATGGCAGACCTAAGCGGCGTTAACTTTGCTGGGTTTAACAAATAAACGTGTAGCGCAGCCAACGGGAAAAAAATGGTGAAATCACCCCTAAACACTTCAATTGAAGAAACACAAAAAAATGCCATGAAACGCCGAGTAAGTGGAGAGTTTGTACGTGGTGTTAGCGGGTTTCGGCATGCAATTGGTGATCCAGACTTCCAACCTGAAAAAATAGATACCACTTATTTGTTGCGTTCAATTGTCCGTGGTGCCATCGCGCCAGCCTCGCTCGCAATATTCTTGGTCTCCAAAGTAGCATTACGATGGATGTGGTGTTCCCAAGCCGTACAGAAGCAGATGACCGTGCTGGACCTAACTTATGGCAATTTGCACCTGAACGTGTTGCAATCGCCACTGGTGCGCCACTACCTGAATGCACATCAGAAACTGCGACAGAAAAATCCTATAGTTTAATAAAAGAAATTTATGCCGCTGAAGGTTCCACTGATCAATCCGTACCCATCCTTTATGACAAGAAAACAAAACGAATTGTAAATAACGAAAGCGCTGAAATTATCCGAATGTTAGACAGACATGCAAATGCGTTGACTGCTAACATGAGAGAGCAAACGTACCTTTATCCAGAAGATGACACGTTGCGAAACGAAATCGATATATTAAATAAAATAATATATACGAGCATCAACAATGGTGCGTACAAAGCAGGCTTCTCATCCGATCAACAAATTTATGCCAAAGCGTTTTATGATTATTTCCAAACCTTGAGCGAACTTGAAAAAAAGCTGGCAGTCGATGACCGTCCATTTTTAACAGGTGCCAATTTCACTGAGGCTGACCTACGCCTATTTCCGACGCTGTATCGGCATGATCCAATTTACTATTTGAGAATGAAATTAAATGGAGCAAAAATTTTAGATTACCCCCACCTATGGCGGTGGCTTTGTCGCGTCTATGCTCTGCCAGGTGTTGCAGAAAGCAACGCATTAACACATTGTAAGCACGGGTATTTTGGCCGTACCTGGAATAAAACAATACCAGTGGGCCCTATAAAGCCCATGCCCTATCCTTCCGCATACCAACATCCTGAGTTGAGCAACGAGCGGCTCACTTTAAATTAGCCGAATGGAAGCTGTCAAACTAATGAGAACTCGCATCAGATTGCTAGCGCAGCCTAAATCTATGCGCTCAATAATTGACGCCACTTAGCGAGAGCAGCGGCACGGTTTAGCTTGAAATTGATGTGTGAGTGATGTGGGGCCCAATAAAACCAACCCGGAACGATTTTGAAACCCCAACTCTAAAGCCCCCAGACCCATACACAGCATAAAACCGTGCAGTTTTGAACAACTTGTGTCTCATCAGTGTTTTTTCTTCCGCCCACTGTGCAACTCAGCATTCAGCAACGGACTGTACTTGCTGTAATGCCTGTCTATCATTTGTGTACTGTTACCCAGCTGTCTGCTTAGGGCGTGGGTGCTAACTCCACGCTCCAAATCCTTTGTGGCATAGAAATGCCGCCAACTGTACAGCGTGCGTGTTCTGCCATCTGCGCCCGTTTTTAAATCGAGTTCATCCAGTAATGCGTTGAACGCACGATTGAGATTGTGCACGGTTACTGTCGCACTGAGCCGTGTTGTGAACACAGGCTCATCTAACTTGGCAGCAATAAGTGCATTAAAATCTGCCACTGAAATTCTACTGTTCAGCTGAGCTTGCCTCCATAGAAAGTCCACAACTCTATCCCGTGCAATGGCTGTGCGTTTACTAGTTTTACCATCTACATTGATAGCCAAGTAGCGTTCACCATCACGCTCATACCATTCGATATTTCGCCAACATAATCCCAGTGCTTCTGTACCATGCCTCACACCTGTGTTGGCTAAGAACAGCACATAGTTTCTGAGCGTTTCTCTTGTAGCAGCTGATTTTTCATTGGTTGTCTGTTTGTGATAGCCCCGCAGTGCGGTATAAATCGTGCGGTATTCTTCAACAGTGAAACTACCTCTGCTTTGTGTCTTTGTACCTTTGTTAAGCAGTGTGGGGCGCAGTGACTTTACTATCCATCCGTTGAGTTCTGCTTCGTCCAGTACACGGTTCAGTGCTGAGTTGTGATTGTTGATTGTACTCTGCGCTGGCACCTTGCCATTCTGTGCCGTACGCCACGCATCAAACGCCGTTACAGCAGCCAAATCCAGCTTGGCTATGTCAGTACCCCCAAAGTAGGGTATCAGCCACTTGTTGAGAGCCTGAGTGTAGTCTTTGTACGACTGCTTGCCCACACCTTCACGTATTTCTGTTTCCATACGGTTGATTGCGTGTTTAGCGACATCTGAAAACTTACGGGTAGTGGCTGGCAGTTTGTTTTGAATGCGAGCATCAACTTCATAATAAAGACGCAGTGCTACTTCTTTTGCACTCTCTATATCTTCAGTCTTAGTTGTCTTAACCAGACGTTTGCCATTTGGCAGTGTAAGACGAGCATACCAATTGTCGCTCCCTGCCCTTTTGTCCAACCTGAGTTTCTTGTGTATTTGTATCGATTTTACGCCGTAGCTCATGTTCAAAAACCCATAAGTATCTGTTATTATGAACTAACGTCTGAAAATAGAAATCTACACCGATATTTTGTGTACGAATTGTGTACAGAAAATAGTGAACAATATCTCGTTGTTGGATGTTATTTTCTTGGGGGATTTACAACATGTTGTGGAGGCGGGTACCGGAATCGAACCGGTGTACACGGATTTGCAATCCGCTGCATAACCACTCTACCAACCCGCCTCAATGCCTTCAAACCTTGGTTTTGGGGCGATCACCTGTGCTGCTTTCGCCTTGGTTATGAAGGCGTTTTGAAAGCCGATCGAGTGATCTGCGGCGTTATTGTCTTTTTTACGGCGCTTGTCCAGTCCGCAATTGTGCTCTTTGGAGGCGGAAGGCGCATTCTTTTTAGTGGCTCACTCTGCTCACTGCCGTATGCCGGAAAAGCGTTGGGCCCAGTCATCACGTTGCTCATCGGTGATTTTGGCGAAGAGGTTTTCGGGCACGGTGAACGCATCGCGCGCCGCGCAGCGGGTGAGCGCTTGGGCGAGGTCTTCGGGCCAGAGCGTGTCGGTCTGGCCCATCGCCTGGCCCAGGATTTGCGCCGCATCTGGGATGAAGGGGGCTGAGAGTTGGCCGTAGAGCGCAATGAGGTTGAGCGATAGGCGGATGATGACCGCGGCTTCCCCGGGATTGGTTTTATACACGGCCCAGGGTTCTGCGGCCTGCAAATATTCATTGCCTAAGGCCCAGATCGCCCGCAATTCCGCAGCGGATTTGCGCACTTCTACGGCTTCCATATGGGTTTGATAGGCCTCTAGGCGAGTTTGTAAACCCGCAATCAGCGCGGTTTCACGCGGGCCATAGCTGCCGCCCTCTGGCACGGTTTCGCCGAATTTGGAGCGGCAAAATTTGGTGACACGAGAGACGAAATTGCCCAGCACATCCGCCAGATCTTTGTTCACATCCGCTTGGAAATTGTCCCAAGTGAACTCGCTGTCGGAGGTTTCCGGTGCATGGCTGAGAAGCCACCAGCGCCAGTAGTCGGGCGGCAGGATCTCAAGCGCTTGATCCATAAAGATGCCGCGCCCTTGGCTGGTGGAGAACTGCCCACCGTCATAGTTGAGGTAGTTAAATGATTTGATGTAATCGACGAGCTTCCATGGCTCGCGAGAGCCCAGAATTGTGGCCGGGAATGAGAGGGTGTGGAAGGGCACATTGTCCTTGCCCATAAACTGCACATAGCGCACGTCCGCAGCGCCTTTATCGGTGCGCCACCAGCGTTCCCAGTCGGCGCCTTTACCGGCATCCACCCATTCGCGGGCGGAGGCGATATATTCAATTGGTGCGTCAAACCAGACGTAGAAAACTTTGCCTTCCATTCCAGGCCAGGGCGCTTCGCCGCGCCGGATGGGAACGCCCCAATCAAGGTCGCGGGTAATGCCGCGGTCTTGCAATCCATCACCGTCATTGAGCCATTTTTTCGCGATGGACGTGGTCAGCACCGGCCAATCGGTTTTTTGCGCAATCCAATCACTGAGCTCTTGGCGCAAAGAGGATTGCCGCAGATACAGGTGGCGTGTGTTGCGCACTTCCAAGTCGGTCGAGCCAGATACGGCTGAGCGCGGCTCAATGAGATCAGTTGGCTCCAACTGTTTCGTGCAATTTTCGCATTGATCGCCGCGCGCTTTGTCATAGCCGCAGTTGGGGCAGGTGCCTTCGATATAACGATCTGGCAAAAAGCGCCCGTCCGCGTGGGAATACACTTGCTGCTCATCGACCTCTGCAATCAAGCCTTGATCTGCAAGACGCCCGGCGAAATGCTGTGTCAGCTCTTTGTTTTGTGCCGATGAGCTGCGACCGAAGTGGTCGAAAGACAGGCGAAACCCGTCAGCAATCTTGGCCTGCACCGCATGCATATCGGCGCAATATTCTTCAACCGGCTTGCCAGCTTTCGCGGCGGCGAGCTCTGCCGGGGTGCCGTGTTCATCGGTGGCGCAGAGAAACAAGACCTCATTGCCTCGCGCCCGATGGTAGCGGGCAAAAAGATCTGCAGGCAGCTGGCTGCCCACAAGGTTGCCGAGGTGTTTGATCCCGTTGATATAGGGAATGGCTGATGTGATCAGGATACGTTTCATAATGCCGTCCAAATAAAGTTGGCCCTATTTAACCCTGTGCGGCCCGAAAGCCCAGCCCTAAGGCTTAGAAGATGAGCCGGGATCGCGCAGGATTTTTGTCAGCCGGCCAAGCATGAAGGAGGTGCGCGGAGCGTAGATATAGGGTGTTTTGGACAGGGCCGTATCGCCAAGCAGCAACCGCAACCCGCCGATGGCTGCCAAAAGCAGATGTGCGATGGCAATAAAGATGAAAAAAGAGCCGGTGCCAAATGTTTCAATCAATAGCGCGGCGACGATGGGAGAGGCGATGGCGCCGATGGCATAGTAAAACAAAAGAGCGGCCGAAAGTTCAACACGTTCATCGGTCGAGGCGAAATCATGCGCATGGGCTGTGGCGACGGAATAGATTGGTACAGTGATAAAGCCAAACAGGCAGGAGGCTATGATGACTTGCGTGACGCCGAGCGCGAAAAAGGATAGGGTGCAAGATATGAGCGAGGCAATTGAAATGCCGATGACCACCCAACGGCGATCAAACTTGTCTGCCAGCCAGCCCGCCGGATATTGCGAAATTGCCCCACCCAAAACGTAACCGGCAAGAAATAGACCGATTTGCGAGGCGTTCAAATTGAGTTCTGTGCCATAGATGGGGCCAACCATTCGATAGGCCGCAGAGGTCAGGCCGCTCACCATAACCGCAAAGACGGCAAGGGGGGAGCGGCTAAGCGCCAAAAGAGGCCGTAGGCGCGGGGCTGCTTTCGTAATCGGCGGGCTGGCTTTGGTCAGGGCAAGCGGCAAGAGGGAGGCACAGCAAAAGAGCGTCAGGAGGTTATAGGCCAGATAGGTCTCAACAGAGGCCAAAGCACCAATCATCATCTGCGCTCCAAGCGAGGCAGAGATATCTACCACACGATAAACCGCCATGGTACGCCCGCGATTGGCATTGCTGGCTTTCGCCTGTAGCCAGGCCTCGACCACCGTATAGCAGCCCGCCACACAAAGCCCTGAGGCTACGCGCATCACGGCCCAGGCGGTGGGGTCTATGAGCAAGGTATGGCCCAGCATGCCAATGGCGCCCATCGCGGTGAAGACCGCAAAAGCGCGTGAATGCCCCACACTGCCCATCACCCGGGGCGCCCACCAGCAGCCGATGAAAAACCCAAGGAAATGCGAAGAGCCCAAGATGCCGATTTGCCCCTTGGTAAAGCCCTGTTCAAGCCCTGTGAGGGCATCCAAGGGGCCAACCCCACCGGAGGACAGCTGCAAGAGGATGACGGACAAGAAAAGCGCCGCAAAGGATAAAATAAGTCGCATAGCGCAACCATCTGCCGGCTCTTGCGGAGTGGCAAGTGGGATTTGATCTTTGGCATGGATTTTTCGGGCTTGGTCAGGTCTTTGGTGGTGGCTCTAAACTTGGGGGGGCTGCGTGGCAGAGGTCAGCCGATAGCGCCCTTCATGCCAGGCCACATGCCAGCGGCGCGGGGGCGCGCTGTGGCTGCGTATGCGGGTGAGTTGCCAGTGGTCCATGCCGGCTTGAGGCATGGGGCCCATGTGCCAGCGGCTTTCGATGCCCGGTGCACCGCCCGTGCCGGGGGTGAGCAAAAGAGCCAGCGGGGCACAGCCGCCTTTGCGCGCGCCAGTCTCGGCCGCCAGATGCAGGCGCCGCACAGGGGTTAGGGCGGGCAGGCCAGGCAGATCGGCCACCACAAGCGGCACGGCGCTGCTGCGCAGGATCTCTTCAACGCACCACAGGATATCCTCTGCGCGTTTGGGGCTCACAAAGGTCAGACGCCCAGGAGAGAAAAAAGGGATGACCCCCTCTGCGTGCAGCCGATCTGTACTCCACTCTGGTGCCACCCAAAACACAGGCCCTTGTGTATTTTGCGCCACCATCATTGCAAAACTGCGCCGAAATTGGCCGCAAGCCTCATGGGCGCGCGCCAGCGTCAGGCTAATGCCCGGCCAAAGCTCCAATAGGGCCGCCTTCGGCCTGCGGACAGATGAAATCAGATTCGGGGCATAGGGTGTCATCTTTATAGGAGTACATTGTTCCCTATTTGTTCTCAAGATATTTTCAGCTTGCAGCTTAACAACCTTCGGCTAACTTACCTGCAACAAGGGGACTGTAGAATGAAAATGAATGAATTGGGTCGCAGCGGGATTATGATTTCCGACCTCTGTCTTGGGACGATGACTTACGGCACACAGACAGATCAAGCGGATGGCTTTGCGCAGATGGATATGGCTGTGGATGCGGGGATCAATATCTTTGATACTGCGGAGATGTATCCCGTCAATCCGATCACGGCGGAGACTCAAGGTGACAGTGAACGTATAGTGGGCGAATGGTTTCAGGCCAGCGGCAAGCGAAATCAAGTGGTTCTGGCCACCAAACATTCAGGCATGGGGATTAAACATATCCGTGACAGAGCGCCGATTACCGCCAGCTCAATTCCGGCGGCGATTGACGGCAGCTTAAAGCGGTTGCAGACCGATGTGATCGATCTTTACCAATTCCATTGGCCAAACCGTGGCTCTTATATGTTCCGACAAAATTGGAATTATGATCCCGCAAAGCAAAACAAAGCCGAGACGATCCAGCATATGCATGACTGCCTAGGCGCGCTGCAAGAAGAAGTCTCGCGCGGCCGCATTCGCGCTTTTGGCCTGTCGAATGAGAGCGCATGGGGCACGGCGCAATGGCTGCGGGCCTCTGAGGAGGGGCACGGGCCGCGCGTCGCATCCATTCAAAATGAATATTCCCTGATGTGCCGCATGTATGACACGGATTTAGCAGAGTTGAGTGTCAATGAGGACGTGGGCCTTTTGGCGTTCTCACCTTTGGCGACCGGGTTTCTAACTGGAAAATACGCCGCCAATGCGGTGCCGGACGGCAGCCGAATGAGCGTGTCGCCTGAAATGGGCGGGCGCAATACGGCCCGGGCCCATCTGGCGGCCGCAGCCTACATGGAGGTGGCGCAAAAACATGGGCTGGATCCGGTGCATATGGCATTGGCCTGGTGCGCTGGGCGTCCATTCATGGCCTCGGTCATCTTTGGGGCCACGACGGCGGCGCAATTGGCGCATATCATCGCGGGCAAAGACATTGAGTTGTCGGACCAGGTGCTTGCAGATCTCAACAAGACCCATCGCGCCCATCCGATGCCCTATTGAGCGGGTTAATGGTGACGGCGTAGGGCGCTGATGGATTGACCAAAAGCTTGACGGAAGGCGCGGGCCAGGCTGGCCTGTGAGGTGAACCCGCAGGCCAGAGCGATTTCTTGCACGTTTTGCGCGCTGTCGATGGCGCGGCGGCGTGCTTCGGACAGGCGAAGCTCCAGAAAATAACGCCCCGGGGCCCGGCCGGTGGCCGCTTTAAATTCCAGTTCCAACTTGCGGGTGGAGATGCCATTGGCGCGGGCCAGGGCCGCGATTGTCGGCGGGCTGTCGATTAGGTTTTCCATCTGCTTCAACACTCGCGCAATCCGGGGATGTTTGCTGGAAATGCGGGTTGTGGCAATCATCTGCTGTGGTGCATCGCCGGTATGCAGCGGATCATAGATAAAGGCCGAGGCCACGCGCTCCGACAAAGCCCGCCCGTGGCGGCAGGTGATGAGATGCAGCATTAAATCAATACAGGGAGATGCGCCGCCTGTCGTGGCAAAGGGTGCGCTGATGGCATAGCGATCTGGCACCAGATTGACAGATGGAAACCGGCGGGAGAACGCCTCTGCATCCTCCCAATGGCAGGTCGCGCTGTGGCCATCCAGCAGCCCCGCCTGAGCCATGATCCAACTGCCCCCATCAACGCCCCACAGCTGGCAACCGTCCGCGACGCAGCGCCTTAGGGCTGCAATCAGGGGCGGGGTGCATTGGGCCTCAAGGTGAAAACCGGCCACAAGGATCAACAGATCCCCTGCAAACCCACGCAGCTCTTCGGTCTGCACCGTCATGCCCGAGGTGAGATGCACAGGCTGGCCCGCTTGTGATAAAAATTGCCAAGAAAACAGCTTGCGATCGGCCCTGCGGTTGCAGGCGCGCATAGGGTCAACAGCTGCGGCAAGGGACAGCGTGTTGCTCTCATCAAGCAGCAAAAGCCCCACATGGAGTGGCTTGCTACCCGCTTGCCAGATGTTATTTGCGTATTTCATCAAAAATCATTCGTATATTGGCAAATTTCCTTTTGCAACTCTCGCAGATTACTGAAGAGAGAAGGAGAAGATCATGCCCTTAGAAATGAACCGTGAGGTCTTTATCACTTGTGCCGTCACAGGCTCAGGCGCAACGCAAGACAAAAGCCCCCATGTGCCGCGCAGTCCAAAGCAAATTGCCGAGAGCGCGATTTTGGCCGCCAAATCTGGGGCGGCGGTGGTGCATTGCCATGTGCGCGATCCTAAAACCGGCGCGCCGAGCCGAGATCCGGGAATGTTTCGCGAAGTCACAGACCGGATCCGGGATGCTGAGGTTGATGTGGTGCTCAATCTGACGGCCGGAATGGGCGGTGACATGGTTTTTGGCGACGTTGAAACCCCGCTGCCACCGGTTGTGGGCACCGATATGGCCGGCGCGACCGAACGGGTGGCGCATGTGGCTGAATGCCGCCCAGAGATTTGCACACTCGATTGCGGTACGATGAATTTTGCTGAAGCCGATTATGTCATGACCAACACGCCCGGCACGCTGACCGCAATGGGCCGGATGATGACCGAATTGGGGGTGAAGCCCGAGATTGAAGCCTTTGACACCGGTCATCTTTGGTATGCCAAGCAATTGGTTTCCGACGGGGTGCTTGAACCCAATGCTTTGGTCCAGCTGTGCATGGGCGTGCCCTGGGGTGCACCCGATGATCTCAACACCTTGATGGCCATGGTCAACAATATTCCCGACGGCTGGACCTTTAGCGCCTTTGGACTGGGGCGCAATCAAATGCCGATGGTGGCCGCTTCGGTTCTGGCCGGGGGCAATGTCCGCGTGGGTTTGGAAGATAATTTGATGCTTGACCGCGGGGTTTTGGCGCAAAACTACCAGCTGGTTGATCGGGCCGTCAGCTTGATTGAAAATCTGGGTGCGCGGGTCATTGGCCCGGCAGAGGTGCGCGAAAAGCTGGGGCTTGTGAAGCGCGCGCCGGTAGGTAAGTGAGATTCTGAATTCAATGCAATTAGATAGGGGTTTGCAATGACACAGGTTGCAGCAATCATCGGAGGTGGAGTTATCGGCGGTGGCTGGGCTGCGCGCTTTTTGCTCAACGGGTGGGACGTGCGTGTCTTTGATCCTGATCCCGAGGCTGAGCGCAAAATCGGCGAGGTGCTGGCCAATGCACGCCGCTCCTTGCCGGGGCTCTATGAGGCCCCCTTGCCCGTGGAAGGGCGCTTGAGCTTTCATTCAGAAATTTCTGAGGTGGTGACCGGAGCCGCCTGGATCCAGGAAAGCGTGCCTGAGCAACTGGCTATGAAGCAAAAGGTCTATCGGGCCATTCAAGCCCATTGTAATCCCACGGCGGTTTTGGGCTCTTCAACCTCTGGATTTAAGCCGTCTGAGCTGCAAGAGGCGGCCCTGCGCCCGGCGCAAATCATGGTGTGCCATCCTTTCAACCCCGTCTATATATTACCGCTGATTGAAGTTGTGCCGACAGAGCAAAGTGACCTTGCGATTGTCGCGCGTGCGGAGGATATTTTGCGTCAAATGGGGATGTATCCTTTACGGGTGCGCAAAGAGATTGATGCCCATATCGCAGATCGCTTTTTGGAGGCGGTCTGGCGCGAGGCCCTCTGGCTGATCAAAGATGGCATTGCCACCACCGAAGAGATTGATAATGCCATTCGCTATGGCTTTGGCATTCGCTGGGCGCAAATGGGTTTGTTTGAGACCTATCGCGTGGCCGGCGGGGAAGCGGGCATGCGGCATTTCATGGCGCAATTCGGCCCGGCTCTTAAATGGCCCTGGACAAAATTGATGGATGTGCCGGAGTTTACCGATGACTTGGTGGACATGATTTCTGACCAATCAGATGCGCAATCGGGTATGCATTCTATCCGCGAGCTGGAACGCATCCGCGATAACAATCTGGTTGGTATGATGCGCGCCTTGAAGGCGCAAGACTGGGGCGCCGGAGCGCTGCTCAAGGGGCAAGACCAGCACCTCAGCGCGCAAGCGGGCATGGTGCGGCATGTGGCGGATCTGCAAGCGGGCGGCTTGACCGAAACCCTGCGCCGTGCGGTGCCTTTGGATTGGACGGATTACAACGGCCATATGAATGAAGCGCGCTATTTGCAGGCCTTTGGCGACGCCACCGATCGCTTCATGGAGATCGTGGGCTGTGATGCTGCCTATATTGCCTCTGGCGGCAGTTACTTCACTGCCGAAACCCATATTCGCCATATTGACGAGGTACATGCGGGCAAAGTGATCCGGGTTGAGACCTATTGTGCCGAAGGGGCGGGCAAGAAAATGCATCTGTTCCACCAGATGTTTGAAGGGGACCGACTTTTGGCCACGGGCGAGCATATGCTTATTCATGTGTCGCTTGAAACCCGCAAGGCCAGCGCGCCATCTGCGCAGGTGGCCCAAAACTTGGAGCGTATTGCAACCGCCCATCGCGCGCTTCCGCGGCCCGAGGGCCTCGGCCGCAGTGTGGGGCGCAAATGAAGGGGGTTCTGATCACAGCGGGCGGCAATGGCATTGGCCGGGCGATGGGGCAGGCCTTTGCAGCAGCGGGCTTTCGGGTTTGGGTGACGGATGTGGAGGCCGCCAGCCTCGACGCTTGCCCCGCAAATTGGCAAAAAAGCCTGGTTGATGCCAGCGATGAGACGCAGGTCGCCCGGCTGTTTGAGGATATTCAAAAGACCTGGGGCCGGCTCGAGGCGATATGCGCCAACGCGGGCATTGCCGGGCCCACGGCGGCGGTGGAAGAGATTGATCTGTCTGCGTGGCAGCGCTGCGTATCGGTTAATTTGGAAGGCGCCTTTCTCGCGGCAAAATATGGGGGGCCGATGCTCAAAGCTGCGCGTGGTGCCATTGTTTTGACCTCTTCTACGGCTGGACTATACGGCTATCCCAATCGGGCGCCCTATGCGGCGGCGAAATGGGGCATCATCGGCTTGATGAAGACCCTTGCGATGGAATGGGGGCCTGAGGGCGTGCGCGCCAATGCGATTTGTCCCGGTGCGGTCGAGGGGCCGCGGATGCAACGGGTGATGGAGCGCGAGGCGGCGGCTAAGGGCACAGATGTGCAGCATATCTATGACGGCTATGCTTCTGGAACTTCAATGCGCAGTCTGGTCACAGCGGAAGATATTGCGAATATGGCCGTGTTTTTGTGCAGCGCTGGGGCACGTTTGGTATCGGGGCAGGTCATCGCAGTTGATGGGCACACAGAAAATCCAGATCCAAAGGTCTAATCGGCCACTGCACCCAGCTCTTGCAACAGACCGTCGACGACTGCGGGCAGGTCACGCGAGCCTATTTCCGCTTTACGGATGAGCCCGTCGAAATGTTGGCTCAGCGCTTGGATGCGATCAGGCACGCGAAACACCAAGTATTTTTGCCCGAGGTAGATCACAGCGCATAAGGGGCCGAAGATGGTAATCGGTGCCGAGTAAATTCTGCGGGCGTCAAATAAAGAGACCCGCATCACCGGGTAAAGTTGCGCGGCCAGACGGGCCAAATGTTTGAGCTGTTCAATGCGAATTTGTCGGGGGCAACCGCTGTAATAGCCTTCGGCACGGGCGAAGGCCTGCAACTCGTGGATGGGCAGGGCAATTTCATAATCAGATTGCGCCTGCCGCATCCAATTGAGTCGCTCTTCGGCAGAGGCAATCGCGAGATCGATGGTGTGTCCAAGGCTGGGGGCATATTCCCATTCCAGCATGGCGCGAATTTTGACCATATCAGGCAGTCCGGCGGGCACATGGCGGATTTTATATCCTGCGGCCTCTTGATGCCAAGCAAAAATCTGGGCGTCGATCAGCGCGCGTGGTGCATCGACCATGGTCATGGCCTGCGCCAAAATTTGTGCGAGGGAGTCCGGTTGATCGGACAGCCCCAAGAGCCAATCGGCAGAAACGCCAAGGCTTTGAGCGCATTGCGCCACCAATTGTCCATTGGGCAGTCGCGCTGCCGTGCCCGACAGGATTTGTGACAGGGTTGAGCGGTCCGCCCCGGTTTTGCGCGCTAGGCTTGACTGCGTCTCACCGCTGAGGGCCATGGCCTGTTGCAGCCGATGGCGAAAGAGATCAGAACGGGCGCGCTTGTCCATATTTATCACATTTGATTATTTTAATTAACTTACATGATTAAAATTACACAATTCTCTGAATTCCACAAGGAAGCAAAAGGATCTACTCTGCGCCCATGGCACCTATTCAGCGCCCGTCTTTGATCACCGAATGGCCTACATTTGCGACCCTTTTGGGCTGCTATGGCGGATGGATGGTTTTACTCTTCAGCCCGCTGTGGCTGTCTGTGCCGGGTCTGGCGGTAATGATCGCGCTGCAATCTTCGCTGCAGCATGAAATCATTCACGGCCATCCAACAAGATACCCTTGGCTGAATGCGGCTTTGGTATACGCCTCGCTCAATCTTGCTATCCCTTATGGCCGGTTTCGCGACACGCATTTGGCCCATCATAACGATGAACGCCTGACCGATCCCTATGATGATCCCGAAAGCAATTATCTAGATCCGGCCGTTTGGCACGCTCTGCCGACTTGGCTGCAAAGGGTGCATATGTTCAACGCGACTCTCGCAGGGCGCCTGCTGATCGGTGTATTGATTTCGCAATATTATTTCACGCGCAGTGATGTTCGGGACATATGCGCAGGGCGCCGGGATGTGCTGCGAGATTGGTTCTTGCATATTCCGGTTGCTGCTCTGGTGATCTGGATCGTCATAGCGGCCGGCTATCCGCTTTGGGCCTATTTTCTTGCCGCTTACGGTGGGCTCGCGCTGCTCAAGATCCGTACATTTGCCGAGCACCGCGCACATGAAGACGTGCAGGCCCGCACAGCTGTCATTGAAGATCGCAGTTTTTTCGCGTTTTTGTTTTTGAACAATAACTTCCATTTAGTCCACCATATGTATCCGCATATCTCGTGGTATGCTTTGCCCGGCCTCTATCAGGCACAAAAAGCGAAATTCATGCAGCGCAACCAAGGGTATATTTACAAGAGCTATCGCCAACTTTTCGCGCGTTATTTCTTGAAATGCAAAGAATCTGTACCCCATCCGCTCTGGCCTCATACCGGGGGATCGCCTAAGTCTTGATCCATGTTATGGATTCCCATCACCCTTTTGGCGGCCATGGCGCAAACCTTGCGTTTCATGTTTCAAAAGAGATTGCGCATTGCCACGCTGTCAACGGGCGGCGCCACTTTTGCCCGCTTTTTATATGCTGCGCCTCTGATTGCTCTGGTGGCAATTGGCTATGCGGCGGCGCGTGGGTACGGCATGCCTGTGATGGATTGGCAATTTTGGGCCTTCGCGGCAGCGGGGGGATTTTGCCAAATCTGCGCCACCATGTGCGTGGTGGCCCTGTTTCAGCAGCGCAATTTCACCATCGGCATTACGTTCAAGAAAGTTGAAGTTTTGCTGGCTGCCGGATTCGGCCTTTTGTTTCTGGGTGAGGGCGTGAGCCTTCCGGCGCTTGGGGCGATCTCACTTGGTGTTTTGGGAGTTATCATCATTTCGGACGCGCCGCAAAAGGCTGGATCCGAGGGGCCGCGTTTTTTCAACAAAGCCACTGCATTGGGACTGTCCTGTGCTGTTCTATTTGGCGCATGCGCCGTCTTTTATCGTGGTGCAACCTTGCATATTTTCGCCGCCGATGTCTTCTCCCGTGCCAGCGTCACCCTCATGATGGCAATCTCAATGCAATTTTTAGGCATGGCTGTTTATTTAAGTTGGCGCGAACCGGGGCAAATCACTCAGGTGATCCGCGCTTGGCGCGTGGCCATTTGGGTTGGACTGCTGTCTTTGCTGGGCTCTTTGGCCTGGTTCACTGCTTTCACCTTGCAAAATGCGGCCTATGTTAAAGCGCTGGGCCAGGTAGAAATCTTGGCGTCTTTCGCCATATCGGTCTTTGTCTTTGGCGAAAAAATGCGCCTGAGCGAGGCTGTGGGCATCGTCTTACTGTCCGCATCAATGGTGCTACTGATACTGCTGCTCTGAGCCGTGGAGACGCAGAAACAGGCTTTCTTCATCTTGGTTTTTGAAAAACGGCACTGAGGCGGGTGGACCGATTTCGCGCAACGCGGTCAATTCTCCCAGCACGATTGACGTAATGAAGGGCAAATTTAAGGTGCGCGCCTCATCCAGCGGCACCCATTGCAAATGGGACAGCTCATCGGATGCGCCAGAAAAATCGTCTAAATCTCCAGTCAGTTGATCAGCATCCACCAAAAAGAACCGCGCATCAAATCGGCGGGGCGGACCGGGCGGTGTGATGGCGCGGAAAAAGAAATACATCCCCTCGGCTGAGGGACGAAAGCCCTCCTGAGCAAAGCCGCTCCAATCTTCGGGCGCATCACGCCAAGCCTCGGGCGCGCCAAGGATCAACCCGGTTTCCTCCCACAATTCACGAATGGCAGCTACGGCGAGGGTCTCTGGTGAGGGGCCGGAGTTATCTTCCAATAGCCGCGCATGGCAGCTCTGCACCAAAGGTTTGGCCAAAGGTATGACGTTATCCTCCGCATCGACTGCGCCGCCTGGAAAGACGAATTTATTTGGCATGAATGCCGCTTTGGATCCACGCTGCCCCATGAGCACCTGCGGTGAGGTGCCCACGTTGCGCACTGTAATTATGGTCGCGGCGGGGCGTATAGGTGTCTGTGTCATATACCCAACCTAGCGGGTTTTGAGCGCATTGCCAGAGGCGTCCGCCCCGAAACCATTTAGTTTGCGCGCCCATTGAAAGGCAACGACCCCGCCTTTGATGCGTGGTAGTAGATAGAGGCAGAGGGCTACGGATCCGACACCGAAGCCCAATGCCATGATCCATGGCTCGGGTCGAAACTGGACAAATACCACATGCAACAAGGGTGCAAGTATATGGCCAACGATTAATATCGTGAGATAGGCCGGACCGTCATCGGCACGATGATGATGCAGCTCTTGGCCGCAGCTGCCGCAGCGGTCATGTACCTTGAGATATTTGTGGAGCAGTGCCCCTTTGCCGCATCGCGGGCAGCAACGGCGCCATCCGCGCAAAAGGGCGGCTTTGAGGGGACGATTTATCGACATTACAAACTCCTGTATATGCTGCCGTTATCAAGCGCCGCGCGCGCGATGACACTGGGGCAAACTGCCACAATAATTTTTGATATTTAGCGACGGAAAATGATTACTTCTGCGTTTTACCTATACCAAGCGCAAAAACCTGCGCGGTGCATATGAAAATAAGAAACTAAGGAAAATGATAATGAAAAAAATCGCAATTTTCGCATTGGCTGCAACTTCAATTTTGGCGAGCGCACCCGTGATGGCCCGTGACCATGGTGGTTCTCGCCCTGATTTTTCTAAATTGGACGCCAATGGGGATGGGCAAATCACGCAGGCGGAAGTGAAGGCTTTTGGCGCAACGCAATTTACTGAGGCTGATACAGATGGCGATGGTAGCCTGACGCTTGAAGAGCTGACCGCCCGGGCAAAGGCCGACCGGGCGAAGAAAATGGGCAAACGGGCCAAGCGGATGCTCAAGCGTCTGGACAGCGATGGCAATGGCACTATTGAGCTGGCCGAGACGGAGCAAATGAAACTTGGGCAAAGGATGTTCGATCGCATGGATGAAAACGAAGATGGGGTTATTTCCCAGGAAGAGTTTGACGCCATGAGAGGCAAGCGTGATCGCAAAGCAAAGCGCCAGTCAAGCGATGAGTGATGCCTGTTTTTGGCTAGCCCGTTCAGCTGGGCTGGTCATTTACCGAAGCCGTAAAACCCCCTAATCAGGACATATGATGGCCCTTGATGCGAGTCAAAATCTTGAAGATGCAGAGCTCCTGGCGCGGTTTGCACAAGGCGACCGCGCTGCTGCACAAGTTTTGACAGCGCGTTTGGCGCCTGTTGTATATGCGCAGGCATTTCGGATGCTGGGAGACCGGGCGGAGGCGGAAGATATCACGCAGGACAGCCTGCTGCGCCTGTGGCACGCGGCACCGGATTGGCAAGCCGGGCAGGCCAAAGTGACCACATGGCTCTATCGCGTGACCTCCAACCTGTGTATTGACAAAATGCGCAAGAGCAATCGCCAGTCAAGCGATGCGGTCCCGGAAATGCCAGATGATGGTCCGGACATGGAGCGCCGTCTTCAAGATCGTGCGCGGGCGCAGGCGCTCCGGGCGGCGTTGAGCGATCTCCCCGATCGACAAAAACAGGCAATGGTCTTGCGCCATCTCGAGGGTCTGTCAAACCCTGATGTCGCACAGATCATGCAAATATCGGTTGAAGCGGTCGAGAGTTTGATGTCCCGCGGCAAGCGCAGCTTGGCAGATGCATTGGCACCGCAGAAAAAGGCGTTAGGATTGGAAGATGATGGATAAAGAATTCTCCCCCGCTCCGTTGAATGATAAAGATTTAGATGTGCTCTTTGCTGCGGCGCAGCGGGATGCGCCGCAGCTGGATCCTGAATTTCTGGTGCGGCTTCAGGCGCAGGCGGCTGCGGCCCTGCCAAAGTCTGAGGCGCCCCAGCCGTGGCGCCGTGCGGTATTTCGGTTTTTATCTCAGCTTGCCGCGCAATTTGGCGGCTGGCCGGCGGGGGCGGGCCTGGCCATGGCTGGAGCGGCGGGGGTGGTCATCGGTGTCAGCCCGCCCGATGCCGTGTTGGATATCACCAGCGCTTATTTCCAAACCGAAAGCCTGAGTGAGCTTTCCGGCATTGGGCTTGAGGCTGAGTTTATTTGGGAAGACAGCTAGGGGACGATCATGTCACACAGAATGTTGAAAATATGCCTGGTGGTTTCATTGGCGGCCAATTTGTTGGTGCTGGGCGCGGTGGGGGGCTTCTTTGGATCTGGGCGCCATAAGGACGTGCGCCTAGACAGCGTTTCTACCCGGCACGAGGCACGGTCGCGCGGACCAATGACCAGCCTAGGTCCTCTTGTGCGGGCCATGGAGCGTAACGATCGGCGTGATTTGGGCCGTATGATCCAAAAGGCCCAGGGACGAGACAGGCATATGGACCGGGAGCTGCGCGCGCAGGTAACGGCTGCTCTTGCTGATTTGTTGAGAAGCGAGCCCTTTGAGCGTGCGGCGGTTTTGGCGGTGTTGGACAATGAGGCGACGATGATCGATGAGCGGCGGGTCATCGCGCGGGAGGCTTTGCTGAATAAATTGGCCTCTATGACGCCCAACGCCCGTGAGCAATTGGCGCAGGCTCTGCTCCAAGGGCGTAAATGAGCGCCGTCGCGCCTCTTGCGCTGGGCCCAGGCGGCAGATTATGAAGAGAAATAGAGACTTAGAAATGGCACTGATATGACCCCAGACCTCGCGCAAACTTTAGCCGTACAAGCCCTGGCTTGGATGATCGGTGAAGATGATTTGCGAGAGATTTTTATGGGCGCATCTGGGGCCTCAGAACATGATTTGCGCGCAGGGGTCTCTGATCCCGTGTTTCTGGCTGCATTGCTTGATTTTATTTGCATGGATGATGCTTGGGTTACGCGGTTTTGCGATGATGCTGGTATTGCCAATTACATGGATCCTATGATGGCGCGACAGGCTTTGCCCGGCGCAGAACAGGTAAATTGGACCTGATGAATATTCGCGGTGTCATTTTCGACAAGGACGGCACGCTGTTTGATTTCCAAAGCACCTGGGGCATTTGGACAGCACAGATTTTGGCACGCATCGCCGGCTCTGATGGGGTGCTGCTCGGGCAGCTTGCGCGGTCCCTCGGCTATGACACAAAAACCCGCAGAGTGCAGCCTGGCAGCGTCATCGTTGCAGGCACCCCCATGCAGATCGCGGCGGTGATCCACGACCATATTCCGGGCATGGGTCAAAGCCAGATATGTGGCTGGCTCAATGAGGAGGCGGAAACAGCGCCGCAGGTTCTGGTGACAGATTTGCACAGACTGACAGCTGAATTGCGGCGCATCGATCTTGGGCTTTGTGTCATGACAAATGATGCCGAAGGCCCCGCACGCGCACATCTCGCGTCCGTTCAGGCGCTAGATCTGTTTGACTTTGTAATGGGCAGTGACAGCGGATTTGGCGCAAAACCACAGGCTGCGCCGCTGCTGGCTTTGGCCGATAAAATGGATATCCCAGCTGCGGCCTGTGTCATGGTCGGTGACAGCACCCATGATCTGCGTGCTGGCCGCGCGGCGGGAATGCGTACAGTTGCTGTGCTGACGGGATTGGCCGAGGCGGCTGAACTGACGCCTCTGGCAGATGCTGTGCTGCCAGATGTGTCCCATCTTTCCGGTTGGATCTCTGCGCAAAACAGATAGTCTCCGTGGAAGACAGAAAATGTCGCAATTTGACCGCAAACTCCACAGGACTCGGGCATTTTGACGGCAAACAACCGTTGGAGATGATGATGAGTAATGCCCCAAGACGCCGGAGCGGAGGACGTGCGGGAAATACCCGTGGCAATCGTGGGGCGATTGAGCAGATGCCTTGGCGCATTGTGGAAAACACAGACCGCCCAATTGAGCCGCTGACGCAGGAGGGTATTGAAGCCATCCACGAAGGGGCGATGACCATCTTGGAAGACATTGGAATCGAGTTTCTGAACACGGAAGCGCTCGCGATTTTTAAGGATGCCGGATGTAAGGTCGAGGGTGAGAAAGTTTTTCTTGATCGCCATTGGGTCATGGAGATGATCGGAAAAGCGCCATCGGAATTTACCATCACGCCGCGCAATCCAGCTCATGAGTTGACGGTTGGGGGCAATAAAATGCTGTTTGGCAATGTCTCTTCACCGCCGAATTATTGGGATATGGAATTGGGCCGGAAAGTGTCGGGCACACGGGAGAAATGCCAAGATTTTTTCAGGCTCAGCCAATATTTTAACTGCATTCATTTTGTAGGCGGCTACCCTGTGGAGCCTGTGGATGTGCATGCCTCCATTCGTCATCTTGAGGCGACATATGACAAGCTCACATTGACTGACAAAGCGGCCCATACCTATTGCTTGGGTTCAGAGCGTGTCGAAGACACAATGGAGATGGTGCGTATCGCTGGCGGGCTCAGTCATGAGGAGTTTGAATCCAAACCGCATATGTATACCAATATCAATTCTACCAGCCCTTTGAAGCATGACTGGCCGATGATTGACGGCTGCCTGCGGCTTGCACGGCGTGGGCAGGCGATTTTTGTCACACCTTTCACTCTGGCCGGTGCGATGGCTCCGGTCACCATGGCCGGGGCTGTGACGCAATCGATTGCTGAGGCGCTGTGTGCCATCGCGTTGTTTCAATATGTGCGCCCGGGAATCCCCTGTGTGATTGGCACTTTTACCTCGAATGTGGATATGAAAACTGGCGCTCCGGCCTTTGGCACTGCGGAATATATGCGGGCCACGCAGATGACCGGACAGATGGGCCGGTTTTATAAACTGCCGATCCGCTCCTCAGGGGTCTGTGCCGCCAATGTCCCCGACGGGCAGGCGATGTGGGAGACCTCAAATTCGCTCTGGGCTGCTGTGCAGTCGGGTTCGAATGTGGTCTATCACGCCGCCGGCTGGTTGGAGGGAGGGCTGATTGCCTCGCCAGAGAAGTTCATCATGGATTGCGAAGTATTACAGCTTATTCAGCGCTATTTTGAACCGATCATCACGCGGACAGCGCCCGAAGATATCGCCATTGAGGCCATAAAGGAAGTTGGATCTTCAGGGCATTTCTTCGGAGTTCAGCATACCCAAGATCGCTATGAAACCGCCTTCCACCAACCCTTCATCAGCGATTGGCGCAATTATGAAGGATGGGAATTGGCCGGTGGTATTTGGACGGCTGAGCGGGCCTCGGCCAAATATAAGGAGATCATGGCGGATTATAAAAAACCGCCTATGGATATGGCCATTCATGAAGAGTTGCGGGCTTTCGTCGATCGCCGAATTTCCGAAGGTGGAGCGCCAACTGATTTTTGATTGTAATTATACTTTCGTCACCATTTTTACTGGAACTAACAGTAGTAAAGTGGCGCACTTTTAAATCGGAAAGCAAACTTAAAGAAATGTTTTTGAGCTGGCAGTTCCTATATGCGATAAGTTTTTGGACTGGTGAAAGAAAGTAGGCGGTCCCACTGGACCGCCCATATTTTATTATCCACCCATTGCTTTAGGTAGCCAAAGCACGAGCTGCGGGAATATAAATAGCAAGATCAAGCCGATTAATTGCACAACCATAAATTGCATCATCCCAAGGTAGATATCTTTTAAATCCCAATTGGGGACTACGCCTTTTAGAAAGTACGCAGATAGAGCCACTGGTGGACTTAGCCATGCAGTTTGTAGGTTAACTGCCACCATTATGCCGAACCAAACCATCTTGTCGTATTGGCTCTCAAAGCCTGGCAAATCCAATGCCATTACTGTCGGTAGTAATACAGGTATTACGATCAAAACAATTGGTACCCACTCCAATGGCCAGCCAAGAAGAAAAATCAGTACCATTATTAGTATTAAGATCATGTACGGTGATAAATCCAACTGTAACAAGGCTTCAGTCATCATTTTTGGGGTGCCGAGTGAAGAAAACTCGGCTCCAAAGAAATTAGAAGCCGCAACCAAGAACATGATCAAAACAGTGATTTCCAAGGCCTTAATCAGGCTATCGAAGAACCCAGAAATTTTGAACTTACCGTAACTTATAGACAACAAAATTGCACCAAATGCGCCCATTGCAGCAGCCTCTGCAGGTGTTGCAAAGCCAAACAAGATTGAACCTAAGGCGAAGGAAATTAGTATGGTCGGTGGCATTAGGCCAGCAAAAAACTCGTCCCAGAGCTCTGAGAAATGAAAGTTTTCTGCAGTATCTGGGCGGTATAATGCAAAAGACTTGTATGCGGTGAAACCCATAAATAATAGCCACATGGTGTGATAAAGAACACCGAACCCTAACCCATTTGAATTCATTAACTGTGTTGCAGCCCAAGCTGCCTGGACCGCCACTGCGATTGGGACTGCCAGACGTAGCACTTTCAAACTACGGTACGCACCGTGGGCAATCATCAGAACCGCAATCAGTACTAGCAAGCCGCTAAAAGGAAATAAGCTTAATGCGCCGCTAAGAGACAAACCAAAGACCCTACATATAGCCAACACACCCATGCATATTAGTATCACTTCCAGCCCATAATTCTTGGAGGTCTCTGGTTGATCCTCTTCAGCTAGAATTGGGCCTAAAGCAGGATTGATCCAGCAACGGCCCAGTGTATAAACCAAATACAGGGTGGCTAGGATTGCGCCTGGAATGAAGGCTCCGCGGAACAAGTCTAATGTTGAAACATCCAGGACAGGGCCCATCACTATAAGCATGATTGATGGGGGGATTAATATTCCTAAAGTGCCGCCCGCGGTAATTGTTCCAGCTGCCAATTGGACATTGTAACCGGACCGGCTCATTGTTGCACCGGCCATAATGCCTAGTAGGGTAACTGAAGCTCCCACAATGCCCGTAGCGGCCGCGAAAATTGTGGAAACGATCAGAACAGCTATGTAAAGTGAGCCCCGAATGCGTGACATAATCATTTGGATTGAAGCAAACAGGCGCTCCATTAATCCTGCCGCTTCCATTACAATACCCATCAAAATAAATAGTGGCACTGCCATTAATTGATCGTTTAGCATGGTGGAATTAGTGTTTAGTGTCATCAAAAGGGTGGTCAATTTAAAATTTGATCCCCAAATTCCAAACACAAATGCTAAAAAAATTAATGTGAACGAAATTGGAAAACCAATAAATATCACAAAGAGCATCGCGCCCAGCATAATTAGTCCGATGGTCGGTTTTGATAGTCCGGGGCCGTCTGCAATTAGTCCCGAAAACCAATCCGTGAGTGGTAGAGAATTTGGGTAGAAAACTGATATCACTATTGCGCCAACGATAATGAAGTATGGTACTAATAATTTAACAAAGATTGCCTCACGCTCTTTGCCCATTTTGTGAAAAGCGCGAAATAATTCTGGAAATCCTTGCAGCAACAGCAAAAGTCCCCCAACTGGCATAGCTAAGCGAGCGGGCCAAAGGACTGGCCCCCAGGTGCTGTCAAACGCAGTTTCGCCAGAATTGTAGGCCACAAGCCAGTATTGTGATGTAATTATAGTAAAGAAAATCATCGATGGAATGAAGAATGCCATGTACGCTAAAGCATCAACCGTCGCTTGCGTTTTATCAGACCAGTTTCGATAAATAAAATCAGCCCGAATATGTACACCACGCATTAAACCATATCCCGCTGCACCCATAAACAGTACGCCGGCAATCATACGGCTGATATCGTATGCAAAAACCGTTGGGCCTAACCCTATATTTCGAGCTAGCTCATCCCATCCATAGCCGGACATGATTGCAAAAGAGTTGCGAGCAATCACCTCAAAAACGACTACTCCGATTAACGGAACCATAAGTAAGCACAAAAGCTTGCCTGCCCAATCGTTGGTAATATCGATTGCTGCAGTAATTGGCTTCTGCCAAGGCGTCATGCCATCTGGTGTTTCCCCAGGTCGTTCCGCCCGACGCTCAGCAATTAGCTCATCGGCTATTTCCAGCTTTTTTGGATCAACTTCTTCAGCCATCCGGCCCTCCCATGGGTTTTATTCTCAGAAATTTTTCTAATTTCTTCTTGTGAAAACTCTTATATAAAATGCTTTCAAAAGAAGAAATACGAGGCCGTTTGGCCTCGTATTTTTATGTTTTACTTCAAGCTATCAGCGTGTGCCTTGCCTAGGGCAGCGTTTGAAGCCTGTGCGCCAGCCCAGAAGGGAACCGCAACGTCTGCAAAGTCTTTCTGAGACTGCCAAACTTCAGCAAAGAATTCGTTTTCTGCAGCACCTTTTTCAAGGAGCGCCTTCGCAGCACCCATGTATGCTGGGAAATAATCCGCTGGAGTATCATGCAAGATAACGCCGTGGTTGTCTGTGAGATCTTTAAGCGCTTTTCCGTTTGCAAGGATACGATATGACATTGACTTTGATAGAGAAGCATTAGCCGCTACTTCAAGGGCTTTTTTCTCGGTATCGGTCAGGGCATCATAGAAGTCTCCGTTTACATACAGGTCAGCATTAACCACGACCTGGTGAAGACCCTGCAGGTAGTAATGCTTCAGAACTTTTTGAAATCCAAAAGCCATATCTGCCACTGGGCAGCACCATTCAGCTGCGTCGATTGTGCCTTTTTCCAAAGCGGGGAGGATGTCGCCTCCACCCATCGCTACGGAGGCGACGCCGATGTCTTTATAAGCTTGACCAACCATGCCTGGAGGGGCGCGGAAACGGTATTTGCGGAAGTCGTCCATGGAGGCAATTGGCTCAGAGAACCAACCTAGTGCTTCTGGACCCACGGGTTGAAGCATGAAGCCTTTTACATTGACTCCCATTTCATCCCAAAGTTGGTCATACAATTCCTTGCCACCACCATATTGGAACCATGACAAGAACGACAGTGCGTCCAGGCCAACGCCGGCGCCAGCTATGGGAGCACCAAAGAGGTTAGCAGCGACGTGTTTACCGCCCCAATAGTGTGTCCAAGCAAAGCCACCTTCAACCAGCCCTGCATCCACGGCATCCATAACATCTCTGGATCCCACCACTGCACCAGCAGCAAGGACTTCAAGCTTCAAAGATCCGCCAGTCAAGGCATAGACGTCTTCACCAAAGTCCCTAACCATTTTAATCTCGTCACCAGTGGTTGGTAAGACTGATTGAATGCGCAGTACTTTTGTATGACCATCGGCAAACGCCGCTGGCGCAAAAGCCAAGCCGGCTACAGTAATAGCAGCTGTCTTGGCAAGTGTTTTCAGGTTAAACATTTAAGTTTTCCTCCCTTATGTTGTACCTTCATTGTCTTGTTTTGGACCCGGGCCGAAGGCACACCACCGGGTCGTAGAGTATTGGCTTCATCTTTATGCCGCCAAATCCCAATTCTTTTTAGTGGCTTTTGCTGATCTCCCAGCCTTCCACGAGCCCCAAAAGGGCCCCCACACCGTGGTTAATGTCGAAAAAGCCACGGAACATCATTTCACCGGCAACGTAGAGTAGTACAATCAGTCCCAACCAGGATATCCATGGATAATTTGTAAGCAACTTCATAATCAAAGTGGCAGCGAATGCCATGAGTACGATCGCCAATCCCAGACCAAAAATCAAGATTTGTTTGTCGCCATCGGCAATTGCCGCCACGGCGAGAACATTGTCGAGCGACATGGAGACATCTGCAATCGTGATTGAGATCAGGGCGCCGGCCATGGTTTTTTGTGACGCTCCTGTGTAGCCCTGCTCAAGATCACCGGCGGTCAGCATCGCCTCCTGCGCATCTCGCTCGAGACCCTCGCGGATTTCTTGAAACAGACGCCAGCATACCCAAAAAAGCAGCACGGAGCCAATGAACAATATGCCGGGTATACCGAGAAGGGTTGTTGCGATCACGGCAAATACAATCCGCAGGACAGCCGCAATCACCATACCGTACAAAATAGCGCGTTTGCGCAATTCTGGAGAGAGGCCAGCCGCAGCCATACCGATGATCAAAGCATTGTCACCTGACAGGATCAAATCCGCGATTATGATTTGACCATATGCCATTGCAGTATCAAACATTCTGGGCTTCCTTAGTTAGATGAATAGAGCGGCTCAACGGGCGTCCTCCAAAATCATATCCGACAGTTTTTCACCAATCATGATCGCCGGAGCATTTGTGTTGCCAGAGGTGATTGTGGGCATGATGGAGCAATCAGCGACGCGCAGACCTTTTAGGCCCCGCACTTTCAAACGTGCATCGACAACGGCCAAGTCATCCTGACCCATTTTGCAGGTGCCCGTTGGGTGATAGATGGTCACGCTATTGTTGCGGGCCCAATTCAATGTTGCGTCATAATCGTCCATGCCGATCTTTGACCCAGGGATAAATTCTTCGATGATATGTGATTTCAATGGCTCAAACTGCGCAATGCGGCGCGCTATTTGGATGCCCTTCACGATGGTGTCTTGATCGAGTTTTGTGGCCAAGTAATTGGGGTGAATGGCTGGGTGGTCCCGCCAATCTGCGGATTTTAACTCGAGATGACCCGTGCTTTCCGGGCGCAATTGCAGCACGGAGGCGGTGAAGGCCGAAAACGTATGCGGCCCATCAGCCGGCGCAGAGGCGCTGAACGGTTGGATATGAAACTGAATATCTGGTGTTGCCAGCATCGGATCTGTTTTCAAGAAACCGGTGCCAAGACTGGCTGCCATAGTCATTGGTCCGGTTTGGCTTATGGCGTATTGCAAGGCGATCAGGCCCTGTTTGAAAATATTATTGGTCTCGATGTTTATGGTTGAAAGATTTGTTTTGAAAACCGGCCGTGCTTGCAGATGATCTTGCAGATTTTTTCCAACGCCTGGCAGATCGCAGATCGGCTTGATCCCCTTTGCCTTCAGTTCCTGTGCGTCGCCAATGCCTGAGAGCATGAGAATTTGCGGTGAACCGATGGCGCCCGCGCTCAAGATCACTTCCCGGCGGGCGCGGATGGTTTGGCTTTGGCCTTTGATATTGGCAACAACGCCTTTGGCCTCACCCTGTTCAACTAGCAGTCTCTCGACCTGCGCATGGGTGATAATGGTGAGGTTTTTGCGATTGCGCGCGGGTTTTAGATAGGCCACCGCGCTGGAGCAGCGCCGCCCTTTGTCCAGGGTCAGTTGGAAATACCCCACCCCTTCTTGATCTGAACTGTTGTAATCGGGATTGCGTTTATATCCAGCGCCGACGGCGGCATCGAGCCATTTGTCTACGATTTCGCGCTTCAAACGGGTCGGGGATACGGACAGCGGACCGTCTGTGCCCCGCTCTGAATTCTCGGTGCCATCGCCCTTCCAAGTTTCTGCGCGTTTGAAATAGGGCAGAACGTCTTCCCACGCCCAGCCGGTGTTGCCGAGTTGCCGCCAATGATTAAAATCTTCGGCTTGCCCGCGCACATAGAGTAGGCCGTTGATCGAGCTGCAGCCCCCTAACACCCGACCCCGCGGCCAGGGAATATCCCGGCCATTCAGTCCTGGATCGCTTTCCGTACGATAGCGCCAATCTGTTTTGGGGTTGTCCATCGTTTTGAAATAACCAACCGGGATGTGGATCCATGGATTGGTGTCGCGCCCACCCGCTTCGAGCAGAGCCACAGAGTATTTTGCATCTGCCGACAGCCGATTTGCCAGCGCACAGCCGGCGGATCCCGCTCCAATTATTACAAAGTCAAACTCCAAGCCAGCTCCACCATCAAAAAATGAGACTTTTGTTCTCGTTTTTTCGAGATTTATGTTACTATGCAGGAAAGATGAGATTCGGCAATATAATTTTGCATGGTTGAGATGCGAAGTTTGGGTCGAGAGAGTGAAGTGAGAAGACAATGGAAGATCGTATTCCAACGAATTTACGCACATTGCTGATCTTGGAGGTTTTGGGGACGTCTGATCGTGCGCTGTCGCCCACTGAAATCAACAAATCGATCGGCCTGCCCAAGCAAACCATTCACCGCCTCTGCGCCAAGCTAGAGCGGGAGGGGTTTTTGGCCCGGGAAGAAGATGGCAAGAAACTGCGCCCAGCGCGGCGCTCGCGGCTTATGGCATCGGGTCTTCTGCATGCCTCCCGTCATCATATCGCACGGCACCAGGTGATGCAAAGTGTGGCGGATGAAGTTGGCGAGACGGTCAACTTCGTGGTGCCCGACAGCAAAGGGATGATCTATGTCGACCGGGTCGAAACGGACTGGCCCTTTCGGGTGCAATTGCCTGTCGGGACCCATGTGCCGTTTCACTGTACGGCAAGCGGTAAAACCTTTCTGGCCAGCTTGGCCCCAAAGGCGCGCCAAGCGATGGTGCGCAGCTTGCAGCTCAAGGATTTAACGGCCAATACGCTGTGCACGGAAGACGCTCTTTTGGCCGAGCTCAAGCAAGTTGCAAAAAATGGCTATGCCTTCGACCGCGAGGAATTTTTCATCGGGATGGTGGCGATGGCCGTGCCAATTCTGGACGAACGCGGGCGCTATGTGGCGTCTTTGGCCTTTCATGGCCCGATACAGAGGTTGACTTATGAAGACGCCTGGTCAAAGCGGCAGGTTCTCATTGATGGCGCGCGCCTGATGCGCGACGTTTTATTTGAGTGATGAACAGACGCGGCCAGCCCTGTGACAAAGATCGGCTCTAGATCCGCGCAAGCGTTCCGCGATCGATGATGCTGGTCACCAGCTCGTGCCTCAGGATTTGCCCCGGCTCTTGATTGAGTAAAGCCAGCAACACCTCTGCTGCTTTGCTACCCATAGAGTGCTGAGGCACGCGCACGGTTGTCAGGCTGGGCGTGGTGACCCGTGCCAAGGAAATATCGTCAAATCCGGTGATTGAAATGTCTTCTGGCACGCGCAATCCCATCTTGCGGGCTTGCAGCAAGGCGCCGACCGCCAAAACATCACTGCCGCAAATCACTGCTGAGGGTTTTTCTGGCCCGGTCAGAAGCTGCGCGAAAGCGGCGCCAGCCTCTTCAAAACTATATTTACACTCTTCGAGACCCAATAATTGCGCATCGCTTTGGCTTGCGATTGCTTGTTTGATGCCTACAACGCGGGCGGTGGCGCGATCATTGCCCTCTCTCAGCCCACAAATCACCGCCAATTTCCGGTGCCCATGGGCCAAAACATGTGCCGTGATATCATGGCCCGATTTTTGATTGTCAAAGCCGACGCTTGGCGAGTGGCCTGTTTTTGGGCAGCACCATGCCAAGACATGCGGCACGGAGTGTTGTGTTAAAAAAGCCTGGGTTTTTTCGGGCCGCGCCGCCCCGATCAGCAACAACCCATCCGCGCCCTGTGACAGCAAAGAGCGAATGGCGTCGAACTCCTGGTCCGGGTCATAGTTTGAACTGCCAACCAGCAGGGTCACCCCGGCAGCACTGAGTGTCTCTTGAAAGGCTTGCAGGCCGCTGGCGAACATCGCGTTGTCCATCGTCGGAATGATCGCGCCAATGGTATTGGTGCGATTGCGTGCCAAAGCACGACCGCCGAAATGGGGCACATAGCCGAGCGTTTCAATGGCATTTTGAATCCGCTGCCGGGTGGGTTCCGCGACTTTTTGGGGCGAATTTATGCAACGTGAAATGGACGCCGTCGACACGCCTGCTAATGCGGCCACGTCTTCGAGGCTTGGGCGATTGCTGTCGCGCATGATAAATTCCCATTTGTTGCTTTTGATGAATGTAAGCGCTTGCATACCGCAATGCAAGCGCTTACACAATGAGTCGAAAACACAAATAGCTTTCAAGGATGTTTGCAATGGCTCGGGTCTATCTCAAGAAATCTACAAAAACCGCTTCGACTGGCAGCGATGATGTGCGCGCAACGGTCATGGGAATTCTCAACGATATCGAAACGGGGGGCGACGCCGCCGCGCTTGACTACGCGGCGAAGTTTGATGGGTATGATGGAAATTTGATTTTAACTGAGGCAGAAATCCAAGCGGCTTGTGATTTGGTGCCAGAAAAATTGAAGCAAGATATTCAGTTTGCCCATGCCAATGTGAAACGCTTCGCCGAGGCGCAACGCGGTACGATCACAGATTTTGAGACAGAAATTGTGCCGGGCTTGATTGCAGGGCAAAAGAGCATCCCTTGCAATGCGGCTGGCTGCTATATCCCCGGCGGGCGTTACAGCCATATCGCCAGTGCGATTATGACTGTAACCACAGCGAAGGTTGCCGGCTGCCAGCATATCACAGCTTGTTCGCCTCCTGCCAAAGACGCAGGCATCGCGCCTGCGATTATCTATGCGGCCCACCACTGCGGTGCTGATAAGATTTTGGCCATGGGCGGGGTTCAGGGCGTGGCCTCGATGACCTTCGGACTGTTTGGTCTGCCTGAGGCGGATATCATTGTTGGGCCGGGCAATCAGTTTGTGGCCGAGGCCAAGCGCATATTGTTCGGCCGTGTCGGTATTGATATGATCGCGGGTCCAACCGATAGTTTGGTGATCGCTGACGGGACCGCGGATGCTGCGATTGTCGCCGCCGATTTGGTCGGGCAGGCGGAACACGGGTATAATTCACCCGTGTGGCTGGTGACGGACAATGAGCCTTTGGCGCAAAAAGTCCTGGAAATTGTCCCGGGTCTAATTGCGGATTTGCCCGAGCTTAATCGGATCAATGCGGAAGCGGCTTGGCGGGACTATGCGGAAGTTATTCTGTGCGAAGATCGCGAAGAAATGGCGGCCACCTCCGACGAATATGCGCCTGAGCATTTGACCGTTCAAGCCGATGATCTGGATTGGTGGTTGGATCGGTTGAGCTGCTATGGCTCTTTGTTCCTTGGTGAGGAAACCACTGTTGCCTATGGCGATAAGGCCTCTGGTCCAAACCATTGCTTGCCCACCTCGCGTTCGGCCAAATACACCGGCGGCCTGTCTGTCCATAAATACATGAAATTGGTCACTTGGCAGCGCGCTACCCGCGATGGAGCCAAAGACGTGGCGATTGCCACTGCACGCATTTCCAGGCTCGAGGGCATGGAAGGCCATGCGCGCACCGCGGATATTCGTTTGGCGAAATATTATCCGGGTGAAAACTTTGATCTGTCAGCGCAGGGCTAACCGATGAGATCTGCGTCACTGTTCAACGTTGAGGGTAAGATTGCCGTTGTGACCGGTGCGTCCAGCGGTTTGGGGCAGGGCGCGGCCAGCCTGCTTGCAGCTCATGGGGCGCAGGTGGTTGCGATTGCCCGCCGCGCCGATACTCTTGCCGCTTGGTCTGAACAGACCCCTGGCGAAACTGCCGTTCTGGCTGCTGACTTGTCGGATCGCTCTTGTCTGGCCGATGTTGCGGCCCAAGCGGCCAAACCTTTTGGTGCGCCGGATATTTTGATCAATGCCGCTGGGATCAACACCCGCCGGCCCGCTGATGAGATGACGGATGCCGATTGGGATGTGACGCAAAACCTCAATGTTGCCGCGCCATTCTTTTTGGCCAAATCCATTGTGCCGGGGATGCAGGAGAAGGGATGGGGGCGGATCATCAATTTTGCCTCGCTGCAATCGCGCCGCGCTTTTGCCAATGGCATCAGCTATGGGGCGTCCAAAGGGGCTGTTGAGCAGATGACCCGTGCTATGGCCGAAGCCTGGTCTGCGCATGGTGTCACAGCCAATGCCCTCGCGCCGGGTTTCTTTCATACAGAATTGACGGCACCAGTTTTTGCAGACCCGGATCTTGCGGCCCGTAATGCCGCACAGACGTGCATCGGGCGCAATGGTCAGGTTCGTGATATGGATGGGCCCATGATGTTTCTTTGTTCTACCGCCTCAGACTATGTGACAGGGCAGGTTATATTTGTAGATGGAGGGTATACGGCAAAATGAAGGCTTTAGTGAACACGGGCGTAGAGACGCTCACCTATATGGATCAGGCAGATCCAATCGCCAAAGCTGGCGAAGAGCTTGTCCGCATCCAATATTCAGGCATTTGCGGATCCGATATGCATGCATTTATGGGCCATGATGCGCGCAGGCCTACGCCGATCATTTTGGGGCATGAAGCCTCTGGGACGATTGTGGGCGGGCCGCGCGATGGCACGTTAGTCACCATCAACCCCCTCAATGGCTGTGGCACATGCCATGCCTGCCGATCGGGAAAGCCCAATATTTGTCTGGGGCGCCAAATCATTTCCATGCCGCCTCGTCCGGGTGCCTTTGCTGAAATGGTGGCCATTCCAAGCGAAAATCTATTGGTGGTACCACGGGCGGAGCTTTTGCAATCGGCGGCTTTGACAGAACCTTTGGCCTGTAGCTGGCATGCCGCACGCCTTGGCCTGCGCTTGCAAGATGACCCGGTTGAGAACCTAAGCTGTGTGGTCCTCGGCGGCGGAGCCATCGGGCTTGGCGCGGCGCTCTGCCTGCGGGCGATGGGTGTCCAAGACATCACTTTGATTGAGGTCAACCCGCCGCGTCTGGCCACATTGAAGGGCATGGAAGGGTTTAAAGCCAGCGATGGCAAGGATGCCGATGCCCCAAAAGATGGCAGTGCTGATTTGGTGATTGACGGCGTTGGTTATGCGGCCACCCGGGCGGCGGCCTGTGAATTGGCCAAGCCGGGCGGGGTGATCTCGCATATTGGCTTGGGCTCGGGTGAAGGTGGCGTCGATGTGCGCCGTATGACCCTGCATGAGATCACTTTGATTGGCTGCTATACCTATACTCCCAAGGACTTCCAGGAGACCGGTGAGGCGATTTTTGCCGGTAAAATGGGACCTTTGGATTGGGTCGAAACCAGACATTTGTCAGAGGGGCAAGGCGCCTTTGATGATATCCGCAGTGGCAACACCCCTGCGCCCAAAATTATTCTAATCCCCTGAAAGGAGCATCATGTCCGTGAGTGAGAAAATAGTGGCTGATTTCGTTGCAAATGGCATCGAATTTGTCACGACCGTACCGTGCAAGCAGCTTGGCGGTGTGATTGATGCGGTTGAAAAAGAACCCAGCATCTATCACATTCCTTCGAATAAAGAAGATGAGGGCATGGGCCTTTGTGCAGGTGCTTTCATGGGGGGCAAACGTCCAGCCATCATCATGCAAAATACGGCCATTGGTGTCACAGTGAACACATTGGTGACACTGACCCAGTTTTACCGCATGCCTCTGCCAATGCTCATCTCTTATCGGGGTGAATTGAAAGAGCCCGTGGCCTGTCAGGTGGAAATGGCTGTGCACACCAAAGCTCTGCTCAACCAATTGAACATCCCAACCTATCATTTCCACAAGCTGGGCGATGAGGAAGAGCTGGATGCGATTTTGAAATACACCTTCATGTGCAACAAACCCGTGGCAATTTTGACTGATGCGACATTCTGGGGAGGTTACTAATATGATCCGTTCTGAAATCATCCGCGACATCGCCCCAATTTTGCGAGACCAATTGGTTGTTTGTAACATCGGTCTGCCCAGCCAAGAGCTGCATATGATCGACGACCAAGCCAGCAATTTCTATATGCTTGGCACAATGGGCCTGTCATCATCCATCGGTCTTGGTGTTGCGCTGGCGCAAGATAAAACCGTGATCTCCATTGACGGTGACGGTTCTGTTCTGACCAATTTCGGCACATTGCCCACGATTGCAAATAACGTGGCCGACAATTTCATTCTTTTGATCATCGACAATGGCAGCTACGGCTCCACGGGTGATCAGCCCACCTACGCGGGTGGGAAAACCTCTCTGGCGGCTGTGGCGAAGGCCTGTGGCTGTGAAACGGTGGTCGAATGCCAGGCTGAAGAAACTGGCGCGGTGCTCAAAGCGGCGATTGAGTCGCAGAAAATGACTGTGATCGTGTCCAAATGTGAAAGCGGCAATATCAAAGTGCCGGTTATCACAAAAGATCCGGTTGTCATCCGAGACCGTTTTATGACCGAGATTGCACGCCGCAACGGTTAAGTGAGGCACTACAATTAGGTTTGAGGCCTGCCAAGCAATTGGCGGGTCTTTTTACGAGATTTTCTATATGGCATTTGCCCGATCAAGGGATGAGATGCCCGGGCGCGAGGTTCGGAATTTTTCTGGCAATGGCATGGCTGCGGAGGATTTTCCGAGCGACATTGCCCGCCGCAAGCTTGGGGTTTTCATTTGGGTCGCACTGTACAGAAAGCCAATGGCATCCCGTAGGGGAATCGAACCCCTCTTTTCAGGTTGAAAACCTGACGTCCTAACCGATAGACGAACGGGACACTGCTGATAAGGCGGTATTTATGGAAAGCTGCAGCGGGTGGCAAGTCGATTCTTTATTTTTTATCGATGTTTTTACGTTCCCAGTTTTGGCAGGGTGTTAGGCGGGGCTGGCGTCCTCGATGCGCAGTTGCGGACGTGAGCGCCCCCCCCAAGTGTTGATTTCCAAACGCCCAGCGATGTGCATTTTTCCACCCTTGGCAGCGGTGAGCGCGAGGCCGAGAGGGCCATCAAATGCGCCAAAGCAAATTGCGTCTAATCTTGTCCCGAACCCATCGCTGAGGGTGATTTTCAGATGTGACTCTCCCACCGGCTTTGCAAAGGCGATGGTGCAATCGGGAAAAGCAAATCGCGGCGCAGAGGCGCCCGCGCCGAAGGGGCCGGCTTGCTCAAGTTGCTCAATCAACTCAACTGTGGCGCCGCCTGGCATCAATGTGCTGTCAATTTTGAGATCTGCCGGACCCAGTGCGCCAGCGCCTTGGGCATCGAGCAATTGCCGCAATCGCTCCATGGCTGGTTCGAGTTGCGCACGGGTGAGCGATAGGCCCGCCGCCATTTTGTGACCGCCTCCCGACGTGATTAACCCTTCGCGCGCCAATTTATGGATCGCGGCACCCAGATCAATCCCGCTGACAGAGCGGCCGCTGCCTTTGCCACTATCGCCATCAAAGCCAATGACCACGGCGGGGCGGTTGGTTTTTTCTTTCAGCCGCGCGGCAACAATACCGACCACGCCAGGGTGCCAGCCCTCTTCTGCGGCCCAAGCTAGCGGTAAATCCAGTCCGCGCGCTTCTGCCTGCTCCAGCGCTGCCAGTCTCACCATGGCCTCAACGCTGCGCCGTTCGGTGTTCAGCTCTTCCAATTTTTCCGCCATGACAGCCGCCTCATGCGGGTTGCTGCAAGCCAAAAGCCGAGCCCCCAAATCCGCTTTGCCAATTCGCCCACCGGCATTGATTCGCGGTCCCAAGACATAGCCAAGATGATAGGCGCTTGGCGCAGCATTCAGACCTGCTGCATCCGACAGGGCGTTTAGTCCCACGCGTTTGCGCTGGCCCATTACTTTCAAGCCCTGCCGCACAAAGGCCCGGTTTACCCCGACTAAGGGCGCGACATCGGCCACTGTCGCCAAGGCTACAAGGTCGAGCGAATTGATCAAATTGGGCGGGGTTTGACCATTTGTCCGCATCATCCGGGCCACTTGGGTCAGAACCATAAAGACCACGGCCGCCGCGCAAAGATGGGCCAAATCGCCCGTCTCATCCTGCCGGTTGGGATTCACCACGGCCCGCGCCTCGGGCAGGGTCTCTGCGCCCAAATGGTGATCCAAAACCACCACATCTGCGGCCCGCGCCGCTTCAAGTGCCTCATAGGCTAGGGTGCCGCAGTCAACGCAGATGATCAGATCATGGCTCTCTGCCAAAGCTGCCATCGCTTTGGGATTGGGCCCATAACCCTCGGTGATCCGATCCGGCACATAGAGGGTGGGTTGAATGGCAAATTGCTGGAGAAAATCAATCAACAAGGCCGCAGACGTGCCGCCATCTACGTCATAATCGGCAAAAATAGCAATTTTCTGTTGATTTTGAATGGCTGTGAGCAGAATCTCTGCGGCTGTGGCGCAATCTTTGAGAGAGAGCGGATCGCTCATACTGACGCGGAGGGTCGGGTTGAGGAAATCGGCGACCTCGGTCGGAGCAACCCCCAAACGGGCCATCACATAGCACAGAGGCAGTGGCAAATCGCTCTGTTGATGGAGCGTCAAAGCATCTCGTTCAATCGTGAGAGCTGGCCCGAGCCACCGGCGATTTGAGATTGACTGTTCGACGCCCAGATACATTCTAATGTGACGGCGCGCGGTAGGTCATGCGCCGCACTGAGCCGGTTTTGGACCGCATCAAAATGGTTTCCGTGGTCAAAAATCCCGGTTCGCGCTTGATGCCTGCAAGGATGGAGCCATCCGTAACACCTGTGGCGGCGAAAATGACATCCTGCATAACCATTTCATCGCGGCTGTAAATCCGGTCCAGATCGGTTATTCCGGCCTTGGCCGCCCGGCCGCGCTCATCATCATTGCGGAATGTCAACCTCCCCCACATTTGCCCGCCCATACATTTCAAGGCGGCGGCGGCCAAAACCCCCTCGGGAGCGCCACCCAGCCCCATATACATATCAATGCCGGTCTTATCTGATTCCGCGCAGTGAATAACGCCAGCAACATCGCCGTCGGTGATGAGGCGAATGGCGCAGCCCGTGGTGCGCAACTGGGCAATCATCGCCTCATGGCGTGGACGCTCAAGGACGCAGACAGTGATATTTTCCGGCATGCATTTTTTTGCAGCCGCCAGCCCCATAACCCTTGTTGCTGGCTCCATGGTCAAGGAAACCACATTCTCCGGTAAGCCTGGCCCCACCGCGAGTTTTTCCATATAAACGTCGGGAGCATGCAGCATGGAGCCGCGTGGCCCCATGGCGATCACCGTTAAAGCATTGGGCATGTCTTTCGCTGTCAATGTCGTTCCTTCGAGAGGATCAAGCGCGATATCAACAGCGGGCCCGTTGCCCGAGCCGACTTCCTCACCAATATAGAGCATCGGCGCCTCATCGCGCTCACCCTCGCCAATGACAACCACACCTGCGATATCCAAAAGATTCAACTGTGTGCGCATGGCGTTGACAGCGGCCTGATCTGCAGCCTTTTCATCGCCGCGACCAATTAGTTTGGCAGAGGCCAGCGCGGCTTGTTCGGCGACACGGGCCAGTCCTAAAGAAAGAGCGCGATCGCGAAATTCTGTGTCATCAGACATATGATTTTCCTTTATACATTTTGCTTGCCCTAGCGCAGCGGTGCCGGTCGTGGCAAGACTGTGCGCGCTAACAGTTCTACAGTTCTGAGCAATTGGCGCTCAAAGCCCGTGTTCGAGCTTGGGCAGGCCCCGTCACACCGCTTCAATGCGCAGAGCAACGGGCTGGCCCTCAACAACCTGCGTCTTGGTAAAATCTTCTAAAATCTGATCAATCGCTGCGCGGGTTGTCTTATGGGTGACGATGAGCACAGGGGCTTGCTCGGCATCATGGCCATATTGGCGCATCCGATCGATGGAGACTCCCGCTTCGCCCATAACAGCGGCCACTTTGGCCAAGGCACCGGGCTTGTCGAGCAATTGCAGGCGCAAATAAAATGGCGCGGTTGTTGCCGTCATGGCCGGTTGAGATTTCACCAATCCTATCGCCGCTTGCCCAAAGGTATTGAGCCGCAGACCGCGCGCAAGATCCAACACATCTGACATGACGGCAGAGGCCGTTGGCCCCTCGCCAGCGCCTGCACCGCGCAGCACGATTTGCCCCACATCGCCACCCTCTAGGATCACCATATTGGTTCCCCCTTGGAGTTGGCCTAAGGGCGAATTGGCCGGAACCAAACAGGGCGTCATGCGTTGCTCAAGTCCGCGGCCGGTCTGTTGCGCGACACCCAAAAGTTTGACGCGATACCCCATATCGGCAGCGGCATGAATATCCTCAATGGTGATGGCTCCAATACCTTCGATCACAACAGATGCAAAATCTACCTCTGTGCCAAAGGCAATGGAGGCAAGAATTGCCAATTTATGTGCCGCATCAATGCCGCCCACATCAAGGTTTGGATCTGCTTCGAGATATCCTAGGCCATCGGCCTCGGCAAAGACCTCCTCATAGGTCAGACTGGCATCTTCCATACGCGTGAGCATATAGTTACAGCTGCCGTTCATGACCCCCAGAACGCGTTGAATTTCATTACCCGCCAGGCCCTCGGTCAGTGCTTTCACCACGGGAATACCGCCAGCAACGGCGGCTTCATAGCGGATCACACGCCCGGCAGCTTCTGCACAGAGGGCCAGTGAATGCCCATGTTCTGCCAACATGGCTTTGTTGGCCGTGATCACATCTTTGCCAGCAGCAATGGCGGCCTGTGTGGCCTGTTTGGCGGGGCCTGTGCTGCCGCCGATCAATTCGACAAAGACATCCACATCATCCCGTTTGGCCAAGACGACCGGATCATCTTCCCAAGCATAGCCTGACAGATCGACTCCGCGGTCCTTACCACGAGATTGGGCGCAGACGGCAGACACTGTGACGGCGCGACCTGTGCGCTGCGTGATCAATGCTGCATTTTTTTGGATCATTTTCAAAACGCCGACGCCAACAGTGCCGAGCCCTGCAATACCAAGTCTAAGAGGAGCCGCGGTCATGGTTACTTCCTTCCGATCACGAAATTTTCGTCCGTTTCTAGTCGTAAAACCCCAAAACCGCAACGGGCGCGCGAGTGGAACTCAGTTAAATTTAACAGATATTTTCGGGTCGGCTTGGGCTCACTCGCCTGTCAGATCCCGTCTGCGCAGCACCTTTGCCCTTTGGTCCAATTGCGCCTGGCCGGAAAGCTCTTCGGCGGGCTGGGACTTCAGATCTGTGCCAACAGCGGCGCGTAAATCGCTGGCTGAGAGAAACGCGGGGTAGGCACTGGCCTGTTGTGCGGTCGGTTGAGCGTCATCGAACTGAGGAACAGAAGCGCAACCGGCGAGCAGAGCTGCGAGGCAGAGATGAGATATGGAATCGCGTCCTGTCATGTGAATGACGTAGCGCGCAAAGTGATCTGCAGCAAGCAATGATCATTGATCTGAACGCTGGTTCAGTTAATATCTCCACATGGCGCGCAAAACTGGTTCACATTCGGAAATTACTGGCCCAAAAATCAAGCAATCCGCGCTTGAGCTTTTCGCCCGCTATGGCTTTGCAGCTGTGACCATGCGCCAGATTGCGGCGCGGGTGGGGGTGCAGGCGGGCGCCATTTATAATTACACCCCCGATAAACAAGCGCTTTTATTTGATCTTTTGCACGGTAATATGGCTGATCTTTTGACCCGCTGGGGCGAAGAACAAGTGCCGAGCAATCCGGTTGCGGCTCTCGATCATTTTGTGGCTTTCCATCTGGATTTTCACATCCAGCGCCCGCAATTGGTTTTCATCTCCTACATGGAGCTGCGCAATCTCACCGAGGAGAACTTCAAGGCGATTGAAGAAAAGCGCAGCCGCTATGAAAAGATTGTTTATGATATGATTCTAAAGGGCGTCCGGTCGGGAGACTTTCAGGTCCCCGACGCCAAAATCACCAGTTTTGCTTTGCTCGCCACGCTTACCGGGGTGGTGAATTGGTTTCGCGAAGATGGTCGATTGTCCAGCGAAGAGTTGACGCGCCAATATTGTGCTTTGGCGCGCCAAACTTTGGGGGTTAATGCGCTGGCTTGATAAAGGTGCCGTTGCGCAATTCACTGAAGGCTTGCATCAGCTCTTCGCGGGTGTTCATGACGATTGGACCGTGCCAGGCGACGGGTTCATCAATCGGAGCACCGGAGATTAGCAAAAACCGCACACCCTTTGCGCCGGCTTGTAGGCTGACTTCATCGCCATTGCCAAAGCGGATCAATGTGCGATTGCCCGAAAGATCACGGATGTTCACCTCTTGGCCGGCCACTTCTTTTTCTAGCAGCACGCCTGTGGGTTTCGCCGCGTCCACAAAGGCCGCGGCACCCTCGAAGACATAGGCGAAGGCCCGACGATACGTATCTATTTTAAAGGTCTTTTGAACCCCTGGTGGCACATATATGTCGAGATATTGTGGATCGGCGGCTATCCCGTCGACCGGACCTTTTTTACCCCAATATTCACCGACAATCACCTTTATGCGCGTGCCGTCATCGTCAATGACCTCGGGAATTTCCTTGCCGGCCACATCTTGATATCGTGGGTCCGTCATCTTCAAACTGCCGGGTAAATTTCCCCAAAGTTGGAAGCCATGCATCTGTCCGTTGCGATTGCCCTGGGGCATTTCTTGATGCATGATCCCCCGGCCCGCAGTCATCCATTGCACATCGCCTGCTCCGAGTGTGCCTTTATTTCCAAGACTATCGCCGTGTTCCACACTGCCCGAGAGCACATAGGTGATGGTTTCAATGCCGCGGTGCGGATGCCACGGAAAGCCCTTTTCAAAATCTTCCGTCAATTCATTGCGAAAATCGTCAAAGAGTAAAAACGGATCCATTTCCGAGGGATCTTGAAATCCAAAAGCGCGGTGCAGTTTGACGCCGGCCCCTTCCAAGGTTGGGTTTGCTTGCCGTGTTTCAAGTGTAGGGCGTAGTGACATGGGCTTATCCTTTTTAGCTTAGTTGAGAGATAAGCCACAGCGATGCGAGATCAATATCACGGTCGTGACCACCAATGCGCGGGTTTCAACCGTCCCTGGCGCCAGCGGTCCAGCCAGAGTGCCAGACCTCTAGCCGGTGAGAGTGCCAATTTGAGCCAAAGCCTCTGCGGCCAGCTCCTGAAGTCGCGGTTGAAGGGGCAAACGCGCATACAAATCGCACAATCACTGCTGAGTTTGATCCAAAACGAAAAGCATTTCTCCGCATCAGAGGTCCATTTTTTGACACCTTGAATGGCAGACGGGCCGCCACCAAATTTAGGTGGGCCCAGCGGGAGTGCTTTGACTGGGCAGGCGTCGGCACATTTGGTGCAGATATCGCAAAATTTCGCGACCCCCGGTCGTTTCGGCCGGTTCGTTGCCAGCGGCATATCGGTAAAAATTTTTGAAAACCGCAGCCTCGGCCCGAACTGCGGCGTGATAACCAATTGATTTCTGGCGTATTCGCCCAAGCCTGCTTGCACAGCCATGGGGATGACCAGGCCGGTGTCGTTCATGGAGGCCACGGCCTGATAGCCAAGATTGCGAATATAGGCCGCCAGCTGCATGACAATGGCGGCCTCATGGCTGTATTCGCGCCCCGTAGCCGCACCGCCAAGGGCGGAGGGGTAACTGCGGACCAATTCGGGATCCATCTCGTGGCCAAGCACCACCACATGCGTCAGCCCCTCTGGCAGGTCAAGGGGCGCTGTGGACATGTCGCGCACATCGACCCGATCCGCATAAAGCCAGCGGGGATCCAGGTTGGTCACGCCGCAGAGATCTGCACCAAAGAAAACTGCCGCTTTTTTGACATTGGCGCTGGCGGCGCTTGGGGTTTCAAAATGTACTTTTTCTCCAGCCACGGGCGTGTCATTGCTGATGGGAGCTTGGAAGCCTTCGCGCCTGCCGTCGGTGGCAAAACGATCTGTCATAATGTCCGAAATCAACCAACTGGCATTGCGCAGGGCAAAATCTTTTTGCGTGAATCCGTCGCCCCGGCGGGGGATGGCTTCCATGCGATAGCTCGCAAAAAAGGCCTGTGACGCCGCACTGCGGACGGTATCGTCCCAAAATGCGCGGGAGAACACATCATTGCGTTGCGAAAATCTTTTGAATTGCGGTGTGGTTTCAATGCCAGCGGCAAGATCGTCTGGGTTTTCCATGAAAACACACTGCAAAATCACAAGCCGGATGACAAGCGTCGCAAATGAGGGCGACATGTCGCCAATGGTTGCTTTTCTACGGTCAAAGTTCATTTGGGAGAGAAGACATGAAAGTCGGATTTATTGGCTTGGGCAATGTTGGGGGCAAATTGGCAGGCAGTTTGCTGCGCAACGGCATGGATCTCAGCGTTCATGATCTCAACGATAGCTTTGTGACAGATTTCGTGGCGCGTGGGGCCAAAGACGGGTCAAGCCCAGCGCAATTGATGCAGGACTGTGATGCCGTCATTACCTGCCTGCCCAGCCCTGCCGCCTGTGATGCGGTGGTCAGTGAGATGTTGCCGCATGTTGGGCCCGGCAAGATTTGGATGGAGATGTCAACGACAGATGCCAGTGAGGTGAAGCGGCTGGGGGCTTTGGTTCTGGCCGTGGGCGGTGAAGCGGTGGATTGCCCCGTATCAGGCGGTTGCCATCGGGCCGACACGGGCAATATTTCTATCTATGCCGGCTGCACCCGTGCGACCTTTGACAAGGTTCTGCCAATCCTAACCCATATGGGGCGGCGCATTTTGCATGTGGGAGAGATTGGCAATTCCAGTACTTTGAAAGTGATGACCAATTACCTCGCCACAGCCAATTTGATCACGGTTTGCGAAGCACTGACCGTGATGAAAGCCGCTGGAATGGACCTTGGCATGACCTACGAGGCCATCGCGATGTCGTCTGGCACCTCCTTTGTGCATGAAACCGAAAGCCAGTTGATCCTTTCGGGATCGCGCGATGTGAATTTCACAATGGATTTGGTGCAAAAGGACATCGGTTTATTTCAAAAGATTGCAGATGATCACGGCGTGCCTTTGGAAATTTCTCCGATGATCATTGATATCATGAGCGATGGGCAAAAACGCTATGGCGTCCGCGCGCAATCGGATCGGATCATTGAGCGTCTGGAGGAGGCTACCGGATTGAGCATTCAAGCTCCTGGCTTTCCGCAAGAACTTATTGATGATGAACCCGAAGAGCGCGGATATGAGGTGGTGGTGCGCCGTTAAGGCAAAGTTTAACCTTCCATCTTAGCGCGTTTCAAGGCAGGTAGACCGCGAGGCGCCCGCCTCAAAGGTGAAATTTGAGGAAGGCCGAAATGTCAGATTCTGTAATTGCGCGACTCAAAGCCTCGACGGTGCGTCGCGGCTTTGCCCTTTTTGTCATGATGCTGCTCGGATTTTTGCTTTTATACCTGACGGTCACTATTGATGCGGGATTTGTGCATAAGGCGTTTTTAGTTGGGATTGCTGCGGCAGTGCTGTGGATGGCGCGCGCTATGCAAAGGGGCACCAAGGGCCATATTGAGTTGCGCGCCTCGGGGCTCTATTTTGAAGACGGCCGCGTTTTGGCCGCGATGGATGATATTTTGTGCGTAGAGCGCGGCGTGTTCGCATTCAAACCCTCCAATGGTTTCGTTGTGACCTTGCAAAACAAGACAGAGCGGGCCTGGATCCCAGGCCTCTATTGGAAATTCGGCACGCGGGTCGGTATCGGCGGGGTGACGGCGCCGTCCGAGGCGAAATTTATGTCGGACAGTTTAGCGGCTTTGCTCGAAGAGCGCGCAGATTCTCCACTAATGAACATGAAATTATGAGAAAATAGGCGTTTTATTTCACATGAGCCGCGGTAAGCTGAGGGCAGTATATTCCAACTGCTATTCAGGATAGGTTTCATGAAGGACGCCAACGCATCTGAGCCAAGTTTTCGCGACAGTGTAGATATAATGTTCAATCGCGCCGTGGCGCTTTTGGATTTATCGCCGGGATTGGCGGAAAAGATTAGGGTCTGTAATGCCACCTATACGGTGCGCTTTGGGGTACGCCTGCGCGGCCAGATGACCACATTCACAGGCTACCGCGCGGTGCATTCGGAACATATGGAGCCGGTTAAAGGTGGCATTCGGTATGCGCTTGGCGTTAACCAAGATGAGGTGGAGGCGCTTGCCGCTTTGATGACCTATAAATGTGCTTTGGTTGATGCGCCTTATGGCGGCTCAAAGGGCGGCCTGCGGATTGATCCTTTGGCCTATGATGAGCATGAATTAGAACAAATCACCCGACGCTTTGCCTATGAGCTGATTAAACGTGATTTGATCCACCCGTCGCAAAACGTACCGGCACCGGATATGGGCACGGGCGAGCGGGAAATGGCATGGATTGCCGATCAATATCAGCGGATGCATACAACGGACATCAATGCCCGGGCCTGCGTCACTGGCAAGCCGGTAAGCGGCGGCGGGATTGAAGGGCGCACGGAAGCGACTGGCCGCGGCGTGCAATATGCCTTGCAAGAGTTCTTCCGCCATCCTGAAGATCTCGCGGCGGCTGGGCTGTCAGGGGAGCTCGAGTCCAAGGCCGTTATTGTGCAAGGGCTTGGCAATGTGGGGTATCACGCAGCGAAATTTTTAAGTGAGGAAGATGGTGCGCGGATCACCGGGGTAATTGAGCGGGACGGAGCGGTGCAAAACCCCGATGGCCTGGATATTGAGGCGCTCAAGACCTGGATCGCCGAACATGGCGGGGTGAAGGGGTTTGAAGGCGGCAGCTATACCGCCGATGGGGCAAGCGTTTTGGAGGCAGATTGTGACATTTTAATCCCTGCGGCCTTAGAGGGGGTTATCCATCGTGATAACGCCAATCGGGTGCAGGCGCGTTTGATAGTCGAGGCGGCGAATGGACCAGTGACTGCCGGGGCGGATGCGATCCTGCGTGAGCGGGGCGTGGTGATTATCCCGGATATGTACGCCAACGCGGGCGGCGTGACGGTGTCTTATTTCGAATGGGTGAAAAACCTTAGCCATATTCGCTTTGGCCGCATGGAACGCCGCCGCGAGGAGTCGCGCAACCAGCTTATTGTCAATGAGTTGGAGCGGTTGAGCAAATCCAGCAACGTCAATTGGCAGCTGACTCCGAATTTTAAGGAGAAATATCTGAAAGGCGCCAGTGAATTAGAACTGGTGCGTTCTGGCCTCGATGACACGATGCGCGGCGCATACAGCGACATGGCAGAGGTGTGGCGGCGGCGTGCCGACGTGCCAGATCTGCGAACCGCTGCCTATCTGGTCAGTATCCAAAAGGTCGCCGCATCGTACAAAAACAAGGGATTGTAGCTCAATTGACAGTGCCGCGACCGAAAAGGTAGCTAGCACTTGGGGTTGCGATAATGCGTAGCTGCCTTTCGGAAATATATGGTTGTGCGCGATTGGTTTAAAAACATACTAACCAGACATGTTGGGTTGGTGAGTTTTACGGCTGCTGTCTGTGTGTTCACTTTGGCAGCATTTCAAGCGCCTTTGCTCTCCTATGCGTTGCGGTTCAGTGATCTACATACGGTTGAGGGCTGGGTGCATCTTATCGTTGCAAGTGTTGTAATTTTGCCTTTTCGCCGCCCTTGTCTGCATTCTGGTAACCATCGCGCTTTGGCTGATGAAGACAGTGGTCGCATTGTTGTTCATCGTTAATGCGGTCGCGATCTATTTTATGCTGACTTACGGAATTGAAATTGATTGTACCATGGTCGGGAATGTCTTAAACACCGACCAACGCGAAACCGCTGAGCTCTTGCATCTGTCGCTTTTGCCTTATGTGCTGTTCCTGAGAATAATTCCGGCTGTTTTGGTCTTAATAATCAGAGTGCAGGCTCCAAAGCGCATTTGGCGCCCTGCCTTGGCGCTTGGGGCGATTGGCGTGTTGGCCGCATGGAGTATAGTAACCTCTTTCACAATGCTTTGGTATGACCGACATGCATCTGTCTTAGCCCCCTAAAACTGTGCCAGTATTTGTTGACCAAGGGAGTTGTGAAGAATGGCACGGAAACGATATTCGGATGAGGATGCGCTGAAGGTATTGCGCGAGATTGACATTCATTTGCACGATGGCTTGGATGTTTTGAGCGCTTGTCGCAAGGCCGAGATTTCGGACAAAACCTATTATTATTGGCGGAAGAAATTTGGTGGTTTGGGTAGGCCGCAACTTTCGGAAATGAAGGCACTTAAAAAAGAAAACGAGCGGCTGAAGAAAATCGTTGCGGACCTTCAACTGGATAAGCTGATCCTGAAGGAGAGCCTTGATTATTTAAAGCCGAAGGTCTGACGATTGATGGGTTGCGTCAGGCCGTGATCCACACCCGTCAAAAGCTGAACACTTCAGAACGACGTACCTGTGCAGTGCTCAGCGTGTCGCGTTCAAGTTTGCATTACAAAGCCAAGTTCCAAGATAATGATGCATTACGCTTAGCCATGATCCGTTTGGCCAAGCAGCACGGCAGATATGGCTATCGTAAGATTGCTGAACTGCTGCGGATCGAAGGTTGGCGCGTCAATCACAAGAAGGTTGAGCGTTTGTGGCGCGAAGAAGGGCTAAAACTACCTGAGCGACATAAAAAGCGACGGCAGCTGTATCACAAAGACAGCTCGGTCATTCGCCTGCGACCTACGCATGCTAATCATGTTTGGGCTATCGACTTTGTACACGACAAACTGAGTAACGGACGCAGCTACAAAATGCTGACCGTCTTGGATGAATATACCCGCCAAGCGCTTTGTGTTGAGGTGAAAGACAAAATGAATTCAGACGATGTTTTGGAGGTCATGCATCGTCTGCTTTTGAAATACGGAAAACCTGAATTTATCCGTTCCGACAATGGTGGGGAGTTCGTTGCTGAACACCTCCAAGAATGGCTTAGAAAGGTTGGGGTGACGCCGATCCAAATCTACCCAGGTAGCCCCTGGGAGAATGGCTACAACGAACGGTTCAACGGCACGCTGCGCAGAGAAGTCCTCAATGCCGAATGGTTCCACAGCATCAAACAGGCGCAGGTGGCAATCAATGTCTGGCTAAGGGAATACAATCAAATCAGACCCCATCATGCGCTTGGCATGCGACCTCCAGCACCAGAAACCTTATTAGAAAAACCCAACATTACTGGTACTGAAATTGGGGGCTAGACACATCGCGCATGGGCAGTAAAATTCTGCCTTGGTCCTATGTTGTAAACGTCGCGCGGCACTTCAAGCGCGTCGCTATGGACAACCGCGAACAAGTTCTATTGCCCGATGCATATTTTGTGACTGCGCCCACAGCGCCTAAAGATGTTGTGGTCTTGGTCATTGGAGAGGCCGCCCGCGCAGACCGTTTTTCCGCCCTTGGGTATGCGCGGGACACAAACCCGTTTACTGCACGCTATGACCTCGCGGTTTTCCCTGCCGGTCTGGCGTGTTCGACGAATACTATTTCGTCTACAGCCTGTATCTTAACCCACGAAGGGCGCTAGGCATCAGCGCGTACGGTCTTTGAGCCGCTCCCAAACTACCTCAAATGCCAAGGGATTGCGACAATTTTTTGGTTCAACAACTCTGATCCGCCGCCGATTGATGTGCACCTGTACCAAAATCGGGCCGATATTTTGGAGGCTTGTGCGGCTGCGCCTTGTCCTGAAGGCGGATCGGATGCACTCTTGAATTGGCATTTGGGAGATTTGATTGAACAGGCAGAGAGCGCTCGTGTTTTTGTGACCCTGCACAAACCGGCAGTCATGGCCCGGCTTATTATAGCAAATATCCGAAGGAGTTTGTGTATTTTACGCCGGTCTGTGATACAGTTCAGGTGTCGAGCTGTTCGCAAGAGGCCTTGGATAACGCCTATGACAACACGATCCGCTATACGGACAATCTGATTGCTGATTTGATCGCGCAGCTTGATGCCCTTAGCGATGTAAATGCGGCATTGATCTACGTGTCTGATCACGGTCAATCTCTGGGTGAAAACGGATTTTATTTGCATGGTGCACCCACCGCAATTGCTCCCAAAGCGCAACGCGAAGTGCAATTTTTTGTGTGGATTTCCGAGGGGTTTGCCCAAGCGCGCGACCTGACGCCTCAATCGATCCTTCGTCAGGAGACCCACCCCCATGACTTTCCATTTCATAGTATAATGGGCGCCTTCGGTTTGCGCAGTGAGATATACAAACCCGAGTTTGACATATTCAGCAATTATGAGCAGTAGGCAGCCTATGACATTCAAAGAACTTTTGTCCCAACCGCTAAAGGTTATTTACCGCCATACTGTGGTCATATGCATGGTGGTGTTGATCATTCCTGCGGCGACCTTCTACTCCATTGATATAAAAGCGATTATGCAGCCTCAAAAGGTGGGCATGAGCGACCCGCGATTGTGGCGTTTGAAGATTATGGGCGTCACATTAACACGCTTCTACCCTTTGTGCTCGCCTTGGTCTTGAAAGACAAAGAGGGCTGGAAGCAATTGGGGATGATAACGGTTGTCGGGATTTTGGCGTCACATGGTCCAAAGCGACTACTCAATGATGTTGAAATCATGGGCACGCGGTTGGGTCAAAGGCCCAATTCGACCACCAGCAAACATAATATGCCATCGGGTCATTCAACGCTTGCGGGGGCTTGCGCTTATTTTGTAATGCGCCGGTAAAGTATTTGGTTTGGCGTCATTGTGATCCCGGTTTTGCTACTCACAATGTACGCGCGGGTTATGTTGGACAAGCATACGATTTCTGCTACAATGTCTGGCGCTGAAGCTGGACTTTTGGTGGCGGCATTGTTTTCGACAAAACTGTCTGGTTTTCGCCGTCAAATAGCGCGATTCTTTGGGGTCACATGAAATCTTCGTCTTCCGCTCCAAGAGAGCCACTTTCTAAGATGTTACCGAATATCGTAACGATTTTCGGCATTTGCGTTGGGTTGACGGCGGTGCGTTCTGCGCTGCAGGGCAACGTCAGCGTGGCATTGTATTTGTTAGTTCTGGCAATGATTTTGGATGCCGCCGATGGCCGGCTGGCGCGGGCTTTGAAAAGTGAAAGTAAAATTGGTGCCGAATTGGACACGTTGGCCGATTTTTTCAATTTCGGGATCGCGACGCCTCTGGTGATCTATTTTACGATCTTTGTGGACTCGGATGCTGCGAGATTTGGGTGGATCGCTGTCATGATCTTTTCGATCTGCTGCGCCCTGCGCTTGGCGCGCTTTAATGTCAGCCAATCGGGTGGGGCTAAATCGGTTGATTTTGTAGGAGTGCCTGCGCCCGCATTGGCCTGCTTGGGACTGTCGCCGCTGTTTTTGGTCATGGCCGGGGTGGATGTCGCTGGCCATTATGTCGAGGCGGCCATCATATTTGTCGTGATCTGTGCGGGTCTTGCGGTGGGCACATTTCCAACCATGTCATTGAAGGGCACAACCTTCCCCGCCTCCATGCGGTTGCCGGTGATTTTGCTGGCGGTTGCCTTTGTGATTAGCCTGTTTGTTTTCCCTTGGTATACGCTTCTGTTTTCTAATGCTATTTACTTGGTGATGATCCCTGTTTATTGGTTCTCAAAACGCGCAAAAACGGCCAAAAGGACTTAAGCAATGATACCGATCAGGGCGATGCATCCTTTGATGCTGGTGGTCGTTGCTGTTGCAACGCTCTTTGCTATTTATAACCAGACGTTTTGGGGCCTATGGGCTGAAGTTTTCGAAGGCAATTATCCCAGTGGGGTGATGTTTGCGGCGGCATTCTTTTCTTTGTGTTGCGCTTTACTCGGTGGACTGGCTTTTCGGTCGGTCCTGCGTCCGTTGATTGCGGGGCTTTTTGTGGTCTCTGCTGTGACGTCTTATTACATGGATGAGCTCGGGGTCGTGATTGACCGAGAAATGATCCAAAACGTCGTCAGCACAACCTGGACAGAAGGGAAACATCTCGTCACAGCCCCCTTTGTTTTCTGGATTGTCATAGCGGGAATTGTGCCGGCACTCGTCGTGCTAGCGGTGCCGCTGTCACGGCGCAGGCTCTGGCGGACACTATGGCAAAATGCTTTGTTCTCGACGCTCTGCGTGATCGGATTTGTTGGGCTTTTGTTGAGTGATATGAAAGATTATGCGTCGATTTTGCGGAACCGCGGAGATCTAAAGGCAAGCTTTCAGCCCTTGGCCCCCGTGGTCGAATCCGTACGTTATGTGGCGATGCTCAGTCGATCTAGGACATTGCCCTTTGTCGCCATCGGCTTGGATGCGGTGCGGAAAAAGGCTGGCAATGTCTCTGATCTTCCGACGGTGACCGTTGTGGTGGTGGGGGAGACCGCAAGGGCGCAGAACTTTAGCCTTGGGGGATACGGACGCGACACTAATCCCCGTTTGGCTCAAGAAGATATATTGTATTTTGAGAACGTCTCCAGTTGTGGCACCTCAACAGCCGTCTCCCTTCCCTGCATGTTTTCGCGATACGGTCGAAGTGACTATTCGTATGAGCTAGGTGTTTCGCATGAGAATGTTTTGGACGTGATCCAACGCTCAGGGATGCGAGTGGAATGGATTGAAAACAACACGGGTGACAAGGGGGTGGCAGCGCGCATTGGCTATACGCAAGTCACCTATGCCGAAGATCCCGAGTTTTGCGGGGAAGGCGAATGTATCGATGGAATTTTGGTCAAGGAAGTGGCGAAGCTTTTGCCAGAGATTGATCAAGACACCGTCCTTGTTTTGCATCAAATCGGCAGCCATGGGCCGTCTTACTATCTGCGCTATCCGGAGGCTTTCGAGCGGTTCAAACCGGCCTGTCGCACTGCAAATTTCAGCGCCTGTACTCAGGAAGAGGTGGTAAACGCCTATGATAATAGTATTCTTTATACGGATAAAGTCTTGCAGGACTTGATCGCGCTGCTCTTGGCGCAAGACGATTTGGCCACCGCGATGCTTTATGTATCCGACCATGGAGAATCTTTGGGAGAAAATGGCCTCTACCTACATGGCACGCCCTATTTTATGGCCCCCGATGAACAAACCAAGGTCCCGATTCTCTTTTGGCAGTCACAGGCCTTTGCCGAGAGCGTGGGGATTGATGATGGCTGTTTGAAATCGAAGGCCTCCGCTGCCTATTCCCACGATCATCTGTTTCATTCATTGTTGGGGCTGACAGCTGTGGAGACCGCCGAGCGCAACCCTGAACTTGATATTTTTGCCGACTGTGGGAGAAACGGATGAGCGATAAGCCACAAAAACTAGACAAAATTCATGGCAGTGCCCATTTGTTCGCTGCCGCGCGCTATTCTATGGCAGGGGGGCGGCGTCTTTGGGGGGAAACAGCGTTTCGCCATCAGCTTTTGGCAGGCCTATGTATTGTTGCGATTTTGATTTGGATTGGGGCAGAAATGTCGCATATTGCCATGTCCATTATATTGGTCGGGCTCACGATTGTGGCCGAAGCGCTCAACACGGCGATTGAAGAAATTGTCGATCTGGTGTCACCGGAGTGGTCACTTGCCGCAAAACATGCCAAAGACCTCGGGTCATTCGCGGTTTTCTCTATGCTTTGTCTGAATGGGATTTTTGCGCTTTTCGTGATCTTAACAACTTTGAATTGGATTTAATCTGATGAATATGATGAAAGCCGTCGCTGTCCCGATGCACCCTGAAGGACGCAAATTTGTTGCGGTATTTGCCGCCGTGACGGCTGCGCTTTGGCTGGTCTGGGAACCGCTATTTTGGCTTGGCTTAGGGTTGACCATTTGGTGCTACTACTTTTTCCGCGATCCGGTGCGCTCTGTGGCTCAAAGACCGGGGCTTATCCTCTCCCCGGCTGATGGGGTGGTGTCTTTGATCACCAAGATCGTCCCGCCCGCGGATATGCAACTGGGCGACAAGCCTTTGACTCGCGTGTCTGTGTTCATGAATGTCTTCAACTGCCATGTGAACCGTGCACCCATGGCCGGCTCTGTGGTGGCGATTTGCTATCACCATGGCAAGTTTCTCAACGCATCTTTGGACAAGGCGAGCGAGCACAATGAGCGTAACTCCATCACCATTGAATCTGCTGATAAAACCCGAATTGGGGTGACACAGATCGCCGGACTCGTGGCGCGCCGCATTGTCTGTTTTACAAAAGTGGGCGAGAGCTTGGGCGTGGGCGAGCGGTTTGGCTTGATCCGTTTTGGCAGCCGTTTGGACATCTTCCTGCCCGAGGGCGTGGAGCCTGCTGTTGGTCTGGGACAGACAGCGGTGGCCGGTGAAACTATTTTGGCACGCTTGAACGTGCCTGCTGAAGACTGGCCCATTCAACCGATTTAAGCGGCGGATACATAGCGTGCCGGGATCAGAGCCGTGAACCTTTGCATTCCCCCTTGCCAAAGCCCAGATATTTTCATTCACTGACGTGTGTTTCAATTTGCAGGTTTAAGGCATGCGCTTTTCAGCTCTGAAAGTTCTAACCCAAGGGTTGACCGGTAACCGTGGTTGGCGGGCCCATTGGCGCGATCCTGAGCCGGCGGAGGCCTATGATATTGTGATCATTGGCGGCGGTGGGCACGGCCTATCAACAGCTTACTACCTGGCAAAAGAACATGGGCTGAGGCGCATTGCCGTACTGGAGAAAGGCTATATTGGCGGCGGCAATATTGGACGTAATACAACCATCGTTCGGGCCAATTACTTCTTGCCCGGGAACTCGGAATTTTATTCGCATTCCCTCAAGCTTTGGGAAGGGCTGGAGGCGGATCTCAATTACAATGTTATGCATTCCCAGCGCGGGCAAATTGGTCTGTTTCACAGCGATGGGCAAAGGGACGCGGCCATTCGCCGGGCCAATTCCATCCGAAACCAAGGCGATGATGCGGAGTTATTGTCCGTGGCGCAACTGCGCAGGATGGTGCCTTACTTGGACTATGATCAGGGGCGCTTCCCTATTTATGGCGGCCTGTTGCAGCGGCGCGCGGGCACGGCGCGGCATGATGCGGTGGCTTGGGGCTATGCGCGCGGGGCCGATCAGCTTGGCGTGAATTTGATCCAAAATTGCGAGGTGACGGGCATCGACATCGTGCAGGGGGTGGTGCAAGGCGTACAAACCAGCCGTGGTCCCATACGCTCAAAGAAAGTGGCGATGGTGGTCGCGGGGCGCTCTAGCCAGGTGGCGGCAATGGCCGGCATGCGCCTTCCCATCGAAAGCCACGTGCTGCAGGCCTTTGTGACCGAGGGGCTGAAACCCTGTATTGATCATGTGATCAGCTTCGGCATGGGGCATTTTTATATCAGCCAATCGGACAAGGGTGGTTTGGTCTTTGGCGGGGATCTGGATATGTATGCCAGCTATGCTGCCCGCGGTAATCTGCCAATGGTGGAGCATGTGGCGGAAGCTGGGATGACGCTTATGCCGATGATCGGCAAGGCGCGGATGCTGCGCAGCTGGGGGGGCATCATGGATATGACCCCCGATGGCTCACCCATTATCGATAAAACCCATATTGAGGGTTTATATTTGAACGCGGGCTGGTGCTATGGTGGGTTTAAGGCTGTGCCGGCTTCGGGCCATTGTTTTGCGCATCTTTTGGCCACAGATCGCCCGCATAGCGCCGCTGCGCGCTTCCGCCTGGATAGATTCCGCAGTGGGCGCGGCTTGATGGATGAAGAGGGCACCGGTGCCCAGCATAATTTGCATTAGGATCGCACAGATGTTTTTTGATGATGATGTGTCTGCCCACAGCGCCAAAGGAGGCCGCTTATGCGCATAGACTGTCCTCTTTGCGGCACGCGAGATCGGCGTGAGTTTTATTATTCCGGCCATGCCACCGCACTTGCGCGGCCCGCGCCCGATGCGGGGGCCGAGGTCTGGGATGACTATCTGCACAATCGCGAAAATCCCGCGGGGGTAACTGAGGACCTTTGGCATCATGAATTTGGCTGCGGTGCTTGGCTCGCGGTGCGCCGAGATACGGTGTCACATGCGGTTTTGTCGGCGCGTTTGGTCAAGGGAGATCAGCTGTGAGAGTGGCCGGTAAAGGGTTGATTGACCGAAATCGCGTGCTGAGGTTTACTTTTGGCGGTCAGAGCTTTGAGGGCTTTGCGGGCGACAGTTTGGCCAGCGCCCTTTTGGCCAATGACCAAAGGCTTATTGGCCGATCTTTCAAGTATCACCGACCAAGAGGGATTGTGACGGCCGGGTCGGAGGAGCCGAATGCTCTGGTGACATTGGAGCGCGGTTTCGCCCGCGAGCCGAACAGCCGTGCCACAATGCAGCCGCTCTATGACGGGCTTGTGGCCAGGCCGCAAAATGCTTGGCCGTCGTTGAAATTTGATGTCTTGGCGATGAATGACGTTTTGGCACCCTTTTTGTCGGCAGGATTTTATTACAAAACCTTCATGTGGCCGCGTAAATTTTGGGAATGGGTCTATGAGCCCGCCATCCGGCAGGCCGCGGGGCTCGGGGCTTTATCGAAGCGTTACGATCATGAGCTTTATGAAAAAGCCTATGCGCATTGCGATGTTTTAATCATCGGCGCCGGGCCCGCCGGGCTTATGGCGGCTTTGACGGGCGGGCGGGCGGGTTTGGATGTCATTCTGGCCGATGAACATGACCAGTTGGGCGGCCGGCTCTTGTCGGAAATCGAGCTTATTGACGGGATGCCGGCTGCGGCTTGGGTGCAGGCTGCAGTGGCGGAATTGGCTGGCTTCGCGAATGTGTGGATCATGGCGAATACCACAGTGACCGGCGCCTATGACCAAGGGGTCTTTGGTGCTTTGGAGCGTGTTGGGCTGGGGTTGGAAGCGATGCCGGAGGGATTGCCGCGGGAAAGCTTTTGGCGCATTTACACAAAGGGTGCGATCCTATGCGCGGGTGCTTTGGAGCGGCAAATCGCTTTTGCAAATAATGATCGCCCCGGTATCATGGCTGCAGGCGCCATGCGCAGCTACCTCAACCGCTTTGGGGTAAGCCCCGGCCAAAGGGTGGCGATCTTTGGCAATAACGCCGATGCGCATCGCACGGCGCGAGATTTTGCTCAGGCGGGTGTTGAGGTTGTGGCCATGATTGACAGCCGCGCCGAGGCGCAATCCTTGGGTGATTACCCTCTTTATACTGGCGCAGTGGTGACCGGCAGCCGTGGGCGGTTGGGTTTGAAAAGCATTGATATTCGGCAAAGCGATGGATCTGTCAAAAGGATTGACTGTGATGCGCTGGGCGTTTCGGGCGGCTGGAATCCGTCGGTCCATTTAACTTCTCACATGAACGGTCGGCCGGTTTGGGATCCGGCTTTGGCAAGTTTTACACCGCAGCCGGGCGCCATTCCCGGGCTGGTAACGGCGGGCGCTGCTGCCGGTGAGATGAGCACGCAAGGCGCATTGGCGCAGGGGCAGGCGGAGGCGCTCACTTTGGCCAAGGCGCTGGGCAAAAGGGTCAGGCCGAGCGCCTTGCCTGTTGCCGATGCCACCCCCTATGAGATCACGCCGTTTTGGGATGTGGGCGGAACCGGGCGTGCATGGCTTGATTTTCAAAATGATGTGACGGTGAAAGATATCAACCAGGCTGTGCAGGAGAACTTCCGCTCGGTCGAACATATGAAACGCTATACCACGCAAGGCATGGCCACAGATCAGGGCAAAAATTCCAATGTCGCGGCGCTGGCGGTTTTGGCTGATGCCACCGGCCGAGGCATTCCTGAAACCGGCACAACCACCTTCCGCCCGCCCTATGTCCCTGTCGCCCTGGCGGCGCTTGGAGCGGGTGGCCATGGCAAAGGCTTTGCGCCAGTGCGGCTGTTGACCTCTGACCGGATCAGCCGACAACGTGGCGCGCCGATGGTTGAGGCGGGCCTGTGGTATCGGCCCAGCTATTTCCCGCAGGAAGGTGAGACCCATTGGCGGCAAGCCTGTGACCGCGAGGTGCAGATGGTTCGCAATACAGTAGGAATTTGCGATGTCTCAACCCTGGGCAAAATCGATATCCAAGGCCCGGATGCCGCGGCCTTCTTAGATTTTCTTTACACTAACTCCTTTGCCAGCCTCCTACAGGGCCGGGTACGCTATGGGTTGATGTTGCGCGAAGACGGTCACGTGATGGATGATGGCACTTGCGCCAGACTTGGCGCGGATCACTACCTCATGACCACGACCACCGCCGCGGCTGGACAGGTGATGCGGCATATGGATTTCGTTCATCAAGGGCTGCGGCCGGATTTGGACGTGAGTTTCACATCTGTCACAGAGCATTGGGCGCAATTTGCTGTGGCAGGTCCAGAGGCGCGCGCCTTGCTCAACGGCATATTGGATCGCAAGATCAGCAATAAAACCCTGCCGTATATGGGTTATAAAGCTGTGCAATTGGGCGGGATTGCCGCGCGGTTGTTTCGGATCTCTTTTTCCGGCGAACATGCCTATGAATTGGCGGTGCCTGCGCGCTATGGTGACAGCCTTTTTCAACTGCTGCTTGCGCGGGCTGAGGCGCTGGGCGGCGGGGCCTATGGTCTCGAAGCGCTAAATGTCTTACGAATTGAAAAGGGCTTTATCACCCATGCGGAAATTCATGGGCGCACCACTGCGTTTGACATTGGCCTCGCGCGGATGGTGTCGGAGGCAAAGGATTGTATCGGCAAAACTATGGCGGCGCGGCCCGGGCTTGTGGGACCCGAGCGCGATCAGCTCGTGGGCTTACGGCCCGTCGGTGAGGTGAAGCAGATTATCCCTGGCGCGCATCTTTTTGCGCCTGAAGCGGAGGCTGTTTCCGAGAATGACGAGGGCTATGTGACCTCCATGTGCTATTCTCCGACGTTAGGTTCGGTCATTGCACAGGCTTTTCTGCGAGATGGGCGCAATCGTCATGGCCAGCAGATCAAGATGGTGGAGCATTTGAGTGGTGTCACAACGCTCTGTGAGGTCTGCGCGCCCGTATTTTTTGATTCTGAGGGGGGGCGGCTTCGTGGTTGAGCTTTATGAAACATCGCCCGTGGGCGCGGGGCTACCTTTAGAGATCGGCACGGTTTCGGTCCGGGAAGTGCAAACACCGCTGCATCTGCTGGCGCCCTACAGGGGGCAGGCTGTTCAGGCGGCCGCGGCTTTCAACACGCAAATGGGATTGGAATGGCCCGGTCCCAATGAGCTGAAGCGCAAAGGCGGCGTCTATGCGCTTTGGTTTGATCACGCGCATATTGCAGTGATGGGAGCCACGCCATCAACCCGCTTGGCCCGTCATGCGGCGGTGACCGATGTTGGGAATGGTTGGACGGTTTTGGAGCTAAATGGAGCGGAAGTGCGCGATGTTTTGGCCCGTCTCACACCTTTGGATCTGCGGGTGAAACAGTTTAAAATTGGCATGAGCCAGCGCAGCTCGCTGATGCATATGCAGGCGGTGACCTCTTGCCTTGGCAAGTCGCGGTTTCGAGTGATGGTGTTTCGCTCCATGACACAAACCCTGCTGCATGATTTGACCACCGCAATGGAATCAGTGGCCGCGCGCGCACATTTGGTTTAGAAAACCTCATGTCATTACCACCGGGATTTTTGGACGAATTGCGCAGCCGGGCTTCGATCTCTCAGGTCGTTGGGCGCAAGGTCATGTGGGACAGTCGCAAATCCAATCAAGGCAAGGGCGATATGTGGGCACCTTGCCCGTTTCATCACGAGAAAACCGCAAGCTTTCATGTGGATGATCAAAAAGGATATTATTATTGCTTTGGCTGTCACGCCAAGGGGGATGCTTTGGGCTTTATAAAAGAGACTGAGAATGTCTCTTTTATGGAGGCCGTGGAGATTTTGGCCGGTGAGGTTGGTATGCCCATGCCCGAGCGCGACCCGCAGGCCCAGCAAAAAGCAGACCGCAGAACGCAATTGGCCGAGGTCATGGAACAGGCGCTGCAATTTTTTCGATTGCAGCTCAACACCTCCGCCGGAGCAGATGCGCGGGCCTATTTGAGCGGTCGCGCTTTGTCACAACAGGCATTGGATCGGTTTGAGATCGGCTATGCGCCCGACGCCTGGCAGGGGCTTTGGGATCATCTCACGGCGAAGAATGTCAGTGAAGAGCTGATGCTAGCGGCAGGGCTGGCCAAACCCTCCAATAAGGGCAAACGCCCCTATGACACATTTCGCAATCGCATTATTTTTCCAATCCGTGATCCGCAAAAGCGCTGCGTTGGCTTTGGGGGCCGGGCAATGGATCCCAATGATCAGGCCAAATATCTCAATTCACCGGAGACCGAGCTTTTTGATAAGGGCCGATCGCTCTACAATCACGGCCCGGCGCGGGAGGCTTCCGGCAAGGGGCAAAGCTTGATTGTCGCTGAGGGTTATATGGATGTTATCGCCCTGGCAGAGGCAGGATTTGGCGCCTCGGTTGCGCCATTGGGCACAGCGATAACGCAGACGCAGCTGCAGCTGATGTGGCGTATTTCTGATGAGCCGATCATCGCTCTTGATGGCGATACGGCCGGCATTCGCGCCGCACAGCGCGTCATGAACTTGGCGCTGCCGCTGTTAGAGGCTGGGAAGTCTTTGCGCTTTGTGGTGATGCCTGATGGTCAGGACCCGGATGATTTGCTGCGTGCCGGCGGGCCGGGCGCCATGCAGGCGCTTTTGGATGCGGCGCGCCCGATGGTGGATCTGTTGTGGGAGCGTGCAACCTATGGCAAGAATTTTGACAGTCCGGAACGCAAGGCGGCATTAGACAAAACCCTTCGCGAGCAGCTCAAGCTGATCAAAGACCCCTCTATTCGCGGTCATTATGGCCAGGCGATCAAGGATAAGCGCTGGCAGTTGTTCCGTCCAAAGGCTGTGGCGAAATCGGCGCGCAGCTTCAATGCCCAGACCGGATATAGGCCGGTCACACCGCTGGCGAGCACGCGCAGCTCGACCTTGGCCAATGGCTCTGAACCCGGTCATCTATTGCGTCATTCGGTCATTTTGGCCAGTTTGCTCAATTGCCCGCAAGCTCTGCCAGCGGTCGAGGGGGCGTTGGAGGATTTGCAGTTTGAAAAGCCACTGCACCGCGATCTCCAGCAATTTTTGCTGCAATTTTCCGGAGCGCCAGAGCTGCTCTGGTCGGAGGCGGAGCAATTTTTTGGGCCGCCGCAACTTGAAAGTTTGATGCAGCTTCCCCACGTCCGCATTTCGCCCTCAGTGCGCAACAGCGCCGATGTATCTTTTGTCATTACATGTCTGCGGCAAGAATTTGTTCAGATTTTTGCTTTAGATGCTCATGGGCGCGAGGTGGCGGAGGCGGTTTTGGATGTGTCCGATGTTGATGATGAGGGGCTGACCTGGCGGATCAGTGAGTCGGCCAAACATTTACAAGCGACAACCCAGGGCGCGCAGGAAGATAATACAGAATATAAGACCGCCAAAAATGGTCTGAAAGTAAAGTTAGAGGAACAAAATACATTGGATGATCTGCTGCAGCAGATTAATTATTCGAAACCGAACCGACCTTAAGCTCGGTGGGGGTGGGAACTGGGGGGCGAATCGGGCTAAATAGCGAAGCGAATCAGTTTCAAAACTGATTCGCTTTTACGTTTAGTGAGTGTCCCAAGGACAAGGAGCCACAGCGCATGGCCGCCAAGGATAACGACGACCGCAAGCAAGATGCCGACGCCAAAGAACCGATGATCGATATGAGCCAAACGGCTGTCAAAAAGATGATCGGTGATGCGCGAGAACGGGGCTATATCACTTATGATCAACTAAACACAGTTTTGCCGCCCGATCAGGTGTCGTCAGATCAAATCGAAGATGTCATGTCGATGCTCTCCGAAATGGGCATTCAGGTGACCGAAGAGCATGAATCTGAGGAAGATGAAGACAAAGGTCCCACCGATTTGGTGGCTTCCAATCAAAACCGCGATGTGGCGCTTGCCGGGGCAAATAACGAAAAACTAGACCGGACGGATGATCCGGTGCGTATGTATCTGCGTGAAATGGGCTCGGTGGAGCTCTTGAGCCGCGAGGGCGAGATTGCCATTGCCAAGCGGATTGAAGCGGGCCGCAACACAATGATTTTAGGGCTCTGCGAGAGCCCGTTGACATTTCAAGCGATCACCATCTGGCGCGACGAATTGCTGAGTGAAGATATTTTGCTGCGCGATGTGATTGATCTGGAAACCACCTTTGGTCACCACATGGGAGAAGAGGAAGAGACCCCTGTCGTAGCGGCGCCAGTGGCCACGGAAAGCCCAGCCAGCACCGGCCCTGAGCTGGATGCGGATGGCAACCCCATTATCGCCGATGATGACGACGATGACGAAGGGGCCAATCTGTCGCTGGCCGCTATGGAAGCTGCTCTAAAACCTAAAGTATTGGAGACGCTGGACCTGATTGCCTCTGATTACATCCTTCTATCCGAGATGCAGGATGTGCGTATCTCGGCCACATTGAACGAGGATGAGAGTTTCTCCGATGGGGCCGAGGCCAAGTATCAAAAGCTCCGCTCTGAAATTGTTGAGCTGGTGAACGAATTGCACCTGCACAACAACCGGATTGAGGCGCTGATTGACCAGCTCTACGGCATTAATCGCCGGGTGATGTCGATTGACAGCTCCATGGTGAAACTCGCAGACCAAGCGCGGATCAACCGCCGTGAATTCATCGATGCCTATCGTGGCCGCGAGCTGGATCCCAACTGGTTGACCGATATGGGCGAGAAAACGGGCCGGGGCTGGACCATGTTCATGGAGCGTAGTGTCGACAAAGTTGAAGAGCTCCGCGCAGAGATGGCGCAGGTTGGCCAATATGTTGGGCTCGATATCTCTGAATTCCGCCGCATTGTGCAACAGGTGCAAAAAGGTGAGAAAGAGGCCCGTCAAGCCAAGAAAGAAATGGTTGAAGCCAATCTGCGTTTGGTGATTTCCATTGCCAAAAAATACACAAATCGCGGACTGCAGTTTTTGGATTTGATCCAAGAGGGTAATATTGGCCTCATGAAAGCGGTAGATAAGTTTGAATATCGCCGCGGCTATAAGTTCTCCACCTACGCCACATGGTGGATTCGCCAGGCGATCACCCGCTCTATTGCAGACCAGGCGCGCACCATACGTATTCCTGTGCATATGATCGAAACGATCAACAAGCTGGTGCGTACCGGGCGCCAAATGCTGCATGAAATTGGCCGTGAACCCACGCCAGAGGAATTGGCAGCCAAGCTGCAAATGCCTTTGGAAAAAGTGCGCAAGGTCATGAAAATTGCCAAAGAGCCAATTTCCTTGGAGACGCCAATTGGCGACGAGGAAGATTCACAGCTGGGTGATTTTATTGAGGATAAGAACGCTGTTTTGCCACTCGACAGCGCGATTCAAGAAAACTTGAAGGAAACCACAACTCGGGTCTTGGCCAGTTTGACGCCACGCGAAGAGCGGGTGCTGCGGATGCGCTTTGGCATCGGGATGAATACAGATCACACTTTGGAAGAAGTGGGACAACAATTCAGCGTGACCCGCGAACGTATTCGCCAGATTGAAGCCAAGGCCCTGCGCAAGCTCAAACACCCAAGCCGCAGTCGTAAATTGCGGAGCTTTCTCGATCAATAGGTCCGGTCAATATTTAAAACGCTACGATAAAGGCCTCGCTCTGCGGGGCCTTTATCATTCTGGCGGTGGCAATATGGGGCAGCCACCCCAAAATGCAGTGGGCTAAAATCTCCTCTACCCAAATCGTGGTGAAATGTTATAAGGATTGTGTAAGTTTAAGCGCTCGGCGCTATCGGAAAACTAAGAGGGGATGGCACATGCGTTGCCCGTTTTGTGGAAATGTTGACACTCAGGTAAAAGACTCGCGCCCAGCCGAGGATCATGTCGCCATTCGGCGGCGTCGGTTTTGCCCGGCCTGTGGTGGGCGGTTTACCACCTATGAGCGCGTGCAATTGCGTGATTTGGTGGTCATAAAATCAAATGGTCGCAGAGAAGATTTTGACCGGACCAAGCTTGAGCGCTCCATTCGTATTGCGCTGCAAAAACGCCCGGTTGAGCCCGAGCGGATGGATCAAATGATTTCTGGCATCGTGCGCCGACTGGAAAGCATGGGGGATACAGATATCCCGTCCACATCCATCGGTGAGATTGTCATGGAATCTTTGGCGCGGATCGATACGGTCGCCTTTGTGCGCTTTGCCAGTGTCTATAAAAATTTCCAAGCTGCAGATGATTTTGACAAATTCGTCTCCGAGCTGCGGCCAAACCTGCCGCCTGAGGAGTGAGTGCCGCAAGCGACGCGCGCTTTATGGCGTTGGCCCTGAGTTTGGGCCAGCGCGGTCAAGGGTGTGTTTGGCCCAATCCGGCAGTGGGATGCGTCATTGTCCAAGGCTCGCGCATTGTCGGTCGCGGCTGGACGCAGCCAGGCGGCAGACCTCATGCAGAAACCATGGCTTTGGCACAGGCCGGTGACTTGGCGAAGCGGGCCACCGTCTTTGTCACCCTAGAGCCCTGTGCTCATCATGGCGCCACGCCGCCCTGTGCTGAGGCCTTGATTGCCGCAGGGATTACGCGCTGCGTCGTGGCGATTTCGGACCCAGATCCCCGGGTCAGCGGCAAGGGAATTGCCAAGCTCCAAGCGGCGGGAATTGAGGTCAGCGCTGGCTGCCAAGCGCAAGAGGCGTTGCTGGCGCATCGCGGATTTTTTAGCCGGTTGCATAATGGGCGACCGCGGGTAACGTTGAAATTGGCCACATCTTTGGATGGGCGCATTGCCACGGCCAGCGGCGAAAGCCAGTGGATCACCGGGGCTGAGGCGCGGCGCGATGTGCATGGTTTGCGTGCCTGTCATGACGCGGTATTGGTCGGGGGCGGCACGGCGCGGGCGGACAATCCGAGACTCACCCTGCGCGGTTTGGGCCTCGATCGGCAGCCCATCCGCATTGTGGCCTCACGTCATGTGGATTTTGATGCGCCAGCCTTGCAGGCCAGTCGCGATGTTGCGCCGCTCTGGCTGTGTCATGGGCCTCAGGCCCGCGCGAGCGGCGTTTGGCAAAATCAGTGCGACGCGCTCGTGCAGGTTCCACTCGCAGCTGACGGGCAGCTTGATTTGTCAGTCCTCATGCAGGCCTTGGGAGAAAAGGGGCTGACATCGGTGTTGTGTGAGGGCGGGGGGCAATTGGCTGCCTCATTGCTGCGGGCCGGATTGGTCGATGATGTGATCCTCTATACGGCCGGCTTGGCACTTGGGGCGGACGGGCTGGCCGGTTTGGGCGATCTGGCCCTGTCGCATTTGCATATGGCTCCGCGCTTTGAGCTCATCTCAGCGCGCAAAATTAGTTCAGATATCCGTCAAGATTGGCGCCGCCTGTCTTAGCGCATGTTGCGCCAAAGATGGGCTTGGCTGGCAAAAACGCCTTGAATTTTGGCCAATGGCCGCAAATACTAAGCTTGTGGAAGATTTGCCGCCGCCAGCCGTTCGACGACGACCTCAGGTGGGATGCAATTTGCTCATCGGATCGAAATATCTCGGATATTCAATCAAGCAGGCATGGATCAAGCCAAGAATGTCAGGCCGGGCTTGCCGTCGTTGCAGCTCATGCCGGTCGTAGGTTAAACCCCAGCCTGAATAAAAGGGCAGACCTAGGCAGGTTATGGCTTTGCCCCGGATCAATGCCTCAAACCCCAACAGAGATGTCATCGTCCAAACTTCATCCACCTGATTTATCAAGGAGATCGGGTCGCAATCCGCCGCTATAATATCGCAATAACCTGTCGCCTCTGACAGCGCGCCGGGCCGCAGCCCCGCCTCGACATCAGGATGGGGCTTATAGATCACAATGGCATCAGGGTTTTGTTCGCGCGTGCTGCGCAGCAGAGCCAGATTTGTGCAAATATAACGCGTTCAAAGGCGAATTGAGGCGTCATCTTCCACTTGCCCCGGCACCAATATTCGGCGGCCCGGTGGCAATGACAAGGCCGCTGATGGGTGTGGGTTATACTTTGAAATGCTGCCGGTGATAAGCCGATTTTGCAGCTCTGCCGCGCGCTGCCACTCCTGCTCGGACAGATGCAGGCTGTTGGCAATCATGGTCTCTAGATCGCTTGGGCGGTTCGGATCAAAGTAAATGCCCGCGCGGTCCACCACCAAGGAGAGCGGGGGTACCAATTGGGCTCCAAACACTTTTGATCTCAAAAACCCATCTTCGAGGTGATGAACCCCATCTGGGTGCGGGCCGGCGCCCCAAGCCATAGCGGGGTGATGTGAGCCGGATTTTGGTTGGAACCGAAGCGGGCGATGGCGGCCAAAAAACTTCTGCAATGGCCGGCGCTTCCATAGGCTGATGCCCCGCGCTTCCCATCCGGCATGATCGTCGCGCTAGGCGCGGGTTTCTGCTTCCAGTTGATCCAAGACATGCTCGAAACTGCAAAGCGTATCTCGGAACGGGTCATACCACTTGGGGTAAAGCATCATGGCCCGGGCAAATATTTGCGCGGCCGTGAGAGAGCGGCCGCGCCGATGTATTGGTTGCATATCCTTGGTGAGCCCCGATCCAGCGTAGAACGGTTGTCCGAAGACCACTGGCCGGTGCCCAGCCCAGATGGCTTCAAATCCCATTTGTGAGGTGACCGTAGAGACGGCCCGGGCGGCGGCAAAGAGATCTTGGGGGGCAATCGCATGGGTCAGAAGTTCCATGTCGTCATCCAAAGCCTCCGCGCTGAAATGGCCCGCGCGGTATCCAAGCTGCGTTTCTGGATGGGTTTTAATGACGATGTGGGCGGTGGAATGCTCCGCCCTTGCGGCCGCCAACATCTGTTGAAAAGTTTGTGCGTTTGCAGCGCCCTTCTCAATCGATGCATCACCGCGTGTTTGATCAATCACCAGGACAAATCCAGGCTTGGGGCAGAGCGCGTCACGTGGCACACCACTGTATTTTGTGAGCTTATGTTTGGCAATCCGTGCCATAGCCGCCGCGCCTGTTTGTTCCAAAAGCTGCCCCAACTGGCGGAAGAATGGACCATGCGGGCCCTGTAACAGCAGGAAATTGCGCCCGAATCCATCTGCCATTTTAAAATACCCCGCTAAGTGCCGTTTGAAATGGGACGGCCTTTTTGAAAAAATATCTTCGGGTTGTTCTTAATTGCGAATTGTCGCAGTTTCAATTCCAACGATGACCCTTGCCCCAAGCGGGGTCTGAGGGTAGGGACAGCGCAAAAGGGGACCATCATGTTTACGGGTATCATTACTGATATTGGCACCATCCGATCTGTAACGCAGCGGGGGGATTTGCGGATTGAGATTGCCACAGGCTATGATGTGACCTCGGTGGATATGGGCGCTTCTATTGCCTGTGATGGCGTGTGCCTGACGGTGGTGGAAAAAACCTCTGACTGCTTCTGTGTCGATGTGTCCGCCGAGAGCGCGGGATTGACCACTATCGGTGACTGGAAAACCGGCCGGCCGGTCAACTTGGAGCGGGCCTTGAAAGTGGGCGATGAGCTGGGCGGGCATATTGTTTCGGGTCATGTGGATGGTGTGGCTGAGATTGTCGCCCTGCGCTATGAGGGAGACAGCACGCGGGTGACCCTGCGTGCGCCAGAGGCGCTGGCGAAATTCATTGCCCCCAAGGGATCGGTTGCATTGAACGGCACCTCGTTGACCGTGAATGAAGTGAATGGCACAGACTTCGGGATCAACTTTATTCCACATACGAAGGCTGTCACCACTTGGGGTTCTGCGGCAGCGGGCGACCGCGTGAACTTGGAAATTGATACTTTGGCGCGCTACGTTGCGCGCTTGCAAGATTGGAGTTAGGGCATGAGTGATCTGTTACCATTCGAAACACCGGGCGCCGTAGAACGCGATTTGGCTGAGGCGATCTCGCCCATTGAGCAGATTATTGACGACGCGCGCAACGGGCGGATGTTTGTTCTGGTGGATCACGAAGACCGTGAGAACGAAGGTGATTTGGTCATCCCCGCGCAGATGGCCACGCCAGAGGCGATTAACTTCATGGCCCGCTATGGGCGGGGTTTGATTTGCTTGGCCATGACAAGCGAACGGACGGATGCTTTGGGTCTGCAATTGATGTCGAATTATAATTCCTCGCGCCATGAAACGGCTTTTACGATCTCAATTGAAGCGCGCGAGGGTGTGACCACTGGTATTTCCGCCCATGACCGCGCACATACGGTTGCGGTTGCGATTGATGCTGACAAAACTGCCGCAGATATCGCCACGCCCGGTCATGTCTTTCCTCTGCGTGCCCGCGATGGCGGCGTCTTGGTGCGAGCGGGCCATACGGAAGCTGCCATTGACATCTCACGTTTGGCTGGATTGAACCCGTCCGGGGTGATTTGCGAGATCATGAACGAAGATGGCAGCATGGCGCGTTTGCCCGATCTCATTGGCTTTGCACAGCTGCATGGTCTTAAAATTGGCACCATCTCCGATTTAATTTCCTACCGGCGCCGGCATGATAACCTTGTTCGCGTGAAAGGCGAGGAGCTTATCCAATCCGAGTTCGGTGGTGAGTGGCAGATGCGGATTTTCAACGATGAAACCCAAGGGGCAGAGCATATTGCTCTGATTAAAGGGGATATTAGCAGCGACACCCCGGTTTTGGTGCGGATGCACTCCTTAGATCCGATGTTGGACATGATTGGAACGGGTCCCGAGGGGCGGGCCTTCGAATTTTCGCAATCTATGAAAATCATCGCCGAAGAGGGGTGCGGTGTCCTGGTATTGTTGCGCGATCTGCATATGAAAATTAGCGCTTCAGATGATGGCAGCCCGCAAACTCTGCGCCAATATGGTGTAGGCGCGCAAATTTTGTCTTCTCTGGGGCTGTCGCAGCTCACACTTTTGACCAACTCACCGGAGCCCAAGATTGTTGGACTTGAGGCTTACGGCTTGGAAATTATTGGTACACAAAAAATTTTGGGATCGAACTAATGGCCGCGGCAGAGCAGCATCACACGCTTGACCGCCCATCTTTTGACGCGCCAGTCAAATTGCTCATCGTGGTGGCACCCTATTACAAAGATATTGCCGATCAAATGGTGGCCGGTGCTCAGGCCGAGATTGAAGCTGTGGATGGCCAGTGGGAGCTGGTGGAAGTGCCCGGCGCGCTCGAGGTGCCCACCGCCATTGCAATCGCACATCGGCGGGCAGAGTTTGACGGCTATGTCGCCTTGGGCTGCGTGATCCGAGGTGAAACAACCCATTACGAGACGGTTTGCAACGACAGCAGCCGCGCGCTTCAGCTTTTGGGCCTGCAGGGCGCCTGTATCGGCAACGGAATTTTGACGGTTGAGAATCGTAAACAAGCTGAAGTGCGCGCTGAGACCGCCGGCCAAAACAAAGGCGGCGGAGCTGCCGCCGCGGCCCTGCATTTGATCGCTTTGATACGCAAATGGGGGCAGCCCCAAGGAAAAATTGGATTTTTATCCACTGAGGAGACGGCAAAAGCATGAGCGGTTCTAATTTATCAGGCAATCAAAAGCGCCGTATGAAATCGGCCAGTCGCCTGTATGCGGTGCAGGCCTTGTTCCAGATGGAAGCTTCGAAATTGCCAATTGATGTGGTGTCAAAAGAGTTTGAAGAGCACCGAATGGGTGTTGAGCTTGATGGGGTGCAGCTCGCAGATGGCGATATTGCGCATTTCAATCAGGTGGTTGCCGGAGCGGTGAACAATCAAGCTCGGATCGATCAGATGACGGATCGGGCCTTGGTTGCCAAATGGCCCATTGCCCGGCTGGACTCGACATTGCGGGCCCTGTTCCGCGCGGCGGGGGCGGAGTTTGTCGAGGGAGACACGCCGCCAAAAGTGGCGATTGTGGAATATGTTGACGTGGCCTTGGCCTTTTTCCCCGATGGCAAAGAGCGCGGGTTTGTGAATGCGGTTCTGGACCATATGGCCCGCGAGGCACGGCCGGAGGACTTTGCATGAGCGTCATGCCAACTCTCGATTGGGTGAACAATCCTGTGACCACGCTGCGCGCGGGTTACGCCGCAGAGCGGGCCAGTATTTCGCATTTTTCTGCAGATACAGTCGACATTGACGAGGTTCCTTTTGCCAGCGGCACGGGCCTGTGTTTCACGCCGCAAGAGCTGCATGACGGCGCAGACATCCTCTATTTTCATGGGGGTGGCTGGATTGTTGGCAGCCCTTGGACGCATCAAACTCTGTGTTCATGGATGGCAAAACTGACCGGGCGGCGGGTCTTCGCGGCCCCATATGATTTGGCCCCTGAGCATAAATTTCCCGTGCAAGCAGATCAAGCAGCTGAAATCGCGGAAAAATTTTCGACCGGGCGTGATCAGATCGTGCTGGCCGGTGACAGCGCCGGCGGAGCTATGGTGCTTTGGGCTGCAGGCGGAATGGCGTCGCGTGAAAAAATACAAGGGCTTGTCAGCCTTTACGGGGCATTTGGCGGGCTTGAAGGCCCATCTCATTACGCATTTGGCGCGAATTCTGAAGGGCTGAATGATGCAGCGCTCCGGGTGATGTATGGGCATTTGGGCTGTGAAGATATGTTGGAATTTCGGGCCCGCTTGTCAAAGGCAGGCGCGCCCTTGCTCTTGGTGAAAGCTGAATGCGACCCGATTGCCGATGACAATGATTGGTTGGCTGCACATACTCAACACCCGATCACGCATTTATTGGCTAAAGATCAACCACATGCCTTTTTACAAGCCTGCGGCAATGACACATCTGCCGAGGCCGTTATGGGGCAAATCGCGGATTGGATCCGAGGTTTGGTGAAGGTCTAAGCGTCTCAGATCAGTGATCACAGATGCGCTTCAATCGCGTCCCAAATCAACCCGGCCACATTTGTTCCATCGAAGCGTTGCAATTCTTGCAGGCCCGTGGGGGAGGTGACGTTGATTTCAGTCAGATAATCGCCGATCACGTCGATCCCGACAAAAATCTGGCCTTGATCGCGGAGTAAAGGCCCAATGGCGGCACAAATTTCGAGGTCCCGGGCGGTTAGGCCGCTTTTTTCGGGCCGGCCGCCAACATGCATGTTTGAGCGGGTCTCGCCGGCCGCAGGGACGCGGTTGATCGCACCCACCGCCTCACCATTCACCAAAATGACCCTCTTGTCGCCATTGCTGACGGCTGGCAGGAATTTTTGGATGATCAGAGGTTCGGAATTTATCCCGGTGAAGAGCTCATGCAATGAGGCGATGTTGCGATCTTCTGGAGTGAGGCGAAACACGCCGGCGCCGCCGTTGCCATAAAGCGGTTTGACAATCACATCACCATGTTGCGCGCGGAACGCTTTGAGCGTGTCCAAGTCGCGTGCAATTGTGGTCGGAGGGATCAGCTCCGGAAATTGTAACATCAGGAGCTTTTCAGGGTAATTGCGCACCCAAAACGGATCATTCACGACCAAAGTATCGGACTTCAAAAGGTCCAACAAATGCGTGGTTGTGATGTATCCCATGTCGAAAGGCGGATCCTGGCGCAACCAAACCACGTCAAACGCGTGAAGATCCAAATGCTCTAGCGGGCCAAGATCCACATGGTTGCCGTGCGCGCGACGAAGTAGCATTTTTTGCCCCTTGGCCGTGACTTTGCCATTTTCAAAGGCCAGTCGGTCGGGCGTATGGTAATAAATTTCGTGGCCGCGCGCCTGGGCTTCCATCGCCAAATGAAAACTGCTGTCTGCATCAATGTTGACCGATTCCATCGGGTCCATTTGAAAAGCGATTTTTTTTGACATGTGAGTCCCTCAGACAAGTCCCCAGATCGGGTTAGAACTCATTAATGACCCACTCGTGGTTTGGCAATTTGTTTCTGTCACGGCCCTTAGGCAAAACCCTATTGGATCATGGCATTTTCCATCACTTGAATATGGCCTTGCCCATCAACCAAGGCCACATCAAAGCGCATATCTGTGGCCAAAGTGCGGCCGGTATTCGCAAGATATTCTGTGGCGGCTTGGTAGAGGCGTTTTTGCTGCCTGTGGCTTAGGTTGCGCAGCGCCGCACCATGGCTCCGGCTCTTTTTCACTTCGGTGAAGATCAACCCATCGCCATCGGCAAAAATAAGATCGATTTCGCCCGCGTCGCCGCGCCAGCGATGGGCCAGCATGTGGTGCGTGCGCCCAGCATATTCGGCGATCACGGAGTGTTCAGCGGCCAGTCCGGCCAGATGATTGGTTGTACCTTGCGCAGCTTTGTAAAACATCGCTTTACTCTTCGGTTTGCACAGCCTGTAATTTGAGGGCCAATTGGTAGATATCGCGCCGCGGCAGGCCGTAAGCGCCAGCCACAGCGTCTGCTGCATCTTTCACGCGAAGATTTAACATTGCATGAACAAGCGCCGCCTCAAGATCGCTTTTATCAACTTTGGCCTCTTCTCCCGCGCCAATCAGCACTACAATTTCGCCGCGGGCGGGGGTTTCAGCGTAGAATGCGCGGAGACTCTCAACAGGCCCGCTTTGTACGTCTTCAAACTTCTTGGTTAATTCGCGGCAGACCGCCACAGGACGCGCCGCTCCGCCGGTCGTTTCGATATCGGCCAGAAGCGCGGCCAACCGTTTGGGGGATTCATACAGAACAATGGTTGCGCGCAGAGCCATAAGTTCCGCCAGCTGCTTTTGGCGGGCCACCTGTTGCGGTGCCAAGAAACCGGCGAAGTGAAATTGATCCGTCGGCAGGCCGGCCACAGTCAGAGCGGCGATACAGGCCGCAGGTCCCGGCGCCGATAGGATGGTTAACCCCTCGCGCCGGGCATCGGCGACCAGTTGATAGCCGGGATCGGCGATCAACGGCGTGCCTGCTTCTGCAACATAGGCAACGGACTTACCCTCCACGACATGCTGGAGTAGTTTCTGGCGGTCCTTGGCCTGGCTGTGATCGTGATAGGCAATGATTCGCCGCCCGGCCAAGGGCACACCATGAATGTCCAGCAATTTTCGGGCTGTCCGGGTATCTTCGGCGGCTAATACATCCGCAGAGGCTAAAATATCAAGCGCGCGCAGCGTAATATCGCGCGCTGAGCCTAAAGGTGTTGCCACAAGGTATAAGCCGGGCTCCAACTTAATCAAATTATGATTCACCTCTGGACCCCTTTGTGGATTGCAATAAACTAAACTTAACACAGGTCTACCAATCTCTGAAGGGCGCTTTGACTATGAATTTTCTAATCCCATCAATGTCGCATCTTCGCGGCGCGGCTGTATTGGCGCTTTGTGCTTCGATGCTTCTGTCGGCTTGTGTTGCGCCCTCTGGCGGGCCAATGTCAGGCGGCGGCCTCCGGCTTGATGGCGGCAAGACGGTACAGGTTGCGGTTCTCTTGCCGCTCACAGCGACGGATGAGCGGGTGCAGGAATTGGCGCTTTTTGCAGAGCAAGCGGCGCGCATGGCCATGGCGGATCTTAAAGGCCGGGTTGAAATGCAGATGCAAGTCTATGACACGGCCGGGCTTGAGACGCAGGCGGCCGAAATGGCTCAGCTTGCGATACAAGAGGGCGCGCAGGTGATTGTCGGTCCGCTTTTTGCGGGCGCAGCCAATGCGGCGGGTCTGGCGGTCGCCGGCAGCGGTGTGAGCGTTTTGTCCCTATCGAACAATGTCGAGATTGCCGGTGGCAATGTCTATGTCTTGGGTCATACGTTTCAGAACACGGCCGAACATTTGGCTGCTTATGCATATGAACAAGGAAAATCACGGGCGCTTTTGGTGCATGCCAACACGGTGCCGGGGCAGGCTGGGCGCGATGCCCTCGAGCGGGCATTGGAAGAGCAAGGCAGTTTCGTGGCCGGTGTAGAGGGGTATGAATTTACTCAACAGGACTTGGTGGATGCGATGAGCCGAGTGGCTGAACGCAATGAAGTCATAGACGCCGATATTGTGTTTCTAACTGCCGATTACGACGGCGGGTTGCCTTTGATCGCGCAATTGCTGCCAGAGGCGGGAGTGGATCCGCAGCTGGTGCAATATGCCGGTTTGGCGCAGTGGGACGCTTTGCCCTCCGCCTTTCATTTACCGGCTATTCAGGGGGGATGGTTCGCCATGCCAAGCCCTGTGCGCAGTGAACAATTCAATGCGCGCTTTCAAACCGTCTATGACCGCGCGCCGCATCCATTGGCGGCCATTGCCTATGATGGCGTGGCGGCAGTGGGCGCCTCAGTGGCCACGGGCAACCGAGATGCTCTGAACCGGCGGGGATTAACCTTAAGCAGCGGTTTTCAGGGCGCGGCAGGCATTTTCCGCTTGCGCGATGATGGCACGGTTGAACGCGGCTTGGCGGTGGCCACCATTGAAGGCAATAAAGTCGTTGTGTTGTCGCCAGCCCCGGGCAGCTTTTCCACTATCGGATTTTAGGCTTGGAACTGTCCAACCTTTGCGCGCCCTCGGATCTCATTGTCGAGGCGTCTGACATCTTTGATCGCGAGGATGTTGCCGCCCAGATTGACCGCGCGGTGGCATATCTCAGTGATGCGGCGGCGATCCGCGGGGCTGTGGTCGGCATTCTGCGCCAGAGCCGTGCTGCAGGGCTGGAGCGGATTTCGGCGGCCTTCAAGGCGGCTCCTTTCGCGTCGCAGGCCGCGACGATGAGCTATTGCTATTTGACCGATTGTGCGGTGGCGGCAGCCTATGATGCGGCACTGCGCTATATGCATCCCCGGCAAGTTGCGACCACCTCTGAGCAATTGGCGATTGTGGCTGTGGGGGGCTATGGTCGGGGTGGCATGGCGCCATTCTCAGATGTCGATTTGCTCTTCGTCATCCCCTATAAGATGACCGCTTGGGCCGAAAGCGTGATTGAAAGTTTGCTATATGTGCTTTGGGATCTGCGCCTTAAAGTGGGTCATTCCAGCCGCGCGATCCGGGATTGTCTGCGCCTGGCCCGGGAAGACTACACTATTCGCACATCTTTGGTTGAGATGCGGTTCTTACTTGGTGACCAAGAGGTGTTCCAGCAGCTTCAAACCCAGCTTCGAGAAAAACTCTTTAAAGATACCGCCGGCGAATTTACCGAAGCCAAGCTTGCGGAACGTGATGCGCGCCATCTCAAGCAGGGCGGCCAGCGGTATATGGTGGAGCCGAATGTCAAAGAGGGCAAAGGCGGGCTGCGCGATCTGCAATCACTTTATTGGATTGAAAAATACATCAACGGTGTATTTCATGCCGAGCAATTGGTTGAAGCCGGCGTGTTCAGCGCCGAGGAATTCGCCACATTTGAGGCCGCGCAGAATTTTCTTTGGGCGGTGCGTTGTCATCTCCATTTGATTGCCAATCGCGCGATGGACCAGTTGACCTTTGAGTTGCAGGTCGAGGTTGCCGAGGCGATGGGGTATCGCGACCGCGGCGGGCGGCGGGCGGTGGAGCATTTCATGCAGGCCTATTTTCGCCATGCGACAAAAGTGGGGGAGTTGACCCGCATTTTCCTGACCGCTCTTGAGGCTGCGCAGGTGAAGAAGGAGCCTGTTTTGCTGCGTGTGTTGCGCCGAAAGCCAAAGTTGAAGCCGGGTTTTTCTGTGTTGCAAAACCGGCTGGCCATTGCCGATCCGGATGCGTTCTTACAAGATAAAATGAACCTGCTTCGGGTTTTTGAAGAGGCTATGCGCACGGGCCTTTTGATCCATCCGAATGCCATGCGGCTTTTGTCGGCGAACCTGCACTTGATAGATGGGTCGATGCGCCAGTCGGATGAGGCTATTCGTATCTTTATCGACATTCTGCTGAAACACGGCAATCCTGAGCGGGGATTGCGGCGCATGAATGAGCTGGGCGTTTTGGCGGCATTTATTCCGGAGTTTGAACCGATTGTCGCTATGATGCAGTTCAACATGTATCACTCCTACACGGTTGATGAGCACACCATTCAAACGATCAGCCATCTGGCTGCGATTGAGCGTGGGGAATTGATAGAGGAGTTGCCGGTCGCCAGCGGAATATTGGCCGAGGGTCTGAACCGAAAAGTGCTCTATGTTGCCCTTCTGCTGCATGATATTGGCAAGGGGCGGCCCGAAGATCATTCGGTACTCGGCGCGAAAATCGCCCGTGAAGTTGCGCCGCGTTTGGGGCTCAAGCCGCGTGAGGTGGAGACGGTCGAGTGGCTCGTCCGGCATCATCTTTTGATGTCCGATATGGCGCAAAAACGTGATATTGCAGATCCGCGCACGGTGCGTGATTTCGCCAAGGCGGTGCAATCGGTTAAGCGCCTGGATCTTCTGACGGTCTTAACCGTCTGTGACATTTCAGGTGTGGGCCCCGGGGCGTGGAACAACTGGAAAGCCGTGCTGATCCGGGCGTTGTACCGGCAAACGAAAAAGGCTCTGGAGACCGGGCTGGAAGATCTCAACCGAGAAAATCGCGGCACCGAGGCGAAGAAAAACCTGCGTAAGGCGCTGCCCGATTGGTCCAAAGCGGCGCTGCGTCACGAAACGAACCGCCATTACCCGCCTTATTGGCAAGGTCTGCATGTCACGGCGCATCAAATTTTTGCCCGGCTGCTTCTGGATATTCCAGAAGACGAAATTCGTATGGATTTGCAGCCCGATGAAGATCGCGACGCGACGCGGATTTGCTTTGCGATGGGGGATCATCCGGGGGTGTTCAGCCGGATTTGTGGCGCTTTGGCCTTGAGCGGGGCGAATGTGGTTGACGCGCGCACCTTCACAAGCAAAGACGGCTACGCCACCGCGGTTTTTTGGGTGCAGGATGCGGAAGGTCACCCCTATGAGGACCTGCGACTTGGACGGTTAGAAAAGATGATTAACGAGACCTTGCAAGGCACGCTTGTGGCCCGTGAGGTCATCCAATCGCGTGATAAAATCAAGAAACGTGAGCGGGCGTTTCAAGTGCCCACCTCGATCAGTTTCGACAATGAAGGCTCTGAAATATACACAATCATTGAGGTTGATACACGCGACCGCCTCGGACTGCTTTATGACCTGACCCGCACGCTGGCCGCGGCCAATGTGAATATTTCCAGCGCGGTGATTGCCACCTATGGTGAACAGGTGGTCGATACATTCTACGTCAAAGACATGTTCGGGCTGAAGCTGCATTCCAAGGCCAAGCGGGACAGTTTGGAGCAAAAACTGCGGGACGCTTTGAAGCAAGGCGCGACGAGGGCGCTATCATGACGATGATGCGAGGGGTCTTTACGGTCGGGTTTTGGACCTTGGTGTCGCGTGTCATGGGATTTTTGCGCGATGTTTTGATCGCGGGCGCTCTGGGGGCCTCTCCTGTGGCAGAGGCGTTTTTCCTGGCCTTTTCTCTGCCCAATCTGTTTCGTAGGTTTTTCGCCGAAGGGGCGTTTAATATCGCCTTCGTACCGATGTTTTCAAAGAAGCTGGCCTCGGGTGATGGGCCGCTGGAGTTTGCGCGGGACGCGTTGTCGATGTTGGCACTTGTGCTTATTGTGCTGAACGCGCTTGCGATGCTGGCAATGCCCTATTTGGTTTGGGCCATGGCAAGCGGTTTTGTCGGCGATGCACGCTTTGATCTAACTGTGTTGTTTGGCCGAATTGCCTTTCCCTACATTCTTTTCATCTCGCTCGCCGCCTTGATTTCGGGTGTGCTCAATTCAGCTGGGCGGTTTGTGGCAGCTGCGGCTGCGCCTGTTTTGCTGAATATTTGCTTTATTTTGGCGCTGTTTGCGGCGCAGTGGTTGGGCTGGGATATCGGTTTAACCCTGGCGTGGAGCGTGCCTTTGGCGGGGATTGCGCAACTGGCCGTGCTCTGGGTCGCGGCGCTCCGGGCGGGGTTTAGGCTGTTGCCGCGCTGGCCGAAAATAACGCCCGAGCTTAAGCGTTTGGCCATGATCGCAGCCCCTGCCGCGCTGGCTGGCGGGGTTGTGCAGGTCAATTTGCTGGTGGGTCGGCAGATTGCCAGTTATTTTGAAGGAGCCAATGCCTGGCTCTATTATGCTGATCGGTTGTATCAGCTGCCACTGGGTGTGGTGGGGGTTGCCATTGGCATTGTGCTCCTGCCGGATCTGTCACGGAGGTTGCGTATTGGCGATGAAGCGGGCGGGCAAGAGGCCTTCAACCGCGCAGCAGAGCTGTCTTTGCTTTTGACCATTCCTTGCACGGTGGCCTTGGTTGTGATCCCTTCGGCATTGGTCTCGGTATTATTCGAACGTGGGGCATTTGTGGCCAGCGATACCCAAGCCACAGCCCTGGCCACTGCGATTTACGGATTGGGCTTGCCGGCCTTTGTGTTGCAAAAGCTCTATCAGCCGGTGTTTTTCGCCCGGGAAGACACAAGGTCGCCATTTAACTTTGCCCTTGTTGCATTGGTGGTTAATGCCGTGGTGGCAATCGGTTTGAGCCGATATATCGGGTTTACGGCCGCAGCCTATGGGGCAACTTGTGCCGGCTGGGCCATGCTGGTCTGCCTGTGGTGGGGTGCGCGGCGTTTTGGTGCGGCGGCAAGCTGGGATGCGCAGTTGCGCAAAAGGTCGTTCCGCATTCTTTTGGCCAGCCTGGTGATGGGCGCAGTGGTTTGGATCACGGCCCGCGCTTTGGAACCCGTCTTGCAGATGGCCGGTCTGCGCCTGCTTGGTCTGGCAGTGATTTTAGGGGTGGCAGGGCTCAGCTACGCGCTGGCCGGTCGCCTACTCGGGGCCTTTAGCCTTGCGCAATTGCGGCAATTGATCCGCCAGGCCGACTGATTAAGACCTCTGCATAACCCAACCACCAAGCCAAAACACGTTGCCCGGTGGCAACACCGGGCTGCGCCTGCCTGCCCCCTGGCAGGCGCATTCACCATCTCAATATACTGGTATATATGGTTGTTGCTTAAATTTCGCATTGATTTCACCACCAGACATATGCGCCCGCCCAGGCAGGCGCTGCCCTCATTTGTTGTTGAAATGGCGTTATGCAGAGGTCTTTGATTGGCAATGGATCAATGACGCCGAAATTTCGCCACTAGGCTGGCAAGCCCGCCCGGCTGGATCAACGCGGCGGAGATAAATCCCGCCACAGCGGCACATAGCTCCGCAACCCAAAGCGGTGGCCCGCTGCTGAACAACGAAAAGCTGATGTTGATCGCCATCAAAAGCCCGAGCATACGAAAGGCGCGCAATTGGTGGCTCAAAAGACCTTCTGCGCGGCTAAAGAGCACAAAACTAAACCCACCGATCAACCCATAGGCCGGCGGGTAGCCGCCGAAGAGCGGATATGTGCTGGATGTGAACTGTGCGTATCCAAGAGCTGCAAACACTGAAGAGATGCCGAAAATGGCGAAAACCGCCGTGTTGCCTAAGATTTCACCGACGAATTTCCCTAAGGCCAAAATTAAAACCGAGGCCAAAATGGACTGCATCACCGCGGCATGAACGAAAGGGTAGGTGAGCATGCGCCAAAATAATTCCGCCTGCCAAATACCAGCCGATACGGCTCGTTCAAACCCCGCAGGGAGGAAGGCAAATTGCCTTATGAGGTCGATACGGGCATCAAATTGACCCCAAAGCTGCGCCTCGGCGCCGGCGATATAGGCCTCGCCGATGACCACCGCCAAAAACAGGACAATCACCGCGGGCGGTAGGGGATTGACGGCGGGGGGTGGGGAGTCGGACATGCTGTGCTTCCTTGACGGCTTCGGCCTTGCTCATTATGCGATGTGAAGACTGAATTCTAGAGCCGAGGCCCTCATGACCGAAAAGTTTATTCCGCGCGTATTTTCAGGAATCCAACCCTCAGGTGGGCTGACTTTGGGCAATTACTTGGGCGCGATGAAGCGATTTGTGGATATGCAAGAGAATGGCGGATTTGAAACTGTCTATTGCATGGTTGATCTGCATGCGATCACAGTCTGGCAAGATCCAGCGGACCTGCGCCGCAACACTCGCGAGCTCTGCGCCGGCTTCATAGCCGCAGGCATTGATCCTGAAAAATCAATCTTGTTCAATCAAAGCCAAGTACCAGAACATGCGCAGCTGGGCTGGATTTTCAACTGCGTGGCGCGCATGGGCTGGATGAAGCGCATGACACAGTGGAAAGATAAGGCGGGCAAGAATAGTGAGAATGCCTCGCTTGGTCTTTTTGGCTACCCGGCTTTGATGGCGGCGGATATATTGATCTACCACGCCACCCATGTTCCCGTGGGCGAAGATCAAAAGCAGCATCTCGAGCTGACACGCGATATTGCGACGAAGTTTAACAATGATTTTGGTGTGAATTTCTTCCCAATTCCCGAACCGGTGATTGAGGGGGCGGCGACGCGGGTTATGAGCCTGCGCGATGGGACAAAGAAAATGTCCAAGTCTGATCCCAGTGATATGAGCCGTTTGAATATGACCGATGATGCGGATGCTTTGGCCAAGAAAATCAAAAAGGCGAAAACTGATGCCGAAGCTTTGCCGGAAACGCTCGAGGGGTTGGACGGCCGGCCAGAGGCGCGCAACTTGGTTAATATCTATGCTGCGCTGAATGAAATGACACCGCAGGCGGTGATCGATGAATTTGCCGGGCAGCAATTCGGCGCATTCAAACCAAAGCTTGCAGATTTAGCCGTCTCAAAGCTGGCGCCGATCTCCGGCGAAATGTCGCGCTTGATGCAAGAACCCGATGAGATTGACCGTATTTTGGCACGCGGCGCTGAACGTGGCCGGGCTTTGGCCGCTCCGATCTTGCAACAAACCTACGATATCGCCGGGATGTTGCGCTAGGGCTCTGAATTTGCGCCCTGGTGTGTGCCCGTGGGGTCCGGGGCTTTGGGCTGCAAACCTCCTGGGGCAATAGGTTAATTATTTTATAGCTGTCGCAATTTGGCGTTGCGGGCGGGCGTGGCTCCGGGCATGATGCGGCTCGAATGGAGGCCGGTGATGCGTAAATTTATGGTTGTACTGGACAATTCCACGGAATGTTTGAACGCGATGCGCTTTGCGGCCATGCGGGCGCAAAACACCGGTGCGCGGGTTGAAATTCTCGCGGTGATTCCACCTGAGGAATTCAATCATTGGATCGGTGTCGGAGAAATTATGCGCGAAGAAGCCCGTAAGCGGATTGAGGCGCATTACGAGGTCTTCGCCAAGTGGATGCGCGAGAAACACGGGGTTGATCCTGAGTTGGTGATTCGCGAGGGCGAGATCGTGCCGGAAATTTTGTCGCAAATTCGCGATGATGCCGAGGTGGATATCCTGGTGTTGGGCGCGGCTACAGATCGGAAAGGGCCAGGGCCCTTGGTAACCCAATTGTCAAAATCTTCCGGTAGTTTGGACGTGCCGATTGTGATTGTGCCGGGGTCTTTAAGCAAAGAACAATTAGAAGCTTTGAGCTAGTGTGGCCCATAGTTAGAATAATTCTAAAAACTTGACATTGAACGGTCCGCAGCACATATTTGCGGCACGACAACCGGAAGGCAGCTTCATGTTCATTCAAACCGAGAGTACCCCAAACCCTGCAACGCTGAAATTTTTGCCTGGGCAATCTGTCATGGACATGGGCACGGCGGATTTCCCATCGGCTGAGAGCGCCTCTGCCAGCCCCTTGGCGCAGCGATTGTTTGCAGTTGCCGGCACGACGGGTGTGTTTTTGGGCTCTGATTTTGTCACGGTGACCAAAACGGATGACATGGAGTGGGATCATATTAAGCCGGCTTTGTTGGGCGCGATTATGGAGCATTTCCAATCTGGCGCGCCTGTGCTGTCAGAAGGTCAATCTGGCGCAGTCGCGCAGGGCGATTATGATGCCGCCGATGAATCCATTGTGGTGCAGATCAAAGAGCTTTTGGACACACGCGTGCGCCCGGCGGTGGCGCAAGATGGTGGCGATATCACCTTTCACGGTTTTGATCGAGGCATCGTTTACCTGCATATGAAAGGCGCTTGTGCTGGTTGCCCCTCGTCCACTCTGACGCTTAAAATGGGCATAGAGAATTTGCTGCGCCATTATATCCCGGAAGTGGTCGAAGTGCGCCCTGTTGCCGCCTAACTCGCCTGTTTTGGCCGCAGGTCTCGCGCGGATTCACCGCTCTGCCCTTGTCAATGCGCGCCCGTGGTCCGAAGATGAGTTTCAACATCTTATGATGCAGCCTGGCGTGCATGTGAGCGCGGTTCCGGGCTGTTTTGCGATGGGACGTTTGGTCCTTGATGAGCTTGAAATCCTCACTGTTGCCTGCGCCGTAGAGGCGCAAAGGCGGGGTTTGGCGCGGCAAGTGATGCTGTCGCTTTTTGAGCCGTCGGCAGTTTTGGGCGCGCGCTCCGTTTTTTTGGAAGTGGCCGCGGACAATGTGCCGGCCCTTGGGCTCTATAAAAGCTTAGAATTTGAGCAGGTCGGCCGCCGATCAGGCTACTATCAGCGGCGCGACGGCACGAAATGCGACGCGCTGATCCTTCGTAAATCACTGACTTAAGTTGCTTATTTTTGAATCCCTCGGGGAGCTTTCAGGTTTCAACTGTGATTTTCTTAATAAAAAGATAAATTTATATTGACGCTCCCTTGGCAGAACGGGCTAACTTAGTCATGATCGATGGATCTGCTTGCTTTTGACCCGAAGGATTCTGTCCCTTGGGTTGTCGCTATTTATGGGAGACTCTTATGAGCTTTATGAAAACTATTCTTGGCAGCGCTGCTGCTGCGGCTTTGAGCGCCACCGCTGCATTGGCCGACCCCGCTATTATCTTTGATCTTGGTGGAAAATTTGACAAATCATTCAACGAAGCTGCTTTCCAGGGCGCGCAGCGCTGGGCCGATGAAACTGGTGGATCTTTCCGCGAGATTGAGCTGCAAAATGAAGCCCAGCGCGAGCAAGCTTTGCGGCGCTTTGCTGAAGCTGGCTCCAACCCGATCGTCATGGCTGGTTTTGCCTTTGCCGATGCCCTGAGCAAAGTGGCGCCAGATTATCCTGATACAAAATTTGCCGTTATCGATGTCAACTGGTTGAGCATGCCCAACGTACGCGGCATCGGTTTTAACGAGCACGAAGGCTCCTATCTTGTTGGCATGCTGGCCGCTCAAGCCTCGGCAACGGGCACGGTCGGCTTTGTTGGTGGCATGGATATCCCATTGATCCGCCGCTTCGGATGTGGCTTTGCGCAGGGCGTAAAGGCGGTCAACGCGGATGCTACAATCATTGCCAATATGACCGGTACAACTCCGGCCGCATGGAATGATCCGGTTAAAGGCTCTGAGCTTACCAAAGCGCAGATCAGCCAAGGTGCGGATGTGGTCTTTGCCGCGGCTGGTGGTACAGGCGTTGGCGTTCTGCAAACAGCGTCTGATGAGGGTATTTTGTCCATCGGTGTCGACAGCAACCAAAACTATATGCACCCGGGTAAGGTTTTGACCTCCATGCTCAAGCGCGTGGACAATGCGGTTTACGAAGCCTTCAGCCAAGGCGATGCGCTTAAAACAGGCAATTTCCAAATGGGTATAGCAAACGGTGGCGTCGGTTATGCCTTGGATGAGTTTAACGCGTCTTTGGTGTCTGCAGATATGCAAAGCGCTGTGGATGCGGCGGCGTCAGCCATTACGGCCGGTACATTGTCCGTGCATGATTATACGTCTGACGAAACCTGCCCCGCATTGTCCTTCTAAAGGACCTGCGAACAGGCCAAAATTAGGAGGCCGCGCCATTAAGTTGGCGCGGCCTTTGTTGACAAAGGGATTTTGATGAGCCAGCCAGCGATTGAATTAAAGGGTATTTCCAAGGCCTTTGGGCCCGTGCAGGCCAATAAAGACATCTCAATCCGTGTCATGCCTGGAACCATTCACGGCATTATCGGCGAGAATGGAGCAGGCAAATCAACACTGATGTCAATCCTTTATGGATTTTACAAAGCTGACGCGGGGGAAATCTTTATCTCGGGTCAAAAAACAGCGATCCCAGACAGCCAGGCTGCGATTTTGGCAGGCATCGGCATGGTGTTCCAGCACTTTAAACTGGTTGAAAATTTTACCGTACTTGAGAATATTGTCCTGGGTGCGGAAAGCGGGGCGTTTTTGGCGCCCTCTCTGCGCAAGGCGCGGGCGGAATTGGCCGAACTGGCGGCGGAATACGAGCTAAATGTGGATCCTGATGCGGTGATCGAGGAGATCGGCGTGGGCATGCAGCAGCGGGTCGAGATCCTCAAAGCGTTGTATCGCCGGGCCAATATATTGATCTTAGATGAACCCACCGGGGTTTTGACCCCGACGGAAGCCGATCAGTTGTTTCGTATTTTGCGGCGCCTGCGCGAAGAAGGTAAAACCATCATTCTCATCACCCATAAATTGCGGGAGATTATGGATATCACCGACACGGTCAGCGTGATGCGGCGCGGTGAGATGACGGCGACAGTGAAGACCTCGCAAACCAGCCCTGAAAACTTGGCGGAGTTGATGGTCGGGCGGAAGGTCTTGCTGCGGGTCGATAAAGCGCCTGCTCAACCAAAACAACACGTGCTGGAGATCACCGACCTGAATGTGGTGGATGATGCCGGGGTCACGCGGTTGACGGATGTGAGCCTTTCGCTGCGTGCTGGTGAAATTCTTGGCATTGCTGGGGTGGCCGGCAATGGGCAGTCCGAATTGCTGGAAGTTCTGGGGGGCTACCAAAGCGCCACGGGCTCGGTGAAAGTGAACGGCGCTGCCTTGGATTTGACGGGCGCGGATAGCGATGGACAATCCAGGCGGGCCAATGGCATTGCCCATGTGCCCGAGGATCGCCAACGCGAAGGTCTGATCATGGACTTTACGGCCTGGGAAAACGCTGTGTTCGGCTATCACCGCGATCCGGCGCACCAGTCCAATCGCTTTTTTATGGACAACGCGGCGATCAAGGCGGAGACTGCTGCGAAAATGCAACGCTTCGATGTACGCCCGCCCAATCCTAATTTGACGGCTCAAAACTTCTCTGGTGGCAATCAACAGAAGATTGTTCTTGCGCGTGAGATTGAGCGCAATCCCGACCTGCTTTTGATCGGACAACCCACGCGCGGGGTCGATATTGGCGCGATTGAATTTATCCATCAACAAATTGTTGCGCTGCGCGATCAGGGCAAGGCGATCTTGCTGGTTTCTGTGGAGCTTGACGAAATTCTCTCGCTCTCTGACCGCGTCGCGGTGATGTTTGACGGCCAGATAATGGGCGAACGTGATCCGGCGAAAACCAATGAAAAAGAGCTTGGCCTTTTAATGGCCGGTGTGACAGGGGAGGCCTCCTCGTGAGTCTAAGCCAAACTGCCGTGCAAAACTGTGGAGCGCAATGATGGATGTAATGCCAAAATGGGCTGATGTGGTTCTTGTCCCTCTGATTTCGCTGATCATCGCAGCGCTTTTGTCGGCTTTATTGATCTTGGCCATCGGTGAAAGCCCTGTTGCCGCGCTTAAGCTTATGATCGAGGGCACGCTGCTGCGATCTTCGGGATGGGGCTATATGCTCTATTACACCACCAACTTTATCTTCACTGGGCTTGCGGTCTCTGTGGCGTTTCACGCCGCCTTATTCAACATTGGCGGTGAAGGGCAAGCAATGATGGGCGGACTTGGTGTGGCGCTGGTCTGCCTGTTCATCCCATGGCCGCATTGGAGCTTTGCAATCATTGGCGCCTCACTTGGTGCAGCCGTCTTTGGTATGATCTGGGCTGGGCTGCCGGCCTATTTGCAGGCCAAACGCGGCAGTCACATCGTCATCACAACCATCATGTTCAATTTCATTGCGGCAGGCGTTTTAAATTTTTTCTTGGTTGGTGCGCTAAAGCCTAAGGGCAGCATGGATCCGGCCACAGCAAACTTCCCAGCCAGCACCCATTTGCCAACCTTTGAGGATATGGCCAGTCTCATGGGATTTGAAAAAATGTTTCGCGCTGCCCCGGCGAATGTGAGCTTTTTCCTCGCATTGGTGGCCTGTGTTTTGGTTTGGTTTTTAATTTGGCGCACGCCTCTGGGCTATGAAATTCGCGCTATGGGAAAATCTGAACCTGCAGCGCGCTATGCAGGGATTGGCTCGGTGAAAATCATCATGGTGGCCATGATGATATCGGGCGCTTTGTCAGGCATGATGGCCATCAATACAACGCAGGGTGAAAGTGAGCGGTTGATTTTGAACTTCACCGAAGGGGCTGGCTTTATCGGTATCGCTGTGGCCTTGATGGGTCGCAGTCACCCACTTGGGGTGTTGCTTGCCGCATTGCTTTTTGGCTTTTTGTACCAAGGCGGCGCGGAGTTGGCGCTCTGGACGAAAATTCCGCGGGAGTTGATTGTGGTGATCCAGGCCTTGGTGATTTTGTTCACTGGCGCTCTGAGCTTAATGGTTCGAGGCCCGCTTGAGCGCTTGTTTTTAAGCCTGCGGCAAAGAGGGTAGAGGCTATGGATTTTCTCACGCTCTTACAAGTTTTAGACAGCTCCCTGCGTTTGGCCACGCCGCTGCTACTGGCCTGCCTTGCTGGATTGTTTTCGGAGCGGGCTGGTATTTTTGATATTGGTCTTGAAGGAAAAATGCTGGCAGCGGCTTTCTTATCGGCGGCGATTGCCGCGACAACTGGATCGGTCTGGTTGGGGCTTTTGGCTGGGATTGGCGCCTCGCTTTTGCTGTCTGCCATTCATGGGCTAGCCTCGATCACCCTGCGCGGCGATCAAATCATTTCTGGCGTTGCAATCAACTTTTTGGCCGCCGGATTAACGGTGGTGATTTCGCAAGATTGGTTTGGGCAAGGCGGGCGCACGCCGCCGCTCCTCTCTGGCGGACGTTTTGAACCCCTCAACCTGCCTGGTGCCGTGCCGGCGAAAGAAATTTCGCAGGCTGGGCCTTTTATGCAGCTCTATTCCGAGCTGTTTTCAGGGCATTCCTTGCTGGTCTATGTGGCGCTTTTGATGGTGCCATTGACTTGGTTTGTTTTATATAAAACTCGCTTTGGCTTGCGCTTGCGCGCTGTAGGAGAAAACCCGGCTGCGGTGGATACGGCGGGGATCTCTGTTGTGGGTCTGCGTTACGCCGCGGTTTGTATCTGCGGAATTTTATGTGGGATTGCTGGAGCCTATATGGCCACGGCTTTGCAAGCCGGTTTTGTCAAAGATATGTCTGCTGGCCGTGGGTTCATCGCTCTGGCTGCTTTGATCTTCGCCAAGTGGCGGCCATGGTATGCGCTGGGTGCGTGTTTGTTGTTTGGGTTTTTCTTTGCGGTCGACAACCGCTTCCAAAACATCCTCCTGCCGGCTTGGGTGATGAGCGGGGTGCTTTTGGCGCTTGGATGTGGCCTTTTCGCCTATGTGCGAAACAAAACCTTGCTTGATCGCATCGTTTTGGGAGGTCTGGGCTTGGGGCTTGCGATTGTGGCAACCTTGATAACCCTGAGCAATTTGAGCGCAGGTCTGGACAGTATGATCAAGATCCCGGTGGTTTTCATCCAATCGCTGCCCTATGTGCTGACTGTCGTGGTCCTCGCAGGCTTCGTCGGCAAGGCGATTCCGCCCCGTTCTGGTGGGGTGGCTTACGTCAAAGAAAAATAAGGCCAAATTTTAGGTGATGATAAGGCCAAATGCGCGTTTTGAGCGCAGATTTCGCACCGCGCCCTTGCAAGCCCTTGCCGGAGACCAGCGTTAGGGCTATGCGGCGCCATGTATATCTATCTGCCCATTGCTGAAGTCTCGGTTAACGCTTTTCTCCTGCTGGGTCTCGGCGGGATGGTTGGGATCCTGTCTGGCATGTTTGGCGTTGGCGGTGGCTTCTTGATGACACCACTTTTGTTTTTTATAGGCATCCCCCCTGCGGTGGCCGTTGCGACCGAAGCCAATCAAATCGTGGCCTCTTCGTTTTCGGGCGTGTTGGCGCATGTGAAACGTAAGACGGTGGATTTCAAAATGGGCGGTGTGCTGCTCATCGGCGGGTTGGTCGGTGCTGCGCTTGGGGTGGTTGTGTTCAATCACCTCAAAAGTTTGGGCCAAGTCGATCTCCTGGTTAAATTGTGTTATGTGCTGTTTTTGGGGGTCGTTGGCAGCTTGATGTTCGCCGAAAGCCTGCGCGCGCTCCGCAAATCGAAACAAGTGGCCGTGGTCAAGTCGCGCAAAAAACGCGGTTTAGTGCATGCTTTGCCGTTTAAAATGCGGTTCCAGGTGTCGGGTCTGTACATCTCCATAATCCCACCCATCGTTGTCGGCGTTGCCGTTGGGGTCTTGGCGGCGATCATGGGCGTGGGCGGTGGTTTTGTGATGGTTCCGGCGATGATTTACCTGCTGGGTATGCCAACAAAAGTTGTGGTGGGCACATCGCTGTTTCAGATCATTTTCGTGACGGCGTTTACCACTATGCTGCACGCCACCACCAATTACACGGTGGATATGGTGCTGGCGGTATTGCTCTTGATCGGAGGGGTGATCGGCGCGCAATTCGGAACGATGATTGGCGCCAAGCTCAAATCAGAGCAGCTGCGCATCCTTCTTGCGCTCATGGTGCTACTTGTTTGCGCCAAGCTGGCGTTTGACCTGATTGTGGAACCCGCCGAGCTGTTCAGCCTCGGTGTTGCGGGAGGCCATTGATGCAAGGTTTTTTCGCAAGAGTTTTTCTCGTGATTCTGACCTTGGCTGGCCCGGTTTCGGCACAGGACATCGTTCTCGGCATGTCGAAAAACGAAATCGGCATCACGGCGTTTTTTAATGGATCGGAGATCTTAATCTTCGGTGCCCTAAAACATGAAACAGCGGCCAGTTCGGCCGGTGATCTCGATGTTGTTGTCACCATTGCCAGTCCACGCGACCCGGTTACGGTGCGCCGTAAGGACAAACGCTTGGGGATTTGGGTAAATGTTGAGGCTTTTGATGTCGATTTGGCGCCCAGCTTTTACGCGGTCGCCACCACCGGGCCCTTTGATCGCGTTGTCAGTGAGGCATCTGATCTGTGGCATCAAATCTCGGTGCGCCAGTTGATCCGTGCAGTTACAGTCCCCGCCAGCACCAACAATAAAGATCAATTTACCGAAGCGTTGGTGCGCGTGCGTGAAGAGCAGGGTCTTTATCAAATGCTGCCCGGTTCGGTGCAGCTGCAAGAGCAAACTTTATTTTCGACCTCCGTTTCCCTGCCATCAAATTTGGTGGAGGGCGCCTATTCGGCGCGTATTTTCCTCATGCGCGACGGCCAGGTTGTGTCGCAGTATCAGACGTCAATTGATGTGCAGAAGGTTGGCATCGAGCGTTGGCTGTATAATTTGGCCCACGAGCGCCCCGTTGCTTATGGGCTGCTTTCATTGGCCATTGCCATTTTTTCTGGCTGGGCTGCGGCGGCGGCTTTTCGACTTTTGCGCGGCTGAGACGGCCCGCGCCCCACAGGCAGCTGGAAGCTGGCGGCTTCGGCAATATGTGCCCGTTCAACCACCTCACTGGCTGCCAGTTCTGCAATGGTGCGCGCCACCCGCATGACCCTGTGATAGCCCCGCGCTGTTAGCCCAAACCGTTCAGAAATTTCGATCAAAAGCGCTTAGCCATCTGCGTTGGGTGTTGCGAATGCCTGCAACACGGCCCCTTCCGCATCTGCATTGACCATACAGTTTGGAATTTTGGCATATCGCTCGGATTGCCGTGTGTGGGCCGCAGTGATGCGCAGCGCCACTTCGGCACTTGGCGCGCTGTCGCAGGGCAATTCAAGATCGCTGTAGGCGACAGGTGGTACATCGACACGCAAATCAAACCGATCCAGCAGTGGACCAGATATGCGGCCCAAATAATCGGCGCCGCAGTCTGGGGCGCGGGCGCAGGCCTTTGCGGGGTCTTCCAGATAGCCCCCCAAAGCCAGCTCACCCATGAGAACGCAGGCGCCAATCTCCTCCTGCGGGATCATGCCCAGGGCCGAGAGGAGGGCCACCACAATGGGAAGGTCGAAATGTGAACCTCCCTTGGGCATATCGGCCGGTGACAGGTTCACCGTGATCCGCTTGGAGGGGAGGGCAATCGAGAGGGCGTCAAGTGCGGCCCTGACCCGCTCGTGTGCCTCACTGACAGCTTTATTGGCCAGTCCGATGATTTGAAAACTGGCCAGGCCAGGCGCTACGGCGCATTGCACCTCAACCGGCCGGGCCTCCGCCGCATGAAATGCAACTGTATAGTTAACGGCCACCATCGGCTTGGCCTTGTGTGGTTACGGGTCAAGCGAGCATAGGTCATCATCGTTTACGGAAGGTGAATCTGTGGATCCGGGGTAAAGATCCCTATGGCAAGTGGTTGATGCAAATCACCTGCCACTCGCCCTGGTCTTCGCGCAAATGGGTGACGCTGAAATTGTCGATTTTATGGGCCAGGCAGGCGTAGGCGCTGTTGTCCAGGGCGCGTTGCACTTGGGTGAGGATGATGCCGAAATGCGCAACGGCGATGATGCTGTTATGGGCCGCAGTCAACCGGTCGACCACCGGGCGGGCGCGGGCGGCGGCTATGTTCCAGCTTTCGCCATTTGGGGCCATAATATTACCGGGTTTTTCCCAAAAATCGCGGCTCAATTGGGGATCGGTCTGTGCAACATCTGACCAATGCCGCCCATCCCAATCGCCAAAATTAAACTCCCGGAGATCGGCTTCATGCGGCAGTCGGGTGCGCCCGCCGGCAAGCGCATCGGCGGTGGTGACAGAGCGGGTCAGATCAGAGGACACCACCACAGCCTCAGGCGGCAAATACGCGTTTAGGCGGTCGATCAATGCGCGGTCAGACAGATCGGCCGGCACGTCGCGCCAGCCGGTGAAATTTTTCTCATGGGTGGGGCCGTGCCTTATCCAAAACCAATCGCTCATGGTGCGGCCTTGAGGGTTTGCGCGATGCCAGCGGTGACGAAGATCACCTCCTGCGCCAGGTGGGCGAGATCTTGATTGAGGCGGCCTTGGTGTTTGACAAAAGCCCGCGCCATCGCATTGTCTGGCGTGATGCCTTGACCGACTTCGTTGCTGACCACAATTACAGGGCAGGGGGCCTGGGTGAGAGCCGTGTAAAGCGCGGCACAAGCGGCTTGAATATCCCGCTCGGCCATCATGAGATTGCTCAGCCACAGCGTGACGCAATCGAGCAGGATAATTTCGTCTGGCTGAGCCGCCGCCAGAGCCTCGGAAAGATCCAGCGACGCCTCTACGGTGGTCCAATCTGGTCCGCGTTGCAGGCGATGCTGCGCAATTTTGACGCGCATTTCATCATCCCAGGCCTGGGCTGTTGCGATATAGCGCCGGGGCCGGCCGGTCGCAGCAATCGACTGTTCGGCAACTCGTGATTTGCCAGAATTTGCGCCGCCGAGCACCAGGCGCAGGGCTGGAATTTTGTTTTCTGTAGGCATTATGTCCCCAAGAGTGATCCAACCTGCATGTACCTGCGTAAGAAGAGAGTAACAAGTTTTTCATCTTTTACTGATTGGGAGGCGAACCCATGCCTTTAGACGGACGCACAGAGAATTTTCTACCGCGCACTGCAATGAAAGCGGAGATGCTTGACGCTGAAACGGAGTTGAAATTGGCCTACGCTTGGCGTGATGAACGCTGCGAGCAAAGCCTGCATCGTTTGATCAATGCCTACATGCGGCTGGCGATTTCGCAAGCTGCGAAGTTCAAACGCTATGGTGCGCCGATGGGAGATTTGATCCAAGAGGCCGGTCTCGGCCTGATGAAAGCGGCAGAAAAGTTTGATCCCGATCGTGGCGTGCGGTTCTCAACCTATGCGGTGTGGTGGATCAAAGCCTCTGTGCAAGAATATGTGATGCGCAATTGGTCAATGGTGCGTACGGGATCGACCAGCCCGCAAAAGTCTTTGTTTTTTAACATGCGACGCATTCAGGCGCGGATTGAGCGCGATGCCAATAACGCCGGCCAAACGCTGGATCGGCATCAATTGCAGCAGCTGATTGCGCAGGATTTGGGCGTGCCACTGCATGATGTGGAGATGATGGATGGCCGTTTGTCTGGCTCCGATTTTTCGCTTAATGCAACGCAATCGACCGAAGACGAAGGTCGCGAGTGGATTGATGCGCTGGAAGATGACAGCGCGCAGGCCGCTGAAATCGTAGAGATTGACCATGACCAAGAGGCGTTGCGCAAATGGTTGCTGCAAGCGATGAGCGTGCTCAATGATCGTGAAAAATATATCGTGCGGGAGCGGAAATTGATTGAGGTGCCGCGCACTTTGGAGAGCCTGGGCGAAGAATTGGGTCTGTCAAAAGAGCGGATCAGACAGGTGGAAGCGGCCGCGTTTAAGAAGATGCGTCTGGCTCTGGAAGATCAGGCCCCCGAGGCAGGCGCATTTTTCCAGTGAGCTTTTTGGCATTGCCAGACCTTGCAGAGCGAGGTCTGGCTGCGTAACTGTAAGCTATGAACGAAAAACACATTCTCTTAATCATCTCTGGCGGTATTGCCGCGGTCAAAATCCCAGATTTGATTCGCAGGTTGATTGCACAGGGTGCGCGCGTAACGCCGGTATTGACGCAATCGGGCACGCAATTCGTCACGCCCCTGTCAATCGCGGCCCTTGCGCGGTCCAAGGTCTATACTGAGTTGTTCGACCTGACCGAAGAGGCGCAGATGGGGCATATAGAGCTGTCGCGTGCGGCGGATCTTGTTCTTGTGGCGCCGGCCACGGCACAAATCATGGCCAAAATGACGCAGGGAATGGCAGATGATCTGGCCACAACACTGCTTTTGGCAACAGATACCCCTGTGATGATTGCCCCTTCCATGAATGTGCGCATGTGGCAGCACCCCGCCACGCAGCGCAATTTGAAGCAGTTGCAAGAGGATGGAGTGCAGATCATCGGCCCTAATGACGGCGAAATGGCCTGTGGCGAATACGGCCCGGGGCGCATGGCAGAAGTGGATGAGATTTTGGCGCAGGTCGCGGGCTTTTTCCACAGCGGTCCACTTGAGGGTCGTCATGTGCTGGTCACCTCTGGACCTACCCATGAGCCGATTGATCCGGTGCGCTACATCGCCAATCGCTCCTCTGGCGCACAGGGTGCGGCTCTCGCAGAGGCCCTGCGCGACCTGGGCGCGCGGGTCACCTTTGTTACAGGTCCGGCGCGCGTGCCGCCGCCCTCTGGGATTGACGTGTATCCGGTACAAACAGCGCAGGAGATGTTGGCCGCGGTTGAGAGGCTTTTGCCTGTGGATGCGGCAGTTTTTGCTGCGGCTGTGGCGGATTGGCGCATTGCAGGCGCCCATGATCAAAAGATTAAAAAGAAATCCTCTGGCGATTTGCCGGTTTTAAAGTTTGCTGAAAATCCAGATATTCTGGCGCGCGTTTCAGCGCATGAGATGAGGCCGCAATTGGTTGTTGGCTTTGCAGCAGAGACCGAAAATGTGATCGAAAACGCTACAGCAAAGCGTTTGCGCAAGGGCTGCGATTGGATTGTCGCCAATGATGTGGCTCCTGAGACCGGCATCATGGGTGGCGCATGCAACAAGGTCACGGTCATCGGCGCGGCCGGAGCCGAAACCTGGGATGAGATGCCCAAGAGCGACGTCGCGCGCCAGCTGGCGCTCCGCATCGCGGATGCATTGACGTGAACCCTGTTATTGAGATGACCTGGGAGGCGGGGGCCGATGCTAGCTTTGGCTTTCCGGCCTATGCCACCATGGGCGCGGCTGGCGCTGATCTTCGGGCTAATTTCCCCGACCGTGCGGATGTCATTGTGCAGCCTGGTGGGCGGGCATTGATCGGCACCGGGCTGCGCCTGGCCATACCTACGGGCTATGAGGTGCAAATTCGCCCGCGATCTGGGCTTGCTCTGAAATTTGGGATCACCTTGGCCAATGCTCCCGGAACGATCGACAGTGACTATCGAGGCCCGCTTGGGGTGATTTTGCTCAATACAGCGACTGAGGCTTTTGCTGTCAGACATGGGGACCGCATTGCGCAAATGATTGTGGCGCCCGTGGTTCAGGCCGAATTTGCCGAGGTGTCAAAGCTCGACACGACGCCCCGTGGTGCAGGTGGCTTTGGCTCCACAGGGCGCAGCTCATGATATTGGTTGGCACCGTTTGCGCGGTTCTTTGGGGGATTGGCTGGGCTATGGGCGCGCCCAACCGGCAACGCTGGGGTATGATTGCAGCGGTGTTTTTGGGGGTGATTTTAGCCCATCTGATTTTGCCCGCGGGTCATCCGTTGCGACAAAACACAGGAGGCTCCTGGGAGCTTTGGGCCATCATCGCGGCTTTTGTGGCGATTATTTGGATCTATCGGCTGGGCCTGCGCAGATTGCGTTCCCGCGCGGCGCCGCCAGTGCGCCCCGCAGATGACGCGATGTCTGAAGCCGAGCTGGAGCGCTATGCGCGTCATATCGTCATGCCCGAGATTGGCGGGGCAGGGCAGATGCGTCTGCGCGGCGCCAAGGTCTTGGTGATCGGTGCGGGCGGGCTTGGCGCGCCGGCGCTGCAATATTTGGCGGCTGCCGGGGTTGGAACCATCGGTGTTGTGGATGATGACACAGTGGCGGCCAGCAACTTGCAGCGGCAAGTTATTCACCGTGATGCAGATATTGGCCGCGCCAAAGTCATCTCTGCGGCTCGGGCCATTGGCGAGCTAAATCCCTATGTGGCTGTCAACAGCTACAACCATCGTCTCACAGGCGAGAGTGTTGAAGAGCTTATTGGTCAATATGATATCGTGCTGGATGGCACGGATAATTTCGAGACGCGCTATGTGGTGAACGCGGCCTGCGTGGCGCGCGCAAAACCCTTGGTCAGCGGAGCCTTGAGCCAATGGGAAGGGCAGCTGGCGCTGTTTGATCCGGCGCGCTCTGGTCCGTGCTATCAATGTGTGTTTCCCAGCGCGCCCAAGCCGGAGTTGGCCCCCAGCTGTGCGCAGGCCGGGGTCTTTGCGGCCCTGCCGGGGATTATCGGCAGCCTCATGGCCGCTGAGGCGCTGAAATATCTCTTGGGCGCGGGCACGCCATTGCGCGGCCAGATAGCGATCTACAATGTGCTCGATGCGCAAAACCGAGTGATAAAAACCAAACCGCGGGCCGATTGCCCGATTTGCGGTGCAAATTCTTCGGATGGAAAGTCTTGATATGAACCTACTTGACCCCTGGAACACCCCTTTTGGCCTCGCGCCTTTTGATGCCATATCAGACGCCGATTTTGCCCCCGCTATGGATGCAGCTTTGGCGCAAGCGCGCTCAGGAATGCAGGCCATTGCGAAGCGCTCAGACGCGCCCAGCTTTGAAAACACCATTGAGGCGCAGGAAGTGGCAGAAGAGCCGCTCAATCAGCTCGCCGCCGCGTTTTACACCTTAGCTAGCACCGATAGCACGCCATTGCGCGAAGAGCTGCAACGGGATTTCGCGCCGAAGTTGTCGGCCTATGCCTCGGCTGTCACTTCGGATGTCGCCCTATTTGCGCGGATCGAAGATCTTTGGTCGCGTCGTGCCTCTTTGGGATTGTCGCCCGAGCAAGAGCAGGTTTTGATGTTGACGCGCCGGGACTTCATTCGGGCCGGGGCCAAGCTGACCGGGGCAGAGGCCGCGCGCATGGCCGAGATCAAATCGCGGCTTGCCAGCCTGGGCACGTCCTTCATGCAAAATTTGCTGGCTGATGAAAGGGACTGGACCCTGCCATTGCAGACGGATGATCTCGCGGGCTTGCCTGATTTTGTGTTGCAGGCGGCAAAAGCGGCGGGGCAGGAGAAGGGCCTGGATGGGCCTGTGGTTACCCTATCGCGGTCTTTAATCGTCCCGTTTTTGGAATTTTCCGACCGCCGCGACCTGCGCGAGACGGCTTATAAGGCCTGGGCAGCGCGGGGCACGAATGGGGGTGAGACGGACAATCGGGAGATTGTCAGGGAAACCTTGCAGCTGCGGCAAGAGCAGGCGGCCTTGCTTGGCTATGAGAGTTTTGCAGAGTTTAAATTGGAAACTCAGATGGCCAAGACACCGGCCCGTGTGCGTGACCTTCTGATGCAGGTCTGGCATCCGGCCAAGGCGCGGGCAGAGGCGGATGGGGCGATCTTGACTCAAATGATGGCTGAAGACGGGCTGAATGGCCCCCTTATGGCTTCGGACTGGCGTTATTATGCGCAAAAGCGCCGCCGGGCGGATCACGATCTAGATGAGGCGGAATTGAAGCCCTATTTGCAATTGGATCAAATGATTGCAGCAGCTTTTGATTGTGCGCAGCGCCTGTTCGGCCTGACGTTTCAAGAGCTGTCTCTGCCCTTGCATCACAAGGATGCCAGGGTTTGGGAGGTATGCCGCAACGGGGTGCATGTCGCCTTGTTCATTGGCGATTACTTTGCCCGGAGTGGCAAAAGATCGGGCGCTTGGTGCAGTGCGTTGCAAAGCCAGCGCAAGAGGCCAAGCCCGCGCGCGCCCATTGTGATCAATGTTTGCAATTTTGCCAAACCCTCCGGCGGGGCACCTGCGCTTTTGTCATTCGACGATGCGCGCACCTTGTTCCATGAATTTGGCCATGCGCTGCATCAGATGTTGAGCGACGTCAGCTATTCGGCCGTTTCTGGCACCTCAGTGGCGCGCGACTTTGTTGAACTGCCAAGCCAGCTATATGAGCATTGGCTTGAAGTGCCTGAAGTTTTGCAAAAATTTGCCATTCATGCGCAAACTGGCGCGGCGATGCCGGATGACTTGCTCAAACGTATGCTCGGGGCTGCGACATTTGATATGGGATTTCAAACCGTAGAATATATAGCCTCTGCGCTTGTGGATTTAAGTTTCCATGAAACTGCAGCTTCCCAAGATCCCATGTCGCAGCAGGCGGAAGTATTGGCAGATATTGGCATGCCTGCGGCGATTGGGATGCGCCATGCGACACCGCAATTCGCCCATGTGTTCGCGGGCGATGGCTATTCGAGCGGATATTATAGCTATATGTGGTCAGAGGTGATGGATGCGGATGCTTTTGCATCCTTTGAGGAGGCGGGTGGGCCGTTTGATTTGGAACGGGCACGAGCTTTGCAGGACAATATCTTGTCGCGGGGTGGCAGCGCGGATGCACAAGAGCTTTATGTGGCATTTCGTGGAAAATTGCCGGATGCTACGGCCTTGCTGCACAATCGCGGATTGTAGCTTAGTCAAAGATCTCAGTCTCTGTAACGCCCCAAAGCGCGGTCTTTGGGGCCCAGCCTTTGTATCCTGCCGATGACAGCCGGCACCAATCGGGCTTGCAGGACAAAAGTCGCGCCAATACGTTGCGCTGAAGCCGGGCGGTGGTTAGGGCTTCATCTGTCGGTTGATTGCGCAGATCCACATGATCCTGCACGATCATGACGGTGCGTCCGCCCGACAGAAGCGAATAATGGATCCATCCGCCCGCACCCTCAAAATCGAGCACTTTGCGCCAATGACCATGTTCTGCCACCACCTGCAGTGGCATGTTGCGCAATTTCAAGATCCAATCAATGCGGTGGCTCAGAGACGGTCCGCGCCGCACATTGCCTTCACTGGTCTTTAGGGACACGTAACGCGGTATGGGCAATTGGGTGACAGGGCCCTTTTGCGGCGCACCCGCAAGCCCTGGCCCGGCGCAGAGCGTGATGCAGAAAATTACGCTGAGAATTTTTTGCCATTCTTTTGTCATCATTATACCTGTCCAGATGCGGCGTCTCATCGTCTAGCGATATATGTGATCTTCGCCGGGGAAGCTGCGGTGTCGCACCTCGTCGGCATAATCTGCAACAGATTTTTCGATTTGCGCGCCAAGATCGCCGTAGAGTTTGACGAATTTAGGGGCAACGCCCGGGTTTAAGCCGAGCATATCTTCCAAGACCAATATTTGCCCGTCACAGTCCACAGAAGCGCCAATACCGATGGTGGGAATGGGGATCTGTCGAGTGATCTTCGCAGCCAATGGCTCGACCATGCCTTCCAATACAATCGCAAAAGCCCCCGCGTCGCTGACGGCCTGCGCATCCTGTTCGTGACCGCTCCAGCTGTCTTCGACCCGGCCTTGTGTCTTGAATCCTCCCATGGTGTGGCTGGATTGTGGGGTGAGGCCAATATGGGCTATGACGGGAATCCCGCGTTCGACCAGAAATTTGATGGTTTGAGCCATGCGCTGGCCGCCTTCGAGCTTCACCGCTCCGCAGCCGGTTTCCTTCATGATCCGGGCGGCATTGCGAAAGGCCACCTCGGGGCTTTCCTCATAGGTGCCGAAAGGCATATCCACCACGATCAAAGCGCGTTTTGTGCCGGTCACAACGGCCTTGCCATGCATAATCATGAGATCGAGCGGCACCCCAAGGGTGCTCTCCATCCCATGCATGACCATGCCCAAGCTGTCCCCGACCAAGATGAAATCTGCATAGCGATCTACAATGGCGGCCGTATGGGCGTGATAGCTGGTGAGGCTGACAATCGGCGTGCCGCCTTTGCGGCTGCTGATCTGGGGGCAAGTGATGCGATTGATGGGGATTTGCGTGCTCATGAGCTGTCCTTTCCGGGGTCGATCACCCGCTGATCAATCAATAGCACATCGCCAAAGGCCACCGCCAGCAAGATCACGGCGGAGTGGCGCAATGGGCCTGAGAGTGGGGAAAGATCTTCACTGTCACAGATCTCAACCGATTTGATATCACATAGAGGTTCTTCTGCGAGATACTGGCTGATCTGCGTCATATAGGCTTCTGCGCTGGAGAGGGGATGCTGCTGGGCCTGGATTAGGGCAGCGTTGAGAATGGGCGCCGCTGCGCGCTGCGCTGGGCTCAAGCGGACATTGCGAGATGACATGGCCAGACCATCGGCCTCCCGTGCCGTCGGATGGCCCAGGATGCGTACTGGGATGTCCAAATCGCGAACCATTTTTCGAATGAGAGCCAGCTGTTGATAGTCTTTTTCACCAAATACAGCCACATCCGGTTGGGTGATATTGAACAATTTGCTCACGACTGTCGCAACCCCTTGAAAATGTCCCGGCCGCACAGCGCCCTGCAATATTCCTGAGAGACTGGGCACATCCACAATGGCATCAGCGCCGGGCAGGTACATTTCCTCGGGGCTGGGGGTAAAGACGGCGGCCACACCCTCGGCGCGCAAAAGTGCTAAATCGCGATCCAAATCGCGGGGATACCGGTCGAGATCTCCATTTGGGCCAAATTGGGTCGGGTTCACAAAAATTGTCGCGACAACCGCATCCGCGCTCTGCGCCGCCCGGCGCATCAGTTGTACATGACCGTCGTGCAAAAACCCCATTGTCGGAACCAAGCCAATGGTTTTCCCCGCCGCGCGCAGCTGGGCGATTTCCTGGCGAATGCGAAGTTTAGATGGGCAAATTTGCATAGTGCACCCTACGGCTCATGGCTCGCATTTACCCCGGCACATGACGCGCTGCAAGGGCGCTTCGCAGCGACACAACTGCCTTGGGATGATATATTTTGGTGCGAAAAATCTTGTGAGGTCGGTTTTTGCAACTGGGACGTCGGCGCGACTTCCCTTTTTACGCCGTCTTAGGGCAATCTATGCGCAACGCAAAAAGGAGTCGTGCGCGATGAAGACGCAAGTAAAAGCATTGGTTGTCGGTGGCGGGGCAGTTGGGACCTCCATTGCCTACCATCTTGGAAAAAGCGGTTGGGATACCATGTTGATTGAGCGCGATGAGCTGACCTCCGGCTCTACCTGGCATGCGGCGGGGCTCTTGCCGCTGTTCAACATGTCTTATGCAACCACGCATATCCACAAGTACTCGGTTGATTTTTATAAATCCCTTGAAGAGGAAACCGGTTTGAATGCGGGTTTTGCGGTGGTGGGCAATCTTCGGATGGCACAAACAGAGGAGCGGATGGATGAATATCGTCTCTATGCCTCAACCGCAGAAACCTGCGGCGTGCCCTATGTCTTTATGTCACCGGATGAAATTAAAGCAAAATGGCCGCTCATTCGCACAGAGGATCTCAAAGGAGCAATTTATCATAACACGGATGGTTATATTAACCCGGCCGATGTGACCATGGCTATGGCCAAGGGCGCGCGGCAACTTGGCGTGAGCATTGAGCGCAAGTGGCAGGCGGATGGTTTTAATTGGACCGGGAGCCACTGGGAAGTGACCTGCACCAAAATGATGGAGAAGGGCGGAAACCTTGTGCCTTCGGAGGAGCAAATTGTGATCACAGCGGAGCATGTGGTCACAGCCTCTGGCAATCACGCGCAGCGCACAGCAAAAATGTTGGGCATCAAAATTCCAGCCATTCCGGTTGAACATCAATTTGTTGTATTGGAGCAAGATCCGGCATTGGTGGCCTACCGCGCTGAGGGCAATCCTGAACATCCGGTGATCCGCGATGCAGATGCGCAAAGCTATGTGCGCGAGGAACGTGGCGGTTGGATTCTTGGAGTGTATGAAAAAGAAGCCCCGGCGCGCTTTGAACATGGGGTGCCAGACAGCTTCCGCGCCGACCTTTTCCCGCTCGCTCTGGAGCGGATTGAAGAGCAATACATGGCGATGATTCACCGCGTGCCTTCCTGCGAGGAAAGCGGGCTGAAAGATGATTTCAACGGGCCAATTTGTTATACGCCCGATGGCAACCCGCTGGTGGGTCCAGCGCCGGGCCTGCGCAATATGTGGCTGGCCGAGGGGTTTAGCTTTGGAATTACAGCTGCGGGCGGCACCGGCTATTATATGGCGCAGATGATGGTGGATGGGGAGGCTGAGATTGACATGGCCAGCCTAGACCCCAAACGCTACGGCAATTGGATGACCACAGAATTTGCCATGCGCAAAAACGAAGAATGCTATGACCATGTCTATGTTCTGCACCACCCCGATGAAGAGCGCCCTGCCGCGCGGCCTTTGCGCACGGCGCCGGCCTATGATCGGCAAAAGGCTCGCGGAGCTCAGTTTGGTTGGATCAACGGCTGGGAGCGTCCCAATTATTTCGGTCCGCTGGACGCGCTCGAAGATTTTGATGAAAAGTCCCGCAGTTTCCGCCGTGGAGCCTGGTGGAAATACGCGGTCGAAGAGGCGCGCGCCATCCGCGAAGGGGTCGGGCTTGTGGATGCAACAGCCTTTACCAAACATATCGTCAAAGGCCCCGGCGCGACAGCGTTTCTCGACTGGTTCACCTGCAATAAACTGCCGCGCGTGGGCCGCATCAATCTCACCTATGCTTTGACAGGCCATGGCACCACGCGCACGGAATACACCATTGTGCGCCTCTCCGAGCAGGAATATTATTTGGTCTCAGCGGGGGCATGGAGTGCTTATGATCAAGATTACCTGAAAAAGGCGATTGAGGATAAAGAGGCTGAATTTGGCCGCATTGAGCTGCAAGACGTCACCACCCAATGGGGGGTTTTCGCCCTTGCAGGCCCCAAGGCGCGCGATGTTTTGCGCGATGTGATTAACGATCCAGATCCGGCCACGGCACTTTCCAACAGGCGCTTTCCTTGGCTTTCAGCACGGCAAATTGAGCTGGGCATGTGCCCGGTCAATGCGATCCGCGTCGCCTATACGGGAGAGCTGGGTTGGGAGCTGCATCATCCTATGGAAATGCAGAACTATCTCTTTGACCTGCTGGAAAAAGCCGGTGCAAAACACGGCATGAAATTGGTGGGCGCGCGGGCGCAAAACTGGCTGCGGCAGGAAAAGTCCTATCGCGCTTTCGGAACAGAGCTGGGGCGTGATGCCACGCCGCTCGAGGCTGATCTGCCACGCTTTGTGGATCTGTCGAAAGAGTTTCATGGCAAAGCGGCGATGGAGGCGCTTGGGGTCCGGGTTAAATGTTGCACACTTTTGATTGACGGGCCGGAGGATGCAGATCCATGGGGCCGCGAAGCATTGTATCATGGCGAGACCCGAGTTGGCCGCCTCACCTCCGGCGGATATTCGATCCATTTTGAGAAATCTATCGGCATGGGCTACCTGCCGCCAGAACTCGCTGTGCCTGGTACTAAGTTGCAGGTGAAAATGCTTAACAGTCTTTGGGATTGCGAAGTTGTGCAAGACAGTCCGTATGATCCCAGCAATGCCACCATCCGGATGGATGGATAATATCCAAAGGGAGGGGCTTCACGCCCCCCCTCAGTTCTTGCAGATTGGTGACGTCAGGCGACAAAGCGCGCCGGGCTTAGCTGCGCGACAATCTCAGCCGCCAGCTGCGGTTTTCGGCCTAACGCGGACGCGGCCACCAGTTGCGAGGCGGCGGGGGCGGTGAAAAATCCATATCCGCCTTGTCCCACGGCCCAGATGAAACTCTCCTCTTGCGGCGCAGCACCCAGGACCAGATTGCGATCAGGCGCAAATGTGCGCAGGCCAGCCCATGACGATATAGGCCGCGTCACCTCTTCGGTCACATAATCTTGATAACGCGCCAAAGCTTCGGCCAGATCCTGATCATCTGGCCAAGCATCCATGGGTGGGCAGGGGGTCTCTTCCGCCAGCGAGACAATCAATGCACCCGCGTCGGCCTTGGCATACCACCGCTCACCGGGGCCAAACAGCATGGGCCAGGTCGAAGGATCATGCCCGCCTGGCGCGGCCAGTCGTGCCACACTGCGGCGCATCGGTGTCAACCCAATGGGTGCAAGTCCGGCCAGTGCGGCGATCTCATCGCCCCAAGCCCCTGCCGCGTTAATCAACCGGCGCGCCTTGAATGTCTGCTCTTGGCAGGTGACCTGCCATCCGCCAGCAATTTTCTGAATGGCTTGAACGGATTGATGCGTTTCAATTACCCCGCCATTTCTGCGCAAGAGTTTGGCAAAGCGCTGCAACATCATGTCGGTGTCAATATCCTGCGCGGTGGTGCTGCAGGCTGCGCGCAAAACCTCCTGGAGGTTGAGGATCGGCACGCGCGCTTGGGCTTCTGCCATCGAAATTTCGGTCAGATCCATATGCCGCCGGTCCGCATCAAACTGGGTTTCTTCACCGCGCAGGCACAAAAGCATAAAGCCGCGTGGGCTAAGTACGCCGTCCAGAAAATCATCCCAATCGGCGCGCCCAGCTTTTGCAAGCGCGATTGTCGAAGGGCTGCCGTAATTTTCCTCATAGAGCGCCGCCGAGCGCCCGGAGCTGTGATAGGCCAAATGCACTTCGCGTTCCAAGACCCGGCAAGTCCCATGCTCCGACAAGCGCGCTGCGGCTGAAATGCCAGCAATGCCGCCGCCAATGATGATAAAATCGTCCATAGGGCAATCATGCACAGTTGCGCGGTGTTCAAAAGGAAAAAAGGGGGCCAGTGGCCCCCTTTTCAAACCTGTATAGGTTTTGTTTAGTTCGGCACGTCGCCTTCAATGCCTTCAAGATAGAAATTCATGCCGGCCAAACCGCCATCGCCGTAATCAGAAGCGGTTTCACCCACTGCCAACCAAACGGAACCATCTTGTTTATTCAGCGGACCGGTGAACGCATGGTAGGAGCCATCGGCCAGGCTGTCCCGCAGAGCTTCAGCCGAGGCCTTTATATCCGCAGGAACAGCGCTTGAAATTTCACCAATGCCAACCATGCCGGCGCCGATACCATCCCAAGTGCTTGTGGAGGTCCAAGTGCCATCCATAACCGCTTTGGTCCGGGCGATGTAGTAAGGGGCCCAGTCATCGATGATCGAAGATACGCGGGGCATGGGTCCATAGGCCGCCATATCGGAGGCTTGACCAAAGGTTATCACATTGCCGGCAGCTTGAGCGGCGGCTTGCGGTGCGGTGGAATCCGTGTGTTGCAATACCACATCTGCGCCCTGTTCAATCAGAACTTTCGCCGCATCTGCTTCTTTGGTCGGGTCAAACCAAGTATAGGCCCAAACGATTTTAAATTGTACGTCTGGGTTCACTGCTTTGGCGTGGATATAGGCAGAGTTGATGCCGCGGATCACTTCAGGAATTGGGAAGGAGCCAATGTAACCAATGATATTGGATTTGGTCATTTGGCCCGCAATATGACCCTGAACCGCACGGCCTTCATAAAAGCGCGCAGAATAAACAGAGACGTTGTCAGCTTGCTTATAACCTGTGGCGTGTTCGAACTTCACATTTGGGAATTTGGCCGCAACATTGATGGTTGGGTCCATATAGCCAAAGGAGGTGGTGAAGATCAGATCTGCGCCTTTCAGTGCCATATCGGTCATTACACGCTCTGCGTCCGGTCCTTCTGGAACGTTTTCCACATACATGGTTTCGACTTTATCGCCAAAAGCTTCCACAACGGCCTTGCGGCCTTGGTCATGCTCATAGGTCCAACCGCCGTCACCGACCGGGCCGACATAAACAAAGCCCACCTTGGTTTTTTCGGCCAGCGCGCCCGTGGCCGCTGTCATCGCCAGTGCGGCGCTGGCTAGGATTGTTTTCATGTTCATTAGGTTTCCCCCCTGTTAATAAATGACCTCAGCGTGAGGCATGGAACGCACGGCCAAGGGCCGCAGGTGCATTGAGTGCAGCTTTGTTGCGATGCGCAGACATCACAACCAACACAATGATGGTTATCAGATAGGGTGACATCGACAAATACTCAACTGGAATTGACACACCCGCGGCCTGCAGATTTAGCTGCAAAACGGCAACTCCGCCGAAAAGATAGGCACCCAGAAGCACGCGCGCTGGTTTCCAGCTCGCAAAAACAACAATAGCCAAGGCAATCCATCCAGCTCCCGCCGTCATACCTTCGGTCCATTGGGGCACGCGCACCAAAGAGAGCGCCGCCCCCCCCAGACCCGCGCAGGCCCCTCCAAACATAATGGCCATAATGCGAACCTTAACGACCTTATAGCCCAGAGCGTGGGCGGCATCATGGCTTTCGCCAACAGCTCGCAGGATCAATCCACCGCGGGTATATTTCAAGAACCACCAAACCCCAGCAACCAAGGCCAAGGCGACATAGACTGTGATGTCGTGAGAAAATAACACCGGACCGAGAATGGGGATGTCGCTGATGATAGGCAGACCCAGCTTCGCACTCGCTGGGGGCTTAATCCCAATATAGCTTTGCCCCATAAGCGCCGAAAGTCCGAGGCCAAAGAGTGTTAGCGCCAAGCCCGTGGCAACTTGGTTTGACAGAAAAAATTGCGTCAAAAGAGCAAAGACCAAGGAGAGGGCCGCCCCGCCAAGCGCGGCACAGAGAAAGCCGATGATCGGCGATCCCGTCCCCACGGCCGCGGCAAAGCCGGCAATGGCTCCGATGATCATCATACCTTCAACCCCAAGGTTCAAAACCCCAGATTTCTCGACCACCAATTCCCCAATCGAGGCCAATAAAATAGGTGTTGCGGCCACCATGAGCGAGGCGACCAAGAGCGTTGGGCTAATTGAGCTTAAATCCATGACAGATATGTCCTGTTTGCAATCAAGTCTGGGTGGCCTTTGCAGATTTTCATGGGTGGCTCCCCGCACTTGCTAATTTAAGTTTGAAGTTCGTCAGCATGTCGAGGGCAAGTAGAAAAAACAGCAACATGCCTTGAAAGGCTTGGATCGCCGCAGAGGGCAGACCGAGGCTGGATTGCGCAATCTCGCCACCAATATAGGTCAGTGCCATGAGCAGTCCGGCCAAGAGGATACCAATCGGATGGAGCCGGCCCAAAAATGCCACAATGATAGCCGTGAACCCGTAGCCGACATTGAAATCAATACTGATTTGTCCGCTGGGGCCGGAGACTTCAAACATGCCGGCCAGCCCCGCCAAAGCGCCACTAAATCCAAGGCAATAAACCACAAGCCGCTTTGGATTGACCCCGGCAAATTTAGCCGCCTTGGGGCTTTCCCCGGTCAAACGAATGTGAAAGCCCATTTGATGCCGCGCCAGTAAGACATAGGCAAAAATCACGGCGATGAAGGCAAACATAACGCCCATGTGAATGCCGGTGCCTGTCCAAAGCTCTGCATTGTGCGCGCTGGCGTATTGCTGCAAATTGCGAGATCCGGGAAAGCCAAATCCTTCAGGGTTTTTCAACAAACCCAGCGACATAGACGCCAGCAGCTGTTCTGCGACATAGACCAGCATGAGGCTCACTAAGATTTCGTTAGTGCCAAACCTTGTTTTCAAAATCGCAGGAATCATCGCCCAGACAAAGCCGCCCAATGCGCCAAAAAAGATCATGGTGGGAAAAATGAACGCGCTTTGCGCCGGGTAGACAGCCAGCGCCACGCCTGCGCCACAAATCGCACCGATGATATATTGTCCCTCGGCGCCAATGTTCCAAATGCCAGCGCGGAACCCCATCGACAAACCGATGGCGATCATAATCAAAGGCGCGCCTTTGACCAAAAGCTGCGGGCGATAATACCATGCAAATTCGGAGAACAGTGGATCATAGAAAATTGTGCGGATGGCTTCAAAGGGATCCTTTCCCAAAACGGCAAACATGATGCCGCCGCCGATCATCGTGGCAAAAACGGCCAGAACCGGAGCCATATAAGCCCAAGTCTTTGAGGGGTTCGGGCGTTTTTCAAGCCGCAGCATCGGCGCCTCCCAGCAAGAGGCCAATTTCATCCAAACTTAGACCCGACATTGGGCGGGCGGCTGACAGGCGGCCGGCATTGAGTGCGGCGAAATTGGTGGAAATTTCCATAAGCTCATCCAAATCCTGGCTGATGATGATGACCCCGGCGCCTTGGCTTGCCAGGTCTAGCAAGGCTTGGCGAATGGCCGCCGCCGCGGCTGCATCGACGCCCCAAGTGGGTTGATTGACGATCAAGACTGAAGGATTTTGCAGAACCTCGCGTCCGATGACGAATTTCTGCAAATTGCCGCCGGACAGGGACCGCGCGGCAGACTGTGCAGAGGGCGTGCGCACATCGAAGGTTTCGATCACCTCCTGCGCAAAAGCGCGGGCGCGCGGCCAGTCCAGAAAGCCTGAATGGCTCAGCTCTTTGCGCACCATCCCCGTGAGCATGGCATTTTCCGTCAGGCTCATATCGGGCGCGGCCGCATGGCCCAAACGCTCCTCCGGGGCGGCCAAAAGTCCCAAGGCGCGCCGTGCATTTGGGGCCAAATGCCCGATGCCCATCGTGTTGAGTTTGATCCGGTCTTGCGGGCGGAGCACTTCACCAGACAGGCAAGCAACGAGCTCGTCTTGCCCATTGCCCGCAACGCCGCCGATCCCTAAGACTTCACCCTTGCGAAGGGAAAAGGATATATTTTTCAGACTTGTGCCAAAGGTTGTTTGCGGTGCAAGTGAAAGATCTGCCACGTCGAGCACCACATCGCCGAGCGCGCCGTGTTGCGGTTTTGCTGAGTTGAGCGTGCCGCCGACCATCATCTCTGCCAACGCGCGCGCAGATTTTTTCCGCGGATCGCATGTGGCGATCTTGCGCCCTGCGCGCAAAATGGTTGCGGTCTCACAAAGATCCCGAATTTCCTCGAGTTTATGGGAAATGTAGAGAATGGAGGTGCCTTCTGACTTGAGCTTGCGCAGCGTGGCAAAGAGGGTTTGGACCTCTTGCGGGGTCAAAACGCTGGTGGGTTCATCCATGATGAGCAATTTGGGGTCTTGCAAAAGACAGCGGACGATCTCGACCCTTTGGCGCTCCCCGGCAGAGAGATCCCCCACCAGCCGCTCCGGATCCAGTGGCAGGCCATAGGCCGCAGAGACTTGCGTGATCCTGGGCGAGAGGGCGCTGGGTTTTGGTGGGTTTTCCATGCCGAGGGCGATGTTTTCCGCCACAGTCAAAGCTTCAAAGAGGCTGAAATGCTGAAACACCATCGCCACGCCCGCGGCCCGTGCCGCACGGGGCTCTTCGGGGGCGTAGGGCGCATCAAAAAGCTGCATGCGCCCGGAATCAGGCCGCACCAATCCGTAGATCATCTTGACCAAAGTTGATTTACCGGCGCCATTCTCGCCCAAGAGCGCATGAATTTCTCCCGTGCCGATGTCAAACCCCACATCCTGATTGGCAATGACACCGGGGTAGGCCTTTGTCAGCCCTTCAAGGTGTAAAAGTGTCTTACTCATGAGAGCGCACTCCTGTGTCGCGTTTTGGCGTTCATATTGTGAGACAATAGGGCTTGGGTGACCCCAATCGCAATCGAAATTGGCTGTTTTCCGAGGTTGGGATCACCAATTGGGCAAGTTATCTTTGAAATTTGAGTTGGTGCATGTCCTAAGGCCAGCAAGCGCCGCTGAAATCGCGCCCATTTACTGGCTGATCCAATCAAACCACAAAAATCGAATCCGCGCAGCAAAGCGGCATGGCACAGCGCAAGATCCAGACTATGGGCATAGGTGAATATCAAATGCTGTGCGTGACGCGGTGCATGGGCCATGAGCGGCGCCGGGTTTTCGGCAGGGACGAGGGTCACAGTCTCGGGCGGCGTCGTGGGAAAGCGCTCAGGGCTGGTATCAATCCAAGTCACCTCAAGCTCTGGCATTTGGCTGGCGATATGCACGACGGCCCGGCCCACATGTCCCGCGCCCCAGATCCACAAGGGTTGCGCAGCCGGGGTCAGCGTCTCCGCCAGCCAGCCTGCTGTGCAGATCAGCGCCGCGGGATCCGCCGAGCCATTACGCCGAGCCTTTTGCAACTGTGCAATGGGCAGAGGCATCGCCATTTCCCCTTCGATGCGGCGAATGAAGACATCGGTTGCATCAATGGGCTTGGTGAAGTGCTCCGTCACCAACGTGACATGCCCACCACAACATTGCCCCAGCTCAGGCCCAAGAGGATAGCGCCGCAGCCCGGATTGTGGCGCTTGCGAGGCTTGATACTCCAAAGCTCCGCCGCCGATACTGCCGCTTTGTCCTCCGGGCCAAAGCAACATTGATGCGCCGATTTCCCGCGGCGAAGAGCCTTTAATGTCGGCAATCACAACACGGGTTACTGCGCCATGGGCGGCGATGGCCGCATTGATGTGTAGAAGATCAAAACTCATGACGCAGATCCTCGCGCCCTGGCCACGGCGTTGAACACTTCCTCCGAATTGGCCGGCGCTTGCAAGTCGGGATAATGTGGCCCGCAGGCCGCGACCGCATTCGATAGCGCCAGAAAGGCAGAAATACCATGCATGAAGGGCGGCTCACCCACGGCTTTTGAGCGGTAAATGGTTTTTTGCGCGTTCTGCCCCGGCCATAGATCCACATTGAAAATTTCTGGCCGGTCGGAACAGGCAGGAATTTTATAGGTGGAGGGCGCATGGGTTTTGAGCTGCCCCGATGCGTCCCAAACCAACTCCTCCGTCGTCAACCAACCCGCGCCCTGTACAAAGCCACCTTCGATCTGGCCGACGTCCAAGGCCGGGTTCAGTGACGCTCCACAATCGTGAAGAATATCGCAGCGTAGGATACGGTTTTCGCCCGTGAGCGTGTCAATCACCACCTCTGTCACCGCCGCGCCATAGGCGAAATACAAAAACGGCTGCCCCGCGCCCTTGATGCGATCCCATGCAATCTCGGGTGTTTTGTAAAATCCCGTGGCCGAGAGCGAGATACGCGCCTCATAGGCCGAGGCGATCACCTCTTGCCAAGTGAGCACGAGACCTGGGGCGGTGACCTGTCCCTCCGCGAAGGTGATCTCTTCAGGCTTTACGCCATGTTGCGCGGCCACATGGTCTTTGAGCCGGCCAATCAGCGTGTCACAGGCCGCTTGCACGGCCATACCGTTAAGATCAGCCCCAGAGCTGGCAGCGGTGGCAGAGGTATTGGGCACTTTGCTGGTGTCCGTGGCCGAGGCGCGAATAACTGCCTGCTGCGCTCCTAAGCTGCGTGCGGCCACCTGTGTCAGTTTCTGAAATAGGCCTTGGCCCATCTCTGTGCCGCCATGGTTGATCAAAACAGATCCATCGGTGTAGATTTGCACCAAGGCGCCGGCTTGGTTGAGATGGGTCAGCGTAAAAGATATTCCAAATTTCACGGGACTAAAGGCAATACCGCGTTTCAAAAGCGCATGGCTGGCATTCCAGCGTGCAACCTCAACTTTGCGTGCGTGGTAGTCACAGCGCTGCAACAGGCTTTCGGTCATGTCCCCCAGGATGAAATCGGTCACCTCCATCTGATAGGGGGTGACGGACGGGCGCGCGGCAGGCTTTGAGCTCATTTCGGGATAATAGTTGCGCCGGCGCACCTCTGCGGGATCGCAAGACAGGCTGTGGGCGATATGATCCATCACCCGCTCAATGCCCACCATCCCCTGCGGGCCACCAAAGCCGCGAAAGGCCGTGGCGCTTTGGGTGTTGGTTTTGAGCCGGTGTGAGGTAATTTTCACATGCGGCAGGTCATAGGCATTATCCGCGTGCAACATCGCCCGATCTGCCACCGGCAAAGACAGATCCAGCGCCCAGCCGCAGCGGAAATAATGGGCAAACTCCAGTGTCTGGACCCGGCCGCTGTCATCAAAGCCGACGTCATAGTCAATGCGGCAGTCATGACGTTTTCCTGTGATGATGAAATCATCATCACGGTCATAGCGCATTTTGCAAGGCCGTCCGGTGAAAGAGGCCGCCAGCGCGCAGGCGACAGCCAGCGCATTGCCTTGGCTTTCTTTGCCGCCAAACCCGCCTCCCATGCGGCGCACTTCCACGCGCACCGCATGCTGTGCAATATTCAGCGCCTCTGCCACCTTATGTTGAATTTCCGTTGGGTGCTGGGTTGAAGAATGGATCACCATATCCCCGTGATCGCCGGGCAGAGCCAGGGCGGCTTGCCCTTCGAGATAAAAATGTTCCTGCCCGCCGAGGTTAATTTGGCCCTGCAATCGATGGATCGCGCCCTTCATCGCGCTTTGGGGAGTGCCTTTTGTATAGATCCGCGGCCCATCTTCAAAGCGGCTTTCGGCGGTCAGAGCCTGCTCTATCGTCAATATGGCAGGTTCCGCTGTGATCTCAACCTTTGCCAAACGCGTGGCGCGGCGGGCCAGATGGTGGCTCTCGGCCACGACCAAAAAGATCGGCTGCCCAGCATAATGCACATGGCCATCGGCGAGGAGTGGCTCGTCATGGGCTGAGGGGGAAACGTCATTGGCATAGGGAAGATCCTTTGCCTCCAGCACCAAATGTACCCCGGGGCAGGCACGCACGGCACTCAGATCCACCGACCTAATCTGTCCCGCGGCGCAGGACGACAGCCCAAAGGCCAGATGAAGCGTGCCCTGTGGGGTTGGGATATCGTCTACATAGCGCGCGCTGCCACTGACATGCTGGCGCGCCGCGTCATGCGGGAGGCTGGCGGCGGCGCTCATGGGTGCACCTCGCGAATGTTGACGGGGGTCTCTTGGAGATCATGGAAATACCGGACCAGCATATTGCCCGCCGCTTGCGCCCGATAGCCCGCGCTGGCGCGCATGTCGCTCAAAGGGGTGAAGTCTTCAGCCATAGCGGATTTTGCCTGGTGGAATGTCTCCAAGCTCCAGGGCTGGCCGCATAAAGCTGCCTCGGTTTTGCGTGCTCTTGCGGGGGTGGCTGCCATACCGCCAAAGGCAATACGGGCCTGTGTGATCACACCGGCCTCTTGCTCCAAGTTAAAGCAGCCGCAGACCGCGGAAATATCCTGATCAAACCTTTTGGACAGTTTATAGCAGCGCAGCCTGTCCTGTGCCTTGGGCAGTTCGATGCTTTCCACAAATTCCCCCAGCCGCCTGTCTTGCTGTTGATAGGCGATAAAGAAATCTTCCAAATTAACTGTGCGGCGCTCATCTGCCCGGCGCAGAACCAAGCGCGCGCCCATGGCAATAAGCGCTGGTGAGCCATCCCCGATCGGCGAGCCATTGGCGATATTGCCACCGATCGTCGCCGCATTGCGCACTTGCGGGCTGCCGTAGCGACGCAAGAGCTGATGCAGCGAGGCGGATATCGGCCTTATGGCCTGCATCAAATTTGTGATTGTGACTGCCGCGCCGATGCGCAGACTGTCTTTCTCATCGTGGATTTGGCGCAGATCTTCTGCGTGGCTGACAAAGGCTATAGGCCCGAGCTCTTGCATTTTTTTCGTCACCCAGAGCCCCACATCGGTGCCGCCTGCGATGAGGGTGGCTTCTGGATTTCGGGCATACCACTGGGCCAATTCATCGGAGGAGCGCGGGCAAAAAATATCATCGCGGCTTTGAAGGGCAGGGGCCTCTGGCCGTTCAGCCATCCAAGAGGGCACCGCGGCCTGAGCCGCGGCCTGAGCTGCGCGAATGATGGGCGCGTAGCCTGTGCACCGACATAGGTTGCCCGCAAGAGCCGCATCGAAATCCGTCTCGCCCGTGGCATGTGCCGCGGCCATGGTTGTCACAAATCCCGGGGTGCAAAAGCCACATTGCGCCCCGTGGTGCGTGATCATGGCCTGCTGCACCGGATGCAACGCGCCATCAGGTCCGGGCAGCCCCTCCACCGTGCGCACGCTGCAGCCTTGCAGCTGGGGCAAAAACAATATGCAGGCATTCATAGGGCGGGACACGCCATCCTGTCCCGTGACAATGACGGTGCAGGCACCGCAATCCCCTTCGTTACAGCCTTCTTTGGTGCCGCAGAGATCCGCCTCAAGGCGTAAATAATCTAAAAGAGTTTCACTACCAGTTTTGGGTGCGACAGACACCGACTTCCCGTTGAGGAGAAACGACATGTTCATTTGAAAGAGTTGTGCCACTGTCTGTTAATTTTTCGCGCCAAGGTCCGATGCGGCGTAAAACCAAATTGGGCACTTCGTGAGTAACTCTGAATTTTGTGAGTCGGGCAAGAAAAAAATAATGGCTTCTGCATATTGCACGCTTGGGTGGAAAAGACGGCAGCGCCTGCTCGGGCGCGATAACCAGACGTGAAAGCGCGATTGTTTGATCGATTGGAGATTGTTTTTGCGCAGATGTCCCCTTGCTGGCTGCACCCGAGGCGACAGATTGGCCTGTGGGGCGTTTTACACTGGATGCCGGGGCATCGGCAGTTTATCCATGAGATATGCGCGAGAATCTAAAATTCATTCATCTTCGAGTTCACAGCGAATATTCACTGCTCGAGGGGGCCGTTCGGCTCAAGAAATTGCCCGATTTGGCGGTGTCTATGGGCATGCCGGCCATTGCGGTGACGGATACCAACAATATGTTTTGCGCTCTGGAGTTTTCGGAAGCGGCGTCCAAGGCGGGTATTCAGCCAATCATCGGCTGCCAGGTGGATATGGCCTATGACCCCGCACCTGCGACGGAAAAGCCGCGCGCTCCGGCCGCCTTGGTGCTTTTGGCGCAAAATGAGCGCGGGTATGAAAACCTTATGGCGCTCAACTCCTGCCTCTATCTGGACAGCGACGGAACGCTGCCGCAGGTGCAAATTGCGCAGCTGGCCGCGCATGTGGAGGGTGTGATCTGCCTGACCGGCGGGCCAAATGGGCCTTTGGGAAAATTGCTGCAAAATGGTCAGACCTCCAAGGCGCAGGCTTTACTTGAAGGTTTGGCACAGGCCTTTGGAGATCGGCTTTATGTGGAGCTGCAACGTCATCCCAGCGAGGATGGGCGTATGCCCGACGCTGAAAGGCTCAGCGAACGAGGCTTGGTTGAAATGGCCTATGCGATGGATTTGCCGTTGGTGGCCACCAACGACGTGTATTTCCCCAAGCCGGAAATCTACGAGGCCCATGATGCGTTGATCTGTATTGCGGAAGGCTCTTATGTGGATCAACAAGGTCCGAGACGACGCCTCACCCCACAGCATTACCTCAAATCACCGGCAGAAATGGCTGTGCTCTTTGCGGATTTGCCGGAGGCCTTGGAGAATACAGTCGAAATCGCTCGCCGCTGCGCGTTCAAAGCCTATAAGCGCGATCCGATTTTGCCGAAATTTGCCGATGATGAGGTGCAAGAACTGCGGCGACAATCCAATGAGGGGCTGGCGCGCCGTTTGGCTGTGATCCCCCATGCGGTTTCGCCTGAGGACTATCAAAAACGGCTCGATTTCGAGCTGGACATCATCGAGGGCATGGGATTCCCCGGCTATTTCTTGATCGTGGCGGATTTTATCGCTTGGACCAAAGCGCAAAACATCCCGGTGGGGCCGGGGCGCGGTTCTGGCGCGGGCTCGCTCGTGGCCTATGCCTTGACGATCACGGATCTGGATCCTCTGCGCTATGGTTTGCTGTTTGAGCGATTTTTGAACCCGGAACGGGTCTCAATGCCCGATTTCGACATCGATTTTTGCATGGATCGTCGTGAAGAGGTGATTCGCTATGTCCAACAAAAATATGGCCGTGACCGGGTGGGGCAAATCATCACCTTTGGGGCCTTATTATCGAAAGCGGCTGTGCGCGACATTGGGCGGGTGCTGCAAATGCCCTATGGGCAGGTCGACCGCTTGTCTAAAATGATTCCGGTTGAAGGGGTTAAACCGGTGAGTATCGAAAAGGCGCTGGCCGATGAGCCGCGTCTGCGCGAGGAAGCACGGGCGGAAGAGGTTGTAGATCGACTGTTGACCTATGGCCAGCAAGTGGAAGGGCTGCTGCGGAATGCCTCAACCCATGCGGCGGGCGTGGTGATTGGCGATCGGCCATTGGATCAATTGGTGCCGCTCTATCAAGATCCGCGCTCTGACATGCCGGCAACGCAGTTTAATATGAAATGGGTCGAGCAGGCTGGCCTGGTAAAATTCGATTTTTTGGGCCTCAAGACGCTAACCGTTATTCAAAATGCGGTGGATTTAATCAATCGCTCGCGCCTGTTGCATCAATCGGCCGATGGGCGCGCGCTCTATACGCCGCCGCCCGGGATGGAGGGCGATATCAGCGCCATTCCTTTGGATGATGCGGCCTCCTATGCAATCTATTCCGCGGCGAAAACCGTGGCGATCTTTCAGGTGGAATCCAGCGGCATGATGGATGCGCTGAAGCGTATGAAGCCCAACTGCATTGAAGACATCGTGGCCTTGGTGGCGCTCTATCGGCCGGGGCCGATGGAAAATATCCCGAAATATTGTGAGGTCAAAAACGGATTAAGTGAGCGTGAGCTGCTGCACCCTTCGGTCGATCATATCTTGGATGAGACGCAGGGTATTATTGTTTACCAAGAGCAGGTGATGGAAATTGCGCGTCAAATGGCGGGCTATTCTCTGGGGGGCGCCGATTTGTTGCGCCGCGCCATGGGCAAAAAAATCCAAGAGGCGATGGACGCGGAACGGCCCAAGTTTTTGGCCGGCGCTGCGGACAATGGGGTGGATGAAAAAACCGCCAAAGCGACCTGGGATTTGCTCGATAAATTCGCCAACTATGGCTTTAACAAATCCCATGCGGCCGCCTATGCGGTGGTGAGCTATCAGACGGCTTGGCTCAAGGCCAACCATCCGGTTGAGTTTATGGCCGGGGTTATGAATTGTGATCTGCATCTCACAGATAAGCTAGCGATCTATTTTGATGAAGTGCGAAAAGGGCTCAATCTTCCCTATATCCCCCCTTGCGTGAATCGCTCGCAAGCACAGTTTGACGTGGCTGAGGGCGCTTTGGTCTATGGGCTTGGCGCGTTGAAAAATGTCGGTGTTGAGGCGATGGGGCTGATTATCAATGGCCGCGGTGATCGGCCCTTTAGCACCGTGTTTGATTTTGCCCGGCGTGTGGATCTCAAACGTGTGGGGAAAAGACCCCTTGAGATGCTCGCGCGGGCTGGGGCGTTTGATCAATTGGACCCTAATCGGCACCGGGTCTTTGACAGTTTGGATGATCTTGTCGCCTATTCGGCGGCAGTGCATGAGCAGCGCAATTCGAGCCAAGTCAGCCTTTTTGGCGAGGCGGGTGAGGATCTGCCCGAACCGCGCCTGTCTCCCGTGCCTAATTGGTTGCCTGGGGTGCAATTGGCAGAAGAGTTCAAGGCGATTGGCTTTTATCTGTCCGGTCACCCGCTGGATGACTATATGTCCTCGCTCAAACGCTCTGGGGTCATTACGCTTGACCAGCTAAGTGAAAAAGCCAAGGACGGCCCGCTTGTTGCCAAATTGGCCGGTATTGTAGCCGGGCGACAGGAGCGTAAATCTGCGCGGGGCAATCGATTTGCCTTTGTGCAGCTGAGCGATACAACCGGCGCTTTTGAGGCCACCATGTTCAGCGATACGCTTGAGATCTCCCGCGAACATCTTGAGGCGGGCTCGAAGATTGTCTTGAGCGTTGAGGCGACGATGGAGGCCGAGCAGCTGAAATTGCTGTGCCGCTCGGTACAGCCCATGGATGGGGCGGTGGCACAGGCGGGCGGTGCTGGCTTGCGGATCTATCTTGATACGCCCCTTGCGATTGAGCCTGTCGCCACGGTTCTGCGAGAGGCGGCGCGCGCCACCAAGCTGGGCGCCAAGGGTCCGATTTCCTTTTGTCTGCTCGATGACAGCCTGCCTGGCGAGGTTGACATGGACCTAGGCCAAAACTTCCCCGTAACGCCGCAAATCAAAGGCGCTTTGAAAAGCCTTGAAGGCGTATTGATGGTGGAAGATTTATAGAGCGCTGCCGGGGGCTTGGGCCTCAATAATTTTGAGCCTCAATAATGCGGTGGGCGTTCATCACCAAGAATGAAGCCACCGCCGCCATCGGCCTCACGATCCCGCGCGCGCTGGGCCAAAAGATCGACAATCCCCGTCAGGCGGCGCAACTCCGCATCCTGTTTGGCGACAACGTCGGAGAGCTCTTCGACAGTGCGAGTTAGATGGGCGATTTGTTCTTCTAGTGCTTGTGTCATGCCTGCCATGTGCGCGATCTCACCTCTTGGATCAAGCATCTTTTTGCGGGCCAGGTCTCTGCGCAGGTCAACTCGCATGTTGCCCCCCGGCGCTGGGGCGGTTAAATGCAGGCCAAGACATAGGGGTTGATCATGGCCAAACAGAAAAAAGCACCCAAACCAAAGGCGCTGCCGCCGAAAGGGTTTCGCGATTACTTTGGGGCAGATGTGTCCGAGCGGGTGGAGATGCTGCGGCGCATAGCGGATGTGTATCATCTTTATGGGTTTGAGCAGCTGGAAAGCAGCGCTGTGGAAACAGTGGAGGCTTTGGGTAAATTTCTGCCCGATGTGGATCGCCCGAATGAAGGTGTCTTTGCCTGGCAAGAGGATGACGATTGGCTGGCGCTGCGTTATGATTTGACAGCGCCCCTGGCTCGGGTCTATGCCCAACACCGCAATGAGCTGCCCAGCCCCTATCGCCGCTTTGCCATGGGGCCGGTTTGGCGCAATGAAAAACCGGGGCCTGGTAGGTTTCGTCAGTTTTATCAATGTGATGCGGACACGGTCGGATCGGCCAGCATGGCCGCTGATGCAGAGATTTGCACGATGCTTTCTGATACATTGGAAAAAGTGGGCATTGCCCGCGGCGATTACATCATCCGGGTGAACAATCGCAAAGTGCTCAATGGTGTGATGGAAGTGGCTGGTATTTTGGACCGTTCGGATCCCGAAAAATTTACCGACGAGCGCGGGATTGTGCTTCGGGCGATCGACAAGCTGGATCGTTTGGGGTTGGAGGGTGTGCGGGCGCTGCTGGGCGCGGGCCGCAAAGATGACAGTGGCGATTTCACCCAAGGTGCTGGGCTTGCCGCAGAGCAAGCTGAGGTGGTCATGGGGTTCATGCAGGCACTGGGCGCCACCCCTGCGGACACCTTGAGAAATTTACGCCGCCTGGTCACAGGCTCGGCCATAGGTGAAGCCGGCGTCGATGAGCTGCAACAGATCTCGGAACTGGTCACAACCCAGGGCTATGGCGCGGATCGCATCGTGCTAGACCCGTCGGTTGTGCGCGGGTTGGGCTATTACACTGGTCCGGTCTATGAGGCGGAGTTGACCTTTGAAATCAAGGATGAAAAAGGCCGGCCCAGGCAATTTGGTTCGGTTGCAGGGGGCGGGCGTTATGACGATTTGGTCAAGCGTTTCACCGGGCAAGAAGTGCCAGCAACAGGTGTTTCCATTGGGGTCGACCGCCTCTTGGCAGCGCTACGGATGAAGGGGCAACTGCAAAGCGCGCAGTCCGGTCCCGTGGTCATCACTGTGATGGATAGGGCGCGTATGGGCGACTATCAGGCGATGGCAACACAATTGCGCGCCGCGGGAATTCGCGCCGAAGTTTATCTCGGCAATCCCAAGAATTTTGGCAATCAGTTGAAATATGCAGACAATCGCAACAGCCCCATTGCCATCATCGAAGGCGGTGATGAGCAAGCGGCTGGGATTGTGCAGATTAAGGATTTGATCCTGGGCGCGCAATTGGCCAAAGAGGCCAGCTTAGAAGAATGGAAGGCTCGGCCAAGTCAAATTGAAGCGCCCCGCGCGCAGCTTGTGGATAAGGTGCGTGAGATGCTGGCGGCACAGGGCGCGGCACAATGAGCCAGCTTCGTGCAGAGATTGCACGCCTTTTGGGGGTCTTTGAGGCCACTGGCGCGGTACGAGTGGAGGCAGATATTCTGCAACCGGCCGATGTGTTGCTGGACCTATATGGTGAAGATATCCGCGCACGCGCCTATGTGACCGCAGATCCTCTGCGCGGCGAGCAAATGCTGCGGCCAGATTTTACCGTTCCGGTGGTCCAACGCCATATGGCCGTGAGCGCCGAGCCCGCCCGATATACATATGCCGGGCCTGTGTTTCGCTATCAAGACAGCGCGACTGGCCGCGCGGCGCAAAGCGAGCAGGTGGGTTATGAAGTGTTTGACCGCAGCGCGCCTGAGGCGATTGAGGCCGAAGTCTTCGGACTGTTTCACCGCATTCTTGCGCCCCTGGATCTGACCGCCTCAACAGGGGATGTCGGGCTTTTGCGGGCGGCAATTGACGGGCTGACCACTTCCGACGCGCGAAAGGCGGCGTTGCGGCGTCACATTTGGCGGCCTTTGCGGTTTCAGTCCTTGCTTGCGCGGTTTTCGCAACCTGTGGCGCAGAAACTCTTAGGCGCAGGCGGGCAGCAGATTGGTCTGCGCAGTGCTCAGGATGTGCAGGAACGATTGGCGCAATTGCAAGACGAGGCCGCAGCGCCGCCCATTCCGCCCGCTGAGATTGAGGCTTTGACTGATCTTTTGGCTATCCGGGGCAAATTGCCGGAGGCTTTGGAGCTTTTGCAAGCGCTCACCCGCCGTTTGCCCTCGATTGGCCCTGCGGTGGCGCATATGGCCGCCCGGATCAAAGCGCTTGATGCGGCTGGGGTGGATGTGGCGCAGATTGGGTTTGAGGCGGCCTATGGGCTAACGGCCATGGAATATTACGATGGGTTTGTGTTCGGCTTTTATGCCGCAGAGCCTGGCTGGCCCGCCATCGCCTCCGGTGGGCGCTATGATGCTTTGACCCGCGTGCTAGGACAGGGGCGCGCGGTGCCCGCGGTGGGAGGCATTATTCGGCCTGAATACAGCCTGCGGGCCGCAACGGGGAGCGCATCATGATAAAGCTTGGCGTGCCCTCCAAGGGGCGGTTGATGAAAGAGACTTTTGAATGGTTTGCAGAGCGGGGTGTTAAGCTATCGAAATCTGGCTCGGATCGCGAATATGTCGGCCGGGTTGAGGGGGTCGATGGGGTTGAGCTTGTGTTGCTCTCTGCCGGAGAGATCCCGCGCGAATTGGCCGCTAGCCGCATTCACCTTGGGGTGACCGGTACGGATTTGGTTCATGAGAAACTGGCCAATTGGGCAGATGCAGTCGCGCCTGTCGCTGAGATGGGCTTTGGCTTTGCCGATCTAATTATTGCCGTGCCGGCCTGCTGGCGTGATGTGACCTGTCTGCATGATCTTGATGCTGTTGCGGCTAGGTTCCGCTCTGACCATGGCTTTCGCTTGCGGATTGCCACCAAATATCACCGTTTGGTGCGCCAGTTTTTGACCCTGCAGGGTGTGGCGGATTACCAATTGGTTGACAGTCAGGGCGCGACTGAAGGTGCCGTAAAGAATGAGACCGCCGAAGCCATTGCAGATATCACTAGCACCGGCGCTACGATTGTGGCCAATCACCTGCGGATATTGGAGGATGGTTTGGTCTTGAAATCTCAAGCGACCCTCTGGAAATCGCGCAACGCTGGCGGCGACTGCGGGCCTTTGATCCGGAAAATTGGCGCTCAATAGCGGTCATAAAATACCGATAGAGGCCAAAGCCGCCTGCATCTCGGCCGGCAGCGCGTCATCACTGGGGCGCGCTTTGGCCAAATCTGGGGGCGCGTCATTTGGTTGCAGGTAGCGCCAGCCTTGAAAAGCCCGCTTGGGCGTTGCGGCCACAGCGATCAGCTCTGGATCTGTGACAATCGCGCAGCGGCGAATGCCGTCTGAACCTGTGGCCTCATCGAGGCGGATCAGCTTTTGGCGACATAAAATTGCACCCTTAATAATCCAATAGATTGAACCGCCTGCGAGCAGCTCTTCACCACGTTTGGGCCACATGCGGGTGATATGGCGCGGCAGGCCATCGCGGGTTTGCGCCATGGGGCTGGACTGCCACGCGCGCAGACCCTCAATCGACTCCGTGCCCACGCTGAGCTTTACTAAGTTTATGTGTTTCGACAACTCGCCACCCTAGATGTTGTGTACCAACTGCAAAAGATCAGATTCGAGCCCGGGATACAAGTTGACCTTTGAACCCGTGAGGGCTAGTTTTACACCTTCTTTTTGCGCTTACATATGGAACGGTTCATGACACGCTTTGCAGCTCCAATCGCCGAACAAATCTGGGATATGAAATACCGCTTCAAACAGGTGGATGGTACGCCCATCGACAAGACCGTCGAAGACAGCTGGCAGCGCATCGCGCGTGCTTTGGCCGCAGTCGAAACCGCACCCGCCGAATGGGAGCCGAAGTTCTATGACGCTTTGGCCGATTTCAAATTTTTGCCGGCCGGGCGCATCACTGCTGGGGCTGGCACAGAGCGGAATGTGACTTTGTTCAATTGCTTTGTCATGGGCACAATTCCCGACAGTATGGGCGGGATTTTTGACATGTTGAAAGAGGCCGCGCTGACCATGCAGCAAGGCGGCGGCATCGGATATGATTTCTCGACCATTCGTCCCAAAGGGGCAAAGGTGAAGGGCGTTGCTGCGGATGCCTCGGGCCCCCTATCCTTTATGGATGTTTGGGATGCTATGTGCCGCACGATTATGTCGGCGGGCAGCCGGCGCGGCGCGATGATGGCGACTATGCGCTGTGATCACCCGGATATTTTGGATTTCATTACCGCAAAACGCGATCCTGCGCGTTTGCGTATGTTTAATGTCTCGGTTTTGGTCACGGATGCCTTTATGGAGGCGGTCAAGGCCGATGAGCCGTGGGATTTGGTTTTTGAGGGGGAGGTCTGTCGCAGTCTGCGGGCGGTCGAGCTTTGGGATCAAATTATGAATTCCACCTTTGAGTTCGCCGAACCAGGTGTGATCTTTATCGATCGGATCAATCAGGCCAATAACCTCAATTATTGCGAAACCATCGCGGCCACCAATCCGTGCGGTGAGCAACCCTTGCCGCCCTATGGTGCCTGTCTGCTGGGATCGATCAATATGACGCGTTTGGTCTCTGGTCCTTTTGGTGCTCAGGCCAAGCTGGATGAGGCGGTCTTGTCCGATTTGGTCGCAACCGCGGTTCGGATGATGGATAATGTGGTGGATGCCAGCCGTTTCCCACTGGAGGCGCAACAGCGCGAGGCTGAGGCCAAGCGCCGGATTGGCCTTGGGGTGACCGGGCTGGCCGATGCTTTGCTCATGGTTGGGCTGCGTTATGGATCCGTAGAAGCGGCGGCGCAGACTGAGGAATGGATGCATCAAATTGCCCGTGCGGCCTATTTGGCTTCTGTTGATTTGGCAAAAGAAAAGGGGGCGTTTCCGCTGTTTGACGCTGAGGGCTATTTGGCCAGTGGTGCGATGGAGCAGATGGACGCTGATGTGCGCGATGCAATTGCAAAGCATGGCATTCGCAACGCACTTCTAACCAGCATCGCGCCGACCGGTACGATCAGCCTTTACGCCGGCAATGTGTCTTCTGGGATTGAGCCGGTCTTTGCCTATGCCTACACGCGCAAAGTTCTGCAAAAAGATGGCACGCGCACCGAAGAAGAAGTGATCGACTATGCCGTGCAAATGTGGCGCGACAAGATGGGCGACGCAGAGCTCCCCGATTATTTCGTCAATGCGCAAACCCTGGAGCCTCTTGAGCATGTCCGGATGCAGGCTGCGGCGCAGAAATGGATCGACAGCTCGATATCGAAAACGATTAACTGTCCCGAGGGTATCAGCTTTGAGGCTTTCAAAGACGTTTACATGGCCGCTTGGAATCAAGGCTGCAAAGGCTGCACCACCTATCGGCCCAATGCGATCACAGGATCTGTTTTATCTGTGTCAGAGGAGGGGGAAAAAACGCCCGAGGCCGATACAGGCGCCGATGTGGTCTATATCAGCGAGCCTTTGAGCCGCCCCGAGGCGCTGGAAGGGCAAACCTATAAGGTGAAATGGCCAGACAGCGAGCATGCGCTTTACATCACGGTGAATGATCTGCTGCTGAACGGGCATCGCCGGCCGTTTGAAGTGTTCATCAATTCCAAGAATATGGAGCATTTCGCCTGGACTGTGGCGCTCACGCGGATGATCTCGGCAGTGTTCCGGCGCGGCGGTGACGTGAGCTTTGTGGTGGAAGAGTTGAAAGCGGTTTTCGATCCAAGAGGTGGCGCTTGGGTGGACGGGAAATATATCCCTTCGATTCTGGCCGCTATCGGCGGGGTGATTGAGCATCACATGGTGGTCACGGGCTTTTTGTCCGGTGAAGGCATGGGGCTCAAATCCGACCCGCAAGCCGAAGTGGTGAATCTAGAGCAATCTCGGGGCGCCGCCTGTTCAAGCTGCGGGCAATTTGATTTGCGTATGGTCGAAGGCTGCATGACCTGCGGCAGCTGCGGCTATTCGAAATGTGGCTGAATTGAATAGGCCCGGCCTGCGGATCTTTCGCGAGGTCGGCTCTTTGTTGCCGCTGGACCTGCTCGCGCGATGCCCTACCTGTTACCAGCGGAGTGTAACGAGCGAGCAGAGACCCATGGCCCAACTAGAAGTTCTTTATAATGCTGAGTGCCCGATTTGTCGCCGGGAGATAGAGCATTACAAACGCCTCTCCGGTGATGATTTGGCCTATGTGGAAATTACTGCACAAACGGCCGCAGATTGGGGCCTCAGTGAAGATCAAGCGGCCAAACAGCTGCACGTCCGGCGCGGCGCGCGGATCTTAGTCGGGGTCGAGGCCTTTGTGGCGATTTGGCGGCAACTGCCTTATTTTTGGATCTTGGCGCCGATTGTCAATTTCAAACCCATCAAGGCCGTCTCCTCTGTGATCTATCGCCGATTTCTCGCACCCGTACTATTTGCGGCGCATAAGCGACGCAGGCGGCGTGGCGGGGCTGCGGGCTCCTAAATTTGCGCCTGCCCTATACTTCCGATGTAAAAACGCCTATCCGCGCTTTATTGAGGTGCCGTTGAGGCGCCCAATTGGGGTTGGTCGGTCCATGGGGGGCTGCAGCGCCCGCATGACATAGGAAGATATTCTCGTGAAACAAGCTCTAGCTGACGCGCTGAAAAAGCGCGGCTATGACACTTTGACTCCTGTTCAATTGGCCGTCACCGCGCCAGAACTTGCACAGGCGGACCTGCTGGTCTCGGCGCAAACCGGATCTGGTAAGACGGTCGGCTTTGGTCTGGCCATTGGCGATAGTCTTTTGGGAAGCAATGAGGTGTTTGACCGCGCGTCGCACCTTTTGGCTTTGATCATTGCCCCAACCCGTGAGCTGGCCTTGCAGGTCAAGCGCGAGCTGCAATGGCTTTATGGCGAAGCGCAGGTGACAATGGCCTCTTGCGTGGGCGGTATGGATATGCGCGATGAGCGCCGGGCTTTGGCCCGCGGGGCGCATATTGTTGTGGCCACGCCGGGGCGTTTGCGCGATCACATCATGCGCGGGTCGATTGATTTATCTGAGCTGCGGGCGGTGGTGCTCGATGAGGCGGATGAAATGCTCGACTTGGGCTTCAAGGAAGATCTGGAGTTCATCCTTGGTCACGCGCCTGAGATGCGCCGCACTTTGATGTTTTCCGCCACTGTACCAAAATCTATCGCCACTTTGGCAAAATCCTACCAAAGAGACGCACAGCGCGTGTCGACCGTTGCGGAGAAGTCCCAGCACACGGATATCGAGTATCGCGCATTGAACGTTGCAGCGCGGGATATGGAAAATGCAATCATCAACGTCTTGCGCTTTTATGAAGCCCCGAATGCTTTGGTCTTTGCCAATACGCGGGTCATGGTCAATCGTTTGACCACGCGCCTGTCGAACCGTGGTTTTTCTGTGGTCAGCCTTTCGGGGGAATTGAGCCAGGCGGAACGCTCTCATGCCTTGCAGGCTATGCGCGATGGCCGGGCGCGGATCTGTGTGGCCACCGATGTGGCGGCGCGGGGGATTGACCTTCCGAATTTGGATTTGGTGGTGCATGCGGAATTGCCGAGCAATTTTGAAACTTTGATGCACCGGTCAGGCCGCACGGGTCGGGCCGGGCGCAAAGGGATTTCCGTACTGATTGTGCCACCCTCCGTGCGACGCAAAGCCGAGCGCATTTTGCAAGGTGCGAAGGTGAAAGCGGAATGGACCGTGCCGCCCTCCGCGGAAGAGGTGACTGCAAAGGATCGGGCCCGGCTTTTGGAAGATCCCGCCTGGCATGAGGAAGTTTCAGCGACCGATCAGGTGGTGGTTGATGAGCTTTTGTCCCATTTCTCCCCAGCTCAGGTGGCCGCGGCGTTTTTGCGGGTCTATACGGCCAAGCAATCTGCCCCCGAGGAGCTCTTAGCGGTCGATGCGCGTGAGGCAAAAGAGGCCAAGCCACGCAGCGTTGCAGATTTTGGCCCAACTGTCTGGTTCTCCATTCCCGGTGGCCGTGCCTCTGGCACATTGCCCGGTCGTCTTCTGCCGATGATTTGTAACGCCGGTGGGTTGACCAAACATGATATTGGCGCAATCAAAATTCATTCCGATGCCTCATTCTTTGAAGTTAAACTCTCCAGTGTTGAGGGGTTCAAGAAAGCCTTGGGCCCGAATATGACCGTTGAAGATGATGCGGTTGTGAGTGAACTTAAAGCTCCACCGGCTGATTTGCCCTATGAGCGATCCAGCGCGTCAAAACCTTGGGCAGATAAAAAACGGCCGGTCGAAAAGCCCATTGGATTGATAGATTGGAACGATGCGCCATCACCCAAAACGCGTAAGTCCAAAACGGGTGACGGCAAACCAAAATTTAAATCCAAGACCGCAGCGCAAAGCCGCCCCGACGGGGTGGTTGAGAGTTTCAAGAAAAAAACTGGAAGCGGGAAGCCGGGTGGGGGCAAACCCTCTGTAGGCAAATCGGGTGGCAAGCCCGGCTCAAAGCCGGCAGCAAAAGCAGGCGCGGGCAAGCCCAAAGGGGGCAAGCCAAGCGCCCGCCCGGATAAACATAAGTTTGATCCTGGCAAGCCGAAGCGTAAGTCATCCTAAATCTCTGCTTTGTGGGCGCTGGAAAAAATCCACAAGAGGGATTCACAAGGCGAATCACCTCTGTTACGACTGTAACCAAGCAGCGCAAGACTGAGCAGTAATCTGGCCGGGACAGACGCCGCCAATGGGATTTTAGGATCTCACAGAGACGTGGACGCAGTGCCCCGCACGTCCCATAGGCTCATCAGAGCCATGGATGACAGAGGAACGTCGCAAGGCGTTCCTCTTTGGCCTTGACATCGCCATTTAGGACTGGCATCCGCGCCCCATTGGTGTTGGTGGCCCCCGCAAGGGGATGCCTGTCGGGGTTCGCCCAAAGGACAACGCCCTTCATAGTGGCCCATGTTGGGCTTCGACTTTATCGAAGGAGATCAGCCGGTGACAAAACGTACCGCTGCCAAATATAAAATTGACCGCCGGATGGGCGAAAACATCTGGGGTCGTCCTAAATCACCTGTTAATCGTCGTGAATATGGCCCTGGCCAGCACGGTCAGCGTCGCAAAGGCAAACTGTCGGATTTTGGCACACAGCTGCGCGCGAAGCAAAAGCTGAAAGGCTACTACGGCGATTTGACCGAGAAGCAATTCCGCCGCATCTATGCCGAAGCTGAGCGTCTAAAAGGCGACACTGGTGAGCAGTTGATCGGCCTTCTGGAGCGTCGGTTGGATGCTGTTGTTTACCGCGCCAAATTCGTGGCGACAGTCTTTGCAGCACGCCAGTTTGTAAACCATGGCCACGTGCGGGTGAACGGCAAGAAAGTGAACATTGCGTCTTACCGCGTGTCTGAAGGGGATGTGATCGAGGTGCGTGATCGTTCCAAGCAGATGGCCGTTTTGCTGGAAGCCACACAATTGGCAGAACGTGATGTGCCAGATTACATCGATGCAGATCACAGCAAGATGACCGCGACTTTTGTGCGCACTCCAGGTCTTGGCGATGTACCATATCCTGTGATGATGGAACCGAACCTCGTGGTGGAATTCTACGCGAAGAACTAATCTTCGCCAAATCAAGTTTCAAAAAGCCGCGACGGGAAACCGCCGCGGCTTTTTTATTTGGGGCTTTGTGTCCAGTTTACACCGCCCCGTATTTCGCCACAATGGCACGCGGGACTGGATTGTTTGGGTATTGGTCATTCAAAAACCGCTGGAAATGCTTGAGATTGACGTTAGAAGGACGGCAGAAGGGAATATCACATGACACAGCCACAACCTCAGCTTGGAATTTTGGATATTGAGCTTTATGTCGGCGGGAAATCTTCTGTGCAGGGTGTCCAGGACATTCTCAAACTGTCGTCGAATGAAAATCCCAACGGTCCACCGGCTTCGGCGCAACAGGCGCTTGCAGAGGCGGCCAGCACGCTGCATCGCTATCCTTCCTCTGATCACAGCGGGCTTCGTGCGGCTTTGGCGGAGCTGCATGGCCTGGAGGCGCAGCGGATCATCTGCGGCTGTGGGTCGGATGAGCTGATCAGCTTTCTGTGCCAGGCCTATGCAGGCCCCGAGGTGGAGGTCATTCACACCGAGCATGGGTTTTTAATGTACCGTCTTTATGCCATGGCGGCCGGTGCGCGGCTTGTCTGTGTGCCAGAGGCCGAGCGCCATGTGGACGTTGAGGCGATTTTATCCGCCATCACTCCGCGCACTGGGATGATCTTCATTGCCAATCCGGGCAATCCGACGGGGACAAAAATCTCTGACGAGGATCTTGCGGAGTTGATTGCGAAAACGCCGAAGACTGTGGTGATCGTGCTTGATGGGGCCTACGCCGATTATGTCGAGGGTTGGGACAGTGGCGCGCGGTTTGTTGAGGCGCATGACAATGTGGTCATGCTGCGCACCCTGTCGAAAATGTACGGGCTGGGGGGATTGCGCGTGGGCTGGGGCTATGGGCCGCAACATATCATTGACGTGCTCAACCGCGTTCGCGGACCGTTCAATATTTCCGCTCCCGCATTGGCCGCCGGTGAAGCGGCGGTGCGTGATCATGACTTCGTCATTCAACATCGGGCGCAAAACAATGCGGCCCGCGCCTATTTGGCCGAGGAGCTCGCCGCGCTGGGCGTCGCCTCTGACCCGTCTGATACGAATTTCCTTCTGGCCCGTTTCGCCAGCCAAGAGCAGGCGGAGGCTTGCGACGATCATCTGCAAAGCCTGGGCATTCTCGTGCGCCGGGTGGGCAGCTATGGCTTGCCGGAGTGTTTGCGCATCACCGTGCCCGATATGGCGGCATGCGCGCGCGTGGTGCAGGCGGTGCGGAGCTTTTTGGAGAAAACCCCATGAGCTATGATCGCGTGGCCTTTGTGGGCTTAGGGTTGATTGCCTCTTCCATGTTCTGGGCGATGCGCCGGGCGGGCATGGGCGCGCATGTGACAGGCTATGCCCGCTCAGAACAAACCCGAGCCACGGCGCGCGAGATTGGCCTGTGCGATACGGTCTGCGACGATCTGGCCAGTGCGGTACGTGCGGCGGATCTGGTGGTGCTTTGCTTGCCAGTGGGGGCGATGGGCGAGGTTATGGCTGAGCTGGCACCGCATATCAAACCCGGCGCCACGGTGACGGATGTGGGCTCAGTTAAGCGCGCGGTGATTGAAGCGGTGGCACCGCATATTGCGCCGGGCGTGCATTTCGTGCCGGGCCACCCGCTGGCCGGCACTGAGCATTCTGGGCCAAGGGCGGGTTTTGCGGAGCTGTTTGATAACCGCTGGTGCCTTTTGACTCCCAATGGCGCCGATACTGCTGCCGTGGCGCAGCTGTCGCAGTATTGGCAGGCGCTGGGGGCGAAGGTCGAGGAAATGGATCCGGACCACCACGATTTGGTGCTGGCAGTAACCAGCCATGCACCGCATTTAATCGCCTATACGATGGTGGGCGTGGCCGATGATCTGCACCGGGTGACCAATTCGGAGGTGATCAACTTCTCTGCCACCGGCTTTCGCGACTTTACCCGCATTGCCGCCAGTGATCCGACCATGTGGCGCGACGTGTTTTTGACCAATAAGGATGCGACCTTGGAGATCCTCGGCCGCTTCACCGAGGAGCTCTTCGCGCTGCAACGGGCGATCCGCACTGGCGATGGTGAGATGCTGCATGACTATTTCACCCGCACCCGCGCCATCCGCCGGGGCATCATCGATGCGGGCCAAGACACTGATGCACCCGATTTTGGCCGCAAGAAAAGCTAAAGTCCCAAGAAAAGCTAAAGCCTGGTTGCGATCCTTGGGGCCTAGGCCCTAGCGCAGCCGGAACCGCGTGCGCAGCCCAAGACCCAGAAAGAACAAAAACACAAAGCCCAGCAGGGTTTCACTCACAGTGAGCAGAACGATACAGGTCGTGGGATCGGCCAAAAGATCACTGGGAAACCGCCGATAAAACCCAAAAACGGCAAAAATATTCGCAAAAGACAGGCCCGCGATGCTGAGCAAAAGCTCTACCCGGTCCATGCACGGATGCAGCTGGTCTCGGCCCATGAAATGAAGCGCGTATAATACGCTCCAAACGCCCCATAGCACCCCCATCCAAGCAATCGGCCGCCAATAGCTGTAGCCATAATCTGAGACAAGGCGATAAAGACAATAGGTGGTGCGGGTGTACCAAGGGGAGAGGCGGCCCGTGAGCTCCATCTCCTTGCTAAAGAACATATGCTCATCCTCCACCTTGCCCAAGGCACCGCATTTGATCCACAACTGCTCATAGGCGCGTTTGTCGTCCTCTAAGAGATCCCGAGGTAGAGCCGCCTGCGCCTTGGCGTTTGGTAGTTTAACACCCGTCCAATCGGTATCTTCATGCAGCTCGCGGCCAAAAAACCTTGGGGATGTTTGCAAAATTCAGAAGCGTTAAAACTCAACAGTGCGGCAGATCGGTCGGGCCTGGCATCATCGAAGGATGCTCTGTCGCAAAATGTCGCCTTGCCAAAATTAATTTGGCCATCGACAGTTGCATTGCCAAAATCAGCTTTGCCCTTGAATATTGCGTCGTTGAAAGTATTGGATGCGTTAAATATTGATGCATAAAAGTAAGCCGTTTCCTTAAATAAGGCCTTGCTGAATCTAGACCTATCGAATGTAGCGAAATCAAAAGATGCATACCCGATAAAACGGCACTCGCTAAATGTAGTGAATGGCCCAAAATTGGCCGCTGTTGCGTTTAGGCCTTCCTTAAAAACGCAATCATAGGCCATTAGGCCCGCTGCGAATTGCGCATGGGACAAAGTGAGCAAGCTCTTAAATCTAGTGTTTTGGATGACAACGCGAAACGCGAAATAGAACCCATTCAATTCAAGGCGTGTTTTGATTTTTGTGAAGCCTTCAGTCAAAACAATTGCGCCATGCCTTTCCAATTCTTTGGGGAGGTCTGGTATTTTAGTTTGAATGTTATGAATTTTCGCGTCTGAAAGATCCATAATATCTGCGAATCTTGGATTTTCCATTTGGCTATGATAATCAAACAAAAATGACCCCAACAGATATTTATGATATCCATTCCACAGCCGTATATTTTTCCCACGACTTCTTGAAAACCTCGCCAGTCTCCACCATAGGTTTTCCTCTGCTGCCGACGTCATGTCCACCTCCAAAATCGCTTTTCAAACTCCAAAATCGCTTTTCAAAATCTGCTTTTGGCTCAATACCCTATGCCATATCTCCCTATCACATCCGTAGGTGGCGCTCTATCAAGAGCAGAAGGCGCGCGGGATGTTCGCGGGGTATTTTATTGGCGCGTAATAGGGCGTATAGGCTGCGTGATCTGAGGCCGGCCGGAGGAGGCAGCGAAAATGTGGGTGTTTGGCTATGGCTCTTTGCTGTGGAACCCCGGGTTTGAACCCATCGAGCAGGTGCGTGCGGATTTGCCGGGCTATCGGCGCTCCTTTTGCATGCTCTCTATACATCATCGCGGCACGCCCGAGGATCCGGGCTTGGTTCTCGCGCTGGATGCAGCAGAGACAGCGGATTTCTGCGCCGGGCTGGCGCTGCGGGTGGATGAGCGCGAGGCCGAGCATGTGCTGCAAGAGCTGCGTGCGCGGGAGTTGATTTCATCGGCCTATGTGGAAAGATGGGTGGATCTGCCCTTGGCCGATGGGCGACGCGCGCGGGCCGTGACCTATGTGGTGGACCGCGATCATGCGCAATATTGCCACTATGCGCTGGATCAGCAGGCCGAGATCATCGCGCGGGCCATGGGAGGCCGTGGGCCGAACCCGGAATATCTGTTTAAAACCGCCGATATGTTACGCGATCTGGGCATCCCAGATCCGCAATTGGATTATTTGGCACAGAAAGTCGCAAATTTAACTAAATCTGCATAACCGCTTGGCTTAAAGGGCCGTGCGCAGTAAACTAATAGACTTAGAATTTAAGGGCAGGACCACAGATATGGATCATATCCGCCGAGATCAAACGCCTCAGTTCTCGCAGCCGCTTAGTCAAATCCTCACCATGCTGGCCATTGTCGGCGGGGTCTTGGGCTTGGGCTATTTGGCCTATCCCAGCGTTGGACCCACCTTTTGGGCCAATCCCTATCTCAACGCCTTTATCCTCTTTGTGTTTCTCATCGGCGTGGCCACTTGTTTTCATCAGGTTTTGTCGCTGATCTATTCGGTGCAATGGATCGAAGGCTTTGCCAGCCAGCGAGATGGGCATGAGGACGCCAAGCCGCCGCAATTGCTTTTGCCCCTGGCCAGCCTGCTGCGCGGGCGCGGCGCGCGCACGCAGCTTGGCTCCGCCTCATCGCGGTCTATTTTGGAATCGGTCTCCACGCGCATTGATGAGCAGCGCGAATTGACGCGCTATATCACCAATATGCTGATCCTGATTGGCCTGTTGGGCACGTTTTATGGTCTGGCCACCACTGTGCCGGCCTTGGTGGCCACCATCCAATCGTTGACCCCGAGAGGGAATGAAAGCGCGGTGGATATTTTCTCGCGTCTACAGCTGGGTCTTGAAGGGCAGTTGGACGGGATGGGCGTGGCCTTTGCCTCCTCATTATTGGGTCTGGCCGGCTCGCTGATTGTCGGGCTGCTTGAGGTGTTTTCTGGCCGAGGGCAGAACCGGTTTTATGGCGAATTGGAAGAATGGTTGTCGACCATCACCCGGGTGGGGTTCTCGGGCGGCGAGGGCGAAGAGGGCGCGCAAAACACCATGCTCGGCGCGATGATGGAACAGATGTCTGAACAGATGGACGGTATGGCGCGGATGTATGCACAAACGGGGCAGGATCAGGTCCATGTACAGTCGCATTTGATGGCGATGACGGCGAGCTTGGAGAAGCTCACGCAAAAGCTCGATCAGGGGCAGACCGAAGCCCTTGAACGTGTGGCGGCCAGTCAAGAGCGGATGATCGCGCGGATGGGCGAAGGCGGTGGCGGTGACGGGATGGATGCGGAGAGCCGGATGCGTCTGCGTTCGATCGATGTGCAGATGTTGCGCGTGCTTGAGGAAGTCTCAAGTGGCCGGCAAGAAAGCCTGTCCGAAATCCGCAGTGATCTGGCCAATCTGACAAAGGCGATCAGAGCCCTGTCTAATCCCGCAAGCCGCGACCAGAGCTAAGCGCGCGCGATGGCACTTTCCCGACGCACTGGCGCAAGGTTCCAAGCCTCTATCTGGCCGGGGTTTGTCGATGCGATGACTGGCTTATTGCTGGTCTTGATGTTTGTGCTCACGATCTTTGCGGTGATGCAATTTGTGTTGCAGCAAACCATCAAAGGGCAGGGAGTGTTGCTCGACGAGCTCAACGTCGATATCGCCCAGAAAAACGCGCAATTGGAAGATTTGGAAGGGCAGATCCTGGCTCTCGGCGATGCTTTGGGTTTGGAGCGCGCTGCGGCCTCCGAGCTCACCCTTCAGGTCGCGAAACTTGACGATCAGCTTGCCGCCGCGCAGGCTCAGGGCGAAAGGCAATTGGGCCTTATCGCGACTTTGACCGCCGAGCGTGATGCACGGGCTGCAGACCTCAAAGCGGCCACGGCAAGGATCAATGATTTCGAGACGCAGGTGGCCAATCTCTTGGCGCTGCAACAGCGGGCGGAAGGAGAGATTGAGCGGTTCAAACTGCAAGTGTCGCAACTGCAGACGCAGCAGTCCCAGTCTGAAGACACGATCTTAGATTTCGAAACGCAAGTGGCGTCGCTTTTGCGTGAACAAAGCAAATCGGAAGGGCAGATCACGGAGCTGGAAGCGCAATTGACCCTGCTTCTGGCCCAATCGTTGGAAGACACAGCCCGGATTGCAGATGCAGACGCTCAAATCAGCGCGTTGCAGGACGAAAAATCCACGGCCGAGGCCACGATCGCAGATTTCGAGACCCGCTTGCAGCAATTGATCGAGAAAGAGGCGCTACGTCGTGAGGAACTGGCCGCATTGGATGAGGATAAGGCCAGTTTGCAGCAATCATTGCTGGCGGCGCAGGCGACAATTGCAGCACAGACCGAGCAGGCTGCGCTGGCCGAACGACAACGCGAACTCATGGATGAGATGCTGGCTGATCTGCGCCGGGATGCGCAGGATACAAATATCAACCTTGCCAATACCTTGGCGCTTTTGGTGACGCAGCAAGAACGGGCTTCCCAGCTTGAGCAGGACAACCAAGCGTTAAGTCGCCGCGCCGAAGAATTGACGAATGCCTTGAATGACGAAGAGCTCAATCGCGTGTCCGCGGCTTTTTTGCGGGAACGTTTGGAGGCTACGGAAGCGGCTTTGAGCCAGAAAGAACTCGAACAATTGTCCATGGCCGCGGCGGCTGAAAAACTGCGGGCGGATCTGGAACAAAGTGAAGCGGCGATATCTTCTTTGACTTTGGAGTTAAACGATCAGCGCAAAAAAGCCGAGGAAACCCTGGCGCTTTTGGCCGCGGCGCAGAGCGTTGAAAAAACACTCGGTGAGAAGTTGGCGACAGCTTTGGTGGCACTTGAGGCCGCTGAAGCCGAAGCGCAGAATGCGGATACAGATGATCTGCGTTCGGCGCTGTCCAAAGCCATCGCCGCACGGCAAACGGCGGAGCAGCAATTGACCTCTGCCGAGCAGAAGGCGGCCTTATTGGCGACGGCACAGGCGGAGCTGCAGGAAGCAAAAGCGATTTCGACGGAGGCACAGCGCAAAATGGCGCTGCTAAGCCAAGAGGTGCGCGAATTGCGCGCCCAAATCGGTGGGCTTCAGGCCACGCTGGACGATTACAAGCGTCGTGACGCGGACAATAATGTTAAGATCACCAATCTTGGCAGTGAGTTGAACGTGGCGCTGGCACAGGTCGCAGCGGAATCCAAGCGCAACTTGGCTTTGGAAGCGGCGGAAAAGCGGCGCCTGGAAGAGGAGAAGGCCCGGCTTGAAGCCGAGGCCAAGACCCTGGAGCGCTATAAGTCGGACTTTTTTGGCAGTCTGCGCGGTCTTTTGGAGGATATCGACGGGGTCAGTATCGTTGGGGACCGTTTTGTCTTTTCCTCTGAGGTGCTCTTTGCTTCTGGCCGTGCTGAGCTGACGGCGGCTGGCCGTAAAGAGATATCAAAAGTGGCGAGTATTTTGAAGGATGTCACCCAAGAGATTCCGCAAAATATTGATTGGGTGTTGCAGGTGGATGGTCACACCGATGACCAACCAATCCTTCCGGGCAGTCGCTTTCAAAACAATTGGGAGCTAAGCCAGGCGCGGGCGCTGTCTGTGGTTCTATATCTGATGACCTCGGAGCAAATGCCGCCGCGCCGGCTCTCGGCCAATGGGTTTGGCGAGTATCAGCCCATTAATCCTGCCAATTCGCGCGTAGCACGGGCGCAAAATCGGCGGATTGAGCTGAAATTGACTGAGAAGTAATCCCGATCTCACCGCACTGGCCCTATTTGAGGGGATGATAGGGCCTACTCGGCGGTCAAAAGCGGAGGTTTCTTGGCTTTAGTGGTGATCCGCGGCTTTTGAGGCTCTTCGATTTTCAAATCCAACGCGCCAGCTTTCACACCAACTTTGACCACGCCGCCTTTGGTGAGTTTGCCAAAGAGTAATTCTTCGGCCAATGGCTTTTTGATATGCTCTTGGATCACCCGGCCCAAGGGACGCGCGCCCATTTTGGAATCGTAACCCTTTTCGCCGAGCCAATCGGCGGCCGCTTTGGTAATCTCGATAGACACATTGCGATCCATCAATTGCGCCTCAAGTTGCAGAACAAATTTTTCGACCACCTGCGCGATGACATCGCGGTCCAATGGCGCGAAACTGACCACCGCATCGAGGCGATTGCGGAACTCGGGCGTGAAGGTGCGTTCAATGGCTTGGGTGTCTTCGCCCTCGCGACGTTCGCGCCCAAATCCGATTGCGGCTTTGGACATTTCTGACGCTCCAGCATTCGAGGTCATGATCAACACCACATTGCGGAAATCCGTGGTGCGGCCATTGTGATCTGTCAATTTACCGTGATCCATGACCTGCAGAAGGATGTTGAACACATCCGGGTGTGCTTTTTCGATTTCATCCAACAAGAGCACGCAATGGGGATCTTGATCGACACTGTCGGTCAGCATGCCGCCTTGATCAAAGCCGACATAGCCGGGAGGTGCACCGATCAAGCGGCTGATGGCGTGTTTCTCCATATATTCGGACATGTCAAAGCGGATCAGCTTGACGCCCAGACCATCGGCCAACTGCTTGGCCACTTCGGTTTTACCAACGCCGGTTGGCCCGGCAAATAGATAGTTTCCGATGGGCTTTTCTGGTTCACGCAGACCCGCGCGGGCCAGTTTGATCGCCGAGGCCAAGGCTTCAATCGCCGTATCCTGGCCAAAGACCACCCGTTTCAGACCGGCTTCAAGATCGCGCAAAACTTCCGCATCGTCTTTCGACACGGATTTGGGCGGAATTCGCGCAATTTTTGCGACGACAGCTTCAATCTCTTTCACCCCGATGGTTTTGCGTCGCTTGCTGTCACTCAGCAAATGCTGCGCTGCGCCGGCCTCGTCAATCACATCGATAGCCTTGTCCGGTAATTTTCGATCATTGATATAGCGCGCGGCCAATTCGACAGCCGTTTTGATGGCATCGGAAGTATATTTTACGTCGTGGTGCTCTTCAAAATAGGGTTTCAACCCTTTTAGGATTTTCACGCTGTCTTCCACGGAAGGTTCGGCCACATCAATTTTCTGAAATCGGCGGGCCAGAGCGCGATCTTTTTCAAAATGCTGCCGGAATTCTTTATAAGTTGTTGAGCCCATGCAGCGCAGTTTGCCGCCCTGCAGCGCGGGTTTCAGCAGGTTCGAGGCATCCATTGCTCCACCGGAGGTGGCACCGGCACCAATGACCGTGTGAATTTCGTCGATGAAAAGCACCGCATCATCATGCTCCTCCATCTCCTTCATCACGGCTTTGAGGCGTTCTTCAAAATCGCCCCGATAGCGGGTTCCCGCCAAAAGTGCGCCCATGTCGAGTGAATAGATGGTCGTTTTGGACAGGATCGCTGGGGTTTGGCCCTGCGTAATTTTGCGCGCCAGACCTTCGGCAATGGCTGTTTTGCCGACGCCGGGATCGCCGACCAGAATCGGGTTGTTTTTGCGGCGGCGGCACAGCACCTGGATGCAGCGCTCAACCTCATGGTCGCGGCCAATCAGCGGATCTACATTGCCCTTGGCAGATTTTTCATTGAGATCGATGCAATATTTTGCCAAAGCGCTCTCTTTTTCGGCGGTCTCACGCGGTTCACCGTCAAACATTTCCGCCTCATCTTCAGCGCCAACAATTGGCCGGCTTTCGATAAAGTCGGGATCTTTGGCCACCCCATGGGCGATGAAATTCACCGCATCATAGCGGGTCATGTCTTGCTCTTGCAGGAAATAGGCCGCGTTGCTCTCGCGTTCGGCAAATATTGCGACCAAAACATTGGCGCCCGTCACTTCTGTGCGCCCTGAAGATTGCACATGTATGGCGGCCCGTTGGATCACACGCTGAAAGGCGGCGGTTGGAACGGCCTCTGATCCATCCACATCGGTGATCAGGGTGCTGAGGTCGTCCTCAATAAAGTCGACAAGAGCTTTGCGCAGGAGCTTAAGATCGACAGAGCAGGCGCGCATGACTTTTGCAGCATCGGGTTCATCGAGAAGGGCCAGGAGCAAGTGTTCCAAAGTTGCCAATTCATGTTTTCGGGCATTGGCAGCGGCCAGCGCTTCGTGGATGGCGTTTTCTAATGATGCGGAAAATGATGGCACGCGCGTCTCCTACAAAAGTCTGTGATCGTTATGATCGCTGTCCCCCTAAGATTTCGGTTTTCTGAGGCAACCTTCAAGGGGCAATCTGTTATTTAGGCCATAAAAAGTTAAATATCGCACTTTTATCGCCAGATTTTTCCTAAAACTTATCTTTTCTGGCGCGGATTTCCGTGAAAACCTGTTCGGCGGTGGCGCCTGCCATGCCGACGGCCGCTTGCAGGGCTGGATCGTCGGCGCGCAAAAACGGATTGGTTTGCATCTCAAGAGCTAAGAGGCTTGGCACCGTCGGGCGACCTGCGGCGCGATCTTCGGTGATTTGAGCGGCACGGGCGGCAATGGCTGGATTGTCTTCGTCCAAAGATTGCGTGAAGGCCATATTGGAGGCTGTGTATTCATGCCCTGAGTAAACCCATGTGTCTTGCGGCAGTGCACGGAGCTGCTGCAGGCTGTGCCACATTTGCACCGCTGACCCCTCAAACAGACGGCCGCAGCCCATAGCCATCAAACTGTCGGCTGTGAACAATGCTTTTGCGCTTGGCAAATGCAGCGCCAGGTGACCCAGCGTATGGCCAGAGACGTCATAGATATCCCCTTCAATGCCGCAAAGTGTGAGGCAATCCCCTGGGCTGACGGCCTGATCCAAAGAGGGCAGGCGATGCGCGTCGGCTTTGGCACCGATGACTGTAGCGGGCGCTTGGCTCAAAGAGCCGGTCAAAGCGGCTTGCAGATCGGGAAGCCCATCAATGTGATCCCAATGGTGATGAGTCAAAAATATATCGGTGACGGGCACATTCAGCTCGGAAATCTTATCGACCAAAGGCCCCGCTTCCGGCACGTCGACAACCGCTGCCGTGCCGGAAGCGCTATTGTGAATAACATAGGCATAATTGTCTGACAGGCAGGGCAGGGTGTAAATTGTGATACTCGAATTTACCATGGTATTCCCGCCTTTATTTGGTAGCCTCAAGTTGAGTGTAATCCATGGGGACCAAACTACAATGCATTTAGATGTGCGTGAGCTGCGGGCGTTTTATTATCGGTCCTTTTTGGGGCGCTCGGTTCAGGCAACGATTCGAGAGCAGGTTTTGCGTCTATGGCCGCAAGCGCGGCATGAGGTGGTGCTCGGCTATGGCTTTGCAGCGCCGCTTTTGCGCCCTTATTTGAGCTCGGCGCGGAGGGTTACAGCCTTGATGCCTGCGCGGCAAGGGGTCATGCATTGGCCGCCGGGCCTGCCCAATTGCTCGGTGCTTTGCGAAGAGACCCGCTGGCCGGTGGAAACCGGCTCGATTGACAAGCTCCTGGTGCTGCATGGGCTTGATACGTCAGAACATGCCGCTGCGGTGCTGGAGGAATGTTACCGGGTGCTTGCACCTGCCGGCCGCGCCATTTTTATCGTGCCCAATAGAGCCAGTCTTTGGGCGCGCCGAGAAGGCACGCCCTTCTCCTTTGCGCGCCCCTATACCGCCGGGCAGTTGGAATCTCGGCTGAAATGGCATGGGTTTTTGCCGGAGCATCATGTGACGGCCCTTTACCAGCCGCCTTGGTCTGGACCGTTTTGGCGGCGCATGTCTGGGCCGATTGAGCGCATTGGGCAAACGATCCCGGCTTGGCGCGGCGGGGGTGTTTTGATTCTGGAGGTGAGTAAGCAAGTGCCGCGTCCTCGTAGGCCTGGCTTGGGGCAGATCATCTCGCGGCCCTTGGGGCTTTTGGAGGGGATCAAAGCTCCAGATCCAATTTCTGCGCAATCGGGCAACCTTTGACATCCTGCGGATTCGGTTTTTTTGGCGTCTTGGGCGGAACAAAGGGACGCAACCTTAACAAATGCTTTGTTTTTTGAAATTTTTGCGGTGTTTTTGCCCGTCATTAGCGTTGCGGCGTACGAAATGCTCTGCTAAACGGCTTGAGATTTCGCCGCTGTAGATCTATAGCGCGTCCAACGCCTTTGTCTGAAGCTCAAGTTTCGGACGGGCCAGCATCGAGAGGGTTGTCTTTGTCCGAACCAGCATCGATCTCGTCTGGTATTGCAAGCCGCTACGCAACAGCGGTGTTTTCGCTTGCCAAGGACGACAAGAAGTTGAAGCCACTGGAGGCTGATGTAGATGTGCTGGAGAGCGCATTGAGCGAAAGCGCAGATTTGCGCGCTTTGGTGACATCACCTGTTTATTCACGCGCAGAAATGGGGCAGGCGATCACAGCCGTGGCCCAGAAAATGAAATTGCAACCAATGATGGTCAATACGCTGTCGTTGATGGCAGCGAAGCGCCGTTTGTTCGTACTGCCCAGCCTTTTGGCAGCACTGCGCGCGCGCATCGCGGAAGATAAAGGCGAGGTGACCGCTGAGGTGACTTCTGCCAAGGCGTTGACCAAAACGCAGGCCACGAAATTGGCCAAAACACTCAAGGCCCAATTGGACCTTGATGTGAAAATCAAAGCGACTGTTGATGAAAGCCTCATCGGCGGTCTTGTTGTTAAAGTGGGCTCGAAGATGATCGACACCTCGATCCGCTCCAAGCTCAATGCCCTTCAGAACACAATGAAAGAGGTCGGATAAATGGCGATCGAAGCTGCAGAAATCTCTGCGATCCTAAAAGACCAGATTAAAAACTTTGGCCAAGAAGCTGAAGTTGCCGAAGTGGGCCGTGTCCTTTCCGTTGGGGATGGTATCGCGCGTGTGTTCGGTCTGGACAATGTTCAAGCTGGTGAAATGGTTGAATTCCCCGGCGGCATCCAAGGGATGGCGCTGAACTTGGAATCAGACAACGTTGGTGTTGTTATTTTCGGCTCCGACCGGGACATCAAAGAAGGTGACACGGTCAAGCGGACAAACGCGATTGTGGACGTTCCTGTTGGTCCGGAATTGCTGGGCCGTGTTGTGGACGGTTTGGGCAACCCATTGGACGGAAAAGGTCCGATTAAAACCAAATTGCGCAGCCAAGCGGATGTGAAAGCGCCTGGCATCATCCCGCGTAAATCGGTGCATGAGCCTATGGCAACGGGTTTGAAATCTGTGGACGCCATGATCCCAATTGGACGCGGTCAGCGCGAATTGATCATTGGTGACCGTCAGACCGGTAAAACAGCCGTGGCGCTCGACACGATCTTGAACCAGAAATCATATAATGACGCAGCGGCGGACGATTCCGAAAAGCTCTATTGTGTCTATGTGGCGGTCGGTCAAAAGCGCTCGACTGTGGCTCAATTGGTGAGAAAGCTCGAAGAATCTGGCGCGATTGACTATTCAATCGTTGTGGCCGCAACCGCCTCTGACCCTGCACCTATGCAATTCTTGGCACCCTATGCTGCGACCTCCATGGCCGAATATTTCCGCGACAATGGCAAACATGCTTTGATCATCTATGATGATCTGTCCAAGCAAGCGGTCTCTTATCGTCAGATGTCCTTGCTCCTGCGTCGCCCGCCCGGACGTGAAGCCTATCCTGGGGATGTGTTCTATCTTCACTCCAGATTGTTGGAACGCTCTTCAAAGTTGAACGAAGACAATGGATCTGGCTCTTTGACCGCTTTGCCAATCATCGAAACACAAGGTGGCGACGTTTCCGCCTTTATTCCAACCAACGTGATCTCGATCACAGATGGTCAGATCTTCTTGGAAACAGAATTGTTCTACCAAGGCATCCGTCCTGCGGTGAATACGGGTCTGTCCGTGTCCCGTGTGGGCTCTTCTGCGCAAACCAACGCAATGAAATCTGTTGCAGGTCCGGTGAAACTGGAACTTGCGCAGTATCGTGAGATGGCGGCATTTGCTCAGTTTGGCTCTGACCTTGATGCAGCGACCCAGCAATTGCTGAGCCGTGGCGCGCGTTTGACTGAGCTGATGAAACAGCCGCAGTATGCGCCTTTGACAAATGCTGAAATTGTCTGCGTGATCTACGCCGGCACCAAAGGCTATTTGGACAAGATCGACGTCTCTGACGTAGGTCGTTTCGAAGCAGGGCTTTTGGCGCATCTGCGCGGTAAAGCCAGCGACGTTTTGGCCATGATCACTAAAGATGATCCGAAGATCAAAGGTGATGCGGAAGCAAAAATCAAAGCTGCGCTGGACGACTTCGCCGCAGATTTCGCATAAGGATACTGGCACATGCCGAACCTTAGTGACCTAAAAAACAGGATCGCGTCGGTCAAATCGACCCGTAAGATCACAAAGGCGATGCAAATGGTCGCCTCTGCCAAACTGCGCCGCGCACAAGATGCGGCGCAGGCTGGCCGCCCCTATGCGGAACGTTTCAATGCGGTGATGGCTGGTTTGACCGCCTCCGTTGGCGCGTCCGAAGGGGGACCAAAACTGTTGACAGGCACCGGATCTGATCAAACCCAATTGCTCGTCGTCATGACAGCCGAACGGGGTTTGTGCGGTGGCTTTAACTCGAATATTGCCAAACTGGCACGTATTGCTGCAAAACAGCTGTTGGCCGAAGGCAAAACCGTTAAAATCCTGACCGTTGGTAAAAAGGGTCGTGAATCGCTGAAGCGCGAATTTGGTGCTTTGCTGGTGGATCATGTGGATTTGTCGGATGTGAAGCGCGTGGGCTATGATAATGCCTCTGCAATTGCGCAAAATGTGCTTCACCGGTTTGATGCCGGTGAATTCGATGTGGCTAAAATCTTCTATTCAGAATTTGGCAGTGTCGTAAATCAAATTCCGACCGAGCTGCAGGTGATCCCTGCTAAGTTTGAAGCGGTGACAGATGAAGGCACAGTTTACGATTACGAGCCAAGCGAAGAAGGCATTCTTGCCGACCTGCTGCCGCGCTCAGTTGCGACGCAAATCTTCACGGCGTTGCTGGAAAATGCAGCTTCCGAACAAGGGGCGCGCATGTCAGCTATGGACAATGCCACACGCAACGCTGGTGAAATGATCGACAAGTTGACCATTCAATACAATCGGTCACGTCAAGCCAAGATCACCAACGAGCTTATTGAAATTATTTCGGGCGCTGAAGCGCTCTAAAACCCGGAGAAACAACATGGCAAATGCAAAAGGCAAAATCACTCAAGTGATCGGCGCCGTTGTTGACGTTCAATTTGATGGCGATCTGCCGCAAATTTTGAACGCTTTGACAACAGACAATGGCGGCAAGACGTTGGTGCTCGAAGTTGCCCAGCACTTGGGCGAGGGTACAGTTCGTGCCATCGCTATGGACGCGACTGAAGGTTTGGTGCGCGGCCAAGAGGTGACCGACACCGCCGGTCCAATCACTGTTCCCGTGGGCCGTGCCACTTTGGGTCGGATCTTGAACGTGGTCGGTGAGCCCGTGGATGAAGGTAAACCTCTCGGCAAGACAGCAAAGCGCAGCATCCACCAGGATGCTCCAGCGTTTTCTGAGCAAGCCACCGAATCTGTGATCTTGGAAACAGGCATCAAAGTGATCGACCTGCTCGCCCCCTATACCAAAGGCGGTAAAATCGGTCTGTTCGGCGGTGCCGGCGTTGGTAAGACTGTTTTGATCATGGAACTGATCAACAATATCGCGAAGGTGCACTCTGGTGTGTCCGTTTTTGCCGGTGTTGGTGAGCGGACCCGTGAAGGTAACGATTTGTACCATGAGATGATCGAGGGCGGTGTGATCGTTCCCGACAATCTTGAAGACTCAAAAATTGCGCTGGTTTATGGCCAAATGAACGAGCCTCCAGGTGCGCGTATGCGGATCGCTTTGACAGGTTTGACCCTGGCCGAGCAATTCCGTGATGAAACCGGTTCGGATGTTTTGTTCTTTGTTGACAACATCTTCCGATTCACGCAGGCCGGATCTGAAGTGTCTGCACTTTTGGGTCGTATTCCCTCCGCGGTGGGCTACCAGCCGACATTGGCGACTGATATGGGCGCTATGCAAGAGCGGATCACATCGACCAAATCTGGTTCGATTACATCTGTTCAAGCGGTTTACGTTCCAGCCGATGACTTGACCGACCCTGCGCCGGCCACCTCATTTGCGCATTTGGATGCGACAACTGTTTTGGACCGTTCGATCTCTGAAAAGGGCATCTATCCTGCGGTGGATCCACTCGGCTCCACCTCTCGTTTGCTAGATCCGCTGATCATCGGCGATGAGCACTATAAAGTGGCAACGGATGTTCAGAAGGTTCTGCAGCGTTACAAATCTTTGCAGGACATAATTGCAATTTTGGGCATGGACGAGCTGTCTGAAGACGACAAAGTGGCCGTTGCCCGTGCACGGAAGCTGGAGCGTTTCTTGTCTCAACCGTTTGACGTGGCAAAAGTGTTCACTGGTTCCGATGGTGTTCAGGTGCCTTTGGAAAAAACAATTGCATCCTTTAAAGCGGTTGTTGCTGGTGACTACGATCACCTGCCAGAAGGCGCATTCTACATGGTTGGTGACATCGATGAAGTCATCGCGAAAGCCGAACGCATGGCAGCGGATGCAGCCTGATGGCAGATACATTGAACTTTGATCTGGTCAGCCCTGAAAGAAGCCTCGCTTCTTTCGAGGCGACTGCGGTCCAAATTCCGGGATCGGAAGGGGACATGACAGCCATGGCGAACCATGAGCCTGTTTTGACCACCTTGCGCCCTGGCGTCTTGTCGGTCAACGCCGCCGGCGGTGTCAGCGAGTATGTTGTCACCGGCGGTTTTGCTGAGGTCACAGCGCAGGGCGTGACCGTGATTGCCGAGCGTGCGATGGTAAAAGCGGATGTCACCCAGGAAGATATGGATGGCATCATAGCTGGCGCCGCTGAGGCGGTTGAGAAGGCCAGTGAAGAGACACAGGAGGCTGCGCGCAAGGTGCAGTCTGATGTGGCGGCTCTGGCCGCCGCCTTGGGCCTCAACGCCGCTTAAGCTTTCGGATGTGATTGGAAATGGGCCCACGCGGGCCCGTTTTCGTTTTGATTTATTGTATTTTAATTTTAGAAATTTAGCCTGCGCGGTATGAAACGTATATCATCAAATACCATTGGGATGGATCAAGGAACGCTTGAATTGTTTTCGGACTTTCAAGATGGTGGAGAGATGTGGACAGGTACCGGTCCTCGCAAGGTTTCGCGGGCGGTTGAATTTTCTGAAGCCTTTACCGCGCAACCGATGGTCCAGGTCAGCCTCACCATGTGGGACATGGGCAGTGACAGCAATGCCCGGGTGAGTGCCAGTTGGCTGGCGATTGGGGACGTGGCAGATCCCGAGCAATGGGACCTTTACTAATAAGCAGGCATTAGCTGCAGTCGTAAATGCCCTCGTAGATCGCCGATAAGGATTTGGTTGAGAAAAGAGAGGAAACCGACGTGCCGCTCCAAGTGTTCAAAATGGCCTGCGCGAACATTGGGGCTGTTTGAACGATGCGGATATTGGGCGCATTGGCGACTGCATCAGTGGCCTCAATCGTGTCTGTAATGACCAGGTTTTTCATCACAGATTTGGTAATCCGATCCACCGCAGGACCTGATAGAACCCCATGAGTGATGTAGGAATGTACTTCTTTCGCACCATTCTCCATCAAGACGTCAGCCGCTTTGCACAGCGTGCCGGCGGTATCGACGATATCATCCACAATCAAGCAGGTGCGGCCCTCGACATTGCCAATCACCGTCATTTCCGCCACTTCACCGGCCTTCTCCCGGCGTTTGTCGACAATGGAGAGTGGCGCACCGATGCGTTGTGCCAAATCACGTGCGCGGGCCACGCCGCCCACATCGGGGGAGACGACCATCAGATTGTCCATTTGGTCTTTAAAATGATGTTTGACGTCTAAGGCAAAGACGGGGGAGGCATAGAGATTGTCGACCGGAATATCGAAAAATCCCTGAATTTGTGTGGCATGAAGATCAAGGGTGAGAACCCGCTCAATCCCGGCCTCTTCGAGCATATTGGCCACCAGTTTGGCGGTGATCGGTGTGCGTGCCTTGCTGCGACGGTCTTGGCGCGCATAGCCGAAATAAGGAATCACGGCGGTGATGCGGCTGGCGGAAGAGCGTTTTAGAGCATCGGCGATGATCAAAAGCTCCATTAGTGCGTCATTGGCGGGGCGTGAGGTGGGTTGAATGATGAACATATCCTCATCACGGACATTTTCGAATACTTCGACAAAAATTTCACCATCGTTGAAGCGTTCAACCCGCGCATCCACAAGATCCACATTCATGCCCCGATGCAAAGACATGCGCCGCGCCACTGAGCGCGCCAGCTTTAAGTTGGAATTCCCAGCGATGAGTTTTGGACCATGAACAGATGCCATTCGTATTACCCTCTACGATACCCGCGAGCCTGAGTCGCATATTGTTGACATGGCTTACCATGCGGTTACTGCTCGTCACAGGTTTGATACACAAAAAGGTGACGTTCATGGCACATATTGATTATTTTTTCGCAACAATTTCTCCCTTTACCTATTTGGCAGGTACCGGGCTTGAAGATATCGCGCAAAAACATGGGGCAACGATCGCCTATAAGCCCATGGATTTGATGACCGTCTTTGGCCGCACGGGCGGCCTGCCGCCGAAAGACCGTCACATCAGCCGCATTGAAATGCGTGCGCAAGAGCTGCCGCGCCAGGCGAAAAAGCGCAATCTGCCGCTTAATCTGCAACCGGCCTTCTTTCCAGTGAATATGGCGCCCTCCTCCTATGCGTTTATCGCCGCATCGAACTACGGCGATGGAGATTTGGGCGCATTGGTGCATGGGTTCACGCGTGCGGTTTGGGCTGAAGAAAAAGATATTTCACAGCCTGAGGTCATCGAAGCTTGTCTCAAAGCGGCCGGTTTCGATCCAAGTTTTGCTGATAAAGATATGATCGGTTCTGCGGAGCAATACGCCAAAAATACCGAAGATGCGGTCGCCGCCGGCGTTTTTGGTGCGCCGTTCTATATTACAGACAAAGATCAGCGCTTTTGGGGGCAGGATCGTCTGGAAGATCTGGATCTGGTGCTTTCAGGCGCGCTCTGAGCACTCAAAAAAGGTGACCGGGCGGCAAGGACGGCGTCCGGTCATGCGCGTTTTATCCGCGTAAGATCTCTAGGAAACGGTCAACATCCTCCGGGCTTGCGGACCAATCTGTCACCAAACGGGCGGGCAAAAGTTCATCGGCCGGCCCGGTGGTGTGATCACCTGCCATGACGTAATATTTGGCACCTGCAGCATGCAGCCGTTGATGGGCCGCGCGCGACCATTGTGCGAAGATGATATTGGCTTGTGGCTCAAAATCGAGCACAACGCTCGGTGTTTGCTTGAGCCCTTGCGCCAGTCTTGCGCAGGCGGTGTTAGATTTTTCCGCCATGTCGAGCCAAAGATCTCCGGCCAAATAGGCTTGCATTTGCGCCGCCAGAAAACGGTGCTTTGAAAATAAATGTGCGCCGCGTTTGCGCCGCAGCTCGAACTCCCAAGCGTGTTTCGGATCAAAGAAGACGACCGCTTCCACCGCCATCAAGCCGTTTTTTGTCCCGCCGAAGGTGACCGCATCGACGCCTGATTTCCAAGTCATCTCTGCCGCGCTGCATCCTAGGGTTTGCAAGGCATTGGCGAACCGTGCGCCGTCCATATGTACAGGGAGGCCAAAATCCTTAGCGGTGGCGGAGATGTCTTGAATCTCAGCCAGGCTATAGACCGTACCGCGTTCTGTGGCTTGGGTCAGGGAAACTGGGCCGCGTTGCGGCCCATGCACGCCGCGGGTCTCTTCCGCCAAAATTGATTTGCGCAGGCTTTGCGCGGTCATTTTCGCGTCATCACCGGGCACCAATGTGAGCTTGGTCCCGCCGGTATAAAATTCTGGCGCATTGCATTCATCCTCATGGATATGCGCAACCGTATGACAAAACACCGTTTCCCAGGGTTGAGACAGCGTTGCAAGGATCAAGGAGTTTGCAGCCGTCCCAAGCGAGACCAGATAGACTGCGGCCTCTGGGGCTTCGAATACATCCCAGATATCCTGCACAGCCTGTGCGGTGGCATCATCAGCGCCATAGGGCAGGGCATAGCCCATATTTGCTGCATTCAGCGCTGCCATCACATTGGGGTGCACGGGGCCGGTGTTATCAGATGCAAAATTCATCGCTTAATCCTCAATAATGTGATCTTCCCATTCTTCTTCGGGCACTTCAAATTCCGGTATCGTCCAACCTTGCACAGATATGCCCGCATCATGCACCGATTGAACCGTCCCACTGCGCAGAGGGTGCCAGTCTGGAATTTCCTTACCTTCGTACAATCGTTTATAAGCGCAAGTATTCGGAAGCCAATAGGCATGTTGCGCAATGGTTTCAGAGGTCATTCGGATACATTCTGGCACGAAGTTCTGTCGGATGGTATATTGAGAGCATTGGCAGGTCTCATTGTCGAGCAGACGACAGGCAATGCGGGTGAGGGCAACATGTCCGGTGTCGGGATCTTCAAGCTTGTTGAGGCAACAGCGACCACAGCCGTCACAGAGTGCTTCCCATTCCGCTTCGGTCATCTTTGACAGAGGGACCGTTTCCCAAAATTCTGGGCGCATAGGCTTTGGGTTTGCGGGGGTGCTCATAGCTCACTCAAAATGCGGCGGGCTTGGCTGCAATCGGCATCCATCTGCTCAATCAAGGCCTCAAGCCCATCGAAGGTTTGTTCACCGCGCAAATAGGCGACCAAACCGACTGACAATGTTTCGCCGTAAAGATCGCCTTTAAAATTAAAAATAAATGTTTCGCAATTGGGACGGTTTTCCCCAAACATTGGTCGCACTCCAATAGAGGCGGCACCATGAAAGCTGCCTTTATGCTGGCCGGTGAGCACATCTACCAAAACTGCATAGACGCCAAAGGCCGGCGGTTGCAGCCCTTCAATGGACATATTGGCCGTGGGATAGCCAAGTTCACGTCCGCGCTTCTCGCCATGTTCAACCGCGCCTTCGAGCCGGTGCCAATGGCCCAGCATGGCCGCGGCGCGCTGCGGATCTGCGGCGGCAAGAGCTTTGCGAATATTGGTTGAGCTGATGATTTCAGCCTCGTGATTTTTCAGATCGGCAATCGTCACGTCAAAACCAAGGCGTTGTCCATGTTCTATGAGGGTCTGCGCCGTTCCCGATCGGCCTTTGCCAAAACAGAAATCAGCGCCAACCACCACATGCGTAAGACCGAAGCCGTCGCTTAAAATCTCTTTGCAGAAGTCCCAGTCGCTGAGGTCACAAAGCGCTTGATCGAAGGGCAGTTCCAGGAGCAGCTCAACCCCCAGTTTTTCCAGCCGATGCGCGCGAGCTTCTGCATTCATTAAGCGAAAAGGTGGCAGGTCTGAGCCATTTTTTCTGGCGAAAAAACTGCGTGGGTGTGGCTCAAAGGTAAGGATACCCAAGGGGGCGCCGCGGCGGGCAGCTGCGGTGCGAGCCACATCGATCACCGCTTGATGGCCCAAATGCACACCATCAAAATTGCCGATGGCCACGGCCGCGCCACGGGCATCCTGATCTACAAGATTGGTTTGAAAACGCTTCATGAATTCCCCCCTATCGCGCGAGATTGATCAGAGCAAGCTGTGGCAGGTGAAACGGTGGCGTTTTAGTCGAATTTTCGGGAAGGGGCTAAGACGGTGGCCTCGCCTGCCAACACTTTTTTGCCATCAATGGAGCAATGGGTGTCCAGCTTGACGCGGCGGCGGCCCAGATCGATGTCGACCACTTCCACCTGTGCTGTGACCAGATCGCCGGGGCGCACAGGCGCCAAGAATTTCAGAGATTGTCCCAGATATACGGTTCCATGGCCTGGCAACTGCTCGCCAATCACGGCGGAGATCAAGCTTGCGGTTAACATACCATGGGCAATTCTGCCGTCAAAAATCGTGTCATTGGCGTAATCATCATCAAGATGCACCGGGTTATGATCGGTGGAAACCTCGGCAAACATCTCAATGTCCCGATCCGTCACAACCTTGCGCAGATGCCGGGTCATGCCGATTTCAATATCTTCAATACAAATTGTGCCGCGGGGCATGTTGTCGAGCATCTTGCACCTCAAGGTAATAATTGCAACGTCGTGATGTCGCATGCGTAATATTATTACTTTAAGGGGGGATAAATCAAGAGGCTGTTAGCGTAATTTTCCGATGGAATAGGTCGGTTGCCGCATTTCCTTGGTCAAATAGGCCATCAGAGCCTTCGGGTCGGGTTGATCTGTGGTCTGTGTTTCGCGGGCGGTCAAGCCACCGGTGATAAAGAGCGAATCAAGATCTTCTCCCATCGCCCCATCAATGTCTGTCAAAATCCCGTCACCGACGCAGAGAATCTGGCTATCGGGAATGTCTTTGCCCAATGCCTGAAGCCGCCTGCGCGCTAAATCATAGATGGGGGGATGCGGCTTGCCGAAGTAAAGGCTCTCGCCGCCCATCTCAGTATAGAGTTTCGCCAAAGCTCCGGCGCACCATTCGCGTGTCTCGCCCCGGTCCACCACAATGTCGGGGTTGGCGCAGAGTAATTTTAGGCCGCGGGTCTTGGCCTGCAAAAATTGCGCCCGCATCTCTTCTGGATCGGCCAACGGGTCAAAAGGCCCGCAGCAGACCATCCCCTCGGCCTGCTCCAAGGGCACTTGCGAAATTGTGACGGGCTTTTCAATCAGCTCCAGCGGTGCGAAAAAATCCTGATCATGCGGTTGGCCGATAAAATACACCTTCTCGCCCACCGCGCCGCGCAACATCGCCGCGCGGGCGCTGTCCCCGGAGGTCGCGATCCCGTCATAGGCGTCGCTGGGAACGCCGAGCCGGTCCAATTGCCGGCGCACGGGCGCATGGGCGCGCGGGGCGTTGGTCACCAGCATCACTGTGCCGCCCCTGGCGCGGAAGGCCTGCAGCGCCGCCACCGCCTCCGCGAATGGTGCCAACCCATTATGAACGCAGCCCCAGAGGTCGCAAAATAGGGCATCATAGGACTTGGAAATCTCCGAAAGGGATGTGATAATGCGTGTCATGAGAGGCTTTCTGTTCCGTTACAGTTTCAGGTTGGGAATGATTTGCTTTTTTCGGCTCATGACCCCGGGCAAGACCACGGTATCGCCCGTGACTGTGGCCCCAAAAGATTTTTCTGCCACCGTGTGCGCGGTTGCATTGGGGATCAACATCGTGGCTTCCTCATTCAAGATGTCGACCACAAAAAGCAATACATGATCCACCGCATCTTCCTGTGCCACAGATGGCATGGTCGCCATGAGGCTTGTTTTGCGGTCTAGGATCATCTTGGGGGAGGTGGTTTCCAGGACAGAGACGCGGAATTTCGTGCCGCTGACGGCATATTCCTTGCTGTCCATGCGTAACAGCTCCGCATCCGAGAAGGCAGAGACATCAGATTTCGCGGCAAACATCTCAGCGGCGCAATCGGCGATGGTTATGTTCAGATCCGCGGCCAGGCTTTCGGCCAGGGCTTTGTCCTGCGGCGTCGTTGTCGGGCTGCGGAAGGCCAAGGTATCAGACAAAATACACGATAACATCACCCCCTTGATGGCCTCTGGCATCTGCGCTGCATCATCGCCCATGAGATCATGCATGATGGTCGCAGTGCAGGCTAAGGGGCGGATGGTAATTGAAATTGGCCCTTTGGTTTCGAGCCCGCCGACAAGCTTGTGATGATCAATGATGGCCAAAATATCGGCCTGATTGATATTGCTGGGCAATTCGGCAAGATTGTTGGTGTCGACGATGACCACTGGCGCGTTGTCATCGACGTCGGTAATAATTTCAGGCGTCTTAAAGCCCCAGCGCTGCGTGACGAAGGCTGCTTCTGTATTGGGCGTGCTGAGCAAAGCAGCTTGGGCGGCCTGGCCCTTCATCTCATTGAGATACCAGGCCCAAATGATGGCGCTTCCAGTACTGTCCGTGTCAGGGGCTTTGTGGCCAAATACTTTGATCATAATACAATCCTCAGGCGGTCGTTGAATTTGCGCCCTTATAGGTGGCGAAATAGTGATTGTCACCCAGCTAAGGTTGGACCTTTTCGCGCATTTGCTGCATGAAGGTCTCATGAGGGAAAGTGAGTTATACGCGCCCATAAAAGCGCATTTTGAAGCTCAGGGCTATGAGGTAAAGGGCGAGATCGGCGCGGCGGACGTCATGGCGCGTCGCGGTGCTGAACCGGCTGTGATCATTGAGTTGAAGCTGGCGTTTTCGCTGACAGTGTTTCATCAGGCTTTGGAACGTTTGAAGCTTGTGGATGATGTTTACATCGCCGTGCTGCGGCCCGAGGGGAAGGCTGGATTGAAGCGATTGAAGGCCAATGTGACCCTCTGCCGGCGGCTGGGCCTTGGGCTTTTGACCTTGAGGCCGCGCGATTTATTCGTTGAACAGCACTGCGCGCCGGGCCCATATGCCCCGCGTAAGAATCCTCGTAAAGCTAAGAGTATTATAAAAGCTTTCGACCGGCTTGAGGGGGATCCGAACGAAGGAGGGGCCACTCGGCATGGGCTGGTGACGGGATATCGGCAAGATGCTTTGAAATGCGCGACCTATCTGGCGCATACAGGGCCGGAAAAAGGTGCCATCGTCGCAAAGGCTACCGGTGTGCCCTCGGCAACGCGTTTGATGCGTAACAATGTCTATGGATGGTTTGAGAAGGTCGAGACAGGGGTTTACGCTCTAACCCTTGCGGGGCGTAAAGGTCTTGAAGATTGGTCTTAAGCCGCCGCGCTGCGCTTATTTTTCGGCCACAAACCCGCCTTGCAGATAAGCGGTGTTGCCGCTGCTGTCCGTTCCTGCGCCGTCGAAGCTGCCGGCCAGTGCCGTGCCTGTTTGGCCAAACAAATCACCCTCAATGCGCATGGCGCCGAAGCTCGTGCCATGGCTGGGCGTCTGGTTGAATTGCGGTGCCTGCGGTCGTCTCAAAGGTGTTTCCTGTGATGGAGGTGCTGGGCAGGGTGACTGTTAAGATGCTCGATCCTTGGGTGAACTGCGTATCGCTGGATTGGGTGTAGACCATGGATCCGGAGACCGTGTTTGCAGTGAAATCCACATGAAAGCTTCCGGCGCCAGAAAATTCGGTGACCTGCGTGGAGGGGTTGATTGAGGGCTGCAGGACGGCATTGACCGTCCCGTTATAAAGAGTGCTGCCAGAGGCCGGCATTGCGTGGGGTCGGTATTGGGTCCGATGGCGCTGTAGGTTGTGTCCACTTGCCTGGCGCTGGTCAGCTCTATGGCCATGACCAAAGCGGACTCTTTTTCTACAATCACGGCCAAAACTTTTGGGTGCCCGCCCGAGATCGGCTCAAAGACCGAATCTCCATACCCGTCGAACAGGCTGTATTGCTGGCCTTAGCTGACTAATGTGAGAATGGTGGCGCTGGTGAAATTGATCTGCATGGGGGATCGAGAGATAATTACATAGGATATGCCGCTGCTGGTGGGCGCGCCGCGCAGGGATTGATCATTTGCCAGCTCACAGGTTTCACCAAAGCGGACCTGAGCGCCTGCACCCGCATAGCCAGACGCGGCCAAGGCCGCGCGCCCGATCGCAGCGGGAGGGGGCAGCGTCGGTGTGGTGGGGGGCGTGGTGCTTGTTTCTGCTCCGTCACCACCACAGGCGCTCAGGGATAAACACAGCGGCACCCAACTCAGGCCTTGTTTCATAACTCGCTCTTCCGTCTATGCAGCCAAAGAGGGCGGAAAAAGTTAATTTCTTATTAAGTTGTGGCGGTGTTATTTTTCGAATTTGAGGGATGTTTTATCCATCCCTCAGGGGGTGCTGCATCATAGCTCAAATAAATCAGGCGCATGGCGCGACAGGCGTTTGGCGCCATGAGCGGTCACCTCTACGGAATGGCCAAGACACATGGCCAGACCCGCGTCGCTGTCCATTAGGATCATATGCAAAAAGAACACCTGGCTTTTGCGCATCACTGTCGGGTTATTCTCATAGAACATGGGGAAATCGACCCAAATTGGGTTGTAAATTGCCCCCATCGCATAGCCGCAGGCATTCAGGCGGGCGTGGCCCAGACCGGCTTTGTCAAAGACCTGTGCATGTGTGGCGAAAACCTCGGCCATGGGCCGGCCGGGTTGGATGGCGGCTTCGCAGGCCTCGAGCGCGTCGCGGGCAACGCTGTGCATACGGCGTTGGGCGGCGTTGGCTTTGCCGATGACCAAAGTCTGCATCATCGCGGCGTGATAGCGGGCATAGGCGCCCGACCATTCAAGCGTCAGCTGGTCTTGCACATCAAGATGGCGGCGGCCGGAGGCATAGCGGCACAGCAATGCGCGCTCAGCGGAGCCAATGATGAATTCATTTCCAGCATAATCGCCGCCACCACGGAAGACCGCGCCTTGCATTTCGGCCAAAATATCGCCTTCAAAGGCACCGGCGCGGGTGCTGGCCAATGCCGCATCCAAAGCATCATCAGAGAGGGCGGCGGCGCGGCGGTGCATGTCCAACTCCGCAGGCGATTTATCTTGGCGCAGGTCCGATATGAGTCCATCTGCGCGTTGCAAGCTCTGGTCGAAAGCGTCGATGACTGATTGCCCATTGGCGAAGGTGAGACCTGGGGTTTCGGTTTCCATGGCAATTTTGCCGCGATAGCCCAAGGATTTGACCAAATCCGCCAGAGTGCTGGCTGGTGATACGCCTTCGATATCTTTCCAAATATGGATCTGCGCATCAGTGAGGGTTGAGGTCTGCTGGGCTTGGCGGAGATCTGGCGCGCGCGTGAGCAGGTTCAACCGCCCATCTGCCCCCAAAATGAGGCATTGGAACATGGCAAAGCCAAAAGTGTCATAGCCGCAAATCCAGTAGTGACTTTCTGGCGCAAAGAGCAGTACCGCCTCTAAGTCTCGCGCCTGAAGCGCCGCGGCGGCCTTGGACAGCCTTGTTGCATATTCTGCATCTGAAAAATGAAACGGCATCCTGAACTCCCTTTGAGCGCAGGATGCCGAAGGCTTTTACCTCTGACAAGTCCAGATCTGCCCCGGCGGCGATAACCGCAAGGATGCTGAGAAATTAATCCGCGGAGTAGTTTCCGATGGCCACACGGGGCGTGCCGTTAACGGTGTAATCTAAACTTAAAACGCCGGCGAGGACCTCGCTGTTATCTCTGTAGAATGACCAGTTTCTGGGTGACTCCATCGTCGATCCAGACGGTAAATTCGTTATGACCTTCACTTAGGTGGAAAGAGTCACAGGCAGTGTGGTTGCCCAGTGTGGCGTGCTGGTGGTGCTCGAATATTTCGCCTGTGCAGGTTCGGTTGTGGCTTCATCACCACCGCCGTCGTAAGGGAGAGTAAAACAGGACGTGCCAAAAACAGATTTTGCGTCTTTCTTCGAGATGTTATAAACTAGATTTTTAAAAGATCATACCACTTAATTACATGTTCTTAATAACTTCACGGCCAAAGCAGTTTGCCATGGCCATGATTTTTCAACAGGTTTGAATGAGTGCTGGATCAATCCTCGGTTACATAACCACCATTGATCACACCACTTAGGCTGATGGTACTCTCACTTCCATCAATTGTATTCACGGCCCCGTCGGCTTTAATGACCCTGCCCAGAACGCCGCCATTTATCCCATAGAACGTGCCGCTTACATCAGCAGTGTTCAGCGCATATTGGGCTGTTGTATTCTTAGCTGTGTCTATTGATTGGTTGATTGTGATTTGAGCATTACTCGCGTCAAATCCAGTTCTGGAAATAACGGTTGTTGGCAGGGTAAGCGTACCCGCTGTCAGTTTGGTATGTTCTGCCGCTTCGCTGATTTTTATCGAGCCGCCGACTGTGTTATTACTAAAGTCGACAGATAAATTCGCATCAAGCTTGCGCCACTTGTGGGTGGTTGGCATTTGCAAGGACAGACGGCCTTTAACGGTATAGGTTGCGGTGCCGGTTGCCGCTGCGACTGTCGCTTCAGCGGTCTCATAACCATAGACCAGCAGCACACTCCAAACGGTGTAAGAAGAGTTGTGGCCTTTGATCTCAAGGCGTTCATAGGAGGCGACCCAAGAGCCGCCATCGCTGCCGGTTTCCTTTGGTTTCAAATAAATATCCTTGCCGTTGACGCGCCCAGAATAATGCTTCTCTTTGGTATCCCATGTCAGGGTGACGGTTTTTTCACAGATCTCAACATCGAAAGTGAAATCTTTTTGATTGCTGGAGGCGGTCGCACTTAACGGGTTCGCCTTTACGTTGATCACCTCATCGTTAACGAAGGAGACTTTGCCGTCTTGCACCAGGGTCATCGGACCGTTGTGGGTGCGAAAGGTGCCGGTCGAGGCCGTGCTAACGCCAGAGGTGGCAATCTGGGCCGCAGCGCTTGTTGTACCGGTGGTCTCTTTTGGATTGCTGCAGGCGGTGATCGCGGCGGCCAAGGGAAACGCAAATTTTTTTCGGCATCAAATAACTCTGTGAAAATTTATTTATTAATTAAAAAATAATTCTACTATATTTCAGATATTCTTTAAGATATTTCAAGTCAATTTTTCTGCAAGTTTCGCTCTAAGTTGGTAAATTTGCCACCTAAAATTTTTTTGGATCCGACTGTTGACACCGGCAACGGGAGTCCCTATTTCCTGTTCGTTATCACTCGAAGCACTCGAGTGCTAATTCAAGTTCAACCTTGAGCCAGCTAGGAGTTACTAAAGATGGCATTTACCCCTCTGCACGACCGCGTTCTTGTCGAACGCGTTGAAGGCGAAGAAAAAACTGCGGGTGGTTTAATCATCCCAGACAACGCCAAAGAAAAGCCTGCTGAAGGCGTTATTGTCGCCGTGGGCGCAGGTTTGCGTGACGACGATGGCGATCGCATCGCTTTGGACGTCAAAAACGGTGACAAAGTTCTGTTCGGAAAATGGTCCGGTACAGAGGTGACCGTTGACGGCAAAGATTTGTTGATCATGAAAGAAAGCGATATCCTGGGTGTAATCTCTTAAGATTCCTAAGGACAAGTTTTTAAATTGAAATTTTAAGACGAGGATCTGCAAAATGGCAGCAAAAGACGTCAAATTTGGCACCGATGCACGCAACCGTATGTTAAACGGTGTGAACATCCTGGCCGACGCTGTAAAAGTTACATTGGGCCCGAAAGGCCGCAATGTGGTTCTGGACAAATCTTTCGGTGCACCGCGCATCACAAAAGATGGTGTCTCAGTGGCGAAAGAGATCGAACTGGAAGACAAGTTCGAAAACATGGGCGCGCAGATGGTTAAAGAAGTGGCCTCACGCACCAATGACGAGGCTGGCGACGGCACAACCACCGCGACTCTTTTGGCTCAAGCCATCGTGCGCGAAGGTATGAAATCTGTAGCCGCCGGCATGAACCCAATGGATCTGAAGCGTGGCATCGACACAGCGACAACAACCGTTGTTGACGCGATCAAAGCCGCTGCACGTCCAGTGACAGACAGCGCAGAAGTCGCGCAAGTCGGTACAATCTCCGCCAACGGCGAAGCTGACATCGGCCAGCAAATTGCGGACGCGATGCAGCGCGTTGGCAATGAAGGTGTCATCACTGTTGAAGAGAACAAAGGTCTGGAAACAGAAACTGTTGTTGTAGAAGGCATGCAGTTTGACCGCGGTTACCTCTCCCCTTATTTTGTCACCAACCCTGACAAAATGACAACTGAGCTGGAAGATGCGATCATCTTGTTGCATGAGAAGAAACTCTCCTCCTTGCAGCCAATGGTGCCATTGCTTGAGCAAGTGATCCAGTCTGGCAAGCCATTGTTGATCATTGCGGAAGATGTTGAAGGCGAAGCCTTGGCAACTTTGGTTGTGAACAAATTGCGCGGTGGTTTGAAAATTGCAGCAGTCAAAGCCCCAGGTTTTGGCGATCGCCGCAAAGCCATGTTGCAAGATTTGGCAATTCTGACTGGCGGTCAAGTGATCTCTGAAGATCTTGGCATGAAGCTTGAGTCTGTGACAATGGACATGCTCGGCTCTGCCAAGCGCGTTTCTATCACCAAAGACGAAACCACCATCGTCGACGGTTTGGGCGAGAAAGCTGAAATCGAAGCTCGTGTGGCTCAGATCCGTGGTCAGATCGAAGAGACAACTTCCGATTACGACCGCGAAAAACTGCAAGAGCGCGTTGCCAAGTTGGCAGGCGGTGTTGCTGTGATCCGCGTCGGCGGCATGACCGAAGTCGAAGTGAAAGAGCGCAAAGATCGCGTTGATGACGCCTTGAACGCGACCCGTGCGGCCGTGCAAGAAGGTGTTGTTGTCGGTGGCGGAGTTGCTCTGGTTCAGGCTGGTAAAGCACTGGCCAGCCTCGAAGGCGTCAATCCAGACCAAACTGCTGGTATCAAAATTGTGGCACGCGCGATCGAAGCACCTTTGCGCCAAATCGCCGAAAATGCCGGTGTTGATGGTGCGGTTGTAGCTGGCAAAGTGCGTGAAAGCGACGATCTGTCCTTTGGCTTCAATGCGCAAACCGAAGAATATGGCGATTTGTTCGCATTTGGCGTTATTGATCCGGCCAAAGTTGTTCGTACCGCATTGGAAGATGCAGCATCGGTTGCAGGTCTGTTGATCACAACCGAAGCTATGGTAGCTGATAAGCCCGAAAAAGCCGGCGCTGCTGCTGGCGGTGGCATGCCCGATATGGGTGGCATGGGCGGCATGGGCGGCATGATGTAAGTCAGCTGGTCATTTACGACCTGTTTTTTGAAAAGGCCCGCGCTTGTCGTGGGCCTTTTTGTTGGAGTGGCTCTTTAAAGGCCTGGCCCTGGCGCCTATTTCTAAATCATGCTCAAACCGCTTTTCCTCTCTTTTGGCCTTTTGCTGCCCAATTGGGCCTTTGCGCAAGACTGTGTGATCCTGCTGCATGGGTTGGCGCGCAGCGAGGCCTCTTTTGCGTTGATGGCGCGGAGCCTGCGGGGGCAGGGCTATCACGTGGTGGCTCCGGAATTTTCCACGCGGGGTAAGCCGATTGAGAGTTTGGTGAGTGAAACTTTGCCTGAGGCTGTCGCGGGCTGTGGCGCTCGTCGGCTCCATTTTGTGACCCATTCTTTGGGCGGTATTATGGTGCGGGCCTATCTGGCCTGGGCCAAGCCCGAGAACTTAGGCCATGTGGTGATGCTTGGGCCACCAAATAAAGGCTCAGAGGTGGTGGATGCGATGCAGGCACTCTCGGCCTTTGATTGGGTCAATGGGCCGGCAGGGCGACAATTGGGCACGGACGCCAGCAGTTTCCCAAATCGGTTATCACAGGTTAATTTTTCGCTGGGCATCATTGCCGGCACGGTCAGTTTTAACCCGGTGTATTCCAATTTCATCAACGGGCCAGATGATGGGAAAGTCTCCGTTGAAAGCACCCGAGTGGAAGGGATGCGCGATCATTTGATATTGCCGGTGTCTCACAGCTTTATGATGAACAACCCATTGGTCATTGCCCAAGTATCTCATTACCTGAAGGCTGGGGCGTTTGACGCCAACCTCACCCTACGCGACGTGAGCTTGGATCTGTTTCTCAAGGCATTAAGGTTCAGCTTAGACGACTCGCAGCGCCCTTGATCCAATATCTGTCTTTCCGCGCAGGGGTGCTATGTGCGAAAATTGACATGACCCATTTTACGGCCGGGTTTGATCTCCGATTTGCCATATAAATGCAATGCGGCATTGGTTTCGCGCAGCTCCGATACCCGACCTATATCGGCACCAATCAGATTTTCCATGCGTATATCGCTGTGGCGAGTGCCGTCGCCCAAAGGCCAGCCGGCGACCGCACGGATATGTTGCTCAAATTGGCAGATATCGCAGCCGTTTTGTGTCCAATGGCCCGAGTTGTGCACGCGTGGGGCAATCTCATTGACGATCAACCCATCGTTGGTCACGAAAAGCTCGACGCCCATGACGCCAACATAATCCAAAGCATTCAGGATTTGTCCGGCCAAGAGAACCGCATCCATGCGTTGGGTGGCGGTCAAAGTGGCCGGGACTGTTGTGCTGTGCAAAATCCCCTCGCGATGGACATTCTCACCAGGATCATAGCAGGCCACCTGCCCATCACTGGCACGTGCCGCGATCACGGATACCTCATGGCTGAAATTGATAAAGCCTTCCAACACTGAGGGCGCGCCCTGCATGGCCTGCCATGTTTCCGCCATTTCTGAGGCATCCCTGAGCCGACTTTGCCCCTTGCCGTCATAGCCCATGCGGCGTGTCTTCAGAATGGAGGGGGTGCCAATAGACTGGGCAGCTGCTTCGGCTTCAGCCGCGGTGGTGACATTGGCATAGGGCGCCACTTTCAGGCCGAGCCCGGTGAGAAATTCTTTCTCAGAGAGGCGATCTTGTGATATTGCCAAGGCCCGGCGACCTGGGTGAATAGGGCGGATCTGCTCGAGGATATCCAGCGCCGAGGTTGGGATATTCTCAAATTCATAGGTAATCACATCTACCGATTGGGCAAAACAGCGCAGCGCTGCGTCATCTTCATAGGAGGCGGTGGTGACCTGATCGGCTACGTGACTGGCCGGAGGATTGGCGCCGGGTTCAAAAATATGCGCCTTTAGTCCCAAACGACTGGCGGCTACTGCGAGCATACGGCCCAATTGACCACCGCCCAAAATTCCAATGCAAGCACCTTGGGGCAGGGGGTTACTCATCAACTGGCTCCTGGGGGATAGAGGCGGACAGGGCCGCGCGCCAGGAATCAAGCCGCGCGGCGATATCTGGATTTTGCGTCGCCAAGATACCTGCGGCCATCAGCCCGGCGTTGACCGCACCGGCCGCTCCAATGGCCATAGTTGCCACAGGATAGCCCTTTGGCATCTGAAGGATTGAATAGAGGCTATCGATCCCTGAAAGCGCCTTGGTTTGCACAGGCACGCCCACAACTGGGATGCGGGTTTTTGAGGCCACCATGCCAGGCAAATGCGCGGCCCCGCCGGCGCCAGCAATAATCACTTTCAAGCCCCTTTCCACCGCGCTTGTCCCATAATCCCAGAGGCGATCAGGTGTTCTATGGGCAGAAACGATTTTGCTTTCATATGCAATGTCCAAGGCGTCGAGAATTTCGGCGGCATGTTTCATTGTTGGCCAATCTGATTGGCTGCCCATTATTATTCCGACATGCACCATTTGAATGTTCCATATTTAGCGCTAGGAGAAAGGCCGAGTTAACCCATTGCCGGAGATTAGGCAATAATATCGGGGGTAAGTTCATCTTCAAGTCTAGTGATTTGGTCTTTGAGGTGGAGTTTTTTCTGTTTCAAGCGTTTCACCGTCAGCTGGTCACCGGCACGATCCACTAGGGCGGATATTGCCAGGTCGAGATCGCGGTGTTCTTGGCGGAGCACGGCAAGTTGGATGGTCATGACCTCTTGCGGATTGAGCTGTTGACTGCCTGACATGGGCGACCTCTTGAGTTTCTGCTTTTCGCTTAAAGGTTTTTGAAGCAATTGAGAAGCCGGCTCTTGCGCAATTTTACCACCAACCCCATATCTAACATCTAGCGATTGCCTCTTGAGGGATCTGCTGTTCTGTCGCTTTGCTAAAGGACGAAGACATGTCAAAATTGAGTCTTGGAACCCATCCATTCCTATTGGGGTTCGACCAGCTTGAACGCTTGGTTGAGCGTGCCGCCAAAACTGGTAATGAGGGCTATCCACCCTACAATATCGAACAAACTTCAGAAAACTCTTATCGCATTACCCTGGCCGTTGCGGGCTTTGCCGAAGGGGACCTCGCGATCACCGTGGAGAACCGGCAGTTGGTGATCCTGGGCCGGCAAGGTGAGGAGAGTGGCCAGCGGGTTTATTTGCACCGCGGTATCGCGGCGCGACAGTTTCAGCGAACGTTTGTTTTGGCGGATGGCGTCGATGTGGGGGCGGCGATTATGGAGCATGGGCTGTTGCATATCGATCTAAAGCGCGCTCTACCTGAGACTGTGATTCAGAAGATTGAAATTAAGAAAGGACAATGAGATGAAAGATCAATTTGGCGTCTTAGAAGATCGCATTGTTTATCTTAAACCGGTTGATAAAGCGGATCTTCCAGAGGAAATTTTTGAAGAAACTGGGGATATTGAGCGGCTCTGGTCGGTGCATAACTCCGAAGGTGAGCAATTGGCATTGGTTGGCGACTTGGCTCAAGCCTATGACATGGCCCGTGAGTTTCGTTATTCCCCAATGACTTTACATTAGGCTCGCAAGGCATTGTTATAAAATTTTTTAAATTCTAGTATAAAAAATTTTGGGCGCAGCGATCGCATTGCGATTTTGAGCAGTGCCGCGCCCAACTGTCTATGCTTAGGGCCTGCCTTACGCGCCGATGAGGCCGATGCTCTCTAGTTTGAGTAAAACCTGATGGGCGCAATTGTCGACCTCGACACTCTCAGTTTCGAGCCGCAATTCCGGTGCGTTGGGCACATCATAGGGATCTGAAATACCTGTGAATTCCTTGATTTTTCCAGCGTGGGCCAACTTGTACAGGCCTTTGCGGTCACGCCGTTCGCATTCTTCGATGGAGGTGGCGACATGCACCTCAACAAAGGCTCCAAAAGCCTCGACATCTTCGCGCACGGCCTGCCGTGTGGTGGCATAGGGGGCGATGGGGGCGCAGATGGCGATGCCGCCATTTTTGGTAATTTCCGAGGCCACATAGCCGATCCGGCGAATGTTCAGGTCGCGGTGTTCTTTGGAAAATCCCAGTTCCGACGACAGGTTCTTGCGCACAATATCCCCGTCCAGCAAGGTCACTGGTCGACCGCCCATCTCCATGAGTTTTACCATCAAAGCATTTGCAATTGTTGATTTTCCTGATCCAGAAAACCCGGTGAAAAAGACGGTGAATCCCTGTTGCGCCCGCGGTGGTCGTGATTTACGCAATTCGGCCACCACCTGCGGGAAGCTGAACCATTCGGGAATGTCCAAGCCCTCCGACAGGCGCCGGCGCAGCTCTGTGCCGGAGATATTTAGCACTGTGCAGCCGTCTTCAACTTCATCGGTGGGCTCATATTGGGCGCGGTCCTGCACGTAGACCATATGTTTGAAATCCACCATCTCCAGGCCAATTTCCGCCTCGTATTTGCGAAACAGATCTTGCGCCTCATAGGGGCCGTAGAAATCTTCCCCTGCTGAATTTTTCCCCGGTCCGGCATGGTCGCGGCCGACGATGAAATGGGTGCAGCCATGGTTGGCGCGAATAAGCCCGTGCCATACCGCCTCGCGCGGCCCGCCCATGCGCATTGCCAAATTGAGCAGCGACATCGCCGTGGTCGAGGATGGGTAGTGATCAAGGACCGCTTCATAGCAGCGCACGCGGGTGAAGTGATCGATGTCGCCGGGTTTGGTCATGCCCACCACCGGGTGAATGAGCAGATTGGCCTGGGCCTCCTTAGCGGCGCGGAAGGTTAACTCTTGGTGAGCCCGATGCAGCGGGTTGCGGGTTTGAAACGCCACCACGCGGCGCCAGCCCATTTTCCGAAAATAGGCGCGCAGCTCATTGGGGGTATCGCGCCGGCCGCGAAAGTCGTAATGAACCGGCTGTTGAATGCCCGTCACGGGTCCACCGAGATAGACCGCCCCTGCGGTATTGTGCAGATAATTCACAGCCGGATGGGCCATGTCATTGGCGCCAAAAACCTGTTCGGCTTCGCGGTCTTTGTCGGGTGTCCAGCTGTCTGTTACGGTCATGGTCGCGAGAATGACGCCCTCTGGGTCACGCAAAGCGATATCTTGACCCAACTCAAGGGTGCTGGCAAATGCAGCACTCACATCCAAAGTGATCGGCATGGGCCAAAGCGCCCCATCACTCAAACGCATATGGGCCACCACGCTGTCATAATCAGCCTGTCCCAAAAACCCCTTCAAGGGATTGAACCCGCCGTTCATGAGCAATTCTAAATCGCAGACCTGCCGCGGCGTGAGATCCCACGAGGTGAGCTCTGCCGCTTCGAGCTTCATTTTCTGCGCGCTGTCATAGCTGACGTATAATTCGGGGATCGGTGTTAGATTGTTTTGCAAAATATGTATCTCCAGAAGGTCGCTTTGCGCAGAAGCCTCGCCAGTTGTAGGTGACAAAACCGCTTGCGAAGTTGAGAGATTTAGCAGAGAGACTTGCGCCGCCTGCGCCGGGTTGATGGAATGTTATTTTATTTCCGAGCCAGTTGACCAGAGGGTTAAACGAATATGTTATTAATAAATTAGATTGTACTTTTAAGTTGAATTCATAGACAGGGCAATCAATTGATGCCCGCATCAATTGCAAGGCGCTTTTGGCGGCCGGGCCGGAGGGCTGGCGTGGTTTTGACTTTGAGCAACACACGCATCGTCCAAAGCCAAAGCGTTAGTCCTAACCGGCCAAAAACCGCTCGGCTTCCAGAGCTGCCATACAGCCCATTCCAGCGCTGGTGACGGCTTGGCGGTATTTGTGATCGGTCAGATCACCGGCGGCAAACACACCGGGAATTGAGGTTTCGGTGCTGTCGGGTTTGGTCACCACATACCCGCCCATATGGGTTTCCAGCACGTCTTTGACCAGCTCATTGGCGGGCGCATGGCCGATGGCAACAAAGACGCCCTTGCAGGGCACATCCGTGATTTCACCGGTTTTAGTGTGTTTCACCTTCACGCCTTCGACACCTAACGGCATATCTGTACCATAGACTTCGTCAATCTCATGGAACCACATCGGCACGATTTTTTCATTCTTAATCAGCCGGTCGATCAAGATCCTCTCGGCGCGCAGCTCGTCGCGTCGGTGAATTAATGTGACTTTTGAGGCGAAATTGGTCAGAAACAACGCCTCCTCAACCGCGGTATTGCCGCCGCCGACCACAACGATTTCTTGACCGCGATAGAAAAACCCGTCGCATGTCGCACAGGCTGAAACGCCAAATCCTTTGAATTTTTCCTCACTGTCAATGCCAAGCCATTTTGCCCGCGCGCCGGTTGCCAAAATCACCGCATCACAGATGTAAAGCGTGCCGCTATCGCCTTGAGCTTTGAAGGGGCGTTCCGAGACGTCCAGATCGGTGATGATATCGCCGATGATTTCCGTTCCCATGGCCTTGGCGTGGTCTTGCATACGGATCATCAAGTCGGGGCCCTGCACTTCGCTGTCCCCGGGCCAGTTCTCCACTTCGGTGGTTGTGGTCAGTTGCCCGCCGGGCTCGATGCCCTGAACCAATATAGGATTGAGCATGGCTCTGCTGGCATAAACCCCGGCCGTATAGCCGGCAGGACCGGAGCCGATGATCAAGACTTTCGTGTGGCGCGTATTGGACATGGGATTTCCTACAGGTAAGTGTTGCTGCTGCATATATACAGGCCAGTCGCCGGGCAAAAGCCCAAACCGGGACCTTTGCGACTACAGGTCGCTATACGAATTATTATTGCGCAATGTTGAAATATTATTGCGTTGGGCGCGCCATTTGGGTATGATTTCCCAACACTGCGAAAGGGTACCCGTTTATGCACCGTCTGGATGACATTGATCGTTTGATTTTGGCAGAGTTGCAAGCCGATGGGCGGATGACGAATGTTGAGCTGGCCAAAAGGGTCGGAATTTCCGCGCCTCCCTGCCTGCGCCGCGTGCGCACTTTGGAGGAAACCGGCTATATCGGCGGCTATCATGCGGATATTGACGCGCGGAAATTGGGATTTGAAGTTCAGGTCTTCGCTATGGTCGGGCTGCAAAGCCAAGCGGAGGCGGATCTATCCGCCTTTGAGATGCGCTGCCTAAGCTTGCCGCTCGTGCGTGAGTGCCATATGCTCAATGGCGAGGTGGATTTCATCTTGAAATGCGTCGCGCCAGATCTGTCGACATTCCAATCCTTTTTGACCGAAGAGCTGACCTCAGCGGAGAATGTCGCCTCCGTTAAAACATCGCTCGTCATCCGCGGTGCAAAAGATCAACCTGGCGTGCCCTTCGAGGTGCTCGAAGCGCGCTTGTCAAAACAACCCTAAGAACAGCACCCCACCTCCAAAGCAAAACCAACCGGTCGCCGTATTTGGCAGGGCGGGCGCGCAGCGAAGCTTTGTGGCACCTCTGATGAATTTATACAACGGGGGACAAAGCGCCAATGCGCTTGGGCTGCACCAAAGTCCAGATTGAGGATGCCCGCCAAAATGGGTTCGTCGATGTCGTTTTTCCATTAAAAGACCTCTGCATAACCCAACCGCCAAGCCGAACACTGTGCCCGGTGGCAACACCGGGCTGCGCCTGCCTGCCCCCGGCAGGCGCATTCACCATCTCAACATGTTGGAACGTATGGTTATTGCTCAAATTTTGCAGCGATTTCACCACCAGCCATATGCGCCCGCCCAGGCTGGCGCTGCCCTTAATTCGTGTTGAAATGGCGTTATGCAGAGGTCTTTGGACGCTACAGGCAGATGCAAGAGATCAGCCGGCCATAGTCGGGCTGCTGTTCATGCACGGAGCGGCGATAAGAGTAAAACTGATCCGGCGCGCTATAGGTGCAATGGCCCGTCCATGCCGCCTCTTTGACCCAGGCTGTGCGCAGCTGGTCCAAACTGTAGCTGGGCAGATCAAACTGGTACCGATCGCCCTTGCCCTGAGCGAAAAAGCGCAGGGCGTTAGGGGCATCATGGCAGATATTGTCAAGAAATTCCGGCCCAACCTCATAGGCCTTTTGACTGATGCAGGGTCCGATCACCGCGCAAATATCTTGTCGCTGGGCGCCGAGGGTCTCCATAGCCGCGAGGGTATTTTGCAAAATCCCCAATTTGGCGCCCCGATAGCCCGCATGGGCGGCGCCAATGACGCCGGCTTTCGCGTCATGAAACAACACAGGCTGGCAATCGGCCGTGAGAACCCCCAAGATCACGCCCGCAGTCGCGGTCACCATGGCATCGGCTTTGGGCGCATCGGTGAGCGGAGCTGCTAGGATCTGCACCTGCGCTGAATGGGTTTGATGCACCGATTGCAAGTGATCGGCTGGCTGTCCAAAAAAATCCGCAACTGCTGCGCGATTGCTTTGGACCGCGGCAGGCCTGTCACCCGAGCCTTTGCCGCAATTCAACCCACGATAAATACCCGTTGAGCTGCCGACCATCCGGGTAAAAAACCCGTGTGACACCTCCGCTAGAAGGTCAGATGTGAGGGGGGTGAGCGTCATGGTTCAAGCCCCAGCGGTACAGCCGCGCCCTCTGCCACAAGGCCCATGACCTTGAATAGCCCGCCCATCTCGTCAGGATGGGTGAGGCGGCGATGCGCGGCAATGTGGGAGTCAAGCGCCGCTCCGCTTAGGGATTTGGCCAGGGTTTGCGCGCGCTGGATCAGTCCCAATCGCTCCAAAAATACCCCCTGCGTGGTTAATCGGGTCGGGCGCAACCCTGCGGCCTTGGCCGCGTTATACAGGGCCTCAAAGTCCAGATGGGCTGTGAGATCCGCGGTCCCGGGTGCGGCTAGGGGATCGGCGTGTTGGTGATGGCTGACGGCCTGTACTGTATCGCCCTGAGAGCGCCAATCGCCATAGTCAACGATCAGCGCCGCACCGCCGTGATCGGCGATGCGCTGCGACACCTCGGCCACGATGGGCGTGAGCGCGGGGCAATATTCAACGATCATGCCGGGTTCGGTATCCTCAAGCCGATGGTCGAGAAAATGATAGGGTTGGGGCGCGGCCTTGCCAAAGCACAGGCCATTGGCGTCGCATCCCACCAATATCTCTTCCCAGCCAGTCGAGTGGCGGCGAAATTGCCGGATGGGCAGGGCGTCAAAAAACTCATTGGCAATGAGAAAGATGGGCGCTTGTGGCAGTCCGCTTGCCTCGGCGTGATGGATTACACCGGGCAGTGCATCGGATTGGAGCCGGCGCAATCTCGGCGAGGCTTCGATCATCTGGATTGGCAAGCTGTCAAAGCCCGGTACAGCCGGGGCAATGCGGCGCAGGTCTTGCATCAATGTGCCTCGTCCAGGCCCCAACTCCACCACAATAGCATCTTTGGGTGCGCCCTGCGCTTGCCATGTGGCACCAAGACAGAGGCCGATCATTTCGCCGAACATTTGGCTGATCTCTGGTGCGGTGATGAAATCGCCGCTGCGGCCGAAGGCCTCTTGCTGCGTGTAATAGCCGTGCTTGGGATGGAGCAGGCACTCCCCCATATAATCGGCAAGGGTCAATGGGCCGTGCTGCCCAATGCGTTGGCGCAATGTCTCGGCCAAGGCGTTCATGGCCGGGCGCGTGCCTTTTGGATCAACCATAGCCCAGCCAGAAGCATCGGCAGGGTTAGAATTTGTCCCATGGTCAGACCGGTCGGACCCAGTTGCAAGGCGTAGCCAATCGGGTTGTCCAAGGTTTGAAACTGCGCATCTGGTTGGCGCACCCATTCGACCATGAACCGCGTAAGACCATATCCGATCAAAAAGATCCCGGTCAACAGACCGCTGCGGCGCAATGCCCCTGTACGAAACAGAAGATAAAGCAGAAGCGCGCCCAGGATAAGCCCTTCGCCCATGGCCTCATAGAGCTGCGAGGGGTGGCGCGCGCAAAGGCCGGCGGCGGCCTGAACACATGTTTGAGCGTCCTCGCCCGGAAAGATCACCCCCCAAGGCAGGGTGGTCTCTCTGCCCCAGAGCTCGGCATTGATGAAATTGGCCAGCCGGCCAAAGAGCAGGCCCGCCGGAGCAGAGGCCGCCATCACATCTGAGGCTTTTAGCAGTGCGATCTTGTGCTTGCGGCAAAACAGCAAGCCGGCCGCGCCAACGCCCAGAAAACCGCCATGAAAAGACATGCCCCCGTCAAAAATTCGGAGGGCCGCAGCGGGGTTTGCGAGGTAATAGCTGGGGTTGTAGAACAGCACATATCCCAATCGCCCCCCGATGATGATGCCAAAGATTAACCAAGTGATGAGATCATCCAGGTTTGCTTCGCTGAAAGCTGGCCGATCTTGCGGCCAGAGCACAGGCCGGCGCAGGGCACGGCGCATGATCCAAGAGGCAAGCAAAATACCAGCGATATAGGCCAGAGCATACCAGCGCAGGGCGAGTTCAAACCCACCCAAGCTAAAATCCATGCCAGCCAGTGAAAACTTCCAGAGCGGTATGTCCACCGAAAAGAGGGTGGGCGAGACATCTGGAAAGGGAATCGAAGCGATCATGACCCTTAATTCCCAGAGCGGCGCTGTAAGTCAACCTTGAGTTCCGCGATATTAGCCCCCATATAAGGCTAAAGCGAGTTATCGCCGCCAAGGAGACTGATGATGCAAAGCAAGAATAAGTTCATGGATGATATGAGCCAAATCATGACCAATGCGATGGGTGTCGCGCAAGGCGCCAAGGACGAGGCCGAGAATGCCATGAAAAGCTTCATGGACCGCTGGCTGGCGGATCGCAATTTTGTTACCCGCGAAGAGTTCGATGCGGTGCGGGCCATGGCGCAAAAGGCGCGGGCGCAAAATGAAGACTTGAGCGCGCGGCTTGAGGCGCTCGAAGCGGCCGCTGCGAAAAAGGCTCCGAAATCCAAGTCGGCGCCCAAGTCGTAAGCAAAGCCGCGCCACAGCCAAACACGAATCCCGTGGGTGCGTGACTGGTTCAGCTGCTAAAAGGCCGTCCCTCGGGGCGGCCTTTGTGGTTTTGCGGCTGCGGCGTAGTGATTTTGCCGTCTTGTCCACAGATAAATGACTTATCCCCAGATAAATGACTCGACAGAATCCCGGTCAAAGGACACCATAGATTGTATGGAAGTATTCGGCGGCCGCAAAATCTTGGGGAGTGTACAAGAAGTTGTGGAGCTGCCGGATCGGAGTTTTTGACCCGGAAAGAGGTTCTGTATGGCACTGTCCAATCACGCCTATGATTTTGAAGATCTGCATCCCATAGATATCGTGGAAGATATTGCCACCCATCAAGAATGGCAGTTTGACCGGATTGCGGATGATCAAATTTCAATGGAGATGGCCGGACAATGGCGCAGCTATTCCATCACTCTGGCTTGGTGTGAAGCCGATCAAACTCTACGTTTGATCTGTAGCTTCGAGATGGACCCGCCGGCCCATCGGATGCCCGCGCTCTATGAGGCGCTCAATGCGGTCAATGATATGTGCTGGGCTGGCAGTTTCACCTATTGGGGCGCGGAGCGGTTGATGGCTTATCGCTATGGGTTGATCCTTTCCAACGCCCAAATGGCGACGCCCGATCAGATTGATACAATGATTTCTGCCGCCGTCATGTCCGCTGAGCGCTATTATCCAGCCTTTCAAATGGTCACATGGGGCGAAAAAGACCTTGAGACGGCATTGAAAGTGGCTATTGCAGAGGCTCACGGCCACGCGTAGGATCTGCCGTGAAAGGCGAATACGGGTTTGGAGATGTTCTCAAATAATATTTTAAAACGTGGCTTGGTGCTGCTTGGCTGCGGAAAAATGGGGTCGGCCCTATTAAGCGGTTGGCTCGAACAGGGGATGGATCCTAAATCTGTTTGGATCTTAGATCCGAAACCGAGTGATTGGCTTTTGTCAATTGGCGTGCTGGTCAATGAAATGCTGCCCGATGACCCCGCCGCGGTTTTGGTGGCGGTCAAACCCCAGATGATGGGGGAAGCTCTGCCGCGATTGCAGCGGTTTGGTTCGGCGACAACCTTGTTTATTTCAGTGGCCGCCGGCACGCCCATTTCGGCCTTTGAGGATGTTTTGGGCAAATCCACGCCAATTGTACGCGCCATGCCCAATACGCCGGCGGCCATTGGACAAGGAATTACAGCGCTCATCGGCAATGGGCGTGCAACGGAAAAAGACGTTGCAGAGGCGCAAAGCCTGATGGCGGCCGTGGGTCAAACGCTTGTGTTGCAAAATGAGCAACAAATGGATGCGGTGACGGGCCTGTCTGGCTCCGGCCCGGCCTATGTATTTTTAATGATAGAGGCTTTGGCTGCGGCGGGTGTAAACCAAGGGCTGCCAGAGGATATGGCGATGCAGCTTGCGCAGGCCACTGTGGCGGGGGCAGGGGCTTTGGCCGTTCACTCTGGTGAGAGCGCCGAGCAACTCCGGGTCAACGTCACCAGCCCCAATGGCACGACCCAAGCGGCGCTTGAGATCTTGATGCGCCATGAGTCAGGATTGCCGCAACTTTTGGATCAAGCCGTGGCCGCTGCCAGCCAACGATCGCAGGAGCTGTCCAATGGCTGAGATCTCCTATACGGATTTTGCCAAGCTTGATATTCGCATTGGCCATGTCACTCAAGCCGAACCATATCCCGAGGCCCGCGTGCCAGCCATCAAGCTTTGGGTGGATTTTGGTGACGATCTTGGGATTAAGAAATCTTCCGCGCAGTTGACCGATCATTATACGCCCGAAGCGTTGGTTGGAACCCAGGTTCTGGCCGTGGTGAACTTTCCGCCGCGCCAGATTGGTAAGGTGATGTCAGAGATTTTGGTGCTGGGTGTGCCGGATGAGGCGGGCAAAGTGGTGTTGATGCGGCCAGATCAGGATGTGCCTATTGGCGGGCGATTGTTCTAATGTGGGGGGTGTGGCGCAACAGCATCGGCGCTCCGAGTCCACATATTGGTTGAGGGGCCACCGAGATGTCTACACCGCAGGGAGATGTCACCATTCGTGCGGCCCGGCCAGAGGATGCAGCTGATATTCGGGCGATTTATGCGCCTTTCGTGCAAGAGACTTCCATTTCTTTTGAAACCGTTCCACCCAGTGTGGAGACCATGGCTGAGCGCATAGCCGGCAACCTTGCCAGCCATGGCTACTTTGTGGCGCAGTCAGATGCGGGGATTTTAGGCTTTGCCTATGCCAGCCCCTATCGTCCCCGTCTGGCCTATGACCGCACCGCAGAGGTCAGTGTTTACTTGGCGCCTGAGGGACAGGGTCGCGGCCTTGCCCAGGCGCTCTATCGGATGCTCTTTGCACATTTGGCCGCCCGCGGGTTTCATACGGCAGTGGCCATTGTCACCTTGCCAAATCCGCAGAGTGCGCAGTTGCATGAACGCTGTGGCTTTGCCCATGTGGGAAGCTTGCAGGAGGTTGGGCGCAAATTTGACCAATGGCACGGAACAGCGATTTATCAGCGTATGATTGGGCAGGCCGATCTGCACTCTGCGGTGCGGCGAGTGGAGGCCAGCGATACCGTGGCTTTGGCGCAGGTGCTCACGCTTATTCAAACCTCCTTTGCCTATATGACTGGACGCATTGATCCGCCCAGCTCAATGCATCAGCTGACCGTCAGCAAGCTGGCAGAGGCGGCAAAGGACAGCTGGCTTTTAGCTCTGGGCGAGCCTGTCGCCGCTTGCCTTGTGGCCACGCCTTTGCCCCATGCGCTGTATTTGGGAAAAATTGCCATTTCGGAGGATCTGCGTGGCCGGGGCGTGTTGCGTGCGCTGCTGGCGGCGAGTGAGGCATTGGCCCGCTCCATGAGCCTGTACCGCCTTGAGCTGCAGGTGCGTATTGAGCTGGTGGAGAACCAAAAAATATTCGGCAAATGCGGATTTATTGAGACCGCGCGCAATGCCCATCCGGGTTATGATCGCGTGACGGAAATCACCATGCAAAAAACCCTTTGACAGGGAAGCGATCCGGCGATCACATCCATTTGTGCATCTGTGCCAAATCAAGCTTGCCAAGTTTTGCCATCAACCGTGCGCGCAGTTTGCGCATGGCAGCCAGCCACTTTTCGGGCTCCATCGCTTTGAAGGCTATGTAATCGGCGACTTGCGGATGCGGTAGGATCAAAAAGCGTTCCTCCTCCATCGCATCTGCTATGCGCTGGGCTGCGGTCTTTGGGCTCAATACATCCAGCAATGGAGCGGCCGCGCCGGGATCATCATATCCCAGCATTGGCGTGGCGACATATTGCGGGCAAACAACTGAGACTTTGAGGCCTTCGTGCCCATGGGAAATGGCCAGGGCTTCGGCAAAACCGACGGCGGCGTGTTTGCTGGTGGAATAGGCCGCATCGCCAATTTGGTTGAGCAGCCCCGCAGCCGAGGCCATCTGCACGAGATAGCCCTGGCCACGCGCCAGCATGGCTGGCAATACGGCACGGCAGGCGTAGACATGCGCCATGACATGCACCTCCCAGGCGGACTGCCAAATCCGATCTGGCGCTGAGGCGGCGTGACCTGGCTCGCCTGCGCTGAATCCGGCATTGGAAAAGAAAATATCCACCGGGCCAAGGGTTACTTCGACCTCTTTCACGATGGCCTGAATGCGGCTTTCGACAGTCACATCGCAGACCATCTGCAGCGCGCCCAACTCCTGGGCCAGGTCGTTCAGCGCGGGGGCATTGAGGTCACAGAGCGCCAAGCGCGCGCCGCGCTGGGCAAATTCACGGGCCAAAGCCGCGCCAATGCCGCCCGCGGCACCGGTGAGGATAATTATCTTGCCTTGGAATTCCAAAGGGATCTCCCTGATGTCTGGCACTGCTCGCGGCCTCGCATGGGATGCAGCTGTGCACCCACTGCCGGCGTTATGGGCATGAGCTTCTGTACGGCAAGGCTGGCGTTTTGCGCGCCAAGGGTCAATGTCAAATTGCGCGATGCACAAAGGGGAATGCATAGCCCTGTATAGATTTAAAGCGCGCTGCTGTGTTATGGCTTGCGATCAATGAGCGGAGCGGTATGCTGTATTTTGCGCAAACCGCGGTGGCTCTATCCGCCTTTGGCCGCCCGCATGGGGTCTGTGCTGCTAAGAGAAGGGACTGAAAATGCACTGGGATGAATTCTCTGACTGGGGTGCAAAAATTTCTCGATGGGCCGCAGATTACCATAAAAATCTACGCGACCGCCCGGTGCGCGCGCAAACGGCGCCGGGGGATGTGGCCGCTCTTTTAGAGCACAGCGCCCCGGAGACGCCGCAGTCCATGGAAGAGATCATGGCCGATTTTGAGCGGGTGGTGATGCCAGGGATGACCCATTGGCAGCACCCAAGGTTTTTTGCCTATTTCCCAGCCAATGCCGCCCCTCCGTCTATGCTGGCGGAGATGCTGGTCTCAACCATTGCGGCGCAATGTATGCTTTGGCAGACCTCACCGGCGGCGACGGAGATGGAAACCGTGATGCTCGATTGGTTGCGCCAAGCCATTGGTCTTCCCTCAGGGTTTTCTGGTGTCATTCAAGATTCGGCCTCCTCGGCGACATTGGCGGCGGTGTTGACCATGCGCGAGCGGGCGCTGAATTGGCAAGGCAATCGCTCTGGGCTATCGGGAGCGCCGCGGCTGCGTATTTATTGTTCTGCAGAGGTTCACACATCGGTAGATCGCGCCATATGGGTGGCGGGAATTGGTCAAGACAATCTCGTACGCATACCCATTGGCGGCATCCGCCGCGGCATGGATCCAGTCGCGCTGCGGGCAGCGATTGAGGCCGATATTGCGGCAGGACATTTTCCGGCGGGGGTGATCGCCTGCACCGGCGGCACAGGCACCGGCGCCTGCGATGATCTTACAGCTGTACTTGGCGTGGCCAAAGAGTTTAACCTTTACAGCCATGTGGATGCGGCTTGGGCCGGCGCGGGCATGATCTGCCCTGAATTTCGTGCGCTATGGGCCGGGATTGAGGGCGCGGACTCCCTCGTGTTCAATCCGCATAAATGGCTCGGTGCGCAGTTTGATTGCTCGGCGCATTTTCTTGCCGATCCTGCAAGCTTGGTCAAAACTCTGGCCATTCAACCAGAATATCTCAAGACCCATGGCCGTGACGGGGTGATTAATTATTCGGAGTGGTCTTTGCCCCTCGGGCGGAGGTTCCGCGCGTTAAAGCTGTGGTTTTTGCTGCGCTCCTACGGGCTTGAGGCCCTGCGCCAGAGGCTGCGCAATCATGTGGCTTGGGCTGAGGGTTTGGCTGATCAATTGTCACAGCATCCTCAATTTGAGATTGTTACGTCCCCGGTTTTATCCCTGTTCACCTTTCGATTGGCCGGCCGCGATGATGCGGCGCAAATTGCCTTTGTAAACCGGATCAATGACGATGGGCGGATTTATATTACACAAACGCAAGTGGATGGGCAGATTGCCGTACGGTTCCAGATTGGTCAATTTGATGTGACCCAGGACGACGTGCAATGTGCCTACCAGGTGCTCTGCGAGCTGGCTGCATAATTTCAGCAAAGGGCAAGAAACAGTCGCAATTGCTGCAAAACTGTGGCATGGCCGGGTAACAAACGAGATGGAACTGAGATCATGGCACAACTCATTACGATTTTGAACGGTCCCAATTTGAACCTTTTGGGACAACGTCAGCCGGAAATTTACGGGCATGACACATTGGACGATGTGGCAAACTCCTGCACGGCGGTGGCGGCGCAATTCGGGCTGCGCTGCGAGTTGATGCAAAGCAATCATGAGGGTGCGCTGATTGATATGATCCACACGGCCCGTCAAACTTCAGCGGGCATTATCATCAACCCTGCGGCCTTCACCCATACGTCGATTGCTTTGCTCGACGCATTGCATACCTTTGAAGGCCCGGTTCTAGAGGTGCATATTTCAAATGTGCATAAACGCGAGAGCTTCCGCCATTCGTCTTATGTCTCGTTAAGAGCGGATGGGGTGATTGCCGGGTTCGGTGTCCAGGGCTATAGTCTGGCGATGCAGCGCATGGGGCATATTCTGGCGCCCGAGGGTTAAGGGGATCGCCCCTGATTTTGAAGCCGCGCCAACCCGCCTAAGAGAATTTCGGTTGCCAGATCGGCATAGGTTTCCCGGCTCAAGCCGCGGCCCGGTTGGTGCCAGAGGTAGAACCAATTGACCATGCCAAAGAGCGACATGGTGAGCGGGCGCAAATGATCTGGGTCTTGCTCTAGATATTTGGGCGCAGCGGCAGCAATGGCCTGGGAAAATTCTTTGACAATCGACCGTTGGATGTCCGCCAGTATATGGCGTTGCGCCTCGGGCAGGGCCGTTGTGCTTTGCAATTGTAATCGATGCTCTGCATCTGCGCCGCGGTACATATGCAGCAGTTTTCTCACCAATTGACGCAGCTGCAGCTCAGGATCTTCGGCCTTTGGCAGGGCTATTAGGCCCTTGTAGAGCGTCGTGAGATGGCTGTGCAAAATGTCAAAGAGCAGCTGCTCCTTGCTGTCGTAATAGTGATAAATCAAGGATTTGGAGATGCCGCAGGCCCCCGCCACCCCATTGACCGACGCGCGATCATAGCCGTGGTCTGCGAAGTAGACCGCGGCCTGTTTCAAGATCGCGCTGCGTTTTTCGCGGTGGTCCTTGGCGATGGGGCGGGCCACAGGTTAGCGCGCTGCTCGGTTGTCAATGACCCGTACGGCTTTGCCTTGAGATCTGGCGACGGAATTGTCAGCGCCTGCGCGTACCTCTGCGGTGATGCCGATATTGGCCTTGATGAGAGTTGCCAGGGTGTCACCGGCGGCGCTATCGCCTTCTACATGTACAATCATGTGATCCATTGGGCCTTTTTTGACCAGTTCAATTTGAAAATGCGCCGCCAATTGTGGCACCTTCATCAATTGCTCCTCAATCTGCGTCGGAAAGACATTGACGCCGCGCAGGATCATCATGTCATCGCTGCGGCCAGTGACTTTTTCCATGCGCCGCATGCTGCGCGCAGTGCCAGGTAGGAGCCGGGTCAGATCGCGGGTGCGGTATCGAATGATTGGAAAAGCTTCTTTGCTCAGAGAGGTGAAGACCAATTCCCCAAGCGCCCCATCGGGCAGAACCGCGCCAGTCTCGGGATCAATGATCTCCGGGTAGAAGTGGTCTTCCCAAATATGTAGCCCGTCTTTGCTTTCGACGCATTCGCAAGACACACCAGGCCCCATCACCTCTGAGAGGCCGTAAATATCAACCGCATGCATGTCAAACGACTGCTCGACCTCCTCGCGCATCGCGTTGGTCCAAGGTTCGGCGCCAAAAATACCTACTTGTAGTGGAGACTTGCGCGGATCGAGCCCTTGGCGCCGGTATTCGTCCAGAATTGACAGCATATAGGAGGGGGTGACTGTGATCCCAGTGGCTTGAAAGTCTTCGATCAAACGCACCTGCCGTTCGGTCATGCCACCGGAGACGGGCACAACCGTCAGACCCATTTTTTCCGCGCCGCCATGCACGCCCAATCCGCCGGTAAAAAGCCCATAGCCATAGGCATTGTGGAGCAGATCTCCAGCGCGCAGGCCGGACGCGCGCAAGGAGCGTTCCATCACCTCATCCCACATCGCCAAATCAGCTTTGGTATAGCCTACCACCGTGGGCTGGCCTGTGGTTCCAGAGGAGGCATGAATGCGGTTGATTTGACTGCGTGGCACGGCGAAGAGGCCAAAGGGGTAGTTGCTCCGCAAATCCGTTTTCACTGTGAACGGAAAGCGGGCCAAATCGGCCAGAGACTTCAGATCATCGGGATGCACGCCGGCCGCATCGAAGCTCTGTTTGTAATGTGGCACATTGGTGTAGGCATGGGTCAAGGACCAGCGCATCCGCTCAAGTTGCAACGCTTCGATTTCATCGCGGCTGGCGGTTTCAATGGCGCTTAAATCTTCGGGTTTTGGGGATAGATCTTTCATCCGTCTCGTCTCACAGTTTCTCAAGTATCATCGCAATGCCTTGCCCCACGCCGATGCACATGGTGCATAGGGCGCGTTTGTGGCCGTTCAGCTGCATTTCATGGGCGGCGGTCAAAGCCAGACGCGCCCCTGACATGCCCAGCGGGTGGCCAAGGGCTATGGCGCCGCCATTGGGGTTAACATGGGCGGCATTATCGGCCAGGCCAAGCTGCCGCATGACCGCCAAGCCTTGGGCGGCGAAGGCTTCGTTCAGTTCTATCAGATCTATGTCTGACATTGTCAGCCCAAGCCGCTGTAAGAGCTTCTCGCTGGCCGGTGCAGGGCCGATGCCCATAATGCGTGGGGCGACCCCGGCCACGGCCGTTCCAAGAATGCGGGCCATGGGCGTGAGGTCAAAGCGCTCCACCGCCGCTTGTGAGGCGATGATGAGCGCTGCGGCCCCATCATTGACGCCCGAGGCATTGCCGGCTGTGACCGTGCCATTTTGCCGAAACGGGGTGGTGAGGCTTGCGAGTTTTTCAAGGCTGGTCGTGCGAGGGTGTTCATCTGTGTCAAAGATGATCGGGTCGCCGCGCCGTTGCGGCAGTGATATCGGCGTGATTTCCCGGGCAAATCGCCCTGAGGCCTGGGCTTGCGCCGCGCGGCACTGGCTGCGATGGGCAAAGGCGTCTTGATCGGCGCGCGATATGCCAAAATCGGTGGCCACATTTTCGGCTGTTTCGGGCATGCTGTCGATGCCAAAGCGCGCTTTCATCTCTCGGTTCACAAACCGCCATCCGATGGTTGTGTCGAAAATTTCAGCTTTTCGCGAAAAGGCGCTCTCAGCCTTGGGCATGACCATGGGCGCGCGGGTCATGCTTTCCACGCCGCCGGCCAGTATGATCTCGGCCTCCCCGGCTTTGATGGCACGAGCACCCATTGCGATTGCGTCCAGTCCTGAGCCGCATAAGCGGTTGAGCGTGACACCCGCCACGCTCTCAGGCAAGCCTGCCAAGAGGGCCGCCATGCGCGCCACATTGCGATTGTCTTCTCCGGCCTGATTGGCGCATCCCATGATCACATCATCAATGGCCGCTGGATCGAGGGTCGGCACATCGGCCAAAGTGGCACGGATCACATGGGCCAAAAGATCGTCGGGCCGGGTTTGCGCCAAAGCGCCGCCAAACCGACCGATCGCGCTGCGACGCCCGATGCATAGATAGGCTTCAGTCATGGTTGGGGCTCCTCAAAATGCTGACCTTCGATGCTGCGGGAGTTTCCCCGGAACTGGGCAATCACTTCGCCAGTGGCGCGGGTGACTTCAATATCATAAATGCCGCTGCGCCCGGCGCGGTGCAGCTCGCGGGCCGCGGCGGTGAGCTGATCGTCCAACTGGCCGGGGGCCAGAAAGCTGATGGAGCAGGTCTGGGCCACGACCCTTTGATTATAGCTGTTGCAGGCGTGGGCAAAGGCCGTGTCGGCCAGGGTGAAGATTAAGCCGCCGTGGCAAATCCCATGTCCGTTGAGCATCTGCTCTGTGACCTGCATGGTCACATTGGCCTGTCCGGGCGCGATATGGGTGACCCGCAACCCCAGCGCTTGACTGGCCGCATCATGTGCACCCAAGGCCGCGGATGATTTTTCAGCAATTTGTTGCGCGGTGAGGGGCATTTTAGGATCCTGAATACTGTGCGGGGCGCTTGTCGAGGAAGGCTGTAACGCCTTCGAGGTAATCTGCCGACTGGCCGCAGGCGCGCTGAATTTCCGCTTCAAGCGCCATATGCGCCTCGAGATCCATTTGCCCCGCTTTGTGGATGGCATGTTTGGTCTGTGCCAAACCCAGGGTCGCGCCCCTGGCCAGGTCTGCGGTCAACTGCTGTGCAGCCTCCAAAAGCGCGCCCGGTTCGAAGCATTGCCAAACCAATCCCCAGTCTTGGGCGGTTTGCGCAGTGATTGGCGCGGCGGTCATGGCCCAGGCTTTGGCGCGCAGCGGTCCCAAGATTTGCGTCAAATGATAGGTGCCACCCGCATCAGGAATCAGCCCAACTTTGGCAAAGCTTTGTACAAATTTTGCCGTGGTGGCCGCCAGGACAATATCGCAGCCAAATACAATATTGGCGCCTGCCCCCGCCGCGACCCCATTGACAGCGCAGACGACAGGTTTGGCCAATGAGCGTAGGCGCTGCACCAGAGGATTGTAAAGCGTGCTCAGGGTATGGCCCAGATCAGGGGGGCCGCCCAATCTGCGCGGATCGCGGCCCTCAAGATCTTGCCCGGCGCAAAATCCACGCCCCGCACCGGTGAGCAATAGCGCGCGCACCTCGGGCTTTTCTGCCTCTGCAAGTGCCGCGCTGAGGGCGGCATGCATCTCGTCATTAAAGGCGTTGAGCCGATCGGGTCGGTTCAATGTGATCTGCATCCAGCCGTCGGTGTGTTGGGTCAGGATCGTGTCGGACATGCGGACCTCCAATGCGGGCAATACAAATAACTTGCATAGACCGACCGCTTGGTCAATTAATATTCCAAGTTTTGAACAGAGGTGCGCCGGTGTTGGATCAAGATCATTTTTCAAGCTATGCTATGGGGCACTGGCTCCGTTCAGACAGCAGCGGGCGGCAGGTTCGCTCGGCGGTCACCAGTGAGACCCTCGGCGTTCTGGGCGGGGTGCCAGATGTGGCGGCCATGCGGGACTATGCCAAAAGCCACGGGGGGCCGGCTCTGCGCGCATTGAATTTTCACGACCGTGCGCGCATGCTCAAAGCCCTCGCCTTGCATCTGAAGGCCCATCGCAAAGCGCTCTATGACTTGTCTTTCCTTACTGGTGCCACGCTTGCGGACAGTCAGATTGATATTGACGGGGGCATTGGCACCTTGTTGGTCTATGCGTCCAAAGGGCGCCGGGAAATGCCCGAGGGGTTTGTTCTGCCCGATGGCGAGCTGGAGGTGCTCAGCCGCGACGGCAGCTTTCTTGGCCAGCATGTTTTGACACCGCGCCAAGGGATTTCATTGCAGATTAATGCGTTCAACTTTCCGGTGTGGGGGATGTTGGAAAAGCTTGCTCCCAGTCTTTTGGCCGGGGTGCCCAGTCTGGTTAAACCGGCCAGTGACACGGGCTATCTGACACAGGCCGTGGTGCGGTTGATCGCAGATAGTGGAATTTTGCCCGACGGCGCGCTTCAGCTGATCATGGGCGCCACGGGGGATCTTTTGGACTGTCTGGACGCGCAAGACACTGTGGGGTTCACCGGCAGCGCTGCCACAGCCATGGCACTGCGCAGCCGGCCATCACTTTTGCAAAACGCCGTGCGCTTCACTGCGGAACAAGACAGTTTGAATGGTTCTGTGCTGGGGCCGGATATAGAGCCTGGGTCTACGGAATTTGATCTATTCATCACCGAGGTGCATCGTGAAATGACCACGAAAGCGGGGCAAAAATGCACCGCTATTCGACGCATTATGGTGCCAGAGGCCCATTTGCAGGCGGTGACTGCCGCAGTGTCAGAGCGGCTGGCGGCCACGCAAATTGGCCATCCGGCTCAGAAAGAGACGCAGATGGGCGCCTTGGTCTCTCAGGCGCAACGCGAAGATGTGCGGGGCAAATTACAGCTTCTGGCGGGGGAATGCGATGTTGTATTCGGCGATGCGCAGCACTGCTTGGTCAGCGGGGCCGATGCCAAAGAGGGGGCTTTTATGTCGCCTGTGCTGCTCAACTGTCCAGATCCTGATGCCGCCAAGACCGTTCATGAGATTGAGGCCTTTGGCCCGGTCTCCACGGTCATGGCTTATCGCGATGTGCCCCATGCAATTTCCTTGCTGAACAAAGGTGGCGGCTCGTTGGTGGCCTCTGTCATCACCCATGATCCACAGGTGGCACGGCAGGTTGTTTTGGGGGCAGCGGCGTTTCATGGGCGCCTTTATTTCAACGACCGGGTATCTCAGGCCGAGAGTACAGGCCATGGTGCGCCCTTGCCGCATATGGTGCATGGCGGGCCAGGCCGTGCGGGCGGCTCAGAGGAATTGGGCGGTCTGCGCGGTGTGAAACATTTTATGCAACGCAGCGCCATTCAAGGCAGCCCGGATATGCTTTCAGCCATCACTGGAATTTGGGTGACAGGCGCGGCGGAGCATGTGGGGCCTGCGCATCCCTTTACGCGCAGTTTTGATGCGCTTCAGATTGGCGAGACCCTCCACACCGCTGCGCGTGAGGTCACGCTGGCCGATATTGAGCATTTTGCCGAGTTTACCGGTGATCGGTTTTACGCGCATATGGATGCAGAGGCGGCCAAGGCCAATCCGTTTTTTCCAGACCGCGTCGCGCATGGGTATTTGTTGCTCAGTTTTGCCGCAGGTCTTTTTGTGGAGCCAAGTCCTGGCCCGGTGCTGGCCAATACCGGGCTCAATGGGTTGTCGTTTCAAAAGCCGGTCGTTGCGGGTGACTGCATTTCGGTGCAGCTTACGGTCAAGCGCAAGACTCGCCGCACGGAGGCCTATGGGGAAGTGCGCTGGCATGTGTCCCTGCGCAACCAAGATCGCGATTTGGTGGCGGAATATGAATTGTTGACCATGAATTCATATGGTGAAACCAAAGGGGCATGACAGAGCAGCCTGCGCCTCTTGCCCAATTGATTCACCATCTGCACGCCCAGGGGCGGTTGCGGGTATGGTCGGTGATTGTCACGATTTTGGGCGAGTTGGGCGAACCCGAGGGGGGCGAGCTCTCGATGTCCGCGCTTCTTGAGCTCTGCGCGGCGCTAGAGATTGAGCCGCAAGCGGTTCGTACAGCCATGTCGCGCCTGTCCAAAGAAGGTTTGGTCACGGGCCGGCGCCTGGGGCGGCAAGCGTTTTATCGCTTCTCAAGCGCGGGTTTGGAGCAATATTACCGGGCCGCACGTCAGATTTATGCGGCGCCCCGCGATATTGAGCATTGGTGCTATGGGTTGATCGGGCTGGATGTGGATCTGTCTGAGTTGCAAAAAGACTGCGCGGCCGAGCCGCCATTGATTTTTGGGGCGCGGCTTGCCTGTTGGCCTGCTGCGGCCATGCCAGAGGGATTGAAGCCTTGGCGCGACAGGCTTGTGATTTTTGACAGCACGCCGATTACCTTTCCAGATTGGGCGCGCAGGCAGGTGTTTCCCGCGCTGAATGCTGAAAGCTGTGGTGTGATCGCGCGCCTCTGCGGCGCTCTTGATGGGCATGTGATGACGGTGCCGCAGGCCCGATTGACCCGGCTTTTGCTTGTGCATTTTTGGCGTCGCTTGGTGCTGCGTTATCCCACCATTGAGGCACCGCTCGATGATTGGCCTTTGGCGCGTGCGCATCGCGCGCTGGCCAGTCTCTATCCGCAATTGGTGCAGATGAGCGGCGGGACGCCAGATTGTGTGACACGCTTTGCTTATATTACAAAGAAATATTGATTTATTTATTTTTGTAATATAATATGTCACGGAAATTTGGGAGAAAATGGATGTATTCACAAGGATTGATTGGGTCTGGCGAACAGACCACTGAAACACCAGAGATTTTGGCGGCCTTCCAAGCCCGCATTGATGCGGATGAGAAAATTGAACCAAATGATCCTATGCCAGCGGCGTATCGCAAGACCTTGATTCGTCAGATTGGGCAGCACGCACATTCAGAAATCGTCGGCATGTTGCCAGAGGGCAATTGGATCACCCGTGCACCGACGTTGCGGCGCAAGGTGGCGCTATTGGCCAAGGTGCAAGATGAGGGCGGGCATGGCTTATATCTCTATTCCGCGGCTGAAACTCTCGGGGTGAGCCGCAAGCAGATGACCGAAGAATTGGTGTCCGGCCGGGCAAAATATTCCTCCATATTCAATTACCCCACCCAAACCTGGGCCGATATTGGCGCCATTGGTTGGCTTGTGGACGGGGCCGCGATTATGAACCAGGTGCCTTTGTGCCGCTGCTCCTATGGGCCCTATGCACGGGCGATGATCCGCGTGTGTAAGGAAGAGAGTTTTCACCAGCGGCAAGGGTATGAGATCATGCTGAAACTGGCCGAAGGGAGCCTGGCGCAAAAAGAGATGGCCCAGGATGCGTTGAACCGTTGGTGGTGGCCGTCCTTGATGATGTTTGGTCCGCCCGATGGGGCGAGTGAGCATTCAGATCAATCTACCCGCTGGAAAATTAAGCGGTTTACCAATGATGAGCTGCGGCAGAAATTTGTTGATGCCACCGTGCCGCAGGCGCAGCGTTTGGGTTTGAGCCCTCCCGATCCGGCGCTGGCCTGGAATGAGGCGGAGGGGCGATATGACTATGGCGAAATTGATTGGGATGAGTTTTGGGCCGTGGTCAAGGGGCATGGCCCGTTGAACAAAGCCCGTGTGGCGGCGCGCAAAAAGGCTTGGGAAGACGGGGCTTGGGTCCGCGAGGCGGCGCTTGCCCATGCAAAGAAACGCGCCGCGCGCCAATCGGTGGCAATAGCTGCCGAGTGAGGCAATAGGAAAGAGAGCAGATGAGCGAAGCCGAAGAAATCCCACTATGGGAAGTGTTTATCCGCCCGCGCAATGGGCTGGCGCATCGTCACTGCGGTTCGCTGCACGCGGCGGATGCTGAAATGGCACTGCAAGCGGCGCGGGATGTCTATACCCGCCGCGGGGAGGGTTTGTCTGTTTGGGTTATTCCCTCAGCGGAGATTGTCGCCTCTGATCCGCAAGATCGCGGCGTGCTGTTTGATCCGGCCGATGATAAAATCTATCGCCACCCGAGCTTTTATAACATTCCAGATGATGTGGGGCATATGTGATGCCCGCCGCATGGGTAGCCGCCTTGATCGGCTTGGCAGATGATCACTTAATCCTGGGTCACCGCTTGTCGGAATGGTGCGGTCATGCGCCGATGCTCGAGGAAGATCTGGCCATGCCCAATATTGCGCTGGATCTGATTGGCCAAGCGCGCGGGCTTTACACCTATGCGGGCGATTTGGAAGGGGCGGGGCGCGATGAGGATGCTTTGGCCTTTGGCCGATTGGAGCGGGCCTATCGAAACCTATTGATTTGTGAGTTGCCCAATGGGGATTTTGCCCACACTATGCTGCGGCAGTTTTACTTTGCCAGTTTCATGCAATTGTTTTGGCAAGAGACCGAGAGCTCAACCGATGCCACCCTTGCGGCGATTGCCGCCAAGGCTGTGAAAGAGGCGCAGTATCACCGCCGCCATTGTGCGGAATGGGTGATCCGCCTGGGGGATGGAACCGATGAAAGTGCGCGGCGTATGGCCGAAGCGGTGACGCTTTTGGCGCCCTACACGGGCGAATTTTTCATGGCAGATCCCGAAGCCGGCGGTGCTGTTGCGGCCGGCGTTTTGCCCGACACCAAAGCTTTGCAACCCGCGTGGCAAGCGGATATTGAGCAGGTCTTCGCGGCGGCCAAACTGGTCCTGCGAGAAAATGTCTATGCGCAAAAGGGGGGGCGCAGAGGGCTGCATACGGAAGCCATGGGCCACCTATTGGCGCAGCTGCAATTTATGCAGCGCAGTTTTCCGGATATGACATGGTAGCGCTTCCGGCCTGTCGTGCATGGGAGGCCGCAGCGGCTGTTTTGGATCCCGAGGTGCCCGCGGTCACCGTGGCGGACTTGGGCATATTGCGGGCTGTCGACATTGACGATCAAGGTCGGGCGATTGCCAAGGTCACCCCCACCTATTCAGGATGCCCGGCGGTGTTGGCGATTGAATTGGCCATCGAGGCGGCACTGCTTCAGGCCGGGTTTGATCCCGTGATTGAGCGGGTCCTTGCGCCGGCTTGGACCACGGATTGGATCACTGAGGAGGGGCGCGAAAAACTTCGCGCCTATGGGATCGCGCCGCCCGTGGCGGGCTCTTCGTCGAAACGCGCACTCTTTGGCGAGATCACAGTGGCTTGTCCACGCTGCGCGGCAACGGACACGTCCAAACTATCCGAATTTGGCTCCACCGCCTGCAAAGCCCAGTATCGCTGCAATGCCTGCCATGAGCCCTTTGATTATTTTAAATGTATTTGAGGAGAGGCTGCGATGGCCAAACTGAGATTTCATGATTTGACCATCAGCGCCGTGCGCAGCGATACCGCCAGTTCTGTGGAGCTCAGTTTTGACATCCCGGCGGCCTTGGCGGATGATTTTGTTTTTGAGCCGGGGCAGTATTTAACCCTGCGCGCCATGGTCGATGGGCAGGACTTGCGCCGGTCCTATTCGATTTGCTCGCCACTGGGTGCGCCGCGGCTCTCTGTCGGGATCAAACGGATTGAGGGCGGCGCTTTTTCCAGCTTTGCTTTGGGCCTGAAACCGGGAGATGTGGTGCAGGTCATGCCGCCGCAGGGGCGGTTCACGGCGCCAATTGGCGGGCGGCACAATTATTTGCTTTTGGCCGCAGGCTCCGGTGTCACGCCAATCAAATCGATTGCACAATCCGTGTTGGAGGGCGAAGCCGATAGTACGGTTACCCTGTGTTATGCCAATCGCAACACCGCAAGCATTATGTTTCGCCAAGCCTTTGATGATCTTAAAGATAGGTATCTCACACGGTTTTTGATGACCCATGTGATGGATGAGGAGGCACAGGATGTGGCCCTCTTCAACGGGCGCATGGATGCAGAGAAACTGAGCACAATGGCCACGCGCGGGCTCATTTCCCCAATGGATTATGATGCGATTTACATCTGCGGACCACAGCCGATGATCACGGCGGCATCCGAGGCTTTGCCAGTTTTGGGCGTGCCGCCCGAGCGGATTAAATTTGAGCTCTTTACCCCGTCCAGCCCGCTGCCGATTGCCAGCGCGGCTCCAAAACCCGCGCCCGCGCGCGGCGCGCGGATCGAGATTGTGCTGGATGGCGCGCGGCGTGGGTTTGCCATGGCGGCGGATGACATGCTGCTCGATGCGGCCAGCCAGTCTGGGCTTGAGCTTCCTTATTCCTGCGCCAATGGCATGTGCGCGACCTGCCGCTGCAAGTTGAGCCAAGGGGAGGGGGAGATGGCACAAAACTTCTCGCTTGAGCCTTGGGAAATTGAACAGGGCTATGTTTTGGCCTGCCAATTTAAACCACGATCAGAGCTGGTCGTTTTGGATTTTGACGCGGTCTAGCACTTGGTTGCGCCGCGCCTCAGACCGGGGAAGCGCTGCGGTCAAAAATCACTGGAAACCAATCCTCGCGCAGCCGTTGGCCGGGCTGCATCTCATGGCCGGGAAAGGGTGGCGAGGTCGGGCCAGGACGCTCCACATAGCGCGCATCATCGCCCACGAGCCGCAAAGAAAAGGCCCTGCGGCGCTGGCGGCTGTCATTTCCGCGCGCGCCGTGCAGAATGCCAAAATTGAACGCCACCGCGTCGCCGGGCTCCATCTCCCACTCGCGAATCTCCATACCTTCGGCCTCGGGGTCCGGCACGGGCATGTAGTCGTGCTCATTGGGATAAAAACTCTCCTCGGCCAGCCAGCGGGTCGGCAAGACGGGTTTGGCCCATGTGTGACTGCCAGCAACGCAGCGGAGCGAGGCCTCGGTCACCGGATCAAGCGGGCTCCAAAAACTCACATTTTGCTGGCCATCCACAAAGTAATAGGGCCCGTCTTGATGCCAAGGGGTGGCTTTGGATGTGCCGGGTTCTTTCACCAAAATATGGTCGTGAAACATCTGCACCCGCTGCGTGCCCATGAGATCTGCGGCCACGGCTGCTGCGGGGCTTTCGCGCAGAGCAGTTTCAAATTCTGGAATGCGGGTCCAATTGCAATAATCATCGAAAAACCGCCCCGCTTCGCCAGATTTCAAATTCTCGGCGGCATAGGGGCCCGGCGCGTCCATGTTGCGCGCAATGCCTGCCCGCAGCGTCTCCACATGATCGGCAAAGAGGCCTTTCACCAAGATCACGCCATCGCGTTGAAAGGCGTCGATATCGCCTTGGGTGAGTAGGGGATGGGACATGTGTGCGATCCTTGTTGGTTTCTATTGTGCTGCCACAGGCTGGTGTCAATTTCAATTCTGAGTTTGCAGGCCGCGCCCCGCTTTTTCCAAAAACGGTATATAATGAGACTTTTTTGTTGATCGGTTGGCCGTTTATCTTACAGTGGTGCCACTCATAATTGGTAGGGATATATCATGACTTTTCATACGATCATTCACAGAACCTTGGGCAGTGCCGTTGCGGCTCTTGCAATGTCCACTATGGCTTGCGCTGCAGACTATAGCTTCAACTTGCAAAGCTTTTTGCCCGCGCAGGCGACGATTCCGTCGAAAATTATCGATGTTTGGGCTGATAATGTTGAGCAAGCCTCTGGTGGTCGCATCGAAATTAACCGCTATGCGGCAATGCAATTGGGTGGCAAGCCGCCTGAGTTGATCGACCAGGTGCTCGATGGTGTGATTGATATGACCTGGAATGTGGTGGGCTATACGCCGGGCCGTTATCCATCAACCGAAGTTTTTGAGCTACCCTTTTTGGTGAATGACGCAGGCCCGGCCTCTGCGGCATTCTGGAAAATGTTGGAGGCAGATATCGCTGAGCGCGAGTTTGGCAATCTTAAGGTGCTGGGCGGCTGGGTGCACGGCCCTGGCGTTATTCATGCCAATAAGGCTGTGACTGTCCCATCGGATTTCAACGGCATGAAGATCCGCGGCGCGTCGCGCCAGGTGAATGCAATGCTCAAAGAGTTGGGCGCCACCCCTGTGGGCATGCCGGTGCCAGCAGTGCCAGAGGCATTGTCCAAAGGTGTGATTGATGGCACGACCATCCCTTGGGAGGTGACAAAGGCGCTGAAAGTGCCAGAGCTTGTCGAGCATCACACGGAATTCACCGGCCCCATGCTCTACACGGTCACTTTCGTATTGGTGATGAACAAGGATAAATTCGCGGCCCTGCCTGCAGATCTGCAAGCGGTGATCGAAGATAACTCAGGTCTTGAGTTTTCCATCTTTGCCGGCACGACGCAGCAAGCCTATGACACGCCTGGCCGTGATGTTGCCGTGAACCGTGGCAACAGTATTGTCACTTTGGACGCGGCGCAATCTGCCGTCTGGGCAGAAGCGGCCCAGCCTGTCTATGGGGCATGGATCGAAGAGATGAAGGGCCGTGGTCTCGATGGGCAAGCCATGATTGATCAAGCAACGGCATTGATGAACGCAAATTAAGTCGCTAATCATGCAACGCTGCGCGGGCCATTTCGCGCAGCGTTTATCTATTTGCAAGACGGGGCATTCACATGAGGAATTTGGCGATGCAAGCAGCGCGCTTGATGGCGATCTGCGGTGGTCTGGTCTTAACTCTTCTTATTGTTTTGATTTGTATTTCTGTAATTGGGCGCAGTTTAAACGGGCTGTTGAACGGCTGGATCGGATCGGTCATGCCCGGCCTTTCAGCTTGGGCTTTAGATTTGGGTGTCGGACCAATCAATGGCGATTTTGAACTGGTGGAGGCAGGCGTGGCCTTTGCCATTTTCGCGTTTCTGCCATTATGCCAAATTTCTGCAGGCCACGCATCTGTAGATATTTTTACGGCAAAACTCCCAATGCGGATCAACCGGGTGTTGCAGCTTGGCATTGATGTGATTTTTGCCATTGTGCTGATCGCAATCGCCTATCAGCTTTACAATGGTATGCTGTCCAAACAGAGCTATGGCGACACCACCTTTTTGTTGCAATTTCCGATTTGGTGGGCCTATGCCGCGAGCCTGTCCGGCGCCGTTCTCACAGCGGTGATTGCTTTTTATGTGGCGGGTATTCGCGCGGTGGAATGCCTGCGTGGTGAAGATATTTTGTCCCAAGAATCAGGACTGGACCTATGAGCAACTTAGAGATTGGCTTGGCCTCTTTTCCGGCGCTCCTGATTTTGATTTTCATCCGTGTGCCCATTGGTCTTGCGATGTTTTTGGTGGGTTTGGTGGGGCTGTATTTCACCACGGGCAGTTTCAATTTGCCGCTGGCCCGGTTGAAATCTGAAACCTTCAGCACGTTTTCCAGCTATTCTTTGTCGATCGTGCCGATGTTTTTGCTGATGGGGCATTTTGCGACCCTGGGGGGCATGTCCAGCGCCCTGTTCAAAGCGGCTGAGAGCTTTTTGGGCCATCGCAAGGGGGGCATTGCTATGGCGGCCATTGGTGCCTGCGCCGGGTTTGGCTCGATCTGTGGCTCTTCTCTGGCCACGGCGGCGACCATGGGGCGCGTTGCTTTGCCTGAATTGCGCAAATATGGCTACTCCGGCGGTTTTTCCACCGCCACTTTGGCTGCCGGCGGCACCCTGGGGATTTTGATCCCGCCCTCCATTGTTTTGGTGATCTATGCGATTTTAACCGAGCAAAATATTGCTAAACTGTTTCTTGCGGCTTTTATTCCAGGGATTTTGGCGGCGCTTGGCTATGTGATTGCCATTTCCATCTATGTCCGACTGCACCCGGAAGCGGCGGGGGTGAAAGCGGCAGTGCCCTATGCCGAACGCTTTGCGGCCTTGTTCAAAGTTTGGCCGGTTCTACTGGTTTTTGCCCTCGTGGTGGGTGGTATCTATCAGGGTTGGTTCACCCCCACGGAAGGGGCGGCGGTTGGGGCGGCCGGTACGGGGTTCATCGCGTGGATGAATAAAGGATTGACGCGCAGCACCCTGATTGAGAGCTTCCTTGTCACCGCAAAATCCAGCGCAATGATCTTCTTCATCATTCTTGGCGCTGGTTTTTACAACGGGTTTTTGGCCCTGACCCAAGTGCCGCAGGAAATTTCGAACTTTGTGGTTAGCCAAGGGTTTAGCCCTTGGGTGGTGCTGAGTATCATTTTGCTGTTTTACCTTGTGTTCGGTTGTTTGATGGACAGCTTGTCGATGATCCTACTGACCATTCCGATCTTCTTTCCGGTCATCGTGGAGCTTGATTTCGGCATGAGCCAAGAACAAATCGCCATCTGGTTTGGCATATTGGTGTTGATCGTGGTGGAAGTGGGGCTGATTACCCCGCCTGTGGGTATGAACCTCTTTGTCATCAACGCAATGGACCGCAGCACGCCCTTGGTGCAGACCTATAAGGTGGTGATGTATTTCGTGGCCTCCGACATTGCGCGGGTGATTTTGCTCGTGGCCTTCCCGGCCATTACCCTGTTTTGGCTGCGGGCCTAGAGCCCAATTGCCTGGGCGAATCCGATATAATTCCGAGTGATTTGTGAGATTAGTGTTGATATTTTTGGGCTCCCGCTGTTCCATGCTAAGGGATATTGATTGGAGCCTTTCATGACTGCAGATATCGCATTGCCAAAAGACTGGGACCGCTCTGGCTTGCCCGGTTGGGCTTATTTTTCGCAGGAACTGTTTGAGCTGGAATGTGAGACCCTGTTCAAAACCCATTGGCAATTTGTCTGCCATGTGAATGAAGCGGCGGAAATTGGCGCCTATGTCACCTTTGATGTTGCCGGCGAGCGGGCGCTGGTGATCCGCAGTCATGATGGCATTTTGCGGGGCTTTCACAACCTATGCCGGCATCGTGGATCGCGGATTGTTCCGGATGCGCGCGGGGTCTGCAATAAGGCGATGGTCTGCCCCTATCATGGGTGGGCCTATAATTTGGACGGGGGGCTGCGCGGAATTGCCAATCGAGATACATTTCCGCCGATGCAAGCCGAGAAATGGGGTCTGAAACCGCTGGAGATGGAAATCTGGAATGGCCTCGTCTTCATTCGGTTCCAAGCCGGTCCACAGCCTGCCGTGGCAGAAATTCTGGCGCGGTTTGATGATGAAATCGCCCCCTATGATTTGGCCAATATGGTGCCCACGGACAGCAATTCAATGGATGATCTTTTGGCGGTGAATTGGAAATCTGTGCGCGATGTGGACAATGAGGGCTATCACGTGCGCCAAGCCCATCCGGGGCTGCATCAATTATATGGCGATGGCTATTTTGACGAGCCCTACGCCAACGGCACCTCGCGATCGGTCGGGACATTCAATGAGGCCTATGGCCACCGCTGGAGCGTGCGAAAATACCGTGAGATCTTGCCAGAGGCCGATCATCTTCCGCTGCAGCAGCGGCGTCAATGGATCTATTTTGGCATGTTTCCAAATTTCGTCCTCGGCCTCTATCCCGACAGTGTCATCTATTATCAAGAAGTGCCCCAGTCTGCCAAGCAAACGGTGCAGCGTGGGATGTGCTATCGGCGACGCGAGGAAAGCCGCGAAATGAAGGCCGCGCGCTATTTGAGTGGACGGATTGACCGCGATACAGCCGAAGAGGATCAGATGCTCATGGTTTGGTCTTGCGAGGCCACAAAATCCTCTGCGTATGACGGTGTGATATTTTCTGATTTGGAGTATGGTGTGAAAACCTATCATGACCATTTGCGACGGCTTTTGCCGGTGATGGGGCAGCCGGCTCCACCCGAGCCGGGGCAAATGGCGCAGGTCAATGATGTGCTTCTAGGGAAGGGGACTGCATAGGTGACAGGGTTACGAAAACGACTGCGGAGTGAAGGCGCTCAGGGGATGGTTTTGATCAGCCCCACGCTGGTTTTTACGCTTTTGATGTTGGCGGTCCCCCTGATCATGGTGCTGGCGCTCAGCTTTTGGACGCAAAGCTATCTGACTTTAGACCGCAGTTTTTCTCTTGAGAATTACAAGACGGCTTGGACCGAGCCAATGTATCAATATCTGATGGCCCGTTCGCTCAAGATCTCAATTTTTGTGACGGCTTTAACGGTGCTTTTGGCCTATCCTGTGGCCTATTTCATCTCTTTCCATGTCACGCCCAAACGCAAGGCCATGTGGATCTTTTTGATCACTATCCCATTTTGGACCAGCTATCTGATGCGGATTTTCCTTTGGAAGGTGATCTTGGGCTATAATGGCGTGGTCAATGGCAGTCTCATGGGGCTTGGACTGATTGAACAGCCGTTGAGCTTTATCTTGTACAATCAAAACGCCGTGGTTTTGACTCTGGCCCATTCTTGGGTGCCCTTTGCAATTTTGCCGATTTTTGTGGCCCTGGAGCGGGTCGATCGCTCTTTGATTGAAGCGGCAGAGGACCTGGGTGACAATCGGCTGCGCCGGTTTTTGCGCGTGACATTGCCCCTGTCGATGCCCGGTGTAATTGCCGCGACCATTATTGTTTTCATTCCCACCATCGGCGATTACGTCACGCCGCGATTGGTGGGCGGTCCGAATGGGTTAATGATTTCCAATATAATCGAGTTGCAGTTCAAAAAGGCCAATAATGCCCCGCTGGGGGCCGCTTTGGCCGTTTCTGCCATGGCGATTGTGACATGTGTGACCCTGGTGTTCGTTTGGATGAATAGGAAATTTATGCGAGGACCAAAATGATGCGCGGCAAGGGATATTTTTTCAAATGGTATGTCGCGCTGTTTTTGGTGTTTCTATATGCACCGGCCATTCTCTTGCCGGTCTTCGCCTTCAATGACAGCAGCATTGTATCTTTTCCGTTGAAGGGCTTCACGACAAAATGGTTTGAAGTGCTGCAATCGACTGAGGCGCTGCATGTGGCGGTGCGCAACAGCTTGATGATTGCGGTGACAACGGCGATATTTTCCACACTCTTCGGCGTCTTGGCCGCGCGGGCGTCGACCCGCTTTGCCTTTCCCGCTCGACGCTCCATCATGGGCTTTATCATGCTGCCTATGGTGCTGCCTGAAATCATTATCGGCGTGTCCCTTTTGGTTGTCATCATACAGCTTGGGTTTGAGTTGTCGCTCTTTACGATTATTTTGGGGCATATCTTAATTTGCACACCGTTTTGCATCGCGATTTTATCGTCGGCCTTTATGAATTTGGATCGAAGCCTTGAAGAGGCCTCGATTGACTTGGGTCAAACCCGATGGAACACCTTTTGGATGGTGATTTTCCCACTGGTCATGCCTGGGATTGTGGCGAGCCTGTTGATAGCTTTTACCATCTCTCTTGATGAGTTTATTATCGCCTTCTTCTTGGCCGGGACAGAGCCGACCCTGCCAGTTTATATTTGGGGGCAATTGCGCTTCCCACAAAAACTGCCCAGTTTGATGGCCTTGGGTACATTGTTGCTGGTGCTTTCGATCAGCCTGCTGCTCCTCGCAGATTATTTCCGACGGCGCGGGCTCAAGAAAACCGGCATTGAGAATTCAGGGGGATTCCTATGACACAGCCCATTATTCAACTCAGTGGAGTTGATAAATTTTATGGTGATTTTCAAGCGCTGTCGCAGATAGATTTGGATATTCGCACCGGGGAATTTTTCTCGCTCCTGGGCCCATCGGGCTGCGGAAAGACGACGCTGCTGCGCTCGATTGCCGGATTTGAGACCCCCTCGGCGGGCAGTCTTCATATCGATGGAAAATCCATGGATGGGGTGCCAGCCAATAAGCGTCCGACCAATATGGTGTTTCAAAGCTACGCAATTTTTCCACATATGAGCGTGGCGGAGAATGTGGCCTATGGGCTGAAGGCCCGCCGCTTGCCAAAAGCGGAGATACAAGAGCGGGTTTCGGAGGCCATTTCCATGGTGGGGCTGCAAGGCTTTGACAGTCGCGCCTCACATGCGCTGTCGGGGGGGCAGCGCCAAAGGGTTGCGCTGGCACGGGCCTTAGTGCTCAAGCCGCGGGTTTTGCTCCTCGATGAGCCACTTTCGGCGCTTGACAAAAAGATGCGCGAACAAATGCAGTCGGAATTGCGGCGGCTGCAACGGGCCGTTGGCATCACCTTTGTTCTCGTGACTCATGATCAAGAAGAGGCGCTCACCATGTCCGATCGCATTGCGGTCATGTTTGACGGCAAGATCGCCCAGGTGGCCACGCCGCAGATGCTCTATGGTAAGCCCAGTTCGCGTCGGGTCGGCAATTTTATCGGCATGATGAACTTTTTGGAGGCCGAGTTGCTCGGTACGTCGGGTCAGACGGTCGAGGTGGACGTGCAATCTTTGGGCAGACTCACCTTGCCCCTGTCTCAAGCCCCCGGAGGGGTCGACGGCTGCCAATCCGTTGGCATTCGCCCGGAAATGTTGACCATTTTGGCTGAGGGGCAAACCGCTGAGCGTGAAATTGAAGCTGTGGTGTCTGAGGTCTTCTACTATGGTGATATGACCTATTATGACGTGACACTGCTGCAAAAGGATGCGCCGGTGACCGTGACGATGCGCAACACCGCGGGCCGCAAGGTGCTGGCAGCGGGCGATACGGCCCGGGTGGGATGGAGCCCGGTTTCGCTGCTGTTGTTGCGGTAAGTGTAAATGGAACCTGCCGCGATTATCGTGAAACCGCGGTGTCGTTTTAGGGTATCAGCATAAGAAAGACCTTTGCATAAAGTCATTTCAATAGAAAATGAGGCCAATTGGACATAGCCTTGTAAAATGAAAAGAGCGCCCAAAGGGGCGCTCTTTATCTGTTCGCATGTCAAGCGCTTTAGAAGCCTGCTTTGATCTTCTCGAATTCAGCGATCATTTTTTCACGCAATGCTTGGTTCATTGGCACCTGCGCCAGGACTGGCACCTCCACTGGGCCAAGGCCGGCCTCGGCCAGACCTTCGGCGCCAATGGCGGTCATGGCTGTTTGGTTGCCATGGCCATAGCCCCATTCCGAAACGATATATTCCGCCGTGCCGGGGTCCATCCATGCGTTGAAGAAGTCATACATTTTGTCTTCTGGGTTGGGTCCATTTGCCAAATTCACATAGCCGCAGAACCAGCTCGAAGAGCCTTCCTTTGTGGAGCGGTTGGCTTCAACCGGCAGGCCCTCGGCGGCCATGGTTGCAGGCGTTTCGCTCCAGGCCCAAGAGACAACAACCTCACCGCTGCCCATCAGTTGCGCCAACTCCGCGCCATCGGCCCAATAGGCCCGCACATTTTGATGCGCCTGACGCAGCCACGCAGAGGCGGTTTCGAAATCGGCGTCGGTGGCTTTGGTCCAATCGGTGACACCATTGGCCAAATAGCCCAAGGCGTAGATATCATCGACATTGTCCGGCAGAGCAATCCGGCCTGCGTAGGCGGGATCAAGGAAAACAGCCAGGCTGTCCATTTTTGCCATATCGACCATATCCGTGCGATAGGTCAAAGCCGTTGTGCCCCAATCCATCGGCAAAAGGTAATACGCGCCATCAAATTTGAAGGCTTCTTTCATCTCCGCGTTCACATCATCCCAAAGGTCAATCCGTGAGGTATCAAGCGGCTCAAGCAGGCCGGCTTCTAACCATTTTGATACAGATTGGCTGCAAGGGTGTGAGACATCCGCTCTGAAACCCGCACGCAGTTTCTGGAAAGCTTCCTCTTCCTCACCAAAGAAGGAGTAGGTTGGCGCATCACCATGCTGTGCGATATATTTCTGGAAGAATCCTTCGTCTTCATAGCCAGACCAATCGAGAACAACCAGGCCGTCATCGGCCGCCATAGCGGCGCCACTGAGAAGCGTTGCGGCCGTTGTGGCCAGCAGAATTTTCTTCAGGTTCATAATTTATCTCCTTGTCGGCAAACCGCCGTGACAAAAACGTTAAACTAGCTTTTTGTTTGCTTCAAGAATTCTATTCGATATGACTTGTGGCGGGGCGTTTACGAAGGGCGGTCTTGCGGCTTTTGGCCCTGACAGAATGAAGGTACATACCACGGCTCATGTTGTGATTGCCGGCGCCGGTATCGTTGGCGTTTCTTCGGCTATTTGGCTGCAACGGGCGGGCCATGAGGTCACGCTTGTCGATCGCATGGATGGCGCGCTGCGCACCAGTTACGGCAATTCCGACGTTTTGGCGGCGGGCGCGATTCTGCCGGTGCCTGTGCCTGGATTGGCGCGGAAACTGCCAAAAATGTTGCTCAGCCGCAATGAACCCCTATTTTTGCAATGGCGCTATCTGCCACGTCTGTTGCCTTTCTTGTTGAAATATCTCAGCTTTGCGCGCGCAGATCATGTCGTACATTCTGCTCGGGCCCTGTCTTATCTTTTGTCCGATAGCCATGCCCAGCATCAATCATTGGCCAAGGCGACCGGAGCCGAGCGGTTTATCAGCGATGAGGATTTTTGTTTTGGCTATGCCACAGAGGCCAGCTATCTGGCAGACGCTCCGGGCCGGACCCTGCGCCGGGCACATGGCTATGAAATAGAGGCGCTTGATGGGGTGGCCTATGCCGCAAGAGACCCGCTCTACAGCACTCAATTCACTAAAGTGGTCTGTTATAAAAATAGTGGCCGAATTTCAGATCCAGGGGCTTATCTGGCGACGCTTTTGGCCCATTTTCAAGCAGAAGGCGGCAGGGTGCTTGCGGCGCAAATTGACGATATCGAGGTGCAGGATGGCATTTATAAGACCTTGATCACAGATCAGGGCCCGGTGGCTGGCGATCATATTGTTTGGCCATGGGGGCTTGGTCGGGCAAGATGGCAAAAAAGCTTGGGATCAAGCGCCTGGCTTTGGAGAGCGAGCGTGGCTATCACATTGAGCTGCACAATCCCAGCGCCATGCCCAAAGCGCCCATGATGGTTGCGGCCGGCAAATTTGTTGTGACCCCAATGGAAGGGCGCATCCGATGTGCGGGGGTGGTAGAATTTGCCAGCACCGAGGCGCCGGCGCGGGAGGGGCCATTAGAGTTTATCAAACGCCAGATTGCGGCATTGTTTCCCGAATTGAGCTATGATCACATGAGCGAATGGATGGGGCGTAGGCCGGCCACCATGGACCGCCTTCCGCTCATTGGGCCAGCCCGTGCGATTGGCAATGGCCATGTGGCTTTCGGCCACCAGCATGTAGGGCTTACGGCTGGACCGAAAACAGGGCGGATGATTGCCGATATGGTCAGCAATCATCCCAACAATGCCAATTTATCCGCCTTTGACCCGGCCCGCTATCAGGCTTCTTCATAGGCCTCCAAGGGCGGGCAGGTACAGATCAGGTGGCGATCACCATGCACATTATCCACACGGTTCACGGGCACCCAATATTTGTCGCCCCGCATCGCGCCTGCGGGATAGCAAGCTTGCTCACGGCTGTAGGGCCGGTCCCAGGTTTCGATCAAATCTGTCACCGTATGCGGCGCATTTTTCAGTGGGTTATTGATGCGATCCATTGTGCCATCAATAATCTCCTGCGCTTCTGCTCTGATCGAGAGCATGGCATCACAGAAGCGATCCAACTCGGCTTTGGGCTCGGATTCTGTGGGCTCGACCATCAACGTGCCGGCGACAGGCCAGCTCATGGTGGGTGCATGAAAGCCGCTATCCATTAGGCGTTTGGCACAGTCATCCACGGTAACATCTGCCGCCTCATTGAGCGGTCTTGTGTCGATGATACATTCATGCGCCACGCGCCCTGTTTTGGAGGTGTAGAGAATGTCAAAGGCGCCTTCCAGACGTGCAGCAATGTAATTAGCGTTTAAAATGGCCACTTTCGTTGCCTGGGTGAGGCCTGCGCCGCCCATCAGCAGGATATAGGCCCAGCTGACCGGCAGAATGGAGGGAGAGCCAAAAGGCGCAGCCGATACGGGCCCAACGTCGCTGCCATATTCCGGGTGCCCGGGCAAATGCTCGGCCAAATGGGCTTTTACACCAATTGGGCCCATGCCCGGCCCGCCCCCGCCATGGGGAATGCAGAAGGTCTTGTGCAGATTGAGATGTGAGACATCGCCGCCAATGTCGCCTGGACGCGACAGACCGACCATGGCGTTCATATTGGCCCCATCGATATAGACCTGACCACCGTGATCATGGGTGATTTTGCACACCTCTTGCACAGTTTCCTCAAAGACCCCATGGGTTGAGGGATAGGTAATCATACAGGCAGCCAGGGCATCGCTGTGCAGCTCGGCCTTGGCGCGGAAATCAGCGACATCGATATTGCCATCGGCATCCGATCCGACCACCACAACCTTGTAGCCAACCATTTGCGCAGAGGCTGGGTTGGTTCCATGGGCGGATGTGGGGATCAAACAGACATTGCGATGCCCTTGCCCATTGGCCGCGTGGTATTTGCGGATGGTCAATAGGCCGGCATATTCACCCTGCGCGCCGGAATTGGGCTGCTGGCTGATGGCGTCATAGCCGGTGATGTCGCAAAGCTTGGCATTCAGATCCTCAAACATCTCATGATAGCCGCGCGCTTGATCGACAGGTACGAAAGGGTGCAAATTGGCAAATTCTGGCCAAGTTACCGGGATCATCTCAATGGTGGCATTGAGCTTCATCGTACAGCTGCCCAGTGGGATCATGGCGCGATCCAGCGCCAAATCTCGATCTGCCAGGCGGCGCATATAGCGGGTGATTTCCGCTTCGGCGCGGTTGAGGTGGAAAATGGGATGGGTGAGATAGGCGCTTTCGCGCAGCATGGAATCGGGCAGGCGATAGGCGCGATTGGCCTTGCTGTCATCTTTCATGTCGCCGCCAAAGGCGCGCCATACCGCCTCAATGGTTTCGGGGCGGGTTTGCTCATCCAGGCTGATGCCGACACGGTCCGCGCCGATCTTGCGCAGGTTGATGCCATTGGCCACTGCGGCCTGTAGGATCACCCCTTGTAGATTGCCAACTTTTACGGTGATCGTGTCAAAGAAAACATCAGGTTGCACGTCAAAGCCCATGCCCTCGAGCCCTTTGGCCAGGCGGCTGGTTTTGCGGTGGACCGATTGGGCAATGGCTTTGATGCCGTCCGGCCCATGATAGACCGCATACATGGAGGCAATCACCGCCAAGAGCGCTTGAGCGGTACAAACATTGGAATTGGCTTTCTCGCGCCGAATGTGCTGCTCGCGGGTTTGCAGCGCCAAGCGCAGCGCCTTGTTGCCACGGCTGTCCACTGAGACACCGATGATCCGGCCGGGCATAGAGCGTTTAAAGGCGTCCCGCGTGGCCATATAGGCCGCATGTGGCCCGCCATAGCCCATGGGCACGCCAAAGCGTTGGGTCGAGCCAATGGCGATATCTGCGCCCATCTCGCCGGGGCTTTTGAGCAGCGCCAAAGACAAAGGATCGGCCGCCACAATGGCCAAGGCTTTGTGCTCATGCAGGGCTGTAATTTGCGATGTGAAGTCGCGCACATGGCCATAGGTGCCGGGATATTGGAAGATGGCGCCAAAGACGGCGCTTGCGTCCAAGTCATCTGGGCAACCCACGACAATCTCGATCCCCAAAGGGTCCGCACGGGTTTGAATCACAGCGATATTTTGAGGATGGCAGTTTTCATCCACAAAGAAGGTTTGTGATTTTGACTTGGCAGAGCGCATCGCCATGGTCATCGCCTCGGCGGCGGCGGTGCTCTCATCGAGCAAAGAGGCGTTGGCAATGTCCAGCCCGGTCAGATCGCTGACCATAGTTTGGTAATTGAGCAAAGCCTCAAGGCGACCTTGCGAAATTTCCGGCTGATAGGGCGTGTAGGCGGTGTACCAGGCGGGATTTTCCAAAATATTGCGCAGGATTGGCGCCGGGGTGGTGGTGCCATTATAGCCCTGACCAATCAACGAGGTCAGGACTTGGTTTTTACTGGCCACTTGTTTCATATGATGAAGCGCATCACGCTCAGACATCGCCGGACCAAAATCAAGCGGTGCCTTTTGGCGGATAGCCTTTGGCACGGTCGCATCAATCAATGCATCAAGGCTGTCAAAGCCAATGGTGCGCAGCATCTCTTCCATCTCAGACGGCGATGGACCGATGTGTCGACGGTTGGCGAAATCATAGGCTTCATAAGTGGTCAGTTCAAAAGGCATGCGCGTAGCTCCGCTTTTAAGTCTATGGTTAGGAGATGAAGGTCTTGTAACCGGCCAAATCCATTAGCCCTTCGAGCTGGGACGGATCGGAGAGTTTTACTTTGTAAATCCAAGCATCGGCTTCAGGGTTTTCGTTCAAGGCGGCTGGGTTGCTTTGCAAAAGCTCGTTGGCCTCAATGATTTCCCCATCTACAGGGGCGAAAATTTCGGAGGCAGCTTTCACCGATTCAATCACACCGATTTCATCGCCGCTTTCAAATTCATCGCCTTCCTCTTTTTGATCTACAAAGACGATATCGCCCAATTGCTCAGCGGCATGGGCCGTGATGCCGATGGTGGCGATGTCGCCCTCAACTGTGATCCATTCGTGTTCTTCGGAATAATAAGTCGTCATTGGGATCTCCCGTTTAGCGTTTGTAGTTTTGTGAAACGAAGGGCAGGGCGCAGACCGTGGCGGGCTGCGGTTTGCCGCGAATGATCAGGTGCAGCTCTTGGCCCGGTGCGCTGTGATCGGCGTGAACGTAGCCAATCGCAACCGGAGCTTGGACGGTTGGGCCGAAACCGCCCGAAGTGATCTGGCCAATAGCATTGCCGTCTTGGTCGTGAATCTCGACCCCCGCACGGGCTGGGGCGCGGCCCTGCGGCAGGATGCCGACCAATTTGCGCGCCGTGCCATGTTCCAGCTCTGCCATGATGCGGGCCGCACCGGGAAAGCCGCCTTCTTCGCGGCGGCGTTTTTGAATGGCCCAGCTCAGACCGGCTTCAATGGGGGATGTGTCAGGGGTTATGTCATTGCCGTAAAGGCACAATCCCGCTTCGAGACGCAGACTGTCGCGGGCCCCAAGCCCGGCTGGGGCGCAGTCTGGATGATCCAGCATCAACCGAGTAATCCGTTCTGCCTCAGCCTCTGGGATCGATATTTCATAGCCATCTTCGCCGGTGTAGCCCAAGCGCGAAATCCGGCAAAGCGTGCCATCGATCAATGCCTCACAGGTCTGCATAAAGCTCAATTGTGCTGCCTGCGGACAATGGCTGGCCACCACGTCCTGCGCTGAGGGGCCTTGCACGGCAATAAGGGCACGGTCAAAAATTTCTGTGACCTCAACGCCTTTAAGATGCGCTTTCATATGCGGTATGTCTTGGGCACGCATAGAAGCGTTGACCACCAAGAACAAATGATCGCCTGCATTGGCGACGATCAAATCGTCCATAATGCCGCCAGAGTCATCGGTAAAGAATGTGTAGCGCGCTTTGCCTTCAGGCAATTTGCTCAAAGCGGCTGGCACTAAGGCTTCCAATTTTTCGGCGGCATTGGCACCATGCAGCAGCACTTGCCCCATGTGGCTCACATCAAATAGGGCGGCTTTGCTGCGACAGTGTTGATGCTCGCCCATGATTCCCATGGTATATTGCACGGGCATTTCCCACCCTGCGAAATCCACCATTTTGCCGCCCAAGGCACAGTGAAGATCATATAACGCGGTGCGTTTGGGTTTATCGCTCATGATATTTTCCCGTTTTTGAACATTTTTCCACTATCGGAAACTTTTTTCGTTTATACGATTTTTTTAACGCATTTCAAGACATATAATGACATCAATTTTTATGGGGTTAAGATCACAAAACGACCCGCCCATAGGTCCCGTGAACGGATCACGATCACGGTGTCAGATCAAATTTTTCACACACAGTTTCAATGGCCTGCTCAAGAATGTCAAATAAATCATTCACCTGAGCTCTGCTGATGACCAGTGGCGGCGAAAACACGCACATGTTGATCAATGGCCGAACGATCAGCCCGCGGTCATGGCAGGCCTGGTCAATCATCGCGCCGATCTTGCGTTCATCCTCAAGCCGCGAGCCATCTTTGCTCAACCGCGCTTCAATGCAACCGATCAACCCAGCGCCGCGCGCGTCGCCAATAATGGGGTAGCGCGTCAAGCGCGCGAGTCGCTCTTGGAAATAGGGGGCGATGTCGTGCACATGCGCCAAAACATTGTCGCGTTCTAAAATTTCTATATTCTTTAGCGCGGCCGCACAGCTCACCGGGTGGCCCGAATAAGTATAGCCGTTGCTAAACAAGACTTCACCGCGATGGGTCATGCGCTCCATCATGCGATCCGAAATGATACAGGCCCCCAAGGGCAGGTAACCAGAGGTCAAGCCTTTGGCGCAGGTTATGATGTCGGGTTGGATGTCGAATACAGCTTCCGAGGAAAACCAATGGCCCAGCCGTCCAAAGCCCGTGACCACCTCGTCAGAGATACAAAGAATATCATGGGCGCGGCAGATATCGAAGGTGCGTTTATGATAGCCGTCAGGCGGCACAATCACGCCGCCTGAGCTCAAAATGGGCTCGGCAATGAAAGCGCCGATATTTTCGGCCCCAAGCTGCGCAATGGCCTCCTCAAGATCCTGCACTTTGGCATCGCACCATTGCGCGACGCTCATTTCATCGGGGCGCAGATAGGGATTCACATTGGGTAGAAAATGCACCAAGCGGCTTTCCATATCGAATTTGGTCACATCCCGTTCTTTGCCGCTCACGGATGCTGCCAGATAGGTCGAGCCATGATAGCCTTTCTCCCGAGCTAGGATCATCTTCTTTTCGGGCCGCCCAAGGCTGTTGTTCATAAACTGCATGGCCCGCAAAGCGGTATCGACCGCTGTCGAGCCGCCTGTGGTGAAGAAGACATTGTTCAAATCCCCAGGTGCGAAATCGGCCAATTTCTTGGCCAGTATCGCGCCAGGTTGGGTGACATTGGTAAAGGGCGAGGCATAGGGCATTTTCAGGACTTGGGCCGCGATTGCCTCTGCCATCTCTGCCTGACCATAACCGATTTGCACGCACCACATGCCGCCAGGACCGTCTATAAATTTTCTGCCGGTTTCATCATAAAGATAGATGCCCTGCGCGGCCTCCACCAACATATTATCATAGCCACGCCAAGCATTCATATCGTGCCAAGGGTGCAAGAAATGCTCCCGATCAAAGGCGTGTAACTCTTCTGGCGATGGTGAATTTTGCATGAAACCTCTTTTTTATTTCAGCTGCGCGGGCTCTATTTTTGGGGCAAAGCCTCAACGGGGCCGTCGGCTTTGACCCATGCGGTAAAGCCGCCGGCGATATGGGCCACGGGCGCCAGGCCCATATCTTGCGCCACTTTCGCACTTAAGGCCGAACGCCAAGCGCTGGCGCAATAGAACACATAGGTCTTATCTTGGTTGAAAATCTCTTTGTGATAGGGGCTGGCCGGATCAATCCAAAACTCCAGCATCCCGCGCGGGCAGGAAAAAGCGCCGGGGATCTTACCCGTGCGTTGCAGCTCGCGGATGTCGCGCAGATCCACTAGGATGTGATCGGGGCTGTCAATGAGCGTCCGGGCCTGTTCGACAGTGAGGGTGGTCACCTCCGCATTGGCGGCCGCGACCAAGTCTTTGACGGATGTTGTAATCACTTGGGTCATAGTTTGCCTCCTTAGGATATTGGTAGCCTATAGGGCGCAGATTGCAATGACCTGCTCGTGGCGCTGATATCTGCGCAAAACTGCGGAATTTTGACCTGGTTTCGTCGTTAATGGCGTTTCGGTGATGGGGCGGATTTGCCTAGAATAGGGTGGACGACCAAACCGGAGTAGATATGGCGCGACGGAAATCAACGATCGGGGCTCGGGCTCGGCAAGCGGGTGAGGACGGAATTGGCACCGCGCCGCCCAGCCCCTATTTGCAACGGCGCTTGGCGGTTTTCGACCCTTTAGATGACGCCACTATGGCGCAGCTTGAGGCTCAGGTTGATTGGTTGATGCAAGACATTGGCATTGCGTTTCGCGACGATCCCAAGGCGCTTGAGGTTTGGCGCAAGGCCGGCGCGCGGATTGACGGCGACCGGGTGCGTATGGAGGCTGCGCAGGTTCGCGCTTTGTGCAAGACCGCGCCGCGGGAATTCACCCAGATTGCCCGCAACAGAACCCGTGATGTGGTGATGGGCGGACAAAATCAAGTCTTTGCACCGATTTATGGCGCGCCATTCGCGCGCGATTTGCAAAAAGGTCGGCGCTATGGGGATCTCGATAGTCTCGAGAAATTGATCAAGCTCACCTATATGCACCCCAATTTACATCACGGCGGCTTGGTCATTTGTGAACCCTGCGATGTGCCGGTGAGCAAGCGTCATTTGGATATGCTATATCTGCATATGACCTGTTCGGACAAACCGCATCTGGGCGCGATTACCGAACAAAGCCGGGCGCAGGACAGCGTTGACATGGCTGAGATTGTTTTTGGTCGGGAGGTGATGGATCAACATTGTGTGATCATGGGCAATGTGAACACAAATTCACCGCTTCTGGTCGACAAGGTGGTCACCCAGGCGATTGAGACCTATTGCAGCCGTGGGCAGGGGATCGTGGTGGTGCCCTTTATCTTAGCGGGGGCTATGGGACCGGTCAGCACAGCGGCTTCGGTCACGCAAGCCATGGCGGAGGCGCTGATGTGCTGCGCCTTTTCGCAATTGATCCGCACTGGCGCGCCGTTTGTTTTGGGCAATTTTCTTAGCTCCATGAGCCTGAAGTCTGGCGCACCAACTTTTGGTATGCCGGAACCCATCTTGTCGAACTATGCCATTGGTCAAATGGCGCGGGCTGCGGGCCTGCCGCTGCGTTGTGGTGGATCTCTGACCGCAAGCAAAATCGAAGATGCGCAGGCGGCCTATGAAAGTGCCGATTCCATGCATTCGACTATGCTGGCTGGGGCAAATTTTGTTCTTCATGCGGCCGGTTGGATGGAGGGTGGGCTCTGCACTGGATTTGAAAAGCTGGTGATGGATGCGGACCGTTTGGGGGGCTATCAGAAACTGGGCGCGGGGCTTGACAGCAGTCCTGAAGCGCTAGCGCGTGATGCCTATGGTGAGGTTGAACCGGCCGGGCATTTCTTGGGTTCGGCCCATACGATGCGCAATTACCAAACCGCCTTCTATGAGCCCACGTTGAGTGACAGTGAAAATGTCGAAAGCTGGGAGGAAGGCGGGGCGAAAGACATGCGGCAGCGGGCCTATGAGCGATGGACAAGCCTGTTGCGTGCCTATGAACCTCCGCCGATCAAAGCAGGTGTGAAGGAAGAATTGCAAGCCTATGTGCAACGTAGAAAATCGGAAATTCCCGACGCTTGGTATTGAGAGAATGGCCATGCTAGGCTTGGAAAATATAACTTAAAAGACAGGTAGACTGATATGCCAGAGATTCAAAAGTTGGAAAACGGAGGTGGAGCTAAGGCCCTACCGAGCCATGCGAAAGTTGTGATTATCGGCGGCGGGGTCGTGGGCTGTTCGATCTTGTTCCACCTGTCGAAATTTGGCTGGAAAGATGCGGTCTTGCTGGAGCGCGACGAGCTGACATCGGGATCAAGTTGGCACGCGGCTGGGCAAATTCACACGATTTCAAGCGATCCGAACATCAGCCGCCTGCAAGGTTATACCATTGACCTATATAAAGAGATTGAAGAGCTTTCGGGCCATTCGGTCGGGCTGCATATGACCGGTGGGTTTTATCTGGCCTCGAATAAAACCTGGTATGATTATCTCAAACGCGAGCGGTCGAAGGCGCGCTACATGGGCCTCAGTCAAGAGTTCATCAGCCCCCAGGAAGTGGCCGATCGCCATCCGTTGATTGATCCCAAATATTACATTGCCGCGCTTTGGGATGATCAAGATGGAGATTTGGACCCCTCTGGGGCAACTTACGCCTTTGCCAAAGCGGCCAAGGTGCATGGGGCACAATATTTCACCCATACGCCAGCGACTAAAACCATCCAGCGGGCGGATGGCAGCTGGGACGTGAACACGCCGCGCGGAACAATCAATGCGGAGCATATCGTCAATTGTGGCGGGCTTTGGGCGCGTGAAGTGGGACATATGCAGGGGCTTAACATTCCGGTGCAGCCGATGGAGCATCACTATCTGCTGACGGAAAAGATCCAAGCCATTGCCGATGCGCCGAACCGTCTGCCCTGCGGAATTGATTATGAGGCCAATATCTATTTTCGCCAGGAGCGCGACGGGCTACTTTTGGGCACCTATGAGCAAGTCGGAACCCCTTGGAAAGTCGGCGGCACCCCGTGGGACTTTGGCCATGAGTTGTTGCAGCCAAATTTAGAGCAAATCGCTGATCGTTTGGAGTTTGCCTTTGAGCGTATTCCTGTTCTGGGAGAGGTGGGCATTCGGCAAGCGATCAACGGCCCCTTCACCTTTGGCCCGGACGGAAATCCGATGATTGGCCCCGTGCCTGGGATGACGAACTATTGGTGCGCGGTCGGGGTTATGGCGGGCTTTTGCCAAGGTGGCGGCGTTGGGCTGACCATGGCCGAATGGATGATTGATGGGGAGCCTTCCATTGATGTCTGGGCCATGGATGTGGCGCGCTTCGGCGATTGGGCGACGCCGGATTGGGGCACGGTGAAATCGACCGAAAACTATGAACGCCGGTTCGTTATGACCTTCCCCAATGAAACGCTGCCGAAGGGGCGGTTGCAGAAAACCACCGCGATTTACGATCATCTGGTGGCCAAGGGCGCCCGCATGGAGCAAAGTTTTGGTTTGGAGCATGCGCTTTGGTTTGCCAATGGGCCCGACGACGCCCATGAGGCGCCCAGTTTTGAACGCAACCGCAGCCATGACTATGTGGCGCGTGAGGTGGCTTCGGTGCGCGCAGATGTTGGGGTGATTGAAGTGGCCAATTTCGCCAAACATGAATTTAAGGGCCCGGGGGCCAGTGCCTATCTCGATCGGATCTTGGCCGGTTTCATACCGAAACCGGGCCGCGTGACTTTGACTCCAATGTTGACTGAAAAGGGCAAGCTCTATGGTGATTTGACCGTGGCATGTTATGGGGCGGAACATTTCATGCTCTTTGGATCGGGCACCATGCAAGAAGCCCATCGCCGTTGGTTCGAACGCGATTTGCCTGCCGATGTGCACTATCGCAATGTGAGTGAGGATTGGCACGGGCTGGCGCTCAGCGGTCCAAAATCCCGTGCGGTCTTGGCCGAACTGACCCGCGAGGATGTCAGCGCCGTGGGCTTTGCCTTTCGCGACACCAAAATGACCTATGTGGCGGGCGTCCCCGTGATCCTGACGCGGATCAGTTTCTCGGGCGAATTGGGCTATGAAATTTACTGCAAGCCGCAATATCTGCGCCGCTTGACCGAAGCGGTGGAGCTGGCGGGAGCAGATCAGGGCCTGCGCTGGTATGGCGCGCGGGCTTTGATGTCGATGCGGCTTGAGAAAGGCTGGGGCGCATGGGGCCTGGATTTCCGCCCCGATTTTACCGCCGCCGAAGCTGGCCTTGATGGGTTCATCAATTGGAACAAAGAGTTTGTCGGTAAAACTGCCGCTCAAGCCGTGAGACAGCCGGCCAAGCGGTTGGTGACCCTGACCCTTGAGGTTGAGGGGATCGACGTGTCCAACGATGAGGCGATCCTGCATAGCGGTGCGGCCGTGGGCTACATCTCGTCCGGCGGCTATGCCCATCATGTCGGCCGATCCATGGCCATGGGCTATGTTCCAACCGAGCTGGGCGCCGGCGGACAAAGGCTTGAGGTGGAAATCTTAGGTCATATGTACAGCGCCGAGGTCCAATCCGCACCGCTTTACGACCCCAAAGGCTTTAAAATGCGCAGCTAATGCGCTGGGCCATGGAGCCTGCGCCCCATGGCCAGAGGCTTTAATCTAGGGGTTTTGGTGGCGCGCCTCCAAGGAACAGATTGCCATTTTGGTAATCACATGGTGCCTCTTGCATCTGCAAATGCAGGTGCTGCCCGTCATCTTCATAGGGATGGGCGCGTGCGAGGTCTTCGTCAAACTCAATGCCAAGACCCGGGGCGCCGGGCGCTGTGATGAACCCATTTTCAACCTGGATCGAGTTTTTGATCAAAGCAGCATGGAAGGGGGTTTCAATGGTCTCGGCGATCAATGTGTTGGGGATGGATACCGAGAGGTGAATATTGGCGGCCCATTCCACAGGTCCAGCATAGAGATGCGGAGCCATTTGCGCATTATAGACCTCCGCAATGGCGGCAATTTTCTTGGTTTCCCAAATGCCGCCCGACCGGCCCAAAGCGGGCTGCAAGATCGTGGCGGCCCCTTGGCGCAAGACTTCGGCAAATTCAGCCTTGGTGGTCAAGCGCTCCCCTGTGGCGATTGGCGTGGTGACGGCGCGGGCCACCTTGGCCATTTCAGCAATATTATCGGGTGGGATGGGTTCTTCAAACCAAAGCGGTGAAAACCGCTCCAGCGCAGTGCCCAGCCGAATGGCCCCGGCGGTTGAAAACTGACCGTGGGTGCCAAACAATAAATCCGCCTTATCGCCCACGGCTTCACGAATGGCACTGCAAAAAGCAATGGATTGGGTGATGTCAGACATGGCCGGCATATGGCCGCCGCGCAACGTGTAGGGGCCAGCGGGGTCGAATTTCACCGCCGTGTACCCTTTGGCCAGAGCGGCAGTTGCAGACTCCGCCGTTTGGTCGGCATTGCCCCAAAATGTATTTACGTCATGGTGCTCGAGTGGGTATAGGTAAGAATAGGCCCGAATGCGCTCATTCATTTTGCCGCCCAAAAGCGCCCAGACCGGACGGTCGCGCTCCTTGCCGAGAATATCCCAACAGGCGATCTCCAGCCCCGAAAATGCCCCCATCACGGTTAGATCAGGTCTTTGGGTAAAGCCGCTGGAATAGGCGCGGCGAAACATCAGCTCAATATCTTCTGGGCTTTGCCCCTGCATATGCCGTTCAAAAACATCGTGGATCACATGGACCATTGTGGTCGGCCCAAGGCTGCTGGCATAGCATTCCCCGATGCCGGTCACCCCAGTGTCCGTGGTGACTTTGACAAAGATCCAATAGCGTCCCCCCCAGCCAGGTGCAGGCGGGGCGGTGATGATCACTTCAAGATCTTGCAGTTTCATATCAATCTCCCAATATCTGCGCCGCCCTGTGGCGGGTTTGAGGCCTGTGCCCGACTACTAAACACGATCACATTGCGCTTTGCAGATCCAGTTTTCGTATCCGCTATCGCCTCATTGATTTGCTCAAGGCTCCAATGGGCTGAGATTAACTCGTCAAGCTTTAGGCGGCCTTGGCGGTAAAGATCCACGATCCATGGGATGTCGCGTTGGATCACCACATCCCCCATTTTGGAGCCGATCATGGCCTGAGAGGCCGCCGCAAGATTGGAGGCTTCATAGGAGGAAGCGGCGCCTGTCGCGGGCATGCCCACCATGATGACCTTGCCGCTACTGGCGAGATAATTGGGGGCGGCGGTGTAGGCGCCCGCGGCACCCACAGTGACAAAAACCGCATCCGCGCCGCGGCCCAGAGCCTGTTGCGCCTCAACCCAAGGGGCATCACCCGTGGCTAACACCCCGTGGGTTGCGCCAAATTCCATGGCAATCTCGAGCTTTTCGGGCAGCATATCCACCGCGACAATGCGCCGAGCGCCCGCGATCCGTGCGCCCTGGATGGCGTTGAGACCAACCCCGCCCGCGCCGATGACGACCGCATCTTGGCCAGGGCGCATTTGAGCGGCATTGACCACTGCGCCCACACCGGTGATCACACCGCAGGCGATGAGAGAGGCCACATCCATTGGGATATCATCGCCAATTTTCACGACCTGAGTTTGCGCGACAACAACGCGCTGGGCAAAGGCCCCGCTGGCCATGGCTTGATGCAATTTGCTGCCGTCCAGCATGGAGAGCGGGCCTTTGTCCCCGTCATAGGCGGTTTCACAGCCTGTCGGCCGGCCTGTGCAGCAGGAGGGGCAGGTGCCGCAAGAGCGAATCAATGTCACCACGACCGCATCACCGGGCTTCAGCCCCGTGACCCCATCGCCAAGTGCAGAAATGCGTCCCGCCGCCTCATGGCCATAGACCGCAGGCAGCGAGCCACCCCAGCCGCCGTCCAGATAGGTGATGTCTGAGTGGCAAATGGCGCAGGCCTCGAGAGTGACTTCAACTTCACCAGAGTTGGGGCGCGCCAATTCAACGTCTTCGATGGAAAGAGGCTGGCCAAAGGCATGGGCGACGGCGGCTTTGATACGGGTCATTTCGGCTCCATTAGATAAGTGCCCCGAGGCTAAAGCCTGTCGCAAAACCTGCAAGAGGTTTTGCGACATTTAACGGGTGGAATTTTGCCCGGAGATGCTGCCCCTTGGCCGGGTGGTAAAGAGGGTCAGCGTGATCGCCACCACAGCTGCGGCCAGAAGAAACGGCGCACCCGGCAAAAAGACCGGCCCGCCGGGACGCGTGGCGAGATAGAACACATAGGTCAGCACCAACGGGGCAAAAATGACCGCCAGAGATTGGGTTGAGGCGATGATACCTTGGACTTCCCCCTGCTGATTGGCCGCCGCTTTATTGGCCATGATCCCGCGCATGGCGGGCACCACAACCGAGCCAAGCGCGGAAAAGGGCGCTATGATGAGTGCCCAAAACCCAGAGGTGAGAAAGCCCAAAGCAGCAAACATGGCGATATTGAACATAAAGCCAATGACGATGGTGCGTCGCTCACCAAGCCAGGGCAAGATCCTGCGGATCAACAGACCTTCGACGATGGCCACGGATATGCCAAAAGAGGCCAAGGAGAGGCCGACCATGCCGGGTTCCCAATGGAACTGTGCTTTGGCGTAATACACCCAAATCGCCGGATAGGAGTAAAAAGCAAATTCATAGAGAAAAAATACCAGTAAAAATCGCGCCAGGCCGGGGATTTTACGTATTTGCACCAGCGCGCCCAAAGGATTGGCCCGGGCCGGATCAAACGGGCGGCGCACGTCTTTGCTCACCGTTTCTGGCAATACAAAATATCCCAACAGGAGGTTGAGGCTGGCCAGCCCGGCGGCCGCAAAAAACGGGACGCGGAAGCCATATTCGCCCAAAAGACCACCGATCAGTGGGCCCAGTACAAAGCCAACACCAAAGGAGGCGCCCAGAATGCCGAAATTGGCAGAGCGGTTCTCTGCGGTCGAGATGTCCGAGATGAAGGCTGCGGCGGTGGCTTGGGTCGCGGCGGCGATGCCGCCAATGACGCGGGTCAGAACCAGCAGCCAGATCGAATGGGCCAGCCCCATGACGACGTAATCCACGGCGATGATCAGCAAAGAGACCAGCAGCACCGGCCTGCGCCCGTATCGGTCACTTAGCGAGCCTATGGTGGGACCAAAAAGAAATTGCATCAATGCGAAGACCATGGACAGAATCCCGCCCCAAATGGCCGCATGGCCGAGATCTCCGCCTTCAATGTCCTGCAAAAGATCGGGCATTACAGGAATGATTAGGCCAATGCCCATGGCATCAATTGTCAGGGTGACAATGATGAAGGTAAAGGCCAGAGGTTTGTTCATGCCAGGGATCCTATATTGCTTAGATATGTCCGGTTGCACGCAAAAAATCACCCAACAGTTTGGCAAATTGTACCGGTCGTTCAACGCAGGGCAGATGGCCCGCGCCGCGGATGATGTGAAAGCTGCTGCCGGGGATAAGCTCGAGGGTTTCGCGCACCAAATCCGGTGGGGTAGAGCTGTCGTGATCACCAGCGATGCCCATAACCGGCAAGCGCAAGGCCGAGGTTGGGGTTATAAAATCTGTACCAGAGATTGCATGTGCGCAGCCAATATAACCCTCCTCGCGGGTGGCCAACAACATATTAGCCCAAGGGGCCATCGCCGGCGTGCCGTGCATTTCAGGGCTAAACCACCGCTGCATTGTGGCGCCGGCCACCGGGCCAATGCCGTCTCTTCGGATGCTGTCTATCCGGTCTTGCCAAATATCTTTGGTGGCAATCTTAGCGGCTGTGTTTGATAGGACCATGGCTCGGATCAAATCCAACCTTTTGCTGGCCAGCCCCTGGGCAACCACACCGCCGATAGACAGGCCAACAAAGAGGCAGGACGTAATTTGTAAATGATCGAGCAGAGCTTCAGCATCAGAAATCAGGGCACCCATGGAATAGGGGGCCTCTGGACAATCGCTCAGACCGTGCCCCCGCATGTCATAACGAATGATACGCAGACCGGCGGGCAGCAAGGGCATAATCTGATCCCACAGCCGCATATCCGTGCCCAATGAGTTGGAAAAGACCAACGGAGCGCCCTGCGGGTCGCCCTCATCGCGATAATGAATATGCATTCCAGATTTGTCGAAGACGTGCATGTCTCTTCCCCTTTCGCCGATTGTCGCTATCGTTGGCCTCATCTTATGGAGGATTCTATGGCTATCACAACCTGCGTCTTTGACGCCTATGGGACTTTGTTCGATGTGGCCTCGGCCGCCCGCCAAGCTGCCAGTCGCCCGGAGAATTCCGAAATTGCTGAGAATTGGGCTAAATTGGCTGGAGACTGGCGCCTGAAACAGCTGCAATACAGTTGGTTGCGGGCTGTGATGGGCGCTCATACTGATTTTTGGCAGGTGACCCAAGATGGGCTGGATTGGGCGATGGAGGCCAATGGGGTCTCGGGGGCGCGCCTGCGCAAAGACTTGCTGGATCTCTATTGGAGTCTTGCAGCCTATGAGGAAGTGCCAGCGATGCTCGCGGCCCTCAAGGCGGCGGGGCTCAACACGGCTATTTTGTCCAATGGCTCGCCTGATATGTTGGAGGGTGCCGTTGTCTCTGCAGGGCTTTCAGATCGGCTCGATGCGGTTTTGTCCGTCGAATCTGTTGGAATTTTCAAGCCAGACCGCCGGGTCTATGACTTGGTTGGCAGCCATTTCGGATGTCAGGTCGGGGAGGTGCTTTTTGTCTCCTCCAATGGTTGGGATGCGGCGGCGGCGGCGGAATATGGCTTCGCAACCGCTTGGGTGAATCGCAGCGGTGAGCCGGTTGATCGCCTGCCATGGACACCGCGCTATCAATTGCGAGATTTAACCGGGATTTCTGAAATAGCAGGGGTATGAAAGATGAATATAGAGATGATAGGGGCCGCGGCGCAGCGGCTGGAAGGTCAGGCGCGGCGCACCCCGCTGCTCAATTCTGCCTTTGTCGATGAGATCGCCGGGCGGCGGGTCTGGGTCAAGGCGGAGGCTTTGCAACATACTGGATCATTTAAGTTTCGCGGCGGTTGGTCTGCGGTCTCGGCCCTCGCAGCTGAGGTGCGCTCGGTGGGCGTCATTGCCTATTCGTCGGGCAATCATGCGCAGGGCGTGGCGCTGGCCGCCCGTCTGCATGGGGTGCCGGCGGTTATTGTGATGCCGAAAGATGCCCCCCGATTGAAGGTTGAGAACACCCGCGCGCTGGGGGCTGAGGTGATTTTATATGACCGAGACAGCGAGGACCGTGAGGCCATCGGCGCGGCCCTGGCTGAGGCGCGTGGTTTGAGCCTGATCAAACCCTATGATGCGCCTGAGGTCATTGCCGGGCAGGGCACCTGCGGGTTGGAAATAGCGGCGCAAGCGGCGGAGGTTGGGATTGCCAAGGCTGATGTCTTGGTATGTTGCGGCGGCGGCGGTTTGACCTCTGGGGTCGCATTGGCGCTGGAGCAGGAGGCGCCTGATATGCGCGTGCGGCCTGTGGAGCCCGTGGATTTCGATGACGTGACCCGTTCGCTACAAAGCGGTCGCCGGGAAAGCAATACCCGCAGCGGCGGCAGCATTTGCGATGCCATTGTCACCCGCAGCCCTGGGGAAATGACCTTTCCGTTCATGCGTGAGCTTTGCGGGCCGGGTATCGTTGTGCCGGAAGAAAATTGCCTGCGGGCCATCTCTGTGGCCTTCAGTCGGTTTAAACTTGTGCTCGAACCCGGTGGGGCCATTGCTCTGGCCGCTGCACTATATCACGGGGACCAGCTGAGCGGTGAGAATGTGATCTGCATCGCCTCGGGTGGCAATATTGATCCACAAATGTTCACCCGCGCGCTTGAGACCTATCCCAGCCCCTAGGCCAGCCCCGTCATGCCGCCGGGCGACAGCTTTTGAAACAGTATCTAAGACTCTGGAGGTCTTAGAAATTCTCGGGCTGTGGCAGGCCCAGGATATGAAGGCCGCCATCCACCATAATTGTCTCGCCCGTGGTGCATTCGCCATAATCTGATGCCAAATAGACAGCTGTGCCGCCGATGGAGGCTTTGGTGGCATTGGCGCGCAGGGGCGTGTTGGCTTCGGTGAAGCGGAAGGTCTTGCGCGCGCCGCCAATGGCCGCGCCAGAGAGGGTTTTCATCGGGCCGGGAGAAATCGCGTTCACACGAATTTTTTGTGGGCCCAAATCATTGGCCAGATAGACCACTGCCGATTCCAGCGCCGCTTTCGCCACGCCCATGACGTTATACCAAGGGGTGGCCTTGCGGCTGCCCTGATAGGTCAACGTGATCAAAGTGCCACCATCTTTCATCAATGGCTCAGCTTTCTTGGCCATGTCGATGAAGGAATAGGCCGAGATTTCTAGAGAGTTTTTGAAGTTTTCGCGGCTGGTATTGATGAACCGTCCGGTCAATTCGCTCTTGTCCGAATAGGCGATGGCATGCACAGCGAAATCCAGCCCGCCCCATTTATCGGCCAATGTGTCAAAGGCCGCTTGCGTGCTGGCATCGTCTTGCACGTTATAATCCAGCACAAGATCCACACCCATATTGGCCGCCAAAGATTTGACTTTCTGACCAAAGACATCCATTTGCACGCCAAAGGCCAATTCTGCACCCTCGGCCTTCATAGCCTCCGCGATGCCCCAAGCAATGGAGCGATCATTTGCAATTCCGGTGATCAGACCGCGTTTTCCTTTGAGAAGTTCTGCCATGATTTTATCCGTTAAATTTGCTCATAATTAAGGTCGCATTTGTGCCACCAAAGCCAAAGCTGTTGGAAAGAATTGTATCAAGCTCGACATCGTTTTGCCGTGTGGTGACAATCTCTGAGGCATCCAACGCCGGATCGAGCTCTTGTACGTTCGCAGAGGCTGAAATGAAGCTATTTTGCATCATCGAGAGCGAGTAGATCGCTTCGTGAACCGAGGTTGCGCCCAAAGAGTGCCCTGTCAAGGATTTGGTTGAGGAGATCGGCGGAGTTGATCCTTGACCAAAAATATTACGCACGGCCTGCACTTCGGTCACATCGCCGGCTGGTGTAGAGGTGCCATGGGCGTTGATGTAGTTGACCTTTCGGTCGGGATCCAACATGGCCAGAGCTTGACGCATGGAGCGCTCGCCACCTTCACCGGAGGGGGCCACCATATCGGCCCCGTCAGAGGTGGCGCCATAGCCGGTCAGCTCCGCGTAGATTTTCGCGCCGCGCGCTTTGGCATGTTCCAATTCTTCGAGCACCAAGACACCGCCGCCGCCGGCGATCACAAACCCATCGCGGTTGGCATCATAGGGGCGTGAGGCCGTCTCGGGCGTATCGTTGTACTTCGACGACATCGCGTTCATCGCATCAAACAGGCAGGAGAGGGACCAATGCACCTCTTCGCCACCGCCCGCAAAGACAACATCTTGTTTGCCGAGCTGAATTTGCTCCATCGCATTGCCGATGCAATGGGCCGAAGTGGCGCAGGCGGAGGTGATGGAGTAGTTCAAGCCTTTGATCTTGAACGGCGTGGCCAGAGTCGCAGAATGGGCAGAGCTCATGCAGCGTGTCACCATGAAGGGGCCCATGCGTTTTGGTCCACCGCGGTTTTTCACCACATCAAAGGCCGCGTGGAAATTCGCAGTCGAAGGGCCACCAGAGCCCATGATCAACCCGGTGCGGACATTTGAGACTTCATTTTCGTCAAGGCCGGAATCGGCAATTGCCTGTTCCATGGCCAGATAGTTATAGCCTGCACCCGTGCCCATAAAGCGCATGTGGCGCTTATCTATATGTTCAGCAGGGTTGATTTTAGGAATGCCTGCTACCCGGCTGCGAAAGCCGTTCTCTGCATATTCTGGTTCAAAAGCAATCCCAGACCGACCCGCCTTCAGCGCATCTGTCACTTCGTCGAAATTATTGCCAATGGGTGAGACAATACCCAGGCCTGTGATGACTACACGGCGCATGTGATCCCCTTAGTTTAATCGGTGAACAAGCCAACTTTCATGTTGGCAGTTGTATAAATTTCTTTGCCATCTGCAAACATGCGGCCGTCCGCCATGCCCAGTTTCAGCTTGCGATCGATGACACGCGTGAAGTCAACATGATAGGTGATCATTTTGACTTCTGGGGTGACCATATCCGTGAATTTCACCTCGCCAACACCCAAGGCCCGTCCGCGCCCCGGCATGCCGCGCCAACCTAAGTTAAATCCGGTCAACTGCCACAGCGCATCCAGCCCCAGACAACCGGGCATAACCGGGTCGCCCGGGAAGTGGCACTTAAAAAACCAAAGCTCAGGATGAATATCGAATTGGGCAATGACATGCCCTTTGCCCTGTAGGCCACCATCGCTGCTGATCTCAGTCACGCGGTCCATCATCAACATTGGTGGTTCGGGCAATTGCGCATTGCCCTGGCCGAAGAGCTCACCACGGGCGCATTTCAAGAGACCGTCTTTGTCGAAAGAGGTCGGAAAATCTGATGGCATATTGGGCTCCTGCTTTAGTGTAACGGTTGTGCTTACAGCTCTATATACGTCTTAGGGCATGTGGCAAGGCCGCCTGGGCCTCATGATTTCACTATGCTGGCTGATATTTTGAACTTTTGCCATTGAAAATTAGTCCCAAGGCGTCATATTGGGCCCATGGATTACACAAACGCTCAGGTTGAAACTCATCGGATCGTCGACCAATGGTTGGCCAAGGGCGGGTTGCGTCCAACGCGGCAGCGGGTGATTTTGGCGCGGCGCTTGATCGGGGATGGCAAAAATCGGCATGTAACCGCCGAAAGCCTGTTTGCTGCGAGCAATGATCACGCCGATAAGGTCTCTTTGGCTACGGTCTATAATACTCTGCGGGCCTTTTGTGATGCGGGTTTGATGCGTGAAATCACTGTGGATGGCGCGAAAAGCTATTTCGACACCAATATGACGGATCATCCACATTTTTATTGGGAAGACAGCGCCGAGTTGGTGGACGCCCCGGCAGACCAATTAAAAATCGTGGCACTGCCTGACGCACCAGAGGGGGCGGAGATTGCTAAAGTCGATGTGGTTATTCGGCTGCGCCGCAAGTCTTATCGCTTGGCTAAAACCACTGCCCCGGTTCCATAAAACCCAGATCCATCAATCGCTGTGAGTGCCATTTAAACTGTTCCGATCCCGGCCAGCGAAAACTGGAAATGGCATGGCGGCTGCCGGGATTATGACGCAACGCTTTGGCGGCCCGAAATGAGCAAACTGATGCGGTGAGGTTGTGGTGCCAAGGGCAGGAAATTGTGTTGAACTCTGGCAGGTTGAAGGTGAAATCAGGCTGGAATTTTAACCCACGCAGGCTTTGAAAAAGAGCCAAGCGATCAATGTGCCTTTTTTGCCATGGAACATGCTCCTCAAAGCGCCACCGCAAGCCGCCGCAGATATTGAGTTGCTGCTCAAGCGGCCTGTGTTCGGCATCCCGCCGCGTTTCTGCGTAATACCCAAGCCGATCGAAATAGGCGTTTGTGACATCCACCCCATGCGGGCTGTTTCCCAAATGCCCGGCATAGAGGTCCACCACGGTCGTGGGGATCGTCTTGCGGCGCTCTTCGTTGTTGAAGGCAATGATCTCCCCAATGCTGCTGGACTCGCAAAATGGATAAAATAAATATTCGCCATTGTAGCCGCAATACATCCATTGTTGAAGCAGGGCGGAGATTATGGCATTCATCTCTTGATTGATACCGGAGGAGAATTTCGCAGCCCGCGCAATGAAGGCCACTTCAGTCGGCAGATCTGCGGGGCGGGTAAATGGAACATCGGCTAGCACCACCGTCTGACGAAACCCTAATTTGATATGATGAGCGACTGTATGGGTCAGCTCGATATCGTCTTGTGCAAATATAAAAGCAAAAGGGCCTTTGGGAGCATGGGCTTTGGCCCAGGTTAAATACGTCTTCAGCGTTGGGAACTGCATGAAATTGCCTAAATAAAATTTTGCGATAAAATCCCTGAAATTCACACGCATTGCAAGGGAGGAATTCACGCGGTATCAGCGCCGCACGCATGCCCTGCCGAAAAAGGATTTGACCATGGCCGATATCAAAAAGCTGTTTATCAAGACATATGGTTGTCAAATGAACGTCTATGACAGCGAGCGGATGGCCGAAACCCTTGGCACAGAGGGCTATGTGCAGACAGATACAGCCGATGATGCCGATATGATCTTGCTCAATACCTGCCATATTCGGGAGAAGGCTGCCGAAAAGATCTATTCGGAATTGGGCAAATTTCGTGGATTGAAAATCGCCAAGCCGGGTTTGAAAATTGGCGTCGCCGGCTGCGTGGCACAGGCGGAAGGGGCGGAAATTATTCGCCGGCAGCCGATGGTTGATTTGGTGGTGGGCCCGCAATCCTATCACAAATTGCCGCAGATGGAGGCGCGGCTGCAAAGCGGCAAGCGCGCTTTGGATACGGACTTTCCTGAGGAAGATAAGTTTGACCATCTCGCCAGCCGGCCCAAGGCCAAACGCGGCCCCACCGCGTTTTTGACGGTGCAAGAAGGCTGTGATAAATTTTGCGCCTTTTGCGTTGTGCCTTACACGCGCGGCGCCGAGGTGAGCCGTCCAGCAGAGCGCGTCATGGCCGAGGCTGAGGATCTGGTGGCGCGCGGCGTGCGCGAAATCACACTGCTCGGCCAGAACGTGAATGCCTATCACGGGCATGCGGGCGGTTTGGCCGGCTTGATTTGGCAATTGTCAGAAATTGATCAGCTGAAGCGCATTCGTTTTACCACCAGCCATCCCAATGACATGGATGATGCGCTGATTGAGGCGCATGGCACATGTGACAAGCTGATGCCTTATCTGCATCTTCCGGTGCAATCTGGCAGTGATCGCATTTTGAAGGCCATGAACCGCAAACATACGCGCGAAAGCTATTTTGCATTGGTCGACCGTATCCACAGCGCCCGCCCCGATTTGCTCTTGTCGGGGGATTTCATTGTTGGCTTCCCTGGCGAAACGGACCAAGACTTTCAAGATACGTTGGATCTCGTGCGCCGTGTGGGCTACGGGCAGGCCTATTCCTTCAAATATTCCGCCCGCCCCGGCACGCCCGCGGCAGAACGCGCCGAAGTGCCGCCCGAAGTGGCCTCCGCCCGTCTGCAAGAGCTGCAAGCGCTCTTGACCGAACAGCAACGCGCCGCCCAGGCTGATATGGTGGGGCGCGAGGTGAAGGTTCTGTTTGAAAAGAGAGGCCGCCGCGAGGGGCAGTTGATCGGCAAATCTGAGTATCTCCACGCGGTCCATGCCGTGGCGCCCGATGACATGATTGGGCAAGTCATTCCAGTGCGGATCCTCAAGGATATGACAAACTCGCTGACAGGGCAGGTTTTGAGCGCGCCCGCGCGCCCGCGCGCATGATCTCTTCTTTTGTGTATTTTGTTTGCGCTGGGCCTTTCTCTTGCGAGAAACGCGCTATAAACTGAGATAAACGCAAAACGTATTTAGGGGACCTCCTTGGCAAAAGACGCCGTAACAGCCATCGCTGCACAAAACGAATCCCGGATTGAATTTCCCAATAACCGTCTTTTGGCGGAGCTCTGCGGGGAATTTGATCGCAATCTCACCACAATAGAGACGCATCACGCCATCCAAATTGTGCGTCGGGGCAATCTATTGCTTTTAGTTGGCGATGCGGATGGGGCGGCGCAGGCATCCGCGATTTTGCAATCGCTCTATGCTCGGCTGGAACAGGGGCGGCCTGTGACGCCCGCGGATGTGACCGCCGAACTTAGGATGAACATGGCCGGGGGGGACGCCGGCAGCGCAGATAAGCAGATGGAAATGTTCCGTAGCGGTGTGGTGGAAATTAAAACTCGAAAGAAATTGGTTGAACCACGCACAGAGGCACAAAAGGCCTATGTTGAGGCTTTGTTCAAAAACGAGCTGTCGTTTGGTATTGGGCCGGCCGGGACCGGTAAGACCTATCTGGCCGTCGCCGTGGGCGTGTCGATGTTTATCACAGGGCGCGTGGATAAGATCATCCTGTCACGCCCTGCGGTGGAAGCCGGGGAGCGTTTGGGGTTTTTACCGGGTGATATGAAGGAAAAAGTCGATCCTTACATGCAGCCGCTCTATGATGCGTTGAATGACTTTTTACCGGCCAAACAAATGGCGAAATTGATGGAAGATAAGGCCATTGAGATTGCCCCTCTGGCCTTCATGCGCGGCCGAACCTTGGCGAATGCCTTTGTGGTACTAGACGAAGCGCAAAACGCCACCTCAATGCAGATGAAGATGTTCCTGACCCGTCTGGGAGAGGGAAGCCGCATGGTGATCACAGGCGACCGCACGCAGATTGATTTGCCGCGTGGTGTTCAGTCGGGGCTGGCCGATGCGGAGCGTTTGCTGTCGGATATTCCGAAAATCAGCTTCAATTATTTCACCTCAAAAGACGTGGTGCGTCATCCGTTGGTGGCGGCGATTATTGAGGCCTATGACGCGGATGGCGCATGAGCCTGAGCTTTGAGTTCATTTTGGAAGATGCCCGCTGGCAGGCACAAGAATTGGCGACGATTGGCACGAAACTGGGCGCGGTCATACCGCAATATCTAGCGCTACCAGCGCAGAGCAGCGCGGTGGTGATGGTCTGTGATGATGCGCAGATTGCCCAGCTGAACCAAGATTTCCGTGGTAAGCCGCAGCCAACAAATGTGCTGTCTTGGCCCTCGGCCGATTTGTTGGGGAACAAGCCGGGAGGCCAGCCCAAACGGGCGACCGACCCTGAATTGGGTGATATTGCCATCGCCTATGAGACCTGTTTGCGCGAATCGCAGCAGGCTGGGCTTGCAATTCTCGATCACCTGACCCATCTTTTACTACATGGGACATTGCATCTTCTGGGTTATGATCACACAGACGATGCGGATGCTGATGTGATGGAAGGCCTTGAAATCAAAATGCTTGCAAGCCTTGGCATTTTCAACCCTTATGAAATGAATGACGCAACCCAATGATTGGTGATATGCCACACAGTGATGACACGACCGGCGGCTCTGAGACCGCCGAAGACCCCTCGAGTAGACAGACACAGGCACTGGGCTTTTGGGATCGCTTAAAATGGGCCTTCTTTGGTGGTCGTCTGCCACAGACGGACAGCTTTGAATTTTCCCGGCCCGAGGGGGAGGAAATTATCCCCGGCATCTGGAACCTGCGGCAATTGCGGGTGGAAGATGTGATGGTGCCCAAGGCGGATATAAAATCTGTGCCTGTGACCATCACCAAAGAAGATTTGGTCCATGTGTTTAGAGACACCGGCTTAACACGTTTGCCCGTGTACAATCGAACCCTGGATACACCCCTTGGCTTTGTGCATTTGAAAGATCTGGCTCTCAAGCATGGGTTTAACGGCGCTGGCGGGCGTTTGGCGCTTAAGTCCATGCTGCGGCCCTTGCTGTTTGTGCCGCCCTCTATGCCGATTGGCATATTGCTCACCAAAATGCAGGCCGACCGGATTCACATGGCCCTGGTGATTGATGAATATGGTGGCACGGATGGGCTGGTGACCATTGAAGATTTGATCGAACAGGTGATTGGCGAGATTGAGGATGAGCATGATCCTGCTGAGGGTGCCTTTTGGGTTATTGAAAAACCAGGCAGTTACCTGGCGCAGGCCAAAACACCTTTGGATGAGTTTCAGCAGGAAATTGGTCGAGATCTGTCTGAGGTCGCAGAAGTGGATCCCGAAGAGGTCGACACGCTGGGCGGGTTGGTCTTTATGCTATTGGGCCGCGTGCCCGCTCGGGGTGAGGTCATCGAACACCCGGCTGGCGTGGAGTTTGAAATCGTCGATGCAGACCCGCGGCGGATCAAAAGGCTGAGAGCCCATGTTCGAGCCATCAGCACGTCATAGGCTTTGGGCGCAAGCGCCAGCATGGGGGCAATGGGCCTTGATTGTCGCGGCCGGCGGGCTTGCGGGCCTGGGGCAGGCCCCTGTGGATCAGCCGGCTCTCACGCTCGTCGGGCTGGCCTTTGGATTTTGGATCATCTGCCCGGAGACCTCGCTGCCTTATTTCTTGCGTGGGTGGGGCCTCGGGTTTGGCTATTTTTTGGTGTCCATGGCCTGGATTGCGGAACCCTTCTTGGTAGAAGGCCGGGGCACCGCATGGATGGCACCCTTTGCCTTGCTGGCCATGGCGGGCGGCTTGGCGCTGTTTTGGGGGGGTGCTTTTGCTCTATCGCGCGGGCGCGTGGGGCTTTGGATCTGTCTTGCGCTAATGTCCGCTGAACTTGCGCGGGCCTACCTATTCACTGGGTTTCCTTGGGCCTTGCTGGGCTATGTGTGGATTGACACGCCCGCCTATCAATTGGCTGCTTTGATTGGGCCCCATGGCATGAGTCTTTTGACCCTGGTCTTGGCGGCGCTGATTGCCTGGGGGGGGGCGACGGCGCGATGGGTTGTTTTGATCGCAACTGTCTCTTTGCCCTTTGTGCCTGGGCTGGAGATGGGCAAAAGCCCTAATGATGAGAGCCGGCCTGTGGTGCGTTTGATACATCCCAATGTGGCACAGGAAAACAAATGGAACCCCGAAAAGACGGAAGAAATTTATCAAAGGCATTTATCGCTCACGCAGGCGGGGCCATCGGTTGATCTCATCATCTGGCCCGAAACCTCGGTCTATCAGCCGATAGACTGGGCCCGGTCAGATATTGCCGCCGCGGCGCAGGGGGCGCATGGTGTAGTTGGCTATCAAAGCCGCAATCTGTCGGGCCAGTATTTCAACACCCTGGGCGTGGTAAGCCCGCAAGGGGAGGTGCAGAGTGAATATCACAAGAGCCGTTTGGTGCCCTTCGGGGAATATATACCCTTTGGTCATTTGGCTCGGGTCTTTGGCTATGATTTTCCGGAATTTTCCGCCGGCAGTGGCCCGGCGCATATTGATATTGAAGGGATCGGCCGGCTCCAGCCGCTGATCTGCTATGAAGGGATTTTTCCGCAATTTGTGGGTCGCGGGGCGGCGCGCCCCGATCTTTTGGTGTTGATTACCAATGATGGATGGTTCGGCCAGGGGCAGGGCCCGGCGCAGCATTTTGCCCAGGCGCGCGCCCGCGCCATCGAGTTGGGTCTGCCGATGCTGCGTGTGGCCAATCGTGGTGTCACTGCAGTGATTGATCCTTGGGGGCGCTCTGAGGCGCGGTTGGATCTCCATGAGCGCGGGGCGCTGGATGCACCTATTCCCAAGCCTCACACTGCGACTTTTTATGCTAAAAGTCCTTGGCTTGGGGTGTTGATCCTTGTCGGAATGTTGGTGCTGCTGGCTTTTTTACATACGCGGGTCAAATTATCATTGACGCCTGGAAGCTGAACTTCTAGGAAGTCTTAGCTGCAACGGCTTCCTGGCGCAGCTTAAATTTTATTGGAGCACTCCCCATGGCCCGATCAAATTATGTTTTCACTTCAGAATCCGTTTCTGAAGGGCATCCTGATAAACTATGCGACCGAATTTCTGACGCTGTACTCGACGCTTTTTTAACCGAAGAACCAGAGGCGCGGGTGGCCGCTGAAACATTTGCCACCACAAATCGCATTGTTATTGGTGGCGAAGTTGGCTTGAGTGACAAAGCAAAACTGGCGCACTACATGGGGCAGATCGAGCAAATCGCGCGAGATTGCATCAAAGACATCGGCTATGAGCAAGACAAATTTCATTGGAAAACGGTTGAAGTCACCAACCTTTTGCATGAGCAATCGGCCCATATTGCCCAAGGTGTGGATGCCGGTGCTGATAAGGATGAGGGGGCCGGTGATCAAGGGATCATGTTTGGCTATGCCACCACAGAGACCCCAGAGCTCATGCCGGCGCCCATTCAATATTCCCATGCGATTCTACGGCGTTTGGCCGAGGTGCGTAAAGACGGCAGCGCGCCGGATCTTGGACCAGATGCCAAGTCACAATTGTCTTTGCGCTATGAGAACGGGAAACCTGTTGAGATCATGTCGATTGTCTTGTCGACGCAACACCGCTCAGAAGATCAAGACAGCGCCTATATTCGTAGCATTGTTGAGCCCTATACCCGCGAGGTCGTGCCGGCTGAATGGCTCACAGCGAACACCGAATGGTGGGTCAACCCAACCGGGACCTTTGTGATTGGTGGCCCTGATGGCGATGCAGGTTTGACGGGACGCAAGATTATTGTGGATACCTATGGCGGCTCAGCGCCCCATGGCGGCGGCGCCTTCTCTGGCAAGGATCCCACCAAGGTGGACCGTTCGGCGGCCTATGCGGCGCGCTATTTGGCCAAAAATATCGTAGCAGCCGGCATGGCCGAACGCTGTAGCCTGCAATTGTCCTATGCCATCGGCGTGTCTAAACCTTTGTCGATCTACGTGGACACCTACGGCACCGGACAATTGGCTGAGGAGGCGATCGAGCGGGCGGTTGCGCAATCTATGGACCTCACGCCGCGCGGCATTCGCGAGCATTTGGGCCTGAATAAGCCTATATATCAGAGAACTGCAGCCTATGGGCACTTTGGCCGGGCGCCTGAGGCTGATGGCGGCTTTAGTTGGGAAAAAACTGACCTGGTTGAAGCGCTGAAAAAAGCCGTGTAGGCGCAGGGGCGCGCAAGCGGGCCCTGATCGCTGACGAATTGGGTGCGCTTGGGCGCACCCTTTTTTGTGAAAGATTGGCCATGGAACATCGAAATTTTTATGGGCGCATCAAAGGCAAAGCGCTCAATGCTGCGCAAGAGCGTTACCTGCAAGAAGACTTGCCCAAGCTCAGCGTTGCCGGGATCTCCCGCGCAGATAATCCCGAGCGGCGCCTGATCGACATGCAGCAGGTCGCGGCAGGCAAGCCACTGTGGCTGGAAATCGGGTTTGGTGGCGGGGAGCATCTGGTGCATCAAGCATTGGCCAATCCCGAGGTTCAATTTCTTGGGGTGGAACCCTATGTCAATGGTGTGGCCATGTTGCTCGGCAAAATGCGCAAGGCTGGCGTTGAGAATATCAAATTGCACATGGGCGACGCCCGCGATCTGATGGATGTTTTACCCGACAGAAGCGTGAGCAAGGCTTTTTTGCTCTATCCCGATCCTTGGCCCAAACTGCGCCACCATCGTCGGCGCTTTGTCACGCCGGAGCATCTCGAGCCCTTGAGCCGCTGCCTGATGGCGGGTGCTGAGTTTCGCGTGGCCACGGATATTGAGGATTATGTGCGCCAAACTTTGCAAGAAGTGCCAAAGGCGGGCTTTGACTGGCTGGCAGAAGGACCAGAGGATTGGCGCATGCCTTGGCACGATTGGATCTCAACGCGTTATGAGCAAAAGGCCCTGCGCGAAGCCCGTCGGCCGCATTACCTAACGTTTCAAAAATCCTAAATAGACCCGCGCTCAGCAGTGGACCTCGCTTGGCTAGGGCGCTATCACTTTGTCAACTTATAAGGGGACGAATATGTCAGGCCATGGCGCAGTACTTCCAATGACATCGCATGAATCTGGCCCGTTGCGGGGCCAAGCGGATGTGCCGGGGGACAAATCGATCTCACATCGGTCGCTGATCCTGGGTGCGCTGAGCCTTGGGGAGACACGCATCCAAGGGTTGCTTGAAGGTGATGATGTGCTGGACACCGGCAAGGCCATGCAAGCCTTTGGCGCTGAGGTCATCAACCACGGCGGCGGCTCCTGGTCGGTGCATGGGGTGGGTGTGGGCGGTTTTGCCGAGCCCGATCATGTGATTGACTGTGGCAACTCCGGCACCGGGGTGCGTCTGATCATGGGGGCTATGGCCACCTCTCCAATCGCTGCCACCTTTACGGGTGATGGCAGTTTGAACAAACGCCCAATGGGCCGGGTGACGGATCCTTTGGCACTCTTTGGCGCGCAGTCCTATGGCCGCTCTGAGGGGCGCTTGCCGCTCACACTTATTGGGGCCGCACAGGCTCTGCCGGTGCGATATGAGGTGCCGATGCCCTCTGCGCAGGTGAAATCGGCGGTGCTTTTGGCGGGTTTGAATGCGCCGGGCCAAACGGTTGTCATTGAAAAAGAGGCCACGCGCGACCATACCGAACGGATGCTGGTGGGGTTTGGCGCCGAGTTGACGGTGGAGCAGACCGATGCGGGCCGGGTGATCACCCTCACGGGCCAGCCGGAATTGCGCCCCCAGGATATCATTGTGCCGCGTGATCCTTCGTCGGCGGCCTTCCCGGTCTGTGCCGCTTTGATCGTGGAAGGTTCTGACGTCTTAGTGCCCAATATTGGCCTCAATCCCACCCGAGCCGGTCTGTTCTACACTTTGCAAGAGATGGGTGCGGATTTGACATTTGAGAATATGCGCGAGGAAGGTGGCGAGCCTGTGGCCGATCTGCGTGCGAAATATTCTCCCGATATGCAGGGGATCGCGGTGCCGCCGGAGCGGGCTGCCTCTATGATTGACGAATATCCAATTTTGTCAGTGGTGGCGAGTTTTGCCCATGGCGTGACCCGGATGCACGGTGTCAAAGAGCTGCGCGTCAAAGAAAGTGACCGGATCGAAGCTATGGCGACCGGGCTGCGTGCGGCGGGGGTCACGGTGCAAGACGGTCCCGATTGGTGGCATGTGCATGGGCTGGGCGGCGCGGTCAAAGGTGGCGCTCTGGCCGCAACGCATCTCGATCACCGCATTGCCATGTCTTTTTTGATCCTGGGCATGGGCGCGCGTGAGGGCATGTCGATTGATGATGGCGGGCCGGTGGCCACGTCATTTCCGATTTTTGAGCCATTGATGGCAGCATTGGGTGCTTCTATCGCGCGGACCTCCGAATGAGCGCAGCGCAGGCCAAGACACCCCATCGCAAGCCGTCGCGCTCAAGCGCCGCCTTCACCATCGCCATTGATGGGCCTGCTGCCGCTGGAAAAGGCTCGATCAGCCGTGCGATTGCGGCGCATTTTGACTTGGCGCATTTGGACACGGGGCTTTTGTACCGGGCGGTTGGGGCGCAGGTGTTGAACGGCTCCGATCCTTTGCGCGCGGCGCAAAACCTCACGGCAGATGATTTGCAAGGCGACAGTCTGCGCAGCGCAGAGGTGGCAAGGGCGGCCTCTGATGTGGCCGTGATGCCCGAGGTGCGGTCGGAATTGCTGGAGTTTCAGCGCCGCTTTGCTCGCCGGGAGGGCGGCGCAGTTTTGGATGGGCGCGACATTGGTACCGTGATTGTGCCGCAAGCTGAGGCGAAGCTTTTTGTCACCGCCGCTGCTGAAGTGCGCGCCGAGCGGCGCTTCAAAGAGCTTCTGACCAGCGGTGCCGAGACCACATTTGAGCAGGTTTTACAGGATGTCATCGCGCGCGATGCCCGCGACAGCTCCCGTGCCACGGCCCCGATGGTGGCCGCACAGGACGCGGTGCTGATTGATACTTCTAATCTGACTCTCAGCGCCGCGATTGCGCAGGCCATTGCGGCCATAGAAAAGGATTTCCCGAATGAAAAACCGTAGCTTTCCCCACAGTGGCGCCACGACCTCACGGCTGGGCATCGGCGCCATGTCGTTTTCCAACTTCTACGGTGAGGTGAGCCGCGAAGAGGTATTTGCCATTCTAGATGCCGCGCGAGATGTGGGCGTGAGCCATATCGACACGGCCAGCGTTTATGGCATGGGCGGTTCAGAGCGTCATATCGGTGCCTATTTGGCAAAAAACCCGCAAGCACGATCGTTTTTTCACATAGCCAGCAAAGGCGGAATAACAGACCGCAAAGATCCAAACCGCTTGTTCAACAATGAAGCGGCCTATCTGACAGAGCAATTGGACAACAGCCTTGAACGTCTTGGGGTGGAGTGCATTGATTTGTATTATATCCACCGCCGCGATCCTTCTGTGCCCATTGAAGAGGTCACTGAAACCCTCGCAGGCTTTATAAAATCAGGAAAAATCGGTGGTTTTGGCTATTCAGAAATTTCTCCCACCTCCCTCAGAGCGGCCCATGCCGTGCATCCCGTGGCGGCGCTTCAGTCGGAATATTCCCTCTCGACGCGCACGCCGGAATTGGGAATCTTGCAGACCTGCGCCGATCTGGGAACGACCTTTGTGGCCTTTTCCCCGGTTGGGCGAAGCCTCTTGACCGATGCACCGCATGGGCGCGAGGCGGTGCAATTCATGCCGTTTTTGGCCAATAACCCCCGCTTTATGGAGCCAAACCTGAGCATGAACATCAAAGCGGTCGCAGGTTTTCGCGCCCTAGCCGCACAGATGGGTTTGACAGCGGCAGGCTTGGCGATTGCCTGGTGTTTGGCCAAAGGGGACCATATCTTGCCCATCCCGGGCACGCGCAACTTAGACCATTTCAAGGCCCTTGTGGAGGGCGCGAATTATGGCTTGAGCGCAGAGGAGCTGGCAGCGGTCGAAGCGGCGCTCCCCATGGGTTGGATCAATGGGGATCGCTATTCCGAGGCACAATGGGCCGGGCCTGAGCGCTATGCCTAAGCCCTTTAGGCCTGTTTGCGCCTATAGAGCGCCGTCAGCGCGGCGTTAAAGTCTTGGACGGCCATCTTATTGGCTAGGGCCCGGCGGCACAGCGCGGCTGGGGTTTCTGGAGCTAGGCCGCCGACGGGCGGATCGGTGTCGAGATTGGTCGGAAAAGAATACCCCTCCGCACAGGCGGAAATTGTGGCATCGACCTGCGGCTCTGAGAGGCCATGATCCCCGCGCGCCAACACCTCATAAAGTTGAAGGGTCATGCTCTGGCGGTCGAGATTTTCTAAAGAGCGTCCATAGGCCGAAGAGACCTGCAGCAGATTGGCCATGCGCTGAATATCTGCGCTCACATTCGCGCCACCTGCGTGATAGAGGGCTGGATTGAAAAACAGAACATCCCCCTTTTTGAGCGGCACTTGTACGAAGTTTTCCTCAAAGAAGTCGCGAAATTCTGGCATGGTGAAGGCCAGATAGCCGTGGCGATAGAGTTGACTGAACGGCAACAATTTGGTCGGCCCGCTTTCAATTGGCATGTCCACATGTGCCACCGCCCCTTGCAGCGTCAGAACAGGCGAGAGGTCATGCACATGAGCCGGATAGCGCGCGGCGACCTCGCGAGGTTGAAATCCAAGGTGATAATCCCGGTGCGGACTTTGCGCAGCACCGCTCGGGCGCACCAGATTGACCTGCGCGGTCATTTGGTAATTTGGCCCAAGCCAAGCCTCGCAGGCCGCATCAATCGCCAGATTCCCAAAATATTGCGCAAAGACCTTGGGATCATAGTGGCAAAGTTTTTGCGCCGAATTCCAGATACGATCATTGGCGCCGGAGGCTGCAAAGTGATCGGCCTTCGCGCCTTGGGCGGCTTTCTCATCGGCGATGATGCGCTCATAAATCACGCTGGCCGCGTCAACGCAGCCGGTGTCTTGAAAGGCATCTTTGAGCAGCAACACCCCAGAGGATTTGAGAAACACATGCGCCCATTCGGCCTTCAAGGCGCGGGTGTCTCCGGTGAGATCCAACTGAGTGACATTATAGATCGGAATGTTGTTTTGAATGTCATGAGCCTGCGGCACCTCTTGCGGGGTAAGGCTGCGGGTCACTTGTTGGGTGAACTCTTCCAAATTGCAGTCATCTGGGGAAAGATAGGCTTGCATCACGCGCTCCTGTTTGAGGTTGCACGGAGCATAGCGGGAAATGGCTTGAGAAACCCCTCAAAATACCTCAAAAATCCCTCAATGAAACATCCTTTTCCCCTCAAAGAGATTGCGTTGCAATCGGGTCTGAGTTTGGCCACGGTCGATCGCGCCTTGCATGGGCGCGCCCATGTCAGTGCGCAGACTGCCCGGCGTGTGCAGGCAGCGATTGTGGAGTTGACCGGGCAAGAGCGGCAATTGGCCGCGCGGGGGCGGCGAATGTTCATAGATATAGTGATCGAAGCACCCCGGAGGTTTTCCGATGAGTTGCGCCGGGCTGCAACTCAAGTACTGCCGAAGTTTGCGCCCGCGGTCGTTCGGCCAAGATTTCATTTTGCAGAAGATAGCGGGCCGGCCAAAACCGTGGCGACCCTGTCCAAGATTGCCAAGCGGGGCAGTCAGGGCATTGTGCTCAAGGCACAGAATGTCGGGCCAATTCGCGCTGAGATTGACCGGCTGACCGATTTGAAAATCCCCGTGGTGACAGTCTTTACCGATTGCCCAGACTGTGCGCGTTTGGCCTATGTCGGGTTGAACAATGCAAATGCGGGACGCGCCGCGGCCTATCTCTTTGCCCAATGGCTGCAAGGTCGCAGCGGCGCAGTATTGACCACAACATCGCGCCGGCAGTTTCAGGGTGAAGAGGCGCGGGCACGGGCCTTCGCGGCTGAAATGGCGCGCCTGTGCCCTCAGGTCACTTTGCGTGAGGCAAGCGGCGGGGCAGGGCTGGCGCTTGGAACAGCGGCGCAGATCCGCCAAGCGGTGCGTGGATTGGATCACCTGCTCGGTGTCTATTCGATGGGCGGGGCCAATGCGGCCATTTTATCCACACTGGCACAGGTGCAGCTCGAACCGGATTTGTTTATTGCCCATGATTTGGACCGCGAGAACCGCAGTTTGCTGCGCCAGGGCCGGTTGGCATTCGTCCTGCATCACGATCTTCGCGCAGATCTTGACCAGGCGTTCCAACATATCACCGCCTATCACAAGCTGCGCCCACCGGTCTTGGCGGATGGCCCGGCCGACGTGCAAATCATCACACCCGCAAACTGTCCGCGCGAATAGACGATATCGCGTTACCCCACGTCGTGCCGGTCTGTTAGGTACATGGCATCGGAATATGTGATGGCTAGGGAGATATAGCAGCTTTGGGTCAAGTGGTGTTTGACCGCGGCTGCGATTGCATCGCGTAGGGTACGCGTAAAAGCTTCATCTCAATGTGGTTTGGTCCTCAATCAGCAGATGGGTGTGATTGCTGGCCTCGGCCGGATAGCTGCGGCATTTGCAATCGCCGGAACCGGAATCATGGGCTAGAATGGTCTGTTCAATGGCCGTGAACATGGCTTGCGGGTCGAATGAAAGATCTGGAGAATACTTGAGGTCGGCATGTGGCATTGGGCGCTCCTTTTGGCGAGCATTGCATCGGTGATCGGCCCTTGCAAGATTGGAATTTTGCCCCTATACGCGACCCTGTCCAAACGGCGGCAACAGGCGTGGATTATGAGTATCGCAGCAGGGTCGGCTATCACCGGCCCTTCTTGGTGTTCGCAATCCGCTTTGCTCAATAGGACCAATGCAACTCAAGACCGGCGGAGACAACCGCACGGCCAGAAACGTAAACGTAAGGAATTTATGCCACATGGCAAGCGTAACAATGGAAGAATTCGAAGCCCTTTTGAAAGAAAGCTTCGAGGTTGACACACCCGAAGAGGGCACAGTGGTCAAAGGCAAAGTCATCGCAATCGAAGCGGGACAAGCCATCATCGACGTCGGCTACAAAATGGAAGGCCGCGTAGATATAAAAGAATTTGCAGATCCCGGCGAAGCTCCCGTCATCTCTTTAGGGGATACGGTCGAAGTTTTCTTGCGTGCCGCAGAAAACGCCAAGGGCGAGGCTGTCATCAGCCGTGAAATGGCCCGTCGTGAGGAAGCCTGGGATCGTCTGGAAAAAGCCTATGCAGACGAAGAGCGCGTTGATGGCGCAATCTTTGGCCGTGTCAAAGGTGGTTTCACCGTTGATCTTGGTGGCGCTGTGGCCTTCTTGCCAGGCAGCCAAGTTGACGTGCGCCCTGTGCGGGATGCGGGCCCATTGATGGGTCTGAAACAGCCGTTCCAGATTTTGAAAATGGACCGTCGCCGGGGCAATATCGTTGTGTCGCGCCGTGCTATCTTGGAAGAATCACGTGCCGAACAGCGCGCTGAAGTGATCGGCAAACTGGCCGAAGGTGACAGTGTCGACGGTGTGGTGAAAAATATCACAGAATACGGTGCTTTTGTGGATCTGGGAGGTGTTGACGGTCTGTTGCACGTCACCGATATGGCCTGGCGCCGCGTCAACCACCCATCAGAAATCCTGACAATTGGTGAGACTGTGAAAGTCCAAGTTGTCAAAATCAACAAAGAAACCCACCGCATCAGCCTGGGCATGAAACAGTTGATGGATGATCCATGGGATATCGTTAGCGTTAAATACCCGCTGGAGTCACAGCACAAAGGCCGCGTGACCAATATCACCGATTACGGTGCGTTTGTGGAGCTGGAAGCGGGCGTTGAAGGTTTGGTGCACGTGTCTGAGATGTCTTGGACCAAGAAAAACGTACATCCGGGTAAAATTGTATCAACATCGCAAGAGGTTGATGTGATGGTTCTGGAAATTGATGGCGTGAAACGTCGCGTGTCCTTGGGTCTGAAGCAAACACAGCGCAACCCGTGGGAAGTCTTTGCAGAGCAGCATCCTGAAGGCAGCCAAGTGGAAGGTGAAGTCAAAAACATCACTGAATTTGGTTTGTTCATCGGTCTTGAAGGCGACATCGATGGCATGGTTCACCTGTCGGATCTGACATGGGAAGGCCGCGGTGAAGATGTGATTGGCGATTATCGCAAAGGTGACATGGTTCAGGCCGTTGTCTCTGAAGTGGACGTCGAAAAAGAGCGCATCAGCCTGTCTGTCAAAGCCCTGGGTGGCGATAAATTCGCAGATGCGGTCGGCGGCGTGAAACGCGGCTCGATCATCACTGTTGAAGTCACAGCGATCGAAGACGGTGGCATTGAAGTCGAATATGAGGGCATGAAGGCCTTCATTCGTCGGTCTGACCTGTCACGCGATCGTGCTGAGCAGCGTCCAGATCGTTTTGGCATGGGTGATAAAGTGGACGTTCGCGTCACAAATATCGACGCGAAAACACGTCGTCTTGGTCTGTCCGTCAAAGCGCGTGAGATTGCGGAAGAGAAAGAAGCCGTTGAACAATATGGGTCATCCGACTCAGGTGCGTCTTTGGGTGATATCTTGGGCGCCGCGCTTAAATCTGACGAATAACCGAAACGGTTATTGAACAAAAATCTAAAAAATCCCGCTTTGGCGGGATTTTTTTGGCCTCAAGGTCTTGATTTGCATTAAAAAGAGATCTAAAATTACCAAAACATGATATTTTCGATAATTTCACACCTGAAATGCTAAATTTTCAGTTTTTTCACTTATGGACAAAACAATAGGTTCACATTTGGGTTGGTTTTCCTGTAACCTATCACTAGGGCTTGGGTGGCTCATGACTTTTACAGTTTCGAGGGGGGATACTATGATTCGTTCAGAATTGGTTCAAAAATTGGTGGATGAAAATCCACATCTTCATCAACGTGATGTTGAGAAAATCGTGAGCACTATTTTTGAAGAAATTATAAAAACGATGGCAGAAGGCGATCGCGTTGAGCTGCGTGGCTTTGGGGCCTTTTCCGTAAAAAAGCGCGATCCGCGTATTGGCCGCAACCCACGGACCGGCGAGTCTGTTGCTGTTGAAGAAAAGCATGTTCCTTTCTTCAAAACAGGCAAGCTTTTGAGAGACCGTCTAAACGGGAAGTGAAATGCGCTATCTGCGGTACATGGTCTTGGGCTTCATTGCGATCAGTTTGATTGTAGTGGCCCTAGCCAACCGCGGGGCTGTGACCCTGTCGCTCTTGCCAGAAGCGCTTGGCGCGCTTGTAGGTTTTAACGTGCAAATGCAAGTTCCGCTCTTCGTGGTGATTTTCCTTGGCGTGACCTTGGGCCTATTGATTGGCTTCGTTTGGGAGTGGCTGCGGGAGATGAAACACCGCAGCGCCGCACGAAGCGAACATATGCAGGTCGTGCGCTTAGAGCGTGAGGTGAGCAAATTGAAAGCGACGTCTACCGATACAGACAAAAATGAAATCCTGGCGCTTTTGGATGAGGTGTCATGAAGGTGCGCGTCAAGCTTTGCGGCTTGACCACACAGGGCGATATAGATGCCGCTGCAACCGCAGGGGCGGCCTATATAGGTTTGGTTTTTTTCGATAAATCGCCTCGTAATGTTTCAATTGAGACGGTGCGCAGCATGGCTTTGCATGCGCCTGTAGGCCTGGCCAAAGTCGCTTTGGTGGTGAATGCCGATGATGCGGCGCTTGATCGCATCACCGCCTCTGTTCCGCTCGACATGCTGCAACTTCACGGCTCTGAAAGTCCGGACCGCGTGGCGGCGGTGAAAGCGCGCTATGGCTTGCCAGTGATGAAGGCCTTGGGAATAGCTTCGCGCGCCGATGTCGCCCGTGCGCAGCTCTATTCGGGGGTGGCCGATCAACTGCTTTTGGATGCCAAACCGGCTGAGGGTGAGACCTTGCCGGGCGGCAATGGTCTATCTTTCGACTGGCGACTGCTTGAGGGCGAAAGCTGGTCCGTGCCATGGATGCTGGCCGGTGGTCTTACGCCTGACAATGTGGCCGAGGCGGTACGCTGCTCCGGCGCGCAGCAGGTTGATGTCAGTTCCGGCATTGAAACGGCGCCCGGTCAGAAGAGCGCCGCGTTGATGGCAAAATTTGTCACTGAAGCCAACAGCTAAAGCACTGGAAAATTACTACCGGGTCTTTACCTTGGAGGGGCAGGGCGCTACCTCTATTTGCAGACGCGCAAGGGAGAAAACAATGGCCGACGATCTGCTCAATAGCTTTACTACAGGACCGGATGAACAGGGTCGTTTTGGCGATTTTGGCGGGCGGTTTGTCTCAGAAACCCTGATGCCGCTGATCTTGGATCTTGAAGCGCAATATGAATATGCCAGGACCGATGACAGCTTTTGGGCAGAGATGAATGATCTTTGGACCAATTACGTCGGACGTCCGAGCCCATTATATTATGCCGAGCGTTTGACCGAGCATTTGGGCGGCGCGAAAGTCTATCTCAAGCGTGACGAGCTCAACCACACAGGCGCGCATAAAATTAACAATGTCTTGGGCCAAATTATCTTGGCCCGCCGCATGGGAAAAAGCCGGATCATCGCGGAAACTGGCGCCGGTCAACATGGGGTAGCCACCGCAACGGTCTGTGCAAAATTTGGTTTGAAATGCGTGGTTTACATGGGCGCGCATGATGTCGAGCGCCAAGCGCCGAATGTGTTTCGCATGAAGCTTCTAGGTGCAGAGGTTGTGCCAGTCACCTCTGGTCGCGGGACATTAAAAGACGCAATGAATGACGCATTGCGCGATTGGGTGACCAATGTGGAGGATACATTCTACTGCATCGGCACAGTCGCGGGCCCGCATCCTTATCCGGCGATGGTACGGGACTTTCAAGCCATCATCGGCAAGGAAGCGCGCGCTCAGATGCTGGAACAGGAAGGGCGTCTGCCCGATACATTGATTGCGGCCATAGGCGGCGGCTCGAATGCTATGGGTCTATTCTTTCCCTTCCTCGATGACAAAGACGTGGGAATTATCGGTGTCGAGGCCGGGGGCAAAGGCGTGAATGCCAAGATGGAGCATTGCGCCTCTCTCACCGGTGGGCGTCCGGGTGTGCTGCATGGCAATCGCACGTACCTACTGCAGGACGATGATGGGCAAATTCTCGAAGGCTTCTCAATTTCCGCCGGGCTCGATTATCCTGGTATTGGTCCGGAACATGCGTGGCTGCACGACATCGGCCGGGCGCAATATGTCTCGATCACCGATGTGGAAGCGCTGGAAGCCTTTCAGTTGTGCTGTGAACTTGAAGGCATTATTCCGGCTCTAGAGCCGAGCCATGCTTTGGCCCATGTGATGAAAATCGCGCCTGAATTGCCCGCCGATCACTTGATTTGCATGAATATGTGCGGACGTGGTGACAAGGATATCTTCACCGTGGCAGCCGCTTTGGGAATTGAGATGAACACGGGGGCCTAGCCCCGGGTCTCTTTACGGCCTCGATCAGGGCGTTGCATAGAGCCGCAGAATTTCAATCGGAACAATGTCCAAAGCCTTTTGATGGGTCGATGTGAGTTGCACCTGAGGCGCGCAGCCCTCTTCGTGGGCCTGCAAAAACCGTCCGGCGCACAGACACCAGCGATCCCCGGCCATGAGCCCCGCAAAGCCAAACTCTGGCCGCGGGGTGCTGAGGTCATTGCCGAGGTATTTTGAAAACGCGAGAAATTCAGTGGTCATCACCGCGCAGACTGTGTGACTGCCGGTATCTTGGGCGCAGGTATTGCAGGAGCCATCGCGGAAAAAACCCGTCAAAGGCTCCTGAGAGCAAGGCGCGAGAGGTAGGCCAACCACATTGATTTCGATGTCTTTTTGCATGTTATGCCCTCGGCTTTGGTGCCGTCCAAGTGATCCAACGGCCATGAAAGTCCATTCTCCCCAACTCTATCTGCTTTTGCTCAGGCCACAAGTCCAACCTTGCCCGGTCCCAGGCGGGGCCGGGGCAATTGCGAGATCGCGGCGTGATGCAAAATCTCAAAAGAAACATAATATAAACCCATGCGCTTCCGGTTGAAAGTAAACAAAATGGGATCGAACATGCGCGTATTTTCCGGCGAAAAAATAATAGACAACCAATCTAATCCTTAATACAGTCTAAATTGGGTAAATTTTAGACCAATAGAGTTCCGGTACATATACGAAATTGAGCGGCCAGCGCTTAAAGTTTTGAAATTATATTGTTTTGCGGCCGTTTCGTCGAAAGAGATTTGAATAAGGATTTTATCGCGAGATATTTTTTAGCAATTGCACAGACCGCAACCGCCCTGTTTTTCCGCCGACTCTGCGCGCTTCTATCTTTCTGTATTTTCTGATTTTTCTTTTAATTTCATCGGCTGCGGCGCAATTTCGTCTTCGACGGGGTGACGCCCGTCACCCCAATCCCAGACGCCAAATTCAGGACCGCGCTCAACGCCTGTCTTGCCGAGCGCGCTGTTACGGGCATCTGCCCGCTCTATGGCGATAGCTTTGGCTATGGGGATATGGAGAATTGGGACACATCACTTGTGACCAATATGAACTTTGCCTTCAACAATAATGCGAATTTTAACGGTGACATATCGGGGTGGGACACCTCCGCTGTGACGGCTATGGTTGCTATGTTTAATCGCGCCTCAGCCTTCCATCAAGACATCAGCCAATGGGAAACCTCCAATGTGACGACCATGGAGGCTATGTTCGATGGGGCCGTGGCCTTTGATCAGGAAATCCGCGGTTGGGATGTGAGCAAGGTTACAAATTTCATCAACATGTTTAATTGGGCCACGGCCTTTGCCGCAAAATATAGCACGGCGCCTGCGTTTGCGGTCACGCCGACAGCGGCTTTCTTTACGCCTCCCGCCTCCCGCCTCCCGCCTCCTCCGACGCGACCCTCTCGGCGGTGAGCCTGAGCCAGGGCCGCTTGAGCCCAAGCTTTGTCAGCGGCACGCTTGCCTATACGGCCTCAGTGGCCCATAGCGTGAGCTCTCTCATAGTGACCCCCACCACCAATGACGCTAATGCAACTGCGACAGTCAACGGCGCCTCCGCCACAACCCCTGTCACCCTTGCAGTGGGCCGCAACACGGTGACAGTTCATGTCACTGCACAAGACGGCACCACCACCCAAAATTATACGGTGACTGTCACCCGCGTGGCGGCCTTGACGGTGGCTTTGACTGGGCCTTCGGGTACGGTCTCTGGACCTTTCACTGTCACGGCAACCTTGTCCAGCCCGGTCGTGAGCTTTGTGGCAAGCGATGTCACGGTGGTAAATGGCCAAGTCATTGGCGTGACCGGCAGCGGTACGAGCTATGCGATTGCTGTGACGCCGGTGCTGGGCCAGCAAGTGTCTGTCTCTTTGGCCGCTGGCGTGGTCTCGACCGCTCTTGGGACGTCGAACCAACTGTCCAACATCCTACAGGTGCAAGCGGGCAGCCCTGCCACGGCCTTGGCGACGCATGAAGATGAGCTTGCGGGGGTGATCCGGGGTGAAGCGGGCCGTGAATTGCGCGCTGGACTGGCCGCTGACCAGCGAATGGTTCTCGCGGGCTTCCAGAGGTTCATGGCACGCCGCCAATCCAACGCGCAAGGGGTGAATGGTTTTGTGCCCTTCGACATCACCGGCACGGCGCGCTATCACAATGGCAGCTTTAGAACCAACGGTGATTTTTTCGCCCTCTCCACTGTGGGTGGCAAACAATGGCACAGGGTTGCCTTTGGCGATTTTGACTTCCTCAGTGACAGCCTTGGCAATTCCAGCGGCCACCTCACCGCGCGATTGGCCTATGAAACTCAGTTTTCAGAGGATTTAATGTTGGGGTATTATATCGGCGCTGACATCGGTAAGGCCAAGGTTGGCGGTACATTCAATGGGACGCAAAATAGTGTTGGCCTGTCCTTTGGCGGATATTTTAACCGGATCTATAATGACAAGCTGATTGTCAGCGGCTTCGCCTCGCTCGGGCAGCGGCAGCATGATTTTGATGCGTCCAATAACACTCTGGCTGTGTCCAGTGACTATCGAACAGCTACTGGGCGCGTTGGTGGGAGTGTCACTGGCTTCATCGAGCGGGGGAATATCACAATTGCTCCGGAACTGGCGTTCCACGTCGCCCGCACCAATGTGCATTCAATCCCGATTTCCGGAACAGCCTATGGTCTGACCAATAATAACTTGAGCTTGGATGCCGGTCGGGTGGATCTCGCCTCGATTTCCTTCACACCGCGTGTGATGCTTAACATGGCCGATGGGTATATGGCCGATCATAGCTCCAAATTCTCCTTCGCACCTAAAATAACCTGCGAGACTGTGCGTCAGGCGACGGTGTCCAAGGACTGCGGCGCAGGGATGGGGCTGGGGATGGCTATATCCTCAAAAACCGGCAACACCATGTTCCAAGCCGATCTGGAATATGACGACATCGGTGGCACAAAACGCAGGTCACTAAAACTCTTGTTCCAACATCGGTTCTAGAGCGTTACCCCCCGCAAAAGATCGGCGCCCCAGAGGACACAAACCCTGGGGCGCCAAACTGCGCTCCGGCTCCACGTATCTTATGCCGACGATGCAGGACAACTTAGTAAGCGGACACAGCCCCCCTGTGTTTTTCCACTTCGCAGCCTCGCGCTTGGCGGCTGAAACTTACCCTATTTTTACCCCGTAAGGTGAACGACACGGCGTTTCATTTAAATTTGTCGAGGAGCCTTTGTATAGGAGAGGGCGCAGGCGCGCCTTCGTCAGGCGCCGCTGCGGTCTGCACGGGTTCTTGCGCTGCTGTTTTGGTGGTTTTTGAAGAGCGCGGCGGGGCGATTTGCAAGGCCACAGCATTCATGAATTTTGCCCTATCCCCTGCGGCCAAATGCACCGCGCCCTTGCCTAGTCCGGTCAACAGGGCCGCCAGCCAATTTTGATCTGCCTTAGCAAAGTCTCGGAGCACAAAACCGGCTACGGCATCCTTATGGCCCGGATGGCCAATCCCGAGCCGCACGCGGCCGTAGTCTGCTCCCAAATGAGCGTGAATGGAGCGCAGCCCATTGTGCCCCGCATGACCGCCGCCCTGTTTGAGCCGCAATTTCCCAGGGGCGAGATCCAATTCGTCGTGAAAAACGGTGACTTGATCTAGAGGGATCTTGTGAAACCGTACAGCCTCACCCACCGATTGGCCGGAGAGGTTCATGAAGGTTGTGGGTTTGAGCAGCAGCACCTTGTGTCCACCCAATGTGCCGTCACAAACTTGCCCCTGAAACTTTGAGTGCCAGGGGCTGAATTGATGATCTTCGGCGATTCTATCTAAGGCCATAAAGCCGATATTATGCCGATTATGCGCATATTTTGCGCCAGGATTTCCAAGGCCTACGAAAAGTTTCATGGGATGAGTTTAACGTGCGGACCGGTGGGTTGAAAGAGATTTGCACGCATTTGGGGCTGTAAATGCAAAAACCCCACCATCTCTGGCGGGGTTTCATTTGTCTTACATTGGTCCGAAGGTCGAGGTTTACGCCTCGGCTTCGACTTCAACCTCTTCAGCATCGTCGTCAGCTTCATTGTCTGCTGAGCGCAGACCCGATGGCGCTGCGATATTGGCGATCACAAAGTCACGGTCGATGGTTGTTTTGGAGCCTTTGGGCAGTTCGACTGCGGAGATTGTAATCACATCACCCACTTCGAGACCGGCCAGATCGACTGTGATCTTCTCAGGGATATCCCCTGCGGTCACCACCAGTTCAACCTCAGGGCGCACCAAGCTTAGCACGCCACCTTTTTTCAGGCCTGGGCATGTGTCTTCGTTCAAGAACTCAACCGGGATAAACAGGTTGATTTTTGATGTCCGGCGCAGGCGCATGAAGTCAACATGCGTTGGCAAATCTTTCACGGTGTGGCGTTGCACATCGCGGCAGATGACGCGTACGTCGTCATGACCTTCAACTTTGAGGTTGAACAAAGTTGACTTAAACCGTCCTGCTTTCAACAGGGAAAACAATTTGTTGAACGGGATATTGATGGGAAGTGGGTCTGCCTCACCACCGAAAACGATGCCTGGTACGTTGCCTTCGCGGCGAGATTGACGAGCGGCCCCCTTGCCTGTCCCCGTCCGTACCGAAGCGATTAGATCTGGGATCTGTCCTGCCATGGGTCTATTCCTTAAAATGGGGGGGCATCCTCCAAGGGTGTATGCCCCGTTGAAGTGCGCCGTATAGGGCCATATGAGGTAAATGAAAAGCCCTTGTTTGCTTTGTTTCTTGCAAGAGGCTTGCGGCTATGAAAAAGCAAGCCATGCAAGTTTTTCACGCCCTGTATTTGTCCCGCCGTCCTGCGATTGCATTTGTGATCGTGGGCCTGTTTTGGGGCTGTTTTGCGGCCTATGTGCCACAGATCAAAGCACGTTTGGATGTTAGCGATGCCATTTTTGGGTTGTTGCTGCTGTGCAATGCGCTTGGGCTGGTCAGCTCGATGATTCTGGCGCCGCGGCTGGACCGTGTGTTGGGTGCACGCGGCTTGCAGATTGGCAGCGTTGTATTTGCCTTGAGCTTTCTTTTGCCGGGCTTGGCCACTGATGCGGTGAGCTTTGGCGTGGCAATGGTGATTATTGGCGCGGCCTCGGGCCTGACCGATGTGTTGATGAATGCGCGGGTGAGCGAGTTGGAACAGCTGCATCGTCAGCCGTTGATGAATGCAAACCATGGCATGTTTTCCGTGGGTTACGCAGGTGCTGCGATTGTGAGCGGCGTGGCCCGCGAGGCGCAGATCGCGCCGGGACCGGCCTTCGCGGCTGTGGCGGCGATTATTTTGATCCTCTCCGTCTTTCTCTACATGCCCCCGCGGGAGGTTGCAAAGGACGCCAGCGCGGGTGGCCGCTATCCGTTGAAGCCCATTATTCTATGTGGGCTGATTGTTTTGGTTGCCTTTATGACCGAAGCCACCGTTGAGACCTGGTCGGCTTTGCACATTGAGCGCAGCCTGCAGGGCCGTGCGGCCGAAGGGGCAATGGGGCCGGCGATGTTGGGGTTGACCATGGCGCTGGGGCGGTTTTCAGGCCAAGCCGTGTCGCTAATTTTTTCTGAGACAAAAGTCATCATATTGGCCACATTCGTGGCCGCTGCTGGTGGGGTTTTGGCGGCTTTGGCCTCAGCGCCGCTTTGGGCCTATATCGGGTTTGGTATTTTAGGCCTCGGCATCTCGGTGATTGGTCCTTTGGGCTTGGCATTGGTTGGGCAAAAGGTGCCGGATCATCTGCGCACGGAGGCGATTTCGCGGGTGGCAGTTCTGGGATTTGCTGGATTCTTTCTGGCGCCATCTCTAATGGGGCTCGTGTCTGAATTTTATGGATTGCGCATCGCATTCCTCGTCGCTGCGGGCCTCAGTCTTACAGCCATTCCGCTGACTTTGCTGCTGCGGCGCACGTAAACTATGACAAACAAAAGCTTGCGAAAAAAATAAGGCTCTGGCAGGCTTTGCCGTATTAAGCGGTGTTCTTGGTACATGTTTATTTTCGACTCAGATATTTCAACGGACCAAAGCCATGACATCACTCCAAATATTTGACCATACGCCTGCGAGACATGTGGTGCGATATGTATTTTGCAATGTCTGCACAGGCGAGGCACGGACACAAAAGTCTACAATATTTGAATAATAATAAGGCGATCAGCGGAGCTATATGCTCGCATTTTGAAGCGTTTTGATTGCGCAGCATCGCCACATTGAATGAAAAGGAGGACAGATATGTCGATAAAACCCCATTTACAGCGGTTGAGGTCCGACGGGCCGCCTCCGGATTTTATGAAGGCCACAGCGTTGAAATTGCGCTGTTGAGCAAGGGCATTATGGTTGCGCTTGTGATCTGGGCCTTGGTTTGGCCGGCCAATGCCAATAGCAATTTAAGCAGCCTGAATTGGTCGCTGTTGGAAGGCTTCAACGCATTTTATATCATAATTGTGGGGCTTTTTGCCTTTTTCTGGCTGTGGTCGCTATTTTGCCGCAGACTGGCAAGCGCAAGATGGGCTGGGCGGATGAGGCGCCGGAGTTTTCAAATTTTTCATGGTTTTCCATGATGTTTGGAGCAGGCTTAGGTGTGGGGCTGATGGTCTTTGCCACGGCTGAGCCTTTGGGTCTTTGGGGCTCAAACCCTGAGACAGTCAGCGGGGCGGTGGCACCAAACAGCCAAGAGGCTGTGACCTCGGCCTATCGCTATACGTTTTTGCATTACGGGTTTCACGCTTGGGCGATCTATGTCGTCACCGGCCTGAGCCTGGCCTATTACGCCTATACCCGCGATATGCCCCTGACCATCCGTTCCGCGCTGACCCCACTATTGGGCCGTTATGTGAACAGGTTTATTGGGCATCTGGTGGATGTGTTGGGCGTTGTGGCCACGATTTTGGGCGTATCGGTCACCATTGGCTTTGGTGTGAGCCAGTTTATCGATGGGGTCTATGCGATTACTGGCGCCAATTGGTTGATGGATAGGACCGGCGATGTGCCAAAGCCAGGCACTGTGGGCTTGATTGCGGGGCTGCTCTGCATCATGGGTCTATCGATTATCTCAGCCGTGTCAGCGGTGGGCCGCAGAGTGAAATACCTGTCCAACGTCAATTTGGTATTGTCACTGATTTTGTTGTTCACCTTTGTGCTGTTCGGTTCATTCGTTTTTGCAATGACGACCTACGCAACGGCCTTTGTCGATTATATCTTGCACTTCGTATCGCTCAGCTTTGGAGCCTATGGCCCGCAATCTTCAGATGCCTTTGCCATGGCACTTCCGGAGACGGCCAAACCTTTAGCCGAAGAGTTGATCGGCGATGCCTCCAATGCCTGGGGCAGCTATGATGGCTTTAAATTAGGACTAGAGGGCGCGGCCGCCGCTTTAGATGAGGCGACCTTGAGTGCGGTCTATGCGGCCGGTGAGCGGGGGCGTCAATTTGGCTGGCAGGCAGGCTGGACCACCTTCTATTGGGCGTGGTGGATTGCCTTCTCGCCTTTTGTGGGTTTGTGCTTGGCGCGGATTTCGCGTGGACGCACGGTGCGAGAGTTTATCTTGGGCTGCGTATTTGCGCCTGCGATGGTGTGTTTTGCCTGGATGACCATCCTCGGAGCCACGGCCATTGACATGGAGCTGCCCGGCGGCGCCAATGGTGCGATTATTGGGGCATCAAACACCAACAAACTTTTCGTCACGCTTGGGCAAATGATTGACGGTGGCATGTTGTCTGCTTTGACCGTGATGTGTGTCGTTTTGATCATGACCTTTTTGGTGACTTCGGCAGACTCAGGCATTTTGGTGATGAACACCATCATGTCGGGTGGTGATCAAGACATCGGCAACAAGCACAAATCGTCTGGGGTCTGATCTTAACCGCTGTGATCGGCACATTGTTGGTGGCGGGCAAGAGCAATCCGGGCGCCGATCCGATGGAAGCTTTGAAAAGCGCCATGATTATCGGGGCGCTGCCATTCACGATGGTGATGGGGCTGATGATGCTTTCGCTGTCAAAAGCGCTCTATCGTGACAGCGCACGCAGCAAGGGCGTAGAGGGCTCCAGCACGGCTGCCGAGTAATCCTAAAACCTGAGATGGGGCGTGCTTCTCTGCGCCCCATCTCTTTTGATGCGTTTTCGCAAGCCCCCATGGCCGGCTATGGCGCTGACCTAGGCCCAACGCCCCTCAAAATCCTCTGGAATGTAGAGAATATCTCGGGTCACATCGTTGATGTCGCGATGTCCGCAGAGCGCCATTGTGGTGTCCAATTCTTTGTGCATCACTTCCAGCGCTTTTGTCACACCGGCCTGACCCATCGCGCCAAGACCATAGATATAGGACCGGCCAATCATTGTTCCGGTCGCGCCAAGAGCCTTGGCTTTGAGGATATCTTGCCCGCTGCGGATGCCGCCATCCATCCAAACCTCACATTTACCATCCACCGCCTCGACGATTTTCGGCAACATGCGGATTGAAGAGAGCGCGCCGTCGAGCTGCCGCCCGCCGTGGTTGGACACGATGATCGCATCAACCCCGAGTTTCGCCGCCATTTTTGCGTCTTCGGGATCCAAGATGCCCTTCAAAATCACCTTACCGCCCCATTTCTTCATTAAGATTTCAACTTTTTTCCAATCGAGGGCTTGGTCAAATTGCTCGGCGGTCCAGGCGCTGAGGGAGGTGGTGTCAGAGATGCCGCTGACATGCCCCACGATATTTCCGAAGCCCCGGCGCTTTGTGCCCAGCATCTCAAGGCCCCAGCTCCATTTTGTGGCCAAATTGGCTATGGTCTTGGCGGTCAGTTTTGGCGGGGCGGAGAGCCCGTTTTTCAAATCTTTATGGCGCTGTCCTAGGATCTGTAGGTCCAAAGTGATCACGAGTGCAGAGCAATTGGCGTCTTTCACCCGTTGGATCAAACGATCTGAGTAGTTCTCATCGGTCAAAGTGTAGAGCTGAAACCAAAAGGGGGCGTCTGTGGACGTGGCGACATCTTCGATGGAACATATCGACATGGTTGACAGCGTATAGGGAACACCGAAAGCGGCTGCAGCACGGGCTGCTTTGATTTCGCCATCGGCGCATTGCATACCGGTCATCCCCACCGGGGCCAAGGCCACGGGCATGGAGACGTCTTGGCCAATCATTTTGGATGCGGTGCTGCGGTTGGTCATATCAACCGCGACGCGTTGGCGTAGGCGCAGTTTGGCAAAATCAGAAATATTGTCGCCAAAGGTCTGCTCGGTCCAGCTACCGCTTTCGCAGTAGTCGTAAAACATTCGCGGCACGCGGCGCTGATAAATCTCTTTCAGGTCTTGAATGGTTGTGATTACGGGCATAGCCTAGCCTTTGCTGCAAATTGGTCAGTTTACATTACCAATATGTGAGGTGGAGGTAAAGATCAGCCCGGTGGTTTCCGTTTGCCGGTGAGGGCGATGCAAGAGGATCGCAATCCGCAGATCGCGGGGCGTTGTTTGGGAGTAGGTCAATGCAGATCGTAACCTTGCAAGAAGCGCAATCCGCGCCAGTTTGGCGCCGACCGATATTTTTGCTTTTTGTCATGGCCGCAGCTATGCCCATCGCCTTTGCCACTTGGAGTGCTTTGCTTAACAATTTTGTGATCGAAGTGGCTAATTTTGATGGGGCGGACATTGGGTTGTTGCATTCGGTGCGGGAAATTCCTGGATTTCTTGCGGTCGGGGTGATTGCCATCATCATTTTTTTGCGCGAGCAGGTCTTGGGTCTTTTGTCCTTGGTGCTCTTGGGGGTGGCCACGGCGGTGACCGCTTGGTTTCCGCAAATGGGCGGGATTTTAACGCTGACACTGCTCTCCTCTATTGGCTTTCATTATTATGAAACGGTCAACCAATCCTTGCAATTGCAATGGATTTCCAAAGCGCAGGCGCCGCAGGTTCTGGGCTGGCTATTGGCGATGGGGTCTGCAGGCTCGCTGGTGGCTTTTGGCGTCATTGTAGTCACCTGGGAATGGCTCGCGTTGAGCTTTAATACGGCCTATATGATTGCGGGAGGTACAACCGCGGCCATCGCCTTGGCCTGCATGGTGCTTTACCCGCAATTTCAATCGCCCACGCCGCAGCATAAAACCATGGTTCTGCGCAAACGCTATTGGTTGTATTATGCGCTGCAATTCATGGCCGGTGCACGGCGGCAGATCTTCATGGTGTTTGCGGGCTTTATGATGGTGGAGCGTTTCGGCTTTGATGTGCATGAATTGACCTCTCTGTATTTAATCAACCTCGTGATGAATATGTTTATTGGTCCGGTGTTTGGCCGCGTTGTGGCGCGCTATGGGGAACGCAATACGTTGATTTTTGAATACGCAGGTTTGTCCGCGGTGTTTTTGACCTATGGCGGCATTTACATATTTGGTTGGGGTGTGCTGCTGGCGGGGGCGTTATTTGTGATAGATCACCTGTTTTTCTCACTGGCCTTTGCCCTGAAAACCTATTTCCAAAAGATTGCAGATCCGGCCGATATCGCCCCAACGGCCGCAGTGGCCTTTACCATCAACCATATCGCGGCAGTCGGATTGCCGGTGTTTCTGGGACTTCTGTGGCTGTTTTCACCCAGTTTGGTGTTTATACTGGCTGCGGGCATGGCGCTGACGTCGCTGGGGCTGGCTTTGTTAATTCCGAGGCGTCCCGAACCGGGCTATGAAACGATCTTGAGCCGTTGACGGGCGTGTTTTGGCGCAGTTCGGCCTCTGTGCTGGATATCTGCCCGATCACCATTATATCTTAGAGACACCTTAAAGGGAGCCAGAGATGTTTTTTATGTCGAAAGAAAAGTCACAGATGGTTCAAAGAGACCAAGCCTTGCCGGGGCGTGACACCCCAATTGCCACCGCCCCCACGCATTTTCTGACCGGCCGTCCCTTGCAAGGACCGCTGGATGCGGGGCTGCAGGAGGCGATGTTCGGCATGGGATGCTTTTGGGGTGTGGAACGGATGTTTTGGGGGATTGAGGGGGTCTGGGTGACCATGGTGGGCTATGCGGCTGGCTATACGCCCAATCCGACTTATGAAGAGGTCTGCACCGGCAAAACTGGACATAATGAGGTGGTGCGGGTGGTATTTGACCCGGCGGTTGTGACCTATGAGACTTTGCTGAAAGTCTTTTGGGAGGGTCATGATCCGACTCAAGGCATGCGCCAGGGCAATGATCGCGGCACGCAATATCGCTCTGGCATCTACACCTATGGTGCTGGGCAGGCACAGGCCGCTGCGGCGAGCCTCACGGTCTTTGCAGAGCAGCTTGCGGCGGCTGGATTTGGCGCAATTACCAGTGAAATTTTGCCAGCTTCCCAGTTTTACTATGCCGAAGATGATCATCAGCAATATCTGGCGAAAAATCCTAACGGGTATTGCGGCATAGGGGGAACTGGGGTGACCTGTCCTATCGGATTGGCAGTGACCTAGTGGAGCCGCGTGCCGCGGCCTTGCCTTTGAGTTTGCGGCCGGCGTGCCCTTCGCAAACGGCGCGGGTGGCAAGCAATTGTGATGACCGGCCAGACAGGATATGGGCTCACAAAATCATTGGAGCTGACCCATGCTAACCTATACCGCCCTGACCACTTTACCCGGTAAATCTCAAGCGGAAGCGCTGGGAGAGGCGCTGGAAGCGCTGGAGCCGGCGCCAACTGGGGTTGGGGTGTTTGAAGTTGAAGACGGCAAGGGCATTTGGGAAGTGGGTGGATATTTCCTGAACGCGCCGGATGATATTGATCTGGCTTTGCTATCGGCCGCTTTTGGGGCTGGGCCCTTTGTCGTATCCGAAGTGCCGGATCAAGATTGGGTCGCCAAAGTGCGCCGCGAATTGCCGCCCGTCGAGGCGGGACGGTTTTTCGTTTATGGCAGCCATGATGCTGCGCTTTTGCCTGAGGGACGCATTGGCCTGTTGATCGAAGCGGCCATGGCTTTTGGCACCGGGCATCACGGAACAACTCTTGGGTGTTTGCGCGCCTATGAACGGCTGTTGGACGATGGGCAGCGGTTCGACAATGTTTTGGATCTTGGTTGCGGCACAGCCGTTTTGGCTATGTCTGCCGCCCGCATGGGGGCGGCGCATGTGCTGGCCAGTGATATTGATCCTGTGGCCGTCGAGGTGGCTCTTGCCAATGTGAAGGCCAATGGGTTGGTGGGCCGGGTGGGCTGCGTCGAATCCGTTGGGTTCGACTCGCCAGTCTTGCGGGCGGGCGCGCCATTTGATCTTATTTTTGCCAATATCCTGAAAGGTCCGCTGATTGAGCTGGCGCCTGATATGGCGGCGCATTTGGCACCTGGTGGGCGGGCCATTCTCTCGGGGCTTTTGGTTGAGCAAGCCGACGAGATTGTTGAGGTCTATCAGGGGCAGGGCTTGGCCTTGGAGACGCGCGAAGATCTTGTTGAGTGGAGCGCTTTGACCCTGCGCCGGTTGTCGTAGCCGCCAGGCCCAAACGCAAACGCCCCACTGAGATCAGCGCGACGTCTTTAAAGTTGGCTATATTTATTTCCAGATGGCGGGGCGTGCCTTAGCGGCGTGCGATGGGCTCGATATCACCGGGGACCAAACCAATATCGTTGAGTTCACGCAATGACAGTTGCGACAAGGCGTTGCGGGTGACGCGCGCATCGTTCCAGCGTATAAAGGCTGTGAAGACTGTCGCGGCAAAATTGGCGATGATTGTGCGAGATGTGGAAATTGCCGCGCTGCGGGATGTTTCGAGATATGCCATTTGTGATGTCCTTTCCGAAAATGATGTTAGGAGTATTTGTCCTTATGCTGGGCATTTAGGCGCGTTGTAGGGTCTTGGCTACTGGGAAAAACAACATAACCGATATGCACTTCTTGCATGACTGACTTGGGGCATAGAGGTCTTTTTTTCGAAGCTTTACGATGAGGCACGTTCATTTGACATGAAAATTGCGCCGCAACCGAAATGACTGCTTTTCAGATGTTCGCGTTTCGTGCTACTTAATTTGTAAGACGACCATACGAGGGGATTTCCATGCGGGTACTGGGCATTGATCCGGGTTTGCGCTCCACAGGCTGGGGGCTTGTGGATGTGCACGGCAGCAAACTGCTGCATGTGGCCAATGGTCAGTGCCAAACGCAGCCTGGACCCTTGGCCGGTCGCTTGCTGGCGCTGTTTGAGGGGTTGTCCGAGGTGATTAAGAACTACGCCCCCAGTCATGCGGCCGTGGAGCAAACTTTTGTGAACCGTGATGGGGCGGGGACGTTGAAATTGGGCCAGGCGCGTGGGATTGCCATGCTGGTGCCAGCGAAGTTTCGCCTCGAGGTTGGAGAATATGCCCCTAATGCGGTTAAAAAAGCGGTGGTGGGCGTGGGGCACGCGGACAAGCGGCAGGTCGAGCATATGGTGTCTTTGCAGCTACCGGGTGTGAAACTGGCCGGGCCTGATGCAACAGATGCGCTTGCGATTGCCATTTGTCACGCGCATCATATCCAAGCGGGCAGTCATTTTCAGGCCGCATTGCAAAGGGCGAGTGGATGATTGGGAAACTGTCAGGGCGGGTGGACTATAAAGCCAGCGATCATGTGATGTTAGACGTGCGCGGGGTGGGTTACATGGTCTATTGCTCCGACCGTACGCTGGCGGTTTTGCCGCCGGCAGGCGAGGCTGTTGCGCTCTATACGGACTTGTTGGTGCGCGAAGATCTCATGCAATTGTTTGGCTTTACCTCGCTGGTTGAGAAGGAATGGCACCGATTGCTGATGTCGGTGCAAGGGATAGGGGCGAAGGCCTCATTGGCGATTCTCGGGGCCTTGGGGCCTGATGGGGTGAGCCGATCCATCGCGTTGGGAGACTGGACAGCTTTGAAAGCGGCAAAGGGTGTCGGACCGAAAACCGCGCAACGAGTGGTGATCGAGCTAAAAGACAAAGCGCCGACTGTCATGGCTATGATGGATGGGGCGGTGCAGATCCACCCGGATGATGTGCAGGAGGCCGCTGTGATCGAGAGCGCAAGTCCCGCCGTTCCCACAGAGCCCGCGCCAGCCGCGACCCCCTCAGCGCAGGCCGATGCCTTGTCGGCTTTGAGCAATCTGGGGTATGCACCAGGAGAGGCGGCGGCGGTTGTGGCGCAGTTGAGCGGTGAAATGTCTGGGGCGGATTCCGCAAGCTTGATCCGTGCTGCGCTCAAAAAAATGGCGCCTAAGACATGAGCGCGGAGTGGGACAATAGCTCAGCCGAGCCGGATCCAACCCTGCGGCCGGAACGGCTGGCGGAGGATGGCGACAAGGCTTTACGGCCCAAGGGTCTTAATGAGTTTATCGGACAAGAGGCGGCGCGCGCCAATTTGAGTGTCTTTATTCAATCGGCAAGGCAGCGTGGGGAGGCCATGGACCATGCGCTTTTTCATGGCCCGCCCGGCCTTGGCAAAACCACTTTGGCGCAAATCATGGCGCGTGAATTGGGTGTGAATTTCCGCATGACCAGCGGGCCTGTTCTGGCCAAAGCTGGGGATTTGGCCGCGATCTTGACGAACCTCGAAGCGCGCGATGTCTTGTTTATTGATGAAATTCATCGCCTCAATCCTGTGGTGGAAGAGATTCTTTATCCGGCATTGGAGGATTTTGAACTGGACCTTGTCATTGGCGAGGGGCCTGCGGCGCGCACGGTGCGCATTGAGTTGCAGCCTTTCACGCTCGTCGGGGCCACAACTCGTTTGGGTCTGCTCACGACCCCCCTGCGTGACCGCTTTGGCATTCCGACGCGATTGGAATTTTACACCGATGGAGAGCTGCACCAGATTGTCACGCGCAATGCCAAACTGCTGGGCGTACCGGCAGATCATGCGGGCGCGCGGGAAATTGCGAAACGCGCGCGGGGTACGCCGCGCATCGCTGGGCGCTTGCTGCGCCGGGTTCTGGATTTCGCAGTTGTGGAAGGCGATGGGCGTATCACGCAAGCCATCGCCGATCATGCGCTGACGCGCCTGGGTGTGGATCATCTGGGGTTGGATGGCGCAGATCGGCGCTATTTGCGCTTGATTGCGGAGAATTACGTTGGCGGCCCGGTGGGCATTGAGACCCTATCTGCCGCCCTGTCAGAGAGCCGTGATGCTTTGGAAGAGGTGATTGAGCCATATCTGTTGCAAAAAGGCTTGATACAGCGAACGCCCCGGGGCCGTATGCTGGCTCAAAAAGCTTGGACGCATCTGGGTATGGCGCCGCCGCAGCCGGCCTCGCAGGCGCAGCTGTTTGAATAGCCGCGCCGCGCTTGGTGGGCCCTAGCCAAACGCATGATAGAGCGCTACGAGGGGCGCGCGTTTTGCGGCAATAGAAGGATTGGCCAGTGTTGACGGCAAGCGAGATTGAACGCATGTTCACCCGAACCGATGGCAGCTATGTCTTCGCTCGATGGGGCCGCCCGATTTGCCCTGTGGTTTTTGGTGTGCAGGACGAGACTTTGGTCATCATGAAATCGGCAATTGAGGCCGTGTGTATCGCTTCTGGACACTCTACCGATGAATTGGATCCGGAGTTGGGCAGTAATCTGATGATGTTCTTCTTTTCCGATTGGGAAGATTTGCGCGCGGTGCCTGATCTCGATCAGATGATCCCGCAACTGGACAGTGTTGTGGATCGGCTCGTTGCCGCGCAGGCCAATCAATATCGCGCCTTTCGCTTTGATGAGCAGGGCGCCATTCAGGCCTGTTTTGTCTTTCTGCGTGTCGATGAGGCCTTGCAACAATTGGGGGCCGATAGCCTGGCTCTGTCGCAGGCGGTGCAGGCGATGTTTCTTTGGTCGCAAGAGGCGTTTCAAAGCCGCTCGCCACTGGCCGTTCTGGACAATGGCACCACGGTGATGCGGCCTGAGATGGCCGCTTTGCTGCGCGCGGGCTATGATCCGGTGATGCCTGTGCGGGCCGATGACGCTAGCCATGCGCTGCGATTGGCTGCGCGAATTGAGGGGGCTTTATGAGTCATAGATTCGAATTAACTGTCTATTACGAAGACACAGATATGGGCGGCATTGTCTATTATGCCAATTATTTAAAGTTCATCGAACGGGCGCGCTCGACCTGGGTGGCGCAACTGGGAGTGGATCAATTGGCGCTTCAGGCCTCCGGAATGGTCTTCGCCGTGCGCTCCATTCAAGCAGAGTATTTGGCCCCTGCAAGGCTTGGAGATCAGCTCGAGGTGGTTAGCCAGCGAAGGTCATCCACTCCGGCACGGTGGATCTTGCACCAAGAGGTGCAGCGCAGAGGGCAGGTGCTTTTTAGCGCCGAAGTGACGATTGTGGCCCTGACTGAGGCGGGCAAGCCAACCCGTCTTCCGGCAGAACTTCGCCGAAATTCCAACGCTTAAAAACTATTGCTTCGAATGCTTGGCTTTTTGTAAGGTTTTTCGCTACACTCTCGCAAAACTCGGTCAAAGAGCCGCAAACAGAGGCATTCACATGGAAGCAGCAATCGATTTTTCGATTTGGGCCCTATTTTCACGCGCGACACTGCCAGTACAGGCGGTGATTGTGTTGCTGATTGGCCTGTCAATTTGGTCTTGGACCATCGCGATTAACAAGCGCATTGCTTTGAACCTGGCGCGTCGGCGCTCGGCGAAGTTTGACAAGGCCTTTTGGTCTGGTGAGCCGCTGGATGGGCTTTTTGACAAAATTGGTGCCGCGCCAAAAGGGGGCAGCGAGCTGATCTTTACGGCCGGTATGACCGAATGGCAGCGCTCGCATCGCAGCGATGGGGTGTTGATTGCCGGGGCACAGTCGCGGATTGAACGCTCCATGGATGTGGCCTTGGCTAAGCAATCGAATGATCTGCAAAGTGGTTTGGCAATTTTGGCCTCTATCGGATCGGTTGCGCCCTTCATTGGATTGTTTGGGACGGTCTGGGGCATCATGAATGCCTTTATTGAGATTGCAGCACAGCAAAATACCAATTTGGCGGTGGTGGCGCCGGGGATTGCGGAGGCGCTTTTGGCGACGGGACTTGGGCTTTTGGCCGCGATCCCGGCGGTTGTGTTTTACAACCATATTAGCGTTGGCTGTGACCGCGTCATTGCCGGTTATGAGGCCTTTGCCGATGAGTTTTCAACCATCCTATCGCGCCAATTGGGGGGCTGAGGCTTGGCTATGAAGCTGGACGTGGCGGAGGAGCGTTCTGGAGGCCGGCGCCGGCGCCGGCGCAGCCGGCCTGTGGCTGAAATTAACGTCACACCCTTTGTGGATGTGATGTTGGTTTTGCTGATCGTATTTATGGTGGCCGCGCCTTTGTTGACAGTCGGGGTGGATGTTGATTTGCCCAAAACTGCCGCCGGCGCTTTGCCAAGTGAAACGGAGGAGCCTTTAACTGTCACGCTCACCGCAGAGGGCGCCATTGTGATTCAGACGACCGAAACGCCAGAGACGGAATTCTTGACCCGTCTGCGCGGCATCGCCCAGGAACGCGCAGATGGTAAGGTCTTCCTGCGGGCCGATGGCGCCATTCCCTATGCACGGGTGATGCAGGTCATGGGAGCGATGAACGCTGCGGGCTTCGGCAATATCGGCTTGGTCACAGATTTGGGTGGTCCAACATTTGACGGCTCTGGCGGATAGGGTCTTATGTCGCCGGGCAGCTATATTTCCTTCGCCCTCCATCTCGGGTTTGTGGGCTGGCTGGTGCTTAACGGGGATTTTTCCCGTAAGCCCTCTGAGATGTCGGTTGCAGATGTGTCTGTTGTCTCATCAGAGGTGTTTGACGTTATGATTAATAACATCAGCCCGAAGATTGCCGCAGAAATCCCAAGCGCTGAGGCGATCCCGGTTGAGGAGGCTGCCGAAGGGCCAAGCGCGCCAGAAGTGGATGCCGCCCCCGCGCAATTGGCGCAAAGCTTGAGCCAAATTTCATCAGGTGATGCTCTACCTTCGCCACGGCCAGAACCTGTTGCGCCTGTGCAAGACGTGGTGATTTTGCCGCCTGTGGAGCTACAGACGCCTCTTTTGGATGACAGCGCACAAACGCCATTGCAGACCAGCCTGCCGCCAAAGGCACGCCCGGCGCAAAGGATAGCGCCAGCCGCCATCGATGTGCCTGATATGGAGATGGATCTCGGCGCCCAGAGCCGTGAGGCCGCCGCTCCGCAAGAGGCTCCGGCGGAGGTCGCGCAGGAGCAGGAGGCGCAAGCTCCCGAGGCTGCGGCCCCGGAAATTGTCACAGAAGCGGAAAAACCCTCTGCGTCTCCCGAGGTCACAGCCAATGCGCCAGAACGGTCGGTGCGTCCACGCAGCCGGCCGGCCCCGCGCGCAGTGCCAGCGCCTGCGCCAGAGCCACCCGACCCCGAGCCGGAAGAGCCACAGATCGATCCCTTGACAGCTGCGTTGAATGCCGCATTGATGGCAGGCGACGAAGCCCCTGCGGGACCAGAGGCCGCAGCGGCACCTTTGGCAGAACAATTCATTCGTGGTATGCAACTGGCAATTGCAGAGTGTTGGAACCTTGGCGCCTTGTCATCGGCGGCCTTGTCGACGATTGTGGTGGTGGAGATGGAGCTGACACGTGATGGAAAACCCGTGGCCAATAGCATCAAGATGCTTGGTTTTGAGGGGGGAGATGAGATCAGTGCAGAGCGGGCTTTTGAAACTGCACTGCGTGCGATACAAGGATGCGGCGCACAGGGATTTGAACTGCCGAAAGACCAATTTGCAACTTGGCGGCGTGTGGAATTAACATTTAACCCAGAGAAAATGAGAGTGCGATGAAGCGATTGATCTATTTTGGTGTTTTGGCGTTCGGCCTTTGGACAGGTGCGGGCATGGCGCAAAATGGACCTCTGCGTATTGAAATCACCGATGGGGTGATTGAGCCTTTGACCTTTGCGGTTCCGATGTTTGAAGCGGAAAATATTGAGGCGGTGACGATTGCCACAGAAATGTCGCGCATTGTGGCCACCGATTTATCCAGCAGTGGCCTGTTCCGCGAAGTGCCACCAAGCCGCTTTATCGCGCAGCGCAGCAGCTTTGCCGAGCCCGTGCGCTATACTGATTGGCGCGCCATCAATACGCAGGCCTTGGTCACCGCCGCGGTCAAAACCACCAGCTTTGGCCGGTTGACCGTCAAGTTCCGCATTTTCGATATTTATTCTGGAGTGCAGTTGGGCAGTGGCATGCAGCTCAGCGGAAGCACCAAAGCTGTGCGCCGCATGGCCCATAAGGTGGCCGATCAGGTCTATGCGCGGATCACCGGTGAGGGGCCCTATTTTGACAGTAAGATCGTCTTCGTTTCCGAGTCTGGTCCGAAAGACCAGCGGCTCAAGCGTTTGGCCATCATGGATTATGACGGCGAAAATTTGCAGTTTTTGACGGGCAATGAGAATACCGTTCTCGCGCCGCGCGTCTCCAACGATGGCAAGCAGGTGCTCTACACCAGCTGGGAGACGGGTTTTCCGCAAATCTATCAGCTCAACGTGCGCAGCGCCGCGCGCAAACGGTTGCCGACACCGGATAATGGAATGGCCTTCTCACCGCGGTTTTCGCCCGACGCCAAACGCGTGGTTTATTCCTTTGAGCAGGGCGGCAATACCGATATTTATATGATGGAATTGTCCAGCGCACGTTCGGCACGGATGACGTCGAGCCCCTCCATTGATACGGCCCCAAGCTTTAGCCCCGATGGGCGCTCAATTGTTTTTGAAAGCGACCGCAGCGGCACGCAGCAACTATATGTTATGTCAGTGGCGGGCGGCACGCCAAAGCGGATATCCTTTGGTAATGGGCGCTATGGTACGCCGGTCTGGAGCCCGCGTGGCGATTTGATCGCCTTTACCAAGCAAAGCAACGGGCGTTTTGGAATTGGTGTCATGCGCACCGATGGCAGTGAAGAACGGCTCTTGTCGGCCTCTTTCTTGGATGAGGGGCCCAGCTGGTCGCCCAATGGGCGGGTGATTATGTTTACACGCGAAACCCAAGGACCAAAGGGCGCGCCGAGCCTGTACTCGGTCGATATTTCTGGCAGGAACCTGCGTGCCTTGAACCTGCGCAGCCCTGCGTCTGATCCGTCTTGGGGCCCTGTTTTGCCTTAGGCTAGGGGGCCTGATGATGCTATGTTTCTGTGAAAGGAGACCAACATGAGAACGATGTATCTGGCCCTCGCGGCTATGGTGACCCTCGCGGCCTGCTCCGATACCAATGGGGGATACAACACAGCAGGGCTCGATGGTGGGACCGGTTGGAACGACAATGAAATCAGCTCTGAGGATTTGAATGATCCGACCTCTGTGGCCTATTTCAAAAATTCCGTCGGCGATACGGTGTTGTTTGATGTGGATGAATTCACATTGAACACCGCCTCCAAAGCCGCTTTGGATATCCAAGCGGAATGGCTGCTCGGCAACCCCGGCTATGTCATCATTCTCGAAGGCCATGCGGATGAGCGTGGCACGCGCGAATACAACCTCGCGCTGGGCTTCCGGCGGGCGCAGTCGGTGCAAGAATACCTCGTCGCGCGCGGCGTTTCGGGCCTGCGACTCAAGACCCGCAGCTACGGCAAGGAGCGGCCTGTTGAAATTTGCAGCTCTGAGCGATGCTATGAGAAAAACCGCCGGACAGTGACTATTTTGACCCAGAGCTTGAGCTGATGCATCTGGGCCGTGCATTGATCTTGATCGCGGGGCTATCTGGTCCAGCCTCTGCCGACAGTTTGGCAGATATGCGTCAAGATCTTGCTGGTCTTTTGTATGAAACCAAACGCCTGCGCCTGGAGTTGACCGCCGCGCAAAAGGGCGGCTTTACCAATGATGGGGCGTTGTTGGATCGAACGGCAGCCATTGAAAACGAATTGCAGCGCTTGACCGGCCAGACCGAAGAGCTGGCCCACCGCATTTCTGCGATTGTCCGGGATGCGACTCAGAGAATTGCCATGCTTGAGGCGCGCATCTGCGCCATGGAACCGGGCTGTGTGGTGACGCAATTGGGCGCCACGCTCCCCCTTGGATCTGATTCGGGCTCAGGCTTGGATCTGGTTCTGCCCGGTGAGATATTAACGATATCAGAGCAAGCAGAGTTTGATGCCGCCAATGACATGCTGCTGTCTGGCGACACCGGCAGTGCTGCACAAATGTTTGAAGAATTCGTTAAGGCCTTTCCCATTGGCCCGCTGACGCAGCGGGCGCATTTGCTGCTTGGACATGCCTATATGGACAGTGCCGAGTTTCGTCTGGCGGCGCGGGCCTATCTAGAGGCCTATTCTATCGATGAGTCCAATGAAGTCGCGCCCTCGGCACTCTATCACCTGGCTTTGTCGTTTCACCGCATGGGCAATGCGCAAGAGGGGTGTTTGACCCTCAGTGAAGTTCAATTTCGCTATGCGCAGACAGAGGTTGCATACGATGCGAAGCTGGCCGAGGCCGAGCTGTCCTGCCCATGAGCCTCGAGCCGCCACAGGACATCCTATCGCATCTCGCTGACGTCTTTGCGCAGCTGCCAAAAGACGCGGTGATTGGGGTCGCAGTGTCGGGTGGATCTGATTCTGTCGCGCTGCTTCTGGCCTTGCGTGCCGCCATGCCTCAGGCGCATTTGTGCGCCGCCACGGTCGACCATGGGCTGCGGGCTGAAGCGAAAGAAGAAGCGCTTTGGGTCAACGCGCTTTGCGACAAGCTGGGTGTCGCACATACCACCCTAACGGTAAGCGATCTGCCCAAGGGCCCCAATCTTCAAGCCCGCGCCCGCTGCGCGCGCTATGAGGCTCTGGCCGCTTGGGGGCGGGATATGGCGTGCAGCTATATTTGTTTGGGGCACAGTCAGACCGATGTGGCGGAAAACTTTCTGATCCGCTTGGCCCGCGGCTCTGGCGCGGATGGTCTTAGCGAGATGCGCGGGCGCTGGACAGATCGCGACATGGACTGGCAGCGCCCCTTGCTCGCGTTCTCCAGGGAGGATTTGCAGGGTTTCTTGCATGCGCAGGGGCAGGGCTGGTGCAATGATCCAAGCAACGAAGATCCGGCTTTCATGCGTGCGCGGATGCGTCAGGCGGCGCCTGAATTAGAGGCGCTTGGATTAACGGGCCATAGGCTGGCCGCAACCGCCACACGCATGCGCTACGTTCAAGAGGCTCTCGAATTTTCGACGCGAGGGCTTTGGCCGCAGGTGGCGCAAATTGATGTCACCGATGTGCTTTTCGATCGGGTGGCCTTGAGCCGCTTGCCGCGCGAATATATCGAGCGTATGGTGTCGGCTGCCCTCAATTGGATCAGCGGTCAGCCTTATAGGCCGCGAAATTCTGCACTTCTTAGAGCGCTTGCTGCAAAAAAAACCGCGACCCTGCACGGATGTGTCCTAATACCGCAGTCCAAAACTGTGCTGCGGATTTCTCGGGAATTTTCTGTGGTTGAGGGGCAGGTGGCGCAAGCTGGCGCGCCCTGGGATGGCCGGATCTCCATGGTAAATTTTAAAAAATCATATGAAATTCAAGCGCTTGGACCTTATGGCCTTGGGCAATGCCCGGGGTGGCGGGACAGTGGTCGACCGCGTTTGGCGCTTTTGGCCAGCCCGTCTGTGTGGCAAGGGCAAAGGCTTTTGGCCGCACCAATGGCGCAATTTGGCCCAAAAGATATGCTTAAGGTGGTTTCACCGCCCTGGGAATGATAGTACCCCGTTGAATAAAGCGGTGTGATGTCTATCTTAAGTCAAAGCCCGACGCTATCTCGTGTCGACACATTGCGGTTCTAATAGGAGTTTCCCTTGGGTAATCTACGCAACCTCGCCTTTTGGTTTGTATTGTTCATCTTGCTTTTGATGCTGTTTCGTTTGTTCTCTGGGGATGCAAGCACAGCCTCGAGCCGCACCACAACCTATTCTGACTTTGTACAGGCGGTTGAAAATGGGCAGGTCAGCCGCGCCACGCTGGACGGCGAGACGGTCACTTACACTGGGCCGAATGGCACGGAATATGTCACAATCGTTCCAGGTGATGCGCAGATCAGCGATCTTTTGGTGTCTAAAGGCGTGAGCGTTGCCGCAACGTCACAAGAAACCTCAATGTTCCAATCGATCCTCTTGTCGCTCCTGCCGATCATGCTTCTCGTTGGTGTGTGGATCTATTTCATGAACCGGATGCAGGGCGGCGGTAAGGGCGGCGCTATGGGCTTCGGCAAGAGCCGCGCGAAGATGCTGACCGAAAAGCAAGGCAATGTCACCTTTGACGATGTGGCGGGTATTGACGAAGCCAAGGAAGAGCTCGAAGAAATTGTTGATTTTTTGAAGAATCCACAAAAATTTAGCCGCCTGGGCGGTAAAATTCCGAAAGGCGCATTGCTGGAAGGTGCCCCGGGAACGGGTAAGACCCTCTTGGCGCGGGCGATTGCGGGTGAGGCGGGCGTACCCTTCTTTTCGATTTCCGGTTCGGATTTTGTTGAAATGTTTGTGGGCGTCGGTGCGAGCCGCGTGCGCGATATGTTCGAGCAGGCGAAAAAGAATGCGCCATGCATATTGTTTATCGATGAAATCGATGCGGTGGGCCGGGCGCGTGGTGCCGGCTACGGTGGTGGCAATGACGAGCGCGAGCAAACCCTCAACCAGCTTTTGGTTGAAATGGACGGTTTTGAAGCCAATGAGGGCATTATTATCGTGGCGGCGACAAACCGCAAAGATGTGCTCGATCCCGCGCTGCTGCGCCCGGGTCGTTTTGATCGGCAGGTGACCGTTCCAAGCCCGGATCTGAGAGGACGTGAGAAAATTTTGGGCGTGCATGCGCGCAAATTGCCAACGGGCCCCGATGTGGACTTGCGGATCATTGCCCGGGGCACTCCTGGTTTCTCTGGTGCGGATTTGGCCAATTTGGTCAATGAATCGGCCCTGGCGGCCGCGCGTATTGGACGCCGTTTGGTGACAATGGAAGATTTTGAGAAAGCCAAGGATAAGATCCTTATGGGCGCAGAGCGGCGATCCATGGTGCGCACCAAGGAGCAATTGGAGAAGACAGCCTACCATGAAGCAGGCCACGCTTTGGTCGGCTCGCTTTTGCCAAAATGCCAACCGGTTTACAAAGCCACAATCATTGCCCGCGGCGGCGCCGGCGGTATGGTGATGAGCCTGCCAGAAATGGATCGTCTCAACTTCTACCGTGATGAGTGTCATGATGAATTGGCGATGACTATGGCCGGCAAGGCGGCTGAGATCTTCAAATATGGTGAAGATCAGGTGTCGAATGGCCCGTCAGGCGATATTCAACAGGCCTCAAATCTGGCGCGGGCCATGGTGATGCGCTGGGGCATGTCTGATAAAGTTGGCAATATTGACTACTCCGAAGCGGCGGAAGGGTATTCTGGCCGGACATCAGGCCTGTCAACCTCTGCGGCCACCAAGGAATTGATCGAGACTGAGGTGCGCAGCTTTGTGCAAAATGGTTATGACTTGGCCATGAAGACGATCGTTGACAATAAAGAGCGCTTTGAGAATTTGGCGCAGGGCCTTTTGGAATATGAAACCTTGACTGGTGCGGAAATCAAAAAGGTGATGGAGGGCGAGAGCCTTGACCGTGATGGCGATGAAGACGATAGCGCGACATCGGGCGGCACACCATCGGTGACGGCGGTTCCGAAAACCAAGCCGAAGCCGAGCAGCAGCAGTGGCGGCGGGATGGAACCCGAGCCCATGGCCTAGGGTCTTTGAGCCCCTGCCTTATACCAAAGGCGGGGGCTTTTTTGGGGGAGGTGCGGCGATGCCTGCATTGGAAGCAACAGATGTTTACCTCACCATCACTTGGCTGGGCGTGGTCACGCATCGGCGCGAAATTGAAATCGAGACAGAGCCGCGCAAACGGCTGCAATTGGATTGGGATGGGGTTGTGGGGGCGGCGCATCGAGGCCGGACCCGCGCCTCAGACAGCCGCGTCTTGCAACAGCATCAGCGTGGCACGGACATCATCAATGTGCGGCAGCTGAGCATCGTTAGCCAGGAAGAAATAGACCAGATTGCGCGCGATACGGGGCTGGCGCAGTTCAATCCCCAGTGGCTTGGGGCGACGATGGTGGTGTCGGGATGCCGAGATTTTTCCCATATCCCGCCGTCTTCACGGCTTCAGGCACAGCAAGGCACGACTTTGGTGGTGGATATGCAAAACCACCCTTGCCATCAGGTCGGCATGACCATTGAGCGGGATCTGCCTGGGCAAGGGAAGTCCTTTAAGGCCCATGCCAAGGGCAAGCGCGGCGTGACCGCCTGGGTCGAGCGACCTGGCGACTTGGCCTTGGGCGATGTGCTGCGCCTGCACTGCCCGGTGCAACGCGCCTGGCAGGCGGATGGGCAAGCCCGCCTTCTATAGGCCTCGGTGCCCGTTTTGGCCTAGGTGATCCAAAGAATAAGGTATGCGGCACCAATCAGCATAGCTATGTGCACAATGAAAATGAATCGCTGCAATGACGTCTCCAATATATATCCCACAATGTTAGCAAATAAGTTTCAAAGTTGAAGCAGGGGTTTCCAATGAACCCCATAGAGGTCAATCGGCTGCCGCACACGCGAGTGCAAATGTCGGATTTACTCTGCTACTTTGTCGCAGATGGCGGTACATGCAACGGTATACTTTGATCAAGCGGTCACATTGGAGACTTAAAGTGAGCTACAAATCGGATATTGAAATTGCACGCGGTGCTTCAAAAGCCCTGATTCAGGACATTGGCGCTAAGATTGGAATCGAGAGCAAAGACCTTCTGCCCTACGGCCATGATAAGGCCAAAGTGAGCCAGTCTTTCATCAATTCTGTTCAAGACCGTAAGAATGGCAAGTTGATCTTGGTCACTGCCATCAACCCAACGCCAGCGGGTGAAGGCAAGACCACGACCACCGTTGGTCTGGGCGATGGATTGAACCGCATCGGCAAGAAGGCAATGGTCTGTATTCGTGAAGCCTCTTTAGGCCCTAATTTTGGGATGAAGGGTGGCGCTGCCGGGGGCGGCTATGCGCAAATCGTGCCGATGGAAGATATGAACCTGCATTTCACAGGCGATTTTCACGCAATTACCTCGGCGCACAGTCTTTTGTCCGCGATGATCGACAACCATATCTACTGGGGCAATGAGCTCGACATCGACACACGCCGCGTGGTGTGGCGCCGGGTTGTTGATATGAATGACCGCGCGTTGCGGCAGATCACAACTTCTTTGGGCGGGGTGTCCAATGGCTTCCCTCGCGAAGCGGGTTTTGACATCACCGTTGCCTCAGAGGTTATGGCGATTCTCTGTTTGGCCAAAGATCTGACCGATTTGCAAAAACGCCTCGGTGATATGATTGTGGCCTATCGCCGCGACCGCAGCCCGGTTTTTGCACGCGATATTAAGGCGGATGGCGCGATGACCGTCTTGCTGAAAGATGCGATGCAGCCCAACCTGGTACAGACTTTGGAAAACAACCCGGCCTTTGTGCATGGTGGCCCATTCGCCAATATTGCCCACGGGTGTAACTCGGTGATCGCCACCACAACCGCGCTGAAACTCTGTGATTATGTGGTGACTGAGGCTGGATTTGGTGCCGACTTGGGCGCAGAGAAATTCCTCAACATCAAGTGCCGCAAAGCGGGACTGGCGCCCTCTGCTGTGGTGCTTGTGGCCACGGTTCGGGCGATGAAAATGAATGGCGGTGTCGCGAAGGCAGATCTTGGCGCAGAGAATGTTGACGCGGTGAAAGCCGGCTGCCCGAATTTGGGACGCCACATCGAAAACCTGAAGAGCTTTGGCGTGCCTGTTGTTGTCGCGATCAACCATTTTGTCACCGACACTGAGGCTGAAGTGCAAGCGGTGAAAGACTTTGTCGCCGGGCAGGGCTCTGAAGCGATCGTTTCGCAGCATTGGGAATTTGGCGGTAAGGGCGCTGAGGCTTTGGCCACACGTGTGGCGGAGATTGCCGACGCAGATATGGCCAATTTCGCACCGACCTATGCAGATGAGATGCCCTTGGCAGAAAAGATCCAAACCATTTGTAAACGGATCTACCGCGCCGATGAGGCCTTGATGGATCAAAAGATTCGCAATCAGTTGAAGGATTGGGAAGCGCAGGGCTATGGGCATTTGCCCGTTTGTATGGCAAAGACGCAATACAGCTTCAGCACGGATCCCAATCTGCGTGGCGCGCCTGTGGGCCACTCTGTGCCGGTGCGCGAAGTGCGCTTGTCCGCTGGCGCTGGCTTTGTTGTGGCTGTCTGTGGTGAAATCATGACCATGCCGGGATTGCCGCGCAAACCGGCTGCCGAAACAATTATGCTCAATGATGAAGGCGAAATCGAAGGCCTGTTCTAAGAACACCCCCTCGCCTCTGGGCGGGGGGAGCCGTTTTCGGGTGTCTGACTTGAAGGCAGAAATCATGGGTTTGGGAGATGGAAGATGACTGCACAGTTGATTGATGGCAAGGCCTTTGCGGCGCGGGTGCGCGGGCAGGTGGCGGAACATGTGGCGCGCTTGAAGCAAGACCATGGCATTGTGCCGGGTCTTGCGGTGGTTTTGGTGGGCGAAGATCCAGCCAGCCAAGTCTATGTGCGCTCCAAGGGCAAGCAGACGGTCGAAGTTGGTATGACCTCTTTTGAGCATAAGCTTGACGCCTCTGTCAGCGAAGAAGAGTTGATTGCAGTCATCGATCAGTTGAATGCCGATCCCGCGGTGCATGGAATTTTGGTGCAATTGCCTTTGCCCAAGCATTTAAACGAGGAACTGGTGATTGGCTGCATTGATCCGGCCAAGGATGTTGATGGGTTCCATATCTCAAACGTAGGCCTATTGGGTACGGGGCAAAAATCTATGGTGCCCTGCACACCTTTGGGGTGTTTGATGATGCTTCGGGATCATTTCGGCTCACTGTCAGGCTGTGAAGCTGTGGTGATCGGCCGCTCAAACATCGTTGGCAAGCCCATGGCGCAGCTCTTGCTGGGCGACAGCTGTACTGTGACAATTGCACATTCTCGCACGCAGGATCTGCCAGAGGTTGTTCGCCGGGCCGATATCGTGGTGGCGGCAGTGGGCCGTCCGGAAATGGTTCCAGGCGATTGGATCAAACCTGGTGCTGTGGTGATTGACGTGGGCATCAACCGGATTGCTGCGCCGGAAAAAGGCGAGGGCAAGATGAAATTGGTGGGGGATGTGGATTTTGCCAGCTGCGCCGAAGTCGCCGGGGCAATCACCCCCGTGCCGGGTGGCGTGGGTCCCATGACCATTGCTTGCCTATTGGCCAATACTTTGACTGCGACATGCCGGGCCAATGATTTGCCCGAGCCGGAAGGTTTGACCGCTTAAAGGTGTTTTCATGGCGCGGGGGCAAGGCTATATTGGCGCATGTCTGATGTTTTGCCTGCCGCCCTCACTGACTGGTTCACCCAAAAAGGCTGGCAACCCCATGCGCATCAATTGCAAGTCATTGAGGCGCGCGGCAATCCCGCTTGCCTGCTGATTGCCCCGACCGGCTGCGGCAAAACCTTGGCGGGGTTCTTGCCGAGCCTTGCAGATTTGGCGCAGGCCCCCCATGCCGGCCTTCATACGCTCTATGTCTCTCCCCTCAAAGCTTTGGCGGCAGATATCAAACGCAATCTGCGCGTGCCGGCGGAGGAGATGGGCCTGGATATTCGCATTGAGGATCGTACCGGCGACACCAGCGCCACGCAAAAGCGTCGCCAGCGCGCGGACCCGCCGCAGATCTTGCTGACCACGCCGGAAAGCCTGGCGCTTTTGACCAGCTATAGCGACGCGGAGCGCATTTTTTCTGGGCTAAAACGGGTGGTGATTGACGAGGTGCATGCGCTCAGCGAGTCGAAACGCGGTGATCAGCTGATGCTATCACTGGCGGCTTTGCAGCGGATGTGCCCAGATATGCAGCGTATTGGCTTATCGGCCACGGTGCAAGATCCTGACGAGATTGCGGGCTTTATGGCCTGCCATCCGGCACCCTGTCATATTATTCAAGCGCCGCCCGGCCCTTTGCCCGATATCGCCATGTTGCAGATCGACGCGCCTGCACCTTGGTCCGGCGGCGGGGCGGGCTATGCGATCCCACAGGTGTTGCGCGAGGTGGCGCAGCACAACACCGTCTTAATTTTTCACAACACGCGGGCGCAGGCGGAGATATTCTTTCATAAACTTTGGCAGCTCAACGAGGACAACCTGCCGATCGCGATCCACCACGGCTCTTTGTCGCGGGCGCAGCGCGAGCGGGTTGAGGCGGCTATGGTTGCCGGCGCTTTGCGTGCGATTGTCTGCACAGGTTCCTTGGACCTGGGGCTTGATTGGGGAAATGTTGATTTGGTGATCCAAGTGGGGGCACCAAAGAATGTCAAACGGCTGGTGCAACGCATCGGCCGGGCCAATCATCGCTATAATAGCCCGTCAAAAGCTCGGCTGGTGCCGGCCAACCGGTTTGAGGTGGTGGAATGTGTTGCTGCGCTACAGGCGGTACGGGAACATGATCTGGACGGCGAGCCGATGGGTCCGGGCCCTTGCGATGTATTGTGCCAACATATTTTGATCGCCGCCTGCGCCGGGCCATTTCATGCGGATGATCTTTATGCGCAGGTGACAACAGCCGGCCGCTACGCACAGCTGACGCGCGCAGAGTTTGACTCCTGCGTCGATTTTTGCGCCACCGGTGGTTATGCGCTCAAAGCCTATGATCGGTGGCGACGGTTGCAGCAGACGGAGGATGGCAAGTGGCAATTGCGCGACCCGCGTGCCGCACAGCGGATTCGCATGAACATTGGCACAATCCAAGACAGTGATCGCCTCAAGGTGCGCATGCGAGGCCGCGGGGGGCGTGCTTTGGGTGAGGTGGAGGAAGCCTTTGCCGCCACGCTTGTGCCCGGTGACAGTTTCTTGATTGGTGGGCAGGTGGTGCGCTATGAGGGCCTGCGCGATCTGACTGTTGAGGTGACGAAACAGCCTGGCAAAAAGCCCAAGATAGCAACGTTCAGTGGCACAAAATTTGCCACATCCACCCAATTGAGCCAGCGGATATTGGTGGGATTTCAGCAAAAGGATTGGCCAGAGCTGCCCGGCTATATGCGCGACTGGATCGCATTGCAGCGCCACGTCAGCCTTGTGCCGCGCGCTGATCGCCTTTTGGTGGAAAGTTTTCCCCATGACGGGCGCTTTGCATCGGTGGTTTACGGGTTTGCCGGGCGCAATGCGCTGCAAACGCTTGGGCTTTTGCTCTCAAAACGGATGGAGGATGCAGGATTGGCTCCGCTGAGTTTTGTGGCCACAGATTATGCTGTGATGTTGCTCTCCCTCGAGCCGCTGCGCGATGCGGCGGGGCTTTTGGTGCCTGCTGGGTTACGGGACGGGCTTGAGACTTGGCTTGCGGGCAATGCGGTTATGAAACGCAGCTTTCGCGGCTGTGCCGTTATTGCGGGGCTTATAGAGCGCAATATGCCAGGCCAAAGAAAATCAGGCCGGCAGGCGACGTTTTCGTCGGATATTCTCTATGACACTTTACTGAAATACGATCCCGACCATGTCTTGATGCAGATCACCCGCGAAGAGGCGCGCAAGGGTTTGGTGGATTTTGATCGGATCGAAGAGATGCTGGCCCGCTGTGCCGGGCGGCTGGATCATAAAGAACTGGAGGGTTTATCGCCCTTTGCCGCGCCGCTCTTTCTCGAAATGGGCCGTGTTCCGGTTCAAGGTGCAGCGGAGGAGCGGCTCTTGGCTGCGGAAACAGCCCGGTTGATGGAGGCGTCAGGTCTCAACAAGATTGTCATAGCACCTGTGCAATAAAACTTGCCATGCCGCCTCGTTTTGCGCAATGCAGGGTCATGAGTGATGGGCATGTATTTTCCTTGTTTGGCGCAGAGCTGACTGCGCGGGCTTCGGGTGTCTTATGGTGGGCGCATCGGCGTATTCTATGCGTGTCCGATTTACATTTGGGTAAATCTGATCGCTTGGCGCGCCGCTCAGGCATTATGGTGCCGCCCTATGAGACCGCAGACACATTGCTCAGGTTACAAAGTGAGATTGAGGCTTTGGCCCCGCAAATTGTGATTTGTCTGGGGGATAGTTTTGATGATCTGCAGGCCTCTGACAGTCTTGATCCTGCGGAAAGCGCGTGTCTTTACCGTATGCAAGCCGGGCGGCAGTGGATTTGGATTGAGGGGAATCATGATCCGGGCCCGGTGGAATTTTCTGGCGCTCACCTGGCTGAATATTGCGATGGCCCCCTCGTGTTTCGTCATATTGCCGAAACGGAGGCCGAGGTTTCGGGGCATTACCATCCAAAAGCCGCTGTGCCTTTGGGCCGGCGGCGGATCACGCGCCCCTGTTTTTTGTACGATCAGCATAGGGTGATTTTGCCGGCATTTGGCACCTTCACCGGCGGGCTGCGCAGCGATGCCACAGTGTTGCAAGATTTGATGCGACCCGGGGCTGTGGCAGTTTTAACTGGGCAGACATGTCATGTCTTGCCAATGCCAAGGGGATAGAGATGGAACGGATCACTAAAAGCTTTGAACGTCAGAGCATCATGAAAACTTTTGGCGCGCAGATGACGGTGGTTGAGCCGGGGCATGTGGAGATCACAGCACCAATCTTGCCCGGCAGTCAGCAGCAGCATGGCTATGCGCATGCGGGTTTGATCTTTGCGCTCGGTGACAGCGCCGCGGGATACGCGGCCTTGACGATGATGGAGGCGGGCTGTGAAGTTTTGACGGCAGAAATGAAAATCAACCTTCTGGCACCCGGTCGTGACGGTCCACTGCGGGCTGTGGGTCATGTTGAGAAATCCGGCGCTCGTTTGGTGATCGTGCGGGCGGATGTGTTTGATGGGGATATTAAAGTTGCTTTGATGCAGGGCACTATGGTGCCTGTACGGGACTAGGCCACTTTTGAAACAACATAAGCTTTTTAACGAAAATATTTATTAAATCGATAATATACAGACAGAAGCAAAAACTAATAATGCTCCGGTCCACTGCTTGCCTGTCATTGGCTCTTTCAAGAAGAACCGAGCCAAAACTATAGTAACCAGCCCAAATGTCGACGCTGTGACAGTGGCGAAAGCAGAAAATTCTTGGGTGCCGGCAAAAATTACAAACGCTAAAGCTGTTGCATCCAGCAGCCCCATCAGTGTGAGTAAGTATAGGTGCGAGGTCTGGGGCATCAACTGCTTGCCCATAGGCAATGCAATGGCAAGGATGACGAGGATCGCGGCAATGCGGGTGAACCAGATTACGGGTAATTCTGCTCCCAATGCTGCGGCTGATTGACCTGAAGCGAAACTACCAAAAAAACCAATAGCTGCTGCAATGGCCCAGAAGATGGCCGCGCGGCGAGCTGGATTTTGCGCGCCATCTTCACTTTGTGCTACGATGGTAATGCCTACCAGAATGACTAAGACGGCTAACAATTGCAACAGCGAGACTGGGGAGCTGAACCAAAAAGCTAATCCCACGGAAAGTATGGGGAAAGATCCAATTATGGGTGCTACAAGCCGCACGGGGCCGATGGCGAAAGCTTTGTAGAGGCCGATAGACGCCAGCGCGAACAGCCCGCCTGAGAGCGCTGCCCGCAGGAGGGCCGCTTGGGTCAACGCGCTCCATTCGCCATAATACAGGCAAATCGGTGTCAAAAAGACTGCGCCTAGGAATAGGACAGTGAAAATCGAGGCCATAATACCAGTGCGCTGGCTGACATAACGGACACAGATGTCGTGAATGCCCCAGCATATGGCGGCAAGCAAGCCTAAGCTCAGTGAAGCAATCATTTATCGGGCCTAAAGAAAGGTATCAAAAAGACCAAACAGGCTACTAAAAAGAGAACAGACCCGACCATTGACCAAAAGCTTCCTACGGACGCGATAATGAATCCGAGTGCTGACAGGATGAAGAGGATCCAGCCAATGAAATTGATGTGCTTATTACTCATATTTACTTTCTTTTTATTGCCGAAGGCTGCGAAATAGGATATTCTTTAAAATAAAGATTTATTCCGCTGATGCAACACCACTGGAGTGGAGAAAAAATTATGTTGGAAGATATTTACCCAAAGGTCACGCTTGGGCCACCAAAGCCGAGTGGCGTTTTTGCGCCATCGGTGTTTTCGATGCCGCCGGGGATTGAGCGTTATGAGGTTGCAGGCTGTGGTGCCGCCTTGTTTGCAGTTGAGCCCGGCGATCAGATCATTGTGATCAATCAGCAAGGGGGACAGCCTTGTGAGGTTATCGCTGTAGACAACAGGGGGCGCTTTGATGCAGGGGTCTTGAAGCAGGGCAATAATAGCGGTGCCCTGGGCTTCAAACAATTACTTTCAAATGGTGACCTGTCATTGAGGTCTGTTCGCCTTGGACTTGAAGCACGCTGCGTTAATTTGGCTGAGGCTAGATCGCTTCGTTTTTTCGATAGCCAAACCCCTGCGAAATGCGAAGAGGTTTTGGACGTGGCACGTACGGGTACTTTAGTTGTTGCGGCGCCAGGCGGGATCATGAATTTTGATGCGCAGGACACCGCCACGCCATTAACCGTGCAGGTCAAACGCGCCGTAATCAAAGAGCATGTTAAATTTGAATTACCCGATCCCTTGGCAAATCCACTTGCCGATATCCGTATTCACTCTGCCACAGCCCGAAGCTATTTTGTGAAAGCGGGAGATTTCATTCAGATTTATGATGTTGATGGTCGGCAATGCACAGATTTTCAATGTTTTTCGGCGCGAAAATTGGATAAAGGTATCGAGCATGCGCTCGACGTAACTACCACGCGCACCCTGATGGGACATGCCTATCCAATGCCGGGGCTCCATGCGAAGTACTATGATCAAGATATGCTCCCGCTGGTGGAGGTTATTCAGGACACCTGTGGGCGCCATGATGCCTTTGCCTTGGCTTGCGCGGCAAAATATTACGATGACATTGGCTATCCGGGACATGTTAATTGCTCAGACAACTTTAACGCGGCTCTTGCGGGACGCGGGGTTTCCGCCCGGGCCGGATGGATGGCGATTAATTTTTTCTTCAATACGGCTATTGATGACCATGGGGTGATGTATGGTGATGAACCTTGGTCGCGGCCTGGAGATTATGTATTGTTGCGAGCCTTGACAGATTTAATCTGTGTAAGTTCGGCCTGTCCAGATGATACATCTCCAGCAAATGGGTGGAACCCAACAGATATTCACATACGCACCTATGATGGTGCGGAGCCCTTTAAACGTGCGATTGGCTTTCGCACCACGCCAGAATCGGACCTTCAAATGACACAGGAAACTGGTTTTCACCGCAGCTTTGCTAAACACACACGAAACTTTTTGGAGTATAATGGCTATTGGTTGGCAGGTAGTTTTTCTCAAGCTGGGCCTTTGGATGAATATCGTGCGTGCCGAGAAAAATCGGTAGTGATGGACCTCAGTGCTCTTCGTAAATTTGAGATTACCGGACCAGATGCTGAAGCGCTGTGTCAGTATATTTTCACTAGGAATATGAAAACCTTACCTATCGGTGGGGTTGTCTATACCGCTATGTGTTATGAGCATGGCGGAATGATTGATGACGGAACTGTGTTTCGTTTGGGTAAGGATAATTTCCGCTGGATTGGGGGTACTGATTATGGGGGTGACTGGATGCGTGAGCAGGCTGCCAAGCTGGCTCTCAAAGTCTTGGTGCGCAACTCAACAGATATGCAGCATAATATTGCTGTACAGGGGCCGGAAAGCCGCGATTTATTGAAGAAAATTATTTGGACTGCACCGCATCAACCAAAGCTTGAAGAGCTGGCTTGGTTCCGTTTTACTCCGGCGCGCGTTGGTGATGACCAGGGAGTGCCAATCGTTGTTTCGCGCACGGGCTATACTGGTGAACTTGGCTATGAGATTTTCTGCCATCCCAAACATGCGGAAACTGTGTTTGACGCGGTTTGGACCGCAGGGCAGGCCCAAGGTCTCAAGCCGATGGGGCTGGAAGCGTTGGACATGTTGCGCATTGAGGCAGGACTTATTTTCGCTGGTTATGATTTCTCGGACCAAACTGATCCCTTTGAAGCTGGAATTGGGTTTACGGTACCGTTGAAGTCTAAACCTGATGATTTCATTGGGCGCCAAGCTTTGATCCGACGCAAAGAAAACCCAGCTCGCAAATTGGTGGGTCTCGATATCGACAGTAATGTGGACGTTTCGCATGGCGATAGCGTTCACATTGGCCGGGCGCAAATCGGTGAGGTGACCTCTTCCATGCGCTCACCTATTTTGGGCAAAAACATTGCTTTGGCCCGCGTGGATGTCGCGCATCATAGGGAGGGAACTGAGGTAGAAATTGGCAAGTTAGACGGTCATATGAAGCGCCTACCTGCCAAGATAGTGCCTTTCGCCCATTATGATCCGACCAAATCGCGGCCTCGATCATAATTTACAGGTGGACGGCAACAAGTGGTGATGGAAAAATAGATCTACTGCGTCGCAGTAGAGATCCTGGTCGTTAAGATGACACGGTGATTTTTGTGATCAGCCACAAACATTTCTTGGCCTAAGATATTATTTTGCGTTTCAAATTTGAGATTGGGTTGATACCTTACGGCTTCGTCCGATCATGGCGTAAATAGCTATGATCAGGACCAATCATATATACGTGCATCTATATTACGATTTTGGGAAAACTGCAAAGTTTCAAATTTCAAGGTAGCTTTCAAGGCTATCATCCATTGCGTCCTTCCAAGGCGTGTGATGTGGCGGGGCCTCTGTACCTGTTATTGGGCTAGTATAGCTATAATTTCGGAAATCCATTATTCCTTTCTTTTTGTGTCTCTTCCATTCGAAAAAAGCTTTATTTGAAGCGCTGACATCAAAGCTGGGGTAATCTGTTTCTGCTACAAGCTCCATCGTATATGCGCCCTGATATTCAATAGCGCCATAGTCGTCCGCAAGCGCGTCTTCGGTTGCTATCCGGTCAATGACATCCCGTATCATGACCTCCGCAGACGGCAGGTCAATTCGCTCCATTATACAATCGCGCACCCACCACGCCGGTGCATCAAACATATTGAATGTATACCACTGATCTTGCATTCCCAGATAAAATATATTGGGATTTTTGGTCCAGACAACGTCTTTGTATAGATCCGCGGTTGCTAATCGATTGGCTGTTTTAAGGCGAAGATCGTCCGGCAAGAATGGGAAATGGTGTTTGTATCCTGTGCATAGGATGATTGCATCTACATCTTTGCTAGTACCGTTGATGAAATGAGCTGTACGTCCTTCAACGCAATCGAGCTTTGGCACTTCGTGCCAATTGTCGGGCCAATTATAACCCATGGGGGCGGTGCGATGGGATGCTGTGATTGATTTTGCGCCGTATTTCCAACATTGTGAGCCGATATCCTCTGCAGAGTAGGAGGTTCCAAGGATCAAAAGATCTTTGTCAGAAAACTCTCGTGCATCGCGGAAATCATGGGCGTGCAAAATGCGATCGTTGAATTGGTCAAAGCCTGTATATTCTGGAACATTGGGCACACTGAAATGCCCTGTGGCGACGATTATTTTGTCGAAAAATTCACAACTTTCGATATCGGCCACCTCATCGCGACTGGTCACTGCGAAGCCGCCGCCATCCAATGCGCGCACGTCGCGCACGATTGTGGAAAAACGGATCATATCGCGGACGGCAGCTTTCTCGGCCCGGCCTTTGATATAGTCAAACAAGACCGCGCGCGGAGGATAGGAGGCGATAGGCTTGCCGAAATGTTCGTCAAATGTGTAATCGGCAAACTCGAGCCCCTCTTTGGGACCATTGGACCATAGGTACCTGTACATGGATCCGTGGCATTGATTGCCATACTCATCGACTACGGTTCGCCATGTATAGTTCCACAGCCCACCCCAGTCAGATTGCTTCTCAAAGCAAACGACCTCAGGGATATCCGCACCTTTTCTCTTCGCTGCTGCGAAGGCGCGGAGTTGGGCTAAACTTGATGGGCCAGCGCCAATGATTGCAATCCGTTTGGTCACATAATTTCTCCACCATTTGTCTGATTTAATTGAAGGGTTTGATGAGTCAAAAGTCCAGTTTTTATGAATTTTTAGGATTTTCTGGAACATATTTGATTGGTTAAATTACGATAGTAACAGTTTTTTAAATTGTTGGCTAAGGTTGGTGCAACAGGTCCGCTTCCAGGAGGTTAAAATCTGTGTCAGGAGGGGGCGAAAGAGGCGACTTGATCTTTGGTGTCGTAGCAAAATCTAAACGAGAGGCAGCTGAGTGTGATGACCAAAACTGGTCTTATATTTTGGCAGAATAGGTTTTTGGTATGACGCGGAGCATGCTTTGGGTATTTCAGCTCTGTGTTGCACACCCGTGAATATCCTATGACAAATTTTCTTGCGGTTTACGAATTTTTCGTCGCCAATCACCCGTGCTGGGTCACGGCGTATTTTACTATAGGTGTTTTGGAGGAGGCCTTGGCCGTGTCTTGATTCTGCCGCATATCCACCCTTGATTGGGGCACCCTTCACGTGGACCAACCGCTTTGGACCGTTTTGACGCGCCAGGGAACACTTCGGTTATTCTTACAATATGTATGCCTTTGACGTTTGCGGTGTTGTCGGTCCAGTTTACTATTCGCAAAATGTGGCTACAGTTATTGCTTTAACCAGACAATCGGGTATCCGAGGCCCTGTCTAAAGGCGCGCTTTTTCTTGGGTTCCTGGGCATGCGATTAAATGTCTAAGGTGTTTGCTTTTTCCCAATCGCTAAAGTGGCTACAGAAATCATTCCATTCGGAATGTTTCATTTTCAGATAGGCGGCTGAGAACTCTTCACCCATTACTGCTTTGAGCCCTTTGTCTTTGTCATATTCGCGCAAGGCATCAAGCATATTCAGCGGTAGTTTTGGCGCGCCGCGCACTTTATGGCCCTCGGCATACATATCAATATCGTAGCGTTTGCCTGGATCAGCTTTCGCTCGAACGCCGGACAAACCGGCGGCAATAATTACCGCTTGCAGCAAATATGGATTTACTGCCCCATCTGGGAGGCGAAGCTCAAAACGGCCAGGGCCGGGGACGCGCACCATGTGGGTACGATTGTTGCCGGTCCAAGTCACCGTGTTGGGCGCCCAAGTTGCGCCAGACGTGGTGCGTGGCGCATTGATCCGCTTATAGCTGTTAATGGTTGGATTTGTAATAGCGGCCAGTGCGGAGGCATGTTTCATGATCCCACCCAAGAAATGCTTGCCCTTTTCGGATAGTCCCAATTCGGCGGTCTGGCTACTGTCGTTTGCCTCCATAGCAAAGATATTTATTTTAGCTGAAGCGCCAGGGGCATCCCAAACCGAAATATGGGCGTGACAGCCATTGCCTGTCAGTCCTTCAACAGGCTTAGGCATGAATGTTGCCCGATAACCATGTTTCTCCGCGACAGTCTTGGTCATGAATTTAAAGAAACTATGCTTGTCGGCGGTAGCCAAAACATCGTCAAAATCCCAATTCATCTCCCATTGGCCATTAGCGTCCTCATGGTCGTTCTGATAGGCACCCCAGCCCAATTCGAGCATGTAATCGCTGATTTCGCGGATTACGTCCAAGCGGCGCATGAAGGCTTGCTGATCGTAGCATGGTTTTGCCGCAGTATCATAGGGATCAGAAATTTTGTCTCCTGCAGGCGTAAGCAAAAAGAATTCTGCTTCAATCCCAGTTTTTACATGCATCCCTTCGGAGGCGGCCTCTGCAATTAAGCGGCGCAGAACATTACGTGGCGCTTGGGCGACATCCGCGCCTTCCATGACGCAATTGCCAGGAACCCAAGCAATCTCTTTGTTCCAAGGCAGAATGATAGCCGCTTCTGGATCTGGAATGGCCAGCATATCGGGATGGGCTGGAGTTAGGTCGAGCCAAGTCGCGAAGCCCGCAAATCCTGCGCCATCTTCTTGCATATCGCCAATGGCGCGCGCGGGCACCAGTTTCGCCCTTTGCCCACCGAAGAGATCAGTGAATGAAATCATGAAGTATTTAACATTATTATTTTTAGCGAATTTTTCCAGATCTGTTGCCATGGTCTTTTTCCCTGTTGGTTCTTGATATTAAATAGGGCGCGGCCCATACTGAGCTGCCCCCTTGAGTTTCAAAATGACCCAGATTTTCCTGGCCACCAATCCGTGCCCGCCAATGGAACCTGAGCCATTGCTGCCGCTTCCATAGTCAGTGCGACCAGGTCTTCTGGTTCCAGATTGTGCAGGTGGTTTTTCCCGCAGGCCCGTGCGATGGTCTGTGCCTCTAAAGTCATCACCTTTAGATAATTGCGCAGGCGCCGACCCCCTTCAATGGGGTCAAAGCGCTTCATCAGCTCTGGATCTTGCGTTGTGATTCCCGCGGGGTCTTGTCCTTCATGCCAGTCATCATAAGCACCGGAGGTTGTGCCGAGTTTGTTATAATCTTTTTCCCATTTTGGATCATTGTCACCTAGCGCAATCAAAGCTGCCGTACCAATAGCTACCGCATCGGCACCAAGCGCCATCGCTTTGGCCACATCAGCCCCCGTTCGAATGCCACCTGAGAGGATCAGTTGCACTTTGCGGTGCATGCCTAGATCTTGTAAGGCTTTGACTGCCGGGCGAACTATGGCTAGGGTTGGCTGGCCTACATGTTCGATGAAAACATCTTGGGTAGCCGCTGTGCCGCCCTGCATGCCGTCCAATACAATTGCATCTGCTCCAGCTTTAATTGCCAAAGTAGTGTCGTAATAGGGGCGGGCACCGGCGACTTTGACGTAGATTGGAACTTTCCAACCGGTTATCTCACGCAGCTCTAGGATTTTTATCTCCAGATCATCTGGGCCAGTCCAATCGGGGTGACGACATGCGGAGCGCTGATCGATGCCTTTGGGCAGGTTACGCATTTGTGCCACCCGGTCGCTGATCTTTTGACCTAAGAGCATACCACCACCACCGGGCTTTGCACCTTGTCCAACTACAATTTCAATCGCATCTGCTTTTCGCAAATCATTAGGGTTCATTCCATATCGCGAGGGAAGATATTGATAGACAAGTTTGGATGAATGTCCGCGCTCTTCTGGCGTCATGCCTCCGTCGCCCGTCGTGGTTGAGGTTCCGGCTTCTGATGCGCCCCGTCCAAGTGCCTCTTTGGCTGGACCGGAGAGCGCTCCGAACGACATGCCGGCGATTGTGATGGGAATCTCTAAATGTATAGGATTTGCCGCGTTCAATCCGCCGATGGTAACATTAGTGTCACATTTTTCACGGTATCCCTCTAAAGGATACCGTGAAATTGAGGCCCCCAAAAACAGAAGATCGTCGAATGTCGGCAGTTTTCGCTTTGCGCCACCACCGCGAATGTCATATATCCCTGTAGCTGCAGCGCGACGAATTTCACTGTTTATATCTTGAGTGAATGTTGCGGATTGCCGTGGCGTGGTGCGCGGGATACCACTGTGATTGATGCTCATTTTGTAATCCCTTAATACGCGTTATCGATGTTGAAATTATAGAGGGTTCGAGCGGAGCCGTAGCGTTTGAACTCAGCTGGCTTTGCATCACATTCGCCCTGCACCAACAGTTCACGCAGAATTTCCAGATGCTCTGGCCGCATCTCTTTTTCTTCACAATCGGCTCCAAGAGATTTAACCGATCCGCGCACAAAGAGGCTAGCTTCGTAGCAGCTGTCTCCCAATGCGTCGCCTGCATCACCGCAGACCACCATATTTCCTGATTGTGCCATAAAGGCGGACATATGGCCAATATTGCCATGGACCACGATGTTAATGCCCTTCATGGAAATCCCGCAGCGCGAGGAGGCGTTGCCTTTGATGACCAAGAGCCCTCCATGACCCGTAGCACCGGCATATTGGCTGGCGTCCCCGTCAATCACAACTTTGCCGGACATCATGTTTTCAGCAACGCCGGGACCGGCGCTGCCTTTGATGTTCACTGTAGCATGCTGGTTCATACCTGCGGAATAATATCCTGTTGATCCGTGTATAGCCACTTCGATTGGTGAATCCAAGCCGCATGCAATCGCGTGTGCACCGCGCGGATTTATAATTTTCCAGCTGGTTTGATTCGTGGTTTTATTTTGAGCATGTAATGTCGCGTTGAGCTCACGAAGGCTGCCGTTTGCAAGGTCATATGTTTGCATTTTAATGTTTCCAGAAATAAACGGTTGCGGGTTCAGGCTCCCAAACGCGAGCCTGATCAATGCCTGGCAAGTTGACCAGGGCTCGATATTCGCTGCCAAAAGCTACATATTGCTCAGTTTCTGCCATCACGGCGGGTTTGCAGGCAATGGGATCACGTACAACGCCAAATCCGTCTTTTGTGCCGACCACAAAGGTAAAAAAACCATCAAGATCTTTTAAACTGCTCTCTAGGGCTTCGTCGAGGCTGCTGCCATTTTGCATTTTCCACGTTAGGTAGGCTGCGCCGACTTCGGTATCGTTTTCAGTTCGAATGTGCACGCCATCGCGGCGCAGTTTGCGCCGTAGGGAATTGTGATTTGACAGAGAGCCGTTATGGACCAGGCACTGATCGCTTCCGGTATTGAAAGGATGTGCTCCCATAGTCGTCACCGCTGATTCGGTGGCCATCCTCGTATGGCCAATTCCATGGCTACCGGACATTTTTTTGACCTCAAACCTCTCAGCCACATTTTTTGGCAGGCCAACCTCTTTGTAAATTTCTAAACTTTCACCTATGCTCATTATACGCAGATTGGGGCGTAAATCTTCAAGAGCTAGACATGCGCTATACACTTGATCCAGGGCCAATTCCAGCACAGCATGGGTGCTTTGAATTCGCAGATTGACATCGCCTTTGACCTGTTTTTCCAAATCGATTTTAAGAGAGTTAAAATCCACATCCGGCGTGTCTGACTGGACTGTGATTTTGGATGTGTTTTCAGCGGTATCACTATATACGGCTATTCCAGCACTATCTGGTCCACGATCTGTCATTGTGATCAACATATCTGACAGCATGGCTCCAAGCTGAGGTTCCATTGTTTTATCTTTAAGAAAAAGACCAACTATCCCGCACATGCGGCATTCCTTTCACAGTAAATGACCCGAACGGGTATGAATCGAAGGTTAGCACCAAAATTTGCATGGCTCAACCATGGGGAAACTTTTTTTCACAGTAGGCAAAAAATACTAGCAAAATTTTATTTTTTCATATTTGTTTCAGCCAGCGTCGAGTATTTTTAGTTGAAAGGCGCATTGTAAAGTACAAGGAGGGAATTCGTGGAACAACAATTGGCAGACCTCACCGCGCAACTGGCCGCATTGCAATCCAGTTCTGGTGTTACCAACACTAACTTTGCAGAGGTGTATTATTATTTAACAATCCCGCTTATGATCATTATCCATGCGGGATTTTTAGCATATGAAATGGGGGCTTCACGGGCGAAGAATGTTTTGTCTTCAGGGGTCAAAAATATTCTGGCTTTCGCATTCATTATCCCAACCTTTTACTTTTTTGGTTGGTGGATATATTGGGGGTTTCCGACTGGCTTAACATTTAGCGAAGGCCCAATGGGTATCTCCGGTGCAGCCTACGCTAATGCGATAGCCTTTGGTTGGGGCGAATCAGCCCAATATATGGGACCAAACGTAACGGACCAAATCTCTGGAGTGTTCTTTGGCGCCTTCGCCATGTTTGCTGCGACAACCGCTTCCATAATGTCTGGCGCGGTCATCGAGCGAATCCAAACCGTTGGCTTTATTATCCTGGCAATAGTTCTTGGTTCTTTTGCTTGGGTTGTCGCTGCGGCATGGGGCTGGCATGCAGATGGCTGGTTGGTCACGCAATGGGGCGTTCACGATTTTGGCGCGGCTGGCCTTGTCCACGCAGTTGCAGGCTTTTTTGCGCTGGGGGTATTAATGCATCTCGGTCCGCGGATCGGTAAATTTAATGTAGATGGTAGTGCAAATCATATTGCTGGCCATAACATGCCCCTAACAGTGGTTGGCTTGATGCTAATTATTGTAGGTTTTTGGGGCTTCTTGATGGCTTGTGTCGTCCCTCCTGGTGAAGCTTGGTCTTGGTTTGCGGATAAGCAAGCGACAATATATGGCACACCCATTACTCTGTCCGCGTTGGCCTTTAATATTTTGATGGGGATTGCCGGTGGGATCATCGGCTCTTGGATTTGGACCAAAGATCCGTTTTGGATGATGTCTGGTGCTCTAGCTGGAATTATCTCAGTAGCCTCTGGCTTGGATATTTACTTTCCAGCGCTCGCTTTCATCATCGCGATGTCTGCTGGCATAATCCTGAAACCGGCTGCGACATGGCTTGAGAGCCGTGGAATTGATGATGCGGTTGGCGCTGTCACCGTGCATGGCACAATTGGTTTATATGGGGTGATTATGCTGGGTGTCTTTGGGTCAGGCTACCCTGCCTTGGCTATTGAAAATGCGCCTGTCATCACGCTTTATGGTCAAATTATCGGTGCGGTCGTTTTCTTCCTTCTTGGTTTTGTCCCTGGATGGGTATTTGCTCTTATTTTGAAGAAAATGGGTATGCTGCGGGTCCCTGCAGCTGCAGAAGAAGCTGGTCTTGATACGGTCAAAGTTCCGGCACAGGGCTATCCTGAAGGTATTGTGCCTTCTGGCCCGGCCTCTAGCTAATCAATGTTTAAGGAGTAATAAGATGTTTCCATATGATACAGCAGATTGGGCGGTCGTTGATGGTCCGATGTTTATGCTCGCAAATACCTCTTGGCCAGGGATTTTCACAGCAATTGCTGCTGTGCTCTGCGTCTGGGTGTTGGCGGCGGGGTTCCGTTCGGAACATGAGCAATATGCAAAATTTGAAAAATAAGCATTGCGGAAAGTAATGTGAATCTTGGGCCGCTTTTAAAGCGGCCCAATTTTTGTGATACATAAGTCTTGTAAAGGAGAGAAAAAATTTCTCTGACAGGAAAAAAAATTGCCTTTCAGTATTGATTTTTGTTTTAAATTCAGTCTGAATACAGAGGCACTTTTTAAATTTTTGGAGAAAACCTATGGCGATAATTTGGCGACATTCAGCTCTTGCGCACCGGCACGCAGAAATTGGTGGGGAACTCGAAGATTGGAACGGCATGGGAACGGCTTGGTTTTATGATCACACGCCGGAACGTGCGAAAGCGGATTATGAAGCTATTCGAACTAAAGCTGGTTTGATGGATGTGTCTGGGTTGAAAAAATGCCATGTGGTTGGACCCGACGCTGCCTATGTGATTGACCGAGTGACTACTCGAAATGTCGAAAAAATTATGCCTGGTCGTTCTGTTTATGCTTCTATTTTGAATGATCAAGGTAAATTTGTGGATGATTGCTTGATCTATCGACTAGCGGTGAACAGTTGGTTGGTGGTGCATGGGACAGGCTCTGGCATGGAGCAACTTTCAGCCGTGGCTGCCTCCAAAAACTGTGCTGTTCTGTTTGATGACGACATGCATGATATGTCGCTGCAAGGCCCAGTGGCTGTAGACTTCTTGGCAAAACATGTGCTCGGCATTCGGGATCTTGCGTATTTTGGCATTCTTCAGACTAAACTGTTCGGCCGTGCAGTGATGATCTCGCGTACTGGCTATACTGGTGAGCGCGGCTATGAAATATTTTGTGGGCGTAAAGATGCAGTACATCTTTGGGATTCCATCCTTTCGGAAGGTGCCGAGATGGGAATTCGTCCGGTACAGTTTTCCACTTTGGATTTGTTGCGCACGGAAAGCTATTTGCTGTTTTATCCGGGAGACAATTCAGAAACCTACCCATTCGACAATGAAACTTGCGGAGATACGCTTTGGGAGCTTGGTTTAGAATTCACCGTTTCTCCTGGCAAGACAGGCTTTATTGGTGCAGAAAATCACTATTCCGCTCAGGGCAAAGAACGTTTTAAAATATATGGCGTGCAGTTGGAAGGCACAATTCCGGCTGATGAGGGCGCGGAACTATTGCAAAACGGGCAAAGTATTGGTGTTGTAACATTCGGGATGTATTCTGATGTCAACAACCACAATGTTGGCATTGCTCGCATGCCTGTGGCCTGCGCAGTTGCGGGAACATCTTTGACTGTTCGAAATGGTGACGGTTCCGAAATTGCCTGTGTTGCGGCGGAAATGCCCTTCTATGACAAGGACAAAATTATTCGAGCTGTCAAAGGGTGATCACGAGAAGGCCTGTTTGTTGCGATGCAAACAGGCTAAATTTATAAAATCGGGAGAAAGGTCCGGAATGTCTACATTTCAATTTCCTCCAAGCATTCGAAGCCGGCCAGTCTATGGCATTCTTGAACCTCGTCCTGGGAAAGTTCATTTGATGATTGCTGATGCCGAAGGGGCTGCAGCGTTTATTGATCTTGCCTTCCGCGCGCCCGAGCTAGTGGCCAAAGCGCATGTTATCTACATTCCCAAATCGACAGATTTTGCAGCTGCGTTGCACGCTTTGAACCCGGCGCAATATTATGAGGGCCCAAGCTACTCCGCAGCGGTCAGCCGGATCAAGCGAGTGTTGTCGGATGCGTCGATGGATTTGCAGATTTATTTGGCCGGTACCGAGGGGCTCATTGGCCAAGCGCTGAATGAAGCGATGCAGGCTGGTTATGATTACACTGCCATTCAAACTGAACATCGTGGCTCTGTGGCTCGGCGCATGCAATGCGTGCATTGCAAAGGGATAACGGAGGATGTGACCACTGACCCTTTTCAATGTAGCCACTGCGGTCTGAATCTCTTCGTCCGAGATCACTATTCGCGCAGGCTGGCGGCCTTTCAGGGCGTTTGCATTGATGCGGAAAAACCCGGCAGCGTGCCTCCATTCAAGGAGCTTTATTCATGACTGCTAATGCTCCAAATTCTACTGCGCCTAAAACCCTTGGTGCTGACAAGCTTTACGTGCGCGTCTCGGCTATCAGTTCCCTTAACGCGCTTGTGACTCGTTTTGAATTCCAACGCGTTGATGGGGTTAATTTTCCACCATTTTCTGGTGGCGCCCATACGGTAGTTGAAATGATGGATGGTGAAAAGAAACGTCTGAATCCCTACTCTTTAATGTCAGACCCTACAGATCTGAGGACATATGCTATCTCTGTGCGCCGCGATGATCAGGGGCGTGGCGGTTCACTATTTATGCATAGAAAAGTAAAGGTTGGTGATGAAATGGTCCTGAGCTATCCGATGAATCTATTTGCTTTGGATTTGCGGGCGCGTAAACATTTGTTTGTTGCGGGTGGTATTGGGATCACGCCGTTTTTGGCGCAGATTAAGCAGTTGGAGGCCACTGGTGGAAATTGGGAATTACATTACAGCTGCCGCAGCCCGGATTTGGGTAGTTATGTGGACGAGTTAACTGGACATTATCCTCATTCCACCACTATTTATTATGATGATGAAAAGCAATTTATTGATTTAGATAATTTACTTGATGGACAGCCAGTCGGCACACATCTTTATGTCTGTGGGCCGAAAGGCATGATTGATTGGGTGCGCAATACTGCCACAGCTTCCGGATGGCCACTAGCCCATGTTCATCATGAAGAATTCTTGGCGCCTCAACCGGGAAAACCCTTCGCGGTCCGGTTGAACAAATCTGGACTAACTCTAGAAGTGGGTGCGCATGAAAGTCTATTGGAGGCCATAGAGCGGCTTGGCGTTGATGCGCCGTACCTATGCCGTGGTGGGGCGTGTGGGCAATGTGAAACTGACGTGTTGGACAGTGATGGGACCTTCCTTCACAGGGATCATTGGCTAGAGGATGATGAAAAAAATTCTGGTGAAAAGATCATGCCTTGCGTGTCCCGTTTTGAGGGCAAGACACTTGTTTTGAATCGATAGGAGTATTCTGGCTATGACGCTTCAATTTAATAATGAAACCTTCCGTGATGACTATTCGTTTCATAACTCGCAACGTGCGATAGACCGCTTCCCGTTTCCCTTTCACGAAGACAGCTACATGTATGCTGTGAATATGGAGCAGCACCAAGGCGGCCCAGCCGACAGTGTTTATGAAAAGCGTTTTGATGTGGACGAACATTATGTGGCTGAGATGGCCGACCGAGCGAAGGTTCTGGACGATGATCCGCTGCGCTGCCAATCCTTGCCGCACATGGCCTTGGCTGGTTGGGATTTGCTTGAATTGATCATGGTGTCAAAATCGGAAGACTATCCGGACCTTTTCGAATTGCACCGCGAGGGTCATAAATGGCATTGGATTAACAAACCTTTGGGTATTGAAGATCATTTTACCTTCATGGACGATACTACCCTACCGTATGCTCCTATGGAATATATTACCCGGCAAACACAGGGTGATTTTTGTGTTCTTGATCAGCGGAAAGATAATCTGTGGATGGATGCGGGCATGGTTACAACCCAGGCGGATTGGAGCTTGGATTTTGACATTGGAATGAATTTCTTTGAATGGCACGCGCCTGTGCCTTTGGCTCATGAAAAAGGCATATTCAAACGCGCTTTGAAATTTTTGCTAAACATCCGGCAAGGCGCACCGGCACGGCGATTGAATTGGACCATGACAGTGAATCCGCTGCTCGACACAAGCCCAGAAAACTACCATAAATGGGGAATCCAAAAAACCACGTTGACCCCTGAAAATATTGGCGCGAAACAGCATTTGCGCGTTGAATTGCAAACATTCTTTAGGTTGCCGCGGTCTAATGCGCTGGTCTTTCCTATCCGCTGCTATTTGATGTCCTTTCAGGATATCGTAACCAAGCCGAAATGGGGCCGCAGATTGAATCGTGTGGTGCGCGATTTGCCAGAGGAATTGGCCACCTATAAAGGTTTCATAGAAAATCGCCCTATGATGCTGGAATATTTGTCACAATTTGACGATGGCCTGCCTACCTCATTTGGAGTTTGGCCGGACGAAGACATTACCCCGTTGTTGCAGCGATAAAATTTTCGACTAAAGCTTTTAAGGCACTCAGCTATTTTGTGGGTAACTGATGATGGAGAGATAACGGGCGGGCAGTTGTACTAGCCTGTCTGGTCCATGTGGGCTGTCAGCATCAAAAAATAATGTGTCGCCGGCAGTTAGCGTGTAGACCTCATCTCCATGCCGGTAATCGACTTCGCCCTCTAGCATATAGATGGTCTCAATTCCACCGTGTTGGAAGGTTGGGAACACATCGGCCTTGTTTGAAAGGGTAATCAAATAAGGCTCAACGATTACGCCGCTTGTATTGGCGCCTATATGCCCCAGAAGATTATATTGATGGCCCGCCCGAGTGCCGGCCCGCTCGGTCTCAACCCCTTCACCGTTCTTTGTATGTACTGCTGCGCGGTGCTCCTCAAAGCGGCGTAAAAACGCGCTGAGCGGCACAGACAGCGCATTGGCAAGGGTCTGTAAAGTCTTTAGGGAAGGGGAAGTGTTGCCGTTCTCAATCTTTGAAAGCATGCCAATCGACAGGCCAGTTAGGTTGGCGAGCTCAGCGACTGTCACTTCTTGGCTCCGCCGAAACGCGCGCACTTCACGGCCAATGGCCACCTCAAGAATTTTTTCACGCCCTTCGGTGATTCGGTGAGGATCCTGTGTGAGTTTTGCAACCATGTCTGGGGTAATTTTTTCAACATTCATTATAGACCTCAATATTATGGTGTGACCTCTTGATCTCTGGATCAATTTTCCTGTTAGTATGATATTTATGAATGACACGAAAATCCAGTCTATTGGTTTCTTGATTTTTGACGGCTTTCCGATGGCTTGCCTTACCTCAATGATCGAACCTCTGCGCGCGGCAAATGAGATATCTGGGCAGGATGCGTTTTCTTGGTCTCTTGTCGCTGAGAATATGGTAAAAACGCACTCGAGCGCTGGGATTAGCTTTGATCCTGATTTGGCTCTGTCTGATTTGACGCGGCCCGATTACGTCTTCCTACTGAGCTCGCCCAAAGGGCAATTTTCTAATCCAAAGGCGGGTTTTGGTGCGCTACGGGCGCTGGCGCGTCATGGCAGTATTCTGGGAGGCGTCAGTGGTGGGATTTTTCCATTGGTCCGGTCTGGGGTGATGGCCGGGCAGGTGGTCTCTGTGCATTGGTGCTACGATGCAGCCTTCCGCTCGGAATTTCCAGAGGTGCAAGCCTCTGATCAAGTGATTGAAGTGTCCAATCGTCGCTACACCGCGTCTGGGGCTGCGGCGGCCTTTGATCTATCACTGCGTTTGATCGAAAATCGATTGGGGTCGGATGTGGCTACGGAGGTGGCCTGCTGGTTCCAGCACCCTCTGATGCGGGGCGAGGGGGTCCGGCAAAGCATACCAACCTATCGACGCGCCACAACAGATGCCACCTTGCCACAGGTGGTGGCGAAAGCGGTGGCTGTATTTGCGGCTCATCTCGACACGCCGATTTCAGTCGCTGAGGTGGCGGGCGAAGTAGGGGTCTCTTCTCGACAGATTGAGCGGAGTTTCAAAAAGGCAACGGGGCAAAGCCCATCTCATTACTACCGATCGCTGCGGATGAAAGCGGCTAAGCAGTTGGTGATGTATTCCAAAGATAGCATGGCACAAATCGCTCTTCAGGTGGGGTATGGTTCAACGACCCCCTTGGTGCGGCATTATCGGGAGGCATTCGGCATTTCCCCACAAGATGACCGTAGGCGCATCAATCTGTATCGCGTACAAGAGAACAAGCCCGTTCCGTCGGTATAAAACTGTGGACTTGAGAGTGTCGATATGTGGGTTTAAAACGCCGCTCTTATTGCGGTTAGCAGGCCGTGATGCAGCGAAGCTGCAGAAGAGCGAGGACCTAAGATAGAGATGTGATCGGCGTTACGGCAGAGCACGAAACAGCCAAGGTGATGAATGCTGCTACGAGTGGCACTTCCGGTGGTGAATGTGGCCATATTGATGGGACACAGCCGCTCCATAACTGCAGCTAGATTTGTGCCGCGCAGATCAAAGCGGCACCACGCCCCGGTTTGTTCGGTGATAGAGGCCTTGCCTTTGACTTCCTTTATCGCCCGCTCAAACAAAAATTCTTCACTGTCATAGGGCGCTTCAAGCATCCATTGATCGGGACCAGTCCAAAAAGCGATGATCCGCGCGCCGGCCCAGTGCCCCGCTTTGGGCGCTGTGGGCCCGATCATGCGGCGAATGGCCAAGATCGTTGTGCGCTCTCCTCCGCGCCGCGCCGCGATAGAGGCCAGTGCGAAGCCAGGCTCTTCGGTCAAGCTGATGGGACCATGGTGGTCAACACAGGGGGCGGCCGCACCCAAAGCTGTGGTGGCGATAAGATCATGCACGCAGGCGTTCCCCCTCAGGATCAATGAAATGTGCGCTGACCACTTCAACCTCATGATCAAAGCCGGTCAATGGACTGACAAGTCGTAGGATTTCGCCCATCCGGCTGTCCCCAGACTTGACGTAGGCAAGCGCGATGAAATGGCCCAGATTTGGTGAGAAACAGGCGGACGTAACATAGCCTTGGTCATGGGCGGCATCCACTGGATCGCCTTTGGACATTAAATGACTGCCGGCGGGCACCGGGTTGGCTGGGTTCACTGGCCGCAATCCGACCAGTTTGAGTGCATCCTCTCTTTTGAGTCCGCTGCGTTCTGAGAGGGTGGAGCCGATGCTATCTTTCGTTTTGGAGACCATACGTGCCATGCCAAGGTTAAGAGCAGTAGTCGTGCCGTTGAGTTCGTTGCCCGCCGCATGACCTTTTTCAATCCGCATAACGCCGAGCGCCTCTGTGCCATAGGGCACCGCGTCAAATTCTTCTCCGGCCTGCATAAGGCGCCGGATCATTGCATCGCCGTAGTGCGTCGGAACGGCGAGTTCATAGGCCAGCTCTCCCGAGAAAGAGATTCGAAATAGCCGAGCACGCAAACCACCGCAGACTGTGATATTGGCGCATGCCATGAAGGGGAAGGCCTCATTGGACAAATCAAATTCTGGGTCGACAATTTTTTGAAGCAAGCGTCGCGCGTTAGGACCCGCCACGGCATATTGCGCCCAGGCCTCGGTGGTGGAGATCAATTGTACGTCGAGATTAGGCCAGAGGCACTGACGGGCAAATTCCATGTGGCGAAAGACTGATACCGCATTGGCCGTGGTGGTGGTGGCCACAAAGTGATCTTCAGCCAGTCGGGCGGTGGTGCCATCATCCATGGCGATCCCGTCTTCGCGCAGCATCAAACCGTAGCGAGTTTTGCCCACGGCCAATTTGGCAAAGCCGTTGCAATAAATTTTGTTAAGAAATGTTGCGGCATCTGCACCCTGAACGTCGATTTTGCCCAGGGTTGTGACATCACAAACGCCAACAGATTTGCGTGTGGCCAGCACCTCACGGTCTACTGATTGTCGCCAATCTGTTTCGCCCTCCTTTGGGAACCATTGGGCCCTCAACCACATGCCAACTTCAACAAAGACTGCCCCCTGCTCTTCAGCCCACGCATGGCTTGGAGTCTTGCGGGTAGGACGAAACGCTGTGCCCCGGTCACGCCCTGCAAAGGCACCGATGGCAGTTGGGGTATACGGGGGGCGGAAGACGGTTGTGCCTACCTCGGGGATGGCTTTGCCTGTAAGCTCTGCTAAAATTGCCAGTCCCCCCATATTGGAGGTTTTGCCCTGGTCGGTTGCCATGCCAAGGGTGGTGTAGCGCTTAAGATGCTCAACGCTTACGAAATTCTCTTGATGCGCGAGATGCACATCTTTGACGGTTACGTCGTTTTGCTGATCCAGCCAAGCGCGTTTGCAGCCTTTTACGAACCAAAATGGCGTGATGGAAATTGGGGCATCTTCGGCTTCTGGAAGGTCGGGTGCGGTAGGAACAAAGCCAAGATCTTTCAGCCAGGCATTGGCCTGCTCTGTGCCGCTGTTCAATGCGCCCGATGTGGTAAGGTCACCTTTCGCTGCGCCTGCTACTCGCAAGCCCGCGGGCCCCTTCGCGGGCGGGCCAAAGGCGGCAATGTCTGGCAGCCATTCCGGCCGGCCGCGGTGGTGGCTTGTTAGATGTATATTGGGGTTCCAACCGCCCGACACTCCCAAAGCTCCGCAAGACAGCTGACGGATCCCGCCGGCAGGCAAGGCGATATCGATAGATTTGAGCCCTAAGCGTCCACGACTGTTTATAATTTGGCCGCCTGCGATTACCTCAAAATCGTTGCTTTGCGGTGCATCGGGCCGAATGTCGATTACCGCTGCGATGGAGACACCCTTAGCGTGTAAATCCGCTGCGGTCCTGTGTCCGTCATCATTGTTTGTAAAAACTGCCACCTTTCGAGCTGTGGTCACCGCCCATCGATTGGCATAGCTGCGCATTGCTCCAGCCAGCATGATTCCGGGTCGGTCGTTGTTTTCAAATGCAATTGGGCGCTCAGTTGCTCCGGCGCAGAGCAGGCTGCCTTTGGTGTAGATCCTCCAAAATATTTGCCTTGGCTTGCCGGGAGCGGGCTGGAGTAGGTGGTCTGAGACCCGCTCCAACGCTCCAAAAATACCATGATCGAAAGCGCCGAGCACTGTAGTGCGCGCCATAATTCGGACATTGGGCAGACTGGACAGTTCTGCTACGGTTTGACCGGTCCAATCTGAACCACTCTGATCGCCTAAAGTGAACCGCTCGGAATTTAGCCGGCCTCCGAAAGAGAAATCTTCATCTGCTATTATGATCTGCGCTCCCGCGCGTCCAGCTGTCAAAGCAGCGGCAAGTCCGGCTGGACCGGCACCGATGATTAGCAGATCGCAATGTAAAAAGCCGCGATCATAGTCATCGGGATCATCTTTAAGACTAATACTGCCAAGTCCGGCAGCTTTGCGGATAATCGGTTCATAGAATTTTTCCCAGAAGGCAGAGGGCCACATGAAGGTTTTATAGTAAAAGCCTGCAGTGAGGAAATTTGAAAATCTATCATTAACTGCCATTAAATCAAAACGTAGAGAGCCTATCTTGTTTTGTGATTTCGAGATGAGACCATCATATAGCTCAGCCGTGGTGGCCCGCGTATTGGGCTCTTGGCGCGACCCTTCGCGAAGCTCGACTATGGCGTTGGGCTCTTCTGAACCCGCGGTCAACACGCCGCGTGGGCGGTGGTATTTGAAAGAGCGGCCCATGAGTCGTACGTCATTGGCTAGAAGCGCACTGGCCAGCGTATCGCCTGGATGGCCTTGGTAGGTTTTGCCATCAAAGGTGAAATTTAAAATCTGGTGGCGATCAATTTTCCCTCCAGAAAGGCGATTGATTTGGCTCATGTACTCCGTCCCCGGCTGCGGGCCACATCGCGGGCCAATTCAACTGAGAAAATTTCATGGGTAGTCGTGTCACGGGTGACAACGAGGAATGAGCGGTCACCCTGCTCGTGATACCAAAGTTCACAATGCGCCCCGGCAGGGTTGTCACGCATATAACCGTAGTCAATGAATTGCGTCAAAGCCTGCGGATTTTTCCAGTCAGGTCGATCAATGAGACTGGCGTCACCCATATAGGTGAATTCTGCGCTGTCGCGCGGACCGAGAAGCGGGTGGTTGATGATCATATCGCCTGTGCTCCTAATGCAGCTGCGGGTTGTTGCCCACGCCTTTTTCATCAATCATTTGGCCTTTTTCAAACCTGTCGAAACGATAGGCTCTAGCAAACTCATGCGGGGCATCCGTGGCCAAGAGATGGGCATAGCACCAGCCAGACGCGGGAGTAGCTTTGAAACCGCCATAGCACCAGCCACCGTTGAAATAGAGCCCATCAATATGCGTCCGATCTATGATGGGTGATCCGTCCATAGACATATCCATGATACCGCCCCACATGCGGAGGAGCCGCACCCGGCCCAGCATTGGAAAGATGGCCATTGCCCCTTCGCAGACGTCTTCAAGCACAGGCAAGTTGCCGCGTTGGGCGTACGAATTGTACCCGTCTAGATCACCGCCAAAAACCAAGCCCCCCTTGTCCGATTGACTGCAATAGAAATGTCCTGCTCCGAATGTGATGACCCCCGGCAGCACGGGTTTCAGCCCTTCCGATACGAACGCTTGAAGCACATGGCTTTCAATAGGCAGGCGCATATTGGCTTTCCCCATTAAGCGGCTGGATGATCCTGCCACACAGGCGGCGATTTTGCCACCAGCGACATAGCCACGATTCGTCTCCACACCGAGGCATTTGCCACCTTCAATTCGAAAGCCAGTGACTTCGCAGTTTTGGATGATATCTACCCCTAATTGATCGGCAGCTCGGGCATATCCCCAAGCGACGGCGTCATGGCGCACGGTGCCGCCGCGATGTTGGGCTAGACCGCCTTTAATTGGAAAACGGGCGTTGTCTAAATTGAGAAATGGGTAGCGCTTTTGTATGGTTTTAGTGGAGAGTAAATCCGCATCTGCCCCATTAAGAAGCATTGCATTGCCGCGTCTTGTGAACGCGTCGCGCTGCGCGTCGGAGTGAATGAGATTTAGAATACCGCGTTGGCTGACCATCGTATTATAATTCAAATCTTGTTCGAGGCCTTCCCAGAGTTTCAATGAGTGCTCGTAAAATGGTTCATTGCCGTCCAGAAGGTAGTTGGAACGGATGATTGTAGTGTTACGCCCAACGTTACCACCGCCAATCCAGCCTTTTTCTAGTACCGCAACCTTTTTTGCCCCGTGGTTTCGGGCAAGGTAATATGCAGTTGCCAAGCCGTGACCTCCGCCCCCTATCACGATGTAGTCATATTGTGCTTGTGGCTCTGCATCCCGCCAGGCCGGCGTCCAGCCTTTGTGGTCAGTTAGAGCCTCTTTAATAATTCGTATACCTGAATAGCGCATAAACTTTGCTCCTTGGCGGGAATATGGCCAATTCAGCTGATGAATTAAGTTTGAAATCGGACAAACTACATGTATTTTCCGACTTTGAACGTATTTAACCAGTGAGTGTTTATTAAGTAACTTAGACAGGTTCACTTCGCTTCAGCGTCCAACAAGATGCATTTATAAGAATAAAACTTGACTGTTAGGAAAAATAACGCACACATAGATCGTGTGCGCTTTCTCTAAAAATAGGGATTCGTGGGATTGAAAGATAATTAAAGAAGAATGGCTTTGTGATTTGGGCCGAGTCTCACAAAAAGCAATCAACTCAGTTGCGGCGGATGTGCCGCTTGATTAGGGAGATTGAAATGAAAAAACTTACACGGAACATGGCCGTTGCTATGTCACTTTCACTGGCCGCAGTATCTGGCCCGTCACTGGCTGCAGATTCAAGCAAGCCTATTGTTATTCCAACACATAACTGGTCCAGTCAAGTTGTGATGGCCTATGTGATTGGTGGCATCTTTGAAAGTATGGGCAACAATGTTGAATATGTGCCTGCCGACACTCAAGCCGTCTATGAAGCCATTCGAAACGGCGATGTGACGATATCTCATGAAGTTTGGCAGTCGACATTCGGTGCGTCCTTTTACAACGCCATGCAAAAAGGTGGTATTATTGATGCCGGTACACATGCCGCTATGACGTTGGAAGAAATGGGCGTTCCGCAATATGTCATCGACGACAACCTCTGCCCAGGTCTGCCAAATTGGGAAGCCTTAGCCGATTGTCCTGAAGTTTTCGCAACCGCGGATTCCGGTGGCAAAGGCCGTTGGTTGGAAGGACCACAAAGCTGGCACGGCAATCAAATGCCAGAGCGTTTGGCAGGTTTAGGCCTGGATGACAAATATATGGTCAAATTTGCAGGCTCTGCCGATGCTCTTTGGGCAGAATTGGAGTCCGCAAAGAAAGACCGCCGCGGCGTGATCACCTTCAACTGGACACCGAATTTCACCGATGCTGAAGGCTTCGTCTTCATAGAGTTTCCGGAATATTTCGAAGGTTGCCGGGTCGGTGATGGTGGGAACGGTGCCTGCGGATCTCCAAAAGGCTGGTTGAAAAAAGCGGCTAATTATAAGTTCCCTAAAACTCACCCTGCAGCTTATACTGCTTTTAGCAAAATTTCCTTTACGTCAACGGATATTGGGCAGATGGCCGCTTTGGTTGATATCGACAAGATGAGCCATCAAGACGCTGCGAAAAAATGGTTGGCAGACCATGCAGATGTTTGGAAGCCTTTTACTGAATAAGGCGTAATAAAAGCCTGCAGCGCTAAAAGGTGCTGCAGGTTAGTTGCCTCCCAAATTTAATCCTCACTACGCCTGTTGATTGTGGCTCGATATTTTGGGTATTGTAGCTCATCAATACTAGAAATTCAGGCTGGACGACCCTTAGGAACCCAAATGTCATCGCAAAGCTCAAAATCAAAGTCTGTTATCCACTGTGAGAGCGTTTACAAGATATTTGGTGAGAACGCGAAAAAATTATTGTCCCAATCGAATGGGAAAGTTGATGCAGTAGAGTTTAAATTAGCCGACTGTGTTGTTGGTGTGAATGATGCAAGTTTTGATGTGCATGAAGGTGAAATATTGGTTGTTATGGGCCTGTCTGGGTCTGGAAAATCAACGCTTTTGCGATGCATTTCACGTCTAACGGACGCGACTGCTGGAAAAATATTCATAGATGGCGAAGACTTGCTCGCATTGTCTCCCAAACAATTGATTGAGCTGCGCCGTAATAAAATGGGAATGGTCTTTCAGAGTTTTGGCCTGCTGCCCCACAAGACCGTTATTGAAAATATAGCCTTCCCTTTGCAAGTCAAAGGCCAGACGACCGCGGAGAGTATGGCTAGGGCCATGGATATGGTGGAACTGGTTGGGCTGAACGGGCGCGACAATTATTTTCCTCGACAATTATCAGGTGGCCAGCAACAAAGGGTAGGCATTGCCCGCTCACTTGCGGTGGAGCCTGATATATGGTTCTTGGATGAACCGTTTTCCGCATTGGATCCGTTAATCCGGAAAGAAATGCAGGACGAATTTTTACGCCTTCAGGGAGTGTTGAATAAGACTATTCTATTCGTCACCCATGATTTCTCAGAAGCGCTTCGGCTGGCCGACCGCATTGCGATTATGAAGGATGGTGTGATTGAGCAGTTGGATAAGCCGGCCAATATAATTTTGCATCCTGCCACAGAATATGTGCGCAAGTTTACTGAAGAAGTGCCGCGCGAGAAAGTACTGACCGTAGGCTCCATTATGGAGCCATCGGTTGATGCAACGCAGCTATCTGAATTGCGGGTTCCGCAGGAGGCCATCATCCAAACAGTGGCCGAGGCGATTTTGACAGAATCGAAGCAAGTGGCGGTTGTGGACCAACAGGGGGCAGTGGTGGGCTCCATTCATGCGTCGAAAATCATAAAAATGCTCTTTGGTGCCTCCGCTACGCCCGAAGGCATAGGTTAAGGGGGGCTCATGTATTACTTGACCCGTCAAAGCAAGCTGACCCAGTTTCTAATCCTCTTGGTCGTATTTTTCGCCCTGTGTTTGGCCATTGAACCGTCAGAGACAAATGTCCTTTGGCGTTTTCCAGCTTTATTTGCCGGTTTGCCTGGTGCAATTAATGAATTTGCAGAAAACCTCATGTATGAGTGGTTACCAGTCGAGGTGTATGATCCTGAGCTTGAAGAATATGAGACCTCTGCTTTGGTTCGTGAATTAACGCGTGGGTTCTCTCGGTCGGTCTTGTTCTGCATCGAGTTGATCCGTGAAATCCTTTTGGGCGGTGTCAAAACTATAGTAACTTTTACCAGCTGGGATTTTGTCGGTGAGCATGATTGGGCCGTTTGGCCTGCGCTGCCTTGGACGGTTGTATCTGGCGGGGCAATAGTTCTAGGATATGCACTACGCGGCGCTGGGCTGGCGCTTTTGGCAGGGCTTGCGACTTCCTATATCGCAATCTTTGGTCAGTGGGAGCCTGCAATGGAGACTCTCTCCTTTGTGCTGATCGCGGCCCCAGTGTCCTGCTTTTTGGGGCTGGTGCTCGGAACTGCAGCTTACAAAAGCACAACAACGGAAGCCGTCCTCAAACCATTATTGAATGTGGCCCAAACCATGCCGCACTTTTCATATCTGATTCCGGTCATGGTATTTTTTGGTGTAGGCGACCACGCAGGCGCCATTGCCACTATAATTTTTGCAACCCCGCCGATGATCCGTTTGACTTTGCTAGGGTTGAAACGGGTGCCAGTGGAAGTGGTTGAGGCGGGTGCAATGAATGGCTGCACCAACCGTCAAATGCTGCTTAAAGTCTTAATCCCAACCGCTCGGCGCGATATCTTGATAGGCAGCAACCAGGTGATTATGCAATGTTTGGCTATGGCGGTCATTGCGTCCTTTATCGGCGCGAAAGGTTTAGGTTTTAACCTGCTTTTGGCCTTGAACCAATTGCGCATTGGGCAGGCGCTTGAGCTTGGAATTTGCATCGTTTTGATCGCGGTAGTTTTGGACAAGCTTTCCTTGGCTTGGGCCAATCAGCAAACCGATTACTTCGCAGATGAAAGCTTCATGCGTCGCCATCGATATGGTGTGATATTTCTAGCAATATTCGCGCTGTGCCTGCTTCTGAGTCTTCTGGGAAGAACGATCTTTTTCAACGGTATAAATTATTTTTATCTGATCCCTCATAACCAAGGCATTACCACAGAGCCATTTTGGCAGGCGGGTGTCGATTGGATGGTTGAGAATTGGTATCACGGGCTGCAAGCCTTTAATAATTGGCTAATTTTGGACGTTTTGATGCCAATGAAAGCCGCTTATCTGGGCATGCCTGTGATCGCAACCTTTGTGCTTGTCATGGGCATTGGTTTTATCATTGGCGGACTGCGCTCTGCGGTAATTGTGGGTGGATTTTTGCTGTTCATCGCCTTTACTGAGTGGTGGGATCGCGCCTTGATTACCGCCTATATGACGTCATTCGCGGTAATGATCTCAGCAATTCTGGGTGTAGTTATTGGCTCGCTTTGTGCGCAAAACTCTTTAGCTAGTCGCGTGATTTTAATCGGCTGCGATACGCTGCAAACCTTTCCCTCTTTCATCTATCTGATCCCGGTCATTATGCTATTTGGCGTGACTGATACCTCCGTTCTTATTGCGGTGATCGTCTATGCAACTATTCCAGCGATCCGCTACACGGTCGAAGGTCTGCGTGGCGTACCGGTCACTTTGCAGGATGCAGCTTCAATGTCTGGGGTCAATCGGTTACAGAGGTGGGTAAAAATTGAAATGCCGCTTGCCTTTCCACATATCATGTTGGGCCTTAATCAAACAGTGGTTTTCGCCCTTTTCATGGTCATTATTGGCGCGATGATCGGCACTGAAGATTTGGGTCAATACATCCTGAAAGCTTTGTCGGACAAAAATGGTATAGGCAATGGACTGGTTCTTGGGCTTTGCGTGGCGTTTATCGGTCTTGCCGTTGATCATTTGATCCATACATGGGCTGACCAGAAAAAGGCTCTTTTAGGCACGTGATCAGATGCAAAGGCACTACAGAGGGGCTTTTGCTTGAAGCGATTTCGCGCTAGAGCTTGTGGCGTCTTGAAAGGATATCCCATGGGCGACGCGCAAAAATATTATTTCCCGACTGGCGGCCTGCCGGGCCAGAAGGAGGTTATGACTCAACGCGCGGTCTTTACCGAGGCCTATGCGGTCATCCCCAAGGGCACGATGCGCGATATCGTCACCAGCTTTCTGCCCCATTGGGACAAAACACGCGCCTGGGTTCTCGCACGGCCCCTGAGCGGTTTTGCTGAGACGTTTTCGCAATATATCATGGAAGTCTCCCCCGGTGGTGGCAGCCGTCAACCGGATGCAAACGCCCGGGCGCAATCGGTGCTTTTTGTCACCCAAGGTGCGGGCGTGCTGCATCTGGACGGGCAGGCGCATGCTTTGCGGGCGGGCAGCTACGCCTATATTCCCAGCGGATTGCAATGGCGGCTGGAGGCACCGGAGGAGTGCCTGCGGTTTCATTGGATCCGTAAACTCTATGTGCCTGTTGAGGGGATCGCGAGACCTGAGGCCTTTGTCACCCATGAGGCCGATCATGAGCTGCATTTGATGCCAGATACCGATGGGGCATGGGGCACCACGCGCTTTGTGGAACCCGACGATCTGCGCCATGACATGCATGTCAATATCGTGACCTTTCAACCGGGCGGTGTGATCCCCTTTGAAGAGACCCATGTTATGGAGCATGGGCTTTATGTGCTCGAAGGCAAGGCTGTTTATAAGCTCAACCAAGATTGGGTCGAAGTGGAGGCCGGCGATTTCATGTGGCTACGCGCCTTTTGCCCGCAAGCCTGCTATGCGGGTGGTCCGGGGCCGTTTCGCTATTTGCTCTATAAAGACGTGAACCGGCATATGCCGCTGGGCTTGTAGCCCTCTGACTTGCGCAAGGCAGGTCAAAATTTGAAAGACCTCTGAATAAAGCCATTTCAACACGAAATGAGGGCTGCGCCTGCCGGGGGCAGGCAGGCGCAGCCCGGTGTTGCCACCGGGCAAACTGCTTTTGACTTGGCTGCTGGATTATGCCAGGATCTTCTTGATTCTTCAACGCGGTAGGAGATCGCGAAGGCGGAACTCTGCTATGCGTTCCACTTGGCGGCAGGCTTCGGCAAATTCGGTCTCACGATCATGGGTGATGCGTCTTTCAAAGGCGGCAAGGATGCTGGCTTTGCTGTGATCTCGTACTGCGATGATAAAGGGAAATCCGTATTTTTGGACATAGGCGTCGTTGAGCGCTGTGAAGCGCGTGCGTTCGTCGTCGGTCAGCGCGTCAAGCCTGGCGCTGGCCTGCTCTGCGGTGCTTTCCGCCGTTAGGCGCTTTGCGGCCGCCAGTTTTCCAGCCAAATCTGGATGCGCGGTGAGCACGCCCAAGCGCAGCTCTGGGCTGGCCGATCGGAAGGCACGGCATAGGGCGTTGTGTAATCCGGTCGCAGTGTCATGCATGGGGCCAAGTTCCAGCCGGTGCGCGCGCTCTGCGACCCAGGCGGAATGCTCAAATATGCCGCCATAGGCCGCTGTAAACGCCTCTCGGGACAGGCCACTGGGGCGATTTTGGCGCTGATGGGGGTGGGTTTGGGTCCAATGATCAGCGATTGCCTCGCGGGTGGCGAACCAGACGCCCTCATGGCCCTGTGCATATTCAATGAAACGCTGCAGCGCGGCGGCGCGGCCTGGCCGGCCGATAAGGCGGCAGTGCAGGCCGATGGACATCATGCGCCCGCCTTCCGCGTAGAGCGTGTCGAAACTATCTTTGAGGTAGCTGAAAAATTGATCGCCTGCGTTAAAGCCCTGCGGGGTTGCAAAGCGCATGTCATTGGCGTCGAGCGTATAGGGCACAATCAACTGATCGCGCGCCTCAAATTCCATCCAATAGGGCAGATCATCAGCATAGCTGTCGGCGACATAGGCAAATTGCCCGGTTTCTGCGGCCAAGCGGACTGTGTTTTCCGAGCAGCGCCCCGTGTACCAGCCGCGCGGCGGTGTGCCCACGACCTCTGTGTGCAGACGGATGGCCTCAGCCATATCTGCGGCCTCATCTTCGGGGCTTGCATCTTTATATTCGATCCATTTGAGCCCATGGCTGGCAATCTCCCATCCGGCAGATTTCATCGCAGCCAGTTGCTCTGGCGCGCGGGCCAAGGCGGTGGCCACGCCATAAACGGTGATGGGCAGGTCTTTGAGCATGCGATGCAGCCGCCAAAATCCTGCGCGAGCGCCGTATTCATAGATGCTTTCCATGTTCCAATGGCGCTGGCCAGGCCAGGCGGCGGCGCCAACGATCTCGGACAGAAAGGCTTCAGAGGCCGCATCCCCATGCAATATATTGTTTTCGCCGCCTTCTTCATAGTTCAGCACCAGTTGAACCGCAATTTTGGCGCCTCTGGGCCACTGCGCTGCGGGAGGGGTTGGGCCATATCCGGACATATTGCGTGGGTAACGTTTCATAATTTTCTCCATCTTGGGCTTTCCCTTTGCTTATTTTTTGCGCAGAGATTAGGGAAGCAAAAAAGGAATAGATCATGAATGGATTTTTGACCACACATGTTTTAGACACGGCCAAAGGTTGCCCGGCTGCTGGGATTCACATTGAGCTGTTTTGCTACGACACTGGTCAGGCGATCAAACTGGGTGAAGCGGTGACCAATGCCGATGGGCGCACCGACAGCCCAATCTTGTCGAAAGAGGATTTTGCCCTCGGGCAGTATGAGCTGGTGTTTCACGCGGGGGACTATCTGCGCAGCACAGGACAGGCGGCACAGGCGCCATTGTTCTTAGATGTGGTGCCCATTCGGTTTGGCATGTCGCAAGATGATCATTACCATGTGCCCTTGCTGTTGTCGGCCCATGGGTTTTCCACCTATCGCGGTAGCTGAGGAGCCAGATCATGTATGATGCTGCAATTTTTTGGGACTGGATCAGCTTTGCCGTGCGTTGGCTCCATGTCATCACCGCCATGGCTTGGATTGGCTCATCGTTTTATTTCATCGCGCTGGATTTGGGGTTGAACCGCAACATTGACGGGCCCGCCGATGGTGAGGAGTGGCAGGTGCATGGGGGGGGATTTTATCACATCCAGAAGTACCTCATTGCTCCGGAGGCCATGCCAGAGCATCTGACCTGGTTCAAATGGGAGAGCTACACCACCTGGCTGTCCGGCGTTGCCATGTTGATGGTGGTCTATTGGGCCGGCTCAGAGCTCTATTTGATTGATCCGGCGAAGATGGATCTTACCACATGGCAAGCGATTGCCATTTCAGCGGGATCTCTGGCGATTGGCTGGGTTATCTATGACGTCCTGTGTAAATCGCCTTTGGGAGAGCGCCCAACGCTCCTGATGCTCTTGCTCTTTGCGGTCTTGGTGGCGATGTCTTGGGGCTATAATCAAATTTTCACCGGCCGCGCGGCGCTTTTGCATTTGGGAGCTTTTACGGCCACGATCATGACGGCCAATGTGGCGATGATCATCATGCCCAATCAGAGAATCGTGGTGGCGGATTTGAAAGCGGGGCGGGAGCCGGCGGCCAAATATGGCAAAATTGCCAAATTGCGCTCGACCCATAATAATTATCTCACCTTGCCCGTGATCTTTTTGATGCTGTCGAACCATTATCCTTTGTCCTTTGGCACGCCCAATGCTTGGATCATAGCCTGTTTGGTTTTTCTGATCGGCGTGACGATTCGTCATTACTTCAATTCCATGCATGCGCGTAAGGGCCGGCCGAATTGGACGTGGGCGGTCACTGTGATCTTGTTTATTGCCATTGCTTGGCTGTCCTCGGCACCTGGTTTTGACGGAGATGTGGAGCAGGCCGAAGCCGTGCCTTTGACCCGCTACGAGATGCGTTTTGCTCAGGCAGAGGGTTTTGAGCGGGCGCATGAAATTGTGCAGGGCCGCTGCGCCATGTGCCATGCGCGTGCGCCGGCTTGGGATGGGCTGCGCTGGGCACCGAAAGGTGTCTTGCTCGAAACCCGCGCGGATGTGGCGCGCAATGCACGCGCGATCTATTTGCAAGCGGGGGTGAGCCACGCCATGCCGCCGGCTAATATCACTGATATTCCACAAGAGGATCGCGCGCTTTTGACGGCCTGGTATCGCGCGGGGCAATAGGGGCGACTTCCACTCTTGCAACCGGTTGCAAAAATAGTATCCTAAACCCCGAACGGCTTGCCAAGATGGGGCAAGGTCTTTGCATTTAAATCGGAGTATTTTCTGTGGACACAGCAGATAAAACCATTCGCCTGACCACCGCACAGGCCATCATTCGCTATTTGGCGGCCCAGTACATTGACATTGACGGAGAGAAGACCCGCGTGTGTGGCGGGGGTTTTGGCATTTTTGGCCATGGCAATGTGCCTTGTTTGGGCGAGGCCCTATACGACCACCGCGATGTGCTGCCGCTGTATCGCGGACAAAATGAGCAGGGTATGGGGTTCGCGGCGGCGGCCTACGCCAAATATCACCTACGCCAAAAATTCATGTTTTGTACGGCCTCAGCAGGGCCCGGCACGGCCAATCTATTGACCGCAGCGGCATTGTGCCATGCCAACCGTCTGCCGATGCTGATGCTTTGCGGAGATACGTTTTTGACCCGACTGCCCGATCCAGTGCTGCAACAGCTGGAGCATTTTGGCAATCCGGCGCTTGGGCTCAATGATAGTTTTCAAGCGGTTTGTCGCTATTGGGACCGGATCACCCATCCGGCGCAGGTGATCCAAACCCTGCCGGCGGCTTTGGCGACTTTGCTTGATCCAGCTGATTGCGGCCCGGCGTTTATCGCTCTGCCACAGGATGTGCAGGGTTGGACCTATGATTACCCTCTGTCTTTCTTTGAACCCAAAGTGCACCGCATTCGTCAGCAAATGCCGGATTCGCGTGAGCTCGAGGATGCGGTAGCTGCCTTGAAAGCTGCCAAACGCCCGGCGATCATCGCCGGTGGTGGGGTGCAATATGCCAAGGCCGTGGCCGAGCTGACCCAATTTGCAGAAGCTTGCGGCATTCCTGTGATTGAGACCATTGCGGGCCGCGCCAATCTCTTGGCCGATCATCCCCTGAACATTGGGCCGGTTGGGGTGACGGGATCTGACTGCGGCAATTGGCTGGCGGAACGAGCGGATGTCATCCTATCGGTCGGCAGTCGTTTGCAAGACTTCACCACAGGATCATGGACGGCCTTTGCGCAAGATGCGCAATTTATCTCGCTTAACACCGCGCGCCATGATGCGGGCAAGCATCGCGCCCTGCCGCTGGTGGGCGACGCCAAGCTGGGACTTCGGGCGCTCACCGAGCAAATGGGGGGCTATCGCGCCCCTGCTGCTTGGTTGGACGAAGCGCAAGCCGAGCGCCGCAAATGGGACGCCTATGTGGCGCAGAATGTGAAGCCGGGCAATCGGCCCAATTCCTACGCCCAGGCGATTGGTGTGGTCAACGCGCTCTGCGATCCGCGTGACCGGGTTGTTGCCGCGGCAGGCGGTTTGCCCGCGGAGGTGACGGCGAATTGGCGGACCTTGGATATTGGCACTGTGGATGTGGAATTTGGCTTCAGCTGCATGGGCTATGAAATCGCAGGTGGCTGGGGTGCACGCATCGCGCAAAGTGAGCTTGAACCTGCGCAAGACACCATCGTCTTTACCGGTGATGGCAGCTATATGTTGATGAATTCAGACATTTACTCATCCGTGCTGACGGGCAAGAAATTGATTATTTTGGTGCTCGACAATGGCGGGTTTGCGGTAATCAACAAGCTGCAAAATAACACCGGAAATGAGAGCTTTAACAATCTCATCGCCGATTGCCCAACGATCGATGCCCCCTTCGCCGTTGATTTCACCGCCCATGCGGTGGCCATGGGCGCGTATTCGGAGCGGGTGGCCAACCCTGCTGAATTGGCAGAGGCGTTTAAGCGGGCCAAGGCGGCAGATAAAACCAGCGTGATCGTCATGGATGTGGATGCCTATGAAGGCTGGACGACCGAAGGGCACAGCTGGTGGGAAGTCGGCACGCCCCAGGTCAGCGCCCATTCTTCCGTCCGCGACGCCCATGAAGATTGGGAAAGCGGCCGCAAGAAACAGCGGCGCGGGGTGTAGCTATGCAAAACCTCTTGGCGGGTATCGCTCAGAATAATTTTGTTGTCATTGGTCGCGCGGGGATGGATTTCTTTCCAGATCCGCCCGGAACGAAGACGGAGGAGGCGGAGGTCTTCACCGCCGGTTTAGGAGGGTCCTCGGCAAATATTGCGGCGGGGCTTGTAAAACTTGGCGGCAAGTCGGCTTTGGTGACCTCTGTCAGCGATGACAGCGTTGGGCGCTACTGTGTCAATCAGCTGAAAAATTATGGCGTGGATTGCAGGCATATCAAAGCGGTTGGTGGTGAGTTTCGCAACTCCCTGGCCGTCTATGAAACGCGCGTCAAAGAGCATCAAAGCGTGATCTATCGCAATGGCGCGGCTGATTTTCAGTTTACTGCAGCCGACGCCGAGGCCGTCAATTATGGTGATTTCGGCGCTCTCGTGACAGCGGGAACGGTGTTTGCGGCCGAGCCAAGCCGTTCTGCGGCCTTCCACGCCTTCGATCTGGCCCGCGCGGCCGGGCTGCCGATCATCTTTGATGTGGATTATCGCCCCTACAGCTGGCCATCGCCGCAGGTGGCCGAAGAGGTCTTGTCTCGTGCCGGTGCGCTGTCGGATGTGATTGTGGGCAATGACGAAGAATTTGGCTTCATGGCCGGTGGACTTGACAAAGGTCTGGCCAAGGCGCGCGCTCTGGCGCAGAGCACTGCGAAGATTGTGATCTACAAAATGGGTGAGAAAGGCGCGATTACCTTTGCGGGGGATCAAGAATTTCGCACGGGTATTTACCCGGTCACTGCGTTGAAACCCACAGGGGCAGGGGATAGTTTTTTGGCGGGTTTTCTGGCCTCTCTGGCGCAGGGCTTGCCGCTTAAAGATGCGGTTCTGCGCGGCTCTGCCTGTGCGGCTATCGTTGTGGGCAAGCCTGGCTGCGCGCCGGCCATGCCCTTTCCGGCCGATTTAGAAACATTTTTGGCCGCGCACGCCGGTCCCACAGAGGTGAAAGATTAAACCATGCATATAGCCGCTTATGACAATAAAAATTCCCCCATTGTGGATGTGGATGATACCACGGTTCCGCTGAATTATTTCAACATCGTGAAACTGACCAAGGGTCAGGCCTTTGCCTATCAGGTGCCGGGCTATGAGACCTGCATTGTTCCGGCCACGGGCACCATTGATGTCGATGTCGAAGGGTTCAAAACCGCCGGATTGGGCGGGCGTGTTGAAGATGTATGGGGCGGCGAGCCTGAGGGCGTTTATGTGCCGTCAGGGGCAAAAGTGGAGATGGTGTGTCTTTCGGAGACCGCAGAGGTGTTCATTGCTGGCGCGAAATATGATGAGGTCCTGGATCCTTTTGCGGTGCGCGCCGATGAGATTGACCTGGTGCAATACGGCTCGGATGACACAAAAACCCATCGCAAAATCAAACATATACTTGGTCAAAAGCAGCATGGAAAAGTGGGTCGCCTGCTGGTCAGTGAGCTGTTCACGGTCGGTGCCGGCGGATGGTCGGGCTTTCCAAGCCATAAGCATGACACGGACCGTCTGCCCACAGAGACACGTCATGATGAAACCTATAATTTCCGCTTCAAACCCAATTGGGGCTCGGGCGTGCAGATGCTACAGCGCGAAGACAATAAGCCAGGGGATGCCTATCATATCGTGGATGGCTCAACCATCTGTCTCGACAATGGCTATCACCCCTGCTGCGTTCTGCCGGGGTATGAGATGTATTATTTCACCATCCTCGGCGGGTTGAGCCAGCGTTCGCTCGTGCAATATTTCCAGCCAACCCATGCCTATCAAATCGAAACTATTCCCGGCATCAAAGACATGATCGCGAAATTCAAATGACCCTCGCAACTCTCGCTGAGGTGCTGCAACCGGCCCTAAAGCAGGGCTATGCGGTGGGGGGATTGGTGACCCTAGGTTGGGAAGATATGCGCGCCTATTTGGCGGCGGCTGAGGCGGAGAACTGCCCGGTTATCCTGCAGGCCGGGCCATCGTGCCGGTCGCATACGCCGCTGCCGGTTCTGGGCAAAATGTTTCGGCATTTGGCGGAGGCGGCCTCGGTGCCTGTGGTGGCCCATCTGGATCATGGCTATACCTTTGAAGACTGCAGACTTGCCTTGGAAAGCGGTTTCACATCGGTGATGTTCGACGGCTCGCGCAAACCTTTGCAGCAAAATATTGATGAAACCGCCGCAATTGCCGAGATGGCCCATGCGGCAGGCATCTCCTGTGAAGGCGAAATTGGGTTTGTTGGATATTCTGGCGGGGAAAGCTCTAATGGAACCGATCCTGAAGAGGCCGCAAAATTTGCCCGCGAGAGCGGGGCCGATGCCATTGCGATCAGTGTTGGCAATGTGCATTTACAGCAAGATAAGGAAGGCGGTCTGGATTTGGAGCGCATTGCTCAGATTGAGGCGCTAACGTCGGTGCCTTTGGTCATTCATGGCGGCTCTGGTGTTCCGGTAGAGCAGCGCCGACATCTGGCGGCAAAGACGTCGATTTGCAAATTCAATATCGGAACTGAATTGCGGATGGCATTTGGGTCGGCCCTTCGCGCCGCGGTTGAGGCTGATCCGGCGCGGTTTGATCGGGTGCAAATCCTATCGGATACGCTTGATCCGGTCCAACGTGCCGCGCAGGAGGTTCTGCGCGCTTTTGGGGCACCGCCGCAGCGTTAAAGCCAGGAGTTAATCCTTTTTTGCGGGCGCTTTTTTAGCCGCAGCGGATTTTTTGGTGGTGGGTTTTTTCTTGGCCGCCGCTTTCTTCTTTTTGGCAGGCGCTTTTTGCGCAATCAGATCCACAGCGAGTTCCATGGTGACCTGGGCCGGCTCAATCTCTTTTGGAATGGTGGCATTCACTTTGCCCCATTTCACATAAGGACCATAGCGCCCATCCATGACATTGACTGGGCCGCCCTCGCTGGGGTGTTCGCCCAACTCATGCAGCGGCTTGGCGGCCGCGCCCCGTCCACTCCGCGCAGCCTTTTTGGCCAATTCTTCCACGGCCCGGTTCATGCCGATGCTCCACACTTCGTCGATATCGCCGATATTGGCGTAGAGCGTGCCGTGTTTCACATAGGGGCCGAAGCGCCCGATTGAAGATTCGATCATCACCCCATCTTCAGGATGCGGGCCAATTTCGCGGGGTAGGGATAAAAGCTGCACGGCCTTTTCAAAGGTCAACTCATCCAAGGACCAGCTTTTTGGAATGGATATCCGCGGTGGCTTGGGGTTTTCCTCCGTGACGGTGCCGCGCTGCACATAGGGGCCGTAGCGCCCATCGCGCAGGCTGATGGGATCCGCGCCATCATGCCCCAAGAGCTTTCCATCGGGACCGATGGCGCTGCTTTCGGTGCCGGGCGGTCCGAATGGGCGGGTAAAGCGGCATTCTGGGTAGTTTGAACAGCCGATAAATGCGCCACCAGATCGGGCTGTGCGCATGGACAAACGCCCATTGCCACAGCTTTTGCAGATGCGTGGATCAACTCCGGGCTCTTCCATGGGAAAGAGATGCGGCTCAAGGACATCGTTAATTTTTTCAAGAACTTCAGTGATGGATTGATCCATCGCCTCGTCAATCGCGACCTTGAAGTCCTTCCAGAAACGGCTCAAAACCGTGCGGTATTCGCGATCACCGGCCGAAACGTCATCCAATTCATTTTCCAAATTGGCCGTGAACTCATAGCCGACGTATTGGCGGAAGAAACTGCTCAGGAAAACAGTCACCAAACGCCCCTTATCCTCAGGAATCAGACGGTTCTTCTCTTTGCGCACATAGTCGCGATCTTGGATTGTGGTGACGACCGAGGCATAGGTGGAGGGACGACCAATGCCCAGCTCTTCCATACGCTTGACCAAGCTGGCCTCGGTGTAGCGCGGTGGTGGCTGGGTATGATGCTGCTCAGGGGTGACAGATTTTTTGGCCAGGGGATCCGCGGCGCTGATTTGTGGCAAACGCTTGTCATCATCGTCAACAACCGTGTCGTCACGCCCTTCCTCATAGACCTGCATGAAGCCGTCAAAGAGCATCACTTGCCCGGTGGCGCGCAGACCGACCTGCCCATCGCTTGATTCAATTTCAACCGTGGTGCGCTCCAAACGGGCCGCTGCCATTTGGCTTGCGACCGTTCGTTTCCAGATCAGATCATAGAGTTTCTTTTGGTCAGCGTCGGATATCGATAGGCTGTCAGGGGTTTGGCCCATTTCGGTGGGGCGAATACATTCATGCGCCTCTTGGGCGTTCTTTGCCTTATTTTTATACAGACGCGGTTGCTCCGGCACATATTGCGCCCCATAGCGTCCACCGATCACGGCGCGGGCGGCTTGCACCGCTTCTGGCGCCATATCGATCCCATCGGTCCGCATGTAGGTGATCAAGCCAGCCTCATAAAGGCGCTGTGCGGCCGACATGGTTTGCCGGGCGCCCATGCCGAATTTGCGGCTTGCCTCTTGCTGCAGTGTCGAGGTCATGAAGGGGGCCGAGGGGTTGCGATTTGCGGGTTTGGCTTCCACCGACGTGGCGGTCAGATCCCGGCTGCGCACCGCCTGAACCGCCAATTCCGCCTCGGTTTCATTCGCCAGATCAAACTTATCGAGGCGCTTGCCGCCCAGACTGGTCAGCCGCGCGTCAAATTGCTGGCCGCGCGGGGTGCTCAGACTGGCACCGACGGTCCAATATTCACGCGGATTGAATGCCTCAATTTCCATTTCGCGGTCAACTATCAGCCGCAGGCAGACCGATTGCACCCGCCCAGCCGATTTCGCCCCCGGCAAGCGACGCCAGAGCACGGGGGAGAGCTTGAAGCCCACAAGGTAATCCAGGGCGCGGCGGGCCAAATAGGCCTCAACCAATTCCATATCCACTTGACGCGGATTCTTCATGGCTTCGGTGACGGCGGTCTTGGTGATGGCGTTGAAGACCACACGGGAAACGGGCGTGTCTTTTTTGATTGCGCGGCGCTTGGTGAGCGTCTCTTGCAAATGCCAGCTGATCGCTTCGCCCTCGCGGTCAGGGTCGGTCGCGAGGATCAGCTCATTGTCGTCTTTGAGGGCATCGGCAATGGCCTTGACGTGTTTTTTGCTGGCCGCGCCAACCTCCCAAAGCATCTCAAATTCATTCTCGGGATCCACCGAGCCATCTTTGGGCGGCAAATCACGTACGTGACCGTAGGAGGCAAGAACAGTGAAGCCTGGTCCAAGATATTTGTTTATTGTCTTTGCCTTAGCAGGAGATTCTACAACAACAACAGCCATGGGTGTACCCTGCGAGTTAAGAAAAATTCTTACGTCAAAAAGGGGGTGCAAGAGCAATTTGTCAATGGAGGTTGCACAAAAAAACGAATTTAGTGGTTGTGGATGCGCGCCAAAAGCCCGCCGGGGTGCCGCTCCAGACGACCAGAGAGTTCCAGTTCGGTGATGGCCGGGGCGACATGGGCGGCGGGTATTTTGAGATCGCGGATCAGCTGATCTTCGGCCAGCGGCGCGGCGCTGAGACGATCTAAAATTTGTTTGTGCAAAGTTTGAACCAGATCCTTGCGTCGGGTTTGATAGGGCTGTGTTTTTCCATGTGGAAGGGGCAAGGTCGCCTGGATTGTTTGGGGGCGCTTTTGTGCGACCATTGGCGATAGCGGTGGCGGTTATTGTGTCGCCGGATAGATGGCTTGCAATATATCATCGACACTGCGCACCAAACAGGCGCCATCGCGGATCAGAACATTGCACCCGGCGGCGCGCGCATCCATGGGATGGCCAGGCACAGCCAGAACCTCGCGCCCTTGCTCGAGCGCTTGCCTTGTGGTGATAAATGTGCTTGATTTTGCCACCGCCACCGCCACCGCCACCGCCACCGCCACCGCCACCGCCACCGCCACCGCCACCGCCACCGCCACCGCCACCGCCTCCACAATCACAACCGCCTGGCAGAGGCCGGAGATAAGGCGATTGCGTTTGGGAAAGAAACGAGCGGTGGGGTGAAATCCAATGGGTTGTTCAGAAATGCGCGCGCCTTTTTGCAAAATGGACTTGGCAAGCTCGGAATTTTCGGCCGGGTAGATCACATCTAAGCCGCCCGCATGCACGCCAATGGCCCCATGTGGCAGGCTGGCGGCATGGGCGGCGGCATCGATGCCACGGGCCAGACCAGACACGACGATCAAACCGGCTTCTGCAACACCTGCGGCCAGACAGTGGGCCGTGCGCGTGCCCAAGGAGGAGGCATTGCGCGCGCCCACAACTGCCACGCAGGGACGCGTGAGCTGCTCTTGTTGTCCCAAAACCCAAAGAAAGGGCGGGGCGTCGGAGATTTCAGCCAACAGCCGCGGGTAGCCAGCTTCATGCTCAAAAATGAGATCTGCGCCAATTTTCTTGCCGGTGAAATATTCGCGCTGCGCCATATGCTCGCTACACAGCTGATAAGATTTGACGCCCTTGCTGCGGGCCAAGTCGGGCAGGGCTCTCAGGGCTTCGGCAGCCGTGCCATGGGTGGCCATCAGCCGCCTGTAGGTGGCCGGCCCGACGCGCGGGGAGCGCAACAATTGCAGCCGCGCGATTCGATCGTCTTCGCTCATGCGGGGCTGGGGTGAGGTTTGGGCGCCACTGGGAGGTTGGGTCGTGTCTTATCTCGCTTTTGTCACGGTCAAAAGCTAGGCAGGGCATGGTTAATGTTCGGTGAAAGCGCGCAAAGCGCGGGTGCGATGCGCTTTAAGTCGCCGATCCCCCCACGGTCAATCCACCGATCAGCAAGGATGGCTGCCCCACGCCCACAGGCACCCATTGGCCTTGCTTGCCGCAATTGCCCATGCCGTCGTCGAGCCGCATGTCATTGCCGATGGCGCGAATCTGTTGCAGGGCTGTGGCCCCATCGCCAATCAGCGTGGCGCCTTTGACTGGAGCGCCGACCTTGCCGTTTTTAACCTGATAGGCCTCGGTGCAGGAAAAGACGAATTTCCCGTTGGTGATATCGACCTGACCTCCACCGAAGCCTACGGCGTAAATCCCGTCTTTCATATCGCAAAGCATATCCTTGGGATCCACATCCCCGCCCAACATATAGGTGTTGGTCATGCGCGGCATGGGCGCATGGGCAAAGCTCTGGCGGCGGCCGTTGCCTGTTGGGGCATTGCCGCTGAGCCGCGCGTTTTGTCGGTCCTGCATATAGCCGACCAATATTCCGTCTTCGATCAAGATATTTTTGCCGCTTGGTGTGCCCTCATCGTCAATGCTGATCGATCCGCGGCGGTCTGGTATTGTGCCATCATCCAGGACCGTGACACCTGAGGCCGCGATCCTTTGGCCCATGAGACCCGCGAAGGCAGAGGTGCCTTTGCGGTTGAAATCACCTTCCAGCCCATGGCCAACCGCTTCATGTAATAAGATGCCGGGCCATCCTGCACCCAGGGCCACATCCATGACCCCCGCAGGGGCGGGAATAGCGGCGAGGTTGACCACCGCGATGCGCAGAGCTTCGCGCACCAAAGGTTGCCAATGGCTTGGTTCAAGCATGCCACCCAGCCCATAGCGCCCACCGCCGCCGACATAGCCGGTTTGGCGTTGCCCGTCTTGCTCCACAATAACCGAGACATTCATGCGCACCATTGGGCGGCTGTCGGAAACATCAGGCCCCTCTGCGCGTAAGATGACCACCTCTTGATGGGAGGCTGCGATCGTGGCCGAGACTTGGACCACGCGGCGGTCCAAACCGCGGGCATACGCATCAATCTCGCGCAGAATATCGATCTTGGCCGGAAAGCTCGAATCGCTGAGGGGGTTGTGATCGCTGTAGAGACGGCGATTGGTGGTGGGCGGCGCGGCGCATAATGGCCCGCCACCTGCCTGAACGGCCAAGCGTACAGTGCCTGCGCCGCGGCGCATGGCCTGTTCGGAAATTTCGGTTGCATGCGCGTAGCCGACCCGCTCGCCCTGGACTGCGCGCAGGCCGAAGCCTTCAGAGGCATCAAAACTCGACGTGCGCAGCCGCCCGTCGTCAAAGGACAACACTTCGGACCTAGAGCGCTCTAAAAACAGCTCTCCATCTTCGGCTCCAATCAGGGTTGATTTAAGAATCTCACGGGCCGACTCCCGATCGAGATGGGTCTCAAACGGGCGAAATAGAGAATCAGTCATGAAATTCCTTGCGATATTTTGGCGAAAAGTGGTTTTCGCGGGTGAATTTTGCCACTGGCGTCCCTTTGACGCGGATCAACCAATTGCGTGTGAGGCAATGTTATGATTGATGCTGCATAAAATACAATCACGCGTCATACATTCGTGTGGCGGAAAAGCGCGAAGGCGCGAAAGACATAGGGTAGAACATGCGAATTCTTACGTCTCTGTTAAGCGCAGCACTGGTCACTTTGGCTGGGGTTGCTCAAGCACAAGAAAATTTCCAAGGATTGGAATCCATCGGCAAGCCGGAGCCCAAAGGCATGGGCTTTCAATTTCCGGCGACGGAATTGATGCGCGATCTTGTCTGGCTCGACAATTTCTTGTTGGTCATCATTACAGTGATTTCTGTCTTTGTGACCTGTTTGCTGGCCTATGCTGCGTTCAAGTTCCACCGCAGCCGCAACGACACGCCAGGCACTTTCACCCACCATTCGGTTCTCGAAGTGGCTTGGACGGTCGTTCCGGTTGGTATTTTGGTTGTGATTGGCGCGTTCTCGCTGCCAATTTTGTTCAAGCAGCAAGAAATCCCAGAAGCAGACATCACCATCAAAGTCACCGGAAACCAGTGGTATTGGGGCTATGAATATGTCGATCATGACTTCGGTTTTGACAGCGTGATGCTGCAAAAAGATGAACTGGCCGATTATGGCTATGCGCCCGATGAATATTTGCTGGCCACCGATACAGCCGTTGTTGTGCCCGTTGGCGCGACCGTTGTTATGCAGCTGACCGGCGCCGATGTGATTCACTCCTGGACCATTCCTGCCTTTGGCGTGAAACAAGATGCGGTTCCCGGACGTTTGGCTGAGCTGTGGTTTGCGGCAGAGAAAGAGGGCGTTTACTTCGGTCAGTGCTCTGAGCTCTGCGGTCAGGCCCATGCCTATATGCCGATCACAGTAAAAGTGGTGAGCCAAGAGCAATATGACGCATGGCTTTCAAGCACGATAGAAGAACTCGCCGGCGTGCCACAATCGGTTCAAGTGGCATCAAACTAAACGCGTGTTGAGCAAAAGGTAGATGGCGACGGTGGCAGATCATAACCCAGAGTACGATCCGGTGTTTGGCGACTATGTGGCCTTACTAAAGCCGCGTGTCATGTCGTTGGTGGTGTTTACAGCCTTCGTTGGGTTGATGGCCGCGCCTGTGAGCTTGCACCCGGTTGAGGCCTTTTGTGCGATCTTATTCATCGCCATTGGCGGTGGCGCATCGGGCTCTTTGAATATGTGGTGGGATGCGGATATTGACGCTATTATGCGTCGCACAAAATCCCGTCCCATTCCATCGGGGCGAATCTCGCTCGATGCGGCATTGGGGCTGGGGGTGGCTTTGTCCGGTCTCTCCGTTCTCATGCTGGGGCTTGCGGCCAATTGGCATGCGGCCGCATGGCTCGCCTTTACCATCTTCTTTTATGCGGTGATTTACACCATATGGCTCAAGCGTGTGACGCCACAAAATATTGTGATCGGTGGCGCGGCTGGGGCCTTCCCGCCGTTGATTGGGTGGGTTTCAGCCACGGGCTCTGTCTCCATCGAGGCGGTCTTGATGTTTGCTTTGATCTTCATGTGGACCCCACCGCATTTCTGGGCGCTCGCGCTTTTCATGCGCTCGGATTACGATGATGCCGATGTGCCAATGCTCACGGTGACCCATGGGCGTCCGGCAACACGACGTCACATTCTCGCCTATGCGGTGCTGCAAGCGGCCCTGGCAATTGGCTTGGCCTTCACCTCGATTGGGGGCGTGATATATCTGATTGTGGCGTTGATCTGCAATGCGATTGTGCTGAAAGATGCTGTCCTCATTTGGCGGCGCGATGAGCTGGCGTCGGAGGCGGATAATTTCAAGGTAGAGCGGGCCTTCTTTAAGTTTTCGCTGCTTTATCTATTCGTGCATTTCCTTGCGATTTTGGCAGAGGCGCTTTTGGCGCCCTATGGGCTGGGAGGCTGGTCATGAGTTTTCGTGTTGAAACAGATATGCATAGGCGCCGACGCAGTCAAAACCTTGGCGTGGCGATTTGTTTGGTGATGTTTATCGGCTTGGTCACGGTGCTGAGCTTGGTGAAGATCACCAATACGGGTCCTGTCGAGGGATATGACCACGCACCGCGTGCATCGGTGACCGAGGAGGCCAGCCAGTGACGCCAAAGACCAAAACCCTCACCCAAACTTTGTCTGTTGTGGTGCTGATGGGGAGCCTGGCTTGGGCCAGCGTGCCCTTTTATGACTGGTTTTGCCGGGTTACAGGCTTCGGCGGCGTGACGGGCACGGCCGATTTGGGCAGCGAGACGATCTTGGATGAAACCATAAAGATTCGCTTTGACGCCTCTGTCGACAAAGACATGAAATGGCGCTTCAAACCCGTTGAACGCACGATGGAATTGAAAATCGGTGAAACCGGTTTGGCCTTTTATGAGGCCTATAATCCCACCGACCGGCCCATTGCCGGATCGGCCAGCTATAATGTCACCCCCTACCAAGCGGGCGGCTTTTTCACCAAAATCGATTGTTTTTGCTTTGAAGAGCAGCTTTTGCTGCCTGGTGAGCGGGTTCAGATGCCCGTGACTTTCTATGTTGATCCTGAAATTGTGGATGACACGGAAGGTAAGTATATTCATATGATAACTTTATCGTATACGTTCCACGAAATTGATTTGCCCGAGGCGCAGGCTGCGTTGCAGATCGATACACCCATAAAACGAAACTAAGTTCGACGAGGCCCAACTATGGCACATGAAAAGAACCACGATTATCACATCCTTCCCCCTTCAGTGAACCCGCTTCTGGGCTCATTGTCGGCTTTGGTGATGCTGACAGGAGCGATCCTCTGGATGCATGACAACGGACCCTACATCTTCTTGGCCGGCTTTGTTGGCGTGCTCTACATTATGTACGCATGGTGGAGCGAAGTTGTGGCTGAAAGCCATGTGGGCGATCACACGCCCGTTGTGCAAATTGGCCTGCGCTATGGGTTCATCTTGTTCATCATGTCTGAAATCATGTTCTTCTCGGCTTGGTTTTGGAGCTTCTTTAAGCATCAGCTGTATCCGATGTATGAATATGTCGGCACGCAATATGTGAAGCCCGAGTTTCACCAAATCAACGCCTTCGAATTGCCCTTGATCAACACGCTCCTGCTGTTGATTTCAGGCTGTGCCGCCACCTGGGCACACCACGCTTTGGTGCATGACAACAACCGCAAAGACCTGCGCATGGGGTTGATCCTGGCGATTGCTTTTGGAGCTGTTTTCACAGCATTTCAAGTCTATGAGTACCATGAATTGCTGGTTGTTGATGGCTGGACGTTCTCTGGTGAGATCACCTTCGCCAACTTCTTCATGGCCACAGGGTTCCATGGCATGCATGTTCTGATTGGGACAATCTTCCTGCTGGTCTGTTTGATCCGCGCCAACAAGGGTCATTTCACACCGCAAAGCCATGTGGGTTTTGAGGCTGCTGCGTGGTATTGGCACTTCGTGGATGTGGTTTGGCTCTTTTTGTTCGCAGCCGTCTATCTTTGGGCTGGCTAAATCGGCCTTGCCGGCGCTTCGGTGCGGTGATCACTTTATGAGAAGGGCGGCGTGCAGCTGCCCTTTTTGCACTTTGAAGGGGATGAAATGCGGTATTGGGGCATGATCTTATTGGGCGCAGTGGGCACGGCTGTCTTATTGGGGCTGGGCGTCTGGCAATTGCAGCGCTTGGCCTGGAAAACGGAAATTCTGGAGCAGATTGAGCGCAAGATTTTGGCGCCCGCCATTGATATTCCCGCCCAGGTTGCGCCTGCTACCCATGATCTTCTGCCCGTGCGTGGCACAGGGCAATATATCGGTGATCAAACGGTCCGTGTCCTCGTGTCGCAAAAAATATATGGCGCAGGTTATAGATTGATCAACGCCTTTGAGTTGAGTGATGGCCGTAAGATCATGGTGGATCGTGGGTTTGCTTCGGTGCGCGCTGATATGCCTGCGATACCTGAGGGATCTGGCCAAGTTACGGGCAATCTACAGTGGCCACAGGAAATTGACAGCTTTACCCCTGACAATGATCTTGCAGCGAACATATGGTTTGCCCGAGATGTGCGCGCATTATCCGCATATTTGCAGACTGAGCCAATCTTACTGGTGCTGCGGAGCAGCAGCTTTGCCGATGACGCGGCCACACCCTTGCCCAAAATGAGTGCCAATATCCCCAATGACCATCTCAATTATGCGCTGACCTGGTTTTCTTTGACATTAATCTGGCTTGGAATGTCTGGATATTTCCTTTACCGATCCCGTAACATCAAAACTTAGGGCCAAGGCAATGAAATATATCTCAACCCGCGGGAATGCGCCTGTTTTATCATTTGAAGAGGCCATGTTGAGTGGACTGGCGCGGGACGGCGGGCTTTACGTGCCGCAAAACATCCCGCAGATGAGTGCCAACGATATTACGGCGCTGGCCGGCCAACCCTATGAGGAGATCGCTTTTCGCGTGATGAAGCCCTTTGTGGGCGATTGTTTCAGCGATGTCGAGTTGATGGATGCGATTACAACGGCCTATGCGAGTTTTGGCCATGCCGCACGTGCGCCATTGGTGCAATTGGGTCCAAACCATCATCTGCTTGAGCTGTTCCATGGCCCAACGCTGGCCTTTAAGGATTTTGCAATGCAGCTGATTGGTCAGCTTTTTCAAAAGGCACTCGCCCGGCGCGGCGAGCAGGTGACCATCGTCGGAGCCACCTCTGGCGACACCGGGTCGGCTGCGATTGAGGCTTTTCGCGGCTTGGATGCCGCCAATGTATTTATTCTCTTTCCCAATGGCCGGGTCTCAGAGGTGCAGCGCCGCCAAATGACCACACCGGTCGAGGCCAATGTCCACGCCATTGCAATGGAAGGCACATTTGACACCTGCCAAGCCATGCTCAAAGATATGTTCAATGACTTTGAATTCCGCGATGGGGTGAAACTGGCTGGGGTCAACTCAATCAACTGGGCCCGAGTTTTGGCGCAGGTGGTGTATTATTTTAGCGCCGCAACCAGCCTAGGCGCCCCGCACCGTAAGGTCTCCTTCACCGTCCCCACGGGTAACTTTGGAGACATTTTTGCCGGCTATATCGCCAAGCGCATGGGGCTCCCGATTGACCGTTTGGTGATTGCCACCAACCGAAATGACATCTTGCACCGAGCCATAAACACCGGACGCTATGACACCGATCAAGTCTTTCCGACCATTACCCCCTCCATGGATATCGAAGTTTCCTCGAATTTTGAGCGGGCGCTCTTTTATGCCTATGACCGAGATGGCGCTGCTGTGGCGCAGCTGATGGGAGAGATGAAGCAGGGCGGTTTTGGCATCAGCCAGGGGGCCTTACAAGCCTTGCGCGAGCATTTTGACAGTGGCCGCAGCTCCGATGAGCAAACCAGCGCCACCATCCAAAGCTTCTTTGCCGCCACCGGCGAAGTGCTCTGTCCGCATTCCGCCGTAGGGGTGAAAGTGGCCGAGGAACATTTGGGAAGCTCTCCGATGGTCACGCTGGCAACTGCACATCCGACAAAATTCCCTGACGCTGTGGAAGCGGCCATGGGCCTGCGGCCCGCGTTGCCACGTTGGTTGGCTGATTTGTTTGACCGCGATGAGCGCGTGACCAAAATGCCCAATGATTTGCAACTTATGAAATCTCTAGTTCGCGAGCGTATAGCCCTTTGACCGTCCAAACCCATCGCCTGAAAAATGGTTTTCGCATCGTTACCGAGCATATGCCGGGGCTGAAATCTGCTTCTGTCGGCATATGGGTCAACGCCGGCGGCCGCCATGAGCGCATTGAACAAAATGGCATTGCGCATTTTCTTGAGCATATGGCTTTTAAGGGGACAGCGCGGCGCAGTTCGGTGCAAATTGCCGAGGCGATTGAGGATGTGGGCGGGTATATCAATGCCTATACCAGCCGCGAGATGACCGCCTATTATGCCCGGGTATTGCAGGGCGATGTGCCTTTGGCCCTGGATGTGATTTCAGATATTGTGCTCAATTCGGTTTTTGATCTGGCGGAAATTGAAGTTGAGCGTGGGGTCATCCTCTCTGAGATCGGCCAAACATTGGATACTCCAGATGATATCATCTTTGATTGGCTGCAAGAGGTCTCTTATCCCGGTCAGGCCATTGGGAGATCAATCCTAGGGTCAGAGGAGCGGGTGGCTCACTTTCAAAAAACGGACCTGTCGCAATTTGTCCGCGAGCATTATAGCCCCGATCAAATGGTTCTGGCGGCGGCCGGAGCGGTGGATCATGCGGAAATTTTGCGGCAGTGTGAGGATATTTTTGGCGATTTGACCGCGCGGGCGCAAGCACAGGTGACGCCGGCGCAATTTCAGGGTGGGGAAATGCGCCGTGTGAAAGATCTTGAGCAGGCGCATTTTGCTTTGTCCTTTGAAAGCCCGAATTACAAAGATCCCGATATCTACACGGCTCAGATTTTTTCGTCAGCTTTCGGCGGCGGCATGTCGTCCCGGCTTTTTCAAGAGGTGCGTGAAAAGCGTGGCCTGTGCTATTCTATTTTTGCCAGTGCTGGCGCCCATTGCGACACGGGCACAATGACACTCTATGCCGGGACCTCTGGCGATAAGCTGGCGGATTTGGCTCATATCACCGTAGATGAGCTGAAACGTGCGGCGGAAGATATGAGCGAAATTGAAGTTACCCGGGCGCGGGCCCAGATGAAGGCGGGCATGTTGATGGGGCTGGAAAGCCCCTCTGCGCGGGCGGAGCGTCTGGCACGGATGATCTCGATTTGGGATCGCATCCCTGTTTTGGACGAGGTCGTGGCGCAAATTGATGCGGTCAGCGTGGAGGCCGTGCGCGGCTATGCGGGAGCTATGTCAGGCGGTGCGCCCGCAGCTATGGCGCTTTACGGACCGGTGAGCGATGCGCCCGACATTACGGCACTGCAGGCCAGATTGGTGGCGTGAGTGATGTTTGCCCGTAATTCCAAGCCTGTGTGCGAGACGGACCGGCTGATCCTGCGGTTGCCTCAACACAATGACTTCCGCGCTTGGGTGGATCTGCGCAGCGACAGTCGCGATTTCCTGTCTCCTTGGGACCCGGTTTGGTCAGAGGAGCATTTGACCCGGCGAAACTTTACGGCGCGTGTGTATTGGGCACAGCGTGCGGTCAAAAATGGTTCGGGTTGCCCTTTGTTTTTGGTTCGCAAGACCGATCAAGCGCTTGTCGGGGCGGTCACATTGGACAATATCCGCAGAGGCCCGGCTCAGGCGGGCACTTTGGGATATTGGACCGGCGAGAGATTCGCGCGTCAGGGCTATATGCGCGAGGCGGTCACCGGGCTGGTGGCCCATGCGTTTCGCAAGCTGGATCTCAGCCGAATTGAAGCGGCCTGCTTGCCGGAAAACCAAGCCTCACGCGGTTTGCTGGAGAGCTGCGGCTTTAAATATGAAGGCGTGGCGCAGAGTTATTTGCAAATCGCGGGGCGCTGGCGCACCCATGTGCTTTATGCCGCGATCCGCTTTGATCGACGCGGAAAAACAGAGGCGGGCTAAACGCCCTCGTAAGAGCAGAGGCAATGGACCGGCATGTCCAGACCCTCCAGAACACGTCGGCCGCCAAGATCTGGCAGATCAATAATAAACGCGCATCCGATGACATCGGCGCCGAGACGCTCCAAGAGCTTGAGGCCCGCCAACGCGGTTCCTCCCGTGGCCAAAAGATCATCAACCACCAAAACCTTTTCACCCGGTTCAATGGCGTCTTCATGGATTTCCATCACCGCTTCGCCATATTCCAATGTATAGGCCTGTGACAGGGTCTGGCCGGGCAGCTTGCCCTGCTTGCGGATTGGGACAAAACCTTTCCCCAATTGGTGGGCAATCGCACCGCCAAGAATGAAACCGCGGGCTTCAAGGCCGATGATTTTATCAACCTGGACACCTGCATAGGGGTGCAGCAGCTGATCAATCGCCAAACGCAGGCCGCGCGGGTCGGCAAAAAGTGTGGTGACATCGCGGAACATGATCCCCTCATGGGGGAAATCAGGGATGGTGCGGATATAGTCTTTCACAGTCTTCATGGTGCATTCCTCATATGGCGCGCCCGTCATAGCAGCTCAGGCGTCAGAAACGAGCCCCAATTTGCAATGGCTTGCAGGATCGCGCTTTAGCGCAAAACCCGCCCGGCCACCGCATCGAGCTTGCCGACCAAAACAGGATCGCGGGCTTCTGGGGCGGTGAGTATGGCATATTCCAGCGCCCTGTCACAGCCATGCGGGCAGGCGTCGCGGGTTTCGCCTAAAAGCTGCGGCAGGCGCGCCACCATCCCCTTGGCCTGCGCTGAATTGCCCATGAGGGTTTTGATGATGTCCGTCACATCGACCTCCCCATGGTCTGGGTGCCAGCTGTCATAGTCAGTGATCATGGCCACAGAGGCATAGCACAACTCGGCTTCGCGCGCGAGTTTTGCCTCTGGCATATTGGTCATCCCGATCACATCCGCCCGCCAGCTTTCACGGTACATGCGGCTTTCAGCCAGGGTTGAAAATTGCGGCCCTTCCATTGCGAGATATGTGCCACCCTCATGCACGGTGATCCCCTCCGCCCTTGCCGCCTCAGCGCAAGCCGCCGATAGCCGCGGGCAGGTTGGATGGGCGAGGCTGACATGACCCACGCAACCGCTGGAGAAGAAGGAGCAGGCGCGCTGCCGCGTGCGGTCAATAAATTGATCCACAATCACAAAATGCCCCGGTGCCATCGCATCGCGAAACGAGCCGCAGGCACTCACAGAGATGACATCTGTGACCCCAAGCCGTTTTAGAGCGTCAATATTGGCGCGATAGGGCACATCACTGGGGGCGTGGACATGGCCGCGCCCGTGTCGCGGCAAAAACACCATTTTGACATCGTCTAACTCTCCTGTGAGCAGCTCATCGGAAGCGGCGCCCCAAGGACTCTCGACTTGTTGCCATTTGGGGTTTTGCAACCCGTCAATTTCGTAAATCCCGGAGCCACCAATCACGCCAATTTTTGTTTTGCTCATCGCTTGCGTCCTTAAAAATGCTAAAAAGTCCTCATTTTGTTACATGTTTTTATGCGCCGCGCCAGTCGCAGACCGCGCCATTGTGTTCAAAATTTCCCAGCAGGTTAAGAATTCCGTGACCTCCGCGATATATATGATATGAGGCGGCAAGCTTTCGACTGTTCGACAAAAAGGTTTCCATTATGTCTCGTGTTTCATTGGCTGCATCGGCGGTAAAATCTTCTTTTGCCAATTTTAATTTGAGCGCTGGGGAGCCGTTGACCCCGGGCCGGATCCGGATCGAGCTGTTGGCGGGTCTCACCGTGGCTTTGGCGTTGGTGCCTGAGGCGGTGGCCTTTGCTTTTGTCGCTGGGGTGCACCCTTTGGTTGGGCTTTATGCCGCCTTCATCGTCGGCTTCATCACCGCCCTGATCGGTGGCCGCCCTGGTATGATTTCCGGTGCAACGGGCGCTCTGGCGGTGGTTATGGTGGCGCTTGTGGCCCAGCACGGGGTCGAATATCTTTTTGCAACCGTGGTGCTTATGGGGCTTATTCAAATTTTTGTTGGCATCATGAAATGGGGCAAATTCATTCGGCTTGTGCCGCATCCGGTGATGCTGGGTTTCGTGAACGGCTTGGCAATTGTCATTTTCCTTGCGCAGATGACCCAGTTCAAAGTGCCGGGATCTGTGGTCAACACCGGGCAGGGCATGTCGAGCGGGGAGTGGCTTTCGGGCCTGCCTATGTTGGTTATGCTGGGGCTGGTCGCGCTGACCATGGTGATCGTCTGGGGCATGCCCAAGCTGACCAAAGCAGTTCCGGCCCCTTTGGCTGGCATTGGCATCGTGGCGGTGATTGTGATTGCCTTTGGCATTGACGTACCGCGCGTTGGCGATTTGGCCAGTATTGAGGGCGGTTTGCCGCAGTTTCATATCCCCAGCGTACCGATGACGTTGGAAACTTTTGGGATCATCCTCCCCTATGCGGGTATTCTGGCCGCCATTGGGCTTATTGAAAGCCTGCTGACGCTCAATCTTGTGGGGGACATCACCAATAAGCGGGGCGGTGCGAGCCAAGAGAGCATCGCGCAGGGCATTGCGAACACTGTCACTGGGTTTTTTGGGGGCATGGGGGGCTGCGCTATGATCGGTCAATCGATGATCAATGTGAAATCTGGTGGCCGCACGCGGATTGCGGGCATCGCTGCGGCGCTGTTCCTCTTGGCTTTTATCGTTGTCGCCTCGCCCTTAATCGAACAAATTCCACTGGCAGCCTTGGTCGGCGTGATGTTCATGGTTGTGATTGGCACATTTGCTTGGAACAGTTTGATGATCATGCGCAAAGTGCCGTTGACCGATGCTTTTGTGATCATTTTGGTGACGGCCGTGACGGTGATGACTGACCTTGCCATCGCGGTTGTGGTTGGGGTGATTGTCTCAGCGCTGGCCTATGCTTGGCAAAACGCCACCCGCATCCATGCAAATCGCGCGATTGAGAGTGATGGCACCAAGGTTTACAAAATCCGCGGCCCGCTGTTCTTTGGCTCGTCGGAGGGGTTTTCAGAGCTGTTTGCCCCATATGAGGATCCGCAGACCGTCATCGTCGATTTCGCAGACAGCCGGGTTGCCGATCAATCGGCGCTGCAGGCGATTGAGGCCTTGGCGCTGAAATATGAAGAGGCGGGCAAGCGCATCCAACTGCGTCACCTAAGCAAAGATTGCCATTACCTGCTAAGCAAGGCCGGGCATCTGATCGTCGACAGTGACGATGACCCCGATTATCAAATCGCCGTGGATTACGGCGTGCGCACGGGCATTTTGGCCGCTGGGCATTAGACCCCAAAGCACCTTTGCGGCCCGGATCAATCGTCCGGGCGGCTCAGGGAAAACGTATCGTCCACAACGGTGTAATCTTTATAGCCTAAACGCGCCAATGGCTTGAATTTTTTCACATCAAACAGGCCATCCACCAGACAATCGTCGCGCATATGCACGCCGGTCACCTCCCCGAAGACGGCAAAATTTGCCGGCCCGGCCAGGGTGATGATCTGCGTCACCTTGCACTCGAGGCTGGCAGGCGCGCCGCCAACACGAAACCCCTTGATGGTTTCACAGGCCAGGGCCTCAAGCCCTGCATGGGCAAACTCATCCTCTTGCTTGCCAAGGCTTGCCGAGGAGGCATTCATCGCGTCCAGCATGGCAAATTCAACAATATTGACGCAAAATACCCCCGTTTCGCGGATGTTGCTGACGCTGTCTTTCGTGCCATCCTGATCGGGTTTTGCGCCGGTGGATGAAAACATCACTTGCGGCGGCACATAGGCCACGGCGTTGAAAAACGAATAGGGCGCCAGGTTGCGCCCGCCCGCGGCGTCTTGCGTTGAGATCCAACCGATGGGCCGGGGGGTCACGATGGCATTAAACGGGTTATGCGGCAGGCCGTGACCCTCTTCGGGACGATAAAACATATGCTCTCCTCTGGGTTTGCGCGGAGCGTAACCGCGTGTTAGGCCAGTTGCAAAAGGAAAGAGGACAGGGCGGTGTTTCATTTAAACCGCGAGACAGACGCAGATTGGTGGGAAGTTGAAGCGCTGTATGATTTGTGCTTTGCTCCGGGCCGGGAGGCTTTGTCTTCCTATCGTTTGCGCGATGGAACGCTGCCGATTGCCGCGCTGTCACGGGTGGCGCGGGATCGGGATGGTATTCTGGCCGGCGCCATTCGCTATTGGCCGGTTTGTGTCGGGGATCGTCCTGCGCTCTTGCTTGGGCCCATTGCCGTTCACCCAACCCGGCAGGGTGAGGGGCTGGGGGGCTATTTGATTCGCGAAAGCCTGGTCCTAGCGCCCGGTCTTGGGTGGAACCGGGTGCTGCTGGTGGGGGATGCACCCTATTATCAAAGATTTGGATTTCGCCCGCTCAGCGGCGTTGAGATGCCACCGCCCACCAACCCCAAACGCATTCTGGGCATGTCCTTGGCTCCGGGGGCTTGGGATGGGGTGCAGGGTACGGTCACGCGCGCCCAGTCGCAGGCTCAGCCATAAGCCTCCACATGACCCTGCGGCCTGCCCAGCCCGGCGGAACACCCGGCGCCAAAGATCGGTCGAAATTATGCCCGCCCTGGCCCAAAATTCATTCCATCTATCTATAAAATAAGTTAAAATATTAAAAATTTTGACAAAATATATTCAATAAAGGCAGGATTGTGGCAGATCCCAGACAGCTCGAACTATCAAGGTAAGGCGTTAGTGTGTGGAATCGATATGCTCAATCGGTAAACAAGATTGATTTGTGTCGGGCGAACGAGCGGGGGGCTGGCTGCGCGGCGAAAACCTCTTACTCAGGCAGCACTTTCCTAGTTGGATCTCTTTGATCAAATAGGAGTTAATGAATTGCCTAAAATTGGATATCTCACAGAAGATCGCTTGAAAAATATCTTCAGGCGACACTGGGCAGAACATGAGTTTTCCTTTTACCTACATGACCTTATTGCGGCTTTAACTCAGGAGGCCGAACAGACCGGTGCTGGACGCTTACGGGTCAAGCTTGAGATGGAAAGAGATGTCGCAGCTTTAAAGGCATTTCCAAATCCGATTGATTTTCTTGCTGCGACTGGCAGAGAGTATGAAGAACGCAGACTTATAGTAAATCACATCGTTAGTGCGTTGTTTCCGGATATGTTGCACTTTATTCATACAGGACTAACCGCCCTGGAAAAGAGGAAGTTCACACTTGCGTTTGCATGTTTTGGAAAGCCTTTTAAGGTAAGGATTACCCCTCGTAGCTTCGCCGTGTGCAGATGAAAAAGATTTCTTCACGAAGTTCAAAAGAGATCCCGTAAGTTTTCTTGATGGTGGCAACTTTAATCGTCGAACCAAGAGGTCCGCAATCGAAGCCGCAATTGCGAAATGTTCTGATGCCAGCTGCATGTCTGCGGATATGCTGTATTCCTATTTATTCGATTTCAAAAATGCCTCCCGATTTGCCAGGCTTTTCGACAAGGCTACGCATCTAGTCACGGGCGACCCAGATATCAGAACGGAGTCTTATGATCTAAACTTTATCTTCAAAGATCCACGTCAAAACGATGTATATGAAACTTGTTACCAAGTGGTTTCATATGTTATGCTTTGCATTCACTTGATGCAAATTGAACTGCTGAAGCGTATACACTTCGTAGCTGATTATTACCTTATGCAAGTCAATATGAGAGCTGTGGGAACTTACGAAGCTCTGTTTATTAAAGGGCGCTCAGCCATTACGCACGGTATGCGTAAATTGTTTGGCGAACTGATGAAATGCCAAGCTTGCAATGAGCGCATTCAACTTAGAAAAAAACAGTCCCAATGTTCTTAGTTACCGAGAATCTTGAATGTGAAAAATGTGGTCTTATCAGCCATTTTCCACTGGCCTGGTTGATGAGTGATCTTGGTATTGATTATTGTGACAGCGGAGCTTCTAATTAAGCCTTAAAAAAATAGCCTCCATAGTGATCATTGAGAGCATTATCGGTGATCCAACTGCTGCGCATCACGTTTTAATGCAATTTAACGCAATTCTCGACAAGCTCTTGAATATTTTTTATTAGGATTTCGCGGCATGACGCGGCCGCCTTGGTCACTGCGCGCCGCTCTTTAGCCATTCGGTCACAGGGCCACGCACCGACTGATGGCCCGCTGCGCGGGCCGCATTAATGACGGTCTTTAACTCTTTGAGATTGATCCGCCGGATCAGGTGTTTGACCGGTGCGACAGAGGCCGGGCGCATGGAGAGGGTGCCAATGCCCAGAGCGGCAAAACAAGCCGCCTCCAGCGGTCTGCCTGCATCCTCGCCGCAAAAGGACAGATGGGTCTGACTGCTGCGTGCGCGGGTGACGATCTGCTCCAGAAAGTTGAGAAAGCTGGTGTTCAGCGTGTCATAGCGCCGGCGCACCCGCTCATTTTCTCGGTCGGCTGCAAAGAAAAATTGTTTCAGGTCATTGCCGCCGATGGAGAGAAAATCGACCTCTTTGAAAAATTGGTCTGGTGCAAAGGCCAAAGAGGGGGTTTCAAGCATGGCGCCCACATGAATCTGTTTCGGCAGGACGTGGCCCAGTTTGATCTCACGGGCCTTGGCCCGGTTCAGCTCCGCCAAGGCGCCGTGAAATTCATCAAATTGTGCGATAAAGGGGAACATGACCCAAAGATCGCGCCCCGCCGTAGCCCGCAGCAGCGCTTGCAGTTGCATGCGCAGAATGCCGGGCTTATCCAGCCCCACCCGAATGGCGCGCCAGCCCATGGCCGGGTTTGGCTCATCTTGCGGCACCATATAGGGCAGCACCTTGTCAGAGCCGATATCTAGCGTCCGAAACACCACTTTGCGCCCGTCGGCGGCGTCAACTACCCGCGTGTATTGCGAGACCAACTCGGCGCGTTTTGGCATCTGGTTTTGCGCCAAAAACTGCAATTCTGTGCGAAACAGCCCCACACCCTCGGCGCCAGAACTGGGCAGGGAGGGCAGATCGGCCATGAGGCCGGCATTCATGAGCAATTGCACGACAGTGCCGCATTTGGCCTTTGCGGGCTTATCGCGTAGCTCGACATAGCGGTCCGCCTGTTGGCGCATCATCGCGATTTTATCGCGCATGGCCTTTTGCACGCCTTCATCCGGGCGCAGGTGCACATAGCCCTGATCGCCATCAATCATGATTGCGTCACCGTTGAGCGCCTCGGTCACAATGCCCTTGGCGCGAATGAGCAGCGGAATGGCCAGCGCTCTGGCGACAATGGCTGCATGGGAGCCGACAGATCCCTCCTCCAGCACAATCCCGCGCAGGCTGCGGCCATAGTCGAGCAATTCACCCGGGCCAATATTGCGGGCCACGAGGATCGGGTTGGACGGCACTTCAGCGCCAGTATCGCTGCCTTGCCCGGTGAGGAGCCGCAACAGACGGTTGGAGAGGTCGTCCAAGTCATGCAGGCGCTCGCGCAGATAGGCATCTTTCGACTGCCCAATGCGGCTGCGGGCGGCGGATTGTTCTTTTTCGACAGCGGCCTCTGCCGAGAGGCCCCGTTGGATGTCTTCTTCCATACGCCGCCGCCATCCTTTGGAATTGGCAAAGAGGCGGTAGGCTTCGAGGACTTCCAATTGCTCGGCATCACCGCTGCGCGCATTGGTGAGCATTTGGTCGACGGAAATGCGCAGCCGGGCGAGTGCATCCTCGAGCCGCTGCGTTTCAATCTCGGGATCATCGGCAATGGGATTAGTGACAACAACCCGCGGTTCATGCAGATAGACCAGACCTTCGGCCACACCATCCTGCGCGCTTTTGGCGTGAAACATCACAGGTTTTTGGTGACGGGCAGAGAGCGCATCGCCGTCGCCGACAAAGGCGCCCAGTTCGGTCATCTCCGCCAAGACCATAGCCACAACTTCCAGCGCGTAAATTTCATCGGCGGAAAACTCGCGGGCCTCTTTTGATTGCACGACCAAGACCCCAAGTGAGTCGCCCAAGCGCTGAATGGGAACGCCAAGAAAGGAAGAATAGATTTCCTCACCCGTTTCCGCCATAAAGCGAAAGCCTTTGGCGGAGGGGGCGTCTGCGGTATTGATGATTTGATTATAGCGCGCCACACGGCCCACCAACCCTTCGCCAACGCGCATGCGGGTCTGGTGAACCGCCGCGGCGTTCAAGCCTTCCGTGGCGCAAAGCTCCAATGTGTCTTGATCGCGAAAGAGGTAGATTGAGCAAACCTGTGAGCGCATCGAGCTGGCGGTCAGCTGCACGATCTTATCAAGCCGCGCTTGACCGGCCGAGTCTTCGGCCATGGCGTCACGCAGGGCGCCAAGAAGTTTGCGGCTTTCACTCTCTGAGGTTTGGACCATCTAGACCGGTGCCCCTAGGCTGCTTTTTCCAATTCAAAAGCATCATGCAGGGTCTGAACGGCCAATTCCATATATTTCCGCTCTATGAGGACAGAAATTTTTATCTCTGAGGTTGTGATCACCTTAATGTTGATCCCCTCACGGTGAAGCGCCCGAAACATTTGGGCGGCCACACCGGCATGGCTGCGCATGCCGATGCCCACAACGGAGACCTTTGCCACAGCCTCATCGGCCACCAGGTCATGATAGTTGATGGTGCCTTCATCCTTGGCGGTTTGCATCGCTTTTTCTGCGCGCAGTACCTGATCGGTGGGGCAAGAGAAGGTCATATCCGTGCGGCCGTCTTCGGAGATGTTCTGAACGATCATATCGACATTCACCCCGGCCTCTGACAGCGAGCCAAAAATCGCAGCGGCGATTCCTGGGCGGTCGGCGACGGAAATAAGGGTCATTTTTGCTTCATCCCGACTGTAGGCAACGCCGGCTACGACATTTGATTCCATGATTTCCTCCTCGGCACATACCAATGTGCCTGCTGTATCTGATGGGTCTTCGAATGAGCTCAGCACCCGGAGGCGCACGTTGAACCGCATGGCCAATTCGACAGAGCGGGTTTGCAGAACTTTTGCGCCCAAAGAGGCCAGCTCTAGCATCTCTTCAAAAGCGATCTTGTCGAGTTTGCGTGCCTTGCTCGATATGCGCGGGTCGGTGGTATAGACCCCATCGACATCGGTATAAATGTCACAGCGCTCTGCGTCAAAGGCCGCAGCAAAGGCCACTGCCGTGGTGTCAGACCCGCCGCGCCCAAGAGTAGTGATCCGGCCCTCTGGGCTGACGCCCTGGAACCCGGCAACCACAGCCACGCGCATGCCTTGGGCAAATTTTTCGTCTAAATTTGCTGAGGGAATGGCTTCAATGCGGGCATTGGCATGTGCGCTTGTGGTCTGCACGGGCACTTGCCAACCTTGCCAGCTGCGCGCAGGGATGTCCATTTCTTGCAATGTCAGAGCCAAGAGGCCGGCGGTGACATTCTCACCAGAGGAGACCACAGCATCATATTCGCGTGCGTCATAGAGCGCCGAGGTCTTATTGACCCAGCCCACCAACTCATTTGTTTTACCGGACATCGCTGAGACAATCACAATGACATCATAGCCCTTGGCAACTTCCAACCGAACGCGCTCGGCAGCATTGCGAATACGATCAAGATTGGCCACTGATGTGCCGCCAAATTTCATTACCAAACGAGGCATTTATTATCCAACTTTGTGAAGTTTCGGCGGCGTGTTAGGCTGTTGTGCGCCCAAGGGCAAGGGCAGCAGGCCCGGTTTCTCATTCTAATTTGTATGCCGCTTGGGCATAAAGGGCAGCGGGGCGACGGGGATTCCCTCCTCAATGAGCGCTTTGGCCTCCTCGGCCTTGGCCTCTCCATAGATCGATCGGGTGGGGCTTTCCCCAATATGCATGGCGCGGGCCTCATGGGCGAAATTCATACCGACATAATCGGAATTTGCTTCAATTTCTTGCTTTATCTTGGCCAAATTACGCTCGGCCTCACTCATCGGCGTGCTCAAGGCCTGGTCTTCCGCTGGGCTTTGGCTCGAGATTTTTGGGGCCATGAGCGATTTTTCAACCGCGCGATCGCCGCATTCCGCACAGGTCAGCATCCCCGCTTTTGCCAATTTTTCAAAGGCATCTGAGGATTGAAACCAGCTGTCAAAGCTATGGTTCTGACTACATTTAAGCGAAAAGTGGATCACGGGGGCTGCTCCTAAACGGTTAACCTTTACTTGAGTGATTGCGCCGCTCAAATCAAGAGGCGAGATCGTCCAACCTTTATGGCACAAAGGCCTTAATCAATCGTGCCAGTTCCGGTTCGGCCACAAGGCTTGCGGCCTCCTCGCCGCTAAACCATTGGCGCTGGCGTTCGGCTTGTTCGGGGTAGCTGTCGCTTTGTTTCTTCACTTTGAGCGCGTAAAGCGTCACGATGCAGGGGAGGGAAACTGCATTTTCCACATTTTTTTCATAGCTGTAAACACCGATGGGGCGCTGTTTGACTTTGCCAGTGACGCCCGCTTCTTCGCGCGCTTCATTGGCGGCGCTTTGGGCCGGGGTTAAGCCGTCTTCTGGCCATCCCTTCGGTACAATCCAGCGCTTCGTGCGCCGGGAGGTGATGAGTAATATCTGCACCGCCCCCTCTTCAACGCGATAACAGAGGGCACCAAATTGCGCCCGCGCCATGCGTTTTTGTGTCGGGTTGATCGAAAGTTGCAGAGTTTTAGGCTTTGAGGGGCTCATAGTGCGGAGTTGTTTTCATTGTTACTGAGTGTTTATAACACAGGCGAGATGAATATACAAAAGCGCGGCTCCTTGCAAAATTTTTTCGGTATTATGGCCCAGATCCGGCGCATTGCGCGGGCCGGGGGAGCCTGCGCTGTGGTATTTGGAGCGAGTTTTTGTACGGCGCAACCGATTGATGTTTTTGCCGCCGCTAGTATGAAGCCCGCGCTTGATGCTATCGCGCGCCAATACGCAGAGGAAACCGGTCAGGTGCTGCGCCTGTCCTATGCTGCCTCCAGCGTTTTGGCTCGGCAAATCGATCAGGGTGCTCCGGCAGATGTTTTTGTCTCCGCCAGCTCTGATTGGATGCGTTATGTCCACGATGCAGAGCTTTTGAGCCAACCGGCCCGCGTGATCGCCTCAAACCGTTTGGTGCTGGCCTCAGCAAACCCGGCCACTGTGGCTTTGGACTTGAACGATATTATGGCGCGCTTGGATGGTGGACGTTTGGCGGTGCCGCTGATCTCTTCCGTGCCCTTGGGGATTTACGCCGCTCAGGCCCTGTCGACCTTGGGGCTATTGCAGGATTTGCTGCCGCATTTGGCGCAACAGGACAATGCCCGCGCCAGTTTAATCTCTGTTTTGCGGCAAGAAAGCCCTTTGGGTCTGCTCTATGCCTCCGATGTCAGCAGCGCGTCGGGCGTCTTTGTTGTGGCCGATATTGCGCCAGACACCCATGATCCCGTGCGCTATCTCGCCGCCTCGGTGACCGCAGGCGGTGAGGCGGTTGTGGCCTATCTGGCCGGGCCAAAGGGCCGTGATGTCTTCTCAGCCTATGGGTTTTTGGCGCCATGAGCTGGTTGACCATCGGCCCGGTTGAGCTCGATGCGCTGCGCCTGTCGCTTTGGGTGGCTGTGGTGGCTGTGGCGCTCAGCCTGCCTGTGGCGGTCGCTGTGGCTTATGCGCTTGCCCGGTGCAGGTTTTGGGGGCACGGGCTGCTCAATGCGCTGGTGCATTTGCCCTTGGTCTTGCCGCCGGTTGTCACGGGTTATCTTTTATTGGTGGTGTTTGGCCGTAAAGGCACCTTTGGCCCTGTGCTGGAGGCACTGGGGATTCAATTGGCTTTTACCTCGGCCGGGGCCGCGCTGGCGGCGGCGGTTATGGCTTTTCCGCTGATTGTGCGGGCCATTCGTCTGGCCTTGGAGGCGGTGGACCCGCGGCTTGAAGAGGCCGCCGGCACGCTCGGCGCATCGCCGATCAAGGTCTTTGCCTTTGTCACCTTGCCGCTGATTCTTCCGGGTCTCGTTACTGGGGCCGTGGTCGGATTTGCCAAGGCTTTGGGAGAATTCGGGGCGACTATTACCTTCGTTTCCAACATCCCCGGCGAAACGCAAACTCTGGCCTCAGCAATTTACGCTGTGTTGCAAGTGCCGGGTCAAGAGGCGGCGGTGGGGCGGATGATTGCCCTGTCGCTGATTTTGTCCTTTGGGGCGCTGTTGCTGTCGGAAGTATTGGCCAGAAAAATGGTACGCCGATGAGTTTGGATCTCGACATTCACGTGAAGCGGGGGCGTTTTACACTAGAGGTTCAGGTCACAGCTCCGGCGGGGGTGACAGTGATTTTTGGCCCCTCGGGCTCCGGCAAGACGACATTGCTGCGGGCTGTGGCTGGGTTAGAGGCGGTGGATCGCGGGCAAATAGTGATTGAGGGCTCGAATTTGACTGAGCGGCCGGCACATAGGCGCGCCGTTGGGTATCTCTTTCAAGAGCCCCGATTGCTGCCGCATTTAAATGTCCGTGGAAATTTGAAATTTGCGCAAAAAATGGGCCGAGAGGTGGCGCTGCAGAGCTTTGATGAAGTCATAGCCCTGTTGGAGCTTGGCAATCTTTTAGAGCGGACGCCTTTTGCCCTGTCTGGCGGGGAAGCGCAGCGGGTGGCGCTTGGGCGCGCCTTGCTAAGCGCGCCCAAATGCCTATGTTTGGATGAGCCGCTCGCTGCTTTGGATCAAGGGTTGAAGCATCGGATCCTGCCCTATCTCGAGCGGCTGCGCGATCGCACGGATATTCCCATTCTCTATGTCACCCATGATGCCGCTGAAATGGCGCGATTGGCCGATCATATCGTGTTGATGCAGGCCGGGCGCAGTGTCCTGTCCGGACCGGCTGAGGTGATCCTATCGGATCCGGCCGCGGTGCCCTATCTTGGCGTGCGCGCGGCTGGCACGGTGATTTCGGGACAGGTTATGGCACGCGATCCCACCACCGGGCTTGCGGTCATGGGCTTTGACGGCGGCCAGTTGATTTTGCCGGAATTAAACCAAACGAAAGGCCGCAGCATTCGCATTCGCATCCCGGCGCAGGATATTGTTTTGGCGCGTGAGAAGCCCAAGGGCCTTTCTGCGCTTAATGTTTTCGAAGGGACAATCACCCAGCTTCACGCGGGTCAGGGTCCGGGCGTGATGGTGCAATTCAAAACTGGCGAAACGCTGTTTTTGGCCCGTGTGACACAATATTCGGCCCAGAAAATGGGGCTGGCAGTGGGGCAGACCATTTTTGCCATCGTCAAAGCCACCGCTTTTGATCCGACTGGCATTGGCACCTAAGGGGCCGCTTTGCCCCAAGTGTTGCGGCTTGGGCCACGGGATTTGCGCGGCAAGACCTTGGGTTTGTTCGACCACCCCAGTTGATCGGCCAACACCCGACGTTTGACCTCTTCCACCGCGCCGGGCTTCAAGTCGCGCAGCTGAAACGGACCGTAAGAAATGCGGATGAGACGGTTGACCGTAAAGCCCAAAAATTCCATTGCCCGGCGAATTTCGCGATTTTTGCCTTCCTTTAGGCCGATGGTTAGCCAAAAGTTTGCGCCGGTTTGCCGATCCATTTGAATGGTCATGGGCTGAAAACGCTCGCCCTCCACGGTGATGCCTTGTGTCAAAGGTTCAAAGGCCCCTTCACGCGGATAGCCTTTGATACGGACGCGGTAGCGCCGGGTCCAGCCGGTACTGGGCAGCTCAAGCGTGCGCTTTAATCCGCCATCATTGGTCAGCAGCAACAGACCTTCGGAGTTCATATCCAACCGCCCAACGGAAACCACACGCGGCAGCCCTTCGGGCAATTTGTCGAAGACGGTCTCGCGGCCTTTCTCGTCGCGGGCGCTGGTCACGAGGCCGATGGGTTTGTGATAGAGCCAAAGCCGGGGCTCTTCGGGTGGCTCAATCGGTTCGCCGTCGAATTCGATCTTATCGCTGGCTTGCACGTTCAGCGCTGGGCTGAATATCTTTTTGCCGTTCACTTTGATGCGGCCCGCTTCAACCAGTTTTTCACTGTCGCGCCGTGAGGCCACGCCTGCGCGGGCCAAAACTTTGGCGATCCGACCGCCCTTTGGTGTTTCATCTGCCATAGGCTCGGCTTAGACTGTGTTGAATGCAAAGCCAAGCGGGGATGAATGGGTTTTAACAGTCAAATGGACTTGGCCCTAATTGAGGCGCGGCAGGCGGCCGAGGCCGGCGAGGTGCCGGTGGGGGCGGTATTGGTCGATGCGCGTGGTCAAATTGTGGCAAAGGCCGGCAACCGGACGCGGCGCGATTGCGATCCGACGGCCCATGCGGAAATTTTGGCGATAAGGGCCGCTGCGGCGGCTTTGGGGCAAGAGCGCTTGGCCGGATACACGCTCTATGTCACACTTGAGCCCTGCGCCATGTGTGCCGGAGCTTTGGCCCATGCGCGCATAGCGCGGGTGATCTACGGGGCTGCGGATCCGAAATCTGGCGGCACAGACCATGGCGCGCGCGTGTTTTCGCATCCACAAAGCCATCACAGGCCAGAGGTAATTGGCGGTATATCCGAAGAGGACTGTGCCGCGCTTTTGCAAAGTTTTTTCGCGCAAAAACGCTCGTGACGGGCGGGCAGCCGCCAGGGCCCTTGGCAAGGTCCCAATCCCAAGTTAGTAAGCGAAGAAGCAACTGAAATAGTGAAGGATCACCCATGTCGATCGACACAAAAACCGCCGGACGCGTGGCCAAGCTCGCTCGGATCAAGGTGGAAGAGGCAGATTTGCCCGCCTTGGCTCAGGAGTTCACCAATATTTTAGGCTTTATTGAACAGTTGAACGAAGTGGATGTGGAAGGGGTTGAGCCGATGACCTCTGTCACGCCGCAACGGCTTTACTGTCGGAACGATGCTGTGACCGATGGCGATCAGCAAGCGGCTGTGCTTGCCAATGCGCCCGACGCGCGTGAGGGATTTTTTGCTGTGCCGATGGTGGTGGAATAATGTCTGATTTGATGAAACTTACGCTGGCCGGTGCCCGTGATGCTCTGCGGGCTGGCGAAACCACGGCCGTTGAGCTGACAGAGGCCTCGCTTGCGGCGGTTGCTGCGTCCAAGCCTTTGAATGCCTTCGTGCATGACACCTCAGAGATTGCCCGAAGCCAAGCCAAGGCTGCAGATGCGCGTATTCAGGCCGGTGATGCGCCCGATATGTGCGGTTTGCCGATTGGCATGAAAGATCTGTTTTGCACCAAGGGGGTCGCGACCCAAGCGGCGAGCGCAATTTTGGATGGATTTAAACCCAAATACGAATCCACCGTGTCGCAAAAGCTGTTTGATGCTGGCGCAGTTATGGTGGGCAAGTTGAATATGGATGAATTTGCCATGGGCTCATCCAATGAAACCTCGGTCTATGGCAATGCGGTGAACCCTTGGAAAGTTGATGAGCGCGATTTGACACCGGGCGGCTCGTCAGGCGGCTCGGCGGCGGCGGTGGCGGCAGAAACCTGTCTGGCGGCGACCGGTACCGATACGGGCGGCTCCATTCGCCAGCCCGCGGCATTCACTGGGATTACAGGGATCAAACCCACCTATGGGCGCTGTTCACGCTGGGGAATTGTGGCCTTTGCCTCCTCGCTCGACCAAGCCGGCCCGATCACCAAAGATGTGCGCGATGCGGCGATCATGCTTGAGGCGATGTGCGGCTTTGATGCCAAAGATAGCACCTCGATGAACCTGCCTGTTCCCAATTTTGAAGCTGCTTTGACTGGGGATATTCGCGGGAAAACCATTGGAATTCCGAAAGAATACCGGGTAGAGGGCATGCCTGATGCGTTGGAGACCCTGTGGTCTGAAGGCCGTCAAATGCTGCGCGATGCTGGGGCGATTGTCAAAGATATCAGCCTGCCGCATACGAAATATGCGCTGCCTGCCTATTATGTGATTGCGCCGGCAGAGGCATCCTCAAATCTGGCCCGCTATGATGGGGTGCGTTTTGGTCATCGGGCAAAGTTGGAGGCCGGGGATGGCATCACAGAAATGTATGAAAAAACCCGTGCCGAAGGGTTCGGCGCCGAGGTGCAGCGCCGCGTGATGGTGGGCACCTATGTGCTCTCGGCGGGGTTTTATGATGCCTATTACAACCGGGCGCGCCGGGTGCGCGCTTTGATCAAAAAAGACTTTGATGATGTCTTCGCCACGGGGGTAGACGCTATTTTGACCCCCTCAACCCCCTCTGCCGCATTTGGCTTGGGCGAAATGGCCGATGCAGACCCGGTCCAGATGTATTTGTTTGATGTGTTTACGGTCACGGTAAACTTGGCCGGCCTGCCGGGCATTTCTGTGCCAGCGGGGCTGGATTCAAAAGGCCTGCCGCTGGGGCTGCAATTGATCGGCCGGCCTTGGAAAGAGGGGGATCTGCTTAATACGGCCTTTGCCCTAGAAAACGCGCTGGGATTCAATGCCAAGCCGAACCAATGGTGGCGATAGAGACATTTGGCCAGTTCTGAGCTGGCCGAGCCGATAGGAGATGCGGATGAAGTATGGTGTGATAATCGCTCTGGCCTTGGCAATAAGCGGGTGCCAACGCGCGGTTCCGACCGATGTCATCCGCTCAGGCAATCAGATGGCGACGGAGACTGCTCCGGGTGCGACGCAAGAGGCTCCGCCTGTCAATCAAATCTCAAATGAACAAGATTTTGAAATCGTCGCCACTGTGCAGACCGTGGAAAGCGATGCAGAGCGGATTGCTGCCAATCGGGCAAAATATATTGTAATGGATGTGCAAGCCCTGCCGCGGCGCCCGGGCCGCCGGCCTAATGTGGTGGATTATGCCCTTCGGACCAATAACCCCATCGGGGTGCAACTCTACAATCGGTTCGGCACCGGGCTCAAGGTCATCAGCTTTGGAGGCTGTGATCGCTATCGCTCCAAGGATGAGGCGCAGCAGGATTTTTTGGCCAAGGGCGGGCCGGAGCGCGATGCCTATGGCCTGGATCCTGATGGCGATGGCTTTGCCTGTGGTTGGGATCCGCGGCCATTTCGCTTGGCGGTGGCAAACTGAGCCTGCTGCCCATAGAGCGGCGCTTGTCGCCAAACTTTGGGCCGCGCAAGGGCGGTGTGACCCCGTCCTTGATTGTTGTCCATTATACCGCGATGCCAAATGCGCAGGCCGCCCTTGAGCGGTTGAGTGATCCGGCCCATGAGGTTTCAGCCCATTATTTTCTAGATCAATCCGGCGGGGCCGTGCAGCTTGTGCCTGAGGCGCAGCGGGCTTGGCATGCGGGCGCAGGCGCCTGGGGCGGCAGCACAGATGTGAACTCTGCCTCCATCGGTATTGAGCTATGCAACGCGGGCGATCACGCCTTTTCAGCCGCGCAGATGCAAGCGCTCAAATCCTTGCTCAAGGAGGTGATGCAGCGCTGGGGCATCGCAGCGCAGGGGGTGATTGGCCACTCCGACCTGGCCCCTGGACGCAAACAAGACCCTGGGCGCTGGTTTGATTGGCAGGAGTTGGCCAAGGAGGGCCTCGCCGTATACCGTGGTGCGCCCGATAGCCACCTGCTGCCCTTCGCGGACGCGGCCGAGCGGTTCGGCTATAGCAGGCCCGAAGGGGCCGCTGCCGAACACTGCCTGCTCGAAGCTTTCCGTCAACGTTTCCGCCCCAAGGCTACAGGCCCACTCAGCGGAGACGACCTGCAAATCCTATCCGATCTCGCGCAAAGCTACCCCGCGACGGTTTCGGGAGCCTAGGGTGATTTTCTGTAATCGCCTTTGAGCAGAAATCATTAATAGATCGGCGCAATTGAACTGTGCCCGGTGGCAACACTGGACTGCGCCTGCCTGCCCCCCGGCAGGCGCAGCTCTCATTTCGTGTTGAAATGGCGTTATGAAGAGGGTTTTACGGGTGGGTCAGCTTGCAGAATGTCGCGGGCATTTTCGGTTTTATGGCGGGCCGCATCTGGGTTAGTTGGCTTGACCCGATGCAGTAAGCCCCGTAACACGGCCGAGCGCGGGGGGCTGGGCAATCGCGGGGGGCAACCTTCGAGGAAAGTCCGGACTCCGTGAAACTACGGTGCCGGGTAACGCCCGGCGGGGGTAACCCTAGGGATAGCGCCACAGAGAAGAGACAGCCTTGCATGCAAGGTAATGGTGAAACGGTGGGGTAAAGCCCACCGCGCGGCTGGCAACAGTCGTGGCACGGCAAGCCCCACCGGGAGCAATGCCAAATAGGAACCGCATATGGGTCGTTTCAACCCCGCAGGTTCGGGTTGGCAGCTAGAGGGGCCTGGTAACAGGCCGCCGAGATGAATGATTGCCCAAGATTGCGCTGGCAACGGCGTGGATCTGGACAAAATCCGGCTTACAGGCTCCCCGCGCATATTTGACTGGCTTTGACCACGTGAATCGGTTGACAGCACCGCTGGGGGCGTTAAAAGCCGACAGACTAGGATTAATGCGGCCATGAGGCTGCGCCCGTAGGAGAATTACCATGGCGAAGCCAACCACAATCAAGATCCGCCTGAATTCCAGCGCGGGCACTGGCCATTTTTATGTGACCAAGAAAAACGCACGCACCATGACTGAGAAAATGATTGCTCGGAAATATGACCCGGTTGCGCGAAAGCATGTTGAATACAAAGAAGGCAAAATTAAGTAGGCGAAAGCCCCCTTCAATTTTCAAAAGGTCGTGCAATAAATTGCGCGGCCTTTTTTTATGCGTGTACGGCAGTAAGCCGAGGGTTTTGTTTCAGCTTGGACATAAAAAAACACCCCGCCGTGTCTGGCGAGGTGTGCGTTGTGTCGACCAAAGGGGCCGGTTTATTCGTTATTGCCCATGAACATCAGCAGGAACTGGAACATGTTCAAGAAATCAAGATAGAGGTTCAATGCGCCAAAGATGGCGGATTTGGCGAGCCACTCTTGATCGCCATGATGGGCGTGGGCCAGATACTCATTCTTGATATTCTGCGTGTCATAGGCGGTGAGACCGGCAAATACCAAAACACCAATTGCTGAGATCGCAAACAAGAGCGCAGGCGATTGCAGGAAAATGTTGACGATCATCGCAACCACGAGACCAATGACGCCCATGATTAGAAAGCTGCCCCAACCGGTGATGTCTTGCTTGGTTGTGTAACCATAGAGGGACAGGCCCGCAAAGGCGATAGCGGTCACGAGGAAGGTTTGCGTGATCGAATGGCCTGTATAGCGAATGAAGATTGAGCTAAGGGACAAGCCGATCAAAGTGGCGAAGATAAAGAAGAACAGTTGCGCCCCGGCTGCACTGGCCCTGCGCATCACTGTGCCCATGCCCAAGAACAGCACCGCAAGCGGAGCCAGCATAATGACATATTTCAACCAAGTGGTGTAAATCACCAAACCAAAGCTGGTGAGCAATTTGCCATTTGGCAATTGCGCTGCGGCCATGTTGGCATCTGTCGTTGTGGCCAGGCCGGCAATGGCCCAAGCGGCAACGGCGGTGATCACCATGCCAATGGACATTGTGCCATAGACTTTGTTCATATGTGCCCGCAGACCGGCATCGATCGCGGCGCTGCGACTGCCTGCATTTGCGGAAATCGTATTAAAATCTGCCATGTTGCTCTCCAAAAATAACGCTTTCGGCGCGCGAAGCGCCGTTGTGTTGAATATCGGGCTTATGGGGTGAAATTTCAAGGGAAACTGCAAGAATTGCAGCTTAAATTCTGCAATTTCTGCCGAATGCCTTAAAAATGACGGCCGATAGGTTAAATCGGGCCCCGCACCACAAGCTTACCGATGGATTTTCGCGCTTTAAGATCAGCCAATGCCTCTAACGCTTGGTCAAAGTCATAGCTACCGCCGATGTGAGGATTGAGCTGCCCCTTTGAGATCATTGCAAAGACATCCCTAAGGCTATTGAGCAAAACCTGTGGGGCAAACCCCATATATCCGCCCCAATAAAAGCCCAAAACATCCACATTTTTGACGAGGAGATGATTGGCTTTGATTTGCGGGACATCACCGCTGGCAAAGCCGATGACCAGATAGCGCGCCTCGGGCTGGCAACATTTGAGTGCCGTGATAAAGGGATCCCCACCAACCGGATCATAAACCACGTCGACGCCGCCCAGAGCTTTGACCTTGGCCTCGACATCTTCCTCGGCACTGTCAATGGTGATGGCCGCGCCTCGGTCTTTGCACACTTGTAATTTTTCTGGCCCGCGCGCCACAGCGATGACCCTTGCGCCAAAGGCAGCGCCAATTTCCACCGCGGTCAATCCCACACCGCCACCCGCGCCGAGCACCAATAGAGTGTCGGCGGATGTGAGTTTTGCGCGATGGGTCAGAGCCAGATGCGACGTTCCATAGCTGATCAATGCGGAGGCGGCTGTGTCAAAGCTCATGCCATCGGTGAGCTTTAAGCAGCGCGTGGCCTCGAGCGGGCAATATTCGGCCAAACCGCCAGAGCCGGCAAATCCCGCAACGCGATCGCCCATCTCAAAGCCAGTCACCTCAGCGCCGAGACCTGCGACCTCGCCCGCCACTTCCATGCCAAGGGTGAAGGGGAGGGCAGGGGTCTCCTGATAAGTGCCGCGAATCATCAACAGATCTGCGAAATTCAAAGCACAGGCTGCTGTACGAATGAGAATTTGATTCGCAGCGAGCGTGGGAATGGACCTGTCTAAAAAGACAGGTTTTTCGCTGTGGTCTTGGACTTGAAGGGCGCGCATGGGCTGAAATCACCTTGTTTGTTAACCATTTTACCTTTTATAGGCGCCCGCTGTTGGAAATTCCAGCCGCGAAACTGCGCCGTCGCTCAGGTGAATATTTGCCAATAAAATAGGTGATATTTTTGAAAAATGGCACTTCAGATATCATTTTGCGCGTGAGAGGCGTGAGGTCACAGAATGCGAAATTACAATTTATTAATAAATCGTTGATTTTATGGTTTATTTTTGAAATAGTTTCTGTGCTATACAAAAGTATGTTATACCAGCCACATATATTGATATTTTTTTGCGGCTTGGACAACATTAGGAGACGAGAATAAAACATCCTGTCGATCTACACGTCGGACAACGTGTGCGACAAAGGCGGTGGCTGTTCGGAATGACCCAACAGCAATTGGCCGAAAAAGTAGGTATTAAATTTCAACAGATTCAAAAATATGAAACCTGCACCAACCGGATCAGCGCATCTCGGCTTTGGGATATTTCAGAAGCCATGGATGTGCCGGTGACTTTTTTCTTTGAAGGTCTTGGCGAGATCGACGAAGACAAAGCTCAGAAGAAAAATTTTTAGAAGATAAAGAAGCTTTAGATTTGGTACGGTGCTATTATGCGATCCCTGCGCATCAGCGTAAACGCTTGTTCGATTTGGCGCGCGTAATGAGCGACGCGGCTTAAGTGCCTGTTGCGACGTTACCGATGCGGATTGCTTCGGCGGTGGCTCGGGCTGTTGGGTCAGATTACTTGACCAACTGGGGTAGCTCCCCCTAGATAGGCCGACTTATGAAAGAAGGCCGTATGACCGATCAAACGCCAAGCCCTGATGAGATCTTATCGCTTGCCTCTCAATTGGCTGATGTGGCGGCCGAACAGACTTTGAAGTGGTTTCGCGCCCCGGCGCTGTTGACGCACAACAAATGGTCGGAGGGGTTTGATCCGGTCACCGAGGCCGATAAGGCGGCGGAGGCCGCCATGCGTGCGCTATTGAAAGCACAGCGGCCCGAGGACTCTGTCATTGGCGAAGAGGCTCAAAATACCGTCGGCACATCTGGCCTGTCCTGGGTGCTCGATCCGATTGATGGCACCCGAGGCTATGTCAGCGGGACACCCACCTGGGGCACATTGATTGCCTTGAATGACGGCCACGAGCCGATTTTTGGAATGATTGATCAGCCCTATACGGGGGAGCGGTTTATCGGTGGGTTTGGCATGGCCTTTATGGAGCGCCATGGGATCAAAACCCCGCTGGCCACGCGCAGAAAGCGGCATTTGTCAGAGGCGACGATCTTCACCACCTTCCCCGAGGTCGGCAGCCCACTTGAGGCTGAGGCCTTCCACGCCGTGGCCGGGCAGTGTCAGTTGACCCGCTACGGCATGGATTGCTACGCCTATGCGCTTTTGGCTGCGGGGCAGATTGATTTGGTGATTGAGGCCGGCCTGCAAGCCTATGACATTCAAGCCCCTATGGCGCTTGTGCAGGCAGCAGGTGGGGTGGTCAGTGACTGGCGCGGGGGCAATCCAATGAACGGGGGCAGATGCATCTGCGCGGCGACGCCGGAGCTGCATGCGGCTGCTTTGGAGATCTTACGCGAGGTGCCGCTTGGCTGATACGCTTATTCAAAACGCCGATTTGGTGCTGACGATGGATGACATGCGGCGGGCCGTTCCGTCGGGGGATGTTTTGATGCGCGATGGGCGTATCGTGGCGGTGGGGCGTGATTTGCTGGCCACGGGCTGCACAGTCATAAATGCGGCGGGCTGTTTGGTCACGCCGGGATTGGTCAACACCCATCACCACCTGTATCAAACCATGACGCGCGCAGTGCCCGCGGGGCAGGACGCAGCCCTCTTTGGCTGGCTGCAAGCGCTCTATCCAATTTGGTCGGCCATGCGCCCGGATGACTTTTTTGTCTCTGCTCAGGTGGGGATGGCGGAACTTCTTTTGTCGGGCTGCACAACCACATCAGATCACCTGTATCTCTATCCCAATGGCGCGCAACTGGAAGATACGATACACGCCGCGCAAGAGATCGGTATGCGATTTCACCCCACACGGGGGGCTATGAGCATAGGTGAAAGCGCCGGAGGGTTGCCGCCAGATGGTTTGGTCGAGCGGGAGGCCGATATTCTCGAGGACATGATCCGTGTCATCGATGGCTTTCACGATCCGCGCGCCGGCTCTATGTGCCGGGTTGGGGTGGCGCCCTGCTCGCCTTTTTCTGTCAGCCGCGAATTGATGCGCGATGCCGCGCTCTTGGCCCGTGACAAAGGGGTGATGATGCACACCCATTTGGCGGAAAATGACGAAGACATTGCCTATAGTTTGGAAAAATTTGGGATGCGGCCCGGGCAATATGTCGAAGATTTGGGCTGGACCGGGCCGGATGTTTGGCATGCGCATTGCGTCAAGCTCGATGCGGAGGAAATCGCGCTGTTTGCGCGGACGCAAACCGGGGTTGCCCATTGTCCTTGTTCCAACTGCCGTTTGGCCTCGGGCATTGCGCCGGTACGGGCGATGCGAGATGCGCGCGTGCCGGTCGGGCTTGGGGTCGACGGATCAGCTTCGAATGATGCAGGCAACCTCATGGCCGAAGCGCGCCAGACGCTGTTGCTGCAACGGCTGGCCTATGGCGCCGGGGCAATGTCACCAGGCGAGGCGCTTGAGATCGCCACTTTGGGTGGGGCTCAGGTTTTGGGCCGCGAGGATTGCGGCGCACTGGCACCTGGAAAATGTGCTGATGTGGTGATTTGGGATATGGGTGATGTAAATGCTGCCGGAAATTGGTACCCCGCAGCAATCCTTTTGGCTGGGCCAACTTTGGCACGCGATGTTTTTGTCAACGGCCAGCAGGTGGTCGCAGAGGGGCGCATCACCACGCTGGATCAACGCGCCTTGGCCCGCCGGCAAAATCTACAGATGCGTGCGCTGCAAGAGCGCGCCTAGGCCTGCGTCCTCTGTTAAAGACCTCTGCATAACGCGATTTCAACGCGAAATGAGGGCAGCGCCGGCCTGGGCGGGCGCATATGTCCGATGGTGAAATCACTGCAAAATTTATGCAATAACCATACGTCCCTGTATATTGAGATGGTGAATGCGCCTGCCGGGGGCAGGCAGGCGCAGCCCGGTGTTGCCACCGGGCAAAGTGTTTTGGCTTGGCAGCTGGGTTGTTATGCAGAGGTCTTCCTAGACCGGAACGCCCGCGACCCAGACTTGCCGAATGGCCCGGTCATCGCCCATCATGACCGTGGGAAACAGGCTCTCCCAGAAATCATTGGTATGTTCATAGCGCTGGGTTATTGCGGTTGTTGAGTTTAGGTTGAGAATACAAAGGTCTGCTTCGGCTCCTGTGCCCAGATGACCGATGGTGCCAGACATGTGCAGCGCTTTGGCCGACCCTTCAGAGGCCAGCCACATAAGCTGCGCCGGATGCAGCGCTTGACCGCGCAATTGCGCCACCTCATAGGCCGCCGCCATGGTGCGCAGCATGGAAAAATTGGATCCACCTCCGATATCGGTGGCCAGTCCCATGCTCACCCCTGCCTGCGTCAGGCCCATAAGGTCAAAAAGACCCGATCCGATAAAGGTGTTGGAGGTTGGGCAATGCACCACAGAGGCGCCGACTTCGGCCAATTGGTCGATCTCGCGCGGCTCAAGATGGATGGCATGACCATAAAGGCCGCGCGGGCCCAGCAGGTCGAATTGCGCATAGGTCTCGAGATAGTCGCGCGCCTCTGGAAACAGGCTGCGCACCCAGGCGATTTCTTCAGTTTGCTCGGACAGGTGAGTTTGCATCAAGCAGTCTGGACGTTCTTGCCACAGCCCGCCCAAGGCGGCGAGCTGCTCTGGGGTTGATGTCGGTGAAAACCGGGGGGTGATGGCATAGCTCAAGCGGCCGCGCCCATGCCATGTATCGATCAAATCTTTGCTGTCATCATAAGCCGATTGCGCCGTGTCGATCAGGCCGTCTGGCGCATTGCGATCCATACAGGTCTTGCCGCCCACCACGCGCATTCCGCGCGCCTGGGCTGCCTCAAAAAAGGCGGTTACAGAAACAGGGGCGGAGGTGCAATAGCTGGCCATGGTCGTCGTGCCATGACTGAGGGCAATGTCGAGATAGCGCCCAGCAATCTTGGCGGCGTAATCGGGATTTGCCAGACGCATTTCCTCGGGAAATGTATAGCTGTTCAACCAGTCAATCAATCGCTTGCCCCAGCTGGCGATGATGGCAGTTTGTGGATAGTGCACATGCGCATCAACAAAGCCCGGAACGATTAAATCCTCGCCATAATCGACAATTTTGGCCCCAGGATGGGCTTGGCAGAGCTCTGCACGCGCGCCCACCTCAGAAATTTGTCTACCCCGCAGCAACACAGCACCATCTCGCCTGTGCGTGGTGACCTCCTGCCAGGGCGCCTGGAAGGGATCACCGCTGAAACAAAGGGTTTGTCCGAAGAGAAGTGTGTCGGTCATGAAAAGCAGTCCAAAAATTCTTTTATCTGGCTATATCTTGTCATATGAAATGAGACTTCGTAAAGGCAGGTATGACAGATCTTCATGAAACCCCCGTCGAGCCAAGCGATGTTTTGGATGCCCAAAGGGTCTCTGATGTGCGTGGGGCGGTGGAGCATGAAGACGCGCAGCGGCTCCACACGCTGCTCGATCCTTTACATCCCGCTGATATTGCTGACCTTTTAGAGCAGGTGAGCGACTCCCTTCGCGCGGGGATCTTGCGCCTGTGGAAAGACGGCATTGATGGCGATGTTTTGTCGGAGCTGGACGATAGCATTCGCGAAGATATCATCGATGGGCTGGACGCGGCTGAGTTGGCCGTTGCGGTGCGCGATTTGGACTCCGACGATGTGGTGGATCTGCTCGAAGATCTCGACGAGCCGCAACAAGAGGCCATCCTCGGCGCATTGGATGATGCGGAACGGGTTGTTGTCGAGCAATCCCTGTCTTTCCCAGAGGAATCGGCCGGCCGTTTGATGCAACGCGAAGTTGTCATGGCGCCAGAGCATTGGAACGTGGGCCAAGCGATTGATTACCTGCGCCGGCAAGAAGATTTGCCCGAACAGTTTTACCATATGATCCTCATCGACCCGCGTCTGCGTCCCACGGGCTATGTCACACTTGGCAAGCTTTTGGGCACCAAGCGCGCCACGCCGATGCTTGAGATTGTCGAAGACAGTTTTCGCACCATTCCGGTCGATCAGCCGGAAAAAGATGTGGCCTATGCCTTCAATCAATATCATCTCATCTCTGCCCCGGTTGTGGACGCCGATGATCGACTTGTCGGCGTGATCACGATTGATGACGCGATGATCGTGCTCGATGAGGAATATGAAGAGGATATGATGCGTCTGGCGGGGGTTGGGGAAGGCTCGCTGTCGGACAGTGTCTTGGACACCACATGCGGTCGTTTGCCCTGGTTGGCGGTGAACTTGGCAACGGCGATTATCGCCTCTTTGGTCATTTCTATGTTTGAAGCCACGATTGCGCAGTTTGTGGCGCTGGCGGTTTTGATGCCGATTGTCGCATCGATGGGTGGCAATGCCGGCACGCAGTCGCTCACCGTGGCCGTGCGGGCTATTTCGACCAAGGATTTGACGACCTCCAATGTCTGGCGGGTTATCCGCCGAGAAGTCCTGGTGGGGCTTCTCAATGGCATGATCTTTGCGCTGGTTTTGGGTTTCGTCGGATATTTCTGGTTTGGCTCTTCGATCATTGGTTGGGTCTTAGCGCTGGCCATGGTGCTCAATATGGTCGTGGCAGGGCTGGCCGGCACGGTGATCCCGGTGGCGCTCGAGAAAATTGGCATCGACCCGGCTTTGGCTTCGGGTGCCTTTGTGACCACTGTGACCGATGTGGTCGGCTTTTTCGCCTTTCTGGGGCTTGCTGCCTGGATGTTGTTGTGAGTTTAGAGGCGCAAAAGACGGAGGCACGGCGCGCGGCTTTTGCCCGGCGCAAACAGGCCCATGCGGCGCAAAGAGGGACAAGCGCTGGTGTATTGTCGGATGTTTTGGCCGGCTATCGCGGCGCGCCCGTGGCAGGCTTCATGCCCATCGGTACGGAAATTGACCCGTCCCCGGCTTTGGCAGAGGCCTCAGCCCATGGACCGGTCGGCCTGCCGGTGATTGAAGCGGCTGGGGTGCCTTTACGTTTTGCCCTCTATAGACCCGGCATGCAAATGGTGGAGGGGGCGTTTAAGGCGCTGATTCCGGTTGAACTCACATGGATGGTGCCAGAAATTGTGATCGTGCCGCTTGTGGCTTGGGATGCGCAGGGCGGGCGTCTGGGCTACGGTGGTGGGTTTTATGACCGCACGCTGGAGGGGCTGCGGGCCCGTAGCCCGGTATTGGCCATTGGTTTTGCGTTCAACGCGCAACAGGCGGAGGCGCTGCCCTTAGAGCCCACAGATCAACCGCTTGACATGATCGTGACGGAAGACCGGATCGTGCAATTTTCCAACTAATCCTATGGCTGGATCGGGTTTTGGCTCGGCGGCTGGATCTTGCAGAAGTCTTCAGGGCAAAATGCGGTTTTTTGGCGTGGGTGGCCTGCTGGGTTGCGGGCGGCTTCAAATTTCATATGCTCTAAAAAACTGAGGGTCTTGGTAAGAGCTGACCCAAGCCCGGCGGCAGATCGGGCTGGACGGCATTTGCAGCACCTCTGGTTCAACGTTCTTTGGGAGGAGATCTGATCATGACGGGCAACGCGGCGCATTGGTTTGTGGATCGGCACATAGCAGAGGGGCGCGGCGCGAAAACCGCATTTGAGGAAGCCTGGGAGGGCGGGCGGCAGCTGACCTATGGGGCGCTGGCCGAGGGCGCGGGCCAAGTCGCTGATGCCTTAACGCGCTCCGGCATTTCACGAGAAGCGCGCGCGGCGATGTTTGTGCTCGATCAAATCGAGTTTCCGCAGATTTTCTGGGGTGCTCTGAAGGCGGGTGTTGTGCCCGTTGCACTCAACACATTATTGTCCACGGACGTCTATGGCGCCATTCTGCGAGACAGCCGGGCTGCGATTGCCTTTGTCTCGCAAGAGCTTTGGGATGTGGTTGCGCCTGCGGTGCAAGCCTCACCGCATCTGCGCCACATTGTTGTGATCGGCCCCGAGGCCCCCAAGGGCACCCAGTCTTGGGAGGCGTTTGTGGCAGGAACCACGCCCGCAGAGACGCTGGAGTGCTCGGGAGATGAAATCGCATTTTGGCTCTATTCGTCCGGTTCAACGGGCGCGCCGAAGGGCGTGCGGCATGTGCATTCCGCATTGCGCCAAACCTGTGACACATTCGCCCGGCAGGTTTTGGATATTCAGGAGACTGACAAGGTGTTTTCCGCTGCCAAATTGTTTTTTGCCTATGGGCTGGGCAATGGCATGTCATTTCCCATGTCGGTTGGGGCCACCAGCGTGTTGTTTAATGGCCGACCGACGCCTGACACAGTGAGCCATATTTTGGAGGCCCATCAGCCCACAGTTTACTACGGTGTGCCGACGCTCTTTGCCGCGCTGCTGCACAAGTGGGAGACGGATGGGGCGGCGCCTCGGGTGCCGCTGCGTTGCTGCACCTCAGCCGGAGAGGCGCTGCCGGCAGAAATTGGCTGTAAGTGGCGTGATCTTATGGGCATCGATATTATCGATGGGGTCGGATCAACGGAAATGTTGCATATTTTTCTCTCCAATCGGCCCGGAGACGTGCAGTATGGCACATCGGGCACGGCGGTTCCGGGCTATGAGGTTCGGCTGGTCGATGAGGATGGCATTGAGGTTGACACTGGCGTTGTGGGGGAGCTTTTGGTGCGCGGCGGATCTGCTGCCGCCGATTATTGGAACCAACGCGATAAAACCCGCCGAACCTTCGAAGGAGAATGGACCCGCACCGGTGATAAATATGAACGCACTGCAGCGGGCCGCTTTATCTACTGTGGGCGCACAGATGATATGTTCAAGGTCTCTGGCATCTGGGTCAGCCCATTTGAGATTGAGCAGACCCTGGTCGCGTTTCCAGCCGTATTGGAGGCCGCTGTTGTTGCCCATCGCGATGAGGATGATTTGGAAAAACCCAAAGCCTTTGTGGTGCTGAAACCCGGGCATGGACCGGAGGCGGTGGCGGGCATTCGCGCGTTTATCAAAGACAAAATCGGCAAGTGGAAATATCCCAGATGGATCGAGATTATTGACGACTTGCCGAAAACCTCCACGGGCAAAATCCAACGCTTCAAACTGCGCGGCCGCTCGTGAGCTCCCGATGGGCAGATGCAGGATCGTTGAAGGCGGGGGGTAAGTGGCTGGAATATGGCCGCCTAGGGCCAGCGCCAGCTGAGGCGCCAACTGTGGTCTTGCTGCATGAGGGGTTAGGGTCTCGCGATCTTTGGCGCGATTTTCCGGAGCGGCTGAGTGCCGCGACAGGCTGGGGCGTCTGCGCCTATTCGCGGGCGGGCTATGGGGGCTCTGACCCGGCCGCTCTGCCGCGCCCGTTGGATTACATGTCTCATGAGGCGCGCCTGGTTCTGCCCGAGGTTCTGAATGCCATCGGTTTTGAACGCGGCCTTTTGATGGGCCATAGTGATGGTGCTACGATTGCGGCGATCTATGCGGGAACTGTGCCAGATTCGCGGCTGCGCGGCCTTGTCGCCATTGCGCCACATTTTTTCACCGAGGAGATTGCTCTGCGCGAAATCGCGCGGGCGAAACAGGCGTTTGACAGTGGAGATTTGCGGTCGCGATTGGCGCGGCACCACCATAATCTCGACCATTGCTTTCGTGGCTGGAATGACGCCTGGCTGCATCCTGGGTTTAAAGATTGGAATGTTTCAGATGCGCTTGACGGTATCGGCGTGCCGGTTTTGGCCATTCAAGGCGCAGAGGACCAATATGGCACATTGGCGCAAATCGATGAGATTGAGCGCCGCTGCCCTACGCCGGTGGAGCGGGTTGTTCTGCCCGGTTGCGGCCATGATCCCTGCTATGAGCGATCAGAGCAGGTTTTGCGGGAGCTCTCGCGTTTTTGCGCAGATTTGGACCACGCGCCGGCCAGGCCCGGTGTCGCATCTTGACGGGCGCGGCGCGAGACGTTCCGGAACACGCCTATGTTCCAGGACAGACCGCACGCCATGCGGAGGGGCGGTTTGCGCCCATATGCGCCACAGCACAACTGGGCATGAGCCCCGCGCAATTGGCGCAAAGTGAGGCCTTTCGCACGGGATTGTTTTATCTGCAGTGCGGATATTTTTGGGAGGCTCATGAGCTGTTTGAGCCTGTCTGGATGGCGCTGGAGGAGGGCAGTGAGGAACGCCGTCTTTTACAGGCGTTGATCCAGCTCGCCAATGCGCAGCTCAAGGTCAGGATGCACCGTCCCAAGGCGGCGAGTCGTCTGTGCATTATGGTGCGCGGATTGTTGGAAAAGCTGACCGGGGCGCGGGTTATGGGGCAAGATATTTCTCAGATTATGGCGCGCCTGGAGGCGGTGGAGGCCCGTGTTGATAGTGAATTATAGTGCATAAAACGCCAGTAATTTGGTTTCATAATTTCAAATAATTGAAAAATAGTAAGTAAATTTATGTTCTATTATGCACGAAGTCGTTTACCTCCTCCGATCTCTTCTCTAGCCTGATGCCAAACCACAAAAGGGCTTCCTGCATGACCCAAGTCATAGATTTTCGGACCGATCCGGCTAAATATCGCCATTGGCGTGTTACCTATCATGGTGATGTGGCCAATTTGATTATGGATGTAGATGAGACCGCCGGATTGTTTAAAGGCTATGAGCTGAAATTGAATTCCTATGATATTGGGGTGGATATTGAGCTGAACGACATCGTTCAGCGGATGCGGTTTGAACATCCCGAGGTCAAGGTTGTGGTCATGCAATCGGGCAAGGAGAAAGTCTTTTGCGCTGGGGCAAATATCCGTATGCTGGGCGGCGCGGCCCATAGCCACAAGGTGAATTTTTGCAAGTTCACCAATGAAACCCGCAACACCTATGAGGCGGCGGAGGCCGATAGTGGCCAAAAATATATTGCGGCCATCAAAGGGGCCTGCGCCGGCGGGGGCTATGAGCTGGCCTTGGCGTGCAACTATATTATGCTGACGGACGACAGCAGCTCGGCCGTGGGATTGCCCGAAGTGCCACTTCTGGCGGTTTTGCCCGGCACGGGCGGTCTAACCCGCATCACTGATAAGCGCAAAATGCGCCGCGATTTGGCTGATATCTTTTGCTCAATCGAAGAAGGTGTGAAGGGCAAACGGGCCAAAGACTGGCGCTTGGTCGATGAGGTCATTACCAATTCTAAATTTGATCAAACCGTTCAGGACCGCGCTTTAGAATTTGCAGCCGCCTCGGACAAAGTCGTTGCCTCGCCAGGAATTTTGCTTGGCCCGCTTGTGCGGCAGATCACAGACAGTGGCATGGTTTACGAGCATATTGATGTGACTTTGGACCCTGCGCACCGCCGGGCAGAGATAACACTCAAAGGTCCGACCGCCCCAGCTCCGGCCGATATCGCAGAGCTGCAAGCGCAGGGTGATCAAGCCTATATGCTGAAGCTTTGCCGAGAGCTTGAAGATGCGATTTTGCATCTGCGGTTTAACGAAATGGATCTCGGGCTTTGGGTGTTTAAATCCCAAGGGGATGGCGCGGCCTTTTTGGCCCATGAGGCTGTGATTGCCACGAGCGATCACTGGCTGGCGGTCGAAATCCGTCATTACTGGAAACGCACGCTCAAGCGGATCGATGTGACCTCGCGCTCTTTGGCGGGTTTTGTGGAAAACGGTTCTTGTTTTGCAGGGCTTTTGTCGGAAATACTCTTTGCGGTGGATCGGACCTATATGATGGAGGGGGAGTTCGAAGATGATGAACGACCCGAGGCTGAAATTTGCCTGTCGGCTGCGAATTTCGGTCCAGTCCCCATGGGCAATGATTTGACCCGATTGCAAACGCGGTTTCTGGGCGAACCTGAGCGTGTCGAACAGGCGCATGCCATGATCGGCGTGCCACTCGTGGCAGAGCAGGCCGATGCCTTGGGCCTGGTGACAATGATCCTTGATGATATTGATTGGGAGGATGAGCTGCGCATTTTCATGGAAGAACGCGCCAGCTTTTCCCCCGATGCCATGACGGGGATGGAGGCAAATTTGCGGTTTGCCGGCCCAGAGACGATGGAAACACGCATTTTTGGTCGTCTGACCGCTTGGCAAAATTGGATTTTCAACCGTCCAAATGCGGTGGGCCAAGAGGGCGCGTTGCAGCGCTATGGCACGGGCCTGCGCGGAAATTTCGATATGGAACGGGTGTAGACGCCCATGGATGCTCACCAACAGGCCATGTGCCACTGCTGGGTTTGATCAACAGGAGATAGAAATGCTGGATCTAATTAACGTCAATTATGACACGATGATTCCCAATAACGTGGGCCTATCGGAGGACCGTAAGGTTCTCAAAGCGTTGGAAAAATGGCATCCGGGTTATATCAATTGGTGGAATGATCTGATCCCGCAGAATTTTCAAGACAGCATGGTGTATCTGCGCACAGCGGTCAGCGTGGATCCAAAGGGTTGGGCCAAGTTTGATTATGTAAAAATGCCAGAATACCGCTGGGGTGTACTCTTGGCGCCGCAAGTGGAAGACCGCGTGATCCCGATGGGGGAGCATGCCGGGCAGCCTGCCTGGCAAGAGGTGCCCGGTGAGTATCGCAATATGCTCAAGCGCTTGATCGTGATCCAAGGCGATACGGAGCCGGGATCCGTGGAACAACAGCGATTTCTCGGCCTCACGGCGCCATCACTTTATGACATGCGCAACCTGTTTCAGGTGAATGTGGAGGAGGGGCGTCACCTCTGGGCGATGGTCTATCTGTTGCAAAAATATTTTGGCAAAGACGGGCGCGAAGAGGCGGATGACTTGCTGCGCCGTTCGTCAGGTTCGGAGGAAGCGCCGCGCATGCTGGGGGCCTTCAATGAGGAGACACCAGATTGGCTGTCCTTTTTCATGTTCACCTATTTCACCGACCGCGATGGCAAGATGCAGCTGGAAAGCCTGGCGCAATCAGGTTTTGATCCGCTCAGCCGCACGTGCCGCTTTATGCTAACAGAGGAAGCCCATCACATGTTCGTTGGCGAGACCGGCGTGGGCCGTGTGGTGCAGGCCACCTGCGAGGCGATGAATAAAGCCGGGATCACAGATCCCTATGACATTGGTAAGGTGCGGGATCTGGGCGTGATTGATCTGCCGACCATCCAGAAAAAGCTCAATCTGCATTATTCATTGTCGCTGGATCTGTTTGGTCAAGAAGTCTCGACCAATGCGGCCAATGCCTTCAATTCCGGAATCAAAGGCCGCTATATGGAGCAGCGGATTCAAGACGACCACCAGCTTAAACATGACAGCTACACCGTGCGTAGCATCGTCGATGGCCAGATTGTTGCCCAAGAGGTTCCGGCGCTGACCGCCATAAATATGCGTTTGCGGGACGATTATATCCGCGATGCCTCGGGCGGAATTGGTCGGTGGAACAAACTCATCGCCAAAACCGGAATTGAGTTTGAACTGGCTTTGCCGCATGAGGCCTTCCACCGTCAAATAGGCGTCTTTGCTGCGATCAAAGCCAACCCGGCGGGGGATGTGATTTCCCAAGCAGAGTGGGATGCGAAAGCGGGAAAATGGCTGCCGACCAAGGAGGATGGCGCCTATATTCAATCGCTGATGGTGCCTTGTTTTGAGTCTGGCAAATTCGCAACTTGGATCGCAGCGCCCAAGGTGGGCATCGACAACAAGCCCGGTGACTTTGAATATGTCAAATTACACATGGCCTAAGACCTGGTTGCGACCGGTACGGAAGGAACCGATATGAACACGCCGCTCAAACAACATCTGATCGATCCAGAGATCTGCATCCGCTGTTACACCTGCGAGATGACCTGTCCGCTTGGGGCGATTGAACATGATGACAACAATGTGGTGGTCAATGCGGATCTGTGTAATTTTTGCATGGATTGCATTCCCGTTTGCCCCACAGGCTCCATTGACGAATGGCGGGTGGTTGAAACGCCCTACACGCTTGAGGCGCAATATGAGTGGGAGGAGCTGCCTGACCAGGAAGAGCTGGCCGTTGTGGTGGATCCCGCGGACGGAGAAGAGGGAGAGCAAGACCCGATCGCCGCGCTTCTGGCCGAGGCGCAAAAAGGCGCGGGTGGTCGGGCGGTGGCGCCCGTCTCTGCCGCAAAACCAACCGTGAATCTTTACAATCTTAGCCATCCCGTTGAGGCGGTGGTGCAGGGCAATTATCCGTTGACCCAAGATCCAGAGCACGATGTCCGCCATATCATCCTAGACTTCCAAGGCCGGCCCTTTCCGGTGCTTGAGGGCCAATCTTTGGGCATTCTTGCCCCTGGCGAGGATTCCGAAGGCAAGGCGCATTTGCCCCGGCTCTATTCTGTGTCAAGCCCGCAGGACGGCGAGCGGCCAGGGTATCACAATGTGTCTTTGACCGTGAAGCGCGAAGCACAGGGCGTGTGCTCCAACTACATCTGTGATTTGCAGCCCGGTGACCGGGTGATTGTCACCGGGCCTTTTGGCGCCACCTTCTTGATGCCTGCAGATCAAGAGGCGCGCTTGTTGATGATTTGCACAGGCACGGGTTCGGCGCCGATGCGGGCTTTCACAATGGCCCGGCAACGCCGCGTGGGCCCGAAAGATGGGGGTATGGTCATGTTCTTTGGCGCGCGGACGCCCGAAAGCCTGCCCTATTTCGGCCCGCTCAACAAATTGCCCGATTCTCTTTTGCAAAAGCACCTCAGCTATAGCCGCGTTGCGGGTGGACCGCGGGAGTATGTGCAAGATCGTATGCTACAGGTGCGGGATCTGGTGGCTGGGATGCTGCAAGATGGCCAGACCCATGTTTACATTTGTGGCTTGAAGGAAATGGAAGCGGGCGTGGAGGCGGCCTTCGAGGAGATTGCCCAAGGCTTCGGAGGCAACTGGCCTGATCTGCGCGACACACTGCGTGAAGCTGGACGCTATCATGTCGAAACCTACTGAGATGGACCCGCGCCCCCTTGGCGCAATTTGTCATAAAATCAATGTGACATGGGGTGATTGTGACCCTGCGCGCATCGTCTATACGGGCCGTCTGCCATGGTTTGCACTGGACGCAATTAATGGCTGGTGGGAAGCGCAGCTGGGCGGTGATGGCTGGTTCCAGTTGGAAGTTGACCGCAATTTGGGAACGCCTTTTGTGCGGCTGGAAATGGATTTTTCCCGCCCGGTCACGCCCCGACATCCCCTATTGTGCTATGTTTGGCCAGAGCATTTGGGCGAGACATCCATCACCTTCCGCGTCGATGGTGAGCAAGAGGGGCAGCGGTGTTTTTCCAGCCGGTCGGTCAATGTTTTTGTCACCGCGAATGCGTTTAAAAAATGCCCCCCGCCGATAGATCTGCGTGAGATTGTCCTAAGCGCCCTTGCGGAGTCGGCCCGATGAGTTTTGAGCGCAACGATCACTTGAATGTTCAAAAGAGCGCGGCTCTTGACCCGCCAAGCGCTGCGCTTTTGCGCAGTTTGGGCACGCGCCTACGGCAGATGCGAAAATCCCAAGGGTTAAGCCGTCGCAGCCTGTCCGAGCGCTCGGGCGTTTCACCGCGGTATTTGGCCAAAGTTGAGGCTGGAGATGGCAATATCTCCATTGGCCTCTTGATCAAACTCGCTGCGGCCTTGGAGCAGCCTTTGGAGCATTTCTTGATGGCGGATGCGATGTTTCATTCGGACTTACCGAATATCGCACAGCTTTATGCGCGCGCCGATGCCGCTGTGCGTGCGCGGGTCTTGCAGGTGCTAGATCCCGAGCGCATGGGGCGGCAAAAAGCGCAGCGCCTTTGTTTGGTGGGTCTGCGGGGGGCCGGGAAATCAACCCTGGGCGCACGGGTGGCGGAGGTGTTTGATGCGCCATTTATAGAGCTGAACCGCGAGATTGAAAAAAATGCAGGCATGGCGCTGGGCGAGATCATCGCGCTTTACGGGCAAGAGGGCTATCGCCAGCTTGAGGCCGATACTTTGACGGGCATTATTGAGGGACACAGCCGCGCTGTTGTCGCCGTGGCGGGCGGAATCGTGTCGGAGGAGGGCAGTTTTTACCATGTGTTGTCGCGCTTCCACACGGTGTGGCTAAAAGCCTCTGCTTCCGAGCATATGGAGCGCGTACGCGCGCAAGGCGACGTGCGACCGATGCAGGACAATCCGCAGGCGATGATCCAATTGCGCCAAATTTTGAGATCGCGCGAGGCTCTCTATACGCAGTCCGATCATGTTTTGGACACCAGTGGCAAATCGGTGGACCAAAGCCAGATCGAATTGTCCCAGCTCATTGAGAGCTGTCAAATTCTAAATGCGCGGGTGGTGTAACATCCGCGCCGCTTTTTCATATTCTCAAGGAGGGGTCCGATGCAGGTGACCATGCGCAGTGAAAATCATGTTGGCTATGTAACCTTGAGCAATCCAACGGTGAACGCCATTGGCCAAGCCCTCCGCCAAGGTCTGCTTGAGGCGGTGCGCTGGGCGGAGCGGGACAGGTTGGACCGGGTCATTGTCTTTGGTGCCGGGGGTGTTTTTGCAGCGGGCGCAGACGCAAAGGAATTTGACAGCCCACCGCAAGCGCCGCATCTGCCGGAGGTTTTGAATGCGATTGATGAAAGCTTCGTGCCATGGATTGCCGCAATTGAGGGCGTGGCCTTGGGGGGCGGCGCTGAAATTGCCATGGCCTGCCGCATGCGCATTATGGCGCCTGACGCGCGCATTGGCCTGCCGGAGGTGACTTTGGGGGTTATTCCTGGAGCCGGTGGCACCGCGCGCCTGCCGCGTCTGGTCGGGCTGCAAAAAGCCGTTGAGATGATCACCATGGGCAAGCCCATTGGGGCGCAAGAGGCCCGCTCGGCGGGGTTGGTCCATGCGGTAGAGGGCGATCCCATTGAGGCTGCCTTCATGGTCAACAGCGAAGAGCTGGGTTGCATTGTGCCCACATGGGAATTTCATGCCCCCGCGCATGACCCGGATTTGTTCCACATGGCGCGTAAAAATCTAAAAGCAAAAATGGCTGGGCAAGAGGCGCCTTTGCGGGCGCTTGAGGTGATCGAGGCAGGGCTGTCTTTGCCATTTCACCAGGCGTTGACGCAGGAACGCCAGGTGTTTTTGGAGCTGAAGACTGGGCCACAAGCCAAGGCGTTGAGACATATTTTCTTTGCGCAGCGCGCCGCGAAAGCACCAGCGCATTTAAGAGACGTGGCGTTGGTGGTGCAGCACGCGGTGGTGGTTGGTGGCGGCACGATGGGCGCCGGGATTGCCTATGCGCTTTTGGCAGCGGGCCTGCAGGTCACGGTATTGGAGGCGGATGCCGCCGGGCTGCAACGGGCTGAAGACACGATCGGCAAACTCACCGAGGCCAGCTTAAAACGGGGTATCATAGATGCCGCTCAGGCCGCCGATCAGCGCCGCCGGATGACGCTGAGCACGCAATATAGCGAAGCGGCCTCTGCGCAATTGGTTATTGAGGCGGTGTTTGAAGATATGGCGGTGAAACACGAAATTTTAGCCAAATTGGATGCTGTGATGCCAGCCCATGCCGTGCTGGCCACCAATACGTCTTATCTGGACGTGAATGAGATGGCCGCGCGCCTTATGGATCCCACGCGTGTCATCGGCCTGCATTTCTTCGCACCGGCCCATATCATGAAATTGTTGGAAATTGTTCAAGGAGCAGAGAGCAGCGATCGTGCGATTTCCACGGGGTACGCTTTGGCAAAACGCTTGGGCAAGGTTCCGGTTTTGGCCGGGGTCTGTGATGGGTTTATCGGCAATCGCATTTTAGCGCGCTATCGTGAGGCGGCCGATACGGTGTTTATGGATGGTTCAACCCCTTGGGACGTGGATGAGGCCATGGTAGATTTTGGCTATGCCATGGGACCCTATGAAGCACAGGATCTCTCGGGCTTGGATATCGCCCATGCCAATCGGCAACGTCAGGCGCCGACTCGCGATCCAAACAGGCGCTATATCCCCATTGCCGATCGCATGATTGAGCTGGGGAAATTGGGCCGCAAGACAGGTGCAGGTTGGTATCGCTACCCCGGGGGCGGGGGCAAGGTGGAGGATCCAATTGTGGCGGATCTGGCCATAGAGGAAGCGCATTTTGCCGGAATATCTCGCACGGATTATTCTGGGCCTGAGATCTGCCAAAGGCTGTTATTGGCCATGATAAATGAGGCAGCCGATATTTTGGACGCGGGCATTGCGCAATCGGCCAGTGACATCGATCTGGTAACGGTTTTTGGCTACGGCTTCCCGCGCTGGCGCGGCGGGCTGATGCATTATGCAGACAGTCTTGGGGTGAAGGCAATCGTGGCGCAGCTTGAGATTTTGGCGCGGGAGGATCCTGTGGCTTGGAAGGTCTCACCGCTGCTCCGCCGCTGCGCAGAGGGCGGGCAATCCTTGGCAGAGGCCCGGCCGAAGCTGTGAGTGGTGGCAATGAAAGACCTCTGCATAACCTAGCTGCCGAGCCAAAACACTTTGCCCGGTGGGAACACCGGGCTGCGCCTGCCTGCTCCCCGGCAGGCGCATTCACCATCTCAATATACCGGTATATATGGTTATTGCTCAAATTCTGCAGTAATTTCACCACTGGACATATGCGCCCGCCCAGGCCGGCGCTGCCCACATTTCATGTTAAAATGGCGTTGTGCAAAGGTCTTTATGATGCAACATTTTTACACTTGCCAGGGCGCTGAGTTACGCATTAAATATTATTTAAAACATAAGTTTAGGATCTATGGCTGCCGTGCATGATTTTACATCACATATTCGTTGGACAGGCAATCGCGGCTATGGCAATGCACGTTACGACGGCTATGATCGGCGCTGGCAGCTTTGCAGCCCGGGAAAACCGATCCTCCAATGATCCGCTATTGGGTGGGGATCCTCTGCTGTATAATCCCGAAGACTTGCTGATCACCGCGCTGAGCTCCTGTCATATGCTGTGGTTTTTACATTTGTCTTTCAATTCTGGGATTGTTGTGACGGGCTATGAAGATCACCCCATCGGTCATGGTGAAAGCGCGTCTTCTGGGGCGGGGCGCTTTGTTGCGGCAACGCTCAGGCCGCAGATCACATTGGCGCCCGGAATGGACGCGCAGGCGGCCGATGCGGTGCATGATCAGATCCATGATGTCTGTTTCATCGCTAGATCCGTCAACTTCCCCGTTCGTATCACCGCGCAATACGACTTTGCAGAAATCTAAAGCCAAGCGCCCGTCTTGCTTTAGCGCCAACTGAGGCCTAAGGGGGTGCCATGAAAATTCTATATCTTGGCGATGTGATGGGCCGCTCCGGGCGGCAGGCAATTTCAAATGAGCTGCCCGGTTTGCGGGCGCGTTTGAAGGCGGATTTTGTTGTGGTCAACGGCGAGAATGCCACCGGTGGCATGGGGCTTTCCGGCAACCATGCTCAGGAAATTCTAAAGGCGGGCGCCGATTGCATCACGCTTGGCGATCATGCCTTTGATCAAAAAGATATGCTGCAATTCATCGAAACCGAACCCCGCATCATCCGCCCGCTCAACTTTTCCAAATCAGCACCGGGGCGCGGGGCAGCGATTTTCACGGCCACGCGTGGACGAAAGGTTTTGGTGGCGCAAGTTCTGGGGCAGGTCTTTATGAAGCGGCCCTTCGACGATCCGTTTTCCGCTGTGGACGCCATATTGTCGCGCCATCCTTTGGGCGGGCAGGTTGCGGCGAGCTTGGTGGATATCCATTGTGAGGCCACCTCTGAAAAAATGGCGATGGGGCATTTTTGCGATGGCAAGGCCAGTGTGGTTGTGGGCTCGCACACCCATGTGCCCACGGCCGATGCGCAGATTTTGGAACGCGGCACTGGATTTCAAAGTGATGCTGGCATGTGCGGTGATTACAACTCCGTCATTGGCATGCAAAAGGCCGAGCCGCTCCGCCGTTTTATCACTGGCATGCCCAAGGCGCGGTTTGAACCGGCTCTGGGACCGACGACTCTCTGTGGTCTTTTGGTTGAAACGGAGGAGTCCACTGGCAAGGCCAAATCCATCCAGATGATCCGCCATGGCGGGGTCTTGAGCCAATCAGATGGGGCGTCATCTGAATGAGACCTCTCATCCCCTATGGTTGGCTTTTGTTTATGGGCATCAGCTGGGGGGCAACTCTGCCATTGGCGAAAATCGCTGTGTCCAGCGGCTATCAACCGCTGGGGCTCATTTTTTGGCAGATGTCCATAAGCGTTGTAGTTTTGGGACTGGTCAATATGATCCGCCGTCGACCTTTGCCGATCAATCGGCGGGTGCTTCCATTCTATCTGGCGATTGCCTTGATCGGGACGATTATCCCAAATGCAGCCTCCTACAAAGCCTATACGGTTCTGCCAGCGGGGATCATGTCCTTGCTTTTATCCCTCATTCCCATGATCGCATTTCCAATTGCTTTAATGCTGGGCTTGGATCGGTTTAGTTTCAAACGCATGGCAGGTCTGGCTTTGGGGCTATTTGCGGTTTTGATGATTGTTGGTGTGCCTGAGGCCCTGCCAAATGCGGCCATGCTGGCTTTTATTCCTCTGGGGTTGGTGCCGAGCCTTATGTATGCGTTTGAGGGCAATTTCGTGGCACGTTTTGGCACGGGGGGTGCGGGGCCATTGCAGCTGCTATTGGGCGCTTCGATCATCGGGATGGGGATCACGGGGCCGCTGGCCGTCTACAGCGGACAATGGATCAACCCGCTGCACGTCTGGGGCATTGCGGATGTGGCTGTGGTCACCTCGGCCTTGATCCACTCCATAGTTTATACTTTATATGTGATGATTGTACGCCAGTTTGGTCCAGTTTTTTCGGTGCAGGTGAGCTATGTTGTGACCGCCGCGGGGCTGGGCTGGGCCATGTTAATTTTAGGCGAACGCTACGCCGGACCGATATGGTTGGCTTTGGCCTTGATGTTCATGGGCATTTATTTGGTCAGCCCGAATTTAAGGGACACCCAAAATGGAAAACCTCACTTTGAATGATCACAGCCAAGCGCTTTTTGCGCTTGGGGTGGTCGCCGTAATGTTTTTGTTATTTCTGCGCGAAAGCTTCCCAACGGAGGTCGTCGCGATTTTTGGGGTGGCTGTTTTGTTGATCAGCGCGGTGCTGCCCTATGATGTGGCGCTTGCGGTTTTGTCCAATCCTGCCCCTTGGACCATCGCGGCCATGTTTTTAGTCATGGGCGCATTGGTGCGCACCGGCAGTCTTATAGGATTTACCAAACTGGCCCATCGCTTGACCCAAAGGAGCCCGGCCTTGGGGTTGGGATTTCTGTTTGGATTTGTGGTTCTGGCGTCTGCGGTGGTGAGCAATACGCCCGTGGTGGTGGTGATCCCTGTGTTTGTGCAATTGGCCAAAAGCCTGGGCACATCGGCCAGCAAGCTTTTGATCCCCCTGTCCTATGCGGCGATTTTGGGCGGCACTTTAACCCTGATTGGCATCTCAACCAATCTTTTGGTCGATGGGGTTGCGCGGGCCAATGGGCTGGCGGGGTTTTCGATCTTCGAAGTCACACTTTTGGGCGCTATTTTGGTGCTCTGGGGCATGTTCTATCTGCGGTTCATCGCCCCGAGATTGCTGCCGACCCGTGCCAGTTTGGCCAATCTCTTGTCTGATCGCCCAAAGATGAAATTTTTTACGCAAGTGGTGATCCCGCCGTAGTCGAATTTGATTGGCCGGGCGGTGGCGGGCGTGCAATTGTTCAAACGCCTGGGCGTGCGGCTGGTTGACGTGTTGCGCGGTGACCGCTCGTTGCGGCGCAGTTTGCAAGATGTGCAGTTTCAATTGGGGGACCGAGTGGTGCTGCGCACCGAAATGACCGAGCTTTTGTCGCTCCAAAGCAACAAGAGCCTGCGGTGGGTGGATCAAATTTCCGCGGTTCAGGCCTCCACTGTGGAGGTTTTGGTCTCACCGGGCTGCCGTATGATTGGCCGGAGTTTGGGAGATCTGCGCCTGCGGCGGCGCTATGGGGTTTACACATTAGCGCTGCATCGGCGTGATCAGAACATCAAAGGCACGCTGGATGACGTGGTGGTCAGAATTGGCGACACACTTTTGTTGGAATGGGCGGCTGAGGATATCGCACGATTGGCCGCGGATATGGATGTGCTGGAGGTGAATGCACCATCCGAGAGGGCCTTTCAAGTGGCACCGATCTTTCTGCTGGCCATTGTCGCTGTGGCGGTGGTGTTGGTCACCCGCTGCATTGACGCAGAGGAGGCATTCGGATTCGTTGATGGGCGGCTTTTGGTGTTGATTTTTGCCATGCTGGCCATTGGCGCCGCGCTGGAGCATTCGGGCGCGGTCGTGCTTATTGCCGGTGGTTTGGCGCCTTACCTGGCGATTTTACCAGGATTTTCGATCGTCTGGGCAATCTATCTTTTAACCTCGGTGCTGACGGAAATGGTTTCGAACAATGCGGTGGCTGTGCTGATCACACCTTTGGCAATCGGCATTGTAGCCCAGCTTGGCATGGATCCTCGTCCATTAGTGGTCGCGGTGATGGTGGCGGCGAGCGCGAGTTTTGCCACGCCGATTGGCTATCAAACCAATATGCTGGTCTATGGGCCGGGTGGCTATAAGTTCACTGATTTTTTGAAGGTGGGTATTCCGCTTAACCTGTCAATCGGTCTGCTGGCCTCCATGAGTATCCCATGGTTTCGGCCGCTCTATCCAGCAGGATGACGGCGGTCAGAAAACCCAAGGCGTGGGACTAGAGACGCGGGAAATTTTGGTGGGGCTCGGTGATCGCATTTTCAGATATTGGCAAAACACCAATATCCCGCCGCGCTGGGCGCTTTCACAAGATTGGTATGAATTGCACCTAAAGATGGGTTGAATTGCCCCACCGCCCCGCCTAAAAACGGTCGAAATCTTTAAACTTGGGGGGCTGTCATGGCAGGCCATTCGAAATGGGCAAATATCCAGCATCGCAAAGGGCGGCAGGATGCGGCGCGGTCAAAATTATTTTCTAAATTGGCCAAGGAGATCACTGTTGCAGCCAAAATGGGCGATCCGGATCCCGATAAAAACCCGCGGCTGCGTTTGGCGGTGAAAGAGGCGAAATCGCAATCTGTTCCGAAAGATGTGATTGATCGGGCGATTAAGAAATCCCAGGGCGGCGATGCCGAGAGCTATGACGAAATCCGCTACGAGGGCTATGGGCCTGGCGGGGTCGCGGTGATCGTGGAAGCAATGACCGATAACCGTAATCGCACAGCTTCAACCGTCCGCAGTACATTTACCAAATGCGGAGGAAATTTAGGCGAAACAGGCTCGGTGTCTTTTATGTTCGATCGCAAAGGTCAGGTGCTTTATCCTTTGGAGGTGGGCGATGAGGACACGGTGATGATGGCCGCGCTGGAAGCCGGGGCGGAAGATGTGGAATCCACCGAAGATGGCCATGCGATTTTCTGTGCTGATACAGACCTCAATGAGGTCTCTAACGCTTTGGAGGCGCAATTGGGCGAGTCTGAAAGCGCCAAGTTGATCTGGAAGCCGCAAACGACCACCGAGTTGGATTTGGAGGGTATGGAAAAGCTGATGAAGCTGATTGATACTTTGGAAGACGACGATGACGTGCAGCGGGTCACGGCCAATTTTGAGGTCAGCGACGAGGTTATGGCCGCGTTGTAACCGGTTCGACATAAGGCAATAAACGGGGGCCTCGCGGCCCTTTATCAAAATGGCAGTTTGGATTGTGGTCGTGGATCAGTCTTGCGATCAATAAATCTTGATAGAAATAATGGCCTTTAACGATTCCGCCACTTTTGGAGTAGTCTGACAGGATTCGAAACACGCGCGTCCCGCGCTGGGGACTAAGACGCGCCTTCGGGTCGGACGATTTGAAAGCTGCCGTCCATATAGGCCAAGGGGGTGGCGGCGGCATTGGTGATGGCTGTCACATTTCCGATGCAGATGTCATGGCTGCCATGGGTGATGATTTGATCCGCGGTACATTCGAAGGCTGTGGCGCCGCTGAGCACTGGCCCGCTGCGGGAGTGTCGGCAGTCGATGGCGCCAAAACGATCGGGCTCTTCGGCGTCAAATCGACCCGCAAAGCGGCCAGCCAGCGCGCTTGCCCCTTCGGGCAGAACATTGACGCAAAATACCCGGTTAAGTCCCACCGCCAGACCGATCCGGCTGTTGGATCGTAAACAGACCAAAACGGAGGGCGGGTCGGCCGAGAGAGAGGAAAAAGCGCTGACGGTTGCGCCCGTGCATCCGTCAGCGCCCTGAGTGGTGACGACCGTGACCGATTGCGCCACATGGCGCATCGCCTCAATGAATAAGCTGCGGTCAACCATGGTTTTCCAGTCCCTGTCACGAAAAATTCTCGAAGCAGACATATCTTCTTTGCGGCACAATTCAATGGCGTGATCTGTCTTTTCTTAAGAAATCTGAATGGTACCAGTGCCAGGGGTGACTTTTGCGGTGGCTGATTCTGCTTGCACCTGGCCCGTAAAGTTGCCGTGACAAGTTTTTTCAAAAAAAGGGATCATTCTGAGTTTTTTTGCAAGGTAATGCGGCCCGAAGTGGGCGCAGCGAAAAAAATTGGATCAAATTGCCGATATTTTCAAGTTTCCGGTTGCGTCATGTAAATGTTTGTTTGTTAATCACCGACACAATAATACCAATCCACCGAGATTGGAAAACACGGGGATCAAGGTTTGGCTGAGGCACAGACGAAAGCATTTGTAGAATTTCAACGCGTGCAAAAGAGTTACGACGGCGAAGTTTTAGTGGTCAAAGACCTGAATTTGGCTATCCCACGCGGAGAGTTTTTGACCATGTTGGGCCCATCGGGTTCAGGCAAGACCACTTGCCTGATGATGTTGGCTGGGTTTGAGACTGCCACCCACGGAGAAATTTTGCTTGATGGCAAGCCCATCAACAATATTCCACCCCACAAACGTGGTATTGGTATGGTGTTTCAAAACTATGCCTTGTTCCCGCATATGACCGTAGGTGAGAACCTGTCGTTTCCTTTGGAGGTGCGCAAATTCGGCAGATCTGAACGTGAGGCTAAAGTTAAACGCGCGTTGGATATGGTTGAAATGGGAGATTTTATTTCTCGCCGTCCGGCGCAGCTGTCTGGCGGCCAGCAGCAGCGTATCGCTTTGGCGCGGGCTTTGGTTTTTGAGCCAGAATTGGTGCTGATGGATGAGCCTTTGGGAGCGCTTGACAAACAACTGCGCGAAAAGATGCAATTTGAGATCACAGACCTGGCCCATAAGCTGGGGATCACAGTGGTCTATGTGACCCATGACCAAACCGAAGCTCTGACGATGTCGGATAGGGTCGCAGTGTTTAATGATGGGGTGATACAGCAAATCGCTCCGCCCGATGAGCTCTATGAAAGCCCTGAAAACAGCTTTGTAGCGCAATTTATCGGTGAGAATAACACGCTTGAAGGCGTGGTCAAAGAGATCAAAGACGGTGTTGCATTGGTCGAACTGGACAGTGGTGATTTGATCGATTGTAAACCGATTAATGTCAGCAAGCCGGGCGAGCGCACGCGTGTGTCTATTCGTCCTGAGCGGGTCGAATATAATAAAGATCGCTTGCAAAAAGGGGTCCACACGCTTCAAGCTGAGGTTCTTGAATTTATTTATATGGGCGACATCTTCCGTACGCGGTTGCGCGTGGCGGGCAATGATGAGTTCATTATCAAAACGCGCAACGCGCCAGATCAAGTGCGCCTGACACCAGGTACTCAAATTGAAATTGGCTGGATGCCCGAAGATTGCCGCGCCTTGGATGCGTAACCGAGTCCAAGCCGGACAACGATCCCCGACGCAGATTGGGGCAAATAACTAAGTTTTAACTGGGAGACTATGATTATGAAAAAGACAACTCTACTTTTGGCCGGAACCTCTCTGGCCCTTGGCACTACCAGCGCGTTTGCTGGTAGCCATACAGGAAGCATCACTGCAGTTTCGTGGGGCGGCGCATACACAGTTTCGCAAATCGAAGCTTACCACAAGCCTTGGACTGCAGCGACTGGCAACACGGTTGTGTCTGAGGACTATTCAGGGGGTATAGCTGAGGTTAAAGCGCAAGTGGAAGCTGGCAACGTGACTTGGGACATCATCGACGTTGAGAAGTCAGACGCAGTGCGCGGTTGTGATGAAGGCCTTTTCATGGAAATCGATCCGACGTCATTGCCAGCGGGTTCCGATGGGACAGCTGCCGTGGATGACTTCATTCCTGGCTCTTTCACAGATTGTGCTGTGGCCAACATTGTATGGTCCACTATTTTTGCCTATGATACATCTGTGACGACCAATGGCCCAAAAACTATTGCAGATTTCTTCAATGTGGATGCCTTCCCTGGTAAGCGCGGTCTGCGCAAGTCACCAAAAGCAAACTTGGAAATGGCTTTGGCTGCTGACGGCGTTGCCTCCGGAGATATCTACGATGTTTTGGCAACAGACGAAGGGGTTGATCGAGCATTCGCAAAACTTGACACCATCAAAGACATGGTTGTTTGGTGGGAAGCGGGCGCGCAGCCTCCACAATTGTTGGCTGATGGTGAAGTTGCTATGACGACAGCCTATAACGGACGTATTTTCAACGCAGTTGCCGGTGAAGGTAAATCCTTTGAAATCGTTTGGGACGCACAAGTTCTCGACGTTGACATGTGGGCGATCATCAAGGGCGCACCAAATGCTGAATTGGCAATGGACTTCCTGAAGTTCTCAACTGCGACAGAGCAGTTGGCTGCGCAAGCGTCCTACATCGCCTACGGCCCAGCTCGAAAATCATCAGCACCCTATGTGACAACGTATCATAGCAATGCTGACCTAGAAATGGGTCCTCAAATGCCAACTGCTGCGGCAAACTTGGCAACAGCTATTCCGAACGACTTTGAATTCTGGGCTGATAATGCAGATGAGCTCAACGAGCGTTTCAATGCTTGGTTGATCAACTAATTTAACTTTGGTGGGGCGCTCTCGGGCGCCCCATTCTCTTTTTATTCTAGGATCTTGAATCTATGATGGACTCCTCTGGATCGCTTCTTGCGGTAGATGGTACACCCCTAAAGCGGAAATTGGCTCAATCGATGTTTCGAAGCCGAGCGCGGGCCTTTGGCCTGGCTCTTCCGCTTTTGGCGTTTATCATTGTGGTTTTTGTCTACCCGATTTTGGATTTCTTGCGTCAATCGGTATATGATGCTCGGTTTGCGACGCTTATGCCAGCCACTTCTGAGGCAATGGCTGATTGGGATGGCAGCACTGCACCGACCGAAGAGATGGCTGCCGCCTTAGTGGCTGATTTGGTTGTTGCGAAAAAAGAAAAAACCATCGGCAAAGTGGCCACGCGTGTCAACCGTGAGTTGAGTGGAACTCGTAGTCTCTTTACCAAGACGGCGCGCAACGCCAAGAAAATGAAGCCCCCATATATGGAAGCTTTGATCAAAAAAGATAAGGATTGGGCCGATATTGAAACTTGGCACGCGATGAAAACCGCCAGCCGGGTTTATACGCCAGCCTATATCGTGGCGGCTTTGGACCGCAAAATGCTGGCTGACGGTTCGATCGTACAGCAAAGCGAAGAACGCCGCATTCATGTGCAGCTCTTTGCGCGGACGATGGAAATTTCCTTTTTGGTTACGATATTTTGTTTGATCCTTGGGTATCCCATTGCGTTTCTGATGGCGTCCCTGCCACTGCGCACGTCTAACTTACTTTTGATCCTGGTGCTTTTGCCGTTTTGGACTTCTCTCTTGGTGAGGACCACGGCCTGGATCGCCATGCTTCAGGCTCAAGGGGTGATGAATGACCTTTTTGTGGTATTTGGTCTGGCGACAGATGAGGATCGGTTCAGTTTGATCTACAACAAAACCGGCACATTGATTGCTATGACCCATATTCTGCTGCCCTTTATGATCTTGCCGCTGTTTTCTGTCATGAAAACTATTCCGCCAAGCTATGTGCGGGCGGCCAAGTCCATGGGCGCAACGGATTGGACGGCCTTTTGGCGCGTCTATTTTCCGCAATCCGTGCCAGGCATTGGGGCAGGGGCCTTATTGGTCTTTATTTTAGCCATTGGCTATTACATCACCCCTGCGCTGGTTGGCGGGCAAGACGGGCAGATGGTCTCAAACATCATCGATTTCCACATGCGAAAATCACTGAACTGGAACCTTGCGGCGGCCCTTGGGTTGGTGATGCTGGTGTTCGTGATGTTCCTCTTCTGGGTCTATGATCGCGTGGTGGGCATCGACAACATGAAACTGGGGTAAGACCAATGACAGGTGAATATCGTTATATCCCACCAAAACCCCCGCTTGGGTTCACTGTGGGAATTTTGGCGGGCTTTGGTGGCTTGACCGGTCTGATGACAGCTCAAGGCGATACGGGGCTCATGCTGCCCTTTCTGGCTATTGGCGCGGTGCTTTTTGCGGCATTTTCCTTTGCCATGTCCCAGCTTGGGGATCGTCGACGTTTAGCCGCTTGGCTGGGTGTGATCTTCTTCTTCGCTGTGGGGACGGTCTTAGTTGGCTTTGCTTACGGCGTGTTGATGGCCATTGTGGGTTACATTGCCGGTAGCATGGCCTGTTGGCTGGATTCGGGCCGCTATCGATTGAACTTGCCGCCCTATGCCACGGCGCGGCAAGTGCTTTGGTTCTACAGTTTTCGCGTGATTTGCGGCATGATCTTTGTGTTCTTGATTATGCCGATCTTTGTCTTAATCCCATTGAGCTTTAACCAAGAGCCATATTTCAGCTTTACCCCTGGGATGTTGCGCTTTGATCCACTGGCCTATTCGATGCGCTGGTATGTCGATATTTTGCAAAATGGTATGGTGGATCCGGAGGCGGTTGTCGGTTGGTGGAGTGATATGTGGTCGAATGCGCAATGGATTCGCTCTATTCGCAACTCCTTTTTCATTGGCTTCTGGGCCACGATGATCTCGACAGCTCTGGGCACTCTGGCCGCGGTTGGCCTGTCCTCCAGCGATATGCCCTGGCGTCGCCCAATCATGGCCTTGTTGATTTCACCGATGATTGTGCCCTTGGTGATCACCGCCTCGGGTCTGTTTTTCTTTTTCTCGAGTGTCGGCTTGGCGAAGACCTATCTTGGCATCATTCTGGCTCATGCGGCTTTGGGCACACCATTTGTGATCATCACGGTGACGGCCACCTTGTCGGGCTTTGATCAATCCCTGACCCGGGCCAGCGCGAATATGGGGGCGGGGCCGGTTCGTACCTTTTTCAAGGTGCAAATGCCATTGATTCTGCCTGGGGTCATTTCCGGGGCGCTGTTTGCTTTCATCACCAGCTTTGACGAGGTCGTGGCGGTGTTACAACTGGCGGATGTGCGCCAGCGTACGATTCCGCGGCAGATGTTTAGCGGCATTCGTGAGCAAATTTCGCCCACTATCTTGGCTGTCGCAACGATCTTGGTCATGATCTCGATTTTGCTTTTGACCACGGTGGAATTGCTGCGCCGCAGATCGGAGCGCCTGCGCGGTGTGAGCCCCTCCTAAGGCAAAATTTATCGCCTCACGTCGGTTTTCATGAGTACAAGCGACGCAATTTTCCTTTTTTGCTATGAAACTCTGTTAGTCTTGCAGTGAAAAAGCAGTAGGGGGGCATATGGCTGAACTTGAAACATTGCAGATGCTGATTGATGGCCAGTGGTGCGCGGCCTCGGATGGGACAGCCTTTGACTGCATTGATCCCTCTACCGGCCTGCCTTGGGCTCGCATTCCAGAGGCCACCTATGCGGATGTGAATCGGGCTGTGGAAGCCGCAGCGGCGGCCTTGGACGGTCCCTGGGGGGCTATGACCCCCACCCAGCGCGGCAAGCATTTGGCACGGCTGGCAGATCTCTTGGCGGCCCATTCCGAAGAGATCGGGCGCATCGAGACCCGCGACACCGGCAAAATGTTCAAGGAAACCGCTTGGCAGGCCACCTATATCGCCGAATATTTGCATTTCTTTGCGGGTGCCGCCGATAAGATCAGCGGTGATACATTGCCGATTGATAAGCCCGAAATGTTTGTGTTTACGAACCGAGAGCCCTTGGGGGTCATCGCGGCGGTGATCCCTTGGAACAGCCAAATGTTCCTCACCGCGACCAAGCTGGGTCCGGCGCTGGCCGCGGGCAATACGATGGTGCTGAAGGCCTCCGAACATGCCAGTGCGCCGCTTTTGGCCTTTGGGAAGTTGGTGGCTGAGGCCGGTATCCCGCCCGGTGTGGTCAATATCATTACCGGGCATGGCGCGGTTTGCGGTCGGGAATTAACCCGTCATCCGAAAGTGGCGCGCGTCGCGTTCACGGGCGGGCCGACGGCTGCGGCACAGGTGATCAAGAATTCTGCGGAAAATTTTGCGGAAGTGAGTTTGGAATTGGGCGGTAAATCCCCGATTATTGTTTTTGACGATGCCAATATCGAGAGTGCTGTGAATGGTGCAATTGCTGGGATATTCGCGGCCAGCGGCCAATCCTGCGTGGCGGGCTCGCGGCTCTATTTGCATGACGACATAGCGGATGACTTTTTAGCGCGTATGCTCAACATCGCCCGCGGCATTGTCATTGGCGATCCGCAGGCCGATGCGACGGAAATGGGCCCCCTATGCACGCTTGGTCAAATTGAACATATCGAGCGGCAAGTGGCCCTGGCCATTGAGGAGGGGGGCAAACTTCTATGCGGCGGGCGCTGCCTTGCGGGGCCGGGTTTGTTCTTTGAACCCACCATCATCGAATGCCCTCGCCAAGATATGACCATTGTCGACACCGAGCTCTTTGGCCCGGTGCTGGCCGTCCAGCGGTTTCGTACGGAATCGGAGGTTTTGGCTCTGGCCAATGACACCAAGCATGGGCTGGCCGCGGGGCTGTTTACCCGCGATGGCGCCCGACAACTGCGTTTGGCTAAAGCATTGAAATCCGGAATAGTTTGGGTCAATACCTACCGAATGATTTCGCCGATTGCTGAATTTGGAGGCGTTAAAACCTCCGGCCATGGGCGGGAGGCTGGGCTGCAAGCCATGTATGATTACACCCGGGCCAAAACCATCTGGGTCAACCTGTCGGATGATCCTATCGCCAACCCCTTTCAACCAAGGTGATCAGATGAAGTTTCACATTGCGACAAATTTAGAACGTATGGATGCGCAGACAGATATGCGCGCGGTGCGCGATCATGTCCTCGAAATGGTCCAAATGGCTGACCGAGCTGGCTTTGAAATTGCTTGGGCGGCGGAGCATCACGCGCTGGAAATGACTATTGCGCCCAATCCGTTTCAAATCATGACGTGGTGGGCGGATCACACCGAAAACATCCGCTTGGGATGCGGCGTGGCCAATGCTGCCTATTGGCACCCGATCAATTTGGCGGGTGAAGCGGCCATGGTCGATCTCCTGTCCGATGGGCGGTTGGATTTGGGCCTGGGTTCGGGGGCCTATCAACGTGAGTTTGACCGTATGAAGCCCGGATTGGCCCAAAGTGACAGCTGGCGATATATGCAAGAAATGCTGCCTTTGGTGCGCAAGCTTTGGCAGGGGGATGTGACACATGACGGGATATATTGGCAGTTCCCTGCAGCCACATCCTGCCCCAAGCCGCTGCAAGGCGAGGTGCCAATGTGGGTTGCGGCCCGCTCGCCCATCACCTTTGACTATGCGGTGGCCAATCACTGCAACATTATGTCTTGGCCGTTTTCCATGCCCTTTGCGGAGGCGGAAAAATATAAAGCGCAGCTCGATGAGGCCATTGAGACAGCGGGCAATGGCTGGGATGGCACATTCGCCATGATGCGCCACACGGCGGTTTACGAGACAAAAGAAGATCGCGCCGCAGCCATGGACGCCATTCGCAGCGTTTTGGGAAGATTTGGCAATCTGATGACCAAAACTGGAGCGGTGCACAATGGCTTTCCCGATGAGGTTTCTGCGGAGGACTTAGAGGGCAATGTCCGTGTAGATCCAGAAATGCTTGAGGAAAATCTGATGTTTGGATCGCCCAAACAAGTGATTGCAAAACTGCGCCGATATGAGGCTTTGGGCGTCGATGCTTTTATTTATTATGCGTCAATGGGGTTGGGGATGGCAGAGCAGAAACGCTCCCTCCAAAGTTTCATTGACCATGTTATGCCAGAATTTACCTGAAGGATGTCGCCATGAGTATTGAAATTCGCCGCACGCTGACGCTGGTGCAAACCACCTATGAGGAGGGGGGCAAGGCTGTGCCGGTGCCAACCAAATTGGTGAGCGCGCTTGCGATTGTCAAAAACCCTTGGTTTGGTCGCGGGTGGGTTGAGAACCTCCGGCCAGAAATTCAAGAGCATGGGCCGGTGCTGGGCAAGCTCTTGACCGATCTGTTGCTTGAGATTTGTGGGGATAAGATTGAGGGCTGCGGCAAAGCCAGTATTGTCGGCATGGGCGGCGAGGTCGAGCACGCGCAAGCGATGACGCATACGCTGCATTTCGGCAATCAGTTTCGCGAGGCGGTCAATGCCAAGTCCTATCTCGCTTTCACCAATACGCGCGGCGGCGCTGGCACATCCTTGATGATCCCGTTGATGCATAAGGATGATGGCGGCATGCGAAGCCATTACCAAACCATTCACACCACCGTGCCGGATGCGCCTGCCGAGGATGAGATTTTGATTGCGCTTGGCGCCTCCATTGGTGGGCATCCTTTGCACCGGATTGGCAACCGCTATGATGATCTGCGGGATATGGGCCGCGAAGTGGACAATCCTGCTGGTGTTTAGAGCAGCTGATGACACGGCCTATAGGCTCGACGGGCTCGAAGATGGGCCGCCATTGGTGCTGATCCATGGGTTGGGGCTGAGCTCATCGCTGTGGCAGGCCCATTTGCCAGCGCTCTGCGCCCGGTATCGCGTTTTGAGTTATGACCTTTATGGCCATGGGCAGAGTGCTCCGGCAGAGCGCCCGCTTGCCCTGTCGGTCTTCGCCGATCAAATCGCCCGACTGCTGGAGGAAACCGCATTGGGCCCTGCACATCTGGTTGGATTTTCCATTGGCGGGATGATCAATCGACGTGTTGCCATGGACTACCCGCATTTGGTGCGGTCATTGGTTATTTTGAATTCTCCCCATGACCGTGGTGCGCAGATGCAGCAGGAGGTGGAGACGCGGGCACGCAAGGCGCTGGACCGGGGCGCTGAGGCGACGCTGCAGGCCGCATTGGAACGCTGGTTCACGCCGGAATTTCTGGCCTCGAATGCAGAAATCCCGCAGCAGGTCGCGGCTTGGCGCCTGCAGGCGGATCGCGCGAGCTATGGGCAGTCCGCCTGGGTTTTGGCCCATGGGGTCAGAGAGTTAATTTGTCCGGTTCCAGCCTTAAACGTGCCAAGTTTGGTGATGACTTGCGCGGAAGATGTGGGTTCAACGCCGCAGATGAGCCGGGACATCGTTGCCGAAATCGCGGGGGCAGAGTGCCAAATTATACCGAAGTTCAAACATTTGGGGCTGCTCGAATCGCCAGAGGCTTTTATCCAGCCCGTTTTGGACTTTCTGCAGCGGGTTTAAGTCTCGCCGAGGTCCTGTCAGTCGGCGGCCTGGGCGGCAAAGAGCCGGCCAGGACCTTGCAACGCCCGTGGATCACCAGACAGCTGCGCGAGATGCCACGCGAGCACAAGGTTGCTGGACAGCACTGGCAGGCCCAGCTCAGCTTCCATGGGGGCAATCAAATCCATGGTGCGCAGGTTGGTGCAGCTGAGAAAAATGCCATCAAGCCCGCCGTCTGCGAGCAGATGACGGGCCGCGCTTTGAACCGATGCGCCAGAAATGCGAACAACTTTTGATTCTTCGGCCTCGCCGAAGGTGCCAAACACTGGGGTTTCAACGCCGTTCTGCTGCAATACCTTCCGCAGATTGGCGCTGACCTCCTCTAGGTAGGGGGACAAAAACGCAATACGTTTGAGCTTGAGACGCTGGCAAGCCGCCACCAATGCGGACACGGGCTGGCTGACCGCCTGGGCTTTTGTGCCAGATTTCACCAGCCGCTCGATTTCCTGCACACCAATTTGAGCCGTGCCTGACGTGCAGCCATAGCCCACGGCGTTCAAGCGCAGGGTCTGGGGAAAGAGCGCCGCTGAAGCCGCAATATGCCCCGCCATAGATTGCAGTGTTTCAGCTGTGACTTCTTGCTCGCTGGGCACGCGGCTAAAGAAGAGATCTGCGGTGCCGCGCATCTGCATCATATCGCGCTCGATGGTTTCATCCGATTGCAAAACCACAAGCCCAATTCGAGTTGGTTCAATTGAAACAATGTGATAGGGAAGTAATCTCATGTTAAATTCTAATCATTTCGGCGCCATAGGGTTGGCTTAGCCACTCGGCTCCATTCTCGCGAATGACGATATTTTCCTCATGAACCAAGGCACGACCTGGCGCCAATTCGATGCCGGGTTCCAAGGTGAGGACCATGCCCTCCACCAGTGGCGTGTGATCGGTTGGGATCAGGCTGGGCCATTCCGTGAGGTTCATGCCCAGCCCATGGCCATAGCGGCCCGCCTCGGAGCCGCCGGCGCCGCCGGTGACAATCTCATCCATAACGTGAAACAGCTCCGCCGCGGTCGCGCCCGGTCGTGCGGCTTCAAACGCGGCATATGTGGCCTCAATCAAACGGCTGTGTCCGGCGGCAACATCTGGCGATGGGCTGCCAACGGCAAAGTTGCGATCGAAATCGCAAAAATAGCCATCATGCACCAAGCCTGTGTCCAGCATCAAGACATCTCCCGCCTCGAGCGGACGGTCGTCCGCCGGAGAGATGACATCGCCATAGCCGCCGGGCGCCGCAGCACCGGCAAGATAGGGCACCCAATCGGCGCCTTCATCCAGACAGAGGCGCTGAAAATCACGAAAAACCGGTGCCAAAGGCTGGCCGATGCGGGCAATCTCCGGCACGCGTTCAAAGGCGCTGTTGCCAATCTGGCACGCGGTTTTGATCTTTTCAATCTCAGCCTCAGATTTCACCAAACGCAGGCTGCGCAGAATGTCGGCATCCGCTCCAATCGGCTGGGGCAGAGCGGTATTGAGCCGGGCAAAATCTCCCAGCGGCATGCGCAGATGTGACTGCAACCCGCTGGGTGTGCCAATACGAGGGCCTAAATCCCGCAGTGTCTCGGCCAAAAGGCTAATGCCATCATCTTCGAGATCTGGTGCACGCCATGTGCGAATATCTGTGATCCATGTGCGGGCCATGAGTGCGGCACCAATCGAGGGGATGACAGCAATGGGATCGCCAGAGCGGGGCAGGATCAAGAACCAAGGCCGGCACGGGCTTTCCCAAAATCTTGTGAGATAGCCGGTGAAATAACGAATATCTGGCTCTGTGGTCAGTAAAATAGCGTCGAGATCCACCGCATTCATGCGGCTTTGTGCGCGAGTCAGGCGCGCTTTGAATTCTGTGGTTTCAAAACCTTGGGGCATTATTCTGGACCTTCTGAAAGTATGACAAGCACATGGGAGTTTGCGTCAAGCTTGAGCGCTGCACGATGGGCCGGTGAGGCCAAGAGCGCCGCCAGACCCGCGGCCCCGGAGGCTGTGCTCTCCATCTGATGGGCTGCGGCATAATCGGCGCCGGCTTGGCCTTCCTCTTCGCTGATGAGCGCAAAAACATCGGCATCCTTGGCCAGCCCCTTCAGGGCAATCAAAGAGGCCTCCAGGCAATCCAGCCGCCCCATGGCGCTTCCTGGACCTTTGGCGGCGACGAAATCACCGGCTTGAATGCAGCCGTGCAACGCGGGGGCGTGGCGTGGTTCAACCACCACAATCATCGGTGCATCGCCCCAAAGTTTGCGGGCCATCGCGGCTGCAGCTCCAGCCAATCCGCCAACGCCAGCTTGCAAGAAGATATGGGTAGGCGCAGAAATTTGCTGCTCGGCTTCGGCCATGAAGACGGTATAGCCCTCCATCAAACGATGGCTCAAATCGCGATAGCCTGGCCAAGAGCTGTCCGACAGCAGGGTCCAGCCGTTGTCTTCGGCCGCGGCTTGCGCCGCGCTCATGCTCTGCTCATAGGTTTCGCCGGCGCGCTCGACTGTTGCGCCTTGAGCGATCAAGCGTTCGGCAAAGGCTTCGGGCACGCTCTGGCTCAGAAAGATCACGGAGGCGGCGCCAAAGGCCTTTGCGCCAGCCGCCACGCTGAGCCCGTGATTTCCAGCGCTGGCGGTGACATAGGTTTTCGCGCTCTGCGCTTCGCCTTTGACGATGGCGCTATGGGCGATGACATAGGCCGCGCCAAGTGCTTTGAAACTGCCCAGGCCCATGCGGCCGCGCTCATCTTTCACGCTGAGCCGCGCGATCTTTAGATCTTGCGCCGTGCTGGGAGCTTGCAGCATATCCGTTTCGGCGGCGTCGGGACAACGGGCCAGAAGGGCTTGCACAGCGGCAGCATCGGTCGAGGGGGCGGGGATGTCGCGTAGGATGTCGACGGTCAAGCCCGTGGAGCGGTGGGGGTTTTGCAATATATCCATGGCGTAAATGGAGCCCATCGCGCCCGTAAGAGCAAGCCCATATGCGACCTGTCACAGCGCGGAATTGTCAATTTCACCGCGCGCCATTAACATGCGCCTACACCACATAGAGAGGCCGCATGAAACATCAACATCCCACGCACCCAGAACCCACAGATGCGCAGGCGCGGCGGGCGCGTCCGGTGGTTGTGTGCTATCCCACCGAGACCCTGCCGCAGCTCGATCTGGCGGCTTCAGCCGCGCGGCGCGAGGGCGCAGAATTGCTGCAACGCCTTTCTGTACCGCCCCGCTCGGCCGCCTGCATTGATGTTCCAGCCGGGCATTTTGCGCGGATTGTATCTGTGGAGGGGCCGCAGGTGGGGGATTTGAACATTTGGAACAGCCACAACATCGCCGAGCGTTTCTACAGTGGCAAAACACGCGCTCTGCATGGCACCCATGTCAGCACGGGTGACAGCCTCTGGTCGAGTTTTCCCTTCATGCGGCCCTTGGCGCATATCACCTGTGACACGCTGGACTGGTATGGCTATGACGCTGATGGCGGCTCGGTGCATGATGTGATTGGCACGCGCTGTGATCCCTATACGGGCCGGCTGCTCAGTGGCAAGGATTACCACTATTGTTGCCATTCCAACCTGACGCGCGCTGTGGCCGAGCACTTTGATCTGCCGCCGGAAGAGGCGGAGCGGCATGTGCATGATGTGCTCAATGTTTTCATGCTCACGGGTTTTACCCGCGACACGCATCAATATTTCATGAAGGCCAGCCCCGTGCGCCAGGGCGATTTTCTTGAGCTGGAGGCGCAGATTGACATCACCCTCGGCCTCTCTGCCTGCCCGGGCGGCGATTGCGGCGCAGAACATTCCAGCGACACCGCGCAATGCCATCCGCTGGTGATCGAGATCTATGCGCCCAAAACGCTGGCCGGATTCACCCTCGCGCCGCCCAATCCTTACGGGCGATAAGCGCACCGGGGGTGGGTTGCCGCTTGCGCAACGCGGGAATCTAGGGGGCTTTTGATTTTAGGGGTTGTAGTATATCGTCTTTACAGGGGTCGCGGCCGGGGAGTTACTCTTTTGAATTCATGATACTTTTAATTGATACCCAAACGCTTTGAATGGACAAACAACCGCAAAATTGGTTTTACTGGATTGATGACAATGCCCCCGCAGCGGAAATCATTGTGACAGTCGACATTGCAGTGATTTGCGTGGAATGTGCGCTCTTCACATGGCGAAAATCTAAAGCTGGCGTTGATCAGATTATTACGGGTGACCCAGTGGATCAAAAAACCATAGGGCATTTGAACAGCCTGCTGGATTGCTACCGCGCAGAGCGAGACCAGCGCAACATCGAGCTTGCAGACAAAGAGGCGTTGATTGCCCAGCTGAAGATTATGCTTGAACTCGCACCGAAAATCGCGGCGGGCGGTGACGATAAGCTGGCATTCCGCGCGCGGGCGCTTTTGGCAGATTTGGAGCCGGGCAGCCTTGGTGCGGCCCTTCTTCCCAATCTACGGGCTTTGATTCAAGATTATGAGCAGGGACCGATCAAGGATTTGGTTCAGCTCCATATGGGGGAGGGCGCCTTAACCTTTTACGGGGAGCCGCAGGCCTCCCTCGCCGCCCATCGCCGCGCCCATGCCCTCGACTTGGAAAACATAGAGGCCATCAATTTTGTTGGCCATTTGGAGTATCTTTTCGGGAATCTAACGGCCGCTGAAGATGCCTTTCACCAGGTTTTGGACCTTGGCCGGACTCGGGATGACCAACGCGCCATTGCGGTTGCCTATGGCAACCTCGGCAACATAGCCATGACGCGGGGTGGTTTGGAGGAGGCGGTTGACTGTTTCACCCAAGGCCTTGCCTTGGATGAGGAGTTGGGGCGCAAGGCGGGGATGGCAACGCAGTATGGCAACCTTGGCGTTGTAGCCACCGAGTGAGATGACTTGGAGATGGCGGTTGACTATCACACTCAAAGTCTTGTTCTTAGTAAGGAGTTGAGGAGCAAGGAGGGGATGGCTCTGAGTTATGCAAATCTTGGCGGTGTCGCCTTCACTCGAGGTGACCTGCTGGAGGCGCGGCAGTTTTGGGCGCAGGCGCAGGGGCTTTATGCCGAAATGGGAGTGCAGCCGATGGTGGCGCAATTCGATCAATTGCTGGCCGATCTTGAACCGCCGGGGGAGCCATAGGGCCGGGTTGGCTGCGGCTGGCGTTAACCGCGCCCGGGCGGCGCGTCAAAAGCGATGCGAAATCCCATATGGCTGGTGGTGCTCTCAGGGGAATTGCCCGTGCGCGCGGCGATGCGGTAGCGCGTGCAATAGGAGGCATGGCACAGAAAGCTGCCGCCTTTGATGACGCGATATCCCCGCATGACCGCCGCATGGGCCTTGCCGGCTTTGGACAGGGATTTGAGGCGAAACAGATCGGCCGTCCAATCCCAGACATTGCCGGCCATCCCATACAGCCCGTAGCCATTTGGGGCAAAAGAGCGCGCCGGGCTGGTGAAAGCATAGCCGTCGGCGGAGGTGTTTTGAGTGGGGAAATTGCCTTGCCAGATATTGCAGGGAAGATGCGCGCGATCATCGGGCGGCACATCGCCCCAAGGATAATTCACATCCCCCAAACCGCCACGGGCGGCATGCTCCCATTCCGCTTCACTTGGAAGACGTCCCCCCGCCCAAGCGCAATAGGCCTGCGCATCCGTCCACGACAGATGAACTGCAGGGTGATCGGGCAGGCTTTGGATGCCCAAAGGGCCTGCGGGATGTCGCCAATTCGCCCCATCGACCCGCCGCCACCATTGCGCGCCAGCCGCGCCTTGCACCGTGGTTTGGGCCGCGGGAACCTGGAGGTGAAAGACAAAAGACCAGCCGAAAACCTCAGCCTCTGTGACATAACCGGTCTGTTCTGCGAAGCGGGAGAATTCCGCATTGCTCACCGGGGTTTGCCCCAGCAGGAAGGGTTTCAGCTTGACCCGGCGCTGCGGCGCTTCGCCGTCCAGCTTGATGACCGGCCGGTTGGTTCCCATCAAGCCCGCTCCGCCCGGTATGGGGCAGAGCGCGGCCCGATGCGCCCCGCTGCCCATGGATTGCGGGGCAGGCCGAGAGGTGGCGCCCTCCGGTCTGGATGGGGCGCAGCAGATGGGAGAGGCCGAATCCGCCGCCATTGGTGGATTATATCTCTTTTTTGTCATGCACGATATTCATGCTGGCCGTGCCTGAAAACCCAATCTCTACTGAAGCGAAGGGCCCGCCTTGGCACATCTGCCCGGGATCATGGGGATTTGCCGGATCGGCGGCTGCCAGGACCTCTTCTGCAAATTGCTCGGCATTGTCTTTCGGACGATATCCCAAGAAGGCCGCCTTGTGATTGTCGACCGTGACCCGGTCATTATTGGACACGCCATAGATCACGGAAAAGCCCGTGATCGGTGTGGTGATGGCTTGCTGAACCAAGTGGATCAGATCGTCATAGGACAGCCAGGAGCCAAGCGCGCGCGGATTGTTGACCTGTGCGGCGGATAGGATGCGCAGATGCACACTCTCAATGCCCTTTTTGTCCCAATAGAGGCTGCCAAGATCCTCTGCGAAACATTTTGCCAAACCATAGTAGGTGTCTGGGCGGTGCGGCACTTCTGTGTCGATCCTTTGGGTTTTGGGATACATGCCCACCGCATGGATAGAGCTGGCATAGACCACGCGGCGCAGCCCCTTGCGTGCGGCCGCTTCCCACACATTATAGGCGCCAATGATATTGGAATGTAGGATTTTGTCCCAGGCGGCCTCATCGCCAATCGCGCCAAAATGGACCACCATATCCGCACCATCAAGCACCGCCTCCATGGCCTCCAGATCGCATAGGTCTGCTTTGACATAGGTCTCACCGGGATAAAGCTTGCCGATGTCCTCGGTCCAATCGGTGGAGACCAGGCGGTCACACATCTGACTTAGCGGTTCGCGCAGATAAGAGCCTAGCCGTCCCGCGGCACCGGTTAACACGAGTTTTTTCATCAAATTACTGCCTTTTCTAAAAAGGGTTTGCCCTCTTCGATACGTTTGTATGCGAAGGGGGAAAGGTCAATGTTGCGATAGGCGCCATAGGTGATAAATTCGGCCAATCCGCGCCCGATGGCCATCGATTGTTGCAAGCCGTGGCCCGAAAACCCATTGGCAAAGAGGAAGTTCTCTACCTGATGATGCGGGCCGATGATCGCGTTTTGATCGAAGGTGTTATAGGCGTAATGTCCTGCCCAGCTGTTGATCAGCTTGATAGCTTCGAACTGCGGCACACGGGCGGCGATGATGGGCCAGACCTTCTCTTGCCAGATGCTGTGGTCTTGGGTGAAATCGTCATAGGCTACGGGCGCATCATCATCGGGCGGACAGCCGGCAAGATAATAGCGCCCCTCCGAACGCATATGCACGCCAGAGGGGTCGATGGTGAGGGGAAGGTCGCGCGCCAGCGGCTGCTCGGCATCAAAGACGAAGCTGTAGCGTTTGCGCGGCTCAACTGGCAAGTCTAGCCCGGCCATACGCGCAGTTTGCGCGGCGCGCGGGCCTGTGCAATTGACCACGTGCCCGCAGCTGAGCCTCTCGCCCGAGGCCAGGGTCACGCTGTGGATGCGGTCTGCGTGCCGGTCCATCGCCACAACCTCATTTTGCACATATTCAGCGCCTTTTTCTTGGGCCACGCGCTTGCACCAATCAAAAATCGTGCCGCCGTCAAAATAGCCTTCGTTGACGGTGTTATGATTGCCTGCGGTAATGTCGCCCACATGATAAAACGGATATTCAGCCTGAATTTCAGAGGCTGTCATATGCCGCGTGCCAGCGCCCATTTGTGCCTGCAGCGCTTGACTGTGCCGCAGGCTTTCGGCATCAGCGGCGCTATTGGCCAAATACATATAGCCAAAAGATTGGATATGGATTTTCGGAACACGCGGGTCGTGATCAAAATAGCTTTGAAAATTGTTGATAAACTCCGCGCCAAATTGGCTGACTTGGATATTGGTTGGGTTTGAAAACTGTTGACGGATGCAAGAATTGGTGTGGCTTGTGGACGCGCATTCAAAACTGAAATCCCGCTCCACTACAAGAATGGAGCCGTCAAACCCCGGATCGCGGCTGAGCCACCAGGCGATGGAGCTGCCATACATAGCGCCGCCAATAAGGATTATGTCATAGCTATGCGCTTTTGGGGTTTGCTGTGGCTGTGCGATTTAGAACGCCTCACCGTTTTTCGCCCGCTCCAGAACATCGGCGATCTGTTGAGGCGCCAGACCGTAAAGCTCTTCCGCCGCCTGCGCGGTGACATAGCCGCCAGCCAGATCTTTTAGGATTTCTGCGGTGCTGCGTTCGCAGACAGGTCCGTATCCTGCGCCACCGGGGAAAGCCATCATGACCTTTTTGCCATGGGGCACGAATTGCTTGCCTTTCCCGCGCATGGGCGCGCCATCGTCAAGCGCGATCGTGGTGGCGCCACCTTTGGATCCGCCTTGGCGACCATTTGCTGGGTGGTTGACGCGATCGAACATGGCTTGGATGTCAAATTCATAACCCTCTTGCGCGCCAACCTCCATATATTGACCCAATCCACCGCGATGTCGGCCGCCGCCGCCGCTGTCGGCACGCAGCTCTTTGCGCCAGATCAATACCGGGCCGACCTGCTCGGTGGCTTCGACGGGCATGGTCATCACTCCGCTGGGAAAAGCGGTGGCGTTCATTCCATCCAAACCGGGTCGTGCACCAGATCCGCCGGAGTTGAAGGTCAAAACCTCTGCGCGCCGGGCATGAGGCGGCGCGGGCGCATCGCTGCGGGGGCGCAGCGAGACTTGGAAATTGCACAGGCAACCCGCGCCCTCAGCAGGCACCAGCCCGGGCAACAATTGATCCAAAGCCGCATAGACCGCGTCGGGCACCATATGGCCAATGATATGGCGCAGCGCCACCGGGGCGGGATGCAGGGCATTCACAATGGTGTTTTCCGGCGCCGTGATTTCAAACGGCGCCAGGCTGGCCGCGTTATTGGGAATCTCTGGTGCGATGGCGCATTTGAGCGCGTAGCAGGCATAGGCTTTGGTGTAGACCAATGGACAGTTGATGCCCTTCTTATCCAGGCCAGAAGTGCCGGCAAAATCGCATAAAATACGGTCTTTTTCGATGGTGAGCTGCACTTTGAGATTAACCGGCTGCGCATAGCCGTCGGTGCGCATTTCCCCTCGGGCTATGCCGGGCGTCAGCGCGTTGATCCGCTCAAGTGTCGCGCGGCGGGAGTTGGACAGAATAAACTCAGAAATCCCAGACAGATCCCCAAGCCCAAATTCTGTCATCATATCAATCAAGCGGCGGTGGCCAATTTCGTTGCAGCTGGCCAGCGCATAGATGTCTCCCACCAGCTGATCAGGCTCGCGCACATTGCCGCGGATGATCCGCATCAAGGTCTGATCCAGCACGCCGCGATCGGCCAATTTCATAATGGGTATGTAGAGACCTTCCTCATAGACACTATTGGCATCCGCTCCAAACCCTCGGCCCCCGATATCAACGATATGCGCGGTGCAGGCAAAGAAACTCATAAAGGTTTCATTGTAGTAACAGGGTGTTACAATGGTAATGTCATGTAAGTGGCCGGTACCCTCCCACGGGTCATTGGTGATGTAAATATCGCCGGGGGCGAAATTTTCGCGGCCAATCCGGCGTATGAAGTGGGCCACCGCGTCGGCCATGGCATTGACATGGCCTGGGGTGCCGGTGACCGCTTGGGCCAGCATGTGCCCTTGCGCATCATAGACCCCGGCAGAAAGATCCCCGGCCTCGCGCACAGAGGTTGAGAAGGCCGTTCGCACCAGCGCTTGCGCCTGCTCTTCCACAACAGAGATCAGGCGGTTCCACATAACTTGATACTGCACCTCAGAGGTGGTGCAGGGGGGCGTGGATGCGATCATTGCGCCACTCCTTTGTCTACTGGCCGCGCGGTCAGTTCAATACAGCCATCACTCATCGCCCGCGCGCGGCGGGATTTGGGCACGATGATGGTGGTTTCTTCTTCTTCAATCACCGCGGGCCCGTCCAGCTCTGCGCCTATGGCCATATCGGCGCGGCGCCATTGTGCCGCCTGTGTCATTTGCTCCGATGCGGCATCAAATAGGCTGCGGTAATCGGTGGCCGTCAAGCGCTGGCCAGCCGGCTGGGGCGCCAGGGCTTTGGCGGGGGCGGCGGCGGTTGTGGCATTGACGGACCAAACCGTGATCTCAATGTCCATACCGGCGACGCTGCGGCCAAAAAGGGTTTTGTATTCGCGCTCAAACAGCGCTTCAAACCTTGCTGAATCGGGAGATTGGGCCAAGGTGGCATCAAAGGCCACGGGAATTTCCCACCCCTGTCCCGAATAGCGCATATAGACTTTGTATTGCGCGTCAATTTCGGCCTTCGCGTCACAGCTGCGCACAAAGGCAGTGGCTTCCTGAGTCAACTCTGCCAGCAAGCCGGTTGCTAGGTCCGATCTGAAATCAGCCAAACGCATGAACTGGCTGTGGGTGGCTTCAAAGCTGAATGGCGCGCGCAGAAAGCCAATTGCAGAACCGACCCCTGCGCCACTGGGCACGAGAAGGCGGGTAATGCCCAATTTCTCGCACAATCGCCCCGCGTGTAAAGGCGCCGCGCCGCCAAAGGCAATCATCGTGTAATCGCTGAGATCTTCGCCGTTTTCCACCGCATGCACCCGCGCGGCATTGGCCATATTTTCATCCACAACCTCGGAGAGGCCGAAGGCGGCAGTTTGGCTGTCCATATCAAGCGTATCGCCCAAATGTGCCGCAAGCGCGGCTGCGCTCGCCGCCGGCTTAAGCGTGATGCGCCCGCCTGCAAACTTGTCCGGATCCAGCCGCCCCAGGACCAAATCGGCATCGGTCACCGCCGGGCGGGTGCCACCACGGCCATAGCAGGCCGGGCCCGGCTCGGAACCGGCGCTTTCTGGCCCAACCCTGATTTGCCTCAGGCTGTCGACATGGGCCAAAGAGCCACCACCGGTGCCGATCTCAACCATATCAATCACAGGAATTGAAATGGGCATGCCCGAGCCTTTTTTGAACCGATAGCTGCGTGCAACCTCGAAGACACGGGCGGTTTTTGGAGTTTGATCTTTAATGAGGCAAATCTTCGCCGTGGTGCCGCCCATATCGAAAGACAGCACCTTATCAATCTGGTGACGCGCGGCGATATGGGCGGCAAAAACTGCCCCGCCGGCCGGGCCGGATTCCACCAAGCGAACGGGAAATTCAGCAGCATTTTCCAGGCTGATTATGCCGCCGCCAGAGTGCATCAAAAAGATTGGACATCGTGCGCCTTCACTGTTCAAACGCCCTTTGAGACGACCCAAATAAGTTTTCATCAAGGGTTTGATATAGGCATTGGCGATGGTGGTGTTGAAACGCTCATATTCGCGCATCTGCGGGCTAACCTCGCAAGACAGAGACAGCATGGCGCCAGGCATTTTCTCAGACACAACCTCAGCCACGAGGCGCTCATGGGCGTCATTGACGTAGGAATGGAGAAATCCCACAGCGATGCTTTCAAAGCCCGCCTGCTTAATCTCCCCGACCAGGGCTTCGATCTCAGCGCGGTTGATCGGCTTTAGCACTTGGCCGTCGGCCTGCATCCGCTCTGTGATTGTGTAGCGAAAATTGCGGGGCAGGAGTGGCGGGGGCAGGGTGAGGTTGAGGTCATATTGTTCAAAGCGGCTTTCGGTGCGCATCTCAATGACATCGCGGAAGCCCTCGGTCGTGATCAAAGCCGTTTTGGCACCGCGGCGTTCGATCAAAGCATTTGTGGCAAGTGTGGTGCCGTGGATGATTTGGGTGATCTCTCCCGGGTTGATTTGGGCTTGCGCGCAGACGCGGGCCATGCCCTCGACAATGGCTTCTTCTGGGGCGCGATAGGTGGTTAAGACTTTGGTGGAAAAGAGGGCGCCGCCGCGCTCCAAAACGACATCCGTAAAGGTGCCGCCAATATCCACGCCTAGGCGCACAGCTTGCTTTTGCATTCGATCCTCCAACTTGCATTCAAGATAACAGAATGTGGCGGCAGGGGAAGGTATTTGGCGCCATTATTGTGATAACAACGCTGATCGATCCAACGGCTCTTAGGCCTGCTTGAGACGCGTGACACTGTGCGATTTTCTGCATCTCGGTGCTCAGATTAATTTTCTGGTAAAATTGATGACGTAAGGTCATATCGCAGGCGCAATTCAGGGGATTGCCAGACGGGGCTTGCCTGCACTAAAGCGCGATTCAGCGTCAGATTAGGAGCTCAAAATGTTTCAGGTTCATGCCACAGCGCGTTTGCGCCCGTCGCCCTTCTTCAATTCGGTGGTTGCCGAGGGCTGTACCAATGCCTCGGTCTACAATCGGATGATTTTGCCGGCGAGCTTTGGCGATAAGGATAAGGAATATTGGGACCTGTTGAATGGGGTCGTCATGTGGGATGTGGGTGCCGAGCGGCAGGTGCAACTCGAGGGGCCCGATGCCGGAAAATTGGCGCAGATCCTGAGCCCGCGCGACTTATCAAAATGCAAAATCGGGCAGGGCAAATATGTGCCGCTTTGCAATCACGAAGGTATTTTGATCAATGATCCGATCTTGCTCAAACTGCGTGAAGATTTGTTTTGGTTCTCGATTGCAGACAGTGATATTTGGTTCTGGGCCCGCGCGATTGCAGCAGAGCGTGGTTTGAATGTTAAAATTTCTGAACCGGATGTCTCGCCCTTGGCGGTGCAGGGGCCAAAAGCGGGCGCGGTTGTGTCGTCAATCTTTGGCGACTGGGTGCATGATCTGAAGTATTTTTGGTTTGCAGAGAGTGAAATCAACGGAATTCCTGTTGCCGTGCAGCGTTCGGGCTGGTCCAAACAGGGCGGATTTGAGATTTACTTGCGCGATGGAACGCGCGGCGATGAGCTTTGGAACATCGTCAAAGAGGCCGGCGCGCCTTTCGACATCGGCAATGGTGGGCCAACCTCGCCTGAGCGGACGGAAAGCGGACTGGTGAGCTGTGGCTCTGACAGCGATGACACCACCAATCCCTATGAGGTGCGTTTGGGAAATTATATTGACCTGGATGTCCCCGATGATGTCATCGGCATTCAAGGGCTGCGCCGCATCCATGCGAAGGGTCCCAAACGTCATCAGCTGGGATTGATCCTAGAGGGCGAAACACCCGATCCTTTGAGCTTCCACTGGGAAGATATCACCGTCGATGGGCAGAAGGTCGGCGATATGACCAATTGTGTTTGGTCCCCGCGTCTGAGCAAAAACATCGGCTACGCCTTGATCTCACGCAGCTGCATGATCGGTGACAAAGTGACCTTGTCCCGCTCTGGCGGTCGCAAGGTCGTGGCAACCCTGGTGGATATACCATTTTTGTGACGACAGCCCCCAAGACAGGCGCTGCGACCTGGGGGCAAGATCATTGCCTCCGGCTTTGAGATGCGTGCCCGAAACCGAGGGTTGGGTTCAATGTTTGGGTGCTGGGGCACATAAATAAATAATTGAAAAAATTATACAAAAATGCATGGTTAACACAACTACAGGCAGGCCTGCGGTGAGCGGTCCGTCTGCCAAATACACATTCAAAACAGTAATTGCCATCACGATCGGATAGACCGTAGATGCCTTCTCCAAAACCGGTGAGAATGCGGATCGAAAGAGCAACACGGCCGCCGGCATAAAGAAAATGATGGAGGAACTGAAGGTGCCGACCAATTCTGGGAATAGCGAGTCAAAGAATGAAAAACCTTTGCTGATACGGAAGGAATGAAAGACGGAGTGCAGGAAGAGGTACAGGCTGAACGCTGCGCCAGTGAGGCCGGAAGTTTTTGTTAAGTTCATAATGACATGTCCAAAGATAAGTTTAGTTCAAATGAGTTTTACACTACTAAGTTCCGAGTTTGATCTCAAATGAAACCTGCTGACTAAGACCTCTGCGTAACCCAACCGCCAAGCCAAAACATTATTCCCGGTGACAACACTGGGCTGCGCCTGACTGCCCCCCGGCAAGCGCTGCCCTCATTTTGTGTTGAAATGGCGTTATGCAGAGGTCTTTGATGTGTAGGGCGGGCCACAACGAAATACTCGGCCATTTCCAGCTCCACCCGCAGATATGCCAGGTCATTTCATGAGCGGGCGTGTTTCAGTCTGGTCACCAATGATCGATACTGGCGCGGCTTTTGCGACATATCGCGACAAGACAGTGCGCAGGTGCTTGGCGGCGGATTTTACGCAAAACAGCTTCGAAGTCTTGACCCATAGTTTATTCGGTGGTCTTTGAGGTCAATGGAATGAAGAGGACGGTCTACTCATGAAAAAACTATATGGATCCGCCAGCGAGGCTCTCGAAGGGCTGTTGTTTGACGGGATGTTTATTGCCGCCGGGGGCTTTGGTCTGTGTGGTTTGCCGGAAAACCTATTGGCCGCAATAAGAGACGCTGGCACCAAGGATTTGACCTTTGCGTCGAACAATGCCGGTGTGGATGATTTTGGCATTGGCATCTTGCTTCAAACGCAACAGGTGAAAAAGATGATCTCCTCCTATGTGGGCGAGAATGATACATTTATGAAGCAATATCTCTCTGGTGAGCTGGAGCTTGAATTCAACCCTCAGGGCACTTTGGCAGAACGGATGCGCGCCGCAGGTTGCGGGATTCCGGGGTTTTATACCAAAACCGGAGTGGGCACGGTTATTGCCGAGGGCAAGGAGCATAAAGAGTTTAATGGAGAGACCTATATTCTCGAAACCGGGCTCTTTGCAGATGTGTCGATTGTCAAAGCATGGAAGGCCGATGAGACGGGCAATTTGATTTTCCGCAAGACGGCGCGGAACTTCAACCCGCCGGCGGCCATGTGTGGTAAGGTCTGCATTGCGGAGGTGGAGGAGATTGTCCCCACGGGCAGCTTGGATCCCGATCACATTCACCTGCCGGGCATCTACGTGCACCGGCTCATTCAAGGCAGCCATGAAAAACGGATCGAACAACGTACAGTGAGGGCATCATAATGGCCACAGAGACAAAAGGCTGGGACCGCAACCAAATGGCTGCGCGGGCCGCGCAAGAGCTGGAAGATGGCACCTATGTGAATCTGGGTATTGGGATTCCAACGCTTGTGTCCAACTATATCCCCGAGGGGGTTGAGGTGACCTTGCAGTCGGAAAACGGCATGCTCGGCATGGGACCGTTTCCAACCGAAGATGAGGTGGATCCTGATCTGATCAACGCGGGCAAGCAAACGATTACCGAATTGCCGCAAACCGCTTATTTTGACAGCGCAACCTCCTTTGGGATGATTCGCGGCGGCAAGATTGCCATGGCGATCCTCGGTGCGATGGAAGTGGCAGAAAATGGCGATTTGGCCAATTGGATGATCCCCGGCAAGCTGGTCAAAGGTATGGGCGGCGCCATGGATCTGGTGGCCGGTGTTGGCCGGGTTGTCGTGGTCATGGATCACACCAACAAGAGGGGCGAAAGCAAAGTTCTGCCTGCCTGTAGCCTGCCACTCACGGGCGCTGGCGTTGTGGATTGTATCATCACCAATCTTGGGGTGTTGGATGTGGTTGAGGGCGGATTGGCGATTGTGGAGACGGCCGAGGGTGTCAGCGAGGCAGATCTTCGCGCCGCTACGCTGGCGACGATCGTCTCCTAGCGCGTTTTGCAATCGACTTGAGTGCTACCAAACAGCTAAAATAGCTGCATAGCATCGCCCCCGCGCAGACATGATGGCAGCGCCGGTCTGGGGCGATGACTAATTTTGGGGATTCACGGTGGCAACGGTTTGTGAGGGATCTCTGCTTCCCAGAGCAGCTAAGCCAAAAGCACTTTGCCCGGTGGTAACACCGGGCTGCGCCGGCCTGACCCCGGGTTTATCTGTCGGAGCTCTCCCATCTTGGATTGATCCAGGGGGCTCTATTGTCTTTGGGCAGCGGTTGCTTGCCCAGAATGTGATCGGCGCCTTTTTCGCCCACCATAATAGACGGCCCGTTCAGGTTTCCATTGGGGATGCGTGGGAAGATAGAGCTGTCGACCACGCGCAGCGCGTCCACCCCAATCACCCGGCATTCAGAATCCACCACGGCCATAGGATCCTCTGTGCGACCCATTTTGCAGGTGCCGCAGGGATGGTAGGCGCTTTCCACATGCTCACGGATGAACCCGTCAAGCTCGGCGTCGCTTTGCACCGATGCGCCCGGTTGAATTTCCTTGCCGCGAAATGGGTCAAAGGCCGATTGGCCAAAAATCTCGCGGGTCAAGCGGATGCAATGGCGAAAATCGCTCCAATCCTGCGGATCGGACATATAGTTAAATAGGATCTTTGGATCGTCGTTTGGATCACTAGAGCGCAGGGTCACCGCCCCACGCGAGGCAGAGCGCATGGGGCCAACATGGGCTTGGAACCCGTGGCCTTCGGAGGCGGCACGCCCATCATAGCGCACCGCGATCGGTAAGAAATGATATTGAATATCAGGGTAGCGCACGCCCGGTTTTGAGCGCAAAAAGGCACAGGATTCAAAGGCATTTGACGCGCCGGGGCCGGATTTATTGATTAGCCATTCCAAACCTACGCGGAATTTTCCAAAGAAATTCCAATATTTGTAGAGCGTAATGGGCTGCAGGCAGGCCTGCTGGATGTAAAGCTCCAGATGATCTTGCAGGTTTTGCCCCACGCCGGGCCGATCATCCTGCACCTCAATCCCCATTTGCGTCAGCTGCGCGGCGGGGCCTATGCCTGAAAGCAGCAGGAGTTTGGGAGAGTTGATCGCTGAAGCGGCAACAATCACCTCGCGGCGGGCGCGGATCACTGAGATATTTTGCCCTTTTGATACTTCCACCCCAATGGCGCGGCCGTCTTTCAGGACAATGCGGCGTGCCAGGCATTTGTGTAGTGTCAGATTGGGGCGCTTTAGGGCTGGCTTGAGATAGGCATTGGCCGCCGACCAGCGCCGGCCGCGCCAGACGGTCTGCTCCATTGCGCAAAACCCCTCCTGCTGCGCGCCGTTGTAGTCTTTGGTGACTTCGAACCCCGCCTGGCGGCCGGCCTCCACAAAGGCTTGATGCAGCGGGATGTCGCGCTTGCCGCGGGTGATATGCAGCGGTCCGTTTTTGCCGCGCCAATCGGGATCGCCGCCCTGGCCGCTCTCGTGCCAATTCTCCATGCGCAGAAAATAGGGCAGCACATCCGCGTAGGACCACCCTTCCGCCCCGCTTTGGGCCCAATGGTCGTAATCGCCTGCATGGCCACGCACATAGACCATACCATTGATCGAGGAGGAGCCACCGATCACCTTGCCGCGGGGGCAGGCCAATTGCCGCCCGCCCAAATGGGGCTCTGGTTCAGAGCGATACCCCCAATCATAGAGGGGCATATTCATCGGATAGGAGAGTGCACCGGGCATTTGAATGAAAGGCCCCGCATCGCTGCCCCCATATTCGAGCACGATCACGGAATATTGACCATCTTCAGACAGCCGGGCCGCCATGGCTGAACCCGCTGAGCCCGATCCAATTATGACAAAATCCGCTTCCATATATCCTCCAGTTTGCGTCAGCTTGCCATAAACTGCCGCCAGAGCAAGGGGGCAGCGGTCGCGCTGATGAAAAATACCGGCTTTGTGATTGAATTTTGCCATAATATGCGCAAATCTTGTGGTTTTGGAAAGTTATTTTATGCGTATTCTTGCGGTGACCACCCTGCGAAACGAAGCCCCTTATATCGTCGAATGGGTGGCGCTGGATTTATTGGATCGGTTGTGGTGCGCCGTGCCGTGAATGAGGGCCACTTCGTGACCAATTATGACGCTCTGACGCCAGCCGCAAGTCTCTGGGATATTTGGGATCTTGAGCAAGCTGACAATTACCAATTGGTGTTGGGCGACATTAGCGATCGCAATAAACTCAAAAACTGATCCAGGTCGCCCGACCCCAATTGGTGTTCCACTGCGCTGTTGAAACGCTCCGGGCCTGGCCCTTGGGTGGTGAGGAACGTTGCCTCGCGACAAATGTGACCGGCACGGCCATCTTGCTGGAGCTCTTACAAGAGTTTTGGACGGCCAATAATATGCGCGATGAGGCAAGATTTGTGCAGCTTTGCGCCGCCCGAGCAGATCTGCCCAAAGACCTACCTTTTGTTCAAGACACTGTGTTGATTGCACAGGATATGGTTGCCAATTGGGGCCAAGAGCCAGGCATCTCGGTCACGCAATTACATGCGGGCCAGATCTTTGGCCCTGGGCAAAGGTTCTGCAATGAGATTGAACGCCTTTGGCAGGATTTGGATGCCGGTCACGATTCGCATGGGCTTGAAGCCAAAAATTGGGTGAGCGTGTCGGATCTGGCTTATACGATGTTGGCGCAGGGCGTAAGCGCCGCGGCGCCATCCCGGATGAATATAGGAACGCCGCATTGGCTCACGGATCGGGAAATGCAAGATATTATTGGCCAGGTGGCGCGCGGTTCTGACACCAAATGCGCGCCCAAAACGCCTGCGGGTATGATGACAGCATTTTATCAAGTTCTGGATGTGCCGCTCCAAGATCGCGTGTCACAAACCTTGTCCTGGCTATCAGATTGGCGCGGATGGCCTCCGGTGGATAGGGGAGTCGCACGCCGCCGCGCTCAAAGTTAATTGCATCTGAACAGAGCGAATAGCGTCAGGACCTTAGACTGGCGCTTGCGCTGCAGCCCATGAAAAACCTAACCCACATTTAGCTTATATTCCGCTGGTCGTTAGGTGCAAATCCGCATAAACTTCCTATAGATTATCAAGAGGATGCAGGCGCATGGTGCTGATGTCGGGCGGGCAAGCCGTTGTTAAAACACTAATATCTCTGGGTGCGCGCTCTGGTTTTGGGGTCCCAGGTGAGAGCTATCTGGCCGTATTGGATGCTTTTTGCGACGCACCCGGTTTTCGCTTCATTGGATGCCGAAATGAAGGCGGTGCGGCTTTTATGGCGGAGGCCTGGGCGAAGTTAACCGGAGAGGTGGGCCTGTGTTTTGTCACCCGCGGTCCTGGCGCAACCAACGCCAGCATCGGGGTGCATACGGCGATGCAAGCCTCAACGCCAATGCTGCTCTTCGTTGGACAGGTTGGGCTCGAACATCAAGGTCGCGAAGCGTTTCAAGAGCTGGATTACCGCCAAGTCTTCGGTCCCATTGCAAAATATGCCACCGAAATTACCGATGTGTCGCGCACCCCGGAAATCATCGGCCGGGCGTGGTCTATGGCCATCTCAGGCCGTCCTGGTCCAGTGGTGGTCGCACTGCCAGAGGATGTCTTAACACAATCTGCCGAGATTGAGATCCCAACCACTCCGATCCTGGCCCCAAAATCGGCTGCGGTTGCAGCGGATCTGGAGCAGTTGGCGGCAAAGCTACAAAGCGCTGAGCGCCCCGTGATCTTGGCAGGTGGCGGCCGATGGGACGCTCAGGATCGCAGTGCATTGCAGGCCTGTGCGCATAAGTTGAACATTCCGGTGGTCACGGGTTTTCGCTATCACGATCTTTTTGACAATACAGATCCGCTTTTTGTCGGTGAGGCGGGCGTTGGCATGACGGCTAATACCAAACGCGTCCTCACGGACGCGGATGCGGTCCTGGCCGTCAACCTGCGCTTTGGCGAGATGACTACCGATGCTTTCACCCTCTTTGGCGCCAATCGCGGCGCACAATGGATTGCGCAATCGCATCGTTCAGGTGATGAGTTTCACAAATATGTTGCGCCTAATTTGAGCATGATTTCCGATCCCGGCCCGCTGCTGCAAGGGCTGATGGCGCGGCTAGAGGCCCCCGCCATGCGTCAAGATCCGGCTTGGGCCAAATCAGCGCGTGCAGGATTTGATGCCGCGCAAACCGCGAAGGCCCAACCCAGCCCGGTTGATATGGGCGTGGTCACACGCACTGTCCAGGCAATGTTGCCCGCAGATGCCATCGTCACCAATGGCGCAGGAAATTTCGCCATTTGGCCCAATAAATTTATGCAGTTTTCTCAGCACCAGCGGCTGCTTGCGCCGCAGTCAGGCGCCATGGGGTATGGCCTGCCAGCGGCAATTGCCGCGAAGGTTGAGTGCCCAGAGCGCTGCGTGGTCTGTTTTGCTGGCGATGGTGATTTCCAAATGAACTGCCAAGAGCTTGGGGCCGCGTTGCAAGCACAGGCTCGGCCCATCGTGCTGATCGTCAACAATGGCAGCTATGGCACCATACGCATGCACCAAGAGCGACATTTTCCGCGGCGTGTCAGCGGCACCGAAATGATCAACCCGGATTTTACAGCTCTGGCGCGGGCCTATGGTTTTCACGGCGAGCGGGTCGCGCGCACGGAGGAATTCGCCGAAGCCTTTTCCCGTGCCCTGGCCAGCCCGACCGGTGCCGTTCTCGACCTTAATGTGGCATCTGAGGCGATCACGCCCGCAATGACGATCAAAGATCTACAGGCGCTTTCAGAGCATTAGAGTGCCAGCGCCAGCCGGGTGCCTTGGTCAATCGCGCGGCGTGCGTCCAATTCCGCCGCCACATCTGCGCCGCCAATTAAATGCGCCTGTGGCAAATCCGCCGCTAGGCTGCGCTCCGGTTCTTGTCCGGCGCAAAGAACGATGCTGTCCACCTGCAACAGGCGCGCAGTGCCGGCCTGGATGATATGCAGCCCAGCATCGTCGATCTTTTCATAACTCACCCCAGCCATCATCTGCACCCCGCGTTTGGCCAGATTTGTGCGGTGAATCCAACCGGTGGTTTTGCCCAGGCCTGCGCCCACTTTCTTGGACTTGCGTTGCAACAAAAAGACCTCACGGGCGGCAAGGGAGATCTGTGGCACCATGCCTTCGACGCCGCCACGGGCTTGAAAGCTCATATCAATGCCCCATTCCTTCATGAAGGTCTCGATATCTTGACTGGCCGAGGGGCCGCTATGGATCAAATATTCGCTGATATCAAAGCCGATGCCACCGGCGCCAATCACCGCAACGCGCGGACCGACGGGCGCGCCTGATATCACATCGAGGTAGCCCAAAACCTTGGGATGATCGATGCCGGGAATATCCGGTCGGCGCGGAATGACGCCGGTGGCTAAGATCACCTCGTCGAATGCGGCCAGCGTTGTTGCCGCGACCCGATGGTTCAATTTTAATGTGACCCCGCTGAGTTCAATTTCCTTTTTAAAATAGCGCAAAGTTTCATAAAATTCTTCTTTTCCAGGTATTTGCTTGGCAATATTAAACTGTCCTCCAATCTGGTTTGCGGATTCAAACAGGGTAACTTTATGACCACGCCGGGCGGCTGTTGTCGCTGCTGCGAGCCCGGCCGGCCCCGCGCCAACCACGGCGATCTGTTTGATCGTTTGGGCTGGCCTGAGGTGCATATGCGTTTCATTACAGGCGAAAGGGTTGACCAAGCATGAGGTGATTTGACCGCTGAAAATAGCATCCAAACAGGCCTGGTTACAGCCGATACAGGTATTGATTTCGTCGGATTTTCCAGCAGCGGATTTGGCGACGAATTTGGCATCTGCCAGAAATGGGCGTGCCATAGAGACCATATCCGCATCACCGCGGGCAATCACTGCCTCGGCCACCTTGGGTGTGTTGATCCGATTAGATGTGATGACCGGGATCGGCATTTCGGCCCTTAGTCGCGCACTGACCCAGGTGAAGGCGGCGCGGGGCACTGAGGTGGCGATGGTTGGAATTCGCGCTTCATGCCAGCCGATACCTGTGTTGAAAATTGTCGCCCCGGCCGCCGCGATTTCATGGCCCAATGTGATCACTTCTTCGATCGAAGAGCCGCCTTCAACCAGATCAATCATCGACAAGCGAAAGATGATGATAAACTCAAGGCCGACCGCTTGGCGCACCTGTCGGACAATCTCAACGGCCAAACGGATACGGTTTTCATAGCTTCCGCCCCACTGATCGGTGCGGTGATTTGTGCGCAGGGCAATGAACTGGTTGAGTAGATACCCCTCGGAGCCCATAATCTCTACCCCATCATATCCAGCCGATTGGGCCAGTTGCGCCGCGCGCACGAAATCAGCGATTTGCTGTTCAATCCCGGCTTGATCTAATTCTTTGGGTTTGACCGGATTGATCGGGGCCTGTAGCGGTGAGGGGGCCACCGCATTGGGGTTATAGGCGTAGCGCCCGGTGTGTAGGATTTGCATGGCGATTTTGCCACCGGCGGCATGAACCGCATCGGTGACAATGCGGTGCTCTGCGGCCTCCTCAGGGGTGGTCATGACGGCGGCGCCAAGCCCAACGCCGCCTTCCGTATTCGGGCCAATCCCCCCGGTGACGATCAAAGCCGCACCGCCGGCTGCGCGTTCGGCATAAAAGGCGGCCATACGTTCGAACCCATGCTCCGCTTCCTCAAGGCCCAAATGCATGGAGCCCATGACCACTCGGTTTTTCAGCTCTGTGAAGCCCAGATCAAGGGGTTGAAAAAGATGCGGATAATGGGCGTTGGACATAGGAACCTCAAGATTTTTGATGAGAACAGATCATAGGGTTTATCCTATGATTGCAAGCGTTCCGTCACGGAAGACTGGGATCAGAGCTGGCCGGCTTCCGTCAAAACCTTTCGTGCGGCGCGGAAACATTCCAAGGCCTGCGGCACGCCGCAATAGATGCCGATCACGTGAATAATGGCGCGGATCTCTTCAACGGTGACCCCATTGTTCAACGCGCCTTTGCAATGCAATTCCCATTCATGCATTTTCCCCAAGGCGCCAATCATCGACAGGTTCATCATTGAGCGCGTTTTGGCATCAATCACATCATCGCCCCAGCCAAAGCCCCAACACCAGGCGGTCATTGCCTCTTGGAAAGGCCGGGTAAATTCATCGGCCGCGGCAAGATTTTGGGTGACATATTCCGCGCCCAGCGTGGCTTTGCGCTGTTCTAAACCTTTGATAAACAGATTTTCGTCGAAAGTGCTCATGTGGTGTCCTTTCCATAGCTTTGTGGCAGTCTGCATTATTTTTCTGCAGGTGACAGGTGTTTTTGGCGGCGGTAGTGTTTTTCTTTCCAGCGATTTGCCTACGCAAGATATGTTCTTTCGGCCTGCAAGGATTTAAGGTGCCTTTAAAGGAAGTGGCCGTTATGATTCATCCCTATTATACACAAGCGTCGGCGGCGTTTCACGCGGGCGTTGCCGCAGCAGATCCCGCGGAGGCGGTGCGCCGGTCATTGCCGGAATTTGACATGCCACCTACCGTGATTGCTGTGGGAAAAGCGGCTCTTAGTATGGCCGAAATGGCGCGATCCCTCCTGGGGCCATTGCCGGCACTTGTCGTTGCAACGAACCCCGAAAATGCCGCGCGGACCGATGAGCTGCCCCCCATGCCGGAGGCGCGGATCTTTGCCGCGGCCCATCCCATTCCTGACCAAATTGGCCTTGATGCGGCGCAAGCCGTAAAAGCGGCGCTTGTTGCGGCCAGCCGCGCTGGCCTTCCGGTATTGTGCTTGATTTCCGGCGGTGGTTCGGCGCTCTTGCCTGCTCCGGTTGTGGGAGTGTCGCTTCAAGATAAAATGGCGGTGAACGCGAAGCTTTTGGCAAGCGGGGCGGATATTGAGGTGATGAACCTAGTCCGCCAACAGCTGTCCGAGCTGAAGGGCGGGGGTATGCTGCGTTATGCGGCGCCAAGCCCGGTGACAGCGCTGATTTTGTCGGATGTGATTGGGGATGATTTGCGGGCTGTGGCTAGCGGTCCCACGGTCTCTTCAATTGGGACAAAAGCTGAAGCACGGGATATTTTGCACCAACTTGATATATGGGAGGCCTTGCCCGAGACTGTGCGCCGGGTTCTGCTCAGCGCGGATGTGCCTCGAGACTTGCCAGATGCGCGCAACCTGTTGATCGGCTCTAATGGGCAAAGCCTTGCGGCTATGGGCGCGGCCTATCCGGCGGCAAGGTTGCATACGCAGCCTCTCATCGGAGATGTGACTGAGGCGGTGCGACGGGTTGCAGACATGGGGCGGGGCGCGCATGTCTTTGGCGGCGAGACAACCGTCAAGCTGACCGGCACTGGCCTTGGTGGGCGCAATCAAGATTTGGCTCTGCGGCTGGCGCTTTTGGCTGAAGCGGAGGCTTGGCAAGGCCCTTGGCTTTACCTGCAAGCGGGCACAGATGGCCGAGATGGCCCTACGGATGCGGCGGGTGGGGTGGTCTGTGAGACCACATTGGCTCAAATTCGCGCCGCTGGGCTGGATCCGGCAGGCCTGCTGGACAACAACGACGCCTATCGCGCGCTTGCGGCGGCGGGTGGTTTGCATATCACCGGCGCAACTGGCACCAATGTGGCAGACCTTGGCGTCTTAATTCGCAGCTGACCTTTGCCACCTGCTGCAACACTCAACCCATGACTTGGAGATTTTCATGCGTATTTACCTTTCTGGCGAAATTCACACCGATTGGCGAGATCAAATCATTGCGGCTTGCGGGGATCTCAACCTCTCTTTTGATGGGCCGGTGACAGATCATGCCGCCAGCGATGATTGTGGTGTTGAGATTTTGGGGGCGGAGCCGAATAAGTTTTGGCATGACCGCAAAGGCGCGCAGCTCAACGCCATTCGCACCCGCACCGGTATCGAACAAGCCGATGTCGTTGTTGTGCGGTTTGGTGAGAAATACAAACAATGGAACGCCGCTTTCGATGCCGGCTATGCGGCGGCGCTGGGCAAACCTCTTATTGTTATGCATCAAGATGAGCATCAGCACGCCCTGAAAGAAGTGGATGCCGCAGCTCTGGTGGTGGCGCAAACCCCGCAACAAGTGGCCGCAGCGCTGCGGTATGTGATGACGGGGGCTTTGCCCAAGTAACGAGACACGGGCCGCATCTGCACCGCACCGGGTGGCACTCAAAGGTGTTGGCGGTCAGATGTTCAGCGGTGGCACGGGCGCGCCATAGAGCCAATCACTGCGCCCGTGCACCAGCGACGGGGTCAGCTGTCCGGCCAGCCAAATCGGCGCATAGGCCATCAGCTGTGCCAATAGGCTTGATTTGTGAAACAGCTGTAGGTTTTGCGCCGACACTCGCTGGACCCTGCTGCTGCGGTCAATACGCTCGGCATAGTGCCGGGCGCAGGCGGCGGCAATATCAGGCCCCACCGCCGCGCCAAGCGCGCGCGCCAGGTGGTAGCCATCCTCGAGCGATTGCACCGCACCCTGTGCCATAGAGGGCAGCATTGGATGGGCCGCATCGCCGAGAAGTATCACATGGCCGTCCTGCCATTTTGGCAATGGGGCCCTGTCAAAGAGTGCCCATTTGTGCAGCACCTCTGCCTGTTCGAGTATCGCCAAGAGGGGCGGGGCCCAGCCGTCGAAATCCGCCAGGGCCTCTTGCCGATCTCCAGTGCGGCTCCAGCTTTCCTCTCGCCAAGTCCTTTGCTCGACAATACCCACAAAATTGACCAAAGCCCCCCCGCGCACATAGGTGGTGACCGCGTGTTTTTTGGGCCCGGCCCAGATGCAGCCGGAAGGCGGCGGGGCCAGAGCGCCGAGCTGTGCCGCCGGTACCAATGCGCGCCAGGCGTAATTTCCGGTAAATCGAGGCGTGTCTGGTCCGAGCATTTGATGACGGATCCTCGAGTGAATACCATCCGCACCGATCACCAAATCCGCCTGAATGCGCTGGCCATTCACCAAAATTACCTCGGCACCGTCTTTGCAGGGCGCATAGCCGCGCACAGGACAACCGGTTTGCATAGCGCCGGGTTGCAGCGCGTCCAGCCGCGCGCTTAAAGCGGTGATAAGATCGGCGCGATGCACCTGTAGGTAGCGCGCGCCCCAGCGCTGGGCGGCAACGCCTTTCATGGGCAGATAAAGGATTGGGCGCCCTGAGACACCCATTCGAATTTCGATTGCTTCGGGTTCGAAAATCGCGGAATCAAGGCGTTCCATCACGCCGATATGTTCGAGAATTTTAACCCCATTGGGGCTGATTTGCAGCCCAGCGCCAATTTCGGTGATCTCAGGGGCCTGCTCAAACACTTGAACGTCCCAGCCGGTCAAGCGCAGGCAGATGGCTGCACATAACCCGCCGATGCCGCCTCCGACGATCAGGGCCTGCCGGTGCATGGTCGTCTTCCTTCCCTGTGTGGGCTGTGATTGCGGGCCGCGTGGTGTTGGTTTGATCCAAATTGCCACGCGTGTTGGATCAGCTCATCCACTGGCCACCGTCCACATTATAGGTCTGTGATACAATGTAATCCGCTTCGGCGGAAGCTAAGAAAACCGCCATGCCACTGAGATCGGCCGGAACCGCAAAACGGCCGGCTGGCACGCCCGCGGCGACCTCTGTTTTCTTTTGCCCCAGCGCCTTGCCTTCCAATTTGGCAAACATAGCATCCACATGTTCCCAATGCGCCCCATCCACGACCCCGGGGGCGATGGCATTTACATTGATACCATATTTGATCAAGTTCAGCCCAGCCGATTGCGTCATGGAAATCACTGCCGCCTTGGTTGAACAATAGACCAAAACCAAGCTTTCGCCGCGCCGTCCGGCTTGCGATGCCATATTGATGATCTTGCCGCCATGGCCCTGTGCAATCATCTGGCGAGCCGCGGCCTGCATGGTAAAGAGCGTCCCGGCCACATTGACCGCATAGAGCCGCTCATAGCTTTCACGGGTAATATCGACGGTTTCAGCCGCATCAAAGAGGGCGGCATTGTTCAGAAGAATGTCGATTTTTCCGGTCTTGGCCACGACTTGAACTAGTGCTGCATCAATGCTGGTTTGATCGGTCACATCCAGCGGCACCGCATAGGCCCCTTTACCCAGCTGAGCTGCCGTGGTCTCTGCGGCGTCGAGATTGATATCTGCGATGGCGACGGTTGCGCCTTCTTCGAGATATTTTTCCGCAAAGCCGCGCCCAATGCCGCGCGCGGCGCCGGTGATGAGGGCGGATTTTCCGTTCAACCTGGTCATGTCTTTGTCCTTTGTGCTCTACTTATCCTCCGGCTTATGCCGTGTTCTATGCGCTTTCCCAATTGTAGCTGACATATTCAGCGCCGCCAGCACCGAAGGCTCGCACTGCCGCGATTTTTGGAGGTATCATTCTTGCTTGCCAGATTGTGCAATCTGCTTCCTGGGGTGATTGGGCAGAGGCTTTTGCGTCAGAGCGATGACCGCACCCAAAAGCAGCAGTCCTGATGCGCCCAGAAGGCTGATACCGATGTCGCCGGCCAAGTCTCCCAATAGCCCGGCAGCATAGGGCCCAAGGGTCTGCGCAACGGCAAAGACGACCGTGAAAAGGCTGATGGCCGCCCCCCAGCTGTGCGCCGGCAGGTTTTGACGGGAAAAATTGGTCACGGCACTGGGGGCCATAAACACCGAAAGGCCAAAAATAACCGCAGCAATCAACAAAGACATATTTCCAGGAAACAGCACCGGCAGCGCCGATCCCAACGCGATGCAGGTTAAGATCATGGCCAATGGCAGGCCTGAGGCGTGGCGCGCAAGGATGGGTCGCCACACCAAGGGGGAAATACAGATGCTCAGTCCCAAGAGTATCCAAACAGCCGCGATGAAGCTGGCGCTGGCGGCCTGCTGTGTCATCCAGGCGGATAAAAATGTCAAAAACACGATATAGCCCAATCCAAAGCCAGCATATCCGGCCAATTGTGCCCAGATTTGAGAGATTGGCAGGGGCGCTCGGGCCTCCGCTTGCTGCGGGGCTGGACGCTTGAGCTTTGCGGCTGACCACAGGCACAGCGGTGAAAATAGCAAGCAGATTGCTGCGATAATGACCCAGGCTAAGGGCCAGTGATCCGCGCCGTAATGATCTAAAAACAGCGGCAGGCTTGCGCCTGATAAAACAATTGCCAAGCCGCCACCGGTTCCAAATAAGATGGCAATGGCCAGGGCATTGCGGCGCGGATCATTTGGAAACAGCCCAGCAGCCAAAACGCCGGCAGTGGAGAAAGACATGGCCCCAAAAAAGCCGACCAAAACGCGCCACAGAGTTTGCCACCAAAGCTCCGCGATCAACCCGGTCGCCAGCAGCGCCAGATTGGTGGTGATCAATCCAAAGGAGAATAGAGATGTCGCCGAATAGCGCCCGATCATGAGCATCGTCAACACAGCGCCCGCGATATAGCCCAGCGCATTGGCCGTATTGAGCCACCCGGCTTGGGCATAGTTCCACCCCAAATCCGACTGCATTGCCGGCAATATCAACCCATAGGCAAATCGGGCAAAGCCATTGGTCACCGTCACCCCAAGCGCCAGCCCTGCCAGCACCAACCACGGTCGTTTGTGTAGCTCTGTCACCTCGGTGTGTTCCTATGTCTCGTTACGTGATGGGCCTTAAGTGGGTGCAAGGCTTTGCCGTTGTCCGGTGAGGCTAGGCGATTGAGCCTGCCGGGTCCAGCGGCACTTGTACAGAAACAAATTGCCAAAGCCTGAGCCGAGCCCTAGGTTTTGGCTCAAATGCCGGAAGGCGCGATAATTGGGAGAGTGATATGCCGCAAACTGCAGATACCAACCGCCGAGTAGTTCTCTCCGAGCGGCCAAATGGCCTGCCGGATGCCAAGACTTTGCAGTTGGAGTATAGCGAGGTGCCCACACCCGGTGCTGGCCAGGTGCTGTTGCGCGCGCGTTACCTGTCGCTTGATCCGTACATGCGCGGACGCATGAATGACGCGAAGTCCTATGCGGAGCCGGTCAAATTGGGCGAGGTCATGACCGGCCAGGTGGTGGCAGAAGTCATGCAAAGCAATTGCGAGGGCTATGCGCTTGGCGATCATGTTCTGGCCGGAAGCGGCTGGCAAGACTATGCGCTCAGCGATGGCACTGATCTGCGCAACCTTGGTCAAACGCCCCAAAATCCGTCTTGGTATTTGGGTATTTTGGGGATGCCAGCCTATACAGCCTACGCGGGTTTGCTTGAAATTGGCGCGCCGCAGCCGGGGGAAACCGTTGTGGTGGCGGCGGCCTCTGGACCGGTGGGCGCAACCGTGGGGCAAATCGCCAAGATTAAAGGCTGCCGCGTGGTCGGGATCGCTGGCGGCCCGGAAAAATGTGCCCATGTGGTTGAGAATTTGGGATTTGACGCCTGTTTGGATCGCAAGTCTGAAACCTTTGCGGCTGATCTGAAAGCAGCCTGCCCGAAGGGCGTGGATATTTACTTCGAAAATGTGGGCGGCAAGGCGCTTTATGCAGTGCTGCCGCTGTTGAACGCCTTTGCCCGTATGCCCGTTTGCGGTGTGGTGTCGTGGTATAACCTATCTGGTTTGCCGGATGGGCCTGACTTTGGACCGGCCATCATGGGTACGATCTTGCGGATGAAGGTGAAAGTGCAAGGCTTCATCATCTATGACAGCTTTCCGCCCAGTTTGTTCAAGGACTTCATTCGCGACATGACCGGATGGCTGAAAAGCGGGGAGGTCAAATACAAAGAGCAAATGATCGACGGCCTCGAACACGCCCCCGCTGCGCTCAATGACCTGCTTTTGGGCAATAGTTTCGGTAAAATGGTGGTAAAGGTGGGCTAGGTGCCGATTGTGGCGCGTTTTTTGTCCTCCTATGACCGCGCCGAGGTGTCCGGGCCTGCAATATTAAGATCCGCACCGGCTGGCTGCGATCTTCTGCCTTTGAGCTCTATTGTTGTTCACGCTGGGTTCAGATAACTTACCACCCGGTAACCCGTTCAATGTGAAGTGAAATAAGTGATTGAAAATAAATCAGATATCCTAACATCTTCCGCCCGCCTATCGGTGGCGCCGATGATGGCTTGGACCGATCGTCATTGTCGCGTGTTTCATCGGATGATCTCGCGGGAGGTTTTGCTCTACACAGAGATGGTGACGGCCCCGGCTTTGGTTCTGGGCGGGGCGCTTAGGCTGTTGGATTTCAGCCCCGAAGAGCAACCTGTGGCTTTGCAGCTTGGCGGTTCGGACCCCGAGCAATTGGCAAAGGCAACGGCTCTCGGGGCGGCCCATGGTTACGGGGAGATCAACCTCAATCTCGGATGCCCTTCGGATCGCGTGCAATCGGGACGCTTTGGCGCTGTGCTGATGACGGAGCCGGACCTTGTGCGCGCCTGCCTTGAGCGGATGCAGGAGGCCAGCGCAGCCGAGGTGACAGTGAAATGCCGCATCGGCGTGGATGACCAGGTTGTTGAAGATAGCCTGCCGGCGTTTTTATCCATGATTGAGCGAACCGGCGTGACGCGGGTGATCATCCATGCGCGTAAGGCCTGGCTGCAGGGGCTCAGTCCGAAAGAAAACCGTGACATCCCGCCGCTGGACTATGATCTGGTTCTTCGGATGAAACAGATGTTACCCGGATTGCACGTTACCTTGAATGGCGGGGTGGCCCATCTGCCTGATGCCTGCGCCCATCTTGAGGCCGGGCTTGATGGGGTGATGATCGGTCGAGCGGCCTATCATACGCCCTATGATATTTTATCACGCGCCGATTGTGACATATTTTGTAGCAGCAAGACCCCAGCGCCTGAGGCACAACGCATTGCAGAACAGATGATCCCCTATATGGAAGCCCACTTGCAACAGGGTGGGCGGCTGCATCAGATCACGCGCCATATGTTTGGCCTGTTTTCAGGACAGCCCGGAGCGCGGCATTGGCGACGACGCCTGTCAGAGCTGGGTGCGCAACACGATGCGCAGATCGCCGATTATCGGCTATTGATTGAGGAACGCGCCGCGCTGTCGCAGCGTCAAGAAGAATTGGATCTCAATTGATGGATATACCCACCCTATTGCCTGTGCTTGCGAGTTTGATCGTGATCGGCGGGTTTGCAGGGTTTTTTTCCGGTTTGCTGGGCGTAGGCGGCGGTATTGTCATGGTGTCGGCATTTTTCTATGCCTTTCAATCTTTAGGATATGACGGCCCCCAGCTTATGCAGGTCTGTTTGGCGACCTCTTTGGCCACCATCATCGTGACTTCGATCCGCTCAACGCAAAGTCACCATAAGAAAGGCGCAGTGGATTGGCAGATTTTGCGCCAATGGGCGCCCGGTATCGCCGTTGGCGCCATATTGGGCGTAGCTTTGGCTTCCAATTTGCAATCGCAAATGTTGCAACTGATCTTTGGGGGTTTGGGCGCGACTATTGGGATGTATTTGGCTTTTGGCCGGCAATCTTGGAACATTGGCGAGGCCCTACCGACCGGCCTTTGGCGCATCGTGATTGCGCCGCTTTTGGGCAGATTTTCGGTATTGCTTGGTATCGGGGGCGGCTCGCTCGGCGTGCCGTTCATGACCTTGCACCGCGTCCCTATTCATCGGGCGGTCGCAACGGCGGCGGGCTTTGGGCTGGCCATTGCTGTGCCCTCGGCACTGGCCTGGCTCTTTGTTTCGGTTGATGCGCCGCGCCTGCCTTGGACGTTGGGGGCGGTGAACCTTCTGGCCTTCTTCGCGATCATTCCGATGACTTTCATTTTTGCGCCTATCGGCGCCAATGTGGCGCACCGTATGGATGCGCGGCCACTCAAGCGCTTGTTTGGAGCGTTTTTGTTGCTGGTTGCGGCCAATATGGTGCGTAGTGCTCTATGGGGGTAGCGGCCCAGATAGAGGCACTCCGGACGGCGGGCTGGGCCAAGTTTTCCGCCGATGCTCATCTTGAGGCCTGGGCGGCGCATGTGGCACCCATTGCCGCAGCGCTCTCGCAAAATCCAGAGTATAGGGCCGATTGGCTCCGACATGGGGGCACTTGGTTTGCAGGGGTTAATATTTTGGCCAATGATGCGCAGGGCCGTGTAGAGCAGGGGCTTGCGCTCGGCGGGGCGTTTGTGGACTGTCTTACTGCGTTGCATGGGCCAATGTCCCTCGATCGCGGTCAAATTTCGGTCACCTATCCGGGCTATCCGGCTTTCGATGGGCAAGAAAGCGCCGCGGCACATCGCTACCGCGTTAATCGCGCAGCCGCTCATGTGGATGGTCTTCTCGCCATCGGGCCAGAGCGCCGCCGTTTTGTGCATGAGCCGCATCAATATGTGCTGGGAATTCCCTTGGGCAAAAGCAACGCGGAGGCCAGCCCGCTGGTGATTTGGGAAGGCAGTCACAGTCTCATCCGCGCGGCTTTTAAATCCGTATTGGACAGCCTGCCGGTGGCGCAATGGGGTTCAGTGGATCTGACGGAGGTCTATCACAAAGCCCGCAAAGACTGTTTTGACCGCTGCCCCCGAAAGAGCATTCTTGCCCAGCCGGGGGAGTGCTATGTGCTACACCGTTTGGCTTTGCATGGGATTGCGCCCTGGGAGACGGGGGCACAGGCACCACCGGAGGGGCGCATCGTGGCCTATTTTCGGCCTCAAACGCAGGGCAATCTGAATGATTGGCTGAATGGTGAGTATTAAAGACCTCTGCATTACGCAATTTCAACATGAAATCAGGGCAGCGCCGACCTGGGCGGGCGCAGCCCGGTGTTGCCACGTGTTACCACCGGGCAAAATGTTTTGGCTTGGCAGCTGGGTTATGCAGAGGTCTATATTAGTAAGATTTTCTCAAGCGAAGCTCACATTCACATTTTTATAAATTTATTTACAGTAACTTAGGAGAATTTACCCGAGATTTGGCAGGCGGCTGGCGCGTCCGCCGCGGCGTTTTTGTACGCGGGGTGCACGCTGGGGCAGCTCAGCCATGATCTCGCGCCGTTGCTCTGGGCTCAATTGCGACCAGCTGCCAATCTCCTCAATCGAGCGGTAACAGCCGATGCAGATCCGCTCGCCTGGGTGAATGGAGCACAGCTTGATGCAGGGGCTGTCAATCTCATCTCTTTTCCAAAGATCGTCGATATTTTGCGCTTTCATGTCACCGTCCGAATATGTCGCGCACGATCTAGAGCGCCTTGTAAGATATAACCTGCTGCGACGTGATCTATGACTTCGGCGCGACGTTTGCGAGACGTATCCGCCTCCAGCAAGGCCCGCTCGGCGGCCACAGTTGATAGGCGTTCATCCCAATAGCCAATCGGCAGATCGGTCAAGCGCACGAGATTGCGGACAAAGGCCCGGGTGGATTGGCAGCGCGGGCCTTCTGATCCGTCCATATTGCGCGGCAGGCCCAAGATGATCGCACTGATTTCTCGGTCTTCAATAATCTGCAGCAAAGCTTCGGCATCTTTGGAAAACTTTACCCGCCGTATCGTGTGCAAAGGGGTTGCAGAGCTGAGGAGGCGATCAGAGACCGCTACGCCAATCGTTTTTGTGCCAAGATCCAGACCCATCCACGAGCTGCCAGCGCGCGCCTGGGTCATAAGATCGCCGATGTCCTCACAGATCATGGCCAGATGCCAGCCGATTGCGCCGCGCCTTGCAGGATTTCGAGATCACCGGGGCGGGATGCAAAGACTTGCACGGCCTCGTTGAAGATCTCGCGTGCGCTCTCTGTCTCGCCCAAGATCCCATAGGCGACGATAAGTTGCGCCCAATCGGGGGCGGGTCCACCCTCAGTGGCGAGGCGATCAGCGAGGCCTGTGACCATGGAGGCAATCATCGCGCTGCGGTCTTCTGCACTCATTTCAGCGGCAGATTGCATATCCTCGGCGCTTGGGCCTTTGACAGCAGGCGGATCATAATTGACCCCAGCGATTTGTGCCAAATCTGTGATGGTGCGCCGGATCAACGGGATGTAGGGGGCAGTTTCTGGTCCTGCCTCCAGCAATTTGCGCCAAATGCCAAAGGTGCGATCGGGCCGGCCAATAGAGTCGAAATACATGCCCATGCGAAACAGCGCCAGCTTGTGGTTGGGATCGCGCCGCAGGGCCTCGCGCAGGGCAGTTTCGGCCTCACGAGAGATATAGGTATCAGCCGCCATGATCAGCAATTCTGCGTAGGCATACCATTCATCTGCCGTTGCCTCAGCGCCCTTGAGCTCTAAGACCCGCGCTTGCGCTTGATGCGCACTGGCAAAATTGCCCAATCGAGATTCGGCTTTTGCCAATAGCTCATGGCCCTGGATATCCGCCGGCCGCGCCTCCAAAGCCGCGCGCAGTTCAGTGACCAATTGCACATAGTCAGGGTCCGTGGCGGTGTCTTTGGCAGGCGCACGCGCCTCCGCTGTCTCTTGAGCTAATCTATTTACTTTTAGGGTCTCAGACTGCGCATAGCGTTCCGCGATAGGGCTATCGGGCACAGAGGGCGCGCCGATTTGGCTATAAAGGCCCACGCCCAACAGACAGGCCAGAATACTGCCGCCCGCAAAAGCCCATAACCCGCGGTCTTGTGCGCTCGGATTGGGCTGATGGCCCGATGCGCGGGCCGCTGAAATCATGCGACGGCCAATTTCCGCGCGCATGGCCGCAAATTCCTCATCGCGCAACACGCCTTTGGCCAAGTCGCGTTCCAATCCGCGCAATTGTTCGGCATAGACATCGACATCGCGCATAACAGGCACGGTTGCGCGCTGGGCCTGCAACAGCATCACCCCGCCGATCAATAGAACCGCCAAAACAAATAGTGCAGCTGAAAAGATCATAAATCACTCCAATAAGTATCGATCGCCTTCCGCCCGATGACAGCGCTTGCCACCGCTCTATATCGGATCGATCAATGTCGCAATAATTTCACACAAGGACGCTGTTGAGGTGCTGTGTCGCGGCATTTTAAGAGATAAGACGCGCAAGCACCCAAGGGGGATTCTAATATGAAGCGAAATTCAGTCTTTGCTGTCGCGCGCGAGGCGATGCGTCAACACAGCGGTTGGGGCCGCACCTGGGGCAATCCCGAGGCCAAAAAGGCCTATGACGTGGTAATTATTGGCGCGGGGGGGCATGGTCTCGCCACCGCTTATTATCTTGGCAAGAATTTCGGCATCACCAATGTGGCCGTGATCGAAAAAGGCTGGCTGGGCGGTGGCAACACAGGGCGCAACACGACTATTATTCGCTCAAACTATCTGCAAGACCCTTCGGCGGCGCTCTATGAAAAGGCGCGCTCTTTGTATGAGACGATGAGCCAAGATCTCAACTATAATGTGATGTTCAGCCCCCGCGGCGTGATGATGCTGGCGCAAACACATCATGAGGTGCGCGGATATCAACGCACAGCCCATGCCAATTCGCTGCAAGGCGTGAAGACGGAATTCATCTCACCTGCTCGGGTCAAAGAGCTTTGTCCAATCATCAATATCGACGGGCCGCGCTATTCGGTTTTAGGGGCATTATGGCAAGCGCGCGGCGGCTCGGCGCGCCATGACGCGGTCGCTTGGGGTTATGCGCGGGCTTGTACCGATATGGGCATGCATATTTTGCAAAAAACCGAAGTGACCGGCATCACCCAATCTGGGGGCAATGTGACTGGGGTTGACACCAGCCGTGGTCATATCGCCTGTAAAAAGCTCGGCATGGTTGTGGCGGGACACGCCTCTGTGGTGGCCAATATGGCCGGCTTTCAATTGCCCATTGAATCTGTTCCGCTGCAGGCTTTGGTCAGCGAGCCGATCAAACCCTGTATGGACGTTGTTGTGATGGCCAATACGGTTCACGGCTATATGAGCCAATCGGACAAGGGCGAGATGGTGATTGGTGGTGGCACAGATGCTTATAATGCCTATACACAAAGAGGCTCATTTCATCATTTAGAAGAGACTGTCCGGGCGTTGATTGAAACCTTCCCGATGGTGTCGCGCTTGAAGATGCTGCGTCATTGGGGCGGTATTGTCGATGTTACAGGGGACCGCTCACCCATTTTGAGCAAAACCCCATTGGGCAACACCTTTATTAACTGCGGCTGGGGCACAGGCGGGTTCAAAGCTATTCCGGGATCTGGCTGGGGCTTTGCGGAGCTTATGGCCAAGGGGGAAAGCCCGCTTACGGATCAATTTGGTCTCGATCGCTTTCGCGCTGGGCGGTTTATTGATGAAAGCGTTGCGGCAGGGGTGGCGCACTGATGGCCTGTCGCACAGATATTCTCCCCCGCGCTATCGTTCTTAACTCGACAAAGGGAGCCTTGCCATGCTCATCCTAAATTGCCCCTATTGCGGCTGCTACAAAGATGAAACGGAACTGTCTGCCGGCGGCGAGGCGCATTTGAAGCGCTTTGGACCCGGCGCCTCTGACGCGGAGTTTGAGGGCTATTTATTTGGCCGGGTAAATCCCAAAGGGGTGCATTTCGAGCGCTGGCGCTGTGCCTCTGGCTGCGGAAAATGGTTTCACGCCGCCCGCTGCACGGCAACGCTAGAGGTTTTTGGCACTTATAAGGCCCAGACCCTTAAGCCGCCTCAAGCCATTAAGGATGCGATCAGTGCCAAACGACCCGGTTGGACTTGGAGGGATTTCTCATGATGGGTGTATCTTCACTCTATACGCCTGCGAGAAGCCGGCATAATTTCCGCAAAAATGGAGCTGCCCAATGAGCACCCGTCTTGCCAGCCATGGCCGGTTAATCAACCGCGCCAGAGCGCTTTCCTTCACCTTCAATGGCAAGGTTATGTCTGGCTTTGAGGGCGATAGTTTGGCGGCCTCTCTTTTGGCCAATGATCAAATGCTGATGGGCCGATCGTTCAAATATCACCGTCCGCGCGGCGTTTTGGCGTCAGGTGGCGAAGAGCCCAATGCCTTGATCAACCTGGGCGTTGAAAGCGGATTTGAACCCAATGCGCGCGCCACAACCACTGAGACATTTTCAGGTTTGACAGCCGCGTCACAAAATCATTTTCCCTCGTTGGAATTTGACGTGGGTGCAATCAATTCGAAACTTTCGCGTTTCCTGCCGGCTGGCTTTTACTACAAGATGTTCATTCACCCGCGCTCCTTTTGGAAACATATTTATGAGCCGATCATTCGTCACTCCGCAGGTCTGGGCAAAGCGCCTAAAGCGCGTGATCAGGACAGCTATGAGCATTACTATCATCATTGCGAGGTGATGGTGGTGGGCGGCGGAATTGCCGGGCTGCAAGCGGCGCAATCGGCGGCTGCAACCGGAGTTCGGGTTTTGCTGGTCGAGCAAACCGCGCATTGGGGCGGACGCGCGCCAGTGGATGGTGTTACCATTGATGGTCTGGCGGCGGAAGATTGGGTGGCGCAAACTTTGGCAGAGCTGGCCGCTTGCGACAATGTTGTCATCCGCAATCGCACCCAAGGCTCTGGGGTTTATGACCACGGATATGCTTTGGCCTATGAGCGTATCGCCGATCACACACCCGGCGACGGGCGACCGCGCCATCGGTTGTGGCGGGTGCGCTGCAAACAGATTGTCACCGCCACAGGCGCTATTGAACGGCCGCTGTCTTTTGCGGGCAATGATATTCCCGGCGTCATGCTGGCCTCTGCTGTGCGCGACTACGTTGTAAATTTCGCGGTGTCGCCGGGAGATCGCACGGTGGTTGTCACCAATAATGATGACGCTTATCGAACTGCGCTTTGCCTGCTAGAGGCAGGCCTTGAGGTGCCGCTGATTGTTGATGCACGGCCCGAAGGGGGCGGGGCCTTGATGGAGGCTGTGCAGGCTTCTGGCATTCGCGTGGCCCTTGGCCGCGGCATTGCGAAAGTTAAAGGCGGCAAGCGGGTCACCGGGGTGCAGATCTGCGCGCAAGCTGGTGAAGGCTCTGTGCTCGAAGAGGTCGCTTGTGATGTTGTGGCCATGTCTGGCGGCTGGTCGCCCGTGGTGCATCTTTGGTCCCATTGCGGTGGCAAGCTGATTTGGGACGCCGATCAAGCCATGTTCCGCCCCGATCCTGATCAACCGCCCTTGGGGGCAGATGGGGCCGGTTTTGTCAAAGTGGCAGGTCTGGCCAATGGGCATTTGCGCAGCGCGCCGGTGCTTGAGGATGCCGCCGAACAGGGCCGGGCGGTCGGGCGCGCCGCTGGCGGCAAGGTCCAGAAAGCGGCTGTGCCTGCGGCTATGGATGCCGAAGAGGTGGCCCTTTCGCCGGTCTGGCTGATGCCGCAAGGAGCAAGCTACGCACTCCGCTCGAAGGCTTGGCTTGATTTCCAAAACGATGTGAAGGTCAGCGATGTGCAATTGGCCGCCCAAGAAGGGTTTGAAAGCGTTGAACATGCCAAACGATACACCACGCTTGGCATGGCGACAGACCAGGGAAAATTAAGTAATATCAATGGACTTGCGATCCTGTCTAAATCGCTCAACGCGCCAATTCCAGATGTGGGCACCACCACCTTTCGCCCCCCTTATACGCCGATTTCCATGGCGTCTCTCGCGGGTGAAGCGCGGGGTGAGTTGTTTCAGCCGGTGCGCAAAACGCCGATGCATGCTTGGCATGACAGCCATGGGGCGGATTGGGAACCTGTGGGCGGCTGGCGCCGGCCCTATGCCTATTTGCGGGGCTCTGAAACTGTCGCTCAGGCGGTTGAACGAGAAGTGATTAATACCCGTGAGAAACTGGGGTTTTTGGATGCCTCTACCCTTGGCAAAATCATTGTCAAAGGCCCGGATGCGGGAAAATTCCTCGACATGATGTATACAAATATGATGTCGAACCTACAGCCGGGACGCTGCCGCTATGGGCTCATGTGTTCGGAAAACGGCTTTTTGTCCGATGATGGTGTGGTGGCACGGATTGATGAGCAAACCTGGCTGTGCCACACCACGTCGGGCGGCGCAGATCGCATTCACGCCCATATGGAAGAATGGCTGCAAACCGAATGGTGGGACTGGAAGGTTTGGGTCGTCAATGTGACCGAGCAATTGGCTCAGGTTGCAGTTGTCGGCCCCAATGCTCGGAAACTTTTGGAAAAACTGGGCGGCATGGATGTTTCGGCGGAGCGCTTGCCCTTTATGGCTTGGGCCGATGGCACGATTGCCGGGATCGACTGCCGCGCTTATCGCATCTCTTTCTCGGGCGAGCTGTCTTATGAAATTGCGGTGCCGGCCAATCAAGGCTTGGTGTTCTGGGAAATGCTCATGGAGGCGGGTGCCGAGTTTGGCGCAATGCCCTATGGCACGGAATGTTTGCACATCTTGCGGGCTGAAAAGGGCTTTATCATGATTGGCGATGAAACCGACGGCACTGTGATCCCACAAGATTTGGGGCTGAGCTGGGCAATTTCCAAGAAGAAAGATGATTTCCTCGGCAAACGCGCGCAACAGCGTAGTTTCATGGACAATCCAGATCGTTGGCAATTGGTGGGTTTGGAGACTTTGGACGGCTCGGTGCTCGAAGATGGCGCCTACGCGATTGCAGAGGGAAGCAATGCGAATGGGCAAGGCAATACCCAAGGCCGTGTCACCTCAACCTATTATTCCCCAACCCTCGGCAAGGGCATTGCCATGGGGCTGGTCCACAATGGACCGGAGCGGATGGGAGAGGTGATTTACTTTACAAAAATTGGCACCAACCCCGTGCAGGCAAAAATAGTAAGCCCAGTGTTTTATGACCCAGAAGGGGAGAAAGCCAATGTCTGAGCGTGAATTTCAAGGCTATGTCACCATTCGCCAGCATAGCGATCACAGCATGTTCACCCTGCGGGCTAGTCTGGCCTCTAGCAAGGTGAAGGCAGCATTGAAAACCTGCCTGAACGTTGCGGTACCAAAACGCGGAACCTATGCACAAACCGGTGAGACGCTTCTGGCCTGGATGTCGCCCGATGAGCTGCTGATCATGGTGCCAAAAGATGCGGGAGGCGCGGCGTTTGCCGCTTTGGAGCAGGCTTTGGACGGGCTGCATTATCTGCTGGCGGATGTCTCCGATGCCCGGGTGCGCTTCACCATCGAAGGCGGTTCGGCCCGTGAGGTGGTGGCCAAATTGGCGCCCATGGATGCCTCAGCGGCGCAGTTTGGGGTGGGCAGTTTTGCCCGCAGCCGCTTTGCCCAAGTCGCTGGTGCGATTTTCGTGGAGCAAGAGGACCGTTTGAGCCTAATTTGTTTTCGATCGGTGCAAGATTATGTGTTCGCGCTTTTGTGCGGCGCTGCCAAGCCAGGGTCGGAAGTGAGAGCACAGAGCTAAGCCTATTTTTGCCAACCAGGCTCAAATAGCATTTTGTTCTGCACAAATTACTTATATAGCTTGTGGCAGCACAGACCAATTCATCATTGAAAGGATCGCTGATATGGCTTTCACACTACCTGATCTTCCCTATGCACACGACGCTTTGGCTTCCAAAGGCATGTCCGCTGAGACATTGGAATTCCACCATGACCTGCACCACAACGCCTATGTCACGAATGGCAACGCTGCCATCGCTGGCACCGAGTGGGAGGGCAAGTCGCTCGAAGAGATCATCGTTGGCACATATGATGCCTCCTCTGTTGCTCAAAACGGCATTTTCAACAACATTAGCCAATTGTGGAATCACAACCAGTTTTGGGAAATGATGGGCCCGGGCGAAAGCAAAATGCCCGGCGTATTAGAGTCTGCGTTGGTCCAAAACTTCGGCTCTGTGGCAGATTTCAAATCCGCTTTCTCAGCGGCTGGTGCCGGTCAATTCGGTTCAGGCTGGTGCTGGCTCGTGAAAAATGCCGATGGGTCTTTGGCGGTAACGAAGACGGAAAACGGCGTGAACCCATTGTGCTTTGGTCAATCTGCGCTGTTGGGATGTGATGTTTGGGAGCATTCCTATTACATTGATTTCCGCAACAAACGCCCAGGTTACTTGTCAAACTTCCTCGACAATTTGGTCAATTGGGAAAATGTCGCAGGCCGTATGTAAGACCCCGGCGACTGTATGACTGAGAATGGCCTGCTGAAGTCTCTAAAGCAGGCCATTTTTTTGCGAGGCGGATGACATCCGCACATAGGGGTAGGGCGGCATGACACAATTCGCAAAAGGCACGCTTGCGATGGTTGTGGCCTGTCTCGCCTGGGGGCTGTCACCGCTATATTACGCGCTGTTCCAAGCCATCTATCCTGCGGAGATCTTGGCGCATCGCACGCTGTGGTCGGTTGTGACCTTTGTCACTTTGCTTGTGCTGACGGGACGAAGCCGACAAGCTTTGCATGTTGTCAGGCAGCCCAGAACCATGGGCCTTATTCTCTTGGCCGGGGTGATGATTGCCATCAATTGGTATGCGTTCATCTTTTCTGTCAGCGTGGGGCGGGTCACGGAATCTTCTTTGGGCTATTACATCTTTCCGCTCGTCATGGTCTTGTTGGGATTTGTGGCCTTTCGTGAAACCCTATCGGCGTTGCAATGGGTCGCGATTGCTTTGGCATGCATGGCTGTGCTGGTTTTGACCATTGGCCTGGGTGCGGCGCCCTGGTTGGCTTTGATGATCTCTTTTAGCTTCGGAATTTATGGCCTGCTCAAACGGATCATCAAAGTGGATTCGGTGGTCTCGGTCACGCTCGAGGTGGTGTTATTGCTGCCGTTTGCTTTGGGGTATTTGTATTGGTTCGCTGATCTTCCAGACCCGAAAACGCTTTTCGCGCTCATGTTTTCGGGGCTGATTACCGCCGGACCTCTTGTGCTCATGACCTATGCAACGCAGCGGGTTCCGATGGCTACTGTCGGATTGGTGCAATATCTCAATCCGATCTTGCAATACTTCTGTGCCATTGTGATTTTGGGTGAGATGATCACAGGCTGGCATGTCATTGCCATTGCGCTGATCTGGATAGCTTTGGTCTTTTATTGGCTGGCGGTGTTTAGGGCCGAGCGCAAAACGGCCTCGATCTCATCCACCGTTTGAGTGACACAAAATAAGCTTCGCAAACGGGCATCGGCGAAGCCCGAGGCAATCACGTGATCCACCATATCAAGCATGGGTTGCCAATAGCCCTCGATATTGGCAACGATGATCGGCCTGCTGTGCAATCCCAATTGCGCCCAGGTCAGGACTTCAAAAAATTCATCCAATGAGCCCGCCCCACCCGGTAGCAGCACCACTGCATCGCTGTTGATGAACATCAATTTTTTGCGGCTGTGCATATCGTCCGTGATAATGAAACGATCCAAATCGCGCTTGCCAACTTCCGTTTGCATCAGGTGCTCTGGCATTACGCCAAAAGTGGCAGCGCCAGAGGCCTGCGCGCCATTGGCCACTGCACCCATTAAGCCGATATCCCCTGCACCATAGACGAGGCGCCAGGTATTTTTCGCCAAGACGTTACCTAAATCTCTTGCCGCCTGCTCAAAAGCAGGATTATTACCCATGCGCGCACCACAAAAAACACAAATTGATTTCGACATATTAAGGAATTCCTTAGTTCTTGCTGGACAGGTTAGTTGTGACTGATAGCATAGGATAGTTACTGGGGGAATGCAGGTAAATGAGTTCGATTGATAAGAAAAAAGAGACTGCAAAATCGCGCAATACTGCGGCACTTGTGGCTGGGGTGATAGGTCTGATTTGTCTGTGGTGGTTTTATCCACAAATTCGCGCCGCTATGAATCCTGTGCGCGAGGTTCCTTCCGTTGAAGACGCGGCGGTGCCCGTGCCCGCGCCGAGCGATGCTGAGCCGGAGGCAGCGGCCGACGGGGAGGCAGACACTGCAAAACCGCCTGCGCAGGATACGGCCTCCGCGCCGGACTCTGCCACCGCTGAGGCTGCGCCCGAAGAGACGGCAAGTGAAAGTCAGAGCGCGGAGGCCGGCACTGATACGCCCGCCGAACCGTTGAGCAGTAAGCTGTTGGCTCCAAAGTTTGACGTTGTACGCATTGAGGATGACGGCTCCGCGCTCATTGCGGGCCAAGCAGACGGTCGCGGTCATGTGATTTTAAGTGTGAATGGGGTTGAACAGGCTGAGGCGCGCGCCGATTTGAGCGGCACCGGGCAATTTGTCATTTTCGCCTTTATCCCGTCTACAGGCGATCAGCAGAGCCTGAAGCTACATCTTTATGCGGAGGATGGATCCGGTCCCGTTGTCTCGGCTCAAACCGTTTTCGTCGCCCCTGCGACAGCTGTCGCCACTGCTACAGACAGCACTGCCGCGCCTGTCCAGGAGGAGGTCACTGCCTCGGAGAGCCCTGCGACAGCTGTCGCCACTGCTACAGACAGCACTGCCGCGCCTGTCCAGGAGGAGGTCACTGCCTCGGAGAGCCCTGCGACAGCTGTCGCCACTGCTACAGACAGCACTGCCGCGCCTGTCCAGGAGGAGGTCACTGCCTCGGAGAGCCCTGACACCGCGGCTGAAATCGAAACCGCTTCCACGGATGTGGCAACACCAGAGGCCAACGCGGATAAAGCTCCAGCAACGGTCATTCTCGCTGATGAAGATGGCGTACGGGTGTTGCAAGATGGCGCGCCCAATGCGGCCAAACCTGCGGTCACAATCGACACAATTTCCTATAGCTCCAATGGGGACGTGATATTAGGCGGGCGTGGTCAAGCCGGCAATTTCGTTCGAATTTATCTGGACAATCAATTTCTTGCCACAAGTAAAATTGCCGCCGATGGCTATTGGGCTTTGGAGCTTAGCGATATTGAGCCTGGTATTTACACGCTTCGGGTTGATGAGTTGAACGCAGCTGGCGATGTAGTGTCGCGCGCTGAAACGCCGTTCAAACGTGAGGCTGCTGAAGAATTGGCCGAGTTGATGGCGGCGGGCACCGAGCCCGACGAACCGAGCGCCGAGGGGCCGTCTGAGAGTGCAGCAGAAGCCAAAGTGGTGGACGCGGAGGAGCTAGCCTCTGTGGAGCCCGAAGCTGCCGATGACCCGCAACCCGAACAGTTTGTGACACAAGAAGAGGTTAATGTTCAGGCTGAAGTGGCTGAGCCGAATCCACAGGGTGAGCAAAGCTCAGATGGGAGAAGTCTGGCGGTCGAGGGACAGCCTGCCAATACGGCATCAGTCTTGCGCACACCATCCAAGAAATTCCGGGTGCGAACCGTGCAACCAGGGTCCACGCTCTGGGCCATTGCCAAAGAAAGCTACGGTGCAGGTATTGAGTATTTCAAGGTCTTTGAGGCCAATAAAGAACGTATCCGCGACCCGGATTTGATCTATCCCGGCCAGGTGTTCGAAATTCCAGACTAAGAGCCATCGCGGCGCTGAAATTCAAGAGTAAGGAATTGTAATCGTGTGAAAAGTCTTGGCACCTCAGAGGAAGCCCAGGGGCGCCAGGTAGAGATTGGCGTTGTGAGGCGGGTGCTGCCCTATCTTTGGCCGAAAGGGCAGGCATGGGTTAAATGGCGCGTTGTGATCGCTGTGGTCAGTTTGATCCTGGCCAAGCTTGTGGCTGTGGCGACGCCTATGATTCTGGGAGCTGCGGTCGATCGCTTGTCGGGGAATGATGCGGGACAGTCTTTGTTTGTGCTCGGCGCCGGCGGCCTGACCATCGCTTACGGGCTGTCACGTGTCCTGGACAGCGGCTTTCAACAACTGCGGGATGTGGTCTTCGCCAAAGTGGGGCAGCGCGCTTTGCGGCGCGTCGGGCTTGAGACCTTTCAGCATATTCACAATATGTCTCTGCGCTATCACCTCAGTCGTAAAACGGGGGGGCTGAGCCGGGTTATGGAGCGCGGGGTCAAAGGCGTTGCGTTTTTGCTGCGTTTTTTATTGTTCTCGATTGGTCCCTTGATCTTGCAATTGGTGCTGATTTCCGGCGCGTTGGCGGCTTTTTTCGATCTGCGTTATTTGATTGTGATTGCTGTGGCGATTGTCACCTATGTGTGGTTCACGGCCGTTGTGACCGAATGGCGGGTCAAAATTCGCAAACAGATGAATGATCAAGACAATGACGCCAATCAAAAGGCGATTGATTCTCTTTTGAATTTCGAGACAGTGAAATATTTCGGCGCAGAATCCCGAGAGGCGGCGCGTTACGATGCCGCGATGCAGGGCTATGAAACCGCGGCGTTGAAGACTTCCTATTCGCTTGGGGTGATCAACATCGGGCAAACGCTGATCATCAACACCGCCATGGTGATCGTTATGCTGATGTCGGTGCAAGGGGTAGCGGCGGGCACGGTGAGTGTGGGCGGTTTTGTGGCGGTGAATGCCTATATCATGCAGGTGATGATGCCGCTGAATTTCTTGGGGTTTGTTTACCGCGAAATTCGTCAAGCACTGGTGGATATGTCTGAAATGTTCAGCCTGTTGGAACAACCGCCCGAGGTGCAAGACAAGCCACAAGCCCCGCCTTTGCATGTGGATGGCGGACGGATTGAGTTTCGAGATGTGCATTTTTCCTATGATCCCGAGCGGGCCATTCTTAAGGGCGTCGACCTTACGGTGGAGCCGGGGCAAACGCTGGCCATCGTGGGGCCATCGGGTTCGGGAAAATCTACCATCGGCCGCTTGTTGTTCCGCTTTTATGACGCCAGCTTTGGCGCGGTTTTGATAGACGGTCAAGATATCCGGGAGGTCACTCAAAGCAGCCTTCACAAGGCTATTGGCGTCGTGCCGCAGGACACGGTCTTGTTTAACGATACCATCTATTACAACATCGCATATGGCCGCGATGAGGCGCCGCGCGATCAGATTGAGCAGGCCGCACAAGCGGCGCAAATCCATGACTTCGTGCAAAGCCTGCCTAAAGGTTACGACACGATGGTCGGCGAACGGGGGCTCAAGCTCTCTGGTGGTGAAAAGCAACGGGTGGGCATTGCCCGCAGCCTACTGAAAAATCCACCTATTTTGCTTTTGGATGAGGCGACGTCAGCGCTGGACACGCAAACCGAACATGAAATCCAGGAAAGTTTGATCCAAATGGGGCAGGGGCGGACGGTGTTGATCATCGCTCATCGCCTGTCCACTGTCGTCCATGCCGATTGCATCGTCGTGCTCGAGCAGGGGCAAATCGTGGAATCAGGCAACCATGAGGCGCTGTTGGCGCAAGAGGGGCGCTATGCTCATCTGTGGCACCTGCAGCTGTCAGAGGAGGGGCCGTGATTTCCGATTGCGGTCTATTACGGCGCGCTGCTGTCGATCAGATCGGCATCTTCCCAAGAAATTTCGCGCCCGCGGAGTTTTCTGGCTGAGCGGTTCAAGCGGAAATCCTCCCGAATGCGCCGTCCCTCGGCCGTCCATCCGCCTGCCCGGAGCGCCATCGCCGCCCCATAAGCCCCCGAGACCATCCAGATCCGCAGCGCCAGCATTGCAGGGGTGAAGACCAAGGTCAGCAAGGTCGCAATCCCTAGCCCAAAGACAACGGCTGTGGCCAGTTGTTTCCACCACAGAGCCGTTGGCGCATCGATGGTATAACCGCCGCCGATGAAATCGAGGCTGAGGCCAAACATCATTGGCGTCAGGCCAGCCATCGTGGTGATGGTGGTCAGCAAAACCGGACGAATACGCGCCTCTGCCGTGCGTGTGATCGCCTCCAGTCGCGGCATATATGCGCTATATTCTTGATAGGTATCAATCAAGACAATGTTGTTGTTCACCACAATCCCCGCCAAAGCGACAATACCGGTACCGGTCATGATGATTGAGAAGGCTTGATCCATGACAAGCATTCCGATCAGCACCCCCGTGGTAGATAAGACCACTGCCAACAAAACCAGGACCGAGTTATAGATGGAATTAAATTGTGCCAGCAGGATAATAAACATCAGCCCCAAAGCGCCCAAAAAGGCATTTTTCAGAAAGGCACCACTTTCGGCCTCATCTTCCTGATCGCCGGTCCATTCCCATTCTATACCAGCTGGCAGCGGCTCGCTGTCGAGCCAAGCGGTGATCTCTTCGATCCGTTCTGCCGGGGTCATTTTGACCTCGCGGGTCGCGCCGTCCCCATTTGTCACCGTCTTCATAGCATCGCTGCGCACACCGGCCTTCACATCGAAATAGCGCTTTTGATCCACGCGGGTGATTTGCCCCAATTTGGCAACAGGTTTGCGGGAAATAAAGTTGGACAGCGGGATCAACCCATTGGGTGTCCGGACTTTCAGCGTATCAAGTGTGGACAGAACTCGGTCAGCTTCCGGCAAACGCACGCGGATGTCGATTTCTTCATCGGAGCTCTCCACGCGCATTGTGTCGAGCAAAATGCCGCGCGTGACCAATTGCACCATGGCGCCGACCGTCGCCACATCGGCGCCATAGCGCCCGGCCTCCTGCACATCCACGTCAATTTGCCAGTCGATGCCCGGCAGGGGCAGGGTGTCTTCAACGGCAATCAATCCCTTTGTCTGCTCAAATTTTTTCCGCGCCAGGGCTGTGGCCTGTAAAAGCGTGTCCCAATCATCACCCTTTAGGAGTAGATGCACGGGTTTGGCCGATGCGGGACCCATGGCGAGGTTGATGATCTGACTGCGCACGCCGGCTATACCATTGAGTTGATCCTGCAAATTGTTCAGTACCAAATTTCCACCATATCCTTGCTCCATCTCGGAGGTGGTCCAGGGGATGAACCCGAAAATCTTGCTGTTTATTTGCTTTGAGGGGCGATCTTCCCAGGGGATCAATTCGATCTGCGCTTGCCCGATGGTGTCCAGCGGTGCACCTGCTCCGCCCGTATTTGCGTTCAGCCCACCTTCACCGGCAAAGGCAAAAGTGCTTTGCACGCCGGGCGTGTTGATGATGATGGCTTCGGCCTGTTTCAGCAGAGCATCTTTTTCCTGCACCGATAGATTGCCGCGCGCCTGAATGTAAACAATGGCTTGCTCAGGCTCTGTGGCGACAAAAAACTCGACGCCTTTGTTATTTTCACCAAAATATTGGAAAGTTGTGATAACAAAGAAAACGACTGCAACCAAAGACACGATGGGCATGACCGGATTGCCGGTGATGAATTTGATGAAGTAGCCAAAGGCTGTGCGCTGATGCCCGCCTTTAATCCGTGCTTTGTTTTTGCGAAATTCAACAGCGCCCATGACGATAGAAGCCCCAACGGCTCCAAACAAAAACAATAGGATACCCAGTGCTGTCCCGCCACTACCTTCTGGCGCTTGCCCGCCAAAGAGATAGCCAGGGTTGAGCAGCTGCATCGCGCCGACAAACAACCCATAGAGGGCGATGGGCACCATAACCGCCCGAACCACAAGGGGCAGGCGGCGCAGAGTGTCAGAGGCCCCGCCGAATTTCTGGCTCAAGGCGCCTGAGACGCCGCCCAAAACTGGCAGGTAAATCAGAGCGACCACCAGCGAAGCGGAGAGTACGAAAATCAATGTGACGGGCAGCATGCCCATAAACTGCCCTGGCACGCCCGGCCAAAAGAGCATGGGCAGGAAGGCGCAGAGGGTTGTGGCCGTGGAGGAGACAATGGGCCAGAACATGCGTTTGGCCGCATCGCCATATGCTTGCATCGGCCCCGCGCCCTCAGAAATGCGCTTATCTGCATATTCCACCACCACAATGGCCCCATCGACCAACATGCCAACGGCCAAAATTAGCCCAAACATGACGATGTTTGAAATCGAAATGCCCATGACTGCGAGAAACGCAAAGCAGAGTAAAAATGATGTGGGAATGGCAAACCCGACTAAAAAGGCAGGGCGCGATCCCAGCGCTGCCAGAACCACAATCATCACCAAAGCGATGGCGGTGAGGACTGAGCCTTCCAACTGTTTGACCATGCTGTCCACATTTCGCGATTGATCGTTGGAGGTGTTGACTTCAATGGCATTTTGCAGCTCAACGGGCCAAAGCGCGGTTTGTTTTGCCACTTCCTCGCGCACCAAATTGGCCGTGTCGATCAAGTTGAACCCTTTGCGTTTAACAACCTGAATGGCGACGGTGGTTTCACCATTAAAGCGGGCCGTACCGGTGCGGTCTGCAAAGGTCAGACGAATATCGGCGATATCGCCTAGGGTCACAACCCGGTCGCCATTGGTTTTGACCGGCAGATTGAAAACGTCGACAGGCGCATTAAAGGAGGAGGGGATCTTGACCGAAAAGTTGGAATTTTCCGTGTCAACAGAGCCTGCTGGGATCAGTCGGTTGTTGTTGACCACGACACCAATCAACTCGCCGGCCGTCACATTATAAGATTCCAGCTTCAACGGATCGATGAGCACTTCCAACATCTCTTCTCGGTGCCCGGTCAACCCGGCGCTCAAAACCGGTTCGAGACCTTCAATCCGATCCTGAAGATCCTGCGCAACCTTCAAAAGCGTGCGCTCTGGCACGGATCCAGACAGGGAAATGATGATGATCGGAAATTCAGAGAAGTTAAACTCGCTGATCGAATAAATGTCGCCGCCCTTGGGAAATTTTGTTTGCGCATTGCCCATGCGATCGCGTACATCGGCAATGATTTTGGTCTTATCCCAACCAAATTCAAACTCTAAAACCACATTGGCATAGCCATCCACGGCAGTTGCGGTCAGCTTTTTGAGCCCGTCCAAATCCGACAGTTCCGTTTCCATAGGCTTGATAAGAAGCTTTTCACTGTCTTCAGCTGAAATACCTTGGAACGGCATGGAAATGATAATGGCTGGGATTTCAATATCCGGCTCGCCCTCTTTGGGTAGAACCGCATAGGCAAATGTACCCACGGCCAAAGACAACATAATAAATGCCAAAACCATCCGAGCTCGGGCTATGGCCCAATCGACCAAACCGGTCATTGTGCCGCCTCCGTATAGGTCGGATCGACGATCACCCCATCTGTCACAAATTCTTGCCCTACAACAATCACATCTGCCTCCTGCGGCAGACCGGCCACCCAAACCCCCTTCACCGTGTCGCGGATCAAGGTGATTGGGACGAAGCGCACGGTATTCTCAGCGTCCAATACCCGCAGTCCCAAAGTGCCACTGTCATTTAGGGTCAACGCGGATCCCGGCAAAAGATGCGCAAGTGTGCCTTGGGCGGAAATTGTGATATCAGCCGTTTGCCCGGCGCTGACGCTCAGGTCTTCATTGGGGACGGTGACTTCGATTTGGAAGGTGCGTGTGACCTTATCGGCTGAGCGTGAAATGAAGCTCACCTCGCCAAGAATTCGGCGACCATCCACCAATCGCGCCTCGGCGGCGGCGCCGAGTTTCACATGCTGCACCGCCATCTCCGGCACGAATCCCACAAGCTTGATGGGATCCAATTGCAAAACGGTGGCGCAGAGGCCGCCGGGCTGCAAAAGACTACCCAATTCGGCGGTGTCGGTCTCCAAGATGCCATCGAAAGAGGCATGTATGATCAGTCGGGAAATCTCTTTTTGTGCCAAAGCGACCGCTGCTGCGGCCGATTGAATGCCGGCGAGAGTCGATTGCAAGCCCGATTGCGCGGCAGCGACACCGGCACGAGCGGTTTGCGTAGCTGCTGTGGCGCTGGCCACGCGGGCTTCAGAGGCAAAGCCCCCCTGTGAAAGCTTCTCCGCTGCGCGATCATTGATCAACGCCTCGTCCAAACGGGCTTTCGCCTCGATCACACGGGCCTCAGCTTCAGGCACTCGCGCGCGCGATTCGGCCAAGCGCGCTTCGGCTTCTGCCAAAGATACGCCGCGGGTTCCGGGGTCAATTTCGCACATGGGTTGATCGGCCAGTACAGTGGCCCCCTTTCGAAGGGGTTGAGAGATCACGCGGCCATTGGTTTCAGCGCGCAAATCAACTTGGCGCGTCGCGCGCGTTTCTCCGCGTACGGTGACAGCGCTGTCCACATTCTGCGCTGTTGAAGGAAGGACCGCGACAGAAACGATGGGCGCGCTGTTTTGATCAGGTGCCGCCTCGGGCGCAGGTTGGGCGGCCATTTGGGGCATCTCGCTTTCATCTGTGCCAAAGCTCAACAGAACATCTCTTTGAAAAACGAATAAATAGATCACACCTGCTACCAGAATGGCTGTCAGAATTGGAAAAATGCGCATAGGTGCCTCTCGTGCCGGAAATCCAAAAGTGGATCCATTCAACGTGGCTATCTATTCCTATTTTGCTGAGGCACAAGGGAGCCGGCGTGAAATATACGGCGAAAATCAGCGAAATGGCGGGCAGATAGTTGAATTTTTCTCATGTTTAACATTTCTTAACCTTCAAAGGGCTTGTGGGATATGGATGGTTTTGCCTATACATCTTGAGAAATATATAGAGGCTGGCAAATGTCCAATACCGACAGTTTTATTGATGAAGTCACAGAGGAAGTGCGCCGGGATCGCTTGTTCGGCTATTTTCGTCGCTACGGCTGGATTCCCGCGGTCATTATTTTCGCCCTTGTCGGCGGCACGGCCTATAATGAGTGGTCCAAAGCGAAGGTGGCGCAAGTGGCTCAGGCGCGCGGTGATGCCTTGCTGGACGCTTTGGAGCTTGAAGATGAGGCCGAGCAAGCGGCCGCTTTGAGCGCAATTGCACGGGAAGACGGGGATGCTCTTGTGGCCAAATTGCTGGCGGCTGGCGTTGAGGGGAATCAGCCGGCCGATCTTCTTAGTTCTGTTGCCGCTGATGACACCCAGCCCAAGTATATTCGTGACCTCGCAAGATTGAAAATGGCCAGCACGGCTGGTGTGCTTACGATAGATGAGGCCGCCGCAATCCTCGTGGAGCTGTCGGAGCCCGGTGGGGTTTACCGCAATGTGGCGACCGAACTTTTGGTGGCGGTGCATCTGCAGCGCGGAGAGGCACAGGCCGCGCTTGAGCTTTTGCAGGCCCATATTAAAGACGCTGAAGCCAGCTCGGAGCAAATCCAGCGCATGGCAGAATTAATCGTGGCGTTAGGGGCAAGCCCGGAGTTGGCAAAGTAAACTTTTTCTGTTAATGTTTCATTAAAATAACAAAAAATCAGAACTAGGCAAATAAAGAGCAGGAGACACGCATGGGACTAAAAGCGGTGCTCTATATCGGATTTTTGGGTTTGGGCGTAGGGTGTTCCAATAGCGATCCGCGTTTGCAAGGGGAGCGTGAATTGCTTGATGGAACGGTTTTTGTGGAAACTGAAGCGCGCTTTTTGGTTGAAAATTTGCCTGACTTGCGATTGCCGAGACCACAGCCTATGCCGGCTTGGACCCATCAAGGCGGTAACGCGCAGCACATCGCCGCACATGCAGAACTGCCCTCAGAGTTGACATTGAGCTGGTCGCGCCGGATTGGTGTGGGAGATGGCAGAAGACATGAAATTTCCGCCGCTCCCGTGGCGCAGGATGGGCAGCTCTACACGCTTGACAGTCAATCTATGGTCACAGCGCTTGATGAGACCGGCACTATTTTGTGGCAGAGCGAACTTGGAAAATCGTCTGATGCCTTAAAAGATGCATCCGGTGGGGGGCTGGCCGTAGGCGGGACACAGCTGTTTGTAACCACAGGTTTTGGCACGGTTGTGGCTTTAGATACCACCTCGGGTGCTCAGCTTTGGACGCAGGATCTGACAAGCTATGGCGGCGCCTCTCCGACCGTCTATGAAAATTTACTTTATATAGCGGCCCGCGATGGCGCGGCCTGGGCCATTGACACCTCCAATGGCCGAATAAAGTGGCAAGTCGCCGGTCCCACGGTTGCGGCCAGTCACACCGGCGGGCCGGGACCAGCCGTTTCTGACAAATATGCGGTTTTTCCCTTAGGCACGGGCGATGTATTGGCCTCCTTCCGAAAGGGTGGTTTGCGGTCTTGGAGCTCGGGTCTTTCGGGCGCTCGCTTGGGCCTTGCCTCAACTCAGGTGCGCGATCTTACAGGACAGCCGGTCATTGAGGGCTCATCTGTCTATCTGGCCAGTTCCGTGGGCCGTATGGCGGCGGTCGATTTGAACACTGGCCTGCGGATTTGGACGGCTAAGCAGGGCAGCCAAGGGCATATCCTCGTCGCTGGCGGCGCTGTTTTTGCGGTTGGCGATGCTGGCAATTTGATCCGCCTGTCCAAAGATGATGGTGCGTTGATCTGGTCGACGCCCTTGCCAAAGTTCACGAAGAAGAGCGTTAAATCTCGTGCAAAAATCCATACCCATTACGGCCCAATCCTGGCTGGGGGGCGATTGATCTTAGCATCATCTGATGGGCTGATCCGGCAGTTCAACCCGGCAGATGGCACGTTAATCACGACTGTTGACTTGCCGAGCGGCGCGGCCAGTGCTCCAATTGTGGTGAATGGCACGCTCTACGTTTTGAACACCAAAGGTGAGCTACTGGCTTTCCGTTAAGTAAAACTTGGTGTATCGGTCCCCTCTAATCAACCGAAAGTGGGCCCCTATGTCCTTTACTCTGGCTATTGTTGGCCGTCCAAATGTTGGGAAATCCACGCTGTTCAACCGCTTGGTGGGGCGAAAGCTCGCTTTGGTGGATGATCAGCCAGGGGTGACTCGCGATCTACGCGAAGGCGAAGCGCGTTTGGGGCATTTGAAATTCACTGTAATTGATACAGCCGGATTGGAAGAGGCGACCGACGAAAGCCTACAAGGGCGCATGCGCCGTTTGACAGAGCGGGCAGTTGGCATGGCCGATGCGTGCTTGTTTATGATTGATGCCCGCGCCGGTGTCACGGCCACCGATGAGGTATTTGCCGATATTCTGCGCAAGAAAAACGCACATGTCTTTCTCGCGGCCAATAAGGGCGAGGGACGCGCGGCAGATGGCGGGGTTATCGAGGCCTATTCTTTGGGACTGGGCGAGCCTTTACGCTTGTCTGCGGAGCATGGTGAAGGCATGGGTGAGCTGGCGATGATGCTGGCCCCGCTGATTGATGCGGCCGAGGAGAAGGCCAAGGAAGAGGCTCCAGAGGTTGATATTGACCTGCCTGAGGGCGATGAGCAGGAGGCATACCGCCTGCCCACCGTGCAAAAACCGTTGCAAGTCACGGTCATTGGTCGGCCAAATGCCGGAAAATCCACTCTGATTAATAAGATATTAGGCGAAGATCGCCTGCTGACGGGACCTGAGGCGGGGCTCACCCGGGATGCGATTTCCTTGATTTTGGATTGGGGCGGCGTGCCGACGCGGATTTTTGACACCGCCGGAATGCGCAAAAAAGCCAAGGTGCAGGCCAAATTGGAGAAATTATCGGTCAGTGACGGGCTGCGCGCGGTGAAATTTGCCGAGGTTGTGGTGGTTTTGCTCGATGCGGATATTCCTTTTGAGCAGCAAGATCTTCGGATTTCGGATCTGGCCGAACGCGAGGGACGTGCGGTGGTTTTGGCTGTCAACAAATGGGATCTTGAACCTGAAAAACAGGCCAAACTTCGGACATTGCGCGAATCTTTTGAGCGCCTTTTGCCGCAATTGCGGGGCGCGCCTTTGGTAACGGTCTCTGCCAAGACTGGCAAAGGGCTTGACCGGCTACAACAGGCGGTGATGCGGGCTCATGAGGTGTGGAACCGCCGTATTCCCACAAGCCATCTCAACCGCTGGCTGGCCGGTATGGTTGAGGCGCATCCCCCCCCCGCACCTGGCGGGCGGCGGATCAAGCTGCGGTATATGACCCAAGCAAAGACTCGGCCGCCGGGCTTTGTGGTGATGTGTTCTTATCCCGATAAAATCGCAGAAAGCTATTCGCGCTATCTCGTGAACGGGCTGCGTGAAGATTTCGACATGCCGGGCACGCCAATCCGGTTGTGGATGCGCGGGCAGGGGGATCAGAACCCCTATAAGAACAAAAAGAAATCCACCCCATCGCGCCTGCGAAAGCATTTGGACAAAAAGCCCTATAAGTAGAGCTTTTTGCCAGATCTTACCGGATCGACTTGAGTTTTTAATTCTTCACTAGGCGAGGCTTCCGTCTGCGGTGATCTTACTGGCATTTCCCATATAGGGGCGTAATACTTTTGGGATCTCGACTGAGCCATCGGCCAGCTGGCCATTTTCGAGCACAGCAATCAAACACCGGCCCACAGCAAGGCCTGAGCCGTTCAATGTATGGACAAACTCTGGCTTTCCGCCGCCTGCGGGGCGGAACCGCGCGTTCATACGGCGGGCCTGGAAATCGCCACAAACAGAGCAAGAGCTGATTTCGCGATAAGCATTCTGCCCGGGCAACCAGACTTCGATGTCATGGGTGCGACGGGCGCCAAACCCCATATCCCCGACACAAAGCGCCACGGTGCGATAGGGCAACTCCAAACGCTCCAAAATTCCCTCGGCACATTTGGTCATGCGGTCAAGCTCGGCGCGGGAGTGATCGGGATGGGTGACAGAGACCATCTCCACCTTTTCAAACTGATGCTGACGCAGCATCCCGGCGGTGTCGCGCCCCGCGCTGCCCGCTTCCGAACGAAAACACAGGGAATGGGCCGTGTAGCGACGTGGCAACTGGGTTTCGTCCAGGGTGAGGCCGGAGACGATATTAGTCAAAGTCACTTCAGAGGTTGGGATCAGCCACCAGCCATTGGTGGTTTGATAGCTATCCTCGGCAAATTTCGGCAATTGCCCCGTACCGCGCATGGCCTCGTCGCGCACCAAGACGGGGGTGTTGGTTTCGGTCAAACCATTTTCATTCACATGGGTGTCTAGCATAAACTGCGTCAATGCTCTGTGCATACGGGCGATGGCGCCTGAGAGCATTACAAAGCGGCTTCCGGATATTTTTCCTGCGGTTTCAAAGTCTAACCCGTCTTGCGTGGCGGGTAGCTCAAAGTGTTCTTTTGGCGCAAACTCAAAGGTCGCCGGTTTGCCCCAGCGGCGAATTTCGACGTTATCGGCCTCATCAGCACCATCGGGCGTGTCGTCATAGGGCAGGTTGTCGATGCCCATCAACACATCGGTCAGCGCCTCATCCTTGACTTTGGCTTGCTCGGTCAGATTGACCATTTGTGCCTTTTTCTCACTGACCAAGCCGCGCAGACGCTCAAATTCGGCCTCATCACCTTTGGCCTTGGCCGCACCAACCTGTTTGCTGGCGCTGTTGATGTCAGCTTGAGCGGCTTCTGCCTCTTGGATGCAGGCCCGGCGCTCTGAATCTAGAGCTAAGATCTGACACGAGACCGGCGCTTTGCCACGTCGCGCAAGGGCGGCATCAAAGGCAGCGGGGTTTTCGCGGATCGCACGGATGTCATGCATCTCTTATCTCCTAGATCAAGAATCACTGGCCTGTTTATGCCGAAACCTGAGCGGAGGGTCACGGGGCAATTTTCATAGCCCATTGCTGGATGGATTGGCGCTGTAACACCTGTTGAACCCGCTCTGGCAAAAAAACGGTAAACTTCCGAGTAGGAGGCCTGCAATCCCTTGCAAAGCGGCCCCCTAAACCATAGGTTCTGCCAGAACTTGCGGCGCGGTGCCGTGTTACGAAATTTATGGGATCATTATGGACACTTTAAGCACATTCATGTTTCCGATGCTCATCATCGGTATTTTCTATTTGTTGGTTTTTCGCCCACAGCAGAAAAAGATGAAAGAACACCAAAATATGGTGAACAATCTGGCCAAAGGCGATGAGGTCGTGACAGCCGGCGGCTTGATTGGCAAAGTGACCAAAGTCAAAGCCGACAGCAATGAAATTGAAGTTGAGCTGGCCAAAGATATTCGGGTCAATGTGGTGCAAGCCACCATCGCCGACGTGCGCAGCAAGTCCAAGCCTGCCAGCTAAACCCTTCAGCGCGTTAAGACAGGCCTGAGGCCGGGAGCAAAAAGATGTTGCATATCGAAGGTTGGAAGCGGGTCGTGATTTGGGCGACCTGCGCGCTTGGGCTGCTTTTTGCCCTGCCCAATGGCTTCTATGGCCAAGTTGAATCCTATAATGACGCCCAAGAGGCGGGGCAGGAAGCCACAGGCTGGCCATCCTTCCTTCCGTCGGGGTTGGTCAATCTTGGACTTGATTTGCGTGGTGGTGCGCATTTGCTTGGCGAGGTGAAGCTTGAGGAAGTCTATACCACTCGGCTCGAAGGCTTCTGGCCAGAAGTGCGCAATGCCCTGCGCAACGAGCGTGCGACGATCGGTGCGATCCGCCAGCAGGAAGGCGGTGCCGGCGAGCTTGTCGTGCGTATTGGCAAGCCTGAGCAAATGGATCGCGCTGTAGAAGTGGTGCAAACCCTGGCGCGCCCTGTGGCCTCGCTGACCGGTGGGATGACCGACGATATTGTCGTTTCGGCGCTTGGCAATAATTTGATTGTCACCCTATCAGAGGCTGAGCAACTGGCGACTGATGATCGAACTATGGCACAATCCCTAGAGATTATTCGCCGCCGGGTGGATGAGGCGGGCACGCGCGAGCCGACCATCCAGCGCCAAGGCAAAGACCGGATCTTGATCCAGGTGCCCGGCCTTGGCTCGGCGCAAGAGCTCAAGGATCTGATTGGGGTTCCTGCGCTTTTGACGTTTCAAACTGTCGTTGGCAGGTCCAATAATCCAAATGGAGCAGCTGGTGTCGGCAATGAGCTATTGCCCGCAGCCGATAATCCAGACTTATATTATATTTTAGAGCGAACCCCTGTGGTTACGGGCGAAGAGCTCACCGATGCTCAGCCGTCTTTTGATCGAAATGGCCGCCCGGCGGTGAACTTCCGCTTCAACACCTCGGGCGCGCGAAAATTCGGACAATATACAACTGACCATGTGGGAGACCCATTTGCGATTGTGCTTGATGATGAGGTGATCTCGGCACCGGTGATTGAGGTGCCAATCACGGGCGGCTCTGGTATCATTACGGGCAATTTTGATGTAGCAGAAAGCACGCGGCTGGCCACATTGTTGCGGGCGGGCTCACTGCCGGCGAGCTTGGAGTTTCTCGAAGAGCGAACCGTCGGGCCGGAATTGGGGCAAGACAGTATTGATGCGGGAAAAGTTGCCTGTCTTGTTGGGTTTGCCGCCGTGTTGATCTTTATGTTTCTCTCCTATGGCACCTTCGGGATCTTCGCCAATATTGCGCTGTTGATCAACGTTGGGCTGATGTTTGGGCTTTTGTCGATGATCGGTGCCACTTTGACCCTGCCGGGGATTGCGGGGATTGTGCTGACCATTGGGATGGCGGTGGATGCCAATGTGCTGGTGTTTGAACGCATTCGTGAGGAATTGAAAACCGCCAAAGGCCCGGCGCGGGCTATTGAGCTGGGCTATGAAAAAGCGCTCTCAGCTATTGTTGATGCCAATATCACGACATTTTTGACCGCCGCCATCCTATTCATTATGGGGGCCGGCCCGGTCAAAGGTTTTGCCGTCACGCTGGGTCTGGGGATCATCACCTCGGTTTTCACAGCGATCTTTGTGACAAGGGCCATGGTTGTGATCTGGTTTGAACGGCGCAAGCCAAAAGCACTGGAGGTGTAGGGGATGCGTTTAAGATTGGCAAAACAGCAAACAGCATTCGATTTCTTTGAAAAATGGAAATTTTGGCTGGGTCTGTCGGCGTTGCTCGTGGTGCTGTCCATTGCGTCAACCGTGACCCAAGGGCTAAATTTTGGCATTGATTTCAAAGGTGGCACGACCATCCGCGCTGAGAGCAGCACGCCGATTGATGTGGCCGCATACCGCCAAGCCATCGAACCGCTGGCCCTGGGGGATGTGTCGATTGCTGAAGTGTTTGACCCCAGCTTCCGTGACGATCAGCATGTGGCGCAAATCCGCATCCAAGCGCAAGACGGGCAGGAGGCCGTGGCCTCAGACGTGGTGGCGCAGCTTGAAAGCGCCTTGCGCAATATTGCACCAGATATTCGTTTTCCTTCCGTGGAGTCGGTGGGGCCGAAGGTCTCTGGCGAGTTGATCAAATCCGCGGTCTTAGCCGTGGTGATCGCCATTGGCGTTGTGCTGATCTACATTTGGCTGCGCTTTGAATGGCAATTTGCTCTCGGCGCCGTGGGGGCTTTGGTGCATGACGTGATTTTGACCATCGGAATTTTCTCAGCCCTGCAAATCAAATTTGATCTGGCGATTATCGCGGCCTTGCTGACCATCGTCGGCTATTCGTTGAATGATACGGTGGTGGTGTTTGACCGGGTGCGGGAAAACCTGCGGCGCTATAAGAAGAAAGATTTGAGCGAAGTGCTCAACCTGTCGATCAATGAGACCCTTAGCCGGACCGTGATGACCTCGGTTACCACCCTACTGGCGCTGATATCCCTTTTTGTGCTGGGTGGCGATGTGATCCGCGGGTTCGTCTTTGCGATGATTTGGGGCGTGTTGGTTGGGACATATTCTTCGGTCTTTGTCGCCAGCTCCACGCTGCTGCGCTTGGGCGTCAAACGTGATTGGTCCAAGCCCAGCAACACGGATGGCAATCAATTTGCCAATATTGATGCGTAATGCAGCTCTCTGAGATCACTTTTGAGACTGGCCGCCCGGTGGACGGCTATGGCCCAAATTTCTTTCGCGTTGCCGGTGAGGTCTTTGAGGGAAAATTGGCCATTCTGCCGGGGTCTTGCGGCCCTTGGGCTGGGTTTGATGATCCAAGCCCCTTTGTCGATGCGGCCAAGGACTTGGACGTGGTTTTCGTGGGAACGGGCGCGCAGATTGCCCATATTCCATCGAATTTTCGCACCACACTTGAGGGGGCTGGAATAGGGGTGGAGATCATGAATTCGCCTACAGCCTGCCGCACCTATAATATTTTATTGTCTGAGGGCCGCCGCATTGGCTTGGCCCTGATCCCGGTCTAAACGATGCTACAAGTCTCAAACCTAAGCGTGGCGCGGGGGGGGATGACATTGCTCTGCGGGGTTGGTTTTTCGCTCAGTGCTGGACAGGTTTTGGTGCTGCGAGGGGCCAATGGGCTTGGCAAAACAAGTCTGTTGCGGTGTATCGCCGGGCTGCAAGACCCGGTGGAGGGGCAGATCACCGCGCCAGAGACAGTGGCCTATTCGGGCCATGCTGACGGTCTAAAGGGCCAAATGACCGTGCTGGAAAATCTTGCGTTTTGGGCATCCATCTATCATGGGCCAAGCCCGGATGTGGCGCTAGATGCCTATGATCTGCGCACATTGGCCGATCGGCCGGCCGCCAATCTCTCCGCTGGACAAAAACGCCGCCTCGGTTTGGCGCGTATGCAGGTGAGTGGCTGCGCGCTTTGGGTGATGGACGAGCCAACGGTGTCGCTGGACGCGCACAATGTGGCATTGTTTCGCGCGGCGCTTGATCGGCATGTGCACAGCGGCGGTGCCGCCGTGATCACCACCCATATTGACCTAGAGATTGCGTCAGCGCAGCTGTTGGATCTGACCCGTTTTAAGGCGCGCGGGCTATCTGGCAGTTCGGCCTTTGAGGAGGCCTTGGAATGATCCAATTGTTTTTGCGCGATATTGGCTTGTCTGTGAGGTCTGGGGGCGGATTCGGCCTGGCCTTGATTTTCTTTTTGATTGTTGTGACCTTGATCCCTTTCGCGCTTGGCCCAGATCAGGCAGCGCTGGCGGTCATTGCGCCGGGCGTTTTGTGGCTTGGGGCGCTTTTGGCCTGTCTGCTCTCATTGGATCGTATTTTTGGCCTCGATTATGAGGATGGCACGCTCGATCTCCTCGCAACATCGCCCTTGCCGCCGGAGGCTGTCTATATCGCCAAGGCTGCGGCGCATTGGTTGACCACAGGGCTGCCCTTGTCTCTGGCCGCACCGGTCTTGGGCGTGTTATTGAATCTCAACTTTGAAACCGGTAAAATCCTATGTCTGTCGCTATTGCTGGGCACTCCGGCACTGAGCTTGATTGGTGCCTTTGGCGCGAGTCTGACCCTCGGCGTCAAACGCGGAGGGCTGTTGCTCTCGCTTTTGGTTCTGCCGCTTTATGTGCCCAGTCTGATTTTTGGCGCGCAGGCGGTGCGATTGGCGGCGCAGGGGTTGGCCTATGATGTGGCTTTGGTGCTTTTATCGGCCATTTCGCTTGGGGCTGCGGCGATATTGCCCTTGGCATCTGGAGCCGCTTTGCGGATCAATTTAAGGTGAGGGGCGCTTGACAGTAATGGGGTTAAATCGATGAACAACAGACCAATTGCGCCGAGATTTTGGGACAGGTTTTGGCGTTTGGCCAATCCGAAAGTCTTTATGGGCTGGTCTGGTCGTCTCCTGCCCTGGATTGCGGCAGCGGCTGCGTTATCTCTGTGTACTGGATTGACTTGGGGTTATTTTTTGACGCCTGATGATATGCGGCAGGGCTCGACTGTGAAGATTATCTATCTGCATGTGCCGGCCGCTTTGATGGCGATCAATGGGTATCTGCTCATGTTTGTGGGGGCGCTGGTCTGGTTGATCCGCCGCCAGCATGTCTCTGTTCTTGCGGCCAAGGCGGCAGCTCCCGTGGGTATGGTGATGACACTGATCGCCCTGGCCACCGGGGCTATTTGGGGGCAGCCGATGTGGGGCACCTATTGGGTTTGGGATCCCCGGTTGACCAGTTTTTTGATCCTCTTTTTGTTCTATGTGGGCTATATCGCCCTGTGGGCGGCGATTGAGGATGAAGACACGGCGGCAGATTTAACCTCGGTCTTGGCCATTGTGGGAGCGGTTTTTGCCATGTTGAGCCGATACGCGGTGCTGTTTTGGAATCAAGGGCTACACCAGGGCACAACAGTAACCGTGGCCGATGGGGCGAAACAGGAAAATATTTCTAATGTCTTTTTCCAGCCGCTGCTCCTATCGATGGCCGGGTTTGGGTTGTTGTTTTTGACATTGTTGCTGGTCGGCACGCGCATGGAGGTGCGGTCGCGACGGCTGAAGGTATTGCAAGCACGGGAGCGGATGGAATGATGCCAGATCTAGGAAAATATGCCTTAGAAGTCAACAGTTCCTATGCGATGAGCCTCTTGGCTCTCGCAGTAATAACCGGGCTCTATGTGAGGCGTAGCCGTGCAGTAAAGCGCGCTTTGGCAGCGCAGGAGGCGGCTCAGGATGCGTAAACTGCTGTTGGCATTGCCGGTTGTGATCTTTGCAGTATTTGCTGGGCTGGCCTTTGTGGGGATGCAGCGGGAGGATCCAGAGGGCCTGCCAAGCGCCATCGCAGGCCAGCAGGCACCGAAAGTCCAGCTCGATCCCCTGGAGGGGCATGTGCCCTTTGCACAGGCGGATTTGACCACCGGCGGGGTGAAATTGGTCAATTTCTGGGCCAGCTGGTGCGCACCCTGCCGGGCCGAGCATCCGACACTGATGGATTTTTCCGATCGCGGCATTCCGGTTTATGGCGTAAACTATAAAGACAATCCTGCCAAAGCACGCGCTTTTTTGGCGGAATTGGGCAATCCTTATGCTTTGGCCGGAGCGGATCCTCAGGCGAGGATGGCGCTGGATTGGGGGGTTTATGGCTTGCCGGAGACCTTTGTTCTGGCACCCGATGGAACGGTGATCATGCGTGTGACTGGCCCGCTGACGGAGCGCAATTTGCAAACGCGTGTGATGCCGGCGCTGGCAGAGGCAGGGTTGGAATTCTAAGGAAAATCAAACGTGCAGACAGGCCTTGCGGTCTTGAACGCACAAAAGGCCCCGGTTTCCCGAGGCCTGTTTTGTTTATCCAAGCTTATGCGGCTTTGGCCAGGTTGCGCAGCACATAGTGCAGTACACCGCCATTTTCGATGTAATCAATCTCAACTTCCGTATCGATCCGGCACTTTAGGGTGATGGATTTGACAGAGCCGTCCCCCATGGTGATTTTTGCAGGCACCTCTTGCAGAGGTTTGACCCCTTCGAGGCCGCGGATTGAGACGGTTTCATCGCCCTTGAGGTCAAGGCTCTTACGGGTGTCCCCGCCTGTGAACTCAAAAGGAATAACGCCCATGCCCACCAGGTTTGAGCGGTGAATACGCTCAAAGCTTTCCGCAATCACGGCTTTAACTCCCAAAAGCGCAGTGCCTTTTGCCGCCCAATCGCGGCTGGAGCCGGCACCATATTGTTCGCCGCCAAAGATGACCAATGGGGTGCCTTGCTCCTGATAGGCCATTGCAGCGTCAAAGATCGCCATTTGGCTGCCGTCTGGACCGAGTGTGTAGCCGCCCTCGACCCCATCGAGCATCTCGTTTTTGATGCGGATATTGGCGAAGGTGCCCCGCATCATCACCTCGTGATTGCCGCGGCGCGAGCCATAGGAGTTGAACTCTCGCGGGCTTACTTGGCGCTCGGTGAGATATTTACCAGCTGGGGTTGTGTCTTTGAAAGAGCCGGCGGGCGAGATATGATCCGTGGTGATCATATCGCCCAAAATTGCCATGACCTTGGCTCCCTCAAGATCGGTGATCTTGTGAGTTTCCATCGTAATGCTTTGGAAATAGGGTGGATTTTGCACATAGGTCGAGGCGGTGGGCCAATCGTAGGTTTTTTGATTGGTCACATCCACGGCCTGCCATTTCTCATCGCCCTTAAACACATCGGCATATTTCGACAAGAAGGCCTCACGGGTCACCGTCGCTTCCACCATTTCGGCAACCTCTTGTGTGGTGGGCCAGATGTCTTTGAGGTAGACGTCATTGCCGTTGCGGTCTTGGCCAATCACATCTGTGGCCAAGTTAATGTCCAAAGTGCCAGCCAAAGCATAGGCCACCACCAGGGGTGGCGATGCCAGATAATTGGCGCGGACATCTGGGGAGATGCGCCCTTCAAAGTTTCTGTTGCCGGACAGCACAGCGGTGGCGACGAGATCGCCCTCTGAAATGGCCGCAGAAATTTCTGGTTGCAGCGGGCCGGAGTTGCCGATGCAGGTGGTGCACCCATAGCCAACAAGGTTGAAGCCGACCGCATCAAGATCTTTTTGCAGATCAGCCGCTTCGAGATAGGCGGAGACCACTTGCGAGCCAGGGGCCAGGGAGGTTTTCACCCAAGGTTTGCTATCCATCCCCAAAGCCGCTGCCTTGCGCGCAACCAAACCGGCGCCAATCATCACATAGGGATTGGAGGTATTGGTGCAGGAGGTGATGGAAGCGATCACAACTTTGCCCGATTCCATTGTGTAACCTTCGCCAGCGACTGCAATTTGTTTGCCCATGGGGCGTTTGAAAGTCTCTTCCATTTCGCGGCGGAAAGCATTTTGGCCCTCGGTCAATGCCACAAAATCCTGAGGACGTTTGGGGCCGGAAATTGCAGGCACGATTGTGCCCATGTCCAGATGCAATGTGTCGGTATAGATCGGCGCATAAGTCTCATCGCGCCAGAAGCCATTTTCTTTTGCGTAGGCTTCCACTAAGGCCACACGATCTTCGTCGCGGCCGGTGGCATGTAGATAACGGATGGTTTCGTCGTCGATCGGGAAAAACCCACAGGTGGCGCCGTATTCCGGAGCCATATTGGCGATGGTTGCGCGATCTGCAAGGGGCAAATTGTCGAGTCCCGTGCCGTAGAATTCTACGAATTTACCCACAACTCCGCGTGCTCGCAACATTTCGACCACTTTGAGCACCAAATCCGTGCCGGTGGTGCCTTCCATCATGGCCCCTGTCAGCTCAAAGCCGATGACTTCTGGGATCAGCATTGAAATAGGTTGACCAAGCATGGCCGCTTCAGCCTCAATACCGCCAACACCCCAGCCCAAGACCGCCGCGCCATTGACCATAGTCGTGTGGCTGTCGGTGCCGACCAAAGTATCAGGATAGGCAACCTCTTGACCGTTCTGGTCTTGGTCGGTCCACACTGTTTGGGCTAAGTATTCGAGATTAACCTGGTGGCAGATGCCTGTGCCGGGCGGGACAACGCGGAAGTTGTTAAAGGCCGATTGCCCCCATTTTAGGAAGGTATAGCGCTCCATATTGCGCTGATATTCCCGATCAACATTCATCTGAAAGGCACGGGGGGTGCCAAATTCATCGATCATGACCGAATGGTCAATCACCAGATCCACCGGGTTTAGCGGGTTGATCTTTTCAGGATCCCCCCCAAGAGCGACAATCCCATCGCGCATCGCAGCCAGATCAACCACGGCTGGCACGCCGGTAAAATCCTGCATCAAAACGCGGGCCGGGCGATAGGCAATTTCGCATGGGTTTTTCCCACCTTTTGCGCCCCATTCGGCAAAGGCTTTGATATCGTCAACAGATACGGTCTTTCCGTCCTCGAACCGCAGCATATTTTCCAACACTACTTTCAGGGCGGCGGGAAGACGTGAGAAGTCACCCAATCCTGCGGCCTGAGCTGCGGGAATTGAATAATAAGCGATGCTTTTGCTGCCCACGGTCAAAGTGCGGCGTGTTTTAGCAGTGTCCTGCCCAACAACTACGGTCATGAAAATCTCCAGGATTGAAAGGATGTTGAGGCCTCTTATCAGCTGTGGTACGTGAGGATCAAGAGACCTCGCATACATTTGTATACCAAAAAGGGATTTTTGTAACATCCGAGCACGATTGATTGATTGGCCAGTTACATTTGGATGTTCTATGATCTTAGATAACGGTTCAGGAACCGACCCTTATGCGCCTCATTGCTGCACAATTTCTTTGCCTCCTCACGCTGATTGTCCCCAATTTTAGCTATGGGCAGAATGCGTCGGTTGTAGTTGAGCGGTTCTCCTCCCAAGGCTGCTCTTCCTGCCCACCGGCGGATGAATATTTAGTAGAGCTCGCTCAGAAAAGCGATATTATCGCTCTGGGATGGCATGTGGATTATTGGGATTATATCGGCTGGGAAGATGTCTTTGCCCATCCCGCCTTTACAGAGCGCCAAAAAGCCTATGCGCGAGCGTTGAACGAGCATATGATTTACACACCGCAATTTATCGTCAACGGGGTCGAAAGTTCTGTTGCGAGCCAACGCGCGGAGGTCGCAGCTCTTATCCAAAAATATGGGCAATTGGCACCGGGGGCAGATGTATCCATCCGGCGGATGGGGAAGTCCTATGAAATAACTTTGCAAAACGCTTATTCTTCGGGTCCCTATGATGTCCATCTTGTGAGTGTTTCACCCTTGGAGACTGTCGAGATTTACCGGGGGGAGAATGCGGGGCGGCGCTTAGATTATGCCAATATTGTGACCGAATGGCACAATCTAGGTCGCTGGGACGGCCTGTGGCCCACCACGTTTGAGACAGGGGTATTGGGGCCCGGGCGTTATGCTGTTTTGGTGCAATATCAAGATAATGGTGAGATTATCATCGCCGATTGGGTGAATTAGCGGCTGGGGTAAATTTAGAGAGCAGGCTGCCAGCGCCCCTTTGGGCCTTAATCTGAAGGCGGGCGATATTTCCAGCGCCGATGGATCCAAAACCAATTGCCTGGATCGGCATGTACCCGCTCTTCTAGCGATTTTGTCGCCTCTCGTGTCATTGTCTCGGCATCGCTGTGCTCAATCGGCGCGCCTATCTCAACGCTAAAGCTGTCCCCATCCCGATTTCGCATTGAGAAATAGGGCACAAACAGCGCTTTTGCTTTCAGTGCGAAATTTGCCGCTGTCACTGAGCAATAAACTGGGCGCCCCATGAAATGCACCGCAATGCCATGGCTGACAGCTAGGTCGAGCAGTAAGACAAGCGCTGTGCCGGTTTTCAAGGATTTCAACATGGCCAACGTGCCGTGTCTGTCGGCCTCAAAGACTGGGCCACCGCGCCCATTGATGTCGAGCATGCGCTTATATTGCACATCAAAATAGGGATTAGCCATGCGCCGAACCATGCCCCCAACCTTGATCCCATGTTTGAAAAGCGCGGCACGGAAGGCTTCATGATTCCCAAAATGCCCGGAATAAAACATGATTGGACGGCCGTCCTTATGGGCCTTTAGCACAGCCTCAAGCCCCGCGCCGTGCAGCTTGATTTCGGGATTTTGGGCTTGAAACTGCGCTGGGAACATATTTTCTGTAAAGGTGCGTCCAGCATTGTCGAGTACCTGATCGGCAATCTTTAATTTTTGGTCCTGTGGCATATCGGAATAAATTAGGTCCAGATTGTCCATAACCCGCTTGCGATACCCAAGCAGGCGGCCCAATACACCGCGGAGACAGGCGCCAACCCAGCGATTGCGCAGCCGGTAAGGCACCAGCCACATCGCGCCAAAAAAAGCCATGATCGCCGCATGTCCGAGCTTTTGGCGCAGTGTTCCGCGCGGTTTGCCAGTTTTAGCCATTGTCGTCCTGAGCTTGGATGAGCCTTTCACGATACCACACATATATTCCAGCAGTTACAATAACAACCGCGCCAAGGAGTGTGAAGCCATCTGGTGTCTCGCCAAAGAGCACAAGTCCGAAGATCACCGCAAAAAGCAGCCCGGCGTAGCCATAGGGCGCGATATCGCCGGCAGGGGCCGCCGCAAAGGCGCGGATCATCAACAAATGTCCCAAAATGCCAAACCCGATGAGCGCCGCCACAATCGGGACCTCCGCGATGGGAATGCGCTGCCAAAAGAAGGGCACCAGCATAGAGGAGAATATCGTACCAAAGACGCCTTGCAAGAATAACGCGGTCCAAGGGCCATCGCTGCGCACAAAACGCGTGGCCAGGGCATAGACCGTGAAACCAATCGCCCCAAGTATTGGAAATATGGAGGCCGGTGACATAACTGACGATCCCGGCCGGATGATCATCATCGCCCCAAGAAAGGCGGCGGCTATGCCAAGAATGCGGCGGCGGCCGATTGTTTCGCCCAAGACCAGCACCGCACCTAGCGTCACCATCACAGGGCCAAGTTGAATCAATGCTGTAGCATCGGCCAGCGGCAAATAGATAATACCCAGAAAAAACATATAGCTGCTGAATGTTGTGGCCAATCCGCGCAGCATATGCAGTTTGGTATGCGCGCTGGTGAACAGCGCGCGCCGGGCAATTAACAATCCGGCGCCAACAACCAGAGCCTGTGAGACAAAGCGCAGCCAGACAATTTGCGCCACCGGAATGCTATGGCCTAGGGTTTTGGCCATGACATCCATTGAGGCCATGCAGAACACCCCTGCAACCATGAGCGCAGCACCTTTTTGCGCGGCGGTTAGGGTCATTGTGGCGCTTGCGGCAGACCCACGCCGATCATGCTATCGCGCGTGACCCAGGCGGCTAGCTCCTCTTCGGTCAGACCAAGACTTGCCTCCGGTTGGGCTGGCAGCACAATGTAGCGCATATCCGCGGTGCTGTCGTGCACCCGCACTTGCATGTGCTCGGGGAGCTCTAGGCCGAATTCAGACAGGACTTTGCGTGGTTCAATCACGGTTCGAGATCGGTAGGCGCGCGATTTGTACCAGTCGGGAGGGAGGCCCAGCAGATTGCGCGGGTAGCAAGAGCAGAGTGTACATACCACAACGTTATGCACCTCTTTGGTGTTTTCCAGAGCAATCAAATGCATCGGGCCAATGTCAAATCCCATCACCCGGCTGGCCGCGCCCGCATCGGCGAGCAGCGCTGCTTTGAATTCAGGATCCACCCAGGCCCGGGCCACAACGCGCGCGCCATTGGCCGGGCTGCGGCTGTCCATCGCGTTGATCTGTGCATGAAGTTGCGCAGCGGTCAGATGCCCTTTTTCAATAAGCAATTCGCGCAGGGCAATCTCCATCGCCTGCCAATAGCTCAAGTCGGTGTCGTTATCAGCGCGATAGGGATGGCCCGAGGGGGACAGGCCTTCATGGCTGTGGTCATGCTCGTGGTCGTAGTGATCATGGGGCATTAGACAGGCTCCAACCAATGGGCATAGATTTCCGCTTCGATCACATCCTCACCGCGCTCGGCACGCGCCCCCCAAATATCGGCCATACGAAAGCGAACGCGGACCAGCTCTCGCTGTGGACCCGTTTGGCGATAAGCGGTTTCCTCGGGGTTATTAAATAGCCCAATGCGCCGTTCAATCTGCCCTATTTTGCCGCGTAGATAGGCCGGCGTGCGGATATGGCCGGGCGGCCAATGGGATTTGATGCGCACTTTCATGAGGCCGCGCCATAGGTTACCCCTCGGGCGCGCACTTCGGCTATTTTTGACCCCAATTCTTCAGTGGTGACAGCACCGGCTTCCACCATGTTTTGCGCGATCGAGGCGATCCAGCGTTCATAATATGTCATGGTTTCATAAGCATCTGCCCCCATATCTTCCAATACGCGGCGCAGGCTGTCGGTGGTCATCAATCCGGCAGCAGAGGTGAGCACCATTAGCGCATCCACTCTTTTTTCCCAAAGGGCGAAATCATGTTCTTCTGGAGTGATAGGCCCGGCCGGATTTCCGCCCATATCATGCCAGCGTTTTCCAAAAAATTCTGTCATGCTGAGAAACTAGGCGCGTGGTCAAACTTTGTCCAGCGCCCGATGTGCCCCCCACGTCCAAACTGGCGCAGGGGGGTGCAGGGTTAGGCGCCGAAGACGCGGGCGAAAATCGTGTCCACATGTTTGGTGTGATAGCCAAGATCGAATTTGTCTTCGATTTCTTCCACGGACATAGCGGCCGTCACTTCCGGATCAGCTTTCAATTCCGTCAAGAAATCTGCTCCTTGCTCCCAGACCCGCATCGCATTGCGTTGCACGAGGCGGTAGCTGTCTTCACGGCTTACGCCTTTTTGCGTCAGCGCCAGCAAGACCCGCTGGGAATGCACCAAGCCGCGAAATTTGTTCATATTTGCGATCATATTGTCTGGATAGATCACCAATTTATCAATCACACCGGTCAGCCGGGCAAGGGCGAAATCAAGAGTGATGGTCGCATCGGGGCCGATGGCCCGCTCGACGGAGCTGTGAGAGATGTCCCGCTCATGCCATAGGGCCACGTTTTCCATCGCTGGCACCACCGCCATCCGCACAATCCGCGCCAAACCGGTGAGGTTTTCGGTCAGAACCGGGTTGCGTTTATGTGGCATGGCGGAGCTGCCCTTTTGCCCTTTTGAGAAAAACTCTTCGGCTTCCAACACTTCGGTGCGCTGCATATGGCGAATTTCAATGGCGATATTCTCAATGGAGCTTGCCACAACGCCGAGCGTGGCGAAGAAGGCTGCGTGTCGGTCGCGCGGGATGACTTGCGTGCTGATGGGTTCTGGTTTCAGCCCCAATTGCGCGCAAACATGCTCTTCAACGGCAGGGTCGATATTGGCAAAGGTGCCAACCGCGCCTGAAATCGCGCCCGTGGCAATCTCATCACGGGCCGTGCGCATGCGCGCCAGGTTGCGATCCATTTCCGCATAGAACCGAGCAAAGGTTAGTCCCATGGTCACAGGCTCGGCGTGGATGCCATGGCTGCGGCCGATGCGAACGGTGTCTTTATGCTCCAGAGCGCGGCGCTTTAATGCGGCCAGAAGGGCTTCGATATCAGCAATTAGTATATCTGCGGCTCGGGTGAGTTGCACGTTTAACGTGGTGTCCAAGACGTCGGAGCTGGTCATGCCTTGATGTACAAAGCGCGCCACATCCCCGCCGATAATATCGGAAAGATGGGTTAAAAAGGCGATGACGTCGTGTCTTGTGACTGCTTCGATGGCATCAATTTTTGCCACATCGAACTCGACATCTTTGGCGGTCCACACTGCATCCGCATTGGCCTGCGGAATCACGCCCAATTTGGCCTGTGCATCACAGGCATGTGCTTCGATTTCATACCAGATGCGAAATTTCGTTTTGGGTGACCAGATATCAACCATTTCAGGGCGGGAGTAACGTTCGATCATAGGATCATGGCCTTTTGAGTTGGGAGCGGATGGCTGCCTCTTAGACTGCCGGTCGCGTGGGTTCAAGCGCAGCCACCGGGTTTGATTGCCGGGCAGGAGCTGGTAGAGAGGGCTATGACACCTATGAGCGCTGCACCCCTGCCACCCCTGCCACTCGGCCTTGATGATTTCATGGGCCATAGCTGGGACATCACCCGGCAGATCTGCGACCACCACCAAGATCAAACCTTGCAATTCAAGGGTCAATGCTACTTTGATAGCGGCTGGTATCATGAGGACGGGCAGCTGATTTTGGCGCATAGCCCACCTCTTGCCAGCAGCCGGCGCTATCGCTGGCGCCCGGGCGCGGCTGGCGGGATTGATGTCTACTTTGAAGATGACAGATTTTTTCACCACATTGATCTGACGCAGAGCCCGCCTACGGCGCATCATCATTGCCCGCCGGATGACTATCATGTGGCCTATGATTTTGCGCGTTGGCCCGATTGGACGGCGCATTGGCAGGTGAGCGGGCCGCGCAAGAGCTATGATATGCACTCTTGTTATCGCAAACGCACAGATGAGCCCTTGCGAAGCGCCGATGACAAAGGCTAGGTCTGAACCACGAAACAAAAGGAAATTTCACATGACCACACAGACCCCATCTTTGACACTGGCAGAAGCTATTTTTCCGCAAACCGGCCTGGCGCTGCGGGTGAAGCAATTGCTTTTGGTCGTCGCAGGCATCACCGCTTTAGCACTTGCTGCAAAAATCAAGATCCCGATGTTCCCTGTCCCCATGACTATGGGCACTTTTGCGGTTTTGAGCATTGGTGCGGCTTATGGTGCGCGCTTGGGTCTGGCAACGATTTTGGGCTATATGCTGAGTGGCGCATTGGGATTTGACGTTTTCGCCGGATCCAGTGCAGAAGTCTCAGGTGTGACCTATATGATGGGCGGCACGGGTGGTTATTTGGTTGGCTATGTTCTCGCCGTCTTGGCTTTGGGCGCTTTGACGCGCAGGGGCTGGGACCGGGCGCGGGGCAAAATGGCCTTGGCTATGCTGCTCGGCAATGTGCTGATCTACGTGCCTGGCTTGATCTGGTTGACCGTGCTTTACGGCGTCGATGCGCCCATTTTAGCTTGGGGCTTAACGCCGTTTTTGCTGGGCGATGTGGTGAAACTGGCCCTCGCGGCGCTCTTGCTGCCTGCGCTTTGGACCCTGGTGGGCCGCGCGCGCAAGTAAGGGGATTTGGCGTTCAATCCTTCAAGGGCGCGGCTTCGGCGGCGCCCTTTTTCTTTGGCATGCGCGGTTTGGCTTAGGCGCCATACCCCATTAACGCAAGATCAAACGGGTAGCTGGTCAGGTTTTCAAAGCCATCTTCGGTAATCAAAACTTGATCTTCCAGTTTGATGGAGAAATCTCCACCCTCGGGGGAGACCAATGCCTCGACACATAAGACCATGCCCGCTTCCAACTCATATTCAAAGGCACCATCCACCAAATGGTCGGGATAGGCTATCAAGGGCCATTCATCGCACAGGCCGACCCCATGCATCAAACAGCCGTATTTCTGCGCTTGATATTGATCGTCAAGGCGGTGACATTTCTCTGACAGGCTGCGCATCGAAACGCCCGGGGCCAGCATGTTCATATTGCTCTGAATATGTTCATGGGCATGTTGCATGGCGGCAATCATATCGGGGCGCGGGGCTTGATCGCCAATCCACCAGCTGCGGGAGATATCCACACAAATACCATAGCTGCCAATGAGATCGGTATCAAAGCTGACAATCTCGTTGTTTTGCACCAGCCGCGGCCCGCATTCTTGAAACCAAGGATTGGTGCGCGGACCGGAGGCTAGGAGGCGTGTTTCAATCCACTCCCCGCCGCGGCGAATATTTTCAGCATGTAGGACAGCCCAGATGTCATCTTCGCTCATCTGACCGCCAGGCACCCCAGAACGAGCAACCTCTTCCATGGCGCGCACGGCGGTCTCGCAGGCATGGCTGGCGCATCGCATCGCTTTGATTTCATCGGGCCCCTTGATCACGCGGGCCTTTTCGGTCAGCTCTTCACCTTCAAAAACTTCAAACCCCTTGGCTTCCAGCGCTCTGAGGCCGACCATCATGATTTTATCCACTGCCAGTCGCATGTTTCCGCCGCCATGGGCACGGACCAAATCATAGACTTCACCGGCAAAGGCCTCTGCTGCCAAATGCGCCATATCTCCGCGGTCAAAATAGAAAAAGTCCGCCCCGGAGCGCTGTTCGCGCACCAGCGGATTGAATTTCGACAGAAACGGAGAATTTTTATAATCCCACATCACAATATAGCCATCGGCGCAGACGATCAGCGCGCGAAATGGGTTATGGGTGTTCCACAGCTGCATATTTGTGCTGTCACTGGCGTAGCGGATATTCAGCGGGTCAAAAACCACCAAAGCGCCATAGTCGCGCGCATTGACCCCCTGCACCAACCGATTGTGACGAAAGCGGCGCATTTGCTGCAAATCAGGCAGCTCCAGCCCAACGGCCGCCCATTCGTCAAACGCCAGTTTTGTCGGGCCGATCTCGACGCGGTCCATGTCATTGGGGGTATTGTCGCCGGTCATTACCCCGCGGCTGGGGTCAATCTTGCGGTTTTCACGGAATGGTTTGGTCATAAAAACGCTCCCTTTACGCGTCAGATTGCGTTTGCAGCGCGGCTGTGTCAGGTTTGTTTGCGACATCTGTTTTCACATTTCCCGCGAGCGAGTCGGATTTCATGCCAGAGATTTTGCAAAGTAAGATCCCCTTTGATGTGTCGGAACATAAAAAATTACCCGGGATGTTGCCTCTCGCCGAGGATGGCTGGCTGATTGAGGATGAGGCCTATGCGGCCCAACTGGCCGAGCGCGACCGGCTTTTGCAGGATACACCAGACAAGGTCTTTGCCGATGCCGGAGCCTCCGCTGAGGCAAAACGCGAGGTCTTGGATGAAATCTTAGCGCAATTGCGCCGCCGCCCGTCCTATCGTGTTGAGGAAAATATGGTACAGCGCCCGGATGGGGTGCGCGTGCCTCTGTCTGGTGACCCGCTGTACGTTGCGGCACGTTTGGTGCAAGAAGACCTTTGTTTGCATGAAAAGCGCGGCCAGGAGCATGTTTTGACCGCAGCCGTGATGTGTTTTCCGGCCAGCTGGACCTTACGCGAGAAAATAGGTCGCCCGCTCAGTGCCGTGCATCGGCCAGTGGCGGAATATGATGTGGATGTGGCCAAACGGGTGCAGCGCTTGTTTGATGGTATAAAACCTGGACGCCCCATGTGGCGGTTCAATGTGCTGGAATATGTGCGGCCGGATTTGTTTCAACCACGCGGTGAAACGGACCCGCGAAGCGGTGATGAGGATTATGGCCATGGCGCATATATTCGCTCTGAGCATCAAGCCCTGGTACGCCTGCCGCGCTCTGGCGCGGTGTTATTTGCAATTCATACATATTTGATCAAAAAGCCGGCCTAATCTGGTAAAGATCTCTGCAAAATGCCATTTCAACACGAAATGAGGGAAGCGCCTGCCGGGGGCAGGCAGGGGTAGCCCGGTGTTGCCACGGGGCTACGTGTTTTGGTTTGGCGGTTGGGTTATGCAGAGATCTTTGACCTTGCCGCCGAGCTGGCAAAAGAAAAAGGCCCCCGATCGCGGGCGCCTTCTTTTTTTCAGTCTATGAGCCGAAATTAGCAGCTGTAATACATGCCAAACTCAACGGGATGAGGTGTGTGCTCATAGTGCAGAACCTCTTCCATTTTCAGGTCAATATACCCGGCGATTTGATCCTCTGTGAACACACCACCTGCGGTCAAGAAGCCCATATCCACTTTCAATTCGTCCAGCGCTTCGCGCAGGGAGCCGCAAACAGTTGGGATGTCGGCCAGCTCTTCTGGCGGCAGATCATAGAGATCTTTGTCAGAGGCTTCACCTGGGTGGATTTTATTTTTGATGCCATCAAGACCGGCCATCAGCAAAGCTGCAAAACACAGGTAAGGGTTCGCTGCTGGATCAGGGAAACGCGCTTCAACGCGCTTCGCTTTTGGCGACTCGGCCCATGGAATCCGAACGCAGCCAGACCGGTTGCGTGCAGAATAGGCACGCAGAACAGGGGCTTCAAAGCCGGGGATCAGGCGCTTGTAGCTGTTGGTTGATGGGTTGGTGAAAGCGTTCAAGGCTTTTGCGTGATGCAAGATGCCACCGATGAAATAAAGCGCTTCATCGGAAAGATCGGCGTATTTGTCGCCCGCAAACAGTGGCTTGCCATCTTTCCAGATGGACATATTCACATGCATGCCTGTGCCGTTGTCGCCTGCGATGGGCTTGGGCATGAAGGTCGCGGATTTGCCGTAGGCATGAGCGACGTTGTGAATGACGTATTTATATTTTTGCAGCTCATCGGCTTGATGGGTCAAGGATCCGAAGATCAGGCCCAGCTCGTGTTGACAGCTCGCGACTTCGTGGTGATGTTTGTCGACCTTCATGCCCATCCGCTTCATGGTGGAGAGCATTTCGCTGCGGATGTCTTGCGCGTCATCAATGGGGTTCACGGGGAAGTAGCCGCCTTTGACGCCGGGACGGTGGCCCATGTTGCCGACTTCGTAGTCACTATCGGTATTCCATGAGGCGTCAACTGCATCAACTTCATAAGATACTTTATTGATTTTGTTCTCAAAACGAACATCGTCGAATAGGAAGAATTCTGCCTCTGGCCCCATATAGGCCACATCGCCGATCCCGGAAGAGATAAGATAGGCTTCCGCGCGCTGTGCACATCCGCGCGGGTCGCGCGCATAGCTTTCGCCGGTGTCCGGCTCAACCACAGTGCAATGAATGCAGATAGTTTTCTCCGCATAGAAGGGGTCGACATAGGCGGATTCAACGTCCGGCATCAACTTCATGTCGGATTCTTCAATGGATTTCCAACCCGCAATCGACGAGCCGTCGAACATGAAGCCTTCGTCAAGAAAGTCCTGATCGACCTGGTCGGCGCATACGGTCACGTGCTGCAGTTTTCCGCGAGGATCTGTGAAGCGGATGTCCACATATTCGATGCCTTCATCGGCGATCTTAGATAAAAGAGCTTGGCTCATAGTGTAGTCTCTCCTTTAGAAGCGTTATTAGATAGCGTCGTCGCCGGTCTCACCGGTGCGAATACGGATGGCTTGTTCAACTGTCGACACGAAAATCTTACCATCGCCAATTTTGTCAGTTTTCGCCGCTGTACAAATGGCCTCGATCGCGCTGTCGAGCATATCGTCGGCCAAAACGACCTCGATTTTTACTTTCGGCAGAAAGTCGACGACATATTCAGCGCCACGGTAGAGTTCCGTGTGGCCTTTCTGACGCCCGAATCCCTTGACCTCTAAAACAGAGAGGCCCTGCACGCCGATGTCCTGAAGCGCTTCTTTTACTTCGTCGAGTTTAAAAGGCTTGATGGTGGCCTCGATCTTTTTCATTTTGATACCCGCTGGTTTGATTGCAAGACGGAAATTTCACTTTTTAACCGGCCCGGCAATTCCTCTTCGGTGGGATCGAGGTGGAATGCCGCAGGTATCCCTAAATTTGCCTAAAAAATAATCACAACGCACATTTTTTCAACATGAATGAATCTTGGCCTGTGACAGAGCGGGCCATAGGGATGGCAACCCGCACCGGCGTCGCTTACCGGCACTTCGTAAAGAACGAATTCCGCCCCCGGTAAAATTCCTCCAGAAACTGTCATTTTCCACTCGCATCCTGGGGCGAGCTTTGTTAGAGAGCTTCGGAATATGGCGGCTCTTCGGGGCTGCCACATAGTTTGCGGGTATGGCGAAATTGGTAGACGCACTAGATTTAGGTTCTAGCGCCGCAAGGCGTGGGGGTTCAAGTCCCTCTACCCGCACCATGGTTTGAAAAGGGATTTACTATGCAGGTCACTGAGACCCTGAACGAAGGCTTGAAGCGCGGTTACAACATTTTTGTGACAGCAGATGAGTTGGCCGCAAAGGTTGACGAAAAACTGGTTGAAGCGCGGCCCGAAATTGAAATGAAGGGCTTTCGGAAGGGCAAAGTCCCCATGGCATTGCTGAAAAAGCAATATGGTCAGCGTTTGATGGGTGAAGCGATGCAAGAGAGCATTGATGGCGCCATGTCCAAGCATTTTGAGGACAGCGGCGATCGTCCTGCAATGCAGCCTGCGGTTAAAATGACCAATGATGATTGGAAAGAGGGCGACGACATTCATGTTGAGATGTCTTACGAAGCTTTGCCGACCATCCCTGAGGTTGATCTAAAGAAAATCAAGCTGGAAAAAATGATTGCCAAGGCCGACGAGGCGTCTGTGGACGAAGCCCTCGCGAATCTGGCGGAAACCGCACAGGATTTCGCAGATCGCAAAAAAGGTACAAAGTCGAAAGATGGCGACCAGGTGACCATCGATTTTCATGGTAAGGTTGACGGTGAAGCCTTTGAGGGCGGCGCTGCGGAAGATTACCCGCTGGTTTTGGGGTCCAACTCTTTCATTCCGGGCTTTGAAGCCCAATTGGTCGGCGTAAAGGTCGGCGAAGAGATTGAGGTGAATGTCACATTCCCTGCGGAATATGGCGCCGAAAACCTGGCGGGCAAGGACGCTGTTTTTGAATGCAAAATTAAAGCGGTCAAAGCGCCGAAGGCCGCTGAGATCAATGATGAACTGGCTACGAAATTCGGCGCAGAAGATTTAGCCGCGCTGAAAGGCCAAATTTCAGAGCGTTTGGAAGCCGAATATGCTGGCGCGGCGCGCGCCGTTCAAAAGCGTCACTTGCTGGATGCTTTGGATAAAATGGTGAAATTCGAGCTGCCGCCGTCACTGGTGGAAGCGGAAGCAGGGCAAATCGCTCATCAACTATGGCATGACGAAAACCCTGACGTGCAGGGCCACGATCATCCTGAAATTGAGCCGACAGATGAGCACAATACTTTGGCCGAGCGCCGCGTGCGCCTGGGTCTTCTCTTGGCCGAATTGGGTCAAAAATCTGAGATCCAAGTGACGGATGCGGAGATGACACAGGCAATGATGAATCAATCCCGTCAATATCCAGGTCAAGAGCGTGAATTCTTTGAATTTGTTCAAAAAAATCCACAGATGCAGCAGCAAATGCGGGCGCCCTTGTTCGAAGATAAAGTTGTCGATTATGTCTTTGAACTGGCAACTGTGACCGACATAGAGGTCTCCAAAGACGCGCTTCAAAAGGCTGTGGAAGCCATGGACGACGAATAATCCTATCTCGCCCGCATCTGCTTTTTGAAGCATGAAGCGGGCGAGGTTTTTAGATCGTTCACTTCGATCTTATCGTGAAGTTCGGTTGATCATGCCACCCTTGCCTAAAGGGTGGCTTTTTTATGGGTTAAGTGCTGTGGGCCCAGCCAAACAAAAACGCCGCCCTGAAACAGAGCGGCGTTTAATTGTCTGGAATGGGGAGAGGGTTTAGGCCTCTTGGTCATCCGATGCGTCATCTGCGGAAGCCTTTGGCGCATCATCATCGCCAAAGTCGTCCATGCCGGCAGCGCCGATATCGTCAAACAGTTCCTGAATTTCAAATTCAGCTGCTGCTTCTTCTTCTGCTGCGAGATCTTGGATTGATTTTCCTGCCGCTTGAAGCTCCGCTTCTTCAACGGATCGAGCTACGTTCAGCTCGATTTTCGCATCAACTTCAGGGTGCAATCGTACAGAGAGATTGTGGATGCCCAGATCTTTGATTGGTGCCATCAACGCAACCTGCTTTTTGTCGAGGCTGAAGCCGGCTTCAGAGGCCGCTTCCGCCGCATCGCGGGTTGTGACCGAACCGTAAAGCGAACCGGCATCAGAGGCTGACCGAATCACAATAAATTGCTGACCGTCAAGCTTGGCAGCCAAGGCTTCCGCCTCTGCTTTGGTTTCCAGGTTGCGCGCTTCGAGCTGTGCTTTTTGCGCATCAAAGGCTGCGATATTGGCAGCAGAGGCGCGCATGGCCTTGCCTGTTGGGATCAGGAAGTTGCGGGCAAAGCCCTGCTTCACATTCACAACATCGCCCATTTGGCCCAATTTGGCCACTCGTTCTATAAGGATAACTTGCATGTGCTTGGCTCCTTATTTCACAGCATAGGGCAGCAAGGCCAAGAAACGTGCACGTTTGATGGCCCGGGCCAGCTCACGTTGTTTCTTTGCAGAGACTGCGGTGATACGGGACGGCACGATTTTGCCACGCTCAGAGATGTAGCGCTGCAAAAGACGTGTGTCTTTGTAATCGATTTTCGGGGCATTATCACCGGAGAAAGGGCAGACCTTCCGGCGGCGGAAAAATGGTTTTGTTCCCATAACTTAGCGCTCCTTAAGACCGGCGTTCGCGACGTTCACCGCGATCGGCGCGGTCGTCACGTTTTTGCATTTGAACGGAGGGGCCTTCTTCGTGGCCTTTCACGCGGATGGTCAACGTGCGCATGACATCTTCATGCAATGCCATCAGGCGTTCCATTTCGGCAACAGCGGCCGAAGGCGCATCTGTCTTCAAAAAGGCATAGTGGCCCTTGCGGTTTTTGTTGACTTTATACGCCATGGTTTTGACGCCCCAATATTCCTGCTCAACAACGGACCCGCCGTTTGCGCTCAGGACATTGGAAAATTCTTCGATCAATGCTTCGGCCTGTGTGTTCGACAGGTCCTGACGCATGATGAAGACATGCTCATAAAATGACATGTGCTTTCCTGTTTTTTTAGGTGCGCTTCAAAGATCAGAGTTGAGACCGCAGTCTGATCACGAGAGGCCGCACGGGAGAAGGTTTGTCTGCGGATGGCTGCGTCTGCCACAGCTGGGGGAAAGGTGCAAGGTTTATGCCGTCCGTGCCCGCATTCAAGACGCATTTTTCTGTGCGGTAGAGCCAGTCCGCGCGCGGGGCAGTCGCCGAACAGGTGCTGTAAACCGTTGCGGTGCGGCGTGACAGGGGATATGCCAAGAAAAACCGAAGTTTCGAAAGAGGATCAAAATGCGGGCATTTGTTTTTCCGGGTCAAGGGGCTCAGACCATCGGCATGGGCCAAGATCTTGCGGCCAGCTACCCGGCGGCGAAAGCGGTGTTTGAGGAAGTCGATGACGCATTGTGCCAAGACCTATCTGGGCTGATTTGGAATGGGGATATTGAAACATTGACCCTCACAGCCAATGCGCAGCCTGCATTGATGGCGACGTCTTTGGCTGCTTTGCGGGCCTTGGAATCGGAAGGGCTGGGACTTGAAACGGCCTCTTTTGTCGCTGGGCATTCCTTGGGTGAGTATTCCGCCATGGCGGCGGCCGGGGCGATGACCATTGCCGATACCGCCCGTTTGCTGCGCATTCGTGGCACCGCTATGCAGGGGGCTGTGCCTGTGGGTATCGGGGCTATGGCGGCGATTTTGGGTTTGGATTTTGCAGCGGTCCGCGCCGTGGCAGAGGCCGCAGCGCAGGGCGAGGTGTGCCAGGCGGCCAATGACAATGATCCGGGACAGGTTGTGGTCTCAGGTCATAAAGCGGCCGTCGAACGGGCCTTGGATCTGGCCAAGGAGGCCGGTGCGAAACGCGCTGTGCTTTTGCCTGTCAGCGCGCCCTTCCATTGCGCCTTGATGCAGCCGGCCGCGGAACGCATGGCGCAGGCATTAGCAGAGGTGGAGATCAGCACGCCATCGGTGCCCCTAGTGGCCAATGTGCGCGCCAGCGCCCTCTCGAATCCAGAGCTGATCCGTGCGCTCTTGGTCGAGCAGGTCACAGGCGCGGTGCGCTGGCGCGAATCTATGTCCTATTTGGCCGCGGAAGGTGTGACGGAAATTTGGGAAGTTGGCGCGGGCAAAGCTTTGTCCGGTATGATCCGCCGCATCGAGCCGGCTATTGCCTGCCAAGCCGTTGGCAACCCCGAAGATATCGCCAAGCTGCAAGGGACCTAAGGATCACATTTTGGTCTCTGGGCCGGTTGGAAATAAAGACGAATTTAGGAGAATCACATGTTTCGTTTGGATGGAAAAAACGCTTTGATCACGGGAGCCTCTGGTGGCATCGGCGGGGAAATTGCCAAGGCGCTGCATGCGGCAGGGGCGTGCGTGGCTCTCTCGGGAACCCGCGTAGAACCGCTACAGGCTTTGGCAGATGAGGTTGGATCTCGCGCACATGTCTTGCAGTGCAACCTTTCGGATTCTGAGGCGGTGATGGCTTTGCCCAAACAGGCCGCCGAGGCTATGGGCAGCGTTGATATTTTGGTCAATAACGCCGGCGTGACACGCGACAACCTATTTATGCGCATGTCGGATGATGAATGGACATCGGTTCTCGATATCAATCTGACCAGCACGATGCGCCTGTGCAAAGGCGTAATGCGCGGCATGATGAAAGCCCGCTGGGGCCGGATCATCAATGTGTCTTCAATCGTTGGCGCAACTGGCAATCCAGGGCAGGCCAATTATGCCGCCTCTAAAGCCGGTGTTGTGGCCATGTCGAAATCATTGGCCTATGAAGTGGCCACGCGGGGCATCACTGTCAATTGCATTGCGCCCGGTTTCATCGCCACCGCGATGACAGATAAATTGACAGAAGATCAAAAAATGGGAATTTTAACCCAAGTGCCGGCTGGGCGCATGGGCACCTCGGGCGAAATTGCGGCCGCAGCGCTCTATCTGGCAAGTGATGAAGCGGGCTATACGACCGGGGCCACTTTGCATGTGAACGGCGGCATGGCCATGCTCTAGGGGTTCTTTGCCTATTTGGAATTGCCGGTGACAAAACATTTGCCCCCCGGCTATCCTGTGCTATAGGCGGCTCAACGACGTGATTTGCACCTTCTCGTGCTCACATCGGCCCCCTGTGGCGAAACGGGGATACACCGCTTCGATGTTGAAGCACATCAAGACCGCAAGTTGTGCGGAGAACCACGGGCGCAAGCCCCGGAACGAATAAGGACCTGAGATATGAGCGATGTAGCTGACCGCGTTAAGAAAATTGTTGTAGAGCACCTGGGTGTTGAGGAAGATAAAGTTGTAGAAAATGCATCTTTCATCGATGACCTTGGCGCAGATAGCCTGGACACAGTTGAACTGGTTATGGCTTTCGAAGAAGAGTTCGGAATTGAAATTCCTGACGATGCGGCTGAAACGATTCAAACATTCGGCGACGCTGTAAAGCATATCTCTGAAGCCGTTTAATTTCAGCACCTTGAATTTCGATTGCGGCATCCTCTTTGGGTGCCGTTTTCGTCTACACCCCCGGTAATTATTTCAAAATTGGGGGCTGACCTATCGATTGGTTTAGATCATAATTGACTAGAGATCAAAATTGGAGATCAAGATGCGTCGTGTCGTGGTAACTGGGCTTGGAATGGTGTCCCCCTTGGCGGATGGGGTTGAGGCGACTTGGGAGCGTTTGCTCGCCGGAGACACCGGCGCAGGGATGATTAAGAAATTCGACACCAGCAATGTGGTTACGAAATATGCCTGCGAAGTGCCCCTGGGCGATGGCACGAATGGCACCTTTAATGGTGATGCCTATTTAGAACCAAAAGAGCAGCGCAAAATCGACGATTTCATTCTCTTCGGAATGGCCGCCGCTCAGCAAGCTGTGCAGGACAGTGGATGGATGCCGGAGGCAGATGCGGATCGTGAGCGTACCGGTGTCATGATCGGGTCGGGTATTGGCGGGTTGCAAACCATTGCTGAGACGGCCGTGTTGATCGATAAAAAAGGTCCACGGCGGGTCTCGCCATTCTTTATTCCGGGCGCCTTGATTAATTTGGTCTCAGGGCAGGTGAGCATCAGATATGGCTTTAAGGGTCCGAACCATGCGGTTGTGACGGCCTGCTCGACTGGGGCGCATGCGATTGGCGATGCCAGCCGTTTGATTATGTTTGGCGATGCGGATGTTATGGTGGCCGGGGGCGCTGAAAGCTCAATCTGTGAGATTGGTATTGCAGGATTTAATGCCTGCAAAGCCCTGTCTACCAAGTCAGAAGCTGACCCAACCAAGGCTAGCCGCCCCTATGATGCAGATAGAGACGGCTTTGTGATGGGAGAGGGGGCCGGTGTTGTTGTCCTCGAAGAGCTGGAGCATGCCAAAGCCCGCGGCGCGAAAATTTACGCTGAGGTTTTGGGCTATGGTATGTCTGGCGATGCCTATCATATCACCGCTCCATCTGAAACCGGAGAGGGCGGGGAGCGGTCTATGCGGGCCGCCCTCAAAAATGCCGGTCTCGAGCCCTCGGCGATTGATTACATTAACGCTCATGGGACGTCGACCATGGCCGATACGATTGAGTTAAGCGCGGTGGAGCGTTTATTGGGCGATGCGGCCTCTGGGGTGACCATGTCATCCACCAAATCATCCACCGGGCATTTGTTGGGCGCGGCCGGCGCGATTGAGGCGATTTTCAGCATTTTGGCCATTCGTGATCAAGTCGCCCCGCCGACCATTAATCTGGACAATCCCGCGGTGGACACACCGATTGATCTGGCGCCAAATGCTAAGGTTGAGCGGCAGATCAATGTTGCCCTGTCAAATTCATTTGGCTTTGGCGGCACGAATGCCAGCGTCGTTTTCGGGAAATTTGCATAATATGTGGCGAAACATTGCGTCCAATGCAATGACCTTGATTGTTGTCTTTCTCTTCCTGATTGGTGGGGTGATGACGCTTCTCAAAGCGCAGTATTACAAACCCGGTCCCTTGACAGAGGCGATCTGCCTTAAGGTCGAGCCAGGCAGTTCCATGCCGAAAGTTGCGGTTAAACTGAGGGATGAGGGAGCGGTTCGAAGCAAAGAATTGTTCAATATCGGCGCCGATTACACCGAGAAATCCGCGTGGCTGAAAGCTGGAAGTTTCTTGATCCCGGCGGGGGCCTCCATGGCGGAAATTGCCGATCAAATCACCACCAGCGGGCGCAATACCTGTGGCACTGAGGTGGTTTATCGCGTCGGGGTGACGCGCAGCACCGTTTTGGTGCGTGAATTGGATCCGGTGTCCAACAGCTATGCGGAAGTTGCGCGTTTTACACCCGCTGAGGAGGCAGAACCGGAAGCCTATCGGCGGGTGATTGGGCAAGGCGATACGCGCATTCGGCTGGCCATCGCAGAGGGCACGACCAGTTGGCAGGTGGTTGAAGCCCTCAAAACCATCGACTTTTTGACCGGTGATATAGCACAGGTCCCAGCAGAGGGTTTGTTGGCCCCGGACAGTTATGAAATCAAAGCAGGTGATCTGCGTCAAGATCTGCTCGAGCGGATGCTGCAAGCGCAAGAGCGCCGCCTTGCTGAAGTTTGGGCACAGCGCAGCGACATCACCCCAGTTGAGACAATGGAGGAGCTGCTGATCCTTGCCTCCATCATTGAGAAAGAGACAGGTGTGGCCGATGAGCGATTCACCGTGGCCTCGGTTTTTGCCAATCGTTTGCAAAAGGGCATGCCGCTGCAAACGGATCCCACTGTTATTTACGGGGTGACACTGGGCAAGGGACCGTTGGGGCGGGGTCTGCGCAAAAGTGAACTGCGCAAAGATACCCCATGGAACACCTATGTAAACCGCGGTCTGCCTCCAACGCCTATTGCCAACCCAGGCCTGGCCAGCTTGCAAGCGGCGCTGAAACCCGCAGCGACGGACTTCATATTCTTTGTGGCTGACGGTACAGGCGGCCATGCCTTTGCGGTGACACTCAAAGACCATAATCGCAATGTCGCGGCATGGCGCAAGATTGAAGCGACCCGGCAGCCGTAAGGCTTTGTCAATGTGACCGCTCGCCTGGGTTTCAAAGGTTTTACACCTTTGGGCCAAACTCCTCACATACCACTTCAGAACACGGAAGCCGCGATGCGGCGCCCGTCGTGCTGAGCGCAAGAGAGGCAGACATATGACAAAATCAACTCCCGTCCCAATCGACGGGTGTGACGTGATTTGGGCGTTACACGGGCGCCTTTGGCCGCTGCAACGCCTGGATTTTGGATCACGGCGCGCCGCTTGTGGTGGAGCTGACACGCGGCAGCCTGTCGGGTGTGACCCCTGAGGCGCTCTTGGCCGGGGCGAATTTGGCTGCGATTGGCGGTGGAAGCCAAGACAATTGGGAGATCTTCCAGTTTCAATCGGCCGATCTGGTGGCCCCGGGCCGCTACGACCTGTCGGGCCGCTTGCGCTGTCAATTGGGTAGTGACGCTTTGATACCGGCGCAATGGCCTGTAGGGTCCTATTTTGTATTGCTTGATGGCACGCCGGAACAGATCGAATTGGCAGCTTCCGGGCGCAATACCCCGCAGTATTTCCAAATCGGTCCCGCGGCACGGCCTTATTCTGATTGCAGCTATCGCAAGCTCAGTGCTGCCTTTGCTGGCAACGGGCTGCGCCCCTATGCACCGGTGCATTTGGCGCAAAAATGGGATGGCGCAGATCTAGAATTTTCCTAGATCAGGCGCGCGCTTGGATGGGGCATCCTGGGATTTGGCAGAGATCCCCCTGTCAGAAACGCAGGAGCGCTATCAGGTAAAAATATTCTCAGGAGCCCAGCTATTGCGCCAAGATGAGGTCCATCAAGCGCAATGGCACTATAGCGCCGCGATGCAGTCGCTTGATGGTGCGCAGGGTCTGCTTGAGCTGCAAGTGGCGCAGCTTTCTGAAAGTTTTGGCCCTGGCCTGTTTCGCAAGTTTCCTTTCACGATTTGACGTGTCAGGACGATTGCGTTGATCGGCTGCGCATAGGTTGATAAGTTTGACAATCCGCTTATGTAGAAAAAGAACGCGTTAACCAGAGGATGAACACATGGCACAGGCAGCAGCGCATTTGAAATCCATCGATCCGGTTTGGGATAAAATGGTGCGGCAAGCGCAAAACGCATTGGAGAAAGAGCCGTTATTGGGCGCTATGATCCACTCCAGCATTTTGCATCACAGCAGCTTGGAGCAGGCCCTGTCGTACCGCATTGCGCTCAAGCTGGCCTCAGCAGAAATGCCCGAGCAGATGCTGCGCGAAATTGCCGATCATACAATTCAATCGGAGGAGCTCGGTGCCTGTTCGCGCGCGGATCTCATGGCGGTGCGTGAGCGCGATCCAGCGTGCCATAACCTTACGCAACCTTTGTTGTTCTTCAAAGGCTTTCAGGCCGTTCAAGCCTATCGCGTGGGCCATGCCCTCTGGCGCGATGGGCGCAAAGACCTGGCCTATTTTTTCCAATCGCGAATTTCTGAAGTCTTTGGCATTGATATTCACCCCGCAGCCGTTATCGGACGCGGGCTGATGATTGATCACGCCCATTCTATCGTGATTGGTGAGACGGCCGTGGTGGGCGACAATGTTTCGATGTTGCATTCGGTGACCTTGGGGGGAACGGGCAAACAAGATGACGAACGCCACCCAAAGATTGGCGATGGTGTTTTGATTGGAGCCGGCGCCAAGGTTCTGGGCAATATCAAAGTGGGCCATTGCAGCCGCATTGCCTCTGGCTCCGTGGTGCTCCATGAGGTGCCGCCCTGTAAAACCGTAGCCGGAGTTCCTGCTAAGATCGTTGGAGAAGCCGGCTGTGAACAGCCATCGATCACGATGGACCAACTCTTAGTGTGAGTGGCCGATAGCCACGAGATCAAGTACAAAAAACCCGGCTGCAACATAGGCTGAGCCGGGTTTTTTGTACATATTGGTGGTCTGTTACGCCAGCATGGACAGGGGATGTTCGAGATTGTTGACAATCGCATCGAGCAATTCGGCGCCCAAAGCCCCGTCAATCACCCGATGATCCACTGACATGGTGACGGACATGACTGTCGCCACGCTCAGCGTGCCATCTTCGCTCACAACAGGGCGTTTCTTGCCAGCGCCGACTGCGAGAATAGCCCCTTGTGGGGGGTTAATCACCGCATCAAAGTTATCAATGCCCATCATGCCGAGATTCGAGATTGAAAAGCTGCCGCCTTGATATTCATGGGGCGCCAATTTGCGACTGCGGGCACGGGCAGCAAGATCTTTCATCTCAACGGCCAATTTTGACAAAGATTTGCTGTCGGCGTCTTGCAGGACGGGGGTGAATAATCCGCCTTCAATGGCGACGGCGACAGAAATATCGGAAGCCTCCATCTGCAAAACGCGATCTCCGGCCCAAACCGCATTGGCGGCCGGTACGCTTTGCAACGCCATGGCGCAGGCTTTGATGATAAAGTCATTCACCGAGAGTTTCACACCTCGGGCTTTGAGACCGGCGTTCACCTCACTGCGCAGCTTGAGCAGAGTATCGAGCTGAATGTCGCGGCGCAGATAGAAATGTGGAATGGTTTGCTTGGCTTCGGTCAACCGGTCGGCAATGACCCGGCGCATCCCATCCACAGGCACCGCTTTATAGCTGCGCCCCTGATAGAGCGCTTCCACGCTGGCGGCGCTTGCGGAGCTGGGAAAGCTGGCGGCGAGGGTGGCGGCCATTGGCGGGGGCGCGGAAACGGAGGCAGTGGCGGGGGCGCCATTCACATCGGCTTTCACAATCCGCCCTTTGGGGCCAGATCCGGTAATCTTGGCCAGATCTAAGCCTTGATCGGCTGCAATACGACGGGCCAGAGGAGAGGCAAAAATGCGCGTGCCGTCATTTGAGATTGCGGCGGCGGGTGCCGCTGTGGCGGCTGGCGCATCTACGGCGCTGGCCTCATGGGTCAAAGGGGCAGCGGCGCTTTGAGCAGGTGAGACGGTCGCATCCGCCGCATCACCCTCTTCGAGCAAGATAGCAATGGCCGAGTTGACCTTCACATTCGCCGTGCCCTCGGCCACCAAGAGCCTGCCAATGACGCCTTCATCGACGGCCTCAAACTCCATTGTGGCTTTGTCGGTTTCAATCTCAGCCAACAGATCGCCAGATTGAACCCGATCCCCTTCAGCAACCAACCATTTGGCCAGGGTGCCCTCTTCCATGGTGGGCGATAGGGCTGGCATAAGAATTTCAAGTGCCATGGGGCGCTCCTTAACGGTAGAGGACAGATTTGGCCGCCGTCATCACTTCAGCGGTGGTGACCAGGGCAAGTTTCTCAAGATTGGCCGCATAGGGCATGGGAACATCTTTGCCTGTGCAGGTCGTAACGGGGGCGTCGAGGTAGTCAAAAGCCTCCTGCATGAGAACTGAGGAGATATGGCTGCCGATGGAGCAGACCGGGAATCCCTCTTCGATTGTGACGCAGCGATTGGTCTTTTTCACAGAATTCACGACTGTCTCGGTGTCCAAAGGACGCAAACAGCGCAGGTCGATGACTTCCGCACTTACGCCCATCTCGGCCAGTTGATCTGCCGCTTCCAGCGCATATTTCATGCCGATGCCGAAGCTGACCAATGTAATGTCATTGCCTTCGCGCCAGATGCGCGCCTTGCCAAGAGGCACGGTGTAATCGGACAAATCTGGGACTTGAAAGCTCTGGCCATAGAGAATTTCATTCTCTAAAAAGATCACCGGGTTCGGATCACGAATGGCTGATTTGAGCAGGCCTTTGGCGTCATCTGCCGAATAGGGCATCACAACTTTGAGCCCGGGAATATGGGCATACCAGGCCGCATAGTCCTGGCTGTGCTGCGCGCCAACGCGGGCGGCTGCTCCATTGGGGCCGCGAAACACCATGGGTGCGCCCATTTGACCACCAGACATATAGAGGGTCTTGGCTGCCGAGTTGATGATATGATCCATCGCCTGCATGGCGAAGTTAAACGTCATGAATTCGAGCACGGGCTTAAGCCCGCCGAAAGCGGCACCAACCGCAATACCGGCAAACCCATGCTCGGTAATTGGCGTATCAATCACCCGCTTTGGGCCAAACTCATCAAGCATACCTTGCGAGATCTTATAGGCGCCTTGGTATTCGGCCACCTCTTCACCCATGAGATAGACCGTTTCATCAGAGCGCATCTCTTCGGACATGGCCTCGCGAATGGCCTCACGCACGGTGAGACTTTTAAATGTCGTGCCAGCCGGCAAATCAGGCTCGACGACTTGCACGGCAACCGGGGCTTGTACAGATGCAGCGGGCGCTGCGGCCGCCGGCTGGGTCGCGCTGGCCGCTGGGGCCGCCGCTGGGGCAGGGGAGGCTGCATCGGACAGACTCTCGCCCTCGTCCAGCAAAATGGCAATGGCAGAGTTTACAGCCACATTGGCCGTCCCTTCCGCGATCAACAGTTTGCCAATGACCCCCTCATCGACCGCTTCGAATTCCATTGTGGCTTTGTCGGTTTCAATTTCGGCCAGAATATCGCCGGAGCTGACTTTATCACCTTCGGCAACCAGCCATTTGGCCAAGGTGCCTTCTTCCATGGTGGGAGACAGTGCGGGCATCAAAATTTCAATCGCCATGGGTTAAGCCTCCGCCTGTGCGTAAATATCTGTCCAAAGTTCGTCCAAAGCCGGTTCTGGGCTCTGTTTTGCAAATTCTGCGCTTTCGTTGACCACGGCTTTGATGTCCTTATCGATCGCCTTGAGATCCTCCTCGCTGCAATGTTTGCCGGTCAGAAGCAGATCGCGCACATGTTCGATGGCGTCTTTTTCCTCGCGGATTTTCTGCACCTCTTCGCGGGTCCGGTATTTGGCGGGATCGGACATAGAGTGGCCACGGTAGCGGTAGGTTTTGATTTCGAGAATGTAGGGGCCTTTGCCCGAGCGGCAATGGGCAACGGCGGTCTCGCCGGCGGCTTTCACCGCCAAAACATCCATGCCATCAACCGCTTCGCCCGGAATACCAAAGGCACGGCCGCGCTCGTAAATTTCTGCCGATGAGGTGGAGCGCTGCTGTGATGTGCCCATGGCGTATTGATTGTTTTCAATTACAAAAACAACTGGAAGATCCCAAAGAGCCGCCATGTTGAAGGTTTCATAAACCTGGCCTTGATTGGCCGCGCCATCGCCAAAATAGGCAAATGTCACCCGGCCATTGTCGAGGTATTTGTCAGCAAATGCCAGGCCGGCACCGATGGGCACCTGCGCGCCAACAATGCCGTGACCGCCGTAGAAATGTTTCTCTTTCGAGAACATATGCATCGAGCCACCTTTGCCTTTGGAATAACCGCCGCTGCGACCGGTCAGCTCAGCCATAACGCCGTTGGCTTCCATTCCGCAGGCCAGCATATGGCCGTGATCGCGGTACGAGGTCACGCGCTTGTCGCCTTCTTCTGCGGCCGCTTCGAGGCCAACAACAACGGCTTCCTGACCGATGTAGAGATGACAAAAGCCACCAATCAAACCCATGCCATAGAGTTGGCCTGCTTTTTCTTCGAATCGCCGGATCAGCAGCATCTCGCGGTAGTAATGCAGCAAATCGTCTTTTGAGACATTTGCTTTGCTTGTTTTTTTAGCCGCCATCGGGACCTCGTAAAAATAGTTTAGCGTTAAACTATTCTCTATCACAGGTTGATCGCAAATGTGAACAATTTATTTTCTATGGTGTTTTATGTTTTGGATATAGATATTTAGATTGATTTATTGAATGACGATTTCATCAGGACGGATGAATCCCAGGACGTCACGCGCCTGTTGATCCAACAGATCAAGATCTAAATAGTGATCGGAAAGGCGCAGGGTTTTGTTTTCCAGCTGAGCAATTGAACTTTGCAATGTGCTCAATTTGCGCTGCAACACATCGGCTTCTGCTTCATAGGCTGCCCGACGTAAAATGCCATAATCGCCTTGAATGGCGGAGAATATGAAATAGGCGGCTAAGGTCAACGACACAAATGTCACGGCCAGGGGGCCAATTGGAGGGATGCTGCGCTGTCTCATCTACTGCCTTGTGCCTCTTATGGGCTTTTAAGAAGTATGGCACGCTCGGAGTCCCTTGTGAATCCCCTGATTCGTTTTTCTTTAGATTTTAACCGGCGATGGAGGCGCGGTAGATTTCGTCGATGGTTTGGCCCAAGGTTTGATTAAATTCTGCATCTGATTGCTGTGCAGATAGCCCTTCGGTGAGGGCCCGGGAGAAGCTGGCAATCATCTTGCTGTTTTGGGACAGACGCGCATTGGCCTCGGCGCGGCTATAGCCGCCTGAGAGCGCCACAACCGATAGAACACGCGGGTGCTGGCACAACCGGCTGTAGAGATTTGCGGTTTCGGGCAGGGTGAGCTTGAGCATAACCGTTTGATCCGCGGGCAAAGCGTCGAGATGGGTTAAGATTGCATTATGAAGCAAATTTTCCGCCTCTGCCTTATCCGAAATCGTGATGGAAACTTCTGGCTCAAGAATGGGAATAAGGCCCTGAGCGATGATCTCCGCGCCAATCTCAAATTGCTGCGCGACAACTTGAGAGATGCCGGCGGGGTTAGCGCCATGAATCACGGAGCGCATCTTGGTTCCAAAAACGCCCAATGCTGCGGCGTGCTGCAAAAGCGCGTCGAGATCCGGCATAGGTTTGAGCAATTGCACGTTATCGGCGGTGTCTTGCAGGCCCTTGTCGACCTTCAAAAAGGGCACAACGCCACGTTGCTGCCACAAATACTGCGGCGCCGATTGCCCGTCAAATTCCCGATCCATCGTGTCTTCAAATAGAATCGCGCCCACGACTTTAGCCCCTGTGAAGTCAGGCGCACGCACAATGCGGCTGCGCATGGCGTGAATCATATCAAACATTTCGGCATCAGAGGAGAAAGCTGCAGCGTCAACGCCATAGGCGGCAAGTGCTTTTGGAGTGGAGCCACCGCTTTGATCCAAGGCGGCAATAAAGCCTTGGCCGGTGTGAATTAAGTCTCGTTGATCTTGATATGACATGCGGGCTACCTACTCAAAGTTGAACCTATAGCAGGGGTTTAGGCGGCTTGGCGCAAAGCTTCAATATTGGTGGCGCTAACGGTTTGAAATTAGGCGCGCTTAACGATTTATGCGGTAAGCGCCGCGACGCCGGGCAAATCTTTGCCCTCCATCCATTCCAAGAACGCGCCGCCGGCGGTGGAGATATAGCTAAAGCCATCGGCCGCGCCGGCTTGATTGAGCGCGGCCACCGTATCGCCGCCTCCGGCGACAGAAATGAGCTTGCCCATTTTGGTCAGGGTCGCAGCCGATTGCGCAGCGGTATTGGTGGCCCGGTCAAAGGGCTGCATCTCAAAAGCGCCGAGCGGCCCGTTCCAAATCAAAGTGCGCGCACGGGCAAAACATGCGCCAATGCGCGCCACGGTTTCAGGCCCGGCATCTAGGATCATCGCGTCATCGGGGCAGGCCTCTGCGGCGACGGTTTCATGGGGCGCATGAGCGGCAAACTGTCGTGCGACGACAATGTCAGACGGCAAAATAATCTCACAGCCAGCGGCTTGCGCCTGATCCAAAATGCGCCGTGCCGTATCGGCCAGGTCATGTTCACAGAGGCTTTTGCCCACTGCATGCCCCTGGGCTGCGAGAAATGTATTGGCCATGCCACCACCGATGACCAGGTGATCCACTTGCCCCACCAAATTGCTCAAGAGATCCAATTTCGAGGAGACCTTGGCCCCGCCGACGACCGCCACCAAAGGGCGCTCGGGCTTGCCCAATGCCGCCTCAAGCGCTGAGAGCTCTTCGGCCATCAATCTTCCCGCACAGGCTGGCCGCAACCGGGCAAGCGCTTCGGTTGACGCATGGGCGCGATGGGCTGCGGAAAAGGCATCATTGCAATACATATCTCCCAAATCCGCCAAACATTGGGCCAATTGCGGATCATTGCGCTCTTCGCCGGGTTCGAATCGAATATTTTCAATCAAAACCACTTGGTTTTTGGCAAAAGCGATGGTTTCGCGGGCGCTATCCAGGCTGGTAAATTTCACTGGAACCCCGAGCGCCGCCTCCAGGGCCGGCATCGTGACTTTTAAAGAGAGTGCATCCACGATCTGCCCCTTTGGGCGCCCAAAATGGGCTATGAGGATGGGCGTGCCGCCGGATTTCAAAATATGCTGCACCGTGGGCACGATCCGATCAATCCGCGTGGTATCGGTGACACGGCCATTTTCGACCGGCACATTGATGTCGACACGGGTGAGCATGCGCTTGCCCATGAGTTGCATCTGATCCAAAGTTTTCCAGCTCATGTCCGTCTCCCTAAATGTTGCTCTGTTAACACCCGATATCGGGCCAAGGTCAACCGGTTGGGTCTTTTCCTTTGCTGGAAATTTCATTAGGTTTCCGAGCAAATCAAAAGGAGCGCCCTAATGGCCGATACACAAACCAAAGATCTCGAAAATACAATCTTGATGGAATTGAAAGATGGGACCGTCACCATCGAGCTTTTGCCAGATGTGGCGCCGTTGCACTGTGAGCGGATGAAAGATTTGGTGCGGACTGGCCATTACGATAACGTCGCTTTTCACCGCGTGATTGATGGCTTTATGGCCCAGACGGGCGATGTGGAGCATGGCAATATGGAGGATAACTTCAACCTGCGCGCGGCTGGCACAGGCGGATCAAAGCTGCCTAATCTGCGGGCTGAGTTTTCCAAACTGCCCCATGACCGCGGCACCATCGGTGCGGCCCGGTCGCAAAACCCAGATTCGGCCAACAGCCAATTTTTCATCAACTTTTCCGACAATCACTTTCTCAATGGTCAGTACACGGTCTATGGCCGCGTCACATCTGGCATGGAGCATGTGGATGCCATCACCCGCGGTGAGCCAGCGCCGAATCCAGACCGTATGATTTCCATGAAGGTCGCAGCGGATGCGTAGGCTTGCAGCTTTTCTTGCGTGTTTGGCCGGGCCTGCTTTGGCCGGTGGTCTTGAGATTGAGGTCGTTGGCGAGACTGTAAGTGGCACTTTTCAAATTGATCTGCTTGAGGATGTGGCGCCGCTACATGCCGCGCAGATTTCGGCACTTGCAGAGCAGGGCGCGTATGACGGTGTGGTGTTTCACCGGGTCATAGAGGGATTTATGGCCCAAACTGGCGACGTCCGCTTTGGCAAAAATCCCGAGGATATGTCGCGTGCCGGCATGGGGGGCTCCGATTTGGGCAATATCCCAGCCGAGTTTTCAGATGTGCCCTTTGACCGCGGCGTGGTGGGCATGGCCCGCTCGCAAAATCCAAACAGTGCCAACAGTCAGTTTTTCATCATGTTTGAGCCGGGCTATTTCCTCAACGGGCAATATACGGTTGTCGGACGGGTGACCGCGGGGATGGATGTGGTGGATGCGCTGAAGCGCGGGCATCCGCAATCGGGTGCAATCACTGGCCAGCCCGATGTCATGCAGCGGGTAACAGCAGTGGAATAAACAAGGGCGGTTTGAAATTTCCCGGCCATAATAGGCGAAAGGCGCGTTGCACATGTCCCGCGCCTTTTTCATTTTCAGCCATCAAAATCAGTTAATTCGGTGAGCCGCAGCGCCTCTGGGCGGAGCTCGGCGATAGTGCTGAGGTTGATAGGGTCGGCCACAAAGCTGCCCCAGCTTTGCACCAAAGGATCGGCCTGGGTGCCAGGGGCAATCGGGTATTCGTAATTGTCAGATGCGTAAATCTCTTGGGCAGCTGGCGCGGCAAGATAGGCCATAAGGGCCAGGGCCTCAGCCCGATTGGGCGCAAATTTGGTCATCGCCATGCCCGATACATTCACATGCGTGCCCGCCCCCTCAAACACGGGAAATTCAATTGAGACGCTGCTGGCCCAGTCTTGCTGGTCGGGATCAGCCAGCATTTGGCCCATATAGTAAGTGTTTCCAAGAGAAATATCACATTCACCCGCCCAAATCGCTTTGACCTGCGCCCGGTCGTTGCCTTGCGGTTTGCGCGCCAGATTGGCTTTCACCGCTTTGAGCCAATTCAATGTGTCTGCTTCACCATGGTGATGCAAATAGGCGGCGGTGAGGGCAAGCATATAAGAATGCGTGCCGGAGCGGGTGCAGATACGCCCCTGCCATTTGGGATCTGCGAGATCTTCGTAGCTGGTAACCTCCCCCTTTTTGACCCGTGCTTTTGAGGCATAGATAACGCGGGCGCGGACGGTCAGGCCAAACCAATGATTGCTGGGATCGCGATAGGCCGCGGGGATGTTGTCTGTGAGGTTGGCTTCTGTCACCGGTTGGGTCAGCCCGGCTGAGACCACGCTGTGAAGCCGTGAAATATCTGTGGTGAATACCAAATCTGCAGGCGAGCGCCTGCCCTCGGCCCGCAAACGCTCAATCATGCCCTTGTTTAGAAAGGCGACATTGACCGCAATTCCGGTCTGTTCGGTGAACCCATCCATCAAAGGCTGGATCAAGGCCGGCTCGCGGTAGGAATAGACGTTGACCTCCTGGGCGGCCACGGGGACGGCAAGGGCAAAGGCACATAGGGCGAGAGCGGTGGGGCGAAAATAGGGCATGAGTGTCTCCTAGTGTGATGGAGAGACTATATCCGAGTCTTTTTGTCGGATCAATACCTGATTATATTACTCAGATATTGTCTCCTCCCGTTTGACCTCATCCCAAAGTGCGTCCATTTCGGCGAGGTTTGACTGAGAAGGCGTCCGGCCACCTTGTTGAAGTTTTACCTCAACCGAATTGAAACGTCGTGTAAATTTTCCATTTGCATCCCGTAAAGCCTGCTCGGGATCAATGCCCATATGCCGGGCCAAATTGGCCATGACGAACATCAAGTCGCCAAATTCCTCGTGACGATGCGCGGCGCTCTTAGCCTCTTTCAGCTCATCAATTTCCTCGCGCAGCTTGTCGAGCACTTGCTCGACATCTGGCCAATCAAAGCCGATCCGCGCCGCGCGCTTTTGTAATTTGACCGCCCGTGTCAGCGCCGGCAACCCCAAAGCAACCCCGTCTAAAGCGCGGGTTTGATCGGCCTGTGCGCGTTCTGCGGCCTTAATGGTTTCCCAGTCAATGGTTTGCTGGGCTGCGGTTTTATCCCGCGATTGATAGCCGAACACATGCGGATGACGGGCCACCATTTTATCGCTGATCGCATCGGCGACACTGTGGAAGGTGAAAAGCCCTTCCTCCTCTCCGATTGCGGTATGATAAACGGTTTGCAGCAGAAGATCGCCCAGTTCTCCCTTCAAATCGGCCATATCGCCGCGCGCAATGGCATCGGCCACCTCATAGGCTTCTTCGATCGTATAGGGGGCAATGGAGCTAAAATTTTGCTCAATGTCCCAAGGGCAGCCCGTGTCAGGGTCACGCAGGCGGCGCATGATGTAAAGCAACCGTTCAATGCCCCCATCTTTTGCATGTAGCAGATCATCATTCTCCATTGCTTTGCTCCCTCAATTCCGCTTTTCTTGACCCATAAGGAGCCAGCCCATGCCAATCGTCAACCGTATTGCTGAATTTGCCGAGGATATGAAAGCCTGGCGCCGTCATTTGCATCAAAATCCAGAGCTTGGGTTCGAGTGCCATGAAACCGCCGCTTTTGTGATGGAGCGTTTGCAAGAGTTTGGCATCAGTGAAATTCACAGCGGCATCGCGCAATCGGGGCTTGTGGCTTTGATACATGGCCGTGCGCCCGGTCCGGTGATTGGTCTGCGCGCCGATATGGACGCGCTGCCAATTGAGGAGGCCACCGGGGCCGCCTATGCCAGTCAAGTTCCAGGTACGATGCACGCCTGTGGCCATGATGGCCATACCACAATGTTGCTCGGGGCCGCGCGCTATTTGGCGGAAACGCGTAATTTTGCCGGCACTGTGGCCTTAATCTTTCAGCCTGCCGAGGAGAATGGTGGCGGGGGTGAGGTTATGGTGCAAGAGGGGATTATTGAGCGTTTTGGAATAGAAACTGTGTATGCGCTGCATTGCGAGCCGGGCGCGCCAGCCGGGCAGTTGAGCACAACGCCAGGTCCGATCATGGCCGCGGTGGACACATTTGAAGTGCATATCACCGGGCAGGGGGGACATGGGGCCATGCCGCATTTGGCAGTGGATGCCATTCCCGCCGCTGTTTCGATCACCCAGGCCTTCCAAACCATCGTCAGCCGCAATCATAATGCGGTCGAGGATTTGGTGGTGAGCGTGACGCAAATTCACGCCGGCACCATCGACAATGTGATCAATGACAGCGCCTTTGTTGGGGGCACGGTGCGCAGTTTTGCCCGTCCGGTGCAGGATATGGTGGAGCGGCGGATGGGTGAGATTTGCGCAGGGCATGCGGCGGCCTTTGGGGTGGATGTGACATGCACCTATTCCCGTGGCTATCCCGCCACGATCAATTCTCCTGACCAATCTGCCTTTGCCAGCCAGGTGGCCGAGGAGGTCTGCGGGACGGCTTTGCTAGAGATAGACCGGACCCGTGAGATGGGCGCGGAGGATTTTTCCTACCTTCTGGAGAAACGGCCCGGCTGCTATTTGTTTTTAGGGCAGGGCGAGGGGGCCGCTTGGCACAATGCGGCGTTTGATTTTAATGACGAGGTGTCTCTGGTTGGGGCCTCATTTTTTGCGCGTTTGGTAGAGCGCGCGCAACCTTTGGAGCAGTAAATGGCCTTGAAAGATGCAGCAAATGACGTGGATAATGCCATCACGCGCGTGGGCTATAAAGGCATGTCCTTTGAAAATGCGTTCGGCGGCGCTTTGTCTTTCATGCGTCGTCGCTATTCAAAAGATCTGGAGGGTGTGGATCTTGCGGTCACCGGCGTTCCGTTTGATCAGGCGGTGACCAATCGGCCAGGCACAAGGCTGGGCCCGCGCGCCATCCGTGAAGCGAGCACCCTGCAACCCTGTGATCCGCCCTATGGCTGGGATATCAACCCTCTGGCGGATTTTAATATATGTGACTATGGGGATTTGGCCTTTGACTACGCCAATATACCTGCCTTTCCCGCAGCTCTTAAGGCGCATATTTCTGGTATTCTGGCTCAGGGGCCAGGGGTTTTGACCCTTGGCGGAGATCATTACATCACCTTCCCAATTTTGCGGGCCTATGCGGAGAAATTTGGCCCCCTGGCTCTGATCCAATTTGACGCCCATTCTGACACTTGGCCGGATGATGATCTGGCGCGTGTGGATCATGGCACTATGTTTTACAAGGCTGTGAAAGAGGGGATTGTGGATGTAAAACGCTCTGTTCAGGTCGGCATTCGCACCCAGAATGATTATGACGCCGGCGTGCATGTCATCGATGCGCCCCGCGTGCATGAACAAGGCTGGGCAACCACTGTGGCGCAAATTAAAGAGATTGTCGGCAATCACCCAACTTATCTGACGTTTGATATTGATTGCCTTGATCCGGCTTTCGCACCGGGCACTGGCACGCCGGTTTGGGGCGGCCTGTCGTCGGCGCAAGCGGCTGCCATTTTACGCGGGTTGCGCGGGATCAATATGAAAGGCGGCGATGTGGTTGAAGTCTCGCCGCCCTTTGACACCACCGGCGCCACGGCGATTGCGGGGGCGCATGTGGGGATGGAATTGATGTGCCTCTACTGTTGGAACCTGCGCGCAAGCCGGCCCTGAGGATAGAGGCGCGCGCCTGCGGCTGATCAATTGGTGGCAGGCACGATCTTAGTGGCAACACCGGTGGCCAGCATCTCTTGCGGGGTCATGACATACATATATTCGGCAGGCGCTTTTTCGATGGTGAAAAAGTAAAAATCTTCTGCCTGCGCGCGCGTCCAACCAATGCTCTCATAAAAGCCAATATAGAGTTCATGGGCTGAGTCATCGCGGGGAAGATCCTGCGCTGTGATCCCTCTCCATTCAGCCCAAGAATGCACGCTCACTACCGCGCCTTCTTCTACCACGCGAGATTTGCCTACAAGAAAGAAATTTGGTGCCCCAGAGGCAATGCTACCCTCTCGGGGCAAATAGGTATTAACCCCTCGAGCGGCCACCCAAGCGGCTCCTTCCAAATTGGCGCCGTCATCAATGGAACCGGGCATTTGTCCTAGAACAATTGTATCAATTTCAGGATGCTCTCCAAAGATATCTTTGAGCTGCTCTTGGGTGTAGGAGTTAATTAACCCCGACATATGTAGCTTGTTATCCTCGACACGAAACTCGGTTGTGTAGATGTTATTGTGGTGAATTACGAAAAATAACGTGGGAAAGGCCCAATAAAGACCACTAACTCCGGCGACCAAAACGGCAAGTGCTATCAATAGTTTTTCCAAATTCTTTAACCTACTGTAATATAATGACGTTTGAACAAGTCATGGCTGGAATCAAGATAAAATCGCCGGCATGACCAGCACAGCTGGCACAAAGAGCAAGTGGGGCGCTTGGCAAAACTCCATGCGCATGGGTTAAGTTTTCCATTGCCACAGCGCTGCATCGCCCGCAAACTCGGCGCAAAGACAAAGGATATAGGAATGCCCAACCAACCAATTTCCGGCAATGACCTGGCCCGTTTTGCTGGGCCGCAAACCTTTATGCGCCTGCCTGAGGCTCAAGGCCCCGAGGGCTTGGATGTGGTGATCTTGGGCATCCCTATGGATATCGGCACCTCTTGGCGGTCCGGCACGCGGTTTGGTCCAAAGCAGATTCGCCAAGAAAGCGCGATGATCCGGCCGTATAATTTACAAACTGGGGCTGCGCCTTTTGACAGCCTGCAGGTGGCTGATATGGGCGATGTTGCCATCAACACCTTCAGCCTTGCGGAGAGTTTGCGCATTATTGAATCGGCCTACGACGGTTTGCACGACTACCCTGTGGTGCCGGCGACGCTCGGCGGGGATCATTCTTTAACCCTGCCAATCTTGCGCTCCATTGCGAAAAAGCACGGGCCTGTGGCTTTGGTGCATGTCGATGCGCATGCGGATGTGAACGATGAGATGTTTGGAGAGCGTGAAACCCATGGGACGGTGTTCCGCCGCGCCTATGAGGAAGGGCTGCTTGTGCCGGATTTGGTGTATCAAATCGGCCTGCGCGGCACGGGATACACCGCAGAGGACTTTTCTGAGGCGGCCGGTTGGGGCTTTAACATGATCACGGCGCCAGAGATTTGGCATAAATCGCTGACCTCACTGGGCCAGGAGATTCGCCAAGCCATCGGTGATCACCCCTGCTATCTGACCTATGATATCGACAGCCTAGATCCCGCCTATGCCCCTGGCACCGGCACGCCAGAGATCGGCGGGTTGACCACGCCGCAGGCCATGGAGCTGATCCGCGCCTTACGCGGATTGAATATCGTGGGGTTTGATATGGTTGAAGTGAGCCCTATGTATGACACCTCGGGCAATACGGCCCTAACAGCGGCGAATTTGATGTTCGAAATCTTGAGCATCCTGCCCGGTGTTGCTTATCGTTGAGGGTCTAACCTGTGATTAAAATTCTTGTAGTGGCGCTGGCACTTTTTGCGGGCCTGCAACTGGTGGCGCGCTTCTGGCCGCTTGTGTATGCGGACTGGCCGGGCGGGCCTATGGCGCCCGGACAAGCCACGCAAACGCATCTCAGTGGCTATTATATCCGCCGGGATGATCTGCCCTTTACGCATATCAGGGCGGCTATCGTGGCCGATCCACGCCACGAAATCCTGATGCAAGAAGCCCGCCTCAAAGTGCTCCTGAGATCACGTTTTTGGGGCTTTAAAGATATCATCGAGCTGTGGCGAGATGAGAGCGGCACCCATCTGCGCGGCTATTCGAGTGTTGGTGGCTCCGATTGGGGCAGCAATAAAAAACGGATTGAGGCTTGGATTGCTGATTAAAATCGCGTCCAAAGCCCTGGCCCCTCTTGACCCCGCAGGCGACATAGGCGAGCTGAAGGCATGATAGCAGAAGATACATTACAGCAGATCATCCAAAGGTTTGAGTTCATCGAGGCTCAAATGTCTGAGGGCGCGGGAGATATTGCCAAATTGGCTAAGGAATATTCTGACCTGCGGCCGGTGGTCGAAGAAGTGCGGGCCTATCAGGTTCTGCTTCGCGATATTTCTGATGCTGAAGCGATGATGGATGATCCGGATATGCGTGAGCTTGCGGCCGAAGAGCTGCCTGTGCTCCGCGCCGAATTGCCCAAGGCCGAACATGATCTGCAGCTCACGCTTTTGCCGAAAGATGAGGCGGATGCGCGCCCTGCCATTTTGGAAATTCGCCCCGGAACGGGTGGCGATGAGGCTGCGCTTTTTGCTGCCGATTTGATCCGCATGTATCAGCGCTATGTGGAGGCGCAGGGCTGGGGCTTTGATGTCATCGAAAATCAAACCACCGAACTTGGCGGCGTTAAGGAATTTGTCGTCCATATCAAAGGCGAGGGAGTTTTTGCCAAGCTGAAGTATGAAAGCGGTGTGCACAGGGTACAGCGCGTGCCCAGTACGGAAAGCGGCGGGCGCATTCACACCTCAGCGGCCACTGTGGCGGTCTTGCCCGAGGCGGAGGATGTGGATATTCACATTGATCCAAGTGACATTCGTATTGATACCATGCGGGCCAGCGGGGCCGGTGGTCAGCATGTGAACACCACCGATTCAGCGGTGCGCATAACCCATTTACCCACCGGGCTGATCGTGGTCAGCGCGGAAAAATCGCAGCACCGCAACCGTGAGATTGCCATGCAGGTGCTTAAAACCCGGCTGTATGATCTGGAACGGGCGCGGGTGGATGGGGAGCGATCTGCCGACCGCAAATCACAAGTGGGCTCTGGTGACCGCTCAGAACGAATCCGCACCTATAACTACCCGCAAGGCCGGATGACTGATCATCGCATCGGTCTCACTCTTTACCGGCTTGAGCAAATCTTACAGGGAGATTTGGACGAAATTATTGATGCTTTGACCTCAGAGGCGCAAGCGGCCTTGCTGGCGGAAATGAACGGATGAGCCAAACTCTTCAGACGGCCTTGACCCATGCTGGGAAAAGGCTTTCGGGCGCCGGTATCGAAGATTTCCGGCGCGAGGCGCGGATTTTATTGGCCTTTGTTTTGGACATAGACGCGCTGCAAGTGTCTTTGCGGCTCGATGAGACGCTAACTGCAGAACACTCTGCGGCGTTTGAAGCTGCTCTAAAGTCGCGGATGGCGCATGTGCCGATGTCGCATATTTTGGGCTACCGCGAGTTTTATGAACACTGCTTTATCGTCACCCCCGATGTATTGGATCCGCGGCCTGAAACCGAAGAGCTGGTGGCGCGCGCCCTATCGGCTCCGTTTCAAAATGTCTTGGATCTTGGGGTCGGGTCGGGCTGTATTATTCTATCGCTTTTAGCTGTAAATTCATCGGCGTGCGGACTTGCGGTCGATTGTTCGGCCAAGGCGCTGGATGTGGCACGGCGCAATGCCGCAAAATTGCAATTAACGGATCGCGTGCGATTTTGCCGATCTGACTGGTGTGTAGATATTCCATCCGAGCACTTCGACCTTATTGTATCCAATCCCCCCTATATCCACCCAACCGTATGGAAGGGCTTATCGCCCGAAGTGCACCATGAGCCAAAATCGGCGCTGACAGACGGTAAAGATGGGTTGAGTCATTACGCGACCATCGCGCATCAAGCGCATGGGTTTTTGGCGGCAAAGGGCCGGTTATTGTTTGAAATTGGCTATGATCAAGGGGCAGCAGTGGCAGAGATACTGCGCAAAGAGGGCTACCGCGACATCGCCATTTTGGAAGATTTAGACCATCGGCCGCGGGTTGTCTCCTGCCGGACACGGGCGGAGAAAGCGGAATAATCCGGACAAATAACGATTTTTTGCTTGCTGATTTGACCCAAACATGGTTTGTACGGGGCGTCGAGACCATGCGCAGGCATGTACGACATCAAATCCAATCATGACCCATTGCAGTTAGTACTTAATCGGTCCGTCGCCAAATAGGCTTTTTCAAAACATGAGATCTTCAAAAACGCGCCCTCGCTCGAAGAATAACCGTAATAATAATAATCGCTCCGGCGCGAATATCATGAACCGCGTGTTCGATAGTTCAGGGCCTGAAGGCAAGGTGCGTGGCACGCCTCAGCAAATTATTGAAAAATACCAACAGCTCACCCGTGATGCGCAATTGTCAGGTGACCGCGTGGCGGCCGAAAACTTCCAGCAGCACGCTGAACATTACATGCGGCTTTTGGCAGAAGCGCAACGTGAAATCGAAGCCCGCCGTGAGCAGCAAGATCGTGAGAATCGTGAGAAACAAGCCCAGCGGGATCAGGAACGGGGCGAACGCAATGATCGTTCAGAACCGCGGCGAGATCGCGGCGATGTTGAACAGGTCAAAATGCCCTCCGCCTTGGATGTCGCCGATTTTGCTGATGCTCCGCAACCAGATTTGGCACCTTTGAACCCGGCTGATTTGGTGCAAACGCCGCCCATTGAGCTTAGCAAAAAAGCAGAGCCCGCCAAACCGCGCGAGCGTCGCCGGCCTGCAAAACCGGTTGGTGATCCGGCGCCTGCAGCTGATGAAGCCTCCAAGCCTGCGCCTGTTCCAGAGGATTAAATCGGCCCCTTTGGTGTTTAAAGACCTCTGCATAACCTAGCTGCCAAGCCAAAACACTTTGCCCGGTGGCAACACCGGGCTGCGTCTGCCTGCCCCCCGGCAGGCGCATTAACCATCTCAATATACTGGTATATATGGTTATTGCTCAAATTTTGCAGTGATTTCACCATCAGACGTAAGCGCCCACCCAGGCCGGCGCTGCCCTCATTTCATGTTGAAATGGCGTCATGCAGAGGTCTTTTTTACCACATCTTGCTCCTGCGCGCGCGAAGCGCGGCTGGGTCGTGGTTGGGCAAGTCTAAATGAGAATTCCAAAATCCTCCGTCATGAGGAGAAGGCCGTGAGTGCTAGATTTTATTTAGCCAATCGGCGGGCCAAGGCACAGAATCCTTCTAGCGAAATTTCTTCGGCCCGCGCAGTGGGTTCTAGTCCCGCATCCCGCAGCGCAGTTTCAATGTCAGGTGCCGCAGATTTCAGGCTTGAGCGGAGCATTTTGCGGCGCTGATTGAACGCCATTGCAACGGTGGAAGATAAAAGCCCCACCGGCGCTGGAAAGCGAGGCTGTGCCAAGGCTTCCAGATGGACGACGGCAGAATGGACTTTCGGCGGCGGCGTAAAGGCTTCGGGCGGCAGTTCCATGACCACGGAGGGGGTACTTTTCCATTGGGCTAAAATACCAAGGCGCCCATAGGCCTTTGTTCCCGGCTTGGCGATGATCCGTTCGGCCACTTCTTTTTGGAACATTAAAGTTAAACTGCTCCAAAATGGGGGCCAGTCTTTTGGTGTAAGCCAGCGCACCAAAAGCTCGGTGCCCGCATAATAGGGCAGGTTGGCCACCACGCGCACAGGCTCGGTGAGTTGGCCGCGCATGTCAAAGTCCAGAGCATCGGCGTTGAACACATCCAAACGGCCGGGATAGGCGGCTGAAATTTCAGACAGCGCAGCCATGCATCGAGGATCTTTTTCCAAGGCCACGACTCGGCGCGCGCCGGCAGCCAAAAGTCCGCGCGTCAAACCGCCCGGACCGGGGCCAACTTCTAAGACGTCATGACCGCTGATATCTCCGGCCAGCCTAGCAATTTTTGATGTGAGGTTGAGATCCAGGAGGAAGTTTTGCCCCAAAGATTTCTTTGCGTCTAATCCGTGGGCAGCAATGACGCAGCGCAGAGGGGGAAGGTCATCAATTTGCATTCTGGCGCGCCTTTATCATGCGATCTGCACAGCCTATGGCTTGAACCATTGAGGACGCATCCGCAAGGCCTTGACCGGCAATATCAAAGGCCGTGCCATGGTCGGGCGATGTGCGCACGATGGGCAGGCCCAAGGTGACATTCACGCCACCAGAAAAATCCAAAGTCTTAATGGGGATCAGGGCCTGATCATGGTACATGCAAAGGGCCGCATCATAGTGGGTGCGTGCGTTTGCGTGAAACATCATATCGGCGGACTGCGGCCCGGTGATGGACAATCCGGCGCTTTGCAGCTCGGCAACCCACGGGGTAATTTTGTCTATGTCCTCCCGGCCAATCTTACCGCCTTCGCTGGCATGGGGATTGAGCCCGGCAACGCTGATGCGCGGTTCTTCTATGCCAAAGTCACGGCGCAAAGCGTCATTCAGGATGTGCGCGGTATTGTGAAACAACTCCCGGGTGATGGCCTTTGACACATCTCTGATGGGAATATGAATGGTGAGCGGGACCACAGAAAGGGCCGGGCAGGTCAGCATCATCACAACCTGCTGCATGCCGCAGAGATGCGCCAGAAACTCCGTATGCCCTGGAAACTGAAACCCGGCGCCGTCTTGCAAAATCGCCTTGTGAATCGGCGCGGTGCATAGACCGGCCATCTGTCCGGCCTGGGTGAGCCGCACCGCCTGCCTAATGGCTGAAATCACCCCGGCCGCGTTGCGCCGATCAGGTTGGCCAGGATGCGCAGGCTGGGCGAAGTCGATCTGATGCAGCCAAATGTGATCTGGCGGAGGGGGCGCCGTATCGGGTTGAAACAGCGTGACCGGAACACCCTGCGGAAGATGCCGCCGATCGGCAAAAAGAACCATAGGGATGTCACCGCCAATTTCTTCATGCGCGGCTATAAATATTTCCATCCCGATACCCGCAGGATCACCGCAGGTGACGGCAAGGGGCGCCTGTGTGGTCTTATTTGTCATCAACAAAGCACCTGTACCAAAAATCAAATTTCAAAGCGCCAGGTGCCAAGACTTCTGGGTTTGAAATTTTGTAAAACCACCACCGCAATCGGCGTTAATGATAGACGATATCTGCACTGGCGCGCAGCTCGGCAAGAAACCCGTCGGCCAGGCTCGTGATCCGTGCCGAGCGCAGATTATTTGCAACTTGTCCGCGTGAGACATCTTCCAGTGCCGCATAGACCCGCGCGCAGAGCATGACAATTTCAGCCTGCTCCCCCTCTGCGGTTGGCATTTCATCAAATTCATTTTTATCGAGGCCCATCAGCCGCAGAGATAAAGCTTGGGGAATTTGATCGGGGCTTTCGGAATGAATTGTGAAAGTGAGCGATGGATCCGCTTTGACCGCGCCGTAAAAATCATCGCAGGTATCGGCCATGCGCGTGGCGGATGTCACAGCATCGGCCGGTCCACTCACCCGCGCGTATTCAATGGTCGATATCTCTGGTGATTGTGACGTGGTCTCTGCCACATCACGCAGTTGAAACAAGACGATGGCATTCGTCACCTCAAGGGGCGTGGTGATCTGACCTGGACGCAAACCGGAAATGATGGGACGCAGACCATCGGGCAGGTCGCTCAGATTGGCCCATTCCAGCCGGCCACCATTCACCCGCGATTGTGCCACTGAAAGCCGGCGGGCTTGTTCAGAGAAGTCGGCGGATGACGTGATGCGCCCCAAGCGTTCCGCGGTCTGACGCGCGCTGTCCAGCTCTTCTGCAGATCCGGCTGGTAGTACAATTTCAGTCAAAAGCACTTTGACCCCGCCCTGGGCTCCGGCAGAGGCGAGCGCGCGGTCAATTTCCACTTCAGAAGGCGCGCTGCGGGCTGCGAAGCGGGCCCGGATAACTTCGCGCCAGCTTACCCCAGCTTTGATGAAATCGCGATAGGTTTGCTCATCAACACCGTTTTGAGCCAAAGTTTCCAGCAATTCATCGAGATCAAGATTGGCGTTGGCGGCAAACTCTTCCATGGCTTTATACACCTGCGCGTCGCTTAAATTAATGCCGGCACGATCAGCGGCTGCCATTTTCAAGCGATCTTCAATCAATGTGTCGCGCGCGCGCTGCGCCATACCTGAGGAGCGCTGCAAAATTTCCAAAAACCGCTCGCGTTGCTCCAGCTCATAGGCTGTGATTGCGGCCCTGTTCACGGAAATCACCGGATCAAACGGCCCCTGCGCCTGAACTGCGCTGTGGAGCGCACCGATCAAAACAAGAGCTGCGAGACCTAAGCGCAGGGTGATCTTGAGCATTTCAAACCTCGTTTATGATGCGCCACATTGACGGCTTTTCTTTATGTTTTTGACGCCTGTAGAAAATCCAACCAGTGCTACACTCAGACCAAATTCAGTTTTGTCTGTCAATGTAGCGGATGTTGCGAAGCGACGCGAGGCTGAAAAATCCACGATAACGCATTCATTTGCATATTCTAACCCGAATTCGAATTTGGACGCCTCTCCGATGGAGGTGTCAAATTGAAATTCTGAAGTGGAGCGCCAATCGGGCAAAAACTGATAGTTCCATTTTAATGCAAGCGAGCTCAACGGCACGTCACGATTTTCCGCTTCATCGGCGGCTAGTCCAACATAGGTTGCATCCAGCTGATGTTTGTTGGTGTGCCAGCTGGCGCGGAGTTCGGATTTTTTGAGCAAACCGACATTCTGAAGAAGGCTGCGTGCGACCAATTCTATGCCCAAAGGGGTTTGGACATGGGCGGCGAGGAGCCAATCGCTCACATGGCCTCGGAGACCCGAGGTCTTAGTGAAGCTATTGGCGTTATCAGTTCGATAAATTCGGCCAATCTCCCATCCAATTTTAGTTTGATTTGGATAATAAATGCCGCTGGCAAGCCCGATATTCAGCCGCATACCGGTTTCGATGAGATCAAATCCTGGCGCGCGATTGAAGCGGAACAAATTGCCCTCGTCAAACTCGACCTGCGTACTGTCTTGATTCGGAATGGTGTCTGAATCCGCCATCACCCCAGCCAATTGGATGCGCGGTTCGAGCCTCTGCACAGCCCCCCCAGCAAACCGCCGGGCGAGGGGCCAGCGCAGACCAAGGCCGCCGCCTCCGGTGATCCGAGTGATGACAGGCGCGATATCTTGGTGCTGGCGCACAACGTAATGGGAAGCTTCCAGCTCTTTGGCAAAATCTACAATGACTCCTTTGGGCAGCACCCAGTAGCGGCGATATTTAGCCAGTGAAGAGAGGCGCAGAGTGTCATAGCCGTCAACCTCATCACCGCTGTCGGGTCCGTCGATGGGCGATGTGGAGGAGCGGTAGCTGGTCAATAGGCTTGCTTCCAGATCGAAAACGCCGCCCAAACCCTTTGGATAGCTGCGCTGTTGTGCAATGGCTTCGGTGACCAACGTTGGCTGGGTGGCGTTGTTCTCGCTGTCGCGCAAGGAATGATAATTGGAGAACCGCAGCTCAAGATTGCGGTCTCTTTGGCTGCGCTCAAGGGTGATTTTGTTTTCCAGCCTATCAATTTCTTTGACATCATATTCAAATAAATAGGCCGGATCGCTGGTGCTTTGCAGCTGACCGCGGAGGGCGTAGTCACTGTCTAAGGCAAAATCGGCTGTACCGAAGAGATAGCCTCGATCTTGGCCGGCAAGAAGCGTGTCGCGGGAATAGGCGCCTTCAAGCTCAATGGTCCCGGTGTGATAGGCATCGCGATATCTCAGGCCAAGGGTCTTGGTGCTTGACGAGACCATTGGCGACAGGGTGATATCGTGATGATCACTTAGTTTTATGAAATAGGGCACGCGTATCGCGGTTCCTAATGTCGTTGAGGTGGTCAGCTCGGGAACCAAAAATCCTGTGGCGCGTTTCAAGCTGGGATCGGGCAGCCGCAAATAGGGAAAGAAAAACACGGGCACGTCCATGACACGCAGCTGTGCTTGTTCAAAATATATTTGCTTTTCGCTGCTGTCATGCACGATCCGTTTGGCCCGGATTTGCCAAAGCGGTGTCTGACCTGTGCAGATAAAACAGGAGGTGGCCGAGACATTTGAGGCTTGGCTATAGGTTGAATTCACGCGGGAAATTTGGGCTGCTGCAATTTGTACTTGCTGGCTCAAAATGATCCGCGCACTTGTGATGATCCCAGCTGAAAGATCGGGTGACAGATCGGCTTGATCTGCCAAAATGACTGTGCCGCTGGCGTCTTGCAGCTTGATGGGCCCGGTCAGCGACAATTGCCCGTCGTCGCTGGCATAGGTGATGTCTTGGGCGGTGATCCGAACGCCGCTATGCCAGACCACGACGGAACCACTGGCCCGCAGGGTGCCATTGGGCAAAATTTCAATACGGTCAGCAATCAAATGGGCCGCGTCCTTTGCCCCAAGCGCCTGGGCCCCGGTCAACCATAGTAGTGTGAGAAGGAGCAGTCTCATCTAGCCGTCCTCTGTGTGCAAAAGAAACGCCAGTGAGAGGCCAATGGCTGCGACGGGCGGGATCCATGCCGCCCAAATTTCTGGTAATTGGCCATTTTCACCGAGTATTTGGGCAAAATTGCGCAGAAAATAAAGGCCGAAGCCAAATAAAAGGGTCATGAGCACGCGCAGACCTGTTCGATTTTGCCTACCGTGTCGCATCGTGAACCCCGCGCCGATCATGACGACAGAGGCTAGAAATAAGGGCAGTGCCAACTCCATATGAAACCAAACCCGATGGCGCCTGGCGGAAAAGCCGGCTTTTTCCAACTGGCTGATAAAGGCGGGTAATTGCCAGATCGGAATGGAGGACGGGCTGCCAAAGCTGTCGTGGATATGATCTTTGGTCAATTCGGTTGGGATTTTATACTGCCTTTTCGTATCGGCCTCAGCTTCCGGATTGCCGCCGATTTCCAACTGCCATTCTTTCGCTTTGATAAGATGCCAAAAGCCGTCCTCTAACGTCGCTGTTGTGGCCGCAATACGCCGGGTGGCCTTGCCGCTGAGATCAAATTCGTAAAGCGCCACGTCAAACAAGCGCGTCCCATCCAAATTGCTACGCTTGGCATGTATGACCGTTTGCGCCTGGTCATCCCCTTGGCGCAACCAAAGCCCTGTGCTTGAAACAGAGACGGCGCTGACCCGTGATGTGAAAAAACTCGACGAAAGCAGCTCATGTTTTTTCTGCGTGCCCGCCACGATTGGATTGACGATGGTGACCGCCAAAAGCCCGATCACCAGTGAGGTGAGGATCGGCCCATAGAGGGCGCGTAGAGCTGAGCGCCCAGCGGCCCGGGTCACGACCAATTCACTGCTGCGCGCCAGGCTCAAAAACAACATGATTGAGCAGAGCACTGTGATCAACGGGAGCAGTTGGTAGAGTGCGCTTGGTACATAGAGCGCCACCAAATGCGCTTTTTGGCTGAGCGTCACATCCAAGCCTCGAAACCGGCGCATTTGCTCGATGAAATCCAACAAGACGAACAAAATCAAGAACCCGCCCAAAACATAGGTAAAAGCCAGGGCAAAACGTTGGGCAAAATACAAATGCAAAATCATATGCCAGCCGCCTTATCTGAGTCCCAGATTTGATCGGCTGCGAATATGATGCCGTAGGACAGCGCAGCGCCGCATAGAAGGGGCAGGTAGAGAACCCAAAGCGCATCCTGATTTCGGCGGCTGTAATCCATGCACAGGCCTTCGATAAATTTAACCAAAATCAGACAAATTACCGCCACCAGGATTGGGCGCCATAGGCCGAAACGGCTGTATCGGGCCGTGACCATTACGGCAAAGCCAATCAGCACTAGAGACATTGACAATAATGGTCCCGCCAGTCGCTGATGCAGCGTATAGAGCATGTCAAAACGGGCGCTTTGACTCATATCTGGCGCGCTTATGAGTTGCGCGATCAGCTGTAGGCTGGTGAAATGTTCTGAGCGCTTGGCTGCGGTACCGCCTGGGCTGATAATCTGACCAATATTTATGACGAAATCATTGAACCGCGTGACGGCCAGTTTCTCGGTGGTCAGATCGAGGTTTTGAATGACTCCATCAATCAAAACCAAGCGTGGCCCAACCTCTGAACGCACCAAAAAGGCCTTGGCTGCTGAATAGGTGGTATTTTTACCCGGGTCTGAAGCATCATTGAGAAAAACGCCTTCGAGCTGACCCTCGGCGGTGATATGGCGCAAATAAAAGGTGATGGTATCGCTTGGGGTTAAGAACTTGCCTTCGGTGAGCAGCCTTGCGGTCAGGTTTTCCGCAACTTCCATCTGCCTTTGATGTAATTGCGCTTGACTAATTGGCACTAAGATGCTGCCGAGCACCAAGGTTAAGACAGCCAGGCTGATGGCAAAGCCCCAAACGGGCTTGGCAATCTGAGCCACCGACAGGCCCGCGCTTTGCACAACCACCAACTCTCGTTCTGTCGCGAGACGATGGATCACATAGATGACCGCTGCAAATCCGGCGATTGGGGCGATTGCAGAAATCATCCAGGGAAGGGTCAAAGAGGTGAACTCCAAGAAAACCAATGCGGATTGACCATCGGCAATCAGCCGATCAAACAGGCTCACCGCGCGGTTGATCCAATAGATCAACACCAATACCAATGCAAAAAACCCAAACATTTTGAGCAATTGCTTTAGAATATATGTGTTGATCCGCCCCATATGGCCCCCGCAGTGATCTTGTGTTTACTGCTAAAGGAAATTGCACAGAACAGAAACATGAATCTGGTCAAAATCAATGCGACAGGCTAGGCTTTGCTTATATTTTTGAAAAGGAACACCCATGACACCGCTGCCAAAGTTTACCATCTCTGAGTTGGAATTAGATCGCTTGCAGGACTATGAGGGGCAAATCGTTCTTTTGGTGCAAGAGGATGGCCGCATGGATGTGGTGGGGCGTCGGATCAACAAGGCAACCAAGGGGGCCCTGGCCAGATTTTTGGCCTCCAAAGGCTTTGAAGATTTGGAGGCCGGTAAAGTCATGACCCTATCTTATCCCACCGGCTTGATGGCCCGTGCGGTGAGCCTGGCGAAAATCGACCGCAATTGTACGCAAGGCGCGGCGCGCAGCTGCGGCGTGGAGATCGCCAAGGCCAGCGTCAGTGAGCGCTTCGTCATTACGTGTAGTAAATTCAAGCGGATCAGCGATCTAATCGAAGGCATGGCGCTGCGCAATTATGAGTATTTGGATCAAAAAAGCGACGCTGCACCAAAACCCTTTGATGTGGAGGTGATGGGGGCAGATGCGCTGGAACAGCAGGCGGACATTGAGACGAAATTGGCCGTATTGAACGGGGTGTTTTTTACCCGAGATCTGACCAATGCGCCAGCCAATGTGCTGACAACAAGCCATTTTGCCGAGCAACTTGTGGCTTTGAGCGATTTGGGGCTCGAGGTCGAAGTTTTGGAAGAGGCGGAGCTGAAGAAACTTGGTATGCGCACCTTGCTTTGCGTCGGCCAGGGCTCTGACAGCCCTTCGAAGGTCGTTGTCATGCGCTGGAACGGCGGCGGCGAGGAGGCGCCATTCGCTCTGGTCGGCAAAGGGGTTGTCTTTGACACGGGCGGCATTTCCTTGAAACCGGCTGGTGGCATGGAAGATATGACCATGGATATGGGCGGCGCAGGTGTTGTTGCCGGGGTGATGAAAGCCTTAGCGCAGCGCGATGCCAAGGCCAATGTGGTCGGCGTTGTGGGGCTGGTGGAAAATATGCCCTCCGGCAATGCCGTGCGCCCTGGCGATGTTATCAAATCCATGAAAGGCGATACTGTCGAAGTCATCAACACGGATGCCGAGGGGCGTTTGGTTTTGGCTGATATTCTTTGGTACACGCAAGAAAGATTCGCACCGAGCGGCATGATCAATCTGGCGACCTTGACCGGAGCCATCATCATCGGGCTGGGCCATGAAATGGCCGGTGTGTTTTCCAATGACGACAAATTGTCTAAGGATTTCATCACTGCGGCCGCGGCCGAAGGCGAAGGCGCTTGGCGTATGCCCTTGGCGCCGGCCTATGATAAAATGCTCAAATCGCGCATTGCTGATATGAAAAATGTGGGCACGCGGGCGGCGGGATCGATCACGGCTGGGCAGTTTCTGCAGCGGTTTGTGAAAGACGATATGCCTTGGGCGCATTTGGATATCGCTGGCGTGGCCTCCATTGCCTCGGAAAGCGCCTTTGCTCCTAAAGGCGCCACCGGATGGGGCGTACGGGCCTTAAACCGTTTTATTTCAGATCATTACGAGATCAAGGGCGAGGATGCGCCGGGTGAGTGAGGTCTATTTTTACCACCTGACGCGCCAGAGGGTGGATCAGGCCCTGCGCCCACTTTTGAGCAAATGCCTGGCCAATGGCTGGAGGGTGGTGATCCGAGGCCGTGAGGCGGCGGAGATACAGCAGCTTGATGATGCCTTGTGGCAGGGACCGGCCGAAGAGTTCCTGCCCCATGGTCTTGCCGGCGCAGCTCAGGAGGCCGATCAGCCTGTATTGCTGACGCTCGAGGGTCATGAGGCGCCGCATGATTGTTTGATTTGCATCGGCGGCAGCGCCGTCACCGCCGATGAGGTCCTATCCAGCAAGCGCGTGTGCATCCTATTTCAAGATGACAATGGCCAGCACATGCAAAACGCGCGGGCGCAATGGAAATCTCTGACAGAGGCGGGGATTGCGGCGAAATATTGGAGCCAGGCCCAAGGCAATTGGACGCTTCAGACTGAGAAAGAGGCCAGCAATGCCTAGGTCTACGCCCTAATGGCCAATAGGTTTTCAAACGGGTTCAGCGCTGCAGGATCAGTTGATCTTGGGCAATTTCAATCCGCCCAAAACGCCCGAGGTAGCTCATACCCAACAGGCTTTTGTCCATCTCACCGCCATTGATTGATACGGAGATGCCTTGGTCCAAATAGGGGCCAAGGCGAATGGTTTTGAGGCGGCTATAGGCAATAGGCACAACGCCATTTGCAGTGCGCGCGCTGCCCAAAAACGCCAGTTCGTCTAAGTCAAAACCAATGCGCGCGGCATCTGTTCGCGACAAAACGATATCACTGGCCCCGGTGTCGACCAGAAAATCAATTTCGGTGCCATTCACCTCAGCTGTCACATAGTAATGCCCGTCGGGCGCGCGGGGCAGGGCAATTGCGCCGTCCTGCCGGGTGATCGGCAAGCTTTTGCGGCCATAATCGCGACTGATATCGCCCCAGAGGCCATAAATGGCCATGCAGCCCATGAAGATCATGCCCCAGACCAGAGCCATTTGCAGCGATTTGCCGACCGATTGGCGATGGCTCGCCAAATAGGCGCCGCCCAAAGCCAAGAGCAGTAGGGCCAAATATCCAAGACCTGCAAGTGAGTCGCCGCTCATGTCAGCCTTCCTAATGTGCGCGAGAGAGTCGCTTTAGCCAAGGGTCGCGCTAAAGCCCAGCAATCCGTTTAAGATAAATTGCACCGCTAAGGCCGCCAATAGCATGCCCAAGACCCGGCTGACCACCAAAATTCCGGTTTGCCCTAAGGCGCGCTCCATGACACCCGCGAGCATGAATAGAATAAAGGCTGTGAGAACCACCGCGCCCATCACCACAATCACACTGATTCGCTGCAATAGATTGCCCTGCGCTTCATTGGTCAACAATATGACTGTCGCAATCGCCCCGGGTCCGGCAATCAGGGGGGTGGCCAGCGGGAAGACGGATGGATCGTTGTCATCATCCTCAACGTCATCGCCCTTGGTGCTGCGCCGTTTGGCGCGCAGCTCAAATAGCATTTCTAGGGCGGTTAAGAACAATAGAACCCCACCGGCAATTTGAAAGGCCGGCATTGAGATTCCCGCAAACCCCAAAACAGACTCGCCGAAGAATCCAAAGAGCGCCAGAATAACAAAGGCGATCATACAGGCGCGCATCCCAATGGCCTTGCGCTTTTTGGGCTCGATTCCTTGGGTCAGAGCCACAAAAATCGGCGCCAGACCGATCGGATCAATCACCACGAATAAGGTCGCAAAAGCCCAAATCAGCGGCAGCGTATTAATCAACTCAGACATTTTCCAATTTCTCTACAGTTTCACTGGCGTTGAGCCATAGATTTTCGGCCCGCAAAAGGGCGGTCTCCACTTCATGAAACTTTTTTTGCCAGACCGCAAGGTCGGCGGCATTGTGATCCTCATAGAGCTTTGGATCTGAAAGCTTTTCTTGCAATTTTTCATGCATCACGGTGATTTTCTCGATACGCTCTGCTGCGCGTTTCAGCTCGCTGCGGGCCGCAATCCGCAACTCGCGTCCGGGCTTTTTGATCTTGGGCTTTTCAGAGGATTTCTTGGGCGCGGCGCCGCCGAGAAGAAAATCGCGATAGGCCGCGAGATCTTGGTCAAACGGTGTGACCCGCCCGCCCGAGACCAACCACAAACGGTCGGCCACGAGCGATAAAAGATGCATGTCATGGCTCACCAAAATCACCGCGCCAGAATAGGTTGTCAGCGCTTGCACCAAGGCCTCGCGGCTTTCGATATCCAGGTGGTTTGTTGGCTCATCCAAAATCAGCATATGCGGCGCATCCAACGTGGCCAGCAAGAGCGATAGGCGCGCCTTTTGCCCGCCTGAGAGACGCGCAACCACTGTATCGACCTGATCGGGCCCCAGACCAAAGCCCGAGAGCATGGCGCGCAGGCGGGCCGGGCTGTGATCCGGGCGTTCGGATTGCAGATGTTGCAGCGGTGTTTCGTCGAGGTTCAGCTCATCGACCTGATGCTGGGCAAAATACCCAATGCGCAATTTGTTATGGGTCACAAGCCGCCCAGCAGAGGTTTTGAGCCGGCCAGAGATCAACTTCGACAGGGTTGATTTTCCTTCACCGTTCTTGCCCAGAAGCGCAATGCGGTCGTCCTGATCAATCCGCAACTCCAGTTGAGATAGGATATCCGGCCCGCCATAACCGACGGCCCCGTTTTCAATCGCAACAATGGGCGGTGACAGCTCTTCGGGCTGCGGGAAGGTAAAGACCCGCTTCGCCACTTCCTCCGGCGGGGTGATCAGCTCCATCCGCTCCAGCGCCTTGACGCGCGATTGCGCCTGTTTGGCCTTGGAGGCCTTGGCTTTGAAGCGATCGACAAAACTTTGCAAATGCTCGCGCTGCGCCGATTGCTTTTTCGCCGCGGCCGCTTGCACCGCGCGTTTGGCGGCGCGGGTTTTTGCGAATATATCGTAATTGCCTTGGTAGAAGGTCAATTGCTTGTTCTCAAGATGCAAGATCCCGCCCACTGCGCGGTTGAGCAAGTCGCGGTCGTGGCTGATCACCACCACCGTATGCGGATAGCGCGCCAAAAAGGCTTCGAGCCAGATGGTGCCCTCAAGATCGAGATAGTTGGTCGGCTCATCCAGCAGCAAAAGATCTGGCGCGGAAAACAACACCGCCGCCAAGGCCACCCGCATCCGCCAGCCGCCTGAGAAGTCAGAGCAGGGGCGCTTTTGCGCCGCCTCGTCAAAGCCCAGACCTTTGAGAATGGCAGAGGCGCGCCCTTCGGCGGACCAGGCATCAATATCGGCCAAACGGGTTTGCACCTCGGCGATTCTGTTGGGATCTTCGCTGGTATCGGCCAAGAGCGCCGCCCGCTCGACATCTGCGGCCAAAACCGTGTCGAGCAGCGACAGATCATTGGCCGGGGCCTCTTGCGCCACGCCGCCGATCTTGGCCCGACGGGGCAGTTCAATCGCGCCGCTTTCCAGCGCCAATTCCCCGCGTATAATGCGAAAAAGCGTGGTTTTTCCCGTGCCATTGGGGCCGACAAAGCCCACTTTATGGCCTGTGGGAATGGTTGCACTGGCGCCCTCAAACAAGCGGCGGCCGTCAACGGCATAGGTGATATCTTGGATTTTCAGCATGGCTCTCCCATGACGCGAAGCGCAGGAAAGGTCAATCCCGCGACCGATCAACCCGGTGACCACCGCCGCGCCTATGGCTGTAATCACTCAGCCGGCCATTTGCACAAGCCAGCGCAGCCGGTTGCCCAAATCGACTCACCAGCCCCGTTCGGCTGAGGGCGCCCAATTTTTTTCCTGCCCCAAAGCATTCAGCGGGATAAATAGATCGAGCGCATAGAGAAAGGCGCTAAAGCCTGTATAGTCCCGCCCGGATGTGGTCTGCGCCCAAGCGTCCATCTGCGCGCGCCAGAGCGGCGATGAGCGGGGAGGGGCTCCGTTGGGAAACTGGCCAGCCAGTCCTGCGAGGTCAAGACGACCGAGGAGGTCGGCGCAAACTGCCCGTGGATGTGGATTTGCTGGGCAAACCAGATGGTGATCCCCAAGATAGCGGCGATCCAAAGCAACACCCACGCGGGCTGGTGCCCATATCCGAACATCCATTTGAAAGGCAGGCTCAACAATGGCCGATATTGGTGGGCATAGGCCGTCAGTTCTCGCCGCAAACTGAAATCCATGGCGGTGATCGCTCTGTCCCATTCCTCCGCGCGCTGCTTGTCTTCGCGCCGCATCAAGACCCGCGCGGCATCCCCGGCAAACCCCTGTCGGCGTAAGATATTGGCCAGTTGCACACAGGGTTGCGGGGTGAAACGGCTGACCGTAGCGTCATGTTTGGCCAGCCAGTCCAAGCGTTCCTGCACATCCATGTCGCTTTCGATCCGCTCATAGCGAAAGGAGGACCGGCGCAGTTTTTTTACAGACTGCCAAGATCCTGGCGTATCACACAGGGTGCCAACCTTGGCGTCGATCAAAACAACCGCGATTCCGTCGCCCTCTATATCCGCCCATACAAACTGGGCCCGCACCCGTATCCCTTGAGCATCTAAACCCTTGGTGAGGGTGGCGCTGGACAGCTCCAAATTTCCGTTAATCTCCGCCCGGATCAGATTTATCCTGCCCCGGGCCTCAAATTCGCCCCGCAAAAACACATCCGCCCCGACTGTTACGGTATTGCAGTTCAGCGCCATATTCTGCGCCAAAAACTTGCCGCTGGCGCAGGACAGTTGCCCGGTGATCGTCGGGCTGCCCAGATCGACCAGACCGGTCGCTTTAAATCCTTCCCGCAGATGCAGCGGCCCGTTGCATTGCAGGCGGTGGGCATTCAGTTTGGGCAAATGAGTTCCGGGCATGTAGAGCCCGGGAAGGGTGCAGTCCATCAGCAGGACATCTTCTTCAAGTGTGCAGCGGATCAGCACCAGCGGCGCCTTCAGGGCCTCGCCCGCAAGATACAGATTTCCGGTGATCCACGCCCCTTCAATACACAGCCCGCGGGCTGGGGGGGTGCAATCGTCCGTGCCCAGCAAGAGCGCCCGGATCAGCCCGGCGCGGATGGTGTTGTCGGCACGGCCCGCTTCTGGTCGCGCCCAACTGATTATTGCATCGTCCCCCTTGCGGCAGGCTTCGATCAATCTCAGTTCAGCGGGGTTATCGTAATCTTTTATCTGCATGGAAATCATTTTCTCTGAATATGACGCAGGTTAGCCGACTGCGCCGGCCCGCGCAATCTCGCCCGCCGCCGCCGCGCCCGTTGCAATCAAGGCTTTCCAATCCGCGCGCCGCATGCTAACGCGCCGGACAATATCAATCCGCAATAGAAAGGCCCTTGAACATGGCTCTGGAACGCACATTCTCAATCATCAAACCTGATGCAACCCGCCGCAACCTGACCGGCAAGATCAATGCCAAATTCGAAGAGGCTGGCCTGCGCATTGTGGCGCAAAAACGCATTCATTTGACCATGGCTCAGGCCGGTGAATTCTATGCGGTGCATAAAGAGCGCCCCTTTTACGGTGAGCTGTGCGAATTCATGGCCTCGGCTCCCATTGTGGCGCAGGTTTTGGAAGGCGAAGGCGCCATTGCCAAGAACCGTGAAGTCATGGGCGCAACCAATCCCGCAGATGCCGCCGCCGGCACCATCCGCGCAGAGTTTGCCGAATCCGTTGGTGAAAACTCCGTGCATGGCTCAGATGCGCCCGAGACTGCCGCACAAGAGATTGCCTATTTCTTTTCCGGTCTCGAACTGGTTGGCTAAACAAAACCCATTGGGTTTCCAGGCTGCACCCTTCGGGCTGTGGCCTTTTTTATCGCCGCAGGCCTGTGCCGATGCAATCTAGGATTTTTTCAATGCCGTGATCGTTGAGGCCCCGGTGCTCGGCGAGCAGCGCGTCGAAATCCTCGCGCAGGGCCGCTTTCTCCGCACCTTTGCAATCATTCCATGGGCGGCCTTGCAGCGCCATATGCAGCACATAATAGGCGATGAAATGCGGCCGCGCGCCGGAGTGAAGCAATCGGCGGTAGGCCTCATCTGCGCCGCAGGCCCGCAAGGCCTCCGCAGTCTGGATGCCGGCCGCATTTAACTCGGCTTCCATTGCCGGTCCAAGATTGCGTATGGTGGAAATGGCAGTCATGGGAGGGTAGAGGGGTCACATTCGGATCTCCCCACCCATGAGCGGCCTAACAGGTAGGGCGTGTTTTATGCGTCTTGGCGCACGGTTTGGCGCTGCTTGCCCAGGCCAGAGATTTCAAGCTCCATTACATCGCCGGGCTTGAGATAGACCGGCTCCGGTTTCATACCCATCCCCACGCCCGGAGGGGTTCCGGTGGTGATGACATCTCCGGGGTGGAGCGTCATGAGCTGAGACAGGTGGCTGATAATTTGCGCAACCGTGAAGATCATGGTCGCCGTATTGCCGGTTTGCATGCGTTTGCCGTTCACATCCAGTGACATGTCGAGAGCCTGCGGATTGGCAATTTCATCGCGTGTGACGAGATAGGGGCCTGTGGGGCCGAAGGTGTCACAGCTTTTGCCCTTGGTCCATTGCCCGGTCAGCTGCGTTTGAAAGTGCCGCTCTGACACATCGTTCACGATGCAATAGCCGGCCACACGGTTCAAAGCCTCGTCTTCGCTGACATATTTTGCCGCCGTGCCGATCACCACGCCAAGTTCCACTTCCCAATCCGTATGGGTCGAGCCGCGGGGCATTACCACATCATCATTGGCACCGACGATGGCGGAATTGGCTTTGAAAAACAAAATGGGATGTTCAGGTATGGCGGCTCCGGTTTCTGCTGCGTGGTCGGAATAATTCAAACCGATGCAGATAAACTTGCCGATATCGCCCACAACTGGGCCTAGGCGCGGTGACCCGTTGACCGCGGGCAAGGCGCTTGGGTCCAGCGCCCGCAGGCGGGCCAAGGCCGCATCGCCGAGCACGCTTCCGTTGATATCTGTCACATGATCTGAAAGGTCGCGCAGCACGCCTTCGGGATCAATCAAACCGGGGCGCTCTGCGCCAATATCGCCATAGCGGACTAATTTCATAAAAAAACTCCTAGTGGTTGTCACGCGGCATATGTTTGCGCGCGATGTCTTGATATTCATGCGCCCCGTCTAGAGTCATGCCTTCTGAGAAGGGTCTGACTTTCTCGCGGAACAATTCTTGCCAAGGGGTTTGGCTGTCAGGGGTGAAGGGACGCGTGCTAAGAGCGGCCCTTCGGCGCTCAAGCTCCGCCGGTTCAACCAGCATATCGGCGGTGCAGGCATTCAGATCAATACGGATCATATCGCCAGTTTGCACCAGACCCAAGCCGCCACCATCCGCCGCTTCTGGTGAGGCGTTTAGGATTGAAGGTGATCCAGAGGTGCCCGATTGCCGCCCATCGCCCAAACAGGGCAGAGAGGTGATGCCCTTGGTCAAAAGATAGGACGGCGGGCGCATATTTACGACCTCCGCCCCGCCGGGATAGCCAATTGGTCCGGCGCCGCGCATGATTAAGACGCAGTTCTCATCGATGTTCAGGCTTGGATCATCAATGCCACGGTGGAAGTGTTCCGGCCCGTCGAAGACGATGGCACGCCCTTCAAAGCAATTTGGGTTGGCCGGATCAGACAGGTAGCGCCTGCGAAACTCTTGTGAGATCACCGAAGTTTTCATGATCGCGCTGTCGAACAGATTGCCTTTCAAGTTGATAAAGCCGGCAGCATCAACCAGTGGTGCTGTGACTTGCTTGATCACATCGGTATTGGTGCTGCGGCAATCTTGGCAATTCTCAGCAATGGTTTTGCCATTGGCAGTTAGGACATCCGGATGCGGCAGCAGCCCTGCGGCGAGCAATTCGCCGACCACCGCCGGCACGCCACCGGCCCGGTGGTAATCTTCGCCAAGATATTCGCCCGCCGGTTGCAGGTTGACCAAGAGCGGCACCTTATGGCCGAGTTTTTGCCAATCATCATTGTTTAATGCCACGCCGAGATGTTTGGCGATGCCGTTCAGGTGAATTGGCGCATTGGTCGAGCCGCCGATGGCTGAATTGATCACAATGGCGTTCTCAAAGGCTTCACGGGTCATGATGCGGTCAGGTCGCAGATCCTCATGTACCATATCGACAATCCGCAGCCCGGTTTCATAGCTGATCTGCCCGCGCTCGCGATAGGGTGCTGGGATGGCGGCGGAGCCGGGCAATTGCATACCAAGCCCCTCGGCCAGAGAGTTCATCGTCGTGGCGGTGCCCATAGAGTTGCAATAGCCAACAGAAGGCGTTGAGGAGGCCACCATATCCATAAAGCCGTCATCATCGATTTCACCTGCGGCCTGCATCTCGCGGGCCTTCCAAACGATCGTGCCAGAGCCAGTGCGCTTGCCGCCGAACCACCCGTTGAGCATTGGGCCAACGGATAGGGCAATGGCAGGGATATTGACGGTCGCGGCCGCCATCAACAAAGCCGGGGTGGTTTTGTCACAGCCGATATTCAGCACAACCCCATCAATCGGATAGCCAAATAGGGTTTCCACCAAAGACAGATAGGCCAGGTTTCTGTCCAACATGGCCGTTGGGCGTTTGCCGGTTTCCTGAATGGGATGCACCGGAATTTCAATCACCGTGCCGCCGGCGGCAATGACCCCATCACGCACCCGTTTGGACAGTTCAATATGGTGGCGATTGCAGGGGCTCAGGTCGCTGCCGGTCTGGGCAATGCCAATGATAGGCTTGCCCGATTGCAGCTCGTGGCGTGTCAGACCGTAGTTGAGATAGCGTTCGAGATAGAGCGCTGTCATCTCTTGATTGTCGGGATTGTTGAACCACTGTTGGGATCGCAATTTCGGTTTGATATCTGACAAGCGGATCGTCCTCGTTAAGTTAAAATTTTGGTCGCCAGTGATTAGTTTGACCAGCCGCCATCAATGACCTGTGTTGTGGCGGTCGTGAAGGCACTTTCATCCGATCCTAGGTAAACTGCAAGGGCTGCTATTTCTTCGGCTGTGCCAATGCGGCCCATGGGTTGGCGGGCAACAAAGTCTTTCATGGCTTGCACCTCATCTCCAGTGGCCCGCAGGCGGTCATGTAGTGAGGGGCTTTCAACAGTGCCGGGACAAATTGCATTACAGCGAATCCCCTGTTTGATGTAATCAATGGCCACGGATTTCGTCAGGCCGATTACGGCCGCTTTGGTTGTGCCGTAGATAAAGCGATTGGGTGCGCCAATAATAGAGGAACAGGCGGAGGACATGTTGATAATCGAGCCGCCACCACGTTCCAGCATACCCGGTAGCGCGGCTTGGATGGTGCGCACCATCGAGCGAACATTGAGGTTGAATGCAAAATCCCATTCATCTTCCGTGGCATCGATTATGGTCCCGTGATGCACAAAGCCCGCACCATTAAACAAAATATCTGGCTGCGCGCGGTCGATGCCCTCACGGGTTGAGGTCGCGTCAAGCACGTCGAGCACATAGGTTTCCATTTGCCCGGTGCTGGCACTTTGCACCTCAGCCAAAGTCTCAGGATTTATGTCTGTGGCAAAGACTTTGGCGCCTTCAGCGGCCATGGCCAAAGCGGTGGCTCTGCCAATGCCTTGTCCTGCGGCGGTTACCAAAGCGCGTTTTCCTGAAAGTCGTCCCATTTGGACCTCCTGTCTTGTATTTTGAGATGGTGAATGTGCATGGCTCTTTGCCATTAGGCAATAAGGTTTTGGAACAAATCTGTAATTTTATAGCCATGGTGCTTTGGTGCCATAGGCTGGGCGCCATGGGGGGCTGTCAGAACCTCTAAAAGACATCTGAATAACACCATCTCAACACGAAATGGGGGAAGCGCCTGCCTGGGCGGACGCAGCCCGGTGTTGCCACCGGGCAAAGTGTTTGGCTTGGCGGTTGGGTTATACAGAGGTCTTTGTTAGGTGACTTAAGCTGTTGCAATTTGCCAAACCCAGCCGCACAAATGCGCCAAGGGCGGCAGGCCCGCATTGCTTACAAAGGGTCAAGTTATGTCAAACCATCAGAAGATCGCAGTCTTGGGAACAGGGCTTATGGGTGCGCCTATGGCGCGGAACCTGTGCCAAGCAGGGTTTTCAACACGGGTCTGGAACCGTACGGCTGCGAAGGCTATGGCCTTAAGCGCCTTTGGGGCTGTTGTGGCGGAGCATGCGGCCGCGGCGGTCGCTGAGGCAGACATCGTTATCTCGATGCTGTCGGATGGGCCGACCGGGGTGTTGGTGCAATCTGACCCGGCGCTGCGCGCCGCCGTGCGGCCTGGCACGGTCTGGGTAGAGATGGGATCAATCAAACCTGAAGAGGCCCGGGCCGCAGCTGAAGATTTGGCGCAGCTAGGTGTGTCTTATGTGGATGCGCCAGTGTCCGGCGGGACCAAGGGCGCCGAGGAGGCCAGCCTGGCGATTATGGCCGGTGGCGCGCCAGAGGACTTCGAGACTATTGCGCCCGCGCTGAGCGCCATCGGGCGACCGGTGCATGTTGGGCCGATTGGCGCGGGGCAATTAGCAAAATTGGCCAATCAAGCCATCGTCGGCATCACCATTGGGGCTGTGGCGGAAGCGATGTTGATGCTGCAAAAAGGCGGCGCTGATCCTGCAGCTGTGCGCGCGGCTTTGAAAGGCGGATTTGCTGACAGCACGATTTTGCAATTGCACGGTGCACGTATGACGACAATGGATTTCACCCCCGGCGGTCTGTGCACATTGCAGCTCAAAGACCTCAACAATGCCTTGGCCGAAGCGGAGAGTTTTGGGCTGCGCTTGCCCAGTTTGCAAAATACCCGTGACCGTTTTGATCATTTGGTGCACGAGATGGATGGCGCAGGCTTGGATCATGCGGCGCTTTATCTTGAGCTTTTGGCCCGCAATGGCTTAGCTGCAGAGTGATGCGCTGGGCAAGAACGAAGAAGATGTGAGGCGCAGCTGGACAGGCCGCTGCGATTGCTCGTAGTCTGTCTTGGCACCTTATGTGCTATTTGGAAAACAATGGGGCCGTTGAAATGGCAGTCGCAGAAGAGATGACAGCAATGGCCTTGCGGCTGCACCGGCAGGGGCAGCCTGTGGCGCTGGCAACGGTTATGGCCACATGGGGATCTGCGCCTCGGCCCGTTGGCGCTCAGATGTTGATTTGCGCAGATGGCAGCTTTCACGGGTCTGTCTCAGGCGGCTGCGTTGAAGGCGCGGTGGTCTTGGAGGCTCTTGAGGCATTGGAGGCGGGGCAGTGCCGACGCCTGCGCTACGGGGTTGCCGATGCGGATGCTTTCGCTGTCGGGCTGGCCTGTGGCGGTGAGATTGAACTGGTGGTGGAGCCCGTGGGGCAGGGTCAGGGGGTGGATCCGGCCATGCTGGAGCGTCTCGTTGAAGTGCAATCTGCACGACAGCCCATTGCAGTGAGGTTGGACTTGTCCAGCTGGCAGCGCGAATTGATTTTGGCGCAAACTGACCTTGCCGTTATTGAGGCAGGTGGCGGGCTTGTGGGGGATGTCTTCACCTATGTGCAAACCGTGCCCCTGCGCTTGGTGATCATTGGTGCGGTGCATATTGCGCAATATTTGGCCCCAATGGCGCAGATGGCGGGCTATCTCGTGACCATCATTGATCCACGCGACAGTTTCGCAAGCCCGGCCCGTTTTGATGGGCATGAGGTGATTGTCGATTGGCCAGAGGAGGCTTTGGCCAGACTGGCGCTCGATGGGCGCACAGCGTTTGTTACTCTGACGCATGATCCCAAAATGGACACGCCCGCGTTGCAACACGCAGTTGCAAGCGATGCATTCTATATCGGGGCATTGGGATCCACCCGCACCCATGCCAAGCGTCGCCAATCCATGCTGGAGCTGGGGGTGAGCGCGGCGCAGTTTGCCAGAATTCAAGGGCCGGTGGGGCTCGACATCGGCAGCCGCACACCGGCAGAGATTGCCCTGTCCATTTTGGCGGCAATGACAGCAAAACTCAGAGGACGCGCCCATGGCTAAGCTGTTTTCAGATCGCAATCGTCCAGTGCATATGGGGCGCTTTCCTACGGAAATTTTGAAACGTAGCGCGCATATGCCCGATCTTGATGGGCTTGCCCCATGGCCGGATCTGTCCTTTCAGCGGCCCGCAGGCAGTGCCAGCTTGGTGCCGGCGATGGCGGAATTTCAAGCCATGATGGATGCGGTGCGCGATGGCCCGCAAAATCGGGCGCCCTCGGAAATTCTAGAGGACCGGCTCGAGCGCTCCCGTCACCTCAAATCCTTCGCCTATTTTAATGATATCTCCATGGTTGGCATAGCGCCTTTGGGCCAGGCGGACAGGTTGGCAGCTGCGCGGCGCAACCCGCAAATTGACCGCCTGTCCCATGCTCTGCAAACCCGCCAAACCAAGACTTTGGCCGCTGGCATTGATGTGATCATGGCGGATTTGAGAGAAAGCATGACGGCCAAGCCCCAGCCAATGGAGCATCATACATATGCTTTGGTCTTTTTGGTGGCCTATCGGCGGGATCCGAGACCTGGCGAGATTGGCTGCGATTGGGTGCAAGACGCGCAGGCCGAACGCGCGGCCGTTCTGGGGACAGAAACCGCCACGGTTTTGGCCAATTATATTCGAATTTTGGGGTACAGTGCGCGGGCGCATTCGGCCACTACCTGTGATGTGGATTTGGCCCGCTTGGCGGTGAAGGCTGGCTTGGCGCAGGTCGCGGGTGATGAAATCACCCATCCCTGGTTGGGTCAAAGATTTGGTTTGGCCGCCGTCACCACCGATATGGCGCTGGCAACGGATTTGCCTTTGGCCGCCGATCAACCGCAATCCGCCCTTATGGGGCTGGATTGGACTTTGGGCCGGCATGGCGGCGCGAGCCGCCGCTCTCATGATCCCTATGCGCGGCGAGAATACGCCCAGGGTGCCCATCCGTTTGAAACCCTAAAGCGCGTTGAGACCCCCACGACCTATATTGATGAGCCGAATGTGGCCCGTGTGCCCAAACGCACGGATATGTTCGCCCGCGCGCAATTTGGCGATATGGGACCGGCGCTGCAAAAGGGCGCAACGGCGGGTCACTACGCGCGCAAGGCTGCGCCCAGCTCTGCGCAACGCCGGCTGCTCGGTGCCTTTGTGCTTTTGCAGGACGGGGAGCCGGCCGCCCAAGCGCAACAGATTGCGCCCGAGGTGGCAGCCGATAATATCAAAGGGGCCAGTTATTTTCTGGGCATTGATGCCACCGGCCTGTCGCGCTGCCCTGAATGGTCGTGGTATTCCCATGACGCCCGCGGCGCGCCCATCCTGCCGCCCCATGATCAGGCCATCAGCATGATTGTTGATCAAGGGTTTGAAACGATGGAAGGCGCTTCGGGTGACGATTGGATCTCCGTGGCGCAATCTATGCGGGCCTATCTGCGGTTTTCCCTTTTGGGCGGCATCATTGCGCAACATATCCGCAACTTGGGCTATATGGCCAAGGCGCATACGGTGATGGATGGTGAGGTGTTGCAACCGCCCTTGCTTTTGCTCTCCGGTTTGGGGGAGGTCAGCCGTATCGGCGAGGTGATCCTTAACCCCTTTCTGGGTCCACGTTTGAAATCGGGTGTGGTGACCACGAGCCTGCGGCTGTCCCATGATAAGCCAATAGATTTTGGCCTGCAGCGCTTTTGCCAAAGCTGCAATAAATGCGCGCGCGAATGTCCCTCAGGGGCAATCACGGCTGGGCCAAAATTGATGTTCAACGGCTATGAAATTTGGAAATCTGACAGTCAAAAATGTGCCAGCTATCGCATCAGCACCCCGGGCGGCGCTATGTGTGGACGCTGCATGAAAACCTGCCCTTGGAACCTTGAGGGGTTGTTTGCCGAAGCGCCTTTCCGCTGGGCGGCAATGAACGTGCCACAGATGGCGCCAGTTTTGGCAAAAATGGATGATATGGCCGGTCATGGCGAGCTGAACCCGGTCAAAAAATGGTGGTGGGATTTAGAATTGACCGAGGAGGGGGGATATCGCCCCACAGCCCATCCGATCAATGCTCGATCTTTGCAAAAAGATTTGGATTTGAAGTACGAAGACCAGACTTTGGCAGTGTATCCCGCGCCCCTGGCACCCCATCCGTTCCCATATCCGGCCCCGATGGACCGCGAAGCTGGCATTGAGGCCTATCAAGCCATGATCACAGCAGAGGTCTATCAAGAAAAATCTGCCAGAGGTGCGCGGGATCACTTACATCTTTACCAAAATGATCACGAAGCGCCGGTCATTCAAATGTCTGTCGCTGAGGTGGAAGATTGGCTGGGTGCGGTCAAGAAATACAGGCTTGTTGCGGTGGGTGGCGCGGATTTGCCCCGATGGACGGCGGGGGCGCATTTGGACATTGTTGTCGCGCCCGAATTTTTGCGGCAATATTCCATGTGCGGCGATCCTGCCGATCGCAGCTGTTATGAAATCGCAGTGCTGCAGGAGCCCGAGGGGCGGGGGGGCTCGCAATTGATGCACCGAATTTTTGAGCCCGGCCGGCGTGTTTTTGTTTCCAAACCTATCAATCATTTTGAATTGGAACCTTCGGCCAAGCTGTCCTTACTCTTTGGCGGCGGTATCGGTGTGACGCCGATGCTGGCCTTTGCCCATGAGCTTAATCGCAAAGGGGGACGGTTTCGCCTGATGTATTCAGCCAGTCAAAAGTCAAAGGCTGCCTTTGATGGCGCATTTGACGGTTTGGCTTGGGCCGATCGTGTCAGCCGGCATTACTCCGATCAGGGCACGCGCCTTGATATTGCCCGAGACGTGCCGGCCTATGAAGCCGGGACGCATATTTATGTGTGCGGACCAGATGCTTATATGAGCGCCATTTTAGACCATGCTCGCTCTATTGGTTATCCGGAGGCGGCGCTGCATGCTGAGTTCTTTACCGTGCCGGAGCTGCCGGAGTGGGAAAACCATCCCTTTGAGATTGAGCGGGCGAATGGGCAAAAAATTCCTGTCACGGCCACGCAATCGGCCAGCGATGCGCTGATCGCCGCAGGGATACCGGTGGATGTGAAATGTGCTGATGGGCTCTGCGGTGTGTGCAAATGCACGGTGCTATCTGGTGAGGTGGAGCACCGTGACTTTGTGCTCTCGGCGGCGCAGCGTGAAACCACTGTCATCCTGTGCCAAAGCCGAGCAGCCGAGGCGGGCGGGGTGCTGAAGCTGGATATTTGACCGGAATTTTGCCTTAAATATTCCGTAAAACCTCCAGGCCCGTGATGTCGCGGCAGTCAGCCAGCAGGCAGATGCGTTTGAGCTCTGCCATGAGCCTTTCCATGCGTGCAGGGGTAAATTTTACATCAGCTTCAGGCCAAAAACCTATAATTTCAATTGAATTTTTCTTTCTATTGGCCTTGATCTCTATGCGGGAAATAAGGGCGCTGCCTTCTAATATTGGAAAGACATAATACCCATATTGGCGTTGCGCAGCTAGAACGAAAACCTCGATGCGATAGGAAAAGCCAAAAATCTCTTCCGCGCGTGCACGATTGCGCAGCGCTGGATCGAACGGGCTGAGAATGCGCAGGCGGTTGGAGGTAGCCAAAGGCTCTTGTAGGCTGGGCCAGTCTTGCGTGAACACCACCCGGTCGCGCAGTTGGCCGTTGGCGGCTTCGGTTATAATGTCGCGCAGTGCGCCCGATTTAAGCCCGCGCGCGATCCAGGCCCGGGCCTCGGCAACGGTCACAAAGGCATAAAATTCACTCACTTCTTTCGCAGTGGCAAATCCCAGGACGCGCAGTGCCCCTTGGCAGGCCCAATCTCGGCTTTCATCAAGCGAGGGATGGGCGTTGCGTATGTCTTGTGGAATGATATTTTCCGTCAAATCATAGAGTTTGCGAAACCCCTCGCGCCGGCTCACGGTGATGCGGCCGGTGCGCCACAGATATTCGAGGGCGGTTTTCGAGGGGTGCCAATCCCACCAACCGCCGGTCCCGCGCTGTTCATTCGCGCTGACTTCCCCCGATCCTAAGGGTGCATGCCGGGCGATCTGTTCTAAGACTGTTTCGGTCTGCGCCAAAAAATCCCCACGGTGCCAGGCCTTCCACCGCTTTTGAACCTGTTCTGCGTCGCGGATGAATTTGTGGCGCCAATGGGGAAAGGCTGCAATTGGCAAGATCGAGGCATCATGAGTCCAAGCTTCAAACGCCTCCCGGCTATGATCGACCATCTTGCGCAATGCGGGCGGGCGATAGCTTTGCTGCCGCGACCAAAGAATTAAGTCATGTGCCCGGGCAAGGGTGTTGATGCTGTCGACCTGCAAAAAATTCAGCGCACGCAGGGTCTGATCCAGCCGCGTGCCGAGCGGTGGTTTTCGCAGCTGGTGACGGTCTAAGAAGTGCTGGCGGACCTGGGCGTTTGGAAGAATGTCAGAGCTTGTCATGCCCGTGATGTTGCAGATGTGCAATGCATCCGACAAGGGGCGCGTGATCGTCTTGCACCAAATGTACGGAGAATTGGTCCATAAATTCTGCAAATCTTCCCTTGGCGACAAAGGCGCGGTGAAATGCGCTGTCGTGATAATAGTCTGCCAAGACCTGCGCCATGCCGCCGACAAGGTAAATGCCACCAAAGGGCAAATGTGTCAGGGCGAGGTTGCCACAGACGCAGCCCAAAACCTCCAGCATGATATCAACCGATTTGCGCGCATGAGGATCGATGCGAAAATTCGACATGATATGGTTGGAGCTGGGGAAGGGCTGGCGCGGGTCAAGCCCGGCAAGAAAGCCGTAAATATGCCCAAGCCCGCGTCCGGAGAGCACTTCTTCGGCAGAGGCGAACCCGAAGCGTTCGGTCAGGAATTGATGCAGCTCATAGATCTTAGGGCTCGGCACGGGTAAATTGACATGACCCGTTTCACTGCCCGGCACAGTGAGTTTTGGCCCTTCGCCCAAGACCACCGCCGAATTGAACCCGGTGCCAATATTGACAACCATGCGGTTACCACTCTGGGCTGTGCCTTTCAAAATGCTATGAAAGGCGGTGCTGGGTAGATGCGACAGGGCCATGCCTTGGGCCTGCATATCGTTCAGGATGGCGCCAAATGCCGCGCCTGTGGCGGCGCAGAGCTCAGCGCTGGTGACCGTCCAATCGAGATTGGTCAATTGACCCTCCTCAGTGCCGACAGGCCCGGCCACATCAATACAAACGGCATCAGGCCGCGCCTCTAGGGCCTGCTCCGCAAGATATTTTTGCAAAATTTCGACAACGCCGGATTGGTCCGTGTTGCGGTAGCGGTGAATTGTTTGGGTTTGCAGCTTTCCATCATTGGCCAGAGCTACGCGGGTATTGGTGCCGCCCACGTCTGCGACCAAATAATGCTGTCCCATGTTCTTTTTCCAACTTCCATACCACTCAGGCAGCTGCATACTTTATTTCGCCCAATCCGTGCAAGGGCGTTAGGCCCGATAGTTGGTAAAGCGAGCCAAAATCAGGGGAGCGGATTTTGCCCACATTACAACTCAGCGCTTGCTTTTCGCGGCAATCGTAGAGATGCTTTTAGCTCTGTAATTAGAGGATCAGATCATGCCCGCACCCAAAAACAAATTGAAAGCCGCCCTCGCGCGCCGAGAGTTGCAAATTGGCATTTGGCTTGGCCTGTGCAATCCGGCGGTGGCGGAGATGGCCGGGGCAGCCGGCTATGATTGGTGTTTGATTGACGGGGAACACGGGCCGAATGATTTGCCTTTGATGGCGGCGCAACTGCGCGCATTGGACGGGCGCGGGGCCAGTGCTGTGATACGTGTGCCGCAGGGCGAAGATTGGATTTTGAAACAGGTTTTGGATATTGGGGCGCAAAGCGTTTTGGTGCCTATGGTGGAAACCGCAGAGCAAGCGCAGCAAGTGGTGGAGGCCTGTAAATATGCACCCGAGGGGCGGCGCGGGGTGGGCTATGCCCTGGCGCGGGCCAGTGGCTACAATGCCATTCCAGATTACGCCAAAACAGCCAATGATCAGATTTGCGTCATGGTGCAGGTCGAAACGCGCGCCGCTATGGCCAATATTGCGCAAATCGCCCAAGTGCCAGGCATTGACTGCATCTTTATCGGCCCGGCGGATTTAAGCGCGGATATGGGGCATTTGGGTGACTTGAACCACCCGGAGGTCTTGCAGGTTATCGCGCAGGGGATGAAGGATATCAAAGCGGCAGGGCTATGCGCTGGCACGATTTGTTTCGATCCAGAAGATCAGCAGCGCTTTATCGCACAGGGCGGGTGTTTTCTTGGGGTTGCCGCTGATGTGGTGACGTTGCAATCGGCGCTGGCGCAAAATGTCGCCCAAGCGCGCCAGCTTTAAGGGGCGCTGCCCGGCCAAAGGCCGGGCAGGGATGTTGCAGCCTTAACCTCGACGGCGTTTGCGGCCACCGCGGCCACCCGCATCACTGCCAGGAATTTTGTTGAAATTGATCCAAGCGGCCCCGCTTGGGTCGCAATCCATCAAGAAATTGGCGGCCCGGATGGCTTCCATTTCTTTGCCGGGTTTGCTCGACATGGATCCCATGCCAAAGAGGGTGACGAAAGTTTCATCATCCATACCCTCTGGCAAGATGATGCCCGCCGCGGCAATCGCGGCTTTCTTTTCGGCAATCTTGGTTTGATTGACCGGCAAGGCGACCGGGTTCATGATGGCTGAGGTCATGCCCGCGGCCATGGCCATCGGCAGGAAGGCATTGTTGATGCCATGACGATTGGGCAGGCCGAAGGAGATATTCGATGCGCCGCAGGTGGTGTTTACACCCAATTCCTCACGCAAACGCCGGACCAGAGTGAAGACTTGCAAGCCTGCAGATCCCATTGCGCCAACGGGCATCACCAGCGGATCAACAACGATGTCATGGGCCGGAATGCCAAAGTCAGCGGCGCGCTCAACGATCTTTTTTGCAACGGCAAAGCGTACGTCAGGGTCCTCGGAGATGCCGGTGTCATCATTGGAAATGGCGACCACAGGCACATTGTATTTTTTCACCAATGGCAGCACCATTTCCATCCGCTCTTCTTCTCCTGTCACCGAGTTGAGAAGTGGGCGGCCTTCGGCGGCGGCCAGGCCATTTTCCAAAGCGCCTGGCACTGAGCTGTCGATGCACAGGGGCGTGTCAACCACAGCTTGCACCCGTTCGATCAAGGCGCGCATCAAGGCTGGCTCGACAAAGTTATTATCTGCATAGCGCGGATCTTCGGCCATTTTGTTTGAGAAGACGGCACCAGAGTTGATGTCCAAGATCGTGGCACCCGCGGCCGTTTGGGCAATGGCATCGGCTTCCACACGAGAATAATCTCCCGCTTCCAGCTCTGCATTTAAGATCTTGCGGCCTGTTGGATTGATGCGCTCACCAATCACACAGAAGGGCTCATCAAAGCCGATGATGGCTGTCTTGGTTTTTGACTCTACAACAGTGCGTGTCATATTTGGAAATCCTTAGGATTGAGAAGCTGGAGCGGCGGAGGTGCCGCCGTTTTCGATGGCCCAATTGGCATTGGTTTTAATCCCGCCAAGTGGGAAGAAATGAACATGTGAAATGCCAAAATCCGGATTTGCGACTCTATAGGCCGCAAGATCGCTCAAGAACTCATCGGGGGTGAAGGGCAAAAGCAATTTGGTGAGATCTTTGGCGCGTCGTTGGAGCACCCGCAGCGAGGCGCCCACACCACAGGCAATCGAAAATTTGATCAAGGTTTGCAATTTTGCCGGGCCGGCCACACCGATATGTATCGGCAGGGTGATGCCATTGGCTGCAAGATCATTGGCCCAGTCAATCACCGGGGCCGCTTCAAAACAAAACTGAGTCGCAATGGCCATATCTGCGTCGGATGTGTCTGAAAATGCCTGCTTCCAGCGCAGGGCCGCGTCCACATTGGTCATGGAGCCATCGGGATCAATATCTTTGTTGCCTTCAGGATGCCCCGCCACATGCAAACGCTTGAAACCCGCGTCGCCAAAGGCACCGCTTTCAAGCAATTGCATGGAGCTGTCGTAATCGCCGTGGGGCTGCGTCACACCGCCCGCGAGGAGCAAGGCTTGTTCAACGCCCGCTTCGCCCTGATACATGGCGATCCAATTGCGCAGCGTGGCCTCATCTTTGATGATCCTTGCGGGGAAATGCGGCATAACGGCAAAGCCTTCGCCTGCGATGCGCTTGGCAGTGGCCACCGTATCTTCAATGGGCGTGCCTTCAATATGCGCGATGTACACGCGCGTTGCGGCCGGGAGCAGCTCGCGGAAATTTTCAATTTTCTCCGCCGTGCGTGGCATGACCTCAATGGAGTAATCCTTTAGAAAGCTTTCGACCTGCGGGTTTATCTCGACACCTGCCGTGTCTTTGGATCCAAAATTGAGTAGGGCCATGGGCCGCTCCTTCTTTTCAACTGGTAACTTGGGGGATCTAGGCCTGTATGGCCCAACCATCATTGGCGATGAGCTGCTTGATTTTTTCTTGATCATATTCTGCGTCGAGACGGGCGGCTTCTGACTGGGCCACTTCGGCCTGGTCGCCATCAACCACATAGGGCTCGGCCTTGCGCCATTCGGCCAGGTAGGCATCCGTATCTTCGGCGCCGACCTTCATGGCTGCGCGGTCAATGGCCTGCTCAAAACGCTCTGGCAGTTGCACTTTTGACGCTTTGCGTCCCTTGCCGACAATGACTTGGGCCGGGATGTCACGCCAATACACTACAATTACATCTGCCATAATGATTCCTCACAACTGTGTCACGGATTACTAGGTGCAACTGATCTCAAAACAGGGTCGAATTTCGACAATTGAACCGGTGGGAGCGACCTTCCTGTCATGCCAAAACCGATGCGCCATGAAAAGGCGGTTAATTTGGAAAAATTGGCAATAAGTTTATGAGTGATTGCAAGGGACCATCGAAGAGCTTAGGTTAGGGGTAACTCGAAACTCGAAAGGCGTATAAGTATGACGCCACAGCGTCCTCGGTCTGCGGATGCGATTCCCAAAGCGGTTGAGTCAACCGCAGGCTTCAAGGCCCAGGTTCATCCGCTTTATGCGGCTTTGGATCTCGGTACAAATTCGTGCCGCATGTTGATTGCGCAACCCGATGGGGCGCAGTTCAAAATTGTGGACAGCTTTTCAAAATCGGTCCAGCTGGGGCAGGGTTTGGAAGAAACGGGGCGGCTCAGCCGTGTCTCCATGGATCGCACCTTGCAGGCTTTGCGGGTGTGCAGCCAAAAATTGCGGCAATATCGTGTGAAAAAAATGCGTTTGGTGGCCACAGAGGCTTGCCGGCGGGCCGCCAATGGCGCCGAGCTCATGCGGCAGGTCCGCAAAGAAACTGGCTTGAAATTGGAAATTATCAAGGCGGAGGAGGAAGCGCAGTTGGCGGTTCTGTCCTGTGCCCCTTTGGTGACCCGCGACACAGATCAGCTATTGGTTGTCGATATTGGCGGGGGGTCCACCGAATTGGTTTGGATTGATCTGGTGAATGTACAACCCAAATTGCGCAGCCGCGCGATCATGCATATGCATCGTGGGTTTCGTTCGGGTGAGCGTCCGAATAAATACGGGGCCAAGGTGGTGGATTGGATCTCAGTGCCTTTAGGTGTCGCGACCCTGCGCGATTTGTTCAATGATGTGGATGACGACGCGGGACGCTTTGCTTTGATGAGCCTGTTATTTGAGGAAAGGTTGGAAAGCTTTATTCCTTATGACCGCGCGTATAAAATGGAGCATTTCCAGATCATTGGCACAAGTGGCACGGTGACGACCGTTGCAGCCAGCCACTTGGGGTTGCGGCGTTATGATCGCAATAAAGTGGATGGGCTGGCGATGTCTTCGATTGAAATTGACAAGGTGATCCACGATTATCTGCGGCTGGGCCCGGTTGGACGGCAAAATGATCCGCGGATCGGCAAGGATCGCCAAGCGCTGATCATGTCTGGGGCGGCAATTTTACAAGCCTTGCTGCGCTGCTGGCCCACCCATAAACTGTCTGTGGCCGATCGTGGCCTGCGCGAAGGTTTACTCTATGCACAAATGAGCGCAGACGGTGTTTTGCGCGAACAAAAGAGCTGAGGCGATATGGCAAAAATTCCAGGCAATAACAGTGGTCGCGGTCAGCGGGATCTGCGCGTTAAGGTGAAAACTGCGCGGGGGCGGAAACTTTCCTCGACGCTTTGGCTGGAGCGGCAGCTGAATGATCCCTATGTTAAGCGGGCCCAAGCGGATGGGTATCGTGGACGTGCGGCCTATAAAATCCTTGAACTTGATGACAAGTTTCGTTTTTTGGTGCCCGGAGCGCGGGTCGTGGATCTGGGCTGCGCACCGGGTGGATGGTGCCAAGTGGCGGTTCAGCGCATCAATGCGTTGGGCACGCGCCAGGGCAAAAAGGTCGGCACGATCTTAGGCGTTGATCTACAAGAGGTGGAAAGCATTCCCGGCGCGGAAATTCACGTGTTGGATTTTATGGAAGACGATGCGGATGCCAAGGTGAAAGCCTGGCTCAATGGGCCCGCGGATGTCGTTATGTCGGATATGGCGGCGGCTTCCTCTGGCCACAAACAGACGGACCACCTGCGCATCATCGCATTATGCGAAGCGGCGGCCTATTTTGCCTTTGACGTGCTGACACCCGGTGGCACTTTCGTGGCCAAGGTCTTGGCCGGCGGCGCAGAAGGCGAGCTGCAAGCGCTGCTGAAACAAAAATTCACCAAAGTCATCAATATGAAACCACCGGCCTCACGTTCGAGTTCGTCAGAAAAATTCGTCGTGGCGACTGGATTTCGCGGTTAAATCCTCTTTACATCGCCCCTGCAGTCGCGGCACATTTTGAATTCGAAATATCCTTAACTGGCGGGAGTTTTCATGACCTATATTCTGGCTATTGATCAAGGCACCACTTCAAGCCGTGCTATTCTTTTTGACCAAGACATGCATCCGGTCCAGTCGTGCCAGCAAGAATTTCAACAATATTTCCCACAATCGGGATGGGTTGAACATGATGCAGAGGAGATTTGGGCCTCGGTGCAAGCGGTTGTTGGCGGTGTGATAGCGCAAGCGGGCTGCACAGCCAAAGAGATCGCCGCCATCGGTATCACCAATCAGCGCGAAACGACCTTGATCTGGGATCGCAAAACTGGCGCGCCTATTTATAAGGCGATTGTTTGGCAGGATCGGCGCACGTCTGCGTTTTGTGATCGTCTGCGCGCAGAGGGGCATGAGACGGAGATCACGCAAAAGACCGGCCTTTTGCTGGATCCCTATTTTTCTGCCACTAAGCTGCATTGGCTGCTGAGCAATGTGGAGGGGGCGGCCGCGCGTGCGGCGCGGGGTGAATTGCTCTTTGGGACCATGGACAGCTATTTGATTTGGAAGCTGACCGAAGGCCGCGCCCATGTTACCGATGCGACCAATGCGGCCCGAACCATGCTCTACGACATTCGCCGCGGTTGCTGGGATGCGCAGATCTGCGCGCTGTTGCAGGTGCCGCAGGCGATGCTGCCTGATGTGCGTGACTGTGCTTCAGAGTTCGGGACCACTGATATGTTTGGCGCAGATATACCTATTTTGGGCGTGGCAGGCGACCAACAAGCTGCGACCATTGGACAGGCATGCTTCGCGCCGGGGATGTTGAAATCGACATTTGGCACGGGCTGTTTTGCGCTGCTCAACACCGGTGACACTCTTGTGGCATCGAAGAACCGGTTGCTTGGCACGATCGCTTATCAATTTGACGGCAAGCCAACCTATGCGTTGGAAGGTTCGATTTTTATCGCAGGCGCGGTGGTGCAATGGCTGCGCGACGGGCTGGGGCTTATTTCTGAAGCGCATGAAACCGCAGACATGGCCACGGCCGCTGATCCCAATCAATCGTTGTACTTGGTGCCGGCGTTCACCGGGCTCGGCGCGCCCTATTGGAATGCTGAGAGTCGCGGCGCGATTTTTGGATTAACCCGCAATTCCGGTCCCAAGGAGTTTGCGAAAGCGGCGCTGCAAAGCGTAGGCTATCAGACCCGTGATCTGCTGCTGGCAATGCAGGATGACATGGGCACGCCTGGAGAGGCTGTTTTGCGCGTGGATGGGGGCATGACGGCGTCCGATTGGACGATGCAGTTTCTTGCCGATATTATCGGCGCGCCGGTGGATCGACCCAATATTTTGGAAACCACGGCTCTGGGAGCGGCGTGGCTGGCCGGATCACGCGCCGGCGTTTATCCTGACCAACAGGGGTTCGCGGACAGCTGGGCACGCGATTGTCGCTTTGAGCCACATATGACCAGCCAGGATCGCAAGAGACTATATGCAGGATGGCAAGATGCTGTGCGCCGAACCTTGGTCTAAATGCTGCAGGGGGGGCTGTGTTTGTAAATATGGCGCGCGGCGCCGTGGTGAATGAGGCGGCTTTGCTGGCCGCTTTACAGAGAGGCCAGCTTTTGGCTGCGGGTTTGGATTGTTTTCAAGTTGAGCCGGGTGGAAACCCTGACTTCAGTCGCTTTGATAACATTTTCATGCTTCCTCATATTGGCAGCGCAACGCGCCAGACCCGCGATGCAATGGGCTTTCGCGCTTTGGACAATTTGGATGCTTTTTTTGCCGGTAACACGCCCGGCGATCGGCTTTAACTGATATGGAAAAGACAATGACAAAAATTACATTCTTGGGCTTGGGTGTCATGGGATACCCTATGGCGGGGCATTTGGCGGGCGCGGAGCATCAGGTCACTGTATATAACCGCACCGCTGCAAAGGCCTTCGCGTGGACGTCGGAGCATGGCGGCGCAACTGGCGTAACCCCGGCGGCCGCCGCTCAGGGTGCGGAAATGGTCATGGCTTGCGTTGGCAATGATGATGATTTGCGGTCTGTATGTTTGGGACCAGATGGCGCGTTCGCGACCATGGCAGAAGGCAGCATTTTCGTAGACCATACCACAGTATCTGCCGCGGTTACCCGCGAGCTCTATGAGGCAGCGCGTGTCGAAGGTATCGCATTTGTTGATGCGCCTGTTTCTGGTGGCCAGGCGGGCGCTGAAAATGGTCAATTGTCGATCATGTGCGGTGGCGATCAGGCCGATTTTGATCGGGCGGAGCCGGTAATGGCCGTATATTCAAAGCTTTGCCGCCGGATCGGCGAGAGTGGCGCGGGGCAAATGACCAAGATGTGCAACCAGATTGCTATTGCCGGTTTGGTTCAAGGCCTGTCGGAAGCGTTACATTTTGCCACCAAAGCTGGTCTGGATGGCGCCTCGGTGGTGGAAGTCATTAGCCAAGGCGCCGCCGGTAGCTGGCAAATGTCCAACCGCTATGAGACGATGTTGGACGATCATTTTGAGCACGGCTTTGCTGTCGATTGGATGCGCAAGGATCTGGGAATATGCTTGGCGACGGCCGATGAGAATGGCGCGAGTCTGCCCGTGACGGCTTTGGTCGATCAATTCTATAAAGACGTGCAAAAAATGGGTGGCGGTCGTTGGGACACATCGTCATTGTTCAAACGCTTGCAAGCGTTGTAACCACGCGGCGCTCAAGGGCGGTATCGCCCGCCCTTGAAATTCTATGTGCTAATGGACGCCAATAGCCGCGCTCTGTTTTTCGGCCAGCAGCGCTTGCATTGCCCATCCACCGAGGGCGATTGAGCCGAGCGCAATGATCGCTGCGATACTGAGGCTTGCGATTCCCGCCAGACCTGCTCCGACCGTACAGCCACCTGCCAAAACGCCGCCCATCCCCATGAGTGTCGCGCCCAAGAAATAACGGCCCGTTTGTTTGGGTGTCTCGAAAGATTGCCAGTTAAATTCTTTTTTGCCGAGGGCGGAGGCTGCAGCCCCGATCACGACACCAAGGATCAATCCAACCCCAAATCCGGCTGGAATGGCAGACGAGGCCACGGTCCAAAAGAGCAAATCTGCCGCTGGAGCCGTGAATGACAAAGATTGCATGACAATGGGATCAAACTCATCTTGCAATATAAAGCCTGTGCCAAGCCATCCGGCGGGGATCAGGAGGCCTAGAAAACCGGCCCAGATCGCTTTGCTCCAAGATACGCCGGAGTGGGCGGCGAAGGCAAAGCAGATCACCGCTAAAAGAATCGCCCAAACCGCAGCGCCTCCAGGAAGATCCGCAAGAGAGCTGACGCCGCTCACAGGCAGGGTGACAGAGCCGAGCCATTTGCGCAGGGGCGCAAGAACGCCTTTAAGGGTCGCATGGGCGAGCACCGCAAAGACGATCAGAACGGTGAGCGCTCGAAGATTGCCAGAGCCTGTCAGCACCGTGAGGCGCGAGATGCACCCTCGGGTGAGCACCATACCCATACCGAACATCACACCTCCGGTTAGGATTGCCAGAATGGGAAGATCGTTGTCCATTAAACGGTGATCGGTAAAGGCGATATAACCTGTCAGGGTCAGCAACTGCGTGACCAATACAGCCGTTCCTAAAGCGACAAACCAAAGACCGCGTGCATTTTGGCCTGTGTTACCTGCACCGACAACGGCGCTGCGAAAGCAAAACTTGAGATGATGCGCAATCGCGCCGAACAGCGCCCCAAGGACCAATGCCAGGATCATTGATGCCTGTGTAGGATTAAGGTTTTCAAAGCCGAGTTGTTCAAACATATCAAACACCTTTTGTCGTTTGATAATCGTTTGCCCCCAAAAACACAGAGATGCAAATGCGGCTGAGGTGATGAAATTCTGGTGCGCGCGGGATACTAGGAATAGAGTTCTGCAGGCCGGCTCGACCCCAGAACCGAAGCAAAGCCAAACAAGTGAGATGTGGAAATTTCGTCCTAATTGCGGTGGAGGGAGATATATTGCGGCAGCAACAGCTTCAATCGATTCGATGAAACCCTTGAATCAATTGGCGCAGCCCGATAGCCGCGCCAATCACGATGCAAATGAGGGTCACAGGTGCACCATAGGCGAGGGTAGAGAATGCGGATAATCCCTGTCCCACACTGCATCCGAAGGCCAAGACCGAGCCGACTCCCATAAGCGCCGCTCCAAAGATTTGCCGGCGCAACTCGCGCTCATCGTCGCAGGCCTCCCAACGGAAGTGACCCTTGAATATGGAGCCGATAAATGCGCCAATTAAGACGCCTAAAACCGATCCTGTGGCAAAGCTGACAGAATTGCCGCTGGCACTCATCAAGTAGATCAGGCTTTCTCCAATAGGGGCAGAGAAGGTATGGGTGACGACAGGCAGCTCTTCAAAACCATGAGTAGTGATCCATTGCGTGCCAATCCACCCAGACACGATAGCCCCCGCAACCAGCGTGCCCCACCCCAATGTTTTGGGATGTTGCCAAACAGGACGACTGGCCGCAGCGAGGGCAAAGATGATAATCCCGATGGCCATCCCGATCCACGTTAGGGACAGCCCGATTTGCTGGGACAGCGCGAAAGCAATGCTGGGCGGGGTAGGGGCGGCACTGCTGTCGCCCAGGATCCAAATGCGCACATAGGCCAAAGGGCCGGCAATTGTCATATAGGCGAAGATGCCCATGACCAGAACAATGATAAAGGCACGGATATCCCCGCCGCCCAGTCGGGCCAATGCGCCATAGCCACAATTTCCCGCAAGGGCCATACCGTAGCCGAAGGCGAGGCCGCCCGCTATGCTGGCCCATGGGTTCCAAGTCGCGGAGAGATAGATCGAATTGGTCAGATCGACCCAGCCAAGCGCTTGGGCGGCGAAACTGGCCGTAATCGACACGCCAATGGCAATGCCCCACATGCGCACGCGCTCAACACTGCCGCCATAAAAAAAATCTTCCAGAGCGCCGAGGGTGCAAAACCGGCCAATGCGGGCAGCGAGCCCAAGAACCACCCCACCAGCCAGGCCGATCCATGCGACAATTACCGGTTCTGACAGTATGTCCAGCATGTCATTACCCTAGGATCCGCGGCAAAAGAGATCATAGACGACCTCCATGATCTGCGTGGAGCGTTTGTCGGTCAAGCTGTAATAAATCACCTTGCCCTCGCGGCGTGGGGTTACGAGCCCCTCCATCCGTAGGCGCGACAATTGCTGCGACACAGCAGCTTGGCGGGCCGAGAGCAGTTCTTCAAGATCCGTGACAGATTTTTCACCAGACGCGAGATAGCAAAGGATCATCAACCGCCCTTCATGGCTGATCGCTTTGAGGAAGTTTGCAGCTCGAACCGCGTTACTTGCCATTTTGTCCATATCTTCAGGACAAATATTCTTATCAAAAACTGGCAAAGCCATGGTCGTGTTCTGCCTCATAATCATACTTTTTAAACTGTGTGACATATAAGACCCTCAAGGGTCAATAACACGAATTTCATTGGCTCACGGGAACAGCGGCCGCGATCAACATCTGCCCAAGCAGGCCCCAAAAGAAATCTTCCCCCGGGTAGCCTTCAATTCTGGAGGCCTCAACCCCATCCACCATAAGCACAAAGGTTGGCGTGAAATGCAGGCTGCGGTCGAATTGCAACTCGGTTGGCAGAGGATCATGCACATCCAAACGCTGGAGCGGCGCGGCGCGGCCTTCCGGTGTTTTTGGATAAATCGGTCCAATCTCTTCATTCCAGCGGGCGCACCACATGCAGCCCTCTGCCTCCGCCATAATCAAGCGTGTCTCTGACATGGCTGGAAGGGCGAGTATCGCAAGGGTGAGGCTCAGCGCTTTTGTCCACATTTGGAAATTGACCTTTCGTATTCATAAATTGTAATATGAATTTATGAAATTGCAATATAGGTGACGCCTCATGTTAGACATTTCCATTGTTTCAGCATTTTTGGCGGGGCTGTTGTCTTTTGTTTCTCCTTGTATTTTGCCAATTGTGCCGTTTTATCTGAGTTATCTGGCTGGGGTCGGGATGAACCAAATCAGCAGCGACTCAGAGATTGATAGCGCCACGCGGCGCCGTGCAGTGCTTGCGGCCATGTTTTTCGCGGCTGGTGTGATCACTATTTTCATGGGGCTTGGTGCTGCGGCGACCAGCTTTGGACAGGTTGTGCGCGAATATTTCGATATTCTGCGCTGGGTGGCGGCCGCTATTATCATCACCATGGGTTTACATTTCCTAGGGGTGATCAAGATCGCTCTGCTCTATCGGCAGATGAGTTTTGATACCGGGAAAATGTCGAACCTCAGCCTGATCGGTTCCTATGTGGTTGGTCTGGCCTTTGCCTTTGGCTGGACCCCTTGTGTCGGTCCGGTTCTGGCGGCGATTTTGTTTACCGCAGCTGGTGCGGAAACGGCGTGGAATGGGGCCTTGCTGCTCTTGGCCTATGGGCTGGGAATGACATTGCCCTTCATCATTGCGGCTTTCTTCATTGCCCCATTCATGCGCTGGATGGCGCGGTTTCGGCGGCACTTGGGGCTGGTTGAAAAAGCAATGGGTGTGTTTTTGATTGTTTTTGGATTGCTCATCGCGACAAATTCTATGAACTATATCGCGCAATGGATGTTAGAACTTGTGCCCAGTTTTGGGCGTATCGGATAGGAAGGGTCTGCAATGACACGTTTAATATTGGCCGCCGCCGTTGTTTTCATGAGTGCAACCATGGGTTTGGCCGAAATGGGCGACGATGGTTTGCATAAAGCGTCATGGATGCGAGACACGTTTAAAGATCTGTCAGAGGATCTGGCTGATGCCAACGCCGAAGGCAAACGACTCATGATCATTATTGAGCAAAGAGGCTGTATCTATTGCAAGAAAATGCATGAGGACGTTTTTCCCGTTGCCAAAATCGCCGATTACATCGAGGAAAATTTCTTTGTTGTGCAGATAAATATGTTCGGAGACGTCGAAGTGACGGACTTTGACGGCACCATATTGCCCGAAAAAGAGATGGTTCGCCGCTGGGGCGCATTGTTTACTCCGTCGATCATGTTTTTTCCTGAAGAGGTGGCCGAGGATGTTTCGGCCAATCAGGCTGCTGTGGCCACCATGCCCGGTGCCTTTGGAAAACATACAACATTCAATATGTTAAATTGGATTATTGAACATGGCTACGCCGGCGACGAGAGTTTTGAAAAGTATCATGCCCGCAAATTTTCTGAGCAAAGTTAGCAGTTTTCGAGGCCCGTTTCGAGGATCGTTGGGAATAATAAATTCATTAAAGTGAATTTGTGGTTGATTCATGCCCTGTTGGTCGACTACGGTATACATAAATAAGAAAGTGTTTCGGGAGGACGCATGAGAAATATTTTTACAATCGCCGCCGTGTCGGTGTTGAGTGTGACAAGCGCTGTTGCGGAAACTGCTCCGAGTAATGTCGCGTTTGAGGATGGCTATGTGATGGCCTCTTTGAGCGGTTCTGCTGGTGATGCTGCCGCAGGCCGTAAAACCTTTATGAACCGCAAATTGGGCAACTGCCTGGCCTGTCATACGAATGATGACATGCCCGAGCAGCAATTCCACGGTGAAGTCGGCCCGCCATTGACCGGCGTTGGTGATCGCTGGGAAGAAGCTGAATTGCGTGGGATCGTCGTCAACGCAAAGATGATGTTCGAGGGAACGATCATGCCGGCGTTTTACATCGACAGCGGCTATGAGCGCCCGCTCAAGAAGTTTGATGGCAAATCGATCCTGACAGCCCAACAAGTTGAAGATGTGGTGGCATATCTTTTGACCCTTAAAGACTAAAGATCTGAATAAGATCAGGGAGACACAACATGGAATTTACGAGACGAAACATTTTGGCCCTCGGATCCGGCGCTTTTGCAGCCGCGAGTTTTGCGGGTATGCCAGCCTTTGCATCGAAAACAGATGATGCGATTGCGGCCTTTACTGGCGGTGCCAGTGTTACAGAGGGCGGCATTGATCTGACTGCCCCAGAAATTGCAGAGAATGGCAATACTGTGCCGGTATCGGTCAGCGCACCCGGTGCGGTGTCCATTATGCTTTTGGCAACGGGCAACCCAACGCCAGCGGTCGCCACATTTAATTTTGGTGCAATGGCGGGCACGCGCTCCGGTGCGACGCGCATTCGTTTGGCAAAGACCCAAGACGTGGTTGCTGTCGCGAAAATGGCAGACGGCTCATTCCGCACGGCGGGTGCAACTGTAAAAGTAACAATCGGCGGCTGCGGCGGCTAAACTCAGAATTTAAGGAGAAGTACTGATGGCGAAAGGTGTGAAACCACGCGTTAAGGTTCCAAAATCGGCCGCAGCAGGTGATGTGGTCACGATCAAGACTTTGATCAGCCATAAGATGGAATCTGGTGTGCGCAAAGATGGCGATGGAAACGTCATTCCGCGCTCAATCATCAATCGGTTTGTCGCCGATTTTAATGGACAAAATATCATCGACGTGACTTTGGAACCTGCGATTTCCACAAATCCATACTTCCAATTTGAAGCCATGGTGCCCGAAGCCGGTGAGTTCAAATTCACATGGTATGACGACGATGGTTCTGTCTATGAGACCTCAAAGAAAATAAAAATAGCCTAATATCTTGTGGTCTAGGGAGGACTGAAAATGGAATTCAAGACTTTACTAAAGAGTGCGGCCATTGTGGCTTTGTCCGCTGGGTTTGCGTCTGCACAAGACGATTCAATATTGGCGGTGGATGGGGATGTTATCAAGACTCGCGCGGCTGCACCGGCCTTTGCTGAGAACCTTGATACGGTCTATTCTGGATGGCACTTTAGATCTGGTGAAACCCAGTCGCTGCAAATGGATGATTTTGAAAATCCTGCTTTCGTGTTTGTCGATCAAGGCATTGATTTATTTGACAAGGTTGAAGGGTCTGAGGGCAAGGCCTGCGCAAGCTGTCATGAAGATGTGGCCGATTTTGTGGGCCTGCGCCCAACTCTGCCACGGGTTGAAAACGGTGAATTGGTCACCATGGAAAACCTGGTCAATGAGTGCCGCACAGAGCGCATGGGGGCGGAGCCGTGGAAGTATACCGGTGGCCAAATGACGGCTGTGACTGCTTTGATTGGTCTGCAATCGCGTGGCATGTCGATCAATGTTGCGGTTGATGGTGATGTGGCACCTTTCTTTGAACAGGGTAAGGACCTCTATTACCAGCGTGTCGGTCAATTAGATATGGCCTGCTCAAATTGTCATGAAGACAATTACGGTGTCATGATCCGCGCCGATCACCTGAGCCAAGGTCAAATAAATGGCTTTCCAACCTATCGGTTGAAAAATGCTAAATTGAACTCGGCCCATGCGCGTTTCAAAGGCTGTATGTCCAACATTCGTGCAACACCTTTCAAAGTGGGCGGTGACGAGTTTAAGGCTCTTGAGCTCTATCTCGCAGCGCGTGGCAATGGTCTATCTGTTGAGACCCCATCGGTCCGCAACTAATATAAATCTTGAGAACCCATGTCCTATGAGGGGCCATGGGTTCTTTTACAGTTAAACGAATTCAATATCGTGCATATGTGGCGCGGATGTGAGGACCAAAATGATATCTCGTCGTGATTTTTTGCAAACCAGTATGGCCGCGGCCGCGCTTTACGGTGGATCTGGCTTTGGCAACTGGGGCCGACTGGCGGCGCAGCAATCCTTGACCCACAGTAAGCTGCTCGAATTTGATACCTTCGGCAATGTCTCTTTGATCCATGTGACAGATATTCACGCTCAGATGAAACCCATCTTTTTCCGTGAACCTGAGATCAATATTGGTGTCGGTGGCAATCGCGGACAGGTGCCGCATGTCACCGGGGCAGATTTCCGCAAGCTCTATGGCATTAATGACGGCAGCGCCTCGGCCTATGCGCTGACGTATGATGATTTTTCCTCTCTGGCCAAGGGTTATGGGCGCGTTGGTGGATTGGATCGTGTCGCCACTGTCATCAATCATATCCGCGCCGAGCGTCCCGATGCTTTGCTGCTGGATGGGGGGGATACTTGGCATGGCTCTTACACCTGCCACAAAACCGCCGGGCAGGATATGGTCAATGTTATGAATGCTTTGCGGCCTGATGCGATGACCTTTCATTGGGAGTTTACCCTGGGCAGCGAGCGGGTCAATCAGATTGTCGAAGGCCTGCCTTTCGCAGCTTTGGGCCAGAATATTTTTGACAGCGAATGGGATGAGCCGACCGACATGTTCCCGCCCTATAAGTTCTTTGAAACCGGTGGGGTGAAAGTTGCCGTGATTGGTCAGGCCTTCCCCTATATGCCCATCGCCAATCCCGGCTGGATGTTCCCCGAGTATGCCTTCGGTATTCGCGATGAGAATATGCAAGCGATGGTGGATGAGGTCCGCGCCAATGGAGCCGATCTGGTGGTCTGTCTCAGCCACAATGGTTTTGATGTGGACAAACAAATGGCTGGCATTGTGACAGGGATTGATGTGATCCTTTCTGGCCATACCCATGACGCCTTGCCCGAACCTGTATTGGTGGGAAAAACCATCATCGTGGCGTCCGGCTCTAACGGAAAATTTGTCAGCCGCGTGGATCTGGACGTGCGCAACGGCCAAATGATGGGTTTCCGGCACAAGCTGATCCCAATCTTCTCAGATGTGATTGAGCCAGATGCGGAAGTTGCAAAAGTCATTGACGCGCAGCGCGCTCCCTATGAGACGGAGCTGCGCGAAGTCATTGGCCGCACAGCAGAGGATCAAACGCTTTATCGCCGCGGCAATTTCAATGGCACATGGGATGATCTCATTTGTAATGCATTGATTGAAGAGCGGGATGCGGACATTGCCTTGTCGCCCGGCGTGCGCTGGGGTCCATCGATTCTCCCCGGCCAAGATATTACCCGCGAAGATATTTGGAACGTAACTTCAATGTCTTACGGCGAGGCTTATCGAACCGAGATGACCGGTGAATTCCTGCATGTGGTCTTGGAAGATGTGGCTGACAACCTGTTCAACCCGGATCCTTACTATCAGCAAGGCGGGGATATGGTGCGGGTTGGCGGCCTTGGTTATCGCATTGATATCAATAAACCCCAGGGTCAGCGGATCACCGATATGACTTTATTGAAAACGGGTGAGAAGATCGAAGCTGCGAAAAGCTACACAATTGCCGGTTGGGCCAGTGTGAACGAAGGCACTGAGGGGCCGCAAATTTGGGATGTGGTGGAAAATCATATCCGCAAGCAAGGGACGATCTCATTAGATCCGAACAACTCTGTTGAGGTTATCGGGGCCTAAGGCGGCTCTGTGTGATTGAAGGAAAATACTATGTCGACATATGACGTCAAAAAACCATCCCGCCGGGCGTTTTTAAGTGGCGCCGCGGCAGTTGGGGCAGGGGTTGTGACCTCTTCCGCAGCTCGGGCGCAAACTGCGGATCCCTTGATTGTCGAGCCCCAAGAGTGGGCGCAAAGCTTCGGCGATGGTGTGGATGCCACGCCTTATGGTTTGCCGATTGAATATGAGGGAGATGTTATCCGCCGCAATGTGGAGTGGTTGACCGCCGATACGGTCAGTTCGATCAATTTCACACCGATCCATGCACTCGATGGCACGATCACACCGCAGGGCTGCGCTTTTGAGCGTCATCACTCTGGCGCGATTGACCTTAAGAAAAGAGATTATCGTTTGATTATCAATGGGTTCGTTGACACGCCTTTGGTATTTACCTATGAAGATTTGGAGCGCTTTCCACGGGAAAACCATGTGTATTTTTGCGAATGCGCGGCCAATACGGGCATGGAATGGGCCGGCGCGCAGCTCAACGGCGCGCAGTTCACCCATGGTATGATCCACAATATGGAATATACCGGTGTGCCGCTGCGCCTGCTTTTGCAAGAAGCCGGGTATGACACAGCGGGCAAATGGGTCTTTGTAGAAGGGGCCGATGCCTCATCGAACGGGCGCTCTATTCCTATGGAAAAGGCTTTGGACGATGTTCTGGTGGCCTTTAAGGCCAATGGTGAAGCCCTGCGCAAAGAGCATGGCTATCCGGTGCGTTTGGTTGTGCCCGGTTGGGAAGGCAATATGTGGGTCAAATGGATCCGCCGTATTGAGGTGACCAATGAGCCAGTAGAATCCCGTGAGGAAACGTCAAAATATACCGATACGCTTGAGGACGGCACCAGCCGGAAATGGACATGGGCCATGGATGCGAAATCTGTTGTGACCTCTCCAAGCCCACAAGCCCCCATCACCCATGGCAAAGGGCCTTTGGTGATCACCGGGCTGGCTTGGTCTGGAAATGGTGCCATCACCCGCGTGGATGTGTCCAGAGACGGGGGCAAGACCTGGGAAACCGCTCGCTTGGCCAAGCCTGGCGAGAAAATGGCGCTCACCCGCTTTTATCTGGATGTGGATTGGGACGGCTCTGAAATGCTTTTGCAATCGCGGGCCATGGATGAGACGGGCTATGTGCAGCCGACCAAAGCACAGCTCCGCGAGGTGCGCGGTCTCAACTCAATCTATCACAATAATTGCATTCAAACTTGGTGGGTGCGTGAAAACGGGGAGGCAGAAAATGTCGAAGTATCTTAAATCCTTAACCATCGCTTTGACCGCCTCCTGCCTGGCCGCTCCTGTTATGGCCGAAAAACTTGGCTTGGGCCGGGCTGCTTTGCCCGCTGAAATTGCCGCTTGGGATTGGGACATCAATGCTAAGGGAGATGGTCTGCCTGTCGGGTCTGGAGACGCGCTAGATGGCGAAGAGATTTTCGCTGAGAAATGTGCGGCCTGTCATGGGGATTTCGCTGAAGGCATAGACAATTGGCCAAAATTGGCAGGGGGAGCGGATACGCTGGATCGTGAGGATCCTTTGAAAACCGTAGGATCTTACTGGCCTCATTTAACCACTGCCTATGATTACATCAAACGCTCCATGCCCTACGGCAACGCCGGCACATTGAGCGATGACGAAGTCTATGCAATCGTGGCTTATATTCTTTATTCCAATGACTTGATCGAGGATGACTACGTATTATCCGATGAGAATTTCATGGATTTCGAAATGCCAAATGCGGATGGTTTCATCGTAGATGACCGCGCTGAGGCAGAATATGCGATTTGGTCAGGCGAGCCTTGCATGACAGATTGTAAAGACAGCGTTGAAATCACTATGCGCGCATTGGTCTTGGATGTGACGCCTGAGTTTGACACAAATTCGGGCGCCACTGAGGCCAGTGTCTCCGCCGCGCCAGAAGCGACCCCTGAGCCAGAGGCCCCTGCAATTGATATGGAGCTGGCGGCTGCCGGTGAGAAAGTGTTCAAGAAATGCAAATCCTGCCATCAGGTCGGTGAGAAAGCGAAAAACCGCTCTGGCCCGGTTCTCAACGGTGTTGTGGGCGCGGCTGCGGGATCTGTGGAGGGTTTCAAATACTCCAAAGCGCTGCGCGATGCAGCTCAGGATGGATTAATTTGGTCTGAAGCGGAATTGACAGCCTTTTTGGCGAAACCAAAGGCCTATCTCAAGGGCACAAAAATGTCCTTTGCCGGGCTTCGTAAGGAGGCGGATCAAGCCGCCGTTATCGAATACTTGAAAACCTTCGAGTAAGACTGCACGATGATATCACTGGTTTGAGGCGGGCTGGCCTGCCTCAAACCCCTTTTATTCAGGGAGATCTACGATTATTCAGGGAGATCTACGATGCGACTTGTTATGAAACTCTCAGCTTTCTTGCTGTCCTGTGTGATTGGGGCAGCTGCTATGGCCCAGGATGGGCTGGCCGATCACAAGCTGGCGCTGCAAATCAGCGACAATAACCCGCAGAAAATGAATACAGTGTTGAATGTCGCTGCCAATGTGGTGCGCCACTATGAAGGTCTCGGCGAGACCATTGAAGTGCGCGTTGTGGCTTTCAATGCTGGGCTGCACATGTTGCGCGAAGACACTTCGCCCGTTCTGGAACGCCTTCAGAGCTTTGGTGCCTCGATGCCAAATGTGACCTTTGCGGCGTGCTCCAATACGATCGCCGGCATGACGAAAAAAGAGGGCAAAGCGCCGCCGATTGTGGCCATGGCGGAAACAGTTCCAGCCGGTGTTGTGGATCTGATGACACTTGACGAAAACGGTTGGACCTTGGTGCGTCCATAAGGACACCCCCCAGAACAAGGCAGCGATAGATGATGCGCAAGACATGTTTAGGGTTTGGACTCTCTCTCATTCTGTCTCTCACACTGTCCTGGCCCGTTTTGGCGCAAAATCCTGCCATAACCTATGCTTTTGATGGCACGTTCGAGGACGCGACTTTCAGTGTTGAAAGTGCGATTTTAGACGCGGGTTTGGTGATCGATTACGTCAGCCACACAGGTGAGATGCTGGAGCGGACGGGTCAAGATCTTGGCAGCGACGTTAGGATTTTTGATGCGGCGGATATCTTTTTGTTTTGCTCTGCGGTTGTCTCGCGCCGTGTGATGGAAGCCGATCCGATGAATGTGGCCCATTGCCCCTATTCGATTTTCGTCGCCGATCGAGCGGGTGAAGTGATGATCGGATATCGCAGATACCCCGATGGTATCATGCAGCAGGTTCAAGCTTTGCTCGACTCTTTGGTACAAGACGCGCTTGGAGAGTGATATGAATTATGACGCGTTTTTCAAAGCCTCTTTAGACAAGCTGCGCACAAGCGGTGACTATCGTGTGTTTGCCAATCTAGAGCGCCACAATGGCAATTTCCCCCATGCGACGGCGCGAGCAGAACATGCGCAGAAGGTCACGATTTGGTGCTCCAACGATTACCTCGGCATGGGGCAGCATCTGACTGTCTTGAACGCCATGCATGACGCGATTGACGCCTGTGGCGCAGGGGCGGGCGGAACGCGTAACATCTCTGGCACCACCCAATATCACGTGCAGCTTGAAGAGGAATTGGCCGATCTACACGGAAAATCCGCCGCGCTGTTATTCACCTCTGGCTATGTGTCAAACTGGGCTGCGCTTGGCACTTTGGCAGCGCGCATTCCGGACTGTTTGGTGCTCTCTGATGCTTTGAACCATGCGTCGATGATTGAAGGTATTCGCCACTCAAAAGCCGAACGGCAAATTTGGAAGCACAATGATTTGGCCGATCTTGAGGCCAAATTGGCACAGCAGCCTTTGGATCGTCCGAAGCTGATTGCTTTTGAAAGCGTCTATTCCATGGATGGTGACATTGCTCCCATTGCTGAAATCTGTGACCTGGCGGAGAAATACAACGCAATGACCTATCTTGATGAGGTGCATGCGGTAGGGCTCTATGGTCCGCGCGGCGGAGGCATTGCCGAACAAGAGGGCCTCATGCATCGCGTGACCGTCATTGAAGGCACATTGGGCAAGGCCTTTGGTGTGGTTGGTGGCTATGTCGCAGCCTCCGCAGAGCTCTGTGATTTTCTGCGCAGTTTCGCCAGTGGTTTCATTTTTACAACGGCGCTGCCGCCCGCCGTTGTGGCGGGTGCCACGGCCTCGGTGCGACATTTAAAAGCCAGCCAAAAGGAGCGTCAGGCCCATGCTGAGCGTGTGGCCGAAGTGCGGGCGCGCTTTGATGCGCTCGGCATTCCTCATGTGGAAAACCCTGGCCATATCATCCCTGTGATTGTGGGGGATGCCATGAAGTGTAAGTTCATATCCGATATCTTGATGAAGGATTATGGCATTTACATTCAGCCCATCAACTATCCCACAGTGCCGCGCGGTACGGAGCGATTGCGTATCACCCCGTCGCCGGTGCATTCGCCAGCTGATATCGACGCTTTGGTTGCGGCCCTAAGTGATCTTTGGACACAATGCGAATTGGCACGCAAACCCATGGCCGCGCAGTAGGCTAGGGCGTAGACCTATTCGAATTCCATTTGCTCAAAGACTCGGCCTGCGTTTTTCGTGGCGAGTTCTTCAAATGTATCGAGATGGGAGTAAGGGCTTTGGTCGACATAATAGGCGCCAGCCAAATCGCCGCCGGCATCAAGATGTTCTCCCACTTTTTCGCGCAGATAGACCAGATAGTCACGGGTGTATCTGCGCACTTGGTCCATATTTGTGGGATGCCCATGGCCAGGAATGACATAGGTGGCGTTGAGTTTCTCAAACTCTTCTTCCCAAGTCTCCAACCAATCGATGGTGATGGTCTCCTCGAAAATGGGCAACATGCGCTCGTGAAATGCGATGTCACCTGCAATCACCAGGCTTTGCTCTGGCATCCAAACCACGATGTCACCCGGGCTATGCGAGGGACCAAGATGCAGCGCTTGGATCTCCGTATCGCCAAATGGCACGCGGTAGACCTCTTCGAAGGTTTCGTCGGGCATCACAACCCGGCTGCCCTTCGCGCGCTCTTGCAAGCGGTTTTCAGCCCCGGCAAGGCTTTGCGCGCCGCGATCTTCAAACTCATGGGCCGCATCGATATGGGCGACGATTTTAACACCTTGATCGGCCCAATAGGAATTGCCAAGCATGGCATGGCCCTGGCCGTTTTCATTGATCACAAGGCGCACGGGCTGATCTGTGAGGGTTTTGATTTCCTCATGCAGCGCTTGGGCCAAAAGATAAGAGCCGCCGCCATTGATCACCACGACCCCATTGCCTGTGAGGATGAAGCTCAAATTGTTGTTATGTCCGGCATTTTCATAGGTCGAGGGGGCCGTTGCGCCGATGGCGGAAAAGACATGGGGGATCACCTCCACCGGTTTTGAATAGAGCAGGGAGGCGGGGTATTGATCGGGGATATCTTCGCTGGCCAGCACCGGGCTGGCCAGAAGGCAGCATAGAATAACTTTCTTCAGCATAATTTAGGTCTCCGCAATAAAACGATAGCCTTCGGAGGCTTTCTCAACTCTGCCAATGCCGCCTTGATTGATGTGAAACCCGATGAGAGGCATCTGCTCTGTTGCAATTTGGTCAAGCAAGCTGAGCCGCGTGGCCGCGCCGGTCTCCCCATCCTGATCTGATCCTGAGATCCAAGCGGGCCGGGCCAGCGCCACATGATCATTGCCAATGGCATCGCCGACAACCATAGCGGCTTGACTGCCAGAGCGAATTTCAAATGCCATATGTCCAGGCGTATGACCAAAACTGGCCCGCGCGGCCACACCGGGCAAGATCTCTTCGCCGTCGTTGAAAAACTCAATATTATCTTCAATGGCTTCTAGGCGTCTTTTGGCACCCACAGCGAAGGGCACGCGGTCGTTGGAAATGCTGTCAACGGTCTTGGGATCAATCCAATAATCCCACTCGGTTTTGCCCATGAGATAGGAGGCTTCGGTAAATAAAGGGTCATCAAAGTCATCCAACAGGCCCCAAAGATGATCTGGATGCCCATGGGTGAAGACCACATCGGTGATGTCTTCTGGGGCCAAGCCAAGCGCGTCGAGCGAGTCGAGGAGCAGCCCCGCTGTCGGCGCGAAATCTGGCCCCGAGCCCACATCAAATAGGATATTGCGATCGCCGCTGCGCAGAAGCGTGACGTTACACGGTGGGGTGAGCAGCTCGGGTGATTGATCATAGGCCGCTAAAACTGGTCCCAATTCGTCCTGTGGCATTGGTCCAAAAATAAAACTGCCGGGTAGGCGCAGGCTGCCATCGCTGAGTACATCGAGGCGCATATCCCCGAAAGTAAGCTGCGCATGCGCCACCTGTGGCGCCCAAAGCGCACCGCTGGCTGCCAATGCGGCTCCGCCGCTGGATTTAAGGAAATCACGTCTTGAGATTGGCACAGCTTGGGTCCTCCACTTATTCCACAAATTGAATGTGATGCATGGCTTTGGTTTTGACAAGCCCTGATGTCGCTTTCAATCTGCTTGGATCGATACGATTTGATCGCGCAGGCTGTCACATCGTGGCCGCTATCCGTTGCCTCTGCCAGCGAAATTTGCGGCATCGGCTGCAGCGGTCCACACGGCCTTGGCCTTATTCACCGTCTCTTGATATTCCGCCTCCGGGTCGCTGTCATAAACAACGCCGCCACCGGCCTGTGAATAGAGCTTGCCATCCTTGAGCACAGCTGTGCGCAGCGCAATGCAGATGTCCATGTCGCCGCCGGCGGAAAAATACCCGCAGCCGCCACCGTAAACGCCGCGTTTTTCCGGCTCCAACTCATCAATGATTTGCATGGCTCGAACTTTGGGCGCGCCAGAGAGTGTGCCGGCGGGCAGGCCGGCCAAGAGCGCCGCCACGGCATCATGTGCCGGATCCAACTCACCCACGACATTCGAGACGATATGCATGACATGGCTATAGCGCTCAACAGAGAATTTTTCGGTCGGGCGTACGGTGCCGATTTTGGCAACCCGGCCCACGTCGTTCCGTCCCAGATCCAACAGCATGAGATGCTCGGCCAGCTCTTTGGGATCGGACAAAAGATCAGCCTCCAGGGCCCTATCGTCTTCATCATTGGCGCCGCGCTTGCGCGTGCCGGCAATGGGGCGAATAGTGACCTCATTGTCCATCAATCGCACCAATATTTCCGGGCTCGCGCCGATGATTTGGAAATCGCCGTAATTAAAAAAGAACATGAAGGGTGAGGGGTTCACACGCCGCAGCGCCCGATACATGGCGAAGGGCGGGAGCGTGAAGTCCTGCGCCCAGCGTTGGGCGGGTACGACCTGAAAGATATCCCCGGCCTTTATGTAATCCTTGGCCTTTTCCACCGCTGCGAGGTAGCCCTCTTTGGTGAAATTTGACACGGGCGCCCCCACATGGGCCGCGCCGCTGAGTTCTCTATGGGTTGAGCTCACCGGGCGTTCGAGATCACGCAAGGCATCCATGACCCGTTCAGCAGCCTGGGCATAGGCGGCGCGGGCAGAGAGGCCGGAGTTGATCCATGCCGGAGAGACAAGCGTCACCTCACCTTTGACGCCATCCAATACGGCCACAACGGTTGGGCGGATCATGACCGCATCTGGCACGCCAATGGGATCTGGGTTGATATCGGGTAAATGCTCAACCAGGCGGATCATGTCATAGCCGAGATAGCCAAAAAGCCCTGCCGCCGCAGAGGGCAAATCGGCGGGCATATCTATGCGGCATTCCGCAATTAAAGCGCGCAGCCCGTCCAGCGGATCGCCATCCTGTGGTGCAAAACTGTTGCGATCAAACCGGGCCTCGCGGTTGATCTCACTGGCTGTGCCCCGGCAGCGCCAAATCAAATCAGGCTTCAGGCCAATAATGGAATAGCGGCCTCTAATCTCTCCGCCGGTCACACTTTCCAGGATGAAACTATCCTTCTGTGCGTCAGACAATTTGAGCATGACCGACACGGGCGTGTCGAGATCGGCCGCGAGACGTGAATAAACCAACTGATTTTCGCCCGCCTCATATTTTGCGGCAAATTCTTCGTAGGACGGTGTGAGTTGCATTTGGGTTATCCACCGCCCAGGAGGTTGTTGTTGATGGAGCGCAGCGTTGTTTGATTGATGTTAACATCCACCGCCCCGCGTGCGGCGTTGCTAAAGGCTTCGAAGACATCGCGCGCCAGTGTCGTGTCGATGCGATTGCCCAGGATACTTTGGAGCGATTGCACTTGGGGATCTTCGAAATCCGCAGCATGAATGGCGCGGGGCACGAGGATGATCACGCCCTCGGCCGCGTCCAGCACAGCGGCTTTGCCCAGCTCTGTGTCAAATGCGGTCATCACCAAAGCCGGCGGCGTTCCGTCCACGCTGTCATTGCGGTTCATATCGTCTTGGAGATTTTCCGTGAGGCCGAAGCTGGCCAGAGGCGCATCGAGCGAGACCTGCGGGGCAATGCCATCGGCCAGGTCGCGCAACTGCTGTTTAATCTGTTTCTCTGTCCAGCTTTTGGCGACTGTGTCGCGGACGCTCTCCAAGGGCTGCAGCTCGGCGGGCAATTCTCCATCAAGGCGCAGGGCAAAGATACCATTGTCGCTCAATGTTCCCAGTGCCGGAAAATCTTCGGCTGTGACAGCGGCCGCAGCAGTTTGAAATTCTTCATAGTCCGATATGCCGCCTTCTGATTGCACATGCCAATCCAGAGCGGCCAGTTGCAGATCTGTCTCACTGACCACGTCTTCCAAGGTCGCGCCCCCGGCCAAGAGATCATCGACCTGTTCAGCGACGTCTGCGATTTGGAGCCTCGCCGCATCCAGAGCAAAATCAAGGTTCAATTGGTCGCGCACGGAGTCAAATTCTTGCACATTGCCGTCCAAAATTGCGTTGACGCGGAATAATGCCGGGCCCAAGTCCGTCTCTGCTGGCCCAATCACGCCAGGCTCTTGCAAAGAGAATACCAAGGGACCGGCTGCGCCCAGTTCTGCCTCTGTTACATCTCCAAGATCGACATCTTGCAGCGTCAAACCGCGGTTTTCGACCACCTCTTTAAATGTAGCCGCCTCTTCAGTGATTGCCTCCATCGCGTTTTCAGCCATTTCTTGCGAGGGGAAAATGATCCGCTCGACCAGGCGGCTGGGCAATTGAATAAATTCATCACTTCGGGAGTCATAGGCGGCGCGCAATTCACGCTCGTCGATTTCGATGCCATCTGCCAGCATGGATGGGGTCAGCCAAATATAGCTGATAGATTTGGCGGCCAAAGTTGTGAACTCGGCTGGGTTTTCGCTGTGATAGGTGATCAGATCCTCGTCGCTGGGCTCGGGCGCCGGGCTGACCAATATGTCCTGGGTCAGGCGCGCCCAAGAAAAATCCCGTGTTTCGGCCAAATAGGCGACCATGGCTTTGGCATAGGCCTCCGGTGCGGTGACGCCCGTGAGAACTGCCTCTTGCAAGATACGGCGCGCGGCGTCTTCGCGCAGGGAGGTTTCAAAATCGGCCTCTTTGAGATTGTTGCGCTGCAAGACCTCTGCATAGGCTTCGCGATCAAATTCGCCATCAAGCCCTTGGAAGGCAGAGATTTCCACCACCTGCTCGCGCACGCGTTCATCCCCCGCGGACAGGCCGAGGTCGGTGACCAATTGATCTAAAGCGCGCGTGCTGATCACCCGGTTTAAAGCCCGTTGATCGAGGCCAATGGCTTGCATTTCTTGCGGGGTAATGTCGCGGCCAATTTGCTCTTGAAATTCCGCCATCTCGTTTTGCAAAGCAGTGCTGTAGGAGGAGATCGACACGGTCTTGTCTCCCACTTTGCCAAGGCTGCGTTGCGTACCATTGAAACCGGCGGCCCCAAATCCGATCATGCCAAACATTAATAGCCCAACGATAATCCAAACCGCGAGTTTGCTTGCACCAGATTTTTTCTTCGTAGCCATTGGGGTGATCCCTTTAATTTAGTTCCAAAATGCTTATGCTATCAGCAACACAGCAGCAAGCCAGTTACTGGCTTACCTGTGCCATTCTGTCAAATAAAACAACGATCATTTCTGCGCTGATATTTGCAAATGCGATACGCATGTGACGTCGGCCGCAGTCATCCCCTTCGGGCAGGAACATAGATCCCGGGAGTGCAAGGACGCCAGCCTCCTCGACGAGCTTTTGCGCAAGATCCGTTGCATCAACGTCAAACGGGTGTTCCAGATAGGCAAAATAGGCGCCAAGCCCCAAGAGACGCCACCCTTTCGCGGCCAGGGTGGGGAAGTGATCGATGATGGCCTGCCGGCGGGCCAAGATCTCATGCCGCTCCTGGGCCAACCAGTCCCCTAAGTTTTGCAACCCCCAGAGGGCTGCTTTTTGACCCAACTGACTGGGGCAGATGGTGACCGTGTCGAGAAATTTCTCAATCTCTGCCAGCCGCGTTTGGCAGGCTGTAACCGCCCCAACCCTGTGACCGGTCAACCGATAGGCTTTGGAGAAGGAATAGAGCTGAATAAGCGTGTCTTGCCAATCGTCCTGCTCAAACAGGTGATGAGGCGGGCCAGGTTGCGCATGAAAATCGCGATAGGTTTCATCAATGATTAAGGCAAGCCCGCGGGATTTGGCGAGATCATAGAAGGCTTGAATGACCTCGGCTGGATATTCCACCCCACAGGGATTGTTGGGCGTGACCAGCACAATGGCCTTGGTGCGGGCGGTGATCAGCTGGGCTGCCTCAGCAGGATCGGGGATCATATCCCCGTGGCAGGGCAAAGAGCAGCAGCGCACACCGCTCATATCCAGCCACATTTTATGATTGAAATAGAACGGGGTGGGAAGAATGATCTCATCGTCATCGCGGCAGAGCGTGGTTATCGCTGCGCTGAAGGCTTGATTGCATCCTGATGTGATGGCCACCTGCGCCGCTGTGATTTTGCCACGATAGAGCGCGCTGCTGTGACGGGCCAATTCTTCCCGTAACGCCGGAAGCCCGAGAACGGCGCCATAAAGATGGGTGTCTTCCTCCTCAATGACCTTGGCCATATGCGCCCGTAAAGGTGCAGGGGGCGGAGCCAGGGGCGCGGCTTGGCTCACGTTGATCAAAGCGCGCTGCGAAAAGTCCTTGCCCTCCAGCCAGCTATAGGCCTCTACCACCGGAGGGGCGAAGGTATGAGCGGTGCGGCCCGTCATCCCAGCTGAACCAAAGCGTGTTTCTTTTTGCCCTTTGATAATTTGATCGGCGCTGCAAGATCGCGCGCGTGTAGCACCAGGCTGGCGTCGCTGAGCGGGGCGTCATTTAACTTTGCCCCATCCTCGGAGATCAAGCGTTTCGCCTCTTTACCACTGCCGGCCAAACCCGATTTCACCAAAAGTTGAACGATGGAGATGCCATCTGCGATATCGGACGGCGTGAGGGTCAAAGTGGGCAAATCATCACCGACGCCGCCTTTTTCGAAGACGTCGCGGGCTGTAGCCTCTGCGGTCTTTGCAGCATCCGGTCCATGCAGCAAACTTGTGACCTCATTGGCCAAAATGATTTTTGCGCTGTTAATCTCGGAGCCCTGCAAGGCGCCAAGACGATCACATTCCTCAATGGGCAACTCTGTGTAGAGTTTCAAAAACCGCCCCGAGTCCGCATCGGTGGTGTTGCGCCAAAATTGCCAAAACTCATAGGGCGAGAGCATATCGGCATTGAGCCAGACGGCGCCATTTTGGGATTTTCCCATCTTCTTGCCGTCGGATGTGGTCATCAACTGTGAGGTGAGGCCATAGATCTCATGGTTCAAAACCCGGCGGGTGAGGTCAATCCCGTTGACGATATTGCCCCATTGATCAGATCCCCCCATTTGAAACAGACAGCCATACCGGCGGTTCAGCTCAAGGAAGTCATAGGCCTGTAAAATCATGTAGTTGAACTCAAGAAAGCTCAATGATTGCTCACGGTCGATCCGCGATTTCACCGATTCAAAACTCAACATGCGATTGACCGAAAAATGCCGGCCGATGTCGCGTAGGAAATCCAAGTAATTGAGACTGTCGAGCCATTCGGCATTGTTGAGCATCAACGCACCGGTCGGGCCGTCGTCATAGCTGATATAGCTTTCGAAGACTTTTTTGATTCCGGCGATATTGCTGTCGATTTGCGCTTCTGTCAGCAAAGGACGTTCATCGGCGCGAAACGAAGGATCGCCCACCTTTGTCGTGCCCCCGCCCATGAGGGTGATCGGTCTATGCCCGGTTTTTTGCAACCAGCGCAGCATCATAATCTGGATCAGACTGCCCACATGCAGCGATTTTGCCGTGGCATCAAAACCAATATAGGCCGGTGTCACCCCGCGGCTCAAAGCGTCATCGAGGCCTTGGTAATCGGTGCAATCGGCCAGAAATCCGCGTTGCATCATGACGGCCATGAATTCTGATTTAGGGTGATATGTCATTGATCTCTTGTTCCTCGAAAGCCTTCGGGCCAGTGTATAGTCAAAGCGATTACATAGGGAAAGAGCATGGGCAGCAATAAGCCAATTTGGGTGACGGGTTTTATGTCTGGCACCTCGCTGGATGGGGTGGATGCGGCCTGCCTTTTGACAGATGGCGTCGATATTTCGAAGTTCGGCCCCAGCGCCTATCGTCCCTATAGCGCCGCCGAGCGTCAGCTGTTGCAAAGCGTGCTGGGCCGGTGGCCCGGTGAGCCGGGATTGGAGCCGGCGGCGGGTTTGATTTTGAGGGCGCATCTGGAGGCATGGGTGCAATTGCCGGCCGCAGAGTTGATTGGGTTTCATGGTCAAACGCTGAGCCATGATCCGCAAAATTTGCGCACGCATCAGCTGGGCAGTGGCGCGGAGCTGTCGCGGCAGGCCGGTGTGGCCGTCGCTTGGGATTTTCGTTCCGAGGATGTGGCGCGCGGCGGGCAGGGTGCACCTTTGGCGCCAATATTTCATTGGGCGCTGGCGCGCTACAAACAAATGCAAGAGCCTGTGGCGATTGTGAATCTGGGGGGTGTTGGCAATCTCACTTGGGTGGATGCCCGCTTGCCACCCGAGCAAGGTTTGCTGGCCTTTGATACAGGCCCGGCCAATGCGCCCCTGAATGATTTCATGCTGAAAACCGCAGGGCAACCCTATGATGCGGGCGGCGCTTTGGCCGCGTCGGGTCGTATAGATCAGAAGATCGTGGCCAGCTTTCTTCAGCAGCCCTATTTTTCGCGTCCCGCGCCAAAATCTTTGGATCGTGACAGCTTCGGCGATATGGCCCGACTTGTCGCCCAGCTGGACCCCGCGGATGCAGCCGCGACACTGACCGCTATATGCGTGGCGGCCGTGGCTGCGGGTGTCATGCTCATGCCGGTGCCCCCCAAGCAGGTTTGGATCAGTGGCGGTGGCCGAAAAAACATTGAGGTCATGCGTCAATTGGCAGGGAATTTGCCGATGGAGGTTTTTGATATTGATGATATCGGGTTTGATGGCGACATGCTCGAAGCGCAGGCCTTTGCCTATCTCGCAGCCCGCGTGGCGCGCGGCTTGCCGACCTCATTTCCCGCAACCACCGCGACCAAAGCGCCGCTTTGTGGTGGAACAATCAGCTTGCCTTAGACTTGCGTCCGATTGGCCAGGGGGATTTGCCAAGAGATTGCAAAAATCCCCCCATCCAATGTTTGCGCTTCAGGATTTGAGGATCGAGCGGCCTGCATAGATCGCGGTGTCGCCCAATTCTTCCTCAATACGGATCAACTGGTTGTATTTGGCAAGCCGGTCAGACCGCGCCAATGAGCCAGTTTTGATCTGCCCGCAGTTGGTGGCGACGGCCAGATCGGCAATGGTCGCATCTTCGGTCTCGCCAGAGCGGTGGCTCATCACATTGGTAAAGCCCGCACGATGCGCCATTTCTACCGCGCGCATGGTCTCGGTTAGGGAGCCGATTTGGTTGACTTTCACCAGCATACAGTTTGCCGACCCGCGCTCAATGCCCATGGCCAAGCGTTCGGGATTAGTGACAAAAAGATCGTCGCCGACCAATTGGCAACGATCCCCAAGGGTCTCGGTCAAAAGTTTCCACCCGTCCCAATCATCCTCATCACAGCCATCTTCGATGCTGATAATCGGGTAATCTTCAACCAAGGCGGCCAGATAGGCGACATTCTGAGCGGAGCTGAGCGATTTGCCTTCGCCCTTCATCTCATAGGTGCCATTTTTGCAATATTCGCTCGCGGCGCAATCTAAGGCGAGGTAAATGTCTTCGCCGGGCTTATAGCCGGCTTTCTCAATCGCCTGCATGATGAAGTCCAAAGCCGCGCGTGAGGAGGAAATATTAGGGGCAAAACCGCCTTCATCACCAATGCCCGTTGAGAGGCCTGCGGCAATGAGATCACCTTTGAGCGTATGGAACACTTCCGCACCCATGCGCACCGCATCGCGGATATTTTCAGCCGCAACCGGCATGATCATGAATTCTTGGATATCAATCGGGTTATCCGCATGCTCACCGCCATTTAGGATATTCATCATCGGCACAGGCAACACCCGGGCTGAGGTGCCGCCGATGTAGCGATAAAGCGGCTGTCCACAGTAATCTGCGGCAGCTTTGGCGACGGCCAAGGAGACCCCCAAAATCGCATTGGCACCGAGGCGAGATTTATTGGGCGTGCCGTCCATTTCGATCATGGCCTGATCAATCGCAACCTGTTCGTCGGCTTCAAAGCCAATCAGCGCATCGGCAATTTCTCCGTTCACATTTTCAATCGCAGTCAACACGCCCTTGCCCATATACCGGCTTTTATCACCATCGCGCAGCTCAACGGCCTCATATGCGCCGGTTGAGGCTCCCGAGGGCACGGCCGCGCGGCCGAGTGTTCCATCTTCTAAGATCACATCAACCTCCACAGTGGGGTTGCCCCGGCTGTCAAGAATTTCGCGGGCGTGAATATCGATAATAGTGGACATGGATGTGGCTCCGGTAAGGTTCTGTTGCGGGCGGTTTAACAAGAGGGGGCTGCGGGCGAAAGAGAGATTTAACGCAAATCTAACGCAGTTGCGATTCGCGCCACAGCGCGTAGAGGCCGGACAGGACGACAATGGCCGAGCCAATGAGTGTCCACTGGTCCAGCACTTCGCCAAAATACCAAACGCCAATGGCCACACCGAATACCAATCGCGAATAGCGGAAGGGCACAACAGCGGAGACCTCGCCGATGCGCATGGCGGCGATAATGCAATAATAGCCCCCAATGGCGATCAAAATACTGACCGCAATCAGTAGGGCGTCGGAGGATGCCGGCCAAACAAAGCGGGGATCAAAGATCAATAGGATCAATCCGGCTGGTATGGTGGCGCCAAAACCCAATGTTGCGAGGGCCAAGCTGGGTGTGGATTTGACGATGCGCCGGGTCGCCACGTCGCGTGCAGACAGGCCAATCACGCCCATGAGAGCCAAAAGTGCAGAGGCCTCAAAGGTCGCAGACCAAGGCCTTAGGATCACTGCAACGCCAAAGAGCCCCACAAGAATTGCCGACCAGCGCCGAATTCCCACTTTTTCGCGCAAAACGACAGCCGCGCCCAGGGTCACCAGCAGCGGGCTGACCTGAATAATCGCTGAGACGGTGGTAATGGGCACCAAGGCCAGGGAGAGCACGAAAAACGCCGTTCCGACCAGCTCGGACAGGGTGCGGCCAATGACCCAGGGGTTGCGGATCATCTCCGCAGTCACACCTTCGCCCTTATGGCGGCTCCAGAGATAAAAGCCCGAGGTGCCGCCGACGCCGATCATCAAGAGGATTTGACCCGAAGACAGGCGGGTTGAGAGAAGTTTGATGAGCGAATCTTCCACCGCAAAGGCAGCCATCGCCAGGGTGATGAAACCGATGCCAAGCAGATTTTCGCGTTTTATGCTGTCACTCATTGTCGCCGCGCTTAATCGGCACGCCGTACAGTTCTAAACGATGTCCCTTAAGCCTATATCCCAGACGCTCGGCAATTTTTTCTTGCAAGGCTTCAATATCAGGATCAATAAATTCAATCACTTCTCCGCTGTTCATATCGATCAAGTGATCGTGATGGTCACGCTCTGCATCTTCATAGCGCGCCCGACCATCGCCAAATTCCAACTTCTCAAGAATGCCTGATTCCTCGAATAATTTGACGGAACGATAGACTGTTGCGATGGAGATCCGTGGGTCGAGTTTTAGCGCCCGCGCATAGAGCTCTTCTACATCGGGATGATCTTGTGAGGCTTCCAGGACTTGAGCCACGGTGCGACGTTGATCGGTCATGCGCAGCCCATTTTGCGCGCATCTTTGAATAATATCTTTTTCCATATCGTCACCCACGCCCCAACTGCCCGGCCTAGCTTAGCGCGGATCAGGATTATCGCTCACCCGTCGGGCCATTGGCGCAACGGTGAGGCCTTGTACGATGATAGAGAACAAAACCACAATATAGGTTACGGTTAATATAAGCGGTTTGAATTTAGATTCCGGCAAAGACAGCGCCAAAGCCACAGAAATTCCGCCCTTAAGGCCGCCCCAGGTCATGATCGGCACAATGCCCTGGGAGAAGTCGCGAAAGGGGCGCAGAACCATGATGGGTACAATGACCGCGCACCAACGGGCCAAAAGCGACAGGCCGATTGCAAGCAGGCCTGCGGTGATTGCGCCGATGGAGAAGGCGATGGCAAAGACCTCTAGGTGGATCATGAGAAAGAGGATCGCATTCAAAATTTCATCGAGCAATTTCCAAAACGCATCCACATAGTCCCGAGTTTTTTGCGTCATGGCATGGGCCGTCATCTCATCGCCGATCAAAAGCCCGGCGCAGACGGCCATGATCGGGGCTGAGACATGCAGCCAAAGCGCCAATTGATAGCCGCCAAAGGCGAGCGCAAGCGTCAGCAGGACTTCGACAGAATAGTCATTAATCTCGCACATCACCCGATAGGTGCCCCAACCGAGAGCAAGACCCAAAACCGCCCCGCCAAAGGCTTCGCGGAAAAACAAGAGGGCGGCATCGCCAAAGCTGGCACCATGGGCGCCCGCGGCCGGAAAGGCCAGGCCCACTAAAACCAAAAACACCACATAGCCAACGCCGTCATTAAACAGGCTCTCGCTGGCAATCTTGGTCTCAAGCGACTTGGGCAGCTTCGCCGCTCGAAGGACTCCCAAGACAGCCACAGGATCGGTTGGAGAAATCAGCGCGCCGAAGACCAGAGCGATCAGCAGCGGAGCGCCGGTGATCCAGCTAAATCCAATCCCCGCGACCAGTGTCGACAGGCAAACCCCCATGGTCGCCATGAGCATAACAATACCCCAATGGGCCTTGAGATCGGAAAATTTCACATGCAGGGCACCGGCAAACAAAAGCAGGCCCAGCATCCCTTCAAGTAAAGCATCTGAAAAATCAAACGCGACGACCATCCGTTGAAGCTCTGCGGTCAGGTGCAAGCCGGGCCAGAGTGCATCAAGGCCGAGGAGCCCAAGAGAGGCCAGGAGCGAGACGATTAAGATACCAATTGCTGAGGGCAGGCGGAAAAAAAATGGCATTGATCGCGGCAAATGTGCCGGCCAGAACATTAAGGGCGGAGGTGATTTGCAAAAAAGTCATATCTGCTTATGCCATAGACGGCGACAATTTTCTACACTGCGCCGCGCTAGGTGCCGCAAAAAGTTTGTGTTACAGCCTCTTGCGGGCTCGGGGCGGCGATGAATCTTGCAGTGTCACAGGGCGCAAATGGCGTCTTAAGGGCCGTATGCAGCGCGTGAAACAGCCGCATGTCACCGGCAACCGCATCGGCGATCATGGCTTCCACCAGATGATTGCGTGGGATGATGGCCGGGTTAACCTGCGCCAAGGCAGCCTGCGCCGGTCCAGCCGCCTGCCAACGGCCGTGCCAATCGGCAAAATCAGGATGTGCGCCCAAATGCGCATGAGCGTCCCCCAGGGCCAAAGCTCGGAAACTCAGCGTAAAATCTGCACCAATATCGGCCATGATTTTGAGCAAACCATCAATCAGCGCACCCGTCTCTTGGTTTGGTGTCAAACCAATCTTACGGGCAAAAACTGCTGCATATTCAGTGTCGAATATGTCGCCAAAGCCCTGCACAATTTCGGTAAAGCAGGTGATGCTGGCGTCGCGATCCTCTGTGAGGGGCAGCAAAGCCGTGGCCAATTGAGCCATATTCCAAGCGGCCAAATTTGGCTGATTGCCATAGGCATAGCGGCCCTGCTGATCAATGGAGCTGAAGGTCTTCATCGGTACAAAATCATCCATGAAAGCACAGGGGCCATAATCAATTGTGATCCCTCCCACATGGCTGTTGTCTGTGTTCATCACCCCGTGAATAAAGCCCACACCCATCCATTGCGCGATGAGGCGCGCTTGCGCGGCCACGGCTGCGCTCAAAAATTGCTCGACCGTTTGTGCCGCGCCAAAGTGGCGCGCCCGGGCTTGCTGTAAGAGCGCTTCCAGCGCCTGGGCATCATTGCGGGCGGCGAAATATTGAAATGTACCGACCCGAATATGGCTTGAGGCCGTTCTGCATATGACCGCGCCGGGCAGGGGGCCTTGCTCGCGCAGAATGGTCTCTCCTGTGGCCACGGCCGCTAGGGCGCGGGTGGTGGAAATGCCGAGTGCATGCATAGCTTCAGAGATCAAATATTCACGCAAGACCGGCCCATACCAGGCCCGCCCATCGCCATTGCGCGACCAGGCGGTGCGTCCGGCGCCTTTGAGTTGAATATCAAAGCGCCCTTGCGGCCCGATCACCTCGCCGAGCAGAACCGCGCGCCCATCGCCAAGCTGAGGGTTCCAATGGCCAAATTGATGCCCGGCATAGGCCTGCGCTATCGGGTCTGCGCCCTGAGGAATTTGTTTGCCCGCCATAAACGCTGGCCAATCCTCATCAAAATTGATGCCAAGTTCTTCGGCGTGTTTGGTATTGAGCATCAAACCCTGAGGGTCCGCAACCGGCACAGGCGCTTGCCGGGTGAACATTTGCGGCGGCAGGGCTGCGTAGCTATTGTCCCAATTGGCCCGCATCACAAACGCGCCAAGCGCTGGGTGATGAGATCAAAATAGCCTGTCGCATCAATATTTCCTAAAAACAGCGCATTGGACGGGCGATCCGTGACGCGCCACCAATCGGCAACTGTCATGCCACGGGTCAGCTCGGATTGGGCTTCAATTTCCACATTGATCCTCCGCCCTGAGAAGAGCTCGGGCGCGATCAAATAGGCAATGACGCATGGGTCGTGCAGCGGCGCGCCTTCGGAGCCATATTTCTCGGAATCAAACCGCTCAAAGAACTCTGTCCAGCCGGCCACCACGTCGCAGATTGGATGGTTTTTGGCCCGCAATGCGGCGCTCCAGGCTGGCGTGGTCAGAGCCTTGTGCGTCACATCCAGAGGCGCTGCGACCAAATCCACACCGGATCGAAACACCAGCTGCGCCGCTTCGGGGTCAACATAGATGTTAAATTCAGCCGCGGGCGTGATATTGCCAACCTCAAAATAAGCCCCGCCCATCAAGACAATTTGTGCGATGCGCTCGGCGATATCAGGCGCCCGTTGCAGGGCGGTGGCGATATTTGTGAGCGGGCCAAGTGGGCAGAGTGTGATGGTCTTTGGCGGCGCGGCGCGCAGGGCGCTGATGATAAAATCTACCGCGTGGGTGCTTTGCAATTCCATCACCGGCGCGGGGAGCGGCGCCCCATCCAATCCGCTGTCGCCATGAACATGTTCTGCCGTGACCAAACCGCGACCCATAGGGCGGTCACAGCCGGCAAACACGGGCAAATCGGCGCGACCTGCCAATTCGCAGACCTGTCGTGCATTGTAGCTGGTGCGCTCTAAACGGACATTGCCCGCAACGCAGGTCAGTCCCAGAACGTTAAGTTCTTCAGACGCCAAGGCCAGCAAGATTGCCACCGCATCATCTTGGCCGGGATCCGTGTCAATAATGATGTCGCGACGCATCGGCTGACCTCTCTGTACAGTTATGGAGCCCCTCTTGAGCCTTGGTGGTCAATCGGTCCCGCGATAAGGTTGGACATATTGCAACGCCATATCCCAAGGAAAGAAGATCCAAGTGTCTTGGCTGACTTCGGTAATGAACGTATCCACCATAGGGCGGCCTTGCGGTTTGGCATAGACCGTGGCGAAATGGGCCTTAGGATATTTTGAGCGCACCAGCTCCAGAGTTTTCCCACTGTCAACCAAATCATCGATGACCAAAATACCCGTGCCATCGCCCATTAATTCTGCATCTGGTGCCTTGAGGATCACGGCATCGGCGCGTTCTTGATGGTGATAGCTTTTCACGCTGACCGTATCGACATTGCGCACGTCCAATTCCCGCGCCACAATCATCGCAGGGGCCATGCCGCCGCGTGTAATGGCCACAATCGCGCGAAATCCGCCATGTTCGGGGCCTTTGCCATCGAGCCGCCAGGCCAATGCCCGCGAATCTCGGTGCATTTGATCCCAGCTGACATGGAAGCCTTTTTCATGTGGTAGACGATCTGACATGATGTTTCCTTACCTTAAAAAATCACTTTACCTGCTATTCAGGCAGCTCGAGACCCTTCATTCCGATGACATGATAGCCGGCATCCACATGTAGGATTTCCCCCGTCACACCAGATCCGAGGTCTGACAGCAAATAAAGAGCCGATTTTCCGACTTCCGCCTGGGTCACTGTGCGGCGCAACGGGCTGTTGGTTTCATTCCATTTCATAATCTCGCGAAAATCGCCGATGCCGGAGGCGGCTAGGGTTTTGATGGTTCCCGCTGAGATCGCGTTGACGCGGATATTGTAGCGTCCCAAGTCCTCGGCCAAATAGCGCACAGATGCTTCCAAAGCCGCCTTTGCCACGCCCATAACATTGTAATTGGGCATAACTTTTTCCGCGCCGTAATAGGTCATCGTCAGGCAGGATGCGCCGGGCGCCATTAGCTCTTGCGCCGCTTGCAAAATGGCGGTGAAGGAATAGGCGGAAATATCCATCGTCATTAGGAAATTGTCCCGCGATGTATTGATATATTGCCCGCGCAACTCGGATTTATATGAAAAACCAATTGCGTGCACGATAAAGTCAATCTGATCCCATGCCTCTTTTACTTCCTTCATCAAAGCGGCGATAGAGGACGGGTCCGCGACGTCACATTCTGCTACGATGGTCGCGTTGAGCTGTTCGGCCAGTGGCAAAACGCGCTTTTTCATCGCGTCCCCCACATAGGTCACACCGATCTCTGCACCCTCGGCCTGCAAAGCCTCAGCAATGCCCCAGGCAATCGATTTATCATTGGCCAGGCCCATGATCAGGCCACGTTTTCCGGTCATCAGTCCCATTGGACTTTCCCCCATCGAAAATTGTATTATGAATGGTCTAAGCGAACACCCCCTGTGCATCAACCCAAAGGCTACTTCTGACATGGAAAAAAGAACTGGAATTTTCGAAGGCAATGATCCCTTTGCATTGGCGCGCGATTGGATGAGCGCCGCAGAGGCTGGGGAGTTGAATGATCCCAACGCTATGGCACTGTCGACAGTTGACAGTAACGGCATGCCAAATGCGCGGATTGTATTGCTCAAGTCTATCGAGGATGGCGGTTTTGTCTTTTATACCAATTACGAGAGCACAAAAGCCCAAGAGGCCTTTGAAGCCGGCCGTGCGGCCTTTGTCATTCACTGGAAATCTCTGCGCCGACAAATCCGGTGTCGCGGCTTTGTGGAGCGGGAAGATGGCCCGCTGGCGGATGAATATTTCATGAGTCGGTCGCCTCTATCGCGGATCGGCGCTGTGGCCTCGGTCCAGTCGCAACCGCTCGAGTCGCGGCAAGTTTTAATGGACCGTGTTGAAGCGGTTCGCGCAGAGCAGGGCGATTCTGTCACGCGACCAAATTTTTGGGGCGGGATTCGCATAACGCCTCTTGAGTTGGAATTTTGGGCCGATGGGGAGGCGCGTTTACATGACCGCTTCCGATGGACACGATCAACGCCAGAGGCGGCATGGGACGTACAACGTCTTTACCCTTAGGCAATATTGATGCGGCGACGGCATAAGGTGGCGATCATAGAGTGTCACCCATAAGACCAGCCGCGCCAGTTCAAGCGCATTTAGGGCATCTGCGTGCGAAATTTTGCGCTGCTGCGGTGCATATTTGGTTGAGCGCGGCTCTAAATTAATTTACGATAGATTGTGTTAAGTATTAGATATTTGAAATTGTTTAATTTAATTACTGAAAGATAAACATGTCCCGAGACACTGTTGATGGCGGTTTGACGCTTACCTGAGCAATTAAGTGGTTTGATCCCGTAAAAGCCTTTGGTTTCATCGTTTCTGATGAAATAGATATGGATATTTTCTTGCATGCCAATGTGCTGCGCGATTTTGGGCAAAGTTCGATTGCCGACGGCGTTAAGATCAAAGTCATTGCCCATCGCTCTGATCGCGGCATCCAAGATTCTGAGGTCTTGTCCGTTGCCTCTCCCAGGTCATTTAACACGTTTGGCTATGGCGAAATGGACGCGCTGGATGACGTTGCCCTGACGGAGATTGAGCTGCAGCCCGGGCGGATCAAAGGGTTTGATAAGGCCAATGGCTTCGGATTTGCCAATGTGTTCGGAAAGTCTGAAGACATATTTGTGCATATGGATGTCTTGCGCCGCTGTGGCCTTTCGGGTTTGGTTGCGGGTGTAGGGGTGGCCCTGAGAGTTGTGGAGGGTGAGCGGGGCCTGATGGCCGTGGCGATCCTAAGCTGGGAGGCGGCGCAGGTAGAATGAACCGATATAGTGCAATCCTCGCTGCGTTTGTGTGTTTCATGGGCAGCATCAGTGCCGCGGATTGCAACGAAGGTCACGTCCACCTGTCAGGCCCTTGGGGCAGCGCTAAATTTCAAGTTGAAGTGATGGATGATGAGGCTGAGCGGGCGCGCGGCATGATGAACAGGCCGCAGCTTGCCAAGTTTTCCGCCATGCTGTTTGTCTATGAACGCGAACGCATCCTGTCTTTTTGGATGAAAAACACGCTGATCGGCTTGGATATATTATTTTTCGATTCCGCCGGTCGCCTGGTAAATATTCGAGCAGATGCGCTTCCCGGAGATGAGACACCATTGCGCAGCACCGGGCCGGCGCAATATGTTTTGGAGATCAACGCTGGGCTGAGCTCAGCTCTGAAAATGGGTCCGGATACGGTTTTGAGCCATTCTAGATTGGCCGTAGACGAAAAAACCCCCGGCTGTGTGTGAAAACCCCTTTTCTTTCTCAATCCAATTGCCTAAAGAAACCACAGTGTCGGGGCGTGGCGCAGTCTGGTAGCGCACCTGTTTTGGGTACAGGGGGTCGTGAGTTCGAATCTCGCCGCCCCGACCACTCTCCCTAAGATCTCTGCAAAACGCCATTTCACCAAAGATATGCGGGCAGGGTCTGACGGCCGCTAGGCCGGCTTCCCAACGGGGTGAGTGCGTCAAATTTTAGGCATTTTGCAAACCCTTTGAGAGCAATTTTCAAATTCCCGCGGGGGCTTTGAAAGATGCGCGACACCAAACGAGGGGCGACATATCCATATGGCCTAGCCATAAGGGTAGAAAAATAGTCGTTTTCTGCGTCAAGCATTTTTTCCTTTAAAAAATGTTAAAAAATCGTTGACCTGCCCTTAGAAACTGGATCAGTTAGTAGTGGCAGCGAAGAAATACACCAAATGTAGTGTTTCGAACTAGGCGGTGAGGCCCCTGGACCAAGACAGGTTTCAGAGAAGTGAGTGCTGGTTAATTATGTAGAGAGCCGTATTTAAACGGCAAAATGAGGCAGAGACATGAAGATTGAACGGCGATTTACCAGCCCCAATGAAGACGCATATAGCTCAATTGAGTTCACAAAGACCACCAGCGAGATTCGCAATCCCGATGGCACAGTGGTGTTTCATCTTGCCGATCTAGAGGTTCCAGCATCATGGTCGCAGGTTGCGTCAGATGTTCTGGCGCAGAAGTATTTCCGCAAGGCTGGTGTGCCATCTGAAACGAAAGCCGTTAAAGAATCGGGCATGCCGGGCTTTTTGCGTCGCCGTTTGGCTGCAGAGAACGCAACATTTGGGGGGGAAACCTCCGCCAAACAAGTCTTCGACCGTTTGGCTGGCGCATGGGCCTATTGGGGCTGGAAGGGTGGTTATTTTACCACGAAAGAGGACGCCAGCGCTTATTTTGACGAGATGCGCTATATGTTAGCAACTCAAAGAGCCGCTCCGAACTCGCCGCAATGGTTTAACACAGGGCTGCATTGGTCCTATGGGATTGATGGCCCGGCACAGGGGCACCATTACGTCGATTACAAGACTGGCAAGCTGACCAAATCGGACAGCAGCTATGAGCATCCGCAGCCGCATGCTTGCTTCATTCAATCCGTCTCCGATGATCTGGTGAATGATGGCGGGATCATGGATCTTTGGGTGCGTGAAGCGCGTTTGTTTAAGTACGGCTCCGGCACCGGAACCAACTTCTCGTCCCTGCGCGGTGCTGGCGAAAATCTTTCGGGTGGTGGCAAGTCTTCCGGCCTTATGGGCTTTTTGAAAATTGGGGATCGGGCCGCAGGTGCAATCAAATCCGGCGGTACCACTCGCCGGGCGGCGAAAATGGTGATCTGTGATGCAGATCACCCTGATATTGAAGATTTCATCAACTGGAAGGTGATCGAGGAGCAGAAAGTGGCCTCCATAGTGGCCGGCTCCAAAATGCATGAAGAAAAACTCAATTTGATTTTCGCAGCCATTAAATCTTGGGATGGGGCCGCAACAGACGCCTATGACCCTAAAGTGAACTCCGCTTTGAAAGAGGCGGTGAAAGCGGCGAAAAAAGTTTCCATTCCGGAAACCTATGTCAAGCGCGTGCTGGATTACGCCAAGCAAGGTCACACCAGCATTGAGTTTCCAACCTATGACACAGATTGGGATTCGGAGGCCTATAATTCTGTCTCCGGCCAAAATTCCAACAATTCCATCCGCGTGACCGACGCCTTTCTTTATGCGGTGCAAAAGGATGCGGATTGGCAATTGTTGAACCGGACCGATGGCTCAGTCGCCAAGACCATAAAAGCGCGTGATCTTTGGGCGCAAGTCGGGCATGCGGCATGGGCCTGCGCCGATCCGGGCATTCAGTATCATGATACGGTCAACGCGTGGCACACCTGCCCGGCGGACGGGGAAATCCGTGGATCCAACCCATGTTCTGAATATATGTTCTTGGATGACACGGCCTGTAACCTGGCCTCGATGAACTTGCTGACCTTCTATGAAAATGGTGAGTTCCAGGCGGGTGACTATGTGCATGCCACACGCCTTTGGACTGTTACCCTTGAGATCAGCGTCCTGATGGCGCAGTTTCCCTCCAAGGAGATCGCGCAACGCTCCTATGAGTTCCGTACACTTGGCCTGGGCTATGCCAATATTGGCGGCCTATTGATGAATATGGGTTTGGGCTATGACAGTGATGAGGGCCGTGCGCTTTGCGGCGCGCTCACAGCTGTGATGACCGGTGTGGCCTATGCCACATCAGCCGAAATGGCTGGTGAGTTGGGGCCGTTCCCCGGGTATAAGAAAAATTCCGACAGCATGCTGCGTGTGATGCGCAATCACCGCAATGCGGCCTATGGCGAAAGCGACGGCTATGAAGATCTTGCGATCAAACCCGTGCCGCTCGATCATGCAAATTGCCCAGATCAAAGCCTGGTCGCCTTGTCGAAACAGAGCTGGGATACAGCCATCGCCTTGGGGGAAAAACACGGGTATCGCAACGCACAATCGACTGTGATTGCCCCAACTGGCACCATTGGCCTGGTCATGGATTGCGATACAACCGGCATTGAGCCAGATTTTGCCTTGGTGAAATTCAAAAAACTCGCAGGTGGTGGATATTTCAAAATCATCAACCAATCGGTGCCGGCCGCATTGGCCAAACAGGGCTATCGCAGCAATGAAATAGAAGAGATCGTCAGCTACGCTGTGGGTCATGGGTCTTTGGGCAATGCGCCTGGGATCAATCACACGGCTTTGATTGGTCATGGCTTTGGCCAGGCTGAAATTGATAAGATTGAGACGGCCTTGCCCTCAGCCTTTGATATCCGCTTTGTGTTCAACCAATGGACTTTGGGGGCAAATTTCTGCACCGGTGTTCTGGGTATTCCAGAAGCCAAACTTATAGATCCAAGCTTCGATCTGCTCACGCATCTGGGCTTTAGCCGTGCGGAGATTGACGCGGCCAATGACCATGTCTGCGGCACAATGACTTTGGAGGGTGCACCGCATCTGAAACAAGAACATTACAGCATCTTCGATTGCGCCAATCCTTGTGGCAAAAAAGGCAAGCGGTATCTAAGTGTGAACAGCCATATCTATATGATGGCCGCAGCACAGTCCTTTATCTCTGGTGCGATTTCCAAGACCATCAATATGCCCAATGACGCGACCATTGAGGAGTGTCAGGCGGCCTATGAATTGAGCTGGTCTTTGGGGATCAAGGCCAATGCTTTGTATCGCGATGGCTCTAAACTTTCGCAACCTCTGGCCGCTTCGCTTGTCGAAGATGATGAGGAAGCCGAAGAGATACTTGCCACCGGCTCTGCCCAAGAAAAAGCCGCGGTGTTGGCAGAGAAAATCGTCGAAAAAGTGGTGATCAAAGAGGTGATCCGCTCGAACCGTGAGAAAATGCCTCAACGGCGTCGGGGCTATACGCAAAAGGCAATTGTGGGCGGACATAAGGTCTATCTGCGCACCGGTGAGTATGAGGACGGCCAATTGGGCGAAATCTTCATCGATATGCACAAAGAGGGTGCGGGATTCCGGGCGATGATGAATAATTTTGCCATCGCAGTCTCCGTCGGCCTGCAATATGGTGTGCCGCTCGATGAATTTGTCGACGCGTTTACCTTCACCAAATTTGAGCCCGCCGGTATGGTTCAAGGCAACGATAGCATCAAAAATGCAACCTCGATCTTGGATTATATCTTCCGGGAATTGGCGGTTTCCTATCTCGACCGCGAAGATCTGGCCCATGTCAAACCTGAGGGCGCATCATTTGATGACATCGGCCGCGGGGAAGAGGAGGGGGCATCCAACCTCCGCGCTGTCGAAGAGAGCAAAGCGGCGAAGGGAATCGAAGTTCTCAAGCAAATGGTGTCCACGGGCTATCACCGCAACCGAGTACCGCAAGAATTTGTGGTCTATCAGGGCGGCCAAATGCAGGGCGCGGTTTCGGCAGAGGCAATGCCAATGGATGCAGCGCTGGATACGGCTGTTGCTATGGCAACACGCAGCTCCGAAGTCTCGACGGCCGCGGTTATGGACGATCGGACCAAAGCCAAAATGCAGGGCTATGAAGGTGACCCATGTGGGGAATGCGGAAATTACACCTTGGTGCGCAACGGCACCTGTATGAAATGCAACACCTGCGGTGGAACATCTGGCTGTAGCTAAGGTGATAAGATTGTAAACACTTGGGGCTGGCTTCGGCTGGCCCCTTTTTTGTGGCCCGTAGATCTCTGGCGCGCGGCAGAGTGTCTTGGAGGCAGCTATTTTGAGTGACCCATGGTAAAAATCACTCTTGGCGGTTATCCCATGGATTGATAGGCTTAAAAAAAATCTAACTGGAAATCATGCGTCATACCGTTCCCATAGCTTCGCAATTCTACGTCACAGCGCCCCAACCCTGTCCCTATCTCAAGGACCGGATGGAGCGGAAGCTTTTCACCTCTTTGCAGGGGGCGGATGCGGGAATTTTGAACAATAGCTTGTCAAAACAAGGGTTCAGGCGGTCGCAAAATGTTCTGTATCGCCCGGCCTGCGCCTCTTGCTCGGCCTGCCTTTCGGCGCGGATCGATGTCGCCAAGTTTCAACCGAGCAAGTCGCAAAAACGGATCTTGAAGCGCAACGCCGCGCTGCAACGCTGGCGCATCGCCCCTTGGGCCACTGAACAGCAATATGATCTATTTAGCAGCTATCTTGATGCGCGCCATGCACAAGGCGGTATGGCGGATATGGATATTTTCGAGTTCGCCGCAATGATAGAGGAAACCCCTGTGACCAGCCGGGTGATGGAATATTCGCAATCGGACGGAGCGCTGAAGGCGGTGTGTCTGACAGATATTTTCGATGATGGCCTATCATTGGTCTATAGCTTCTTTGATACCTCGCAGCCGCAAAACTCCATCGGCACCTATATGATCCTCGATCACATCGACATGGCGCGTGAAGCTGGTTTGCCCTATGTCTATCTCGGCTATTGGGTGCCTGGTAGTCCAAAAATGGACTATAAAGCGCGGTTTAAAGGTGTTGAGATTTTTCGAGATGGTCGCTGGCGGCAGCTTGATCTTGAGGATGATTTTAGCCGCGACAAAAATCTATGTGAGATCAAATCGATCTCGGAGCAGGTCGCTCATATAGCCATGCCTGAGATGATCCATAGCCATGAGACATAGGCGTATCCCGTAAAAAAGGGCGCCGAATTGAGCGCCCTTTTTCGTCGAGAGGTTATGAATTTACCTGGCCAAGAGGTTGGGGATGATGGTGACGACCCATGGGAACCAGAACAAGAGCAACAGCCCTAGAACTTGGATCAAAACAAAGGGGATCACGCCGCGGTAGATATGCCCGGTTGTCACTTCTTTTGGTGCAACGCCGCGGAGGTAAAACAGCGCAAAGCCAAAGGGTGGGGTCAAGAATGAGGTCTGCAAGTTCACCGCAATCATGATGGTCACCCATTTGGGATCCATTGTTCCGCCATAGATCACCGGCCCCACAATGGGGATCACGATGTATATGATTTCGAGAAAATCGAGCACAAAACCAAGGACAAATAGAACGAGCATCACAATCAAGAATACAGTGAATTCACTGTCAAAACTCTTGAGGAAGTCTTGGATATAATGTTCGCCGCCAAAGCTAATCACCACAAGGTTGAGCAATTGTGACCCGATCAAAATGGTGAATACCATAGAGGTTACCTTTGCCGTCTCGCGCACCACCGGGCTTAGGACGCCCGAGCGGAATAACGTCCAACAGGCATAGAGCAGCCCGAAGAGCGCATAGAGATAGGCCGCCTGAGCGACAAAGAAGGCAACCCAGCTTTCCAAGGACACCGCATCTTGCCGCACGCGCAGATCAAAGTTCATCCCGACCAAGAGCATGATTACCAATGCGAAGGCCGAACCGATGATGATCTTGGGTGATTTATTTTCATCTTTTAACTTGCGGAAGGCCGCCAGCATGATCGCTCCGCCCGCACCAAGCGCCGCAGCGGGCGTTGGGTTGGTGATGCCCCCAAGTATCGATCCCAGCACGGCGACGATGAGAATGAGCGGCGGGAAGACCACTCGGATCAACTCATTTTCTGCCAAACGCGCCACCGCAGTGCGCAGCCCGTAGAATATGAGCGCCATAGGCAGCACCATAAGAATCAAGGTGACGCCTGCTGATGTGCGTGGAGTGACGAAAACGATATCCATAACCAGGCCCAAAGCCACCCCAGCAAAGCCAATGGCCAGCGGTTTGAAGTCCTGCCGTGGCGCCACACCCCGTGCCGTGGTGAGAACCAGCGTCATCAGGATCAATCCAATTGCAATCCCGAGCCCGATGGGCGCAGCATCTGCGACGCGCTGCGAAATATTATCTTCAATCTCCTGGTCAGTGAGGGCACGGCTTTCCACCGCACCGCCCGCGTCTGCGATCGCTTGCTGTTCTGAAATCGCCAAATCCCAGGCCTCTTGCCCGTGCAGCTCAATCATCGCCGCCTGGCAGTCGGGCCCGACATTGGTTCGAAGCGAAGCGCCTTCTGAGAGTTCAGACCGTGATGAGACTGAAATGTCCTGCGAGCCAATCATATTGGCCTGCCCCAGAAGGATGGCCCCCCCGATTAAGGCGATGGGGGCGGCTAAGAACCATTGTAACGCGTGATTCCGGCCGATGGATTCCCCAGATCCGCCATCCATTTGCACCGCGGGCGCCTTGGACGGGTTGATCAGCGCATAGACAAAAGCATAACCGGCATAGAGACCGGCCAGCAAAATGCCAGGCAAAAGGGCCGCTTGGAACAATGTGCCGACCGAGACCACCGCCGGCTCACCCAGATAGGTCAAGGCATCGGTACAACCCAAAGATTGCGCCCGCACCTCTTGGGCCCGCGAGTAAAGATCACCGGCAAGCGTGCCCAACAACACAATCACAATAGAGGGCGGAATGATCTGCCCCAAGGTACCAGAGGCCGCGATCACGCCGGTGGAGAGCTCGGGTGAATAGCCGTTGCGTAGCATGGTTGGCAAGCTGAGCAGCCCCATGGTGACAACCGTCGCGCCAACAATGCCGGTTGAGGCAGCCAGAAAAGCGCCCACGACGACCACAGAGACGGCGAGACCACCGGGTAGGGGGCCAAAGACCCGCGCCATGGTAGTCAAAAGATCATTGGCAATTTTGGACCGTTCCAGAGTGATGCCCATCAAAACAAACATCAAAACCGCCAAAAGTGTCTCGATAGATTGTCCCGCCAAGACCCGCTCGTTGATCCGGTTGACAATGAAAGACACATTCCGATCCAGCGCCACTTCCCAGCCATTGGCGAAGACAGGCACCTCAATGCGTGGCAAATCGGGGTATCGGAAGACGCTTACCGTATCCGCTTTAATACCTTTGCCCATCAGCGCGCCAAACTCAGCAGAGGATTTGTCAATTGCTTGGTGGATCAACAGCCCACCGCTGTCCAAAGCAGCAATGATGCCAAAAGAGATGACAGCGGCGCCACCAATGGCAAAGGCCACCGGAAAGCCTGAGAGAATCCCGCCAAATAGGCAGAGAAAGACGATCAATAGGCCAATTTCGACGCCATCTAATCCAAAAATCATAGCTCTAGCCCCTAATGAATGTCTGCGGCCAATTCGGCCTCTGAGTCGCCAAGTTGATCTCGATCGAGGTATTTGCCGTCAGAGGCTTCGCCCTCATTCATTTCCAGATATGACCGGTAGAAAAATGCAATCGCTTGCAGAATGATCATGGCACAGAAAAGCACCAGCAAAATTTTAAACAGAAAATATGCGTTGAACCCATTGGGTGAAAACCCAATTGTTTCCACATTCCACTTAAACGCGCGTGATTTTCCGTCAACCAACCGTTGCAGCGTGTCACTGGCCGATACTTTTGGCGTGACCAGGTGCCGCCAGAGAAAATACCAAGAGTACATCCAAGTGAGCACCGCAGCTGGCACCATGAAAAACAGGCTGCCCAGCATATCAATGATCCGTTTGGCGCGATAGCTGACGACCGAATAAATTAAATCCACCCGCACATGCCCGCCTTGAACAAAGGTATAGGCGGCGCAAAGGCACACGATCATCGCGTTGTAAAATTTAAGCTCTTCTGCGTACCAGCTGATGTCCTTGCTTAAACCAACGCCAAATCCGAAGGTGATTTGTGCCTCCAAGAAAATCCGTTGAATGAAGACAATCACAATTTGCTGCAACACCATTAATAGGCCGGCCCAAGCTGCAAAGCGGCCGACGGTATTAGCAAATCCTTCCAGGATCCGGACAGCACCCCAAAGGATGGCGTTGCGCCACAGGCCCAGAGCCGTGAGGGTGAGAAATAGGGCTAGAACTGCGAAAAACAGCTCTTGAGAGGCCCCATAATATATGAACCGCATGACCGCTTTGCCTTCGGTCCAATCCAGCCATAGGGCGGGATGTGTGATCGCATAGCCAATATTGTAGAAAGCCATTACGAGGCTTTGAAAAAACCAGATGAACCAGTCCACCACCTATCCCCCCAAATCTTTGCATTCTGAGCCCGAATGCCGGGCATGAAAAAGGGCCCTGAACTCCCAGGGCCCTCTCTAAAGATTTAGCCGTTGGCCAAAACGCGGTTGCGCTGAGACACAAATTCACCGTCAGATTTCAAGATCCAATCGGAGGATTTCGCCAAAGATGCGTCGAAAGAGTTGCGGATACGCGCGAAGAGTTCGTCGCCCATATTTTCGTCCAGAACTTCTTTTGAAGCTGCGCCGAATGCATCCCAAACATCATCAGAGAATTGCAGCGTTTGCACGCCCTGAGCCTGCAAACGAGCCAAGGCAGCGCCGTTGTTGGCCAAAGTCTGCGACAGTTGATAATGCGTTGTAGCTTTTGTTGCATTGTCGATGATGGCTTTGTGCTGATCTGACAAATCGTTCCAGACATCCAAGTTCATGCCGCAGGCAAGCCCGGAACCTGGCTCGTGGAAGCCGGCTGTATAGTAAATTTTCGCGACTTCTTGGAAGCCTGCACGTTCATCAGCAAATGGCCCAACCCACTCAAGACCATCCAAAGCGCCAGAGGAAAGCGCTTGATAAAGCTCGCCGCCTGGGATGTTTTGTACCGAAACGCCCAGTTTCCCCAGAACCTGACCACCAAGGCCCGGCATACGGAACCGCAAGCCGGCCAAGTCTTGTGCTGAATTGATTTCTTTGCGGAACCACCCACCGGACTGTGAGCCGGAGTTACCCGCCAAGAAAGACTTCAAGCCAAAAATGCTGCCCAATTCGTCGTGCAGGTCTTGACCGCCATCGTGGTAGTACCAATTGGTCAGCTCTTGCGCCGTAGCGCCAAATGGAACGGCTGTGTAGAAGGCGTATCCGGGGTGTTGGCCCAAGAAATAGTAATCGGCTGAGTGATACATATCGGCCTGACCGGAGGTCACAGCATCGAACACTTCGAATGCGCCAACCAATTCACCAGGTGCTTTTTTCTCAATGACCAATTCGCCGCCGGACATGGCGTTCACCGCTTCATTGAAATAGGTCGCAGCATCGTCAAGAACCGCAAAGCCGCGGGGCCAGGATGTAACCATTGTGAGCGTGCGTGCATGGCCGCCCGCGATTGCCGGAGCTGCCAGTGAGGACACTGCAGCCGCGCCGCCGCCAAGAGCAGAGGCCTTTAGAAAAGAACGACGATCCATATATTTTCCTCCCATAGAAATATCGGGCGGCGTACAACACGCCTCCGACTGATCGTTAATAGAATATCAAAGATAGCAGCAAAAAATTAACAAACAACATGTTATTCCTTTACCGGTTATTTTTCGGGGAGTTGTCAGAGTTAAAGGCCGTGTCGAAAACCATATCGCGGTCAGGGCTGTCACAAAGTAGCCCAGCACAAGGCAATGGCCTATGGGAATGAACTACGGGAGCTGGGCGGGCAACCAAATGTGCATGGGTGGAAGCGGCGATCGCTGATGGGCCAGCTGTCACAGCTAAGGGCTGCGACGGCGGGCGTGCATGGTGTCACGACGCATGACTTTGGCTCATGGCCCCGGTTCTAAGCTATTGCAAATATGTCATATGTTTTGCGTTTTGACCTAGACCAATCCCTAGGGGATTGATCTAGGGTTTAGGAGTTACCGAATAAATGCGATGCGGTAGGCTTTGGTTTGTGTATCAGCAATCGCCCGTTCCGCATTGGGAGCATCACCGAAGGACCAGTTTAAGGTTAACGAAATATCAGTGTCTGATGCGCCGCTCTTACGGTGTTGACCTATGACCACGGCCAAGGAGGTGTGGTCTGTGACATCGTAGGATCCGCCAAAGCCAAAAGCCAGGAGTGTTGCGCTATTGTCATGGCCTCGTTGGCCAAATCCAGCTAGAAAGTGCACGTTTTCAGATTGATAGTCGCCGGATAGGGCGTAGTTCCAACTATGATCGTCGTCGGTTTCGCGGGAGTTGGCGAATTATAAACCATTTGTTTGTGTTTCATAGCTCGTGACGATATCGAAGGACGTATCGGTTTTCGTTGGAGTGCGACTTTGGTAGCGAATTATTCCACTGAACACCCTCGGCAAGGCTTCAAAGGTGGAGTAAATTCTGGTATTCGCCTCTTCATCATCCCATGTACGGTAAAAAGCGCCAAGCCGGCCAAGTGATGTTTGATATTCTGACCGAAACCCGTAGCCGCGGTTGTCATAGGTATCGCCCTTCTTGGAGGATACCATGCCTTCGACGAACAATCTGTTAGTCAAATGCGATCCAAAAGAGATGTTCGCTTCCTGCGTGCTTGGGTTGTTCGCAGAGTTGCGGTGAATGTAGCGCAGCCCATATTGGTTCCCGCCAGCTTCAAATCCAAGGTTCAGATTTGCACGCCGTGCGATGTTGCTGTTCGATTCCTGATTTTGATAATTCAACCGGCTTTCATAATAGGTCAATTCCGATGCTGATGCGCTGATCTGAATAAGGATATTATCGCCAGTGTTATGCATGTCTGTTTCATTTTTATCTCCTGCTTTTGCGCGCAGACCAAAGCCCTCAGCCCATGGCGATGACCCGGAGCCAGCTGTACCGCGTCTCGCGCCAATGCCTCTGTGGGCTTCATAACCTTGCAGTGATGAAAGAATTGCTAATAGTAGACGAAAAAATTCATCCCAATCGGAGCGTTTGCTTTTGAATTTTGCAACCGGATGAATTTCAATTCTTTCTAAAATGTGGATCTTTACGAAATAAAAAACCCCAAACCAGTCTTTTTTTGTCAGAAAATTTACAAAACCCGGTTGACGCTCTCAGCGGCGGGCCATAAGTTAGCGTCAGAATAGGAAGCCAAGGCATGATCGACATGAATAAAATCGTCGTCCTGCGGCAAGAGGGCCGCTGCTGATACCAGACCCATGGTATTCGCCTCGCCCATGCCCCCTGAAAACGGGGGTTTTTTTATGCCAAGAATGAAAGTGAATTAAGATGACCCAAACAATGTCCGGCGCAAAAATGGTGGTTCAGGCCCTGATTGATCAAGGGGTTGATACGGTGTTTGGTTACCCTGGCGGAGCTGTCTTGCCGATTTATGATGAAATTTTTCTACAAAATAGCATCAAGCATTTTCTGGTTCGCCATGAGCAAGGCGCGGTGCATGCAGCCGAAGCCTATGCGCGCTCGACCGGCAAGCCTGGCGTTGTTCTTGTCACTTCGGGCCCCGGCGCAACCAATGCGGTGACGGGTCTCACCGATGCGCTCATGGACAGCATTCCTTTGGTTGTGCTGACAGGGCAGGTGCCGACCTTCATGATTGGCTCGGATGCATTTCAAGAAGCCGATACCGTTGGCATCACGCGCCCATGCACCAAACACAATTGGTTGGTCAAAGACACTGACGCTTTGGCGCATACGCTCCATAGTGCCTTTCATGTGGCCTGTTCTGGTCGGCCGGGACCGGTTTTGGTGGATATCCCGAAGGATGTGCAATTTGCCAATGGCACCTATGAGGGGCCAGCCAAGATGAAATCGCATTACCAACCCCAGCTCAAAGGTGATCTTGATGCGATCACGGCCTTGGTTGCGGTGATGGAGACTGCAGAAAAACCTGTTTTCTATACCGGTGGCGGGGTCATCAACTCTGGTCCTATTGCCAGCCAATTGCTGCGCGAATTGGTTGAAGCCACAAACTTCCCGATCACCTCAACCCTTATGGGGCTCGGCAGTTATCCGGGTAACGGTGCCAATTGGTTGGGCATGTTGGGCATGCACGGTCTGTATGAAGCGAATATGGCGATGCATGATTGTGATCTGATGATCAATATTGGCGCAAGATTTGATGACCGGATCACTGGCCGGCTTGATGCCTTTAGCCCCAGGTCGATAAAAGCGCATATTGATATTGATGCCTCCTCGATCAACAAGGTGATCCATGTAGACATCCCGATCCTTGGAGATGTGGCGCATGTTTTGGAGGATATGCTCAAAGTTTGGAAGGCGCGCGGGCGCAAAACAAATTCCAAAGCCCTGAAAACCTGGTGGGCGGAAATTGATGGATGGCGCAAAATTCGTTGCCTTGATTATGCCGCAGATAGCAAGGTGATCAAACCGCAATATGCGCTGGAGCGGCTTGAAGCGCTGACGAAAGATCATGATCGATATATTACTACGGAAGTTGGCCAACATCAGATGTGGGCAGCACAATATATGACATTTAATGATCCCAATCGTTGGATGACCTCTGGCGGGCTTGGCACCATGGGCTATGGGGTTCCCGCATCCATTGGGGCGCAAGTGGCCCATCCAAGCAGCCTGGTGATCAACGTGGCCGGCGAGGCCAGCTGGTTGATGAATATGCAAGAAATGGGGACGGCCGTACAATATTGCTTGCCGGTGAAGCAGTTCATTTTGAACAATGAACGCCTAGGCATGGTGCGCCAGTGGCAAGAGCTGCTGCATGGCGAGCGTTATTCGCAAAGCTGGTCCGAATCCTTGCCCGACTTCGTGAAATTGGCGGAGGCCTTTGGTGCCAAAGGTATCCTATGTTCAGATCCGGCTGATCTCGATGAGGCTATTATGGAGATGCTGGCCTATGATGGCCCCGTGATCTTTGACTGTTTGGTGGAAAAACATGAAAACTGTTTCCCAATGATCCCATCAGGCAAAGCGCATAATGAAATGCTTTTGGGCAACGCTGCCATGAAAGGCGCCATCGACGCCTCTGGCTCGGTTTTGGTTTAAGGAGAGATCACATGAACGCATTGAACATCACCAAAGGCACGTCGTCGAAATCCGCCTACAACCTGCGCTCTGGTCATGCTGATCTCAACGAGCGTCACACTCTGGCTGTGCTTGTGGCCAATGAACCGGGCGTCTTGGCGCGCGTCATTGGCCTTTTTTCGGGACGGGGTTATAATATCGAAAGCCTGACTGTTGCGGAAGTGGATCATGAGGGGCACACCAGCCGAATTACCATTGTCACCAGCGGCACACCACAAATCATCGAGCAGATCAAAGCGCAGTTGGGGCGGATCATCCCAGTATATGACGTGCATGACCTGACTGTTGAGGGCCCCTCTGTGGAGCGTGAATTGTCTTTGTTCAAAGTCAGCGGCAAGGGTGAAAAGCGTGTTGAGGCCCTCCGCCTTGCTGATGTTTTCCGCGCCAATGTGGTGGACAGCACTTTAGACAGCTTCACCTTTGAAGTTGTTGGAAGTCCAGAGAAAATTGATGCTTTTGCGGATCTCATGCGACCACTTGGATTGTCAGAAATGGCCCGCACCGGCGTGGCGGCTCTCTCGCGCGGCTAAAACTACGGGTGGTCTGTCTGGTCAGTTGCGTTTGCTGGTCAGTTGCGTTTGGCCGGTCAACTGTGGTTGGCAGTTCAACGATGGTCAAAAATCGACATCAAAACGTCGCAGAGGCTGGGTTTTGGTCGCGCCGGGAAAAGTTTCCCGCAGATTTTGGGCGTAGCTCCAAGGTAAATGGAGATCGCTATGGCTAAAGATTACATACAAACCGATATCACCTCAGTTCAGCAATCGGTGGAGCAGGCGAACGGCTTGGCCAATGCCCATTATATCGATCCAGCTGTGTTTGCCGAAGAAAGCGAAGCGGTGCTCAAAGCCACTTGGGCCGGGCTTGCCGTTGGCGCGGATGTGCCAAATCCGGGTGATGCAAAACCGATCCAATTTCTTGGCATGCCCCTGCTGCTCATCCGCGACAAGGACGGCGATTTGCGGGTGTTTGAAAATATCTGCCGCCACCGGGGCATGCAATTGGTGCATGAGGCGAAAACCATCGAAGGGGCAATCCGCTGCCCCTATCATTCGTGGTGCTATTCCACCAAGGGTAAGCTGGTCTCCACTCCGCATGTGGGCGGTGCGGGCCATAATACCCACCCAAGCATCGTCAAAGACGATCTCGGTCTGAATGAGGTGCGCAGCTATGTCTGGCGGGATGTGGTCTTCATCAACATCTCAGGCGATGCACCCGACTTCACCGAGGTGCATGCCGATCTCATCGCGCGTTGGTCTGAATTTGACTGCACGCTATACCACGGTGGCGCAGACAGCCGCTTTGAGCTGGAGCTTACGGCCAATTACAAACTTGCGGTGGAAAACTATTGCGAAAGCTATCATCTGCCCTGGGTCCATCCTGGGCTCAACAGCTACTCGCGACTAGAGGATCACTACAACATCGTTGAATATGGGAAATTTTCTGGCCAGGGAACGCTCGTTTACCGGCAATTCAAGGCGGAAGATGGCTCTGCGGCCTTCCCTGATTTTCCAAATCTATCCGAGAAATGGAACGAGGGTGCGGAATATATTACCGTTTACCCCAATGTGCTTTTGGGGGTGCAGCGTGATCACGCCTTTGCCATCGTACTAGAACCGAAAGCCCATGATAAAACTGTTGAACATATCCATCTGTACTATGCGTCCGAAGAGACTAAGGCGACAAACCGCGCGGTGAATACCCGGCAATGGAAAGAGGTCTTTGAAGAAGATATTTTCGTTGTTGAAGGCATGCAATCGGGCCGGCACGCGCCGACCTTTGACGGCGGGCGTTTTAGCCCGGTCATGGATGAGCCGACCCATTGCTATCACGATTGGATGGCGGGCAAAATCGCTTCCCATCGTGGCTGAGAGGGATGCCGCGCTGGATGCTTTGATCCTCAAAGCCCATGCCCGAGATGATCGCGCCGCGCTCGTGACACTTTATACGCAGGCGGCGGATCTGGCTAAGGATATGGATGCGGAATGCTTCTTTTTAACTTATGCGCATATCTTTGCCTTAGAGCTTGACCATGCAAGCCAAGCCCAGCTCCGCGCCCGGCTTGTGGCCTACGGGCGGGAGTGAGTGGGGCGCCCAATGGGCGGCGCAATTCGGTCGTGTCGTTCTGAAATGGCCTGAAGCCTAGTTTGACGACCGGCGCGCCGCACGATTAACGACCACCGTTGCCAAAATGAGATCCACCAAACCCTGTTTGCGGAAGGTGATGAGCATTAAAATCACCGAAACGGGTTGCAAGCTGGTGGCATAGGCCATCATTGTACCGGCGGTATGCAGCAGCGCATAAAGCCCATCGAAAGGGCGATCGTGGCGTTGACGAAATTCGATGCCAGTCATCCGCATGCCCATGGTTGACGAATGAATAGTCAGGCCTGGGAAGCGATAGAAAAATCCCACGATGAACCAGATACCCGCAAACATGAAAAAGCCAATGCCAAAGGTCAACACGCTGATGAGGATGGCGATGAAAGTGATGGCCACCGCATCAATAAACCAAGCGATTAGACGCTTGAGGTTCACATTATGGTAATAGGCGGCCTGGTCAATAGGGTCAGGTAAATCAGTCATAATAAATCTTTCGCAAAGGCGCTCCACCCGTGAGGGGCGGAGCGTTATGGTTTGTTAGGCCTCAGCCTGCGCAGATTTGTCTTCTGTCTTGCGGCTCCGGTCTTTCATAAATTCGTCCAATTCCGATTGGTCCTTAGCCGCACATAGGCGGTCCATGAAGGTTTCAAATTGTTGTTGCTCTTCCTCAAGCTGGCGCAGCGTGTCAGCCTTATAGGCATCAAATGCCGTGTTGCCGCTCGAGGCATCGCGTCGGTAAAATGATTTTGAGCGTGAACAAGAGTGAGATTTTGAAAACATCCGATTGCTCCAGATCATATAAAACAGAAGGGCGAGACCCAGGGGCTAAAAGAAGATGAACCCAAGGATCATGGCGGCGATCCAGGCGCCTTTGCCTCTGCGGTCCATCCAGATTTCACAAGCCGAAAACCATCCGTCTTTCGACGAGGGATGCGTGGCTTCTGGGGCGAGGGTGGTCATTGTGGTCTCCTTTGTTGATGTAAATAATGTTTACATTTGCGATGTGGGAGAGGTCTTATTGTTTTGCAAGAGGGTATGTAAATCTTTTTTACATTTTTTGGCTAAAGGCGGAAATCCGCCCCTGACACAGTCTGGCCATTTTCTGGGGCGCGCAGCCAAACACATGGATGGGCGTGCCCGCGGCCGCATAGATTATTTGATAGGTGAGCAGCGTTTCATCAAAAAATGTTGATATCTCCGTTAGATGCCCGAAAGGGCTCACCCCGCCGATGGCAAATCCGGTCGTGGCGCGGATTCGTGCAGCATCGGCCTTGCCCAATGGCTCACCGGCCAAAAGCGCCGCCCGTTCCAGATCTACGCGCCGCGCTCCGGCCGTTACAAACAGATAAAGCTGGCCGCTCACCGTTCCTTCAAAGAGGATAGATTTCGCAATCTGATCCACCGCACAGCCCAAGCTCTCTGCGGCCGCTTTGGCGGTGGTGGCCTGACCTGTTTCGATAACCTCTAGGGTAGGATCGGCGGTAAAGAGTGCAGATTTTACCCGTTTCAGGCTTTTACTCATAGTGACCCCATTGACGTTGTCTCACTTGCTCAGCAGTTTGACGTTATGACACTTATCGAGTCAATCCAGCGCAGTCCCATTGCATTCGAAACGGCCCGCGGCCAAGCTCTTGCGGCCGACTGGGGCGCAAGTGGTGCCTTGGCGGAGGTTTTGACGGGTATCGGTGGTTGTAGCCCTTATCTTTGCGACCTGCTGCGCCAAGAGCAAGACTGGCTGGCTGATGCAGTGACCTTGGCGGCACCGCTACAAAATGTTTTGCCCCCAGATATCGCAAGCCATATCGGCCCAGAGCTGCGGCGGGCCAAGCGGCGGGTGGCGGGCTTCTTGGCCATGGCGGAAGTCTCTGGCGCCTACTCATTGGCGCAATCGACCCAGGCCTTGACGGAGTTTGCCGACCAGGCCGTGACGTTGGCCTTTGAGGCTGCTCTGGCGCCCTATCAAGCCTCGGGCAAGCTGCCGGAAGAAACTGGCTTATTCGTTATTTCTATGGGCAAAATGGGGGCGGGAGAGCTCAATTATTCTTCAGATATTGATCTCGTGGTGATGTTTGATGACCGCGAAATGGATCATTTTGAAGCCGCAACGCGGCGCCAACTTTTGGTGCGGGTCACCCGTGCGGCAACCAAACTGCTCAATGACATTACCGAGCATGGCTATGTTTTTCGCACCGATCTCCGCCTGAGACCGGATCCATCAGTGACGCCGATTTGCGTCGCAATGAGCTCGGCGCTGGACTATTATGAGAGTCTGGGCCGTACATGGGAGCGGGCCGCTTTTATTAAAGCACGGGTCTGTGCTGGTGACCACAAGGCTGGCGCGGCGTTCCTGGATCAGATGGTGCCCTTTGTGTGGCGCCGCTATCTTGATTTCGCCGCGATTGAGGAAGCCCATGCGCTGCGCTTGAAAATTCGCACCAAGACCGGCGCAAGAGGTGCGATCAGCGTGCCTGGCCATGATGTGAAATTGGGCAGGGGCGGCATTCGTGAGATCGAATTTTTCACCCAAACACGACAACTCATATCAGGCGGGCGCGATGCGGATTTGCGATCATGCCAAACTGTGGCGGCATTGGATCAACTGGCGGCCAAAGACTGGATCTCCGAGGCGATCAGGAACCAGTTGCAGCGCAGTTATAGGGTTTTGCGGCACACGGAACACGCCATCCAAATGATCCGCGACGCGCAAACGCAAAGCGTGCCCACATCAGATGAGGGGATTGGACGTGTCGCAGGGTTGTTGGGTTTGTCTGCATCTGAGTTTCTCACCCAAACAGGGGCACATTTGAACGCGGTCCATGCGATAACGGAGTCATTCTTTGCGCCAGCGCCGGCCACTGCGCCAGAGGTTGCCCTAGAGAACCACCATGAGATCACCCAGCATTGGCCGAGCTATGCGGCCATGCGCTCCGAGCGGGCGACCGCATTATTTGATATGCTGCGCCCTGAGACACTGGCACGATTGCAAAAGGCCCCAGACCCCAAGGAAGCCTTGATCAATTTTGATAATTTTTTGCGCGGCTTGCCAGCGGGTATTCAAGTGTTTTCGCTCTTTGCAGCCAATCCAAAACTGGTTGAGCTTTTGACGGATATAGTGGTGAGTGCTCCGGCTCTGGCGCAATATTTGGGTCGCAATTCTGGGGTCTTGGATGCGGTGCTAAGCGGTGAGTTTTTTGCGCCTTGGCCGGGAACTGAGGCTCTGGCGGCGCAGCTGACTGAGAAGCTGGCGGTGGCGACAGATTATGAATCTGGTCTGGATTTGGCCCGCATTTGGACCAAAGAGTGGCATTTCCGCATTGGCGTGCATTTGCTGGAGGGTCTAGTCACCCCCCGAGACGCTGCAAGTCATTATGCGCAGTTGGCGGAGGCGGTTTTGACGGCGGTCTTTGACTTTGTGCATCAAAATTTTGCACTTAAATATGGTCATATTCCGAAATCCGATTGTGCCACCCTGGCCATGGGCTCGCTTGGCGCCGGGCAGTTGACTTCTCAATCGGATCTCGACATGATTTTGATTTTCGATGCGGATGTGAATGCGCAGTCAGACGGCGCAAAACCTCTGTCGTGCCGTCTGTATTTTTCGCGATTGACCCAAGCGCTTATCACCGCTCTGACGGCTCCGACGGCGCATGGACGGCTCTATGAGGTGGACATGCGTCTGCGCCCTTCGGGCCGAGCCGGGCCTGTGGCGACCTCGCTTGCAGGGTTTGAGAGCTACCAGCGGGCGGAGGCTTGGACCTGGGAGCATTTGGCACTCACCCGCGGCCGCGTCATCACCGGCAGAACCGTGTTTCGTGAGGCTGTTGAGCGATTGCGTCAGCAAATCTTAGATGAAAAGGCAGATTGGGCCCGTATTTTAACGGGGCTGCGGGATATGCGCGCCCGCCTGGCCGAGGGAAAACCGCAATCGGGGCTTTGGGATCTCAAGCGCGGGTCTGGTGGGCTGCAAGACATCGAGTTGGTGGCTCAGGGCATGGCTTTGATGCAAAGCTGTCGAGAGGGGGCGACCGCGGCACAATTGCACTTTGCGCAACGCGGGCAGGCCCCTGTGGCGGCCGATTTTGCCTGTTTGGCGCGATCACACGATTGGCTGTCGGAATTACGCCTTCTGCATCATCTGATCTGTGGCACCGATGTGCAATCCGAGGCCTTTGCCGAAGGTGGCCTTGCCCGGTTGCGCCGGATCATGAAGATGGGACCTGAGGTGGATTTAAAACAGATGATCACCGAACACCGCGGGCAATGTTCAGACGTGATCGACCAGATATTGGGACAGAGTGAAGGGCAGGGTAATGAAAGTTGAAGATGTGGATCCCAAAGGCTTGATCCGGGAAAGCTACCGGATTGAGGGAATAACGCCTCCGGAGTGTAAGACCATCTTCTTTGATTGGGCGATCCAAGTGCCTGTAACGGCTGATCCCGCCACCCATATTGCTTTTTGTATAGCGCATTACGGTGCAGGGCAGCCCGATCATCCGATGACCGCTGTCCTGCAGGCTGCATTGGCCCCAGCGCCTGAGAAAATCAGGCGCGGGGGACGTGCAGGTCGCATCACGCCAGAAGGTCAGCGGCGCGACGGGCAATCTGTGTAATTTGATCCCAATCTCCTGCGTCGATCAGCGCTTTCGGTGCAATCCAGCTGCCCCCTACACAGCGCGTATTGGGCAGGGCGAGATAGGTTTTTGCATTTTCCGGTGTCACTCCGCCAGTGGGGCAAAAGGTGATTTGCGGCAAGGGTCCCGCCATGGATCCAAGGGCCGGTGCGCCGCCAGCGGCTTCGGCGGGGAAGTACTTTTGAAAAACGAAACCTTGCTCCAAGAGCCGCATGGCTTCCGTTGCGGTGGCCGCTCCGGGCAAAAGCGGCAAGTCATAATCTTGCGCAGCTTCGATCAGACTATGCGTCGCGCCGGGCGAGACGCCAAAGGTCGCCCCAGCGGATTTTGCATCCCGGATCTGCACGGCGGTAAGCAGGGTACCAACCCCGGCCATGGCGCCCTCAACTTCGGAGACGGCGGCAATAGCCTCCATCGCCGCCGCCGTGCGCAGAGTGATTTCCAAAGCAGGAAGCCCGCCCGCCACAAGGGCGCGGGCCAGGAGCTGGGCATCTTCGACCCGGTCAATGGTCAAAACCGGAATAACTGGGGCGGCGGTGCAAACTTTTGCGATCATATCTGTATGTGTCATATTTCTTTTCCTAAATTACGACGCCGGCGCCTTGCGACGCTGCGCCGGCTGTGTGCCGGAAGATAGAGAACAATTCGCGTCCCATGCCAATTTCATTGTCGAAGAGGTCTGGTTTGGCCGGGATGCGCTCCTGCCAATTCTCAGCCAATGTCTCCAATCGCCCCGCAACAGTGTCCAAGCGCAGCATATCGCCATCTTCAATCTGGGCAATTGGTCCGCCAGCCGCAGCCTCAGGCGACAGGTGAATGGCCGCAGGAACCTTGCCCGAAGCACCCGACATGCGCCCATCTGTGACCAAGGCGACCTGATGTCCCCGGTCTTGCAAGATTGCCAGGAAGGGCGTGAGGTTGTGCAGTTCTGGCATGCCATTGGCTGAGGGGCCTTGGTAGCGGACAACGACAACAACATTGCGGTTCAAGGCTCCAGATTGGAACGCTTTCTTCACAGCATCTTGACTATGGAAGACCGCAGCTGGCGCTTCGATAAAGCGCCGCTCTTCGGCCACAGCTGAGATTTTCACCACCGCGCTGCCGAGATTTCCCGTTAGGTTTTGCAAGCCGCCACTGGATTGGAACGGATCGCTGACGGGCCGCAATATTTTGTTGTTGAGACTCTGTTTTGGTGCTGGGGCATAGCCCACTGTGCCCTCGGTCAGAACTGCTTGGCGGGTAAAATTATGCAGGCCTGGACCCATGATGGTTATGACATCTTCATGCAACAGGCCAGCGTTCAACAGCTGATCGATTAAATAGGGCAGGCCCCCGGCTGCATGGAAGTGGTTCACATCCGCAAGCCCATTGGGATAGACCTTGGCCAAGAGCGGCACGATCTGCGAAATTTCGGCGAAATCCTGTGGTTCTAACTTCACCCCAGCGGCGCGGGCCATAGCAGGGATATGCAGCACGAGATTGGTCGAGCCCCCAGTGGCCATCAGGCCAACAATGCCGTTCACCCAGGCTTTTTCGTCCAGAATTTCTGCGGTTGGGATGAAGTTGCCGCCAAGGGCGGTGTTGGACAAGACTTGCGCTGTGCCCTGCTCGGTGAGCGCGCCGCGCAGATCACTTGCAGGGGGAACGAAGCTGGCGCCGGGCAGGTGCAGCCCCATAAATTCCATCAGCATTTGATTTGAATTGGCCGTGCCGTAGAAGGTACAGGTGCCCGGCCCGTGATAGCTGGCCATTTCTGCGGCCATGAGCTCATCTCGGTCGCAGAGCCCGTCGGCAAAACGTTTGCGCACTTCAGTCTTCTCGTCGTTGCTAATGCCCGATGGCATGGGGCCTGCTGGCAGAAAGACGGAGGGCAGATGCCCAAAGGTGGCCGCCGCAATCACCAGGCCAGGAACGATTTTATCACAAACGCCCAAGAAAACCGCCGCGTCAAAAGTATTGTGCGACAGGCCTATGGCGGCGGCCAGTGCAATTGTGTCGCGTGAAAATAGGCTAAGCTCCATGCCAGGTTGCCCCTGTGTGACCCCATCACACATGGCCGGCACCCCGGCGGCCACCTGCGCGGTGGCACCAAGCGCGCGGGCCGCCTCTTTGATTTGCTCGGGATAGGTCTCAAAGGGCTGGTGTGCGGACAGCATGTCGTTATAGGCGGTAATGATCCCGATATTTGGCGCACGCTCTTGCAGAAGCGTTGTTTTATCATCGCCCATTGCCGCATAGGCATGGGCTTGGTTGCCACAGCTGAGATGTGCACGGCGGGGCCCGTCTTTGGTGGCACGCGCTATTTTGGCCAGATAGGCGGCGCGGCTGTCTTTCGAGCGATCAACAATCTTTTGCGTAACGTCTGCCAGTTTCGGATGCAGGGGCATAGCTCTCTCCAATAATCATGTTAGCGCTATCATCATACTTCAGGCCAGAAATCAATACACATATGCCCTTGTTGTTAAAGTTTCCCTGAATTAGGCCCTATCCAACCATAAAGAGGGCAGAGATGCACAGTGACCATCCGGTGATCCGATTGAAGCCTAAAACCAACGCTCAACGCCTGCGGCATGGGTTTCCGTGGGTCTATGACAATGAGTTGGTCACCGACCGCCGCACCAAGGCCATCGCGCCGGGCAGTCTGGCAATCCTACAAGATCATGGGCAAAACATCCTTGGGCTGTTTGCAGTCAATCCAAATTCTAAAATTTTCGCCCGCAAAATCTCTGATGATTTGAACTGCGCGGTGGATCAGACATGGTTTGCTCAGAAGATCGCCAAAGCCCTCGCGCTGCGCGAGGCGCTGTATAGCCAGCCTTATTATCGTTTGATACACGCAGAGGCCGATCAGCTGCCCGGGCTGATCATTGACCGTTTTTCTGATCTTTTGGTTATCCAACCGAATGCCGCTTGGGTTGATCAGCGCCTGCCGGCCTTGGTTGCTGCTATGAGCGATATATTGAAACCGAGTTCCATTGTCGTGAATGGCGCGGGTCGGGCGCGGGTACTAGAAGGCTTGGATGATGCGCGCTATGTGGCCTTGGGCGAAATGCCCTCTGACGCGATAGAAGTGGCCATGAATGGCGCGGTGTATTTTGCTGATGTGGCAGAGGGTCAGAAAACTGGGATTTTCTATGACCAGCGGCCGAACCACAAATTTGTTCAGGATTTAGCCCAAGGCAAATCCGTTTTGGACGTCTTTTCCCATGTGGGTGGTTTTGGTTTGGCGGCTATGGCTAAAGGCGCGGCCAATGTTACCTGTGTGGATGGCTCGCAACCGGCTTTAACTTTGGCCAGTCGCGGTGCTTTGGCCACGAGGGCTGAAACACCCTTTGAAGCGATCAAGGGCGATGCGTTTGACGTGATGGGGGAGCTGGCGGGTCAGGGCAAAACCTATGAGCTTGTGATTTGTGACCCTCCGGCCTTCGCCCCGCAAAAAGCCGCGCGTGAGGCAGGTTTGCGCGCCTATGAGCGCGTGGCGCGTCTGGCCAGTGCCTTGGTGGCAGAGGGCGGCTATTTGACCCTATGCTCGTGCTCACATGCGGCGGATATCGAACGTTTTCGTGCCGCGTCCATCCGTGGGATTGGCCGGGCTGGGCGGCAGGCGCAGTTAATTTATACCGGCGGCGCGGGTCCCGATCATCCCCATCACATGGCGCTGGCCGAATCTAGCTACCTTAAAACTCTCGTGTTTCGTATGCAATGATGCGGGTTGTATTTGATACCTGCGTTCTGGTCCCCAGCTTTTTGCGGGCGGTATTGCTGAGCTGCGCGCATGCGGGATATATTGAGCCGCTGGCGACACCGCGTATTTTAGAGGAATGGCGCCGGGCGGCCAGAACACCGCTCCAAAGACTTGAAGCTGAAAATGCGGTCCTGCAATTTTTGGATGATTTTCCGGAGGCAATACGCCCAGATCCTGTGGATCTTCGGCCTTATTGGCTGCCAGATCCCGGAGATGTGCATATTTTGGCCCTGGCGGCCGTGCATCACGCGGATGCGATTATCACCCATAACAAAAAAGACTTCCCGCAAGCGGAGTTGAACACCTACGGCATTACCCGGATTGATCCCGATGCCCAGCTCTTGCAGCTCTATAAGCTTCATGGGACAGCATTGATGGATCAGTTGCGCCCAATTCTGGCTGAGGTTCAGTCCGCCCATCCGCAGATGCCGGCGCTGGAGCTCTGGCGCAAAGCCTGGTTGCCGCAATTTGGCCGCAAATTCGATCGGCTATGAGGCCGTACCAGTCCAGCGTTTTTCGTTGGCTTCAATGGCTTTGATGCGATCTTTGGTTTTGGGATGGCTTAGAAACCAAGCCGGCGTCGCACCACCATTGCCTGTCAATTGATCCAGCTTTGCCAACAGGCTTTTTTGAGGAGCCGATCCAAGCCCCGCTTTGATCATCAAGGCAGTGGCATAGGCATCGGCCTCAAACTCATCTTTGCGCGACATCCCAGCGGCAATCATGTTTACGGCCACATTCGCGATCCAAGGGCCAACAAAGGGAATAAAGCGGTTGAGGGTCACCGCAAGCGCCGTGCGCACGGCATTTTGTCCCGAAAAATCAATCATGCGCCGCTTGGTATGGCCAAGGGCCACATGGCCCAGCTCATGGGAAATCACGGAGCTGATTTCTGCGGCTGTCACTTCGCCAGATAGAAATTTTTTCAAAAAACCTCGGGTGATGTAGATTTGCCCATCGGGGGCGGCCAATCCGTTGATTGGATCGATTTCATAGACGTTCACATGCAAGCGTTTGAGGTCCAGAGCATGTGCAAGCTTTGCGAAATGTGCTTCGAGCGCCGGATTGCGCAGGGGGTTGGACTGGGCGGCCAATGTGCGTTTTGTTTGGCTTGCCGACATGAGGTAGGTGAATAGACCCACAACTACGGCCAGACCTATGGGGATCAAGACTGACATGCTCTTTATATGGCGCAGAGGTGGCGGTCTTTCAATGCCACGCAGGGCGTGCGCGAAACCTGTCTCCCAGAATTTCGTGAGAACGCCTGATCAACATATGTAAAACAATTATTTATGTTATTAACTTCATCCCAGATGATATCCCATCGAGGGTCATGGGGGCCATGCGATTGTCGAAAACACGTTGTATCATGCCGATGGATTGTGTGTAGGGCCAATATTTTTCCGGCACTGGGTTGAGCCAAACAGAATTGGGCCATTGCTCGCGTGCGCGGCGCAGCCAGTCTTCACCTGAAATGGCGTTCCAATGTTCATTTGCTCCGCCCGCATAAGCGATTTCATAGGGAGACATTGAGGCATCCCCAACAAAAATGCATTTGTAATCCGGCCCATAGGTGCGGAAGAGCTCTTCGGTGGGGATTTGTGCGTCCCAGCGGCGGGCGTTGTCGCGCCAGACCCCTTCATAAAGGCAATTGTGGAAGTAATAGCTTTCGAGATGTTTGAATTCGGAACGGGCCGCGGAAAACAGCTCCTCCACCATTTTGACATGCGGATCCATTGAGCCGCCAATATCTAGAAACAAAAGGACCTTTACCGCATTGCGGCGCTCAGGTCTGGTTTGGACATCAATGTAGCCGTTTTCAGCGGTTTTGCGGATGGTGGCGTCGAGATCCAATTCCTCTCGCGCCCCATCGCGGGCCCATTTGCGCAGCCGCTTCAAAGCGATTTTGATGTTGCGCGTGCCCAATTCCACATCGCCATCAAGGTTTTTAAAATTGCGTTTGTCCCAAACCTTGACTGCTCGTTGGTGGCGGCTTTCGGCTTGCCCAATTCTCACGCCTTCTGGATTGTACCCATAGGCGCCAAAAGGCGACGTGCCGGCTGTACCCACCCATTTGCTGCCGCCCTGGTGGCGCCCTTTTTGCTCTTCCAACCGTTTGCGGAGCGTCTCCATGAGTTTGTCAAACCCGCCCAAAGCTTCAATCTCTGCTTTATCGGCTTCAGAGAGCGTTTTTTCGGCCAATTTGCGCAGCCACTCTTCGGGCAAATCCACTTGGTTCAGCATCTCTTGTGGGCTTATGTGCTCAAGGCCTTCAAAGCTAGCTGCAAAAGCGCGATCGTATTTGTCGAGATTGCGTTCATCCTTGACCAAGATGGACCGTCCCAGCAAATAGAAATGCTCCATGTCATAGGTTGCCATCCCCGCTTTCACCGCCTCCAAAAAACTCAAGAACTCCCGCAGGGACACGGGAAGTTTATGGGCTCTAAGGTGATCGAAGAAGGGCAAAAACATCGGCTAGCCCATGCGCAGGATAACGATATTGGCAATCAACGCCAAAAGCCCGCCGATAATGCCACATGCGGCGCCATATTGCAGCATATCCAATAATTTACCCTTGCGTTTTGCTGCAAGCGCAGCCCCAAACATGGCCCCAAGGGCCAAGCCAAAATATGTCATCTGTCGTTCCATTCTTCAAAATAAGGCGGGGCCATAGGTCCCTGTGGTTGGGGTTATCTTTGCGCACGGGTCATAAACGCCAAACGCTCGAAAAGATGTACGTCTTGCTCGTTCTTAAGCAATGCGCCATGCAGCCGGGGCAGGGCGTTGGCCCCATCTCGGCGCAGGTCTTCGGCCGTTAGATCTTCGGCCAACAGCAGCTTGAGCCAGTCCAGCACTTCGCTTGTCGAGGGTTTTTTCTTCAAACCGGGCGTCTCGCGCACTTCGAAAAACTGTGTCAGCGCGGTTTCTAACAGTTGCGGTTTGAGCCCGGGGTGGTGCACTTCGATGATCTGGCGCAATGTGCTCGGATCAGGAAAGCTGATGTAATGAAAAAAACATCGCCGAAGGAAGGCATCGGGCAGCTCTTTTTCATTGTTTGAGGTGATGATCACAACCGGGCGATGGCGCGCTTCAACGGTCTCGCCTGTTTCATAAACATGAAATGCCATACGGTCGAGTTCTTGCAACAGGTCGTTGGGAAATTCGATGTCAGCTTTGTCAATCTCATCAATGAGAAAAACGACTTTTTTGTCGCTCTCAAAGGCCTGCCAAATTTTGCCTTTTTTGATATAATTTGAGACATTGCGCACCCGTTCATCGCCCAGCTGGCTGTCACGCAACCGGCTGACCGCATCATATTCATAAAGCCCCTGTAGGGCGCGGGTGGTGGATTTGATGTTCCACTCTATCATGTCTAGGCCAAGAGCGGATGCCACCTGCCGGGCCAATTCGGTTTTACCCGTCCCAGGTTCTCCTTTGACCAAAAGGGGCCGTTCTAAGGTCACGGCGGCATTCACAGCGACCGCTAAATCATCCGCGGCGATATAGGTATCGGTGGAGGTAAATTTCACAGCACGACTCTCTACTTGTTTTTTTCGAACCTAACATGCTCTGGACGCTGTTCCAATCGCGGTTTTCTGCGTGACAAATGTATTAACGTTGGATACATCCCGCTCAAAGGCTGCATTGTGATGCGCCGCTTCGTTGAGAATAAGAGGTTTGCTATATGAAAGCCGAGGTTATTGTGCCCGATGATTATCGCCCTGCTGACGATGAGCCGTTTATGAACGACTCGCAGCTTGCGTATTTCCGCCGCAAATTACTGGACTGGAAAAGCGAATTGATGTCCGACAGCAAAGAGACAATCGAGACGCTGCAAGACAACACCCGCGCCATACCGGATATCTCAGATCGGGCGAGCGAGGAGACCGACCGGGCGCTTGAATTGCGCACGCGCGACAGGCAGCGCAAACTGGTGTCGAAAATAGATGCGGCCCTGCGCCGTATTGAAGAAGGGGAATACGGCTATTGCGAAGAGACAGGCGATCCCATCTCTCTGCGTCGCTTAGATGCCCGTCCCATCGCCACCATGAGCCTTGAGGCGCAAGAGCGTCATGAGCGGCGCGAAAAGGTCCACCGGGACGATTGAGGCGGCTTTTGGGCGTTTTCGCGACACGGTCATATTTTGGTAAATTATCGAGTGTATTCGTAATGAAGCGGGTCCAGAGTCGCCTGTGATCCAATGCTGCGAAAGGGCTCGAAAGTGAACACAACGGACGTAGGGCGAAGCTATTCTGCCACCGGCAAATTCCTGCATTGGGGCTTTATAGTTGTGTTTGCCCATGGGATTTTCAAACAAGTTGACGATTTAAACCAATTGGAAGACCCCGCTTTTCTGCGGTTTGAGTTTATCTTTGCCTGTGTTTTTCTTTTGATTTTAGCGCTGCGGCTTTGGGTCATGCGCGGGCAGGGCTCCGCGTTGCCTCAATCTACCCCAGATTGGCAACGGGTTGCAGCAAAGCTCGTGCATTATGGCATGTATGTGGCATTGATGATGATTGCCGTCACCGGGTTGGCCATCGGAGTGGTCTTCACGCTTGGACTGCGCGACGGGGCGCTCATGGGCTTTTGCATCGCGGCGCATGAGGCCAGCATCACGGCAAGCTATGCTCTTATCACGCTCCATGTTGCTGCGGCTGTTTATCACCGTTTTTTGCGTGATGGGGTATGGTCTGCGATGGTGCCACTCTTCAAAGAACGGAGCAGGGACCAGGTCAAGGCAACGGGTCGGGGTTGAAACGTCACCATAGAAATGGCTTAAGCGTCGAGTGTGATCCACACCGGCACGTGGTCTGATGGTTTGTCTCTCCCGCGAATGGCCGAATCGATTTCACAGGCCTGCAATAAATCAGCGCAGCTGGGCGTCAGCAAAAAATGGTCAATTCTGATCCCATTATTGCGTTGCCAACTTCCCGCTTGATAGTCCCAAAAAGAATAATGGCCCGGTGCGGGATGCAGGCTTCGGAAGGCTTCAGTGAAACCCAGATTGACTACATCGCGAAACGCCGCGCGTGATTGCGGCAAAAACAGCGCGTCTTGCGTCCAGGCCTCGGGCTTTGCGGCATCTTCGAGCTGGGGAATGATATTATAATCTCCCGCCATCAAAGCGGGCTCTTCAGCCGCCATCAAGGCTTCAGCGCGGGTTTTTAACCGCCGCATCCAATCGAGTTTGTAGTCATATTTTGGGCCGGGCGCCGGATTTCCATTCGGCAGATACAGCCCGCAAACCCGAATAGGCCTTTTGCCGATCACTGTAGCCTCGATCCATCGGGCCTGTTCATCAATGTCATCGCCCGGCAACCCACGGCTGATATCCTCCAGAGGCAATTTCGACAAAATTGCCACGCCGTTGAAGCTTTTCTGACCGTGGGTTTCCACCTGATAGCCCATGTCCTCAAAATGCGCGCGCGGGAAATTCTCATCAACGGATTTGATTTCTTGTAGCAGCGCCACATCGGGTTGCGCCTCATTCAGCCAATCGGTCAGGGCTTGAATGCGGGCTTTGATCCCATTGATATTGAATGTCGCTATTTTCATGAGATCCATCGCAGTCTTTGAGGTTTGAGCGGGCAAAAAGCAATCGCGGTGCGATTACATCGAAAAAGAGACACCGCAGCCGCAGCTTGAAGAGGCGTTGGGATTGTCGATGACAAAGCGCGCGCCAATCAATTCTTCTCTAAAATCAATGGTCGCAGAGGCTAGAAATGGCAAGGAGACCGCATCAATCACAACGGTTTCACCATGACCTGACAAGACCAAATCGTCAGGCTTTGGCTCATCCAGCGCGATCTCATATTGAAAGCCAGAACAGCCGCCGCCCTCGACCGCGACGCGCAAAGATTTTCCCTGCGCCTGAGCGCAAATTTCGGCAAGCCGCTCAAAGGCGCGGTCGGTCACTTTGGGAGGCAGGGTCAACATTGGTAAAAAGCTCACATGACATTAACGGGTAATTCTCATATAAGCGCTGCAAGAGCAGGCGACAAGATGGGCAATCATGACAGCAAGTTTCGCATCCAACCCGCAAGACAGCCGTGGCCGCTTGTTTGACGAGCAAGAAAGTGCCTTTCGGTCTTGTTTCCAAAGAGATAGGGACCGGATCATCCATTCCAGCGCCTTTCGGCGGCTTAAACATAAAACCCAAGTCTTTGTCGAACATGAGGGGGATTATTTTCGAACGCGTCTCACCCACTCCATTGAAGTGGCGCAAGTGGCACGGACAATCGCCGGGGCTTTGGGTCTCAACCAGGAATTGGTAGAAGCGGTATCTTTGGCGCATGACCTTGGACATACGCCCTTTGGCCACACGGGTGAGGATGCGCTGGACGCGGAAATGAAAGCCTATGACGGCTTTGATCACAATGCCCAGGCTATACGCATCGTCACCGCATTGGAGCAGCATTATGCGCAGTTTGACGGGCTGAACCTCACCTGGGAGTGCCTTGAAGGGATTGCAAAGCATAACGGCCCCGTAGCTTTGCCCCATCCGCCTGCCTTGCTTGACTATAATTTGCAGCATGATCTGGAGCTGCACAGCTATGCCAGCGCAGAGGCGCAGGTTGCGGCATTGGCCGATGATGTGGCCTATAACAACCATGATCTTCACGATGGTTTGAGGGCCGGCGTGTTTACTGACGCTCAGGCAGAGCAACTTCCGATCGTAGGTCCTGCCTATGCGGAGGTCGATCGGCTCTACAGCGGATTGGATGCCCACCGACGGCGCCACGAGGCTCTGCGCCGGGTCTTCGGGGTGATGGTCGAAGATGTCATGCGGACCAGCGCGGCGCTTTTGGCACAATCGGGCGCGACCACGGCTCAAGATATTCGTGATCTGGACTATGCGGTTGTGCAATTTTCCCCAGAGCTGTGGAGCGACCTTAAAGTCATTCGCGGATTTTTGTTTCAAAACATGTACCGCGCGCCCCGTGTGGTTGTGCAAAGAGAACATGCAGCGCAGGTGGTGCGTGATTTGTTCGAGGTCTTCATGAGCACTCCCAAGGAAATGCCGGGGGATTGGGGCGTGCAGAGTTCGAATTTGCCCGATAAAAAGGCCCGCGCGCGGCTGGTGGCCGATTACATTGCCGGCATGACGGACCGTTTTGCACAACAAGAGCATGACCGGCTGTTTGCTGCGCGTTGACCTTGCGGTGAAATTTGCTAAACGTCAGCTTCACTTTGGGATGATGATATGAACCTTTTTGCCGAAATCCGTAGCCTTGTAAATGACAGCCTGCAGCAGATGCAGGCGCAAGGTGACCTGCCTGATGGGCTCAGCTTTGATGCGGTCACCGTCGAGCCGCCGCGCGATGCCGCCCATGGCGATATGGCAACCAATGCCGCAATGGTCTTGGCCAAACCCTCGAGATGCAAGCCGCGCGACATTGCACAAAGATTGGCAACGCTGCTATCTGCCGACCCGCGTTTGGCGTCAGTAGAGGTGGCGGGGCCGGGGTTTTTGAACCTGCGTCTCGCTTCAACGCTTTGGGCCGACGTCTTGCGCGCAATTTTGGCCGATCCCTCGGGCTATGGCCGGGCCACAGTTGGCGCCGGCATCAAGGTGCATGTTGAATATGTCTCCGCCAACCCCACCGGACCTTTGCATGTGGGCCACACCCGTGGGGCGGTGTTCGGCGATGCTTTGGCCTCGATGCTGGATTTTGCCGGCTATGACGTTACGCGCGAGTATTATATCAATGATGGTGGTGCGCAGGTTGATGTCTTGGCACGCTCTGTCTACCTTCGCTACCTTGAGGCCCATGGCCAAGAGGTCGCCTTTGAAGATGGCACCTATCCGGGCGATTATCTGATTGCCGTGGGGCAGGCGCTGAAAGAAAAGGTCGGGGATAGTTATCTTGGGAAGGGTGAGCAATTCTGGCTGGAGGATGTGCGGGAGTTTTCGACCCTCGCAATGATGGAATTGATCCGCGAAGATCTCCTAGCGCTTGGCGTCAAAATGGATGTGTTTTACTCCGAAAAATCGCTCTACGGCACGGGCCTTATTGAGGCTGCAATTGAAGATTTGAAGTCGAAAGGTTTGATTTATCAAGGGGTCTTGGAGCCGCCAAAGGGCAAGAAACCGGAAGATTGGGAGCCGCGTGAGCAGACCTTGTTTCGCTCGACCGATCACGGCGATGACGTGGACCGGCCGGTGCAGAAATCTGATGGCAGTTGGACCTATTTCGCCCCCGATATAGCCTATCACTATGACAAGGTGCAGCGCGGCTTTGACCAGCTGATTGATGTCTTCGGTGCCGATCACGGCGGCTATGTCAAACGGATGAAGGCGGCGGTCTCCGCGCTGTCAAATGACAAAACCTCACTTGATATCAAGCTGACGCAATTGGTGAAACTGTTCAAAAACGGCGCGCCGTTTAAAATGTCGAAACGCGCGGGGACATTTGTCACTCTGCGGGATTTGGTCGATCAAGTCGGCGCTGACGCCACTCGTTTTGTCATGCTCACCCGCAAAAATGACGCGCCCTTAGATTTCGATTTTGATAAGGTGATGGAGCAAACCAAAGAGAACCCTGTGTTCTATGTGCAATATGCCCATGCTCGGATTTGCTCTGTGATGCGCAAAGCGCAGCTGGCAGGGGTTGCGGTGGAAGACGCCGTATTACAGGCCGCGGATCTTGCGGGGCTCACGGACGCCGCCGAGCTGACTTTGGCCGCAAAGTTGGCCGAGTTTCCGCGACTGATTGAAATTGCCGCCCGTTCAAATGAGCCACATCGCATTGCGTTTTATCTCTATGATTTAGCTTCAGAATTCCATGCTTTGTGGAATAAAGGCAATGAACATCCTGAACTGCGCTTTCTTCAAGAGGGCAATCTGGCCACAAGCCAAGCAAAAATTGCGCTGATTCGTGCCACTGCGGTTGTTATTTCCAACGGTTTGGGTATCCTGGGCGTGCAACCTGCGCAAGAAATGCGATAAAATGCGCCGACGCGGGTGTGAATGAGGCAGTGTCAGAAGATCTGGGCCACGACCCGGGCAGTGAGGCAACATGGCAAACGCGACCTATGAGGCGCAGGGGGACTCCGAGCAGTTCAATGCTGCAGCCTATGCGAATATAGTTGGAGCCGTTATTTCTTTAGCGGTCTTTGGTGGAATTGTCACTTGGGGGGCGCAAACTGTTCTGCGGGACAGCTCTGGCGTTCCCGTGGTGCGCGCTTTGGAAGGTCCGGCGCGGGTCGCCCCTGAAGATCCCGGTGGACTTCTGGTGGCGCATCAGGGTCTTACCGTAAATGAAGTGGCCGGAAGTCAAGTCATCGGTTCGACAAATGACCCGCTACAATTGGCCCCGCGGCCGATCAATCTGCAAGCTGAAGATCAGCCTATCCAGTCGCTCTTGACCCGTGACACTGCGGCTGCTGAGGCACCCGCGTCTGCGGTGCTGCCAGAACCGATTATGGATCCTGCGGAGGCTCTCATCATTGACGAGACGGCGGAGAGCTTGGCCGCTATGCTTGCGGCTGGCACGGTCAACGGAGCTGTGACGGAGGCTCCGGCTGCCGTCATTCCGGCGTCAGGGGGCTCTGGCCTGACCCAATCGTTGCGCCCGCGGTTGCGCCCCTTTGTGGTGGTCTCGCGCCCTGCACCACGGGCCGTACCGCCAAATATCCCGACCGGTGAGATTGTTCGCGGTGCGCCGATGGCGCAATTGGGAGCCTTTGACAGTGCCGCCATCGCGCAGCAAGCTTGGGCCGATCTCTCCGAGCGCCATGGGGACTATTTAGTGGGTAAACCCCATGTGATTTTGCAGGCAGAGGTCGGCGGAGGCACCATTTATCGCCTTCGGGTTCATGGCTTTGCAGATCAAGAGGAGGCGCGGCGCCTGTGCACCGCGCTCAATCGGCAGAATGCGGAATGCTATTCTGTGACGATGAACTAGGGCAGGGTCTGTTATGGCCCTGTCCCCATTCATTTTTGGCTGCCGAGGTCCTTCTCTCGGGGTGCAAGAGCGCCGGTTTTTTACAAAAGTCCAACCCTTTGGCTTTATCCTCTTTTCACGCAACCTTGGAACCCCGGCGCAAATTCGCCAACTGTGCGCAGATTTGCGCGCGGCCGTGGGCTGGCATGCGCCGGTGATGATAGATCAAGAAGGGGGGCGGGTGTCGCGTCTTGGCGCGCCGCATTGGTTCGAATTTCCGCCAGCGCTGGATCAGGCTGCCGCGCCCCAGTCTGAACGGCTGTTTTGGTTGCGGGGCCGATTGATCGCGGAGAACCTGCGCAGTTGCGGGATTGATAGCAATTGCGCACCTCTTGGAGATATTGCCCAAGCCGACACCCATGCCGTGCTCAAAAATCGCTGCTATGGAAGCTCGCTTTCTGCGGTTGTCACCCATGCGCGCGCGCTGCATCAAGGTTTGCGGCATGGGGGCGTATCGGGCGTTTTGAAACATATTCCAGGCCATGGACGCGCCACCTTGGACTCGCATTTGGACCTGCCACGCGTGCCTGAAGATCGTAGCCGCCTGGAGCGCCATGATTTTGAAGCCTTTCGCCAGCTCAATATGATTGATATGGGCATGACGGCGCATTTGGTGTTCGAAGATTTAGATCCCACCCATCCGGCCACGCAGTCGACGGCGATGATTGGCATCATCCGCAAACATATCGGATTTTCTGGACTGTTGATGACGGATGATATTTCAATGGAAGCCTTGTCCGGTCCCTTGGATCTGCGGGCGCAAAAGGCGCTGGCGGCGGGGTGCGATATTGTTTTGCATTGTAACGGGCAGATGGATCAGATGCAGCTCTTGGCCGAAAGCACCGAGGAGTTGACCGGGCCAAGTCAGATGCGGGTGGCGCAGGTCTTGGCGCAACGGCCCGACGCGCAGCCTGTTGACATTCAGCAAGTGAAAGCCGAATTTGACGCACTGTTGGGTGAGTTCCGGTGATGCAAGAAGAATTATTTGACCATCAATCTGTCGCGGAACGCGTGCAGGCTGAGACGCTCATCGTTGATGTCGATGGGTTCGAAGGGCCATTGGATTTACTTTTGTCACTGTCGCGTACGCAAAAAGTGGATCTGCGGAAAATTTCCGTTTTGGATCTTGCTGTTCAATATCTTAACTTTATTGAAAAAGCGCGTGAGCTGCGCATCGAATTGGCCGCCGATTACCTCGTCATGGCCGCTTGGCTGGCTTTCTTGAAATCGCGGCTGCTTCTGCCCCCGGATCCGACTATGGCCGGCCCGACGGGGGACGAGTTGGCGGCGCATCTGGCGTTTCAACTCGAGCGGCTGCAGGCGATGCGCGATGCTGCGGCGAAATTGATGGCGCGGGACCGTTTGGGGCGTGATCGCTTTGTGCGCGGGGTGACGGAAGATGTGACACGCCGGAAGACTGTGCATTACACGGCCAATCTCTTGGATTTGATGCAGGGCTATGCGCGCATCCGCACGCGCGACGATTTTCGTCCGTTTGTGATGGACCGCGACTCTGTGTTTACTATGGAACAAGCTCTGCAACGCATGCGGGGTCTGATTGGTTTTTCGGGTCATTGGACCGATATTGTCTCCTATCTGCCCGATGGCTGGACCGATGATCCCAAAAAACGACGATCTGCCACCGCGTCAACTTTTGCTGCCTCTTTAGAGCTGGCCAAAGAAGGAAAAATCGTCATACGGCAGGATGAAATTTTCTCACCTATTCAGATCAAAAGGGCGGATCGCGATGGATGACACCCAAGAAGAAAGCCTGTTCGAGGCACCGCCCATCGCGGAGCAAGAGCGCATGGTGGAGGCTATTTTATTTGCCTCGGCAGAGCCGGTCTCACTGCGGGAAATGGCAGGGCGGATGCCGCATGGATGCGAACCTCTCATTGCGGTGAAGAATATACAAAAGCGCTATGAGGGCCGCGGTGTCTCTGTGGTCAAGGTTCAAGATGCCTGGACCATTCGCACCGCGCCTGATCTGGGCTTTTTAATGCAGCGGGAGACTGTGGAAACTCGAAAATTATCGCGGGCAGCGATCGAGACTTTGGCTATTGTTGCCTATCATCAACCCGTGTCTCGCGCAGAAATTGAAGAGATCCGGGGTGTTGCTGTCAGCCGCGGCACGGTGGATCAGCTGCTCGAATTGGACTGGATCAAAATTGGTCGTCGACGCCAGACACCCGGTCGTCCGGTCACATTTGTGGTCACTGAGTGTTTTCTTGATCATTTTGGATTGGAAAACGCTCGCGATTTGCCGGGTCTTAAAGAGCTGCGGGCCGCCGGCTTGCTTGAGAACCGCCCCGCACCAGGCGCAGAGGCTTTACCTGAGCCGCAAACGGATGCAGAATTACAAGAAAATTTATTTGATGACGCAATTGAGGAACCCGAGGATGGACCGTTATATTAATATGTTTATAAACATTGTCATTCGTCGTTTGATGACGCTTGGTATCAACAAAGGTATTGATGCTGCCACGAAAGGGCGCAAAAAGCCCGAGGATAAAGATCTCTCTGCCGACCAGAAAAAGCGCTTGAGATACAGTGCGAATACCGCCAAACGCATGCGGCGCTTTTGAATACGCTCTGCGGGGCCAAGACGCCGCGGCTGGCTACTTAAAATGTTTCGACAGTTTTAGCCCTTGCCCTTGATAGTTTGAGGCGATCTCGCGCCCGTAAAGCTGGCTGGGTGTTTCAAGCATCGCCTCATAGACCAATCGTCCAACAACTTGCCCGTGTTCCAAGACAAAGGGCGCCTCATGGCAGCGGACTTCCAAAACCCCTCTGCTGCCCTGCCCATTGGCGGCGGCATGGCCGAATCCAGGGTCAAAAAAACCTGCGTAATGCACGCGAAACTCGCCGACCATGGCTAAATAAGGGGCCATTTCAGCGGCATATTCAGGCGGTATTGTCACGGCCTCTTGGCTCACCAATATGTAGAACGCTCCCGGGTCCAGTATAATCTGCTGATCCTCCGTGCGAATTTCTTCCCAAAAATCAGCCGGATCATAGGCGCCAATTTTGCCAAGATCGATCACGCCGGTATGCGGTTTGGCGCGATAGCCTACGAGTCCATTGCGACTGGCGCTGAGGTCCACAGAGAATCCAAGCCCATCTTGGATCACAGCCTCGCCCGAGACCAAAGGCGTTTGCGCATGCAGTTCTGTGAGCGCATCATCGCCGAGCACCGCATGACCCAGGCGAAAGCGAATCTGATTGAGGCGCATGCCGGGCCGCACCAAAACTGAAAAGGAGCGGGGGCAAATTTCAGCATAGAGCGGTCCGCTATAGCCTTTGACAATTCGGTCAAACTCCTTGCCGTGATCGGTGATGGTTCGTGTCAACAGATCCAATCGCCCGGTCGAGGATTTTGCGTTGGCCACGGCCTCTATATCTGGCGGCAGGCCGAGCCCTTCCATAAGCGGCACGAGGTAAACACATCCTTTTTCCAAGACGGCGCCTTCGGACAGGTCAATTCTATGCATTTCAAATTCGCGCAACCGCTCTGCGACTGTGGCAGCCTGTCCCGCAAGAAAGGACGCTCTGACGCGGTAGGCAGTATGTCCCAAACGCAGATCGAGCGAGGCGGGCTGCACCTGATCATCTTGCAGCGGTTCAGAAATCGAAATATGGCCCTTAGCAACCATAGTTTCAATCATATGACTTGGGATGACACCTTGGCGCATTGAGGACCTCTTAAGCTCAAAAAACCGCCCATGCCATGGGGCAGGGCGGTTGTTTATTGGTCGGGCTAGCAGGGCTCGAACCTGCGACCTTCCGTCCCCCAGACGGACGCGCTACCAGGCTGCGCCATAGCCCGAACATGAAGTCGTATATCAATCCCGGCAACGGGAGCAAGCCTATTATATGTTCGAATTTCACTTATGTGCTCATCTTTGCCTGCAAGGCGCGCAATTCATCAATAATCTTTGGTGACGACCGGAGGGCGGCGCGGCGGGTGTCAGTGGGCAGTTGCAGGACCTGTGTTATCAGCCCGGCGGTGCCTGGAAAACTGGTGAGCTCTGGATCCTTGGTCGGCAAATCTGTGCCCAAGGCCTTGACGGGGGCAGGATCGGGACGCATCGGCGCGACTTTTGTATCTGCTGGCGGCGCCTCATCTGCCAATTCTGGAAACAACAGCAGCTGATTGCCATCCTCAGCGCGCTCTTCGCGTGCGCCCAATACAACAGATTGGCTCAGTTTTATCGGATCAAATTGCAGATCAACCACATTTTCTGTCGGCGCGGCTGCTGTTTCTTGAGCGGCCTTGGGGGGTGGATCTGCTTGTTGTGTCGTACTATGAATGGCAGGCGAGAAGCTCTGCACATGTGCCACTCCCTCAACTTTCAGGAGATTTTGCACGGCTTTGATGGTCATACCCTGTTCATAAAGGAGGAATTTTATTCCCCCCAGCAAGAGCATATCTTCCAAGCGATAATATCGCCGCCCCCCTGTGCGTTGCACGGGGGCGACGGCGTCAAATTTGCTTTCCCAAAATCGCAGTACATGCGCCTGTGTTCCAAGCCATGTCGCAACTTCGCTTATGGTTCTGAAAGCTTCTGGCGATTTAGCCAAGTTGATTACCCTTTGTTGCCTTTAGCAACCCGGTCTTTCATCAAATGCGAGGGGCGGAAGGTCAAAACCCTGCGCGGAGTGATAGGGGCCTCTTCACCCGTTTTGGGGTTGCGGCCGATACGCGCGGATTTATCGCGAATGCCGAAGGTGCCAAAAGATGAAATTTTTACAGATTCGCCAGCGACCAATGCGTCTGAAATATGCTTCAAAACAGATTCCACCAAATCGGCAGATTCATTGCGAGACAGTCCGACTTCGCGGAAAACCGCTTCACTGAGATCCATCCGTGTGAGTGTGTTCGACGCCATTTACGTTCCCCCTTGTTACTACAATGTAATTATAGAGGGATAAAAAACCTTGGCAACTAAAAGTCCTGATATGGGGTCATTTACCAGCGAATAACCGCAGTTCCCCAGGCCAGACCGCCGCCAATGGCGCCTGTGACCACAATATCGCCTTGTTTGATGCGTTTGTCCTGGGCGGCCACTGCCATCGCAAGAGGAATAGAGGCCGCAGAGGTATTGCCATGGTTGTTTACCGTCATAACGACTCGGTCCATAGGGACTTTGAGGCGTTTGGACATTCCTTCCAAAATGCGTTTGTTGGCCTGATGCGGTACGATCCAATCCACATCGTCCGTGGTAAGACCGGCCGCTTCGATTGCCTCAAGCGCCGTGTTTGAGAGTTTCTCGACCGCATGACGAAAAACTTCTTTGCCCTGCATACGCAGATGCCCAGTAGTTTGCATGGATACGCCACCATCGACGTAAAGAATGTCTTTGTAGCGCCCATCCGAGCGCAGTGTGGTGGCCAGAATTCCACGATGAGAGGTTTCATCCTCCTGCGCGGCAATTAAAATGGCGCCGGCGCCATCGCCAAACAACACGCAGGTCCCACGATCGGTCCAATCCATCAGTTTTGAAAATGTCTCCGCGCCGATGACCAAAATGCGATTGGCCTGACCGCTGGCAATCATGGAATTTGCGGTATTCAATGCAAACAAAAATCCCGCACAGACCGCTTGAACGTCAAAGGCGAAACCGTGGTTCATACCAAGCCCATGCTGTACCATTGTGGCGGCGGAGGGGAAGGTGAGGTCGGCGGTTGAGGTTGCTAGAATAATGGCATCGACGTCCTCGACGCCGCATCCGGCATTGGCCAAAGCTGCTTGAGCGGCTTTGATGCCCATATCAGAGGTTGTTTCCCCTTCAGCGGCAAAATGACGGCGTTCGATGCCGGTGCGACTGCGGATCCAGGCGTCATTGGTGTCCAGTGTTGCTTCAAATTCGGAGTTTTCCACCACGCGTTCGGGCAGGTAGTGGCCAATGGATTCAACAACTGCTCTGCGCATCGTTAGTTCCCGTCTTCTTCGTGGTCCTCTGCGAACCCATTGACCGAAGCTACACGCGCGGCGAGCTTGGTGCTAAACTTTGCTGAACCTAAACGATAGGCCAGGCCAACCGCCGCCGCAACTCCTGTTGCGTCAGCCGCGCCATGGGATTTTACCACCGTGCCATTGAGCCCTAAGAACACGCCGCCGTTGACCCGGCGCGGGTCTGTGGTGCGCTTGAGGCGGCTTAGCGGACCATAGGCTAAGATCGCAGAGAGTTTGGCGACCAAATTATGTTTAAAAGATTGACGCAGGGCTGTGCCGATAAAGCTCGCGGTGCCTTCGGCGGTTTTCAGCGCAACATTGCCTGTAAATCCGTCGGTTACGATCACATCGACCCGGTCTGATGGAATATCTCCACCCTCGACAAAGCCTACGAATTCAAACTGTCCGCTCTCCGCTGACTCTTTGATAAGATCATGTGCAGCCTTCAGCTCGGCGCGGCCCTTATGCTCTTCCGTGCCAACGTTTAGAAGTCCAACTCGCGGCCGTTTCACGGCAAAACCATTGCGCGAGTAAGACGCGCCCATCAGGGCAAATTGTAACAGATCACTTTCATCTGCACGCACATCTGCGCCCACATCAAGCATTACATTGGATCCGTTTGGTCCAAAAGACGGCCAGAGAATCGCAATCGCAGGCCGGTTGATTCCTGCTAATTTACGCAGGCGCACCATTGAAATGGCCATCAAAGCGCCCGTATTGCCGCAAGAAACACAGGCATCGGCCTCTTGTTGCTTGACCGAAGTCACGGCTGACCACATTGAAGTGCCCTTGCCATGGCGCATCACTTGGCTTGGCTTGTCATCCATGGAAACGGTGCGCTCAGCATGCACAATGGTGCAAAACTCTTCGAGATTGTGCTTGTCAATCAAAGGCGCCAGCACCGCTTCCGGGCCATGCACCAGAAACCGGATATTAGAATGTGTGTGCACCGCACGCAAAAGCCCAGCGATAATCACACCGGGCCCTTTGTCTCCCCCCATGGCATCGACGGATACAACAACATTCGAGTTGGTTCCGCCAGCGATGGTTTGGGTGTCCGTCATTGAGATGTATTCCCTTTGAATACGGGCGCTTATGCCGCGTCTTCGTCGAGATCTACTTCCTCAGTCGTCGCAATCACTTCGCGATCATCATAGTGACCGCAAGATGCGCAAACGTGATGCGGACGCTTCAGCTCACCGCAGTTTGTGCATTCATTTGGGTTTGCCGCAACAAGTGCGTCATGTGAGCGCCGCATGCCACGACGGCTCCGTGTAATCTTACTTTTTGGGACAGCCATGTCACAACCTCGAGCTACGGGCGTTACGCCCTGTTAATACTGAATTTGGCGTCTTCGCCAAACAAAAGCACTGAGCCCAGCTCGGCACCTTAAGTGGCGCTTAAATACTTGGATTGAGTATTATTTCAAGCCCCAAACGGCGCAGATCCTATATATTTCCTGCGATTTTTCAAAAAACTCTACAAACCTCTGTTTCATCATGCAGTTACTGGAGCTTATCCTTCAAGCCTGCCAGTACGGAAAAGGGTCTGGCCGCCTCATCGGTCAGTGGCGTCACTCCGGGCGGGGCAAATTCGGCAGTTTTGAGCTCGGCCCCTTCGGCGCGGGGATAATCGGGCAAGGCAAGTGATAGAGCTTCTGAAAACACCCGTGCGAGGTCAATGACATCTTCCAGTTGTTCTTCACTGTCATCCTCTGGAATTTCATGCTCGGGGCCCGAATGGCTCAAGGTGATACGAGACTTACGAAAATTGCGAACAACCGGCGTGTCGATACGGCTGCGCACCGGGGCGAGGGTCAGGCTGCAGGCCTGCTCCACCGTCGCGCCCAATTCGCCCGACAGCCTCCAATCGCCCTTTCCGATGGGCAGAATTGTTCCTGAAAACTTAATTTTTCGTAGGCTAAGCAGTTCTAATTGATCGATAATCTCGGAAATATCCACCTCTGAAAGTGTCAGATCGAAGTTAACGCCTCTGTTTTGCACCAGGTGTTTCAACTCGAGGCGTGGGTGAGCATGGTTTGGCCGCATCTGCGCTCCATTCTTGAATTCATATTTGGGCTTCGATAGCATAGTCATAATTGGCGAGGGCTATTCTCGCAAGACAACAGGGACACTCATGCTAAATAAAACAAAGACCACTGTGGTAGGGTTCTGTCTTTTCGCGGCGATATCTTGTACGCCGGTCTACCGCAACCATGGCTACACGCCGTCCGAAGCGCAGCTGGCGAATCTTATGGTGGGCGTGGATACGCGGGCAACGGCAGAGGAAACTATTGGCTTGCCCACGATTTCGGACACAGAAACAGGCCGGCTCTATTATATTTCAAGCCGCTGGCGGCATTATGGCATTAACCCGCCCAAGCCTATTTCCCGCGATATTGTGGCCGTCGCGTTGGATTCGGCCGAGGTTGTGACAAACGTCAGCCGTTACAGCCTTGAGGATGGCGAGATTGTGGCTCTGACGCGCCGGGTGACCGACGGGGGCACGGAAGAAATTTCCTTCCTGCAGCAATTGCTTGGCAACATCGGACGCTTCGATGCCAGCGACATTTTGAGCGAGCCTTAATCTGCTGCATCCGTGTGGAACGTGAGCGCAACGCCGTTCATACAATACCGCAAGCCAGTCGGCGCCGGCCCATCGGGAAAGACATGGCCCAAATGCGCAGAGCAGGTTGCGCAATGCACCTCTGTGCGTGTGGAGAACCACGAATTATCAATGCTTTCGCCAATTGGTGCACCCGCCATGGGTTGGGTAAAGGAGGGCCATCCCGTACCGCTGTCAAATTTATCATCTTGTGAAAACAAGGCTGCGTCGCAGCAAACGCAGGCATAATATCCTGGCTCTTCTGGAAAGTTGTCGTGGCTGAAAGCCCGCTCGGTGCCATGCTTGCGCGTGACCTTATAGGCCAGTGGGGAAAGCATTTCCTGCCACTCGCGATCCGTTTTTTCGATATCAGCCATAGAACCTCCAAACAGTTTTGCCCCATGATACGCATTTAACGGTAGTTCACCAGCCGATTGCGCGATATAGTACTGTTATTATTTTACAGGTGGATAGTCATGGATCATGGGGCGCCCAGAGCTTCAATTCCAAAATTTTACCCGCGGTGGTCTCAAGGTCGAGCTGTGCCAATCGGCTCGGAGCCTTGGGCAGCTGTGGCAATTCCGCAATGCGATTTTTAGCGGGGGGATGCAGGGGGATGACCGTGATATTTGGGATGAGAATTGCTTAAATTTTTTTATTAAAGTCATTGATAAAAATGAAAAGTTATGTTTTTTAGGCTTGGAATTTTTCCGAGTGGTACAGCCGTAGTGCACGGATATTCAGCGCAAGTTTTCGATCTGTCACCGCTGCGCGTATTTGAGAGGCCCGTGCTGGAATTGGGGCGTTTTGCCATTGATCCACAGAGGGGAAATTCGGATATTTTTCGCCTGGCCTGGGGCGTTGTCACGCAGCTGGTCGATCAAAACAATGTGTCATTTCTCTTTCGGTGCAGCTCATTTGTAGGCACATACCCCGAAGCACATAGCGCGGGTTTTCGCTATCTTTGTCGTAACAACCATATTGCACCGAACAGTTGGCGCCCTGTCTTTCATGGCGGTTATCGATTGGCGCAGGCATTTGAGGATCACAAGGACGGAGGTGCACCCAATTTACCGCCGCTTTTGCGGGCCTATTTGGGCCTTGGTGGAAAAGTGGGCGATCACGCGGTCATCAACCCGGATTTGGGGACTACATTGCTCTTTACAGGTTTGAATGTGGAACATGTTCCACAAAAAAGAGCGCAGCGTTTGCGCGCAATCTTCGCCGCGCATTGACGCCGCGGCCGTGAGCGCCTAGCTGCAGCCTATGGCACGCGCACCTTTGATCCAACTCTCCGATATATCGCTGACCTTTGGCGGTCACCCGATCTTTTCCGATCTCGGCTTCGTCGTTCAGACGGGCGATCGTCTCTCGTTGGTGGGACGAAATGGATCAGGTAAATCTACTTTGATGAAGGTCATGGCTGGGTTGGTTGAGGCCGATGCTGGACATCGGGTGATCCCGCCCGGCGTCAGCGTCGGCTATATGGAACAAGACCCCGATTTGTCACAGTTTGAGACTTTGGGAGATTTTGCCCTTTCGGCGCTTGATGTCTCTGAGCATTATAAGGTTGAGATTGCCGCGGAAGGATTGAAGTTCGATCCAGATCGCCCGGTGAAAATCGCCTCCGGCGGTGAGCGACGGCGGGCGGCTTTGGCCAAGCTCATGGCGGAAGATCCCGAGCTGATGCTTCTGGACGAGCCGACCAACCATCTTGATATTGAAGCAATTTCCTGGTTGGAAACCACTTTGCGCGAAAGCCGAAATAGTTTTGTTGTGATCTCCCACGACCGGGCCTTTTTAACCGCTTTAACCCGTGCGACCCTGTGGATCGACCGGGGCGCGGTGCGCCGCCTTGAGCAAGGGTTTGGAAGTTTTGAAGCCTGGCGGGACAAAACCTGGGAAGAAGAAGATCAACAAAGGCACAAGCTCAGTCGCAAGATCAAAGCGGAGGCGCGTTGGGCGGTGGAGGGCATCTCTGCCCGGCGCAAACGCAACCAAGGGCGCGTGCGGGCCTTGGGCGAGCTGCGTGCCGAGCGGGCGGCGCAAATCAACCGGCAATCCACGGCCGCTATGGCGTTTGATTCGGGTCAAAAATCTGGGGCAAAGGTGATTGAGGCCAAAAACTTGGATCTGGCCTTCGGTGAATTGGAGATTTTGAAAGATTTTTCACTGACGGTTCAGCGCAAAGATCGCGTGGCGCTCGTTGGCCCGAATGGGGTTGGCAAGACCACTTTGATCAAAACGCTTTTGGGGGAACAGGCCCCTGACCGGGGCAGCGTGAAGTTGGGCACAAACCTGCAAATTGCGGTATTTGACCAAGGTCGTACGAAGCTGGATCCTGATCTTAGCCTTTGGGAAGCGCTGACCAGCGATCCGACCATGGCGGTCTCTGGCCAGTCCGATCAAATTATGGTGCGGGGCACCCCGAAACATGTGGTCGGCTATCTTAAAGATTTTCTATTTGCCGAAGAGCAAATGCGCGCGCCAGTTCGGGCGCTGTCCGGGGGAGAGAAAGCGCGGCTATTGCTGGCCCGCCTGATGGCACAGGAAAGTAACTTATTGATCCTCGATGAGCCGACCAATGATCTTGACATAGAAACTCTAGATCTGCTGCAAGATGTTCTGGGCGATTATGACGGCACGGTCTTGCTGGTTAGCCATGACCGTGATTTTCTCGACCGCGTCGCCACCACAACCATTGCGTTAGAGCCTGGTGGCAAGGCCACTGTCTATGCCGGCGGCTGGAGCGATTATCAGTCACAAAAACCCAGCGCCGCGGACCGCAAAACGGCCAAACACGCGACGAAACAAAGCACGACAAAGACTAAAATGGAGACGGCGGAGGTGAAAACGGCCCTGTCTTTTACAGAAAAACATCGTTTGGAGGCTTTGCCAGCTGAAATTGCCCGCATTGAAGCTGAGATTGGTAAATTAGAAGAGTTCCTAGGTCAGCCAAATCTCTTTACCGAGCAGCCTGTAAAATTCAACAAAGCCACCGCGCTTTTGCTCGAGCGGCAGGAGGCTTTGGCGGCGGCTGAAGCGCAATGGCTTGAGCTGGAAGAAAAAGCGGGCGGATAAATAAACCGCCCGCAAGAGACCGTTTAATTCAGATGAATTTTGAATCGCTGGCGAATCTGCGCGTCCACCTCCGGCGGCAGTGCGGCCGGTGTTGGAGCCGCGATCAAAGCCTTTTTTCGCGCCACCGCCTGTTCGATAAGGTCCGGCCGATCTTTCTCCTGCCATTCTTTGGGGGAACTGCGATCTGCCAGAACCGGGTAGATATACTCAGTTTGCATCAAGGATAGGGTTTGATCAGAGCCCAGATAATGACCTGGCCCACCCAAACAGGTCGCGCGCATGGTCTCGAGACCCACCGTGTCTTCACTGACCTCAATGCCGCGCACGCAGCGCATCGCCTGTCCCAGTAAATCATCGCCTAAGATAAGGGATTCATGACAAAATCCCAGAAGGGAGGCATGCATACCCGCCGCTTCATAGACCATATTCAATCCGGTCAGTCCGGCCATGACATTTGACATGGCCTGCTCCCATCCCGCTTGCATATCGGGCAGTTTGGCATCGGCAATGCCGGCCGCCGCGCCGCCGGGCAGGCCGTAGTAATGGTGCATTTGCGCACAGCCGGCCGTGAGCAGGGCCTGCTCGCCAGATCCGCCGGACATAGCACCCGTGCGCAGATCCGAGACAAAGGGCCAAGTCCCAAATATGGCCGGATGACCGGGTTTGATGGCATTGACATAGACCAGCCCCGCCAGACATTCGGCAACCGCTTGCACAATCGCGCCGGCGATTGGCGCAGGGGCGGTGGCGCCTGCTTGCCCGGCACTGAGCAGCAAAATAGGCATGCCGCCTGCAATACATTTCTCCATAACCTGGCAGCTTTCGGTTGCGAATTTCATCGGTGGCACGACGAAGCAATTGGAATTAGACACAAAGGGGCGCTCGCGCCATTTGTCCTCACCGCCAGCAATCATATTCAACATTTCAAAGGCATCATCGACAAAATCAGGCTCTGTAAAGGAGGTGCCAATGTGTTTTTCCGTACCGGTGGCGCAGGCGTATATCGTGTTGAGGTCCATCTCTCGATTGTCGAAAATATCGCGGCAGACCATGGGTCTTTGCACGAAATGGATATTGTCCAAATGCTCCACAATTCGCGCAGCATTGTGCAAGTCGCGGACGGTGGATTCGCGGTAGCTGCGGGTTTGTACGTCGACCATATGCACCGCAGCCCCAGCGGTGCCGTAATGGACCTTCTTTTCGCTAAGGTGCAGATCATGTTTCGGATTGCGCGCGCTAAGCGTGATTTCGCGATTGGCTTTGGCCAGCATATCTTCGATCAAGGCACGGGGGTAGCGCAAGCGGCCATCCTCCCCAAGAATAGCGCCGGCACCGACCATAATATCAATGCCCGACTGCGGCGCATCGGCCAGACCAATCTCTTCAAGGGCGGTGAGTGCCGCCTCATTGATACGCTCCATATCCAATTGGGTGAGTGGTTTATAAGTGCCGCCTTGCATGCCGGGGCGGACGGGACGCATCGCATCGGAGAGGGGCGCAGTTCTGGCCGCTTTACGCGCAGCCCGGCCACCAGCGCGGCGGTTTTGGGTATCTGTCATGGGGAAATCCTAAGAGTGGTGTTGAGAGTAACTAAGTAGGCCCGTTTAGAGCACTGGCCGCCCGCGCGCCGCACGTCCTCGGCTCGCCCCAATCGTGCGCACCGTAAGGGTGAAGACCCAGCTCACTGTCTTAAATCTCGAAATCATGCTTTAGAGTGAAAAACTCCAAACCGACAATCTTTTCCATTTGCGACTTATGGTTCAAAAACGTCTTTTGTTTTCGCAAATTTCAGCGGCAAAGGACAATAAAACCGCGAGTGCTTCGGAAAATTGATCATCGGCAACGGTCATGGCCACGCGGATGTGACCGGCGGCGGCCTGACCAAAGCTCTCGCCAGGCATAACGGCAATTTGATGTGCATCGAGCAAAGCATGGGCAAAGGCCTCACCGCTCAGCCCGGTGGCGCGCATGTCTAGCATCAGATACATCGCCCCTGAGCAAGGCACAGCCCGCACAAGATTTTGCTGCGTTAGCAGATCAAGGGCGATGCGCCGTCGCCGCCGAAAGGGCGCGGCCACCTCATCCTCTAACTCTTGGCCCTGGGAGAGTGCAAATTCTGCCGCATCTTGAATGAAGCCCGGCACCCCATAGGTGGTGTGGGTGGCGAAATTGGTCAGATACTCGATCACAGGCACCGGCCCACAGATCCAGCCAATCCGGCTTCCGGTCATGGCGTGGCTCTTTGACATCGAACCAATCACCAAAGTGCGCTCTTGCATGTCAGGCAGACTTCGCGGGCTTATATGTTCGCCCTGCCAGACTTGGGTGTCGTAAACCTCGTCAGAGATGAGCCAAAGATCATGGGTGATACAGGTTTTTGCAATGGCCTGCCAAGTGGCGCGGTCATAAACCACCCCGGTTGGATTGTTGGGTGAATTGACCAGCAGAGACCGCGCGCCTCTGGCCGCGGCCTCAAGATCGGCCGCGCGAGGTTGGAAATCATGCGCCGGATCACATGGGATTGCACGATCCACAGCGCCAGTTCCGCGTAGCGTACCGGGGTAGGTGGCATAATAGGGATCGCAATATAGCGCGTCATCACCGGGGTTCAGCACGGCCATATGGGCGGCGAAAAGTGCCGATTGCCCGCCGGGCGTGATCAAAATATTGTCCTCAGTTGTGCAAACGCCGCTCTGCGCCTCAATGCGGCGGGCCACGGCCCCGCGCAGACCCTCGGTGCCCGGCACAGCAGCATAGCCCGTGTGACCGCCCCTTGCGGACCGACCCATTGCAGCCAAAATATCCATATGGGTGCGAATGTCATGCTCCCCGATGGTCAACTCAATGATCGGATGGCCTTGTTTTTTTAAAGCGCGCGCCTTGTAAAAAACATCCCAGCCATCGGATCCATCGCCTGTTAGGGCGGTCATGCGGTGTGCGAGTTCCATTCCGAGATTTGGCCTGAAGCCGATAGATTCGTCAAATTGGTTTTGAGCAATTGAAACACGGGGTTCACGGCGCTATAGAGGCCCCATGAATTGGCGTTGTTGACATAATATGACTGCCGCGGCGACGCGCGCCTTTTTTGGCGGCCCGCCACTTTCTTTCCGTGCCTTCCGTAACTTTAGGACATGCCCGATGATGCAAATCAAGCTGCACAATAGCAAAACGCGCCGCAAAGAGCCTTTGATGCCATTAGATCCGAAGAATATACGCATGTATGTCTGCGGGCCAACGGTCTATGATCGCGCACATTTGGGCAACGCCCGTGCGGTTGTCGTGTTTGACAGCTTGTTTCGCTTGCTGCGTGAGGTTTATGGCGCCGAGCATGTCACCTATGCGCGCAATTTCACCGATATTGACGATAAAATAAACGCAAAATCGGCTGAAACAGGGCGTGATATCGGGCAGATCACTGAAGAAACCATTGGCTGGTATTTGGCAGATATGGGCGCCTTGGCGGCGCTTGAGCCCACGGTAATGCCGCGCGCCACCGATTATATTGCGCAGATGATTTTTATGTCAGAGGATCTCATTGCCAAAGGCCATGCCTATGCGGCCGAGGGGCATGTGCTGTTTGATGTGAACAGCTGCCCCGACTATGGCGCGCTATCGGGCCGGAGTGTGGGTGACATGATTGCAGGCGCACGGGTGGAAGTGGCCCCCTATAAGCGCGACCCTATGGATTTTGTCCTATGGAAACCCTCTGATGCGCAAACTCCGGGCTGGCCAAGCCCCTGGGGACGTGGACGCCCGGGCTGGCATATCGAATGCTCGGCCATGTCTTATGAGCTTTTTGGCCATAGTTTTGATATTCATGGCGGCGGCAATGATCTGCTGTTTCCGCATCATGAGAATGAGATCGCGCAAAGTTGCTGTGCGCATCCTGAGGGCAGTTTTGCACAGATCTGGATGCACAACGAAATGTTGCAGGTCGAAGGTAAGAAGATGTCCAAATCCTTGGGCAATTTCTTCACCGTGCGCGATTTGCTGGATCAGGATATTCCGGGCGAGGTGATCCGCTTTGTTCTTCTGTCGACTCATTATGGCAAGCCAATGGATTGGACGGAAAAGAAGGCGCAGGAGGCGGCGAGCACGTTGCACAAGTGGCATGAGCTGGTGCAAGGGGTCGAGCCTGCCGCTTTGGATGGCAATGTTCTTGCCCATGTGGCCAATGATTTGAACACACCGGGGGCTTTGGCAAGACTGCATGAATTGGGCAAAGCTGGCGATGCTGCGGCGCTTCTGGCCGCCGGTGAATTTTTGGGCCTTTTGGGCGCAGATCAGACTTGGTGGCGTCCCAAAGAGGCCCGTGGCGATGCGGCCCTGCGGGTGGAGGCGCTGATCGAAGCGCGCAGGCAAGCTAAGTCCGCACCCGATTTTGCTGAGGCGGACCGAATACGCGCGCAGCTCAGCGCTGCGGGTGTTGAGGTTATCGATAAGCCTGGCGGCCTGTCAGAGGCGGTGATCACCGATGCCTTCAACCCGGATTTGCTCGGATGAGCCTACAGGCTTGCGCCAACCTGGTCGCGCGTGCGGATCCCGAGCGTTTCGCGGCAACCATGGCGGCGCCGCTTGCCGCGCGTGCGGTGCTTTTGCCGTTTTATGCCGCCTCTGTAGAGGTGGCGCGGGCCCCATGGATGACGCAAGAGCCGATGATTGCAGAAATGCGCCTGCAATGGTGGCGTGATGTGTTTGAAGAGATTGAGACCGGCACGCCGCGCAAACATGAGGTTGTCGAGGCTTTGGCGCCCATCTTGGGGCCCAAGGGGGCCGAGGCTCTAGATGCGATGGTTTTGGCACGCCGTTGGGATATCTATAAAGATGGGTTTAATACAGGGGAGGATCTTTTGTCCCATGTGCAAACGATCGCCCTGGGGCCCATGCTTGCGGCACTTGAAGCCCTGGATCATCTGCCCAAAGATCTTTCTGCCCTGAAAGCCAATGCAACGCAGCTGGGGCTGGCGCGTTTTCTACGCGGAGTTCCCGCATTGATTGCGCGCAAAACACCCGTTTGGGCGGAAGATCAAAAGCTTCATATTTACCAAGATCTTTGTATCCAGGCGCTGGATATGACCGGGGATGTTATCCGCTCACCGGCACACATCGAAACGGCCCATTGCCGCCGGGTATTGCGGTTCGTTGTGAAACATCCGGGCGCCGTGGAAATCGGCGCGATTCCGGAGTTTCGCATTGGCACTGCGCTCGCGCGTGGGTGGCTGGCTTGGCGTTGTGGCTAAATTCCAGCCTAGGCGGTGCGTTTGTTTGTCATGATGAGCCAAAGCAAGGCTGTTCCGGCCAGTAATAGAAACGGCACCATTGCGTAATTGACCGCGGCCCAGCCCTGCACCACAGAGCCACCGCTGCAATTCATCAATCCACCCGAAGCGATCGAGGCGATGGTGACGCAGCCAAAGACAATGGCGTCATTCATCCCTTGTACCCGGCCTCTTTCATGCGGGGCATGGGCGCGGGTCAGCAGGGTGGTGGCGCCAATGAAGCCGAAATTCCAGCCAACGCCGAGTAAAATGAGCGCGGCATAGAAATTCCCAAGCTCCATACCGCTCAGGGCCACAAGCCCAGCAGCGCCAAGAATCAGCAAGCCAACGCCCATGATTTTTTCCACACCGAACCGGTTGATGAGATGGCCGGTAAAGAAAGATGGTAGGAACATGGCGATCACATGGGCCGAGACAATATCATTGGCGTTGTTCTTGGTTAAACCACAGCCAACAACCGCAAGAGGCGTTGACGTCATGACCAAATTCATCAAAGAATAGGCCACCATCCCGCAGGCAATAGCGACCAAAATCGATGGGTCACGCAACAGCTGCATACGGCTGCGCGGCGCGAGGGTTGCGGTCGCGGGCGGCTCTTTGGAGGTGCCTTTGGGCAGGCGTAGCAGCAAAAATAAGAACATGCCCACCAGGTTCAGCGCGATGATGGCCATGTAACTGCCGAGAAATGGAACAACAGAAGCATCCTGCATCAATTTATTAAGCTGCGGTCCAAATATGGCTGAGATCAAACCCCCAGCCATGACGAAGGAAATGGCTTTAGGGCGGAAACTGTCTGACGCCGTGTCGGTTGCGGCAAATCGGTAAAAACCCTGCGCGGACATATAAATGCCCGATATGTAGGAGCCGAGAAGGAATATCGCAAAGGACGCGACATAGAGCCCATAGGCCGAGACCGCAGCCCCCAAGGCACCGGCAATCGCTCCAATAAAAAACCCGGTTTTGCGGCCATATTTTTGCATCAAGGGCGACAACCAGGGGGCCGTGGTCATCGACCCAAAGACGATTAAAGAAATGGGCAAGGTCGCGAAACAAGGATTGCCCGTTAACATACCGCCCGCCAATCCGCCCACGACAAAAATCATTGGCATTTGTCCGCCTAAAATAGCTTGCGCTGCGACGAGAACCGTCACATTGCGTTTGGCCAGACGGTCGTCGGGGAGGGCTTGTGTCATGATAGGATCCTTAGGGCGTTAATGCCCTGCAATGATATGGGCGAAGGAACCGCAAGTGCGCCCGATGTGCAACCCCATTTCGCCCAAATCTGCGTGATCTGCATCTTGCGCTGCGAAGAGTGCTGGGCCCGCAGCTTTTAACGTGCTGGCGTAGTGAAACTCATGGGCCATCAACGGCGCGCTGAAATGCGGGCTCAAAGGTGTCAATTGCCGATAACCCAGATGCAATTTGCGCTGTTGAAAACTGGTTTCCAGCGGCAAAAGTCCAAGCATTTCATGCCGCCGCCCCTGTGCATCGACCAAGCCATTGCCAAGGACCATATAGCCGCCACATTCGCCATAAATGGGCGTGCCAAGCGACGCATGATGCACCAGAGAGGCTTTGAACTGTGCGGCCGCGGCCAATTGTCCGGCGTGGAGTTCCGGATAGCCGCCGGGCAGGAAAATATACTGCGCCGCTTTGGGCGGTGGCTCATCGGCCAGTGGCGAGAAGAAAGACAGCTGCGCCCCGGCGTCTCGCCAGCCTTTCATTTGATGCGGATAGCGAAACGCGAAGGCGCGATCGGCGGCAATGGCGATATGCTGTGCCGGTGGCCTGGGCAGGGTGGTTTGGGCCGCCAGGCTCGGTCCGCTGAGCTCTCTAAGCGCCGCGAAATCTAAGCTGGGGTGCAGCGCTGTAGCAATATGATCGATCCAAGGCTCCAACTGATCAATTTCACCGGCTTGAACCAAGCCCAAATGACGCTCCGGCAGAGCGAAAGCCTCGGATCGCATCAAATGGCCAAATATTTTGATATTCTGCCCGTTCAAAGCCTGCGTCAGCATGTCGAGGTGGCGCGCACTGCCGACACGATTGAGAAACACACCGGCCAATGTGACCTGTGGATCGTAATCTCTGAACCCTGTTACCAGCGCGGCGATAGAATGGGCCGTTTTGGCTGCATCCACCACCAAGATGACCGGGATATCTAAAATCTTCGCCAAATCCGCAGCGGAGCCTCTCCCGGCCTTGCCGGCGCCATCAAACAACCCCATAGCCGCCTCAACCACCAAGCCGCCAGACCCGGCCAGGGTGTGGATCAGATCTGCGGGCATGGCCCAGGCGTCTAGGTTCACGGAAGGGGTGCCAGCGGAGACGGAATGAAAACCAGGATCTATATAATCAGGGCCTGATTTCGCCGGTTGAAACTCTATCTTTGCGCGCTGCAAAAGCCGCATAAGGGCGAGCGTGACGGTGGTTTTGCCAGCGCCCGAACTTGGCGCGGCAATCATAAAGCGGCTCATGCGCTTTCCGCAGGGCGTCCACGATCCAAAGGATCCAGATTGCGCGGTGCGGCGCCGGCCTCGAGTGATTGCCAATCCAAGACCTGCCGCATGAGCACGGAGCGTCCTACACAGATGATCGCCGGCGGCTCAACGCCAGCCGCCTTGGCATCATCTACGGCTGTGCCGAGCGTGCTTTCGACGACATTTTGGTGCTCTAAGGTGGCGGAGGTGACAAAGGCCACAGGTTCAGACGGGCTGCGTCCAGCCTCCATCAACCTTTGAGTGATCTGAGCGATATGTTTCATGCCCATGTAGATCACGATGACTTGGCTACCCTGCGCGATGGCGCTCCAGTCTAGGGATCCGGGCGTGTCTCCGGTTTGATCATGACCGGTCACAAATGTGACCGATTGGTTGACGTCTCGGTGTGTCACCGGAATTCCCGCATAGGCCAGCCCGCCGATACCGGCTGAAATGCCCGGAATAATACGGATGGGCACCCCATGCTGCACCAAGGTTTGTGCTTCCTCGCCGCCGCGACCAAAGACGAAGGGATCCCCCCCCTTGAGTCGCAGCACGCGTTTTTCCGCGCGGGCCAGCTCGACCAAATGTAACGAGATATCGCGTTGTTTGGCCGAAGGTTTGCCGCCCCGTTTGCCGGCATAAATCAATTCGGCAGTTCCTGCCCAGGATAAAATATCTTCACCCACCAAAGCATCATAGACGACGACATCGGCTTGCCGCAAAGCGTTGAGCCCATGCAAAGTCAGAAGGCCTGGATCGCCAGGTCCCGCACCACACAGCCATACCCAGCCCGGGCGCAGCTCGGGCCATGATTTTTGCGGAAGGGGAAGTGAATCACTCATAGGTCTCTTTATGGCGAAAATTCATCGGAGGGAATAGAGTGCAAGCGACACGCGCTTTGTGATTGGCGGCATGAATTGCCCTGCTATAGTGGCGCAATGGAGACCCGTGAATCCCCCCCTTTGCGTCGCGGTTGGACGACCGGCGCTTGCGCCACCGCTGCTGTGCGTGCCGGGCTATGCGCACTATGGGGCGGCGCGCAATTGGACGAAGTGCAGATCACCCTGCCCAAAGGCGAAAGGCCGGTCTTCAAAATCGCGCATCGGGAGGTGACGGCAGATTGGGTGGAAATTGGCATTACCAAGGATGCCGGCGATGATCCTGACGTCACCCATGGCGCTTTAATAATTGCGCGGGTGGCGCACTCCTTGGGCGGTGTGCGCTTTCATGCGGGCGACGGCGTCGGCACGATCACAAAGGCAGGGTTGCCGATCGCTGTGGGCGAGCCCGCGATCAATCCGGTGCCGCGACAAATGATGCAGGCTGAGGTAGAGGAGTTGGCGGTCCATTATGGTCAAATGCCCGATATCGACATCACCATTCGCATTCCAGGGGGCAGGGCTCTGGCCTTGAAAACCTGGAACCCAAGGCTGGGCATTGTAGATGGTCTGTCGGTGTTGGGCACGACGGGAATCGTGCGCCCATTTTCTTGCGCGGCCTGGATCGCCTCCATTCACCGCGGAATTGATGTGGCGCGGGCTTGCGGGGCGCCGCATGTGGCCGGCTGCACTGGGGCCACCTCGGAGCGTGCGGTGCAGGCGCTGCATGGTTTGCCCGATACCTCTATGCTGGATATGGGAGATTTTGCCGGCGGGTTGATGAAATATTTGCGGCGCCATCCGGTGTCGCGGCTGACCATCGGCGGCGGCATTGGCAAGATGACCAAATTGGCGCAGGGCGCACGCGATCTGCATTCCGCCCGCTCTCAGGTAGATTTCACCGCCCTGGCGCAGGTTCTCGACCAACCGGGTCTGGCCAAAGCCAATACTGCGCTTGAGGCCTATGCGCTGGCTGGTCCGGATATGGCCCAATGGGTGGCGCACTCTGCCTTGGCCAATTGCCAATCCATTTTGCAAAGCGCCGATATCACAGTGGATTGCGTGGTCATAGATCGCACAGGTAGAATATTGGCGCAGTCATGACGGTTTTGATCCTAGCAGGTACCGGCGATGCGCGGCATTTGGCCCAATTCTGCGCCGATCACAATATTGCCGCCTGCGCCAGCTTGGCCGGGGCGACGCGCCAGCCGAAACAATTGGCCGTGCCCACCTACCATGGTAGTTTTGGCGGCGGTGACGGCTTTCGTGCTTTTTTGAAACGCCATGAGATTCGCGCTGTTTTGGATGCCACTCATCCCTTCGCCCATCAAATCACCCAGCGCAGCCATGACATCGCCCGCGAGATGGGTCTGCCCTATATGCGTTTTGAACGGCCAGCCTGGCAGTCTGGACCGGGCGATCATTGGATCTCTTTACATGATGAGGGAGAGGCTGCGGCGCATATCGGTCCGAATGCGGTGGTGTTTCTGGCCACGGGGCGGCAAAGCCTGCCAAAGTTTGCCAATCTTGGGCATGCGCAGTTGATCTGCCGGCAAATTGATCCTCCCGAGGGTGCGTTTCCCTGGCCCAATGGTGCGTATCTGATCGGACGACCGCCATTTTCCATGGCCGATGAGGAGGCATTGTTTCGCCGTCTTTCCGTCGATGTGCTTGTGGTTAAAAATGCCGGCGGTGCGGCCAGCCGTACAAAATTGGATGCGGCGCGCGCTTTGGGGCTCAAAGTATTGATGATTGAACGCCCGCCCTGCGCGGCCAGTCCATGTCTGGCGGAGCGATCATTGGCTGAGGCTTGGTTGACGCAATGGGCATTGTAACGATCTTCAGCCTTGAGGACATTGAACGCGCGGTGGTCCATCTCGACATCCCTGAATTTCATGCAATTCATGAAACATGCAGCCCCATTCCCCTGAGGCGCAAACCACCCGGTTTTGCCAGTTTGCTGCAGGCCATCATCGGTCAACAAGTTTCGGTTGCCTCTGCGGCTGCGATTTGGGAACGCATTCAGGTGGCTGGCCTAAGCTGTGAGACCGCATTGGCGCAGGCCAGTGAGGAGCAGTTGGCAGGCTTGGGCCTGTCTCGCCCCAAAATTCGCTATGCAAAGGCGCTAGCTCTGAGCAGGCTTGATTATGAGCGTTTGGCGGTTTTGCCCGACGCGGAGGTCGTGTCGCGTCTGACCGCCATTACAGGTATTGGGCGTTGGACCGCGGAGGTTTATGCATTGGAAGCCCTGGGTCGGGCGGATGTCTTCCCACATGCGGATTTGGCCCTACAAGAGGCGGCACGGCAGGTGTTTCATTTGCCGAAACGTCCCAGCGAGGCGGACATGCGCGCCTTGGCTGAAAATTGGGCACCGTTCAGAGCCGTTGCAGCACGTCTGTTATGGGCCTATTACAAAGATCACAAATCGCGAGAGGGGATAGGATGACACGGGTTTTGAAATCGATGAGCCAGTTGCCACAGGATCAAGATGGCGCTGTCACCTCAGCGGTCATCTTCTTACATGGCTACGGGGCCAATGGTGCCGATCTGATGGGGCTGGCGGAGGTGCTTGCGGAACATATGCCGGGCACATTATTTCTTGCGCCCGATGCACCAGAGACGACCGTTATGGCGCCCATGGGGCTGCAATGGTTTCCCATCCCTTGGATTGATGGATCGTCAGAAGAAGATGCCGCCAATGGTCTGCAAGCGGCGTCAGAGGACCTAAATGCCTATCTCGATGGGGTGATGGTGGACTATGATCTGCTGCCGGAACAAGTGGTCATTTTTGGATTTTCGCAAGGCACTATGATGGCGCTCCATGTGGCGCCGCGGCGCGAGGATCCGGTGGTCGGGGTCGTGGCTTTTTCGGGCCGGTTGCTGCAGGCGGAGGCATTGCAAGATGACGTGCAATCCAAAATGCCGATCCTTCTGGTGCATGGGGATGAAGACGAGGTTGTGCCAATTGATGCATTGCCCCATGCGGCCGAGACTTTGGAGGCCGCGGGCTTCAAAGAGGTTTATGCCCATATCATGAAAGGCACGGGCCATGGTATTGGTCCCGATGGGCTGCAGGTGGCTTTGGCCTTTATGCGCAAACAGCTGGGTATGGAGTGATAAGCGCACACCAGATACAGGGGTTGCCTGTTTTATTTCCCCAGATATAGTGGCCGCATGTAGCGAACGGGGCGCCATCTATGACTGGAGAATTTAGAACGCAATTTGTGAAAGAAGTGGCCTCGCCGGCGCAGCGGCCGGCCTTGGTGCTTAACGCAGATTATCGCCCTTTATCCTATTACCCGCTCTCTTTGTGGAGTTGGCAGGATGCGGTGAAGGCGGCCTGGCTTGACCGGGTGCAAATTGTTGCTGAATATGATGATATTGTGCGTTCACCCACAACCGAAATCCGTATCCCGTCGGTCGTTGTGCTGCGCGATTATGTCAAACCGCAAAGCACTGTCGCCTTTACGCGCTTCAATCTATTTCTGCGCGATGAGTTTTCTTGCCAATATTGCGGTTCGCGCGGCGATTTGACCTTTGATCATGTGGTGCCGCGCACGCGCGGCGGGCGTACCAGTTGGGAAAATGTGGTTGCGGCCTGCTCCAAATGTAATTTGAAAAAAGGGTCCCGCAGTCTGAAACAATCGGGCCTGCATCTGCGGAAACCGATCCGCAAACCGCAGGCCGAAGAGTTGCGCAATCTCGGGCGAAAATTTCCTCCGGGCCATCTGCATGAAAGCTGGGTCGATTTTCTATATTGGGATGCAGAGCTTGAGGCCTAGGCCGAGCAGCTGGCACCACCGAGCACACAGAATTTCGCACAATGAGGATGGTTGAGCGCGACGTCTTGTTCTGCCTCTTGCAAAGTGGTTCCCAATTCGAATTCCGGCGAATAGGCCAAAAGCGTGCAGGCCAAAACCGCTGGGCGCGCGGCGCCCTTGCGTTTGACGACCATGCGCGAGGAGGCGCACATCAAACTGTTGGGATCCTTTTCCAAAATTCCCCAGCAGGCTGTGGTGATTTCTGGCACTTCGGCACGTTCGTCCAGCTCTGGAAACAGCACGGTGACGCCGGGATTGAAGGCGTCAATATCATATCCGTTCTGTGCAAAAAGCGCGCTATAGCCGGCGCGGCTGGTCACCTCGCTGTCGCCCCAGACGGTGCGGCCGGCGACATGCATACGGATGCCGACATCGCGCAGCCAGTTCATGCCCTGGAGTGTCTTGTCAAACGCTCCCTTACCGCGCTCAGTGTCATGGTTGGCGCGGTCAAAGTGGTCGAGCGAAATCCGCAGGGTAAGTTTGCCGGGGTAGGCGGCATTGAGCTCCAAAAGCCCCTGTTTGACTCGTTTGCGCATCATCGGCAGCATGGCATTGGTTAAGATGAGGACCTCATAGCCGGCAGCGAGGCTGCATTCAGCGATGTCAATCATTTCTGGGTTCATGAAAGGTTCACCACCGGTGAACGCAATCTCGCGCACGGGCCAGTTTCGGCTGACCAATTGTTGCAGATAGTCTTTTACCTCATCAGCAGTGATATAGACCAATGCATCATTGGTTGGGCTGCTGTCGATATAGCAATTGACGCATTCAATATTGCAAAGCGTACCAGTGTTGAACCACAGCGTCTCAAGATGGGTCAGGGCCACCCGCGCGCGCGCCTCACCTTTGGCGGTCACATTGGGGTCGGAAAATTTATCAAGATTGGCCATAGGTTATCGTTCCCTGAAATATATGCGGTACCGCTTGATCCCTCCATAATACGGCATGGCGCAAAAAAAAAGCATTGATGAAACATACTGACAGAGAAGTGATCGCGCCCTATAAGGTGGACAGGGGTTGCGCGCCGTTGTAAAGCACCGTTAGCGCAAACACTTCAGAGGATCCGCCCATGGTCTCCCGTGTCATTCCTGTTGAGCCTTTCGATCTTGTCATCTTTGGTGGCACGGGTGATTTGGCACGCCGAAAAATACTACCAGGGTTGTTTCGCAGGTTTTGCGCCGGCCAAATGCCCGCTGGCGCGCGCATCATAGGGGCTGCGCGCGGGGATATCGGCCAGCAAGGCTATCAAGACATGATCCGCGGGGCGATTAATGAATTTGGTGCGCCCTCCGCTGAGAGCCTGCTGCATCTCGACGCCTTCATTGCACAGCTGCATTATGTTGCGATCGATATTTGCGGCGACGGCGGCTGGGATGAATTGGCAAAATTGATCCGAAAAGATTTGGTGAATGCCTATTATTTCTCTGTTGCTCCAAGTCTCTTTGGCGATATTGCGGCGCGTTTGAATTCTTGGGAAATAGCCACCCCAGAGGCGCGCATCGTCGTTGAAAAACCTTTTGGCCGCGACCTGCAAAGTGCCAAAGCGCTCAACAAAGTTCTGTCCCAGCAATTTGATGAAAGCCAAATCTACCGGATTGACCATTATTTGGGCAAGGAAACTGTCCAAAATCTCATGGCCGTGCGCTTTGGAAATCTGTTGTTTGAACCTTTGTGGAACGCGCAATATATCGATCATATCCAGATCACTGTGGCGGAGACCGTGGGCGTTGGTGGGCGTGGGACCTATTATGACAAATCGGGCGCAATGCGTGATATGGTGCAAAACCATTTGATGCAGCTGTTATGCTTGATTGCGATGGAGTCACCGTCACATTTTGATCCCGATGCGGTGCGCGACGAAAAGCTAAAAGTCATCCGAAGCTTGGCGCCCGTGGCCGCACATCACGTTGTGCGCGGCCAATATGATGCCACCGCCACAACGGCCAGCTATCGCACAGATGCAGAAAACCCGCGTAGCTTCACGGAAAGCTATGTCGCCATTAAGGCGCATATTGAGAATTGGCGTTGGTCCGGAGTTCCGTTTTATCTTCGGACCGGGAAGAAGCTCAAAGCACGCACCTCGGAAATCGCAATTGTCTTTAAGAAATTGCCGCATTCTATTTTTGAAAAATCAGCAGATGAAAAGCAAAATGTGCTGGCCATTCAGCTGCAACCCAATGAGGGAATGACGCTGGATGTCACCATTAAAGAGCCTGGTCCTGGGGGGATGCGTTTGGTGCATGTGCCACTGGATATGACTTTTGCCGATGCCCTTGGCGATCACTCTGAGGACACACCAGATGCCTATGAACGGTTGATCATGGACGTGATCCGCGGTGACCAAACGCTGTTTATGCGCGGCGATGAGGTGGAGGCGGCCTGGAAATGGACCGATCCCATTATTGAAGCCTGGGAGGCGCGCAATGATGTGCCCAAGCTTTACGACGTCGGCTCGGCTGGACCTGAAGATGCCATGGCGCTTATCCACCGTGACGGTCGGCGGTGGCGCGAGGTGAAGTGATGCAGCTGACATCGTATGAAACCGCATCTGAGATGATGCAAAGACTCTCGGTGCAAATTGCGTCAGAGCTGTCTGCGGCGATTGCGCTGCATGGGCGCGCTTGTTTGGCCGTGCCCGGTGGCAGCACGCCGGGCCCACTGTTTGATTTGCTTAGTCAAGCGGTGTTGGATTGGGTCAATGTGACCGTGATGTTGACCGATGAGCGCTGGGTTCCCACGGACAGCCCGCGATCAAATACGGATTTGATAAAAAACCGTCTGTTGGTCAATTCCGCCAGCGCAGCGCGCTATATCGCGCTTTATGTGCCGGGCTTAGATCACGTCGGCGGCGCGCGTGCCCTGTCGCAACAGGTTGCGCCGAATTTGCCAATCGATGTGGTGGTTCTGGGGATGGGATCGGATATGCACACAGCATCGCTCTTTCCCGGAGCGCCCGAGCTGTCATTCGCGCAAGATGCGCGGGCCGATGCGGTTATGCCGATGGTGCCTGTGGGACCTGACCTCGAGCCGCGCGTGACGTTGAGCGCCCAGGCCCTTGAAACTGGGCGTCAGACTCATGTTTTGATCATTGGAGAAGATAAAAAGACGGCCCTTGCTCAAGCGCAAAGGCTGTCGCCCATTGATGCGCCGATTGCACAGTTTTTACCCAATGCCACTGTGCATTGGAGCCCGGTTTAGGACGTAAAGATGTTCGTAGATTTAAAAGAAAAATATACTGCCGTGAGCGGCCGTCAGATTATCAGCTTATTTGATGACCAAAGAGCCGGAGAATTTTCGGTTCAGGCCGATGGTCTGTTTTTTGACTATTCCAAGACAAATATTGATCATGAAACCCGGGATATGCTTTTGGCGCTTCTCGGTCAGGTTGATTTGCCTGAAAAGCGCGCAGCGATGCTTTCGGGTGAAAAGATCAATATCACCGAAGATCGCGCGGTGTTGCACACCGCTCTGCGGCGGAACTCCGGTCCGGTTGTTGTCGAGGGCTGCGATGTCATGGAGCAGGTTCTGACCACACGCGCCCGGATGCTAGACTTTGCCGAGGCCGTGCGCTCTGGGGCGGTGCAGGGGCATGGTGGGGCCTATACGGATGTTGTGAATATCGGCATTGGCGGCTCCGATTTGGGACCGGCTATGGCCTGTTTGGCACTCAAACCCTACGCGCGGGGGCCTCGATGCCATTTTGTCAGCAATGTCGATGGCGCGCATGTGACCGATGTTTTGGCGAATTTGGATCCGCGCACCACATTGGTGATCGTGGCGTCGAAAACTTTTACCACGATTGAAACCCTCACCAATGCACAGACGGCCCTGCGCTGGATGGCTGAGACCTTGGAGCGGCCGGCGGATCAATTTGTGGCCCTGAGCACTGCGGAGGATAAAACCTCTGCTTTCGGGATTGCCGCAGATCGCGTCTTTGGCTTCGAAGATTGGGTTGGTGGACGCTATTCAGTTTGGGGGCCGATTGGTCTGAGCCTCGCCATTGCCATTGGCGCGGAGCATTTTCGGGCGTTTTTAAGCGGCGCCGAGGCGATGGACAGGCATTTCCAGACCGCAGCAGCACAAGACAATTTGCCCATCATGCTGGCCTTGGTGGGGGTGTGGCACGCCCAGGCGGCGGGATATGCCACCCGGGCTGTCTTGCCTTATGAACAGCGCCTGTCACGCTTTCCGGCCTACTTACAGCAGCTTGAAATGGAGTCCAACGGCAAGGGCGTGGGCATTGACGGTCATGACCTCACCGATCCGTCTGGGCCGATCGTTTGGGGTGAGCCCGGCACAAATGGTCAGCACGCTTTTTATCAATTGATCCACCAAGGCCGCCATATCATTCCTTGCGAATTCATGCTGGCCAAAGAGAGCCATGAGCCGCATTTGGCTCATCAACATCACTTGCTTCAGGCCAATTGTCTGGCGCAATCGCAGGCATTGATGCTTGGGCGCGACCTGCCCGCGGCGCGGAAGATCGCCGAGGCCAAAGGGTTTGAGGGCGCGGAATTGGAGCGTCAGGCCCGCCACCGTGTGTTTACAGGCAACCGTCCATCCACGACATTAATCTATCCCAAACTCACGCCCTTTTGTCTTGGACAGCTGATTGCACTCTATGAACACCGGGTCTTTGTGGAAGGGGTGATCCTTGGGATCAACTCTTTCGATCAATGGGGTGTTGAGCTGGGTAAAGAATTGGCGACGGCTTTGGAACCGGTGCTCAAAGGCAGTCATGCCGGGGGAGAAAATGACCCCTCGACATTGAACCTTGTGGGACAGCTGCGCGCTTAAAGTTCCACAACCCGGTTTTCCAGCGCCGAAAGCTGGGCCGCTTGCCCCATTCGCACGGCCCAAATCCCATCGGCCAAGCTCACCTCTGGGGGTACGTCTTGCAAGACAACCTGTTGAAATTTTTGATGTTGATAAAAGGTTGAGCCATTGTGGTCACCAGCGGCGAGGAGCGCTTCGGGCACCGGGGTGTCGATCCGGCGTGGGCCCATCGGACTGCGCGGGCTGATCACAACATGAGGGACCGGCGGGGATGGCATATGAACCGGCCAAAAACGCGCCGGGCCGGGCACATTGCAGGCAATCTTTCCTTTGGGCCCGACGGCGTGAATTTCTTCCTGATATTCTGAGCCTTCAGCGAACATGTTCAACTCTAACATAGCTCGGGCGCCGCTGGCGAAGTCAACGATGACATAGCCGCAGTCCCAGATGTCTGAGCGATGTCCCGCATAGACCTCATCGAGGTGATTCACTTCCTGACCCGCGCTGCCCATCACCCGTATTGGGTCAGATTTTAAAATCAGCCGCATGAGATCAAAGAAATGGCAGCATTTTTCAACCAATGTTCCGCCGGAATTATGATTGAAGCGGTTCCAATCTCCAACTTTTGGCAGAAACGGAAAGCGATGCTCGCATATGGTGAGCATTTTAATCCCGCCGGTGACCTCCTCGGCTTGCTCAATCAACGCCGCAACAGGCGGCATATAGCGATATTCCATCGCAACCCAAACCGGGGCGGGGTAAGATTGCGCGAAGGCCGTAGCCTGCGCCAAATCGGCAGGATCTGTGAAGAGGGGCTTTTCGCAGAGGATCGGCAAGGCCCGCAGGGCCGCGATCTGTTGAAGCTGTGCCATATGGCAGTGATTGGGGCTGACGATGACAAAGCAATCTACGGCTTCGAAGGATAAGAGCGCGTCCAGACTGTCAACCATTGTGGCATTCGGCAAAGCCTTCGCGGCCTGTGCGCGCATCTGGGCGTCTGGTTCAAAGACAACGGTTATCTGCGTGTCGTCTAACAGCTCAATATTGCGAATATGCTCCTGGCCCATCATGCCGCAGCCAATTAATCCATAGCGTAGTGCCATTATCTGTCCTTACTTGATACGTGCGACATAGCGTGAAACGGAAGGATCATACCAGTTTCGTGAAAACTCGAGGCGCGCGCCTGTATTGGCCCATGCGATTCTTTCAACATAACCGGCTGTCTCGCCAGGGCGCAGACCAAATTGATCTACGCCCCAGGTTGGTGTTGGGGCAAAAGACACGCGATCTTCGGCCCGGACGATCCACAGTCCAAAACGGGTTTGATAGCTGTGATAGAGCGATTCTGAAATTTCTTCGGGCGCTAAATGATCGGCCACTGAACCATCAAGCCAGATCTCTTCTAGAGCCGCGGGCTGGTGATCCAAAAACCGCAGGCGTCGAAACCGAAAAGCGGCTGGGTTTGCCCCAAAATAGGGAGCATCTATCGGTTTTGGAAGCCGGTCAACCGACAAAAGCTGTGCGGTGGGAAGGCCGGCTCCGCTCAGAGATTCTAACCTAAAAAATGAATAAATATTTGCGGTTTGTGGGGTGATATTAATGTAATTTCCTGATCCTTGGACACGGCGCAAAAGCTTTTGATCTTGCAGACGGCCCAAGGCTTTGCGCAGCGTGCCAACCGCCACGCCAAATTCTGCCGCCATAGTGCGTTCCGGCGGTAAGCGTTCTCCATCAAGCCATTGCCCCGCGGTGATGCGCCGCGCGATGGCTTCGCTGATCTGCACATAGGTTGGCAATGCGCCGGGTGAGGGGGTTGGACTGGCCATGGGCGTGAAGATTGATCCACTATTGATTTACATCTTGATGTGAGGTTTAAACGTGAAATGCAAGCCTTATTTTTGAGATCACAATGACCATCGTTCCCATAACATCCGCTGATCTGAAAGCGGCCGAAGTCTCTTGGTTTTCGGCCCTGTGTTCTGATGACTACCAATATCTGGGCGTGCCTGATGGCGCATTGCGCTCCTCTTGGGCCCATTGTAGCAAAATTGTTCAGCAATCAGAGGCCAATGGCTTTCGCAATATTCTGTGCCCATCCTCTTATCAGGTTGGGCAGGATACTTTGTCTTTCGTGGCTGGATGCGCACCGATCACCGAGAACATCAATATGCTGGCGGCTATTCGCTGTGGAGAGATGCAACCGATCATGTTGGCGCGAACAGTTGCAACTTTGGATCACATGCTCAAAGGGCGTTTGACCTTGAATGTGATTTCATCGGATTTCCCGGGCCAAAAGGAACCGAGTCCCTATCGTTATCAAAGATCGCGGGAAGTCGTGCAGATCCTCAAGCAAGCCTGGACGGCAGATGAGATCAATTTTGAAGGTGAAATTTATAATTTCCAAGGGGTCAGCGCGGAACCGGCACGGCCCTATCAACAAAACGGCGGCCCGCTGCTTTACTTTGGCGGTTACTCTCCCGATGCGGTCGAGCTTTGCGCCGAACATTGTGATGTCTATCTGATGTGGCCGGAGTCTCGGGAAGATTTGAGCCAAAGGATGCAGGCGGTACATGCGCGTGCAAAGACTTATGGTCGAACGTTGGATTACGGTCTGCGGGTTCACTTGATCGTGCGCGATACGGAGCAAGAAGCGCGTGAGTTTGCACAGGAATTGGTCTCGAAACTCGACGATGAAACCGGCAGCGTCATCCGCAACCGGGCCTTAGATAGTGGATCTTATGGTGTTTCGCGGCAAGCGCGGAATCGAGATTTGGCTGATATGGATGGGTTTATCGAGCCGCATCTGTGGACCGGGGTGGGGCGCGCGCGCTCGGGCTGTGGTGCCGCCCTTGTGGGGTCTGCCGATCAAATATTGTCCGAGCTCGAAGCCTATCAAAAGATGGGCATGCGATCATTTATTTTTTCTGGCTATCCGCATTTGGAAGAATGTGACTATGTTGGCAAGTTGGTTTTGCCTGAATTAAAAACTTGTTCTCTGCCACATGAATATGGTCGAGTACCCACAGACTCCCCTTCAACACCTCTTGGAATTGGACCCCGACAATAATGGAACGTATTTCTTTGAGTGATAACGTCACGCTGAGCCGCTTGGTCTATGGAATGTGGCGGCTTGCTGATGACCAGAATACCAGCCCTTCTCATGTTCAGGCAAAAATTGAAGCCTGTTTGATCCAGGGTATCACGACGATGGATCAAGCCGATATTTATGGTGGTTATGAGGCGGAAGAGGTATTAGGGAATGCTCTGCGCGCCGCGCCACAGCTTCGTGACCAGATTGAAATTGTTACGAAATGCGATATTTTGATTGGGGCTGGGCGATATGCCAGTACACGTATCAAACATTACGACACTTCGGCGGCTCATATAGCGGCTTCTGTTGACCACTCCCTGCGTTTGATGGGTGTAGATCACATTGATCTTTTATTGGTTCATCGTCCAGACCCGCTGATGGACCACTGGGAGACAGGTGCTGCGTTGGATATGGCAGTGAAATCGGGTAAGGTGCGAAGTGTTGGGGTTTCAAATTTCAAATCGCATGATTGGACTTTGCTGCAATCTGCAATGCAGAGCCCTTTGGTCACCAATCAAATTGAAATCAGCGTGCTTGAAAATAGTGCTTTTACAAATGGTGATTTAGCCTTTTTGCAAGAACGTAATGTACCGGCAATGGCTTGGTCTCCACTAACAGGTGGCGCTTTGTTCGCTGGAGAAAATTCTCGACTTTTGGCATTGCTGTCCGATTTGGGGCAGGGTGACGCCGCCGCTGCAGCTGTGGCATGGCTCTTAGCGCATCCGTCCAAGATAGTGCCAGTGCTTGGCACCAATAATCTAAACCGTATCAAAAAACTTGGTTCTGCCTTGAATATTTGTATTAACAGAGAAACTTGGTTCGAGATCTATACGTGCGCCATTGGGCAAGAGGTGGCGTAATGACCCTAAAAAGCAAATTACAGCGAAACATATTAAGAGTTCGAAATGCGCTCACAAAGTTTGTGTTAGCATCATGACTTTGTTTTTTTTATTGCTGCAGCCATTTCAATTTTTTAATGACTTAGCGGGTCGTATTGGACGTTTTATATCTGTAATCGCCTTGGCGATGATGGTTTTTGTTATTTTGCTTCAGGTATTTTGTCGTTATATTTTAAACAATGCATTGCCATGGCCTGATGAAGCAGCACGTTTTCTCATGCTATGGTTAACCAGCCTGATGGCACCAATTGCGCTGCGCCAAAGCGGCTTTGTGGCAATTGATACACTTCATCGATATTTTTCAAGCCATTTATTTTCAGCAATTGCTTTATTATTATCATTAATCTCCTTAATTGTACTTTTAGTAGCTTTTCAATTAGGCTGGAAACATGTCGGTTCTGGATCGATGTTTTCGAGTGCCTCATTAAGAATACCGTTGTATTTAGTTGGCTTGAAAACGATAAAAATGAGCCTTTTTTATATGTACCTGTCTTTGTTTACAGGGGTGACTTTAATGATATTTGTTAATATTGAGATGATTTTACGCCAGCTTTTACTAATTGCAGATAAAAATATCTGCCTTAGGCCTATCCCGAACCTAGAAATTGAAAGGATAGACTAATTTTACTGTGGTTTCTCCCCCTCTTTTTAGTGTTTTTACTCGTAGGGTTACCTGTGTTTTTTAGCTTGCTTGCAGCACCGGGATTATTGTTGTGGTTGAACGGCCAAGAACGAGACATTGGTCTATTATACAGAAATGTGTATAATGGTATTGATAGCTTCCCTTTGATGGCAATACCTTTTTTTATGCTTGCCGGAGAGCTAATGAACCGGGGTGGTATTACTGGAAGATTAGTTGAATTTTCTCAAGCTATGCTTGGCCATTTGCGAGGCGGATTGGCACACGTCAACATTCTATCTTCTATGTTGTTTGCAGGTTTGTCGGGCTCAGCTGTGGCCGACACTTCGGCATTAGGTTCAATGCTAATACCTGCTATGGAAAAGCAAGGTTACTCGCGTCGTTTTGCTGCGGCCATTACTGCGGCCAGCTCTGTCATTGGACCAATTATACCACCATCTGGAATAATGATAATATACGCATATGTCATGGGGGAAAGTGTGGCTGCATTGTTTTTGGCTGGAATTGTCCCTGGTATTTTAGTCGGTTTAGGATTGATGCTTACTGTGAAATTTATGGCTGACCGATATGATTTTCCAGTTGCCAGCAATAAGTACACTTGGAATGAAAGAGGGAAAGCTAGCCTGAAAGCATTTTTTCCGCTTTTAACGCCTATTATAATTTTAGGTGGAATTCTCGGCGGCGTGTTTACTCCCACGGAAGCCGCGGCGGTTGCAGTTGGATATGCAACATTTATTGGCCTATTTGTCCTGAAGACCTTGCGTGTAAAAGACCTCCAAAATGTACTAACAAAGGCTGCGATGACGTCGTCGGTAGTTTTGTTGTTAGTCGGAGCAGCAATGGCTTTTAAGACTGTTGTTAGCCTTAGCCATGCGCCGGAAATTCTGGCTGTCTACATTGTTTCTTTGTCCAATAATCCTTTAGTATTGCTGTTTTTAATTAACATTTTACTTTTTATAGTCGGAATGTTTCTTGACGCCGGTCCTGCTATTATCATTTTGGGCCCAATACTTGGACCTATATTTGTTAGCCTTGGCGTAGATCCCATTCATTTTGCAATAATTATGAGTGTTAATCTCACAGTAGGCCTAGCAACGCCGCCTATGGGGTTAGTCCTTTTTGTGGCATCATCAGTGTCAGGTGAGCGTGTTGAGGCGATCGCTAGAGCAATTATCCCATTCTTGTTGGTTGAAATATTAGTGATCTTTCTAATCACATATGTTCCCGCCATCTCGATGACCATCCCCCGTTTGACGGGGTTTTTAAACTAGACCTAAACAGCAAAACACTTGGGAGGACAACATGCTAAAAGGTACAATTAAGTCACTTACTGTTGCTGCAATACTTGCAACTGGTGCAATCTCAGCTCAGGCTGCAGATTTCACAATTCGTGCTACAGCAAATTCAAATGAAAACGACGAGGATTATGACGGCCTTATCGTTTTTAAAAATTATGTCGAGAGCGCGTCAAACGGGGCTATAGAAGTTGAATTATTTATTGGCACGCAGCTTTGCTCAAAAGGTGCTGAATGTCTTCAAGGTGTAGCCGATGGCTCTATAGATGTGTACATTTCCACTTCGGGTGGCGCGGCAGGGATTTTTCCATATGTTCAAGTACTCGATTTACCATACTTAATGGCGGATGATCGTGTCGCAGAACATGTTTTATCGGGCGAATTTACGCGCACAGTGCGCAAAATGGCTCTTGAAAACTCTGGAGACAAAATTCGCTTGATGACAATCGGTAACACGGGCGGATGGCGTAACTTCGCCAATACTAAACGTCGTGTGCAAAGCCCGAGTGATATGGAAGGCCTTAAGATCCGTACTGTTGTAGCGGATTTGCCACAAGAATTAGTGCGGGCACTTGGTGCTTCTCCAACGCCCATCCCTTGGCCTGAACTTTTCACTTCCTTTCAAACAGGAGTTGTTGAAGGATCTAAAAATGGCATTACTGACATCATGGGCATGAAATTTCCTGATGCAGGGCTGCAATACGTAACTTTAGACGGTCACGCGTACATGGGTGCACTTTGGTGGATGTCCAACGACAAGTTTATGTCACTACCAAATGACATGCGCACAATCGTGGTCGATGGTTTTGCTCAACTTCAGCAAGCAACTTTTGCCTCACCCAAGCGTAAATCGATACAAGCATATGCTGATTTTGTTGCAGGTGGTGGCGACCTCTATGTTCCAACTCCAGAAGAAAAAGCTGCGTTCAAGAGTGCCGCGGCGCCAGTGTACGATTGGTTTAAGGCTAATGTTGATGGCGGCGAAGAGGTTTTTGACGCTCTAACATCCGCAGTAGCTGCAGCCGAAGCAGAACTAAATTCCGGTAGAGCAAGCGATATAAACTAACATTTTTGAAAGTGTCGCGCGAGTTTGTTCGCGCGGCACAACTATTAAAGTCGTCTATGAAAACTAAATGTTGAATGGTAAGGAGCCTATTTAAATGGATAAAGCCAAACTCTATAATCATCGATTAAAAGATGTGCTTTAGTTATCTGCTCGCTGGACATTTTTTTAACGACCTCCTCCTGACTTATCATCGCATCAGGATCATTGCCAATTGCGGACAGAACATACCACATGTAAGCTCTCGTAAGATCTATAGAGGGCATTCCGAGTCCGACTTCATAATACCATGCCACTCCCGATTGTGCTCCTGGATGTCCTTTCATTGCTGCTCGCAAATACCATTCAAAGGCGCGTTCGTAGTCTTGTTCAACACCAAGTCCCATCGCATACATTATGCCAATGAGCTCTTCCGCTTCAGCGTTTCCAGAACGAGCAGCAGGCCAAAGAGCCGCACGAGCCTCCATAAATTTTCCAGCCTCCATCAGATCACGGGCTTCCTCAAGTTCCGCCTGCGCCATAGATCCAATAAAACTAACAAATATAAAAATCTGGGTAATAATTACCCTACTCAAAAATTGTGGCCAAAAATATTTCAATGTCTTACCTTATATCTACTTGCTTCAAATCCAAGTTATGCGGAAAAATATAGTCTTTCTCAAGAGCACTTTCTTCCCACGCAAATTGCAAGAGCAAAGATAGGACAACTATTGTTCTATGATAAAATTTTATCTGGAAACCGCAATATAAGCTGCAGTACCTGCCACCATCCTAAACATGGTGGAGGAGATGGATTGAGTTTGGGTATTGGTGAAGGTGGCGTAGGTCTAGGACCAAAAAGGTCCGCTGGTACTGGCGATAGTAAAATTTTAAAACGAATACCAAGGAACTCAAGTTCCCTATGGAATCTTGGACATGAATCAATAAAAGTCGTTTTCCATGATGGTCGTCTTGAAATTAGTGATATTTATGAAAATGGATTTAACTCACCCGCGCAAGAATGGCTCCCAGACGGATTAGATACGATCATCGCAGCTCAGGCTTTATTTCCTCTCGTTGCTCAATTTGAGATGGCGGGAAACCCGAAGGAAAATGAGATAGCTGGCGCAGTTCACGATCGAATTGATGCGGCATGGCCAATTTTAGCAAAGCGCGTTAGGATAATACCGGAATATGGCGAAATGTTTGTCAAAGCATTCTCCAATATTGATGCACCCGAGCAGGTAAGTATTGTTGAAATAGCCAACGCTTTGGGTGATTTCATAAATTTTGAGTGGCAGAGTTTTGACAGTCCTTATGATGAATTGGTCGTCAATGGGATAGATTTAAGCGATGGCGCGGAACGTGGCAGAAAAATATTTTTTGGTCGTGGTGAGTGTTATAGTTGTCATCGTGGGCCCTTGTTTACTGACCAAAATTTCTATGCACTGTCCTTACCTGCTTTTGGACCAGGCCGCACCAGGCTTTTCGATCCAACAGCGCGCGATACTGGCCGCATGGGCGAAAGTGATAAATTTGAAGACGCTTACAGATTTAAAACGCCAAGTTTGCGAAATGTAGCACTAACAGCCCCGTATGGTCATAACGGAGCATATCCCTCGCTGGAAGGAATTGTGCGTCACCATTTGGATCCAATTGGAATGAGGGCTAAATGGACACGTGATATGGCTAATCTGCCGCCAGCTCCTTGGCTTGAGGACATTGATTTCGTGGTGCAATCTGATCAAAGAGAGATTAATCGCCAAAAGCGACTAATTGATATTAGTAAAATCGATCTAAGTGATGATGATGTATCTGATATTATTATATTTTTGGAAAGCTTGACAGGTAAAACTGCTGAATTGGGCAGGCTCGGCATTCCTGATAAGGTCCCAAGCGGATTGTCGATTGATTAATGTTTGTGATAACCGATTTTAGGCGCATTTTAATCTATAAGAATAGTTTATGTTTAGATTAAGATCCAGCCTCGTAAACGTGATACAGCTGCTGCCAGACGAATGAGAACTCGCATCGAATTACTGGTGGGGCTTATATCTATGCGCTCAATAATTTGCGCCAGTCTGCTTAGCGGCACTGCGTGACCATATTGAAATTGTTACGAAATGCAATATGCTGCGCGGGGCTGGGCGATATGCCAGAACACGAGTGAAGCACTATGATACCTCTGCGGCGCCTATTGCCGCTTTGATCGATCATTCATTACGCCTCATGGGCAATTAAAAATTGACCTTTTACTGGTGGACAGGCCAGATCCAATGATGTCTCTTCACTAGACAGGAGCGGCTCTGGATTTTGTGGTGGCCTCTGGGAAAGTGGCGTCAGTGGGTGTATCCAACTTTAAACGCGATGACTGGACCTTGTTGCAATCGATAATGAAAACGCCTCTGGCCACCAATCAGATCGAAATGAGCGTTGTGGAGAATAGCGCATTTACCAATGGCGATTTGGTTTTTTTGCAGGAATTTGGTGTGCCGCCCATGGTTTGTTCCCGCTGGCTTGCGGCGCATTGTTCCGGGGGGAGAGCCCCAAGCTTCTGATTTTGTTTCAAATGATTGGTGCTCGTGATGTGGCCGCGGCTGCAGTGGCTCGGCTCTTGGCGCATCCAGCGCGCATCATGCCTGTGCTGGGCACCAACAATCTCATGTGCATCGCTAAATTGGATGCAGTTTGTGCCATTACGTTTGACCGCGAACGGTGGTTCGAGGTTTTTGAAGCTGCTAATGGCTGCGAGGTGCCATAGCGGTTTGCTATCTCAGGCGCGGTGGTTTGGTGGAGGAGCCGAGAATTAACTCAGCATCCAGCAATATACCTTCAGGGTCCCGGCTGGGGTCGGCGATGGTTTTGAGCAAAAGATCCGCGCTCAGGCGGCCGGCTTCGCGCACGGACGAGCGGGTGGCGGTGTAGACGGGCACGGCAGCGGTGTCGCGAAAATAAGACAAGTCATCATCATGGGTTATCACAGAGACATCCCGTCCGAGTTTCAACTCCCGTTCATCGAGCGCGCGCTTTATACCATGGGCCATAATGATCGAAGAGGTGACGATGGCCGTCGGCGGGTCGGGCAAGTCTAGAAGCGCAAGGGCATTTTTATAGCCATTTGGCTCGGTCATTTCGCTATGGGTTACGTAGGCATCAGCGAGTTCGATGTTGTTTTCTTTGAGCGCACGCAGATAGCCCTGCGTTCGGCGCACGGCAAAATCCACACCCGCAATACCGTTGATCAAACCAATGGTGGTATGGCCCAATTCGATCAACAATTGCGTCGCTCGAAAAAAGGATCGCTCATTGTTGACGTCCACCCAATTGTATTTCTCCAGTGTATTGCTTGAGCGCCCATGCACAACAAAAGGCAGATTGAGGCTATTGAGCTGGGCAATGCGTTGTTCGTCGACGCGCGGTGTGTGCACCACCACACCATCCACCGTAGACCGCGCGGCCAATTCCTTATAGCTGGTAAATTCATCTTCATCGGGCACCAGCGAGAGCAACAAATCATAGCCGCTTTGCGCATAGCGTGCACTGGCGCCGGCGATGAAATCTGCAAAAATCGGATTGACCAGTTCATATTCTTTGGAAACCGAGACCAAATGCCCGATTGTCATCGATTTCCCGGTGGCCAAGCGACGGGCGCGCGTGTTGGGTTTGTAGTTGTGTTTTGCCGCTGCTTCCAGGACCACCTGGCGGGTTTTTTCACTGACCTCTGGGAAGCCATTTAGCGCGCGACTCACTGTGGTCTGAGACATGCCAAGCTCTTGGGACAGAGATTTAAGATTTGTTAAATTAGTCAAAGCGCTTCCAATATTTTACCAAACTTTCTTGGCGACCAGGCAAAAATCCAATTTTATAGAAATTTTGGCCAATTTGTGCTATTTCTGTCTCATTTTTTGACAATAATAAAGATATATTCTTTCATTAGAGAGCTTTTTTGTCAGTTGACAGCGCGTAGATCGCAGAATAGCCAGACAATATCCAAAGCGCTTTGATAAATTTAAGGCGTAAAAATTACTTGCGTTTTGACTCGAAATCTATGTTGTGTTTCGGGAAACCATGCTGGTTTTTAGGGTGCCGTTTTGAGAGGCGTTTCGAAATGTTTGAGGCGCGTTTTGAGGGGGTAAAAACTGTGAATAGGATAGACTTTTGGGAGGAATAAATGTCTTTTTCGAATAAATTTTTGAGCGGAGCTGCCGTGGCGGCTTTGTCCATGTCTTTCGCCGGAATGGCGCAAGCGGATGCTTGTGATACGCCCTCTAAGCTTGGTGACCTGGGCAATTTTGCTGGTGAAGTCATCACCATTGCTGGCTCCATGGAGGGCAAGGACGAAGAAATGTTGCTGAACACCGTGAGCTGCTTTGAAAAAGCAACTGGCGCGGTTGTGCAATATTCCGGTTCGCGCGATTTTGCTGCGCTTGTCGTTGCCGACTTGCGGTCCAACAACGCGCCAAACATCGCGATTTTCCCGCAGCCCGGTCTGGCTGCTGATATGGCCAAAGAAGGTCACTTGGTGCCGCTGGGTGACGATTTGGCCAATTGGATGTCCGATAACTACGGCGCTGGGTCTTCATGGGTTGATCTGGGCACATATGCCGATGCCGATGGCAAGGAAGATTTTTACGGTTTTGCCTTCAAAATGGATCTGAAATCCTTGGTTTGGTATTCTCCAGAACAGTTTGAAGACAACGGCTATGAAATCCCTGCCACGATGGAAGAGCTGATTGCTCTGTCCGATCAAATGGTGGCCGATGGCAACACCCCATGGTGTATTGGTGTGGAATCGGGCAATGCGACCGGTTGGACTGCGACCGATTGGATGGAAGATCTGATGCTGCGCACAACGTCGCCAGAAAACTATGACCGCTGGGTTTCCAATGATCTGCCGTTTAACAGCCCTGAAGTGCTGAACGCGATGGAAGTTTACGGCCAGTTCTCACGCAATGATGACTATGTTGCCGGGGGCGCTTCCTCTGTTGCAACAACATTCTTTGGTGACGCGCCGAAGGGTCTTTTCTCATCGCCGGCCAGCTGTCTGATGCACCGTCAAGCGTCTTTCATCCCAGCGTTTTTCCCGAAAAAAGGCGAAGAAGTGGCAAATGGCGAAGCGGATTTCTTCTACTTCCCGCCCTATGCCTCTGCAAACCTCGGCAACCCAGTTTTGGGCGCGGGTACGCTTTGGACCATGGCAAAAGACTCCCCAGCAACACGGGCGTTCTTCCAATACATGACCGAAGCTTCCGCACATGAAGCTTGGATGTCACAAGGCACATTCCTGACCGCCCACATAGGTGCAGACTTGAATGCCTATGCGACACCTGCTTTGCGCAAACAGGGTGAAATCCTGTCCAACGCCACTACATTCCGTTTCGACGCATCTGATTTGATGCCAGGGGCGATTGGTGCCGGTGCTTTCTGGTCAGAGATGACTGCTTTTGCAAATGGCCAGGATGCGAAAACCACAGGTGACAACATCCAAGCCGCATGGGATGCCATCAAATAAGATGTACCTAAGGCTATAAGCTTGAGGAGCGCAAAGTGTATTTGCGCTCCTCTTTTTCTAAGCACCTCTATTACCAGATATGATTTAAGGATCATGCGATGCGCGCCCTCAGCCCGATCATAGCCAGTAATGGCCTTGCGATTTTTTTGACAATTGTCTTTCTTTTGCCCATCACAGCAATTTTCGCTTTTGTGGTAACAACGCCATTAGACGATGCAATGGCAAACTTGGGCCTTTGGATGCATGCGCATTGGCAATGGTCTTTTCCCGAATTTGACACGCAAGAGCGGTTTGCAAAAATTGGATTTGCCCTGAGATCGGTTGTGATTGCAGTGGGAATTTCGTTCTTTTATTTTGGCATTTCGAATTGGCTCAACGCCAGTATGGCGCGGGTGCGCTGCAAAAATTCTCTTGGCCGCCAATCTAATATAATTGAAGCGATACAGCCTTGGATTTTTGTGGGTCCGACTTTGGTTTTACTGCTGTTGTTTTTGCTTGTTCCGGCCTTATCCACGCTTTCATTGTCGTTTCAAGAATATGATGGCACGCCCTCAGTGCGCAACTATGCCTTTCTCTGGGATCCTGAGTCACTGGGATATTTGCAATTCCGCCTGGCGATGCGCAACAGTTTGATGTGGCTCATTTTAGTGCCCTCGACCTGCATCATCTTCGGCCTTTTGATCGCCGTGCTGGCCGATTCCGTCTCTTGGGGAGTTGTGGCCAAAACCTTTATCTTTGTGCCCTTGGCGATTTCCTTTGTCGGGGCCGCGGTGATCTGGCGCAATATATTTGCCGGCGGCGGGATTGAGCCGCTCGAGACCATCAATGGCATGACACCCTCCTATCAAATCGGATTGCTCAAATCCTTGTTGGGACATACGGCTGAATATAATGAGCCGCTGTATAGCCTGAAGTTTTGGGGCAATTTCTTTTTGATGTGGATCTTGGTTTGGGTTCAAACCGGCTTTGCCATGGTGATCTTTTCGGCGGCGCTGCGCGGTGTTCCGGAGGACACCATTGAGGCGGCAAAGATTGACGGAGCCAATCCGTTTCAGATGTTCTTCCGCGTGAAGCTTCCGCAGATCTATTCCACGGTTTTGGTGGTTTGGACGACATTGGTGGTCTTGGTACTTAAGGTGTTCGATATCCCCTATGCGTTATCGGCCAATGACGACGATAAATTATTGCTGGCGACCATGATGGAAAACGCGCGTAACAATTGGTCGATTGGCGGTGATAATGTGGACAATCTTTATGCGTCTATCGCGGTGATGCTCATGCTGACAGTTGTGCCCAATATGGTGTTCAACGGCTGGCGCATTCGCCGCGAACAAAGAGAGCTTGGGAATTAAGGTATAGGTAGGTGACAAAAACTCTCAGCCATATTGTCCTTGCCCTCATCGTATTTATTTGGGTTGTGCCCTTTGTGGCCCTTGTTTCAACATCGATGCGATCTGAAGTGGCCGCGAAAACCTCTGGGTTTTGGACCTCTTTCACGCCCACGGAATTGGGGCATCGGTTTGCCACCCATGAGCGGGGCGGAACAGAGCCTATTATGGTCATGCGCGGGAATATTCTGGAGCGGATCAATGCTGGAACCTCTGGCTATGAGGTCTCCGGCGATGTGAAATCCATTTTGATCAAGACCCGGATCGCCGATCCGGAAAACCCCGATAAAACTAAATTGGTCCGCAAATTGGTTCCGGCGGGAGAAACGATGGATGTTCGCGGCGGGGCGTTCGTCTTTGACACCAACGGCGATTTCACCTGGACATTTGACGAGACCACGGCGCCCAAGCCCAAAAATCTTGATGTCTTTATCGATCAAGACCCGGCGTTTGGGGCGGATGCCTATATTGAAGTCTTGTTCGACAATAAAAACGTCTCCAATGCGTTGATCTCCTCATTCATCGTCACCATTCCTGCAACGATCATCCCAATCACGATTGCCGCTTTTGCTGCCTATGCCTTTGCTTGGATGCAGTTTCCGGGACGGGACTGGTTGTTTGTAATCGTGGTCTCGCTGATGGTGGTGCCGACGCAATTGGCCTTCCTGCCCATTTTGCAAGGCTTCAGTGGAATCGCCTCATGGGCCACCGCCTTAAATCAATGGTTGACCGATTGTGAGCTGACTGACAGCTGCCAAGTGGCTTCGAAAGCCTTCGCCAGTCTTTGGATCACCCATACGGCCTTCGGCCTGCCTTTGGCGATTTATCTGCTCCGAAACTACATCGTGGGCCTGCCCAAAGAGCTTTTGCAAAGCGCGCGGATTGATGGAGCCAGCCATTTGCAAATCTTCACGCGGATCATCGTGCCGCTGTCCGTGCCGGCTTTGGCCTCTTTTAGCATCTTCCAATTCCTTTGGGTTTGGAACGATTTGATCGTGGCTTTGTATATCGGGCCGAACAATTCGTCAGATTTGGTCTTCCCCATTCGCCTGCAAAAACAATTGGGAACTTTCAAAGATCAGCTGCATTTGCTGAATGCGTCTGCGGTGATTTCTATGATCGTGCCGGTTGTCGTGTTCTTGTCGATGCAGCGATATTTCATTCGTGGGCTGCTCGCTGGCTCGGTAAAAGGTGGTTGACTATGCCTGATCTTAAATGGTGGGAAACCGCTGTTATTTACCAAATCTATCCCCGTTCTTTTCAGGATTCCAATTCTGATGGGATTGGCGATTTGCCAGGGATCACCACGCGGCTTGAGTATATCGCCAATCTCGGGGTTGATGCGATCTGGATCAGCCCATTCTACCCTTCGCCGCAGAAGGACTTTGGCTATGATGTCTCCGACTACTGCGATATCAATCCTGAATACGGCACCTTGGCAGATTTTGACGCGTTGATTGCCAAGGCCCATGGGCTTGGCCTTAGGGTGATGATTGACATCGTGCCGGGACATTGTTCCGATCAACACGCTTGGTTTGAAGAAAGTCGGCAGTCGCGCGACAATCCAAAAGCGGGTTGGTTTCACTGGTCCGATCCATTGGCAGACGGCTCGGCGCCCACCAATTGGCTGTCATTCTTTGGCGGGCGGGCGTGGACATGGGAGCCACGGCGCCAGCAATATTATTTACACAATTTCCTACCTAGCCAACCCAACCTCAATCACGCAAATCCGAGTGTTGTTGAGGCTTTTCGCCAGATTGCACGCTTTTGGTTTGATCGTGGCGTTGACGGATTTCGCATGGATGCGGTGCATGCGGTCAATGCAGATACCGCACCGTATCGCGACAACCTGCCGAAACCAAACTTTAAGCTGGGCAACTTACCCCAGGAACAACAACCATTTTTCCGGCAATTGCATGACAGTGCGCAGCTCAATCAACCGGCAATTCAAAGCTTCATCGAAGCCTTTCGCAAAGTTGCAGATGAATACGAGGGAGACCGCTTCTTAATGGGTGAGTTGCACGGTGATAATCCGGTTTTGGCCAGTGAAACCTTCACGGCCCCGGGCCGTCTGCATGCCACTTACAACTTTAACCTACTTGAATGGGCCGGGCTTGATGTGGCTGGACTGGAGCAGGCGATTTCAAACGCGATTGAGGCCTTTAATGGGACTGGGCGTCTCACCTTTGCCTTTTCCAATCACGACGTCCCGCGCTCTGCGACGCGCCAAATGGCGCCGCTGGGTCTTGGCCAGGAGCATCAAGAGGCGTTGCAATTGCTTTTGCTGAGATTGGAAACCAGTCTGATTGGTTCGACCTGTGTCTATCAAGGTGAGGAATTGGCCCTGAGCGATGTGCAAGATATTCCACTCGATCAAATGCAAGATCCCTGGGGGATTGAATTTGCGCCGGTTTTCCTTGGCCGTGACACTTGCCGCACGCCTATGGTTTGGCGCAAGTCTGACAATAGCTGGGGTGGATTTTCCGATGCGGTCAGCACTTGGCTGCCCGTAGCGGAGCCCCATCTGTCGCGTGCGGGCCTAGATGAGGCCGAGCGACCCGGCTCAGTCTACTGTCAATTTGCCGAGTTTTTGACCTGGCGAAAAGCACAGCCTGCCATGATGCGCGCCAATAATATGACGTTATTGGCCAGTGGGCCGAAAGAAATTGTCTTTGATCGTATGTCCGAGACGCAAAATCTAAGATGTCGCTTCGATTTTGAAACATTAACAGCATCCATCGCGGAGATTTAAATGGCTCAAGTAGAATTACAGGGTGTGAATAAGGCATTCGGTAAAACGGAAGTTATTCGCAATGTCGGGTTGGAAATTGAAAAAGGCGAATTTGTGGTCTTTGTTGGCCCCTCAGGCTGCGGCAAGTCGACTTTGCTGCGGTTGATTGCCGGGCTTGAGACGCTCACGAGCGGCGATATTTGCATTGCTGATAAGACCGTGACCGATCTACCGCCGTCCAAACGCGGCATAGCCATGGTTTTTCAATCTTATGCGCTTTATCCGCATATGACGGTTTATAACAACATGGCCTTCTCGCTGGATCTGCAAGGCGTGCCAAAAAAAGAGATCCGTGAACGGGTTGAGGCGGCGGCGAAGATTTTGCAGATGGAGACATTGCTGGACCGCCGCCCAGCGGCTCTATCTGGCGGGCAACGGCAAAGGGTGGCGATTGGTCGGGCGATTGTTCGCAATCCGGATGTGTTTTTGTTCGATGAGCCGCTGTCCAATCTTGATGCGGCTTTGCGCCATGACACAAGGGTCGAAATTGCCCGGCTGCATGCGCAGCTGGGTGCGACGACCATCTATGTTACCCACGATCAAGTTGAAGCGATGACTTTGGCCGATAAGATTGTTGTGCTCAAAGCGGGTGAGGTGATGCAGGTCGGCGCGCCGATGGACCTTTTCAACAAGCCGGCTAATGAGTTTGTCGCCGGATTCTTGGGCTCTCCCACGATGAATTTCTTTCACGGCACGTTAACTGGGAAGCCTGAAACGCCAGAGCAGGGACGGTTTTCTGGTGGCGGCATTGAAACGGGTGACGTGCGCTTGGTGTCCACGGAAAAATCCATTGGCGATTCCGTAAAACTCGGCATTCGTCCGCAGCATTTGATTTTGGATGACAAAGGCCCACTTGAGGGTACTGTGTCCTTGGTGGAGCATCTGGGCACTGACACAATCATCGAATTAATGGCTGCTGACAACACGCTGTTCCGCTTCGTGACTGCAGATGCCATAAATGTGACGGTAGGAGATGTTGTGCGCTTTGGCTTTGACCCCGAAAAGGTACATATCTTTTGATAAAGCGCAGCGAATTTCCAGAAGGGTTTCTATTTGGAACGGCCACATCGGCCTACCAAATTGAAGGGCATGCCAAGGGTGGGGCCGGGCTCACCCATTGGGATAGTTTTGCCGCCACCCCTGGAAATGTCGTGCGTGCTGAGCATGGGCAATTGGCCTGTGACCACTATCACCGCTTTGAGCAAGATTTGGATCTTGTGGCTGCGGCCGGTTTTGACACCTATAGATTTTCAACCAGCTGGGCTCGCGTGATGCCCGAGGGCAGGGGGCCGGTCAACCAAGAGGGCTTGGATTTTTATGATCGCCTCACGGATGCGATGTTGGAGCGCGGATTGAAACCCGCGGCCACGTTGTACCATTGGGAAATGCCCTCTGCTCTTGAGGATCAGGGCGGTTGGCGCAATCGTGATATTGCCCATTGGTTTGGCGATTTTACCGATGTCATCATGGGGCGGATTGGCGATCGGATGGTTTCGGTCGCCCCTATCAATGAGCCTTGGTGCGTCGGCTGGTTGTCACATTTTGAAGGGGCACATGCGCCCGGTCTGCGTGATATTCGCGCGACGGCACGCGCAATGCACCACGTGCTTTGCGCCCATGGTACCGCGATTGCCCGGATGCGGTCCTTGGGCATGACGAACCTTGGGGCTGTGTGCAATTTCGAATTTGCCAATCCCTCAGATGATAGCGCAGAGTCCGCCGCGGCTGCAGGGCGCTATGACGCGATTTACAATCGTTTCTTCATAGGTGGTATATTCCACAAGTGCTATCCAGATTTGGTGCTAGAAGGGCTTGAGCCGCATTTGCCCAAGGGTTGGGACAGTGATTTTGATTTGATTGGGGCACCGGTCGATTGGTGCGGCATTAATTATTACACCCGTTCAAATATCGCAGCCAAAGACGGCGCTTGGCCAAATGTGCAAGCGATTGAGGGGCCTTTGGAGAAAACCCAAATGGGGTGGGAGATTTATCCCGATGGGCTTTATGAGTTCATCATGCGCACCCACCGCGAGTATACCAAGGGCCTGCCGATCTATGTCACCGAAAATGGCATGGCCAATGACGATCCGATTGTGTCAGGCTGCATTACAGACGATGCCCGAATTGCCTATATTGAGGCGCATCTGCAAGCGGCCATGCGCGCGATCAAGGACGGTGCGCCTTTGATGGGATATTATATCTGGTCGCTGCTGGACAATTACGAATGGGCCCTGGGTTATGAGAAACGCTTCGGCCTGGTGCATGTGGATTTCGACACCTTGGAGCGCCGACCCAAAAAGAGCTTTGAAACCCTCAAAGGTTGGATTGAACGCTAGGGCGCAGGAGCGTCTGATTGTTTGGATCGCGGCAATTTGAATTGTTGCTTGGTATTTTGCAACCGGTTGCAAAAAAAGCGAATCGGATTATAGTCCTTTTATGTTTCGAGCCGCGTGGTGGGCGCTGTCTTTTGGTGGCTGCTCTTTGGGAGGTTTGAAACCTTTTTTTAACGGTTTCCGCCAAAATATCCTTGGCAAAGAGGAAGGGTTGGCGGGCAGCAAAAGCTCAAAATATTTTGGGCAATCCGGAAAACTTCATTGTGCGCCGGGCACATTTTGGGAGAGAACTATGAAAAAACTACTATTGGCGACTGGCCTGACAGCCTTAATGGGAACAACAGCTGCGGCGCAAGAAATTGGCGCGACCTTTTCGCGGTTTGACGACAATTGGTTGACTGTTTTGCGCACTGGTATGGTCGAATACGCCGGCACAATCGATGGCCTATCCTACCAGCAAGAAGATGCTTCCGATGACTTGGCCAAGCAAATTGACCAGGTGCGCAACTTTGTGGCCTCCGGTGTGGACGCCATTATTGTCAACATCGTGGACACATCTGCCGGTGCAGCGGTTTCTGCTGCCGCTGGGGACACGCCGCTGGTTTATGTAAACCGTGAGCCTGACAACGTGGATGTTTTGCCTGCGACCCAAGCGTTCGTGGCCTCTAATGAGATCGAATCTGGCACATTGTCCGCATTTGAAATCTGCAAAAACCTGCGTGCCGATGGCAAAGCTGGCGGTGCGCGCGGTTATCTGATGAATGGTCAGCTGTCGAACCAAGCCGCTGTGCAGCGTTCGAAAGACGTGCATGACGTAATTGGCATGGATATGTGTAACTTCATGACCATCATTGATGAGCAAACTGCAAATTGGTCTCGTGACGAAGCGCAAGATTTGATGACAAACTGGATGTCCTCTGGTGAACCATTTGACTTTGTTTTGGCCAATAATGATGAAATGGCCATCGGCGCGATCCAAGCCATGAAAGCCGCTGGCATGGATATGGCTGATGTGCAGGTTGGCGGCGTTGACGCCTCGCAAGACGCGCTTTTGGCAATGGCTGCTGGCGACTATGATGTCACTGTCTTCCAAGACTCCGTTGGCCAAGGCACAGGGTCCATTGACACAGCTTTGCGTTTGATCGCTGGCGAGAAGGTCGACAAGAAAGTCTACATTCCATTCGTTCTGGTAACACCGGCGAATATGGGTGACTTCCTCGACAAAAACTAAGGTTTTGTGAGACGATAAACTTCGGAGGCGGCGCGATCAAAATCTGCGCCGTCTTCACCATATTTGACCGTTCAACATGGGGCTTATTTATGTCAGACACCAGTCACGGCACCGGCGGACTTAAATTCGACAAGACAAAAAAGTCTTGGCCAAGCGAATTGAACGTCCTGTTGGCATTGATCATTATCATAGTCATTTTTGAATTTTTGGGGCAGGTTCTGCCGTATATGAACGACCAAAGCTTTCTGTTCGATACCAAAGATCGGTTTGATTCCATTTTCAACGAAGCACGTCTCAAGATCATCATCTTACAAGTTGCCATTATTGGCATTATTGCCCTCGGCGTTTCGCAAGTGATTATTACCGGCGGTATTGACCTCAGCTCTGGGCCATTGGTGGCAGCGACGGCTATGATTGCCATGAGTTTTGGGCAGACGGAATTGGTCAACGGATTTGCTAACCCTAAAGCTTTGTTCGGCCCATGGGCCATGGATCTTCCGGTCGTTATTCCTGTCGTGATTGGCCTTTCATTTGGGGCTTTTATCGGTGCGATTAATGGCACCTTTGTGTCCTATTTCAAAATCCCCCCCTTTATTGCCACTTTGGGCATGTTCTTGATCTGCCGGGGCATTGCGCTTTGGTGGTCCTCGGGAAATCCGATTTCTTTCCCAACGGCACAGTTTCAAGCGATCGGCGGTGGCATGATGCCGGTGTCTTGGTTTCTGTCTCTGGCCGTGATTTTTCATATCATCATGCGCTACACCGTATATGGCAAACATACCTATGCAATTGGTTCCAACGAGGAAGCCGCGCGCATGTCGGGGATCAATGTCAAACGCCATAAAATTATGGTTTATATGATTGCGGCTATGTTGGCGGCCTTTGCCGGGATTGTGTTGAGCGCCAAAGCCTCCACCGCACAGGCCGGTATGGGTGAATTTTATGAACTCTTCGCGATTGCTATGGCGGTAATTGGTGGCATCAGCCTCTCTGGCGGGCGGGGATCTATCATTGGTACGGTGCTTGGGGCCATGGTTCTGGGTGTTATACGCTCTGGCTTTACCTACATCAAATTGGACGGATCCTATCAGTTGATGGCCATGGGGGGAATCATCATCGCGGCGGTGATTTTAGATCAATATCGCCAACGCAATAAAGTTTAGTCAGGAGATCATAAAATGAGCGAAGACATTGTTCTGAAAACGACAGACCTGACCAAACACTACGGAGGGGTCCATGCGCTGGAAGGCGCAAATTTTGAACTGCGCAAAGGCGAGCATGTCGCCATCATGGGGGACAATGGCGCTGGAAAATCCACCTTTGTGCGCCAGATCACCGGGGTAGAGCAACGCACGCGTGGTACCGTGGTGTTCGATGGCACAGAGGTGAATTTTTCCGGCCCAATCGAGGCGCGGGAATCTGGCATTGAAACGGTATTTCAAACTCTGGCTTTGGCCGATCACTTGGATGTACCCGACAATCTCTTTTTGGGACGGGAGAAAACAAAATGGAATTGGCTCGGTCCATTCCGTTTCCTGGACTATAAAGCCATGCGCCAAGACACTCTCGCGGCCTTGGAAAAAACGGGAGTCAAAATCCCAAATATTCATAACACCATTGAGAAAATGTCTGGAGGGCAAAGGCAATGTGTGGCGATTGCCCGCACAGCCTCCTTTCATTCCAAATTGACCATCATGGACGAGCCGACCGCCGCGCTTGGCGTGCAAGAAACTGAACAGGTAGAAAATATCATCCGCCAATTAAAAGCGCAGGGTGAACCTTTGATCCTTGTCAGTCACAACATGCGGCAGGTTTTTGATTTGGCGGACCGCATCGTGGTGTTTCGCCGCGGACGGATTTGCGCAAATTTGGATATAAAAACCGGTGATTATACCGGTGAGGACGTTGTGTCTTATATCACTGGGGCGAAAACAGGTGCCGAATACGAGGGTGCAGCTTGAAAAAACTGTTCAATCTGGAAGATCGCTTCTTCGCCCCACTTTGGATTCGCGCTGCGATTGTGGTGCTGCTTGGCTTTTGGACGATGGTTGAACTTTTCGCCGGGGCACAGGGCTGGGCCATATTCTTTGCCGCCTTGGCCGGATTTTCAGCTTGGCGCTTTGCCGTAATTGATTATACGAGCGAGGATGGTGGTGACTGAAGGTAGAGGATGAATGGCTGTAACTTTAAAAGATGTGGCGGAAATGGCAGGCGTGTCCCGTTCGGCTGTATCCCGCACATTCACAGAAGGCGCCTCTGTCTCGAAGAAGGTTCGTTTAAAGGTGATGGAGGCCTCGCAAGCTTTGGGATATAGCCCAAACGCTTTGGCTTCATCGCTCACCACTGGTCGTACCAAACTTATCGGGGTCATTTCCGACAATTTTCACAACCCTATTTTTTTGGAGGTCTTTGATCTGGTGACCAAGGGCTTGCAGGATCGCGGTTTGCGCCCTTTGCTGGTCAACCTCTCTGGTGAGGTGGATCCTGCCAATTCTGTCCGCATGCTCAAACAATATTCTGTCGATGGTGTGATCGTGGCCTCCTCCACCTTGCCCGTTAGCTTTGCTGAGGCCTTTGACAGCGCTGGCGTGCCAGTGGTGCATTGTTTTGGTCGCCATTCTGAGACGCCGCGCGTCAACACACTTGGCATCAATAATTTTGCCGCCGGGCAGCTGGCCGCTGAAACGCTTTTGGCGCGGGGCTATGAAAAAATTGCATTCATGGGTGGCCCAAAATCGGCGACGTCGACCCAAGATCGTTGCGACGGCTTTATCGCAGCCTTGACGGCGCGCTCTGTCAGCCATTCCATTTCCTATGCCAGCGCCTACTCCTTTGAGGCGGGGCGCGCAGAAATGCTCCGCTTGATCGCGGCCGGTCCGGCGCAGGCCTATTTTTGCGGCGATGATGTTTTGTCAATCGGGGCGCTGTCGGCGGCGCAAAGTTTTGGCCTGTCCGTGCCTCAGGACATTGGCTTTTTAGGTCTCAACGATATGAAAATGGCGCAATGGTCGAATATTAATCTCACAACGATTCACAATCCTATTGCTGAAGTTGTCGCAAAATCCGTGGATCTGGTGGTGCGCATACTGGCCAATCCCGATCAACCGCCACAAGCTGTGCTGTTCCCTGGTCATGTTGTTGAGCGCGGCAGTTTACGGCCCATTGCCCGTTAAGACTGGGCCGTAAATCTCTGTTTATCGGAACATCGGTGGGCGAGCTTCACACCAGGCGCCATCTTCCTTGCCCGATTGCGCAACAGCGAAAACCGCGGCCATTGAGCGGAGCCCATCTTCGGCCCGGGGATAGAGATCTGCTGCCGGATCAATGCTGCGGTTCTCTTTGCGGGCTCGAATAGCTTCGGCGAGGTCTGCATAGATATTGGCAAAGGCCAACGGCATGCCCTCCGCATGTCCAATGGTCACGCGGCTGGTGCGGTCGGCTTCGGGTGAGAGATTGGCCTCGCCGCGCTCAATGATCTGCAACCTTTCACCCAACGGCATATAGTAAAGCTGATTGGGGTGTTCTTGCGTCCACCGCAATCCGCCCTTTTCACCAAACACTTGAATGCCCAGACCATGCTGGCGCCCAATTGCGATGGAGGAGGTCCAAAGACGCCCCACCGCGCCGCCATCCATGCGAAAATTGACCATAGCGTCATCTTCCAAGACGCGGACATCTATACACGAGACCGTATCGGCACTCAATTTGGTGACATCCTGACCTGTGACGAAAGAGGCCATATGCAGCGCATGAATACCGCAGTCGGCAAATTGCGCCGAGACACCCGCCTGCGCCGGATCGTAGCGCCAGCGCACCCGCGGATTCTGCGCATCAGCGGCATCTGCGTGGTGACCATGGGCAAATTCAGCACTGACCAGACGAATTTTCCCGAGATCGCCGCGGGCAATCATCGCTTTCATGTGGCGCACGAGCGAATAGCCCGAATAGCCATAATTCACGGCGCAGATTTTCCCTTTCGTCCGCGCGATTTTGACAATCTCTTCGCCTTCTTCCACGGTCATCGTCATGGGTTTTTCACACAGGACGTGAAACCCGCCCTCGAGAAAGGCTTTGGTGATCTCGAAATGCGTAGAGTTGGGAGTGGCGACAGTGACAAGATCAATCGGATTGTCCTGTGCTTTTTCGCCGGCCAGCATATCTTGCCAACTGCCATAGGCGCGATCGCCCAGTCCAAGGCTGCGGCCATAGCCGATACCTTCTTCGGGCCTATGATCCAAGGCGCCTGCCGTGAACTCAAACAACCCGTCGAGCCCCGCACCCAAACGATGAGCTGGCCCGATTTGGCTGCCTTCACCGCCGCCAATCATGCCCCATTGTAGTTTTCTCATAACAGCTGCCCTTAAAAACCGATGGATTGTAAATAAGCGCGATTGAGCCGCGCATCGTCGATGGGCGAGGTATCACCGGCGGGATCACAATCCTGCTCTACGGTGCACCACCCATCAAAAGTGGAGTCGAGCAAAAGCTGACGTACCGCTGGAAAATCCACATCGCCATCTCCCAGATTGCAGAAAATTCCCTGACCACAAGCGTCATAAAAACCGGTGCGATTGGCGATGACATCTGCTTTAACTTTTGGATCAATGTCTTTGAAGTGCATATAATTAATGCGCGGCATATGTTTTTTCATAAAGGCCACTGGATCAAATCCCGCATAGGAGTGGTGGCCTGTGTCAAAACAAATGCCGAGGATCTTTTCGTCGACCTCATCTAGCAATCGCTCTAGCTCAGGTTCGAAATCCATAAAGCCAGCCGCATGGGCGTGAATGCCGACGGTCAGACCGTAGTCTTCCGTGCCCACCTTGGCGATTTGCGCAATCCGGTCACGATAGGCGGTCCATTCGGCCTTATCCATCTGTTCAGCCTCATCGGCACGGCCGGCAGTGGGGGCGCGGCGCGGTGAGATGCTGTCGATGATGACCAACCGTGTCGCACCATGGGCCGCCAGCGCTTCGCAGGTGCGGATTGAGCCATCCATGACATCCTCCCAAGCGTCCGGATCATGAAAAGCACGGAAAATCACGCCGCCGATCAACTCTTGGTTATATTCTGCCAAGGCCTCGGCCAAAACGGCGGGATCTTCGGGCATATAGCCCACGGGGCCAAGCTCAATGCCGGTAAAGCCCGCCTCAGCGTTCTCTTTGAGCACGCGCCGCCAATCGGGGTTGCGCGGGTCATCGGCGAATTCCACACCCCATGAGCAGGGCGCATTACCTATTTTAATCATTAGATTGCCTCTTAACTTAATAATCCGCCACGTTCACCCAGGCCTGTTTGGCGCTGGAGGAGAGGGCGGCGGTGACGATGCGATTGACTTCCATACCCTCTTCGAAGGTCGGCCATATCGAGCGGTTCTCTGCGATTGCGGTCAGAAAATCCTTGGCCTCAATGATGATTTGGTCCTGATAGCCCGTGCCATGGCCAGGCCCCTGGCAGAAGGGCAGATAGTCTGGATGGGCCGGACCAGTTAGAATTCTGCGAAAGCCGCGCTCTTTTTCGGGGCCTTCGGTGGTATAGAGCCAAAAGGCGTTTTGATCTTCTTGATCAAAGCGAATATGACCTTTTGTGCCATGAATTTCATAGGCATAGCCCATTTTTCGCCCGGTTGCGACACGGCTGAAATACAAATGCCCCTGCGCACCACTGGCAAATTGGCACATCATTTGCGCGTGATCGTCATTGGTGACCGGCGTGCCAGCGCGGATCTTGTGGATCGTCTCCACCGAGGCGCTCAAGCGCTCAATTGGCCCCATTAAGGCTCGCGCTGCATTGATCATATGTGGGGCCAAATCGCCCATCGTGCCATTGGCGTCCCCCTGGGCGCGCCAACCGCCAATCTCGGGATCTGCAAAGAAATCTTCGGTCATCTCGCCGCGAAACCAGGTGATCTGGCCAATGCGACCCTCAGCCACAAACTTACGGATTTGCTGGCTGGCCGGGGTTCGGATGTAATTGAACCCCACCATATTGACCACGCCGACCGCCGCGGCGGCCGCCACCATGGCGCGGCTTTGCTCCAAAGACACACCCAGCGGCTTTTCACATAAAACCGGCTTTCCCAAAGCAAAGGCCGCAATGGCAATGTCATGATGGGTGGCTTGTGGCGAGGCGATGACAACCGCTTCAACGGCGGGATCGGCCACCAATTCGCGCCAGTCATGGGTGGCCTTTTCAAAGCCATAGGCCTTGCGATAGCGCTCTGCGCTTTCGGGGCTGCTGGCACAGATTGAGATAAGCTCTGGGCGTAAGGCAGTGTCAAAGACACTTGCAACTGCTTTAAAGGCAACGGAATGGGCTTTTCCCATATATCCGCCACCGATAACTCCGATGCCAATTTTACCCATATTCCGACCTTTCAAATGGCTTTGCAACCGGTTGCAAAGCCCTGTTATCGCGGAGCCCTAGGCATCGTCAATAGGGCATATTTCGGCAAAGCAACCGCTGTGCTCTGGCCCGCTTAAGACGGCAGGCCAGAGGGGGCGGTTTTACCGCGTATTTTCTGTCAACCGGCGTTTGACATAGGTCTGCACTGTTTCGATCATTGGGTCCATATGGGGATATTCAAAGAAATGCCCTGCGCCCTCGACTTGCTCATGGGTAACGGTGATCCCTTTTTGCTCATGCAGTTTGCTAACCAAGGAGACTGTATCGGCCGGCGGGGCGACGCGATCGGCCAGGCCATTGATCATCAAGCCGGATGAGGGGCAGGGGGCGAGGAAACTGAAGTCATACATATTGGCCGGCGGGCTTACGCTGATAAAACCGGTTATTTCTGGGCGTCGCATCAACAATTGCATCCCAATCCAGGCGCCAAAGCTGAACCCGGCGACCCAGCAATGCTTCGCATTGGTGTTCATCGACTGCAAATAATCCAATGCAGAGGCCGCATCGCTTAGCTCGCCGACACCAAGATCATATTCGCCTTGTGATCGACCGACCCCCCGGAAGTTGAACCGCAAGACTGTAAAGCCCATGTTGTAAAACGCATAATGCAGATTATAGACCACTTTATTGTTCATAGTGCCGCCAAATTGCGGATGCGGGTGCAACACAATGGCGATGGGGGCGTCTTTGGATTTTTGCGGGTGGTAACGGCCTTCGAGGCGGCCTTCTGGGCCTGGAAATATCACTTCGGGCATGTCGTTCCTTTGGTGTGTTTTGGCTCTACTCTGGCTTGACCTGCGGTCAGTCTAAGATTAGAACCATTCTAAATCAAATGCGGCGCGCCGCTGTATGACGTGGGTTACGCAACCGAGTGGCCTAGGTCAATTAATTTGAGTGAAATGGGCATGAGAAGCCCCATGAAAGTGTGATTTGACATGAAACTTTCGACAAAAGGGCGGTATGGGATGGTGGCCTTGGCGGATTTGGCTTTTTTGGAGGCCGGCGAGCTGGCGTCATTGGCCGACATATCGCGTCGGCAAAGTATTTCACTGCCCTATCTTGAGCAGCTCTTTGTCAAATTGCGCCGGGGGAACTTGGTTGTCTCTGTGCGCGGTCCAAACGGGGGATACCGTTTGGCGCGTCCGGCCCATGATATTCGGGTGGTTGAAATTCTTGAAGCGGTGGATGAAACGGTGGATGCCCTGCAAACAGGGGCTGGTGCTTCTGGCGGTGTGTCGGGCAGCCGAGCGCAGAGCGTGGCCAATCGCCTTTGGGAGGGATTAAGCGCACAGGTTTATGTCTATCTGCACCAGACGCGTCTGTCCGATGTGGTCGCCAACACGCTGTCACCATGCCCGGCTGTGCCGAACCTTTTTGAAGTGGTTGATGAGTGATGCGGCGGGTCTATCTTGATCACAACGCAACAAGCCCACTGCGTCCTGAGGCGCGGGCGGCGATGCTTGCTGCGATGGAGGCCCTGGGCAACCCCTCGTCTGTCCATTCCGAGGGGCGCGCGGCCAAAGCCATTGTAGAAAAAGCCCGTGGACAAATTTCTGAGGCCTTTGGCGTTGGCGCCCACGACATTGTGTTTACCGGCAGTGCGACTGAGGCTGCCGCTTTGGCCCTGAAGGATCGTGGCTTTCAAGCGGGCGACATAGAACATGATGCCGTCGCCGCTTGGGTGCAGGCCGATTTGCCGCTAAAGGCCGGTCAGGTCTGTGTTGCGCAACCCGCAGGGACCGCGCTCCAACTGGCCAATTCGGAAACAGGCATTGTGCAAACCCTGCCAGAGGGATTGGGGTTTTGCGATATGACCCAGGGCTTTGGCAAGCTCCCCTTAGCATTTTCTTGGAGTGGCGCTGATATGGCCTGTGCCTCGGCACATAAGCTGGGCGGGCCAAAAGGTGTTGGGTGCTTATTGTTGAAACCCGGGGTGGAGGTGGCCGCGCAGGTCCTGGGCGGTGGTCAGGAAATGGGCCGGCGCGCCGGCACGGAAAATATCATCGGTATTGCCGGTTTTGGCGCCGCAGCAGAGGCCAGTGTCCGCGATTTAAGTGACGGAAAATGGGCGACAATCGAGAAACTTAGAAATATTCTAGAAAAGACACTGGAAGCCAGCGGAAAACCCCTTATTTTAGTCGGGACTGACTCGCGACGCCTGCCCAACACCGCCTGCTTTGCAGCCCCCGGATGGAAAGGCGAGACGCAGGTCATGCAAATGGACCTTGCGGGATTTGCAGTATCGGCCGGCTCGGCTTGCTCGTCAGGCAAGGTCAAGGCCAGCCGCGTTCTGCGGGCGATGGGATATGATGAAGACGTAGCCAGTTCAGCGATCCGCGTATCGCTTGGACTTGAGACCACAGAAGATGAAGTTCAGCAGTTCGCCAAGGTTTGGCTGGCTGCATATGAGCGGTTTTTGGCACGCAAGGCGGCCAGATAGGGAATATGATGGCGATGGATGATGTTCAGGTCAAAGACGGTGTGGATGCCGAAACAGTTGAGGCGGTCAAAGCTCTCTCTGGCACCTATAAATATGGGTGGAATACAGAAATCGAGATGGAATATGCGCCCAAGGGTCTGTCCGAGGATATCGTTCGATTGATCTCATCCAAAAACGACGAACCGGAATGGATGCTGGATTGGCGCTTGGCGGCCTACCGCCGGTGGCTGGAACTGAAAGAGCCAGATTGGGCCATGGTCGATTATCCGACAATCGACTTTCAAGACCAATATTACTATGCCCGACCCAAAAGCATGGAAGAAAAACCAAAATCCTTGGATGACGTCGACCCTAAACTTTTGGAAACCTATAAAAAACTGGGAATTCCGCTGAAAGAGCAGGCTCTTCTGGCGGGTGTCGAGGCTCCCGAAGGGGAACGGCGGGTTGCTGTTGATGCGGTGTTTGACAGCGTATCGGTCGGCACAACCTTTCAAGCTGAGCTGCGCAAGGCGGGGGTGATCTTCTGTTCGATCTCTGAGGCCATTCGTGAGCATCCGGAGCTCGTGCGTCAGTATCTCGGCTCTGTCGTGCCCGTCTCGGACAATTACTACGCTACGCTCAATTCAGCAGTCTTTTCCGATGGGTCGTTTGTATATATACCGCCGGGGGTGCGCTGCCCTATGGAATTGTCGACCTATTTTCGCATCAACGCGGAAAATACAGGGCAATTTGAGCGCACTTTGATCATCGCCGACAAAGAGTCTTACGTCAGCTACCTCGAAGGCTGCACAGCACCGCAGCGCGATGTGGCACAGTTGCACGCGGCCGTGGTGGAATTGGTGCTGCTCGATGATGCAGAAATCAAATACTCTACAGTGCAAAACTGGTTTCCCGGCGATGAGAATGGCAAGGGCGGAATTTATAATTTCGTAACCAAACGCGCCGATTGCCGTGGCCATCGTTCAAAGGTGATGTGGACCCAAGTGGAAACCGGCTCTGCAGTGACATGGAAATATCCCTCTTGCGTATTGCGTGGTGATGACAGCCAGGGGGAATTTTACTCCATCGCCATTGCCAACAATATGCAACAAGCCGATACCGGCACAAAAATGGTGCATTTGGGCAAAAATACCAAGTCACGGATTATCTCAAAAGGCATCAGCGCGGGCAGGGCGCAAAATACCTACCGTGGCTTGGTCTCCATGCATCCGAAGGCCAAAAGTAGCCGCAACTATACCCAATGTGACAGCCTTTTGATTGGGGATAAATGCGGTGCGCATACGGTGCCCTATATCGAGGTAAAAAATAACTCCTCTCGGGTTGAGCATGAGGCGACCACCTCAAAAGTTGATGATGACCAGCTCTTTTATTGCCGCTCACGCGGTATGGATGAAGAGGAGGCCGTGGCGCTTGTGGTCAATGGGTTTTGCAAGGAAGTGCTACAAGCTCTGCCCATGGAATTTGCCATGGAAGCGCAGGCGCTGGTGGCGATTTCGCTTGAAGGCTCAGTCGGATAATAACATCGGCGCGATCTGCGCCTAAACTCATGAGGGCCGCAAAGGCTCGCGGGAATATAAAATGCTAAAGATCAAAAATCTACACGTTAAACTTGAAGAAGAAGACAAGCAAATCTTGAAGGGCGTGAACCTGTCCTTGGAGCCTGGCAAAGTGCATGCGATTATGGGCCCAAATGGATCGGGAAAATCGACCCTCTCCTACGTGCTGTCCGGCAAAGACGGCTATGAAGTCACTGAGGGTTCGGCACAGTTGGAGGGTGTGGATATTTTGGATATGGAGGCCGAAGAACGCGCGGCAGCCGGTCTATTCCTGGCCTTCCAATATCCTGTTGAGATTCCTGGCGTGGGGAATATGACTTTTTTGCGCACTGCTGTGAATGCCCAGCGCAAATTGCGCGGCGAAGAGGAAATGAGCGCAGGCGAGTTCTTGAAAGTTGTGCGGGCCAAGGCCGAGGATCTGAAAATTGACGCTGACATGCTCAAACGTCCCGTAAATGTGGGATTTTCCGGTGGCGAAAAGAAACGCAACGAAATATTGCAAATGGCAATGCTTGAGCCCAAAATGTGTATTTTAGATGAAACAGACAGCGGCCTTGATGTAGATGCCATGAAACTTGTGGCCCAGGGCGTGAACGCTTTGCGCGATGATAAGCGCACTTTCCTTGTTATCACCCATTACCAAAGGCTTTTGGACCATATCAAACCAGATGTGGTGCATATCATGGCCAATGGCCGCATCATCAAAACAGGCGGGCCTGAGCTGGCGTTGGAAGTTGAAAACAACGGTTATGCGGACCTTTTGGAGGAGATCGCCTAATGGCCGCATCTTCACAAACGACCTCGCCCACCCGCGCACTGCGCGATGCGGATCTCATTGACGGCTCAGGCGCTTGGGCCAAAGAGGCGCGGCTGACGGCCTCTGATCGGGCGCAGGCGGCCGGGTTGCCGCAACGTCGGGATGAATATTGGAAGTACACTCGCCCGGATGCCTTTGTTCAAGCTGATGTCACGCTGCAAGCGTCTCTGCGCAGCGGCTTGAATCTTTTCGATCAGCGAAACATCATTTCAGTGGCGTTTGAAGATGGAAAAATTCAAGCGGCAGTGCTGCCAAACGCGGCGCAGTGCACGCTTGAGAGCTTGGCTTCTGCCTCCGTTCTAGATCTGCATTGGGCGCGCGATGTTTACGGGCGCTTGGAAGAGGCAGGACAAAATCCGATCAAACGGAGTTTGGCAGCGGTGAACACCGCCGTTGCGCGCGAGGGGCTGCTGGTCAATGTCACTGGTGCCGTCGAGGCACCCATCCATATCCATGCCACCTCATCCGGCCAAAGTGATGCGATTATTCATCATGTGATCAAAGTGGCCGCGGGTGCGGAGGTCACCCTGATTGAAACTGGGCAATATGGTGCGCGCTCCAATATTGTTTTGGAAGTTGATGTGGCTGATGCAGGCCGCTTCCATCATATTCGTGTGCAAGACGGCAATGAGCGCCACATGCTGACGCATATCTTCGGCAGGATTGGCGCAGAGGCGAGTTTTAAATCCTTTACCCTCACGGCAGGTGGTCAATTGACTCGCAACGAATGCGTCTTGCAGCTTTTGGGCGATGACGCCTCTGTATCTGTGGCCGGGGCCTGTTTGGGTGATGGAGGTTTTCATCACGATGATACGGTGTTCATCACCCATGATGCGGTGAATTGTGAAAGCCGCCAGGTGTTCAAGAAGGTCTTGCGCAATGGTGCCGTAGGGGTGTTCCAAGGTAAAATATTGGTCAAAGCCGGTGCACAAAAAACCGATGGCTATCAGATCAGCCAATCCTTGTTGTTGGATGATGACAGCCAGTTTTTGGCAAAACCGGAACTTGAAATCTATGCCGATGACGTGGCCTGCTCGCACGGGTCTACCTCCGGGGCGATTGACGCGCAAGCATTGTTCTATCTGCGCTCGCGCGGCGTGCCGGAGGCCAAAGCCGTGGATCTTTTGACCTTATCTTTTGTGGCCGAAGCGATTGAAGAAATTGAGGATGAAGACTTGGCGCAGGACATTCTCGACCATTTGACAGAAACCCTGTCGGCCCGGTAGCGCATGGCTGTGACGCGGGATATTGTGGAGGCGCACCGGCGCCCAAGGCGCGTTATGGCGCGGCTCATGGCTATGGGCGTACGTGAGGATCGGGCTTTGGCGATGCTCATGGGCTCTTGTCTTTTGTTGTTTATGTCGCAATGGCCCTACCGCGCCCGGCAGGCGCATGAGACCGGTGGAACGCTGACTGATACGATCCAGCATGATGCGGTAGGTTTGATATTTGTCCTGCCGCTGTTGGCCTATGGTTTGGCGGCGCTCCTGCGTCTGGCGACCCGTGCCTTCGGGGCGAAGGCGGATTTTTATTCCGCTCGATTGGCGCTTTTTTGGTCTCTTTTGGCCAGTAGCCCGGCGGTGGCATTGGCTGGGATGGTCAAGGGCTTTATCGGTCCAGGGCCGGCCAATACGGCCGTGGGCGTGATGTGGCTGATGATTTTCCTGTGGATCTTAATCAACTCCTTTATTGAGGCAGAACAATGAACCTGATCCTTGTGCTTTTGAGGCTAAGTCTGACCAACCCAACGGAAGCGGGGCAGGTATTGGTTGATCTGCGCCTCAACCTCAGCACGGCCTTTAGCGCTTTTGCGCTTGTTATCATCGGCGCGGTGCTCTTGATGTTCACCCTATCCGGCTTTCGGGGCGTGACGGTCCTGCCGGGCGTTGCGCCGCTTTCTCCATGGTCTTTGACTGCGATCATGGGGGGCGGCACTTTGGGGCTCGTGGGGTGTATCTGGCTGATCTCTCGAGCTTTCAGTCAAACTGGGCGGTTTGCAGATGGGGTATTGGCATTTGCCTGGATCCAGGTGCTGCAAATGCTGCTGCACATTGTTCAAATGGCTTTGATGGTGATTTCTGTGACCATCGCTGGGCTTGTTGGCCTATTCGCGACAGTTTTGATGTTTTGGATCTTATTAGGTTTGATCAATGCTTGGCTTGATTTGGGGTCCATGTTCAAAGCAGCCCTCTGCTTTGTTCTCGGTTTGGTTGCGCTGTCTCTGGGCGGTGCATTTCTTTTGGTATTCCTCGGATTTGCTCCGGGACAGGTGGCGCTATGAGTTTTGATCTATCCCGTATTCGTGCTGATTTTCCAATCCTGTCGCGACAGGTGAATAATAAGCCTTTGGTATATCTAGATAATGGCGCCTCGGCGCAAAAACCCCAAGTGGTGATTGATGCTGTCACCCAGGCTTACAGCTCTGAATATGCCAATGTGCATAGAGGACTGCACTATCTGTCCAACTTGGCAACGGACAATTATGAAGCCGTCCGCGGTAAGCTGGCGCGGTTTCTAAATGCAGCGTCAGAAGAGCATATCGTGCTCAATTCAGGCACCACCGAAGGCATCAACTTGGTAGCCTATGGCTGGGCAATGCCGCGCTTCAAGGCCGGTGATGAGATCGTGCTGTCCATTATGGAGCATCACGCCAATATTATCCCATGGCATTTTCTGCGCGAGCGGATGGGTGTGAAACTGACTTGGGTCGATGTGGATATCAACGGTGATTTGGATCCCGAGGCCGTTATTTCCGCCATTGGACCTAAAACAAAGCTCGTGTCCATTACCCAAATGTCAAATGTATTGGGCACGGTCGTGGATGTGAAAACCATAACCCAAGCCGCCCAAGCGCGCGGGGTTGCGGTCTTGGTGGATGGATCACAAGCGGCGGTCCATATGGCGGTCGACGTGCAGGATATCGGCTGTGATTTCTATGCCATCACAGGCCACAAGCTTTATGGTCCAAGTGGCTCTGGGGCCATCTATATCAAACCCGAACGCATGGCTGAAATGCGGCCCTTCATGGGCGGCGGTGATATGATCCGAGATGTCGGCCGCGAAGAGGTCACCTATAATACCCCTCCGATGATGTTTGAGGCCGGAACACCCGGCATTGTCCAGCAAATCGGGCTTGGTGTGGCTGTGGACTATATGATGGGGATCGGTATGCAACAGATCGCCGCCCATGAAGCCTCGATCTGCGCCTATGCGCGTCAAAGGCTCGATGGGCTCAACTGGTTGAACGTCCAAGGGCATTCCGCCAGCAAAGGTGCAATTTTTTCCTTCACCCTCGATGGTGCCGCCCATGCCCATGATATTTCAACGGTTTTGGACAAAAAGGGCATCGCGGTGCGTGCAGGGCATCACTGCGCGCAACCGCTCATGGATCAACTCGCCGTTAGCGCCACCTGCCGCGCCAGCTTTGCCATGTATAACACAAAGGCGGAGGTGGATGCGCTGGTTGAGGGCTTGGAGTTCTGCCACGAGCTCTTTGGCTAGGTGAATGCTGCGCTTATAACGGAACATGCTATAGTTTTGTGGAGACTTGGAGCGGGTAACGGGAATTGAACCCGTAACTTAAGCTTGGGAAGCTCGCGTGATACCTTTTCACCATACCCGCGCTGCGCCGATGCCTAGCGGCTCCATGACAAGGGGTCAAGCCGCGATTGGCGCCCTTAGCGCCTTCTGCGCCGCCGCCCGCTTGAGGCACTATCCCCGCCACCTGTGTTGAAATTTACTTCCGGCAAAGGCACCGCAGATTTCAAAGTCGTGAATGGATCATCTGAATTGGGAATTGCCGAGGCATTGACAAAATGCTCCTGAAACCGTGGCTCAATCGCGGTTTCAATTTTCTCAATTTGGCGCACAATTTGCTCGATTTCAGCCCGTTGCGCTGTGTCAATCAAAGCAATCCGCGCCCCGGATCCCGCAGCATTTCCCGCAGAGGTCACACGGTCAAAGGGGACATCGGGGATCATTCCCAAAACCAGCGCGTGTTTGGGGGAAATATGAGCTCCAAAAGCACCGGCGAGCACAACGCGATCCACTTTATCCACGCCAAACTTATCCATCAGCAGCCGCGCGCCGGAATATAGTGCGGCTTTGGCCATTTGAATGGCGCGGATATCGGGATTTGTGACGGTGATTTTTGGCCCGCGTTCGGCACTGCCGTCATACATCACATAGCTGTGGGTGCGCCCGTCTAACACGCAGCGCTCTGTGCCCGTTTGTTCCGCCGACCCAATGAGCCCTGAGGGGTCCAAAATTCCAGCCATACGCATTTCGGCAATGGCTTCAATGATGCCTGAGCCGCAAATGCCTGTGATGCCACTACTTTTAATGGCCTCCCAAAAACCCTCCTCATCAGACCAAAGCTCGCATCCGATCACGCGGAAGCGGGGATTTTTGGTCACCGGATCAATTTCAACCTTTTCAATGGCCCCTGGTGCCGCGCGCTGACCCGAGCTGATCTGCGCCCCTTCGAAGGCCGGGCCGGTGGGGGAGGAGCAGGCTAGCACCTTTTCCCGGTTGCCGAGTAAAATTTCCGCATTCGTTCCAACATCCACGACCAGCACTAAATCTTCAGAGCGATTTGGCGCTTCTGACAGAGCAACCGCGGCCGCATCGGCCCCAACATGGCCGGCAATGCAGGGCAAGATATAAGCGCGGGCGCTGGGGTGGATGTTGATGTCTAACTGATGGGCAAATAAGTGCAGGGCGTTGGACGTGGCCAAAGCGAAGGGCGCTTGCCCAAGCTCAAAAGGGTCTATTCCCAGGAAAAGATGGTGCATCACAGGATTGCAAACAAAGACGGCATCCATGATCAAGCTCTTGTCAATCTCCGCTTCAGCCGAAATTTGGGTGAACAATGCGTCCATACCGTCGCGCACGGCCCGGGTCATTTCTTGGTCACCACCCGGGTTCATCATCGCATAGCTGACCCGGCTCATCAGATCCTCGCCAAACCTGATCTGCGGGTTCATCAATCCAGAGGAGGCGACAACTTCACCGGTGCGCAGATCGCACAGATGCGCGGCGATTGTGGTTGATCCAAGATCTACAGCCATGCCGTAGATTGTGCCCTCATAGAGCCCCGGCCACAGATGGATGATCTGCGGGTCGCTGCCAGCATCCGCATGATGAACCGCGCAGGTCACTGTCCAACCTCCCTTGCGAAGAATTGGCTGCATCTGCGGCAGAATGCTGAAATCTGCCTGTAAATTACGCAGTTTCCACTGGCTTTCCAAGGCCGCAACCAAGCGCTCCAAATCTCCCGATGGGTTGTGCATATCGGGTTCTTCCACCTCGACATAGTAGATCCGTGTCGAAGGGTTCAGTGTAATGTCGAGCACTTCTGCGCGTTTGCGGACGACTTGTTTGTGCACTTGGCTTTCAGGCGGCACGTCAATCACGATATCGCCCTGAACTGTGGCTTGACAGCCAAGGCGGCGACCATCGATCAAGCCACGTTTGTCTTTGTATCGCTGCTCAACCGCATTCCATTCGGAAAGCGCGCCTTCGTTGACTGTGACCCCGTGTTTTGAAAATTCTCCATAGCCCGGTGTGATCTGGCATTTGGAACAAATGCCGCGACCGCCGCAAACCGAGTCGAGATCAACGCCCAATTGCCGGGCTGCGGTGAGGATCGGTGTGCCGGTTTCGAAACGTCCACGTTTGCCTGAGGGGGTGAACAGCACCAGATGCTCTTGTGTCATGGGGAACCTTTAAAGAAACACTTGCGCTTAACTTACTGCGCTTCAGCGAAGGGTAAAGAGCGGGAACGGCTGAAAATGGTCAATCCGCGGCAGATTGGGTTAAATCATGAGCCGGGCATCGGCATTTGAATCCCAAAAAACCTGCGGTCTGCGCCATGATGACCCGAATGGGCATTAATCTACCCAACCCCCTTTCGGTTTACGTCAACCCATGCGATATGAAAGCGCCAAGTGATACGTGCTCTAGGAGGACTCCCATGGAGATTCGCGAGGCTTTAACTTTTGACGATGTTTTGTTGGTACCGGCTCAGTCTGCGGTCTTGCCCTCTACGGCAGATACCCGCACGCAGGTCACAAAATCCATCCGATTAAACATTCCGCTGCTGTCATCGGCTATGGACACGGTGACAGAAGCGCGCATGGCGATTGCCATGGCGCAATCGGGTGGCATGGGGGTTATCCACCGCAATCTCGATCTGGACGAGCAAGCGAGGCAAGTGCGGCGGGTGAAACGATTTGAAAGTGGGATCGTCTATAATCCCGTCACTCTGACGCCGGAGCAAACCCTTGCTGATGCGAAAGCCTTGCAAGAACGTTACCGCGTGACCGGTTTTCCAGTGGTGCAGGATGGCCGCGTTGTCGGCATTGTGACCAACCGCGACATGCGCTTCGCCATAGATTCCAAAACACCGGTTTCTGCTATGATGTCGACTGAAAATCTTGCAATCTTGCAAGAACCAGCCGATCCGCGTGAAGCCAAGCAATTGATGGCGGCGCGGCGGATTGAAAAACTGCTTGTGACAGACAGTACAGGCAAATTGACCGGACTGTTGACGTTAAAAGATCTCGAGCAAGCCGTCTTGAACCCAAGTGCCTGTAAGGACGAATTAGGGCGCCTACGCGTGGCCGCAGCCAGTACCGTTGGGGATGCGGGTTTTGAGCGCACGATGGCGCTGATCGAAGCGGGCGCAGATATGGTTGTGATCGACACGGCGCATGGGCACTCCGAAGGCGTGGCGGTGGCGGTGGCGCGGGCGAAGGAAGTGGCTGGAAAGACCCAAATCATCGCCGGTAATGTGGCCACGGCGGCGGCGACCACCACATTGATTGATGCGGGCGCAGATGCGATTAAAGTTGGTATTGGTCCAGGCTCAATCTGCACAACGCGGATGGTTGCAGGCGTGGGTGTGCCACAATTGACGGCGATTATGGACTGCGCAGGTGCAGCCCTCCCGCATGATATTCCGGTCATTGCTGATGGCGGCATTAAGTTTTCAGGCGATTTTGCCAAAGCCATTGCCGCAGGGGCCTCATGTGCCATGGTTGGGTCTATGATTGCCGGCACCGATGAAAGCCCCGGCGAGGTCATCCTTTACCAAGGCCGTAGCTTTAAATCCTATCGCGGCATGGGCTCTCTGGGCGCGATGGCGCGCGGCTCTGCGGATCGATATTTCCAAAAAGATGCTGCCAGCGATAAGTTGGTTCCCGAGGGAATTGAAGGGCAAGTGCCCTATAAGGGCGCGGCAGGAACGGTATTGCACCAATTGGTTGGCGGTCTGCGCGCGGCCATGGGGTATACGGGATGCGTGAGCGTTGATCAGATGCGCAAAAATTGTAGCTTTGTGAAAATCACCGGCGCAGGATTGAAGGAAAGTCATGTGCATGACGTTCAAATCACCCGCGAAAGTCCGAACTATCGGGTCGGCTGATGACACCCGGCGCCCGCGTTGCGGCACAGATTGATATACTCGAGGCTATTCTATCTGGGGTTCCGGCAGAAAAGGCTCTGACCAATTGGGCGCGGGGCAATCGTTTCGCAGGGTCAAAAGATCGGGCTGCATTGCGCGATTTGGTCTTTCAAGCGCTGCGCTGCCGCCGATCAGCTGGTGCCTGGCCGGCGCCGCAATCTGCGCGTGCCTGGGCCATTGGGACGCTGCGTGCCAATGGCGAAGATCCAAATGAATTTTTTACTGGAATAGCGCATGCGCCAGCGGCATTGTGTGCTGACGATGTCACGCCGCTTCCCTCAGACCGCGATCGTTTGGATCTGCAAGAATGGGTGATCGATCTTTTAATCCAGCAATATGGCGCTGAGCAAACTGCAAAGATTGGCGCGGTCCTGCGACATCGCGCGCCAATTACGCTGAGGGTAAACTTACAAAAGACGACGCGGGCCCAGCTCCAGGCGGAATTGGCCAAGGCGGAGATTGAAACAATCCCCAATTTGGCCTCTGATACGGCGCTGACCGTCTTAAGCAATCCGCGCCGCGCCGTGCTTCAACCTTGTTTTGAACAGGGTTGGTTTGAGTTGCAGGACGCGGCGTCTCAAGCGGTGGCGGATGCTATTGCACTCAATGGACGGGTTTTGGATTATTGTGCTGGGGGCGGTGGCAAGTCCTTGGCCCTGGCAGCGCGCAGCGGCTCGAAGATCTTTGCTCATGATATTTCAACCGCGCGTATGGCAGAAATAGCACCGCGGGCGGCGCGTGGTGGGCATGACATTGAGATTATAGCGCCGCAAGATTTGGCAAAACCCGCAAAATTTGAGACTGTGGTGTGCGATTTACCGTGTTCGGGCAGCGGGGCCTGGCGCCGATCTCCGGAAGGTAAATGGAGCCTTACACCAAAGGACCTTGAGGCATTTGTGCGTCTTCAACGGGATATCATTTCCAAATCCATAACATATTTGGCGCCAAATGGATGCCTCGCTTTAATCACTTGCTCAATTTTTGAGGCCGAAAATCAAGGGCAGCGGCAATTTGTTAGCGAAAATTTCCCGGAATTAAACTTTTGCAGTACAGAGCAATATTTACCCAGCGCAACGCAGGATGGGCTCTATTTGGTTATCTTTAAGAAAGGTATTTGAGCGCGGGCTTTGCTGTGGTATTTAATATTCAATTAACCAATTTTTTGTATGTGTCGCATTGGAATTTTTATCAACGAGCGCACGATTTAAATGAAAAATATTTTACGAATATTTGACGCCTGGCACCATTCTTTCGCCCTCATTAGTTTCTGTATTTCGGTTGCTTTCTTAATTGTTTTAACTGGGTTTCTGCGCACAGGGTATTGACTTTTGGTTCTCGCACTCTCGATCGTGATATGCGCGGCTGGCTTGGCTTGTTTTTGGGTGGTGCGCTATCTTGCAGATTTGCGGCGCTCAGCAATATTGGCGCAAACCTATGAAAATTGTGACTATGGGGTGGTGATCAGCGGGCTGGACGGCGTCTTGCCAGGGTTGAAATTCGCCCGCATGGATCTGCCGATACTGCGCTTGCAAATCGGGGTCCAACGGCGCAGGGCCGATGGCCGCTTGATTGAGCTACGGCAGATCCAATTCAAATTCCAAACGGTTCTCCAGGAATTTGCAGGCTAAATCCATTTGCTCATATTGAAACAGATGCGTGATGGGCCCGCCGCTGCCCCCAGGTGACAAAAAACGCGTTTAGCAACCGACTTGGGCATAGGGAGGGGGATCGTCTAACATCGCCTCACGCACAAATTGGTCGAATCTGATATAACAGGTCGAAGTGGGAAATCTGGCCTTAGAATTGCGGGCCCTATACCGATACCAACTGCGCAGCCAGCTAATCGGCTCACGGATCAGCGCAAAGGTTTCTGGATCCTGCCCTGTGCCGAGCTGCAACAGAGGTCGCACGAAGCAATTATACCGGTAGAGCGGTAAATGTTTCATTTCTGGCGGATTGCCGAATCTACCATCGGCCTCTTGTTCCAAAGCCACTTCCAAAGCCGTTGATCCCGTTTTCGGCACGGCCAGGAGAACAAGGTTATAGCGCGAAAATATCAACATTAATCTATTAAATTCATAAGTGTTTCACCAATTTTTAAAGATTATTTTTAAAAATAAGGGACAAATTTTTAGAAAAATCTTGATTTGTTCTTCTTTTGGTCTGATAAAAAGAACAAGAAGCGAACATTACATCATTGTCCCCCCGTCTCGGGTGTGGAATAAGGAGCGTGAAACAATGGCAACGGCAGATTTACTCACAATGGCACCAAAAACAGGCGACCGTCAAAAGGCGCTAGACAGCGCTTTGGCACAAATCGAACGTCAGTTCGGCAAAGGTTCAATCATGACATTGGGCGAGGGCGCAGTCATCCCCGGGATTGAGGCGACCTCCACCGGCTCCATCGGCCTAGATATTGCTCTTGGCATTGGCGGATTACCCAAGGGGCGGATCATTGAGATCTACGGCCCAGAGTCTTCGGGCAAAACAACTTTGACCCTGCATTGCGTGGCAGAAGAACAAAAAAAGGGCGGTGTCTGCGCATTTGTCGATGCAGAACACGCGCTTGATCCACTCTATGCGCGTAAACTTGGCGTAAATCTGGAAGAGCTGCTGATCTCGCAACCTGACACAGGCGAGCAGGCTTTGGAAATCACCGACACTTTGGTGCGCTCAGGCGCGGTTTCCATGGTGGTGGTTGATTCTGTCGCTGCTTTGACCCCGAAATCGGAGTTGGAAGGTGATATGGGCGATGCACAGGTCGGCGCACAGGCCCGGTTGATGAGCCAAGCCATGCGCAAACTGACCGGCAGCATCAGCAAATCTAACTGTATGGTTATTTTTATCAACCAAATTCGGATGAAGATTGGCGTTATGTTTGGCAGCCCAGAAACCACAACCGGAGGCAATGCCTTGAAATTCTACTCTTCGGTACGATTGGATATTCGCCGGATTGGCGCTTTGAAAGATCGCGACGAGGTAGTGGGCAATGCCACCCGTGTCAAAGTCGTGAAAAACAAAGTGGCTCCGCCCTTTAAACAGGTCGAATTTGACATCATGTATGGTGAGGGCATCTCCAAAATGGGCGAGCTGATTGATCTTGGTGTCAAAGGCGGTTTTGTCGAGAAATCCGGCAGCTGGTATAGCTATGGTGACGAGCGTATCGGCCAAGGCCGTGAGAATGCAAAAGTCTTCTTGAGTGAAAACAAAGATATGGCATATGAAATTGAAGCTAAAATTCGTGAATCTCATGGGTTGAATTTTGAACGGCCTATCGATGTGGAGGGGCCAAGTTCAAAAGATGAGGACAATGTGATCGACCTCTAGGGTGCCCCGCGCCCTCGGCGGAAAGATGAAATCAGATAAAACACCCCGGCGCAGGAAGCTCCGGGGTGTTTTGCTTTGCCGTGGACACTTGTGGAAAGGAACGGTAAGTCTTCGGGCAACCCCAATTTACAAGGTTTTTGCGAAGAAATGCCCACGCTCAATGATATCCGCTCCACGTTTTTGAACTATTTTGATCGCCAGGGTCATCGCGTTTTGCCATCTAGCCCCTTGGTGCCGCGCAATGATCCCACACTGATGTTTGCCAACTCAGGTATGGTGCAATTCAAAAACCTCTTCACGGGCGTTGAAACGCGCGATTATACGCGGGCCACCACCGCACAAAAATGTGTGCGCGCCGGCGGCAAACATAATGATCTGGACAATGTGGGCTACACCGCCCGCCATCACACCTTCTTTGAGATGATGGGCAATTTCAGCTTCGGGGATTATTTCAAGGAAGAGGCCATTCTCTTTGCCTGGGAAGTCATCACAAAAGAACTTCGTATTCCAGAGGAAAAACTGGTTGTCACCGTCTATCATGATGATGATGAGGCCGTGGCCCTTTGGAAGAAAATTGGCGGATTTAGTGATGATAAAATCATCCGCATCGCCACGGATGATAATTTTTGGATGATGGGGCCAACCGGTCCTTGCGGCCCCAGCTCAGAGATTTTCTACGATCACGGGGATCACATCTGGGGCGGCCCCCCCGGCAGCCCGGATGAAGATGGTGACCGATTTGTCGAAATCTGGAACCTCGTCTTTATGCAATATGAGCAGTTTGAAGACGGCACGCGCAAAGCATTGGCTGCACAATCTATCGACACCGGCATGGGCATCGAGCGGGTTGCTGCATTGTTGCAAGGCACGAATGACAATTACGCCACGGATTTGGTGCGCAATCTGATTGAGGCCTCAGCGCAGGCGACCTCTTCTGATCCGGACGGCCCGCACAAGACCCACCACCGGGTGATTGCAGATCACCTGCGCTCGACATCCTTTCTGATTGCCGACGGGGTTTTACCCTCCAAGGATGGGCGTGGCTACGTGCTGCGGCGGATCATGCGCCGTGCAATGCGTCATGCGCATTTGATCGGCGCAGCGGATCCATTGATGCATCGCTTGGTGCCGGCTTTGGTCCAGCAAATGGGGGCGGCCTATCCTGAATTGGTTCAGGCCCAATCGATGATTGAAGAAACTTTGCTGCAGGAGGAAACTCGTTTCCGCACCACTTTGGACCGCGGTTTGCGCCTGTTGGAAGATGAAGTTGGTGATCTGCCGAAGGGCGGCGCCTTGCCTGGCGCCACCGCCTTTAAGCTCTATGACACGTTCGGCTTTCCACTTGACCTGACGCAAGATGCTCTACGCGAAAAAGGCCTCTCGGTCGATACGGATGGCTTTGACAGCGCGATGGCCGCTCAAAAAGCCAAAGCCCGTGCCGCTTGGGCAGGCTCGGGTGAAATGGCCGATGATACGATTTGGTTTGACGTGCTGGACAACCATGGCGCGACAGATTTTCTGGGCTATGACACCGAACAAGCTGAAGGTCAGATCGTGGCCCTCGTGCAGGATGGCGGGCAAGTGGACCGTGCAGACGCGGGCGCTGTTGTGCAAATTGTACTCAACCAAACGCCTTTCTATGCGGAAAGCGGCGGTCAAATTGGTGACCGTGGAGAGATCGTAACAGAGAGTGGCATTCTTGAGGTCACCGATTGCCGCAAAACTGCGGATCTGTTAATTCACATGGCCAAAGTCACGAAAGGCTTTGTTGAAATGGGGCATGCCGCTGAGCTCGTGGTCGCGTCGGAGCGCCGCGCGCGTATTCGTGCGAATCATTCCGCAACCCATCTGTTGCATGAAGCTCTGCGCCGGGCACTGGGTGATCATGTGGCGCAACGCGGTTCACTGAACGCAGATGACCGCCTACGGTTTGACTTCAGCCATGGGCAAGCGCTTACGGCCGCGCAGTTGCGACAGGTGCAAAGCGAAGTAAACGCTTTCATCCGGCAAAACAGCACGGTTGAGACTCGCATTATGACACCTGACGATGCGCGTGCCCTCGGGGCTCAAGCGCTGTTTGGAGAAAAATATGGCGATGAGGTTCGGGTGGTTTCTATGGGGCATTTGCCCGGCTCTGGCAAAGGATCGGGGCAAGACACCTACAGCTTGGAGCTTTGCGGCGGCACCCATGTGCGGCAAACTGGCGATATCGGCGGGTTTGTCTTGCTGAGCGATGGGGCCTCCTCGGCTGGGGTGCGGCGCATTGAGGCGCTGACCGGAGTGGGCGCAGAACATCACATTCAACAACAAATGGCTGCAATGGCCGCGGCTGCGAATACTTTGAAAGTCCAGCCGACAGAGATCGTCGACCGCGCGCAACAGATTCTCGAAGAGCGCAAAGCTTTGCAGAACGAAGTGGCCAGCCTGCGCCGCGAGCTTGCACTGTCTGGTGGCGCAGAGGCCGCGGCTGCAGATCCGATTTCCATCGGTGGAAAGGCCTTCCTTGCGCAGGTTTTGCAAGGGGTAACGGGCCGCGATTTGCCAGCTTTGGTGGATGCGCATAAAGCAAAGATGGGCTCCGGTGTGGTCTTGCTGATCGCGGATACAGATGGCAAGGCCGCGGTGGCCGCGGGCGTCACGGGTGATTTGACTGAGCAAATCTCTGCGGTGGATATCGTTAAATCGGTTGTTGCAACCCTTGGCGGCAAGGGCGGCGGTGGCCGGGCTGATATGGCCCAGGGTGGCGCAAAATCGACCCAAGACTCAGACGCCGCAATTTTAGCCGTCAAAACACTCTTAGAGGAGTAAGAAAAGATGCCAAAAGCTCTCTGGATCGCCCATGTCAACGTTTTGGATGCGGAAAAACTTGCCGCCTACGCCAGCGCCGCCACGCCCGTCATTGCCTCATACGGCGGAGTGTTTTTGGCCCGCGGTGGTGCCTATGAGCAATTGGAAGGACCGGATCATACGCGCAATGTCGTAGCGCAGTTCCCCAGCCTACAGGCCGCGCATGATTGCTACCACTCCGAGGGTTATCAAGCGGCAATTAAATTGGGAGAGGGCGGGTTTCAACGCTCATTGATGATTGTGGAAACCATCGACTGATCGCGGATTGAACTGGGTATAGGCTAAAGAATAAAAAGGGATGCAGATGAAACTCTGCATCCCTTTTTGCTATTTATGCGCTGCGTGAGGCGCGTTTGCGCTCATGCGGATCGAGGTGGATCTTACGCAGACGAATGGCATTCGGCGTGACTTCCACCAGCTCATCATTGTCGATATATGCAATCGCCTCTTCCAATGACATTTTGACAGGCGTGGTCAGGCGCACCGCTTCATCCGTTCCGCTGGCCCGCACGTTCGTCAATTTCTTGCCTTTAAGCGGATTCACCTCAAGATCGTTTTCGCGGTTGTGCTCGCCGATAATCATGCCTTGGTAGACATCCTCTTGGCTGCCGATGAAGAATTTGCCGCGATCTTCAAGGTTAAAGATCGCATAGGGCACAGAGACCCCATTCTCCATGGAGATCAAAACGCCAGCTCGACGGCCTGGGATCGCACCTTTGTGAGGAGCCCAGGTGTGAAATACGCGGTTCAAAACGCCGTTGCCGCGGGTGTCGGTCATGAATTCGCCTTGATAGCCGATCAGGCCGCGTGACGGCACATGCGCGATGATGCGCGTCTTGCCGGCCCCTGCGGATTTCATCTCTACCAAGTCACCCTTGCGAAAGCCGGTCAGCTTTTCAATCACAACACCAGAATATTCTTCATCCACATCGACGGTCACTTCTTCGATGGGCTCCAGGCGCTGGCTATCCGCTTCTTTGAACAAAACCCGTGGGCGGCTGATAGACAGCTCAAAACCTTCACGGCGCATGTTCTCGATCAGAACACCCATTTGCAACTCGCCGCGGCCGGCGACCTCAAAGGCCTCGCCGCTTGGCGTATCTGTCACGCGGATCGCTACATTGGTTTCCGCTTCTTCCATCAAACGCTTGCGGATCACCCGGCTTTGAACTTTTTTACCGTCACGGCCGGCGAGGGGGCTGTCATTGATCCCAAAGGTCACCGATATGGTGGGGGGATCAATCGGCAATGAGGGCAGGGCCTCGTTTATTTCAGGTGCGCAGATGGTGTCTGCAACGGTGGCTTTGGTCATGCCAGCCAGCGACACGATATCGCCCGCCACGGCCTCATCAATCGCAGTCTGCGACAGGCCGCGGAATGCGAGAATTTTTGTGCAGCGGAACTGCTCAATCTTGCTGCCATCCCGAGATAGGGCCTTCACGGGGTCCCCAGCTTTGAGGCGGCCCGTTTCGACCCGCCCGGTCAGAATGCGGCCAATGAATGGATCCGCTCCAAGCGTCGTCGCCAGCATGGAAAAGGGCTCATGGGCTTTTTCTGCCTGTTTGGGGGATTGCACATGGCGCACGATCAACTCGAACAAAGCGGAAAGATCCTTACGCGGCCCGTCCAGCTCCTCATCTGCCCAGCCAGCTCGACCAGAGGCATAGAGAACCGGGAAGTCCAATTGCTGCTCATTGGCATCCAGTGACGCAAAGAGATCAAAACACTCATCTAGGGCGCGGTCAGGTTCACCATCGGGCTTGTCCACTTTATTGACCACGACAATCGGGTTCAGGCCAAGCGCCAGCGCTTTGGAGGTGACAAATTTCGTCTGAGGCATTGGGCCTTCTGCCGCGTCCACCAACAAGACGACTCCGTCCACCATAGACAGGATGCGTTCCACCTCGCCGCCGAAATCCGCGTGACCTGGCGTGTCAACGATGTTGATCCGCGTGCCGTGCCATACTACCGATGTCGCCTTGGCCAGAATGGTGATGCCCCGCTCTCGTTCCAAGTCATTGCTGTCCATGGCCCGTTCGGTCGTGGCTTGATTTTCCCGGTAGGTGCCGGATTGCTTTAACAGCTCATCCACCAAAGTGGTTTTGCCGTGGTCAACGTGTGCGATGATCGCGATATTACGAAGGTCCATTAGGTGCCTCTTCCTTGCTCACCGCGCCGCCTATACTGCGGCGCGGCGAAAGGAAAGAGCTACTTTTCAGACATGAATCCTTTAGGCGCAGATTTGAGTACCAAAATTAATATCAACCCCATGACTACCTAGCCCGCCAACAACAGCTGTGGCGAAGATCGACACACGGACTTACAGGTAAATGAGAGTGGTTCAAAAACTTATCTAATCGATTAAATGCCACGCAGTTGATGCAAGGCCTGCTACAGTCAACGATGTCGCCATGACTACACGTTCAATGTTGGCGCCAGAAAACAAAGCCAGATTCTTAACGTGTAAAAACGAGTACTTAAATCTGCCTCTGCGCATACGTTTTAGAGCGGACACCCACGTCTTGCTGTTAGCGTTGTTGTGACTCAATCCGAGTAGGATGGCGTTATTTGGTCGGTGGTTATTGAATCCAGTAGCAATTGGGAGCAGCACCCAACCAAAGCAGGGCTGAATGTCACGGAACAAGTAACCACTAACTTGGGGGTCGGCGCCTTAGACTACCGACTATAAATATTGGTATTATAATTTTTTGAGTTCTGTGATACGCATAATAATTTCGGAAGCAGAAAATGCTTTGGACCATTACCTAAGGCTGCTATATCAGTCGAAATGTCTTCTAACATTCGTTAAGGTCGAAACATGCGAAGCACAAAAGTTATCCACTCAGTTTCTTGTCATGCCGAGGGCGAGGTTGGAGACGTAATTATTGGTGGCGTCGCACCACCGGCCGGCGATAGCATTTGGGCGCAACGCGAGTGGATTGCCAAGGATGACGTACTTCGCAATTTCATGCTTAATGAACCGCGCGGCGGTGTGTTTCGCCATGTTAATCTATTGGTGCCACCCAAGAATCCAGAGGCTCATGCGGCTTGGATCATCATGGAGCCGGAGGATACACCGCCAATGTCTGGCTCAAATTCAATTTGTGTATCTACCGTCTTGCTGGATACAGGCATTATTCCGATGCAAGAGCCTGTCACAGAAATGGTTCTTGAAGCTCCTGGTGGCCTTGTGCGCGTTCGGGCGTATTGCGCCAATGGCAAAGCTGAGTTGATTGAAGTGGAAAACCTGCCCTCATTTGCTGGCCTGATAGCCGTACCTCTGGAAATTGAAGGTATCGGAACCGTCATGGTGGACACAGCGTTTGGCGGTGACAGTTTCGTCGTGGTTGATCAGGCTTCATTTGGGCTTTCGCTGAAATCCGACGAGGCACAAAATCTCGCTGAACTGGGCGTGAAAATCACAAATGCTGCAAATGAACAATTGAGTTTTGTTCATCCACTAAATCCAGATTGGAGACACCATTCGTTCTGTCTATTTGCAGGTATGTTGCAATATGTTGACGGTGTCCTTCAGGCAAAATCGGTGGTCTCCATCCAGCCAGGAAAGCTAGATCGTTCACCAACTGGAACTGCTGTCTCTGCTCGTATGGCGTTGCTTTATGCAAAGGGTGAGATGACCGTTGGAGACCGCTTCACAGGAATTTCGATCATCGGATCGAAATTCCAGGGTAAAATCTTGGGCGAAACAAAAGTTGGAAAAATCTCAGCAATTAGACCACAGATCAGTGGTCGTGGTTGGGTAACGGGCACACACCAACACATGTTGGATCCAAGCGATCCATGGCCCGAGGGCTACCGGCTTGCTGATACTTGGCCGAACTACAAATAAGATTCTTCGCCAACGATGCACTTTGCAATATATATTTTTTACAAAGCTCTGGGCATTGCCTTTTGAAACCGTTGAATTGTAGATAATGTATTAATTAATTAAAAATAATTAAAATTTTATCGCAAATCATTACCCACAATCAAACATTAGTCTAAATTAGATTGGTTCAGGGATTGCTGCACCCAATAGCTCTAGTTGTCCCTCAAGATATCGGAACGCCATGCCAAGCAAAAGGTCCAGAGTCTTGGGACCGGGTTATTCAGTACTGGGCAAGTGAATCTAGCGGGGGGGCGAGGCGTCCAGTGTCCATTGAGCAAGCAGACATTGCTTTTACTAAGCACTGACGGTTGGCATGCATACGATTTCACCTATTGTTTGCCAGCGTGTGCCCGACCTTAGCTTTTTTGTGGTGAGATCATTGTGGTCCGAATTGGTATTTTGATGAGGGAGTAATATCGTCGATCATTTCGTATCTAAATGAAAGACAAGGGCCAAGTTGAAACATAAGATTCAAGAGCCGTCTTTACCGACATAAGTACATAAAAATTATCAAATTAATAACACTTTTGTCAGCCCAACGTTGCGTATGTCCTACTGGTTGTCTATTTCAGGAACGTTTTGTATTCTTGTTTGCCAGGGGCAACGCTTGGTACCTATCGCAATAATTCGCTGTAGAGAAAAAAGCTTGCTTATTTATTTGCATGGCCATTTATCCATTAAATGCGCTAAGAGAGTCACGATAAGCCTATGGCGCGCTTTGGATTTCTAAGGGAGAATAATGTATGGCGGCGAGTGACAATGTGCTCAGCGTTTCAGGGCTCAAAAAGAACTTTGGGGGCCTTCATGCGGTACGCGGTGTCGATCTTAATGTGGAGCGGGGCGCAATCGTTGGTCTTATTGGTCCAAACGGTGCTGGCAAGACTACGATGTTCAATATGATTGCGGGTGAATTACCACCTACCGCTGGTAGCATTGAATTGCTTGGTGAAGACGTGACCGGTCAGCGCACCGATCTTCTTTATCACAAGGGCTTGATGCGTACCTTCCAGCTAAGCAACGAGTATGCACGCATGACATCCCTTGAAAACTTGGCGGTTGCAGCCCCTCGGCAAGTAGGTGAAAGCATTTGGTCTAGCTGGTTCGCAGGTGCTAAAGTGCGAAAGCGCGAAGCAGAGGTTGTCGAACTAGCTCGTGAGACATTGGAATTTTTGGGTTTGACCCATGTTGTTGATGAACTTGCGGGCAATCTTTCTGGTGGTCAAAAGAAGCTTCTTGAAATCGGCCGCACGATGATGAACGATTCTAAAGTCGTTCTTTTGGACGAACCAGGCGCTGGGGTGAACCCGACTTTAATGCGCAAGGTTGCAGACATGATCGAACAGTTGAACCAAGAGCGTGGCTATACTTTTTGTATTATAGAGCATGACATGGACATGATCGCGCGTCTTTGTGGCAAAGTTGTGGTGCTTGCAGAAGGACAAGTCTTGATGCACGGCACAATGGACGAGGTACGCAGTGACGAACGCGTAATCGACGCCTATTTCGGTGGTGAAGTAGTATGAGCGTTCTATCTCTAAACAACTTGTACGCAGGTTATGGCCAGACAGAGGTTCTGCATGACGTGTCCATATTTGTTAACCCAAATGAAATTGTAGCGATCATCGGTCCTAATGGTGCTGGCAAGTCAACGGCGATGAAATCAGTGCTTGGCTTGCTTACCATTAATTCCGGCAATGTCGAATTGAACGGTAAAGATATCACCAATACGCCAGCGGCTGAAGTAGTGCGTCTTGGTATTTCTTACGTGCCGCAAACGCAGAACGTTTTTGTGAACCTGTCCGTGCAAGAAAACCTTGAGATGGGGGCGTGGACACGTCCCTTAGGCATCCGAGAGCGCCTCGCAGAGATGTTTGAGCTATTCCCAGACCTTGGTGAAAAAAGGAACCAAGCGGCGGGGTCGCTGTCTGGCGGTCAACGTCAGATGGTTGCGATGGCTAAGGCGCTGATGGTTGATGCGAAGATTTTGTTACTTGATGAACCAACTGCTGGGTTATCACCAAAATATCGTGGTGAAATTTTTACAACAATCCAAAAAATTAAATCAACAGGTGTTCCTATTTTGATTGTTGAGCAGAATGCCAAGCAAGCGCTTGGTGTTGCGGATCGTGGTTATGTTCTGGTGGACGGTGCGAACCGTTACACTGGGAAAGGTAAGGAGTTGCTTGAAGATCGCGAAATTGCGCGCATGTTTTTGGGCGGGGGGCACTGATATGTGGGAATCATTTGGTTTTGAATTCGTGAACTTCTACTTCATTCCCGGTTTGGTATTAGGTTGTATATACGCGCTGGGTGCGATTGGGATCACGCTGACCTTTGGTATTTTGCGTTTTGCCAACTTTGCGCATGGTGAATTGATGATGATGGGGGCCTACCTAACATGGACGATTATGGCGATTGCTACGGCAGTATTAGGGATTGCAGTGCATCCTTTGCTTGCTGCAATTCCAGCCTCTATCGTGGTGATCTATCTGTTTTTCTGGACCGATAAGTTTTTCTACAAGCCCTTCCGCAAGGCTGACACCATTAAAGTAGTTATGGCCAGCTTTGGTATGATGTTGATCTTGCGTAGTGCTGTACAAGTGATCTGGGGTCCAAACCAGCTTACCTTTGTGCCGGGAATTGCCAAACCAAACCCAAGCCTGTTGGGGTGGAGCAGTGACATTGGTGCGATGCTGTTGATACCGAACAAGCACTTGTTTATTTTTGCTGGCACGATCTTGTTTGTCGTTGTGCTAAGCTACATTCTCAATCGCACGCGGATAGGTAAAGCGATGCGTGCGGTTTCAGACAGTCCTGATCTTGCGCATGTTACAGGCATCGACGTGGATCAGGTGATCCGCGCTACATGGATCGTTGGCGGCGTTTGTGCGATTGCCGCTGGTGTTTTTCTCGCGATGGATATCCAGATGCTGGAAACGACGATGGGCTTTCGCATGTTGCTGCCTATGTTCGCCGCCGCCATTCTTGGAGGCATTGGTAAACCTTATGGCGCTGTAGTTGGTGGGCTTGTCATAGGGCTTTCAGAAGAGCTTTCCGCCTATCCGTGGATCGGCGATGCGCCTCTTCTTAGCCCTGGTTACAAGACAGGCGTTGCCTTCGCGATTATGGTCGTCATGTTGATTGTGCGGCCGCAGGGCTTGTTCAAGGGGAGGTCGTTCTAATGGAGGCATATTTAGGCTATTTTCTCTACTTCCTCTCGCTGGCTACTGTTGGCGGTATCTACGCAATCTTTGCGCTGGGGCTTAATGTACAGTGGGGGTTCGCGGGTCTTTTCAACGTAGGTATTGTGGGATTCGCCGCAGTTGGTGCCTATACTTATGCCCTGCTGACAACTGCTGAAAGCACGTTCCACTATGGTGGTTTGGATCTACCTTTACCGGTTGGGATGTTCGTAGCGATGGTCGCCTCTGCCGTGATTGCGGGTGTGATCGGTCTGATATGCATACGTTTACGATCGGATTATCTCGCGATTGCGACTATCGGGATTGCCGAAATCATCAAGCTGATCCTGAAGAACGAAACCGAAGTCACCAATGGCCCGCGTGGCATCAACAAGATCCCGCGCGCTTGGGAACATTTCTCAGAAGAACGGTTCTATTCAAGTTGGCCAATGAGTTGGTTCAACACTCCAGACGGCTGGGCCGTATTCTTTGACGCACTCCCAAATTGGTGGTGGCAGCCATGTTTTGCTGCGACCGTTCTCTTCTGCATGTACGTCATCTATCGCATGTTAGAGCGCGCGCGCATCTCGCCTTGGGGGCGTATGATGACTGCTATCCGTGAAAACGAACCGGCAGCGCGCGCGTCTGGTAAGAACGTAACTGCGCGCCGCGTCGAAGCGTTTGTGATTGGGGCAGCGATCATGGGGTTCGCAGGAGCACTGTTTGCTCAGCATTTGCGCCTGATAGAACCGACGAATACATTTGATCCTGCGAAGGTCACGTTCCTTGTTTGGGTGATGTTAATTCTTGGTGGGTCGGGTAATAATCGTGGTGCAATGCTGGGGGCTTTCCTTATCTGGACCATCTGGTCTGCAAGCGAATTGATGATAAGTGGTATTATTGACTTGGCCGGTTATGTGTTCCAGACTTTTGATACAGGGTTACTCGCGACACGCGCCGGATTTTTGCGGATGATGCTAATTGGAATTCTGATGCAGGTAGTGTTACAAAAGTACCCTGCAGGGATACTGCCAGAGGTGAGACCCGCTTCGCCTCGGTCAAATAAATAACTCGCGGGAACTGGGAGACTAAACATGAAAAAAATACTATTCGCGAACACACTGATAGGGATGTTAGCAACAACTGCTGTTGCTGACGTCAACATTGGCAATCCAATGGCTTTGACGGGCCCTATCCCTGATCTTGTTGCCCCAATGGCGCAGGCTGTTGATCTGGCTGCACAGAACATTAACGATCAAGGCGGCATGTTTTCTGGTGGAGAAGCGTACAACGTCATTCGTGCGGATTCCGCTTGTGATCCTGTTGCGGCAGTAGATGCTGTGACCAAGTTGATCAACGTTAGCTCTGTTGCTGCTATTGTTGGTCCTGTGTGTTCAGGTGCTGCGATTGCGCAAGCTGAGTCAGTTTCAATTCCAGCCGGTGTTGTGACGTTATCTGTTTCAGCCTCATCACCTGCGATCACAAACATGGAGAATGGCACCGACCTTGTATTCCGTACTGCTGCCTCTGACGCTTACCAAGGTGTTGCATTAGCAAACCTTGCGATTGCTAAAGGCATCACTGATGTTGCTGTTTCTTATGCGAACGACGACTATAACGTTGCGATCGCCGGCGTTTTTTCTGAGGCATTTACAGCTGCTGGCGGCACGGTTACAGCCAACGAGGCACACGAGCCAAGCAAAGCTTCCTACCGCTCCGAAGTTGCAACCTTGGGCGCGACATCTGACAATCTCGCACTTTTTGCTTACTATGGTTCTGGCGGTATTACATTGATGCGGAACGCTTTAGAAACATCTGCGTTCACAACATTCATCGGTGCAGACGGCATGTTGTCTGATGAAGTGATTGATCAGATAGGTTCAGAGAACTTGGGTACAACCACGTTCACAACTTCTGCGTCTGATCCAACAACAAAAGCCTTTGGAGCATGGAAAGCCATCGCGGATGCGGCGGGCGTCCCTGCGTCTGATCCATTCGTTCCAAACGCATATGACGCGACATTCATGATAGCTTTGGCAATCGAAAAAGCGGGCTCCGCTGACCGTGAAGGCATTGCAGCAGCACTTCGTGAAATTGCAAGCGCACCAGGCGAAGTTATCCTTCCAGGTGAATGGGAAAAGGCCAAAGGTATTCTCGCAAAGGGTGGCGACATCAACTATGAAGGGGCAGCTGGAAACCAAGACTTCGATGAAAACGGCGACGTTGCTGGCCTATTCAGTATGAGCTCTGTTGTAGATGGTGCTTGGGCGGCGACATTAATTGAGTAAGTCTGTCAATAGCGCAAAAAATAAATGCCGGGGCCCAGTGTCCCGGCATTTTGCTTCTAGGGATTTGGCCATTTAGGCGCATCTGTGTGCGGTGAACCGGACACGCTCCCTGGACTTTGATATTTTTTCAGACACACAAAGTCCATTTTCCTCGATATTATGAAACTTCATATACTTTTGAAAGTTGGGCAAATGATAAAAAATACTAAAACACAGTTTATGGGCTCAACTGGCTGAATTAATGTGATAACCGCGACGATTGCGCGCCGCGTTCGCGGTAAGGGGTAGTATCATAATGAGCTCGGTAACATTTCGAAAAATGTGAGGGCGAGGCAAAGCCACAGGCCAAAGCCACATTGATCACTGACATATCTGTTTGCATCAACAAATTGCGGGCTTTTTGCAAACGCAGCTCCATGTAGTAACGCTTTGGTGAGCGGTTGAGATAACGGCGAAACAAGCGCTCAAGCTGCCGGGTCGACATATTAACATCTCGGGCCAAAAGCGACGGGCTGATTGGCTCTTCAATATTTTGTTCCATTTTTTGGATCACTTGGCTCAATTTCGGATGGCGCACCCCAATGCGCGTGGGAATCGAAAGGCGCTGAGTATCTTGATCGGTCCGAATGGAGGAATAAATGAGCTGATCGGCCACCGCATTGGCCAAATCCTCTCCATGATCCTGCGCGATCAGTTTCAGCATGAGATCAATCGATGAGGTGCCGCCAGCGGTGGTAATACGGTTGCCGTCCACGACAAAAACTGATTTCGTAAGCTCGACCTCCTCAAACTCCTCAATAAAACTGTCCTGATTTTCCCAATGGATCGTGGCGCGTTTTCCGTCGAGCAGCCCAGCTTTCGCCAGCGTATAGCCCGCCGTGCAAAGCCCCGCCATCAATGGCCCACGGCGCGACTCGCGGCGCAGCCAGTTGACAATTTTCTTAGAGGAGGCGGTTTTGATGTTTACGCCGCCGCAGATCATGACTGTGTCGTCGCGCGACACATCAATCAACTCATGCTGAACAACAAATTCAATCCCTGCCGAGCAGCGCACAGGCGCGCCACTTTCGGACATCAAAACCCATGTATAAAGATCACGCCCCGACATGCGGTTCGCGATCCGCAAAGATTCGACCGCTGCCGAAAAGCAAAGCATTGTGAACTCTTCGAGCAGGACAAACACAAAGCGCCGCGGCTTGGCGGGGGCTTCAATCGTTCCGACGAGTTGATCAAATATATCCATAAGGATCATCCTTCATCGTGCCCTGATCTGGGCAACACGGTCCCCTTTGGCCTTGATGAGAAACTAGGTCAAGGCTCTATTGCTATGAGGCACATTTTACGGTGGTTTATCAATGAAAATCACGATAAACTGATGAGAGATAACGCTAACACAATACCGGAGCACATACTTATGACCAGCTGGCAAAAATCTGATTGGCGCAATAAGCCGAGAGTTCAGATGCCCGACTATACGGACCAAGCGACCTTGGCTGTGGCTGAACAGCAGTTGCGGCAATATCCTCCGCTCGTTTTTGCTGGCGAAGCGCGGGCCTTGCGTCAGCAATTGGCCGCCGTCAGTCGCGGCGAGGCCTTTCTATTGCAGGGCGGCGATTGTGCTGAAAGCTTTAAAGAGTTTTCTGCGGACAACATCCGCGACACGTTCAAAGTGATGCTGCAAATGGCCATGGTTTTGACTTATGGCGCAAAAGTCCCTGTGGTCAAAGTGGGCCGCATGGCTGGACAGTTTGCCAAACCACGCTCTGCTCCTACGGAAACCCAGAATGGTGTCGAACTGCCGAGCTATCGCGGTGACATTATCAATGAGCTCGATTTCACCCCCGAGGCCCGTATTTCAAACCCACAGAAGATGTTGCAAGCCTATACGCAGGCGGCGGCCACTCTGAACCTATTGCGCGCGTTTTCTAAAGGTGGGTTTGCGGATATTCATCAGGTGCATTCTTGGACTCTGGGTTTCACCGAATCGCAAAAGGCTTCGGCCTATCGTGAAATGGCAAACCGAATTTCGGATGCCTTAGATTTCATGGAGGCGGCTGGGCTGACCTCTGAGAAAAATGCTGAGCTAAGTTCCGTTGATTTTTATACCTCCCATGAGGCGCTGTTGCTGGAGTATGAAGAGGCCTTGTGTCGCTTGGACAGCACAAGCGGGACCTATGTGGCGGGATCGGGACATATGGTGTGGATTGGCGATCGGACCCGCCAACCTGATGGCGCCCATGTTGAGTTCTGTCGCGGTGTGCAAAACCCAATTGGCCTGAAATGTGGCCCGACAACGACAGCGGAAGACCTTAAGGTTTTGATGGAAAAGCTAAACCCTAACAATGAAGCGGGGCGTTTGACGCTCATCGCACGCTTTGGCGCTGGCGCTGTCGGCGATCACCTGCCGCGTTTGATCAAAACGGTCAAGGAGGAAGGTGCGAATGTGGTTTGGACCTGTGATGCGATGCATGGCAACACCATCAAGGCTTCCTCTGGGTATAAAACCCGGCCGTTTGAAAGCGTATTGCGCGAGGTGCAAGAATTCTTCGCCATCCACAGGTCGGAAAATACCGTGCCGGGCGGCGTGCATTTTGAGATGACCGGCCAAGACGTCACCGAATGCACCGGCGGCGTGCGGGCTGTGACCGATGAGAATTTGTCAGATCGCTATCACACCGCCTGTGATCCGCGTTTGAACGCATCACAATCTTTGGAACTGGCCTTTTTGGTCGCTGAAGAGTTGAGTCAAACCAACAAAACCCGCGCGGCGCGGTTGGCCGTTTAGGATCTCTGAATATTTAGGATCAACTGACCAATTTAAGATAGGGGCGCGCAGGGATCTGTGCGCCCTTTTTGCGTCCCATGCAAAGCACAAGCGCGTCAGTCTCTTGCGGGCTGTGGCCAGGGCGCGCGGCATAATATACTGGTCCCAGCGCTGAAATGGCGCTGCCTTCTGTTGCTCCTCGCAGCGATATTGACCGTGGACGAGATCCACCGCGGCCAGTGCCCGGCGACACTGCCCCTGCGGGTCCAAAAGCGGCAGCATTGTAAGAACAGACTCCCGGTCAAAGGCCCGCGATCGCAAGGTGACGCTCATCGGGGATTGCCTGGTAAAAACCTGCGACACCAGATGTTCAAATTGTGGCTGGATTGCTGGGGCGCAAAGACTGTCCAGCGTTTGGCCACGACTGTCCTGCCCCAGCAGCTGGTTTGCTTGCGTGCTGGCGATGCGAATGACAATGCGGTTCGACGCGGCCAGGCCGGTGACACAGGCCGCAGATAGGTAGGGGCCAAGCGCCTGGCAGGGGAGAGACTGCCACAAGGGAATTTGACCATCTCGGCACCTCGCTTGCCACAGGCTATAGAGCGCGCGCTGTAGCCGGTGTTGAGTGAACTTTGGCTGGATGACTGTATCAATCGGTAACTGCATGCGTCCTCATTGCTCGCGGTTGTGTCGGCGAGATTTTGGTTAAGGTTCTGATAACCATGTTTTCAGCAGTTTGGTAAAAAGAGTGTTAATAATTTCAGTCAAATTTAACATTTTATTGAACAAAAATTTAACGTAGACAGATGATGGCAGGCTTGGGGAGGGTGGCATGTTAACATCAATGACGGGCATGGCTGCGATGAGTGGAGCGTCGGGCCCCTATGATTGGTCCATGGAACTGCGCGCTGTGAACAACAAAGGGTTGGACATTCGCACAAGGGTGCCTGAATGGCTGGTTGGATTCGATCAAACCGCGCGCAAGGCGATTTCATCCCAGGTTGCCCGTGGATCGCTGCAGTTTTCACTCAAGATTTCCCATGTTGCAGGACAGGGCCAGCGGCAGATTGATCCGGAAAAATTGGAGCATATATTGGCCAACGCTGCGGTTGTGGCAGAGCATGCGGCGCAAAAAGGCCTATCTGTTGCGCCGCTAAGCCTGTCTGATATCGCGGCGCAAAATGGTTTTTTGGATGTCGATGCTGATACCGAGGCGCAGCAGGCCGTGATCTCTGTTTTGACAAAAGATCTGCCAAAACTGATTGCCCAATTTCAAGCCTCCCGAAAAGCCGAAGGCGCGGCGCTGCACCGCTTACTTGCGGAGAATCTGAAACAGATGGAAGAGCTTATCACCCAAGCTCTAGCCACCTTAAAAACCCGCGCTGACAGCTTTGAAGAAAATTTCAGGGCCGCCCTAGCGCGTCTGAAACAAGATATTGATTCCGAGCGTTTGGCGCAAGAAATGGCGATTTTAGCGGTGAAAAGTGATATCACTGAGGAAATAGACCGCTTGCAGGCCCATATCGCAGCGGCGCAGGCGTTGCTGACGTCCGATGGGCCGTCGGGGCGCAAATTTGATTTTCTGATGCAGGAGTTCAACCGTGAGGCCAATACCCTGTGTTCCAAGTCAGGGTCAAAGGCCTTGACGGCCATTGGACTTGAAATGAAGGTCTTGATAGATCAAATGCGCGAGCAAGTGCAAAATGTGGAGTGAGACCATGCGGCGTGGCCTATTAATCATTCTGTCGTCCCCCTCCGGAGCGGGTAAATCCACGCTCGCGCGGCGCCTGATGCGTTGGGATTCCTCGCTGGCATTTTCAGTTTCAGCAACCACCCGCGCGATGCGCAAGGGAGAGGTGGACGGGCAAGATTATTTTTTCGTTGATGAGGCTGATTTTAAACGCCAAGTCCGGGATGGAGAGATGCTTGAACATGCGCATGTTTTCGGTAAATTTTATGGATCGCCAAAAGGGCCCGTAGAGGCCGCCATCGGCAAGGGGCAGGACGTCTTGTTTGACATTGACTGGCAAGGCGCACAGCAGATTTCCAACTCCGCATTGCAAGAGCATGTGCTCTCAATCTTCATCCTCCCGCCTTCCATCACCGAGCTGCAACGCCGGCTTGAGGGCAGGGGGCAAGACACCGCAGAGACAATCGCCAAGCGTATGCAAAAAAGCTGGGATGAGATAAGCCATTGGTCGGGTTATGATTATGTCCTGATCAACGATGACCTCGTTGCCACGGAAGAAAAGCTAAAAACCATAGTCACAACAGAGCGCTTGCGCCGGAGCCAACAGCCCGGTCTCGTCGAACATGTCCGCGCGCTGCAAACTGAATTTGAGATGAACAATGATCTATAAGCTATATGAAAATAAACCAGAATTTCCCAAAGGTGGCAATTTTTGGGTGGCGCCAGATGCAAATGTGATCGGTAAAATACGCCTCAGCGCCGGCGCTTCGGTCTGGTTTGGCGCGACGCTGCGTGGGGATAATGAGTGGATTGACATCGGAGTCGGCTCAAATGTGCAGGAAAATTCCGTATTACATACCGATATTGGCTTTCCTCTAACCATAGGCCGCAATTGCACCATCGGGCATAAGGCCGTTTTGCACGGCTGCAGCATCGGCGATCAAAGCCTGATTGGTATGGGGGCGATTGTTTTGAACGGCGCGCAGATTGGCCGCAACTGTTTGATCGGCGCCGGCGCCTTGATCACCGAAGGCAAAATCATTCCCGACAATTCCCTTGTCGTCGGCGCTCCGGGCAAAGTAGTGCGCAGTTTAACTGAGGCGGAAATCGAAAGGCTCTTGGCATCCGCCATAGGCTATCAAACCAACATGCGGCGTTTTGCCGAAGGATTAAAGGCAATCTCTGAAGTGTAATCGTCAGATAGCATTGATGTTTTTGTCCCATTAATTATTTAACATAATATAGATTATGAATTAAACTAACCAGACATAACCTAAAAAAATACAACTTGTTCTCAAAAACAACAACTTAATTTAAAAATGAAGACATCTGCATACCCCAACCGCCAAGCCAAAACACTTTGCCCGGTGGCAACACCGGCTGCCCCCCGGCAAGCGCTGCCCGGTTGTAGCGTATAAAAAGAAGCGTATAAAAAAAGGCGTCCTAAGGGACGCCTTTTTAATTTCGGTCTGGGCTGGGTTAACCCTTCATTGTTTTCGCAACTTCGGCGGCGAAATCTTCCACCACTTTTTCGATGCCTTCACCCACTTCAAGGCGCACAAACCCTGTGACCTCAACGCCAGCTTCTTTCGCCGCCGCTTCAACCGTCAGATCGGGATTGACCACAAAAGCTTGACCCATCAAGGTCGAGTCCGCCATGAATTTCTTCATCCGGCCCACGATCATTTTTTCGATCACAGCTTCAGGCTTGCCGCTTTCTCGGGCAATATCCATCTGAATTTGCTTTTCTTTTTCAACAACTGCGGGATCCAAGGAAGCTTCATTCAAGGCTGCAGGATTGGCCGCAGCGATATGCATCGCCACCTGCTTGCCAAAGGCTTCATTGGCACCAGACAGGCCAACCAAAACGCCAATCTTGCCCATACCCTCGGCCGCGGCATTATGCACATAGGACACAACCGTATCTGCCGAAACCGTCGCCATGCGGCGCAAAGACATATTTTCGCCAATGGTGGCAATCGCATCTGTGATCAGATCAGCCACAGGCTTGCCGTCCACAACAGTCGCAGCCAAGCCTTCTGTGCTGTCTGCGGATAAGCCAGCTGTTGCGATTTTCGCAACCATCGCTTGGAAATCTGCGTTTTTGCCGACGAAATCAGTCTCTGAGTTCACCTCAACCGCAACACCCTTGCCCGCTTGAACGGCCACAGCCACAAGTCCCTCAGCCGCAGTCCGACCGGATTTTTTTGCAGCTTTGGCCAGACCTTTGGTGCGCAGCCAATCCATTGCCGCTTCCATATCGCCATCGTTTTCGGTCAATGCTTTTTTGGCATCCATCATGCCTGCGCCGGATTTCTCGCGCATTTCTTTCACCATTGCAGCAGTAATCGCCATAATCGTGTTCCTTTTCCTATAAGAGAATCTCGGCTGCGGTTTCCCGCAACCGATGTAAACTTCCAATCTGGGCTTAAGCCTCAGCGGCTGGAGCGTCTTCTGCGGCGGCTTCAACAAGAGCCTCTTCCGCGACAGCCTCTTCCATAGAGCCGAGATCAACGCCAGCGGCGCCGAGCTGTGCGGACATGCCTTCCAAGGCTGCGCGCGCGGCGAGATCGCAGTAAAGTGCAATTGCACGTGCCGCGTCGTCATTGCCGGGAATGACGTAGTCAATGCCATCGGGTGGGCAGTTTGTATCCACAACAGCCACCACTGGAATGCCCAGCTTTTTCGCCTCTGCAATGGCCAGATCTTCTTTGTTCACGTCGATTACGAACAACAGATCAGGAACACCGCCCATTTCACGAATGCCGCCCAAAGAGGCTTGCAATTTAGCTTGGTCACGTTCCATGCCCAAACGCTCTTTTTTGGTCAAACCGGCAAAACCCGTTTCCATTTTCTCATCAATGTCTTTCAGACGGCTGATGGATTTGGATACGGTTTGCCAGTTGGTCAGCGTGCCACCAAGCCAACGGTGATTCATGTAGTATTGCGCACATTTCTCAGCGGCTTCTGCAACTGGGTTTTGTGCTTGACGCTTTGTGCCAATAAACAAGATACGGCCGCCTTTTGCGACGGTGTCTTGAATGGCTTTCAAAGCTGCATCGAGCATTGGAACGGTCTGTGTCAGATCCATGATGTGGATGCCGTTACGCTCCCCATAGATAAATTGACCCATACGTGGGTTCCAGCGTTGTGTTTGGTGCCCAAAGTGCACGCCAGCTTCCAAGAGCTGACGCATTGTGAAATCTGCGGCCATTGCCATTTCCTTTCCGGTTTATGCCTCGGCGGGGATGTCAGAGATTGCTCTCAACCGGCGGACTTTTGAGGATTTCTCCCCCAAAGGCCCAAACCCCACCTGCGAAGTAGGGCTGCATTAATTGCCCCCCTGCCCCTTTGCAAGCGAAAAGCGGCGTAAATTAAGCATATTCAGCCGTGTTATGCGCGATTTGTGGCCTTTGAGGGTAAAAAAGCAAAAAGGGCGCGCCATTTTTCCGCACGCCCTTTGTGAATTTCAAAGATATCGGCTCCCAATCGGATGCCGGCCCTTAAGCCAAAGCGATGTTTGTCGCGCTTTCGCGGCCGTCACGGCCAGGTTCGATATCGAATGTTACTTTTTGGTCATCATTCAAGCCAGTCAAGCCTGCGCGCTCAACAGCAGAGATGTGTACAAATACATCTTTAGAGCCGCCATCGGGAGCGATAAAGCCGAAGCCTTTTGAAGTGTTAAACCATTTGACGGTGCCAGTAGCCATCGTCGTTCTCCTTGTTTGATCTGCCCGCGGAATGCAGCAGTGTGGCTAAGTCAGTGCTAGATCGAAAGACTGAGCCGTAAGGAGCAGTTATGCCGATAGATGTAACGTCGCATGAGTTCTTTAGGATATTTTTAACAAAATAGCAAGCTCTTACTCACGCCCCTGCTTGGCACCTTTGTTAAACCACGAAAAGCGAGGCCTGCTGCGCCCGAATGCGCAAAAGAACTTGTCTCTCATAGATCAGTTTGCCACAAACCCATATGACGCAGAGTCCAGATATATTGTGCATCGGTTCGGTGCTGTGGGATGTCATTGGCCGCTCAACCCGTGCCATGCAAGCCGGGTCCGATGTGCCGGGCCGTATTACGCGGTTGCCGGGCGGTGTCGCCATGAATATTGCGATGACTTTAAAGCGATTTGATCTGCATCCGGCACTTTTGTCCGTGGTTGGACAAGACCTTGATGGGCAGGAATTGATTGCGGCCGCAGAAGTTCTGGGGCTCAATACCGAGAATCTCTACCGCTCCCAAGACCTACCGACCGACCGCTATATGGCCATTGAGGGCAGCAACGGCCTAATTGCGGCGATTGCGGATGCCCATTCACTTGAAGCGGCGGGAGACAAGATATTGCGGCCGCTGGCTGACGGACGTCTGGGACGGGCTGAGCAGCCATTTCATGGCTTGATTGCACTTGATGGCAATCTGACCGTGGGGCTTTTGGCGCAGATCGCCGCCTCCCCGCTGTTTGCCCGAGCCGATTTGCGGATCGCGCCGGCCTCTCCGGGAAAGGCGGAGCGATTGTTGCCGCTGCTTGGGCACCCGGGCGCAACGCTTTATGTCAATGTTGAAGAATCGGAGTTGATTTTGGGGCGTGACTTCAGCGACGCGGCCGAAGCGGCCTCGGCATTGGTGGCGCGTGGTGCCAATCGCGCAGTTGTGACCCATGGCCCTAAAGCCGCCGCTAAGGCCGATGGCGACGGCTGCGTTCTGGCCCTGCCGCCTGCTGTTTTGGCCAGCCGTGTCACAGGTGCAGGCGACACATTTATGGCCGCACATATCGCCGCAGAGCTGCGCGGTGCAGGTGCACTGCAGGCGCTGCAAGCCGCCTCAAATGCAGCCGCAGCCTATGTTTCAGGAAAATCAGAGGGATAGACTATGCAACTGACCTGTAACGCCGAGATTGAGGCTATTCGGACCGATGCTGGATTTTCCAAGCCGGTGGTGGCGCTGGAGAGCACGATCATCACCCATGGCATGCCCTATCCGCAAAACTTGGAAGTGGCACGGGCGGTTGAGCAAGAGGTGCGAGACGCAGGCGCCGTTCCGGCAACCATCGCAGTCCTGAACGGTTCGCTGCATATCGGGCTGGATCCGGAGCAATTGACAGATTTGGCACAGGCGCGCGATGTCGCCAAAGTATCGCGCGCAGATATGGCCTTTGTTATGGCACAGGGCAAAAGCGGCGCCACCACGGTGGCCGCCACGATGATTGCAGCGCAGGCGGCTGGCATTGAGGTGTTCGCAACTGGAGGCATTGGTGGGGTGCACCGCGGCGCAGAGCTCACCTTTGACATTTCGGCAGATCTGCGCGAATTGGCACTCACCGATACTATCGTCGTGGCCGCCGGGGCCAAAGCCATTTTAGATATCCCCAAAACCATGGAAGTCCTCGAAACCTATGGTGTTCCTGTGATTGCTTATGGTCAAGACGAGATGCCTGCCTTTTGGTCGCAGAAAAGTGACATCCCTGCCCCCCTGCGTTGCGATACGCCTCAGCAGATTGTAGCCGGATTGCGTGCGCGCCAAGCCCTGGGCCTAAGCGGCGGGCAATTGATTGCCAATCCCGTGCCAAAGGCCGATGAGATTAGCGCCGAAGAGATCGGCCCAATGATAGAGCTGGCCCTGCATGAGGCCCACAGGCAAGGGATCAACGCCAAAGCTGTCACCCCGTTTTTACTGGGCCGCATTTTTGAGCTGACCGAGGGCAAATCCCTGCAAACCAATATTGCCCTGGTGAAAAATAATGCGCGGTTGGCCGCTCAGATCGCCAAATCCTGCAGGGAATTGCCTAAATCATGAAGATGGATAGAAAAAATCTTGTAACGCAAGAGTGTGCTGGCTAAACCACGGGCGACAGGGACATAGGACACCGCATGCAAACGACACCAGATCAAAAACACCGACGTAAAGGTTGGATGGGCGCAATGCGCTCAAACTTCTTTACCGGCTTGGTTATTATCGCGCCAATCGGGCTGACGGCTTGGTTGATTTGGTCGGTCGTGGGGTGGATTGATGCGCGGGTCTGGGCGATTGTCCCTGACAGCTATCAGCCCGATCGCTATATCCAAACTCTTTTCGATATTCAGCTGAGCGACCAATATGACATCCGCGGATTTGGCCTCATTGTCTTTTTGGTGTTCACCTTTGTTGTGGGCTGGCTCGGAAAAGGCTTTGTGGGGCGGTCTTTGCTGCGTTGGGCTGAAGGTTTGGTGCGCCGCATGCCCGTGGTGCGCACGATCTATAGCGGCGTCAAGCAAATCGCAGAAACGGTCTTTAATCAAAAAAATAACAGCTTTGACCGGGCCTGTTTGATTGAATACCCGCGCAAGGGAATCTGGGTGATCGGCTTTGTCGCCACCACCGCCCGAGGTGAGGTTGCCGCCCATGCGCCTGATGGCGATAAATTGGTCTCGGTTTTCGTGCCGACAACGCCCAACCCGACCTCTGGCTTTTTGTTGTTTGTGCCGGGTCAGGACATCACAGAGCTACAAATGTCTGTTGAGGATGCAGCGAAGCTGATTATATCGGCGGGTCTGGTCTATCCCGAAGACAGCGCGCCAACCAGCGCGTGACCCAGGCCTTTTTCACCGGTTTCGTCACTCTCATGTCGCTGATCCTGGCGGTGGGAGCGCAAAATGTGTTCATCCTGCGTCAGGGCATTCTACGTCGCCATGTCTTGCCTCTATGCCTCTTTGCCGCTGCCAGCGATGCGCTTCTGATTTGGACAGGGGTGATTGGCTTTGGAGTTTTGGCGCAGATGGCGCCGGGGTTCGCCCGTCTGATGACCTGGGCCGGCGCAGTGTTCTTATGCACCTATGGCGCCCTACGTTTTCGCGCGGCCTATCGGGGGGACTATAGTTTGCAGCTTGGCGAGGGACGAGAAAGTCTCAAAAAGACCTTCCTTACTCTAGCCGGTTTCACCTTTTTAAATCCGCATGTCTATCTCGACACAATCGGCCTCATCGGCGCAGTATCGGCACAATATGATGCAGACAGCCTACGCTACGCCTTCGCGACAGGTGCCAGTTTAGGGTCTTTGGTGTTTTTCTGCGCCCTTGGATTCGGTGCTCGAATATTGGCGCCGCTTATGGGATCGAGCAAGGCTTGGCGGGTGCTGGATATTTTGGTTGGCATGACCATGTGGGCCATTGCCGCTTTGTTGGTGTGCTCTTGAGCGCGCCCTTCGCATCATCGGGAGCAAAAAAAACGCCAGCACGAAGCTGGCGTCAAGTTATTGAGGCAGGTTTCATACAGGCAAGAAACCTATCGAGCAGTAACACTACTATAAACAAACTGTTTAGCGGGTCCAAGCTAAAAGTTTGAAAATGTAATATTCCCACGCTAGCCTGTGGCCACAGCCCGGCAAAAACAAAAGGATCTGCCCCAGATGACATATGGACAAGGGATCAATTCCAAACTTATTGGCGCGGTTTTTGCCGCCGCTTTGCTGGCGGCCAATTTGGGGATGGCAGAGCCAACGCATGGCATAGCTATGTATGGTGAACCCGCATTACCACATGATTTTGTGTCCCTACCCTATGCAAACCCAAACGCTCCAAAAGGGGGAACCATCGTTTCCGCAGAGGGAGGCACCTTCACCTCTCTCAATCCGCATGTCCGCAAAGGCTCTGTGCCTTGGCAGCTTCGGTTCCTGGCCTATGAAAGCCTGATGGGCCGTTCTTATGACGAGCCTTTCACCCTTTACACGCTTCTCGCCGAATCGATTGAGACCGATGAGAGCCGCCGCTGGGTTGAATTTTCGCTTCATCCACAGGCGCGATTCTCTGATGGCAGCCCAGTGACGGTGGAGGATGTGATTTGGTCATATGAAACTTTGGGCACCATTGGTCATCCGCGCTACCACGGGCTTTGGAAGAAAATTGAAACGGTCAGCCAGACCGGACCGCGTAAGGTGAAATTCACCTTTGCCGATCAGGACCGTGAGTTGGCGCTCTTGGTGGGTCTCAGACCAATTTTGAAAAAGGCACAATGGGAGAGCGCAGATTTCGAAAATTCCGGCCTTGATGTAATCCCCATTTCCAGTGCCCCCTATGTCATCCGCGATTTTGATCCGGGAAACTATGTTCGTCTCATGCGCAACCCAGAGTATTGGGGCAAAGACATTGGATTTCGTCGCGGCACAAACAATTTTGATGAGGTTCGATTGGATTTCTATGCGGATGGATCGGTGCAGTTCGAGGCATTTAAAGCGGGCGAATCCTCCTCATTCAGAGAGTTGAACGCCGAACGCTGGGAAAACTCTTACGATTTTGACGCCGTCCAGACGGGGAAAATCGTCAAATCCATCATACCCCACAAGCGCCCCAGCGGCATCACAGGCTTTGTGATGAACACGCGCAAGCCCAAGTTCGCAGATTGGCGTGTGCGCGAGGCTTTGATTGCGGCGTTTAACTTCGAGTTCATCAATCAGGCGAACACCGGCGGGCGCCAGGAGCGGATCACCTCCTATTTCTCAAATTCGGTGCTCTCAATGGAGGCGGGACCAGCGAAAGGTCGGGTGCTTGAGTTGTTGGAGCCCTATGCGGACACCCTTCTGGCCGGCACGATTGAAGGCTACCGCCTGCCGCAATCTGACGGCAGCGCGCGCAATCGTAAGAATATTCGTGCAGCCGATGCTTTGCTGACAAAAGCCGGTTGGACTGTTCAAGACGGGGTGCGCCGAAATGCAAAGGGCGCGCCCTTTGAAATCACAGTGACGTTGAAACAAGGGGACACGGAAAGCCAATCGATGATGGATATTTATCAACAAGCCCTCGAACGTTTGGGCATCACCCTCACGACAGAGGTGCTCGATGCGGCACAATATAAAGAGCGCACGCAGATCTACGATTTTGACATGGCCTATTATCGACGTGGCCTGTCGCTTAGCCCCGGCAATGAACAGATGCTCTATTGGGGCGGCTATGGGGTGGATCAATCTGGCACCCGCAATTGGATGGGGATGAACTCTCCCGCTGCCGAATCTATGATTGCAAAACTGGTGAGCTCGACCAGCCGAGAGGACTTTCTCGCGGCCGTGAAGGCGCTGGACCGGATTTTAACCGCGGGACGCTACGTTATTCCAATTCACACGAGTTCTTTCAGCAGATTGGCCCATGTCAAAGAAATCAAATATCCCGATCGCCTACCGATGTATGGCGATTGGATTGGATTTCTGCCGGATGTTTGGTGGTATGAAGCGCAATAGGCGCTGGGGTAAATATTGGAGTAGATCCACAATGAAAAATGCGGTTCTTGCGGAGTTTTTGGGGACAGGTTTTCTATTAGTTTCAGTGGTCGGCAGCGGAATCATGGCTGAGACTCTGGCTGGTGGAAATATTGCTTTGGCGCTACTGGCCAATGCCATTGCAACGGGCTGTATGCTCTATTGCATCATCACCCTATTTGGTGCGGTCTCTGGCGCGCATTTCAACCCCATTGTCTCCCTGGCCTTTGTGCTGCGCGGCGAGATGCCAATCACGCGGGCCTGCGCCTTCATGTCAGCGCAGATTTTTGGCGCAATTACGGGGGTTATCTTGACCCATGCTATGTTTGATCAAAGCTTGTTTCAGCTTTCGCAAACCCCGCGGAGCGGTGGGCCGCTTTGGGTGTCTGAAATTTTTGCAAGTTTCGGGCTGTTGCTGATCGTTTTCGGCGGTTTGGCACAAAACTCCAAAGCCATTGCCACAATGGTCGCGCTTTATATCACAGGAGCCTATTGGTTCACCGCCTCCACCAGCTTTGCCAACCCTGCGGTCTCCATCGCGCGGGCGCTGTCAGATACATTTGCAGGGATTGATCCGGCCCATGTGCCAATGTTTATCCTATGCCAACTGATCGGAATGGCCCTGGCGCTTTGGGCTGTAAGGGCCGTATTTAACACCGAAACAAGCGGTTAACCGAGCGAGGTGACCCATAAAATGGTCGCATCTTCCACACTTTGCGTCACCACATTATGCCCCATAGAGGCATCGTAGTAGGCGCTATCACCCCGGCGCATCTCAATCGGTTCGTAGAACTCCGTATATAGCTTAACCACCCCGGTCAGCACATAGAGGAATTCCTCACCATCATGACGCACCCAGCCATCGAATTCTTCCATCGACCGGGCGTGTACCACGGCGCGATAGGGCAACATGCGTTTTTTTGACAGGGAATTGGCTAAAAGTTCATGCTCATATGTGGCGGTGACATGGCTTTGCCCCTCGCCCGCTTTGGTATGGGCCAGGCGGCCGTTGATTTGATTGTTGACCGGTGGGGTAAAGAGCTGTGGCACGGAAATTTCCAAGCCAATGGCAAGCTTTTTTAACGCATCATAGGTCGGAGACATTTGCCCATTTTCGATTTTTGATAGGGTGCTGCGGGCCAGACCTGCTTGGCTCGCGGCTTGCTGTAACGTCCAATTGCGCGCTTTGCGCAATTCGCGCACGCGCAACCCAAGGTTGAGAGGCAATCCATCTTCAGAATTGCCATTTTCACGAGCGATTTGGATAATCGAACTGGGATCATTTTTTGTCATAGGCCCGTCATAAACTGCCCGCACAAGGCTTGCAACCTGAGGTGACGCGCGCTAGCCGAAGCCTATGGATGCTTTGATTGACCTTTCTCCTGCGCCTCCCTGCCCCCAGAACTTCAATCTGGCGGCCTATGTCCTGGCTGCCGCAAATAATACGCCCGACAAGGTTGCTTTGACCGTCTATGAGGCGGGTGTTGCGCGCAAATACAGCTATGCGCAACTGGCGCGGGCAGTATTTGGCGTGGCCACAGGGCTGCGCCAGGCGGGGATTGCCGCAGGAGACCGTGTTTTGCTGCGCATCGGCAATACTGTCGATTTTCCGGTCTGCTTTCTGGCCCTTGCGGCGCTAGATGCTGTTGCGATGCCATGTTCAATCGCGTTAACGGACCGCGAGGTGCAAGTGCTGCTGGTCAAAACCCAGCCCAAAGCCATGATTTGTGACCCAAACCATGGCTTGGCGGGGTTTGACGGGCTGACATTGCAGACCCAGCAGCTGCAGGCATTTCAAAATCTTCCCCCGGCCCGGCCGATCATGGGTGATCCCAATCGCCCCGGCTATATCATTTTCACCTCCGGCACATCCGGCCAGCCACGCGCCGTTCTGCATGCTCATCGCGCAGTTTGGGCGCGTAGAATGATGTGGACTGGCTGGTATGAGCTGACGCCGCAAGATGTCATGATGCACGCCGGCGCCTTTAATTGGACCTACACATTGGGAACGGGATTGATGGACCCTTGGGCAATTGGAGCCAGCGCTGTCATCCCCAACACGCAAGAGCCCGCCGAATTGTGGCAGATTATGCGGGCGGAAGAGGCGAGCATCTTTGCCGCTGCCCCTGGAATTTACCGCCGGTTGCTGCAACAGTCTTTTGTGCAGCCGCCGCGCCTACGCCACGGTTTGAGCGCCGGTGATGTGCTGCCGCGTTCGGTGCGCCAAAGCTGGCAAGACCGCACCCAAACCGCGATTTGCGAAGCCTTTGGCATGACCGAATGCTCAACCTTTCTATCGGCGACGCCATCTGCGCCTGAGCATCTTGCCGTGCAACCCGGCCGCAAGATTGCCATCTTTGACGGTGATGACCTGGCCGAGCGTGGACAGATCGGGACCATCGCAGTCGATGGGCGGGATCCGGGCTTGATGCTTGGTTATATTGAGGATGCGGCGATCAACTTGCCCCTGAAAAACGGCTGGTATCACACGGCCGATCAAGGGCAGATGTATGCGGATGGTCGGATTGGTTTTGCCGGGCGCAGCGGGGATATCCTCAATGCCGGTGGTTACCGCGTCGCGCCTCGAGAAATTGAGCAAGTGTTAGAGGCCTGCCCCGGTGTGCAAGAGGTTGGTATCACCGAAGTTGAGGTGCGTCCGGATGTTTTTGTCATCGCCGCTTTCGTTGTGGGTGAGGACCCCTGCGATCTTGCCCAGATCGACGCACTGGCCGCGAGGGATTTAGCACGCTACAAACAACCTCGCATCGTGCAAAAAGTGCCTGCCTTGCCGCGCAACCCAAATGGGAAATTAATCCGGGCCGCCCTGCCCCAATTGTGGAACTCTGAGTTATGATTAAACTAGATATCATGTCTGATCCGATTTGCCCCTGGTGCTATATCGGCAAAACCCATCTTGAAAAGGCGCTCGCTGAACACCCAGATCACCCCTTCACGGTGGAATGGCATCCTTTCCAGCTCAATCCAGATATGCCAGCTGAGGGCATGGACCGCCGCGTCTATTTAGAGCGCAAATTTGGCGGCAAAGAGGCCGCGATCAAAGTTTATTCTCAAATTGCGCAAACCGCGGAAGCGCTGGGGCTGCCCATCGATTTTGCCGCCATGAAGCGCACCCCCAATACCATCGATGCCCATCGCCTTATTCATTGGGCCGGGTTGGAGCAAAAGCAAAATGCGGTGGTGGATGCGCTGTTTCAAGCCTATTTTTGCATGGGTATCGACATCGGCAACCGCGAGGCATTGTGCGACATTGCCGAGGTGATTGGCCTGGAACGAGATGTCATCGCCCGGCTTTTGGCCAGCGATGCCGACCGCGCGATGATCCAAGAGCGTGACGCCCATAGTCGAAAAATGGGCATCACGGCTGTACCGACATTCATTATTGCCAATCAACATGCTGTGCCCGGTGCGCAACCGCCAGAGGTCTGGACGTCCATAATAACGGAGCTGCAAGGGCAATTGGCCGAAACCTAGGCCTTGCGTTTCGCCTCTGCGGCCACAAGCGTAGCCAGATCCTTGGCAATGGCGAAGGCGCCTTTGATTTTGTCGGATGTACGGCCCCAATCTCGGCGCACAACAACCTTGTTTTCACGAATTTTCGCAAGACCGCGTTGATCTTCCAAGAAAGCCACCAAACCGCCGGGCGAGGCAAATTTATCATTATGAAACTGTATGGTCGCCCCTTTTGGCCCGCCGTCCAGTTTGGCGATCCCGGCTTTGCGACACATGGCTTTTATGCGCACGATGAGCATCAACGTATTGACCTCTTTGGGCAGAGGCCCAAAACGGTCGATCAGCTCAGCGGCGAAGCCCTCCAGCTCAACTTTAGTGGCAAGAGACGACAACCGACGATACAAGCCCAAGCGCACATCCAGATCCGGCACATAGGCCGCAGGGATCAGGACGGACACCCCAAGGTTTATTTGCGGCGCCCATTGGTCATTATCCAGATTGGCTTCGGTCTCGCCCGACCTGATCTTGGCAATCGCGTCTTCCAGCATTTGCTGATAGAGTTCATAGCCCACGTCCCGCATTTGACCTGATTGCTCTTCGCCTAAAAGATTGCCGGCGCCGCGAATGTCCAAATCTTGGCTGGCGAGCGTGAAGCCCGCCCCCAAAGAATCCAGTGAGCCTAAGACTCGCAGGCGTTTTTCCGCGGTGGGCGTGAGTTTGGCACGCGGTTTGGTGGTCAAATAGGCAAAGGCCCGCGTTTTGGAGCGCCCGACCCGACCACGGATTTGATAAAGTTGTGACAGGCCGAACATATCTGCGCGGTAAATAATCATCGTATTGGCTGTGGGAATATCCAGACCGGATTCCACGATGGTTGTGGCCAAAAGCACATCATATTTGCCGTCGTAAAATGCATTCATCTTATCATCTAATTCGCCCGCCGGCATCTGCCCATGTCCCACAACGACCGAAACTTCCGGCACATGCTCGCGCAAAAATGCCTCCATGTCGGGGATGTCTTGAATGCGCGGCACCACAAAAAAGCTTTGCCCGCCGCGATAATGCTCGCGCAATAGCGCCTCTCTAAGGGTGATGGTGTCAAACTCGCTGACATAGGTTCGAATGGCCAGCCGATCGATGGGCGGTGTGCCAATGATGGATAGGTCTCGTACACCGGTCAAAGACAATTGCAAGGTCCTTGGGATAGGTGTGGCCGTCAGAGTGAGCACATGCACGTCAGAGCGCAATTGTTTGAGCTTTTCTTTATGCCCCACGCCGAAGCGTTGTTCCTCGTCAATGACCAAGAGCCCAAGGTTTTTGAAACGAACCTGATCTGCGAGCACCGCATGGGTTCCGATCACGATATCGACTGTGCCGCGGGCCAGCCCGTCTCGGGTTTCATTGGCCGCTTTGGCCGAGACAAAACGCGACAGTTGCCGGATCTCGAGCGGAAAGCCGCGAAACCGCTCGGCGAAGCTTTTCGCGTGTTGACGCGCAAGAAGCGTCGTCGGTGCGACCACTGCCACTTGCAAACCACTACAGGCCGCCACAAATGCCGCCCGCATCGCAACTTCAGTTTTGCCAAACCCAACATCGCCACAAATTAACCGATCCATCGGGCGGCCGGTGCCGAGATCTTCTATCACGTCAGAAATGGCGCTCAGTTGATCGTCGGTTTCTTGATACGGAAAACGTGCACAAAAACTATCCCACATGCCCAAAGGTGGATCTACCAGCGGCGCTTTGCGCAACGCACGCTCGGCTGCCACACGAATGAGCTTTTCTGCCATTTCACGGATGCGTTCTTTGAGGCGCGCTTTCTTTGCTTGCCACGCGCCGCCGCCCAAACGATCCAAAAGGCCTTCGTCATGGCCATAGCGTGACAAAAGCTCAATGTTTTCCACCGGCAAATAGAGTTTGGAATTTTCGGCATATTCGAGCAGCAGGCATTCATGATCGGCACCCGCTGCACTGATAATCTCCAGAGCTTTGAACCGTCCCACCCCGTGATCCACATGCACCACCAAATCGCCTGGGCTCAAACTTTGAGTTTCGGTGAGGAAATTATCGGCCCGTTTGCGTTTTTTCGTGCTGCGCACCAAACGATCACCCAAAATATCCTGCTCAGAGATCAACAGGAGATCTTCGGTTTCAAAGCCATGTTCCAGCGGCGAGACCGCCAGATATGTGCCCGCGCCGCGCAGGCCTTTTATATTGCTGATCTCAATCAGCTCCCCATGCCCCTCATCTTGCAACAGGCCCGACAGTCGCTCTCTGGCGCCCGTCGAGTAGGACGTAATCACTACAGGCTTGGCGGCGCGCTTGTTCTTAATATGGTCAGAGACCGCACCAAAGAGGCTCAGGGCCTCGTTCTGACGCTCAGGCGCAAAATTGCGGCCAAGCCGCGCGCCCGCATCCAGGACATTCAACCCCGTCGGTTGGGGCAAAACCGATAGGGCAACTTGCCGCCGCCCTGCCAAGGCCTCCTGCCAGGTGGCATCATTGAGATAGAGCAATTCTGGTGGCGCGGGTTTATAGACCGTATCTAAACGCCCCTTTTGCGTGAATGCGGTTTTGCGCGCGTCATATTGATCCGCAATGGTGTCCCAGCGGGCCAAGCGCGCTGGGGTCGATTGATCATCCAGAATAACCCTCGCATCGGGCAAGTAGTCAAACAGCGTGTCCATTTCTTCGTGAAAGAACGGCAGCCAATGCTCCACCCCTTGATGCTTTCGGCCGGCTGAAATGGCCTCATAGAGCGGATCATCTGTGCCTGCGGCGCCAAACTCAATGCGGTAGTTTTGTCGAAATCGCCGGATCGAGGCCTCATCTAGGATCACTTCTGACACGGGGGACAATTCAACCTTCTCAAGCGATTTCACTGTGCGCTGCGTTGCTGGATCAAATTGGCGAATGCCGTCAAGCGTATCGCCAAAAAAATCCAGACGGATTGGTTCAGACAGGCTGGGTGGGAAAATGTCGATAATGCCCCCCCGAATTGAATAATCGCCCGGCTCCATGACGGTTGGCGTTTGCGTGAATCCCATACGCACCAGAAAAGCCCGCAAGGCTTGTTCATCCACGCGGCTCTGAACCGAGGCGCGAAAGACGGCGGATCCAACAGTCCTGCGCGCCGGCACGCGTTGGCTGGCAGCCGAAAGCGTGGTCAAGACAACATAGGACTTGGGCATTTGCGCAAGAAAACTGGCCAGGCTCGACATGCGCTGGGCACTGATATCTGCATTCGGCGATACGCGGTCAAACGGCAGACAGTCCCAAGCGGGAAAATGAAAGACGGGCAGCTCAGGAGCAAAAAATTCCAAAGCGGCCCGCATCGCCTGTAGACGATGGGCATCGCGCGCGACATGGATCACCCCGCCCTGCTGCGCTTCTTTACTCACAATGGTCGCGTCAAAGCCCTCGGGGGCGCCGCTCATCAAGATGTGGTTGGATGTCATATCAGCCCGTCAAACCTTTTGTCTTATCATTGTGTCAAGACCTCGAACCCGTAGCCAAATACCCCGGCGCAGAAAATAGCCGCGGCACCTGTGGCATGGATCTTTAGATGCAGTTTTTTCAAATCTTTGATCAATGGCTCAAACTCCTGGTGATCGGCGCATATGGTCTGCGCCGTGCGATAACCCAATCGGAAAATCACCAATTCTGGGAGGATCAAAAGACTGGCGGCGGCACAGAGTTCGATCTGGTAGACAAACCCCAATATGAAGAGCACCGATACCAAAAACGACAGTGCGACCACAACAGCGAGCGGCGCTTGATGGGCTGTATCAACCCTGCGTTGAGCGCGCCACTTTACGATCGTAAAAAGCTGCCCCCTGTCTTTGGATTGAAGGCAATCAACAGGCACTCCGAGGACTTGAGCGCCATGCCAAAACCATTGCAACACAATAAGGGACCAAAACCATCCGCTGCCAAAGGCATCCCATGAAAGAAGTTCAATGAGGCTCATTAAGGGTCACTTGAATTTGGAATTTGCATTTTTTCTCTGCTACACCTAAGCCGATCAGAAGAAAACCCAAACTATCTATGCAAATGAGGTTCCAGTCATGGCGCGTTTTCAAACCCAAGCCCCCTTTCCTGCCCTGCGTCCTCGACGGCTGCGGGCCTATCCTGCACTGCGGGCGATGGTGCGCGAAACACATCTCAGCCCTGCTGATTTGATTTGGCCCATCTTTGTCATGGCGGGAGAAGATAGCCACGAACCCGTGAGCTCTATGCCGGGTGTCAGTCGCCACACGGTTGATCGGTTGCCCGCTTTGGCGGCGACGGCCCATAGGTTCGGCATTCCTGCAATCTGCATTTTTCCATATACCGACCCGGCATTAAAAACTGAAGATTGCAAAGAGGCTTGGAATCCTGACAACCTGTCCAATCGGGCCATTCGAGCGATCAAAGATGCTGTTCCTGACATCATGGTCATGACAGATATTGCGCTAGATCCTTATAACATCAACGGCCACGATGGCATCGTGCGGGACGGTGAGATCATTAACGACGAAACCGTGGCCGCTCTGGTCAAAATGGGCGAGGCACAGGCTCAATCGGGTGCCGATATTCTTGGACCGTCTGATATGATGGATGGGCGCATCGGTGCTTTGCGGACCATGTTGGAGCAAAACTCCTTCCACAACGTTAGCATATTGAGCTATTCTGCCAAGTTTTCTTCCGCATTTTATGGGCCATTCCGCGATGCCGTTGGGGCCACGGGTGCGCTCACGGGCGACAAAAATACCTATCAAATAGATCCGGCAAACAGCGACGAAGCCCTGCGGATGATTGCGCGGGATTTGTCTGAAGGGGCAGATATGGTCATGGTCAAACCCGGCATGCCCTATTTGGACATTTGCCATCGGGCGAAGAGCGAATTTGGCGTGCCAACATTCGCCTATCAGGTGTCTGGAGAGTATGCGATGCTGCAAGCGGCGGCGCAAAATGGCTGGCTTGATGGGCGCCGGGTCATGCTCGAGAGCCTCATGGCCTTTAAGCGGGCCGGATGTGACGGGGTTTTGACCTATTTTGCGCCAGAGGTCGCCGAAATCTTAAACGGCGCGAATTGAACCTAGGTGCGCTAGTGACAGGCATCAGGAAATGATATAAAATTTATCGAAGAACCGATAAATCGGACAGAAAAAGGCGGAGCATCTATGACACAGACAACACGACGAAATTTTTCACTTGGCCTTCTCGCCCTTGGCGGCACAGCGGCCTGTTCAAATGCGATTGGTTCTAATAAGGCACCGCAAATTGATGCGGCTGTTGGGTCAACCTTACAGGTCATGTTTGACAGTTACCCCGGCACCCAACAATTGGCCAAGAACGCCAGCGGCATGTTGGTCATGCCTTTGATTACCGAAGCGGGTTTCGGCCTGGGCGGCAGTTTTGGCCGTGGTGCGCTGCGGGTTGGTGATTCCAATGTCGATTACTATTCTGCAGCCGGGGCGAGCGCCGGGTTTCAACTTGGTGCGCAGCAATATTCACATGTGCTATTTTTCATGACCGATGACGCATTGGCCGGGTTTAGAGCTTCACCGGGCTGGGTGGCCGGAGCAAATGTTGAATACGCTTACCAAGATCAAGGCGACTCCTTCGCCGCCGACACCACCACCACGTTTAATTCGGTCATTGCTGTTGTTTTCGCACAGGCCGGCCTGCGCTTCGGCGCCACGCTTGAAGGGACAAAATACACAAGGATCATCCCGTAAGAACTTGATAGTATGTAAAACAAAATCCAAAATGCAGGGCAATTCGCCACGCTGCCAGTGAAAGTACCCTATGGATCGCATTTTTGTATGGCTCATGCGTCTCATACTCAGCCTGGCTGTCATTGGCGCCCTGTTTTTTGCTTTCACCTGGTATGTTCTGTCCCGATCCCTGCCGGACTACACAAAGACCGTACAATTTGAGCAGCTGATAGCCCCGGTGGAAATCGTTCGCGATACGGCCAATGTGCCGCATATTTTCGGTAAAAATGATCATGATACACTGTTTGCCCTCGGCTATGCCCATGCCCAGGATCGTCTGTGGCAAATGACAATGCTGCGTCGCACGGCGCAGGGGCGGCTGTCGGAGCTTTTTGGCGAGGCCACCCTGTCTATTGATATGACGGTGCGCCGCTTGGCGATCTATAGTGCCGCCCGGCAATCGCTGTCGGCCCTTCGCCCCGACACGCTTGCCAAACTGGATGCCTATGCGCTTGGGGTGAATGCCCGGCTCCTTGAGATAAACAACGGTGCACTCGGGCGTGGCGCGCCAGAGTTTTTTCTATTTTCCAATGCGATATCCCCATGGACCGCCGCCGACAGCCTGGCGATCATCAAACTTATGGGGATTCAGCTTTCCAGTCATTTACAACAAGAAGTGCTGCGCGCGCGGGCGTCTCTCATTCTAGATGATGATCGGATCAAGGATTTACTGCCCGATATGCCGGGCAATATCCAAGCGGAAATCATCGATTTCACGCGCCTATTCCCAAAGATTCTACCCAATAGAGCCACAGCTGAAGCGCCGCGCTCAGCCCTCTCCCCGTTCAAATCTATAGCCCTTTCGGGGGCTTCGAATGCATGGGCCGCCTTGCCCGGGCGCAGTGCCACCCGCGGCACGCTTCTGGCCAATGATCCGCATCTCGAACTCACCGCCCCCTCAATTTGGTATCTGGCGCGTCTCGAGCTCTCCACCGGCGGCGTCATTGGTGGCACCATTCCCGGCCTTCCGCTGGTTTTGGTGGGACGCTCGGCAAAGCTGGGCTGGGGCTTAACTAGCTCAAACCTCGATGATACAGATATTTACATTGAAAAGCTAAACCCACTGGATTCAAGCGAATATCAAACACCGGAGGGCTACAAACCTTTTGTCAAAAAGCAAAGCATTGTTCGGATCAAAGACAAATCACCCGTTACGTTGGAGATGTTTTGGACGGACAACGGCCCGGTTTTGCCCGGCAGCCATGCGAACCTAGGCGCTGTGACTCCGGCCGGTCATGTCACGTCGATGGCTTGGACGCTTCTGTCGAGCCAGGACACATCCGTTGAGGCCGGCTTTGATCTAATGGCCGCGCAGTCGGTGCAGGAAGGCTTGCAGGCCTCCCGCAGCTTTGTGGCGCCCAGTCAGATACTCACGCTGGCCGATTCCAAACAGATTGCCATGCGCACTATCGGCGCCCTACCCAAACGCGATCCGCGCCACCAATCCAAAGGGCGCCTGCCAAGCGCCGGTTGGCTGGCACAAAACCGGTGGCAAGGCGTGTTTGATCTCTCGGCAAATCCGGTTTTTCTAAACCCCGCCAATGGTATTTTGGGACACACCAACAATAAATACACCGATCGCAGCTTTCCCGAACATATCAGCTATGACTGGGGTGACAGTCAGAGGGTTCAGCGTATGACTCGCCTGCTCCAAACCCGAGAGGCCCACACCCGCGACAGTTTTATCGAAGCGCAATTGGACAGCGTGTCGCCTGTCGCGCGCACAATTTTGCCGCTGATTGGCGCAGAGCTTTGGTTTCAATCAGAAGCCGTGGCAGAAGACAGCACGGCTGGAAGACGCCAAACAGCCTTGGATCTTTTGGCCTATTGGAATGGTGAGATGAATGAACACCTGCCAGAGCCATTGATCTATGCGGCCTGGCTCAGAGCCTTGCAAAAGCGTCTCATAGTGGATGAACTTGGAGCGTTACATGAGGCCTTCACCCATGTCGAGCCGCTCTTCATTGAGCGGGTGTTTCGCGATGTGTCAGGAGCCAGCATTTGGTGTGACGTGGTGCAGTCGCGCAGAGTGGAAAGCTGCGCTGAGATGTCTCGTTTGGCTCTGGATGATGCCCTTGCCGAACTGGTCAAGACCTATGGCAGCGAAATCACCGCTCTGCGCTGGGGAGAGGCGCATCAAGCCACCCATGATCATCCCGTTTTGGGCGATATTCCGATCTTGAGGTGGTTCGTAAACATTCGGCAATCAACCTCCGGAGGAGACCATACGCTCCAACGCGGCAAAACCATCGGCACAGGGCCGAACCCCTATCTAAACACCCATGCAGGCGCCTATCGTGGGGTCTATGATTTTGCCGATCCTGACAGTTCTGTTTTTATCATTTCAACTGGACAAAGTGGACATCCCTTGTCGCGGCATTACGACAATCTCGGCAAATTATGGCGCCGCGGCGAATATGTGCCCATGACATTAGATGAAACTTTGGCCCGAGCGGGTGCAACTGGCCTTACGACCCTGACACCAGTTTTGGACCAAACTGATCGCTAAAGGCTTTCTTTTGGCGTGCTGTCCAAGAGATTGATAGGGAAAACCCCTCTTGCGTTTGTTGCTCGTCGCGCACCAAACCTTGCTCAAACAACCAGGCGCGCGCGCGCCCTTCGTCAAAGCCAAGCACAAGCTCTGATTGGGTTTTGTCAGGCGTCAGCCGCCTTGACACGGCATCTAAAAACTCAGGCACGCCTGCGCCGGTGAGCGCCGAGGTGATAAATACATCATCCGACCGCTCAGCCGCGTTTTGCAGCGCCTTCAAGGCGCTTGGGTCCAAGATATCGCTTTTATTCCACATCTCAATGCGTGGCACATCGCGATCAAGGCCTAACGTTTCGAGAATCGTGTTCACGTCCTGCGCCTGCTCTGCAGTTTCGGGATGGGCGATGTCGCGTACATGAACCACCAGCTGCGCTGCCGTCACCTCTTCCAAGGTCGCGCGGAAGGAGGCGACAAGCTCGGTTGGCAGATCAGAGATAAAACCCACAGTATCTGACAAGATCACATCCATGCCACTGGGCAGTTTCACCGCACGCATCGTCGGATCAAGCGTGGCGAAAAGCATGTCTTTTGCCAAGACCTTGGCCCCGGTCATATAGTTGAACAATGTCGACTTGCCCGCATTGGTATAGCCCACAAGAGCCACGATTGGATAAGGCACTTTTGCCCGTGCCGACCGGTGTAGCTCGCGGGTTTTCACCACCTTGTCGAGTTGTTTTTGCAACCGCACCAATTGGATATCAATGGCCCGTCGATCGGACTCAATTTGCGTCTCGCCCGGCCCCCCCACAAAACCAAGACCACCCCGTTGACGTTCCAAATGGGTCCACGCGCGCACAAGCCGTGTACGTTGATAGCTCAAAGCGGCCATTTCCACCTGCAAAACCCCCTCACGGGTGCGCGCACGATCAGAGAAAATTTCGAGGATTAAGCCGGTGCGATCAAGGATTTTGACGCCCCAATCTTTTTCCAGGTTACGCTGTTGCACCGGCGAGACATGCCCATCTATGAGCACAAGTTCCACTTCGGCAGCTTTAAACAACTCAGCAAGTTCAGCAATTTTTCCCTTGCCAAAGAGCTTGCCCGGATGAGCCCGGGGCAAACGCACAATGGTTTTTCCCATCACTTCGAGCCCGGGAAGCGCATCAGCCAAAGACACCGCCTCAGCCAAAGCATCCGTCGCTGGACGCGCGGAATAATCGGTTTTTATATCGGGATGTAAAACCCAGGCGTGGGTCTCATGCGCATCTGGCGTATTGCCCATAATGCCTATTCTTCACCGTCATAAAGAGAAATTGGCTGGGCTGGCATAATGGTTGAAATCGCATGTTTATAAACCAATTGCGATGCCCCATCGCGGCGCAAGAGCACGCAGAAATTGTCAAACCATGTGACAACGCCTTGCAGCTTCACGCCATTTATCAAAAAGATGGTGACAGGAACCTTTGTTTTGCGCACTTGATTGAGAAATGCGTCTTGTAAGTTTTGTTTATCAGAAGCCATTCTTTAAGCCCTTTTTTATTGCGGGGACACACAAAATTACACCCCGGAGTATTTAGTATGTAGTGGTTTTTCAGCAATTTCTAGTAGCAAATCGGCATAAATTTCTGCGTCAGCGATAAATATCAGGATTTAACAAGGCCAAGAGCGCCAATACCTCAAGCCGACCCAGAACCATTGCCGCAGCCAAGATCATTTTGGCCTGGGTTGGAAGTGCCATCACCAGCGTCTGGGTGCCGCCGCCTGTCGGCAAAAGTGGTCCTGTATTGGTGACAGTGGCCAATGTGAGGTACAATGCTTCATTCACCGGGCTGCCTGTGAGCGTCAACGCCAAGGTGGTGGCCCCCAGAACTAAAATGAACAGCACCAAAAATACACAAGCCAACATCGCACTGTGATGATCATGCGAGCGGCTTTCTATCTGCCCCGATATCACCTGTGATGGTGCTGTAAGGCGATTGACCTCGGCTTGGCTATGACCGGCCAGGATAAAAACCCGCAAGAGTTTTATGCCCCCTGCCGTTGTCGCCACGCCGCCGCCAATCATTGCCAGCGCAACAAGTATGATTTCCACCGGATCCAAGGTCACAAGTCCCGAAGGTAGAAATTCGGAAGCCAGCCCCGTAGTGGTCAGGAATGACAGACTGGTAAAAAACGCGCCCCAGACCAACTCAAGACCCGCACCAAGACCCTCAACATATCGCGCCCCATGTCCGATGAGAACAAGCGCTGCCGCAAGAACCAAGCCAGCGGCCACGCGAAGTTCTGGATCTTCGGTCATGCGCCATTTACGGGCTCGGGCAAAGATAGTTGAAAACGTAGAACGTGACAGGGAAAACAGCATCACAAATGCCAAAATCACCTCCCCAGACACACCACCTGCACCAGAATGTCCAGGAATTTCAATCCCAAAAGTCGCTATTGTTGCCATGGCACGCAAGATTGCATAGGTCGGGTCGCCGCTGACGATCAAAAGTGCAAGAGCCGCTACCAGCGTGATCCACAGATAGACTGGCCCGAGGCGATGGGCTTCGCGCCAGAATTTCTCTGCCGGCAGTCGACCTGCGGTTTGCCGCGCGCTTTGTGATCGGGTCATCGCCTCTCCACGGGCACCCAGATGCTCAAATCCGCCCAGATTGAGTGGCGCGAAAATCGACCACGCGAAAACCCAAATCAAAAACCCACTGGCCCAGCCCAGACTAACCCGCCAAATGACCAATGTTTCGCTCATGCTGCCAGGGGCGAAGACCGGAAGACCTGTTGTTGTCACGGTGCTTACGATATCAAGATAAGCGTCAACAAACCCACCTGCTCCGCTTACTTCATAAAGTGGTATGGCCAAAAGGATCGGAAAACCGAGAAAGAAGGAGATCAGCGACCATAGTTGCGCATGACGATGCATAGGAAAAACAGTTCCTTGTAGAGAGAACCCCAAAAAACTCAAGCCAAAGAGCCCCATGAGTACGGCATAAAAGAAGCTACGCCCCTCGTGGGAGTCTCCGGATATGAATCCGTGCACCGACGGGATCATCATCATCACAATTAGAAGAGTTGGGATTGAGATTGCCAACGGCAATTTCTGAAAACGCACCCACATGACTAGAAGAAATCTATCGTAACTTGTAGCAAACGTTCCACTTCGGCCACATCTGCTGAGAGGGAGAAAAGAACCACATGATCCCCCTCTTCAATACGCAGGGAGCCAGAAGGCTTTAGGATCTTATCCCCTTTGCGCACCGCGCCGACTAGCACGCCCTCGGGAAACTCAATATCGCGAATATTCTGACCCGCTATGGAGGAAGTCGACAAAACCTGTGCTTCAATCACCTCCGCTTCCGCGTCACCAATGGAATAGACGCCCCGCACACGCCCATGGCGGATATGGCGCAAAATCGAGGACACGGTCGTCGCCCGAGGGTTTACATGCGCATCAATTCCCATGGCGCGCAGCAGAGGCTCCATCGATGGATCGTTGATCAAACAGATCGCCAGCGGACAGCCCATAGATTTGGCTCGAATGGCCGCAAGAAGATTGGTTTTGTCGTCATCGGTCACCGCCAAGATCGCATCGCTGCGTTCAATATTGGCCTCCGATAGCATGTCTGCATCCAATCCATCCCCATGAAGAACGATGGTTTTTTCTAATAATTCAGCTGCTTGCTCTGCGGTGAACCGGTCTTTCTCGATCACCTTAGCCCGAATGCGGCTGCTGCGGTTCTCGAGGTTCTTGGCCACAGCAAACCCGACATTACCGCCGCCAACGATGACGATGCGATCTTGCACGTGAGCGGTTTTACCAAAGACCTCCAGCGCCCGCTGCACATCATGTTTTTGCACAAATATGTGACAAGAATCTCCGGCAAAGAGTTGGTCACCAGAGCTCGGAACAAACAGCGTGCCATCGCGCCTAATGGCCACCACCACGGCGGAAAGTGTTGAGAAAAGGTCAGACAACTGGCGTAACGGTGTACTAAGAACCGGGCATTTATCGTCCAAAGTAATCCCAAGCAATTGGACATCACCGTTGAAGAAAAATTCCGTTTCAAAGGCGGCTGGTGTTTGCAGCCGGCGTAAAGCGGCCTCGGAGACTTCTTTCTCTGGGCTGATGACCACATCGATTGGCAGGTGATCGCGGCGATAGAGATCAGCATAAATTGCATCTAAATAGCTTTGCGACCGCAAGCGCGCGATTTTACGCGGGATGTTAAACACAGAATGCGCCACCTGACAGGTCACCATATTGACCTCATCGGAATGGGTGGCCGCGATGACCATATCGGCATCCTCCGCACCAGCGCGCGACAAAACATCCGGATAGCTGGCAAAGCCAACGATACCTTGAACATCCAAAGTGTCTGTCGCCCGGCGTACCAGATCAGAATTGCGATCAACGACTGTCACGTCGTTTTTTTCATTGGCGAGATGGCGTGCAATTTGCCAGCCAACCTGACCTGCTCCGCATATGATCACTTTCATGGGTTTTGCCCCCTTGAAATCAGATAAACTCTGCGCGCGGGTGTGTCAGACCACATGCAGAAGGTCAATTCTTTCATTCACTCCGGTTCAAGCTGTGCGTGCCGCTCACCGCTGCGATGTGAGGTCACCACCCCGAGCGATTTTAGTTTACGGTGCAGCGCTGAGCGCTCCATACCTACAAAACTGGCGGTGCGGCTGATGTTGCCGCCAAAGCGGTTGATTTGCGTTAAAAGATATTCCCGCTCAAAAAGCTCGCGGGCTTCGCGCAAAGAATAGGTGGCAACACTGCCTGAAATCACGATCTGCCCGTCCCGGCTCTCGCCTACACCTGTGTCATTGGCCAGCTCTTCGGGCTCAATATCCCCCGAGGTTGGACCCATGATCAACACGCGCTCCATAAGGTTTTTAAGCTGCCGAATGTTTCCGGGCCAAATCATACTTTCCAAAGTCGTGGCCGCATCTTCGCTCAAGCGGCGATTGGGCAGGCCAAGCTTGTCATGAAACTCACCCAAAAAATACTCGGCGAGAACTGAGATGTCCTCGCGACGTTCCTCAAGGCTGGGCACTGCAATCGGCACCACATTTAGGCGGTGGAACAATTCTTCACGGAACGCTCCGCGCTCAATCTCTTGCGTCAAATCTTTCGCCGTGGCTGAAATCACGCGGATATCTACCTTCTGTGCGGCGGTTCCATCCACCCGCGTGAAGCTTTGATCTACCAAAACCCGCAAAAGCCGAGCTTGTACGGTCAGCGGTAAATCTGCAATTTCGTCAAAAAATAAAATACCGTTATGCGCCAACTCTAATAGGCCCGTTTGATGCAGCCTGCCGTTGAGCTCGACTCCAAATAGCTTTGCATCTGCTGTCTCGGCATCAAGAGAGGCGCAGTTGACCACCACAAGCGGTGTACTGAACCTGTTTGAATTGGTGTGAATGTAGCGCGCAGCCGTTTCCTTGCCAACGCCAGATGGGCCCGTTAACAAAACGCGCCCATTCGATTTAGTGACCTTATCGAGACTGCTCTTCAAGGCTTTGAAAACGGCACTTTGTCCAATGAGTTCCAAGGGTTGTTGGTATTGGCTGCGCAGAGCGATGTTTTCACTGCGCAGGTTGGCCACTTCCATAGCCCGGCGAATAACCACGAGTAATTGATCTATATTGAAAGGTTTCTCGATGAAATCGAACGCGCCTTGCTTGATCGCCGCAACAGCAATCTCGATGTTACCATGACCGGAAATAATCACCACCGGCACATCCGGGTAATTGGATTTCACGGACTTCAAAATATCAATGCCATCCATCGCACTGTCTTTGAGCCAGATGTCTAGGATCAGCATGGCCGGGCGCTCATCGGCAATCTGGCGCATGGCTGCATCAGAGGTGCCCGCGAGCCGTGTTTTGTAGCCTTCATCGATCAATATTTCAGAGATCAATTCACGGATATCGCGCTCATCATCAATAATCAAAATATCTGTCATGCTGGTATTCCTAGATCAATTTTCTGTGCGATGCTATCGGCAAGACGTGGCAGCCTAATGACTGCCTTTGCCCCTGGCCTGTCGCCTTCTTGAAAGGCTTCCGCATCCGTCAGTGCAAAGGTGCCTCCATGCTCTTCGATGGTTTTCACTACAATTGACAGGCCAAGGCCCGTCCCCGATAGGCGATTGGTCACATAGGGCTCGAGCAGACGTGCGCGATCTTCGGGCAGCCCTGCGCCGTTGTCCGATATCTCTACAACCACCGACCGATCTGTTTGGGCCGCTGCAATGCGAATTTCGCCCTTATGATCGGGCTGATGCGCTTTTCTATCGCTGATGGATTCGCCGGCGTTCTTTAACAAATTGGTCACAGCACGGCCAATCATTGCAGCATCTGCATCAATCCAAAGCGCTTCTTTCGGCAGATCCAATGTGAATTTCACATCTGGCTGTCCACTTTCTTGCAACAAGATCGTCCCCTTGAGAAAGTCAGCAAAATCCGTGGGGCGACAATCTGGCTCTGGCATACGCGCGAATTGCGAAAATTCGTCGACAATGCGACTGAGCTCATTGGTTTGGCGCACAATGACATCCGTCATACGTTCTAGCTGCTCTGACTCCTCGCCAACCTGTGGTGAAAATTTGCGTTTTATACGCTCCGCAGACAGTCGAATAGGTGTCAATGGATTCTTAATCTCATGAGCAATTCGCCGGGCGACATCGCCCCAAGCGGCCATGCGCTGTGCGCTGACGAGATCCGTGACATCTTCCAGCGCGATCACATAGCCCTCTGCATCAGACAGCTCACCCGAGCGGCGCGCAATGCGCACCAAAAGGCTCTCTAACTTCCCGCGGCGCACCACCCGCACTTCGCGTTGCGCCACATCAGACAGGCTTGAACAGAAATCTGTGAACATACTGGCCAACTCAGGCACCGCCTCCGAGAGCGCGCGCGGTTCAGCGGACTCTGGTAAATCCAAAACCCGCTGGGCGGATTTGTTTAAAAACATAATATTGCCCGCTTGATCGAGTCCAATCACGCCAGAGGTCACAGAGGCCAGAACGGAATCAAACAATCTTCTTCGGCGCTCCGCTTGATCTGCACTTTTAAGTAAGGTGTCGCGTTGACCTTTTAATCTATGGGTCATTTGGTTGAAGTAACGCGCCAGCATGGCGATTTCATCATCGCCTTTGATATTTTCGATCTGCGCGTCTAAGTCCCCTGCTCCAACCTTTTGCGCCGCCGCCGCCATGCGCCCCACGGGACTGGCCAATCTTTCAGCAAACCAAAGCCCAAGCCAGGTCGCGGTCAAAATCAAAATCACCGCAAAGGCCAGATACAAAAGCCCAAAATCAAACAAGAGCCGCCCGCGTTCCGATTCAAGCTGATTATAGTAGCGCGCGGTTTCGGTGGTTTCTTCGAGCAAGGACAAAAGAGACCCCTCAACGCTGCGCGTTAGGTACAGATAGTGGTTGGTATAAGTTTTCAATCGGATCAGGGCCCGCATCTCATTGCTGGGCCAATCCGTCATAATCACTGGCTCCAGCCCATCTGCGGCCATCATTTGTTCTTCGGTTGGTTGTTCGTAATCAAACAAATAGGACGACGGTCCGCGCAGTCGCAATTCTCCCAGATTGTTGATGATGTAGATCTCTTTAAAGCCACGTTCAAACTGGGTCTGAAGACGGGTGAGCGCCGGGCTGAGTTGGCTGTCCATATCTATGCTGCGGGAGAAAAATTCATTTTGGTTCAAAGTATTAAGGCGTTGCGCAAAAATTTTAGTATCCGATATGACCCCGTTGCGAGTCTGCGCCTCATAGGCCTGCGCGGCACTCAAAGAGGCCCCGACTGCATTACGTACTCTTTCAGAAAACCACCCCTCCAGCGCCTGATTGACCGAAAGCACAGCAAATATGGCGACCAAAATCGTTGGGAACAGCGCAATCACCCCGAAGGCTGTCGTGAGGCGGAAATGCAACCGCGAGCCTGCCGATTGCGCCCGGCGCGCGGCCGCCAGCTGGACAATTCGGCGGATCAGCAATGTTGTGATAAACAAAATATAAACAAAATCAGCGGTCAAAATAAACCGTAGCGATGCCCGCCCGCCTTTGATTGGCTGCATGGCATAGAACGTCAGGAACACCAGCAAAGGCCCCGTAACCACCAGAACAAAGGTAAAGTTCGAGTTGACCTGCGGGGTTGCACGCAGATCCGCCATTTTGTCTAATAAAGAACTGACAAGCCCTTGGCGCATTTCTGCTGACCCTTTTGGTGACCGTGATTCGTGCGCATTGTGGAAAAGTGCCAAAATGCCACGCTTGTTGCACTTTTACATCATTTTGCGTCGGCGTGTCACGACAATTTCAAGGTCGTTGATTTTTTTGCGCAGGGTATTGCGATTAATGCCAAGCAAATCGGCGCATTTTGCTTGGTTGCCGGAGGTGGCCGCCAGTGAAATCTCAATCAAAGGAACTTCAATTTCGCGCAAAATTCTTTGATACACCCCGTCTGGAGGCAAATTCGCACCGTGAAGATCAAAATACCGTTGCACATGCAGCCCAACAGATTCTGCTAGACTTTCAGAGGGTAACAACGCACTGATTGCGTTGCTGGGCCCAGCTTTTTTCAACACTTCCTTCACAGCATTGCCATCAAGCAATGTGTTGAGCGACTCCATCATCAATTGGCCGATGACGTTCTGCAATTGGCGCACATTGCCCGGCCAATTGAAATCGCGCAGGGCCGCAGCGCCGGCCTGGCTGAGCTCAAACTTTATATCCGCTTGCAACGTCGCAATGAAATGCTGGGCCAAGACTGAAATATCTTCAACCCTCTCACGCAAGGCCGGAACGGTCAGCTGTAGGCTAGACAGGCGAAAAAACAGATCATTTCTGAAATTTCCATTTTGAACATCTGCCAGAATATTTGGGGCAGCGGTTGAGACCAAACGCAGGTTTTGGTCGCCCGGCTCCCCCAAAATATGCAGCAATCGCAGTTGCGCCGCTGGGCTCAAGTCGCTCACCCCATCCAAGATCAACGTGCCAGACCCGCTGCGCATGAGCGCATCACGAATGGTAGATTGGCTTTCCATCATCTCTGGATGCAAAACCACCATCGGTTGATCGGCACGTTTCGAAAACTTGTGCAGGCTGGAAGCGATCAAGGACTTTCCTGTGCCAGCCTCGCCCAACACCAGCACAGGCGCCGGCGCGTTCATAGCGCGTGCGATTAACCGATAAAGCGTTTGCATCGCCGTCGATTGCCCAACCAACGGGATTTCAGCATCCTGCACCTCTGCCACATCCCCGGACACTTGCGGCGGATGACGGCGCTCCAAGGCTTTGGCCGCGCGATGCATTAACTCGGGCAAGTCAAAGGGTTTAGGCAGGTAGTCAAAAGCTTTGGCCTCATTGGCGCGAATGGCCGTCACGATTGTGTTTTGAGCAGATATAATAATGACCGGGAGATTGGGGCGCAGTTTGGTGATGTGTGGCAAATTCTCGAGGCCGTTGCCATCGGGCATAACCACATCCGACACCACCAAATCCCCTTTGCCATCCTCGACCCAGCGCATCAAAGTGACCAGCGATGACGTCGCGTGGACTTTACATCCAGCCCGGGTGAAGGCCTGAGTTAGGACCGTTCGAATCGTTCGGTCGTCATCTGCGATTAAAACCGTTCCATCCACGGTGTTAACTCCTACTCTCGTTATGTACCGACAATGATACTCTGAAATTCGTATGACCTGGCTGTGAGGCGACGCTGATCCACGCGCGATGCTGGGCAATTATTTTGGACACCAAGGCCAATCCGAGCCCCTTGCCATTGTTTTTTGTGGTCACAAAGGGCTCAAAAACATGATTGGCCAGCGCCTTCGGCAAGCCCGGTCCGTTGTCGATGATCTCCACATGCAAAGGAAGGCGGCGTCCTGTTCCATCCGGCAGAGGCAGGCGCAAGCTTGGGTCATAGAAGGTGCGAATAGTCACTTTTCCCTCTGGACCCAAAGCCTCACAGGCGTTTTTGACCAAATTAAGAAAGACCTGCACCATTTGATCCGCATCTGCCCAGACTTCCGGTAGGGAGGGGTCATAGGTCTTGTGAATCTGGATGTCGCCAGCAAATCCAAACACGGCCGAGCGTGCGGCTCGATCGAGCACATCATGAATATTTACAAAAGCACAACTTGGCGGCGTGATATCGCCGAATTGTTCCACCTGATCAAGAAGGCTGACAATGCGTTTGCTTTCTTCGACGATCAGATCCGTCATTTCAAGATCTTCAGCCGGCAAAGACAATGACAAAAACTGCGCCGCGCCCGTGATGCCGGCCAGGGGGTTTTTGATCTCATGGGCCAGCATTTCGGCCATGCCAATGGCAGAATGCGCGGCCGAAAGCGGCGCGGTTTCTCCAAATCGACTGCCGAGCGTTTCATGCGCAATGAGCAAAATCATGATCTGCGCCTCTGCCCCTGTCATCGGACAAAGATAGACTGCACAGGTCTGGGGTGCCGTTGTACGACCATGGGTTGTGATCTGCGAAATAACGATGGGCCGTGAGGTCGCGCGTGCCCGCTCTAGGCCTGCTGGCAAAAACTCCTCCCCCCTCAGGTAGTTCCAAATGGGTTGACCTAGGATGACCTTGGCAGAAATTCCGAGGAATTGTTCGGCGGCCAGGTTCAGCTCTTGCACGTTATCATCGCCCGTCACCAGCAAGGCGGGGATTGGAAGCTGTGACCAAAGTTCTCGATACAGGCTCACGCGGCCACACCCGCGGAAGGCATCTCGACGGCGCGCCAGATCAGCTCGCGAATTTCAGCAAGATCAAAGGATCTCAATACCGACTGGCGCAGCTCAGGAGCCACATTCAAGCCATCTAAATACCAACCCAAATGCTTGCGGGCGTTTTTCAGCCCATGCGTGCCCCCGTAGAAGTCCACGATTGCCTGATGATGCTCTAAAATTAACTGTGCCAGTTCAGAAACGTGGGGGATCTTTGGCGCTGGCGTGCCATAGAGCGCTGACGCGATTTGCGCCAATCGCCAAGGCGCGCCCTGCGCCCCGCGTCCCACCATGACCCCATCGGCGCTCGATTGCTGCAAAGCTTGGCGCGCAGAGGTCACATCCACAATATCGCCATTGGCAATTACGGGAATGGACACAGCCCGCTTCACCCGGCCAATGGCCTGCCAATCAGCTGCGCCTTTGTAGAACTGGCAGCGCGTACGCCCATGCACTGTGATCATCTTCACACCCGCAGCCTCAGCCCTTTTGGCGATCTCTGGAGCGTTGAGGCTGTTGTCATCCCACCCCAGGCGCATTTTCAAAGTGACGTCCAGCGATGTGGCTTGCACAACCGCCTCGACCAGCTCCAAAGCAAAATCTGGTGTGCGCATGAGCGCCGAGCCTGACTGGCCGCTGGTGACCTTTTTGGCAGGACAGCCCATGTTAATGTCGATTATTTTTGCGCCGTTGGCCTCAATCATCCGGGCCGCTTCGGCCATCAAATAGGCGTCACATCCGGCAATTTGCACCGAGGTGCTGTCGATCCCAAAACCAAGCTCCGCTCTTTCGCGCACACCTGGCTTTCTTTGCACCATCTCGTGGCTGGCCACCATTTCGGACACAACAAGACCAGCCCCAAAGGACTGAACCAAATTGCGAAAAGGCACATCTGTGATGCCGGCCAGAGGGGCCAACAGAACAGGAGGAAAAACAGGTTGATTTCCTAATACGAAGGTCAAGGTTTCATCTCCAAACGCTCAGCAAACTCACACGATCTGACCCGCGGGCGACAAGCCCTTCGTTACGTTACATCCGCATTTTTATACATCTGCACAAAAATTGAGCAAAATTCCAGTCAAAACCAAGGATTGCATGCAGAAAATCAAAAGATATAAGCACACCCTATGACAGATGCACCCAAAACTATCGCGATTGTACTGGCGGCCGGCCGTGGCACGCGCGCTGGCGGCACAGTGCCGAAACAATGGAGAACGCTCCTGGGCAAGCCACTTATAGCTTGGTCTATCGATACGTTTATGTCTCACTCCGAAATTGATGCGGTCATGGTGGTGCATCACCCGGAGGATCAAGATCGGATCGCGCAGCTGCCTGCAGCAGTACGCTCCCTGCACGGCGGCGAAAACCGCGACGATTCTGTGCGTTGCGCCCTTGAGGCGTTCAAAGATCAGGCCCCAGACTATGTTTTGATCCACGATGCCGCGCGCCCATGTGTGACCCATTCTGTGATCTCTCATTGCGTTGAGGCCATGCGCGCCCAGGGCGCAGCGGCGCCCGCTGTCGCGGTGCAAGATACCTTGTGGCGCGGCGGTGATACAGTGACGGCGCAAGTAGATCGCAGTGATCTATGGCGAGCCCAAACGCCCCAGTGCTTTTCTTATCCGATAATTTATGCGGCACATGCGGCCGCAACCGACCCGGCGACGGATGATGTGCAAGTTGTTCGCGCCACGGGACACCCTGTTGCCATTGTCCCCGGAGATGCCGATAATCTGAAAGTAACAGTGCCCGGTGACTTTGCCCGGGCGGAACGAATTTTGCGAGGCCGCATGAAACTACGTTTGGGCAACGGGTTTGACGTTCATAAATTTGGACCGGGTACAGAGATCACGCTTTGCGGCATCACCCTGCCCCATAAGGCCGGTCTGCTGGGCCATTCTGATGCAGATGTTGGGATGCATGCGGTGACCGATGCCATTTATGGCGCATTGGCACGTGGCGATATTGGTCAACATTTTCCACCCTCGGATCCCCAATGGAAGGGCGTCCCCTCGGATATTTTCCTAAAACACGCGGTACAACTGGCCAAAGACCTTGGCTTTCACATTGAAAACGTGGATTGCACCTTGATTTGCGAATTTCCAAAAATCGGCCCCCATGCACAAGCGATGCAGGCGCGGATGGCACAGATCATGGGTCTGGAGTGCGATCAAGTCTCCATCAAAGCCACCACGTCAGAAACCCTTGGGTTTACGGGGCGCGAAGAGGGCATTGCAGCCATCGCCACCGCGGCCTTGGTGAGCCAATGAGCCATATAATTGCCACTTTCTTTTACATCGGGCATTTGCGCCCGGCTCCGGGCAGCTGGGGCAGCTTGGCCGCGTTGATCAGTGGTGCGGCTGTGATAAATAGCGCGGGTCTCATTGGGCTTTGCATTGGAATTTTCCTGTCTTGCCTGCTGGGCTATTGGGCCACAGCGCGCGAAACAGCTGGAAAAAGTGACCATGATCCTTCGGAAATTGTTATTGACGAAGTGGCCGGGCAATGGATTGCCTTGCTGCCGCTCGCGATTTGGCCCCTATCCTTTGACAGCGCCGCTTTCTATTATCTGTTCGGTTTCGTTGCCTTTCGCCTGTTTGATATTACAAAACCAGGTCTGGTCGGATGGGCCGATCGTCTTGTGGGCCCTCTTGGCGTGATGCTCGATGATATCATTGCCGGGTTGATGGCAGCCTTGGCCATGGCTCTTGTGATGGTGGCCTTATGAGCCCTATCGCCGAAGAGATCTTGCGCAAGGCCCAGGCTTTTGGGCTGAAAATCACCTGTGCTGAAAGCTGCACGGGCGGGATGATTAGCGCCGCTTTGACAGATATTGCTGGCAGTTCAGCCATATTTGAACAAGGCTTTGTCACCTATTCCAATGGGGCAAAGCAGAAGATGCTTGGGGTGCGCCAAAAGACCCTTGCCGATTACGGCGCTGTCTCGGAACCCGTGGCGCGCGAAATGGCTGAAGGCGCATTGCGCCAGTCACAGGCCGATCTCGCAATCTCAGTCAGCGGCATTGCGGGGCCGGGTGGCTCTGAAATTAAGCCCGAGGGCCGCGTATGTTTTGCCCTAGCCAGCGCTCACGGCACCCAAAGCGAAACCGAGGAATTTGGCGCGCTGGGCCGGGCCGCGGTGCGCCAGGCCTCTTTAAATCATGCCTTAAACTTAATCTATATGCATCTCAACTTAGCCCATTGATTAAACCCGGCGCGTTATTTTCGCCCAAAATTTATGCAAACCTTGAATAAGCCCTGAAAAACATCGGCGCGCTCGGCATGACGCTTTCCATCACCTGTGCTTATGGTCGAAAAGGCCGGCACATGTTTAGGAGGTTACTATGAACGCTGCTGATACAGCTTGGATTATTGTTGCCACGGCATTGGTGCTATTCATGACTCTGCCTGGGCTGGCTCTGTTTTACGGGGGGCTGGTGCGCGCGCGGAATGTTCTGAGTGTATTTATGCAATGTTTCGGCATTGCTTGTCTCATGAGTGTGCTTTGGTTGGCCTTCGGCTATTCCATCGCCTTTGGTTCTGGCACCTCCGGCTATTGGGGTGGTCTGAGCCATGTGTTCCTGAACGGTGTTGACGCCAGTACCGTCCGCGATGGCACCACCCTGCCAGAAGTTCTGTTCTTTGCCTTTCAAATGACCTTCGCCATCATCACCCCCGCCTTGATCGTCGGCGCCTATGTCGAGCGGATCGGCTTTGGGTTTGTGATGACATTTTCCGGGCTTTGGATGCTGCTTTGCTATGCGCCGGTTGTCCATTGGGTCTGGGGAGGCGGTTTCCTGGCCGATGGCGGCCTGTTTGGCGCTACTGGATTAAAGGATTTCGCGGGCGGTGTTGTGGTGCATGAAACGGCGGGGCTGGCGGCATTGGTCATTGCAGTGATGCTTGGCGCGCGGCGCAATACAACCACCCCACCGCATAACCCTGGCTTTGTCATGCTCGGGGCTGCGATGCTTTGGGTTGGTTGGTTCGGCTTTAACGGCGGATCGCAATTGGCGGCCGATGGCGGTGCAGCTATGGCTGTGACGGTTACGCATATTTCTGCCGCAGCGGCCTCGCTCACCTGGGCGCTCTGGGAGCGGATTAAATACGGCAAAGCCTCACTAGTGGGTATGGTCACCGGCACGATTGCAGGTCTGGCCTCTATCACACCAGCTTCTGGCTTCGTTGGTCCGATTGAGGCACTCCTCATCGGTTCAGTCGCAGGTATCCTGTGCCAGGAATCGGTGAATCTGGTGCGCAACAGCTTGAAAATAGACGATACTTTGGACGTCTTCGCCGTCCACGGTGTCGGCGGGATATTTGGAACCATCATGATCGCAGTCTTTGGAGCAGGCGCATGGGTCGCGCAAATTGGCAGCCTTGTCATTGTCGGCATCTTCACGGTGGTTGTGACCGTGCTACTGGTCAAGCTCGTGTCACTCGTGACCCCTCTGCGGGTCAGTGAAGAAGACGAATACACCGGGTTGGATCTGGCTGCCCATGGTGAGCGCGCCTATGATCACACGTCATAAAACCTAAGGAAAATAATCGAAAAAGGCTCCCATTTGGGGGCCTTTTTTATGGCCGGGCTTGCCCATAGAGCGCATCCGCTCGGGTCTCAAACGCTCGTACGATCCGCAGCATCGCCTCATTGAAGACCAGACCAATCACACCTTGTAAAATGGCGTTCTTGAACTCGAAATCTACAAAGAATGTAACAGCGCAGCCTTCGGATACATCCTCAAACTTCCAGGTCGATTTCATATATTTGAATGGTCCATCGAGATATTGGGTGTCGATGAACTTATCCTTGGGATGCAAGATCACCTGACTGCCGAAGCGTTCGCGAAACACTTTAAAAGAGATAACAAGATCCGCCGCCATGATTTGCCGCGATCCCTCATCGGTCACCGATTTCACGCGCGCGGCGGCACACCAAGGCAAAAATTCCGGGTATGAGGCCACATCTGCGACCAAATCATACATGCCCTGCGCAGAATATGGCAAAATTTTTGTTTCATTATGCGTAGGCATTGTGTTTCCCGCTGACTTTGAGCGCAAGATGTCCTAGAAAGCTGGGGAAAATTCAAGAGGGTACTATGTCGCAAAAACCTTATATCATCGACAATATGATTTCTGCCAAGTCTATCGCGGCCAGAATAGAGCAATTGGCCGCAGAAATTGAGCAAGAATTTGCAGATACTGATAAACTCGTGGTGGTCGGACTTTTGCGTGGCTCATTTGTTTTCATTGCTGATTTGGTGCGCGAGATTAATTTGCCGATTGAGGTCGATTTCCTGGAGGTCAGCAGCTATGGCGACGCCATGGAAAGCTCGCGTGAAGTGCGTATATTGAAGGATCTGCGTGGAACCATCGAGAATCGTGACGTCCTTATTGTCGAGGACATCGTCGACACCGGCCACACGATGAAGAATGTCACCGAGCATATTGTGCGCCGTCAACCCAAACGCATGCGAACCATCGCCTTGTTGGACAAGCCCTCACGACGCGAGGTTGACATTAAGACTGACTTCTTAGGCTTTGAAATTCCAGATGAGTTTGTGGTAGGCTATGGTATTGATTTCGCCCAACGCAACCGCAACCTGCCCTTTATTGGAAAAGTTCGTTTTACATGAACCCAAGATTTTTTCTAAAAATGGCGCAGATTGCGCGCCATCCACCCTCGAAAAAAACCATCCTCTTATGGATTGCCGTTGTAGGGTTCGCTTTGGTCCTCTTTGGCATCGAGCGATTGATCGGCTGGCCAGATTGATTGACGGTGAATTCGCATCGCGCCGGCATAGGGTTTTAACGCAGCCTTTGGCCCTAACCCTGCGCCGCCTGCCGTGCCTGTTGCATTTTCGCAAAATCGTCACCCGCGTGATAGGAACTGCGGGTTAAGGGGGTCGCTGAGACCATCAAGAATCCCTTCCCTTTGGCCGCTTTCTCATAGCTGGCAAATTCCTCTGGCGTAACAAATCGGTCAACCCGGTGATGTTTGAGCGTCGGTTGGAGATATTGGCCGATGGTGATAAAATCTACATTGGCCGCGCGCATATCATCCATGACCTGATGCACAGCTTGGCGATCCTCACCCAAACCAACCATTATGCCCGATTTGGTAAACATCGTGGGATCAAGCTCCTTGACCCTTTGCAGCAAACGCAGTGAGTAAAAATACCGCGCGCCGGGGCGCACTTCAGGGTAGAGACCGGGGACGGTTTCTAGATTGTGGTTAAACACATCGGGTTTCGCCGCCACAACCTCTTCCAAGGCTTCAGGGGCGCAACGAATAAAATCAGGTGTGAGGATCTCAATGGTTGTGCTGGGCGATTGCTTGCGAATTGCGCGAATGGTTTGGGCGAAATGCGCCGCACCGCCATCTTCGATATCGTCGCGATCCACTGAGGTGACCACAACGTGGTTGAGCCCTAATTTTTTTACGGCATCGGCCACCCGGCCCGGCTCGAACGCATCTAAATCTTCTGGCGGTTTTCCGGTGGCAATATTGCAAAAGGTACAGGCCCTTGTGCAGACCTCCCCCATGATCATCATTGTGGCATGGCCTTGATTCCAGCATTCCCCCACATTGGGGCAGCCGGCCTCTTCACAGACAGTCACAAGCTTATTGTCACGCATGATTTTGCGTGTTTCTTGATAGCCTTGCCCCACAGGGGCTTTCACACGAATCCAAGCCGGCTTTTTCGGCTGCGGATTGTCCGGCCGTTTGGCTTTTTCAGGATGGCGTTGCTCGGGAATTTTTAAATCACGCATGTCAGTCGTCCTCAGTTGCTTTAAACTAACACAACCCGCGTAAACAGCCACCCCCAAGGTTGGGAATATCCGTTATGCACTGAGGCGTTAACCGACCAAGGCTTCAGCCGCTTGCGTGTCTTCGTAATGGCGCGCCAGCCTTTGCAGAGCAATGCGCAACACGATTTTGCCAGAGCGCGCTGACCAAGCCATGGTCTGCTCCACGGCCTCAAGCCCCTCGAGCCGGCAACAACAGCGCAGCGCCACATCGCCAAGACCTGGTCCCAAATCTGCCAAAGCGGAGCGCGCGCGATAAAGCGCTGAGGCTGCGGGCGCCTGAGACATCCGGTTCAAGCCGGAGCGAATGGCCCCGAGCCAATCGATGGGCGCGTTGCTTTCGAGCAGCGCCAATTCATAATCCTCCCGTAACCGCTCCGCCTGTTTCACAAGGCTGCGTGAAATATATGGCTCGCCATCTTTGTTGCGACGGCGCGCCAAAGCGTGCACCGGGCTGATCGCCTGGCCGTAGCGCAATCGCCCACGGCTGACGGGGTCGGAGGGCCCGCCCTCTCGGCCTTCGGATTCATTCGTATCGGCCTCCTCAAGTCTTGCCAGCAGTTTTAAACCGACATCTGTAAGATGAAAGCGCATGATCCGCGCTTGCGGATCGTCATATTTGAGCCAATCTTGCATGGTCATGGCTATGACCTGCGCCCGATCAAGCGTGCCCAATTTCTCAACCTGTTCCTGAACCGCCTCACGGAAAATAACCGCCAATTCAAGCCCCTGCACCAAAGCTAAGACGGTATTTTTTCGTGCCAAATACCGCAAGGCGGTGATGCTCGGCGCACCCAGAGAGGCCGGGTAGCACAGGGGGTTTGGGTCAGGGTTGTGAGAGCTCATGGGTTTATCCTCAAAGCGCCGGGGCGCTGATTCCAAGCAGTATTTGCTCAATTCTTGGACCGCGTGATCGATAAGAGGATCGTCACGCAATGTCTCAATCTTGCGGACAGAGCGCGACACCGTTGACGGGTGAACACCAGAATACTGGGCCAAACTGCGAATAGAATGTCCATGCTCTTTATGGGCCAGATACAGCTTGACCGCATGAGGCATCCAGACAGGCATTTTCGAATGTGGCACGCCGCCTCGACCGTTCGAAAAGTCAAATTGTGAGATACGCACTCCAGACACCAATCTTCTCACAGGTTGCATTAGTATTATTGTAATAATTATTACGCCTTGGTTAATTCGCTCTAAACCTGAAAGAATGATGGATAAAATTAGCCGATCTATGAATTGACCGAACGCCAAACGCCGCGAGACGCAAAACCCTAGGCACCTGTGCCAGCCTGAGGGTTGTTTCTCAAAATGGAGGTGCGTGATGCGGCACATTGAACTCAGATTGAACACTCTCAAACGTCCCAAGCTCATGTTAGAGGCGGTGCGTAATGGGCTGGCCAGTTATGATCCCAGCCGCCATCTTCCGGTGCTCTTAGGAGGGTCGCTCCACCGCAGCAAAACCGGCCAACTCGATTTCTTGTTTGACATTGAAGAGACTTACAACTGATTGCGCAAAGAAAAGCGCGCTGAGTATTCCCCAGCGCGCCGCATCCGATATCTTATTGCCATATCGGCAGAATACAGCAGTCTTAAAAAGACCTAAGGACCAAAGGCCAATGCCCTAGACAAAAGCGTCGGGCATCGCCGCTTTTTTGTCGGCCACATATTTCTCAAGCGCCGCCAAAATTTCAGGATCGAGCGGCGGTTGCTGATAGCTGGCCAATTGAGAGGCCACGCGCTCTGCGGCCAAACTATAGGTGTCGCGCGCGCCCTCTTCGTACCAGGTCTCAAAGGGCTTGTAGTCAAACAAATTCGACCGCCAAAACGCAGATTTGAAGTTCTTTAGCGTGTGGTCACATCCGAGGTAGTGGCCGCTTGGCCCAACCTCGCGGATGGCATCCATTGCTTGGCCGTTTTCATCAGCTGAGACCCCAAGTCCCATTTTCTGTAGAGTGCCGAGGTGGTCAGCATCCATAACGAATTTCTCAAAGGACGCCACAAGCCCACCTTCCAGCCAGCCGCAGGAGTGAAGCATAAAGTTGACCCCACCCAAAAGCGCGGCGTTGAGCGTATTGGCGGTCTCATAAGCCGCCTGCGCGTCGGGTAATTTCGAGCCACAAAGCCCGCCGCCTGAGCGAAACGGCAAGTTCATCCGGCGGGCCAACTGCCCGGCTCCGTAAAGAATTTGGCTGGCCTCTGGCGTGCCGAAGGTCGGTGCGCCGGAGTTCATGTCGATGGAGGTCACAAATGTGCCAAAGATCACGGGAGCCCCGGGCTTGATGATTTGACTATAGGCGATACCCGCCAAAACTTCAGCCAGAACCTGGGTCAATGTGCCCACGACCGACACCGGCGCCATCGCCCCGCCTACGATGAAGGGCGAGATAATGCTGGCCTGATTGTTGGAGGCAAAAACCTCCAAAGCGCCCATCATAATGCTGTCAAAGGTGAGCGGGCTGTTGATATTGATCAACGATGTCATCACGGTGTTGTTTTGTATGAACTTTTTTCCAAACAAAATTTCGCACATCTCGACGGAGTCCTGCGCGCGGCTTGGCTCGGTCACAGACCCCATGAACGGCTTATCGCTATACACCATATGCGTCAAAAGCATATCCAGATGGCGCTTATTAACTGGCACATCGGTGGGTTCGCAAACGGTCCCGCCGGAATGGTGCAGATATTTTGACATATAGCCCAATTTTACAAACTTTTGAAAATCAGCCAAAGTTGCATACCGGCGGCCACCATCGCGGTCGCGCACGAAGGGCGGGCCATAGACGGGCGCCGTCACTAAAGTTTTGCCGCCAATTTCCACGTTCCGCTCAGGGTTGCGCGCATGTTGCACAAATTTCGACGGCGCCGTTTTGCACAGCTCGCGCGCCAGACCGCGCGGGATCCGAACACGCTCGCCCTCAATGGTCGCCCCAACTGAGCGCCAACGCTCTAGGGCTTCCGGGCTGTCCACAAAGTTCACCCCGATTTCTTCAAGCACGGTTTCCGCATTATATTCTATGATTTCAAGTGTTGCTTCGTCCAAGAACTCATATAGTGGGATATTGCGCTCTAGATAGCGTTCTGTTTCGACGCTCACCGCTGTGCGTTCGGCTCGGCGGGCGGCGCCACCGCCGCTGCGTGATCTGCGCGCTCGTGTCTCGGACATTTTGAAACCCCTAATTGATTGTTACGTTGCTTCTAGGCATTTCTTCAACCAAGCGACGTTAATTTCCGCCACTTCGGACGGGAAAACGACATAAGTTGTAAAATCTTCTCTTTCCTTGGGTTGAACCTTTTTAAAGGTCAGAATATCGGGGGCTATGGAACATATGCATGAAAAATTACTCATCATCGACTTTGGCAGTCAAGTTACGCAACTTATCGCGCGGCGTTTGCGCGAGCTTAATGTTTATTGCGAAATACACCCGTTTCAGAATGTAACGCAGGAGTTTTTGCAGCAGTTTGCGCCCAAAGCTGTGATCCTTTCGGGCGGACCTGCCTCAGTGATTGATGAAGGCTCCCCACGCCCTCCAATGGCTGTGTTTGAGATGAATATTCCGGTTTTAGGAATTTGTTATGGCCAACAGGTGATGATGCACTGTCTGGGCGGCAAAGTGGAACGCGGGCATGGAACAGCGGAATTTGGCCGCGCCTATGTGAGCCCAAAGGCCCCCCTAAGCCTTCTGGAAGGCTGGTTTGAAGAGGGCGAAGAACAGGTCTGGATGAGCCATGGCGATCATGTCAGCGCCATTGCGCCCGGATTCGAGGTCTATGGCACCTCTCCCAATGCGCCGTTTGCAGTGACGGCTGACCCGGCCCGCGAATTTTATGCCGTGCAGTTTCATCCAGAGGTGCATCACACCCCCAAAGGTGCAAAACTTTTTGAGAATTTCATTCGCCGTGCAGGATTTACCGGCGATTGGACCATGGGGGCTTACCGCGAGCAGGCCCTACAGGCCATTCGCGATCAAGTGGGAGATCAAAAGGTGATCTGCGGCCTTTCGGGCGGCGTTGACAGCTCTGTTGCTGCGGTTCTGATCCATGAGGCGATTGGTGACCAGCTGACATGTGTTTTTGTCGACCATGGCTTGTTGCGCCAAGGCGAGGCCGAAGAGGTCATCGGTATGTTCCGCGATCACTACAATATGCGCTTCATCCATGCCGATGAGAAGGAGCTTTTTCTCAGCGCGCTGGATGGTCAATCTGATCCAGAAACCAAGCGGAAGATCATTGGGAAGTTGTTTATCGACGTGTTTCAAAAACATGCGTCAGATGTCGGGGGCGCCAAATTCCTAGCTCAGGGCACTTTGTACCCAGATGTCATTGAAAGCGTAAGCTTTTCGGGTGGACCATCGGTGACCATCAAGTCGCATCACAATGTCGGTGGATTGCCGGAAAAAATGGGCTTGAGCTTGGTGGAGCCTTTGCGTGAGCTGTTCAAAGATGAAGTGCGTGCCTTGGGCCGCGAGTTGGGCCTGCCCGCCTCTTTCATAGGTCGCCACCCCTTCCCTGGCCCCGGCCTAGCCATCCGCTGCCCAGGGGTAATTACTCGCGAAAAGCTGCAGATTTTGCGGCGTGCCGATGCCATTTACATTGATCAAATCCGCAAGCACGGTCTTTATGACGAGATCTGGCAAGCCTTTGTCGCTATCCTACCGGTGCGCACCGTGGGCGTTATGGGCGACAGCCGAACCTATGATTTCGCCTGCGCCCTGCGGGCCGTGACATCTGTCGACGGCATGACCGCGGACTACTACCCGTTTTCCCATGAATTCCTTGGCGAAACAGCCACGCGTATCATCAACGAAGTGCAAGGCATCAACCGGGTGACCTATGATATTACCTCCAAGCCTCCAGGGACGATTGAGTGGGAATGAATGGATTCATTAAATCATTGATATTATTATATAATATTTCAAGAGATATGCCATCATCAAAAATTAAATCATTGTTTTTAAATAATAAAAAATATTGATTTACAAACTTTCATACAAAGTGGTGGAACTATTGCGTTTCATAGATTAGCGCTGAGTTTAAGAGTAAAGGACACTTATAAAATGATGGCTAAATTCAAGTTCATTGATGTTGTTAAATGGTTAGCAACAGTAATCCAACTTATTGGATATGGTATGACTGGATTGAACTTAATCCCTTATAATATATACATGTTTTTTATAGGGATATTCTTATGGTTTGCCGTAGGTTTTATGTGGAAAGATAAAGCAATTATGGTTGTACATGTTGGTGCTTTCATCTCATTGCTAATTGGATACTTGAATGCATAACTACGTGTAGAATTCAGTGCTATTGTTTGATTCTTCCAACGCTCCTAATACTTACAAAGTACTTACAAACACTAGATTAAAGTATTTATTAATAATTGGTTAATTGCTTAAAACTATTGAGTGGGAGTAGTTATTTGAGTGTAAGTAATTGATTTTATTGTATTAGGTACTTACACAATACTTTCACAATCACAAATCAGTCGTTGATAATGCCGAATGGTTCAATAGTGTCAAACAGGCAAAAGTTGTGATCAACACATGGCTAAAGGAATACAATCACATCAGGCCCCACCATGCGCTCAGAATGCGCCCCCCTGTTTACACTTTATTTTAAGGAATGTATTTTATGAAAACTTATAGTGAGTTGAAATCTGAGATGGACAATTTGGAAGCTCAGATGGAGGAAGCGAAGAAACGCGGAAGCGCTCAAAAAGGTCAAACAACTGTGTAAGGAATTTGGCTTCACCGCCGGCATGTTTCAAGGCGTGGTGGCCAAGGGCCGCAATCGCACGCCAAAAACCTAAGGTGTTTTAATAGGGCGGGGGTTTTCTCCGCCCTATGCTGTTTGAAGCTACAGAACGATGATGTTTCGTTTTGTGGCTTGCGTAGGGCAAAATTATATCATTGGGTTGGCCCAGACTGTAAGAGGCTTGCAAAATGAACAACCGCCGTGCCGCGCTTTGGATGATTGGTGCTATTTTTTCGTTCACATCAATGGCCATTGCTGGTCGCGCAATATCCGGCCAACTCGATACGTTCGAGATCATGTTCTATCGTTCCATTATGGGCTTTTTAATTGTCGTCGCCGTGGCGAAAACTGTTGGCACGTTGGGGGAAATAGACCTTAAACATTTCCGCCTTCACCTTCTGCGCAACATCTTTCACTTTACCGGCCAAAACCTTTGGTTCTTCGCTCTGCCATTAATTCCACTGGCACAATTATTCGCGCTAGAGTTCACCTCACCCATCTGGGTGTTACTCTTGGCTCCAATCTTTTTAGGCGAAGGGTTAACCCTCCGCAAATTGGCGATTGCGGCCTTGGGCTTCATCGGCGTATTGATCGTAGCCCGACCCGAAATTGGTGCGGTAAACATCGGCATTTTGGCCGCGGCTTGTGCGGCCATTGGATTTGCAGGCGCGGCAATTTTGACCCGTAAACTGACGGTGCAAAACTCATTGACCAAAATATTATTCTTTCTCACGGGGCTACAAATTTTCTTTGGGTTGCTTTGCGCCGGCTATGATGGGGACATCGCCCTGCCCTCTGTTGTCACGGCTCCTTGGCTCATACTGATTGGCGCCGCTGGGCTGGCCGCACATTTTTGCATGACTAAATCTCTCTCTTTAGCGCCCGCCAGCCTGGTAATGCCCGTAGACTTTGCCCGACTGCCATTAGTTGCGGTTATTGGCGTTGTTTTCTATGGTGAGAGCTTGGATCTTTATCTGGTTCTTGGAGCTGTATTGATTTTACTCGCCAATTACCTAAATCTAAAGCGCCAAACCTAGTGCAAGGTCTTTTCCAATCGACCATATTGGCTTATGACAGAGCAGAAGCTAGGGAATAAGAGCCATGATCTATGAAGACGGCGCAAAATGGACCGAAGCCAAACAGAAAAAAGCCCTTCTGTTTGCCATGTCAGGCCTCGGAAAAACTTACATATCTTCCATGCTGCGCCATCGGGGGAATTGGTTTCATTACTCCATAGATTATCGCATTGGCACGCGCTACATGGGCGAGCACATTGTAGATAATTTTAGGAAAGCCGCTATGGCTGTGCCTTTTTTGGCTGAGTTATTGCGGTCAGATTCTATTTCTATGTCCTCGAATATTACCTTTGAGAACCTTGCGCCGCTGTCCACATATTTGGGAAAACCGGGCGATGTGTCGAAGGGCGGCATTCCATTTGATGATTATTGCAACCGCCAAGCGCAACATCACGCTGCCGAACGCGCCGCGCTTTTGGATACGCCTCACTTCATTGAGCGGGCCAGTGATCTTTATGGTTATGACAACTTTATCTGCGACAGTGGCGGATCTATTTGTGAAGTTGTCGATCCTTGGGATGCGGCAGATCCGATTTTAACCGCCCTATCGGAAAACCTGCTGATGATCTGGATTGCCGGCAGCAAGGATCACACGGCTGAATTGGTGCGGCGCTTTGATTTGGCGCCAAAACCGATGTGCTATCAGCCGGAATTTCTCATGATATGTTGGTCGGACTATCAGTGTGAAACAGGCGTTCAGCCCGATAAGGTGGACCCCGATGATTTCATCCGCTGGACCTATGCGCGCGCCATGGCACACCGCCAGCCACGGTATGTGCAAATGGCCAAATGGGGCATTACGCTTCAAGCCAATGATGTGCAAAATTTAAAGTCGCCGCAGGATTTCGAAGCTCTGGTGGCCGAGACCCTAAACCACCACGCCGCAGAATCGCAATCCAATGGCGGCGAGGACTGAACTTTATGCCAATTAAGATTCCCGCAAATCTGCCCGCCCACGCTGTTCTGAGCGCCGAAGGCGTGATGGTCATGGACCCCAGCCAGGCGGACCGCCAAGACATCCGTCCGCTCCGCATCGCATTGCTCAACCTCATGCCGCTCAAAATTCAGACGGAAAATCAATTTGCCCGCCTCATCGGGGCCACCCCGTTGCAGATTGAACTCACCCTCTTGCGGATGACGAGCCACCAAACAAAAAACACCTCCTCCGATCATATGGAGCAATTTTATAAACCCTTCAGCGCGGTTCGGGATGAAAAATTTGATGGGTTGATCATCACCGGTGCGCCGATTGAGCATTTGGATTTCCAAGACGTCACCTATTGGCCCGAAATGGTGGAGGTGATGAAATGGACGCAAAGCCATGTGCATGCCACCTTGGGGGTCTGCTGGGGCGGCATGGCGATGATCAATCACCTGCATGGGGTGAAAAAACATGATTTGCCGCAAAAGGCTTTTGGCTGTTTTCGACATCAAAACCTAGATCCCTCCTCGCCTTATTTGCGTGGGTTTTCGGATGATTTCGTGGTGCCCGTCAGCCGCTGGACAGAGATGAAGCAGGATGAAATTGCCGTTGTGTCGGGTCTCAAAACCCTGCTTGGGTCGAGCGAGACCGGTCCTTGTTTGGTCGAGGATCCCGCCCATCATGCGCTCTATCTGTTCAATCATTTTGAATATGATAGCAATACGCTGAAACAGGAATATGATCGCGACATCGCCAATGGCACCTCAATCAACATTCCAGGTCATTATTATCCAGGCGATGATCCAAGCCAAACGCCCCTGAACCGCTGGCGCTCGCATGCGCATCTTCTGTATGGTAATTGGATCAATGAAATCTACCAGACAACGCCCTTTGATCGCAATGCGATAGGCCGCTAGACTTTGAGTACTGCAACCCTGCCCAATTGGGCGAAGGTGGATCGGATCAATGATGCAAAAACGCAGATATCATCACGGCAACCTGCGTCAAGCTTTGGTGGATGCTGCGCTTTTGTTGATTGAAACAAAGGGCCCAACTGGCTTTACCCTATCGGAGGCGGCCAAAAATGTCGGGGTCACACCCGCCGCCGTCTATCGCCATTTCGAGGGCCGCGAGGACCTGATTGCTGAGGTGGCGTTACAAGGCTTTGGCATTTTTGCCGAGCGCATGGAAACGGCCTATAATGGCGGGCAACCCAACGCGTTTCGTGCCTTTGAGGCGGCGGGCCGGGCTTATTTGGATTTTGCCCGCGCGTACCGCGGCCATTACGTCGCTATGTTTGAAAGTGGTCTACCGCTTCAGCGCAGCCCCGAGCTCAACCAGGCCGCAATGGAGGCGCAAAAGGTTTTGCAAGCTGCGGCAGTGGAGCTGAGTAAGAATATCCCAGCCGAGAAACGCCCACCACCGCAGATGTTTGCCGCCCATATCTGGGCGCTGAGCCATGGGGTGGTCGAGCTGTTTGCCCGCGACGCACCGGGTGGACGCAGCCCCTTTCCACCTGAACAACTGCTGGAAAGCGGCATGGGCATTTATCTGCGTGGTTTGGGCCTTATTGCCCCAGATTGATAGATCCCACTAGAGCGCCACGATCAGCAGACTCACTGAAATATTGATCAAAGCCAAAAGCGTGAGCACCATACCGCCAAACCGGAGCGGCATGTTAAACTCGAGAAACCCAAAGCAAATCCCGTGCATGACACGCCCCAGCAAAAGCGTTGTCCCTGTGATGTGAAGCCGCAGCGGTGAGAGCTCTGCGGCCTCTGCAAAATACATCATCAGCAAAACCATTGGGACATATTCAATAAAGTTGCCATGCGCCCGCACGGAACGGTCGAGCGCCTGCGCTCCAAAATTGTTGAAAGCCAGCCATTTCAGAGACGTAACACCCCGTAACGCCAAAACCCGAAGGGTCAAAATGGTGAAAAACAGGCCCAAGAGAGCACCGTAGAATGCGGTAATCATGCCGAAATTTCCTCATGTAAGTTGCCTGTGGCTAACCTGTTATAGGATGTCGAGCAACTGCTTTTTGGACCGGCTGCAAAATGAACGATTGGCCCGCGGGAAGGGATTGCATATCGGACGGCAAGAAGACATGTTCACCCCAGGCCAAGACACGAAAGATCCCCAAATGAGAGAAAAATTTGCCAATTACCCCAGCCTGTGCGGCAAAACTGTGTTTGTAACAGGCGGCGCATCGGGCATCGGTGCTGAGATAGTCACTGCCTTTGCCAAGCAGGGCGCCAATGTTGGTTTTGTTGACATGGACATCGCTGGATCGGAGGCGCTTTTGGCCAAGCTGGAGGGCACGCATGGCTTTGCACCTTGTGATCTGCGCGATATAGCCGCGCTGAAAGCCACCTTTGCCCAATTGGCTGAGACCCTTGGGCCAGCGGAGATCTTGGTCAACAATGCTGCGCGCGATGACCGACATGATTGGCGCGAGGTGACGCCTGAGTATTGGGATGAGCGGCAAAATAACAATCTTCGCCATATGTTCTTTGCCATTCAAGCTGTAGCCGATGGGATGATCGCGGCCGGCGGTGGCTCGATTATCAACATGGGATCAAATTCTTGGTGGGAAGCCGGTGGCGGCTTTCCGGCCTATACCACCGCCAAAGCGGCCGTGCATGGGCTGACCCGCACCATGGCGCGCGATCTGGGCGATCATCGCATTCGGGTCAATACAGTGGTGCCGGGTTGGATTATGACCGAGCGGCAAAAACAGCTTTGGGTCACTCCCGAAGCCCTCGCCAAGCAAATCGACCGCCAATGCCTGCCCGATCCCATCGATCCTGTATATGTCGCCCGAATGGTGCTTTTTCTCGCCTCCGACGATTCTGCGGCCTGTTCGGCGCAAAACTTTTTGGTCGAAGGCGGTTCAATCTAGAGCTAAGCCCGCAATTTCTTCCCCTTCGGATCAAAGGGGGCTTCAGGCAGAACAATCGCATGATGCGGTTTTCCCAAGATCATAACATCCAGCTCATCATCCGCTGCCACATTTTTCAGGTAACACAGCGCCAAGGACTTATTAACCCCATAGCCATAGGTGCCAGATGTCACCCGTCCAACACCCGCTCCAGCCTTGTCGAAAATGGGTTCACCGCCCGTGGCATCGGCATTATCTGGCGCCAGGATCTCAACGATGCAAAGCCGCTCGCGCGGATCTTTATCTTTGATGGCCAGATAGGCCTCTTTATGCAGAAAATCCTTGTCTAGCTTGATCAAGCCCGCCAGACCAACCTCCTGCGGCCAATATTCCGGGCTATATTCCCGCGACCAAGAGCCGTAGCCTTTTTCCACTCGAAGGCTCATTAATGCACGGGCCCCGACAGGGCCTGCGTCAAAGTCTTTCGCACAGTCCAGCAGGGCCTCATAGAGACGCAACTGGTCTTCTGTTTTACAATGCAGTTCCCAGCCCAAATCCCCTGTGAAAGAGACCCGCAGCGCGACGCAGTCAACGCCGGCCAGCTCAATACGTTTGGATCGCATGAAGGGGAAATCCTCAGTAGCCAGCGACGTATTCGTCAGACGCTGCAGCAATCCGCGGGAATTTGGCCCCGCAACATTAAAGCCGCAAAGCGCTTCGGTCAGGCTTTCAAAGCTCACACCTGCAGGCATCGGAACCATCTTCCAGAACCGCTGATGATAGCGTTCGGCCATGCCGGAGCCGATGATCATAAATTCATCTTCGGCCAAGCGCGTCACTGTGAAATCCCCAGCAATCCCCCCGCGTACACCGATCAAAGGCGTCAGGCAAGAGCGGCCCACGGCCTTGGGCATGGTATTGGCGAAGACGGCGTTGAGCCATTCCTCCGCCTGCCCGCCACAGACGCGATATTTGGCGAAATTCGAAATATCTATGATCCCAGCCGTATTGCGCAGCATACGGCATTCGCGGCCCACGGGCTCGAACCAATTTTGGCGGGTGAAGCCATTTGTGTCCTTTGCGCCGGGGTGATCGGCAAACCACTGCACATGCTCCCAGCCGTAGTTCAGCCCAAACACGCCGCCAAGGGTCGTTTGCAAAGCATGTGCGGGGCGGGTGCGGACAGGCCGGCCAGCGTCGCGCTCTTCATTGGGAAAATGGATCGCAAAACGCTTGGCATATTGGTCGCCCACCCGCGCCTTGGTAAAGGCCTTATCGGCCCAGTCGCCAAAACGCGCGACATCCCAAGCGAACATATCATATTGGCTTTCGCCCTCCACCATCCATTGCGCTGACATCAAACCCATACCGCCCGATTGGCTAAAACCAGGGATGATCCCATTACAGCAGAAATAGTTTGTCAAATCGGGATGCGGGCCAAACAATACATTGCTGTCGGGTGACCAGATCATCGGCCCATTAATCACGCGTTTGATCCCAGCTGTGCCTACGGCGGGCACGCGATCAATGGCACGCATCATATTGTCTTCTATCCGGTCTAAGTCATCGGCAAAAAGTTCATGGGCGAAATCAAGCGGCGTGCCTTCTTCGGCCCAAAACCGCAGATCTTTTTCATAGGCGCCAATCAAAAGCCCCTGCCCCTCTTGGCGCAGATAATATTCGCCATCACGATCCGCAACCGACGGCAGGCGCTGGCTCATCGCGGCCACCTCTGGAATGGTTTCGGTCACGAAATATTGATGCTCTGTTGGCTGAAGCGGCAAGGTAATGCCGGCCAGCGCGGCCACCTCTCGGCCCCAGAGACCTGCGGCATTCACCACCCATTGCGTGTGAATGTCGCCCTTCGGGGTGCGCACAATCCAGCTGCCATCGGCTTGGGCCTCTGTTCCCATCACCGGGGTGAAACGATGAATTTCCGCACCCCGCGCCCGCGCGCCGGCTGCATAGGCATGGGTGACACCTGAGGGATCGACATTGCCGCCATCAGGTTCAAACATTATGCAGCGCACCCCGTCATAATTGACCAAAGGATGCAGCCGCTCCGCCTCCTCGCGGCTGACCTCGTGAAAGTTCATACCGTAGAATTTGGCCTTAGCCGCCTGAAGACGCAGCTGCTGTTCACGGTTTTCTGTTTGGGCCAGATATAGGCTTCCGGGCTGAAACACGCCGCAGCTTTGTCCGGTCTCGGCTTCCAGCTCATTGTAAAGGTTCATCGTGTAGTGTTGGATACGGCTGATATTGGTGCTGTCATGTAGCCCGTGAATATTCGCCGCCGCATGCCATGTCGAACCGGACGTCAGCTCGTCGCGTTCCAAAAGAACCACATCACTCCAGCCCAATTTGGTCAGATGATAAAGTATAGAACAACCAATTACACCGCCACCGATTACAACTGCTTGAGCATGGGTCCACATTTTCGGCACTTTCTTTAAATTCTCTCGTATAGAGTATCGGCAATGCCTCGGGATGACCATTGCCCCAAGGCGACATCCTATGTCTGATTTGAACCATCTGATCACTTCTCGGACAATTCAAACCGAGCTCCATAGTCGCCTCCGAAAATTTTGGCCGTTTTATGTCGGGAACTGCTATTCTTTTACCCCTATCCCCGCCATAATCTTCCCAATACAGCAGCAGGAGACCTATCATGAAAACCACCACCCGAGTCGCAATTATCGGCGGAGGCGTCGTCGGATGTTCAGTTTTGTACCATCTGACCAAACTTGGCTGGTCTGATGTGATGCTGCTCGAACGCTCTGAGTTGACCTCGGGGTCCACCTGGCATGCAGCCGGCGGATTTCATACGCTCAATGGTGACACCAATATGGCGGCGCTACAGGGCTATACCATCAAGCTTTACAGGGAACTTGAGGCAATCACTGGCATGTCTTGCGGTCTGCATCATGTGGGTGGCGTGACGCTGGCAGACAATCAAGATCGGTTTGATATGCTGGTCGCAGAGCGCGCCAAACACCGCTATATGGGGCTAGAGACAGAGATCATCGGCCCTGACGAGATCGCAAAAATAGCCCCGGTGACCAATATTGAGGGGATCATCGGCGGGCTTTATGATCCGCTTGATGGGCATCTCGACCCATCGGGTACAACCCATGCCTATGCTAAGGCTGCTAGAATGGGCGGGGCGCATATTGAGACCCATTGTAAAGTCCTCTCCACCACGCAGCGCGCCGATGGCACTTGGGATCTGGTGACAGATAAAGGCACTGTGCACGCAGAGCATATTGTGAATGCCGCCGGCCTTTGGGCGCGTGAGGTGGGCGCCATGGCGGGCGTTTATTTCCCACTTTTACCGATGGAGCATCAATATCTTGTCACCGAAGATGTTCCCCAGATTGCAGATATGATCGACGCAGGTGGCGAGCATCCCCATGTGATGGATCCCGCAGGAGAAAGCTATCTGCGCCAAGAAGGTCGCGGCCTTTGCATCGGATTTTACGAACAGCCCTGCCGTCCTTGGGCTGTAAACGGCACGCCTTGGGACTTTGGCCACGAACTCTTGGCCAATGACTTCGACAAGATCGAAGACAGCATCGCCTTTGCCTATCGGCGCTTCCCAGCGCTTGAAAAGGCCGGGGTGAAATCCGTGATCCACGGCCCCTTCACCTTCGCCCCCGACGGCAACCCTCTGGTGGGGCCAGTGCCTGGGATGCGCAATTATTGGTCCGCCTGTGCTATCATGGCGGGCTTCAGCCAAGGCGGCGGCGTTGGCCTGACGCTGGCGCAATGGATGGTGGAAGGCGAGCCGGAGCGCGATGTCTTCGCCATGGATTGCGCCCGCTTTGGCTCATGGATAACGCCGGGCTATACGGTGCCAAAGGTCGTTGAGAATTATCAACGGCGTTTCTCTGTTAGCTACCCCAATGAAGAGCTGCCCGCCGCCCGCGGCCTACGCCGTACCCCGATGTATGACTATTTCAGCGCCATGGGTGCGGTCTGGGGTGCGCAATTTGGGCTCGAAGTGCCGAATTATTTTGCCCAAAATGGCGAGCCTGATTTTGAGTCCCCTTCCTTCCGCCGGTCGAACGCTTGGGGCGCGGTGAAACGCGAGGTCAAGGCCGTGCGCCGCGGCGTTGGCATCAATGAAGTGCATAATTTCTCAAAATTCTTGGTCAGTGGCGCCCATGCACGCGCCTGGCTCGACCGGATCATGGCGGGGCGAATTCCGCAAGCCGGCCGCCTCTCGCTTACGCCCATGCTTTCACCAAAGGGTAAGCTTATCGGTGATTTCACCGTTTCTTGTATCCGCGAAGGCCTGTTCCAACTGACAGCCAGCTACGGCAGTCAAGCCTATCACCAGCGCTGGTTCGAACAGAATATGGAGCCTGGCGTAACGCTGCAAAACATCTCCGATCAACGCACTGGCTTTCAAATCGCCGGACCGAAGGCGGCAGAGGTGCTGCAGGCCTGCAGCACGGCCAATGTGGTCGATATTAAGTTCCTTGATGTCACAGAGCTGGTGGTCGGCTCCACAGCCTGTCTTGTGCAACAGGTTAGCTATACGGGCGATCATGGCTTTGAGCTCTATTGTGACCCCATGGCCCAAAGAGCGCTCTGGGACACGCTATGGGAAGCCGGGAAGCCGCATGGCATGACCCCTTTCGGCATGCGCGCGATGATGTCCCTGCGCTTGGATCGGTTCTTCGGCTCTTGGCTCTCGGAATTTTCACCCGATTACACCGCCGCTGAAACCGGTCTCGATCGGTTCATAAGCTTCCGCAAAAACGTGGAATTCATCGGACGTAGCGCTGCGGAATCCGAACGTCTCACCCCCCCAGAGCGTCAATTGGTGATCTTCGATGTGGACGCGCATGGTGCGGACGTCGTGGCCTATGAGCCGGTGTTTATCAACGGAACGGTTCAGGGATTTTGCACCTCCGGCGGCTATTCGCATCATGCCAAAAAATCCATCGCCTTTGCCTTGGTGCCCCGCGCTGAGGTGACTGATGACTTGCAGGCTGAAATTGAAATTCTAGGCCAATTGCGTCCTGCCAAACGTCTGTTGGAGCCCTTGTTATAACTGTTGATGCCACCACTTTCGCGCCGCAGATCTTGATCTGTGCCGCTGGAGCCTCGCGGCGTATGGCGCCCGATGACAAGCTCATGTTGCCCGTGCACGGCCGCCCACTTTTGCGCCATATGGCCAAGCGTGTGCTAGAGGTCTCTGTCCCAACGCTTGTCGCTCTGCCGCCAGAGCCGCACCCGAGATGGCAAGCCGTGAAAGACTTGCCTTTGCGCAAGATAAGCTACCCAGACAGCGCCGAAGGACTGTCCGGCACCCTGCGCGCGGCCGTGGCAGATCTCCCCCCGACGGTCACACATCTCTGCGTGGTTCTGGCAGATTTACCGGAACTTGCCCTGGTAGATTTTGCGCAGCTCTTTGAACACAGACGGCGGTATTCTGACTGCTTAATCTGGCGCTCACTTAGCCCAAACGGAAAACCAGCGCATCCAACATTTTTTCACCGGGACACGTTTTCCGCTTTTGCTCAGATCTCCGGGGATGTTGGCGCACAACCTGTTATCGCCAAGTTCAAATCAGCTTTACACGAATTTACCAGCTCTCGCCGATCTGGATCTTATGATATTGATACACCGCAGGACTATAAAACCTATCTGAAAAGCCAAGTGTAGGCGCATCACCTAGGCCGTTGTCGGTGCAATTTTGCGCAGAATACCCGACGCAAGAAACACCCCTACCGCCACGAGGATCACCCCAAAAACCTTTAGAGGTGTGACGGTTTCACCCAAAAACAACACACCTCCCATAAGTGCCATCAAAGGGGTCAACGCCCCGAAGGCAGAGGATTGCGCCGCGCCAAGCAGTTTCACCGCATAGCTAAATAAAACCATCGCCAATATTCCAATGATGAAACTTTGAATGACGATCATGATCCAAATATCCGGCCAAGGCACGCCTGAAAAACTGACATTTCCGCTCATAAATAACACCGGTAACGCGGCCAAAGTGCCCCAAAACAGCCCGATCACCAAACCCCGCATCGGGCTCAAACCACTTTGGCGAAACACCACGGAATATATCGCCCAAAGGCCAGAGCCGCTAAGAAACATCAAATGCCCGCGCCAAGCGCCATCGCTGCCACCTTTGAGGATGGGCCAAAGACTGACGAGCAGCGCCCCCAGCAGGATCATCGCGAGGCCGGCCCGACGGCGCGGCCCCGGCACTTCGCCAGCCAAGGCATAGGCGGCCACAGCGGCCCAAAATGGCAACATCCCCGGCGCCAATGCCCCGCCGTCAGAGGCCGGCGCGAAGGCAAGGCCTTTGGAGACCACATAGGGGAAAACAGCACTGGCACCGACCATCAGCATTGCCGCGCGGGGCCAAGCCATCTTTGGGGGCATGACGCCCAGCTTCCACATCCATGGCAGCATGACAATGGCGCCGGGCAACAGCCGCAACACTAAGAGCTCTTCTATCGTGAAATCGCTTTGCACCGCAAATCGGGTGATGAGCATAAATCCTGCCCAAATCGTGACCGTAGCCATGGCCGCGATCAGGCCAAACGCCCGTGTTTCCAAAATTGCCATCACCACCTGCCCTTATCGTATCAAAGCCACGGCACAGTCATCGCCGCCAAGACGATGTACCGACCACCCTTTGCCAATGTAACCAAAGCCACAAACGGCCAAAAATTTTCCCGAAGCGCGCCTGCCACCACCGTAATCGGATCGCCAACCATCGGCAGCCAGCTCGCCAGTAAAGACCACCTACCATAGCGCAGATACCACCTCTGCGCGCGTTGCATTTGCTCGTGAGAAGCTGGAAACCAAGACCGCCTTTCAAAACGGCGAAGTGCGCGTCCCAAACCCCAATTTATCACCGCCCCCAGTACATTGCCCAATGTGGCGATAATGAGCAGATAGGCAACAGGTTTCTGACCGGCAACCAAAAGTCCGACCAAGACTGCCTCCGATTGCATCGGTAAAATAGTTGCGGCCATTAATGCCGAAATGAACAATACCGTGTAAGAGGTCATCACAGGACCCTAAGGACGGGCATTGAATACAAACAGCGCTTCACCGCCAATTTCATAACCGTTGATGATCCTTTCGGCGCGCGGTGAGACCAACCAATTTCCCAAGGCCTGAGCCGCTTGCGCTTTGACATGCGCATGGCGTTCTGGGTTAACCGGCAGGTAAGAATATTGATTGAACAAGGCAGGATCACCGGCAAAGAGCAGGCTATGATCGCCTTTATTGCCAAAGTTCAACCAACTGGCTCGATCTGCCAAAATATAGGCATTCATGGCTGAGGCGCTGTTCAGACTGGCCCCCATCCCCGCACCGACCTCCCTGTACCATGCGGCAAAATCTGCTGGGTCGTGATCTGCCGTAGCCCAGAGCGCCATCTCTTTTCGATGCGTGCCGCTGTCATCTCCGCGGCTGACAAAGGTCGCTTGAGCCGATGCAATGCTCTGAAGGGCCTCGATTGCCGATGTGGCCGCGCGCACCTGCGCGGGATCGCCCGATGGGCCAATCAGAACAAAGTCGTTATACATGATTTCGCGCCTGTGGCTGCCGTAACCCGCAGCCACAAAGGCCAGCTCGGCGGATTTCGAATGTACGAAAATAGCATCCACATCGCCGGACTGCCCAAGCCGGGTGGCCTGCCCGGTCCCCACCACCAAAAGCTGCACGTCCAGACCAATATCCTGTGCAATAGCCGGCAAAAGCACGTCCGATAGACCGGAATTGTTGAAACTTGTCGTGGCGGCAAGCCGCAAAGTCTCGGCAGAAGCCGCCGTTCCCGCAACGGTGAGAGTGATCAATATGGCGCGGATCATTCTATGATATCCCCATTCAAAAAGGCGATAGCGCCGGGTGATTTGGGCGCAGTGAAAAAGCGATCAGCCGGCCCCTGCTCTTCCACCTGCCCCTTATTGAGAAATAAAACCCGATCCGCAAGGCGGCGGGCTTGGCCGAGGTCATGTGTGGTCATGATGATCCGCGCGCCGGCCGCGCTTGCGTCGCATAAGATATCTTCAATCTCACGGGTAGAGCGCCCATCCAGATTGGAGCAGGGTTCATCGAGGAACACTGTATCTGGCCGGCGGATCAAGGCGCGTGCAAGGGCAAGTTTTTGTTGCTCGCCGCTGGACAAGCGCGGCGCCGGAACATCGAGCTCTGCGCTGAGCCCAATCCGCGCCGCCCAATGCGCCACACACGCGGAAATTTCCGCTTTCGGCAAGCCCAACAATTGCAAAGGATAGGCCAAATTCGCCCGAACCGAGCGCCGCAGCATAATTGGGCGTTGAAAGACATAGGCTTGCCCTTGCCGCACCGTTTTGGCCGGTACAGTCCAGCTGACAGAGCCGCTGGTGAGCCGATCAACCCCATGCAAGACCTTGAGCAACGTGGTCTTTCCCGCGCCATTCGGTCCAAGAACAATCGTGAAACCGCCGCCCGACAGATCAAGATCAAGCGGTCCTAGAACAGCCTTGTCGCGGCGTTGCACCACCACGCCATGCAATTGAGCGTAAAGGTCTTGGCTCACCATAGGCCCTCCCGTTCTGTGCGCGACAGAGTATGAATGGCCAGATTGACACATAGGCTCAAAGCGATGAGCACGAAGCCCAGCCCGAGGGCCAGTGCGAAATCCCCCTTGCCCGTTTCCAAAGCAATGGCCGTGGTTAGGACCCGTGTGACGTGATCGATATTGCCACCCACAATCATAATGGCGCCCACTTCTCCAATGGCCCGACCAAACCCGGCCAAGGCGGCGGTCATCAAGGCGCGCCGCCCATCCCAAATGAGCGTTGCAATTCTTTGGCCATGCGTGGTGTTCAGGGAAATTAATAGATCATGATAGTCCGACCAAAGCTCGCGCATGGCTTGGTGAGTAATGGAGGCAATCAGAGGCGTGATGATAATCACCTGTGCGATGATCATGGCGGCGGGTGTAAACAGCAGTCCCAACACACCAAATGGGCCCGTGCGCGACAAGAGCAAATAGACAATCAACCCCACCACGACAGGCGGCAGGCCCATCAATGCATTCATAGTGGCAATAACAAAACGGCGGTGGCGGAACCGGCGAATGGCCAACCAAGTCGCCAAAGGCAAAGCCAAAGCGGAGGCGATCACCAATGCGCTCAAACTCACTTGCAAAGATCTTAGCGTGATATCGATAAGGTCCGCGTCGAGGGACCATATCAGCAGAAATGCCTCCGCCATTCCGGCCCATATTTCATTCATGTCAAAGCCGTCCCGGTCATTACGCCACACTCATGGATCGGGCCAAGACGCGGTGTCGAACGCGCGGGTTTGGCATATGATCCCGATTCGACTTAAAACCAGCTTCGCAACGACCGCAATGGGGCGCGCGGCAAATTGGCTGCAAAATTAGATTTCAAGTCGCAATAACCTTCCCCGACCTAGGCCGCCCACCGCCGTTGCACGATCAATTGCATTTTTCGGCTGAGTGCTTGAAGGTGCACCGCATGGGCGGCGCGCAGGCGCCCCTGTGAGCCAACGGGGATAAGATCCATGTCAGAGACATCTGCCACTTTCGATTACGTCATCATTGGCGGCGGCACTGCCGGCTGCTTGCTGGCCAACCGCCTAAGCGCGGAGCCAAACCATCGGGTCTTATTGCTCGAAGCGGGCAAAACAGACAGCTACCCATGGATTCACATCCCCGTCGGTTATCTATACTGTATTGGCAATCCGCGCACAGATTGGATGTATCACACAGAGCCCGATGCGGGCCTTAACAATCGTGTGCAACGCTATCCGCGCGGCAGGGTCTTGGGCGGCTGCTCCTCGATCAACGGCATGATCTATATGCGCGGCCAAGCGCGGGATTACGACTCTTGGGCGAAAATCACCGGCGATGACAGCTGGACTTGGCAAAACGCGCTTGCGGATTTCAAAGCCCATGAAAATCATTACCGCCTTGATCAAGGCGCCGATCCGATCACTGGGAACAACAGCCGCTTTTCCGATATGCACGGCTCGGGCGGTGAATGGCGCGTAGAAAAACAACGCCTGAGCTGGGATGTGCTGAATAGTTTTGCCGATGCCGCCGAACAGACCGGAATTGAGAAAATCGACGATTTCAACGGCGGTGATAATGCCGGTGTTGGCTATTTTGATGTCAATCAACGCTCCGGTTGGCGTTGGAGCAGCTCCAAGGCCTTTCTGCGCCCGGCGCGGGGACGGCCAAATTTGACGATCTGGACCGAAGCGCAAGCTCAAAAACTTACCTGGAGCACTGCGGACAATGGCCAGCCGCGGTGCACGGGCCTCAGCCTGTCTCGCGCGGGGCAAACTGTCCAGGTCAAAGCCAACCGCGAGGTGATCTTATCTGCCGGCGCAATTAATTCGCCGCAAATCCTACAGCTCTCCGGTATCGGCCCGGCAGATTTGCTGCAATCCCACGTCATTGAGGTGATCCGTGACGCGCCGGTGGGGGAAAACCTCCAGGACCATCTGCAAATCCGCGCAGTGTTCAAAGTCAATGGAACACAGACACTCAACACGCTGGCCAATAGCCTGTTTGGGCGGTTGAAAATCGGTGCCGAATATTTGTTCAATCGCTCGGGTCCAATGAGCATGTCGCCCAGTCAATTGGGCGCCTTCACGCGCTCTGATCCCTCCCGCCCCCATGCCAATCTGGAATACCATGTGCAGCCTTTGAGCCTAGAGGCCTTTGGCGAAGATCTCCATGACTTTCCCGCGATTACCGTCAGCGTCTGCAATCTCAACCCAACCAGCCGAGGCCAGGTGCAAATCAGCTCTGGCAATTTCGAAGATCCGCCCAAGATTATGCCCAATTACCTAAGTACCGCCGAAGATCGGCAAGTTGCGGCCGATAGCCTGCGCCAAGCGCGGCAAATTATGTCGCAACCTGCGATGCAGGTCTACGCGCCAGAAGAATTGAAGCCGGGGGTGCAGCACCAAAGCGATGAAGAATTGGCGCGGCTCGCGGGTGATATCGCCAATACGATTTTCCACCCGGTCGGCACGGTTAAAATGGGCCAGATGGATGATCCTTCAGCGGTTCTAGATCCACATCTGCGTGTTAAAGGCGTGCAAGGGCTGCGTGTGGTCGATGCCAGCGTCATGCCAACCATCACCAGCGGCAACACCAATGCCCCTACCCTGATGATCGCCGAAAAGGCCGCCGCCTGGATAAAAGAGGGCCTGTGAGCCGCGTCGAAAATTTACCGCCGCAACCCAGTGGACAAACTCTAAATTCTTTATTATTCGGAATCTCGACAGTCTAAACTTTACGATTTGGAGAGGTGCCGGAGTGGTCGAACGGGATGGATTCTAAATCCGTTGTACCTGCAAGGGCACCCAGGGTTCGTCGACTCAAAAATCACCTAGTCGAACGGATTTTTGCTTTCTTCAATAGGTTTGGAGACAGACAATGACAAACATCACAAACTTTCTGAACAAGCATGCTGACTACATTTGGGACACAACTGACCTGCACCATAAGGAAAGTACTGCAAAACTGAAGGTATTTTTAGATTTTGGTGACAATGCTGATAAACGGTTGGATGAAATCAGCGGGGCTGACATACTTGATTTCTGCCGCTGGCTAAAAGAGACACGAGGTATATCAGACAACACTATCAATCATTATCGTTCAGCCCTGAGCAGGTTCTTTAATTATGCCAAAGATTATTTGGACCTACCAAAAATTTCAAACATCAAATTTGTTAAAGTTAAGAACCAGCGTGTGCGCTTTTATAGCCGCTCTGAAGTGAAACAAATCAGAGAATATCTGGCTGGCCACAAACACGCATAGCTGCTGCCAATGTTTAACATCGGTATCAATACAGGAATGCGCCTTAGTGAGATATTGCGTGTTCGACAAAAGGACGTGGTGTTCATAAATGATGTCCGTCATGTACGTTTAACTCACACAAAAAACGGAGACCGCCGAAACGTTCCACTTAACGATGACGCTTTTAACGCATTTGAAGCGTTAAACTGGAACGCAGAGACCATGTTTATTGAGGGCGCACATTATTATGCTTGGAAAAATATCAGGTTAAATATTTGTGATGGCGACAAGTCTCCTGTTTTCCATTGTACCCGCCATACCGCAGCTACCGTGATGGCTAACGAGATGAACATTAGTCATCTGTTAATTGGCGCTATGCTTGGTCACAAAGACCCCTCAAGCACGATGAAATATGTTCACACCAATCCAAATACGATAGGGATGATTGCTGCACGTCTTGAAGATATTATCAATTCTTGAATGAGTTAAATGAACAACTTAAAGTAAAATAAAAAAGGGCCCTTCAGGTGTACTTTACAGGAAGATTAGGATGGCAAAAGGCAAAGCAACTTACGGTAAAAAGTAGGTCATTTACCAAAGAAAAAGTGAGCAGTCTGGCTGGGGGTATCCCCCACCAGATTTATTTAGGCATGCGTCGCTTTATCGATTTAAAGCCCAGACATTTGACCCATTACAGACCCTATATTTTCATCAATTAACTGAGCGCCCTCTTCATGATTTCTTTTGCGTTCTTCCAGAACGGAATCACGCTCTTTTTTGAAATCAGCTTCATTTGCATAAGTCGTAACAGAACCATGATGATTATCGTCAACCTTGAATAAGACAGTATCCTCAGCAATCATATTTGGCTTGCGGCCGCGCAACCAATCTTGGACAAAAGCATCCTCAGGCACACCATCTTTCCAAAACCATTTACTATACACTACAAACTTGGCCATTGCATTACTCCTTTCTAAAAGAAGGCATATCATTTTGTTAAGCATTAGCTGGCACGTATGCCTTCATAATACGCTGCGCCGCTGCTACTACTGGCCCGTTATCGATACACTCATGAACTTCCAAACTTGCAAAAGTACCAGATGCGTGAGCTGCAGCCATAACGCCCATCGCTGTCGCAGCATCAGGGACATTAAAATCAACAATAATGTCCATTCTACCACGCATAAAACTTGCAAAATTAACGCTACCACCAGCGGCTTCAGCAACCGTTTTGACTGCAGCCATCCGGTCGGAGCCACCAATTATACCCTTAGCGCCCTCTGCGTTATAAGAACCCATCATTATGCATCTAATTGACATCTCTTTTTCCTCCCTAATTTCTATATTCACATTTTTTCACTCTCAAAATTGTGCATAATATAAACAAAAAAACTACACTAAATTATAACTCAGTTTTTCTTCTTTTACTTTCATATACTTGTTATAACTGACCAACTCCAAACCATATCAAACAACCATCTCTCATTTGAATGTAAGTGGGGTCACGCACCGAATGTTCCCGTGACGAAACTGACGGAACGCTATGGCAAAGAGATAACGGTCAAGGAAGTCATAAAGAAAGCCAGATGCTCCAACTGTGGACAAAAAACAGCTTCGAATTTCGAATTATCTATATTGGCGGCAGTTATAACGCGATGCTGGGCGGGACTACCAAGCCCAAAAAACCTAATTCGTAACCGATCTCGATTTTACACAATAAATGTCGCTATTATCACCGCCGCGATAATCAATATGACGACACATATAAATCAGATCGTCAAAAGCCACTATAAATTTCACCACAGTTACATACCTATCAGTGCGATTACTATCTAGTTGCGTACTAAGTATTTTGCCCTGCGCTAAAACTATTTCTGGATTGGAGTGAAAGGGTTCGTTTGCTGTGCGAGGCCATATCAATGTTTCGTTCGCCATCGCAGATGTAGCCAAAATTAAGCAAACAAAAATTGAACCAATAATCCTTTTCATTTTAACCTCCTCCTCTGGTCAGATTTCATGCCTCTTTAGGCAGACGGACTAAGTAACGAAAACATAGGACACATGCGTGTGACAACCCCTGTGAGTAGAAACAACGGTCATTTCCCCTTATCAACACAATTTTATAATAATAAAATCTCAGACTTAACAGCTTACCACTTTGGTGTAGTTAGTGGCGCGGTGGCTAAAGTTGAACAAACAAAGAGATGATGGCTTTGCTGCATAAAACGCTAGCAGAGAACCTACTACTTCGCATTCAAGACCCAGAAGCTAAATAATCAGACCTGAATGTCGCCCGTCAGTTTCTGAAAGACAACGGTATAGACGCCGTACCTGTTGAGGGGTCGCCTTTGAGTGACCTAGTGGCCACCCTGCCCGACTTTAGCGATGCTGATTTCGACGTTAATGAATTAATGGTAAATTAATTTATCACTTAAATGTTTCCCAAAGACTCCAAACAACTACAGAAAATACGACACTACTGATTATCCAAGCAAACGCATAAAAGCGTTTCGATTGTGACGAGTTTAAACTCCCACAATTTAAACATTCCTTAGTATCAACGAATGAAAATTTCTTACACGAGCTACAGGTGGGCAAAACAGACGCCTCCAATTAGAATAGCTATAACTAGAACAGGTAAATATGTTTAAAGCAACAACCTCGCTTGGCATCCCCATAGCGAAAGACCCCCTATCAGATTTCCAAAAGTTCCTTTTCGTTATCTGGAAGCATCTAAACCTCCCCGACCCTACCCCTATTCAATATGACATCGCCTACAACCTACAGTACGGCGATAAGCGAATGATTATCCAAGCATTCAGAGGGGTGGGCAAATCTTGGATTACTTCAGCCTACGTGGTTTGGCTGCTTTATATGAACCCGCAGTTAAACATATTGGTCGTCTCTGCATCTAAAAGCCGCTCTGATGACTTCACCACGTTTACCTTCAGGCTCATCAGCGAGATGGACATCCTGGCACACCTGAGGCCAAAGACTGACCAAAGACAGTCGAAGATTAGCTTTGATGTAGCCCCTGCTGCAGCGTCTAACGCACCCTCAGTGAAATCTGTAGGTATATCAGGCCAACTCGCTGGCTCTCGTGCAGATGTAATCGTCGCAGATGACATCGAAGTCCCAAACAACTCCATGACCCAAGGTATGAGAGATAAGCTCTCAGAGGCTGTGAAGGAATTTGACGCTATTCTTAAACCAGATGGGCGTATCATCTACCTTGGGACACCACAGAACCAAGAGAGTTTGTATAACAAGCTACCCGACCGTGGATACAAGGTCAGTATCTGGCCAGCACGATACCCGAACGCTGACCAGACTGTTGGCTACGGGTCAAAGTTAGCCCGTCTTATCTCAAATGCTATGGCAGCTAATGATTTACTTGTAGGTGAACCTACAGACCCTAACCGCTTCTCCGAGTTTGACCTATTGGAACGTGAAGCATCCTACGGACGCTCAGGTTTTGCTCTGCAGTTCATGCTCGATACGAGACTCTCTGATGCGGAAAGATACCCTCTTAAGGTGTCTGACCTAATCGTGATGGATATACCCACTCAGGAGGCCCCTGAGAAGGTCTCATGGTCATCTGACAGCCAGTATATCGTAGAAGAATTGCCGAACGTGGCATTCAACGGTGACCACTACCATAAGCCTATGTTCATGAGTTCTGAGTTCGTCGAATATACTGGCTCAGTCATGTCTATCGACCCCTCAGGACGCGGTAAGGATGAAACTGGGTATGCAGTCGTAAAGATGCTGAATGGCTACCTATACGTCCGCAGATGCGGTGGCATCGCTGGTGGCTATTCTGAGGAAGCACTTAAGAAACTTGCAGTCATAGCCAAGGAAGAACAGGTCAATGAAATTATTGTTGAGTCAAATTTTGGTGATGGGATGTTTAACCAGCTGTTTATGCCTGTGCTAAACAAGGTCCACCCAGTTACTATGGGTGAAGTTCGTCACAATACGCAAAAGGAACGCCGTATCATCGATGTCCTAGAGCCTGTGATGAACCAGCATCGTTTAGTCATCGATAAGAAGGTCATCCAAAAGGACTTTGACAGCTGTCAGCACCTGCCCCCTGAGCAGGCTCTTCGTTACCAGTTGATGTACCAGATGACCCGTCTGACGGCCGACAGAGGCGCTCTGACGAATGATGACCGACTAGATGCGCTTGCTATGGCCTGTCAGTATTGGGTCGATGCGATGGCTCAGGATGCCGAGCAGCGCATAGGTGCACGTCGGGAAGAACTGATGAGTGTTGAGCTAGACCGACTGCGTGAGCAGGCGTCCTTAGGTTTTGCTGTAATTACGGGTCACCAGAGTGAGAAGACCAACACCACCACTAACTTTAGATGGTAGGAAACTTAATCTCAGCTAGCAGCTCATCTGATGGCGAACAATTCGTTATAATCTCAGCTAGAAGCTCACCTGACGGCAATAGTTTGTTCGTTTCATCGATAAACTGCATTTTACGTCCATATTTTATTGCCTCGCACAGTGTGCCTGATGGTACCCGTGTTTCACAATGCGCTATTACTGCTTCAAAGTTCAAAAACTCTTGGTGTATGGTCATTGGAATTGCTCCTTTGACTTGTATTACGGGGAAGTACTAAAATTGGATTACTTCTATGCTGCGACATTTGAGACCATCCTGGGTGGTGACTATAGGTCGACCTAAAGCTGTCCCCAGAAATGTGGATAAAATGGCAAGGGAGGGCCAAATCCATAGTAGAGCTAATAGTAGACCTTTAGTTCAACCTATAGATATAGGGGCGGATGACTAACACGCTGCGTTCCATCCAAGTTGCTAGCCATCCAACGATGTGCGTTTCTCGCCAAACAAACGCCAATCTCCCCCGGAGAAAAAAATAGCTATGAGCCATTTCCGAGTCAGATTATGGTTCGACTTTTGGTGATTTCAAGAAAAAAAACGCCAGCCACTCATTTAGAGTAAGCTGGCCAGTTCACCCTGTAGTTGACCCGGGAAATGAGGGTTACGGGGCGATACCCTCGAAGGTATATCTGGCTTTTGTTATGATTTAGATGGGAGGCAAATAAAAATGCTGGCAATGCGCCAATCAAAAAGGCAAAATATTAATAGTTGTGCAGCCCTTAAGCAGTTTAAAGTATATCGCCATTAATTTAGGCGAAAAAATGTGCAGGGGTATACGTATATGGCCCGAGCGCAAATCCCCCCCTCGGCCGAAACTGGCTGAATTGGAGGATTTTGGCTGGACACGAGGTCGGTGCGGAATCTAACCTGCTGATATTAAATATTTACTTAAAATTCATGAGTACTATTATATTAATTTATTGAGATGATTCACTGTTTTTTACAAGCATTAACAATATTTTGCTCTTCTGTCTTATCTCTATCGTTTTCAAATCGTGGGAATGTGTTAAATTCTACGGATGGTACCTCGTCAAACCAAAAGATGGCTCATAGTCAGCGCAGTTCTCATACTTATTCTTGGTCTCGCCCTACTCTACAAGGCCTACGAAGAGCTTACACCAAGCATACTGATGCAATAAATTCTACCCAATTTTGGAATGCTCTTGTAACTTCGGTGATGGGATGTTCAACCAGCTGTTTATGCCAGTACTCGACAAGGTTCATTCGGTAACCATGAGTGAAGTAAGACACAACACTCAGAAGGAACGCCGTATCATCGATGTTCTTGAGCCTGTGATGAACCAGCATCGTCTCGTGATGGACAAGAAGGTCATCCAGAAAGACTTCGACAGCTGTCAACACCTGCCCCCTGAGCAAGCCCTTAGGTATCAATTGATGTACCAGATGACCCGTCTGACGGCTGACCGTGGGGCTTTGACGAATGATGACCGCTTAGATGCTCTGGCTATGGCTTGCCAGTACTGGGTAGATGCAATGGCTCAGGATGTTGAGCAACGCATGGTTGTACGTAAAGAGGAGCTAATGGCAGCTGAATTGAATGGACTGCGTGAGCAGGCTTCTATGGGTTTCGCTGTGATTACGGGTCACCAGAGTGAGAAGGCCATCAATCTTCGATGGTAGGCAATAACAATTCAGCTAGAAGGTGACCTGATTGTGACAGTTTGTTAGTTCTATCGAAGAACTGCATTTCACGCCCGTAGTCCATGGCTGCGCTCAGCGACCTGTCTGATACTCGAGTTTCGCAATGGGCTAGAACCGCTTCAAACTTTAAAAACTCATGATGGATAGTCATGTAAAGTTCCTCCTAGTACCTATACAGGGAGAAATTAAGATTGGATTACTTCGACGGCTTTAGATTTGAGACCAATCTGAGGTGGTAGCTCACTTAGGCATCTGTCGACAGCAGTAGTCCGGCTAAAAGCTCACCCGATTGGGAAAGTTTGTTGCGGCTGTCAAAGAAATCCATTTTCTGACCATATTGCATAGCAGTTTCCAGGGACTGCTCAGACGGTAGAGACGGTTCAGGCAGTCGTTTTTTACAATAAGCCAAAACAGATTCGAACTTTTCGAAATCTTTTTGCGTATACATAATTATTACCCCCACTGATGTGTATTAAAAGCTCCAGTCCATTTAAGGCTATCCAAGTTAAAACCTTGGAACAAAGGGCGGGAAAAGACCCTACAGGTTATCCAAGGCTTTGACACCAACAGCAACTTGTATAAAATAGCAAAAAACATGCCAACTAATAAAGAGACCAATCTGAGGTAGTGACTATAGGTTAACCTATGGGGCTGATGCCGCTGGTGTAGAAACTCATATTTATATGACCAATTTCAAAGGTTGCACCATAGAGCGGTAATAGAAATACAACTTACCCTATAGGTTAAACACAGAGTTATCCCTAATTTTGTGGATAAAGTTATGACAGCGACAGCACCAATCCATAGTAGAGCTAATAGTAACAAGTGGTTTAACCTATAGAGATAGGGCCGGATGGCCGACCTCAGGCGCTAGGCATCAGCATTAAGGTTAGGTCTCGTCATTGTCTTTTGGCCGCACCAGATTAATCAAGTTCCAACGAATAACTAATGCCGAGATTGCTAACAACAAAACTGCGCCACTTTCATATAGCAGGTCTATGGTGTTAATTCCTTTGCCCTGCAAAATAATTAGTCGGCAAAGCGCCGTTATAGCTATGAAAATCGGAACGGTGATAGGAATTTTTCGATACTTATAAAATGCAGCTATCATGCCGAGAACTTCCGCATATATAAACAAAAGCAACAAATCTGTAAGTTTAACCGTACGTTCAGTTAAAATTACACTGATTTCTAACACAACTGCATAGGCGGTCAAAAACGCTATAGCAATTAATAGCCCTTTTTCACCAATCGTTATTATTTTGTACCAATCCGCCCAATCGGCCCATTTGTTTTCTTTGTCTTTAAGCAAAACTAGCCTCGCATTCCAAAGGTTTTTGCTACATATTTTTAGCTCATTGTGATGCCACATGTTGTGGACTGTCAAATAAAAATTATTCTACTTAAAAATGTAGGGGCGGATGACCAACTCGTTGCGTTTAACCACAGTGGGTGGCCATCCTTGGACCAGCATTGACCACCCAATAAACGCTATTCCTCCTCCAAAGAGGAAAATGGCCAGAAGCCACTCTATAACAATAACTGGCTCGACATCCGGTAACTTCAAGAAAAAAAAGCCAGCCACTCATTTAGAGTAAGCTGGCCAGTACACCCTATAAGTGACCCAGAAATGGGGGTTACAGAGTTATACCCTCGAAGGTATATCTGGAGTTTTTTTATGGTTTAGATGTGAGGCAAATAAAATTCTGGCAATGCGCCAATCAAAAAGGCAAACTATGAATAGTTGTGCAGCCCTTAAGCAGTTTAAAGTATACCGCCGATAATTTAGGCCGAAAAATGTCAGGGGTTTACGTATAATGGTCTCGGGCAAAAATCCCCCCATGCTCCGCTTGGGCTGGAAGACGAGGTATATCGACCAAATACTTGGGGTCAAAATACAACCCCATCGTTATTACAAAACAATATGGCCCACTCAAAATGTCAAAATTAGCATTATGCTAAATAATGACACAAATTTGTCTTAAAAATACGGAATTTTTGACCCTCATCCAAAATTCTTAATGTCTTTGTCTCTCCTCTATCATTTTCGAACCTACAGTAATGCGCTAGGTTCACACTATGCTACCCGTACAGACCAAAAGATGGCTTATCGTCAGCGCATTGCTAATCCTTACGCTTGGTCTTGCCCTGCTCTTAAAAATGTACTGGATACTGACGCCCAGCATTCTCATAGAATTTGGAGTTTTAAACAAAAAATGACACCACAGTCATAAGCCCAACTATAAGCTTGGGTGGAGACCACTTTTATATTAATTCAAGGAGTTTTGAGACGAAGTCACTGGGTGAAATAGCAACAACAAGCACGATGCAAGCTAACGTGGGTTTCATTGGAATCTCCACCTAAATATATTCTGTTCATCAAAACGCTTTAAAAGTTTGAATCGTGTAAGTGCGCTCTATGCCGTCAATATTGAGCAAATTGTCATTTATAAACATGCCAATATCCTCGCCATTTGACACATAAAGTTTCATCATCAAATCAAAATCACCACTGGTGGAATAAAGCTCTGAATGAATTTCACGCATGACGATTTGCGCCGCGACTTCATAGGCAGTGCCGGGCCGACAACGTATTTGCACAAAAAGACAAGTCATCGTAAATCCTTTACCTTTAGGGTTCTAATTAAAAAACCACGCTCATTTCACCAAACAGTACATGCAGCTGATTTGGCTAATCGCTCGCGGTGATAGCAGACGTCCAAAGTCTATAAACTGAGCTTAGCATATGCCATCAAGTTTTAAACAGCGCTACTTTTAGCTTAATATACGGAATAATCAGCCCTCTTTTTCAGCTTTTTTACGCGCAAGTTTACGTTGACGGCTAAGTCCTTCTTTTGCCTGACGAGCCTTTTTCTCAGATGGTTTTTCGAAATGCTGCTTGAGCTTCATTTCACGATACACACCTTCCCGTTGCAGCTTTTTTTTCAAGGCCCTAAGAGCTTGGTCAACATTATTATCACGAACACTTACTTGCATTGTCTTACCACCATTTTTGACAGTTGCCGCAAGCTTCATTGCATTAATTTTCAACCAAATCAAATCCAATATGAACCCCGGAAAAATTAGCAAACCTATAAGACAACTCGCGTGACCAGACGCCTTTAGGTTTTGCCGTTATTGGGGGCACCAGAAGAAGATAACTTATCTTAGGTGCTAACTATAGGTTTAACTGTAAGTCTGAGGCCGATTTAGGGGGATTAGGTATAACGGTATCGGCCCCCTCAGGCTCTACCCCTGCCCTGATTTGGCCCGCGGCGGCACTTTTTACCGTCTTTTAACGCCTAAACCATATACATAGGGGTTTCCGGGGGTATATTTAACCAGTTCTAGACTAATGATTATATTGGGTGCAGTAATTTAGATTGAGGATAACATTCCTATTTTCTCTACTGTTTTTTTGATATTTCTTTATCACAAAATCTATTCTGTTTTGAAAAAATTAACTTTCGAGAAAAGCATTTATACCTAAAAGTGGTCTAAACATTCGGATTTCACATAAAAACAGGCTCTCTTTAAGATTGTATAAGTAACCATAGGCATAAACAGTGGCCCATGACCTGATGCAAATTACTAGTCCACGCTCTACGTCACACTTGCTGCACACGGTTGGCATCAGCGGGCGCTGTTTTAAGACCATTGGAGGATAGACGGGTCTTTTCATCCTCCAGATTACTAGACGATATTGATATTTTACCCCAAGGCGCATCGATACTGCTGTCACCTTGCCAGCGTCTAAGCCAAGCCACTACACGCGCACAAACCCTATGCTTTTTGCGTTGCATTTCAGAATCCGTTTGATATGAGAACGTCACTTGAAGGCAAACTTCATGTGCGGAGAGGTGCCGGAGTGGTCGAACGGGACGGATTCGAAATCCGTTGTACCTGCAAGGGTACCCAGGGTTCGAATCCCTGTCTCTCTGCCACATTTACACATTAAGTAATTGTTTTAATGTCTTATTAATATTTATTTAAATTTATACCCACCATTCTACCCACCACAAAACATCAGATTAAAATAGAGCTCGTGTGTTAAGGGTCAGATGCGACCATCATTAAAATTGGTAGGTGAGTTTACTGTACAGCTTGAGGATTATTGTAGTGTGCGCTGGCAGTAGTGGCATTTAGTAAGCAGCCAGCCAAAAAACCTCAGGGGCCCGTCACGCTTTTGAAGTCAACTCATTTGGTTCTCCGAATTCGCTCAGCAGATCGCGGGTGGGTCTTCGCGGGCCGCGGGCCTTGGGCTAGGTTTTTGGGAAACGTTTTTTGGTGAATAGATACGAATAGCAGTTTCATTCTGCTTTCTTAGACAGATGGTGGAGTGTTTGGCTTGGGATACTAACAAATCAACGCTTTGGTTATCTTAAATTATTTTTATTTGCATTATTCTCATGGTTTGACAAAAATGAAGTTCTAAACTCTGATAAAAATAATTATTTTTATGGGATCGATAATTTGCGCTACTGGTGGGTTAATCAAAACAAAACTTATAAAGCAGAAGTAGGTGGTGGTTATATGTGGTCTCCCAAGTCCAATAAGGATGGGGGCTTTAATCAGTTCTACAAAAATATGACAGAAACTGGTGTGGGAGATATTGTATTTTCTTTTTCGGACACCTTGATCAAGACAGTGGGGGTGATATCAGCGCCCGTCCGTTCCTCGGAAAAGCCGAAGGAGTTTGGAAAAGCTGGAGACGCATGGGATACTGATGGGTGGTTGGTACAGGTTGATTATGAGGAAATTAGTAATCCTCTGAAGCCTAAAGATCACATGGATATTTTGGGGCCGTTACTTCCAGAGCGATACTCGCCGATCCGAGTAGACGGTGGTGGAAATCAAGTTTATTTGGCTGAAATTTCAAAGCCAATGGCCACCGTTTTATTATCTTTGGTAGGCCACCAATCAAATATAACAATTGAAGAAGGCCAAGAACGTGAAATCAAAAACAGAACAGACATTGATATAACCGAGAAATACCAACTCGTACGGTCTCGGGTTGGACAGGGCCAGTACAGAAGCAATTTAGAAAGGCATGAGGATGGATGCCGCGTAACCGGTATCACGGATAAGAGATTTTTGACGGCTAGTCATATAAAACCATGGGTAAAGAGTAACGATTTTGAAAAGGTAGATGGTAACAATGGCTTGTTGTTATCGCCACACGTGGACCGCCTGTTTGACCGTGGTTACATCTCATTTGAAGACAGTGGCCAACTTATGTTTAGCCCATTGCTGCCGGCTGATGTAGTAGCAGCATGGAACCTGAATAATCCTGCTATCAAAAAACCACTGTCTAGCAAGCAGGTTACATATATGGCTTTTCATAGAAATGAGATATTCCGTGGTACTTAAAACATTAGTCAGATGTTAAACAAATATGATGATGCCTTTTAGTGAAGATAAAAGTTTCCCCGTGCGGAGGCACCAGACTTGGGTCTTAAATTGAGCCTCGACACACTAATTCTAGAACTGAAGAAATTCAGTGAGCCGAAGCAATGAACGAAGATGAAAACTATCAGGCTCTAAGCGATTTAATGACAGCAATGCTTTTTGTATTTATCATCACGCTAATAGCTTACATCATAAACTTCAGTTCAAATAAGGATTTAGCTCAAAGTCTGGGGCAACAGATGTCTGATTTAGAGCTCAAAAAATCATATATCATTCGCACGGTCAGCGATAATCTTTTAAAGAACGGTATTCGCCATGAAGTAAATATCAAGGGTGGCACGATTTCCATCTCGTCCGATCAGCTTGGCTTTACTGCTGGCCAGCATAAGTTAGAATCGGAATCAATTTCAACAATATCAAAGGTGTCTGCTTCGATTGACGCGGCCATCAAATGCGAACCGCAACAGCTAGCTAACACGGAACTATGTATTGATGGATTTATTTCCGAAATAGATCACGTTTTTGTAGAGGGACATACCGACAACGTGCCATTTAGAGCCAGAAATGGAATACGCAATAACGTAGATTTGTCTTTGCTAAGAGCAGCCTCAGTTAAGCAAATTCTAGACAAAACTGATGACGTCATCACCAAAACTGTTGCAAAAGTATTCGTACCAGTGGGCTATGGGGACACGCAGCCCTTGATTGAGCATTCCAAACCGACTGATGACGCTAAAAATAGACGGATAGATTTTCGTTTTTCACTCAAGAAACCTTGGGAGCATAGCAAATAGTCATGATAAAAACGGATGGCTTGATCTATTGGATAAAGGAAAACGAGCTGCTTGCCGCTGTTTGCAATTTAATGGCTAGTTTGCAGCATCGGAAGTATCTACTTAAATGGGTGTCGTTGTTATATTTAGTTTACACGCCAGTGTTAGCTGCACCACCACCTTATGGAGATGGTACAGCGACGCAAGATAAAATTCAGTACTGCAGTATGTTAGTCAACCGCTATGGTCATAAGTCACAAGATATTAACTCGCGTTATTATGGTATTGGAGTGCAGCGACCAAAGCCAAGCAAGTGGGAAGTACGGATCAAAAAACCCGGATGGTTTTCAGATAACCTTTATATAATATTCGAACAAACAACCGAGGAGCGTTATGAAAACTATGAACACAGAGCCTATTGTCATTGGTCTGAAGATGCACCTTGGTTTGAATTTGTAATAAAACATTTTGAATTCTCAGGGCCTGCGCTGTGTTACGCTTATGCAGAATTTCGCGAGAACGTATGTCCCTGACGAATCTATATCACCCCAACTTTTAACTACTAACCAAACCGGTTTTTAGCTTTGACTCAAAATAGGTTATTTTGAGCAGGTTTTTGAGGCTGTCGTTCGATACGCTTTAGCTCCCCCATAACCCGACGCCCGACTTTTGCCGCGTGGCGCTGGGCTGCCAGCGGCGGGGGTTACTTAGGCCAATCCAGACAGACCAAGGGTGAAGGACCACGGACCGGGCCCCCATATCATAAGGCCCCGCGTCTCGGACCACGGGCCTTGGGCCATGTTTTTGGCAAACGTTTCGCGGCTCGGAGGTATCGATACATTGTAACCGCTTCGGCTAACAGGTCAGGCGGCTTAAATAGTTTTTCTTCAATCAAGAGTTCTGCATTGCACCAGTGACCCCGCTGCGCGGCCAACGCGCCAAGCACTGCGGGGTGCTGAGATTGAACTTAAGAAAATAGGAATTCTATGTAACCTATCCCAAGATTATTAAAGTATTGTTTTAATTTATTTTGGTTTTATCAGTAGTTTCACGTTTTCTAGAGTTAGGGGATAGGGATAATTTCGCGCCTCAATGCTTTACGGTGAGTGGGTTGATTTTGCCGCACTATTTCGGTTGGGTTGACTTTGAGCCATAATCACACCGACTGCCAGAATACAGGCACCAATAGCTTGTAGCCAACTCCAACCATATCCAAAGACTAACATAATCAACATCACATAAAATGGCGCCGCATTAAGATGAAAAGAGGCCACGCCGATCCCAACCTGACCAACTCCACGAATCCAAATCCATTGAGAAAGCCCGAGTGCGCACCAAGCATAAATCAATAGTAAAATTAAATCATTGTCGGTTAGCGTCGGAATGCTTGTGCCCGGCATTTTGAAAATGAGCGCCCCAAAGAACACAAACGCGCAGAAACCCGTCATACCGAGGGTTGTAACGGTGGTCCTTGCAAGAGGTGTCAATTCCGGAAATCCCTTGACCGTTGCTCGCGAACCCCAAGCAAAAAGTGAGGAGGCACATAATCCAATCAAGAAGCCTAATCCGAATTGAAAATCGCCAAATTGAATGCCAGAGGCAGTCAAACCGCCTAATACGACAAGGGCCACGCCGATTAGAAACCTTAAAGTAAGGCGCTTGCCGTCAAGGGCCACTTCAAGCGCCACTGCACATATTGGCATAGTGGCAGCGGCCAGAGCGGCAGTCACTGCATTTGTCATTGATTGTGAAAGCAGCAGGAGCATCGAACCAATGCCAAAGCCAAAAAAACCAATCCAAAAGCCTTTCCTCCAAGGCAGTTGGCTCAGTGAAGCAGCGCCCAAAGTTAAGGCCATTATCCCAACTAAAAAAATTAGTCCTAATAAATTTCTCAAGGTAATAAGGGAAATGATACCCCATGTTTCTAAAAGGCTATTTGCCGCTGGAAAGCCAAAAGAAAACAACCCTACCGCCACCATGCAATTCAGGTTGCCAGAGGCCGTGGAGCTCTGTGCTTTTAATTTATTCAGCATTAAAGAGTAGAACACAATTAAATACCAATCCCTCATTCCTTCAGGATTAAAGTCTTTTGAGCAGCTAATTACGCGCCAGAAACCGACATTATCGTCGCGTTTGTGTGCGGTGAAACAGCGCGGAGATTAGCCCAAGTGAATGATAGGAGGTACAAAATACTAATGCTCTGGGACTACCACGCGGTTCAAATGAAAGTGGGACCATATATTCTGGAACTAAATAAAACCTTAGGGGCCCGTGCGGTGATCGGCGACGTTCGATCTGGTTTGTTTGGGTTTGCTCGACAGATAGTGGGTGGGCCTTCGCGGGCCGCGGGCCTTGGGCCATGTTTTTGGGAAACGTTTTTTGGCTGAGAGATATGAATACGTGGGTAGGTCATATTTAGGCCAAAAGGATAGGAACCAGTTGTATAACTGTTCACTTGTTCACCCCCCTAACGGGGGGATGAACTGAACATAGGTGGCTATTAAAGGGTGAACATTTCTTGAACGCCATTAACTAATTGTAATTTATTACATTTATAGAAGATGTTCATCTAGGTTAGAGGGTGTGAACACTAAAAAGGCGAGTTGTCGTTATATTCACGATACCCTTGAGGCTCTGGAAAGCCACTTGGGTAAGTTTCATGTAATAAGAACTCACCCCGTTTGGTCAGCGTATAGCATTCCTTCAATATAGCTCCTTCTTCCTCCCGCAAAACTTTAAGGTTTTTGCTTACCTTGCCGGTAGACCAGCCTAGTTTAGATGCAAAATATCGGACGGTAGGATTCCTATCACACTGCGCGATCATGCGCAGTAGTATAAGTTCATTTGAAACCTCAGTTGCTTCTGTGTCGATTGCAAATTCGAGTTCACCGTTTTCTGTCTCAACAAGGTCACAAATGAAATCACGGTTCAGCGAACCATTTATCGTTTGAGTGTCGTAATTTATAAAGATACCTGTTTGTCGTTATCAACTTAAGTGAGGAACTTTAGTTATCCCCCTCTCCCATGACTCGAGGAAATAGAGATTTGTCGTACCCACATCCGCATCTCATCCACGATCATACCGCAAACCACAAAGCTGTCATCCCAAGCAAGCACGGGTGTTAGACTTCAGGCGCTGAGCTTAACCAGTGTGCTCCATCAGGTCACCGATACTGAGCATCTTGTCTTCAAGCAGTTGTTTCATCTCTAAAACCACACCTTGATAGCGGTGGTCGTTGTAAAGATTAAAAAGCTCCATTGGATCCTCTTGGCAGTCAAATAATTCCCATTCTTTATTTTCTCCACCATCGTTTGTGCCTGGTAGATCAAAGCCTTCATTATACCAATAGATTAATTTGTATCTTCGATTGCGGACCCCATAGTGAGCGAAAGCATTATGGTCTGGATCTTTGTGCATCCAGTATCGATGATACGCAATTTGAGGCCAATCTTTAGGGGTCTTTCCTTCGAACAACGGCCGCAAACTTAGCCCCTGCATGTAAGATGGAATAACAGTATCGGTATAATCAAGGAATGTGGGGGCAAAATCTACGTTACAACAAATATCTTTGTTGACCTGACCCGGTCTAATTTTAGCTGGGTAACGCACCAAAAAGGGCATTTGAAAGGACTCTTCGTAAATAAACCTTTTATCAAACCAGCCGTGTTCACCGAGGAAGAAACCTTGGTCTGATGTATAAACAACTATCGTATTTTCGGCCAAGTTATTGTCATCCAAAAACTGAAGTATTTCACCAACGCTATCGTCGATAGATGCAATTGTTGCCAAATATCGCTGCAAATACCTTTGATATTTGAAGTTATGAAACTCCTCAGGCGTATTAAATTGGAATATTTCACCTGTGTGTTTGTCAATAAGTCTTATATCTGAAACATTACTCGGATTTGGGATTTTACGGCGATTGCTTTTTCTCCTCGCTCTTTCTCCTATTTCTGAACCACCCTCTGGCTGTACTAGTCCTAAGTCGTCATAAGTAATATCGTCTTTAATTCGCATTTTCGCAGCTGCAGCTGCTTTAGCTCTATTTTTATAGTCGTCATTGAAAGTGTCGGGAATGGCGATCTCATCTGCAAACAAATCTCTATATTTGGGATTGGGTTCCCACTCACGATGCGGTGCTTTGTGATGACACATCAAAAAGAATGGCTTGCCCTGATCAAGAGATTTCAACCATGTCAAAGATTTGTCCGTTATTATATCCGTTGCATAGCCTTCAGCTTCTATTTCTTCACCCATCTGAATGAAGTGAGGGTCGAAATAATCACCTTGGCCCGGCAAAACGGACCAAAAATCAAAGCCTGATGGCTCGTGTTCTTTACCTTCACCTAAATGCCATTTTCCAATTATAGCCGTCTGATATCCATTACTCTGGAGGTGTTTGGCTACATTAGGTAGGCGACTATTAATAGGTGTATCGAGTGTAGTCACGCAATTTACATGGTTATAAGTGCCTGTTAATATTGCAGCTCTACTTGGAGTACAGATTGAATTTGTGACATAACAATGGTCCAACCTTGCTCCTTCATTAGCCAATCTGTCGATGTTAGGAGTTTTATTTATGCCATACCCATAAGCACTGATCGCTTTGGAGGCGTGATCGTCTGCCATGATGAAGATGATATTTGGCCGCTCTGTCATAATGATCCTCGGATTGGCTTGATGAGTTATGTAGATCTAGATCATGAATATACCCCTCCTCTATACACTCAAGAGGCGCAATCAAGTATAGTCGCCTCTGTAGGTGTATCATATAAAACCTAAGATATTCCGTCTCATCTTACTTTTACCTTCGTTATAACGCTTTGTTGCACTTGAAACCTGATACTAGGCTGCTGACTTTCCGCCCTTAATTGCTGCCACTAATTTTCTAAAACTGTCTTAACGAGGAAGGCACGAAAGAATTAGAGTGAAGGTTCTTCCATGCGGACATACACTTGATCCCACGAAGAGAGGGTGATGTCGTTGATCCTAGAGGTGGCGTCAAAGGTGTCATCCCAAGCAAGCAAGGGTATTAGTCTTGGGGCGCTGGGCTTTCGTTGCTGGAGTTGACCTTAGAGAACACATAATAGACCCTACACTGGACCCTATAATGGACCCTAAAATTCAGAGAGAGACAAAAGATATCTTTTTAATACCAATTATTTAATAAAATTATACAAGAGTCCCTGTCTCTCGGCCAAATAATTTATATGAATCTCTAAATTAATTATATAAATCTATATCATTTAATTTAATGCCCCCCTATTTGCCTCCCACTAAAAGTCGGAACTCTTTGGAATTCAGCTATTGCTAGCTAAAAGTATTTACTGAAAACTTGAAATGCATGCGTCTGCTTGGGACGCCGCTATATTTGCGACTTGAGTGTTTTGTGCTAGATCAATACAACTCTGAAGCCTTCTAATCGCCTGCCAACTCAAATCTAATCTAAACTAGTAAGTGTAGCCAGTTCGACCACCTCAGCCTCTGTAAATTGATAATCGTACGGACTGCTAAAAATCCGCTCAAAAACAAATGGCGGCGTACCAAAGTCGTTTAGTAGAGCTATTACCTCTCCGATCACTCTCTGGACATATATCCAAGCCTCATCCCTAGTGGTCACGACATCGCCTTGTCCCGCTCCCTTTTGTCTTCAAAAAACGCCAACAGCGCACTCCAATAGTAGCCTAAAACGCTATCATTATGCTAAAATCGCTCAACCATAACGTCAACACATACTGCCTCTGCTACAATTCTGCTACGCATTAAAAAAGGGCTGCGAAATACGCAACCCTTTATTTTATATATTAATATATGTCGTTCGAGCTTAACGTTTCGAGAACTGAAAGCTCCGACGGGCTTTGCGCTTACCGAATTTTTTGCGTTCCACGACCCGGCTGTCGCGCGTCAGGAAGCCGGCGGCTTTCAGGGCGCCGCGCAGGCTGGGCTCATAGAGTTGCAAGGCTTTCGAGATTCCGTGTTTCACAGCGCCCGCTTGGCCTGTCAAACCGCCGCCTTTGACTGTGGCAACCACGTCAAATTCGCCTTCAACACCGGCCACCTGCATCGGTTGACGCAATATCAGCTGCAGAACAGGGCGCGCAAAGTAAGCGTCTTGATCTTTGCCGTTCACAGTCACTTTGCCGGAACCTGGTTTGATCCAGACACGGGCAACCGCGTCTTTACGTTTGCCAGTGGCGTAGCTGCGGCCCAAGTCATCGCGAACAGGTTCCCGAGGCACTGCGATTTCAACCACAGCAGAGGTGCCTTCGGCGACCGCTGCCAGGTCTTCGAGAGATGTAATTTGATCTGACATCGCTTATACCCGTGTGTTTTTCTTGTTCATGACTTTTACATCCAATATGTCTGGGGCTTGCGCCTCATGTGGATGCTCGGCGCCTGCATAGACACGCAGATTGGTCATAATCTGACGCGACAGACGGTTACCTGGCAACATGCGCTTCACAGCTTGTGTCAAAACGCGCTCAGGATACTTGCCCTCCAGGATCGTGCCCGTGGTGCGGGATTTGATCCCACCTGGGTACCCGGTGTGCCAGTAGTTTTCTTTGTTGCGCTTGTTACCAGTTAGCTGAACTTTTTCAGCATTGATCACAATCACATTGTCGCCCATGTCCATGTGCGGTGTGAAGGAGGCTTTGTGTTTGCCACGCAGGCGCATTGCGATAATCGAAGCCAAACGGCCCAAAACAACGCCTTCGGCGTCGATTAGAATCCATTTTTTGTCGATATCTGCCGGTGTTGCAGAGAAGGTTTTCATTTTTATACCCATCGAGGTTGGTGATGAGCGGGTTATAGAGATTGCCGAGATGCAGTCAACACAGAAATACCATAAAAAACTGTTTAAAATCATCTTTCTAAAAATAAGGTATTATTTTACCCCAACGTCCAGCCTGCCACCCCCCTCACCCATCACGCGGAATGGCATAGGTCAGATTGGCGCGGGCCACCGGCTGGGTTTGGTCCGCTGAATAGATCATGCTCTGACACACAGCCAGTGATCGGCCAAGTTTGACCACCTCATTTTTGCACAGTAAATCCGCGCCCGCGCTGGGTTTGCGCATAAAATCAATCCCGCAATTTGTAGTCACCGCTAAGGCTTTTGGGCCTATCAGCGCAAGAACATGCAAATAGGCCGCTACATCAGCCAAAGCGAACATTGACGGACCCGAGACCGTGCCACCCGGACGCAGATGCTTGTCCTGCACACGAAGTGCCACTTCTAGCCGCTCCGTGCTGAGGTCTGTAATTTCGAATTCATCCGCCACTTGCGGAAATTCGAGCAGCAAAAAAGCCTTCAGTTCCGCAGCGTTCATTTTAAGTGCCATTGTCGCGCTCCTTAGCTTTTGGTTATGGTGACGAGGAAGTTAATGGAGAGCAAGATGGCAATTTTGACACGCCGCGACGAAAACGCCGTCGCCTACCTTACAATGAATGCACCTGAGCGGCTCAATGCGCTCTCAGACGAGATGCTTGCCGCGCTTCAAGACACATTGAACGCATTGAAATCAGATAAAACGATCCGGGCGGTTGTGCTGGCTGGAACTGGGAAAGCCTTCTGCGCGGGCCATGATCTCAAGCAAATGACTGCGGCACGGCAAAATGCCGATGGCGGCGCTACGGCCTTTAAGGATCTCTTTGATCGCTGTGCAACCTTCATGCAAACTGTGCAAGAAATCCCCCAGCCTGTGATTGCCCAGGTTCATGGGATCGCAACCGCCGCAGGCTGTCAGTTGGTGGCCAGTTGTGATCTGGCCGTTGCAGCGGAGGGTACGAGGTTCGGAGTGAATGGCGTCAACATTGGCCTATTTTGCTCAACGCCCATGGTGGCGCTCTCGCGCAACATTCCCCGCAAACGCGCATTCGAAATATTGGTCACTGGCGAATTTATGACGGCCGATGAGGCCAAACACGCCGGCCTGATCAATCGCGTGGTGCCAGAAATTGAGCTTGCCCCCAGCGCCCGCGCCTTAGCAGAGCTCATCGCATCCAAACTCGGCTCTGCGGTCAAGACCGGCAAAACAGCCTTCTACCAGCAAATTCAGATGCCACTAGATCAAGCCTATGCCTACACCGGCAACGTCATGGTTGATAATATGCTGAACCGGGACACTGAGGAAGGGATTGCCGCCTTTATTGAGAAACGCGATCCCAATTGGTCGCAAGAGTGAGTCCTTCCCTTTTGCCGCGCATGCCATTACATCGCCTGCCATGACACAAAGATTAAACATCATCGGCGGCGGCATGGCCGGTTGCGAAGCGGCATGGCAAGCAGCACAGCTTGGCGTGCCGGTGACGATTTATGAAATGCGCCCAAAGGTGGAGACCTTTGCCCATCAAACCGGTGATTTGGGTGAGATGGTGTGCTCCAATTCCTTTCGTTCGGATGATGACGAGCAAAACGCCGTGGGTTTGGTGCATTGGGAGATGCGCGCGGCCTTTAGCCTCATTATGGCCACGGCTGATAAGCATCGCGTACCCGCAGGCGGTGCTTTGGCGGTGGATCGCGAACCCTATGCCAAAAGCATCACGGCGGCGATCCATGCGCATCCCTTAATTGACGTCACTTATGACGAAATCACCCATCTGCCCGATGAGGGGCAGTGGATTGTTGCCACAGGACCGTTGACCTCTGGCGCATTGGCCGAGGCGATACAGGCGGAGACCGGTGCAGAGGCCCTGGCCTTTTTCGATGCAATTGCACCGATCATCTATGCCGACAGCATCGACATGAGCCGCGCTTGGATGCAGTCGCGCTATGACAAGGGCGAAACCGAAGAAGAGCGTACAGCCTATCTCAACTGCCCGATGAGCAAAGAGCAATATGAGGCCTTCATCGATGCGCTGCTCGAGGCCGAGAAAACCGAGTTCAAACCAGGTGAAACAGCAGGGTATTTTGACGGGTGCCTTCCGATTGAGGTCATGGCCGAACGTGGCCGCGAAACCCTACGCTTTGGCCCGATGAAGCCGGTTGGGCTGTGTAACGCCCATGATCCAGAGAATAAGCCCTACGCGGTGGTGCAACTGCGCAGGGACAACGCTTTGGGCACGCTGTTTAATATTGTCGGGTTTCAAACCAAGATGAAATATGGCGCGCAAACCCGCGTGTTGCGTATGGTCCCAGGCCTGGAAGAGGCGGAATTTGCAAGATTGGGCGGAATTCACCGCAATTCCTTCATCAACTCCCCCACCCTGCTCACGCCGCAAATGCAGCTGAAAAGCAAACCCAATATCCGTTTTGCTGGGCAAATCACGGGCGTTGAGGGCTATGTCGAAAGCGCGGCCATGGGCATGGTAGCGGGCCGTATGGCGGCCGCGGAACTCTCAGGTCGCACTCTGCCGCCGCCGGGACCCGATACCGGTTGTGGCGCATTGATCACCCACATCACGGGCGGCGCTGTGGCTAAGACCTTCCAACCGATGAATGTAAACTTCGGGCTTTTTCCACCAATTGATACGGTAAAGGGCGGACGCAAGCGGCGCAAGGAGCGCTACAAAGCCTATACGGACCGTGCCAAAGAGACGTTTTCAGCCTGGCTGGCGCGATAATCTCTTGCCAAAACAGCACCAAACTCTAGGCTATTGCCATGACGCAGGATCGTAATTTACCCACTAAATTTCCTCTCTGGGTGCCACGCCCGGTAGAAGAAACTTTGGAAATCTATGCCGATTGGGCCTCTCATTATGATGAGGATTTGGCCGAAGCCGGCTATGACACCCCGCGCCGCATTGCCGCGGCTTTAAAACCCTATGTGCAGCTGAATAACCGTATTTTGGATTTCGGCTGCGGCACCGGTCTGTCTGGCCTCGCGCTGCAAAATGCCGGATTTACAAATATTGATGGATTGGACATCTCAGAGCCCATGCTGGAAAAAGCCAGGGCGCGAGCTCTCTACACCAACCTTTGGCAAGGGCACCCTGGTGAGATCACCGGTGTGACGGAAGGGCAATATTCGGTGATCATCGCTGCGGGCGTTGTTTCCCTCGGCGCCGCGCCACCCGAAACTTTGAGCCTGATCATTGATCACCTAACGCCCGGAGGGGTCATCGGCCTGTCCTTTAATGACCCCACTGTCGCCCATGGCAGCTATGATGCTGTTTTGACGACTGAGATTAACCAAGGTCGCGCAGAGCTGATGTTTCGAGAAAATGGCTTGCACCTGCGAGAGCCCCCAATGGGATCGGATGTTCTTATCTTGAGGCGCCTGTGATCCGCACACGCTTTGCCCCCTCTCCCACGGGCCCGCTGCATCTTGGACATGCCTATTCAGCCATTACGGCTCATGATTCCGCCCGCCGCCAGGGCGGCATGTTTTTGCTTAGGATTGAAGATCTTGATCAAAGCCGCGCGCGGCCTGAATGGGAGGCGCAGATCTTTGATGACTTGGCCTGGCTCGGCCTGACCTGGGACGGGCCTGTATTGCGCCAAGCCACACGCAGCACGGCCTATGAGGCGGCTCTCACAGCACTTTTAAGGCGTGGGCTGATCTATGGATGTAAATGCAGTCGCCGCGATATTGCACAGGCTGCCTCAGCACCCCAAGAAGGTGCTCCGCCCAATTGGGGACCCGATGGGCTGGTCTATCCCGGGACCTGTCGTCCACTGGTAGCCGGTCATCCTCTTGCTGGGCCGGCGCGGCGGCTTGATATGGCGGCTGCGCTCGCGGGCTGCTCTGAGATCGCGTTTCAAGAGCTTTCAAATGATCTCACAACACCAATTGTTCACATTAATAATGTAGATCATTTGATTGATAATATTGGAGATGTTGTAATGTCACGCAGTGATGGTGCCGCAGCGTATCATCTTGCTGTCGTGGTGGATGATGCGGCGCAAGACATCACCCATGTGATGCGGGGCGCAGATCTACTGAGCGCCACACCCATTCATGCCGTATTGCAACACCTCCTCGGCTACGCAAAGCCGATTTACCATCACCACGCCCTCATTCGAGATACCAACGGTAAGCGCCTCGCTAAGCGAGATGACGCCAAAGCCATTGCAAAATTCCGAAGCGAAGGGGCGAGCCCTGACGATATCCGCGCGATGGTCGGGCTGCCGCCACGCTCCAATTCATGATCTTATTTTGAATATATTTCATTTAATTGGATGACTTAACTCACGTGGATCACCCATGATAACCGACGTATAAAAGCAGCTGCGGCGATTTGTGTGGCAGGCCGGCCCTTCCTGCATCACGATCGCCAAAAGGCAATCTTCATCGCAATCGTACCGCAGATCGACCAATGTCTGCCGGTGTCCGCTGGTTTCCCCTTTCACCCAAAAACTCTGCTGTGACCGGGACCAATAGGTCACGCTGCGGCTACGCAAAGTCTCGGCCACCGCTTCCGCATTCATCCAAGCCAACATTAAAACTTCATGCGTCTCAGCGCATTGAGCAATCACCGGCAACAGTCCCTTGGCATCATATTTTAACGTTTGCGGGTCGAACATGTCAGACCTCCTCTTGCATTTCACTTCTGCGGCTTATCTATTGGGAGCAACAGGGAATGTCCAAACAATGACTGAACAAATTGAGTTGATCAAACTTTATTCCACACGCATTCTCGCCCTCGCAGCGCAGATGCCGCATGTGGGAAGTCTGGACAATCCAGACGCCAGCGCCATGAAACGCTCGCCGCTTTGTGGATCGAAGGTGACGGTTGATGTCACTATGCAAAATGGCAAAATTACTGAATTTGCGCAAAAGGTGAAAGCCTGCGCCCTTGGCCAAGCGGCGGCAAGTGTAGCGGCGCAAAACGTCATAGGTCGCACCGCTGAAGAGGTGGCCCGCGCGCGCGATGAGCTGGCTGCGATGCTTAAATGCGGAGGGCCACCGCCCGGCCCGCCGTTTGACGGTTTTGAGGTGCTCGCGCCCGCCTCTGAGTATAAAAACCGCCACGCGAGTATTCTTTTGTCGCTCGACGCCACAGCCGAGGCTTGCGCCAGCATCGCTGCACAGAATTCAGCCTAATCCGATATATTGTTAACGCAGAATTAACCACTTTAAGACACATTGACTGCAAATTTAATCAATTTTTTGATTAATTATCTTTATTACATAAAGCGCAGTCACAATGCCCGACCATACTCTGCATGCGATCGATGGCACTGCACCCAATGTTTTTAGGGGGGAGGTGGATTCACTTTTGGAAGCACAGGATCGTTCACCTATGACAAAGCAAATAGGCAAATCGAAACACTCGTGTTTACCGATAATGATGCAGAGCTGACACTCACGGATACCAGCTTAGAACTGCTAAAATCGCTAAAGGGCATCATCCACAATAACAACGCAAGAGTAGGTGGGTCTTGGACGGTCACGGGTTCGGACGGATCAAGCTTTCTCGTTTGGCGCATGATCGCGCCGTCTCAAGTGGAGGGGTACTTGCTTTTCACGCAAGATCTAACGGATGGGGTGACCTACAGCCTTTCGAACTTCTCTCTGGGCGATCCTATGCCCTATGCACAGATCGTGCAGCAAAATACGCTGTGTTTTCGTGCGGTAACCTGGATTGACACCCCATCCGGTGCAAAGCGCGTGGAAACGCTCCATGTAGGCGATCTGGTCAACACCCGGCACCATGGTGCACAAACCATCCGATAGATTGGGAAAAGATCCTTAAAACTGGCACCCTATTTCCCCAAAGACAGATTTAGACCTATTGAAATTTCCATCGGTGCCTTTTGGCCAGGGTCTGCGTCGTGAGCCCCTACGCCTATTCCGCCAACATCGGGTTTTGGTGTTATCGCCCATCAATCAGCGCATGTTTGGAACCCAGGACTGCTTGATTGCCGCGGTAAAGCTCATAGATTTGTCGGGGATTCATATCGACACAGATTGCACCGAAGTGACATATATTCACCTCTTATTTGATCAACATGAGGTGATATTTGCCAATGGTGCGCCCTGCGAGAGCCTGCATACCGGCACAGAGGCCCTGAAATGCATCTCCTCAGCCGCCCGCGCCGAGCTGTTTGCTATATTTCCAGAACTGATGACCGCACCAAGCCAGCACCGCTTGGCCGCGCTTTGCCCCGAAAACCGCCAGCAGCGGCAGCTGATCGCGCGTCACAAGAAGAACAAAAAACCTGTCCTCTGCCTTTAACACGTCACGCTTCCACCTTATTCAAGGGACGCATTACATCTGTGCCCTCGGCTAGAGGCCCGGAATAAACAGACCGATGTAGAGCATCGCGATGATTGCGAACGCACCAATCGCATCCTTGATCGCCTCTTTTGTCTTCAAGCGGCGCGCTTCCCCGGCATTAGATTTACGGGCGTTCGAGAAAAAATTGTCCATATTCTGCTCCCAATTTTTGTTGTTGCTACTTTGTTCTCATAGGATTGCGCCAATGTAAAGAACTTTTAAAGAACATTTGCGAACAAAATATTTAACCAACTGATAATAAATGAAAGGTCTGGTCCTGTTCCATTAGCCAAAGCAGGATACGCGCCGCTTTGCCCCGATCGCCCGTAAGGGCCGGATCGCTTTGGAGCAACATACGCGCGTCTTGATGTGCTGTGGCCATCAATGCGCTCTGGTATTCCAAATTGGCGACCTTAAATCGCGGCAGGCCCGATTGTGCGGTGCCAATCACATCCCCAGCCCCGCGCATCTTCAGATCTTCCTCGGCAATACGGAACCCGTCCTCGGTATCTCGCATAATGCCCAGCCGTCGCTCGGCGGATTTGCCTAACGGAGCTTGATACATCAACAAACAGGTTGAGGCGGCCTCACCGCGCCCCACGCGTCCTCGCAATTGGTGCAGCTGTGCCAGTCCAAAATTTTCCGCACGCTCGATGACCATGATCGTCGAATTGCCCACATCGACCCCCACCTCAATCACCGTGGTGGCGACCAATACCTTTGTCTTCCCCGCCACGAAATCCGCCATTGCGGCATCCTTCTCTGCGGGTGCCAATTGACCGTGCACCAAGCCGACAGCACCATCACCCAGGGCCGCGCGCAGAATTTTGAACCGCTCTTCTGCGGCGGTTAAATCCATGGTTTCACTCTCTTCGACCAATGGGCAAACCCAATAGGCTTGGCGACCCGAAGCAATGGCGGCCTTCAATTTAGAAATCACATCGGCCAAACGCGATAGCGGAACCGCGGCCGTTGTGATGGGTTTGCGCCCGGGCGGCTTTTCATAAAGTGTCGAGACATCCATATCGCCATATTGCGCGAGCTCCAAAGATCGGGGGATTGGCGTGGCACTCATCACGAGCACATCTACCTTCGTTCCCTTCGCACCCAATGCCAGGCGTTGCTGCACCCCAAAGCGGTGCTGCTCATCAATGATCGACAAGCGCAGATCTTTGAAGGCAACCTGCTCTTGAAACACTGCATGCGTGCCAACAAGGATATCAATTGCGCCACTGGTCAAATCCTCGAGCTTTTGACGACGTGCGCTGCTTTTGTCCCGCCCGGTGAGCATATCAACCCGCACCCCAGCACGATCAGCCAAAGGACGTAACCCTTCTAAGTGTTGACGGGCCAAAATCTCTGTCGGCGCCATCAAGACCCCCTGCCCTCCGCTTTCCACCGCCTGCAACAAAGCCATGAAACCCACCAAGGTTTTCCCGGCCCCGACGTCACCTTGTAGCAGCCGGTTCATGCGCTGGGGGCTGGCCATATCCGCCCCAATCTCGGAAATTGCTTGGCGCTGCGCTCCCGTGGGCGCATAGGGCAGTTGCTCCAAAACCTTGCTCTGCAATTGACCCGTACCGGCGGTGATCCGCCCGGTCTTAACACGGGCTTGCGCCCGCGCAATCGCCTTGGTCAGCTGATGGGCCAAAAATTCATCATAGGCCAAGCGCGCCCGCGCCGGGCTATGGGCCGCCACATCCGCTGCGCCCTTGGGCGCATGAGCTTCGCGCACGGCGGTCGTAAGATCGGGCCAGCCATTGTCACGCAGAACAGAAGGCTCTATCCATTCGGGCAAATCCGGCAGCTTGTCCATGGCTGAACGCACAGCTTTGGCCATTAGTTTGCCCGACACCCCGGCGGTTAGCGGATAGACTGGTTCGAATGGGGGCAGCTCGTCTTGTGCCTCAGGCGTCAGAATATAATCGGGATGCACCATTTGGGCGCGGTGATCAAACACCTCGAGCTTGCCAGAAATCAATCGCTCCTCCCCCAGAGGCAAGATACGCTCGAGATAGTCCGCACGCGCGTGGAAAAAAATCAACTCAATCGTGCTTTGCGCATCCTCAACGATGATCCGATAAGGCTTACCACGGACCCGGGCCGGAATATGTTTAACCACCCGCACTAGCACACTCAGCGTTTGAGGCGCCGCCAAACCTTGCACGCTTTGCACCACCCGCCGATCAACCACCGAATGTGGCAGGGTAAAAATCAAATCGCGCGGCTTGGTGATTTTCAGTCCAGAAAAGGCCTTGGCGCTTTTCTCGCCCACACCAGCTAATGTGCTGAGCTCTGCAAAAAGCGGGAAAAGAATTTCGGGGCGCGTGCTCATAGCCCTTCAATCAATGCGATCCAGCCCTCTTCATCAAGGGTCTCAATTCCCAATTCTGCCGCCTTTTTTGCCTTTGATCCAGCGCCGGGGCCAGCCACTAGAATATCTGTCTTGGCACTGACAGAGCCGGAGACTTTCGCACCAAGCGTTTCCGCACGGGCCTTTGCCTCTGCTCGGGTCATCTGTGTCAACGTGCCGGTAAAAACGACGGTCTTGCCTGCAACTGGGCTGCTTGAGCTGTCAATCTGCGGCGCCGGAATGACTTCCAGTTGCTCAAGCAACACCTGCAAGGCGGCAAAACGCGCGAGATCTTGGAAAGGTTCAACCACCGATTGGGCCATAACCGCGCCCACCCCATCGATATCCACCAAGGCTTCCGCCGCTGCACTGCCGGCCACGGCGCTCCGCATGGCTTCGCTGAAGGCCTCCCAGGTGACGAAACGATTGGCCAAAAGCTTAGACGCACCTTCGCCCACATGCCGGATTCCAAGGGCGAAAATCAAACGGTGCAGCTCAATGCGGCGCTTCGCGTCAATGCCACCAAAGAGTTTTTGCGCAGATTTTTCGCCCCATCCATCGAGCTTGCTAACCTGCTGTAACTGTCCCGACCCAAAACGGGCCTTGAGGGTAAAAATATCCACCGGCGTTCGAATCCAGCCCCGATGGTAGAATTGTTCAATCTGTTTCGCCCCGAGACCTTCAATGTCAAAAGCCTGCCTCGAGACAAAATGCTTCAACGCTTCAATGGCTAAATCCGCGAGGGGTTCTGCACCAGAGTACCGCCAGACGGCATCGCCCGGCGCGCGTCGGCCCTCGATGCCCTCCTGTCTAAGCTTATCTGCGAAATCAAATGGCTGGCTATCGGCCGGTCGGCGTGACAGATCCAAATCAGCGATTTTCGGAATGACATCGCCGGCGCGGTAAATTTGCACCCAGTCGCCGACACGAATATCTTTGCCGCCACGGATGCCTTGGCCTTTGCTATCACGTCCGGCGATATAATCTTCGTTGTGCAATGTGGCATTGGAGACCACCACACCGCCAACGGTCACCGGATTGAGACGGGCCACAGGGCTTAAAGCCCCTGTGCGTCCAACTTGAATGTCAATGCTGAGCAATTCAGTCCAGGCCAATTCCGCAGGGAATTTATGGGCTATGGCCCAGCGGGGAGTGGTGGCTCTGAACCCAAGCCGCGCTTGCAGCGCCAGATCATCCACCTTGTAGACCATGCCGTCTATATCATACCCCAGTTCAGAACGGGCCAATTCAACCGCTCGGTAATGGTTGATCAACTCTTCGGAGGTATCACAGGTTTTGAAGAGGGGGTTGGTGGAAAACCCCAAGGCATGCAGGCGGGCCACCGCGTCCGATTGGCTCGGTGCTAAGGGCTCGGATAGATCGCCCCAAGCATATGCGAAAAATAACAAAGGACGTGCCTGGGTGATTTGAGCGTCCAATTGACGCAAAGAGCCTGCGGCGGCATTGCGTGGGTTCGAAAATAGCTTTTGCCCGGCATGCTCTTGTGCGGCGTTGAGAGCTGCAAAATCTGCATGGGTCATATAGACTTCGCCGCGCACCTCTAGAACATCTGGCGCACCGCTCAAACTTTTGGGAATATCGGCAATGGTAAGCGCATTGGCCGTGACGTCTTCGCCGGTTTCGCCATCCCCACGCGTCACGGCATGAACCAGCTGCCCTTTCTCATAACGCACCGCCAGTGACAGCCCATCGATTTTGGGTTCGGCCGTCATGCGCATGTGGGATTGGGGGGCAAGATTTAAGAATTTTTTAAGCCGGGCGACGAAGTCCTCCACATCTGCCGCATCAAAGGCATTTGACAAGGATAACATCGGCTTGCGATGACGGATTTTGCCAAAGCCTTCCTTTGGTTTTGCGCCGACTTGATCGCTTGGACTATCTGTGCGCTTGAGATGCGGGAACTTTTGTTCAATCTGCGCGTTGCGCAGCTTGAACCAATCGTAGGTGGCGTCATCTATCGACGGGTTGTCATCGCGATGATAGGCACGATTGGCCAGTGCCAAAGCCAGGGCCAAGCGCTGCAATTCAAGGGCTGCCTGGTCTTCCGTCATGTCTGATACTGGTAGATTTTGCGCCATTCCACCCCCCGGATTCTTCGGGGTAAACTAAGGATTGGATCCGATCCCGTCCAGAGGCCTTATGCTGTGAATTATTTGCGGGTTTGACCTATACAGGGTCTGGATTCTGTCATGCCAAATGACGATTTGCGTTCATACATCGTAAAGCGACGTCAATGTCACACGGTTTCTGACACCATCCATATTTGTCAGCTTGCCAAAGCGTGAGGCCCAGAATGCTGACCGTCACGGCAAGTCATACCTGATCCTCTTAGGCCGAAATCGCCATATCTTGCGCCGCATCATCAGGCTTTGGGTCACGCAACACATATCCGCGCGCCCAAACGGTTTCGATGTGATCTTCGCGCCCAGTGGCTTCACTTAATTTCTTTCTCAATTTACAAATGAATACATCAATGATTTTTAGCTCTGGCTCATCCATACCACCGTAGAGATGGTTTAAGAACATTTCCTTAGTAAGTGACGTGCCTTTGCGCAGGCTCAACAGCTCCAGCATTTGATATTCCTTACCGGTCAGATGCATAGTATTCCCGCGCACTTCCACGGTTTTCCGTCCAAATTCACCTCTATATCGCCTGTCTTGATGATGGATTGCGAATGCCCTTTCGAGCGGCGAAAGATCGCGTGAATCCGTGCGATCAATTCCTCCCGGTGAAACGGTTTGGTCAGATAATCAACCGCATCAGAGCCAAATCCGCGCATTTTATTCTAAGTGTCGATCTCGCCAGACAGGATCGAAATCGGCGTATCAATCCAAGGAACACGCAACTGGCGCAACACATCATGCCCATTAATGTCAGGCAAAACCAAGTCGACAAAATCAGGTCGTAATCATAGAGTTTGGCCAAATCAATGCCTCTTCCCCTCGATCCGTCGTGTAGACGTTGAAATTCGCATGCCCCAGCATGAGTTCAATATTTTTCGACGTGGCAGGATCATCTTCAATCAAAAGTATTCGCATAAAAATCCCCAATAACAGCTAAATACATCCTGAAATAAACTGGTTAATTTAATGTTACTCATAAACACTAATTCTGTAAACTATTGATCAAATTGGCGATACTTTTTCAACGCCGTGGCGCGCAGCGCTGACTCCCCGTGCCGGGCCACAGCAGTTTGCCAGCTGCTGTATTCATCTTGGGTCAAGTCGTAGAGGCTACAGGCCTCCTCGAATGAAATCAGTCCAAAACGCACGGCTTTCAAGACAGTCGCCTTGCGCGAGGCGACCCAGCGTTTTGTCGTAGGTGGCGGCAGGTCGCCACGGCTCAAATATCCGCCATCAGGCAATTGAACCATGCGTGGACCGCGAACCTTGCGAATATGCAAGTGCAGGCTCCTTTCTCGCGGCCAATGGACCGCAAAGCACTTAAAGTATTGTGAAGCGCGCCATTTTTGTTATTATAGTTCAGCTAAATTCTGCAGGACCGAGCACCTCCCATGAGCCATAAAACCCCTTTAAATTCCCTTGGTTTTGCCAAGGCGCCGGAAGACACGCGGGTGGTTGTTGCCATGTCAGGCGGGGTTGATAGCTCGGTTGTTGCGGCCGAATTGGCGGCGCAAGGCTATGATGTTGTTGGCATTACGCTCCAACTTTATGACCATGGAGCAGCACTCGCTAAAAAGGGTGCATGCTGCGCTGGCCGCGACATTCACGACGCGCGCCGCGTGGCGGAAGAGCTCAATTTTCCGCATTATGTTTTGGACTATGAGAATAAATTTCGCGAAGCGGTTATCGGCGATTTTGCCGAAAGTTACCTGGCTGGGGCGACACCCGTGCCCTGTATTCGCTGCAATGAGCGTGTGAAATTCAAAGATTTGTTGCAAACGGCCAAAGATCTTGACGCAGATTGCATGGCCACGGGCCATTACATCCAACGCAAAGTCGGCGCAACGGGTGCGCAATTGCATATGGCCGCAGATCACAATCGCGATCAAAGTTATTTTCTATTTTCAACCACGATAGAGCAGCTTGAATATCTGAGATTCCCACTGGGGCATTTGACCTCCAAGGCTGAAACGCGCGCTCTGGCGAGCAAATACGGCCTTGGTGTGGCCGATAAACCTGACAGCCAAGATATTTGCTTTGTACCAGATGGTAACTACGCGGCGGTCATTGAAAAGCTACATCCAGGCTCGGCACAACCGGGTGACATTGTCGATCAGAGCGGCAATGTTCTGGGAACCCATGAGGGCATTATCCACTATACCATTGGCCAACGACGCGGTCTTGGCATCGGTGGATTGACTGATCCAATCTATGTGGTCCGCTTGGATATCGAAAACCGGCATGTGGTGGTTGGACCGAAAGAGATGCTGGCGACACGGCAAGTGCGCCTTAAGGAAGTCAATTGGCTTGGCGACAGGCCTTTGACCGACCAAGCCGAATGGAGCATCGCCGCAAAAGTCCGCTCCACCCGCCCGCCACGCGACGCGGTCCTGCGCCCGTTGTCGGAAACCGAAGCGGTGGTAGAGCTCATGATGGCCGAAGAGGGTGTGGCGCCGGGCCAGGCTTGCGTTTTCTATGATCCCGATGGCAGCCGGGTTTTGGGCGGTGGTTGGATCACCCGTGAATGAGCCTATTGGGGCCCTTTGAGGACAGCGCGCGCCGCGCGATAGGGTAACTCGGGATCTCCACGGCCAAGGCGCGTCATCGTCTCCTCTATGGCTTGCGCCTGCGCCACGGGAGCGCTCAGAATTTGCCGCAAAGCGGGTGCGATTTGTGCGGCTTTACAGTCCCGACCAATAAATTCTGGCACAGCCCGGGTCTCTGATACCAGATTGACCAAGGTCACCGTGTCAATTTGGAGCATAGCACCGATGATCAACCGCGAGATGAGACCCATGTCATAGGCAATCACCATCGGCGTGCCGGCCGCTGCAAGCTCAAGCGACACGGTGCCAGAGGCAGCCAAAGCTGCCTTTGCGGCGCCATAGGCAACCAGCCGCTCGTCGGCGGCAGCCGCCGCGCTGAGCCCGGAACCTGTGACCAACCGTGTCTCCTGCGGCAAAGCCTCAAGCGCTTCGCGCAAGAGCGGCTCCAAATGCGGCAATGTCGGAAAAATCAGCTGAAAATCTGCGAAACATGGCTCTGACAGGACCTGGCAAAACACGGGCAACAGGCGCTTGACTTCTGAGGGTCGAGATCCTGGCAGAATCACTAAAGGCTCACGCGCTGGATCTAAGGCGTAATCAGTTTGAAACTTAGCAATCCGTTTAGAGGTGATCGGGGCTTGCGCCGCGACCGGATGACCCACAAAATCGCAAGCCATGCCTTCCGCCTCCATGTAGGGCGGCTCGAACGGCAATAGCGCCAGCACATGATCAATAAAGCCCGCCATTTTCTTTGCGCGCCCCGCTCGCCAAGCCCAAACTGAGGGCGCAACATAATGGCAGGTTCTGATCCGAGGGTCAGCCTCCCGCACCGCCCGTGCCACCCTTAAGGAGAAATCAGGACTGTCAATGGTGATCAAAATATCTGGCTTCCACTCCAGCACCTCCGCCACGGTCTGATCCAAGCGGCGCTTTAGGGCGAAATATTTTGGCAAGACTTCTGCCAAACCCATGACGGAAAGCTCGGAAATATCAAACAGGCTGTCCAAACCTTCACTTTGCATCTCTGGCCCGGCGATCCCTCTAAAGGTCACATCCGGTGTAAGGTGACGCAACCCGCGCATCAGATCCGCTCCAAGCCGATCGCCGGAGGCCTCACCTGCCAAAAGGAACAGTTTCACAGCTTCGCCTCACACACCCATAGAAACAGCCCCAAACGATCCGCCTCAGCAATGACATCTGGTAAATCCAAGGTAACCACGCCGCCCTGCACTATGGCGACCCCCGCCAGCCCTGCCTGCGCCGCCTGCGCCATGGTCTCAGGGCCAATGGCTGGCAGGTCGATTCGCCGCTCTTGGCCGGCCTTCGGAGCTTTATAGAGCACCCCCCCTTCGGGCCAATCAGCGGGCCGAACGGCCGGGAGGCGCGATAACATCCACCGGGTGCCGCCAAAAGCTTCAACGGCCAAGATCTGGCCAGACGCCACAACACAGCCCTGCCCCATGTCCAAAGCTGAGAGCCCCTCAACCACCGTTTGAGCCCGCGCCACATCTTTGTGATCATGAGCGTCAGGTGTGCGTTTGCTCAACACCCCGCCCGGCGGCAATAGCTCAGGTATAAGCTGCGCAAAACCAACCACTTCAAATCCGGCCTGTTCGAAAATTTCAATAACTATGCGTAAGGCGGCATCATCGCCGCCAGAAAGCGCTCGGGCAATCTGGCTCACAAGCGGCTGCGTGGCCGCGTCAATTTGCGCGGGGTTGACTTTTGGCCGCCTAATCGCACCGGCGAAACAAACCTGCTTAACCCCGCGGAGTTTCAATTCGTGCAAGAAAGTTCCAAGGGTTTCCAGGCGAAACGTCAAATCGACGGCAAGACCCTCGGGCCTAAATTGCTCCAGAGCCGCAATCACGGGCACATGGGACCTGTTTCGAACAATCAGACCCGGCAAAGCACCCTGCCCACATATCAGCACCAGCATCCGTTTAACCCGGTGTCAAAAAGGAGCGACCGCTGTCGCCCAGAATAAAATCGACAATTTCCTGAACATAAGCACTGTCGGTTTCCTCCCCAAGTCGTTTCGCACGATCTTGAAATGCGCCCTCCCCTTGGGCCAGCATCTGAAAGGCGGCGCGCAGAGCCGTAATGTCTTGGCGATCCACCCCACGGCGCTTTAAGCCAACAAGGTTGAGACCATCTAACTGTCCCCGTGACGCCTGCACCAGACCGTAGGGAATCACATCATTGGTCACCATAGTAACCGCGCCAATAATAGCGCCCTTTCCAAGGCGCACGAATTGATGCACGCCGCAAAGGCCACCAACAATCACGTCATCCTCAATGACCACATGGCCCGCAATGGCTGCAGAATTTACAATAATGACCCGATTTCCCAAGCGCGCGTCATGGGCGATATGGCAGCCGGCCATCAGCAAACAGTCATCGCCAATCGAGGTGACGCCGCCGCCGCCTTGGGTGCCAAGATTGATGGTCACATGCTCGCGGATGGTGTTGCGCTGGCCGATCTCCAGCTGGGACACTTCGCCTTTAAATTTCAAATCCTGCGGAATTTCACCAATTACGGCAAATGAGAAAATGCGCGTGTCAGAACCGACTTTGGTCTGCCCACGAATAACCACATGTGATTTGCAAACAACATTTTCCGCAAGCTCCACATGGGCCCCTATCCAACAAAACGGCCCAATCTCACAGCCCGCCCCGATGCGGGCCCCCGGCTCGATGACCGCTGACGGATGAATCTGTGCGGTGCTATCGACGCTCACTTGGCGGTCTCCGGCAGATCCATCATGGCGGTGAATTCGGCCTCTGCCGCCATTTCGCCATTGACCAAACCACGGCCTTTAAATTTCCAGATTTTGGATCCGCCGCGCAGGGTCTCCACATGCAACTCCAGAACATCGCCGGGCACGACTTTGCGGCGGAATTTACATTTATCGATCGACATAAAGTAGATCAACATATTGGTATCTGCCAAATTATGGGTCACCCCAACCATAACAGCGGCCGTTTGCGCCAGAGCCTCAATAATCGTTACCCCCGGCATAATGGGCGTGCCCGGGAAATGGCCTTGAAAATGGGGTTCATTTATCGTGACGTTTTTGATACCGCGCGCCGATTTCACCCCATCAATATCTTCGACACGATCTACCAAAAGGAAGGGGTAACGATGCGGAAGAATGACTTGAATCAGTTGGATGTCAGCGCTTGCAAGTTCGGTCATGTATTTTATCCTTAATTTTATTAAAGGTACCAAAGCCCGACGCGCCGTGCAACATTTGCCCGAACAGCCATTCTGGCGCCCGTTCGGAGCCAAGGCGCAAACCGAGGTTTAATTTTCGGCGGCCGGCTCGGTGGCAGAAACGCTGGCCAGATAGGCATCATCAACCCGCTCGACGAGAAGATCTGTGATATCGATGCCCTCGATGCTGCGTAAAACCGAGCGTTTCTCCAAGATCACAGTTGCATTGAACTCCCGCATAACCAGGTCAAAAAAGGGCTCAATTCGGCTAAAAAACAGTGGCTTCAGATTCTTAAACTGCTCATCCACTTGCCTAATTTTTTCAAGCCGTGCACTGCGGATTTCCTGGACTTTCGCATCAAATGCGGCGGCGGCGGCGGCAAATTCTTCGGCAGACAGCGTCGTACGATCCTCTGTCAGCTGCAGCTCTTCATCTTTCAAGGCATTCAATAGGAGCGTATTTTCAGCTGCTACGTCTTGATTATCTTCGCGAAACTGCGCGCGCATAGATTTTCCAAACAAAGAGGTTTCATAGGCCCGATCAAGATCGACCACCAATATTGAGGCCTCCTGCGCCGCCAAGGGCGCCGCGAGAAGCGCCCATAGCAAGCTAAGCCACAGTAAAGAAAATCGGACTAACCTGGCGCAAGCGCCCATCAGAAAGACGCCGAAATGGTGAGATCAAAATTCTGCTTAACGTCATACTCTGCAGTTTTAACCGCATCGGTGAAGTTGAAACGCAGTGGACCAATCGGGGTATTCCAAAAGATGGACACGCCAGCCACCGCGCGCAGGGTGAACTCATCATAAAGGATCGTATTGGCCGGTGCTTGGTTCGCACCCGACCCTACATGGGCCGAATCCAAACCCCAAAGGGAGCCCGCATCGAAGAAAGCGCCGAACTCAATGCCATATTCTTCTGGCAGGCCGATTGGAAATTGCGTCTCAAACCGCGCAACCCCGTAGTATTCACCGCCAAGCGCGTCATTGATCGAGTTGCTCGTGTCGACTTCGCGAGGCCCCAGACCGCCGGGTGCAAAACCTCGAAACAAGCCAGACCCAAGGAAAAAACGATCCGTAACCCGGCTTGAACTGCCACCGGCATAACTCAGCGCGCCGCCTTCCAAAATCGCTGTGACTTTGAAGTCTTCATTACGCACATAGGTTTCACCACCCAATTTTACATTCGTGCGGACAAAACGCGCGTCCCCGGTCAGGCCAAAATCTTGTGACAGCCGCAAAAAAACTCCGGAATTCGGATTAAGGCCCGTGCGGCGGTTGTCGAAATAATAAGTATAGCCCAGGCCAAGCGTTTTGCGGTCACCCTCCGCAGCTTCTCCTGTGATAACTGCTGAACTTGTGGTCACATCTCTAAGCTCTTCAGTTTCGTATAAGAGCTTAGGGGTAAAAAATCCAGATTCGCTGACAGGAAAGCCCAAGGCTGCATCAATTTCAAAGGAACCGGTATTGTACCGCGCATTGTTCTTGTTGGTGCCACGGTAATCTACCCCAAAACTCAAGCTCAAATCTCGGTTGAATAGCGATGGCTCTTTGAACCCAAAACTAAAACCGCGCGTGCTTGTCGTGGTATTGATTCCAAAACTGGTGGCTTGCCCCCGGCCCAAGAAATTTTCTTCACGAAAACTGGCCACCAATCCGACCCCATTGGCCGAATTATAATTGGCCCCGAATTTTAAGCTGCCGGTTGGCTTCTCAGTCACCGAAACTTCGACGATCCTTTGATTAGGTGCAGACCCCTCGCGGGTGGTTACATTAGAGTTTGCGAAGAAACCCAGCGCGCGAATCCGTTGAGCGCTGGCGCGAATTTCACCGGGGTTTAACGCATCTCCCTCAACGACTTTGAACTGCCGGCGGATCACCCGATCAAGCGTGGTCGTATTGCCTGCAATATCAATCCGCTCAACAAAAACGCGCGGACCGCGAGACAGGTTGAAATCAATATCCAAGGCCAGGCCTTCATTGTTGCGGGTCACACGCGGCTCAACACGCACGAAATCAAGCCCCAGTTCTAGAGCTCGGCGCTCCATCCGGGCGATGGTATTTTCGACCAGGGCCGGAGAGTAGATATCCCCCTGTTCGGTTTTAATCGCGTTTTCAAAATTCCCCGTATCCACATCTTCAAGGTCTGACGTTGTGGTGATTTTGCCAAAAGAGAATTGCTGCCCTTCTTGAACACGGAAGGTGAGAAAGAAGGAATCTTTGGTTTTCGACAGCTCTGAGGTCACAGCTTGCACTTGAAAATCAATATAGCCACGCGAATTATAAAAATCAGTCAGAACTTGCTTGTCGAATTCTACCCGATCCTCAATATAGGTGTCGCGCTGTACGAATATCCGCAGCAGACCGGCTTGTTTGGTGTTCAAAACACGGCGCAACCGCCGATCGGAGAACGTCCGATTGCCCACAAAGGACAGACGTTCAATCTCCACAACACCGCCCTCCGCAATCTCAAAAATCACATCAACACGGTTGTCCGATCGCCGAATGATCCGCGGTTCGACAGAGGCGGCTATGCGGCCTTGATTGGCATAAGCCTCAGCGATGGCATTGGCATCATCACGCACTTTGCTGACCGAATAAATCCGCCGGGATTGCGAGCGCACTAAAGCGCTCAACTGTTTTTCGCCAAGCCGGTCATTGCCTTCAAACACAACTTCATTCACCGTCGGAAATTCAACGACAGTGACCTTGAGCTTGTTGCCTTGGACCTCTGCCGTCACGGTCTCAAACAGGTTTGAATCGCGCACGCGCTGCACCGCGTCATTAACCTCACCAATCGCCAAAACGGCCGGGGTCTCGATCTCTGTGTAGCTGCGGATGGTTTCTGTCTCGATCCGCCGATTACCGTCGACTATAATTTCAGTAATTTCAAAATCATTTGCCTGCGCCGCCTGCACCATCCAGACGCAAGAGATCATCATGACACCAAGGGCGCGGATCAAAACGGTTGCCTGTGCCGCATGAGCTCCAAAAAGTTTCATCACAAATGTCCCTGTTGTGGCTTGGTTAATATTTCGTGAACTTATCGCCTCGCCGGCACTGTGTCAAAAAAAACTGCGTGCCAATCACCGCATTTTCCGGGCTTTTTCGCCACCGTGTCAGGTTACGGGCACATGAAATTCATGACCACAGCGAAGGCCGTAAGCGACAAAACCAAAAACAGCCCGATGGTCATCAAAATCTGCAGAGCAGAATCACTTGGCTTGCGCCCCGTGATCGCTTCATAAACGCAAAATAGCAAATGCCCGCCATCCAAGACCGGGATGGGAAAGAGATTCATCAAGCCAACCGCGGTCGACAATCCTGCGATCAAAGCAACAAAGGGCATCGCTCCCTGACGCGCCATCTGCCCAGCCGTCTCCGCAATCGCCACCGGACCGGAAATATTGCAGGCGCTGATCGAGCCAAGAACCATTTGATTCAAACCTGCTAGAGACAGGGTAATGATCGACCAGGTGCGCTCAGCGGCCGCGCGGATCGCCACACCAAAGGGCAATGGATCCGTACCCGGCTCAAAGAACGTCCCACCAGAAATGCCCACCAATCGCCGGTTTACAAATTCACCATTTGCGCTAGGAATCGCGACCGATTTTGCAGTCAGGCGCACATCAAATTCTTTGCCGGCGCGCCACACTGAAAATTCCATTTCATCTCCATCAGCCTCCGCCACGGACTGTTGCAACTGAGAAAACCCGTTAATGGTCCTTCCATCGATCCGCAAAATCACGTCACCGGCTTGCAACCCCGCCTCAATCGCCGCAGAGCGCGGCTGGACCTGCGCCACCAATGCCGGGAAAGGTACGGGTCCCAGCACAGAGCTGCGCCGCCCGTCACGCATCACCGCGTAGCGCACGGGGGGCACGAGCGCCTGACCTATCGTCGCAAATTCTTCGTAACTGCGCACGTCTTGCCCCTCAACGGCCAAGATTTCATCTCCGATCTGCAGGCCCATTTCCCCCGGAACCGGGGTTAATTGCGCTATCTTCAAACTGCCATCATATTGGCCATGCCACATGAACAACCCACAATAGAGCGCTATTGATAGGATAAAATTGAACACAGGCCCGGCCGCTGACGTCGCGGCCCGCGCCCAAATTGGCGCCCCATGCATGGTTTTGCGCCGCTCTTCAGCACTCAGCTTTGGCAATAGCGCAGCATCGGGTGCGCTGGCGGCACTGGCATCTCCCTTGAAGCGGACAAATCCGCCAAACGGCAGCGCTGCAAATTGCCACCGCGTGCCATGCCGGTCCACACGCGAAAGGAGCACGGTGCCAAATCCCACCGAGAAGACCTCCGCATGTATGCCGCACCAACGTCCGACGATGTAATGACCATATTCATGCACCGCGACGATGACCGATAGAGCGATGACAAAAAAGAAGATCATCCAAATAAATCCGCCAAAAGAGGCAGAGAGTGCAGCAATATCAAACATCTATTGTCCGGGCCCTTTCGCGCGTGGCTTGATCGGCCTGCAAAACATCCGTAAAATCACGAGGCGCGCCGCGCAGCAGCTCCGCGCGATCCATATCCTGCAACGCCTTTTCAACCAGTATCGCCATATCTAAAAATCCAATGTCCCCTGCAATAAAACGATCTAAGGCCACTTCCTTAGCCGCATTGAACGCAGCGCCCCACAGATTGCCCCGCCTCATCACCTCGCGCGCCAAACTTAGAGCCGGATAGCGCTCCTCATCGGCTGCGTAGAAGCGAAACTGGCCGATCTGCGTAAGATCCAAGCGTGCGACATCTAACGGGCGGCGCTCGGGATAGTGAAGCGCGAAGCCGATGGCGTGGCGCATATCTGGCGGCCCCACATGGGCCATCATCCCGCCGTCTTGAAATCCAACCATCGCATGGATCAGGCTTTCGGGATGAATAATCGTCTCGATCTGCGCCTCATGAATCCCAAAAAACTCTTTGGTCTCAATTAATTCCATAGCCTTGTTGAACATAGAGGCGCTGTCAATGGTGATCCGTTGCCCCATGGACCAATTGGGATGGGTTTGCGCCTGCGCCGGGGTGGCCTTGGCCAGATCCGCCTGGGGCCAATCGCGAAAGGCCCCGCCGCTGGCGGTAATGATGATGCGCTCAACGGTCGAAATATCTTCCCCTATTAAGGCTTGAAACACCGCGGAATGCTCACTGTCCACCGGCAAAATTGTCGCCCCATGACGCCGGGCCTCTGCCATCAAAATAGGACCTGCGGCCACAAGGGATTCTTTATTAGCCAGAGCCAAGGTCGTGCCTTGCTGTACCGCATGCAAACTGGGCGTTAGCCCCGCCACGCCCACAATACATGACATGATCCAATCGGCGGGCCGCTCAGCCGCTCGGGCGATTGCCTCAGCCCCCGCCTCAACCGCCACGCCAGATCCCGCCATAGCCGCCTGCAGCTCTGGCAAAAGATCGGCAAAGGCTGTGACAACCACTTCGGGAGAGAACTCAAGCGCGTCTTTGGCCAGCTGCGCAATGTTGCGGCCACCGCTCAAGGCCACCACCTGATAGGCCGTTGGGTCACGCCGCAAGAGATCCAACGTATTTTGGCCAATGGAGCCGGTGGCGCCAAAGATTGAAACCCTGCGCATCACGATAAAAACAACGCGGTAATCAGGCCGAAAGCGGCGGCCCCACCGATAAATCCATCAAGCCGATCTAAAAAACCACCGTGCCCAGGAATGAGTTGTGAGCTGTCTTTAACGCCCATGCGGCGTTTCACCCAGCTTTCTGCAATGTCACCCATCTGCGCACCAAAGGCCACGATGATCGCAGCCGGAACGGACCACCAAGCCCCTGTATGCTGCATGAGATACAGCCCCAAAAGACCAGCCAGCGCCCATCCTGCCACTGTGCCGCTCCAGGTTTTTTTCGGGCTGATCGCTGGCCAGAACTTGGGTCCACCCATCAAGCGTCCAGCGATATAACCGCCAATATCCGATAGAATGACCACGGCTGCTAAGATCGCAATGCCAATGGCGCCAAAGGTTAATGCCAAAAACCAAAAAGACAGCATCCCAAGCGTCAAAAGCGCGCCATAGCCGATATAAACCATCCGATTGTGCACGATAAAAGCCGCTCCATGCATGATCGGAAGCAAACCTGCCGCGGCTGCTAGAGGCAAACTCTGCATCAAAATTATGGGCTGGACCGCCATGGGCAACCATCCCAAGGCGGCCACAACGGTCACCGCCAACAGGCGGCGGCGGCTGAGGCCAAACATGCGCGCCAATTCCCATTGCATAGCGACCACCGCAACCAGGCCAAGCGTTAAAACCCCTATGCGCCCCACATAGAGGGATGCAGAAAAAATAAGAAGTAATACAATCGTCGAGGCCAAGCGCAAAGGCAGATCTGCCCATCGGTCCTGTGTCATGCGAAAATTGCTCCGAAGCGGCGCTCGCGGGATCCAAAATTGGCCAACAATTTTGTAAATTCACGGGCACTAAAATCAGGCCAAAGCGTGTCGATAAACTTATATTCCGCATAGGCAGATTGCCACAGAAGAAAATTGGAAATGCGCGCTTCGCCGCTGGTGCGGATCACCAAATCGGGATCAGGCAGTGAATGCGTATCCAAGTACCGCGCCAAGACCTCCGCCGTTACCTCTTTTGCGGCCAGCTTGCCGCGCTCCACATCCCCCGCCATGCGCTGCGCCGCGCGCGTCACCTCATCGCGGCCCCCATAGTTGAGCGCGATGGTCAGGTGCACTTTGGCGTTCTGAGCCGTCAATACCTCGAGCTCGTCCATCAGTCTGATCAGCGTTTTATCGAGCCGCAAGCGATCCCCGATGAAGCGAACCCGCACGCCATCATTCACTAAATCCTGGGCCTCACGCAACATGTAACGCTTGAACAGGCGCATTAAGCCGCTAACTTCAGCCTGGGTACGCTTCCAGTTTTCTGTTGAAAAGGCAAATATTGTCAAATGTTTAACGCCAACATTTGGACAGACTTGGACAATTTCACGAATTCTTTTGGCCCCCTCGTGGTGGCCGGCCAACCGCGGCAGGCCGCGTTGCTGCGCCCAACGGCCATTTCCATCCATGATAATAGCAACATGTTCCGCGGATTGTCCCATCAATTAAAGTCCACTCTAAACCATCATGATTTCGGCTTGTTTGGTCTCCAATGCGGCATCTACCAATTTGATCTGCGCATCGGTCAGGGCCTGCACCTCTGTTTCCCAAAGTTTTTGGTCATCTTCTGACATGCCAGCGGCCTTGGCCTTTTTGATCTGATCCATGCCGTCCCGGCGGATATTGCGCACAGACACACGGCAGTTCTCCGCGTAAGCCGCTGCTACTTTTGTCAAGTCCCGGCGCCGTTCTTCGTTGAGTTCCGGGATGGGCAGCATGATGATGGTGCCATTGGTTTGAGGGTTGATTCCCAGACCGCTTTCACGAATGGCTTTCTCGACTTTGCCCACCAGTGTTTTGTCCCAGACATTGACCGTCACCATCCGCGCTTCCGGTACATTCACTGTGCCGACTTGGTTGATGGGAGTCATCTGCCCGTAAGCGTCCACCATCACCGGATCGAGAATAGATCCGCTGGCCCGCCCCGTGCGCAAAGAGGCAAATTCGGTTTTCAAAGAGACCATGGCCCCGTCCATGCGACGTTGCAGGTCATCAATATCAATATCTAATGGGTCATCCGACATGATTTTTCTTTCTTGAGTTGGTTAACCGTGGACCTTGGTATATTTTCCGTTGCCCGACAAAATCCCCCTGAACCCGCCGGGCTCGTCTAGGGAGAATACAATGATCGGTAAATTATTGTCACGCGCCAAAGCGATCGCTGACGCATCCATGACCTTCAGGCGCTTTTGCAACACCTCATCGTAGGTCACCACGTCATAACGCACCGCATCACTGTGTTGCTTGGGATCCTTATCATATATGCCATCAACCTGCGTCCCTTTGAAAATCGCCTCGCAGGCCATTTCACTGGCCCGCAATGTGGCTGCGGTATCTGTGGTGAAATAGGGATTGCCGGTGCCCGCTGCAAAAATCACCACCCTCTTTTTCTCCAAATGACGTACCGCGCGGCGGCGGATGTAGGGTTCACAGACCTGATCCATTGGTATGGCAGAGACAACTCGGGTATGAACGCCCTGCTCTTCCAGAGAGCTTTGCATCGCCAGGGCGTTCATAACGGTGGCCAACATGCCCATGTAATCGGCGGTGGTGCGCTCCATGCCCTGGGCAGAGCCCTGCAGACCTCGAAAGATATTACCGCCACCGATGACCATGGAAATCTCGGCCCCAAGATCGTGAACCGTTTTGACCTCAGCGGCGATCCGCTCCACAGTTGGGGGATGAAGACCGTAGCCTTGGTCTCCCATCAGGGCTTCTCCAGAAATTTTTAATAAAACACGTTTGAATTGACCTTGGGAACCGAAAGTTTGGTGCATTGTGCCCTCATGCTATTTTGACCTAAGATGTCGCAAAAATCGACCAAGAGCAACGGCGTGTGACAGGGCAAATGAAAAAAAGCAGAGAAATGCAATAAATGGTGAATAAATCTTCGCTCTCAACGCTGGGCAAATCCCGCCCTGTTCTGATTGCCGGGGCAACTGCAATTGGAAAATCCGCCCTCGCGCTCCAGATCGCGGAACAATTGGGCGGCGTCATCGTCAATGCGGATGCTTTGCAGGTCTACAGCGGTTGGCGCATTCTCACCGCGCGCCCTTCGGCCAGGGAAGAAAGCCGCGCACCGCACGCTTTATATGGGCATGTGGCCAATCACGAAAGCTATTCTGTCGGCGATTGGTTGCGCGACATCGGCCCGATCTTGAGTGCAGACAAACGCCCGATCATTGTGGGCGGCACGGGTTTATACTTTCGCGCGCTGACAGAAGGGCTGGCAGATATTCCCCCCATTCCGGCCAATATTCGCGCTCAATCGGCGGACCTTTTGTCTCAGGGCGGATTGCAGCCGATGCTGGAGGACTTAGATGATGAGACGCGTGCGCACATTGATGTGCAAAACCCGATGCGGGTTGCGCGGGCTTGGGAGGTTTTGCAGGCCACCGGCCAGTCTATTTGGAGCTGGCAGGCACGGACCCCGCCGCCGCTGCTGCCTCTGGAGGCCTGTCATGCGATACATTTTACCAGCCCGGTGGATTGGCTCAACGACAGGCTGAAGCGACGCTTCGATATTATGATCGCAGAGGGTGCATTGGACGAAGCGCGCCGCAATTTAGAATTTTGGGACTCCAGATGGCAATCCTCACAGGCCATTGGCGCTCCTGAATTGATCGCTCACCTACAGGGGCAGTTCACTTTGGATGAAGCCAAGACCCGCGCCGTGACCGCCTCAAGCCAATTCGCCAAACGCCAAAGAACATGGTTTCGCAAGCGCATGGTCGCCTGGCAAACCGTCGCGGCCGAGCAGCTGTAACGCGCAATGTCGCAAATAGACCAGTGCGACGAAGCCGACACAACAAAATCGCAGCATTTCCCAATCCTTTCAGCCATCAAAACAGGAAACCTAACCGGCAAAAAGCCATGTCTCCTCTTATTTAACAGCACATTGGGAAAAAAATTCCTCTGAAGTTTCGTCGAATGTGAAGGCAAAAGTCGCAGTTAAAACGAAGTTAAAACGTCGGTTTTGCGCTATTTTCCGCGAAATTTTACATTGACCTATGGCCCAATATGGGCATGTATGGGCGACAGTCAGTTTGCGTTGAGAAGGTCGCACAAGTGGCCCAGAGCACAATCTGTTATGACGTACGGTGTCACAGGGAGAAACACATGACCCAAAAAAACAATTTCATGCATCCAGCTGCAAAGATGTACGCGCAAGAAGTGAAGGACGGCAAGCTTGACCGTCGTGAATTCTTGTCGCGCGCAACGGCCTTGGGTGTAACAACCGTTGCGGCTTACGGCTTGCTAGGCCTCGACACTCCGGCCCAAGCGGGAGGCCACGCGAAAAAAGGCGGTACGATCCGGATGCAAATGGATGTAAAAGCATTCAAAGATCCGCGCACCCATGACTGGACGCAGATTTCGATCGTGTCAGCCGGTTGGCTTGAGTATCTTGTTGAGTACAACAGCGACGGATCCTTTGAGCCAATGCTGCTGACCAGCTGGGAAGCGAATGCGAATGCCACACAATACACTTTGAAGGTGCGTGAAGGCGTAAAGTGGAACAATGGCGACGATTTCACCGCAGAAGATGTTGCACGCAACATCATCGGCTGGTGTGACAAGAGCCTTGAAGGCAACTCCATGGCCGGCCGCATGGCATCCTTGGTGGATGCGGACACGGGCAAAGCTCGCGAAGGCGCAGTGGTGGTAGTAGACCAAAACACCGTTCAGCTGAACCTTTTGCAGCCCGACATTACTATTGTGCCCGGCATGGCCGACTACCCTGCACAAATCGTACATAAGTCCTTCACCGTTGAGACAGCTCTGTCAAACCCAGTCGGCACAGGCTTCATGCTGCCTGACGAATGGGAAGTTGGCGTGAAAGCCTCTATTGTCCGCAATGAGGGCTTTGAATGGTGGGGCTATGCCGCGGGTAAAGGCGGTCACCTTGATCGGATTGAATTCATTGACTATGGCTCCGATCCTGCGACCCACATGGCAGGCTTTGAATCAGAAGAGTTTGACCTGAACTGGGAAACCACAGGTGAATTCGTTGAGTTATTTGATGCGCTCGGCCTCGTAAAATCACAGGTGGCTTCTGGAGCGACCATCGTTGTGCGTCCAAACCAAGATCACGCGCCGTATGACAACAAAATGGTGCGCCAGGCCTTGGCCATGGCTGTGGATAATGAAGTCATTAATGAGCTGGGCAACGCCAGTCTCGGCGTTGCGGCAGACAACTGTCACGTAGGTCCAATTCACCCAGAGCATGACCCATCAGTCACACGGATGCCCTACGATCCAGCCAAAGCCAAAGAGCTCATGGATGCATCGGGCCATGCCGATTTTGAGCACGAACTGCGCTCGCTCGACACAGGCTTCTGGAAAGACACCTGTGATGCGGTCGCCGCACAGTTGCGTGATGCAGGGATCAAAGTGAAACGGACTTTGATGCCAGGTAGCACATTCTGGAACGACTGGGCAAAATTTCCTTACTCAGCCACAAACTGGAACCACCGTCCATTGGGTACTCAAGTTCTAGGTCTGGCCTATCGTTCTGGCGAAGCTTGGAATGAGTTTGCGTGGAGCAACGCCGAGTTCGATGCATTGCTTGCGGAAGCCAACTCCTTGGCCAATGCCGATGAGCGTCGGGTTGTGATGGGCAAAATCCAAGCCCTAATCATAGAGGAGGGTGTGACCTGTCAGCCTTATTGGCGCTATGTGCAGAGGCACCATGTTGAGGGCCTTGTTGGCTGTGATATGCATATCGCTTATCTGCCTCAAATTTATAAATGGGGCTTTGCAGCCTAACCCCACCGTTGACTCAGAAGGCCGTCCTCAAGAATCGGGGGCGGCCTTTTTTCGACCGATACAGCTATTATAAAATAACCAACGGGAATCCACACCATGGGGATGTTTATCCTACGCAGAACAGGTGTTATGCTGCTAACCGCTCTCTGCCTGACATTCATTGTATTTATCCTAACGACACTTTACCCAAACTTGGAAAAATTAGCCAAGAACCAAGGTAACTTCAGAATGTCGGATGCTGAAGTGGCCAGCTATTTGGGCAACCGTGGCTATACACAGGGCAAATTGCAAAACTACGGTGAATGGCTGGGTATTTTGCCGGGCTATGTCATTGAAGGTGTGGATGGGAAAACCCGCGGCCGCTGTTCAAACCATGGCGAGGTTGAGCCTGATGCACCGAAGTTTTGCGGCGTTTTGCAAGGCAATTGGGGATTTTCAAGCGTGTTTAAAGAACCCGTCAGTGATGTGGTCAAAACCCGTCTGACGCTTACAGGTAAATTGATGTTTTGGGTGATGATCGTGATGATCCCCGGTGCGCTGATCATCGGCGTTTTCGCCGGTATGCGCGAGGGCTCGCGGCTGGACCGCTCACTCTCAACCGGAGCGATTGTCACCACGGCCACGCCCGAATATGTCTCTGGTGTTATTTTCATCGCGATTTTCACGTCCTCTGCCGTGGGATTGAAGTGGTTTAAGGGCTCGGCCACCTCTGCCATGGACAACGCCACACTGGAAAATTTCCTTCTGCCCGTGCTGACCATTGCGCTTTATGGTATGGGCTATATTGCCCGCATGACCCGCGCCTCCATGACAGAAGTCATGACCGCCCAATATATCCGCACCGCCCGGCTCAAAGGGGTCAGCTTTGCCAATATCGTGCTGAAGCATGCGCTGCGCAATGCATTGATTGCACCCTTCACCGTCATCATGCTGCAAATCCCTTGGCTCCTAAATGGCGTGGTGATTGTGGAAACCCTTTTTAACTTTAAAGGCTTTGGATGGGTGCTGGTGCAAGCCGCCAGCAACAATGACATTGATCTGCTTTTAGCGGTGGCGGTTGTCGGGGTGATTGTCGTGCTTTTGACACAGCTGATTTCTGATATCGGTTACGTCTTCTTAAACCCTCGTATTCGCATTTCTTAAGGAGACCAGTTCCATGCAACATCTATCCTGGACCGGCACCTTGGGTGCGTATCTTAATCCCCTATTTTTGACAGCCCTCGTCTGTTTTCTGGCCTTGGCCGTTGCTGCCATCGCGCGGGGCTTTTCCCCACACGCGGATGGGCCGCATTTGATCAACCCCACCCCTCCCTCAGTCTCCTTGATGGGATCGAGTTTGGTGATTGGTCTGGCGCTTTGGCTGTTAAGCCTGTCGGGCGTCATCCTGCTCGCCCCTCTGGCCTTGGGTAATATATGGCTCTCGTTGATCCTATGCCTCATTCTGGGCGCTGCGGCGGGCTTTGCTTTGTTTCAAATTTCTGAAGAGATGATCTTCAAATTGGTCTGGTTGGCCTTTTACGTAACCTTGCTGTTGTTTGGCCTTTATCTGGTCATCGGTCTGTTCGTGAAGCCCGAAACTATGGGCATTGTTGGGGCAATCTCTCAACGCCTCATTCCTACATGGATCGCTCTTGCGGTAACCTTTGCCCTGTCGATCCTCTTCAAACGCAAGCTGGGCCTATATGGCAAGCTCTTTGACAGCCCAATCGGGATGATCGGATTGGGGCTAGTGTTGTTTTGGATTTTCACAGCGATATTCGGCGCGGGCTTCGATTGGATTGCGACCCATGATCCTTTGGCGCAAGTCTCTGGCATGAAGAACAAACACCCCGGAATTCCGCTGCGCGGAGCAACCGAGGCGGATTACCCCTATTATCTGCTGGGCGGTGATACTTTGGCGCGCGACGTGTTTAGCCGCGCCATCTTTGGCAGCGGCATCGTGATAGTCATCGCTCCAGCGGCCACCATCTTTGCCTTTATGGTCGGCATTACACTCGGCCTGCCTGCCGGCTACTTTGGCGGGCGTTTGGACACCGTGTTGAGTTTCCTGTCCAACCTGGTTTTGGCCTTCCCTGTGATCTTGCTATTCTTCTTGCTGGTCACACCAGAGATCGTTCAAACCGGCCTGCCCAATTACCTGGCCGTAATCCTCTTCGTCTTTCCTGTGGTTTTCATCGCCGTGGCGCAATATTCGAAGAACCGGCTCAAACCGGGCTTTTTGACCCTGCAATTCCCAATCCTGCTGATCATTGGCATTTGGCTCTACCTCAGCTTGGTGTCTGAAACCGGCAAGCCCGTTGACGTTCTGCCGCCCATGTTGGATTTATTTGATGTGCCCGCCGAAATCCTGCTGGTCTTTGTTTCCGTGGTCTTTGTGAACTCCCCCACAGCCTTCCGGATTGTGCGCGGGTTGACCTTGGACGTGAAAACCCGCGACTATGTGGCCGCAGCTCAAACCCGTGGCGAAGGCCCTTGGTACATTATGCTGTGGGAAATTCTTCCCAATGTGCGCGGTCCGCTGATCGTCGATTTCTGCCTGCGCATTGGATATGCGACCATCCTGCTCGGCACATTGGGATTCTTCGGCCTTGGGCTGGAATCGGAAAGCCCTGACTGGGGAACGACGATCAACGCTGGGCGTAAATTGCTCTCGGTCTATCTGGCCCCACCCCTGGTGCCAGCCTTTTCGCTTATGAGCTTGGTTTTAGGTTTGAATCTTCTGGCCGATGGCCTGCGTGAAGAAAGCTTGAGGGATTAATTCAATGGAAAAGCAAGACTATAACGGCCCAATCCTTGAAATTGATCAACTCTCGATTTCATTTTTCACCCGGCTGAATGAAATTCCAGCAGTCATGGATTTCAGCTGCACAATCCAACCCGGCGAAGCGATGGGATTGGTTGGCGAATCTGGATGCGGTAAATCCACAGTGGCCCTTGGGGTCATGCAAGACCTCGGGGTCAACGGCCGCATTGTTGGCGGAGCCATCAAATTTAAAGGGCGCGACCTTAATCTCCTGTCTGAGGAGGAGCTGCGGGATATTCGAGGCTCTGAAATTGCGATGATCTACCAAGAACCCATGGCGTCGCTCAATCCGGCCATGAAAATTGGTAAGCAATTAATGGAAGTGCCGATGATCCATGAGGGGATCAGCAAAGAGGCCGCCTATGCGCGGGCTTTGGAAGTGGTTACGGATGTGAAATTGCCAGATCCCGAGCGGATCTTGAAATCCTTTCCCCACCAATTGTCCGGTGGCCAACAACAGCGCATCGTTATTGCGATGGCGCTTATGTCCAAGCCGAGCCTTTTGATCCTAGATGAGCCGACCACAGCTTTGGATGTGACCGTGGAGGCCGCCGTTGTGGAGTTAGTAAAGGATTTGGGTAAAAAATACGGCACTTCGATGCTGTTCATTTCGCACAATCTTGGCTTGGTTTTGGAAACCTGCGACCGGATCTGCGTGATGTATTCCGGCGAGGCGGTTGAGACCGGCCGTATTGAAGATGTGTTCGACAAAATGCAGCACCCCTATACGCAGGCCTTGTTCCGTTCGATCCCACTGCCAGGCGCTGATAAGAACGATCGCCCGCTGATTGCCATTCCCGGCAATTTTCCACTGCCGCATGAGCGGCCGAATGGCTGTAACTTCGGACCCCGCTGCGATTATTTTGAGGCGGGCCGCTGTGACCAGGGCCATATTTCAATGGACACGGTGCCCCATGGGGAGCGACACGGATCTCGCTGCCTGCGCTGCAGCGAGATTGATTGGGACGCCCCGCTTGAGTTGGCGAAAACCAAAACCAAAGCTGAGCCGGGCCGAGTGGTTCTCAAAATTGAAGAACTCAAAAAATATTATGAGGTGGCGGCCAATGCCCTCTTTGGAGGTGGCAACAAAAAGGTTGTGAAAGCCAATGAGACCTTAAGTTTCGAGGCCCGCGAATCCGAGACACTCGCCATTGTGGGCGAATCGGGCTGCGGCAAGTCGACCTTTGCCAAAGTTCTGATGGGCCTAGAGACGGCGACGGAGGGACATATCCTTCTCGAGGGCAAGAACATCGAAGGTATGGCCATTGAAGATCGCGACACAAAGACGGTGTCCGATGTCCAGATGGTCTTTCAAAACCCCTTTGATACGTTGAACCCCTCCATGACGGTTGGCAGCCAGATTATCCGCGCCTTGGAATTGTTCAAAATTGGTAAGAATGCGGCCGATCGCCAAGACCGGATGCTGGAGCTTCTGGATTTGGTCAAACTGCCCCGCGAATTTGCTGACCGCATGCCGCGGCAACTTTCAGGCGGGCAAAAGCAACGGGTGGGCATTGCCCGCGCCTTTGCAGGCGATGCGAAGATCGTTGTGGCCGATGAGCCCGTGTCAGCGCTTGACGTCTCCGTGCAAGCGGCAGTGACCGATTTGCTCATGGATATCCAACGCGAGCAAAAGACGACCTTGCTGTTTATCAGCCATGATCTATCCATCGTGCGCTATCTGTCGGACCGGGTTTTGGTCATGTATCTTGGGCATGTGGTTGAAATGGGTACAACGGAGCAAGTGTTCCAACCGCCCTATCACCCATATACCGAAGCGCTGCTCAGCGCTGTTCCAGTCGCCGATACCTCAATTGAGAAAAAGCATATTGTGCTTGAGGGCGATATTCCATCAGCGATGAACCCTCCATCAGGCTGTCCGTTCCAAACCCGTTGCGGTTGGAAATTGGAAGTTCCTGGTGGTCTATGTGAAACCGAGGTGCCCAGCATCCGAAAATTGGCCGGGGGCCATCAGATCAAATGCCATCTGGCCGATGATATTTTGGCAAAAATGGACGCGGTGATCAAAATAGCAGCCGAATAGCCGTCCAATAACCCGCATAGCCCGCATCAGTGGGGCTATGCGCCCCATTTTGGGTGCCGCCACGCAAAGAAAACTCATCCTCATCCCTTTCGATGGTTGCGCCGCAAGGCAGTTCCAGAGATATATAGCGCAACGGGGCCGTGTCAGGCAGGCAGGGCTTACTTGATTAAACTTAACTCAAATTTAGCATAAATGCTGGATTGATAGAGCAACAACCTGGGGGCAATGGCTATGGCCGGATCAGTAAATAAAGTGATTATAATAGGAAACTTGGGACAAGACCCTGAAGTGCGCAGCTTTCCAAGCGGCGGAAAGGTTTGTAATTTTTCGGTAGCGACCTCCGAAAATTGGAAAGATCGCAACACTGGGGAGCGCCGTGAGAAAACCGAATGGCATCGTGTCTCCATCACCTCAGAACCTTTGGTGCGCGTGGCAGAACAATATTTGCGCAAGGGATCCAAAGTTTACCTTGAGGGACAGTTGGAAACCCGCAAATGGCAAGATCAATCCGGTCAGGACCGCTACACCACTGAAGTGGTGCTGCGCCCCTACCGTTCAGAATTGACCATGCTCGACAGCCGCGGTGAAGGCGGCGGTGGCGGCCAAGGTGGTGGGTATGTCTCCAATCAAGACGGCATTGGCCAGGGCGGTTACATGGCCGATCCGAACCAAGGCGGCAATCAAGCGGGCGGCTACAGCAGCCCCGCGCCCTCAGCCGATCTCGACGACGAGATCCCATTTTAAACCATACCCCAGCGCAGAAGCGCTCTTTGCGCTGGGATCATTTTTCACAATTGTTTTAAAGCGGATTTATATCACCCGCGAGCCCATCGAGGCCTCCAGCACAGATAACACCACCTCCTCAGAAACATCCGAGCTGACAAACGCCCGCCCGATGGCGCGCGCCATGATAAAATTCAATTGCCCCGCAATCACCTTTTTGTCCTGCCCCATGAGCGCAAACAGAGCCGCAGGCGTGGGCATTGCACCCTCGATATCGGAAATATCGGTTTTCATCCCCATGGTCTTTAAATGCGCCCGCACCCGTGACGGTGCCTCTTGGGCACACAGACCCAAACGGGCAGAGGTCTCAAAAGCCAAAGCGCAGCCAATGGCCACGCCTTCCCCATGCAGCAGGCGATCAGAATACCCCGTGGCCGCTTCCAGCGCATGGCAAAACGTATGCCCAAGATTGAGCAAGGCGCGATCACCCTGCTCTGTCTCATCGCGCACCACAATCTGCGCTTTCATCTGGCAAGACACCCGTACCGCCTCACTGCGCACCGCGTGATCACCAGCGGCCAGAGCGGCTCCGTTCTGCTCCAGCCATTCAAAAAACGGCTCATTGCCGAGCAGCCCATATTTCACAACCTCGCCATAACCCGCCAAAAAATCCCGAGGAGTCAACGTGTCTAAAACATCTATATCGGCCAAAACGAGGCTGGGCTGATGAAAGGCCCCGATGAGGTTTTTACCCTGAGCGGCATTTATCCCAGTCTTTCCACCGACCGAGCTGTCCACCTGCGCGAGTAGGCTGGTTGGAATTTGAACAAAACGCACACCGCGGCGTAAAATGGCAGCGGCAAAACCCACCAAATCTCCTATCACACCGCCCCCCAAGGCGATCACAACGTCCCGCCGCTCTACTTTCTCATTCAAAAAGAAATCTATCGTCTGGCTCAAATGTGGCCAGCTTTTCGTCGCCTCGCCTGCGGGCAGAACCAGGGACGCATGCGCAATGCCCGCGCCTTGCAAGGCCTCCGTCAACCGGCGCATATGCAGTGGGGCGACGTTGCTATCTGTGACAATTGCCACTTTTGTCCGCTGCAAAATAGGCCCAATCAGGCTGCCCGCTTGATCCAAAAGACCGCGGCTAATGTGAATATCATATGCCCGATCTCCCAAAGGGACGTGAACCACCTGCGTCATGACTTCTCTCCTGATGGGCTGAATACTCCAGGCTGCGCGCGCAATGCGGCAATCACCTGATCCGTCGTTTGGGCTATGGAGTAATTGGGATGGGATTGGACGGTGACATCGGCCAGCGCATATTGATCTTTGCGACCTTCAAATATGCGGGTCAATGTCGCCTTGGGATCTGCGGTTTTGAGCAAAGGGCGGGTATCCTTGCTGCGGACCCGCTCCCAGAGCAATTCCAAATCAGCGCTCAGAAATACCGATATGCCAAGTTTCGAAATCAACGCGCGATTGTTGCCAAACATGAATGCGCCGCCACCCGTCGACAAGACGCAGGGTGGGCCTTGCAGCAACCGCTCCAACACTTTCGATTCGACCGAACGGAAAAAAGGCTCCCCATCTCGCTCAAAAATTTCCGCAATGGAGCGATTGGCGGCCAGAGATATCTCCTGATCCGAATCTTTGAATGCAACATGCAGCTCTGCCGCCAGTGCTTTTCCTACGGCAGTTTTCCCAGATCCCATCATCCCGACCAGAACGACTGTTTTGTTGAGCGACATCTGTCTTATTCCATGACTTAAGATTAACTTGCCTTGCGTCTTCAATGGCGCGATTGTTACAAAAAGACCATAAGCAAAACCGCGCCAAAGGAAAACTCTTCAAAATGCTCAGATTGCTCAAATATATTTTCTACTTGTTCATAGTGGCTGCAATCGCATTCGTGGGTTTTGCCTATCTCGGGCCTTTTTTTGGTGTGGATTTTTCCGCTCATATGCAAACTATTGAATTACCGCTGACTTTGGATATCGACTGATATGAAGATTGCGCACGTCTGTTTTATCGGCCTGCTCATGGCGCCGCCGCTTTGGGCTCAAACCGATGCTCCAATATCAGCAATTGATTGGCTGTCGCAGCCCGGGCTTGCGCCGCTCAGCGAAGAACCTTTGGTGGTTGGCGATCCAACGCGTGGGGCGGAACTGGCTGAGATTGATGTCATTGAGCTGGATGCCCCTGTGGAAAAAACCTATGGGCTGATCCCGAGCAAGATTTCTGGCATCCCTGAAAATTTTTGGACGGATCTTGACCCCCGAATGCTGCGGCAGATCCTTAAGTCGGTACCCCTGTCCGGGCTTCCCGCGGCTGACGATCTCCTGCTGCGCGCGCTCTTGGCTGAAACATTGGGCGATGAGACGGTTTTGAACACGCGCGTTCAAGCGCTGATAGAGCGCGGCGCGGTGCAGGCCGCCTATAGCCTTTTGGGCCAGGCTCAGATCCAATCACAGGAAGGCTTTGCACTGTTTGCAGAGACGGCTCTTTTGACAGGCAATGTGGAACGGATGTGCCGCCAGCTCAACCTGTCGCGGCATCAGTCAGACAACGAGGCCTTAAAAGTCTATTGTCAGGCCCGTGTCGGCTCATGGAACACGGCGGAATTAAATTTCTTCACCCTCAACACACTCGGCGCCTTCCCGCCAACCCTCTCATCGCTCCTGGCCGTTGATTTAGATCCAGAACTCGCTGACAGTTTGGGATTGCCGAATGTGGAGCCGAACCAGTTGACCGCTTTAGAATTCCAACTGCGCGCTGGCGCAGGTCAACCGGTTCCAACTCAGGGCCTGCCTTTGAAATTTGTGCCCTCTGATTTGAGCCCCTCCAGCGGGTGGAAGACTCAGATTGAAGCCGCCGAACGCTTGGGCGCAGTCGGCAGCCTGCCCGCGGCGCAATTGCTTGAGCGCTATAAATCTGGCCAGCCATCGGCCTCAGGCGGTGTGTGGGATCGGGTGAATGCGGTTCAGAACCTAGATCTAACCCTGGCCGATCCGATCATTGACCCAAGCGACGAGCTGCTCGCATTTTGGACACTGATGCGGGCGCGCGGACTTGTCGCCCCTCTGGCGCATGCTTGGTCACCGATGTTGATGAAATTCGATGCCTCTGGCGCTGGAGATGATATACTCTTCCAAATGCAGGTCCTCAGCCGCTCAAATGCTTTTAACTTTGAACCAACAATGGCCCGTTTACGGCGTATTAATCCGCATATTTTGTCAGAAAACTTTGATCGGCTTATGGCAGAGTTCAATCAAGAGATCCCGGCCAGCCTGCCCTTCCACTCGGCCAATATGCTGCGCGCAACCGGATTGATCACGGATGGATTGGAGGGAAATGAGCTGGCTTTGATTGAGGCGGTGGCCCTTTTCCGTGCCATGGGGCTGACGCCACTGGCGCAACAATTGGCCCTGGAGTTCATGATCTTGGCCGATATGCGATGAGCCTGTCGTGGATTTCCCTTTTCCTTGAGGCGCAAGCGGCGGATTTCGGTGCCGCGCGCAATACGCAAGAGGCCTATGGCCGCGACCTGAAAGATTTTCTGGCCTATCTTGAGGCGCGCGGCGCGGAATTTGCGACAGCCACACGCCCAATGGTCGAGGATTATCTAGTGCACTGCGATGCCGCCGGTCTTGCCACCGCCACCAAGGCCCGGCGGCTCTCCGCAATCAATCAGCTCTACCGTTTCGCCTTTGAAGAGGAGCTGCGCAAAGATAATCCCGCCATTCAAGTCAGAGGACCAGGCAAGGACAAACATTTACCAAAATCTCTGGGTCATGATGAGGTCGACCAGCTGCTGCTGCACGCAAGGAGGATGCCAGAAAAACGCCATGACAAGCTGCGCTTGACCTGTTTGATGGAACTTCTGTATGCAACGGGCATGCGGGTGACAGAATTGGTTAGCCTGCCAGCCGAGGCGGTTCGCGGCAATCCGCAGATGATTTTGGTGCGCGGCAAAGGCGGCAAAGAGCGTATGGTGCCACTTTCCCCGGCAGCCCGCGAGGCGACACAAGTTTGGCTTACTCTGCGGGACACCGACCCTGTGACGGAAAAATCCGCCTTTCTCTTCCCCTCACGCGGAAAATTGGGCCATTTGACCCGCATTTGGTTTTTTCAGCAGATCAAGAAATTAGCGATTTATGCTGGTATTGATCCGATTAACGTCACGCCGCATACTCTGAGACATGCGTTTGCCACCCATTTACTGGCTGGTGGCGCTGATTTAAGAGCTATTCAAACGCTTTTAGGCCATGCAGATATTGCGACAACAGAGATTTACACGCATATCCAAGAAGAACGGTTGCGCGAGCTGGTGTTGGAACATCATCCCTTGGCACACCCCTTGAAAACAGGTCTGTGATGGAAAATTTTGACTTTGACTCTAGCTTTTGGATGACCTTTGGGGCGATTTTCGTCCTGCTGATCCTATCGGGTTTTTTCTCGGGCTCAGAGACCGCCTTGACCGCAGCCTCGCGCAGCAAGCTTCAAGCGCAGGCTGACAAAGGCTCGCTTGGCGCCGCAAGGGCCTTGAAAGTGACCAATGAAAATGAGCGTTTGATCGGTTCGGTTCTTTTGGGCAATAACTTGGTCAATATCCTGGCAACCTCTTTGATTACCGCACTTTTCACGCAGATGGTGGGCGAGAATGGCGTTGTTTTGGCCACATTGGTCATGACATTTTTGGTTTTAGTCTTCGCCGAGGTGCTGCCCAAGACCTATGCGATTACTAATGCGGAAAGTGCCGCAATAAAGGTCTCGCGCCCTATATCCTTGGTCGTCTTCATCTTCGCCCCAGTGGTCAGCTTCGTGCGCCTTTTAGTGCGCGGCGTTTTATGGGTTTTCGGCGTTGCCACGGACCCTGATATAAATATTTTGGCCGTACGCGAAGAAATCGCCGGGGCACTCACTTTGGGCCATCAAGAGGGTTTAGTTGAAAAAGAGGACCGGGACCGTATCCTGGGCGCATTGGATCTCTCCGAACGTACGGTCGAGGAAATCATGCTGCATAGATCCGGCATTGAGATGATTGACGTCTCCTTGCCGGCCGAAGAGATTCTCTCTCAATGCCTGGAAAGCGCGCATACGCGTCTCCCCCTCTATCGCGGCAATCCTGAAAATATCGTTGGGGTGATCCACGCAAAGGATTTGGCTCGCGCTATGGTTAAGCTCACACGCGACAGCGCAGCCCGCAGCGAAGATTTGGCCAAATTTCAGGTGCTAGATGTGGCGATGGAGCCCTATTTTGTTCCAGAAACAACCCCTCTGGATGATCAAATGCGGCAGTTTCTAAAGCGGCACACGCATTTCGCCTTGGTGGTGGATGAATATGGCGCGTTGCAGGGGCTGATCACTTTGGAAGATATTTTGGAAGAAATCGTTGGCGAAATCACCGACGAGTTTGACACCAGTGACCAAGGGGTCACTGCGGCTCAGGACGGTCATGTGGTGGTTGATGGGGCTATGACCATTCGCGATTTGAACAGGGCGCAGGATTGGAGCCTGCCAGATGAAGAGGCCAACACGCTCGCCGGCTTGGTGATTCACGAGGCGCAGATGATACCTGCCGAGGGTCAAGTCTTCGTATTTCACGGATTTCGCTTTGAAGTCGCTGCCCGCAAAGAAAACCGCATCACACAGCTCAAGATATACAAGCTGTAAGCCTAGCAAAAAAATGAGGGCAAATACCGCACCCTGTGCGAACCAAATTTTAAGGAACTGAGGTTATAAGCTAGGTGTGATAGAAGTTTTCTTCATGTCATACCTTCCTGAACTAAACCGCGCCTTCGGGCACGGTTTTTTGGAAAATGGTTTAAAATTCTCATTGACGACCAAAACATAATTTTTTTTGTCTGCCCATAGTCGGCAAGCCCGACAAGGAGAAAAATAAAGGCAGAGGCTTTTGGAAACAAATCCTCTGCTTTAATTTTTTCAGGTTGCGCTCCCAGAGGCTGGTTGGCACATCAGAATAAATTTTAAGACATTTATGACAAGATCACTGTTCATACTGCGTGCGATAGCAAAGGACCATTTGGTGTTTAAAGTTACAAACTATATTGGCGCGATCCTATACCTTCTGTTGTCCCACACTGCGCTTCAGGCGCAATCGGCTCAAATGCCGGCGGCAGAGGAATTCTCAACCGGTGAAGTTGTCGAAAGCACTCCGGCGATGGGCGACTACTATGCCAAAGGCAGCTTTGGAGATTGGACGCTGCGCTGTCTGAAAACAGAGCAAGCGCAAGACCCCTGTCAGTTATTTCAATTGATGCATACCCCCGATGGCTCGCCCGTGGCAGAATATAACTTAAGCCCCGTCCAATCGGATGGGCTCGTTATTGCCGGAGCCAATGTAATTACACCTTTGGAAACCCTATTAACCAACAATTGACCATCCAAGTGGATGATGAAAATGCCAAAATATATCCCTTCGCATTCCGTGCGCAAATGGGCTGCGTGGCGCGCATCGGTCTAACGGAAGACGATCTCGACAGCTACCGATCCGGAGCGCGGGCCATCATCACCATGTTTCCCGCCGCGGCCCCAACGAAGCCCGAACGCCTTACATTATCTTTGACGGGATTTACCGCAGGGCATGAGGCCTTGATGGGCACATTGGGCAATTAATTGCGCATAGGCCCTAAATCGCTTTTAACGCCAGAACCGCATTCATGCCGCCAAAGGCGAAGGCGTTGGACAAAGTCGCCGTGACCTTTGCTTGACGGGCCACATTTGGCACCACATCAAGCGCGCAATTGGGGTCTGGCTGTTCATAGCCAATGGTGGGCGCAATTACCCCGTCCCGCAGCGCCATGAGGCATGCAAGTAACTCCACAGCGCCCGTCCCGCCTATCAAATGTCCATGCATGGATTTGGTCGATGACATCATCAAGGCCGGCGCATGGGCGCCGAAAGCCTCCGTCACCGCCGCACATTCGGTCTTGTCATTGGCCGCAGTTCCCGTGCCGTGAGCGTTGATATAGCCAATATCTTGCGGATCTAGACGCGCATCGCGGAGCGCACCGTGGATGGCGCGCACAGCACCGTGCTGGTTTGGCATCACAATATCACCAGCATCTGAGGTCATAGAAAAGCCGATGAGTTCCGAGAGTATTTCAGCACCACGCGCCTTGGCTCCCTCATAGGTCTCAAGCAAGAAGACCCCTGCCCCCTCTCCTTGAACCATGCCCGATCTATTGGCGGAAAAAGGCCGGCAAGCGGTTTTGGACATCACGCGCAGCCCTTCCCAGGCCTTTATGCCACCAAAGGTCAGCATCGCATCAGCGCCGCCGGCCAGCATCGCCCGCGCCATGCCGCTGCGGACCATCTGAAACGCCAATCCAATCGCGTGATTTGAACTGGCGCAGGCGGTTGAGACAGTCAAGGAGGGACCTTTGATATTATGGGCCATCGACACATGGCTGGCGGCTGCATTGGTCATGAGTTTCGGCACCACAAAAGGGTGCACCCTATTTTTGCCCTCTTCATAGACAGACCGGAAATTATCATCCCAGGTATTCATCCCACCTGCAGCGGTTCCAAGAACCACACCCGTCGTTTCCGAGAGCTCCTCCGTGATCTCCAAGCCAGACTGCGCCATCGCCTCGCGGCTGGCCAAAAGCGTCAGTTGAGTCACCCGATCATAGAGTGCCAATTTTTGCCGGTCAAAATGCGCCTCAGGATCAAAATCCTTGATTTGCCCACCGATTTTTACAGATAGCCTGTCCAGGTCACGCATCTGCAAAGGACCAATCCCAAGCTGTCCTTCGCGCATGGCTTGCAAAGTTTCCGGCACTGATCCACCCAAAGCATTGATGGTCCCAGCCCCTGTAATCACCACGCGGTTCATGGGCTAGGTCTGCTCCGCAACAAGTGTTTCAACCGCAGAAATAATGGTCGCCACAGAGGATATATCAAATTCACTTTTCGGCGGGGCATTGGCATTAAACGGCACTTCGATGTCGAATTCTTCTTCGATCGCGAAAATACTTTCCACCACGCCAAGGCTGTCAATGCCCAGCTCCTCTAGCGTGGCCGATAGGCTTACATCAGCCAGATCCAGCAAGCCTTGCTCAGCAATGATTTGAATGACCTTGTCTTTTACACTCATAGGAACGCCTTTTTGCCCATTAAGGACTGTTATCAGAGTCGGGCAGTGACTTTTTAAGCCGCGCGAGGTCTTTTAACATCCGCGGTAGGCGCCGCAAGTTTTTGTAGACCTCAAGCTGCGCCTCCATTTTCATCGCGGGATAACCCAGCATCACGCGCCCCGCGGGGATATTGCTTAGCACTTTCGTCGCGCCGCCCGTTATGGCGTTATCGCCGATAAACAGATTGTCACTCACCCCAGTTTGCCCCCCAAGAACCACATTGTTTCCCAGCACGGAGGAACCGGCGATCCCGACCTGTGCACAAATCATACAATTATTACCAATTTTTACATTATGGCCAATCTGGGCCAAATTATCAAACTTGCAACCATCGCCAATCTGCGTGTCGCGGATTGTGCCGCGATCAATACAGCTGTTGGCGCCCAGCTCCACATCATCGCCAATCACCACCGACCCAAGAGAATGAATGCGGGCAAAGGCTTGCGGTTTGGCGCCTTTGCTGTCTCCCAAAGTCTCGCGCACATTCTCAATCGCAGAGCGCTCCGGGGTCACAAAGGAAAATCCATCCCCGCCGATCACCGCCCCCGGTTGCGCGATGAACCTTGCGCCGATACGCACCTCCGCGCCGATACGCACGCCCGCCATCAATGTGGTCTCCGGGCCAATGGTGCAGCCTTCGCCGAGGGTCACATGGCTGCCGAGCCAGGCATTCTCGCCCAGGACCGCCCCCGCCGCGATATGGCAAAAAGCGCCGATCCGCGCGCCGGCGCCAATCTCAGCCCCTGGTTCCACACAGGCCTGCGGATGAATTCCCGGCGGACCCGGGCGCCACCTATGATCAAAAGCTTGCGAGAGACCCACCATGGCAAAGCGGGGCCGCGGAACAAGGATTGCACCCAAAAGGTTGAGACTTTGCCAGTCGGTGCCCTCGGCCAATAAGGCAACGCGGGCTTGGCCAAGCGGCAAGCGCTCCACATAAGATTGGCTTGTCGCGATCGCCAAGAGGCCCCCTGCCGCATCTTGCGGCTCACAGGCGCCCGTGACCTGCAACGCGACATCCCCCACGGCTTGTCCGTTCAGCGCCTTCGCCAAGTCTTGTAAATTACATACGCTCATGAACGGTCGCCCTTTGCTTCACGCTCCGTTTAGCCTGTGATCTCACCCATAACCACCCCTTGGCGTTGCAAAGCCTGCCAAATCTTTGCGTCACGGCCATAAACATCGGGGCGGAACTCTAATCCGCCTTCCGGCCGCGCCAGCGCCGTGCGGTAAATGATATGCACGGGTATGCGGCGCACTAAATCGATCTGCACCTCTTCGCCTGTGTTCAAGGCCTCCTGAAAGAGAGCCTTCGGCGCGTCACTTTGCGCTGCAAGGAGCGCATAGGCAAAATCAAACGGATCCGCCAAGCGAATACAGCCGTGGCTGAAGGCACGCACTTCGCGCCCAAATAGGTTTTTGGCTGGGGTGTCGTGAAGATAAATATTGTGCCGATTGGGGAACATAAACTTTACCAGACCCAAAGCATTGCCAGGGCTGGGCGGTTGGCGCATGCCGAAGGGGAAGGTGTCCTCATTGAAACTTGTGAAATCCAGCCCCTCACGCCCCACAACATTGCCCAAATCATCACGCAGCTCGAGATATTCCACCGACGTCGCATCCTCTTGTAACATCGGCAAATATTCACCGACAACGATAGACCGCGGAACATACCAGCTCGGGTTAACGATCATATATTCCATAGTGTCCGAAAATTCGGGACTGCGGCGATCATCATCCACCGCTCCGACAACGGAATTGGTTTCAAAGGTCACCTTGTCGAAATCGACGATCTTCGCCTTGAAATCCGTCAAATTCACGGAGATATGCCGCTCACCCAAAGGTTGATTGAACCAACGCTCCCGCTCCAGAGCCACCAAAACCGATGCCAAGCGATCAGAAGCCGCAACATTGACCTGCTCAAGGGTCAGCTTGTTGGCCGTGCCGGTCACGGCAAGCCCATGATCGGCTTGAAAGCGCGCCACCGCGGCTGCAAGCGGCCCGTCATATGTGGTGGAATAGCTTCTGCTCAGATAGCCCATGGCGACCAAGCGATCACGCACAAGCACCACTTGCGCCCCCTGCTCCTCTGGCTTTAGGCGCTTGGCACTCACAGGTTGACCCCAGCCCCCCGCCGCCACCTGCCGCTCCAAACGCAGTCTTTCTTTGACAAGTCCGATGTATTGGCGGCTTTGCGGTGGCAAGGATTTGAAAAAAGCCTGCGGATCGCTGGCCTCCAAACCTGCCAATAGGTCAAGCGGTTTGCTGTAGCGCACTTTGCGGACAATTTCCTCATCAACCTCTGAGGGGATCAACAGCCCTGACTGCACGGCGCGCGCATAGTCCAGAAACGCCGTTGTAAGCTCCGCTTCCAGCTGACCCAAAGCACTTTGACTGTTGGCCGCCCGCAGTTTGGAGAGCATAATTTCAGCATTGAACCGCGCTTTCGGCAGACCGTGCATCTCCGCATCAGCAAAGGCCGTGATGAGCGCCTCCAATCGCGCGCGCTCCTGCGCTGTTGGGCCGGTCCAAAACGAGCGATAATCCCGCGCACGATAAAATCCAGAAATATTACGGTCAGAACTTATATATTGGGCCAAAGATTGCTTAAATCCAATGGCCTGAGCCGCCAGCTCCGTGCTAAACAACACAGCCAAGACACTCGCCAGGACCTTGGCTATACGGAAATCAATTCGACCCATCATGTCGCGGCGCGCCCTCACTTAGAATACGGATGAATAAGTGCGCATTTTAGGAGCAAAAGTCTATTGTCTTTTGCCCATTGAGCCACTAGATTTCGCAGATTGTAACTCTGAAAGCACAAAGCCCAGATAGGGCACCGGATCGCAAGGCCCAGCGGATCGCGGCGCGCCTGTCAAAGCCAACCATGCGATAATCCGCCGGAATTGGAATAGTTCGAATTGAAACTATATTGGGCTTTGCAAAAATGGAGGAAATATGTCATATGAGCCTTGCACCTGGGGATAAGCGGCCATGTTCTACATGGATCGCGGCGCACAAGTGGGACAAAGAATGACAGACCAACCGACCGTAATTTCACGACGTGGATTGCTGGGCGCTTTTGCGGCCACGGCCTTGATTGCGGCGCCAACCTATTCCAATGCCGCCGGTTTCTTACGTGGTGCAGGCGATATTCGTCGGTTAAAAATGTATTCACGGCGAACGGGCGAATCCTTAGATGTGATCTATTGGATTGAAGGTGACTACATCAAAGATGCCTTGACTGAGGTGAATTGGTTCATGCGTGACTGGCGGAGGGATAGGTCCCGCGCCATCGACACCCGCACGGTTGACATCATCGCAGCCACACAACAGCTGCTCGACACCCCCACCCCCTTCCTCATGCTGTCCGGCTACCGGACAGCTGAAACCAACGCGCTGCTGCGCAAACGCTCGCGCGGTGTGGCTAAAAATTCCCTGCATGTAAAGGGGCTAGCCGCGGATCTGCGCATGCAGGGCAAATCTGTCCGTCAGGTGGCCAGAGCTGCCGCCTCCTGCGCTGCCGGCGGGGTTGGCCGCTATTCTCGCTCCAACTTCGTCCATATTGATTGCGGCGAAAAGCGCCTTTGGGGCCGCTAGTTTCACACAGCAATTCTTGGCACCTTTCAGACCTGTTGCCAGCCCCTGAACGCTACTGTGCACCGCAACGGCGTAGAGGGTGGCCCCTATCAACGTATTTTTGGGGCCGTCCTTCGCGCAATGCGGGAATTCCGCGGAAAATGGGTTGTAAGGCGCAAGCGGCTTGATGTAAAAGAACCGCAGCAGGCCTGAAACGGCTTGTGTAGAGGCGCCGAGTGCCGCTTTGCCGCCGCCTGAAAAGACAAATGGTCCCGTAGCTCAGCTGGATAGAGTACTCGCCTCCGAAGCGAGGGGTCACAGGTTCAAATCCTGTCGGGACCACCAAATACGCCGTTGTTGATCGACAATTGACAACCTAAAATAAGGGACTTCAGAACATTGATGTCCACATATGATCGACAGGAACGGACAAAAAGCGGCGCAAATTGTGCCGTTTTTCGTTTTTTGGCGCAATTTGCGCTCTTGAAATTTGTTTATCATTTTCGTAACTAGGGACGTGGCATTGTCGGCATAAACCTTTTGTTTGCGCTTAAGTCGAACCGTTGTCTTTGCCACACCATCACCACCATTTTCGCAAAACAATCCATGAAAATACCAAGCCACTCTCGCAATTGTCCGGCGCGCGCGCTAGCCTTGAGCGCGTAACAAGGAGTCTGCGTTCATGGTTCAGGAAGTCCAGCACGATCCGATTGATGCGGTCATTACATGGGTTGATGGATTGGACCCAGCGCACCTGCAAAAACGCCAGAATTTCATAGGCTCAGCGCCACATCTTTTCCATGAAAATGCCACAAACCCGCATCGCTGGGCATGTAATGGCGAAATTTATCTCTGCCTTTCGTCCCTTGAGCACAACGCCCCGTGGCTGCGCAAAATATGGATTGTTGTCGATGATCAATCACCAGATCTGTCGCGCCTAAGCGCCGCTCTTCGAGCCAAAATTCACTTGGTTGATCACACAGAGATATTCGCCGATCATGGCGCGACCCTGCCAACTTTCAACTCCTTGGCCATAGAGACCTTTCTTTGGAACATTCCTGGGCTGTCCGACCGATTTATCTATTTCAATGATGATGTTTTTCTGACAGCACCCTGTCAGGAAGCCGATTTCTTCACGAAATGCGGCCCAATTTTACGCGGCGCTTGGGCTGATTTTAGCGCTTTGCAAGACGATCCCGTGCAGATGGCTGATCCGGCTAAGTTCAATCACTACATGCAACTCAACGCGGCAGGCCTATGCGGTATGCCGCCCCAACGCCTCTTTCGCGCGGCACATGTGGCGCACCCCTGTTTGCGCCGCACCATGACCCAACTTCACACCCGGTTCAACGCTGCATTTCGCGACAATGCGCGTTATCAAATGCGTGATATTCGCCAATTTTCGCCGCAGAGCTTGCACAATTATGCCTGTATTTTGCACAAGACCGCCAAGCTACATCCGATTAAAGATCACCATCATATCTACAGCGGACAAGGGGTTGGTGCGGCAGATGGGACAATCCCCGCGCTCTTGCAAAACCTTCGAGACACCCCCGACCTCAAGGTGCTCTGCGTCAACGACCTACCCCAACTCGAGGCGCTCTACCCCGACATTCGAAGCTGGCTGGCGCAGCTCCTGACAGGCGCGCCTTAGAGCATGGGTCGTCACAAATGCGCTAGCGGGTGAGCACAGCCGAGAGCGGCGCGATGACGCTATCGCCGTAGTCGGAATGGCGCAGCCAAAAGCGCAAAACTTGCCAAATTTCCGCAACCGGATCCAGCGCCACGACCGCCTGCCCCGTCTGCGCAGCTGTTTCTGCCGCAAAGTCCAGGGCACTCAACACATCCGAGGCGCGGCGCATGTCATCAGAAATCGTCACATCGACATTTGGAAACAAGCCTATGTTTTCTTTAGACAAATGGTCTTGCAACAGACGCAATTGCGCAGGAGATCGCGGGCCATGGTCATAATCTGTAGGCCAGAGCCCCGTTGCCATAGGCACGGCCTGCACTGAGGCATCCGTGATCAGCGCCACATTCACAGCAGTTAGGGTCTCAGGCAATTGCATACTGGTAAAAATTTCAAAACCCGCGGCGCGATAAAGCAGCATTTTAGTGCGCGCATCCGCCGCTTTCCCATCAATTGCCACGGTGAACGGCACGCCAAGATCCAACAACCCATCGGGGGGGTCCATTAACGGCCTGTCCCTCAACACGATGCTTATAAGCCCCTTACCCACCACCCGCTCGAACTCCAGAGCATAGCGCAGATAGGTCACCTCTGGCAGAGGCTCGGTTTCCAACAATCGCGGCGCGCTCACCTGCATAGCGCTCCGGTCATCGAGAGCGGTGACACTGGGGCGGCGCATCCCAGCCAAGCGGGTCGGCGATTGCGGCAAGAGGAGGGCAGAATCTCCTGGGTAGACCTGTGGCATATTTGCGGAGGGGCGCAGTTTTTGAACCATCGGCAAAGTGGCCAATGTCTCAGTCTCACCGGTCAATACAGGTTTTTGCGCAGAAAGAGTCAAGCCGCGGCCAAGGCTGGCGGCGGTGGGGCCTTGCGACAAGATTGAGCGCGGCGCTGATAATTCCATGGGGGAATCCAGATCAATCACCGGTACCTGCGCGGTCATAGCCGTATCAGGGCTTTGCGAGATCGGCAGAGCCGTCACCTTGGGGTTTAGACCTTTGAGGTTCAAAACATCGTGGGACAGAGAAAGGACCACCAGCCCAGCCCCCCCAATGAGCGTACCCCAAATCAGACCATTGAAGAACGGTAGTTGCATCTATCACCTTTCAATCACCAAAAACGCCCTGTCACTCTTGACGATAGCATCGTTCCCTGAGCATCTATACCGCGACCAATCTGTCAATTGCGAGACCCATTGTTCCGAAAGAGCGCCGGTGGGACAAAAAAAACATAAAGGACGACCCATGTTACTGCTGATCGATAATTATGACAGCTTCACTTATAATTTGGTGCATTATCTTGGGGAGTTGGGCGCAACGGTTGTGGTCAAACGCAACGATGCCTTGGACGTGCAAGAGGCAATGTCCCTCGGGGCCTCCGCGATTCTCCTGTCCCCGGGACCTTGTGACCCGGCGCAGGCTGGGATCTGTCTTGCCCTGACCGAGGCCGCCGCTGCCGCCCGCGTCCCGCTCATGGGTGTCTGCTTGGGGCATCAAACCATTGGTCAGGCCTTTGGCGGCTCGGTCGTGCGCTGTCATGAGATTGTGCATGGCAAAATGGGCAAAATGCATCACACCGGCCAAGGTCTCTTCGCGGACCTGCCGACACCTTTCGAGGCTACGCGCTATCATTCATTGATTGTAGAACGCGCCACACTGCCCAACTGTTTAGAGGTGACTGCGGAATTGGAAGATGGCACGATCATGGGGCTTCAGCACAAAACTCTGCCCATTCATGGCGTTCAATTTCATCCCGAGAGTATCGCCTCCGAACATGGGCATCATCTCGTGCGCAATTTTCTTAACATGGCAAAGGAACTGGCATGACATCTGCTTTACAACCCTTGATTGGGACAGCCGCCGACCGTCCCTTGACCCGCGCTGAAGCAGAGCTGGCCTTTGCGGCGCTATTCAATGGAGAGGCCACCCCAAGCCAAATTGGCGGTTTTTTGATGGCGCTGCGTACACGCGGTGAGACTGTCGATGAATATGCCGCCGCCGCCGCCGTCATGCGGGCCAAATGCAACGCCGTACGCGCGCCTGTGGGCGCCATGGACATCGTCGGTACCGGTGGGGATGGCAAGGGCACATTGAATATTTCGACCGCAACCGCCTTTGTGGTGGCCGGGGCCGGCGTGCCTGTGGCCAAACATGGCAACCGTAATCTCAGCTCCAAATCTGGCGCCGCCGATGCTTTGGGCCAGATGGGCATCAATGTGATGGTGGGTGTCGATGTCGTGGAACGCGCCTTGGAAGAGATCGGCATCGCCTTTATGATGGCCCCTATGCATCACCCGGCCATCGCCCATGTGATGCCCACCCGCGCTGAACTTGCCACGCGCACGATCTTTAATATCCTGGGTCCGCTGACCAATCCCGCCGGGGTCAAACGGCAATTAACAGGTGTGTTTTCAGCAGATTTGATCCGCCCCATGGCCGAAACCCTTCGGGCGCTTGGCAGCGAGTCGGCTTGGCTGGTGCATGGCACCGCCGATGGCACCGATGAGCTCACCATCACCGGCAGCAGCGCTGTGGCCGCTCTTGAAAATGGCCAGGTGGTCGAGTTTGAAATTCATCCGGAAGACGCAGGCTTGCCAGTGCATCCGTTTGAGGCAATTCTTGGCGGTAGCCCCGAAGACAATGGCAAAGCCCTCGCCGCGCTTTTAGATGGCGCTGCCTCCGCGTACCGCGATGCGGTCTTGCTCAATTCTGCGGCCGCGCTGAAAATTGCAGGCAAAGCCAGCTCGCTGAGCGAAGGGGCCGAATTGGCCGCGGGCGCGATCGACAGCGGCGCAGCGAAAAGCAAAGTCACCGCCTTAGCCACGCTCACCAGCGCCGCATGACAATTGGACTGAATATATGACAGACACTATTCTTGATAAGATCAAAGCCTATAAGCTGGAAGAGATTGCAGCACGCAAGGCGGCCATCTCTTTGGGCGAGGTTGAAGCAGCCGCCCGCGCGGCGCCCCCCCTGCGCGGCTTTGCCAGCCGCCTCAAAGAAGCCGCGCAGACCGGTTATGCTTTGATCGCAGAGGTGAAGAAAGCCTCGCCCTCGAAAGGCCTCATTCGTGCAGATTTCGATCCGCCCGCACTGGCCCGTGACTATGAGCAAGGCGGTGCGACCTGCTTGTCTATTCTGACAGATGGGCCGTCCTTTCAGGGGGATGACAGCTATCTCACGGCCGCCCGCGCCGCCACAACCCTACCGGCGCTGCGCAAAGACTTCATGTATGATACCTATCAGGTCGCAGAAGCCCGCGCCTTGGGCGCCGATTGTATCTTGATTATCATGGCCTCCGTCTCGGACAGCCAAGCGGCAGAATTGGAAGCGGCCGCCACGGCCTGGGGCATGGATGCCTTGATTGAAGTGCATGACGCGGCGGAATTGGACCGCGGCCTTGCGCTCAAATCCTCCTTGATTGGCATCAACAACCGCAATCTCAACACCTTTGATGTTACACTGGACACCACCCGCAGTCTCGCGCAGCGCGTGCCAGCGGACAAAACCATAGTTGCCGAAAGCGGGATTTACACAGCCGAAGATCTGGCCGATCTGGCCGGCCATGGTGCCCGAACCTTCCTCATTGGCGAAAGCCTCATGCGTCAGAGCGATGTGGCGCAGGCCACGCGAACTCTTTTGGCCAATCCGCGGATGCCAGATAGGATTTAAATGTCACAACTGACCCATCTTGATGAGGCCGGACACGCCCATATGGTCGATGTCTCTGGAAAATCCGACACAGATCGTATGGCCACTGCCACGGCAATCGTGCAGCTCACACAAGCGGCCATGGATGTCCTGCTGGAGGGAAATTTGAAAAAGGGCGATGCGCTGGCTGTCGCCCGAATAGCGGGAATTATGGCCGCAAAGAAAACCTCTGAGCTGATCCCCCTGTGCCATCCGTTGCCGATCACTAAGGTAACGATCGATCTTGAGCCTGATCGGGCAACTCACCGGGTCCTGATCACCGCCACCGTGAAAACACGCGGGCAAACCGGAGTTGAGATGGAGCCCTCACCGCCGCCAGCACAGCGGCCCTCACGGTCTATGACATGATGAAAGCCGTCGATAAAGGCATCACCATTGCGTCTATACAACTCGAAGAAAAGCAAGGCGGCAAGTCCGGCACCTGGCGGCGTTCGGCGCTATGATTTCGGTTGGAGAGGCGCTTGACCATATCTTGGCACTCAGCGACGCGCTGCCAAGCGAAGACATTGCCCTGCAATACGCACAGGGGCGGGTTTTGGCCCAAACCGTCACAGCCAACCGCGATCAACCGCCCTTCGCCGCCGCGGCCATGGATGGCTATGCAATCCGCGCCACCGATCTCGCAGCCGGCGCGCAAACATGGCAGGTGATTGGCGAATCTGCGGCCGGGCATCCTTTTTCAAGTCCCGTTGCCGCCGGCCAGGCCACGCGGATATTCACCGGCGCACCCCTGCCCCAAGGCACTGACCATGTCCTTATTCAAGAGAATGTCTGCGCCAAATATGGACAAATCACACTGATTGACGGTCCAAATGATGCGGCCCATCGGCGCCCTGCTGGCAGTGATTTCACCAAAGGTCATCAGTTGCGCGCCCCGCGCCGCCTGTCTGCGCAAGACATCGCACTTTTGGCCGCAATGAATGTCCCGCGCCCCAATGTGACCCGCAGGCCGAAGGTTGCCCTTATCGCCACAGGCGATGAATTGGTACAGCCCGGCGATGCCCCCCGCGACGATCAAATCATCGCGTCAAACAGCTATGGGCTCGCCGCTATGCTGCAAAAATTTGGCGCAGAGGCGCGAATATTGCCGATTGCCCGCGATCGGTTGGGCTCCTTGGCGGAGGTCTTTGCCTTGACCCGTGACGCTGATCTGGTCCTGACGATTGGTGGCGCCTCTGTGGGCGATTATGACTTGGTGGCGCAGGCCGCGGCCGAATTCGGGCTGGAGCAATCTTTTTACAAAGTTGCAATGCGCCCCGGGAAACCCTTGATGGCCGGGCGTATGGGCGGGCGGGCGATGATCGGACTTCCGGGCAACCCAGTGTCCGCCATGGTCTGCGGCGAGATTCTCGTGGTGCCCTTAATCGAAAAGATGCTCGGTCTGCCGACCGGTCCGCGTGCGCAGCAAACCGCGCCACTGGCCCATGATCTGCCCGCCAATGGCGCCCGAGAACACTATATGCGCGCCACTTTGATAGATGGCGCTCTGCATGTGGCCACACGGCAAGACAGCTCTTTGCTGAGCATCTTGAGCGGCGCAAACGCACTCGCGATTGCTCCAATCCAGGCCCCCGCCATGCCCAAAGGCAGCGAGATGCGTTATATTCCTTTGTAGTCATGCAAAACAGCTTGACACAAAAGGGGAACGAGAGTAGAACATTACCCAAACACAGCGAATTGACTCAACCTTGGGAGATGATGTCATGCTAACCAAGAAGCAATTGCAACTGCTTGAGTTTATCCACGCGCGCACGCAGGTCGATGGCGTCTCCCCATCCTTTGACGAAATGAAAGAGGCGCTCGATCTCAAATCAAAATCTGGTATCCACCGCTTGATTACGGCCCTCGAGGAACGCGGATTCATTCGCCGCCTGGCGCATCGGGCGCGCGCCATTGAAATTCTGCGGATGCCCGAACAGATGCAACCCGCGACACGCGGGTTTGCACCGCGGCTGATTGCTGGGGATCGTCCTGACCGTCCACGTGATGCCATTGATCTGGATTCGGCAGGCGTGAGATCATTGCCGATGATGGGCCGCATCGCAGCTGGCGTGCCTATTTCTGCGATTCAAGACTACGCGCGTGATGTGGCTGTGCCGGGCGATATGATCTCAAACGCCGGTCAGCATTACGCGCTGGAGGTGAAGGGAGACTCGATGATCGAGGTCGGAATCAATGACGGTGACGTGGTGGTGATCCGAGAAACCAGCACAGCCCAGAATGGCGATATCGTCGTCGCCTTGGTCGAAGATCACGAGGCCACTTTGAAACGGTTCCGCCGCAATGGCAGCGCCATCGCGCTTGAAGCGGCCAATCCTGCCTATGAAACCCGCGTATTCCGCGACGATCAAGTCAAAGTACAGGGCAAATTGGTGGGCCTGATCCGCACCTATTAACGCGCTTTAAGGCCTGCTAGATCGTGGCCTTTCGCATCCCGCAACTCTGCGCTGTTCCACAGCCTGTGTCCGATAGCCTGTCTGACCGTGATCCATTGCAGGCTTCCGGAGCTATCGAACCGTCCTGCCACGCCCCCTGCAGTTGCCAGCGCCTCCAAATCAAAGCCATCGCAGGCCGGCTCAGACCGCCAATCTTGCACAACCACCAGCGCGGCTTGACAGGGGCGGATCGGGTGAGACCCTTTGTCCACAATCTCGAGCCAAGATGGCATAGCCCCATAGGCAGATTTTTGAGAGATGGGGTTCCCATCATTCTCAAGCCAACTGCGCGCCACAAAGCCTGAACCTTTTGCGACATTCAGAACCCTTGTACCCTGCACTATCACACCAACCAAACGCCCATCACCATTGATCAATACATCCGGGCAAGGAGACATAACCCAGGATATCAAAGCGGCACAGGCGGGAATAACAGCAAGATATCGCAATCGACCCTGCCACAAAATTCCAAACAGCACAGATGCCGCCAATAGACCCAATACCCTTGGCGGTGGTGCTTTGATATGGCTAACCGATTGGGGAAGATCTGCAACATGGCTCGCAACATCCAAAATTGCTCCTAACCCCATTGTCATGCCCCAAAAGCCCAACGCCTCTCCCCCAAAGGGGGCCAGCACTGCGGCCAAAATCGCACTAGGCATGACCAAAAACCCATAATCGGAACCGCGACAACATTTGCAAAGCCCCCGTAATGCGGCAGTATGTTAAAATGCGCCGCTACAATCGGGGCAGTGGCAAGGCCAGCCACCACCGCCAAGACCACAGACCCCATCAAATAACGCGTGCCCCACGGCCAGCGCGCCGCCCATGTCCATTGGCTCATCGCGTTAAACACGATGATCAAAAGGCCAGTGGCTGCAAATGACATTTGAAAGCCCGGACCCAGCAGGGCCTCCGGCCGGAGCAGCAAAACCAACATTGCCGCAATCGCCAGCGCATGCAAGGCGATCGCACGCCGCTCGAGCAGCACCGCTGCGAAGATGGTAAAGGCCATAATATACGCCCGCTCGGTCGCAACACTGGCACCGGACAGCATCAGATACCCCGCCCCAACCCCTATGCTCATCAGCGCGGCTATTTTCTTGATCGGCCAGTTTAAAATAAGATAGGGCAGACACGACAAAAAGGCCCACGTTAAAAAGAACACCAGACTGGTGAGCAAGCCCATATGCAGGCCAGAAATCGCCAAAAAAATGCGAAAGATTTGCCGCACGCAACGTTTGCTGCACCTCTCGATCAAGATACATTCGGTCACCAACCGTGATGGCCACCGCCACCCCTGCGGTGTGGGCTGGCATATGCGCCGCCATATGCGCGCCGATCTTCTGACGCCATTTTTGAACGATAAGCCCGCCCTGATCGGCCGGTGCCGCGCGCCAGAACATCACGGGGCTGCGCGTGTATCCCACCGCACCCAATTGAGCAAACCAAGCCTGTCGTTGAAAATCATAACCATAGGGTTCAGCCGGCCCCGGCGGCTGCGGCAATGAGCCCAACACCAATTGATCCAAAGTTAAACGCGGCTTTTCAGACAGGCTGCGATCAATACCGACAACCCGCCCCTGCACCGCACCATAAAACCGCTCCGACAAAAGAGGGCCAGAGACCGCATGGGCCCGATATTTACTCCAGGCATAACCACCCGCCAGAGCAGCGATCACGATTAGCAATCGCGCTATTCCAGTGCGAAATCGGATCGCAGGACCCACACATAGGCCCGCAGAGAGGCTTGCGGCTACGAAGACCAATGGTCCTGGCTCGCGAGGCACTCCAAAATAGGCCGCAATTCCCAAGCCAAAACCAAAAGCGGTCCAATGCATCAGGTTTTGCGCCTGCAGCGCAGACTCCGCTGCTGCCCAAATCCAAGACCAATGCTGCACTTGTCCTCTCTATGGATGCGCCTTAGGTACAGTCTGCGCCCTTTTCCTTCGCGAAAGATGAACATCATGTCTGACACCCCAGTGGTCACCCGTTTTGCCCCCTCCCCGACCGGAACATTGCATATTGGCTCGGCGCGCACGGCGCTGTTCAACTGGCTCTTCGCTCGGCGCCACGGCGGGCAATTTTTGCTGCGGGTGGAAGATACAGATAAGGAGCGCTCAACCGAGGCCTCAACCCAGGCCATTTACCGGGGTTTGGCTTGGCTTGGCTTGGACTTTGATGGAACGCCGGTCAGTCAAGCGGCCAATGCGGCGCGTCACGCGGACGTGGCCGCGCAAATGCTGGCAGCGGGCCACGCCTATAAGTGTTTTGCCACGAAAGAGGAAATCGCCGCCTTTCGAGAGGTGGCGCAAGCGGAGAAACGTTCGAAGCTGTTTCGCTCCCCCTGGCGTGATGCCGAAGAGGGGGATCAACCTGACGCGCCCTATGTGGTGCGGCTCAAAGCCCCGCGCGAGGGGCAAACGCTCATCAAGGATCATGTACAAGGGGATGTTGTTATCCGCAACGATCAGCTTGATGACATGGTTTTGCTCCGATCAGATGGCAGCCCCGTTTATATGCTCGCTGTTGTGGTTGATGACCACGATATGGGCGTCACCCATGTTATTCGCGGCGACGATCACCTGAACAACGCGGCCCGGCAAATTCAGATTTACCTGGCCATGGGCTGGGATCTGCCAACCTATGCGCATATCCCGCTCATTCATGGGCCGGACGGCAAGAAAATGTCCAAGCGCCATGGCGCGACTGGGGTTGAGGAGTATCAAGCGCTTGGCTACTCGGCCGCCGGAATGCGCAATTATCTGGCGCGTTTAGGCTGGAGCCATGGGGATGATGAGTTCTTCACCGATGCCCAAGCGCAATCCTGGTTTGACCTTGAGCACATTGGCAAATCACCCGCGCGGTTTGACTTCAAAAAGTTAGCCAATATTTCCGGCCAACACATCGCGCAAACCGATGATGCTGCATTGCTGCATGATCTGGAGGGATATCTGGCGGCAACCCAGGCCGACCCTTTGAGTGATGCACAAAAATCTCTCTTCCTGTCCGGCGCTTATTGCGTCAAAGAACGCGCGAAAACCATGCCGGAAATCATTGATAAATCATCATTTATACTCCAGTCTCGCCCTTTGAATCTGGAAGAGAAAGCGCTTCAGGCGCTTGATTCAGTATCCATTAGTATACTGAATGAATTGACGCCGCAGTTGCAAAATGCTATCTGGACGCGAGAAGAACTGGAAGATTTGGTTGAACGCCTTGCACTGTCCCATGAGACAAAAATGGGCAAGTTGGCAGCCCCACTAAGGGCCGCACTTTCAGGACGCGTTACCTCGCCGAGTGTATTTGACATGATGTTAGTGTTGGGCCGGGATGAAACCATTGCACGGCTAAACGATATAAGTTGAGCAGGCCCTTTGAGACCATGCTGAACTGGGAAGATGAGAATAATATGACCGATGACGTTCAAAACATTGCCAAACTGACCCTGAACGGGACCACCTTTGACCTTCCAGTGATGTCGCCGACAGCCGGACCGGATGTGATCGATATTCGAAAGCTCTATGCACAGGCCAATGTCTTTACCTATGACCCGGGCTTCACCTCAACCGCCTCCTGCGATTCGACCATCACCTTCATTGATGGAGAGGCCGGCGTATTGCTGCATCGAGGCTATCCCATTGATCAGCTGGCCTCGCAAAGCCACTATTTGGAAGTGTGCTTTTTGTTGCTCAACGGTCACTTGCCAAATGCAACTGAGCTCGAAGAGTTTGAAAGCCTGGTGACAAATCACACCATGCTGCACGAACAGATGGTCAATTTTTTTCGCGGCTTCCGCCGTGATGCCCATCCGATGGCCATTATGACCGGTGTTGTTGGAGCCATGTCGGCATTCTATCACGATTCAACAGATATTACCGACCAGCACCAGCGCGAGGTCGCGTCCATTCGTTTGATCGCGAAAATGCCAACAATTGCAGCCATGGCGTATAAATACACGGTTGGGCAGCCCTTTGTTTATCCGCGAAATGATGTGGATTATGCCTCAAACTTCCTGCGCATGTGCTTTGCGGTGCCTGCCGAAGACTATGAGGTGAACCCAATCTTGTCCCGCGCGATGGACCGGATATTCACCCTTCATGCAGATCATGAGCAAAATGCCTCGACCTCTACGGTTCGTCTGGCGTCCTCCTCTGGGGCCAATCCATTTGCCTGCATTGCAGCTGGAATTGCCTGTCTTTGGGGTCCGGCACATGGCGGCGCAAACCAAGCTTGCCTGGAAATGCTCAATGAAATCGGCACGGTCGACCGCATTCCAGAGTTTATCGCCCGTGCGAAAGACAAAGACGATCCCTTCCGTCTGATGGGCTTTGGGCACCGGGTTTACAAAAACATCGACCCGCGCGCGACGGTTCTTAAAGAATCGGCAGATGAAGTTCTGGAGCTTTTGGGCGTTGAGAATAACCCCATCTTGCAAGTGGCCAAAGAGTTGGAAAAAGCTGCCCTGGCCGATCCATATTTTGCCGAGAAGAAACTCTTCCCAAATGTTGATTTCTACTCGGGTATTATCCTGGAGGCGTTGGGCTTTCCAACTTCGATGTTCACACCGATCTTCGCCCTGTCTCGGACGGTCGGTTGGATTTCACAATGGAAAGAGATGATCTCAGATCCAACCATGAAGATTGGCCGCCCCCGCCAGCTGTATTGCGGCGAGACCACGCGGGACTATGTGGATATCGAGAAACGCTAGAGCAAAGTTTCTTCCGCCTATTCCTGCAATGCGCCGCTCTTGCGCCCGGGAACAGGGGTTTTGATCAAAGGCTCTGGTATCTAGGAGCATTCTTTCACTCAAGCCGCGTCACCGACCTTCAAACTTGGCAGTGCGCTTGTCCAGAAAGGCTGTCACCCCCTCTTTGAAATCACGGGTGCGGCCACAGGCGCCTTGCAAGCGCGCTTCCAGCTCAAGCTGGTCTTCTTCGGAATTGGAAAGACTCTGGCGAATGGCCGTTTTTACATGGCCGTATGTTTCTGTAGGACCCGAGGCCAAATGCGCGGCTCGGGCCTGCCATTGGGTCTCAAATTTTTCATCAGCGACGCTCTCCCAGATCATGCCCATCTCACTGGCCAGCCGCGCATAAATTTTATCAGCAAAAAGCGCCGCACCCATGGCCTTAGCCAGACCCATTTGCCGCGGCAAAAGATAGGTTCCGCCCGCGTCGGGTATAAGACCAATACGGGTGAAGGCCTGCACAAAATAAGCAGATTCAGCTGCAATCACCACGTCCGCTGCAAGCGCCAAATTCGCCCCCGCTCCCGCAGCCGGACCATTGACGGCAGAAATCGTCGGAACCGGGCATTCCGTAATGGCTTTGAGCATTGGCACATATTCATCTTTCAACGTGCGCTCGAGATCGATATCTGCAAAATTTCCCTCCGCGCCCAAATCCTGCCCCGAACAAAACGCCCGGCCTGAGCCGGTTAGCACCACCACCCGCGCCGCCTGACCGGCCTGGCCCACAGCATCCGTGATTTCAGCGCGCATCTGCGAATTGAGCGCATTCATCACCGTGGGGCGATTAAGCGTAATCACGGCAACATTGTGGTCTACAGCGTAGGTGAGTGTCTCATAAATCATAATAAAATCCTGTGCTTGCGGTGTTCCGCGCCCTGTCCCACTCAAGATGAGAGGAGTTTTTCAATTTCTCTTTCTTCGTCTTCGGTCAACTGGTCTATGGAGTCTTTGCGCTTGCTGCGCCGCTGCACGGCAATCAGCCCCGCAAGTGAGACCAAAAACAACGCAGGCCCCGCCAACCACAGCACCAAATTTATACCCAATCCATTGGGCCGTAGCAAAACATATTCCCCATATCGTGCAACAACATAATCCATGACCTCTGTGTCACTGTCACCTTCCAACAGGCGGGCTCGAACCAATAACCTGAGGTCTCGGGCAATACCGGCGTTAGATTCATCGATGCTCTCATTGCGGCATTGCAAACAGCGCAGCCCTTGAGAAATCAGCCGAGCTCTATTTTCCAAAACTGGATCAGATAGAACTTCGTCGGGCTCCACGGCCGAGGCGACTCCAGCCCAGAGAAGAAGGGATAATAGGACAAAAACCTGCCTCATTGTGCCGCCTCCTGACCCGGTTCACGCGCAGCGCCGGGCGCCATCCGGTAACGCCGATCAAATAGGCTCAGAAAGCCCCCCAAAGCCATAATGATCGCCCCGCTCCAGATCCAATTGGCTAAGGGTTTGATGAAACTACGCACCGCATAGCCGCCCTCGGGTTGTGCATCCCCAACGACCACATAAATATCCCGCCACAGCCCGCTATCAATGCCCGCTTCCGTCGTTGGCATCTCTGCCACTGGATAATAGCGCCGCTCTGGATGCAGCATTGCGATCGGCTGGCCTTTCCGCGACAAGGCCACATCCGCCATTGTGGTGAGGTAATTCGGTCCCTGTCGATCCTCTACGGCCTCCAATGTGATGGTAAAGCCCGCAACTTCGGCAGATTGGCCAATTTCAAGAACGCGAATGTCTTCCACCTGCCATGCGGTGATGCCGGCCACGCCAAAGATAGCGATGCCAAGCCCGGCATGGGCAACTGCCTTGCCCCAATCGGCCAAAGGCAGCCGCAGCAACCGGCGCATTTTCCCCGCGCCACGTCCGCAGCGTTGATAAAGCTCAATCACCACGCCCATGACCAGCCAAACACCGAGGCCAAGCCCAACCGGACCAATCAAAGAGCGCCCCGTTTGCATGGCCCAAGCCAGTCCAACACAGGCCAAACACAACAGCGCCACAGGCCAAAGTCGGGTGATATGCGCCCTCCGCGCTCGCTTCCATGGCAGGGTCGAGCCGATCGGCAATATCACCGCCAAAGCCACCATAAAGGGGGTAAAGGCAAGATCAAAAAATGGCGGGCCAACCGAGAGTTTACGATCCATCAATAATTCGGCCACCAAAGGCCAAACCGTGCCAACAAAAACCACAAAACAGCTTATGGCCAGCAGCAAGTTATTGGCAATCAAAGCGCTTTCACGGCTGACGGGCGCAAAGACCCCCTTGCTGTCCATAACTTTGGCACGCAGGGCAAAGAGCAATAATGCGCCACCGAAAAACACGGCCAAAATCATCAAGATGAACACACCGCGCTCAGGATCGTTGGCAAAGGCATGCACGGAGGTCAGAACGCCCGAGCGCACGATGAAGGTGCCGATCAGTGAAAAGCCAAAGGCCAAGATTGCCAATAAGATCGTCCATGCTTTCAGCGCGTCGCGTTTCTCAACCACAATGGCCGAATGAAGCAAGGCTGCTGAAATCAACCACGGCATGAAACTTGCGTTTTCGACAGGATCCCAAAACCAGAACCCGCCCCAACCAAGTTCATAATAGGCCCACCAGCTGCCTAGGCCGATTCCGATTGTCAGAAAAATCCAAGCCGCCAAAGTCCAAGGCCGCACCCAGCGCCCCCAAGCCGAATCCACTTTGCCTTCCAGCAAGGCGGCGATGGCAAAAGAGAAGGTGATCGATAGGCCGACATAGCCCAGATATAAAAACGGCGGATGAAAGGCCAAGCCGGGGTCTTGCAGCAAGGGATTGAGCCCCTGCCCATTAAAGGGCGGAAATGCCACGCGTGTGAAGGGATTGGATGTCAGCAAAACAAAGACCAGAAAGGCCGTGGTGATGGCGCTTTGCACCCCCAAAACTCGCGCCAAAAGGCTTTGCGGCAGCCGCCGACCGAACAGAGCGGCGCAGGCGGCGAAAAAGGTTAGGATCAAAACCCAAAGCAGCAATGAGCCTTCATGATTGCCCCAAACCCCGGCGATTTTATAGATCATCGGCTTGAGTGTATGGGAGTTGAGCACCACCAAACGCAAAGAGAAATCCGATGTCACAAAGGCGAGCGTGAGCACTCCAAAGGCAAAACAGACCAATAAAAATTGCAATAGGGCGAAAACGGACGCCAGCTGCATCCAGCTGCTGCGGCGCAATGTGGCCCCCAGAAGCGGAATGATTGTCCCAAGCACCGCAAAACCAAGCGCGATGTTCAGACTAAAATGAGCGAGTTCATTAAGCATAGGTTTGGTATAATGGCTCAAACGCGCTTGGCAAGAAACTCAACTCCGATTTGCCGGTGCAAATGGTCACAACCCCAGGCGCCAAGCGCACACAGCCAGCTTTGGGTCAGGAGCCTGCCGCGCCTTGGTAGACGCCTTGCTCTTTGAGCGCGTCGATCACTTCTTTGGGCATATAGGTTTCATCGTGTTTGGCCAAAATTTCAGTGGCTTCAAATAGCCCATCTGAAAAACGCCCCGTCGCGATGGTGCCCTGCCCCTCCTTAAAGAGATCAGGCGGCAGGTCGGTGCCGACATATTTCACCGCCACAGTATTGGCGCCATCAGTGATGTCGAAATAAAAATGCACGCCCTCACCTTGGCGAATGCTGCCTTGCGCGACCAAACCGCCCAGACGGAACACTTCCCCAGGCGCTGGGGCGGTCTCGACCACCTGTGTCGGAGAGCGAAAGAGGTTGATCCCATCACGCAGGGCAAATCCGATTAAACCAGTCGCGCCGATCAAACAGACCAGCGCCAATGCGATCACCTGAATGCGGCGTTGTTTTTTGAGCCCGCGCATTATGGAAACACCGGTGGCATCATCAGGGCCGTTGTCTCGTCACAGCCGAGCATGAGATTGGCATTCTGCACCGCTTGCCCAGAGGAGCCTTTTGTTAAATTGTCCAAGGCTGCCAAGACGATCACCCGGCCAGGGATCCGATCCGCAACGACGCCAATATGGCAAAAGTTGGATCCCCGGATATGGCGCGTGCTGGGATGGGTGCCCATCGGCAGTAGCTGCACAAAAGGCTCGCCTGCATAGGCCGCCTCCAGGGCGTTATAGATCGCATCCGCTGCGCCTTGGACATAGACTGTCGCCAAAATACCCCGGTTGGTTGGCATCAAATGCGGGGTGAATTGGATCGTTACCGGCCGGCCGGCCAATGCGGAAAATTCCTGATCAAACTCTGCCAGATGCCGATGCTGCCCTCCCACCGCATAGGCATGAAACCCTTCGGAAAGCTCCGCATGCAGCAGATTTTCCTTGGCCGCGCGCCCGGCGCCCGACACCCCCGTTTTCAAGTCGATAATAATCTGATCGAGATCAATCACACCGGCAGAGATCAATGGGCGCAATGCAAACTGCCCCGTTGCGGCATTGCAGCCCGTGCCTGCCACCAAGCGCGCATTAGAAATTTCGGCGCGATAAAATTCTGTCAGCCCGTAAACGGCGCTCTTTTGCAAATCAGGCGCATCATGGGGCTTGCCATACCATTTACTGTAAACTTGGGGGTCATTGATGCGAAAATCAGCCGAAAGATCCACGACTTTTACATGATCAGGCAGTTTACGGATCACAGCCTGTGACGTGGCATGCGGAAGAGCACAAAACACCAAATCCGCATCCACCAAATCAATATCATCGATTTTTTTCAGGACCGGCAAAGACAAATGCGACAAATGTGGAAAGACGTCTCGCATCTCAAGCCCGGCCTTCCGGTCCGCCGAGAGCGCCACAATCTCCATCTGCGGATGCAATGCAATCAATCTTACAAGCTCCGCACCGGTATAACCGCTCGCGCCAAGAATGATAATCCGATGTGCCATTGCAAAATCCTCTGTTCCCCATCGGATATGGAACGAATACGGGCGTTTTTCAAGCCACCTTTGCGACGCACCTAGGCCGCTTCAAACTGCATCGGGCGTTTGAGAAACTGTGTGGCGCGTTGGGACACTTTAACCGGGTCCCCAGTTGTCAAAAATTTGCGGTCGGTTGCTGCGCCCAATTTATCTGGGTGGCGCTGCAAATAATCTTCCAAGCTTTGCGCCACCAAATCCGCCTGTGAGAAAATCTTAACCTCAGGCCCAAGCGCTTTTTGAAACGCATCATGCATCAATGGGTAATGGGTGCATCCTAAAATAGCCGCTTGAGGGTGCGGCATCTTCCGGTGCAGCGCGTCCACATGGCTTTGCACCAAAGCCTCTGCCAGAATGAAATCCCCATCTTCAATTGCATCCACCACACCGCCACAGGCCTGTGCTTCCACGTCAACACCTATGGCGCGAAAGGCCAGTTCGCGCTGAAAGGCGCGGCTCGACACAGTGGCCGGCGTGGCAAAAAGCGCCACATGCTCCACGGCCACCTGGCGTGGCGGAGAATTGTCCCCCCATTGCCGCTCGGTCAGTGCTTCAATCATCGGCACGAAGACACCCAGAACCCGTTTGTCCTCTGTCAACCAATGCTCCTGCATCCGGCGCAATGCAGCGGCCGAGGCTGTGTTGCACGCCAAAATCACCAAATCACATCCCTGATCAAAGAGAATTTGCACCGATTGGGTCGTGCAGCGGTAAATATCATCCACGTCGCGCACCCCATAGGGCGCGTGCTTATGATCGCCAAGATAGACTGTATCCAAATCAGGCATCTGTTTGCGGATCGCGTCATAAACCGTCAACCCACCCAGACCGCTGTCAAAAATTCCGATTGCCATGCTTAAATTCCCGTGTCTCACAAACTGCCCTGCCCGATCATAGCTTAGGGCATCTGCCTTGACTATTCCTGTGCCGAAAAACGCAAGCTTAGGCGGCGGAGCGCTCAGTGTCATGGCTCGATGTCAGCTGAGCAAGCAACTCCGCCCGGCGCTTCTGCATGGCCTGCGCATTGGCCAATTTGACCGGACCAAAGCCGCGGATATTGAGCGGCAAACTCAAAAGCTCGCGCCACATTCCGAGCTGCGCCGGTTCATACGCGTGCAGCATCCGGGCCACCACGCTCTCAAAATCCTTGATCAATTGCCGCTCCATGCGCCGCTCTGCGCTATATCCAAAAGGATCTAATGGGGTTTCGCGCAAAAACCTAAGACGCGCCAAACCTTGACTTACAAAGTCAAACCAAGACCCAAAGCTGCGCTTTTGCGGCCGACCATCCGGGCCTTTTTTCGCCAAAAGTGGTGGCGCCAGGTGATAGGAAATTTCATATTCGCCTTCAAACCGCTCTGCAACCTGTGTCTTGGTCGCCCGAAGCAGGCGCGCAACTTCATATTCATCCTTGTAGCACAAAAGCTTGTGATAGGACTGCAGGGCTGTCTCGCGTAAGTCTGGCTCAATCCCCTGAAGTTTGCTTCGCATGGCCTCATAGCGCGCCAAGCGACCTGAACCATAAGCGCGCAATCCCGCGACACGGGCCGCTTCGGAATCCTGAGCCGGTGCTTCTATGCGCTCAAATTTACTGTCCAGATCCGCATCAACCATAGCCCAACGTCCCAGAGCAAAGGCCTGCTGATTCTGCCTCACTTTCGCCCCATTCAGCGCAATTGCCTCAAGCAAGGCCTCTTGCGTAAGTGGCAGCAATCCTTGCTGATAGGCGGCGCCAAGCAAGATCATATTGGCATAGACGGTGTCTCCCAAAGCCGTTTCGGCCAAGCGGGTTGCATTGAGAAGCCGCGCGCGCTCCTGCAACCTTGCGGTAAGTGCCAGGTGCAAATCAGCGCCCGGAATTGCGAAAGCGGTGTCGCGGGTGAATTCCCCTGTTATGATTTCGTGACGATTGACCACGGCGCCGCCTGTGGGCGCCATGAGACCCAAAGTGCTGCCCTGGGCCGAGACCACAAGGTCACCGCCAATCAACGCATCGCATTCGCCCAAAGCCACACGAATGGCGGAAATATCTTCTGGCGTCTCACCGATGCGGCAATGAATATGCACCGCGCCGCCCTTTTGGGCCAGCCCGGCCATTTCCATGACCCCTGCTGCCTTGCCATCTAAATGCGCCGCCATGGCCAGAAGCGCCCCAATGGTCACCACCCCGGTTCCTCCCACGCCCGTGACCACGACGTTATGTGTTCCTTGCAGCGTGCAGGGCGGCGGGGCGGGCAACTCCGGAATGGACAGCTCCTGCGCTGCCGGACGCCGCAGCTGCCCGCCGCGCACAGTGGCAAAAGAGGGACAAAAGCCATTTATGCAGCTGAAATCTTTATTGCAGCTGGACTGATCGATTTGCCTTTTGCGCCCCAAAGGCGTCTCGAGCGGCAGCAAAGAGACGCAGTTGGATTGCACCCCGCAATCACCGCAGCCTTCGCAGACCTCTGGATTGACAAATAGGCGCTGATCTGGATCGGGGAAGGCCCCACGTTTACGGCGGCGGCGCTTTTCCGCCGCGCAGGTCTGCACATAGACAATGACAGAGACGCCCGGCAATTGCCGAAATGCCTCTTGCACCGCATTGAGCTGGGCGCGCGGGTGCATCTGAGTGCCAGCCGGAAAATCAGCCGCAGAGATGTCTTCCTTTTCATCATAAACCACGGCAAGATGTTTCACCCCGATCCCGCGCATCTCTTGCACGATCCGCGCAGCATCCAGCCCCCCATCATTGTTTTGCCCGCCTGTCATCGCCACGGCATCATTAAACAGAATTTTATAGGTCATGGTCGTGCCAGCGGCGAGCGCCGCGCGAATGGCTTGGATGCCAGAGTGATTATAGGTGCCATCGCCTATGTTTTGGAACACATGCGCGCGGGTGGAAAACAACGACTCGCCAATCCAATTGGCCCCCTCACCACCCATTTGCGTGAACCCCAAGGTCTCCCGATCCATCCATTGCACCATGTAATGACAGCCAATGCCTGAATAGGCGCGGCTGCCCTCGGGAATTTTCGTGGAGCTGCTGTGGGGGCACCCAGAGCAGAAATACGGCACGCGGCTGGCCAATGTGGGAGCGTTGTTTGCGGTTTGCGCCGCATCAATCCTCTCCAACGCGCCTGTAAGCCGCGCCGATCCGCAGCCCTCAGCAATCAAAATTTGACCGAGTTTTTGCGCAATCACCATTGGATCGAGCGCATAGCTATCGGCAAAAAGCAATGCACCTTGGGCATCTTTGGACCCAAAAATCCGCCAGCTGCCTTTTTGATTGAAAAGAGCTTCTTTGATTTGTCCCTCAATCAGTTTGCGTTTCTCTTCGACAACAACGATGCAGTCCAAACCTTCCGCCCATTCGGCAAAAGACTGCATATCAAGTGGCCAAGTCATGGCGACTTTGTAGGTTGTCACGCCATGGCGCACCGCCGCCTCCTGATCCATGCCGAGCACCTGCATGGCATGGGCCAAATCCAGCCAATTTTTGCCCGCCGCGACAAAGCCAATTTTTGCGCCAGCCTGTCCCAAAACGCGCTTATCCATCCGATTGGCGCGTGCAAATGCCTGCACGGCTCTGCGCTTGTGATCAATGACCCGCGCCTCTTGGGCCTGCGGCGTGTCGATGAGGCGGATATTCAAGCCCCCTTCGGGCATGTCGAACTCTGGGGTGGCAAATTCCAACCGCAGAGGATCGCCGTTCACCACAGAGGTCACTTCTATCGTGTCTTTGATGCATTTCAGCCCGGCCCAAACCCCAGCAAAGCGCGACAAGGCAAAGCCGAAGAGCCCGTAATCCATCACCTCTTGGACGCCGGCAGGAGACAGCACTGGCATGAAGCTGTCGATCATCGTCCATTCCGATTGGTGCAATGTGGTCGAGCTCTCACCTGTGTGATCATCCCCAAGCGCCGCCACAACACCGCCGAGGGGCGAGGTGCCAGCCATATTCGCATGGCGAAAGACATCGCCGGAGCGATCCACGCCCGGCCCTTTGCCATACCAAAGCCCAAACACGCCCTCAAATTTTCCTTCACCACGCAACTCGGCCTGCTGGCTGCCCCAAAGCGCCGTGGCGGCCAAATCCTCATTCAGCCCTTCTTGAAACCGCACCTGCGCATTTTCAAGCTCTGCCGCCGCGCGGGTCATCTGAAAATCCACCGCGCCGAGTGGAGATCCGCGATAGCCCGTGACATAGCCAGCTGTCCTATGGCCCGCCGCTCGGTCGCGCGCCGATTGCATCAACATCATCCGCACTAAGGCTTGCGTGCCGTTCAACAAAACCTGTTTTTTCGACAAATCATATCTATCAGCGAGTGAAACATCTTGATGCATGGTCTGCGGCCTCCCGGTATGCACGAATAATTGTTAGGTCAAAAACTATGACCTAACAATGAAAAACTCCGTGACCCAGTCTTAATTTGCGTGTTATGAATCTCAGGAATGGACAATGAGGTAAGCCGGTGGACTGGGATAAATTACGAATCTTCCATGCGGTTGCCGATGCCGGGTCACTGACCCATGCGGGGGAGACACTGCATCTGTCGCAATCGGCCGTCTCTCGGCAGGTCCGCGCACTGGAAGACACCCTTGACGCGACATTGTTTCATAGACACGCGCGTGGGTTGATACTCACGGAGCAAGGCGAGCTGTTATTTGAAGCCACCCGCGCGATGACCAAACGCCTTGATGCCGCGTCAGCACGCATTCGAGACAGTGAAGATGAAGTCTTCGGTGAGCTGCGCGTCACCACAACCACCGGTTTTGGCACGCTCTGGCTGGCGCCCCGCTTGCCACAGCTTTATGAAAAATACCCCGACTTGAATGTAGAGCTGATGCTTGAGGAGCGGGTCTTGGATCTGCCGATGCGTGAGGCCGATGTTGCCATCCGCATGAAAGAGCCGAGCCAAGCAGATTTGATTCGAAAGCGCCTTATGACCGTCGAAATGCGCCTCTATGCCAGCGCAGACTATATGAAATCCCGCAGCACGCCGCAAACTTTAGAAGATATCGCAAATCATCGTTTGATTTGCCAAAATCCAAACGCACCTCAAGTGGCCGTCAGTGCAGCCTTGGTGCAAAATCTGATGGGATACAGTCCAAAATCCACTTTGACCGTCAACAACTATTTCGGCGTGTTGCAAGGCGTCATCAACAACCTTGGGATCGGAATTTTACCCGATTACGTCACCCATGATTTTCCTGATCTCGTGCGAGTCCTGCCCGAGCTTGAGAACACGGAAGTCCCGGTGTTTCTTGCCTATCCAGAAGAGCTGCGCCACTCGCGCCGCATCGCGGCCTTTCGCGATTTTGTGCAAGATGAGATTATCGCCCGCCGTCGCGCAGAGCGAAGCCTTGAAGTCCAAAAGTAGCTATGCTCTGAGCGCGTAGCGGCTTTGCACCCAGAGGGCTTGCGGGGATGCATCGGCGCTACTAAATACGCCTCATGTGGACGGCAGCCAGTGGTAGCCCCTCATAACCTCCCTGTTGGACTTACGCCGGGCCCTGTGCCCGGCATTTTTTTTGCCCGAGCGCCTATGCGGTTGAGCTTGATATTTGCCAATTCCACCAGTCTTTCGGGCAAATGCAGCATTTAATAGCTATTCCAACCTTCCCTCTGCCCGTTAACTTTCGTATCAGGGTGCAAATTTGCACCGTAAGGGATGACAACTTGCAAGATCCAGTGATAACGCCCGACCTTATTGCCGCCCATGGGCTGAGCCCAGACGAGTACGATCGCATTCTCGAAATCATAGGCCGGGACCCGAGCTTTACGGAAATAGGCATCTTCTCTGCCATGTGGAATGAGCATTGCTCATATAAATCCTCGAAAAAATGGCTCCGCACCCTGCCCACCGAAGGGCCACAGGTGATTTGCGGCCCCGGTGAGAATGCCGGTGTTGTTGATATTGGCGACGGGCAGGCTGTAATTTTCAAAATGGAAAGCCACAATCACCCCAGCTATATCGAACCCTATCAGGGCGCGGCCACGGGCGTTGGCGGCATTTTGCGTGATGTTTTTACAATGGGCGCGCGCCCTATTGCGGCGATGAACTCTTTGTCCTTTGGCAGTCCGGATCATCCCAAAACCAAGTCTTTAGTTTCTGGCGTGGTGGCGGGCGTTGGCGGCTATGGAAATTGCTTTGGCGTACCAACTATTGGCGGCGAAGTGCGCTTTGATCCGGCCTATAACGGCAATTGCCTTGTGAACGCCTTTGCTGCCGGTCTAGCAGATACTGATAAGATCTTTTATTCCGCAGCTTCGGGCGTCGGCATGCCTGTGGTTTACTTGGGCGCCAAAACTGGACGCGATGGGGTTGGCGGCGCGACGATGGCCAGCGCTGAATTTGACGACACCATCGAAGATAAGCGCCCAACAGTGCAGGTTGGCGACCCTTTCACCGAAAAACGCCTCATGGAAGCCACATTAGAGCTTATGGCAACAGGCGCTGTGATTTCCATTCAAGACATGGGGGCCGCGGGCCTGACCTGCTCTGCGGTCGAAATGGGAGACAAGGGCAATTTAGGTGTGCGCTTGGATCTTGAAAAAGTACCAACCCGCGAGCTGAATATGACCGCCTATGAGATGATGCTGTCGGAATCGCAAGAACGTATGCTCATGGTGCTAAAGCCGGAACTGGAAGAGCAAGCGAAGGCCGTCTTTGATAAATGGGATCTGGATTTCGCCATTGTGGGCGAAACGATTGCCGAAGACCGCTTCTTGATCGTGATGAACGGCGAGGTCAAAGCCGATCTGCCGCTCAAGGCGCTCTCGGGTACGGCGCCGGAATATGACCGGCCTTGGGTTGAGACACCCGCAGCGGAGCCGCTGGGGGATGTGCCGCATATCGATCCAATTGACGGGTTAAAAATGCTAATCTCCAGCCCGAATTACGCGGCCAAACAATGGGTATATGAACAATATGACAGCCAAGTGATGGCCGATAGCCTGCGCACGCCAGGCATGGGCTCGGGCATCGTGCGAGTGCATGGCACGCAAAAGGCACTGGCCTTTACCTCTGACGTGACACCGCGCTACGTGGCGGCCAATCCGTTTGAAGGAGGTAAGCAAGCGGTGGCAGAGGGCTATCGCAACCTCACAGCGGTGGGCGCCCTACCCCTGGCCACAACCGATAATTTGAACTTTGGAAATCCAGAAAAACCAGAAATCATGGGTCAATTTGTGGGAGCGATCAAAGGCATCGGTGCCGCTGTGGCCGCCCTCGATATGCCGATCGTCTCTGGCAACGTGTCGCTCTATAATGAAACGGACGGCTCGGGAATTCTACCGACACCGACCATTGGCGCTGTCGGCCTCATTGCCGATGCGGATGACGCCATCACAGGGTTGGCGCGCGAGGGTCATATGGCGATTTTGATTGGCGAAACCAACGGGCACCTTGGGCAATCTGCCCTCTTGGCGGAAGTCTTTAACCGCGTGGAAGGCGATGCGCCGCCTGTGGATCTTGCATCTGAAAAGAAACATGGAGAATTTATCCGCACCAATAGCGCCTGGGTTACGGCCTGTAGCGATCTGTCCGATGGTGGACTGGCGTTGGCTGCTTTTGAAATGGCCGAAGCTGCAAATGTCGGCGTTAGCCTCGATACAGAAGGCACCGCAGAGTTGTTCGGTGAGGATCAAGCCCGCTATCTGGTGGCCTGCAACTTTGATCAAGCCGAAGCGCTGCTGGCTGCGGCCGGCAATCTCGGGGTTCCGGCCACCTGTGTCGGGCGCTTTGGCGGCACGCAGGTCAGCTTTGGCGCACAACAGACCGAGCTGTCCGAGCTTAGTACTATTTTCCGCAACAGTTTCGCCGATGCGGTCACTTGAAAACAACAGCGCTCGGCTCTACCTTCGAGTTATACCAAACGAGGAAACGCCCAATGGCCATGGCCGCACAAGATATTGAAGCTCTGATCCGGGAGTCTTTTCCCGAGGCGCAGATCACGATCACTGATCTGGCTGGGGATGGCAATCATTACGCCGCTGAGGTGACCGATGCCAGCTTTGCAGGCAAAAACCGGGTGCAACAGCATCGCGCAGTTTATGCCGCTTTGAAAGGCAAAATGGACGGAGCTCATGGGGAGCTGCACGCTCTTGCACTGACCACCAAGGCGCCGAGCTGATATGTTTGACTTGGGTCTCATTGCATATTTTTCTCTTGCAATATTGATCTTATTGTTTCTCCGGGCCCTTTGGGTCATCCGGAACGAAAAAGACCAAGGCCGCGGCTCCTTGCCCGGTCAGGGCGATCACGAGGTTCGAGCGGACTATTTTTCCGGCGGTGCCGGAGGTGGACATTCGGGCAGTTTTCGGGTTCCAAAGGACCCACAGAAATACGCACAGCAATTTGTGCCCAAAGACAGAAAGCCAAAAGATGAGCGCTGAAGATAAAATCCGCGAAACAGTGACATCGAATGATGTTGTCCTGTTCATGAAAGGTACCGCCTCCATGCCGCAATGCGGCTTCTCAAGCCAAATCGCCGGTATATTGAACTATATGGGTGTGGAGTATCACGACGTGAATGTTCTGGCCGATGATGCCATTCGCCAGGGAATCAAAGACTACTCCGATTGGCCCACTATTCCGCAGCTCTACGTGAAAGGTGAATTCATCGGCGGCTGCGATATTGTCCGTGACATGACCCTATCGGGGGAATTGGATGGGCTCTTGGGTGAAAATGAGGTCAGTTACAACCAAGATGCCGCGGATGAAATTCGCAAGGCAAACTCGGCTGACTGACGCCTCCAGGGCCCTCTGAGATTACAAACCGGGACGACACCGCCCGATGATCCCTTTTCGCTAGCCAGCGGATTGGGCTATTCTCTCTTCCAGATCATCTGCCGCAGCTTCCGCGCGCGCGGCTAATTCTGCGAGGCTCTCCAATAAGGCAGGCGGCACAACGGGCACTTCAATTTCTGTGACGACTGTTTTGATTTCTGGAGAAATATCATGGGCCGCCGTCTTTGCTTGCGCAAGAGCGGCCTCTGCCGCCTTTAACTTTTCCTCCAATGCCAATGTGCGATCTGCAAGCATCAGACCGGACATTAACAACATCTGAGCTTCTGGCACGCGCCCCACGTGGGCCAGAAGGGTGCTGGCCTCGGCATCCAACGCGGCCCGGGCCATTTGCAGCTGGGGCTCCTCACCTGCTGGGCAGTTGACTGAATAGGGGCGTTGGCCAATTTTGATGGTGACTTCAGGCATCGCGCGGCTCCTCATCGGTTTGGGTCAAAGCCGTCAGTAACAGCTCAAGCTGCGCAGCCTCTGCGGCCCGTTCTGCGGTCAATGCATCAATCTGAGCCTGCATCCCAGCATTAATCAGACTTGCATCCCCCAGGCCTTCGGCATTGGCCGCGCGCAGCGCTTGATTTGACGCCCGCAGTTGCGCGTTGGATTGCATCACTTGTGACAATTGCGCGTCAAGAGCGCCGAGAGCGTCATTATGAACATTTTCAGGCGCCGCAGGCTCAACTGGCGCTGACGTCGGTGCGGCACGGTTGAGAGGCACGGCCTCAGTCGCCGCAGATATGCGTCGTATAGCCACTGTAATTTTTTGTTCTAAAACCGAAATATCACTCATTGCTCATCTCACACCCCTGCTCAAACGCCACCATCAGCTGTCTCGAATCGCATAGACCACCTCTAAGGTAGGTTAAATTAACCTTAACGTCCAAGAGCCGGCGCATGAAACATTTTTTAAGAAATGGGTCAGGTTACTTGATATTCCCTCTTCACTTGATAGGAAGCAACAACGTTTGCCCTTACAGAAAGTTAGCTCCGTGGATCTCAAAGCACTCGCCGTCAAGAACCCTGAACATTGGAAAAAAGCCGCCGCCATTCGTGCTTTGACGCTGGATGCGGTTGCGGCCGCAAATTCGGGTCATTCAGGGATGGCGATGGGCATGGCCGATGTGGCCACCGTTCTGTTCGAAAAGCACATGAAATTTGACGCCGCGGCGCCCATTTGGCCAGATCGCGATCGCTTCATTCTTTCGGCGGGGCATGGATCGATGTTGCTCTACGCCCTGCTCCACCTGACCGGATATGCGGATATGACGCTCGATGAGATCAAAAACTTCCGCCAATGGGGTGCAAAAACCGCCGGGCATCCAGAATATGGCCACGCTTCGGGCATTGAAACCACGACTGGCCCACTGGGACAGGGGATTGCCAATTCGGTTGGCTTCGCCATCGCCGAAGAAATATTGCGTGCCACCTACGGCAAAAAAATTCAGAACCACAACACCTATGTCATCGCCGGGGACGGTTGCTTGATGGAAGGGGTCAGCCAAGAGGCCATCGGACTTGCCGGCCGCCATGAGCTGGGACATTTAGTGGTGCTATGGGATGACAATAACATCACCATCGACGGTACGGTTGAGCTGTCAGATCGGACAGATCAGCTGCAGCGTTTCAAAGCCTCTGGCTGGCATGTGCAAGCCATTGATGGCCATGACCCGATCGCCATCGATGAGGCCTTAACGGCCGCGCGTAAATCTAAGAAACCCTCTATGATTGCCTGTAAAACCCATATCGCGCTGGGGCACGCGGCACAGGACACATCAAAAGGGCATGGTGCGCTGACGGATGCGGCGCAACTGGCCGATGCCAAAGCCGCCTATGGCTGGCCCTATGGCGCATTTGAAATACCAGCCGATGTCAAAGCCGCTTGGGAGGCCATTGGCGCCCGCGGCAGCGCGGAACGCGCCGAATGGGACAGCCGATTTTCTGGTCTTTCCGCCTCAAAGCAAGCGCAATTCAACCGCGCCTTTGCTGGAGAAGCCCCCAAGAAATTGGCCGCTGCGATCCGCAAGATCAAGAAAGATGCCGCGGAGTCAGAGCCAAAACTGGCCACGCGATCGGCCTCGGAAAAAACCTTGCAGGCGGTCAATCCGGTGATGCCTGAAACCGTCGGCGGCTCGGCTGATTTGACCGGGTCTAACAATACAAAAACTGCGGATATGGGGATTTTTGATCCCGAAAATCGCGCAGGTCGCTACATTTACTATGGGATCCGCGAGCATGGCATGGCCGCTGCAATGAACGGTCTGGCACTGCATGGCGGGGTTCGCCCCTACGGCGGCACGTTTATGTGCTTCACCGATTACGCCCGCGGCGCCATGCGCCTCTCGGCTTTGATGGGCGTTCCAACTGTCTATGTCATGACGCATGATTCTATTGGCCTTGGCGAAGATGGTCCCACACATCAACCGGTCGAGCATTTGGCCATTTCCCGCGCCACGCCCAACACTTTGGTTTTCCGCCCAGCCGACATTACAGAGACAGCGGAAGCTTGGGAAGTGGCGTTGAGCCAACCAAGCACACCAACCGTCATGGCGCTTTCACGTCAGGGCGTGCCAGCGGTGCGTCATGAATATAAGTCGTCAAACCTCAGCGCGCGCGGCGCCTATGTTTTGGCCGAGGCCGAGGGCAAGCGCCAAGCGATTTTGATGGCAACCGGCACGGAGGTCTCGCTGGCACTAGAGGCCCGCGACTTGCTGCAAGCCGAAGGTATTGGCACGCGCGTAGTTTCCATGCCCTGCATGGAGCTCTTTGCCCAACAAGATGACGCCTATCGCAAACGTATTTTGCCAGGCGGCGCAGTGCGCGTGGCCGTGGAAGCGGCCGTGCGCATGGGTTGGGATCAATGGCTTTTGGGGGAACGCGGACGTGAGGCCAAGGCTGGTTTTGTCGGCATGACGGGCTTTGGGGCCTCGGCCCCGGCCGATCGGCTCTATAAAGAGTTTGGCATCACCGCAGAGGCGGTTGTGCGCAAAGTCAAATCGCTGCTCTAATACAGCCAAAGGCTGCGCGTGGCACCGCAGCCTTTTTGCCTGGCATATCTCGTTACAAACCCTGTTACCGCAAGCGGTTATCGCTAACACAAATGTTTTCGCTAACAAGTTGAAAATCCTTTTACTTTGAACTTTAAATGCCCCTCTGACCTTGCTACTTCACCGGCAGGAATTGGCAAAAGGTGAGAGCTGTGACAGTAAGAATTGGCATCAATGGATTTGGCCGCATCGGTCGCTGCGTGTTGGCACATATCGTGTCCTCTGGCCGCAAAGATGTGGAAGTGGTTAAGATCAACGCCACAGGCCCGCTGGAAACCAGCGCACATTTGATGCGCTATGACAGCGTACATGGACGGTTCGATGGGGAAATTACCGTTGGCGATGGTACGCTGGATCTCGGGCTCGGACCGATTGAAATGTTCTCCTCCTATGACCCTAATACGCTCGACTGGAGCGGCGTTGATGTTGTTTTGGAATGCACTGGCAATTTCAACGAAGGCGATAAAGCCAAGGTCCATCTTGCGCGAGGGGCCAAAAAGGTCCTGATTTCAGCCCCAGCTGTAAATGTGGATCGCACCATCGTTTTGGGGGCCAATGAGGCCGCGCTGTTGCCTAGTGATGTGATGATCTCAAATGGATCTTGTACGACCAATTGCCTTGCCCCGCTGGCCAAAGCGCTCAACGACGCGATTGGCATCGAACGTGGGATCATGACCACGATCCACAGCTATACCGGCGACCAACCGACCCTAGATCGCCGTCACAGTGATCTCTATCGCGCCCGGGCAGCGGCCATGGCGTTGATTCCCACATCGACCGGGGCAGCCAAGGCGCTTGGCGAGGTCTTGCCGGAAATGGCAGGACGGCTGGACGGCACGGCCATTCGCGTCCCTACCCCCAATGTCTCTTGCGTTGATCTCACTTTTGAGGCTACGCGCGCGGTTACAAAAGAGGAAGTCAACGCAGCGGTCGAGCGGGCCGCCAAGGGCGAAATGGCAGGCATTTTGGGATATGACCCTGCGCCTAAAGTTTCGATTGATTTCAATCACACGCCCGAGTCTTCGATTTTTGCCCCCGATCAAACCAAAGTGGTTGGCGGGACAACGGTCCGCGTATTATCATGGTATGATAATGAATGGGGCTTTTCCGTGCGTATGGCTGATTTGGCCGCTAAAATGGGGCAGCTCCAATAATTGTGGGAGAGAGTATGACCCCGCGCCTGGCCCTATATGTTGCACTTGCCGCCGTTGCGGCTGACTTATTTTTGACGCAAGGCGCGGCAATATTATACCTCGCACGCTCATTTCTAGACTTAATCGACACAATTGCCTTCTGGCGGTAGCCGCGCCGGTTGACTTTTTCTGCGACCTGTGATGTTAGCGCTATCAACAGAAAGTGGGACCTGGATATGACATTAAAAGTTGCAATCAACGGATTTGGCCGTATTGGCCGCAATGTACTGCGCGCGATTGTTGAATCAGGGCGTACAGATCTACAGGTCATCGCAATCAATGACCTCGGTCCGGTGCAAACCAATGCGCATATGTTGAAATACGATTCCGTACACGGGCGGTTCGCGGCCTCTGTGACCCATGGGGAAGACTTTATTGATGTCGGGCAAGGGCCCATGCGCGTGACGGCCATACGCAATCCAGCGGATCTGCCCTGGTCGGATGTCGATGTGGTGATGGAATGCACGGGTATTTTCACCTCCAAGGCCGATTGCCAAGCCTACCTCGACAATGGCTCCTCCCGCGTGTTGATCTCGGCACCTGGTAAAGATGCCGATAAAACCATCGTCTATGGCGTCAATCACCAGGCATTAACCGCGGATGACTTGATTGTTTCAAATGCGTCCTGCACCACCAACTGCTTGGCGCCTATTGCAAAAGTCTTGCACGAATCTATCGGCATCAAACGCGGGCTGATGACAACGATTCACAGCTATACGGGCGACCAGCCAACATTGGATCGCACACATAAAGACCTTTACCGGGGGCGCGCCGCTGCCCTGTCGATGATCCCAACCACCACGGGCGCGGCCAAAGCTGTTGGCTTGGTTCTGCCAGAACTGAACGGCAAGTTGGACGGCGTCGCCATCCGGGTGCCGACCCCAAATGTCTCAGCGGTGGATCTCACCTTCGAAGCCGGACGCAGCACGGATGCTGCCGAAATTTTGGCTTTAATGCAGAAGGCGGCCGCCGGTCCACTCAAAGGGGTGCTTGATGTCGTGGATGCGCCTTTGGTCTCGACTGATTTCAACCACGATCCGCATTCCTCGATCTTTCATGCGGATCAAACCCTGATTATGGGCGGTGATATGGTGCGCGTGCTGTCTTGGTACGACAACGAATGGGCGTTTTCCAACCGTATGGCCGATACAGCTGTGGCCATGGGCAAATTAATCTAGCCTCAGACAGCTCATGTAAATTATGAGCGGTGCAGGCGGCGTTTTAAGGCCGCCTCGACCGCCGGGGTGACGAATTTCGACACATCCCCATCCAAGCGACAGATCTCTTTGACCAGTTTTGACGCAATGGCCTGATGCTGGGCCTCGGCCATCAAAAAGACAGTTTCAACCGATGAATCCAACTGCCTATTCATGCCAACCATCTGATATTCATATTCAAAGTCTGAAACTGCGCGCAATCCGCGCAAAATGACCCCGGCGCCGACGTCGCGGGCGCAGTCAATCAAAAGGTTTTCAAACGGGTGCACATGAATTTCAGTTCCGGTCTGCTCCGTTAGACGCACCGCCTCAACTTCAATCATCGATACGCGCTCATCGAAATCAAAGAGCGGCCCTTTATCGCGATTGATCGCCACCCCGATGACCAAGCGGTCCACCAATGCGCAGCCACGTCGGATGATATCAATATGTCCCAGAGTAATCGGATCAAAGGTTCCGGGGTAAAGGCCTATGCGCATTTTAACTTCTCCGACTTGATATTGGTAACAAGCCATAAATTGAGCGAATTGCAAGCCAGCGCGGTGCAAAAAACCGGTGCAGTCGTTTAAAATTTACCGCCCGGCTCTTCGGCCAAAGCCTCAAGCCTCTGAATTTCCACCCGCAACCCGCTCACCAATACCTGTGCGAATTGATTGAGCCGCCGATTGTGGCGATCATCGGTGGACCGGATCAAAAAGAAACTGCGCGTCAGGCTCAAGTGATCCACTAAAATGCGGCGTAATTCCAGGGCAAAAGGCAGGGCGAAATCATGCACAATGCCAAGCCCTGCACCCTGCCGTAACAGGTTCATTTGGACGGAAATGGAATTGGACGCCAGCTGCACCCGCCGCAGTCCGAGCGGTTCAAGGTAATCAAGCTCCTTGTCAAAGATCATATCTTGCACGTAGCCAACAGTCGGCAGGTCTTTGAGATCGCTCAGGCACTCGGGCCTTTTGTGGGTTTGCCAAAGCGCCGTTGAGGCCGCGAGATGCAACCGATAGTCAGCGATTTTTTGCACCATAAGCCGCCCGGCCGTGGGTTGGCTCACCCCAATCGCCATATCAGCCTCGCGCCGCGTCAGGTTGAAAACCCTTGGCAAAGCCACGATTTGAATATCTAAATCTGGATAAGTTTTTGTAATATGTCCGCAGACCTGCGGCAAAAGGAAATTGGCGCATCCATCCGGCGCACCAATGCGAATCTGGCCGCTAAGCCCTTCCCCGTCACCGCGCAGCGCCCCAAGCCCCGCATTTAAAGAGGCTTGGGCGGCATCCACATGCGCCATGAGCCCATGCCCCGCTTCCGTCAGCTCGTAGCCTTTCGGGGATTTTGAAAAGAGCGGCGTTGCATGGGCCTGCTCCAACCGAGCAATCCTACGGCTGACCGTTGCTGGGTCAATTTTCAACATCTGCGCCGCAACCGTCAGGCTGCCCGATTGCGCCACCGCCAGAAAGATGCGTAGATCATCCCAGTTTTCCATTACGAACCAACAATTTTGCAAAATGATTTTGGATTATTTTCGCTTTTAATTACATTATTGCAAGATTAAAAGCAAAACAAACAAGGAGACCCCCATGCAAGAGTTAACGCACTATATCAATGGCGCCCATGTTAAAGGCACCTCTGGACGTTTTGCCGATGTCTACAACCCGGCCACCGGCGAGGTTCAAGCCAAAGTCCCACTGGCCAATGGCGCCGAATTAGATCAAGCCGTGGCCCATGCCGCCGCCGCGCAACCCGCTTGGGCTGCCGTCAATCCGCAGCGCCGCGCTCGGGTTTTGATGAAATTTGTGGACCTTTTAAATCGCGATATGGACAAATTGGCCGAAGCTTTGAGCCGCGAGCACGGCAAAACCTTGCCAGATGCCAAAGGCGACGTGATCCGCGGCTTGGAAGTTGTGGAATATTGCATCGGTGCACCGCAATTGTTGAAAGGTGAATTTACCGATAGCGCCGGTCCTGGCATTGATATGTACTCTATGCGTCAGGCACTCGGCGTCACAGCCGGCATCACCCCGTTCAATTTCCCAGCCATGATCCCGATGTGGATGTTTGCACCAGCCATTGCCTGCGGCAACGCCTTTATCCTCAAACCCTCTGAGCGCGACCCCTCAGTGCCGTTGATGTTGGCAGAATTGCTCGAAGAAGCCGGGCTGCCCAAGGGCATTTTGCAAGTTGTGAACGGTGATAAAGAAGCGGTTGACGCGATCCTGCATCACGATGTGATTCAATCTATAGGTTTTGTGGGTTCCACCCCAATCGCGGAATATATCTATGCGACGGGCTGCGCCAAGGGCAAACGGGTGCAGTGTTTTGGTGGTGCGAAAAACCATATGATCATCATGCCAGATGCGGATATGGATCAAGCCGCTGATGCGCTTATGGGCGCAGGTTATGGCGCCGCCGGTGAACGCTGCATGGCTATTTCTGTCGCAGTTCCCGTAGGGGAAGACACAGCAGATCGCCTGATGGAAAAATTGATCCCCCGGGTTGAAGCTCTGAAAGTGGGCCCCTACACGGCGGGCAATGACGTGGACTACGGCCCGGTTGTCACTGCGGCTGCCAAAGCAAATATTGAGCGTTTGGTGCAAACCGGCATCGATCAAGGCGCAAATCTCGTGGTGGATGGTCGTGATTTCAACCTCCAAGGCTATGAGGATGGCTTTTTTGTGGGCGCGCATTTATTCGACAATGTGACCATGGATATGGACATCTACAAATACGAAATCTTCGGCCCCGTTCTTTCCACCGTTCGCGCAGAGACCTATGAGGAGGCGCTCGGGCTGGCCATGGATCATGAATATGGCAATGGCACAGCGATCTTTACCCGTGACGGCGATACCGCGCGCGACTTTGCCAATCGGGTCAATGTAGGCATGGTGGGAATCAATGTGCCGATCCCGGTGCCATTGGCCTATCACACCTTTGGGGGTTGGAAAAAATCGGTCTTCGGCGATTTAAACCAGCACGGACCGGATGCGTTTAAATTCTACACACGCACCAAAACCGTGACCTCTCGCTGGCCGTCAGGCACTAAAGAAGGCGGCGAGTTCTCTATTCCCGTCATGGAATAAATCACGCGCTGCGCCGGTGGCAAATGGGCCCCGGCGCATGCAACACTAAGCAGAATCGGCCTTCAAAATAGAAGCTGGATTCCTGGCGTGGGATTTGCTTCACTTGCCGCAACGCAATGATAGGAGCTGTCTCATGGATTTTGCCCTTTCCGAAGAACAAATCGCGATTTTCGACATGGCCCGCGATTTTAGTGCCAGCCACATCGCGCCTTTCGCACGGGAGTGGGAAGCGGCAGGCGAAATTCCAAAGAGCCTCTGGCCCCAATTGGCGGAATTGGGCTTTGGCGGGCTCTATGTATGCGAAGAAAGCGGCGGATCGGGCCTGAGCCGACTGGATGCCACTTTGGTGTTTGAAGCACTATCTATGGCCTGCCCAACGGTGGCCTCCTTTCTATCAATCCACAATATGTGCGCGGCAATGATCGATAAATTCGGCTCCCAGGCGCTGCGAGACAAATATCTTCCGCGCGCCTTGAGTATGCAGACCTTCTTTTCCTACTGCCTCACCGAGCCGGGCTCAGGGTCTGATGCGGCGGCATTGAAGACAAAAGCTCTTAAGAGCAACACAGATTTCACCCTTACCGGCACCAAGGCCTTTATCTCTGGTGGAGGCTATTCTGATGCCTATATTATCATGGCCCGGACAGGCGATGACAGTCCAAAAGGCATCACGGCCTTGATCGTGGAAGATGGCGCAGAGGGGCTGTCCTTTGGCGGGCTGGAAGATAAAATGGGCTGGCGCGCGCAACCAACCCGGCAGGTGCAGCTGGATGATTGCAAGACGCCCATCGAAAACCTTCTGGGCGACGAAGGCCTCGGGTTTTCCTACGCCATGGCTGGGCTGGACGGCGGGCGGCTGAATATCGCGGCCTGTTCGCTGGGGGCAGCGCAACAAGCCTTTGACACAACGCGCGCCTATATGGCCGAGCGCAAAGCCTTTGGGAAATCAATCGATCAGTTTCAGGCCCTGCAATTTCGTCTTGCCGACATGGAGATTGAACTGCAATCGGGCCGCATATTTCTGCGTCAAGCCGCCTGGAAGCTGGACAATGGCGCGCCAGATGCGACACATTTTTGCGCCATGGCCAAAAAGCTGGTGACGGATATGGGCAGCAAAGTGGCCAATGATTGCCTGCAACTGCATGGTGGCTACGGTTATTTGGCCGATTACGGCATTGAAAAAACCGTACGCGATCTCAGGGTTCATCAAATCTTAGAGGGCACCAATGAAATCATGCGGATGATCGTGGCCAGGGGCTTGCGTGCATGAGCGATCTTGTCGCGCGCAAAGACGGCAAAGCCGGGCGTTTCACGCTCAACCGTCCCGGCGCCTTGAACGCTTTGACCTATGAAATGTGCCTGCAAATTGAGAGCTACCTCGGCAAATGGGAAGTCGATCCGGGCGTTGAAGTGATCCTTTTTGAAGGTACGGGTGAGCGGGCATTTTGTGCCGGCGGCGATATAACCGCCATGTATAAAACAGCCGTTGCCGGAGACTATGATTATGGCCGGCAATTTTGGACTGATGAATACCGCCTCAACGCCAAACTTGCGACCAGCCATAAGCCGATCATCAGCTTTTTGCACGGTTTCACAATGGGCGGTGGCGTGGGACTGGGCTGCCACCTGCCGCACCGAATTGTCTGCGAATCTAGTCAGATTGCCATGCCCGAATGCGGCATTGGTCTGGTGCCAGATGTGGGCGGCTCCTTGCTTTTGGCCCGTGCACCCGGGCGCTTTGGTGAATATCTCGGCACAACGGCCAGCCGTATGGGGCCGGCAGATGCCATTTTTGCCGGCTTTGCCGATCACTTCATCCCGCAAGAAGATTGGCCCAAATTGATCCAAACCCTCTGTGACACAGGCGATGTTTCAGCGATTGCCAAGGCTGCCCGCCCTGCGGGCCCTGCCCCGCTGTTGCAGATTGAAGCGCAAGTGAATGAGTTTTTCCGAGGCAACTATTTTGGCGATATCGTCAACAATCTCAATCACACTGGCGGCGATTTTGCCGAGGCCTGCATCAAAAAACTGTCGCGCTCTAGCCCCCTGGCCATGGCCGCAACCATTGAGTTGATCCACCGGGTGCGTGGGCTGGACGATATCGTTTTAGCCTTGGGCATGGAATATCGTTTCACCTACCGAGCCGCAGAACAGGGTGATTTCATCGAAGGCATCCGAGCTATGGTAATCGACAAAGACAAATCCCCAAAATGGCGGCACGCGATGACGGACCCGCTGCTGCCAGCGGCAAGCGCCATGCTGCGCCCTTTGGGACCCCATTCCCTTGATCTCACGGAGAATTAAAATGAACATCGGATTTATTGGACTTGGAAATATGGGCGCGCCTATGGCCGAAAATCTGGCCGCTGCGGGCCATCAGGTCTCGGGATATGACCCGGCGGGCACCACAGCAGAGGGCGTGGCCGTAGCCGCCAGTGCACAGGCGGCCGCAACCGGCGCCGATGTGGTGATTACCATGCTCCCCAATGGGAAAATCGCCCAATCGGTGGCCGATCAAGCGCTGCCTGTCATGGAAAAAGGTACCGTCTTACTCGATTGTTCAACCATCGACGTGGCCGCAGCCCGTAGCATTGCGTGCCGCGCCGAGGACCGGGGGATCAGCTTCCTAGATGCACCCGTGTCTGGCGGCGTGGGCGGAGCGGAGGCTGGCACTTTGACCTTCATGGTGGGCGGAGCGGCCAAGAGCTTTGCGGCGGTATCGCCGCTGTTTGATATCATGGGACGCACGGCGGTGCATTGCGGCGGCGCCGGAAATGGGCAGGCGGCAAAAATTTGCAACAACATGATTCTTGGGATCACCATGATCGGCACCTGTGAAGCCTTTGCTCTGGCCGATAAACTTGGGCTGGACCGACAAGCCATGTTTGACGTGGTCAGCACATCTTCCGGCTACAGCTGGACGATGAATGCCTATTGTCCAGCCCCCGGCATCGGCCCGCAAAGCCCTGCTGATAATGGCTACGCACCCGGCTTTGCCGCCGATCTCATGCTCAAAGATCTACGCCTGTCACAACAGGCTGCTCAAGATGTGGATGCCGACACGCCCATGGGCGCAGCTGCGACAGAACTTTACAAAAACTTTGTCGAACAGGAAGATGGTAGCGGACGAGATTTTTCCGCCATGCTGCCGCGATTCGAGGGCCGCAGTCGTTCCTAGGAGATAGATATGTTGATGCAAGACTTTGCCGCGAGCCTATCCTATAACGACCTGCCTGAGGATGTGCTGAAAGTCTTGCGGCGTTCGCTGCTCGACAGCCTCGGGGTTGCGGCCATTGGATCGCAAACTGAGATGGCAGGGATTGGCACAAAGACCGCAAGAATGATGTTCGGCGCCACCTCCGCATCTGCAGCGCGCTGCCTTTTTGATGGAAATGTGGCAAGCCTCGCCGGCGCTGCGATGGCCGGCGCAATTACCATCGACAGCATCGACGCCCATGATGGCACCTCCCCTTGCAAAGGTCATGCAGGATCTGCGATCTTTCCAGCGCTTTTGGTTCTGGCCGATGAACGCAGTATGACAGGGCAAGATTTCGCGACCTATTTAGCATTGGCCTATGAGATCTCCTATCGGGCCGGGCTGACACAGCATGACATCTGCGCCGATTACCACACATCGGGGGCCTGGACTGCGGTTGGGGTTGCGGCGATGACCGCGCGGGTGATTGGCTGCAACCCCATGCAGATCCATGAGGCCGCAGGGATCGGCGAATATCATGGCCCTCGCAGCCAAATGATGCGCTGCATCGATCATCCCACTATGGTGCGTGACGGGGTTGGCTGGGGTGCACCCACGGGCATTACGGCTGGATTTTTGGCCCTCAACGGGTTCACCGGCGCACCGGCGCTCACCTGTCAGGGGCCACATTGGCAAGGCTTGGGCGAGACTTGGAAATTGGTGAGCGACACCCATTACAAGCCTTACCCCTGTTGCCGGTGGGCCCATCCAAGCATCGATGCCGCCGCCGATCTCATGTCCAAGCATAAAATTACACATCACCAGGTCAGCTCTGTTGAGATCAAAACCTTTCACAATGCCACGCGCTTGGCCGGGCATCACCCCAAAACGGCCGATGAATTTGCCTATTCAATTGCCTTTCCTGTGGCCTGCATGATTGTGCGCGGGCAAATCGGTGCGGCGGAATTGGCGGCAGAGACGCTGAAAGATCCCGAAATATTGCGCATAAGTAACGCGACGCAATTGATTGATGACCCGCATTTAACCCAGATCAGCGAGGGAAAACGCTGGGCACAGGTGAGCCTGCGCCTGCGCGATGGCCGCATTTGCGAAAGCGCCCCGCGAAGCCCTCGAGGCGATGTTGATATGCCCCTAACAGATGCAGAGATTTCCCAGAAATTCCACCTATTTGCCGATCCAATATTGGGGGTCAAAAATGCAGAAATTCTCGAAACCCTCTGCGCGAATTTCGATCAACTGGATGCGCCGGGTCTTCAATCACTGCTTGAATTGGTCCTGAGAAAACCCCAGATCTAACGCAATTTTTGCGCCGCGAGCATCTCCTTGAGATAGCACCCGGTGTGGCTTTGTGGGACTTTTGCGACCACCTCCGGTGTGCCTTTGGCCACCACCTGCCCTCCGCCATCGCCGCCCTCGGGGCCAATGTCAATAATGTGATCTGCGGTTTTCACCACATCCAAGTTGTGTTCAATCACGATGACAGAATTGCCCTGATCAACCAGCTCATGCAGCACTTCGAGCAGTTTACGCACATCTTCAAAATGCAGGCCCGTTGTCGGTTCATCCAGAATATATAGGGTTCGGCCCGTGCTGCGTTTGGACAGCTCTTTTGACAGTTTCACCCGTTGCGCTTCACCGCCTGACAGCGTTGTCGCTTGCTGGCCCACTTTGATATAGCCCAGCCCAACCCGCATAAGCGCATCCATCTTTTCACGGATCGAGGGCACCGCCTTAAAGAAATCTTGCGCCACCTCCACGGTCATATCCAACACATCCGCAATGGACTGCCCTTTGAATTTTACCTCCAAGGTTTCACGATTGTAGCGCGCGCCCTTGCAGGTCTCACATTCCACATAGACATCCGGCAGGAAGTGCATTTCAATTTTGATCACCCCATCACCCTGGCAGGCCTCGCAGCGCCCACCTTTGACATTAAAGGAAAAACGCCCCGGTTTATACCCGCGCGCCTTGGCCTCGGGCAGACCAGCGAACCAATCGCGGATCGGAGTGAATGCGCCCGTATAGGTGGCAGGATTGGATCGTGGCGTGCGACCAATGGGGCGTTGGTCAATATCGATGACCTTGTCGAGATGCTCTAGACCTTTCACCGTCTCACATGGCGCCGGTGTTTGCCGCGCACCATTCAGGTTCATTGAGGCGGTTTTGAACAGGGTCTCAATGGTCAGAGTCGACTTACCACCCCCCGAAACGCCCGTCACACAAACAAACTGACCTAAGGGAAAATCAACCGTAATATTTTGTAGATTATTCCCCGTCGCCTTCCGTACGGTGACTTTCTTTTTGTTGCCCACCCGGCGCGTGGTTGGAATTTCAATGCGCCGGCGCCCAGAGAGATAATCCCCGGTCACAGAGGCTGCATTGGCTATAATCTCTTCCGGCGTGCCTTTGGCCACCACCTGCCCCCCGTGCACACCTGCGCCGGGGCCAATGTCGAACACATAATCGGCCTCGCGGATGGCCTCTTCGTCATGCTCAACCACAATGACCGTATTGCCTTGATCACGAAGGTTTTTAAGCGTGGTCAAAAGTCGGTCATTGTCCCGTTGATGCAGGCCAATGCTTGGCTCATCAAGCACATAGAGCACGCCCTGCAGCCCAGAGCCGATCTGACTGGCAAGGCGAATCCGTTGGCTTTCTCCACCGGAAAGCGTACCGGAATTGCGCGCCAAAGTGAGATATTCAAGCCCGACATTGTTCAGGAACCCAAGCCTTTCGCGAATTTCCTTCAAGATGGGCCCGGCAATGGCCAGCTTTTGTTTGCTCAACTGGTCTGGCACAGATTTGCACCATTCAAAGGCCTCTTTTATGGACATTTGCACCACTTGCCCGGCATGCAGCCCGGCAATTTTGACAGCCAAAGCCTCTGCCCGCAGACGATACCCGCCGCAAGTGCCGCAGGAGCGGTTGTTTTGATAACGCTCGAACTCTTCACGGATCCAATTGCTGTCGGTCTCGCGGTAGCGGCGCTCCATATTGGGGATGACACCTTCAAAGCTGCGCGTCACCTGGTACACCCGCCCGGCCTCGTCATAGCGAAACAGGATTTCTTCCTTACCCGATCCGTAAAGAAAAACCTTTTGCACTTTTTCCGGCAGTTCCTTCCATTTGGCAGAGGGTTTGAACGCGTAATGTTTGGCGATGGATTCTATAGTTTGAAGGAAATAAGGCGACTTGCCTTTGCGCCAAGGCGCCAAGGCGCCATCGGAAATTTTCAGGGTTTGATCGGGCACCACGAGACGCTCATCAAAAAACAATTCAACTCCCAGGCCATCGCATTGCGGACAGGCACCAAAAGGCGCGTTAAAGGAAAAAAGGCGCGGCTCAATTTCAGGGATGGTAAAGCCCGACACGGGACAGGCGAATTTTTCACTGAAGGTATGGCGCTCTGGGTCGCCTTCACTGGGGGCGGTTTCAAGAATGGTAATACCATCGGCCAAATCTAAGGCCGTGCGGAAACTATCGGCCAAACGGGTTTCGACCCCTGCGCGCACCACAATCCGGTCGACGACCACATCAATGTCATGGCGAAATTTTTTGTCTAGCGTGGGCGGCTCGTCCAAATCATAAAACGCGCCATCGACTTTGATGCGTTGAAAGCCTTGTTTGCGCAGCTCGGCGAATTCTTTGCGATATTCCCCCTTTCGGTCGCGCACGATGGGCGCCAGCAAATAGCCGCGCGTGCCCTCCTCCATGGCCATGACCCGGTCGACCATATCTTGTACTTGTTGGGCTTCAATCGGCAGACCCGTTTCAGGAGAAAATGGCGTACCAACCCGCGCGAACAAAAGCCGCATATAGTCATAAATTTCCGTCACCGTGCCCACTGTCGAGCGAGGGTTTTTAGAGGTGGTTTTTTGCTCAATAGAGATGGCAGGGCTCAAACCGCTGATGTGATCAACATCAGGTTTTTCCATCATATCAAGAAACTGGCGTGCATATGCAGACAGGCTTTCAACGTAGCGTCGCTGCCCCTCTGCATAGATTGTGTCAAAGGCCAAAGATGATTTTCCCGAACCTGACAGCCCGGTTATCACCACCAACTGATCGCGGGGGATATCAACATCTATATTCTTAAGATTATGCTCACGCGCACCGCGGACTTCAATATTTTTTAGCTCAACCATTTTGGACCCCAGATCTTTGAACACAACATAGTGTTAAGTCGCCTCAGGGCCAATCAAAAAATGAGAACTTTTAGAGAACACGGAGATTTATTCCGCCAAAAAACCCGCGCGCGCAATGCCGGGGCCGAGAACACCGCGAGACGCCGGTGCCTCGGCCATAGCCCATTGAAATTTAGATGTGGATTGCGCGATCCCAAGCGTCCAAAACGCTTTCATGCATCATTTCCGACAGGGTGGGATGTGGGAAGACCGTTTGCATCAAATCTTCTTCCGTGGTTTCCAGCTGCCGCCCAACCACATAGCCTTGGATCAGCTCTGTGACTTCTGCGCCGATCATATGCGCGCCCAACAGCTCACCTGTTTTGGCATCAAACACGGTTTTGACCATGCCTTCCGCCTCGCCCAGAGCAATTGCCTTGCCATTGCCGATAAAAGCAAAGCGTCCAACGCGCACGTCATAGCCGGCTTCCTTCGCCTGTGCTTCGGTATGTCCGACGCTGGCCACTTGCGGCGTGCAATAGGTACAACCGGCAATGCTCTCCGGTTTGACCAGATGCGGCGTTCCGCCTGCGATCATTTCAGCGACCATAACCCCTTCATGGCTGGCCTTATGCGCAAGCCATGGTGCACCAGCCACATCGCCGATGGCATAGACACCGGCTACAGCTGTGCGGCAATAGGCATCCGTCGTGATATGGGTGCGGTCGACTTCAACGCCAAGCGCCTCAAGCCCGAGACTCTCCACATTGCCGACGATCCCAACCGCCGAGATCACGGTGTCAAACACCCCAGTGGTGACTTTGCCGTTCTGTTCGATATGCGCTGTAACAGAGCCTTGGCCGCGATCGAGTTGTTTCACCATAGTTTTTGTGCGAATTTTCATACCTTGCTTTTCAAAAGCCTTTTGAGCAAAGGCAGAAATCTCCGCGTCTTCCACCGGCATAACCCGGTCCATCACCTCAACCACCGTAGTATCCACACCAAGCGTGTTATAGAAATTGGCAAATTCGATACCAATCGCGCCGGAGCCGATCACTAACAGCTTTTTCGGCATGCGCGGCGGGGTCAGAGCGGTTTTATAAGTCCAAACCAAATCCCCATCGCCCTCCAGCCCAGGCAATTCACGCGCCCGCGCCCCGGTCGCGATGATGATATGCTTGCCCGATAGGGTCTCGTCCCCCTTGGCAGTTTTAACCAAGACCTGGCCGGGAGCCGTGATTGTTGCCGCCCCCATCAGGGCGGTCACTTTGTTCTTTTTCAGCAGATGGCTCACGCCGCCGTTCAACTGTTTTGCAATCGCTCGAGACCGTGCCACAACGGCATCAAGATCATAGTCGATGCCCTGGGCAGACAAACCAAACTCCTTGGCCCGCTGCATCAAATGATACACTTCAGAGGAGCGCAGCATCGCCTTTGTCGGAATACAGCCCCAGTTGAGACAAATGCCCCCCATGTGCTCGCGTTCGACCACAATGGTTTTCAACCCCAACTGCGCCGCACGAATTGCCGCAACGTAGCCCCCAGGCCCCGCTCCAATAACGATCACATCATATGCATTGTCAGCCATCACAGGACTCCGTTTTTGAATTAGTTTAATATTAAACTATAGTTCAAACCGGTGCAAATCGAAAATTTTGCAGGTCGCGCGGCGAGAGCCATTGCAGCCGCACCAAAGTTTTAGGAGCTGGCCGCAAGACTTTTGAGTGTGAAATCATATCCGCCCGCTTGGGTGTAAATCACCTCCGGCGCCGTTGCACGCCGCTTCAACGCATCGTTGCGCGCTGGAAAGCGGCCAAACTTGCGGATGATATCCCGATGCGCCTGGGCATGGGGCAATTGAAATGTCCTGCCCTGCGGCAGGCGAGACATGATCAATCGCACCGCACGATCTTGATCTGTGAGACTCTCAGAATGCATCAAAGGCATATAGAAAAATTGCCGCGCCGGCTCGTCGATCTTCAGATCCCAGCCATTATGCAATGCCGCTTTGGCCGCCGCGAGAGCGTGCCGATCCGATCCAAATGACCGCGCTGTTCCGCGAAACATATTGCGGGGCATTTGATCCATCAATATCAGATAGGCAAGCGTGCCGGAGGAATAAGTCAACCAAAGCCCATTGGCCCCGTTGAGCGTGTCCCACCAGAGCTGTTCGAACCGCCTGCGGACCTCATGGTCCAGCGCCTCATCGGCTGCATACCATCTGTCCGCTCCAACTTCGTCCAGCCAAAAATCAACAACTTCGTTTACAGTTGTCATATGTCCGCTCCGGTGAGTCTGCCTATCTTCAATCTCTACGCATCTAAATCAAGAGTGCAAAGAAAAAGGTAACTCTATGTTTCATTCGTTTCATCTTCCAAAGCGGTCTCGATATAATATTCCGAAGCCACCTCCACCGCGACCGGGCTAGCCGAGGGCAGAACCGGCGCATAGGCACCATCCTCGATGCCGGCCCGCGACCGCTGTGTCATCCGGTAGACCGCGTAACCCGCGAGGATGAGCATCAAGAGCGCAATCATGCCAAAGAACGCCTGGGCACCAAAACTGTCCATCATCCAGCCGGTCACCAAAGGCCCAGCAATCGCGCCCATACCGTTGATAAATATCAACCCTCCTGAGGCCGCGGCCATATCGTCGGGATCGAGATAGTCGTTTGTATAGGCGATCAGCAATGAATACAGCGGATTGGATGTGCCGCCGATCACGAAAGCGGCCACGAGCAGCGCGCCAAAATAATAGTCGAAAAATAGCGCTAGAAGCGAGAAAATCCCTCCCGCTGCGGCTACGATCATAATCACAACCCGCCGGTCCATGCGGTCCGAAAACCAGCCAATCGGATATTGCATCAATAAGGCACCCACATAGATGCTGGAAACAAAAATCGAGATCTGCGCAATCGTCAGACCGGCCGCCACGCCATAGACCGCTGACATGCCAAATTGCGCCGAGAAAACGCCGCCCAGAAGAAACATGCCAAAACAGCCCAAGGGAGATGTCTCAAGCAATGTCTTGAGCGGCATAGGTTTTGCGGTTTCAAATGCAGGCGTTGGAGAAATGGACAGCAAAATCGGAGCAAAAGAAATCGAAACCAAAACGGAGGACAAAATAAACAAGGCGTAGCCACTTGCGTCCCCCATGGCCAAAAGCGCTTGCGCGCTGACAATTCCAAACATCTGTACGATCATATAGACCGAGAGCGCCTTGCCCCGATTGGCATTGTCAGAAGAATTGTTCAGCCAGCTTTCTGCGGTGACATACACCCCAGAGAAACAAAATCCGATCACAACGCGCCCCAAGGCCCAAGCCACGGGATGGGCAAATGCCGGATAGAGAATCAAAATGGCAGAGATGAATGAGGCCAAAGCCGCAAAGACCCGCACGTGTCCCACCCGGCGGATCATTTCAGGCGCCAGGCGTGAACCGCCAAGAAACCCCGCAAAATATGCTGACATCACGATGGACATTTCGAAGGTTGAAAACCCTTCAATCCCTCCCCGCACGCCGAGCAATGTGCCCTGCAACCCATTGCCAACCATCAACAACATCATGCCGATAAGCAGCGCCCAAGACCGCGACAAAACTTGAAACATTGCACTTCCTTAAAATGAATCAGCAACAGGTGAGCCTGAGAAACACGGGCTCTGTTTTTACCCAAACGGTATTATGACGCAAAAAGCAATGATGCATCGCCATAGCTGAAAAACCGATATTTATTTGCCACGGCATGGGCGTAGATTGCATCCAACTGCGGCTTGCCGACAAGGGCGGCCACCAACATCAGCAGGGTCGATTTTGGTAGGTGGAAATTGGTCATCAACCCATCCGTGATCTGAAACTCAAACCCCGGGTAAATGAAAATATCTGTCTCCCCATCAAAAGGTCCAAGGGTGCCCCCACGCGCCGCCGTCTCAATCAGGCGCAAAGCGGTCGTGCCCACGGGGATAATCCGGCCGCCGGCAGTGCGGGTTTGCTCTATCTCTGCCACGGCCTGCGGACTTACATGGCCCCATTCTGCGTGCATTTTATGGGTGCGGATCTCTTCCACCTTGACCGGCAAAAAAGTGCCGGCCCCAACGTGCAGGGTGACATAGCTGATCGTCACCCCATGGCCCTGCAAAGCGTCCAAAGCTGCTGCATCCAGATGCAAAGAGGCCGTCGGCGCCGCCACCGCGCCGCGATGTTTCGCCCAAACTGTTTGATAATCGCTCTTATCGTGCGCATCTGCGGCGCGTTTGGACGCGATATAAGGAGGCAAGGGCATCTGACCACTGGCATCCAATGCCGCATCCAGCTCTGCGCCTTGGGCAGAAAAATCGAGTATAGCTCCTCCGTCGGTTTTCTCAATGCAGCGCGCTGATAGGCCGGCGGCGAAAACAATCTCTTCCCCGACTGCCAATTTGCGCAGTGGCTTGATAAGGGCTTTCCACCTCCCGTTGGCCTGTGGCTCCATGAGGGTGACTTCGATTTTTGCTTCGACCAAACCCTGCGCCGATTGCCGCGCCCGTGTACCCGACAGGCGTGCAGGAATGACTTTGGTATCATTCAAGACCAAGCGATCGCCCGGCCGGAAATAGTGGCAGAGATCTCGCACAAACGCATCTTCGATTTGCCCACCTTGGCTTACCAAAAGTTTCGCGTCACCGCGTGGAGACATCGGGCGAAGCGCGATCCGCTCTTGTGGCAACTCAAAATAAAAATCTGAAAGTTTCATAGCACGCCCCTTAAGAAGCGCTCCCATTAGCGACAATCATATCATTTGGCAAACCCGAAACCCGCGGATTTTACTCTTGTTGCGGCGGTCTGCGACGAAAAATTTCACGGAACATTCCAGGTGTGAATAAGGACAAAGGGTTAACCGACGCTTGTAGATTTTCTAACGGGCCCCTCAACATGAAATTAAAGCCAATCAACCCCTCTCCACGCCGCGTTAGAATAGAGCCTATGCCATTGAGCAAATAAAAGGGCGACAAGACACCCTGAAGATCCAACTGTTTGCGTTTGGTATCGATATAACCATCCATCGACATGCCCAAAGACGGACCAACCGCACTGGAGCGGTAAATGGTGAACAGCTCTTTGTTGATGTTGAACTCGCCTTCAATTATCGAAAATAAAATGCCTTTCCCATCCAGTTGATCAGGCAAGCCAACAATGGATGCAGCGCTGAGCAACTGGGCAATGGCCGGTGCGTCATTGACGCGGACGGCTCTGATATTCATCGCACCGTTCCACCCCTCCGCATGCGGCGCAAGATCTAAAGTCATCTCGCCGCCGCTGGCCTGTCGCAAAAGTCCAGCATCGCGCAACACGCCTCCTGCGTCCTGCGATTTGACCGACAGGCGCAGCCCCGCACCTTGGCCGGACATTTGACCTGTGATACCCACACCGCCATTGACGCGACCGTTGAAGGGGCCTCCGGCCGCAAGACCTCCGTCAAAATCGGCCCTCACATCGCTGAGAAATAGATTATTGGAGAGCTGCAGCCGACCCAGTCTGAGTGACATCGGCATTGGTGCGGTCGTAGTCGCCCGCGCAGGATCACCTCTCGCCAATTTCCCGTAGCTGCGCAGATCCAAATCTCCAGACAACAGCAGGCGCATCGGAACATCGGCCCCTTGGTGGATAAAGGTTGCGGCCCCATCGAGCCAATCACCGGCAACTAAACGTGACAGCACAACTCGGTCGAGACCCTGATCATAAAATTCAACCGTACCCTCAAGCGACAAGCCCGGCGCTTCAAGCTCCAGAAGATCTACTTGCATTGGCTTGCTGAGGGTCCCTTGCACCTGCAACTGCGCCGTTTGTGCGGCAGGTTTCGACCAGTTTAATGCTGCAGATTTCAACCGCACGCCGGTCAGATCGGACGTCAGCTCAAAAGTCACAGGCTTATTTTTAGCAATATCCAATCGCAAAGCGCCCTCTGCGGCTCCGGTTAAACTGCCGTTGGGTAATCTAATATTAAGTGCGTTGAGGCTCTTCGGTGTAAGATCAAAATTTGCAGTGATTTGGCTGGGCAAATTTGCGGCCCCCAGCGGTTGTGACCAAGTTCCCTTAAATGGAATGTCAGACACGCGCCCCTCACCAGAAATTTCGACGAGATCTGGCGCGCCGGTCAAGCGCAGCACGTCAGCGGTGAAAAAGCGCCCCGGCACCAAGACTTCGCTACGCAAATCGCGCAGCCTGCCTGTCAAATCATAGGCCACATCACGCGGTTTAACCCCTTTTTTCAGACGGGTTTCAATCTCAATGGCCAACTCTGCCTGCCCAGATACATCATCAATGCCGCGTTTGGTTTTTGTCGGTATCTCAAACGGTTTATTGTCCATAAGAGACATCACAGTCGGGACGGACCCCCTACCCTTCAAATTAAATATTGCTGGCGGATCTGGTAAGCGCGCATTGGGCACGCGCATGGTCGAGCCATCCATCTGCAAACGCCCGCCATTAGCTGATTGGACATAGCCCGTCTCCAAAGCCAAAACAAATTCATCCCGCTCGAAAACACCATAGCCCAGACCCTCAGAGATCACGGGCATGTGGCGCATGAATTTCACTTCCGCCTGTTCAAACTGAAAGCTGCTGGCCAAGACCGCAGGCGTTCCCGCTGTTTGACGCAAATCAACGGTCACGTTTTTCATCGTGCCTTTATGCACGTTTTGCCCAAACCAGCGCCGGCTTTTGGATTTTAGCATTTCCGGCCAGAGGCTCATCACGGTTTGGCTGTCAACGGAGGGCACACGCCCCTGCCCGTCGTAGGACCACCCAAGCGGTGTGAGCACCCCATGGCCAGAAAGACTTAGGTCGGTTCCATTCACTTTGGCCTGCAACAGGCCCAAATCGAGTGTCAAAGGATCATAATTGAGCTTTACTTGACCTGTGGCTGCGGTCACGCGTAACGGTTCAGACCACCAGGGTGTTTTGTCAAAATCTGCGCGGTCCACATCAAGATGCAACACCATCCCGCTGGAGCTGCGCTGCGACGAACCGCCCAGCTGCAATAAAGCATAACCCTCAGCCGCTATCGCCCCCCAGTCGCTCTTAATCGATGCCCGCGAAATATCAAGGCGGGCGCGTTTTGGATCATAGGTGAAATAGGTTTTGGCCTCACTATATGAGACCGGATTGCTTTCTGGGCCAGCGCTCAACTCGCCTGCGCCAAAATCAAGCAAGGCACTCAACTTGCCCACTTTGCCTGCTGCGCGCAGGCTGCGGAAACTCCCCGAAAGGTTCCCATCAACAAAATTCAGCCATGTGAGGGCTTTAGATTGCACCGCAAGATCTTGCGCCGGAAGATTGTCAAACTCCGCCCCCAATGTTCCAGCACCCGGTCCTATGGCATTGTAAAACAATCCCAAAGTGGCCAATTCTCCCCCTCCGGCCAGAACCGCCAAGTCCCCCCGCAGGCTAATCGAACTATTTTCGCGCCGCACGGATAGGCGCCCACCGTCTAAGGTCCAGGCGCGGTTTGTCACCCAGTCGGTATAATTCACGGTCAATTGATCCAATCGCGCCTGCGCCAGTCGGCTGAAATCATCGCGGTCAAAAAATTCCTCTGTCGCACCCAATATCTCATCTAGCGAGGTCACCGCGGATGAATTTGCGGCAATTACAGCGCCAAAATCGAAACTTCCGTCGGGTCGGCGTTGCAGATCGACAATTGCATCAGACAAAGTAAGGGATCGGGGAGCGATCTGCCCAAACAGGAGCGCCGGACCGTGGATCACCAGTTCCAAAGCGCCAAACTGCACCCCTGCGCCGGTTTGCGCATCCGAAAATTGCACAGAATGTAGTACCAACTGCGGATGGAATAATTCGCTCAATCCCACCTCGGCACGGCCAAAGCGGACGATTGGCAAGGATGGATTGCCGTTCAAGATCTGCGATAATTTCACCCGTAAAGGCTCGGGCACCGGCAGCGTGCGATCTTGCATAATCGCCACCAAAATACCAAAACAAAGTAAGGCAGACCAGCACAGGGCGTAGAACGCCAAAGCCAGACGTGACATCGGCCGGCGCCGCGGTGGCGCTTTGTTATCTTGATCTTGCTCAGCAGTTTGCGCCATTCTGCAACGGACCCCTTTCAATTTAAGTATCGTGGCCTAAAACCTTAGCCCTAACAATGGCTCTCAGATAAACCGAGGATATGATGATCTCAATTGGCGATAATGCACCGCAATTCACCCTGTCAACCAACGGCGAGGGCCAATTTTCTTTGGCGGATGCTGCCGGCAAATATTTAATCTTATATTTTTACCCAAAAGACGACACCCCCGGCTGCACCAAAGAGGCCATTGGGTTTTCAGAAGCGAGTACCGCTTTTGACGCGCAAAATGCGATGGTCGTCGGCGTGTCGCGCGACACGGTAAAAAAACATGACAAGTTCGTTGGCAAACATGATTTGCGCATCCCTTTGATTTCCGACGAAGAAGGTAGCCTTTGCGAAGCCTTCAGCACATGGGTTGAAAAGAGCATGTATGGCAAAACCTATATGGGCATCGAGCGGGCCACGTTTTTGATTTCCCCAGACGGGAAAGTGCTACACATATGGCGCAAGGTCAAAGTCCCAGGCCATGTCGAGGAGGTTTTAGCCCAGCTCCAATCGCTCAAATCATGATGACCTTAGCACAAATGGCCTGCGCGGTGCTCAACACTGCAGACGGGTGGGCCAAAACCGCGCTGTCACGAGATTTTGCCGCTCAATGGTTCACAGCGCGCGCCGCCGGAGACGCTGTTGTCATTGGCACCGCTACCCCCCCGGACATGCCCGCACGCCCCGACGCACCTGAACTGCGCGCGCCGCGCGATGTACCAAGACGAAAAACTGGCTCAATCAAAGGGCGCAACGCACTTTTGCATGCGGTGGCCCATATCGAATTAAATGCCGTGGATCTGCATTGGGATCTGATCGCCCGATTTTCGCACATACCAATGCCTCTGGGATTTTATGATGATTGGGTAAAGGCGGCAGATGAAGAAAGTAAACATTTCAATTTGATGTGCGACTGTCTTGAAGCTCATGGCAGTTTTTACGGCGCAATGCCTGCCCACGCCGGCATGTGGCGGGCAGCCCAGGACACGCAGTCTGATTTTCTTGGCCGATTGGCGGTGGTGCCCATGGTGCTGGAAGCGCGCGGGCTGGACGTCACCCCTGGCATGATCCGCATTTTCGAAAATGCAAAAGACACACAGGTCGTCGCTGCGCTCAATGTCATCTATGCCGAAGAAGTCGCCCATGTGGCCTATGGCTCAAAATGGTTTCATTTTCTGTGCGGTCGGGACAATTTAGACCCCAAACCTCTGTTTCATGGCCTCGTACGCCAGTATTTCCATGGCCCTCTCAAACCACCATTCAACGAGGAAAAACGTGCCGAAGCAGGGATCGCACCCGATTTTTACTGGCCCCTCGCCGATGAAATTCCGCCACCACCGGCCTTGCGATAGAGTTGGTGAGCAGAAACAAGCCTATTTAAGCGAATATAAAGGATTTGCCTCTATCAAAATCGTTGCGGCAGATTGGTCATTTGGGTATTCAGTCCGCAAAGATACCGCGCTCGGCGGCCCCTTGTAGATTGGAATTGAGATTTGGTCAGTGCACTTCGGTTAAGGTCACAACAATTCCTGGAACGACTCATAACGGAAAAACGGCTGTTTTTGCGCAGTGGAACTGGCACGCGCTTTATTCGCCTCACGCCGTTGTCACAAATTTTCACTCTGGTCACATCAGCCGCTTTCATCGGATGGGCAATTGTTGCAACAGCCATCGTGCTACTCGACACCATTGGTACAGGCAATTTCCGTGATCAAGCTCGGCGCGATCAAGCCATTTATGAAGAGCGATTGAATGCCCTCGCCAACGAGCGCGACACCCGCGCCCAGGAGGCTTTGACAGCGCAGGAGCGTTTCAACACGGCCCTCGCGCAGGTGTCCGAAATGCAATCTGAGCTTCTGAACTCAGAGGATCAACGGCGCGAATTGGACCGCGCGATGGAAGTGATGCAAGCCACGCTGCGACGGGTCATGGGCCAACGGGAGCTTTTACAGCGCGACTTGGATCAACTGGCCGCACAGCTTGACCACGACACGGGCAAACCTGTCGACGATAGCTCCTCAGAATCCGTGGCCAGCACAATGGATTACGTCACCGATACGCTGGAAGACGTGGCTGTGGAACGCGATCACGCCCGACGGCGCGCCTTCCAAGCACATGAAGAAATGGCCGATTTGGAATTGGAAATTCAATTTCTCGAAGAAAAAGGCGACCGGATTTTTCGTAAGCTGGAAGAGGCGATGAACATTTCGGTTAAGCCACTCGACAAAATGTTTCGCAACGCCGGGTTGAATACTGATCGCTTGCTCGAGCAAGTGCGGCGCGGCTATTCGGGACAGGGTGGCGCCCTCTCCCCGATCACCTATGCACCCGACGCTCTCCAAACAGTTGATCCCACCGTTGACCGTGCCAATAACATTTTGGCTCAACTCGACAAACTCAATATCTATCGCATTGCAGCTGAAAAAGCGCCCTTTGATATGCCGGTGAAATCTGCCCATCGTTACACCAGCGGCTTCGGTCCGCGCTGGGGGCAGATGCACAATGGCTCTGATTTTGCTGCAAGTCGCGGAACCCCCATTCATGCCACCGCCGACGGGGTGGTTACACGCGCGGAATGGGGGAGCGGTTACGGCCGCGTTGTCTATGTCAAACACGTATTTGGTATAGAAACTCGCTATGCCCATTTGGCAAAAATTCGCGTAAAAAAAGGCCAACGCGTTTCCCGTGGACAAAGGATCGGTGATATGGGAAACTCAGGTAGATCAACCGGCACCCATCTTCACTATGAAGTCCGCGTGAATGGTAAAGCCGTAAACCCAATGACATTTATTAAGGCAGGAAGAGATGTTTTCTAAAAGCAAAATCAACGACCCATCCGCGAAACCCGACGCCGCCGCAGCCGAAAAACCCGCCGCGCCGATCAACAAACCAGCAGCAGAATTCAAACCTGCAGCACCGAAGGCAAAACCGCCGGCATCGGTCCTGTCGCCTGATCTTCACGTCACTGGCAATCTGAAAACTACTGGTGACATTCAAGTTGAGGGCCGCGTGGACGGCGACATTCGCGCCCATCTCTTAACCATCGGGGAAGGCGCGTCCGTTAAAGGCGAAATCATTGCTGATGATGTTGTGGTAAATGGCCATGTGATTGGCCGGGTGCGTGGCCTAAAAGTGCGGCTGACCTCAACGGCACAGGTGGAGGGCGACATCATCCACAAAACCATCGCCATCGAAAGCGGCGCCCATTTTGAAGGCTCCGTCCAGCGCCAAGATGATCCTCTCAATCCAGGTGCGGCCAAGAAACCCGCGGCCGCCCCCGCTGCAAAAGAATAAATCAATCGGTTTTCGGGTTCAAAAGGCGTGGCTTTGGCCGCGCCTTTTTTGTCAGCGGCTTTCTACTCGCCCTGAGCATCCGCCCGCGATTTGCCAGAGGCATTCATCGCCAAAGTCGCGGCCATCAAGCCATCGAGATCCCCATCCAACACCCCTTTGCTGTCTGAGGTTTCATAGGAGGTGCGCAAGTCTTTGACCATCTGATAGGGTTGCAGCACATAACTTCGGATCTGATTGCCCCAACCGGCGTCCCCTTTGTTGTCATGCGCCTCATTGATCGCAGCATTGCGCCGATCCAGCTCCATTTGATACAGGCGAGACTTTAAGGCCTTCATCGCAATATCGCGGTTCTGATGCTGTGATTTTTCCGAACTAGTCACGACGATCCCTGTGGGATGATGGGTGATACGCACGGCAGAATCTGTCGTGTTCACATGCTGGCCACCGGCCCCAGAACTGCGATAGGTATCGATGCGAATATCAGATGGGTTGACCTCAATTTCGATATTGTCATCCACAACAGGGTAGACCCACACCGAGCAAAAAGACGTGTGCCGTTTGGCGGCGGCGTCAAATGGGCTGATCCTGACCAAGCGATGCACGCCCGACTCTGACTTCAACCAACCATAGGCGTTATGCCCCGATATCTTATAGGCCGCAGACTTAATGCCCGCCTCCTCGCCCGCCGTTTCCGATTGCAGCTCGACCGTGTACCCTTTTTTCTCCGCCCAACGCACATACATGCGCGATAGCATCAAGGCCCAGTCGCAACTCTCTGTCCCACCAGCGCCAGAATTGATCTCAAGGAAGGTATCGTTGCTGTCCGCCTCCCCGTCCAGCAGCGCGTCGAGCTCCTTTTCCGCGGCCGTAGTGCGCAGTGCTTTGAGAGCCTCTTCGGCATCTTTGACGACCTCTTCGTCATCCTCCGCAGCGCCCAGCTCAATCATTTCCAGATTGTCTGACAGATCTTGGCGGATCCCCTCATAGGTCGCGATGGCATCGACTAAGATCTGGCGATCCCGCATCAACTTTTGCGCCCGCTTTTGATCGTCCCAAAGACTGGGGTCTTCAATCATGGCGTTAAATTCTTCCAACCGATAGGGCGCGGTGTCGTAGTCTAGACGCTTGGCCAAAAGTCCCAAAGACTTTTCGATGGTTTCCACAACATTGACCATTTCCGCGCGCATATCAAACCTACCAGATTATGAAGTTCAGTTGGGATCGGTCTACCCAAGCCAGGAGCGATTGCCAAGCGCCACAACCGATTTTCGTCAGTAAAGCCCACCGGACGACAAAGAGCCAAAGGAGGCCTGGGGCGCCACAGTGATTGTCTTGCCGGTGGAGGTGATGACCTGTTGCATCTCTTCGGTCTCCCCTTCCGCAAACATGGGCATATTGCTGCTGACCTGAAAGCCCCCGTCAAAAGCCACGCCAAAAATCGGCTCGCTTCCATCGCGGAAAAATTCAGCGACCACATGATCCCCCTCGGCGTCCTCTTGCAAACGCGCGCCTGTAAAGCGGTTGATATTGATAAAGGTACCATTGTCCGGCACGGTGAATTCGCCGGCACCATAGCGCTCAATCGCCACTTCCATAAAGCGATTGAACACAGGTCCACACATGCCGCCACCGCCAGCGCCGCGGCCCAAAGGCTGCGGCTGGTCCATACCCATATAACAGCCCGCAGCGATATTGCTGGTGAAGCCCACGAACCAGACATCCTTAGCCTCATTGGTGGTTCCGGTCTTTCCTGCCACGGGCACGGGAAGATTGACCGTCCGGCTGGCTGTGCCACGCTCAACGACCCCTTCCATCATCGCGGTTAATTGATAGGCGGTGACCGGATCCATCACCCGCTCGCGGTTTGACGTGATCTTGGGCAGGCGGCCGGCCATCAAATCGGGGGTTCGGCAATCGCCACAGCTGCGTTGATCATGCAAAAACACGGTTTTGCCGTTCCGATCTTGCACCCGATCAACCAAGGTGGGCTGCACCCGCTCGCCACCATTGGCAAACATGGCATAGGCTGACACCATTTTGTAAAGCGTCGTCTCTTCAGACCCCAGTGAGGCCGAAAGGTAGGGCTTCATGTTATCGTAAACCCCGAATTTCTCCGCATAAAGCGCAATCGTCGGCATGCCCAATTCCTGAGCCAATCGCACGGTCATGAGATTTCTTGATTGCTCGATACCCGTGCGCACCGGGGTTGGGCCATAGAATTTATCTGAGTAATTCTTGGGGCGCCACAACCCTTGTGGCGTGTCAACCTCAATCGGCGCATCAATCACAATGGTCGCTGGGCTATAGCCACTGTCGAGGGCGGCGGCATAGACAAAAGGCTTGAAAGAAGAGCCGGGCTGACGTTTGGCCTGCGTGGCGCGGTTGAACACGGAATGTTGATAAGAAAATCCGCCCTGCATCGCTAGGACCCGGCCCGTATGCACATCCATGGCGACAAACCCGCCTTGGATTTTTGGCACCTGGCGCAGTGACCAATTCACAAACACCCCATCTTCTGGGTTTACAACCGGTGAAACCAAAATCACGTCACCGACGGAGAGCAAGTCTTTGACCCGCTTGGCTGCCGATTTGCTGATGCTGCCATCGCTATTTTGCTTTTTTGCCCATGTCACATCGCTGGCCGGTAGGATATGAGCGTCGCCCTCTATCCCATAAATACCCAAGCGCGCATCGTTTTTTATCAGGTCCAACACAACCGCTGGACGCCAAAGCTGATTGATCACAATATCGCGCGGCACTTCGAGCTTGTTCAGCGCGGCGCGCCAATCGCCCAGCTGCTCGGCGGCAATCACCTGACCTGTGCCATGATACACGCCTTGCGCCCGGTCATAGTCTTCAAGCCCGAGCCGCAGGCTTTGCGCCGCCACCTGTTGCAATGTCGGATCAATCGTCGCCCGAACGGAATAACCGCCAGTGAAAAATTCAGCCGTGCCAAAGTCGCGGGTCAATTGCCGGCGTATCTCATCTGTGGGGTAATCCCGCCCGGGTAGATTGCTGCGAAAGCTTGCAAAATCGCCACTTTGAACGGTCTTGAGAGGTTTTTTACGGGCCATCTCATACTCAATATCTAACAAGAATCCATTTTCATTCATCTCACGCAATACAAAATTGCGCCGCGCTATGGCCCGCCCACGTTGGCGCACGGGATGATATTTTGATGGCGCCTTGGGCAAAGTCGCCAAATAGGCGACCTCCTCGGGTAAAAGATCGTCGAGAGGTTTGTTAAAATAGGTCTGTGCTGCCGCCGCGACCCCAAAGGAATTTTGCCCCAAAAAAATCTCATTAAGATAAAGCTCTAGGATACCTTCTTTATCCAAAGTACCTTCAATTCGCGTGGCCAATATCAGCTCTTTAATTTTACGTTCTGCCGAGCGTGACCCATCGAGCAGGAAGTTTTTCATCACCTGTTGCGTGATGGTCGAGGCACCGCGCAAATTGGCCCCACGCGAGACAATCGCGTCGCGCAGAGCTGCGGCCATCCCGGCCGGATCATAGCCCGCGTGGCTATAAAAATTCTTATCCTCGGCGGAAATAAACGCGGCCTTCACCAAATCCGGTATCTCATCAGCCGATGCAAAAAGGCGCCGTTCGGTCGCAAATTCATCGATGATATGCCCCTCACCCGAGTAAATCCGGCTGATCGTTTTCGGCTGATAGCTGGCCAATTCATCATGACTGGGCAAGCCTTGCCCATAGATCAGGAAAATCGCACCTAAGACCGCCGCGCCAAACACCGCAGCCAAAGTCAGCGATGAAAAAATTGCCCCCAAAATGCGCAAGCACAGCATCGCGAGGCGCGCGCAGGATTTGGTGAGTAATTTTCCGAGGGCGCTCAGGCTGGGCATAGGGGTTTTGGCTCCGTCTTTTCGTCTCTATATGCGGTGCGCCGGCTCAGGTCAAAACACGATTGCGCCAAATGTAAGCGCAGAGCGGCTCAAATTGTTCAAAGCCCGTCTTGCAGGTCAAATCTTGCTGAAATTTCACACATATCGATTGCGCATAAACTGCTTCAAACGCCGCAGGCCCTCAATAATTTCTCCAGTCGCTTGTGCATAGGACAGCCGAATTGTGTGCCCACCCCGGATCGGGTCGAAATCCAGTCCAGGCGTAAGAGCCACCCCCGCCTCTTGCAAGACTTCCACAGCAAAGGTCCGACTATCGACGCCAAACTCAGAGATATCCGCATAAATATAAAAAGCCCCATCTGGCGGCGCGATCTGCGTCAAACCTGCCTCAGGCAGGCCGTGCAGCATCAGGCGGCGGTTCTCGCGATAGACGGCCAAGTTTTCTTGCGTTTCATCGTGGCTTTGCAGGGCCGCCAAAGCCGCCAGCTGACTGACATGAGGCGGGCAGATGAACATATTTTGCGCCAAACGCTCGATACTGCGCAGATGATCTTCCGGCACCACCAGCCACCCAATCCGCCAACCAGTCATCGAGAAATACTTCGAAAAAGAATTGATCACATAGGCCCGATCTGTGACCTCAAGCGCCGTGACGGCTTTTTTGTCATATTCAATCCCGTGGTAAATTTCGTCTGATATGAAGCCTATGTCTCGAGAATGCGCAAAATCCGCCAGAGCGGCCAAACTTGGCTTATCAATCATCGTGCCTGTGGGATTGCCGGGCGAGGCCACCAATAACCCATCGAGTCGCTGTTGTTGCAAATCAGCGACCCGCAATTGATGGCCTTGGCTGGCATGGGTGGAAATATCCACTGGGGTGAGCGCCAGGGCCTTTAAAATTTGCCGGTAAGACGGATAGCCGGGCGCAGCCACCGCGACGCGCGCGCCGGGATCGAACAATGCTGTGAAAGCTAGGAGAAAACCTGCAGATGAGCCGGAGGTGACAACAACCCGCGCCGGGTTCAAATCCACATCATACCAACGTTTATAAAGCGCTGCGATTTCCGCGCGCAACTCCGGCAACCCAAGGGCCACCGTATAGCCCATCGCATCATGCGGAAGCGCTGCGGCCACAGCTTGCCGGGCCTTAAGAGGCGCAGATGTGCTCGGTTGCCCCACTTCCATATGCACAATTCGGCGACCTTCCGCCTCAGCGGCACGCGCCGCTTCCATTACGTCCATAACAATGAAAGGATCAACTCGACTTCGTTTCGACAATGGCATGCCTTTTCCTTTCGCAAACGCTCTATTAGATGGCCCAAGGACAGATACATGTTCAAGACATATTTGACAGCAATTTTTCTCTCCATTTTTTGCGCCCTCAACGCCTCTGCCGCCCATAGTGTCAGCCTGCTGCGCGATCCAGATATCGAATATGGGTTGCAGCAGCTGGCCGAGCCGATCCTGCGCGCTGCAAATCTCAATAGTGATGATGTGAAGGTTTGGATCGTCAATGACATGGGATTGAATGCTTTTATCATTGATAATAAACATATTTTTGTACATGCCGGATTGGTGCTTCAACTAAAAACTGCCGCGCAGCTGCAATCGGTGATCGCCCATGAGGCGGCACATATCAGCAATGGACATATTTCGCGACGTCTCGCCAATGTTCAGCGGGCCAATAGGGCCATTTCCTTTGGCGTATTGGTTGCCACCGCCGCAGTTTTGGCTGGCCATACAGATGCGGGTCTCGGATTGGCCCTTGGCGCCCCTGGATCGGTAAATCGTGTCTTGCTTGCCCATACCCGCATTGAAGAATCCGCGGCAGATCAGTCGGCATTGCGGTTCATGAATGCGGCCAAGGTCGACCCCTCCGCCATGGTCGAAGTCTTCGAGCTCTTCATCGGTCAGTCGAATCTGAGCGAGGAGCATCAAGATCCCTATACACGCAGCCATCCCCTCAACCGGGACCGCATTCGCACCATTAACGCCTATGCCGCAAACGCGCCCTCACATCGGCCAGATGCCAAACAGGCCTATTGGTTTTCACGCATTCAAGGCAAGTTGTCAGGATTTCTGCGGGCGCCCCAATGGACCTTGCGACGCGCGACGGGCAGTTCAGACGTTGATTTGATGCGCAGAGCTATCGCCGAGCACCGCAGTGGCCGCAGAGGCACTGCGAAAAAGAATATGGCCCAGCTGATCGAGGCCCATCCCAACGATGCATTTTACCGGGAGCTGCAGGGACAAATCCTATTGGAAAGCCGCGAATTTTCGGCTGCAACAAAAGCCTATGCCAGAGCCGCCCAGCTGGCGCCCAACAATGCGCTTATCTTGGGGGGGTATGGTCGATCGCTCCTGGCGCAAAACACTAAAAGTTCAAACGTGCAAGCTCTGAAAATTTTGCAAAAGGCCCGCAACCTCGACAGTCGAGACGCACGAATTTTACGAGATATCGGCACAGCCTTTGCCCGCAGTGGCCAGCAAGGACAGGCTGTTCTGGCGATTGCAGAGCGCTATGCATTGCAAGGCAATATGCAAAATGCCGCCATCCAGGCCAAACGGGCCGAAGATCTCTTGCCGCGCGGCTCGGCGGCATGGCAAAGGGCGCAGGATATTTTAGACGCGGCGAAAACGCCTTAGTTGGCTGCATTCTCCACCGCGGCCGCTTCAAGGTCGAGCATTGCCGCGCGGGTTTCCACTTGGCTGACAATATGCTCCACCATCTCGTCATTTGACAATTTATGGCTTTGCTGCCCCGCCAAATAGACCATGCCAGCGCCATTCCCGCCGCCGGTGAAGCCCACATCGGTCATTATGGCCTCTCCCGGACCATTGACAACGCAGCCGATGATCGAAAGCGACATGGGCGTTTTGATATGCTCAAGCCGGCGCTCCAAAGCCTCAACGGTTTTGATCACGTCAAAGCCCTGCCGCGCACAGCTTGGGCAGGAAATGATATTCACCCCGCGATGACGCAGGCCAAGTGATTTGAGGATATCATAGCCAACCTTCACTTCTTCCACAGGATCGGCCGAGAGGCTAACGCGGATCGTATCGCCAATGCCCATCCAGAGTAGATTTCCCAAACCAATGGCGGATTTGATCGTGCCGGACATCAAGCCACCAGCTTCCGTGATCCCAAGGTGAATCGGCGCATCAGTGGCCTCCGCCAAGGCTTGATAGGCCGCGGCGGCCATGAAGACATCACTGGCCTTGACGCTTATTTTAAAGTCATGGAAATCATTGTCTTGCAGAATCTTAATATGCTCAAGCCCGCTTTCCACCATCGCATCCGGGCAAGGCTCACCGTATTTGTCGAGCAAATGTTTCTCAAGCGAGCCGGCATTCACGCCGATCCGCATCGAGCAGCCATAATCGCGGGCCGCTTTGATCACCTCGCGCACGCGCTCTTGGCTGCCAATATTGCCCGGGTTGATCCGCAGGCAGGCCGCGCCAGCCTCCGCGGCCTCTAGGCCGCGCTTATAGTGAAAATGGATGTCTGCCACGATAGGGACTGGGCTTTCACGCACAATCTCTTTGAGCGCTTTGGAGGAGGCCTCGTCGGGTACAGAGACCCGGACAATATCCGCGCCAGCATCCGCACAGGCCTGAATCTGTGAAACGGTTGCAGCCACATCCGTGGTCAACGTATTGGTCATTGTCTGGACCGTAATGGGCGCGTCCCCACCCACCGGAACCGAGCCAACCATGATCTGCCGACTTTTGCGGCGGTAAATGTTACGCCACGGGCGAATATGATTGAGAGACATGCGACACTTTCACGAGTTAAGGTTGTTGCCTTATGACTAAGGTTTGACGCGGTCAGTTTCAAGCTCAAGCAGTAAACTGTAGAGCGGCGACTGATCCTGCGGCGCGTAACGCTCATAGCTTTGCGTCAGTTTTTCCGCGGAAAGTTCAATATTTTTAGCCACACGCCCGCTGCCCCCGGCCGGACCATAGAGCGCGCCATTTACCAAAAAGAACAACGCGCTTGCATTGCCCGCCCGCTCGATCACCGCCGGCGGATCATTGAGCGGCACCTCATAGGGCGTATGCGCATCCATGATACGCTCTAAAATGATCGACCCGTCAGCATCTTTGACCCGAAGCCAAACACCTTGAGACGAGACAAGCTGCACCTGCGCGGGAAAACTCTCGACCAGCTGTAGTGCCGCTTCAGCTTCCAACTCTAGCGCGGGGCTGACAATATCGGCCAGAATATCTTCAATGCTTTCATCCACAAAAGCCGTGACCTTGGGCGGCTCTTGCGCCGCGAAAGCGCCGCGTTGGTCTGGATCAATATTGGCGATCGGTCCATCCCGCGGCACCACAACGGGGACGTCTAAGGCCTGCGGTTGGTAGATACGGCTATAAATATCGTCGCTTTGCGCGTTTTGAACGGAAGACCCGAGAGAGGCGGCCTCGCGTGGCCGCAGAGGATCCAGATCAGAGGCCACCAATGGGGCCTGTTCAACCGGGATCATTTGCACACGTTGGATCTTTTGCACCACCGAATAGGCCCCATACCCCAGCCCGCCGAGCAAAAGCATCAGCACCACCGAAGACACAAAAGCCCGCACATCGACCCGGTTGAAAAAACTTTCTTTCGGCGGCAAAAATGGCGTAGTGCTGGCGATGACACCGGCGGGCCGGCGGGTAATAGACGCGGCCAAGCGCTCTTCGCGGCTCAGCCGCGTGGGCAGCGCACGCTCGGACATGCCATGGATAGATTCAAATCCGCTTTCTTTGCAGAACATTTCAAAGGCGGCGTCCGGATCCATACCAAGATATTTCGCATAGGAACGCACATAGCCGGCAATAAATCCCGGAGTATCAAACACGGAAGGGTCGCAATCTTCCACTCCGGCGATATATGCTGCCTTGATTCTAAGGTCATGTTGCACGTCCATGAGAGACTTGCCGCGCGTCGCACGCTCCCCGCGCATCACATCCCCAAGAGTCACCTCAAAATCGTCAAAGCCTTTCAGCTTTAACGGTTTTTTAATGTTCTTTAGGCGTGTTGACTTACGGCCAATCATGGAGCTGCCCTGCACATTTTACCCCCGGGCGCCCCCAATGGCCTCCGGACGGATAAAACATTAGTATCATATCGGCGAAAAAAATATAGAGCTTCTGCCTATAATTTGGTTCAATAAGCGAGGTTTAGCCGCCTTTTTTCTTCGGAAATATACATTTTCAGCATGTAACAGCTTTGATATCACCCTAAACCAATCCGAAATACCCCGTGTTTTCGTTTGACTAACCGCGCCAATACCCAACCAATAGATGGGAGATTCGATTTATTAAACTGTTTGGAGGCCCCATGTCCGCAGCTATGCTCGACCCCGTTTTGGCTCACATCGACGCGCACATCGACCAGGCAACTGAGCATCTCTTCAGCTTGCTTCGCATTCCAAGCATCTCAACGGATCCGGCGTATGGTCAAGACTGTGACAAAGCAGCGGATTGGTTGGTCGAGGATCTTAAATCCATTGGCTTTGACGCCAGCAAGCGCGCCACACCGGGTCACCCTATGGTCATTGCCCATGCCGGCTCGGAAGGGCCGCATGTTTTATTTTATGGCCATTACGACGTACAGCCCGTGGACCCGCTTGACCTATGGGATCGGTCTCCTTTTGAGCCGGCTTTGGAACAGGGTGATCTCGGACCGGTGATCCGTGCCCGCGGCGCGTCAGATGATAAGGGCCAGCTGATGACCTTCATCGAGGCCTGCCGCGCTTGGAAGGCGGTCCATGGTACCCTGCCCGGCAAAATCAGCCTCTTTTTTGAAGGTGAAGAAGAATCGGGCTCCCCCTCATTGGTGCCCTTCATGCGTGACAATGCACAAGAGTTAACCGCAGATGTTGCGATGATCTGTGACACCGGACTGTTTGGCGATGACACCCCTGGCATTGTCACCCGCCTGAGGGGACTTTTAGGCGAGGAATTGACCATCACAGGCCCGTCCAAGGATCTGCACTCCGGCATGTCCGGCGGGCCGGCGATGAACCCAGCTCGGGTTTTGGCAAAAATTATCGCGGCTCTGCATGACGACCAAGGCTGCATTACTGTCCCCGGGTTTTACGACGGCGTGCCAGAGTTGCCGCCTGAGATTGCCGCGCAATGGGAGAGGCTTAACTTTGACCAAGACGGATTTTTGGGACAGGTGGATCTGTCCGATCTGGCCGGCGAGCAAGGGCGTAGCGCCCTGGAAATGATCTGGTCACGCCCCACCTGCGAGGTGAATGGCATATGGAGCGGCTACACAGGTGCAGGATTCAAAACTGTTTTGCCAAGCCAAGCCCATGCGAAAATCTCATTTCGCTTGGTGGGCCAGCAAGATCCCCATGTGATCCGCGAGAACTTCCGCACAATGGTACGCGGCCTTCTGCCCGCCGATTGCAGCGTCGCCTTCAAACCCCACGGCGCCTCCGCAGGGTCAGAAATGTCCATCGACAACCCAGCCTTTGACGCCGCCCGCGCGGCGCTCTCCGATGAATGGCCCAATCCGGCCGCATTTGTCGGATGCGGCGGGTCGATCCCCATCGCCGGTCATTTCAAATCGATTCTTGGGATGGATGCGATGTTGATTGGGTTTGCCCGCGACAATGACGCAATTCACAGTCCAAATGAAAAATACGACCTGCGGAGTTTCCACAAAGGAACCCGCAGCTGGGCGCGCATCCTGCACAGGATCTATGGATAAGATAGACCCGGACAGGTTTCCGTTATATTGTTGAATTTTATATATAAATGGCGCGGTTGACGGGGCTCGAACCCGCGACCCCCGGCGTGACAGGCCGGTACTCTAACCAGCTGAGCTACAACCGCGCATCAGTCTTTACAATCTCACAGTGGCGCGGTTGACGGGGCTCGAACCCGCGACCCCCGGCGTGACAGGCCGGTACTCTAACCAACTGAGCTACAACCGCCAACTGTGTGTCCTGTAGGACTGAGCGTTCTCTAAGCAAGCCGCCCGGCAGCGTCAAGCGGCACGAAGAGCTTTTGGCCATTATTTTGCATTTCTTTCACCGACCGCCATAATTTGACCAACCAAACGCCGCAGCATCAACGCCACAATCGTTAAAGCTCAAGGCTCAATCCGCCGCCAGATTTCAACTCTTCCATGCTCAAAAGCGCAGTCACGTTAAAAATCCGCACCTCCGAGATAAGTGCTTGGTAAAATTTGTCATAAGCTCGAGCGTTGGGCACAATGACTTTCAAAATATAGTCAATCTCTCCCGCCAAACGATGCGCTTCAAGCACTTCAGGCCGGTTTTGCAGCGCCGTAAGAAAGCGATCTTGCCAATCGGCCTCATGTTCCGAAGTGCGGATCAACACAAAAAAACAGGCTTCAAAGCCAAGCGCCTCGGGATCCAACTCAACCGTCGTGCGCTTAATCACCCCCGCTTCGCGCAGTTTCTTGATCCTGTTCCAAACAGGCGTTTTGGATGCGCCGATTGTTTTGGCAATGTCATCCAAAGACCGGCTGGCATCCTTTTGCAGCTCAGACAAAATTTTACGATCCACCACATCTAGACGAACAGTCATCCGATTTTTCCTTTCAAATGAGAACAGGCGCGCACGCGGCGCCCCGTTCCGAAGATTTCATCCTTATTATCGCAGGTATCTAGCCAAGTACCAGAACAATTTTCTAATATAGAGACGTTGGAGACGAAATAATGAAATATTTTCCCGTTTTTTTGAATGTGGCGCAAAAGCCAATCGCCTTGGTGGGTGGCGGGGCCGCAGCGGTTGCCAAATTGCGACTATTGCTCAAAACCGAAGCTGAGGTGACCGTTTATGATCCCGCCCCAGAGGCGCAAATCCAAGCTTGGGAGCAAGACGGCCGGTTGAAAATTTCAAAAGAGCCGCTCTCCCTGGATCTGGCACGCCAAGCGCATCTCATATACGCGGCAAGCGAGGACGACAGCCGGGACTCGCAGACCCAAGAGATCGCGCATGCTGCGGGAACATGGTTCAACTGGGTCGATAATTTACAACACTCACAATTTATCACCCCCGCGATCGTTGACCGAGATCCGGTCATCGTAGCCATTGGAACGGAAGGCTCCGCACCCGTGGTTGCACGGGCCATTAAACGCGACATCGAAGAACGCTTGCCGCAGAATCTTGGCACATTGGCCAGTCTTGGGCAAAGCTTTCGATCACTGGTACTGGCGCTGCCTTTTGGTCGCTTACGCCGGGATTTTTGGAGCAAATTCTATTTTTCCAAAGGCCCCGCCGCCTATGACGCCGCGGGTGAGGCGGGCGCCAAGCGCGCTTTGCATGACATGCTCACAGAATTTAAAGACACAAGCCCCAAGCAAGGCCATGTAGATTTCGTCGGTGCAGGCCCGGGTGATCCCACCCTCTTGACCCACAAGGCCCGCGTTTTACTGCATGAGGGAGATGTGATTCTTCATGATCGTCTGGTGGATCCACGCATCTTGGAGCTGGCGCGTCGTGAGGCCACGATGATTGAGGTCGGCAAAACGGGCTTTGGCCAGGCTATGGCACAAGAAGACATCCATCAATTGATGCTGGCTCATGTTGCGCAGGGCGCGCAGGTGGTCCGCTTAAAGTCGGGCGATCCAACAATTTTTGGTCGCTTGGATGAAGAACTCGAAGCACTTGCCGCTCATGATGTTTCCTACAGCATTGTGCCGGGCATCACCGCAGCCTCAGCCGCCGCGGCAGCCGTTGGGCGCAGCTTGACCCGACGCGGGCGCAACGCCCAGTTTAGGCTAATCACCGGCCACGATATGGCCGGCTATGCAGAACAAGATTGGCGCGCCCTAGCGAAACCGGGCGCTGTTGCGGCGATTTATATGGGCAAGAAGGCTGCGCGTTTTATTCAAGGCCGCTTGCTCATGCATGGGGCTGATCCGCGCACGCCGGTCAGCATCATCGAAAACAGCTCACGCCCCGAGCAAGTCATTCGAGAGGCTCCATTGAACGCACTAGCTAAAGCGCTCCATGACCTGACTGGCCCCGCCGTGCTGCTTTACGGCCTATCGCCCCGGTCGGCTGCCGAGCATGTCTTTGAACCACAGGAGGCTGATCTATGTCTGTAACGCCAATCTCAAAAGTCGTAACCGCCAATGATTTAAGATCAGGAGAAGTTATTTACCTGCGCTTTCCGCACAGCTGGACCCCAGAATTGAGCAAGGCCTCCGTAATCACCGACGATGATTTGGCGCAAGCGGGCCTGGCTTTTGCGAAAGGGCAAGCCAATGTCGTCGTCGGCGCCTATCTCAGCGACGTCGTAGCTGAGATAGATGGCCCAAAGGCCAGCCATTTCCGCGACACATTTCGCAGCACCGGCCCATCCAATTACCGCCACGGCAAACAGGAGATTTAGAATGTATCAATATTCTAATTTTGATCATGAATTCGTCGCTCAGCGGGTGGCACAGTTTCGCGCGCAAGTGGCACGCCGTCTGGATGGCAGCCTCAGTGAAGAGGAGTTTAAACCCCTGCGCCTCATGAATGGGCTATATTTGCAGCTGCATGCTTACATGCTGAGGGTCGCAATTCCCTACGGCACCCTCAACGGCCGCCAAATGGACCAGCTCGCAACGATCGCAGAGCGTTGGGACAAAGACTATGGCCATTTCACCACACGGCAAAACATTCAATTTAATTGGCCAAAACTTGAAGATGTGCCCGACATTTTGCAGGCCTTGGCTGACGTGGAGATGCATGCCATTCAAACCAGCGGCAACACCATTCGCAATGTCACAGCCGATCATTTCGCAGGGGCCGCGGCCGATGAGATTGCCGATCCGCGCCCCATAGCTGAGCTGATCCGCCAGTGGTCAACCGATCATCCAGAGTTCCAATTTTTGCCTCGCAAATTCAAGATTGCTGTCACAGGCAGCCCCCATGACCGCGCCGTGACTCAGGCGCATGACATTGGTCTGCGCATGACCTTGCAAGATGGGCTGCGCGGGTTTGAAGTGATCGTCGGTGGAGGTTTGGGACGAACCCCCATGATTGGCAAGACCCTGTCGCCCTTTGTCCCTTTGGAAGATATCTTGCCCTATTTGGAAGCCGTTGTCAGCACCTACAACCTGCTTGGTCGGCGCGATAATAAATATAAAGCGCGCATAAAGATCACCACCCACGAGCATGGCATAGACGATATAAAACATAGGGTTGAGACGAAATTTGTCAAGATTAAACCTTTGTTTACGGGGGAGGATATGCATATTTTAAAAGAGATTGAGCGGCATTTCGAACCCCCAAATTTCAAACCAGCAAAACCGCCAGTTGAGGCAATTAGCACCACGTCACAACCCCCTGCGTTTCGCGCTTGGTTGGACACGAACATCACCCCACATAAGGTGCCCGGCTATGCTATTGTCTCTGTCAGTTTGAAAAAACCCGGTGCGACGCCGGGGGACGCCAGCGCGGCGCAAATGCGCGCTTTGGCGGACATCGCGCGCGATTTCGGCCATGATGAACTGCGTATTTCTAATGAGCAAAACGTGATTTTGCCCCATGTGCATCGCGCGGATCTCCCCCAAGTCTATCACGCGCTGCGTCAGGCGGATTTGGCGACCGCCAATATTGGGTTGATCTCGGATATCATCGCCTGCCCCGGCATGGATTACTGCGCCTTGGCGACCGCGCGCTCCATTCCGGTGGCCCAGCAGATCGCAACCCGCTTTCACGCGCTAAAGCTGGAACATGACATAGGACCGTTGAAACTCAAGATCTCAGGCTGCGTCAATGCTTGCGGTCATCACCACGTGGGACACATTGGAATCTTGGGCCTCGAGAAAGCTGGCGTTGAGAGCTATCAAATTACCCTCGGCGGCGATGCAGGAGAAGAAGCTGAAATTGGTACCCATGCTGGTCCAGGGTTTGGCGCGGATCAAATTGTTCCGGCGATTGAACGATTGATACTGGGCTACCTGCATCTGCGTGCGAACGAAACCGAAAGCTTTCTGGAGGCCTATCGGCGTCTGGGATTGGCGCCCTTCAAAGCCCTTCTCTATCCACAAGAAAAAAAGGCTGCATAAAAGATGCCTTACCTGAATGATATGCCACTCGAAGCGCGGATTGCGCTGCTCAACCGACGCGACGCAGACAAGACCGCTCAGGGCATTGTGAAACCTGCGCTTGCACTCATGACGCAAAAAATTGCTTTGGTCAGTTCTTTTGGCGCAGACTCCGCGGTCTTGCTTCATATGGTGGCACAAATCGCCCCCAGAACACCTGTGCTTTTCATCGACACGATGAAGCTCTTTCGCGCGACTTTAAGCTATCAAAAACAGCTGGCAAATCACCTCGGTCTCGAAAACGTAAATCACATCCCTCCAGATCCCGGGCGGGTGTTTTTGCAAGACAACGAGGGGCTGCTGCACCAATCCAACACAGATGCTTGCTGCACCCTGCGCAAGGTGGAGCCTTTACAGCAAGCGCTGTCGCCCTTCTCAGCCTGGATCACGGGACGCAAGCGGCATGAATCCACCACGCGGGCTGATTTGGCCATTTGGAAGGCCGATGCAGCCAGGCGGCTCAAGCTAAATCCCCTCACCCATTGGAGCAAGCATGATATCGTTGGCTATTTTGAGACCCATAACCTCCACCGGCATCCTTTGATCGAAAAAGGCTACCCTTCGATCGGCTGCGCGCCTTGTACCTATCGCGCGCCGCCCGGAATGAATGCCCGCGCAGGCCGCTGGTCGGGGCAATCAAAAACCGAATGCGGCATTCATTTGCCCGTAGAGCCACGAAATACATGAGGATCCTATGACTGTTGTCGTCAATGACTACGGCTTTGCACCACAAGATGATCTGGCAATCACGGCAGATTTACCGTCAGACTTTGACCCAAAAGAGATCACCGCTGACCTACTAAAGCGACGTTCCATTCGCATCACCCTCCATGACTTTTTCGATGGGCGCAGCTTTACGCTTGCCGCAAGGCTGCGTCAAAACGGCTATCGCGGGCATCTCAGGCTCGCCGGTTATGTGCTGGCCGATCAATACGCGATGGCGCGACGATCTGGGTTTGATGATGTCGAAATTTCGCATGAACTGGCCGCGCGACAGCCCGAACCGCAATGGCTCGCCCGCACAAACTGGCGCAGCCATGATTACCAATCGCGTCTGCGCAGCGCGGCGGGCTCATCACAACATTATGTCGAAAGCCGCAATTGAACTTCTGCGTTTGACAGCTTAGACCAGCAAGGACACCAAATGACTGAGCAAAGCACCGTGACACTTCGTACAGCAACACCCGCGACCCTGCCCGACGCCCAAACCGTCACAGAGGTTGAACATTACACCGACAGCCTGTTTCGCTTTCGCGTCACCCGGCCAGCCTCATTGCGATTCCGCTCTGGTGAGTTCGTGATGATTGGTTTGATGAGCGACCCTGATCCTGTGACGGGCAAGCAAAAACCGCTGCTGCGCGCCTATTCCATTGCCTCACCGGCCTGGGATGACACTTTGCAATTCTATTCCATCAAGGTCAAAGACGGTCCGCTAACCCGCAAATTGCAGCACATCAAACCAGGCGATCAAGTGATCTTGCGGCCCAAATCGGTCGGCACATTGGTGCATGACGCCCTCACCCCGGCCAAACGCATCTGGTTATTTTCGACCGGCACCGGAATCGCCCCCTTTGCCTCGCTCCTGCGCGAGCCGGAAACCTATGAGCGTTTTGAGCAGGTGGTTTTAACTCACAGCTGCCGAGATCTGGCGGAGCTCAAATTCGGGCAAGAGCTGGTTGAAGAGACGAAAAACGATATTTTGGTCGGCGAAGAGGCACAATCCAAGCTGATCTATTACTCCACCACCACGCGCGAACCCTCTGCCAAGATGGGCCGTATCACCAACTTGTTGGAAAACGGCTCCCTGTTTGCAGACCTGGGCATTGCAGATTTCAACGCCGAGAATGATCGCGCGATGGTCTGCGGCTCCATGGGGTTGAACACGGATATGAAACGCATTCTTGAGGCCTATGGCCTTCGCGAGGGGGCCAATTCCGATCCGGGCGACTATGTGATCGAGAAAGCCTTCGTCGGATAGGCACTCGCCCGCCCATGAAGATACGCCTTGAAACTATGCGGCCACGCGGCTAGATAGGCGACGTTAATTTATCCACAAAAGGACGATAGCTATAGCCCGCAGACCTCACAACGCGCCTCCGCAGCGCGAAACCGGCCCTCGCATCAACGAACGCATTCGTGGGAGCGAACTTCGCTTGATTGACGAAAATGGCGAAAACATTGGCGTGGTCACGCCAGAACGCGCTATAATCATGGCAGAAGACGCCGGATTGGACTTGGTGGAAATTTCACCAAATGCCAATCCACCTGTTTGCAAGATTATGGATTTTGGGAAATTCAAATATGAATCCCAAAAGAAAGAAGCCGAAGCGCGCAAAAAACAAAAGATCATTGAAATTAAAGAGGTCAAGTTCCGACCGAACACAGATAAGCATGACTATGAAGTCAAAATGCGCAATGTGTTTAAGTTTTTGGAAAATGGCGACAAGGTTAAAATCACCCTGCGCTTTAAGGGCCGCGAGATGGCACACCAAGAATTGGGTCGCGATTTGTTGCTGCGCGTTGCTGAAGATACCAAGGAAATCGGCCGGGTTGAAAATATGCCAAAAATGGAAGGTCGCCAGATGATCATGCTGGTTGGCCCCCTGCCAAAATAGTCTCAAACACCTAGAGCATTGAAAACCCGGAGCGCAAGCCTCGGGTTTTTCTGTTTCTACCATTTGCCGCAGGTCCTTTGCCTCATGAGGGGTTGTACTCCCGCGGCCGTTGGATCAAATTTAAGCAAACCTATTAGGAGCATTCACCATGGCGGACCTCAAACCACAATTGGCAGATTTTAATTGGCCCGACCCGTTTTTACTGGACACTCAGCTGACCGAAGATGATCGCATGCTGCGCGATGCGGCGGCACAGTTTGCCCAAAATGAATTGCAACCTTTGATTATTGATGCCTACCGCGAGGCTACAGTCAATCCTGGCCTATTCCCCAAAATGGGCGAAGCCGGGCTGCTCGGGGCCACTATTCCTGAGGAATACGGCGGCCTTGGCGCCTCATATACGGCCTATGGTTTGATCGCGCGGGAAGTCGAGCGGGTCGACAGCGGCTATCGCTCGATGATGTCCGTGCAATCCTCTTTAGTCATCTACCCCATCCACGCCTACGGCAGTGAGGCGCAACGGCAAAAGTTCCTGCCTGGGCTGTGCTCCGGCGCTTTGATCGGCTGCTTTGGTTTGACCGAGCCAGATGCTGGATCAGATCCGGCCGGGATGAAAACCCGCGCTGAGAAAACCGCAACGGGATATAAGCTGACCGGATCCAAGATGTGGATTTCCAATGCGCCAATTGCGGATGTCTTCGTGGTTTGGGCCAAATCAGAAGAACATGGTGGAAAAATCCGTGGGTTCATACTGGAAAAAGGTATGAGTGGGTTATCGGCGCCAAAAATTGGCGGCAAGCTCTCACTGCGCGCCTCAGTCACTGGGGAAATCGTTATGGATGGTGTCGAGGTGGGCGAAGACGCGCTTTTGCCGAATGTGGAAGGGCTCAAAGGGCCCTTTGGCTGTCTCAACCGAGCCCGCTATGGCATTGCCTGGGGTGTTATGGGCGCAGCAGAGTTTTGTTGGCACGCCGCATTGCAATATGGTCTGGACAGAAAGCAATTCAACAAACCTCTGGCGCAAACCCAACTGTTCCAGAAAAAGCTGGCCGATATGCAAACCGAAATTTCTCTGGGTCTGCAATCTGCCTTCCGATTGGGTCAAATGATGGACGACGGCACGGCCAGCCCAGAGCTCATTAGCCTGATGAAACGCAACAATTGCGGCAAAGCTTTGGATATCGCCCGGGTTAGCCGAGACATGCATGGGGGCAATGGCATTGCTGAGGGCTTCCAGATCATGCGCCATGCGGCTAATCTTGAAACGGTCAACACATATGAGGGGACGCATGACGTGCATGCTTTGATCCTTGGGCGGGCACAAACAGGCTTGCAGGCCTTCTTTTAGCCATCAAAACGCTGCGCCAGCCCGTTGATTTGGTGCATAAACCGGGTTTAAACTCCTTTTTGTGATCACAGATTTTTTTTTGTGATCACAAATGTACGAAAAACAGCTTTTCTGAAAAAATTTACTATATCGCCACGACTTATGTGTTTTACATGCGGTAAGGAATAAATTGCAGGATCAGCTCCATGAATATTCATGAATATCAAGCCAAAGCCCTTTTGCGAAGCTACGGCGCACCCCTCAGCGACGGCCGCATAGTCCTCAGCGCCGATGCCGCCAAAGCGGCAGCGTCCGAAATGGATGGTCCCTTGTGGGTCGTGAAAGCTCAAATCCACGCCGGTGGGCGCGGAAAAGGCAGCTTTATCGAAGCTGACGCCGGCGCTGCCGGTGGTGTGCGCCTTGCGCGGTCGGTCGATGAAGCGGAAAAAGAAGCCAAAGCCATGCTGGGCCGGACACTTGTGACCAAGCAAACTGGCCCTGCGGGGAAATTGGTCAACCGAATTTATATCGAAGATGGCTCCAGCATTGAAAAAGAATTTTATCTCGCGATCTTGGTGGAACGTCAGACAAGCCGCATCTCCTTTGTGGCCTCCACCGAGGGCGGGATGAACATTGAAGAGGTGGCAGAGGCGACACCAGAAAAAATTCTCTCCTTCTCCGTTGATCCCGCCACTGGATATCAAGGCTTTCATGGCCGCCGCATCGCCTTTTGCCTAGGCCTCAACGGCGCGCAGATCAAGCAATGCGTTAAACTCATGGGCCAGCTATACAAAGCCTTTGTCGAAAAAGACATGGAAATGCTGGAAATTAACCCTTTGATCATTACCGATGGAGGGGACTTGAAAGTCTTGGATGCTAAAATTGGCTTCGATGGCAATGCGGTGTACCGCCATGCAGATATCGCTGAACTGCGCGACACCACCGAGGAGGATGCCCGTGAACGGGAAGCGTCGAAATATGACCTGAACTATATCGCCTTGGATGGCGAAATCGGTTGCATGGTCAACGGGGCGGGTCTGGCCATGGCCACGATGGACATTATCAAACTCTATGGCGCTGAACCGGCGAACTTCTTGGATGTCGGCGGCGGCGCCACAAAGGAAAAAGTGACCGAAGCCTTCAAGATCATCACCTCCGATCCGCAGGTCAAAGGTATTTTAGTCAATATCTTCGGCGGGATCATGCGCTGTGACGTGATCGCTGATGGGGTGGTCTCTGCGGTAAAAGAAGTGGGGCTTTCCGTGCCGTTGGTCGTTCGTTTGGAAGGCACCAATGTCGATGAAGGCAAGCGGATCATCACTGAAAGTGGCCTCAATGTGATCGCGGCCGACAATCTTCGCGATGGCGCCGAGAAAATCGTTGCTGCTGTGAAGGCGCTGTAACGCGGCCCTGCGACCGCTGAATTGGAATTTTGCAGCCGGGCCCAAGGTGCCGCTGCCAACATACGAACGAGGAGCGCCGAATGGCCGTACTTATCGACGAAAACACCAAAGTCATCTGTCAGGGATTAACCGGCAGCCAGGGTACATTTCACTCAGAACAAGCCATTGCCTATGGCACGAAAATGGTCGGTGGGATCACCCCCGGCAAGGGCGGGCAAACCCATTTAAATCTGCCAGTTTTTAATTCTGTGCATGAGGCCAAATCGGTCACTGAAGCCAATGCCTCTGTCATCTATGTCCCGCCCCCCTTTGCCGCGGACTCCATTCTCGAAGCAATTGATGCGGAAATGGAAGTCATCGTCTGCATCACAGAAGGCATTCCGGTCTTGGACATGATGCGCGTCAAGCGGGCGCTTGAAGGCTCCTCAAGCCAGTTAATCGGACCTAACTGCCCTGGGGTGATCACACCCGACGCCTGCAAAATCGGCATTATGCCCGGCCATATTCACCGCCGCGGCTCTGTCGGCGTGGTCTCCCGCTCAGGCACTTTGACCTATGAAGCTGTGAAGCAAACCACGGATGTCGGTTTGGGCCAATCCACATGCGTCGGCATCGGCGGCGATCCCATCAAAGGCACAGAGCATATCGATGTGCTCGAGTGGTTCCTCGCAGATGACGAAACCCAATCCATCATCATGATCGGCGAAATTGGCGGCTCAGCTGAAGAGGAAGCCGCGCAATTCCTGGCTGATGAAAAGAAAAAAGGCCGCTGGAAACCCGTCGCAGGATTCATTGCTGGCCGTACAGCTCCCGCAGGCCGCAGAATGGGCCACGCGGGCGCGATTGTCGCCGGCGGCAAAGGCGGCGCAGAAGATAAGATCGAAGCCATGAAAATGGCAGGTATTGTCGTCGCAGAGAGCCCCGCCAGCCTTGGCGAAGCTGTTTTGGCCGCGATCGACGCGTAATATGGGAGCGGCGGGTATGACGCTTAAACTCAAACTTGATGTTAGACGATCACGCCCCGCGCTTGAGCTCAATCAAGGCGGCAAGGAAAGGCCCAGGGCCCTCCTTGCCGTGACACGTTCAAACCCTCTTTTTGTTCCTTACCAAGGTGTCATCCTATGACCGATCAGTCTGCAAACGATCAATTCCATGCCTCAAGCTTCATGCAGGGCCATAACGCGGAATATCTCGAGCAAATGCACGCCCGCTACAGTGCCGATCCGGTGTCAGTTGACGCGCAATGGGCTGATTTCTTTGCGGCAATAGCCGATGAAGACAGGGATGTGCGCGCCAAAGCCTCAGGCCCCTCTTGGGCACGCAGCGATTGGCCGCCCATACCAATGGATGATCTCACATCCGCCTTTACCGGCGAATACCCAGCGGCAGCCGAGGCGCGCGATGCGGGCAAGAAAATCAGCAATAAGGCCGCTGAAACGGGCGTGTCATTAAATGAGGAGCAACTCAAACGCGCAGTGCTCGACGGTCTGCGCGCCTTGATGCTGATCCGTGCCTACCGTATTCGCGGCCATTTGGCGGCAGATCTGGATCCTTTGGGCATGCGCGAAGATGACCCCCGCCCCGAATTGGATCCAGCCAGCTATGGTTTCACCGAGGCCGATATGGACCGGCCGATCTTTCTCGATAATGTTTTGGGGCTGCAATTCGCCTCTATGCGTGAGATCTTGGAAATTGTTCGCCGCACCTATTGTGGCACTTTCGCCCTGCAATATATGCATATTTCCGATCCCGAAGAATCGTCCTGGCTCAAAGAGCGGATTGAAGGTTACGGCAAAGAAATCAGCTTCTCCCGCGAGGGTCGCAAGGCGATTCTCAACAAATTGGTGGAGGCGGAGGGCTTCGAAAAATTCCTCCATCTCAAATACATGGGCACCAAACGCTTTGGGCTTGATGGCGGCGAAAGCCTCATTCCAGCGATGGAGCAAATCATCAAACGTGGCGGCGCCCTTGGCGTAAGAGACATCATCATTGGCATGCCCCACCGGGGCCGCCTGTCGGTGCTGGCCAATGTAATGGCCAAACCCTACCGGGCGATCTTTAACGAATTCCAAGGCGGCTCGTTCAAGCCTGAGGATGTGGATGGATCGGGCGATGTGAAATACCACCTCGGCGCCTCCTCCGACCGTGAATTTGATGGCAATTCCGTACATTTGTCGCTCACCGCCAACCCCAGCCACCTTGAGGCCGTCAATCCGGTGGTCTTGGGCAAAGCGCGTGCGAAACAAGATCAAAATCACGACACAGAACGTACCAGCGTTCTGCCGATCCTGCTGCATGGGGATGCCGCCTTTGCCGGTCAGGGTGTTGTGGCCGAAGGTTTTGGACTGTCGGGCCTGAAAGGGCATAAAACCGGCGGCACCATGCACATCGTGGTGAACAACCAAATCGGGTTCACCACCGCGCCGCATTTCAGCCGCTCCTCTCCCTATCCCACTGACATTGCTTTGATGGTCGAAGCACCAATTTTCCACGTCAATGGCGATGATCCAGAGGCCGTGGTCCATGCCGCCCGCGTCGCCACGGAATTCCGTCAAAAATTCAAAAAAGACGTGGTTGTCGATATCATTTGCTATCGCCGCTTTGGTCATAACGAAGGCGATGAGCCGATGTTTACCAATCCACTGATGTACAAAAAAATCAAGACGCAGAAAACCACCCTCACCCTCTACACAGAGCGGCTGGTGCGTGATGGCTTGATCCCAGAGGGCGAAATCGAAGATATGAAGGCCAGCTTTCAATCATTTTTGAATGCGGAATTTGAAGCGGGTAAGGACTATAAGCCCAATAAGGCCGATTGGCTCGATGGGCGCTGGTCGAAGATGAACCGCCACGGTGAAGAATACCAACGCGGCGCCACAGCCATGCCCGAAGAGACTTTTGACGACGTGTCCCGCACTCTTTGGCAAGTGCCCGAAGGCTTTCCAATCCACAAAACCGTGCAGCGTATGCTGGATGCCAAATCCAAAGCGCTGAGCAGCGGCGAAGGGATCGATTGGGCCACAGGCGAGGCTTTGGCCTTTGGCTCATTGCTGACAGAGGGCCATCCGGTGCGGCTCGCCGGGCAAGACAGTACACGCGGCACCTTTAGCCACCGCCATTCTGGCCTGGTCAATCAGGATACCGAGGAGCGCTATTACCCGCTCAACAATATCCGTGAAGGACAGGGCCAGTATGAGGTCATCGATTCGATGCTTTCCGAATATGCGGTCTTGGGCTTTGAATATGGTTACAGCTTGGCCGAGCCCAATGCTTTGGTCATGTGGGAAGCGCAATTTGGCGATTTTGCCAATGGCGCGCAGATCATGTTTGATCAATTCATCTCCAGCGGGGAAAGCAAATGGCTGCGCATGTCCGGTCTCACGATGCTGCTGCCCCATGGGTTTGAAGGCCAAGGCCCAGAGCACAGCTCCGCCCGCCTAGAGCGCTTTTTGCAAATGTGCGGCCATGACAATTGGATCGTCGCCAATTGCACCACCCCGGCCAATTATTTCCATATCTTGCGCCGGCAAATTCACCGCACCTTCCGAAAACCCTTGGTTCTCATGACGCCAAAATCTCTGTTGCGTCACAAGATGGCAGTATCAAAGCGCGCAGAATTCACCACCGGATCCAGCTTTCACCGGGTACTGTGGGATGATGCACAATATGGCAATTCCGAGACAAAGTTGGTTGCGGATAAAAAGATCAAACGTATGGTGATTTGTTCGGGCAAAGTCTATTACGATCTGCTCGAAGAACGCGACGCTCGAGGCATTGAGGATATCTATCTGCTGCGGGTCGAGCAATTCTACCCTTTCCCGGCCATCTCAATGGTCAACGAATTGGAACGCTTCAAACAGGCAGAAATCGTCTGGTGCCAGGAAGAGCCGAAAAACCAGGGCGCCTGGACCTTTATTGAGCCAAATATCGAATGGGTCCTCACGCGCATTGGTGCCAAATACAGCCGCCCGACCTATGTCGGGCGGGCCACCTCAGCCTCCCCTGCAACCGGGCTTGCCTCTATACACAAATCACAACAAGCCGCGCTCGTCGATGAAGCGCTTACGTTGAAAGGATAAAATCATGGCCACCGAAGTTCGTGTTCCCACTTTGGGCGAATCTGTGACCGAGGCCACTGTCGCGACTTGGTTCAAAAAACCTGGCGATCAAGTTGCCGTGGACGATATGCTCTGTGAGCTGGAAACTGACAAGGTCACCGTTGAAGTGCCCAGCCCCGTGGCTGGCACATTGGCGGAAATCGTTGCCGCTGAAGGCGCGACCGTCAGCACCGAAGCGCTATTGGCACAAATCAACGAGCGTGCCGCAGTCTCTGAACCCGCCGTAGCCACAGCCACGGCGACAACCGCCAAAAGTGCACCTGCGCCGGAGACGCAAACCGTCGCAGTAATGGTACCGGTATTGGGCGAATCTGTCACGGAAGCCACAGTCTCGATCTGGTACAAAAAGCCAGGCGATACGGTGGCACAGGATGAAATGCTCTGTGAATTGGAAACCGATAAGGTGAATGTGGAAGTGCCCGCACCGGCCGCCGGTGTTTTGGGGCAAATCCTTGCCGCTGAAGGCAGCACCGTGCAAGCGGGCGGACAATTGGCTGTGATTGGCGGGGACATCTCCGGCAATCCAGCCCCAGCGGAGGCCGCCACCGCCACCGCTGCAAAAAGCCATGATGTCGAAGATGCCCCGTCAGCGAAAAAACTCATGTCCGAGGCCGGCCTCAACCGAAATGATGTGACCGCAACGGGCAAAGATAACCGTGTGATGAAACAAGACGTTCAAAAAGCCCTCGCCGCAACCGCGCCCCAGGCCGTTCCGATCCCGCCAGCCACGCCCATTCGCGCGGCGGTACCTGCCGATGATGCCGCACGCGAAGAGCGCGTGAAAATGACACGCCTGCGCCAAACCATTGCGCGGCGTCTCAAGGACAGCCAGAACATTGCGGCCATATTAACGACGTATAATGAAGTCGACATGACAGAGGTCATGGCCCTGCGTCATGAATATAAAGATCTGTTTTTAAAGAAACATGGCGTGAAACTGGGCTTTATGTCTTTTTTCACACTGGCCTGCTGCCATGCGCTGCGCGAGGTGCCAGAGGTCAACTCGGAAATTGATGGCACAGATATCGTTTATAAAAATTTCGTCCACATGGGCATCGCCGCGGGCACGCCAACCGGATTGGTGGTGCCGGTAATCCGTGATGCGGATACCTTATCCTTTGCCGAGATCGAAAAAGCCATTGCGGAAAAAGGCGCCCGCGCGCGTGACGGTAAATTGTCCATGGCAGAAATGCAGGGCGGCACCTTCACCATCTCCAACGGTGGTGTCTACGGCTCACTGATGTCTTCGCCTATTCTCAACCCACCGCAATCGGGCATATTGGGCATGCATAAGATCCAAGACCGTCCGATGGCGATCAACGGTGAGGTGGTTATTCGCCCCATGATGTATCTGGCTTTGAGCTATGATCACCGGGTCGTGGACGGCAAGGGTGCCGTCACCTTCCTCGTACGCGTCAAAGAAGCCTTAGAAGACCCGCGCCGCCTGTTGATGGATCTCTAATCCGGCTGAGATCCAACGTCACCGGCGGTGGCCATAGTTTTCATTTTGGACATTTGTTCGTTATGATCTTTGCCCGGCCTCACTTAATTTGAAGTTGGGACAAAAATACAACCATGGGCTCCCGGGCCCGCCCTGAAAATAAAGGACCTTTCTTATGGCTTCTTATGATGTAATTGTGATTGGCTCCGGCCCCGGTGGCTATGTCAGCGCTATTCGCTGCGCCCAGCTCGGTCTCAAAACCGCCTGTGTCGAGGGGCGTGACACGCTTGGGGGGACCTGCCTGAATGTCGGCTGTATCCCCTCCAAAGCCCTGCTACATGCCAGCCACCAATTGCATGAAGCGCAACATAATTTTGCCAAAATGGGTTTGATTGCCGAAGATCCTAAAGTCGATTGGGTGAAGATGCAGGGGTATAAAACCGAGGTGATTGACGGCAATACCAAGGGCATTGAGTTTCTATTCAAGAAAAACAAAATTGACTGGCTGAAAGGCTGGGGCAGCATTCCTGCGGCCGGTCAGGTCAAAGTTGGTGATGACATCCATCAGGCCAAACACATCATCATCGCTTCTGGCTCTGAACCCTCCAGTCTGCCCGGAATTGAAATTGATGAGAAAACCGTCGTGACATCAACAGGTGCCCTGGCGTTGGACAAAATTCCGAGCAAAATGGTGGTGATCGGCGCTGGTGTTATTGGATTGGAATTGGGATCTGTCTATGCGCGCCTGGGCACCGAGGTTGAGGTGATAGAATTTTTGGACGACATCACCGCCGGTATGGACGGTGAGGTGCAAAAAACCTTCCTCAGGATTCTCAAGAAACAAGGCCTCAAGTTCACCATGGGCGCAGCCGTGCAATCCGTTTCAGTGAAAAAAGGCAAAGCCACTGTGAGCTATGTCAAACGCAAAAAAGACACCACGCATAAGTTGGAGACGGATGTGGTGCTTGTCGCCACGGGCCGGCGTCCCTACGTAGACGGCCTCAGATTAGACGCGCTTGGCGTCATCCTCACCGCGCGCGGTCAAATCCAAACCGATGCCCATTACGCAACCTCTGTTCCCGGCATTTATGCCATTGGCGACGCCATAACTGGCCCCATGCTGGCCCATAAGGCCGAAGATGAAGGCATGGCCGTGGCGGAAATCTTGGCAGGGCAAGCAGGCCATGTGAACTATGATGTAATCCCCGGTGTGATCTACACGCATCCAGAGGTCGCCACCGTTGGCCAAACAGAAGAGCAACTGAAAGAGGCAGGCCGAGCCTACAAGGCCGGCAAGTTTTCCTTCATGGGCAATGGCCGCGCAAAAGCGAATTTTGCGGCTGATGGCTTTGTGAAAATCCTAGCAGACACAACAACCGATCGCATTCTTGGCGCGCATATCATCGGCCCAATGGCGGGAGATCTGATCCATGAGGTCTGCGTGGCAATGGAATTTGGCGCCGCCGCTGAAGATCTGGCGCGTACCTGCCACGCCCATCCCACCTATTCCGAAGCCGTGCGCGAGGCGGCTTTGGCCTGTGGCGATGGGGCAATTCACAGCTGAGCGGGGCCGCCGCCGTCACAAAATTTATCGTATTTTCAGGCCTGCGCCCAAGGGTGCAGGTCTTAGAGAAGACCTCTGCATAACGCCATTGCAACATGAAATGAGGGCAGCGCCGGCCTGGGCGGGCGCATATGTCTGGTGGTAAAATTATTGAAAAATTTGATCAATAACAATACTTTCCATCATGTTGAGATGGTGAATACGCCTGCCGGGGGGCAGGCAGGCGCAGCCGGGTGTGGCCACCGGGCACAGTGTTTTGGCTTGGCGGTTGGGTTATGCAGAGGTCTTAGCCCGCCAACATTCGCAGCCCCTGGGTGACATCCGCCCGCACAGCCACCCGAAGGCCCGGTTCATCGCCAGCTTTCAAAGCGGCAAGAATCAGGCGGTGATGCATTGGTGGATCCTTGCGTTGCAACCGGCCATAGAGCGCCCGCATCGTTGGGCCCATTTGCAGCCACACTGTCTCGACCGTTGCCAGCATCGCCGGAGCCTGGGCCCGCAAATAGAGCGTGCGGTGAAACTCGAGATTTGTCCGTATGTAAGTGACAGCATCCGCCTTCGCCACAGCCACAGAAATGGCGTTATTTATCGTTTGTAACCGCTCAACCAGCGCCATATGCGCCCGCGGCAAGGCCCGTGTGGCCAATTCCACCTCGATCAACGCCCGCAGAGCAGCAAGCTCCTCAATCCGGTCATTGGTCAGAACCGGGGTTTGGAACCTCCCGCTCACAGAAATGCTGAGAGCCCCCTCTGCCGCCAGCCGCTTCAACGCCTCGCGCACCGGGGTCACTGAGACTCCGAATTCCTCGGCCACTCCCCGCAGGGTTATCGCCTGCCCCGGGCGCATTTCGCCGTACATGATCCGCATGCGCAATGTGCGGTAAAGCTGGTCATGTGCGGCCAGATAGCTGTCTTGCAATTTTTCTGCCATATGCATTTGTGATCACATTTGCCGCGCCTGTCAAACACCAATGGGCATGGCCAGCCCGCGTCGCCTCAGAAGCACCATTTAGAACTGATAACGATGCAGATCTTCACCGTGGCGCTTGAGCCAGTCACGCTGCGCCTGATGGCCCGGAAAGAGGCGCTCAACAAGCGCCCAAAAGGCGGCAGAGTGATTCATCTGTTCCAAATGCGCCACCTCATGAGCCGCCACATAGCGCAACACCTCTGGTGGGGCCATGATCAAGCGCCATGAGAAGTTCAAATTTCCCTGTGTTGAACAAGACCCCCATCTCGAGGTCGTGTCCCGCAGTGTCAGGCGCCCATAGGGCCGCCCGAGACGTTCGGAAAAGCGATCAACCGCCTCCTGCAGCGCCAAGCGCGCTTGCAGCTTCAAAAAGGCTTTCACGCGCGCAGGCACCAAAGACTCGCGGCCAGGCACCAACAGTCGATCCCCGCTCAGCTCAACCTGCCGCCCCGCGCCCGGGCTTATGGTTAATTGCCGACCAGCAAAGGGCAGCTGACGGTCAAAACCAGCCTGAGCCACCCGGGGCAAATCGGCCAAATGCGCACGGATCCAAGATTCTTTCTCCAGAACAAAATTTTCCGCCTGCACCATCGGACAGGATAAAGGCAGACTGAGTGTCACCTGCCCTTTGAGCCGCGAGATCCGCAGAGACAGGCGGCTTGCCCGGCGCGATGGGCGCAAAAGCACCTTAATTTCAGGCCGGCCGGGCAGTATAATCTGCCGATCAGCCGTATTTGAGAGCAGATTCATCCACGACATCCACGAATTAATAGATTTCACCTTTGACACCGCCTCTTGTGTATGGCACTCGGCACAGATTGTCACCGATTGCGAGAGGGGAAAACCCATGCCGAACGAAGAATGGGGTACCAAACGTATTTGCCCCACCACAGGCAAGCGTTTTTACGACTTGAATAAAGATCCGATCATCAGCCCCTACACGGGCGAAACTGTTACGCTTGACGCAAATAAAGGTCGCACCATAGTGGCCGATGCGGAAGATGCACAAACAACAAAGATGAATGAAGCCGATACAGATGCCGATGAAGTGGTATTAGACGATGATGACGTCGATGTAGATTTGGGCGATGATGTGCTTGATGACGACGACGATGATACGGTTTCACTCGATGAAATCGCAGATGTCGCCACAGACGACGACAGCTAAATTTCTTTGCTTGGCGCGCTGATTTCCTCTTGATCCCGCGCCAAGCCTTGCCTAGACAGCAAGATATCAAAGGGCCCTTAGCTCAGCTGGGAGAGCGCCTGCATGGCATGCAGGAGGTCAGCGGTTCGATCCCGCTAGGGTCCACCATTTCCCCAAAAATTTAAGATGACCAATCGCTATCCAGCGATCATTCAGCCCGTTCAATCTCCACGTTGAGCAAGGTTTGTCGCCGCTCACGCGCGGAAGAAAGACTATTACCCATTAGAGTGGATACAGAGTTTCAAGTACCATTTGCGGCGTCAATATTTGATGGATATATTTGTGCCCCCTTTTAAGCCCGCACCTGAAACCTTAATGGTCGCTTTTCATGGCTTTCCACGCCCGAACTTCGTTGCAGACAAAACCTGCCACTGGGCTAGGTTTCCACGCTGTGGACTGCACAGACCAGAGTGGTTGATCGAATATTGGGATAAATACAAAGATCGGTAATATCAGGTGTCAATATTGCCGCGCTTGGGAATTTGCCCGAGGCAGTTGCAGGGTTACGCGACATCTAAGCCAAAATTCTTTTGATCAGAGCTGATAGCAAAAGCCAGAAAAAAAATGCGGTTCCTATCAATAAAATTGATATGCTCCCAAATAGAGGCTCGGTTAACATGGTAGTCATCAATGAGTCCTGGAAATAAAAGTGCCAAGGAGCCATACCGGCAAAAATCCACTCGTGAAGAGCATAAAAAACTCTTTGCGGGCCAACTGCTGTTACAATGGCAAAACAAAGTAACAACACTGCCAACATGCTTATGAATGACTTTCCTACAGTGAAAGGTCTCCATATATTTGTGTTTTTCCGAACTTTTAATGTCCAACAAAACGTCACAAGACAAAACAGAAAGGCCGTTAGGTATAATAATGTTTTATTTAGATAACCAATTAATCGAGCCACATCATTCAGATGATCGATTTCTGGCTGCGTAAGAAAAGTGTCAATTACTTCGCCACCGGGAGCCCGATAAACAATTTCTTTTAGACCGATACCACTATTATTTACAGCCTCAACTATTTCTCCGAATATTATACCCCTATCCGCCTTAGTTGTAGTTTCAAAACCAACTCGGTTCCTATTTTGGGGCCCATATTTGGCAATTTGCGCGTCAATTCCATTGATTTCATAAAGCTGAGGAAAAAGGAAATTTGCCTCCGACAATGCGCGCCATGAAAACATCAAGCAAACAGCCAGTACAACCAGTGATAAAAAAGAGTTAATTAGAATTCTTACCATCACACTAAACTCCGAAGTCACCTCGTGTATCGGATTTTATTGGATTTTGTATCTGGATTCAAGTTGATGACTCAACTCATGTGACTCTCTGGGTTTCTGGAGGGTCTATTTCAACAGCGCGGAAAATCGCGTTCAATAACGACAACCCCCATTTATCAGCCCTGTCCTTTATTCAATTTGGCTGCGCCCAGATGCATTGTGCGCCATTAAATTATCGCTTGCTATGCCGTAAATCCTAAACATGTCTGTGTGTGACCTTCTGCAAAGATGCGATCCAGCGCTTTTCTACCGCAATTAAAACCATCTTAACGTATCACTTGCACCCCCTCGTAAAGAGCATTGAATGACCCTTTCACTCGATAAAATACCCGCAGTGCGGCATAGGCTTGCAACATCCATAGCTGCATGAAGATGACCTTAAATCTCACGCAGTCATCTCAATGTCTCTTCTTCATTGTATCTCTTCCGTCACCGAGCTCACCACCACCGCGCAAAACCTTGGCCATACTGACGTCCTAACCACTATGCGCAGCTACGGCCAAATCAGCCGCGAAGACCAACACAGATTGATCACCGGCCTGGTGGATGAGGCATAAAAGGCAGATTACAAACAAGTAGATAAAAGGATTGGATGGCGGAGACTAATTGATACTACGCCAATTGACCTATAACCACTTATTTTCCTATTTATATGGCTATTATTACCTATACGTAGGTGGCAAACGTAGGTGGTAAAGACATTGAGGTCTACGATGCCAAAATTCCTATTGAAGCAACGACAAGGTTGGTATGCAGTCCTTGAAATACCAACGGCACTCAGAAAACACTTTGGCAAAGTGCGGTTCAAACAATCACTCGAAACGTACTCGCTCAGCATCACCAACAGTCGTGTGCTTCCTGTTATAGCGGAATGGAAACGACAAGTTGCTATCGCTAAGGGCTTAAAAATTGGGAGCAACGATGAGCTTCTCGCCACATTAGCATTAGTTCGACAAGACACCCAACGACACAGGTCTAAAGGCGTCCCAGACTACGAGATGCGGATGGCGCAAGAGGAGGTCGCACTTTCGGAATACCTCGGAGACAAGAATGAGGGAGACGGCCCCACAACGCTGTATGATGCCATCAGTGTAGCACATGGTAATGAAGTGCTGCTTCGAGAACATGTTGATGAGTTTTTTGCATCGAGAGATGTCGGCCCAAAAACAGCCGATATGCAGCGACGAGACCTGATGCTTTTCATCAAATAATTTCCGTATGCCTCGGACGCTACAAGGGTCAAAGTCAGGGACTGGGTGAATGTAACACTTGGAACTGAACAAGGCTTATCTCTAGCTACAAGAAGGCGGATGATTTCACCTGTCAGCGTCTATTGGGATTACCTTGAAAATAGCAAAGGACTTACCCTGCCCTCACCTTTTATGAAGATTTTCCCTCCGAAGCAAAAGAAAAGCACCAAGGCCACCATACAAGCCCAGCGTAAGTCGTTCAGGGTTCAGGACTATCAAAAGCTGCTTGTTGCTTGCGAGGATGACACCCTCAGAGATTTAATCACACTGGGGGCATATAGTGGCTGTCGTATTGAGGAGTTATGCTCCCTTAAGCTGGGCAATGTTTATAGCGACAAGATTGAAATTGTAGATGCGAAGACGGAGGCTGGTTGGCGCACAATACCTATTCATCCCCACATCACCCAAACTGTCGCAAGGCTGGTTGATACCAGCACAGATGGTTACTTGTTGTCTGGTCTCACCTTCAATCAGTACGGCGACAGGTCAAACGCTATCGGCAAGAGGTTTGGACGGCTAAAATCCTCACTGGGGTATGGGAAAGACTATGTGTTCCACTCACTGAGGAAGGGCTTTGCTACTCAGCTCGAAAACGCAACAATACCAGTGACTGTAGTCGCCAGACTTATGGGCCATGAAATCGAAGGACAGACCTTCGGTAACTACTCTGATGGTCTAGCCCTCAAGGGGATTCGAGAGGCAATCAACCACCTAGACTGGTCGTTACACTAGCGGTAGTGCCGCTGAGGCTTACACAGATGCCCGTATAGGTCTGACTAGACCACTTGATACGGTGTTGTTACCCTTCACGCCGCAGTTATGGCATCTGGCTCTCTGGCGTACCTCGTGGGCTGTAGTATCGCCACCTACGACCGCGATCAGGTTTGCTACCTTTAGATGACTTTAGTGTTTTATACTAATCTACGGGATGGCACACCGTCATATTTTGCTTCGTTTCTTGTACTGTCACTAGCGTGCGATTGATGCTTGTATAGCTTGGAAACTTCTTCAAGAAATACACCGCTGTTCTGTCTTCCGCTACATAAATTCTCTTTGCTTCGCTGGCATTCCCCTCAAGTTTATCATCAGGATTTATCATGACCGCTGTATGTGTGAGCTTACCATTCGTCCAAATAAGGTTTAGTCCTGACAATTCTAGCTGAACATCCCCTCTCATTCTCAGACCACCATTTGACCAAGGCTTACATGTAAACCTATCAGCTTGGGTTTGGCCAATGGTGGTCATTGGTATAGCAGATAGGAATAGTGCTGAAATTAGTAATCTCATAGTTTGGTCCTTAGAGTTTGGAGCAAAATTAGTAGGCTGACTATATTAATTGGAGAGATTACCATCATTTCCGAACTCTAGAAGCGTATGATGCTCAATCTCAGGATGGAATTGAATAAGAGTGATGGCCTAATCAACTATGGGCCAAGCATGAACGTACCATTCCACAATTTTACCACCCATTTTTTTGACAAAAAAGAAACATTTACTTGTCCATTCTCCATCCTCTTCACTACTACCCCATGCCCTGTGCGTACCTGCAATGCTGTCATCAGTATCCTGAATTATTTCATAATTATCACAACCCTTCAGAAACCAGATTCTGACCAGTTAAGACACTCCGGCCTTGTCATCGTCTGATGAAGACCCGTAAAATGGATTGTACAGTTTTCAGCCATGATCGCATCAAGATACGAACTATCTTTGTTCAAGAAAGAATTGTTGAAGGCGTCAAAAAAATTTTTGCTGTTGTCATCTCACCACTCCTTTTTTAGCATTGTAGCAGAGTTAACTACGTAGATTTTTTAAATCTAATCTTTTTATCAAAGCGGTGTTCGCAAGGCGCATTTAACGTAAAACTTAGAGATATGAAACTACAGTCATGGCATCTGGCTCTCTGACGTACCTCATGGGCAGTGGTATGAAGGCTTCTGACTAGAGAAAGACTAGCTAACCGTTGTTAGTTGAATTTCACGTGGGAAGCTTCCAAACCTGTCCGGGCCGAAGCGCAATAAACCGATCTTGATCGAGTGCTTGTTGTTTTAAGGCTGCGTCGAGAGCTTGCTTGGGGGCATCAACTGCTTCATTGGTCAACTGAAACGTACCCCAGTGGTGCCCTAGCCCATAGCGTGCCTTACACAATTGCAATCCGGTTAGTGCCTCTTGTGGATTTTGATGTGAAGATTTCATAAACCAACGAGGCTCGTAAGCTCCTATTGGTAATATTGCGACATCAACCACACCATGCTTCTTGGCAACGTCACGGTAATTTTCTCCATTACCAAATCCAGTATCTCCAATATGATAAACTTTATGATTATCACTTTCGAGAACAAAACCAGCCCATAATGCCATCCTTCGATCATTTACTCCTCTTGCAGACCAATGTTGGCAGGGTTCAAAATGAACTTTTAAATCAGCATTAAATTTAAATTCATCTCCCCAGTCACCGCTTTGGATGTCGGAAGTTCCAATCGCTTTTTTAATAATTGTATCATTTCCCAGTGGCGTATAAATCTTTGGGCTATCGCGTGATACAAGCTTGTTCAAAGTCTCTAAATCGAGGTGATCATAATGATTATGTGTGATAAGTATTACATCAATTTTTGGTAGTGCTTCAAACTGAATTCCGGGAGAATTATGACGTTTTGGGCCAACATAATCTATCGGACTCACTCGCTCAGAGTAAACAGGATCAGTTAGGATATTTAACCCAACCATTTGGATGAGCAGGGTTGCATGGCCGACCATTGTGACCGTGATTTCATCATGAGATAAAGATGGGTCAGGTGATACTTTCGAATAGGGACTGGGATAATTATCTGGCCAGACCTCTTTCTTTTCAAGCACTCTCCATTTCAAAAAGTCAGAAAAGCTTGTCACATGTTTATCTTTGCGATTGAAAAAATGGACTCCATCAAAGTGATCTGTAATGGGGCCGCTGTAATAATGGTTTTGTTGGGTCGCATTTAGACCTTTGATGCATCCATACAAGCTTAGACTGAGGGCACCAAATCCAGTCCATTTTAAGAACTTTCGTCTATTCATGATCGAACTAATACCTGAATTTTCCTAATTATGTTGTCGCGTCTAATGATGCACACTGTTTGTGTCCACCCTAGCATTCTATTTTCAATAAAATCTTTACCTTGGATTCCCACCTGCAAAACGGGCCAACCCAATTCGTTTGGTTATGAATCCTAGGGTCCCATCAGCCTCACAGAGCGGCTCACACAAGCACGATAGCCTAGGTTTATGAAGTGGCCAACTTGGTTACTCCATCGTGTTCTCATGCGCTGTACGGTTGTCGCTTGTCATACCGTAGAACGTCCAGAAGGCGTATGTACTTCACGTTCAGTCAGGGACCCAGCTAGAGCCTTGGCTGGTGAATTTGCTAACAGAATCTGCAAAAGGTTCCATTCTACAGCAGGGGACAATCAGATAGATTTAAATTAAAAATACGACCCATTTTTTCTACATTGCCAATGCACATACCTATTCATGCTCACTATCAATGCGGCGACCTAAGCCACGGGCAAATAGAGTTGGTTTTTTTGCTGCCGCAGTGTAGGTTGCTACTGTAATCGCAGCTGCGCCTATTAGGATAGCATGGCCAATGATACTTGCTGCCAAAACAGTATAACTACCAAGTGCCACTGCAAAACTAATTGCCCACATGAGTGCGAGGGCTTGCAGCACGTAATGACGTATCGCCACGTCAGAGATATGCCGTAGCGGGCTTACTTTGGAGTCAAATATAAAACTCCAGCAGTAGACGATTTTATTTTTCATGGGTTTCTCCAGTATTCTTTTGTTGGATGCTTTAACTTAATCATAAATTATTTTGGTGAGTTGAAGATTTTCTCAGATACCAAGGGGTGGGAATAAAAATCATACCCACAAACAAAGTATTCACAAAAGAATCCATCCTGCAAAACAGGCCAAGTTAATTTTTCTGTTAGCTTTATATCGTATGCAGGTTTGATCTAGGAACCGCATACATAACCACTGACACCTTCCAACATCATTCACAAGAGCAGTTAGCTTAAGTAATAGCTGCTACCAGTGAATTTTTACTAAGGTATACTCAAGCACCGATAGTAAGATGCCTTGCTAATCCCAAGCTGCTCCTGAACCTGTACACGCTGCACACCAGCCTCTACCAATGCTTTGACCTTGTCTGCCTGTCGCATAGCTGTTGGAACACGTCCTTTATACTTTCCCTCAGCCTTCGCTCTCTTAATGCCCTCGACCTGACGTTCTTTCATCATCTCACGTTCAAACTGTGCGACAGATACCATCATGTTAAGGATCAGCTTGCCAGTGGCTGTAGTGGTGTCAACGGTCTCACTCCCAAGCGACAGAATGACCAAGCCAGCACCCTTGGCTTCTATCTTCTGTAGTAGCTCACCCATGTGCATCACGTTACGAGCCAGGCGATCAAGTTTAGTAACAACCAGCTTGTCACCCTCACGCAGCATATCAATAGCTCTGTCAAGTTCACCCCTTGAGGCCACGGCTGATACCTGCTCTTTGAATGTACGCTCGCAGCTGTACGCTTCTAACTCGACTAGCTGTGCATCAAACCCTGCTTGCTGGTCTGTGGTACTCGTTCTGGCATATCCGATAAGCATCTTGGTCTCCTGTGGACTCATATGATTCTATATACCTAATGAGATTACCACTGTCTCAGAACTGAGGCAAGCTATTGAGACGAATTGATGCTGAAAGAGGGTATTTGAATGTCTCAGATAGATGATGCACTTGGGCGAGACCTAGTGAGACGCATTTCAATATGGTAGTTGTATTTAATATCAATTTAGCTACCGTATCCATGTAACCAAGTTTCACGGAGGCATAGTAATGCGACATCTTTCAACAATTTTGACTGCAATTTGTCTGATGTGGGCTACGTCGGTAGCGACAGAACCCGCTCTTGGTGTTTGGAAGTCGGAACCGGGAGAAACGGGTGGTTACATCCATGTGGAAATCATGCCGTGTGAAAATAATTTATGCGGAATAATCATAGAAGTCGTCGGCAATGACAATCGTTCGATAATCGGCCGCAACATAATAAATGGTATGAAGATTAAAGGTAATGGTAAATATAATGGTGGTACGATCTGGGCGCCCGATACCGATAAAACCTATAGATCACATATGACACTTGATGAAGATGTACTTACCGTTAGCGGATGCGTGGCAATTATTTTGTGCAGAGGGCAAAAATGGACACGCCTAGAATAACTTACCCTCACAGTGGAAATTAAAGGCCACGGCAACGTACATAGGCTAAACCCCTGATAATGCTTCGTAAGCTAACAGGTTAAAGCACTGGTTATATTGCCTTGTGAGAACGACAATCATAGCATTGGGGTTGTTAACTATTGTTATTCAATGGGATGAGTATTTTATTCAAAATATTTCACCAAAAATATCTAAGATTGCGAAGAGTATCCCTATAGTATTAGGCTACGCCAAAATAAAATTGAGAAAGTTTGTTACAAATTCTGAAAAATATCCCAATAGTAATATGCCCACCAAAAATAAAGTTGGGCAGAAGCGAATAAAATTCTGAAAAATATCTCTATGATATACTAGACGGCATGATGTTTGTGATTGGTATCCACGAACGTCGGGATGGTAAGCATCCCAAACGATCAACTGTGGAACGGTGAAATACGTCCACCATAGATAGCCTCAAGTTTTATTGGCGGCCTGATTAGCAACACCAAATCTTTAAATCATACGGACAAGCCCTCGGATGGACTCCGTTCAAACCAAAGGAACTGGTAATGCTGAATAATTCTTATGAGACTAGCCCCGTAAAGCGGAAACGGGCAACCAAAGCTGAAATGATTGAATGAGCAAATTTTGTGGCTGACTTCACTCGTGAATTCGCACCCGTAACGGTGCGACAGGTTTTTTACGCCGCAACGCTAAATAACATTATTGAAAAGACTGAGGACGGGTATGCCAAAATACAACAGGCTTGCTTATTCGGCCGCCGCAACGGAACCATCCCATATTGGCAAAACGCTGGTAATTCTCGATCCTTCTATCAGGTGCGATCATTTCAGGATTTATCCAATGCCTCTAATTCTTTTGCTCATACCTATAAGCGAGATTTTTGGGCGGAGAGTGCTGATGCCGTTGAGGTCTGGCTAGAGAAAGAGGCCCTAGCGGGTGTAGTTTCACCTGTAACGAATGAGTACCGTATTCGTCTGGTTCCAACCCGCGGCTTTGCTTCGGAGACAATCGTTCACAATGCAATCAAAGATGCAAAAGAAGAGGGCAGAAGTCGTCTGTTCGTCAAAACATTGTATGATTTTGATCGTTCTGGACAGGATGCCGAAGCAGCTATTGTTCGCCGTATGAATGAGATTGGTCAGACCATGGGAATTGAAGTGATCCATGAACGACTTGCTCTCACGCTCGACCAAATAACCCAGTTAAATCTCCCAACCCGACCAGCAAAAAAGAAGTCTCCTGCTGACAAGAATTGGGCTTACGACTTTGCAGTTGAGTTGGATGCCATGCCGCCGGATGTTCTGAGAAATCTTGTTGCAGAGGCACTAGAGCCGCATATGCCACAAGAACAGAGAGATCGGTACATTCAGATCGAAGCTCAAGAAAGAGCCACCATACGCGTGGCTTTGACTGACCTGAGCTAAACCCAATCACATTTTACCAGACTAGCCCCTTAAAGTTCACCTTGAGTGGGTCAAAAGGGGCTGGTCGTTCCCAATATGAGGACTGAGAATGGCATTAGATGACCTTCATCCATACGATTTCATTAAGCTATATGGGTATCATCCAGATCACGTAAAACATGAACCTGAGCCTGAGTGCTTGGGTGATACATTAGGCATATCTTTTGAGGATTACTTCAAGACTGACGACAAGTTTTGCAAATCTTGTGGTGAACCCTTTGAAGCAAAGAGATCAACCAAATTATTCTGTTCGCACAAGTGCAGGGAATATAACGCAAGGCAGAAGACCAAAGAGGAAAACTTTAGCCCAACTGCCTACAGAACCAACATGGAATACTGGGACAGAGTAAACTTTGCGATGGAGTTATACTTGAAGTGCAAAACGCAAGATCAAGACACTTGGCTTCAAAGGTATATTGATAATCCAACGACCAAAAGGATCGTCTGCAACCCAACGCTCCTGAGAAGTAGTTCAAACAATATAGCTAAAGTTTGTCATCATTACGTGAGACGACAGTGTGGGGTTAGTATTAAGGATTACTTTCCGTAGGTGCTTAGCGTCACGTTATCTATAGAGTAAAATCTAGGGGTGTAGCTTAACTTAAGTTACCCACTTACGTGGACGACAATCAGTATCACCACTTACAATAATAAGTAGCAACCTATAACTTAAGTTATCTTCGATAATTATTCAGTCTAGTAGATACTAGTAAGAATATATCTTAAGATATAACTTAAGTTACCAGTTTTACTTGGTAATTTATAAAGATACCTGTTTTTCGTTATCGACTTAAGTGAAAAACTCTAGTTGTCCCCTCTCCCATTACTCAGGGAATAGAAGTTAGGAAATGGAAATGGCAAAAACTGCGAGCAACCTAAAGTACATCCCTTTCGAATCCTTTGAAATTGGCCAAAAACAGAGCTTTGGAGCATATAAAGTCACTGAGGACGAAATCATAGAGTTTGCAAGTAAGTATGATGCTCAATTCTTTCATCTAGACCATGAGGCTGCCCAAGACTCTTTGTTCGGCGGGCTATGCGCTAGTGGTTGGCATACTTGTGCCATGACGATGTCAATGATGGTCGAGAATATGGATTTAAATGGTAGGTCTCTAGGCTCCCCGGGGATTGATAGTCTTAGGTGGCTTCGTCCGGTCTATCCCGGAGACATACTGTCGGTACAAATGGAAGTTCTAGATACAGCTCCTTCAAAGAGCCGTCCAACCATAGGCGTAGTGACTAACAAGGTCTCGGTAAGCAACCATAAAGGTGTCGTTGTGATGGAGTTTACCAGCAAAGGAATCTTTAGAAGGGGCGAAACTGGATTTGGATTGGTAGGTTAAAATGAAATTAGAATTTCACCACATAAACTTCGTTTCTGAGGACGTTGATCGTCTGCACCACTTCTACACTGACACCCTCGGGCTTACAGACATTCCAATCACTTCGTTTCCACGACCAAAGGAGACAGAGAACACCGGCTATAGCGGCAAGATTAGGTTTGCAACTGATGGGCAAATGCAAATGCACTTGGCAGAGAAGAACCTAGAAGTTGGCTTTAAGCATGGTGAAGCTATTAACCCAGTTGAGCGAGGGCATATTGCGTTCAGGACTGATGACATAGAAGCCTTGAAGCAAATGCTTGATAATAAAAATATTCCATATTCTGACTATGGTACTGCATTTGCAAAAGAATGGCATCAGGTGTTCTTTCACGATCCAGAGGGAAACATCATCGAAGTCCACCAGCAAGTTTCTTAATGTTTTATACCTTTGCAAAGCAGAGGTGTTATCCCAAGTAAGCAAGGATACTAGAAAACATCACAATGGCTCAGATGAACGATAAGGCACTGGAAGAGTTAACCGTCGTTTATGGCGAAAGGCCATCTATGGAACCTCTAGAGGGCGTCACAGGTGAACATAGAAGAGCTGGATCACACCTTGCTGCGATCCATAGGATGCACTTACGAGACGTTTACTATATCGGGAAATTACTAGAGCAGGTTAAGGACGGCAGCATAAATCCAAGCAACCTATTACAGAGAGTCGCAAGCGCATCTCTGAATGAAAATATGCGAACTTTTGGTACCCTTTGCGGACGTGAGTGTCAGGTGTTGAACTTTCACCATAATGCAGAAGAGAACTCTATATTTCCTCAACTTGAACAACAGCAAATTGAAAGCCTTAACTTAGTCGTAGCACGACTAAAAGAGGAACACATTGCGCTTCGTAATCTTGAGGTTTGGAGCCGTTTCTGTGGTGAGTATGATGGAACTTATCGCTTGCTGTTCCTTTGATTTCTGAACAACCGCTGGATCATTTTTGTTTATACAGTCGGCACACTGACGCAGGTGATTACCTTCCCAAAAGCCAAGCTCCTTCCCACAATCTATACAATCAGCCATCGCAAAAGCTCCCTAACCTCGTTCTCAATCACAGGGCTTCAACGCATCTGCCAAACTTTCTACCTGTGTGTCATTCTGTGAATCTTCTGAGGTTGATTTTTGCATACTCATTTGCACGTTTTCCAGGTTGATTATTTCCGAGACATTCCTCGATAACGCTATCCTTAAATTATTATGAAGTTCACCATAAGCTCCTAGAATTAAATCGGGGTGAAGGTTCGCTGTAAACGCCGCTCTGCAATGAGCATTCAAGATTGCTGCATCAGGATTTTTTGAATGGAGCCTTTTACAGGCATCTAAAGTTTTTTGTTGAATTAAGAGATCGTTTTAATCCGATAGTTTAGACAGTACATTCGTCTCCCAGTCAGACAATAGTTGAACCTTTTTTTCTCTACAGGAAATTTGATTCAATAGTTTTTTCTTTAACTCTTTTTATCTTCATTAAACTCTAACCAAGTCTTTTCCTCAGCATTGATACTTCCATTCATTGCAAAAGTAGCCATTAGGACAATAAAAGACAGTCTCAACATTTCTTAAACCTCAATTTAGCCATGGCAATCTCTCCTACCCACCTAAGCCCAACCCTGTCGTCTTGAGACTACAAAGACAACCCTCTCAGCACCCGTATTAGCTCCGTACAAGCGAGATAGACTTTGTTTCACCACACGATAATGCTGACATTAAACACGCTGTACGAGCCTCTGTGTGGACCTAAAAGGAACCCTTAGGTTCATCACCAAACGAATTGGGTTGGCCCGTTTTGCAGGTGTGAATCCAAGGTAAAGATTTGGTTTTGTTATACCGCTCTACGATCTAAACTAGACTAGATTTTTATTATATGAGTTACTGAAATAACAAACGTAACTTGGAGAGCCTAATGCAGAAATTGTCGATTATTAAATTCAAACCAAAGCAGGGATGTTTGGATGAGTTTGCCGCAAACTTAATAGCATTTAATGATACCAAGCACCGTGTATTTCATTTGATGCAGTCAGGCGATGAACTTCATGCGATCGTAATAAGAGGTGTTGAAATACTTACGCAGGATGCGGCTGACGGAGTAAATTGGTTAGACGGCCAACGGCATCTTTTGCAGGAATTTGATCCTGTAAATAAACACACGATACCGTTAAGTGGCGATCTGCTGCATAGCTCAGTGTAATGACGCTGATTAAACATTTTCTGTTCAATAAGAGGAATTCAACATGCTTTTCATCGTAAAATCAACACATGACTACTCAACGTGTCAGGCGCATCATCCGACGAAAGCTGATCTGTTTAAAGATACACTGGCAAATTTAGGTGATCACAGTGTCAAAGTTCACGGTCACTTGTCTTAGCCCCCTAAAACTGTGCCAGTATTTGTTGACCAAGGGAGTTGTGAAGAATGGCACGGAAACGATATTCGGATGAGGATGCGCTGAAGGTATTGCGCGAGATTGACATTCATTTGCACGATGGCTTGGATGTTTTGAGCGCTTGTCGCAAGGCCGAGATTTCGGACAAAACCTATTATTATTGGCGGAAGAAATTTGGTGGTTTGGGTAGGCCGCAACTTTCGGAAATGAAGGCACTTAAAACAGAAAACGAGCGGCTGAAGAAAATCGTTGCGGACCTTCAACTGGATAAGCTGATCCTGAAGGAGAGCCTTGATTATTTAAAGCCGAAGGTCTGACGATTGATGGGTTGCGTCAGGCCGTGATCCACACCCGTCAAAAGCTGAACACTTCAGAACGACGTACCTGTGCAGTGCTCAGCGTGTCGCGTTCAAGTTTGCATTACAAAGCCAAGTTCCAAGATAATGATGCATTACGCTTAGCCATGATCCGTTTGGCCAAGCAGCACGGCAGATATGGCTATCGTAAGATTGCTGAACTGCTGCGGATCGAAGGTTGGCGCGTCAATCACAAGAAGGTTGAGCGTTTGTGGCGCGAAGAAGGGCTAAAACTACCTGAGCGACATAAAAAGCGACGGCAGCTGTATCACAAAGACAGCTCGGTCATTCGCCTGCGACCTACGCATGCTAATCATGTTTGGGCTATCGACTTTGTACACGACAAACTGAGTAACGGACGCAGCTACAAAATGCTGACCGTCTTGGATGAATATACCCGCCAAGCGCTTTGTGTTGAGGTGAAAGACAAAATGAATTCAGACGATGTTTTGGAGGTCATGCATCGTCTGCTTTTGAAATACGGAAAACCTGAATTTATCCGTTCCGACAATGGTGGGGAGTTCGTTGCTGAACACCTCCAAGAATGGCTTAGAAAGGTTGGGGTGACGCCGATCCAAATCTACCCAGGTAGCCCCTGGGAGAATGGCTACAACGAACGGTTCAACGGCACGCTGCGCAGAGAAGTCCTCAATGCCGAATGGTTCCACAGCATCAAACAGGCGCAGGTGGCAATCAATGTCTGGCTAAGGGAATACAATCAAATCAGACCCCATCATGCGCTTGGCATGCGACCTCCAGCACCAGAAACCTTATTAGAAAAACCCAACATTACTGGTACTGAAATTGGGGGCTAGACACCCGTGTAAACGATCTGATACGTGTTGTTACCCTTCACACCGCAGTTATGGCATCTGGCTCTCTGACGTACTTCGTGGGCTATGGTTTCGCCTCCTGCGACTGCTATTAGGATTTGCTACCTCTAGAAGGGTATGGTGCTTACATATGTCACAGGTTATATTGTTTTAGCTCAATCCAGTGGGAACACTGTGTAGAAATATTAAAGCCAGAAAACATCTAAGAATTATAAATTACCAGATGGAACAACTTGATTAAACGCAGAGAGAAGAACGTAAAAAGCTGCACACTGGTATTGCAATAATAACAACAGTTGTATTCGCAATGTGGGCATATGAGTGTGAACCTACTGGCTACACTCTGTCTGGCTGGATAGCATTAATTGCTATAGTTACAATGTTCATCATAACCATCGCTTATAATGTTTTTAGAGTTCTTAAACTTGATAAATCACTCTAACTGCATGGTGATGATTTTAAAGAAGTAGCCATAGAGTGGTGCTAACAATGCAACAGCCATTGCTGGCATTATCATACTAAAATCCATCCGTGCAGCAAAGTCTGTTACCGCAATCAAACTTACGCCAACCAAAAAACCAAGCCAGCCACCACGAACACATCCATCACCAAAGCGTGTGATTTTATTCTCACCATCTTTTGCACCTAGTGCATGACCTACGGCGACACCAATCACGAAAAGTAAGGATAACGCGTCTATTGCACGGTCAAGGCCCGCTCCCGTCTCAATGCCAGAAGCAACAACGATTATTATAATTATTGCGCCTAAATATTTTACCATTTTTTGTCTCCTAATTGAACTATTAGGCAAAATATTGGGTAAGTGACATTTAAAAACAATTCTTAATATTAGAGCGGTTAACCCCAGCCCCATTCATCGCAACATCAAGGGGGCGTAGTCCCCGACTACTTGAGTTCCCCGTGTAAACAATCTGATACGTGTTGTTACCCTTCACGCCGCAGTTATGGCATCTTGCTCTCTGACGTACCTCATGGGCTGTGGTATCGCCTCCAACGACTGCTATCAGGTTTGCTACCTCTAGAAGCGTATGGTACTTACGAGAGAATGGATACATTATAAGGCGCAACTATAAATGGTTTCAAACCAACACCTGCGCTACCAACATTTCATCTTGTTGTGCATCCACATAAATAAACTGGCTATATTCACCAGAATTAGTAAGCACGTCAAAGACCGAAGTCTTGTCTACAGGGAAGTCCACAAGATTAAAAACCGCATTACCATCGTTTTCTAAAGCTACGCCATAGGTAGACCAGTTCTCATCATACCTCACGAACAAAACGTCAAGATCGCTATCACCGTCATAGTCAACTACTTTGAAGTCTAGGATTCCTTGAGCAAACGAAAACGTCCCGTTTGCGTCGCCCAGCTGGGAACTAGCATCGACCATGCCAGTATCTGTCGACAATATCATCTGCAGCAGACCTTCGCCGTTTGAGTTGAACCCATAAAACAGAGCATCCTCATAGCCATCACCATTCAAGTCTGCGGAAACAGCTGAGTGAGAGCCTTCCGATGTACCTGCCCATAGTATATTCGAGACTTCAAAAGTGACGTTTGAACTGTCTGAAATATTTAGTGAGACAAACCTTACTCCTAGCTCATCTCCCATGTCTTTAGTTCCTATTACTTCTACCAGCCCGTCCTGATCCACATCTATACTTACGGAGGCAGGGATGGATAGGTTTTCTGCATAACCAGTTTGCAATATTGACTGTCCATCTGGGGGTGTTCCCCGCACGTAGATTGGATTGCTGAAACCGTTAGGTCCCCCAAGCAAAAAGTAGTCGGCATTTACGGCACCACTGCCAAAGTTGATTATAAAAACATCGTCGAACCCGTCCCCGTTAAAATCGCCTGCCGAACCATTATGAGAAAAGTCTTTAAAAGTCGGCATATTGAAATCGTTTGCGACACTTAAAGTCGCGCCGTCATTTAAAAGAAGCATGTTTTCTTCACCTGGAAACGGTTGAGAGGCCTCAGTCCCGTGATTATTCAAGAAAACATCATCAAAACCATTACCATCAAAATCGCCTATTATTATGTTCCGTGTAAGTACCGCTTCGGGGGCACCCGTGAGGACTAAGGATGAAACGTCACTCAATCCAGTAGCGTCGTCATATCGAAAAGCCTTAATGGGCAGCAGTTCCTCGTTGGAGAGCGTGGAGACGTTTTCAGTCGATGCACTGAGCGCTACTATTAAAACTTCACCATTAGCATTGGAAAGGTTTACCGCTTGGGTTGTAGAAAGATTATAATTCACACCTGCTTCGCCATCCGGATTTAATAGGACTGTGCGGTTGAGAGTTTGCGCCTCATCTTGCCTTCCGTTTCCCGTATTATCACTTGATATAGCTTGTGTTGAGCCACCACCACCACAAGCCGCTAAGGCAAAACCGAATGGTGACATCAATAAGGGTGTTTTCTTACTAAGTTTGTTCTTGAGCTGCTTTGCCGTCATATCGAATCTCCACGAGTATCAATAATAGACTGCCATTTGATGAAATGACCTACAAATGTTTTTGTTAAACGGTTACTCAGGCGCTAATCTTAAACGTCTATCTTTGTATTAGCAGCACCCATCAGCGCATCATAAGAACCGCCACGATAAACGATCTGATACGTGTTGTTACCCTTCACGCCACAATTATGGCATCTGGCTCTCTGACGTACCTCGTGGGCTGTGGTGTTAACCAATATAACCACTCTAAAATTAAGACTAGATTAAAATTACAAAAATTCATGAAATATCAGCACTCCATAAGGTCCGGAGCAAGTCCTCTCAAAGGGTATCCCAGCCTGTAGTCAGAGGACCAACTAACTTGCCAGCTTTTTTAAAATAAAAAGCTGGCTTTTTTGCCTACTTGAAGTGGATCGCCCGTATTGGCTTGGTGAGGTGTTTAGTCATCGTATCTCCATAAGTATCAAACTCAGACTGACATTTCATGCAGTGACCCGCAAATGTTTTGTTCATCAAACCAACCAATACACTAGGCAGGTCACAGCAACGCCTTTGATGAACGACACCCAATAGATTGCGTAATGAGACCACCCAAGTTTTAAGCGTAATCGCTCAGCCAGTTCGCTGTGCCACTCGAATACTTTCATTATCTCGCCTCCCAACGCCCTAACTTTACTTGAGCCGCTACAATGTCTTTCAATACTCTTGATACAGCAAACTTTGACAGACCAACTTGCCTGGCTATCTCGTTATTCCCAACGCCCTGCTGTGATAGTTGTTCGATATGCGTTAACTGTTCAGCAGTGAACGAAGGTTTCCTACCTCTGTATTTCGTAGGAGCAGTCTCTCTCGCATGAGCTATTCCAACAGCCTGTGCTTCCTTCATAGCCGCAGCTTGCGCCTCAGCCATAGCAGACATGAACGATAGCATGGCATCACGCACGGCCTTGCCCATCGCATCCCGTGGCTTTGCATCAAAGGTCATACCATTTATGACAGTCCTGATGGTTACACCACGATCCAGAAACAGACGTATGTTCCTCTGGATGTCATCATAGTTGCGCCCTAGCCTATCGATCCAGCGGCACACCAGGACATCACCGTCACGGAGCAGATCGAACAACCGCTTCCCACCATCACGTTCAGCTAGAGGCACTTGCACACCTGAGATGCCTTCATCCTCAATTACATCGTCTATGACAAACCCAGCAGACTCAGCCTGTATTCGCTGATGCGCTATCGTCTGCTCTGCTGTGCTCACACGTGCATATAAAATTGTTCTGCTCATTTGATTAGGCACTGTAATCGTTACAGCGATGCAGGTCTGCGTGTTCTACTGCAAGGCTTCTGAGTTCCATGTTCTTCTTGGATGAAGGTGCAGTCATTAAATCTAAGAATGCCTGGTGCGTTGGATACCAGATGCCCAGCGCCTCATTAATGCTTTGCTCACCTACGACACAACCGTGAACGTGTGTACGCCAAAGCACTTTACCTCCTACCTCTTCCAGCAGGGTGGAAAGAACAGCCATATACTCTTTGTACAAAGCCCCATCAGGGTAACTGGCATCTGCAGTATAACGGTTGAGGTTTAACATTAAGACAGAAGTGTCGTTAGCGCTTTCTGCGATACGCTTAAACTCATCAATCTGCTCGTGATGCACGTTTGGTAGATCAGCCATGTTATTCTCCATATCACTTTGTTGCATAAAGGTATGTAGCATACATAACGTTGCGTAAGGAATATAGTCAAGCCTTATGCTACAAAATTACAGGTAATAAAGTTGTAGCGTTAGATCATACCCATACGCAATTATTCGTGTATGCGGCGCACGGTATTTTAGCTGGGTCATATCACCCGTATTTTGTGGTGGTATACCTAAAATAAACCCCATCCCAGTCGTTCTAATGGGTATGACAGATAATGAACGCCTTATAATCACCACCGTCTGGAACGATATGACCCTGCGGCTTAAGCTAGAGGATGATCCCTACAGTCTGACGCAATCCGAGATAAATGGGCTAAAGCAAAACGACAAACTGAATGCCAGGATTCAAACGTTAACGCAGCACGTCCTGGATCAACGCTTACTGCCAATTACCACAAAACATCACGTGTAACTCATACAACACCCCCATGCGTGGGCCACTGGGGGTACGGTGGGTATGTATACATGCGCTCCTATACAGATACTGTCTCTGGGAGGAGAGCTTAAACAGCTACAAACGAAAGAGGCTGAGCCACTAGAGCCCAGCCTTAAGGTTTTTACAGTAAGTCAGGAGAAGAACTGTTACTCTCTTTACGCTGCAGCTGAGCAGGTGGATCACATGGTATACCGAAGCCTTTAAACAGGTGACATTTTATACATCGTATGTTTCATGCCTCGCTCCGCAGCCATTTTATGCACCATCTTCATATGTTCAGTTAAACGCTCTTCGTCGTTAACCTGAGCCAGGATAACAGCGCTGTTTGGGCCACTTTTAGCTATATGCTCTGGGCCCCACCAACCGTCACGTAACTTAGCGCCTTCGGGATCGGTATATAGGCCATGCCACTCTTCATATGTCATTTGGCCTAGTTCTATATGAAATGCGTAATTCATCATTTACCTCCGTTCAAAGTTGTATGGAATAAAAGTAGAATGGAATCCCGTAACGATGTGAATGTATAACCTTGCGTCAATAATTGACTGACATACTCAAGTAAGTTCAGTTCTTACTCTACTCGAACTTGCGGTCTCTAGCCCGATCAATGCCAAACCCTCACCTAACTGCCTAAATGAGTGAAACCCTTCTACAGACCACCTTAGATTGGCTTTGATGGCGCATCGGTTACGCTACCCCAGCGCCTAACCAAACTATCATACTCAACGTGATAGCTCAGAGAGCGCCACTTGGGTGAGCGCCATCTCTGAAAGATATACTGAATATCGTCACAGCAGCGGATGATGCGATACTTTCCACACTCTGATTGCCACAGATACGGGTAATGCTCGTGATGCTCTGGGAGGGTTATGACTTGATGCTTCACCCTTGGCCCTCCTCGTCTGGCAAGCCCTTCATAATGTTCTTGAGCTTCTGCGAGTACATGGGGTCAGTCGCATATCCTGAGCTTTGCAAGGCTGACAGTTGCGCATCAACGTTTTCGACACCTGCACGGAGGAAGTGACGGTATCGTGAGTTAGCCTTGAGGAACTTGCCATAACCACGGATTGAATCCTCTGGGTTATCGTATTGTCGGAATGAGTCTGTGATCTTTACCTTCTTGCCGTTGATTACTTCGTGAGTAACAACATCAACACCGCCCTCTTCGCCATGTGATTTAACGCCCATAAGGCCATTGCCTTTCACAGACTTGCCCCACCCGCTTTCCAAAGCAGCCTGAGCTAAAACGATCTTGTGAGATATGCCCAAGTTCTCTGCGACTTCCTTTGCAACTGGCGTGTATGCAGCAAGAAATGCTTCCTTACCGACTGCCACCTGCGATTGCTGTGGCTCTGGTTCAAGCTTTGGTGACACCTGCATCTCAGGGCTGTCGTAGAATGAGCTAGTTACAGCTTCTCGTGGCTTTCTGATGGGTGTCGGCTCGAAGTCTAACGGATCTGATGCGTTAAGTATTTCTGCCACTAACCTGCGTTTGCTAGGGCTAACCCTACCGTACATTTGTGTGACGAGGTCATAGTAGCCCTGGCTTTGGTCACCTGCTGCTATGCGCATCTGCATAACGGCCTGCACCATCCTCGAAAGCTGCATCATAAATGTACGATCACTGTCGGTTAGTGCTGCCAGCCGTTGCTCTAATGTCAGGGGTTGCTGTGGTGCTAGGCTGTTTAAGAACTCCGCAAGCACGGGTGTTCGCTTTGTTGGTTGTGCGTTGGTAGCCATCAAGCCTTTGGTTTCATAATCCATGTGTCTTCCTTTGTTGAGTTTTATGTAGACAGAGTAGTGTCTGACCCACGTGTTCTGTGGATGTTGGAACTATTTGATTGTGAGGGTTTTATAGGTGACATCCGTGGCAACAGAACCCGTAAGATTCAGCCTGTTAAGGGACATCAGAGGGTATTAAGATATTGATATGGATGTGTTTTATTGTAAGGAGTGTAAACCATATCTGCCACCTTATTGCGGTGTTAAGCCAGCACGGCTTGATCTTGGTCCAGGTACGCCACCAGGAGTTCTGATAGCTCTAATCTACCAGTAGCCTTGCCGTTCTGGCTCGTAAGAAACCCAAGCTTTACGGCCTTGGTCAAGTACGATGGGAGCTTTGTGCTATAGCCGTACAAGGCAAACGTCCCTGCCCTTCGTGTTGTGACATCCAAAGATGTATCTTGCTGGTAAACGTGGACGATGGCGGCAGATAGGAGCTTGTGGACATGCCCATTCAAGCTGCATCTACGACAAGGATAGACGCCTGCACTGCGCAGGATGTCCGTGGTTAAGTTAGCTTGGCTGTCGAACTCAGGATCGTTTGTTTGGAGGCGTAGGCTTGCTGCCTCTAGAGCTTTAAAGAGATTCAATGGTGATACCCTCCTAAATCAAAGAACAAATGTCCTTGCTCCTTGTAGGCATGGGCCATTTGAGCCTGTGTCTTGGGCGTGTAATATTCGTGGGGATTGGACTTTCGTACCTGTTGAAAGTGAGAGAAACGCATTGCGTTCTGATGGGCCATAGCTTGGCTCCTTTAATGATGATTGGGGGGTAGAACAGGGGCTGTGAGCTAATCACAAGTGGCCTGTTTCTTACTTACAGTTATACCACAAAACACTCTAAAAGTATATAGCTGTCCTCTAAAATAGGTATAAAGTTTTCCGCTAGCTGTACACATAAAGGTAAGCATTTGAGGTAGGGCGCTTCATCTCATTTTAAGCGTTTATAGATTGTTGCCTTGCCCATTACAGTGCCACGCAACCCTTGCTCAGAGACAGTAATCAGCCCCAGTTTCACAAGAAGATTGGCAGCGGCTAAAGCCTTGGGCCTGCCCACGCCTAGCTCTTTGCAAAGTTCCTGCTGGCCCAATGCACACGTGTCATTAACTTCGCACTTGAGCTTGAATAGGCCGTACAAATGGAAAGCGTTCTTGCTTACGTCCTTGTCCGTGTGGCGTAAGATTGTAGCCTCTGGGGCTGTGAGAGAGGCTTCCATAGCCATTACCTTTCTTGTGAATATTGAGCGCAGCACGTCCATCTCATCGCTTGTGAGCGCCATAGGATTGTATTCAGATACGAGACTCTGCAGCAGTTCGCTGATCTGAACTTCGCTTACGTCTGTGTGAGCTAAACGGACAGCCGCTTTCTTGGTCATGCTGATGAGTTTGTTGTTCGATACAAAAGCTTTGCCATCGTCCATATACGCCTGCTGAGTGGCGGATTGTTTGGCCTGCCGTAGTACCTGATCTTTTAAAGCATTTCCGCGCTTACGATGTGTGACCTTAGTTCTAAGTAAATGATAAAACTCATCTAAGTTGGTTATGCTACCGTCCATTATTTGTAAGAACAGTTCGTGTAACGCTAGTGCTGCGGGGTCTTTGCTGTGTTTGGTACGATAGAGGTTATATGATTGAGGCCATTTGATATGCGCAACGCCAACGCTGTCAGCAAAAGCTTCTTTTATGAGCCTGCGATCCTTGTTAAAAACAAGACAGCGTATCGCAGTCCATTCGATAAAACGAAGGTGATGCGGAGCGTTCTTGTTTGTGATGTAGAATGTTTTCATTTAGACAACCGTGTCCACACAGACATACTATAATATATAGTAATATAACTGCGTTTGAATTAGCACAAGGGAGGGGAAGGTTTAACTATTATTGAAGTGAAAACTTATTTCATGTGGAATTATTCAAACCTATTTATAAGAAGTTTTCACTCTAAAAAGTTTAACTCTGTCATTCGTAGTTTCTGAGTGGGGACACCGCCTTGAGGGCGGTGGTTTCTATTAGAGTTAAACTCTGTCTCACACGCTTCTCATTCCCTATACTAGTAACGGTAAGAATAATGTATGTATTTATTTATAAACAAGTTAATACGTAGTATAGTTAAACCAACGTAACAGGCCGTCTGAGAGTGCAAAAGCTGCGTTTGGCACCCTTGGTATATGAAAACTAAAAGCCCTAGCTCAGACGGCCTTACAGCGGCTCTCAGGGCTATCCAAAAGCCACTATTTCCCTAGCAATCTCTGCATCAGGGACTTGGGGCGTTTACCTTCGATTAAAGCAAAGACTCTGGCGTTGGCTTCACGCTCTCGTGTCTCCGCTGTTTCAGCTTTATCTTCTGCTTTGGCTAAACGAACTGCGTGTAGGAGTACATCATGACGAAGTCAGCTATCGCCTATCAGATTGACTGGGGCAGTTCACCTAAACAAGGTGTTGGCGTAACAGTAAATCGCACCGAACCCCTCCAGAGGTGCTGACTGAACTGAAAGATATAGGCTGAACTGAGAACAAAAAGAAACTCAATTCAGTTGAATCGACTTGGTTGAAGCCAATACCCTGCGTCCCAAACATTAGACTGATCTGGGTACAAACTGGGTACAATCCGCCCCAACATACCAGTCAAGATATTGAAAATAAACAAATATAGGGGTTGTGGCGGAGACGAAGGGATTCGAACCCTCGAGACCCTTCCGGGCCTACTCCCTTAGCAGGGGAGCGCCTTCGTCCACTCGGCCACGTCTCCGCCGACCCGTTTAGCGGGGAGTTGGCTTGGGGACAAGGAGGATTTAGCTAAGTTTCGCCACATTCTTGAAAAAATTTTGCTTAACCCCCTCGGCTTGCACATCCGTGCAGACATTCACCGGTTGGGCAGTCGAATTGGCCACTGCGATCATTTCGCCGGAGCGGTCTCCACTCAAGGTTACGCGCAAAGCATGCGGCTCGGTGGTGAACAACTCGGGCGCGATGCAGGCCACCAGCGCCGATGGGTCATGCATGCCGCATCCGGAAAATTTCCCAACAGTCTCGTAAAAATCGATGTAAAACTCGGCCATATCGTGCAAAAGCCCGCCCATCTTCGGACTTTCGGACGCCAAGCGCGCAAAGAAGCTGCGCGGGCAGATCACACGGTTGGTCACATCCAGACCCACCAGTGTTATATTGCACCCATGACGCAGCACGAAATCGGCCGCATGGGGGTCATGATAGAAATTGGCCTCGGCCGCTGGGGTGATATTCCCCCCTGCCCTCAGACTGCCACCCATGACAACCATGCCTTTGAGATTCCTGCAAAAAAACGGATCGAGTTCCATGGCCGCTGCAATATTTGTCAAAGGACCAATGGGACAGAGCAGCAGCTCACCTTGATGCGCCCGTGCCATCCGCACCAGATACTCAGGCGCAGTCTCAACCAGCGCCCAGCGCTGGGGCGTGGGCACGGCGAGCGTTCCAAAGCCCTCCGCCCCATGCACCGCAGAGGTTGACGGAAAGGGAGGAAGTATGCGGGGGCGGTGCAGCCCTTCGGCCACAGGGATCTCGATCCCCGCCTGTTCCAGCAAATACAGCGCATTGCGCGTGGCTTTGGGGGTGGTCACATTGCCAAACACCGTCGTCAGACCCAGAAGATCAATCTCCAGGGCGGAGATAGCATAAAGGATCGCCATGGCATCATCAATGCCGGGGTCTGTATCGATGATGAGTTTGAGCGCCATTGCGCCTCCTCCCCAGCCATACGGCTGAACCGTTTTGCCAACCCTAGGTGTTGAACAGGAAATGCATCACGTCACCGTCTTGCACCACATAGGATTTCCCCTCTGCGCGCATTTTCCCGGCCTCTTTCGCAGCGGTCTCTCCGCCTAGGGCTGCAAAATCATCGTAGGCGATGGTCTCAGCACGAATGAACCCCCGCTCGAAATCACCATGAATAACGCCCGCGGCCTGGGGCGCAGTTGTGCCCTGTTTGATGGTCCAAGCGCGCGCCTCCTTAGGGCCAACTGTGAAATAAGTCTCCAGTGCCAAAAGCGCGTAGCCCGCGCGAATCAAGCGATCAAGACCAGCTTCCTCAAGCCCCATTTCGTTCAGGAACATCTCAGCCTCTTCATCGTCCAGCTGGCTAATTTCCTCCTCGATCTGCGCAGAGATGATGACATGGCTGTTGCCCTGCTCTGCGGCCATCTTCGCCACAGCGTGTGAATAGTTGTTGCCAGAAGCCGCATCAGACTCGCCCACGTTGCAAACATAGAGGATCGGTTTTGTACTGAGCAGTTGTAGCATTTTCCATTGCTTGGCATCTTCTGGATCAACCTCAACCGTGCGGGCGGGCTTACCTTGTTCCAAAGCGGCCAAAGCGGCCCGCAGCAAGCGCTCTTGCTGCACCGCTTCCTTGTCGCCACCGCGCAATTTGCGCACAATGTTTTGCAGTCTCTTCTCGACGCTTTCCATATCCGCCAGCATAAGCTCTGTGTCGATGGTATCGGCATCTGCAATGGGATCCACGTGATCCGAGACATGCACCACATCACCATCTTCAAAGCAACGTACCACATGGGCAATTGCATCCGTCTCACGGATATTGGCCAGAAATTGATTGCCGAGCCCCTCACCTTGGCTTGCCCCTTTGACGAGGCCTGCGATGTCTACGAAGGTCATGCGGGCCGGAATGATGTTCGCTGAATTTGCAATTTCTGCCAGATTGGCCAGGCGCGCGTCTGGCACGTTAACCTCGCCAACATTGGGCTCGATGGTACAAAATGGAAAATTCGCCGCCTGCGCGGAGGCGGTTTTGGTCAGCGCGTTAAACAAGGTAGATTTGCCAACGTTTGGCAAGCCAACGATACCCATTCGAAAACCCATGATGCACTCCTTTATTTTTCAAATCGCTCATATCTGCGCCCGTCGTGCAGAGCAAGCAGAACTGCGCTGTGAGCACGGAGCGGCAAATGTCACAGAATGCGCGGCGCTTGGTCAAAGCATATTGAACTTGACCCGCCTTTGCGGCATGTCAGGACATAAGCAATATGAAGGGCCAGATATGACACGGATCGACGCAAAATTTGCGGACCTCAAAGCCGCCGGAAAAAAGGCTTTTGTGACCTATGTTATGGCTGGAGATCCGACCTATGACAGCGCTTTGGAAGTGGTGAAGGGCCTGCCGACTGCTGGGGTTGATATCATTGAATTGGGCCTGCCCTTTACTGATCCAATGGCCGACGGCCCCACCATTCAATTGGCAGGGCAGCGCGCACTTGAAGCCGGAATGACCTTGGAGAAGACCCTGCAAATGGTCAGAGACTTTCGTGAAACCGATGACACGACGCCGATCGTGTTGATGGGCTATTACAACCCGATCTATTCACGCGGGGTGACGCGTTTTCTAGCCGAGGCCAAAGAGGCCGGGATCGATGGGATGATTGTGGTCGATCTGCCGCCTGAAGAAGACAGCGAGTTGTGCATTCCCGCTCAAAAGGCTGGCTTGAATTTTATTCGCCTGGCCACACCGACCACAGATGACAAGCGCTTGCCCAAAGTCCTCACCAACACGTCCGGCTTTGTCTACTATGTCTCAATCAATGGCATCACGGGCGCGGCGGCCGCGCAGGCCAGCAATGTGGGACCGGAAGTCGCGCGCATCAAAGCGGCCACGGATTTGCCGATCATTGTTGGCTTTGGCATTCGCACCCCGCAAAATGCGCGAGACATCGCATCGGTGGCCGATGGCGCAGTTGTGGGCTCTGCCATTGTTGATGAAATTGGCGCAGGGAAATCCCCAGCGGAAGTCTTGGCCTTTGTTAAATCCCTCGCCGACGGGGCACATTCCGCTTAACGTCAAAGGAGCTCGCATATGCCGCTGAAAATTCGCCCTCTTGTGGCTGAGGACCGGGCCAATTGGGGGCAGATGTGGGGCGATTACTTGTCGTTTTATGACACAGATGTTGCGCCGAAGATCTATGAAACGACCTTCGCACGGCTGATCAATCCGGCCAATCGGGTGCAAAATGCGCTTGTCGCCGAGCGAGACGGTGCGGCCGTGGGCATTGTCCATTACATTTATCACGCACATAATTGGCGCGCGGAAGATGTCTGTTATCTGCAAGATCTTTACGCCAAAGAGGCCGTGCGTGGGCAGGGTATTGGCCGGGCTTTGATCGAGGCGGTCTACGCCGCCGCAGATGCCAATGGCACGCCAAGCGTTTATTGGATGACCCAAGATTTCAACGAAAATGCGCGTTTGCTCTATGACCGGATCGGCACGCTGACACGCTTTATTAAATATTCGAGGTGATATCATGACCATTCATATTGGTGCGCAACCGGGCGAAATTGCGGAAACTGTACTCTTGCCGGGGGATCCTCTGCGCGCAAAATGGGCGGCGGAGACGTTTTTGAACGATGCTAAATGCGTCAACCAAGTGCGCGGCATGTTGGGCTTCACGGGGTTTTGGCGCGGCAACCCTGTCACCATTCAGGGATCTGGCATGGGCATGCCAAGCCTGTCTATCTACGTCAATGAGCTGATCAAAGACTATGATGCCAAAACTTTGATCCGTATTGGCTCGGCCGGTGGCATGAGCCCTAAGGTCAAACTGCGCGATGTGGTGATTGCCATGACCGCCTCCACCCTCTCCACCCCATCCCTTGGCATGTTCAAAGAGATCAACTTTGCACCCTGCGCCGATTATGGCCTGCTGGAGGCGGCGGTGGCCGCTGCGCGCGGGCGCGGCATCGATGTCCATGTGGGCGGAATTTATTCGTCAGATGTGTTTTATGATGAACGCCCAGATCTCAGCGAGCAAATGACCCGCCACGGGATTCTGGCTGTCGAGATGGAAACTGCAGAGCTTTACAATCTAGCGGCGCGCCACAATCGTCGCGCTTTGGCCGTCTGCACCATCTCAGATCATCTGCTCACCCATGAGGCCCTGCCCTCCGAAAATCGGGAACGCAGCTTCGGCGACATGGTAGAGATTGCCCTAGAGGCGGCATTTGCCTGACGGAACTGACCTGCGCGGAAGCAAAGGCCGTGCCGGACAATTTGACAAGTCACACTTCAAAGTTCACCCAGGCATGCGCAGCCTAGACCCGGCGTTCGACCATCATTTCTTTGATTGAAGCGATGGATTTGGCCGGATTGAGCCCTTTGGGACAGGTCTTGGTGCAATTCATAATCGTGTGGCAACGATAGAGTTTGAACGGGTCTTCCAGATTGTCCAAACGCTCGCCCGTAGCCTCATCGCGGCTGTCAATAATCCAGCGATAGGCGTGCAACAAAGCTGCCGGGCCGAGATAGCGATCCCCATTCCACCAATAGGACGGGCAAGAGGTCGAGCAGCAGGCGCACATCACACATTCATACAGCCCATCAAGCTTCTTGCGATCCTCGATCGACTGCAACCATTCTTTGGCAGGCCGGTTGGTTTTTGTCTCAAGCCAGGGCATGATCGAAGCATGCTGAGCATAGAAATGGGTCAAGTCTGGGATCAGATCCTTTACAACCGGCATATGCGGCAGCGGATAGATCTTCACATCCCCCTTGATCTCATCCATGCCGAAGATACAGGCCAGCGTATTCACCCCGTCAACATTCATCGCACAGGAGCCACAAATCCCCTCCCGGCAGGACCGGCGAAAGGTCAAGGTCGGATCAATTTCACTCTTGATCTTGATCAAAGCATCCAAAACCATAGGGCCGCATGTGTCAATATCTACGAAATAGGTATCCACCTGTGGGGTTTTGCCATCATCCGGGTTCCAGCGATATATCTTGAAAACCCGCAGGTTTTTCGCCCCTTCCGGTTTCGGCCAGACCTTACCGCGGGTGATGCGCGAATTTTTCGGGAGTGTCAGTTGTACCATATTATTTCTCCACAGAGCAGACGCAAACAGCGCCGTGCAGCCTATCAACAAGCGACGTCAACTGTCTCATCGGGTGATATGTCAAAACCCGCATCCCCTAAGACAGCTTTTTAGTCAAACAGCTCAGCACCGCCGGGCGCTGGATAATTTCATTGGCCAGGTCAATAATGACCGGGCTGGGCGCCATGCCAGCAAAAGCGGCAATGCGGGATACTTCCTTCGCCTCGGCGGCTAAAACCATACATTCCGCAAGCGCCTGCCCGTTCTTTCGATCCAACTGTTCTTGCGCCAATGGGGATAGAACCGACAGAGCCGCAAGTTGGGATTGGGACAGCTCAGCCAGAGCGCCCCCTCCCATCAAGGCCACAGCCACCGCCGCACACCACCCCAGAGGGCGCATCAGAAAGTTCTCACTTTCGGTGCAATCTGCGCTATCGAGATGCCACCTTCTTCTTCGGTGGTTAGCCTTTCGGTGATCACCGGCCGGTGGCTCAAATCAACCTTTGATCCATCCACCCGAGCGATGGTATGCACGCGCCAATTGTCATCGTCACGCTCGGTGAAATCCTCATGCGCATGCGCCCCCCGGCTTTCTTTGCGCGCTTCTGCCCCCACAATAGTCGCCATGGCGTTGGGCATCAAATTGGTGAGCTCCAGGGTTTCCATAAGATCAGAATTCCACACCAGGCTGCGATCCGTGACTTTGATATCGCTCATTTTATCGGCCACAGCAGTCATCTTATCGACCCCCTCTGCCAAGGTTTTCGAGGTCCGGAACACCGCCGCATCCGCCTGCATGGTTTTTTGCATTTCTAACCGCAGCTCTGCGGTGGGCAAATGTCCCGCCGCATGGCGCAGCCCATCAAAGCGGTCAAAGGCTTTGTCCACCGAAGCCATGTTCATCGCCGCCGCTGGCGCTGCTGCATCGACGGTTTTGCCGGCACGGATCGCGGCAGCGCGGCCGAAGACCACCAGATCTATCAGCGAGTTTGAGCCCAAACGGTTGGCCCCATGTACGGAGGCACAGCCCGCCTCGCCCACGGCCATAAGACCGGGCACAGTGGCATTGGGATCTTTGGCCGTTGGGTTCAGCACTTCACCCCAGAAATTCGTTGGAATACCGCCCATATTATAGTGCACCGTCGGAAGAACAGGGATCGGCTCTTTGGTCACGTCAACACCTGCAAAAATCTTGGCAGATTCTGAAATCCCCGGCAGGCGCTCCGCCAGTGCTTCGGGCTGCAGATGACTGAGGTTGAGGTAGATGTGATCCCCCTCCGGCCCCACACCACGCCCTTCGCGAATTTCCATCGTCATACATCGCGAGACATAATCGCGGGGCGCCAAATCCTTATAGTTCGGCGCATACCGCTCCATGAAACGCTCATCTTGCGAATTGCTCAAAAATCCGCCCTCGCCGCGCGCGCCTTCGGTGATCAAACAGCCCGAGCCATATATGCCGGTTGGATGGAATTGTACGAACTCCATATCTTGGAGCGGCAAACCCGCCCGCGCGACCATGCCGCCGCCATCTCCCGTGCAGGTATGCGCAGAAGTGGCGCTGAAATAGGCACGCCCATAGCCGCCTGTGGCCAATACGACCGTTTTGGCGTTGAACACATGCATGGTGCCATCGTCAAGCTTCCAGCACACCACGCCTTGGCAAACACCGTCGTCTGACATCACCAAATCAATGGCGAAATATTCGATGTAGAATTCCGCGTTATTCTTCAAAGACTGGCCGTAAAGCGTATGCAAAATCGCATGACCTGTCCGGTCGGCAGCGGCACAGGTGCGCTGCACCGGCGGGCCTTCGCCAAATTCTGTTGTATGGCCACCAAAGGGGCGTTGATAGATTTTTCCAACCTCAGTGCGCGAAAAAGGCACTCCGTAATGTTCCAGCTCATAGACCGCCTTAGGGGCTTCTCTGGCGAGGTACTCCATGGCATCTGTATCGCCAAGCCAGTCCGAGCCTTTGACCGTGTCATACATATGCCACTGCCAGCTGTCGGGGCCCATATTGCCCAGACTTGCCGCAATACCGCCCTGGGCGGCCACTGTATGGGAACGCGTCGGGAAAACTTTGGTGACACAGGCCGTGCGCAATCCCTGTTCGGCCATGCCGAGTGTGGCGCGCAATCCAGCGCCTCCCGCCCCAACCATCACAACATCAAAATCATGGGTTTCATATTCATAAGCAGCCATATGTATGGTCTCCGAAACTTAAAGGGCGAGGCGCGCGATGGCGAAAACAGCCGCAGCAATGGCCGCGTAGGACACACATGTCATGATAATAATCCAGACCTTACGGGCAAGGCCATGCACATAGTCCTCAATCAAAACGGTCACCCCGTTTTTGAAATGCAGCAATGCCACCACAAAGGTCAATAGCGCAACCAATGCTGGGAACGGGCGGGAAAAATAGGCCGTGACCGCCTCATAATCTTGCCCAACCATGGGCCCCACGGTGAAGACAAAAAGCGGCACCAGGATGAGCAGTGCCGCAGAGGAAATGGTCATACCCCAAAAATGTTCTGTGCCGGTTTTTGCGGCGCCAAGGCCGCTTGCACGTTTTCTGTCAGTTAAAAAAGCCATGCTGCGATCCTTATAGCCATATTACAGTGTAAGCTGTGAGCAGAAGCGACCCGATGATCATCATCCAGCCCATACGCTCGGCGGTTTTCAACTCCAACCCGCGGCCGGTGTCCCAAATCAAATGGCGCAACCCGCCAAGCATGTGGTACCAAAGCGCCCAGATGGACAGAAGAAACACCAGATCGCCAAACCAACTTGTGATCACGCACTGCACCCATTCAAAGGCCGCCGCGCTGGTCGATGCCGCCAAGAGCCAAGCGATCAATAATAGCGTCGCGGCCAAAAGCGCGTTGCCAGTGATCCGCACAAATATCGAAGAAATCGAAGTCATTTGAGGACGGTAGATCGTCAGATGAGGAGATAACGGGCGATTGCCGCGATTTACATCAGCCATAATATGTCCTTCTCAGCGTGTCTAAGTAATTAGTTAGCCCGTTCATGCCATGATCAAGCCCCGAAGGCCACAGTTTTGACGGGCAAATTACCGCAGTCTGGGCGTTAATAGTCGATTTTTTGGCTTTTGTGATCACGAAAAAATTTTGTGGTCACAAAACATGATCCTCCAAAACGCTTACCGCGGGATAAAGGCCCAATAGTCGAGATCGAGCAACACATCGCTATGATACTTTCCGTCATCCCCGCGCAGATGAGGCGTCGAACCCTTCTGCGCCACCAACCGCAACCGCAACGCACCAACGGAGGGATCACGAGTTTCCGCCTTATCCAGCACCTCACTCCAAGCGCGCAACGTGTCCCCCGCAAAACATGGATTGGCATGGGCTCCCCCATTGATCGCCGCCAGCATTTGCACATTGCCCAGCCCATTGAAGGACAATGCCCGCGCCATGGAAATCACATGCCCGCCGTAAATCAAGCGTGCACCATCCGGCCGGGCAGTGGCATCGAAATGGACTTTCGCCGTGTTTTGCCACAAGCGTGTGGCCATCATATGCTCGGCTTCCGACAGGGTGACCCCATCAACGTGGTCGATCACCTCGCCAACATTATAGTCACTATAGAGATAGGAACTTCCTGCCAAACCAGTATTATACCTGACAAAACTCAACCCATCGGGCACGATCAACTCCGATGCTAAGACGGCCTTCTCAAGCTCCGGCACAACGGTTTGTGGTGCAGGGGCCGCTTCGTCCCTCTTGCGCACCATGACCCAACGCACAAAAGACATCACCATCTCATCTGCCTGATTGAACCCTTCACTGCGCACCCAAACCACGCCAGTTTTGCCGCTTGAATTTTGCTTCAAACCAATCAAAGTAGAGCGCGCACGCAGCGTATCGCCGGGATAAACAGGCCGCAGCCAGCGCACTTCCGCATAGCCCAAATTGGCCACAGCGTTTAAAGAGATATCCGGCACCGTTTTGCCAAAAACCACATGAAACGCGATGAGATCATCCAGCGGGCTTTGAGGCAGGCCACAGCTTTGTGCAAAACTATTGGAGGAATAGAGCGCGTGGCGCGCCGGATAAAGCGCATGATAGAGCGCGCGTTCACCGCCCCCCACCGTCCGCGGGACTGCATGATCTATGACCTGCTCAACACAATAATCCTCAAAAAACAACCCCGCATTGGTCTTCATTGTTGCGCTCCCAGTTTCATCTCAGGGCTATACGCCCCTTCAACCTCCTTCACGACCGCCTGGCCGCAACGCATCACTCCAACAGTTGCATCATGGGCATAGGTCGGATCGCCATAAAGCTCCCATCCTTTGGACAAGGCTTCGGTCACTTTATGGCAAAACTGAGACGAATCGTCGTCGGTCAAAAATCTGTAAATCTTCACGCCTGGCCCTCCAGTGTTGCAATCATTGCAGCCTTGGCCAAAGTGGCCCGGGCCGTTTCAATATGCAAATTCTCTACGATCTTACCATCCACAACCGCAACGCCAAACCCCTCCGCTGTGGCCGCCTCAAAGGCTGCGATTTGCCGCTCTGACAGATCAATCTCCTCATCCGTGGGCGCAAAGACCCTATTGGCAATGGCCACCTGTGCCGGGTGGATCAACGTTTTGCCGTCAAACCCCATAGCACGCCCTTGAGAGGCCTCAACTTGCAGACCTGCGTCATCCTTAAAGGCATTATAAACCCCGTCCACAATGACAATTCCAGCCGCTTTTGCAGCCAAGACACAGTGGCCTAAAGCGGCAAGCAAGGGCGCGCGCGCCGGATCAAATCTCGTGTTGAGATCCTTGGCCAGATCATTTGTGCCCATCACCATGCCCCCCATCCGCGGCGCATCGACAATCTTGGCCGCATTCAAGATGCCGCGCGGGGTTTCCATCATTGCCCAGATCTGGGTGTTCTCAAAGCCTGCATACCGGTCCATCACCGCGCCCAGCTCGGCAATCATCAGGGCATTATCAACCTTGGGCAATAACACCGCCTCGGGTCGGACTTCGGCAATCGCCGCAATGTCCTCGGCAGCCCAGGGGGTATCGAGCCCATTAATGCGAATGATTTGGCTACGGGACCCATAGCCCTCATCCAAAAGATGCGACACCAAAGTTGCCCGAGCGGAGGCTTTTTCTTCCAGCGCCACGGCGTCTTCCAAGTCGAAAATTATCGAATCCACAGGCATGGTTCGCGCTTTGTCGAGCGCACGCGCCCGGCTGCCGGGAATGTAGAGAACAGAACGATAGGGACGTAGAGTCATTTTTGGCCTCGCAACAATGTTGCGCATAACTGCCACCAATCGCAGTTAAAATTCAAGTGCATTTTGCCGCATTGCAGCGAAAATGCCCGATCGCCCGAAAGCGAACCCTCGCACCCTACAAGTTTACGACGATGTTCCCTTGGCACGCCGCACATTTGGGTGTAACCGATCTTGCAAATTCACATTTGAGGAAGATACCCATGGCACGACCCAAAATTGCTCTCATTGGCGCCGGTATGATCGGTGGCACATTGGCTCATTTGGCCGCCCTAAAAGAACTGGGCGACATTGTGTTGTTCGATATTGCCGAAGGCATGCCCGAGGGCAAAGCCTTGGATATCGCACAATCTGGCCCGTCCGAAGGCTTTGATGCGGCCATGTCAGGCACGCAATCCTATGCCGATATTGCCGACGCCGATGTCTGCATTGTAACGGCTGGTGTGCCGCGCAAGCCTGGCATGAGCCGCGATGACCTTCTCGGGATTAACCTTAAAGTGATGAAATCCGTGGGGGAAGGCATCCGCGATCATGCGCCCAATGCCTTTGTAATCTGCATCACAAACCCGCTCGACGCGATGGTCTGGGCTCTGCGCGAATTCTCTGGCCTGCCGCATAATATGGTCTGCGGCATGGCGGGCGTGCTCGACAGCGCGCGGTTCCGTCACTTCTTGAGCCTTGAGTTTAATGTCTCCATGCGCGACGTCACGGCCTTTGTGCTGGGCGGTCATGGCGACACGATGGTGCCTTTGGCCCGTTACTCCACCGTCGGCGGCATCCCCCTGCCCGACCTCGTGCGCATGGGCTGGACCACGCAAGACAAGCTCGACGCAATCATCCAGCGCACGCGTGATGGCGGCGCGGAAATCGTCGGATTGCTCAAAACCGGGTCGGCCTATTACGCACCGGCCACATCAGCGATTGAAATGGCCGAAGCCTATCTGCGCGATCAAAAGCGTGTCCTGCCCTGCGCGGCCTATGTGGATGGCGCCTTGGGCCTAAAGGGCATGTATGTGGGCGTGCCGACCGTCATCGGCGGCGGCGGTGTTGAGCGCGTCATCGACATTCAAATGAACAAAGATGAGCAGGCGATGTTCAACAAATCTGTCGACGCAGTCAAAGGCTTGGTGGCCGCGTGCAAAGCAATCGATGAAAGCCTGACCTAAGAGCTATCGCAGCCGCAATCGCGGCGCGCAAACTTGAAAACTCCTCGCCGCGGCGGGGAGTTTTTGCTTTTCCCCTGACAGCAGCTGCAAACCACCCTCGGCAAAGCTGCGGATCAATGACTCTTTCGTCATTAAAGGTCTCTGCATACCCCAACCGCCGAACCAAATGACTTTGCCCGATGGCAACACCGGACTGCGCCTGCCTACCCCCCGGCAGGCGCATTCACCATATGAATATACTGGAACGTATGGTTATTGCTCAAATTTTTCAGTGATTTCACCACCAGACATTTGCGCCCGCCCAGGCCGGCGCAGCCCTCATTGCGTGGTGAAATGGCGTTATGCAGAGGTCTTGCATATTGCCCATTTTTGATCTTGGTTTTTATGACGGATTTTTTACCCCAAGCCTGCAAGCCTATTAGAGAATAAATAACCAACCGAGGGGCAAGGGCTGGGCGGTGGTGCCCCAGGCCATGGCCTGAGACACAGAGTCTTAGACGTAATAGGCGTCGCGGTAGACGTGGCGCACGATGTCTTGACGGGTCAGGCCGCGTTGGGCCAGCTCTTGATCTGTCAGAGAGCAGAGAAATTCAATCTGACGCACCCGCGATTGCGCTGTGCTGATCGACACTAGAAAGTTGAGAATGCCGCCCAACACACGGTTCAGGCCTGCGGCGATACGGTTGCCTTGTGGGACGTCTACGATAGTTGCCATTTGAAAAACTCCTGAGTTTCGTTGACCTGTAGGTAGGGACGATCCAAAGGGTTGAGCAGTGCAAAAAACCACAATCCCGCTATGCAGCGATTGCATAGATCGGCTGGCGCCTAGCGATCCTGGGCATCCCTTTCGGCGCCATCGATCAAAGATTTGATCGCTTTAAACAGGCGCACCCCGAAAAGCCCCAAGAGCCCGCCGAATAAGACCGTGAACGCCGAGACCATAACACCTGAAGATATCGCAGCGATGGCGACGCCGAGCAGCAGTAAAACAAAGGTAATCGTGCGGTATTCGCCCTCATGCACCGGAAATTCATCCAAACGCGGCTGGATCAATCTGGTCATAAATGGCTCAACAAAAGGGGTGGCGAATCCTGCAATCACAGACAGGACAAAGGTCAACATCGGCGCATCTCCTATTTTCGTGACGATTTTCCAAACCGTTAACATGTGTCGTGCCGCCGCGCTATACAAGAGGCGGGCGCTAGATTAAAAACGCCTGCCCTATGAGGCAAATTTGCACTGGCAGCGCCCCGCCGGCCCGGTTAAACAGCAGCCATGACAGATCGTTTGACTCTCACCCGCCCCGATGATTGGCATTTGCACTTGCGCGATGGCGATATGCTGACAGCCGTGGCGCTCGAAACTGCGCGCGATTTTGGACGCGCCATTATCATGCCGAACCTGGTTCCGCCGGTGGTGACGGCCGCCCAAGCCGCGGCCTATCGCAGCCGCATTCTGGCCGCCCTGCCCGCTGGCTCAAATTTCCAGCCTCTGATGACGCTCTATTTGACCGAGCAAACCGACCCCGAGGACCTGGCCGCGGCCCATGCCTCTGGGCTGGTGACGGCGGCCAAACTCTATCCTGCCGGGGCGACAACAAATTCCGCCAGCGGCGTGACAGATTTTGACAAGGTGCAACCGGTGCTGGATAAGATGGCCGAGATTGGCATGCCCATGTGCGTGCATGGCGAGGTCACCGATGCAGATGTCGATATTTTTGACCGCGAGTCCGTGTTCATTGACCGGGTTCTAGATCCCCTGCGCCGCCGAGTGCCGGGTCTTAAAGTGGTTATGGAGCATATCACAACTGCGGAGGGTGCGGCCTATGCCAAATCTGATCCGGGCCAGCTGGCCGCCACGATCACAACCCATCACCTGATCATCAACCGCAATCATATTCTAGCCGGTGGGATCAGGCCACATTATTATTGCCTGCCCGTGGCCAAACGTGAAACCCATCGCCTGGCCCTACTTGAGGCCGCCACAAGTGGCAATCCGTGCTATTTTCTCGGCACCGACAGCGCCCCGCACACCGATGACGCAAAGCAAAGTGCCTGCGGATGCGCTGGTGTGTTTTCGGCCACCAACACCATGTCGTGTTTGGCGGAGGTTTTTGAGGCTGCTGGTGCGATGGATCGGCTCGAAGGCTTCACCGCGCTGTTTGGTCCGCAGTTTTACGGCCTGGCGCCAAATGCCGATACGATCACCCTAACCAAGGGCAATCCGGTACAATTTGCCACCCATATCGACACGGGCGCCGGTCCGGTAACTCTCTTTAATCCTGGCTTTGATCTTCACTGGACCGTGTCGAGCTGAGCGCATAGCAACAAAAGGCCCTGCTCATGATACCAACAAGCTATCCCGACCAACGCGAAATCGCGCGGTTGACCGCCAGAATGCTGCTGGAAATTAAAGCTGTGCATTTCAATGCAGATGAGCCCTTTGTTTTGGCCTCCGGCAAGCCCTCCCCAACCTATATTGATTGCCGCAAACTGATTTCCTTCCCGCGTATTCGCAGCACTTTGATGGATTTTCTGACCGTTACTGTTTTGCGCAACGCCGGGTTTGAAGCGTTTGACAATGTGGCAGGCGGCGAGACCGCCGGCATCCCATTTGGCGCCTGGGTGGCCGAGCGCATGGCGCTCCCAATGACCTATGTGCGCAAGAAACCCAAAGGCTACGGCCGAAATGCCCGCATCGAAGGGGCCATGTCCGAAGGGCAACGGGTTTTGCTGGTAGAGGATTTGACCACCGATGGTGGGTCCAAAATCTCCTTTGTCGATGCCATTCGTGAGACTGGCGCAACCTGCGCTCATACGGCCGTGATTTTCTATTATGGGATTTTCCCTCAGACTGAAAAAAACCTAAGCGATCATGGGGTGACATTGCATCATCTGTGCACCTGGTGGGATGTGCTGGCAGAAGCCCGCGCACAGGGCACATTTGGCGGCAAGACCCTGCGCGAGGTGGAAATCTTTCTGAAATCTCCAGAAGAGTGGCAAAAGGCACGCGCCAAATAACCATTTTTCGGTATAAACCTGTGGGCAAAATGTGGACAAGCTGACGGCCGATGGCGGATTTGATGCGGCGCAGAGTATATCGGTGATTTCGCACCACTATATCTAGCGCAGAGCCGTGAAATATGGCCATATGAGCGCGCAATCTGAGGTTTATCCACAGGTTGTGCACCGATCTGTTCTACATAGCCAAACATCCTGACTTGCAGTAAGCGTGAGGCATTGAGGAGTCGGATATGAATGAGATTGCGAATCTGCAGCCCCCAGCAAACGAGGTGACCGCTCTTGGCGTGCCGCATTCCATTGAGGCCGAGCAACAATTGCTTGGCGCCATCCTTACAAACAACGATCTATTCGACCGCGTCGCGCAGATTTTGCGGGTAGAGCATTTTTATGACCCGGTCCATGCGCGGATATTTGAGACCGCCGCAGCGCGTATTGCCAAAAACAATCTGGCAAGCCCCGTCACTTTGAAGGCCTTTTTGGAAGATGATGCCGGGCTGGCAGAATTAGGCGGGCCCGCCTATTTGATGCGGCTCGCGGGCGCGGCAATATCCTCCTTTGCCGTGCGCGATTATGCCGAAATGATCTACGACCTGGCCATCCGCCGAGAGTTGATCGAGGTGGGCAATGATATCGCGGCGAAGGCGGCCCGTGTGGATGTGCAGAGCGAACCTAAAGAGCAAATCGTTGAAGCCGAACAAAAACTCTATGCTTTGGCCGAGCAGGGCCAGACTGAGCAAGGCTTTCAATCTTTTCTGACCGCCGTCACGGATGCGGTCAAAGTCGCCAATGCCGCCTATCAACGCGAAGGTGGTCTTGCGGGCGTGTCGACCGGGCTAATTGATATGGACAAAAAACTGGGCGGGCTGCATCGGTCAGATCTTTTGATCTTGGCTGGCCGCCCCTCAATGGGCAAAACCTCATTGGCCACCAATATCGCCTTTAACATCGCACGGGCCTATAAAAAAGGCATCACCACCTCTGGCGAAGAGGGTGCGGTGGACGGCGGGGTCGTTGGCTTTTTCAGCCTAGAAATGTCAGCCGAACAGCTTGCATCGCGCATTTTATCCGAGGTGGCAAAAATCCCCTCAAATCAAATTCGCCGCGGCGACTTTACCGAGAGCGAGTTTCGCCGAATTGTCGATGCGGCCAAAGAGCTGGAGGCGGCGCCTTTGTTCATTGATGATACCCCGGCCCTGCCGATAAGCCAGCTGGCCGCCCGTGCCCGCCGATTGAAGCGAACCCATGGGCTGGACGCATTATTTGTGGATTATCTTCAACTGGTCCGCGGCACTGGACGGTCAGAAAACCGGGTGAATGAGATTTCCGAGATCACCATGGGCCTCAAAGCCATCGCCAAAGAGCTTGATATTCCAGTGGTCGCCCTTTCACAGCTCTCGCGTCAGGTCGAAAACCGTGAAGACAAGCGGCCACAATTGTCCGATCTGCGCGAATCTGGCTCGATTGAGCAAGATGCGGATGTTGTGATGTTTGTGTTCCGCGAGGAATATTACAAAGAGCGCGAAAAACCGGGCGATCATGAGCTGGACAAAATGGGCCAATGGCAAGAAGAGATGGAGCGCCTACATGGCAAGGCCGAGGTGGTCATCGGAAAGCAACGGCATGGGCCAATTGGCACAGTCGAGTTGAGTTTTGAAGGGCAGTTCACTCGCTTTGGCAATCTCGTCAAACCATGGCAACAATCGCTTGAGGATGAATTCTAGAGCATCAGTCGATTGACCCTCTGCCCAATTCGGCGCATAAAATCTCCGTGAAATTTATAAATAGCAGGACCGAAGCGCCCCATGAGCACAGGAAATTTAACGATTAATCTGAAGGGGGTCACCAACAATTGGTCCACTTTAGATCGCATGTCTGCCGAAAATGTTGAAACGGCCGCTGTGGTCAAAGCGGATGGCTATGGTCTGGATTCCGGGCGGGTTGCACGCACGCTCTATCCTGCGGGGGTGCGACATTTCTTTGTGGCCGCCGCAGAAGAGGCCTCGGCAATTCGCCGTGAATTGGGCGATAATGTGACTATTTATGTATTCTCTGGGCACATGCGGGGCGATACGGACATGATCCATGATCTGCATCTCGTGCCCTTGCTTAACTCTTTGGACCAGCTGACACGCCATTTGGAAGCCCTTCCCGGCCATGCCTTTGGCGTCCAACTTGATACCGGCATGAACCGCTTGGGCATGGAAGCCTCGGAATGGAAGGCGGTACGGGATTTGGTGGTTGGGTTAAACCCGAGTTTGGTCATGAGTCACCTGGCCTGTGCCGATGAACCCGATCATCCAATGAACAGGCAACAATTGGCGCAATTTTGCGCAATGACCGATGGCTTGGGCTTGAAACGCTCGCTGGCCGCAACGGGCGGAATATTACTGGGGCCCGAGTATCATTTTGACATGACCCGACCGGGTATCGGCCTTTATGGCGGCGCGCCCTATGCTCAAGCCGAAGCTGTGGTGCATTTATCTTTGCCGGTGATTCAAATTCGCGATGTCGCAGACGGGGAAACCGTTGGCTATGGCAACAGTTGGAGCGCCAGTGCCCCTGCCCAGATCGCAACTGTCGCCGCCGGCTATGCCGATGGGCTGCTGCGCGCCCTGTCCAATAACGCGTCACTGTGGCACGAGGGCCAAGCCTGCCCCATCGTCGGACGGGTCTCAATGGATATGATTGGCGTGGATGTCACAGCCTTGCCACAATTGCCCGAGACTTTGGATATCCTGTGTCCCTATCAATCGGTGGATGAGTTGGCAGATAAAGCCGGGACGATCGGTTATGAAATTCTCACATCACTGGGCGCCCGCTATGCGCGGCGTTATGTGAATCAATGAGCGCGCAGATGATCTTGATTGTCCGTGCGCTGGGGCGCTTATGCATCGATGCGATTTCCGCTTTGGGCCGTTTGGTGCTATTTGCGCTGGCCACCCTGTCACATGTCTTTCGCCCGCCATTTTATCTGCGTGAATTTTTCACCGCGCTGGTGAATGTCGGCTACCTGTCCTTGCCCGTCGTCGGGCTGACCGCCCTGTTCACGGGGGCCGCTTTGGCTTTGCAAATTTACTCCGGCGGGTCGCGCTTCAACGCTCCTGAGGTTGTGCCGCAAATTGTTGCCATTGGCATGGTGCGCGAATTGGGACCGGTTTTGGTGGGGTTGATGATTGCTGCGCGTGTCACAAGTTCCATCGCCGCTGAAATGGCCACGATGAAAGTCACGGAACAAATTGATGCGCTTGTCACCCTGTCCACCGCCCCGATGAAATATTTGGTGATGCCGCGGGTCTTGGCTGGGCTCATGGCGGGTCCCATCTTGGTCGCCGTTGCCGATAGCATCGGCATTTTTGGCGGTTTTATCGTCGCCACACAAACCCTAGGCTTTAACCCCGCCACCTATATTTTAAACACTATGAACTTCCTAACCTCTGCCGATATCCTCTCCTCAATGGCCAAGGGCATGGCCTTTGGATTTATCGCCACATTGATGGGATGCTATTATGGGCTGAACTCGGGCCGCGGCGCGCAGGGTGTGGGCGCGGCAACCAAAACTTCCGTGCAAGCGGCAGCGGTTTTGATTTTGGCGGCAAATTTCCTGCTCACAGCGGTATTCTTTACAGCATGATAACCTTTGAAAGCATATATAAATCCTTTGGCTCCAATCATGTGCTACGTGGGGTGAATTTAACCGTTGAGCGCGGCGAAAGCCTGGTGATCATCGGTGGTTCGGGCACCGGAAAATCTGTTTTGATTAAAACGGTTTTGGGCCTAGTCGAACCCGATAGCGGACGCATTTTGGTCGATGGTCAAGATGTCACCCAAGTCAAACGAGACGCCTTTCTGAGCCGTTTTGGCATGCTGTTTCAAGGCGGTGCGCTATTCGATTCGATGCCGGTCTGGCAAAATGTGGCCTTCCGGCTTCAGCGCGGCGCGCTCAAACGACCCCTGGCAGAGGCCCGCGAAGTTGCCATCGAGAAATTGCGCCGCGTGGGTCTGGCGCCGGACGTGGCAGATCGCTTTCCGGCGGAGCTCTCAGGCGGCATGCAAAAACGTGTCAGCCTTGCGAGAGCCATTGCCACCGAACCAAAAATTATCTTCTTTGATGAGCCCACCACCGGGCTCGACCCCATTATGTCCGGTGTCATCAACGAATTGATCCGCGAAATCGTTGTAGAGATGGGGGTGACTGCCATGACCATAACGCATGACATGACCTCTGTGCACACCATCGCCGATAAAGTGGCCATGCTGCATCGCGGGACCATTCAATGGTGCGGTCGTCAGACAGATATGGCGCAAAGCGGCGATCCCTATGTGGAGCAATTTGTGAATGGTCGCGCCGAAGGTCCAATTGAGACCCTGCGTTAAACGGTAACTTTCAACATTTTCAGGCTTACTTTATCGGCAGCACCCTATATCTCAAGGCCAGATGAAAAGGACACCACATGGCCAAAGCGACATTCACCTGCAGCAAATGCGGCGCGTCTCATAGCAAATGGGCCGGTCAATGCGATAGCTGCATGGAGTGGAACACTCTGGTAGACCAAGGTCCGCTCTCGGCGGGTCCAGGCAAAACCCTTGGCGGCAAACGGGGCCGGACCATCACGCTGACCGATCTGGCCACGGTGGAAGAACCGCCCGCGCGCACCATGGCTGGCGTGGCAGAATTGGACCGGGTTTTGGGGGGCGGATTGGTCAAGGCCAGCGCACTCTTGGTCGGTGGAGATCCTGGGATCGGCAAATCCACTCTTTTGCTGCAGGCCGCCGCACGTTTTGCCCGTAATGGTTTGAAGGTCATTTATATCTCTGGCGAGGAAGCCACCGCGCAGGTGCGCATGCGCGCCCAACGCCTTGGTCTTAGCGAAAGCCCTGTGATCCTCGCCGCGGAGACCAATCTGCGCAATATTCTGACCACCTTGGATGCTGAAAAGCCCGATTTGGTCATCATCGATTCCATTCAAACCATGTGGGCCGATCACATCGAAGCGGCCCCCGGCTCGGTTAGCCAAGTAAGATCCTCCGCTCATGAGCTGACCAGCTATGCCAAACGCAAGGGCGTGGCGGTGATTATGGTCGGGCATGTCACCAAAGATGGGCAAATCGCCGGGCCCCGGGTGGTGGAGCATATGGTCGATACGGTTTTATACTTCGAAGGCGAGCGCAATCATCAGTTTCGCCTGCTGCGCGCCGTGAAAAACCGCTTCGGACCGGCCGATGAAATTGGTGTTTTTGAGATGACCGGCAAGGGTTTGGTCGAAGTCAAAAACCCCTCTGCTCTCTTTTTGTCCGAACGCGGCAAGACAACACCAGGCTCCGCAGTCTTTGCCGGGATTGAGGGCACGCGTCCAGTCCTCTGCGAGTTTCAAGCCCTTGTCGCCCCCTCGCCGCACGGGCAGGCGCGACGCTCCGTTGTTGGCTGGGATGGGCAAAGGCTGGCGATGATTCTTGCCGTATTGGAAGCCCGCTGCGGAATCCCCTTCACCGGTCTAGATGTCTACTTAAATGTGGCCGGAGGTATGCGTGTCATAGAACCGGCGGCTGACCTGGCCGTGGCCGCAGCCTTAATTTCCGCACGAGAAGACGCAGCTTTGCCAAGAGATGCCGTTATTTTTGGAGAAATTTCGCTCTCAGGCGCGTTAAGACCTGTCTCACAGGCAGAAAATAGGTTGAAAGAAGCGCAGAAACTTGGTTTCTGTCAGGCGCTGGCGCCGGCCGCCAAAAAACTTGAAGATATTGCGGGAATTACATTGCGGCCGATTGATGATTTGGCTCAATTTGTTGAAGACCTGTTCGGAAGCCGCTAAAAGGCGCAGAGTGGAGAAGCACAGTGGACGGTTTTACAATAGTCGACGGCGGTGTTGCGGTTGCGATCGTGATGTCAGCCTTGCTGGCTTATTCTCGCGGCCTCGTGCGTGAGATTATGGCCATTGCCGGCTGGATCGCGGCGGCATTCATCGCATTTGTTTTTGCCGACACGGCGAAACCATTGGTGCGACAAATTCCTTATCTGGGCGATATGTTGGGTGACAGCTGCGAATTGTTGATTGTTGCCAGCTTTGCCATCGTCTTTACGCTGTCCTTGCTCTTGGTCTCCCTCTTCACACCACTGTTTTCAGCCATTGTGCAACGCTCAATCTTTGGGGGCTTTGACCAAATGCTGGGCTTTTTCTTCGGAGTGGTCCGCGGTGTTATCTTGGTGGCTGTCGGATTTTTCATCTACTTCACCGTGATGCCGAACCAAGATATTGTGGCGCTAGAAACATCACGCTCTGCCACAGTCTTTGAGCGCTATGTGGACGATGTACAGGATCAAAACCCGGAAGCCGCATTGGGTTGGTTAAGAACTCAATACGATCAACTGGTTGGCGAGTGCAGCGCATAAATTCCCTTTAAACGTCGGTAATTTTAACCGATCGGTCCAGAACGCAGGCAGTGTTTTTTTTCATTTTTATAGGAAAAACACCGTGTTTATCGCATTGTCAAAGTGACATGCCTGCTGTGATGGCGTAAGGCATGGGGTGTAACGTCATATACCGGAGCCTATCGCGTGACCCAACCGTTGGACCAGATGCACACAAATCCCTTTGACGACGATAAACTGCGCGAAGAATGCGGCGTGTTTGGGGTGATTGGGACAGCGGATGCGGCGAATTTCACCGCCCTTGGCCTACATGCTTTGCAACATCGCGGCCAAGAGGCTGGCGGCATTGTCACCCATGATGAAACCCTCGGCTTCAATTCTGTGCGCCGCTTTGGCTATGTGCGCGACAATTTCACCAGTGCAAAAATCATGGAGCAACTGCCGGGCGATCTGTCGATCGGACATGTGCGATATTCGACCGCCGGATCCAAGGGCAACACGGCGATGCGCGATGTGCAGCCCTTTTTCGGTGAGTTTTCCATGGGCGGCGCAGCGATTGCGCATAATGGCAATATTACCAATGCCAATTCTTTGCGCAAAGAATTGATTGGACGCGGGTCGATTTTCCAATCCTCCTCCGACAGCGAATGCATTATTCACCTCATGGCCCGCAGCCTCCAGCAGAACATCCCGCAACGGATGGAAGATGCGTTGCGCCGCGTTGAAGGGGCGTTTTCCATCGTTGCCATGACACAAACCCAGCTGATTGGCGTGCGCGATCCATTGGGCGTGCGGCCTTTGGTCTTGGGTAAATTGGGCGATGGTTGGGTGCTCAGCTCCGAAACCTGCGCCTTAGATATCACTGGCGCGGAATTTGTGCGCGAAATTCACCCCGGCGAGATGGTGGTTATCACCGCCAATGGCGTCGAAAGCAGTTACCCTTTTCGCCCGGCGCGGCCGCGGTTTTGTGTCTTCGAGCACATCTATTTCAGCCGCCCCGACAGCATCCTTGGCGGCCGAAGCGTTTATGAAACCCGCGAGGCCATCGGCCGCGAATTGGCCAAAGAAGCGCCGGTAGAAGCCGACCTCGTTTGCCCTGTGCCCGACAGCGGCACGCCTGCGGCGATCGGATTTTCACTTGAATCGGGCATTCCATACGCTATGGGCATCATTCGCAATCAGTATATGGGCCGGACCTTCATTGAGCCCAGCGAGCAAATTCGCAACATGGGCGTGCGTTTGAAGCTAAATGTGAACCGGGCTTTGATCCGCGGAAAGCGGGTAATTTTGGTGGACGACAGCGTTGTGCGCGGAACCACATCGCGCAAGATTAAAGAGATGATCCTAGACGCTGGCGCCGCTGAAGTGCATTTCCGCATCGCCAGTCCGCCAACGGCTTGGCCCTGCTTTTATGGAGTAGATACGCCAGATCGCGAAAAATTATTGGCCGCGACCATGTCCGAAGAGGAGATGCGCCAACATTTGGCCGTCGACAGTTTGAAATTTATCTCGCTCAATGGGCTTTACCGCGCGGTTGGCGGCACCGACCGCGACAGCGCACAGCCGCAATATTGCGACGCTTGTTTCAGCGGCGACTATCCCGTGATCCCCTCAGATCAAATTTCCAGCGGGTTTCAAATGAAGGCTGCTGAGTAGCGCCGGGCCCCTTGACCTGCTGCGCATTTGCCCCCATGACGCGCCATATGACATATCCCATTCTCATCACTGGCGCCTCGCGTGGGCTTGGCGCAGCTTTGGCGCTTCAGCTTGCGCAGAAATTTCACATTGTCGCTGTGGCAAAGACCACGGGTGGGCTTGAAGAATTGGATGACCGCATCCAAGCCTGTGGTGGCCAAGCAACCCTCGCGCCCATTGATGTCACGGATGTAAATGCCGTGCGCCACCTGTGCCGATCGATCCATGATCGCTGGGGCGGGCTGCACCTATGGGCCCATTGCGCAATACATGCCGCCCCCCTGGCGCCGGCCAATTTTATAGATGCCCGCGATTGGGACAAGTCAATCAAGCTCAACGTCACCACCACTGGCATGTTGATCCCCAATATCGCGCCCTTATTGCATCAGAGCGGAACAGCCGTTTTCTTTGACGATCCCTGCGGCGGGGAAAAATTCTTTGGCAGCTATGGCGCCACAAAATCGGCGCAGATTGCCTTGGCCAAAAGCTGGCAGGCAGAGACCGCTAAAACCGGTCCCAAAGTCGAAATCCTCACCCCCGCCCCCATGCCCACGGCCACGCGCGCGCGCTTCTATCCCGGTGAAAATCGCAGTGCCTTGAGAAGTTGCGACAGCGAAGCGGCCCGGATAATTACAGCCCTAGACCTGTTTGCCGCCGCGTAACTGCGTATATTTTTACCTTGCTGGAGAAAATGCTTGGGCTGCGGGTCGATCAGGCTTGCCCGCCGCGGCACAACCTTTTAACCAAGGTCTATGCTTATACTTATCACAAATGACGACGGAATTATGGCGCCCGGCCTGCAGGTGCTGCATGATCTCGCAATCCAGCTGGCCGGCCCCGAGGCTGAGGTATGGACAGTGGCGCCACAATCTGAGCAATCGGGTGTTGGCCATTGTATTTCTTACACGAAACCCGTGCTTGTGCATCAATATGCGGAGCGAAAGTTTGCAGTAGAAGGCTCTCCGGCCGATTGCATCCTGGCTGGGCTCAACGATCTATTGCCTCAGCGCCCGGATTTGGTTTTATCCGGCGTTAACAAAGGCAATAACTCGGCGGAAAATACCGTCTATTCCGGCACCATTGGTGCGGCGATGGAAGCGGCTCTTGCCGGGGTTCCCTCTATTGCCCTTTCGCAGTTTTACGGACCGCAAAACACGGATTTGGACGATAGTTTTGAGGCCAGTGCCGGTCACGGTGTTGCAGCCATTCAAGCCTGTCTAGATGCGGGCTTTGCGCGCGCTGAAGATTATGCATTGTTTTACAACATTAATTTTCCACCTGTTCCGTCCTCCGGAGTCTTGGGGATGAAGGCTGTTAAACAAGGGTATCGTGGTGACGGGGCCTTTGGTGCACATGCCACCAATGCGCCAAATGGCCGAAAATTCTTATTCATGCACGGCCGGCCCCAGCAAGCTCCAACACAGGATGGCACTGACGCCGCGGCTAATTTGGACGGCTATATCTCTCTCACACCCATGCGCGCAGATTTGACCGCGCATGACCAACTGGCAAACCTGGCCAGAATTTTGGGCTAAAAGATGGACCCAGCCGCTGAACGCAAAATGCAATTTTTGTTCTCCCTGCGCTCGCATGGTGTGACCAACAAGCGTGTGCTTACGGCTATGGAGAAAGTCGATCGTGGCAAATATATTCGCGGAACCTTTGAAGATCGCGCCTATGAAGACACGCCGCTGCCCATTGCCTGTGGTCAGACCATCTCCCAGCCGTCCATTGTGGCCTTGATGACCGAAGCGCTGGACGTGCAACCGCGCAGTAAGGTTTTGGAAATTGGCACGGGGTCAGGCTATCAGGCGGCCATATTGAGCCAATTGGCCCGGCGGGTTTATACCGTGGATCGACACAGCCGTCTTGTGAAAGCCGCGCGTCGGGTGTTTGAGGCCGAAGACATCTCCAATATCATCGCCTTTACCGCCGATGGCAGCCGCGGGCTGCCAGAGCAAGCGCCCTTTGATCGCATCCTTTTGACCGCTGCAAGCGAAGATCCGCCTGGCCCCCTGTTGGCACAATTGCGTGTAGGCGGTATCATGGTCTTGCCCGTTGGACAGTCAGATGCCGTGCAAACCTTGGTAAAGGTGACGAAAACTCAAGAGCGTTTGGACTATCAAGAGTTAAGAGCCGTGCGCTTTGTGCCGCTTCTCGAAGGTCTGGGCAAAGAAAATACCTGAGAGATCTCACAATAAGAGGTCCAGGTGAGGAGAGTATAATGGCACTTAAATTTGGTTCTAAATATATATTATCGCTGTGTGCGGTCACGGCACTTGCAGGCTGTACAAATAGTTTTGGCTTGGATGTGCGCGATCAATTCGGCGGCATTCTCGACACAACAAGTGCGGCCGAAAATTCGGTGACGGAGCGCCCTGAGCCCGATGCACGCGGGGTTATCACATTCCCAAGCTATCAAGTTGTCCTGGCCAGAACAGGTGACCGAATTGGCGATGTCGCCGCACGCATTGGCGTCGATGCAGATCGGTTGGGCCGATTTAATGGCATCCCGCAGGAGGCGATCTTGCGCTATGGCGAAGTGATTGCCCTGCCCCCAAATATGACAGCTGTGGCAGCAGATGGCGCCCCACTCACCCCAACCGTGGTGGACATTAGTGAATTGTCAGATGATCCAAGCGCCGGACCAAAGCCCGCAGAGCCCAAGCGCCACCGGGTCGTTGATGGTGAAACGGTCTATACAATTTCTCGGCTCTATTCGGTCTCTGCCGAGGATCTCGCGAAATGGAACAGTCTTAGCCTGACCTCGGAGCTGCGTCCTGGGCAGTATCTGTTGATCCCTATCACTCAAAACCGACCCACTCCAGTCAGCGCGCCGGGCGAAGGCTCGATCACCCCCACACCGCCCAGCAGCACCCGCCCGCAACCGCGCGGCGAACTGCCCCCAGCTGAGGCGATGACGATGCCAACGACCGCCGACGCCACGGCGCCTGTGACCGTGCCTGTGCCTGTGGCCAATACCGGCCCCGTAACCCAAGCCTCGCAAAGCGACGCCCGCTTCATGCGGCCGGTCAGCGGTACGATTATTCGCAGCTATAAAAAAGGGACAAATGAGGGCGTTGATATTGGGGCCCCAGAGGGCGCGGCGGTATCTGCCGCCGATGTCGGCACCGTCGCGGCCATCACCGAAGACACAAAGGGCGTTGCTATTGTTGTCATCAAACATGCCGATGGATTGCTGACAGTCTACACAAATGTCGACAACCTGTTGGTGAAGAAAGGAGATGCGGTCACGCGCGGCCAAGAGATCGCCAAGGTACGCGCGGGAACGCCTTCATTTTTGCACTTTGAAGTGCGCAAAGGCCTCGAATCCGTCGATCCCGATGACTATATTTAGAACGCAAGACTTGGCGACCTAGACCACCACCCCATGGCGGCCGGCCAAATCTACGAAGAATTGCCAGGCCACGCGGCCCGAACGAGAGCCGCGTGTCGCCTGCCATTCGATCGCCTCTGCACGCAGCACCTCAGGGTCTACCGCGACCCCATGAGCCGCGCAGTAGCCCTCAATCATACTCAGGTATTGATCTTGATCACACGGATGAAAGCCCAGCCACAGCCCGAAACGGTCCGACAGGCTGACCTTTTCTTCAACGGCCTCGCCCGGATTGATAGCGCTTGATCGCTCGTTTTCGATCATATCGCGGGGCATGAGATGCCGGCGGTTTGAGGTGGCATAGAAAATCACATTGTCCGGACGCCCCGCGATGCCCCCATCCAAAACAGCTTTGAGAGACTTATAATGCTGGTCATCATGGGAAAAGGATAGATCATCACAGAACAGTAAAAAGCGATAGGGCGCGTCGCGCAGCAAGGCCAGAAGGCGCGTGACCGACGGCAAATCTTCGCGTTGCAGCTCGACCACTTTCAACGGCAGGCCTTGCGCATTAATCTGCGCATGCACCGCTTTGACCAGAGAGGATTTCCCCATCCCTCGCGCGCCCCACAACAGCGCATTATTCGCCGACATGCCGCGCGCAAAGCGCAGGGTGTTTTCAAGCAAAACGTCCCGCGACCGGTCGATACCGACGAGCAGATCAAGATCAACCCGAGACACATTGGCAATCGGCTCCAACTGATCGGGGCTTGTGTGCCACAAAAACGCCTCCGCCTCGGCAAAGTCGGGAGCCTCAAGCGGGGCGGGCGACATACGCTCTAGCGCATTGGCAATTCGGATGGAAGCCGCATCACTCATGCTTGCCCCCCGGTGCCATCTTCATCCTCATCCGCAAACAGATCTTCGTCAGAGACGCCCTGCTCTTTTAAGAACGCGTTGCGTTTGCGCTCCACATAGACAACCAACCAAATCGATATTTCATAAAGCCCATAAACCACCACGAAAAGAATAATTTGAGTCACTACATCCGGTGGCGTGACGATCCCAGCGAGGATCAAAATACCAACAATAGCATATTTGCGCACAGCCCGCAGGCCCAACGAAGAGACCAAGCCCGCTTTGCCCATCAAGGTCAGCAAAACTGGCAATTGAAAACATATGCCGAAGGCCATGATGAATTTCAAAACAATGTCCAAAGTCTCGCGGACTGACCCGAGAAACCGCGTCTTCAAGGCGGTATCAGACACTTGCACCTCAGTTCCCGTCAATAAGGCGGTCACCGTCGGCATGATATCGGCATATCCAATAAAGAAGTTGAGAGCCAGCGGACTGACGACATAATGGGCAAAAGCAGCCCCCATCAGGAAAAGAACAGGCGAGGCGATGATAAAGGGCAAAAAGGCATTTTTTTCGGCCTTATATAGGCCTGGCGCGACAAAGCGCCAAAGTTGATAGCCGATCACAGGCGAGGAGACCCCGAGGCCAAAAATCACCGATATGCGGATCAAAACAAAGAATTTTTCTTGTGGCGCCGTGAAAATCAACTGTGCGACTTCACCGCGGCGGCGTAAAATTTCGGCAATGGGTTCAGCCAGGAAATTCAAGATATATTCCGCCACGAAGAAACAGGCGAACAGACCAACGATAAAGGCAAGCGCAGCCCGGATTAGGCATGTGCGCAGCTCTGTCAAATGTTCGATCAGAGGAGCAGAAGAATCGTATAGGCTTTCGTCTTCGCGGCTCATGTATCTTTACCAGGTTTTGGAGCAGCCTTTTTAGCCGCAGGTTTCTTGGGCGTCGCCGATTCTTTCGCAGCCGCTGGTTTCTTGGCTGCCGCAGGTTTCTTAGCTGCCGCAGGTTTTTGGATCTCCTTGGAGGCCGCGGCCTTCGTCACTTTTTCCGCGTCAAGGCGCTGCTGCGCTCTTTCAGCCATGGCATCATGCATTTTCTTGGCTTTTTCAGCCCGCTCTTCTGACAGTTTTCCAATTTCAGATCCCGGTACAAAATCTTTCCACTTGGTGGTCGGATCTGAGACGCTGCGCACCCCATCTTTGAGAGAGTTGACCGAGTCCATCGCATCTTTGACGCCCGCATCATCAGCAGCGTCGTTCATCGCCCGGCTGAAATCACGGGCCATGGCCTTGGCTTTACCGACAAATTGACCAATTTTGCGAAACACGCCGGGCAATTCTTTAGGACCGATGACAATCAGCCCCACGACAGCCGCGACCAGTATCTCAGCCCATCCCAATCCAAACATCGAGACCCTTCCTTATGTCAAAGAGGTAATAGTGATTAGGATTTGTCTTTTTCCGTGTCAGGCGTCACATCTTTTGCGCCTTCGGATGCGGCTTCCTCAATCTCTTGCTGGCCATCATTGACGCCTTTTTTGAAGGCGGTAATGCCTTTGCCCATTTCGCCCATCATGGCAGAGATTTTTCCACGGCCGAATAGAACCAAGACGACAAGGGCTATGATCAAATAGCCCATCGGAGGGATGTTTGTGAGAAATGCAGGGGTCATATCGTGTATCCTTAGATGAAGTATTGGCTGTTTCTAAGCCAGTTGTGCCAGAGCAGAAAGCAGGTTCGCAACATTTTGCCGTTGTGTGGACACTCAACTGCCATTATTCTGTCAGTATGGCACGCAAAGACCGTCTTTTTTCTCTGATTCAAATCCTACGCGACGGAAATCTCTACCGGGCTTGCGATTTGGCAGAGCTTGTTGACGTGTCGCTCCGCACACTTTATCGCGACATGGACACTTTAGCAGCTTCTGGCGTGCCCATTCGCGGTGAGCGCGGCCTCGGATATCAAATCACCGCGGCTTATACGCTACCAGCGCTCAATTTGACGAAAACTGAGCTGGAGGCACTGCATTTGGGATTGGCGGCCGTGGGGGAAAGTGAAGATGCCGAGCTTTCGGCCGCCGCAAAAGCCCTGTCGCGGCGCATTGACGGGGTTTTGCCCGAAGATAGCGCTGCGGCCTCGGGTTGGTCCTTTGCCACCTACCCTTTCGCCGATGCCGCCCGCGGCTTTCAGCATATGCCAAAACTCAGACAGGCCATTCGTTCGAAACAGTTGATGCAGATTACGATTGGCTCCCAAATACGGCGATTGCGACCTTTGGCGCTGGATTATTGGGGGCGGCTGTGGACCCTAGCCGCTTGGTGTGAAAACACGCAGGGTTTTGTCACCCTCCGAGTGGATGAAATCACGCGGCTTGACGCCATGCCAGCCGTATTTGTTGAGGAGCCCGGCAAATCCTTGGTCGATTATTTGGCGTGGAGCAAACATCCCGACCGCGCACGCCATCGGTCATAACCGCGCTTGGGCGTCATCCAGAGCGGGGAAAGACGTAGCAATTCTTGCGTGGCGCCAGCAGCCAAAACAGCGTGTCCGGCTTTGGCAAAAACACTGAGGGCACCGAAGCGGTCACCACCGCGCCCTGCTCAAGCTTTAAATCCACCAATGAATTCTGCCCCAAAAATCGCGACCGCACCACCTTGGCGCGCGCCGCATGGCCCATGGCATCGGTCGGGCTGGGGCCTTGGCCCGCACGGTCAAAATCGATGCGAATGTGTTGCGGGCGGATGACGATGTCCAATATCGTGCCATCTGCATGACCGGGCGCGAAGAATTCGCCGAAAGGCGTCTTGGCCAAAGCGCCTTTAACTTTTCCCACCATAACATTGATATCACCAAAAAATGACGCAGCGTCTTTATCAATCGGCGAATTATAGATTGTATAGGGCGCGCCTTTTTGCACAATTTTGCCGTCTCGCATCAGGGCAATCTCATCGGCCATTTTCATCGCCTCGCCGGGATCATGGGTCACCATTAAAACTGCCGTGCCCGCTTCGCGCAGAACCTCGAGCGTCTCATCACGGATTCCATCGCGCAAGCGATCATCCAAGCCAGAAAATGGCTCATCAAGAAGCATGATTCTGGGGCCCGGCGCCACCGCGCGGGCCAATGCCACCCGCTGCTGCTCGCCGCCGGATAATTCATGGGGCATCTGAGCGCCATAGCCGGCCAGATCGACCCGCTCCAAAAGTTCTTCGGCCCGCGCGCGACGCATCGACTTTGCGCCTTTCAGGCCAAAAGCGACATTTTCCCAAACAGATAGATGTGGGAAAAGTGCAAAGTCTTGGAACATCATACCGATGTTGCGCAGCTCAGGCGGTTGCGAACGCGTGCCATCACAGACCAATGCGCCGTCAATCAACACCTCGCCACTATCTTGCCGCTCAACCCCTGCCACAATGCGCAACGTGGTAGATTTCCCGCACCCCGAGGGGCCCAGCAGGCACGTCACCTGCCCCGGTTCAAGCCGCAGGCTGACATCATCCACCGCAGATTGACCAGCAAAGCGGCGCGACAAGTTTCGGATTTCAAGTCTCGGATTCGACAACAGAAGCGCCTAACTGAAAAAACACTCAGGTTTATGTATGTGGCATGCGGTGATTTAGCAACAGCTGGCCTCTGCGGTATCAGCTTCAAAAGGAGACGCAGCGCCGCAGCCTTCGAAAATGCCATAGTGAGCATCAAATGAGCCGATGAACTCGAAATGCGCCGCAAATCGCGTTTGCGCCAGCATATTCCAAGTATTACCACAGACCGGGAAAACCTTCCCCGTTTCGATCCAATGATGCCCATCCAGAGGCAGACCATGAGGGCAATTTTCAATTGTCCCTTTGTAGATCACTGCCTGCCCGTAGTCCTCGCAATCACTTTCCAAATTCGCCAATTTCCATAGGCGATAGGTTGCGGAGGTAAATTTTAGCGGCGCTACCGCGGCTGCCAGTACGGGGTTTTCAATGGTGATTGGGCGATGGGTGACCAAACGCGGATCTGTGAAGCCTGCCATTTTCGCATGGGTAAGAAAATCATTCCAATACAGAGCTCCAGACAGGCATTCGCCGTAGAGCACCTCATCGCGCGCCATAGCCTCTGGCACGCGGCGATCGGCATAAACATCAGAAAAATACATCTCGCCACCGGGTTTGAGCAACTCACAAGCCCCCCGCAACACCGCTTGCTTATCGGTCGCGAGATTGACCACGCAATTGGAGACAATCACGTCGAAGGAGTCCGGATCCAGCGGTAAATCTCCCAAAGATTCAATATAACCTTTGTGAAACGCAACATTTGATGCGCGATATCCAAATGCCTCCCGATGATAGTCTTGAAAGCTTCGGGCGACATCGAGCTGCGCGTCGGTCATATCCACACCGACCACAAAGCCCTCTTCGCCCACCATTTGCGACAGCGCATAAACATCCCGGCCCGCGCCACAGCCAAGATCTAATACCCGCGCGCCCTTGAGGGCTTCGGGCGCAATCAAACCACAGCCATAATAGCGCATCAGCACCTCATCATGCAGCTGCGCTAGGATTTTCTTCAACCAGCTGGGCATTTCTGCCGGCTCGCAGCAGGCATTGGTTTGAAGATCGGCCGAAGACTGCAAGGTTTTGCCATAATATTCTTGCACGTTTTCATGTTTCATCAATAAAGCCCTTCAATATGTTTCGTTTCAAAATCCACCGCGCGTTGCTTGCCGCGCATGCCTAGTCATACCTTTGGACATTTGCTTGAAAAATGAAAGCTCTACGCGGCGTGATCCGGTTAAATTGTGGCGTTTGTCGCGCCACCATCAAGCAAAATATTCTGCCCCACCATAAATCCCGCATGTTGCGAGCATAAAAACGCACAGGCCGCTCCGAATTCTTCAGCAGTGCCGTAGCGGCGCGCGGGAATCGTGGCCTGTCGCTGGCTTTGCGCCTGCGCCATTGTGATACCTTGGGCCTTCACGATGCCACTGTCGAGTGAGACCGCCCGGTCCGTGGCATGGATGCCGGGCAAAAGATTGTTAATCGTAACGCCATGTTCGGCCACTTGTCGTGCCGTTCCCGCAACATATCCGGTCAACCCCGTGCGGGCGGCATTGGACAGGCCAAGAACCCCGATAGGCGCTTTGACCGACTGGCTGGTGATATTCACCACCCGGCCCCAACCGCGGGCCATCATTGCCGGCAGGCAGGCTTTCATCAAGGCAATCGGCGTTAACATATTGGCGTCAAGAGCTGCGATAAAATCAGCGCGATCCCAGTCGGACCACAGCCCTGGCGGCGGCCCTCCGGCGTTGGTCACCAAAATATCGACATCACCGGCTGCGCTCAGCAACATCTCCTGCCCCTCGGGCGTGGTGACATCGCAGGCCACCTCTGTGACAGACACCCCATAGTTAGAACGAATCTCAGAGGCCGTGGCGGCCAAAATATCACCATTCCGCCCATTGATCACCAGATGAACCCCTTCACCGGCCAAAGCCTCAGCACAGCCCCGCCCAAGACCTTTTGAAGAGGCACACACCAAAGCTTTCTTGCCAGAAATTCCCATATCCATTGTCTGTTTCCTTGTTAAGAATTTCCCAAGTCTAGCATTGGAGAAGGGCGCATGACACTAGCTATCGACAAGAAATATGAGCAGCTTTACCGAAAAAGTTACCAAAATGTAAATTTGAGTTTGCATATATAAAAAAAAATTCACGTATGTGAGGCCAATTATACTTTGGTAGATTTTTAACACCTAAATATTTTCAAATGATGGCACATGTGCAAGACTTCACAATTTATACAAGTGCGCAACTTTCGGTGGTGCAAGGCGTAAACTATGGCGATCCGTTGTTGGTCAATGGCGAGCTCGATCTCGATGACGTCTATTGGCTCAAGACAAATGCCCAACCCACCCGATTGACATTGCAAGCAGAAGCCTCCAGTCGGCGGCATCGTGTTGCGGCCCATAGTGCCATCGGCGCCATTGGCGCTGCTGTCCATCTGGACAGTCAAGTCACCCTGATGTCCGAGGCCAGGCAAACCTTCGACGCTTTGATCTTTGTTGAAGTTGAGCCGGGTGAGATTAAACAAGTCTATCTATCTGCATTCTCTGCGCTGCAGCCCGATACAGACTATCGCCTGATTGAAATAGATTGCCACGTTAATCCACACAAATTGGCCGAGCTAAGCGATCCGATTTTCTATCCTGGTAAGCAAATCACCCTGGCAGACGTACGCCAATGAGCTGCCGAAGATCTCAAACCGGGGCAAGAGGTTCTCACCCATGACTTCGCACAGCAGAAAGTTACATGCGTTGAGATCGAAACCCAACGTGCGCAGGGCAAGAACCGTCCAATAAGGATCTCAAGATCCCATTTTGGCACAGATCATGATCTCATCCTCAGCGCAAAACACCACATTTTATATCCCCAAACCAATGGCAGCTATGGCGGACGGTTCATCAAAGCCTAGGAATTACGCGATGGCACAACCATCGACTGGGTTGAGGCCAATTTTGTGGAATGCGTTAAAATACGTTTTGCCACCGAGCATTTGATTTTTGCCAATGGCATCGCAGTGCAATCTCACATGCGCGGCGAAGATCGGGACAGCGAAGCTGTTGAAAGATTGCCCCGGGCGGTGCAATCGTCATGGCACCCGGCAAAACCCAGCCGGCGTGCATTGTATTTGCCCAGTGGCCTGCCCAATAAAAACATCGACTAGCGCCCCTAAGTAAAACGCGCCGATGGCTCCTGTATGACACAGGATTTCTTGCCAATGGTATCATCCCAACCTATACGCGGCTCATGTTAGACAACCGCCCCACACTTCCGTCAGAAATTGCGCGCCGGCGTACCTTTGCCATCATCAGCCACCCTGATGCAGGTAAGACCACTTTAACTGAGAAATTTCTTCTATATGGCGGCGCTATTCAAATGGCCGGGCAAGTACGCGCCAAGGGCGAGGCCCGACGAACACGCTCAGATTTCATGAAAATGGAGCAGGATCGGGGCATCTCTGTCTCGGCCTCCGCCATGTCCTTTGACTTTAAGACGTTTCGGTTCAATTTAGTCGATACGCCAGGTCACTCAGATTTCTCTGAAGACACCTACCGCACCCTCACAGCCGTTGACGCGGCGGTTATGGTAATCGACGGCGCTAAGGGTGTTGAGAGCCAAACTCAGAAGCTCTTCGAAGTTTGCCGCATGCGCGATTTGCCGATTTTGACATTTTGTAACAAAATGGACCGCGAAAGCCGTGATACATTTGATATCATTGATGAGATACAACAAAACCTTGCGATTGATGTCACGCCCGCCTCTTGGCCGATTGGACGAGGCCGGGACTTCATTGGCACCTATGATCTCTTGCGTGACCAATTGGAACTTATGGACAGGGCAGATCGCAACAAGGTCTCTGGATCGATCAAAATCAATGGATTGGATGATCCTGCCTTGGCGGAACATGTGCCTGCGGAGCTTCTGGAGGTGTTTCTCGAAGAAATTGAAATGGCCAAAGAACTATTGCCGAAAATGGACCATCAAGCACTGCTCGATGGCACCATGACTCCGATTTGGTTCGGTTCGGCCATCAATTCCTTTGGTGTGCAGGAATTGATGCAGGGCATCGCTGATTTTGGTCCAGAGCCACAGCCGCAAAGGGCAGAACCGCGTTTTCTCGCCCCGGAAGAGCTCAAAGTGGCGGGATTTGTGTTCAAAGTGCAGGCCAATATGGACCCCAAACACCGCGATCGAGTGGCCTATGTCCGTTTGGCCTCCGGGCATTTCAAACGGGGAATGAAATTGACGCATGTGCGCAGCAAGAAGCAGATGTCTATATCCAATCCGGTCCTCTTTCTTGCCGCCGACCGCGAGCTGGCAGAGGAAGCTTGGGCCGGCGATATCATTGGCATTCCAAACCATGGGCAGTTGCGCATTGGCGACACGCTGACGGAAGGCGAAACATTGCGGGTGACAGGCATTCCAAGTTTTGCACCAGAATTGCTGCAATCTGTCCGCGCTGGTGATCCCCTAAAAGCCAAACACTTGGAAAAAGCCCTCATGCAATTTGCCGAAGAAGGTGCGGCCAAAGTTTTCAAACCGATGATTGGGTCAGGCTTCATTGTCGGGGTGGTTGGCGCCCTACAATTTGAAGTGTTGGCCAGCCGCATTGAGCTCGAATACGGGCTTCCAGTGCGTATGGAGCCCAGTCAATTCACCTCAGCACGCTGGGTCTCGGGGCCACAGGCCAAGGTCGATGCCTTCGCACAGGCCAATAAACAGCATATGGCGCGAGACAATGACGACGACATTGTGTTTTTCACCCGGCTGCAATGGGACATTGACCGCGTAGCGCGCGATTACCCAGATGTGGCCTTAAACGCGACGAAAGAAATGATGGTTTAAGGGCCAAATCTAGGCGGCGGCCATTCCAGTATGCGGGTTTGACCTATGGCAGATTACCGCCTATACGGACGGAGTTGGCATGGGGCCAACCCTGCGATGGACGCGAATGACCTGCGTCCAACCCCCGTTGTGCAAATCTCTTGCCACGACATATCTTGATGGACGTACATGATAAAATTCACTGACCTAAATTTGGACGCCAAAGTCCTTAAAGCCATTGCCGAAGCTGGCTATGACACCCCCACCCCTATTCAAGCCGGGGCCATCCCTCCGGCGCTCGAAGGCAAAGATGTCTTAGGCATCGCGCAGACCGGAACCGGCAAGACCGCCAGTTTCACTCTGCCCATGATCACCTTGCTGGGGCGCGGCCGTGCCCGCGCGCGCATGCCGCGCAGCTTGGTGCTTTGCCCGACCCGCGAATTGGCCGCACAGGTGGCCGAAAACTTCGACACATACACAAAACACAGCAAACTGACCAAGGCCCTGCTGATTGGCGGTGTAAGCTTCAAGGAGCAAGACAAGCTGATTGACCGCGGTGTAGATGTCTTGATTGCAACTCCTGGGCGGCTGCTCGATCACGTTGAACGCGGCAAATTACTTTTGACCGGCGTACAGATCATGGTGGTGGATGAGGCAGATCGGATGCTTGATATGGGTTTTATTCCAGATATTGAGCGTATCTTCAAACTCACACCCTTCACCCGTCAAACTCTATTTTTCAGCGCGACAATGGCGCCAGAAATTGAGCGCATTACCAACACGTTTCTTTCAGCGCCCGCCAAAATAGAAGTAGCCCGCGCTGCAACCACCTCTGATACAATCACCCAATCGGTCGTTATGTTCAAAGCCAGCCGCAAAGATCGTGAAGGCACCGAAAAACGCGCGCTCTTGCGAGGTATGATTAAGAGCGAAGCGGAAAATTGCACCAATGCCATCATCTTTTGCAATCGCAAAATGGATGTCGATGTGGTGGCTAAGTCCATGCAAAAATACGGCCTTGATGCCGCGCCAATTCATGGCGATCTGGATCAATCGAAGCGTACGGAAACTTTGGATAATTTTCGATCTAGCACCCTACGTTTTCTTGTGGCCTCTGATGTGGCGGCGCGTGGGCTGGATGTCCCAAATGTGAGCCATGTCTTCAACTATGACGTACCCAGCCATGCGGAAGACTATGTACACCGGATCGGTCGCACAGGCCGGGCCGGCAAGTCTGGCACTGCCATGATGATCTGTAGCCCCCGAGATGAAAAGAACTTTGCCGCCATCGAGGGGCTGGTGAAAATGGAAATTCCTCGGATGGAACACGCGATGTCCGGCAAGACCGCTGAGCTCGAAACTCTCTCAGAAGAAAATGCGGAAAAAAAACCCGCAAGACGCAGCCGCGTAGGAATATCAAAGAAATCAACTGCGGAGCAGCCTGCTGACGCGCAGGCATTGTCCGATGCCATCGATACGGCAGCGGTGCCAACAGATTTAGCGCCCGCAATCGTCGCCACAGCCGAGGATAACACGCAACCGACCGCCCCCGAGCGCGAAGAAAACTCAAACCGGCCCAGTGGCCGTGGACGAGGCCGTGGCCGTGGTCGCAGCCGCGATGCAGAGCCCCGCAACAACGCGCGTGGTGGGGCAACTCTGGACGACTCCATGCCCAATTTTATTGCGCAGAGTTTTACAGAACGTTTGAAGGCCGAAGGCAGAGATCAATCAGCGGCCAATGATACGCCCAAGGGCGATGAATTGCCCAGCATCGCAGGTGACGCCGAAGATCTCAGCACGACCGAGGCGCCAGAGGACGGCAACGCTTCTTAGGAGGACTACGCATAAAGCGCGGCTACGGACAAAGCAGGCCCGCCCGACGCTCACGCTGGGCGGAGATCTTACCTCGTTTAAGACCTCTGCATAACGCCATTTCAACATGAAATAAGGGAAGCGCCGGGCGGCAGGCAGGCCCAGCCCGGTGTTGCCACCGGGCAAAGTGTTGTGCTTGACGGTTGGGTTATGCAGAGGTCTTCGCTTGATTACGACAAACGGCTGATCACAACCGTGACTTCTGGCTTTTTGCCAATCTCAGACTGTGCTGACTGCCGTGCAATACGGCGCAGCTCGTCTTCGAGTTTCTTATCATCACCCAATGTTTTGCGACCCGCACGCATCATGAATTGGTTCAAGTCTTCTTCCAGAACTTCGGCAAGGCCCGCGCGGCTGCTGCCTATTTCTGGGAGGCCCTTGATTTCACACCAAGGTTCACCCAATGGACCGTCATCATCCAAAATCACACTCACCATCACATGACCATTGAGCGACATGCGAATACGGTCACGCACCACCCCATCCAAAGCGCCGATTTGCACAGATCCATCAATATAAGTGCGACCCGTCTCAACAAATTCCTCAACTTTCGGTGCATTGCCTGACAGGTTGATCACCATACCATTGACCGCCACAATCGATTGTATCCCCTTCGCCTTGGCCAAATTCGCATGTGCGCGCAGATGGCGGTGTTCGCCATGCATTGGCACCAAGATCTGCGGCTGCATCAAAGCATGCATTGTCTCAAGATCCGGGCGGTTGGCATGGCCCGATACGTGATAGCCGCCAGTGGAATCATCCACGACGTCCACGCCAATTTCAGACAGTTGGTTGATGATCTTGATCACACCACGCTCGTTGCCCGGAATGGTTTTTGACGAGAAGAGAAATAAATCCCCTTCTTTCAGCTTATGCCCCCGATATTTTCCATTGGCCAATTGCGCCGAGGCTGCACGCCGCTCGCCCTGGCTGCCCGTGACCAAGAACATCAGATTGCCACGCGGCACATCCAAAGCTTCCTCTGGGCTAATCACCGGGGGGAAATCTGACAAAACGCCCGTTTCAAGCGCCGCCTCGACCATTTTGTTCATCGCCCGCCCCATCAGACAGACCGAACGCCCCGCACGGCGGGCCGATTCTGCCAAGGTTTTAACCCTTGCGACATTGCTGGCAAAGGTGGTGGCCACCACTAATTGATCGGCGGATGCCACCAATTGTGTGATATTGTCGCCCAAAGTTGCCTCAGACCGTCCCGGCGCCAAAGAGAACACATTGGTACTATCACAGATCAAAGCCTTGACGCCTGGTTTGGCAATCTCGCCCCAAAGGACAGGATCCCAACCTTCACCAACCAAAGGTGTCTCGTCCAATTTGAAATCGCCCGTATGCACAATGCGCCCCTCTGGCGTGTCGATCACCAGACCCGAACTTTCAGGAATAGAGTGGCTAATCGGCAGGAACCCCACCTTAAACGGCCCCAATGCCACTTGATCTGGCCAAGCGCTCATGACTGTCACCGCATTGGCGGCAACCCCATGCTCTTCCAGCTTGCGCCTGGCAATATTGGCGGTGAACGCGCGGGTGTAGATGGGCGCACCCAGACGGGCATAGGTATGGCCAACAGCGCCCACATGGTCTTCATGTGCATGGGTGATAAACACGCCATCAATGCGGTCTTTGCGCGCCTCAAGCCAGGCAATATCCGGAATGATCAAATCAACCCCGGGTGAGTTGTCCATATCTGGAAACGTCACACCGAGATCAACGACAATCAGGCGCTCTTTATCGCGCGGTCCGTACCCGTAGACATAACAATTCATTCCCACCTCTCCAGCGCCGCCGAGAGGGAGATACATTAAACGTTTTTGGCTCATCAAATTTCCTTATTGAATTGATGGATCACGGTGAGACCGTGCATTGTAAGCTCATCTTCGAACGCGTCGAACAAATGGACTGATTGTTGGAACAGTGGCGCAAGGCCACCAGTAGAGATGACTTTCATCGGCTTGCCATGTTCAGCTTTGATCTGATCACAGATTTCCCGCACAAGACCAACATAGCCCCAGAACACACCCGATTGCATGCAGGCCACCGTATTGGTGCCAATCACCGATGAAGGCCTTGAAATATCCACATGTGGCAAAGCGGCCGCCGCTTGGTGCAATGCTTCAAGGCTGAGGTTCACCCCCGGCGCAATAGAGCCGCCGATATAGGCGCCATCGCTGTCGACTACATCAAAGGTAGTGGCTGTGCCAAAATCTACGATGATGAGGTCCCCACCAAACAGATCATGTCCCGCGACGGAATTTACCAACCGATCCGGCCCGACTGCCGTGCCCGCATCTACACGCACATCAATCGGAAGCTGGCAATCCGTGCGCCCCACCACCACCGGCCGCGTGCCAAAATATTTATCCGCCAGCACCCTAAGGTTAAACACCACCCGCGGCACTGTCGACGAAATCACCATCTCATCGATGTCGCTGGCTATGCCATCTAGGGTCATCAAGGTATTGAGCCAGACAAAATACTGGTCCGCTGTGCGTTTATGGGAGGTGGCAATTCGCCAGTTGGCGATGAACTGGGTGCCATCCCAAATAGAGAACACTGTATTGGTATTTCCGCAGTCAATCGCGAGTAGCATCTGGATAGGCCCTAAAAATAGATATCAGCGGCTGGTATGACCCTCTTGCCGCCTGCCGTCAACAGCAGCAAATTGCCCTGCGCATCCAGCCCCTCAAAGCGGCCGATGATCTCTTCTCGCCCTGTGCGTGCGGTGATTTCTTCGCCCAAACGGGCCGCGTGCGCGGTCCATTCGGCGCGAATTTCAGCAAAGCCTTGCTGCTGCAAAACCGCCTCGACCGCTGCAAATTCTGCCGCAAGGATTGCAAGAAAGGCTTCGGGGGCAAGGCTTTCGCCGGTCACATCCGCGACGCCGATTGGCGGGAAACTGGCTTGTGCGACATCTTGAGGTGCAGGCCCAAGGTTCACACCGATCCCAACGGTCAAACGGTCCACCAGCTGGCCAGACCCAGAGGATTCAAGCAAGATCCCAGCCACTTTCCCACCATTGAGCAAAACATCATTTGGCCATTTCTGAGCCAAGGCCCCCGCGCCCACCAGGCTGGACAAGGCACGCAGCAAGGCGCAGGCAGCCACGAATGAGCGTTGCGCGGCCTCTGCGGGTGTGCAACGGGGCTGCATGACCAAACTGGCCGCAAAGGCCCCAGCGGGACTTAACCAACTGCGTCCCTGCCGTCCCCGGGCTTTGCTCTGCGTTCCAGCCAAAATCCAATGTGGAAAACCCTGCGCCCCATCATAACTGCGGGCCAAATCCATTGTGGATCCAGCCCGCGCATGAAAACTGGCCCTGACGCCAGAGGGCAACTTAATTTGCAAGAGACTCCGCCGCCAATTGCGCCAATGGCTCAATGCCAAACAGGCTAAAGGCCGCACCGACAGTGATCACAGCGGTGGAAGCCACCAAAATCACAGTCAGCCTACGCGGCGTCTGCGTATCAAGTGGCTCACTCTCCGCGCCAAAATACATGAAATAAACGATGCGGATGTAATAATAGGCGCCAATCACAGAGGCCACGACCCCGGCTATCGCGAGCCAGGCCATATTGGCCTCATAGGCGGCGCGCAGCACATAGAATTTGCCGAAGAACCCAACCATTGGGGGCACCCCAGCCATTGAGAACATGATGAATACGACGCAAAGCGCTCTTAAAGGTTGATATTTTGACAGCATGCAGAGAGAGGCAATATCACTCACAGGCCGGCCGTCGCGCTCCATAGAGAGGATGAGGGCGAACATGCCGATGTTCATGGAGATATAAATCGCCATATAGATGAGCATGGCTTGTACGCCGAACACAGTGCCCGCGGCCAACCCCATCAAAGCAAACCCCATATGCGCGATTGAGGAATAGGCCATCAGACGTTTGATGTCTTTTTGCCCAATCGCCGCTACAGCACCAAGGAACATAGAAAACACCGACAGAACCGCCACAACCTGTTGCCAATCTGCGGTCACGCCGCCGAATGCATCATGCACGACACGGGCAAATAGCCCCATGGCAGCCATCTTTGGCGCCGTGGCAAAAAAGGCGGTGACAGGGGTTGGCGCCCCTTCATAGACATCTGGCGCCCACATGTGAAATGGTGCGGCGGAAACCTTGAAACCCATGCCGGCGATCACAAAGACCAGGCCCAGTAGCAAGCCAATGGACAGATCCCCACCGCTTGTTGCGGCCATAATCCCGGAAAATTCAACCGTTCCGGCAAACCCATAGACCAAAGAGGTGCCATACAGCAGGAGACCAGAGGACAAAGCCCCCAGCACAAAATATTTCAACCCGGCTTCGGTGGATTTGGCGCTGTCCCTTCGGAAGGCCGCGATCACATAGAGAGCCAAAGATTGCAGCTCTAACCCCATATAGAGGGTCAAAAGGCTGCCAGCGGAGACCATTACCATCATGCCCACAACCGAAAGCGCCACCAAAAGGGGATATTCGAACTTCAGCATATCATGCTTGGCCGCGTAATCTTGGCCCATCACCAGAACCAAAGCCGCGGACAGTAAGATCACAATCTTGCAAAATCGCGCAAAACTGTCATCGATGAACATCCCGCCAAAGGAGGCCGTGCCGGTTGGCGTGCCCATCGCCAAGATCAGCGCCAGAAACAAAAACGCACCGCTGGTCAACCAAATCGAGAGCACGGCATGCCGATCCTTGCCCGTATAAACGAAAACAACCAAAGCCAGCATCGCATAGAGCGACAGAAGAACCTCAGGTAGAACAGTCGTGAAATCTGAAGCGATCATGTTCCAAAATTCCCCTTTAATGGGACGCAGTGGATGCGGTCGAACTCACAATGCCGTGAGCGGCCACATTGCTGTGATAGGTTTCAACCAAAGCCGCAACCGACGGCCCAATGATATCAAGGATGAGCGCGGGATAAACGCCCAGGATCAGCGTCATCGCCACTAGAGGGGCAAAGATCATCTTCTCACGCGGTGCCATATCGGTAATAGATTTCAAGCTCTCCTTGATCAAATCCCCCAAAACCACGCGGCGATACAGCCACAAAGCATAGGCGGCCGATAGGATCACACCAGAGGCCGCGAAGAGCGCCACCCAGGTATTGACTTGAAAAATCCCCATCAAGGTGAGGAATTCACCGACAAATCCAGATGTGCCCGGCAAGCCAACATTGGCCATGGTGAAGAACATGAAGATCAATGCATAGCTCGGCATCCGATTTACGAGGCCGCCATAGGCATCAATTTCGCGGGTATGCATCCGGTCATAAATCACCCCAACACAGAGAAACAAAGCGCCAGAGATAAACCCGTGACTCAGCATCTGAAATATCGCGCCATCAATCCCTTGCTGATTGGCCGCAAATATTCCCATGGTGACATATCCCATATGCGCCACCGAGGAATAGGCGATCAGCTTTTTCATATCCTGCTGCGCTAGGGCCACCAATGACGTGTAGACAATCGCAATCGCCGACATCCAAAACACCAAGGGCGCCAGCAGGTCAGAGGCGACTGGGAACATCGGCAAAGAGAACCGCAGAAACCCATAGCCCCCCATTTTCAGCAAAATTGCCGCGAGCACCACAGAGCCGGCCGTCGGCGCTTGCACATGGGCATCTGGCAACCAAGTGTGCACCGGCCACATCGGCATTTTCACCGCGAATGAGGCAAAGAAAGCCAACCACATCAGCGTCTGCGCCCCGCCAATAATGTGAAAACCTGCCACAGTCAGGGTGTATGATCCAAAATTATGGCTCAAGAGCACCACCATATCTGTGGTCCCAGCATCGGCGAACATGGCCACCATGGCCACCAGCATTAGAACCGAGCCCAAAAACGTGTAGAGAAAGAACTTGAACGACGCGTAGATCCGCTCTTTTCCACCCCAAATCCCAATGATCAAAAACATCGGGATCAAACAGGCTTCAAAGAACATGTAAAACAGCACCAGATCTAAGGCGCAGAACACCCCGATCATCAAGCTTTCAAGCACCAAAAAGGCGATCATATACTCTTTGAGACGATGCGTGACATTCCATGAGGCTGCAACGACCAGGGGCATCGTGAATGTCGTCAGCAAAACGAACAACAGGCTTATCCCATCAACCCCCATCTTATACTGCATGCCCAAAAGCCAGCTGCGCTCTTCAACAAATTGAAAGCCTGTATCATTTGGCTCAAAACCCGACAGCAGCATGAGAGAAGCCAGAAATGTAAATCCGGTCGCAGCCAGCGCCAGATATTTCACATTTCTTTGCGAGGCCTCATCATCCCCACGGGCCAAAAGCGCCAAAATGACCGATGCGACCAAAGGAATGAATGTAATTAGGCTAAGAAGGTTGCTCATTATTTACCTCCCGCGATGGTCACCCAGGTGACCAAGGCTGCGATTCCGATCACCATGCCAAAAGCATAGGTGAAGATATAACCCGACTGCATGCGGCCAGCCCATTTGGTGAAGAAGGGGATGATCCCCATGGCCAGACCGTTGATGCCACCATCAATGATTTTGCCATCTCCAACCTTCCAAAGGGTCCGCCCAAGCAATTGCGCCGGGCGCAGGAAGATCACATCGTAGATTTCATCAAAATACCATTTGTTCAGTAGGAAGCGGTAGAGCACGGGATTGCTCTCAGCCACCCGGCGCGGCAGGTCCAGCTTGGTCATGTAAAATGCCCAAGCCCCTGCAAAGCCTAGGACCATAGCGATAAATGGGGACAATTTGACCAACCAATGGACGTGATGCGCATCGTCCAGCACTGTGTTACTCGGCGCCATATAGATCGCCCCTCGACCCAGCTTGTCCTCAGCGCCGTCATCCCCCGCGCCGTGACCGGCCGCATCATCGGTCCCTGCACTGGCAGTGGCGGCATGGGCAGGCGCAATCAGGTTAAATCCACCCTGAGCATGGCCCTCATCATGGCCAGCCTTTGCCTCAACAATGCCAAAGAAAACTTCCACTTTATGGTGGTCCCCAAAAAACGGCTTGTAAAAGACCATGCCTGAGAAAATTGCTCCAACCGCCAGCACCGCAAGCGGCACCAGCATGACCTTTGGGCTTTCATGGGCGTGCTCATGGGTGTGTTTGTCGCCGCGCGCCGCGCCGAAGAAGGTCAAGAACATCAAGCGCCAGCTGTAAAAACTGGTGAACATCGCCGCGACAACCAACATCCAGAAGGCATAGCCTCCCATTGTCCCCGCATAGGCACTCTCAATCACCGCATCCTTCGACAGGAAGCCGGCAAAGCCGTAGTGCGTGAGGGGGATACCAACACCCGTAATCGCCAGCGTGCCGATCATCATAGCCCAGAAGGTATAAGGCAGTTTTTTGCGCAAACCGCCGTAATTGCGCATATCTTGCTCGTGATGCATCCCGTGAATAACCGAGCCTGCACCTAAAAATAGCATCGCCTTAAAGAAGGCGTGGGTCAAAAGATGGAACATTGCCACGGAATAGACCCCAAGCCCGGCAGCCACGAACATATATCCCAGCTGCGAGCAGGTTGAGTAAGCAATCACCCGTTTTATGTCATTTTGCACAAGTCCAACGGTTGCCGCAAAGAAGGCCGTCGAAGCGCCCAGGAAGACGATGAAATTCATCGTATCGGGTGCAAATTCCATAATCGGAGACATGCGGCAGACCAAAAAGACACCCGCAGTGACCATAGTGGCTGCATGGATCAAGGCGGACACAGGGGTCGGGCCTTCCATCGCGTCCGGCAACCAAGTGTGCAAGATCAACTGCGCCGATTTGCCCATCGCGCCGACGAACAGCAAGAAGGCAATCAAATTCGCCGCATTCCAATCGCGCCAAAGAAAGTGCAACTCCATCGTGGCCAGTTGTGGACCGATCAAAAAGATATCCTCAAACTTGATGCTATCGGCCACGAGATAAAGCCCAAAGATACCCAGCAAAAATCCGAAATCACCAACCCGGTTAACCACAAAGGCTTTGATTGCGGCCGCGCCTGCGCTTTGTTTGCGGATGTAGAACCCAATCAGCAAATAAGAGGCAACGCCCACCCCTTCCCAGCCAAAGAACAGCTGCAACAGGTTATCAGAGGTCACCAGCATCAACATAGCAAATGTGAAAAACGATAGATAGGCAAAGAACCTTGGACGATAGCTTTCGCCGTCCCGGAAGTGATCATCATGGGCCATATAGCCCATGGAATAAAGATGCACCAAGGCCGAGACAGTGGTGATCACAATCAACATAATTGTCGTCAGCCGGTCCATGCGAATGGCCCAATCAGTCGACAAGGTACCGCTCTCAATCCAACGCAGAATATGGATACTTTCGGTCTGACCATCAAAGCTGAGAAACAGCACCCAAGACAAAAGCGCCGAGAGAAACAACAGCGCGGTGGTCAAGACCTGCGCCGCCTTATCGGCAATAACCCCGTGACCGAAGCCTGCAATCAGAGCCCCCACCAATGGGGCAAAAAGGAGTATAGTTTCCATAACGCCTTACCCTTTCATTACGTTGACGTCTTCAACGTCAATCGAGCCTTTGTTACGGAAGAAACACACCAAAATCGCCAAGCCGATTGCAGCTTCGGCGGCTGCCACGGTCAATACAAAGAGCGTGAAAATCTGCCCAACATAGTCGCCAAGAAAGGCCGAAAAGGCGACGAAGTTGATATTCACGCTCAGAAGCATCAATTCGATACTCATCAACAAAATGATGATATTTTTGCGATTCAGAAACAGTCCAAAGATACCAATCACAAACAGGGCCGCCGCAACGGCCAGATAATGTTCAAGTCCGATCATAGTCCCTGCCCCGGTTTTACATCTTTCAATTCCATAGCTTTGGCTGGATCACGCATCATCTGCGCAATCACGTCCTGACGCTTGACGTCCACCCGGTGGCGCAGAGTGAGCACAATCGCCCCAATCATGGCTACTAAGAGCACCAAGCCGGCCAGTTGGAAAATTAAAATATAGTCATCATAAAGGATGGCACCCAGCTCGCCGGTGTTGGTACCAGCGCCGAATTCAGCGGCCAAGCGCCCCTCGTATCCGGCCGAATAGTCCCAAACCCCGAAGGCGAACATCAACTGCATGAGGACAATCACGCCAATCACCAACCCAAGAGGCAGATATTTTGCCATCTCTGCTTTCAGTTCAGCAAAATCCACATCAAGCATCATCACAACAAAGAGGAATAAGACCGCCACAGCGCCGACATAGACGATGATCAGCAGCATGGCCACAAACTCCGCCCCCAACAGGACAAAAAGGCCCGCAGCCGAGAGAAAAGCCAAAATCAGCCACAAAACCGAATGCACCGGGTTGCGCGCCACGACTGTGAAAATGCCCCCGATCAAAGTGGACATTGAAAATGCGTAAAACGCGAGTTCCGCGATACCCATCGTAATTCCTTCCCTTGGCCGCTTAGCGATATGGCGCGTCGAGTTCGAGATTGCGGGCAATCTCAGCTTCCCAACGGTCGCCATTTTCTAACAGTTTGGATTTGTCGTAAAATAACTCTTCACGCGTCTCAGTTGAGAATTCGAAATTCGGCCCCTCAACAATCGCATCCACCGGGCAGGCCTCTTGGCAAAAGCCACAGTAAATGCATTTGGTCATATCTATATCATAACGGGTGGTGCGGCGGCTGCCGTCATCGCGCGGCTCGGCGTCAATGGTGATGGCCTGCGCCGGGCAAATCGCTTCGCAAAGCTTACAGGCAATACAGCGTTCTTCCCCATTTGGATAGCGGCGCAAAGCATGTTCACCGCGGAACCTTGGGCTCAAGGGTCCTTTTTCATGCGGGTAGTTCAAAGTCGCCTTTGGCCGGAAAAAATATTTCATACCCAATTTGAACGCAGCCCAAAAATCTTGCAGTAAGAAATATTTGACCCGACGTGTATAATCAATATTTGCCATTGGTTTAGCCTCCCACTGTCCAGCGGGCATAGACGCCCCAGAACCAACCGAATTTCGCTGCAAAGGCCACAAAGACCACCCAGACCAAGGAGAAGGGCAGAAATACTTTCCAGCCCAAACGCATCAGCTGATCGTAGCGATACCGCGGCACCAAGGCTTTGACCATGGCAATCAGGAAAAAGAAAATTGCCATTTTCCCGACCATCCAGACCGGACCATCGGCAATGAAAGGGACAGGCGAGGCCCACCCCCCGAAGAACAACAGGGTGATCAAAGCACACATCAAGAATATCGCAATATATTCACCGGCCATGAAAAGCAAAAACGGCGTTGACGAATATTCAACCTGATACCCCGCCACAAGCTCCGACTCTGCCTCAGGCAAATCGAAAGGTGGGCGATTGGTTTCTGCCAAGGCGCTGATGAAAAACAAAAACACCATGGGGAAATGCGGGATGAAATACCAATTGAAAAAGCCCAAATCGCCATTCTGCGCCGCTACAATTGCGCCAAAATTCATCGATCCGGTCGAAATAATCACACCGATGATGATCAACCCCATCGAGACTTCATAGGAAATCATCTGCGCTGCAGAGCGCAGGGAGCCGAGAAAGGGATATTTCGAGTTGGAGGCCCAACCGCCCATAATCACCCCATAAACTTCGAGCGAAGACACTGCGAAAACAAAGAGCAAGGCCACGTTGATATCGGCCAAAACCCAGGTCGCGTTGAAGGGGATAACGGCCCAAGCCAACATCGCCAAAACAAAGGACACAAGCGGCGCCAATATAAAGACAGGACGATCTGCGCCCGCAGGAATGACAATTTCCTTAACCACATATTTCAAGGCATCGGCCACGGTCTGCAGCAGGCCAAACAAACCCACCACATTTGGCCCACGCCGCATCTGAACCGCAGCCCAGATTTTCCGGTCGCCATAGACCAAAAACAGCAAGCTGATCATCACAAAACCAACCACCGCAAGGGTTTGGCCCAAAAGGATCGCTGCGACCCCGAGGTTTGTGGAAAAGAATTCGTTCATACCTTTGGTATCCCTCGTTCCTTGCGTTCAGCTGTGCTGATTTTCGCCTGAATATCGGCCGAGATGTCAGCCGGGTCATATGTTGGGCTGTAAACCGTATCTTGGGTAAAAATACCAGCCTTCGCTGCATGGTTTTTCGATGAAATCACCGCTCTGTACGCCGCAAGCCCGCCGGAGCGCCCGTGACCTTGCAAAGTCCCGCCAAACTCCGGTGCGCGACAGCTGTCCAAACGATCCATCAAAACCAAACCCATAAAATTATTCCGCCGCAAGAGACGCAGAAATGCGCGCTTTGGCATTGGCAGATAGTTCCGCCATCAAGGCACTGGCCCGGGCGATCGGATTGCTGAGGTAATAATCGCTTATCGCCTGTCCAAACGCACCCTTGCCCATTTTTCCGTCCGACACCGCCTGCCATTCATTTTCTGGCACCCCATCAATCGCCGCCAAATGGGGGACAGCTGCAATCATCTCATTGCGCAGCTGTGCCAAAGTATCAAAGGGCAAGGTCGCGCCCAATTCAGCAGACAGCGCCCGCAGAATGGCCCAGTTTTCCTTGGCTTCACCCGGCGCAAAGCCAGCGCGCTGCGCCAATTGTGGCCGCCCTTCAGTGTTGACAAAAATACCATTTTCTTCCGTGTAGGCCGCGCCCGGCAGGATCACATCGGACCGATGCGCCCCTCTATCGCCATGACTGCCTTGATAAATCACAAAGGCCCCAGGCGCGATGTCCATTTCATCCGCCCCCAGATTATAGATGACCTCAGCGCCTTCAACGGCGGCGGCAAGACCCCCTTCGGTGGTGCATCCCAGATCCATCGCGCCAACGCGTGCCGCTGCTGTGTGCAGGATCAGCAATTTGCTGTCAGTTTTTTCGCAAAGCTCCATCGTAGCCGCCAGAACCGCCGCGCCATCCTCGCCTTGCAAAGCCGCCTGCCCCAGAACCATCACAGAGGGCTGCTCTAGAACGGCTTTATAATCCTTCTTAAGCAAGGCCTGCAGATCCGCACGCCCCGTGCCAACATGCACATAGTCATAGGTCAGATCCACTGGCTCACCAATCAAACCAATTGTGGCGCCACGGCTCCAAGCCTTGCGGATACGGGCATTCAGAACCGGCGCTTCCATCTTCGGGTTGGTGCCAATCAACTGGATCATCTGCGCAGTTTCGAGATCCTCGATGCGTGCAGTGCCGACATAGCCGCTCCGATTGCCCATCGGTAATTGCGCCCCATCTGTCCGGCACTCAATTTTACCACCGAGCCCAGCTATGAACTGCTGAAGCGCATAGGCTGCCTCTGTCGAGACCAGATCGCCAACCAAAGCGGTCACCTTTTTGCCAGCCATAGCCGCGGCCGCAGCTCCAAGCGCTTCCGGCCAGGTCGCGGGACGCAATTTGCCCGCCTCGCGAATATAGGGCCGATCCAAGCGCTGACGGCGCAAGCCATCCCAAACAAAACGCGACTTATCGGCCAGCCATTCCTCATTCACACCGTCATGGTTGCGCGGCAAAAACCGCATCACTTCACGGCCCTTTGTGTCCACGCGGATATTGGAGCCAAGTGCATCCATCACATCAATGGAGTCGGTTTTGCACAACTCCCAAGGACGGGCGGTAAACGCATAGGGTTTGGACACCAAAGCACCAACCGGACATAGATCAATGATATTGCCCTGCAAATTGCTGTCGAGCGTTTGTCCCAAATAGCTGGTAATTTCAGCATCTTCACCGCGCCCAGTTTGGCCCATCTGGGTGAGACCGGCCACTTCGGAGGTGAAGCGCACGCAGCGGGTGCAAGAAATACAACGGGTCATATGGGTCTCGACCAAGGGTCCCAAGTCCAAATCCTCTGTCGCCCTTTTGGGCTCACGGAATCGGCTGAAATCCACGCCATAGGCCATGGCTTGATCTTGCAGATCGCACTCTCCGCCCTGATCACAGATTGGGCAATCCAGCGGGTGGTTGATGAGCAAAAATTCCATCACCCCTTCGCGGGCTTTTTTCACCATCGGAGAATTGGTTTTGACAACTGGCAATTGGCCTTCTGGGCCGGGGCGCAGATCGCGGACCTGCATCGCGCAAGAGGCGGCAGGCTTCGGCGGGCCACCCACAACTTCCACCAGACACATCCGGCAATTGCCAGCAATGGTCAGACGCTCATGATAACAAAACCGCGGCACCTCAACCCCGACCTGCTCACAGGCTTGGATCAACGTCATCGCGCCGTCTACTTCGATTTCTTGATCGTCGATGATGATTTTACGCAGGTCAGACATATCTAATTCGCTTTCAGCAATTTTCCGATCGCAGAGCCTGCTTGAATTTCAGCAAGCCCAAAGGTGCAATAGGTCGCGGGTTGGTCAGGGATAACCCCATGATCTGCAAGTCGCTTTTGAGCAATGCTCAGAACACGACTTTTTTCCACAGGATCTTTAACAAAGGCACTCACCTCTTGCGGCGAATAGCCGAGCGATCGAGCCTCTGCCTCAAGTGATGTAATGTAAAACCAAGCCCTCAGCAGCCGTGCAGAGACACTAGGACAGGTTTCACGGACCACATTGGCCATAGAAATCGCAATCAGCCCTTCGTTGATCTCGACCTCATGCGCCAAACCCTTCGCGGCAATAGCCGGCGCCGGCACACAGCACAGCGCAAAGGCAACGGCCTTCAGCGTGATGCGCATGTCAGCAGGATATGAAGCAATCAGGGTCATGGGTTATTCAGCCGCCAAACGACGCAAGGGACGGCGTTTATGGGCGATGCGCTGCTCTATATCGTCGCGGAAATGCCGGATGAGCCCCTGAATAGGCCAGGCGGCTGCATCCCCAAGGGCGCAAATTGTATGGCCTTCGACTTGTTTGGTCACATCCAGCAACATATCAATTTCCTCTGGTTCCGCATCACCGGTCACCAGCCGCTCCATCACCCGCATCATCCAGCCTGTGCCCTCGCGGCACGGGGTGCATTGGCCACAGCTTTCATGCTTGTAGAACTTTGCCAAACGCCAAACAGCTTTGACCACATCCGTCGATTGATCCATCACAATGACGGCCGCTGTGCCAAGACCTGAACGCTGTTCGCGCAGCCAGTCAAAATCCATTATCGCATCTTGTCGCATGACTGAACCGGGCAACATCGGCACGGAAGATCCGCCCGGGATGACCGCTTTGAGATTGTCCCAGCCCCCACGGATCCCGCCGCAATGCTTATCAATCAGCTCATCGAATGAGATCGACATCGCCTCTTCTACCACACAGGGCGTATTCACATGACCAGAAATTGCAAAAAGTTTCGTGCCCGTATTGTTGGGACGGCCAAACCCTGAGAACCACGCACCACCGCGGCGTAAAATCGTTGGCACAACCGCAATAGATTCCACATTGTTCACCGTGGTCGGACATCCATAAAGCCCCGCCCCTGCAGGAAACGGAGGTTTCATCCGCGGCATGCCCTTCTTGCCCTCAAGACTCTCTAAAAGCGCGGTTTCTTCACCGCAAATATAGGCTCCCGCCCCGTGGTGCAGGTAAATGTCGAAATCCCAGCCCGATTTGGCGGCATTCTTGCCAACCAACCCAGCGTCATAGGCCTCATCAATCGCCGCCTGTAGCGCTTCGCGCTCGCGAATATACTCGCCGCGAATGTAGATATAGCACGCATTGGCATTCATCGCGAAAGAGGCAATCAAGCAGCCTTCAATCAGCGTATGCGGATCATGACGCATAATTTCACGATCCTTGCAGGTGCCCGGCTCGGATTCATCGGCATTAACGACCAAATAGGACCGGCGGCCATCGCTTTCTTTTGGCATAAAGGACCACTTCAACCCCGTTGGGAAGCCTGCCCCTCCACGGCCGCGCAGCCCGGAGGCTTTCATCTCATCAATGATCCAATCGCGGCCCTTTTTGATCAAAGCGGCCGTGCCATCCCAATGGCCCCGCGCTTTGGCGCCTTTCAATGTGCGCTCATGCATCCCATAGAGATTGGTGAAAATACGATCTTGATCTTTCAGCATTTCATTTAGCCTTTATCTGCATCGCGGCGCGCACGCCAAATTTGAAAAGTGACAATAAGTGACCAAACCATCGCAGCCATAACGGCCAAATCCAGCAACAGCATGTAACGGCTGGAAATATCAAGCTGCACAGCGGCCCATTGCATGGCAAGCCAAATCAGCATCGCACCGGCGATGACCAGACTGGCTGTCCGGCCTTTCTTGGCTTGGATATGATCTTTTTCGCTGTGCATGTTGTGTTCGGTCTTTCAACGCATTGTCTTTGCCAGGAGGCGATGGGTTACTTTGTCTCTTTCGCCTTGGCAGCTTTCGCCTTGGCGGTTTTGGGCTTTGGTGCGGGCTTTGCTTTGGCCTTCGGGGCAGCTTTCGGTTTTACAGCCTTGCCCAACCATGGGGTCAGGAGCGGCACTTCACTGCCGTCAATCCGTTTGACCGTATCCCCCAAGTCCACAGCCAATTGCACAGAAGCGTTAAACGCCGCCTTGCCCGGCTCATGGTCTTTCAAAGAGGTCAACCCCGTCGCCGGCTCCGCGGCATAGCGGCCCGATTGCGAACCGGGGGTTGGCAGCTGGCCTGCGGCCAATTGATCAATCAGATCCGCGAATTTCTCAGCGGTGAGATCTTCATAGTAATCTTTGCCAATCTGAACCATCGGCGCATTTGCGCAGGCCCCCAAACATTCTACCTCTTCCCAGCTAAACTTGCCATCTTCGGAAATAACATGGGGCTTGCTGGCAATTTTTTCTTTGCACACAGAGACCAGATCTTCTGCACCGCAAATCATGCAAGTGGTGGTGCCGCAAATTTGGAAATGCGCCACCTGACCAACGGGCTGAAGCTGGAACATGAAATAGAAGGTCGCAACCTCTAAAACCCGAATATAGGCCATGCCCAAAAGATCAGCCACCGCCTCAATCGCGGGCCGCGTCAGCCAACCTTCTTGCTCCTGGGCGCGCCACAGCAATGGGATCACCGCGCTGGCCTGCCGGCCCTCGGGAAATTTGGTCATCTGCGCCTCTGCCCAAGCCTGGTTGGCAGGCGTGAAAGCAAAGGAGCTGGGTTGATCTGCGTGTAGACGACGAAGCATGTAAGGCCCTGTAATTTAAGCGTTCAAAGACGCGACATAGATTTCAAAAGGAACGGCGTGGCATCTCATCGGTCAATTTCTCCAAAGACCACATCCATCGTGCCGATGATTGCCGCCACATCTGCCAGCTGGTGCCCTTTGCACAGGTGATCCATCGCTTGCAGGTGCAAAAAGCCCGGTGCCCTTATCTTGCTGCGATAGGGTTTATTCGTGCCATCTGCGACCAGATACACCCCAAACTCACCCTTTGGCGCTTCAACAGCCGCATAGACTTCGCCCTCGGGAACATGGAAACCCTCGGTGTAAAGTTTGAAGTGATGGATCAAAGCTTCCATCGACTGTTTCATCTCACCGCGTTTTGGCGGGGTCATTTTTCCACGCGCCATGACATCTCCGGGCTCCTCGCACAATTTACCGATGGCCTGTTTGATGATCGACACGGATTGACGCATTTCCTCCATGCGGCACAAATAGCGATCATAACAATCGCCATTCTTGCCAACAGGGATGTCGAATTTAAACTCGTCATAGCATTCATAGGGCTGCGCCCGGCGCAAATCCCAGGCAAAGCCAGAACCGCGCACCATAACGCCACTAAAACCATATTTCTGAATGTCGTCTTCTGTCACAACGCCAATATCTGCGTTACGCTGCTTGAAAATCCGATTTTCTGTCAACATCGTGTCGATGTCTTGCAAAACCGCTGGGAAGCTCTGGGCCCATTCTTCGATGTCATTGATCAGAGCATCAGGCAGATCTTGATGCACCCCGCCTGGGCGGAAATAGGCTGCATGCAGACGCGCACCGCAGGCCCGCTCATAAAAGATCATCAGCTTTTCGCGCTCTTCAAATCCCCAGGTCAAAGGCGTCATCGCCCCCACATCCATCGCCTGCGTCGTGACATTGAGTAAATGGTTGAGCACGCGGCCAATTTCACAATAGAGCACCCGGATCAGGCTGGCGCGGCGCGGCACTACAGTGCCGGTGAGTTTTTCAATCGCCAAACACCATGCGTGCTCCTGGTTCATTGGCGCCACATAATCAAGCCGATCAAAATAGGGCAAGTTTTGCAGATAGGTCCGGCTTTCCATCAACTTTTCCGTGCCACGGTGCAACAGTCCAATATGCGGATCGCAGCGCTCGACAATCTCGCCGTCCAATTCCAGCACCAAACGCAACACACCATGCGCCGCCGGGTGCTGTGGACCGAAGTTGATATTGAAATTGCGAATCTTTTGCTCGCCGGTCAAAGCGTCGTCAAATTTGGAGCCGTCCATTATGCACCTCCTTCTTGGCCAAAGTTTTGGCCGATGATGATCTGTCGTATCATGCCAGCAACTCCCGGTTTTTCCGCCAGTTTTCCGGCAGTTCCGCGAAATTATCAGCAACAAAGTCGTATTGCGCCTTTAAAAACTCCAAAGTGTCCCGACGCAGGCCTTCAGGAAAAGGCGCCGCAAGACCCACATGCGCGCGCTTGATCTGGCCGGGACTTATCGCTTCTATCCCCCAATAGGAACACATGGCGTCAAACTTGGGGCCGTCCTGCAAATTTTCCGAAAAGCCGATCTGAAACTGCGAGTGATCGAAGACGGAGGCAAAGCGCGAGATATTCGACTTATAATCGCCCCGTATCACGATATGCGCCTCTTCTTGTTTGTATAAAACGCGCTGCAAGATATCTTGGCAGGTGAGCAAGAAATCCTGCCCCTCTTTCATGCTGCGTTTGGCCACCATGCGCACATGCGACCACAGACGCTCCAGCGGATCGCGCATCAGATATTGCAACTTTACGCGAATAGGCAGCGCTGAAATACGGGCAATCTCTGTGGGCTCAAGCAAGGCATAGGCCGGCGTGACGTCAAGCAAGACCGTCTCATCCATACGCCCAACCTGCAGATACTCCAAATAGGCGGAATCGTCACTGCGCTCTGCCGAAAGTGCCATGATCAGCGCTTTGGTATCATCAATCCGGCGGCTCAAGCTGAGAATGCGGATGATATCATCCGCAGCTTCAGCCTCAATCAGACGCGCCTCATATTGCACCACAAGACGGTCCAAAACCTTCAGTTGGCGCATTAATTTCTTCGGATTAAATTTTGAAAAATAATAACACTCCTTGACAGATCGCACATGACACGCCGCATGATCATGCAGATAGCGATACATCCAAGACGTTCCCGCCTTCGTCGCTCCCACGCAGATCAAAAGTGTCGGAACAGCCATAGCTTACCCCTCGGCCCCATCAGTTTTCTCGTCACCGGGCAGCACATATTTTGCCCCCTCCCAAGGAGACATAAAGTCGAATTGACGGTATTCTTGCACCAAGGACACGGGCTCATAGACCACACGCTTTTCAGCCTCGTCATAGCGCAGTTCCGTATAGCCGCTGGTTGGAAAATCTTTGCGCAGCGGATGGCCGCGAAAGCCGTAATCGGTCAGCAATCTGCGCAGATCCGGGTGGCCAGAAAAGAGGATCCCAAACATATCGAATATTTCGCGCTCGAACCAATTTGCCGAAGGGTGCACCTCTACGATCGAGGCCACCATGTCATCGGCCCGCACAGAGGCCCGCAAGCGCACCCGGTGGTTCTGATACATGCTGAGCAAGTGATACACGACGTCAAAGCGTTTCTCGCGGCCCGGATAATCCACCGCTGTGATATCCACCAAAGTCGAAAAGCGGCAGTTGCGGTTGGACTTCAGAAAATCAACCAACCCAACGATATTGGACGGCGCGACTTCAATGGTCAGCTCGTCAAAACTTACATCATAGGACAGCACGCAATCCGGCCGTTTTGATGCAATCAACGCACCCAATTCTTGTAATGCCTGTGTCATTTCACAACTTTCTTTGCAGGAGAGGCGACGCCGGCTTTCGGCGGATCCTGAGGCTGCAATGCTGCCAACGCGAACCATTCGCGTTGGACTGCCAGATCAACAAACCACGCGCAGCGCGCATCCGCATGTTCACCCAATTCTTCCACAGTCATCAACGGACCACCACTCTTTAGATATACAACCGAACCAAGCTCAACTTTCATGACTTTACCTCACGATTGTTCCTGTTCTGCGAATTTTTCTTTGAAGCTGCAAAATACCGTAAAGCAGCGCCTCTGCGGTGGGTGGGCAGCCGGGCACGTAGACGTCTACAGGCACAATCCGGTCGCAGCCCCGCACAACAGAGTAGCTGTAATGATAATAACCACCGCCATTGGCACAAGAGCCCATCGAGATCACATATCGCGGCTCGGGCATTTGGTCGTAAACCTTGCGCAGGGCCGGCGCCATTTTGTTCGTCAATGTCCCAGCAACAATCATCAAATCGGATTGACGTGGACTGGCCCGCGGCGCAGTACCAAAACGTTCCAGATCATACCGCGGCGTGGACGCATGCATCATCTCGACAGCGCAGCACGCCAGACCAAAGGTCATCCAATGCAGGCTGCCCGTGCGGGCCCAATTGATAATATCTTCGGTTGATGTGACCAAAAAGCCTTTGTCCTGAAGCTCACTGTTGAGCTCTCTCGTGGCGACATCACGGTCAAATCCAGCGGTATTCGCCCCTGCCATCACTCCCATTCCAAGGCTCCCTTCTTCCACTCATAAGCAAATCCGATGGTGAGAACCGCCAAAAATGCCATCATCGACCAAAAGGCCAACATGCTGATATCCTTAAAGGCCACCGCCCAAGGGAAGAGAAACGCGATCTCAAGATCGAAGATAATGAACAAGATCGCCACCAAATAAAAGCGCACGTCAAACTTCATCCGCGCATCATCAAAGGCGTTAAACCCGCATTCATAGGCGGAGACCTTTTCCGGGTCTGGATTGCGCACCGCGACCACAGCTGCAGCCAATAACAAAACAATGCCCAATCCTATCGCCACTGCCAGCAGCATCAATATCGGGAGGTAATCCTGTGCAATATTTTCCACGTTGGCTCCTTACATGCGCCGCTAGTGGCACAACTTGCCGCCTGTACTACGCTTCGGGCTCAAAAGGGTCAACGCCCGGATTGCGCAATCCCAGCCGGTCTTATAAAAAATTTATCCAAAATCGATCAACGGGCCTGCCAGCTTGGCGCAGATTTTTGGAAGAAGGCGGCAATTCCCTCCTCTGCCTCTGGGCTTTCCCATTGCGCAATCAAAGCTGTGACCGTCATTTCAATGGTCTGCGCGTCAATGACCGGACCCAGGGCCCGCGCCAATTTTTTCGCCGCGGCCACGGCCCCCGGAGCACAGTTTAAATAGGGCGTCACCTCTGCCGTCACCGCCCGGTCAAGCGCGTCTTCAGCAACGGTCTTGGCCAAGAGCCCCAAGCTCTGCGCTTCTTGCGCAGAAAACTTGCGAGCAGACATGAACACACGCCGCGCCGCCGCCTCGCCCATGCGCGCAATCACATAAGGACCGATGGTTGCCGGAATCAGCCCAAGCTTGGTTTCCGTCAGCCCCATCCAGGCATTCTCAACCCCAATGGCCACGTCACAGATAGAGGCCAGCCCGACCCCGCCGCCGAAGGCATTGCCGTGAAGACGTCCGATCACCGGCTGCGGCAGCGTGTTCCAAGACTGCAGCATCCCCGCAAGACGTCGCGCGCCTTCTTGCCGGGTCGCACGATCCGCCTGCATCTGCGCTTGCATCCATTGCAAATCTCCACCGGCGCAAAAGCTCTTGCCGCGCGCGGCCAAAACCACGACCCGCGCCGAACTGTGGCGCAAATTTGCGGCCATTTCGGTCAGCTCGTCGATCATCTGAGCCGATAGGGCGTTGTGTTTCTCGGGCCTGTTCAACCAAACCGTACAGACCCCTTGTGCATCTGTTGCGCTGTCTATCGTATCAAATTGCATCTTTTGCGCCTTCTGTGCGTCCCAGAATTTTTCGTGCCAAACGCGCGGCCTGCGCCAATCCGGCGCGATCTGGCGCACCAGAGATGTCATATCCGCGGGCGACAAGATGGTCATAGACCAATTCCGTGTCCACGTTGCCCTTCGCTCCAGGCGCATAGGGACAGCCACCCAAGCCAGCAATGGAGGCATCAAAAACCCTCAATCCATAGTCGAGGGACACATCAATATTAGCCAAGGCCCGTCCCGTAGTATCATGATAATGACCGGCCAATGCTTCGGCCGGCACGACCTGCACCACAGCCTCCAACAGGCGCGCCACCTGCTCAGGATAGGCCGTGCCTATGGTGTCGCCGAGGGAAATTTCGTCACAGCCCGCGCCATGCAGCAGCTCAGCAAGCCGGGCCACTTCGGAGGGGGCGACCGGCCCATCATAGGGGCATTCGGTGACGCAGGAAATATAACCGCGCAGCCGCACCCCCTTCGGCGCCTCGGCCCTGAATGTCGCAATGACGTCTTGCACACGCTCCACAGCCCCGGCGAGCGAAATATTCGTATTGGCGCGGCTAAAACCTTCGGTTGCCGCGATGAACACACAAAGCCCCCCAACCGGGGTCGCCAAAGCCGCCCGCAAACCCCTATTATTGGGGGCCAGAGCATAGAGCTGCGCCGCGCCGGGTGTCACCCCCTCAGCCACCTGCGCCGCATCTGCCATTTGCGGCACCCATTTGGGGCTGACAAAACTGGCGCATTCGATCCGCAGCAGACCCGCGCCCGCCAAAGCCTGCGTCAGGGCGATTTTATCCTCCGAGGAGATAAAGGCCAGTTCATTTTGAAGCCCATCACGCGGGCCAACCTCAAAAATCTCCACCGCCTTACTCATCACGCGTCCTCCGGCGCGGCTTCAATCACAGCCAAAACCACACCCGCATCCACTTGTTGATCTTGCCGCGCCGTTAAGTTTTCAACCCGTCCCGCGTGATCGGCGCAAAGCGTATGCTGCATTTTCATCGCTTCGAGCACGACAATCGGGTCTCCAGCGGCAACCTCTTGCCCCGCGCGCACGAAAACCTGTTTGACCAAGCCAGGCATCGGCGCTGTGATCGCCCCATCGCTTTGAACCGTCGCGGTGCGCTCCAAGGGATCAATCACATCAAACACCAGAGTTTGCTCACCAAAGAGATAGGCTTTGCCAGCGGCCAAGACCGCAGGCCGCTGCGATAGCGTGCGCGGACCCAGCTCTAAAATTTCCCCAGCCACATCAACCACGGCCTGCCCCTCAGGGCGTAGGCTCACATGCACAGTTTGCAGCTGATCTTGATGGCGCAAAGCCAGGCTTTGGCGCAGCGGTGTGAACAGCGTGAACCCCGCATCACCCTGCCGATCTCGGCCAGTATCCAACAGCCCCATGGCGCAAAGCGCCGCTCTTGCCCAATCTTCCGGAGCCGGTGCAGGCGCGCGGGTCAAACCCTCCATATCACGCGCGATCAACCCTGTATCAAAGCTGCCGGCCACAAAATCCTCGTGCTGCAGAAGCGCAATCAAAAAATCACGATTGGTCTTGAGACCCGCGATTTGAGTCAATTTCAAGCCCCGCAGCAGCCGCCTGAGCGCGATGGCACGATCTGGGCCCGTGGCGATAAGCTTTGCGATCATCGGATCATAATAGGGCGTGACCTGCCCACCCTGCGCCACGCCTGTCTCCACACGCAATCCAGGTCCAAAGTTCAGATGATGCAACTGGCCAATCGAAGGCAGAAAACCCTGTGTGGAATCTTCCGCATAGAGCCGCGCCTCAATGGAGTGACCCTGCGCATGGATTTCATCTTGCTTCAGCGGCAACAGCCCTCCGGCCGCAACTTGCAGCTGCCAGGCCACCAAGTCTATGCCTAAAATCTCTTCGGTGACGGGGTGCTCCACCTGTAATCGCGTGTTCATCTCCATGAAATAAAAGCTGTCTTCGTTCAGAGCTGCGCTGCCATCCACAATAAACTCAACCGTGCCTGCGCTGGCGTAACCAATGGCCTGAGCGGCGCGCACAGCCGCCCGCCCCATCGCGTCGCGAACCGCATTTAGCATATGCGGCGCAGGCGCCTCCTCAATCACCTTTTGATGACGGCGTTGCAAAGAACAATCCCGCTCATAGAGGTGCACAGCTTTCTGCCCATCACCGAACACTTGGATTTCAATATGGCGTGGGTTGGCAATGAATTTTTCAATCAACACCCGCGCATTGCCAAAGGCGCCTTGCGCCTCTGACTGTGCCGAGGCCAGATGAGCCGCAAACTCCTCAGGCCGGTCGACACGGCGCATCCCTTTGCCGCCACCGCCCGCCACCGCCTTGATGAGAACGGGATAGCCAATCTCTGCGGCGGCTTGTTGCAGCCGCTCCAAAGACTGCGTCTCGCCGTGATATCCCGGCACAATCGGAACTCCGGCCTTTTGCATCAAAGCCTTTGCGGCATCCTTGAGCCCCATGGCCCGAATGGCCGCAGCGGGCGGGCCGACCCAGATCAGGCCCGCCTCTTGCACCGCTTGGGCAAAGTCAGGATCTTCTGACAAAAACCCATATCCCGGGTGAATGGCATCTGCGCCGCACTCTAGGGCCGCCGCGATAATCGCATCACTGCGCAAATAGCTCTCAGCTGGGCTGTGACCGCCCAGATACACCGCCTCATCACAAGACTGCACATGCAGCGCCTCTTCATCCGCCTCCGAGGCAATGGCCAGGGTGGCAATTCCCATCTCCCAGGCAGAGCGGGCAATGCGGCAAGCAATTTCGCCGCGGTTGGCAATCAGCAGTTTTTGAATCATTTCTGCAAGCTTTCAGCGTGATAACTGCGGTAGCGCCGCCGGAAAATAAAGTTGGGACGATCCCCTTCAAAAAGATAGAAACATCCCCCCACAACCACCAAAGCGTTGCACAGATCGTAGTATTGCGCAGGTCCGCTCAACAGCCCCCCATAGCCCGAGGCCCCGCTGAAAAAGCGGATCAGAAAAATCATCGGCACAAATAGGGCCGCCAGATACGCCAACCGATTGCGCAGCACGAGGCCAGCGCCGGTCAAAAACAGCACGGCTCCGAAGACCAGGCGCGGCAAAGAGGCGCTGCTGCCTAGGACAATCTCAAGGCCTCCAACTGCAACAAACCAAAGGCAGATCACCCAGATGGCCAGACCAAAATGCCCTTTGGCATGGCCGCGCACCTGCGCCTCGGTGACATAGACCCAATGGCGGCCAAAGCTGTCCGGCTGGGTCGTCACTGTCGTTTCATCACGCATATCATTACATCCTAAAGACGCCAAATTTTGTTTCATCGATTGGGGCATTGAGAGCCGCGCGCAGGGACAGAGCCAAGACCTTGCGGCTGTCCCTCGGATCAATCACCCCATCATCCCACAATCGCGCGCTGGCGTAGAGCGGATCGGATTGCGTCTCAAACATCTCAAGTGTCGGCTGTTTGAATGCGGCTTCTTGAGCAGCGCTCCAGCTGCCTCCGGCCCGCTCAATCGCATCACGTTTGACCGTGGCCAATACGCCCGCCGCTTGCGCCCCCCCCATGACGGCTGTGCGCGATGTCGGCCAGCTCCATAAAAACCGCGGTTGAAAGGCGCGGCCTGCCATACCGTAGTTGCCTGCCCCATAGCTGCCCCCGACAATCATGGTAATTTTCGGCACAGAGGTACAGGCGACCGCCGTGACCATTTTCGCCCCATGGCGCGCAATGCCCTCGTTCTCATATTTTTGCCCCACCATAAATCCCGTAATATTTTGCAGGAAAATCAGCGGTGTTTTGCGTTGAGAGCAGAGCTCAACAAAATGCGCCCCCTTTTGCGCCGCCTCGGAAAACAGCACACCATTATTGGCAACAATGCCGACCGGCATGCCCTCAATATGTGCAAACCCCGTGACCAAGGTGGTGCCAAACCGCGCTTTAAATTCATCAAACGCTCCGCCATCGGTCAACCGGCAGATCACATCGCGAATATCATAGGGCGTGGTTAAATCACTCGGGATCACATCAAAAATGTCATCCATACCAGTCTCTTGCGCGTCTCCGGCCGGCGCAAAGGCGGGTTGGGGCGGAGCGGCTGGCAGGTGGCGCACCGCCTCACGCGCCAGAGCCAGAGCATGGGTGTCATCTTCCGCCAAGTAATCGGCGACCCCAGACAGACGCGTGTGCACATCTCCGCCGCCCAAGTCTTCCGCAGACACCACCTCGCCTGTGGCCGCTTTGACCAATGGCGGCCCCGCAAGAAAAATCGTCCCCTGCTCTTTGACGATGATCGACACATCCGCCATGGCCGGCACATAGGCGCCCCCGGCCGTGCAAGACCCCATCACCACGGCAATCTGCGCCAAGCCTTTGGCAGACATCTGGGCCTGATTGTAAAAAATGCGGCCAAAATGATCCCTATCTGGGAAAACCTCATCTTGGTTGGGCAAATTTGCCCCGCCGCTATCGACCAAAGACACCACGGGCAGATGGCACTCTTGGGCAATTTCTTGGGCACGCAGATGTTTTTTCACGGTCATCGGATAATAGGTGCCGCCTTTCACGGTAGCATCATTGCAAATCACCATAACTTGGCGTCCATGCACTGTGCCGACACCGGCGATGAGCCCAGCGCAGGGTGCCGCGCCCTCGTACATACCATGGGCAGCGGTGGCCCCAATTTCTAAAAATGCGCTGCCGGGGTCCAAGAGATTGGCAACCCGGTCCCGCGGCAACATTTTTCCGCGCGCCAGATGGCGGGCCCGCGCCGCGTCACCGCCGCCTTGCGCAGCCTCCGCTGCGGCCTGCTCTACCCGCGCCAAAGCCTGCAGATGCAGCTGTTTGGCGGTTGAGGCTTCCATCTGTGTCACCGCGCGCCGCCTCTACTGTTTCAACACGCAATAATCTGCGGTGGAGCGCCCTTCGAGACAGGCCGCATATTCACCGCTCAAACCGACGAGCTCTGTGATCTGACAGCCAAGCTGCTTGGCCGCCAAACGTGGCTTGCCCTCAGGATCGCCTTCGGCCTGGCATTTTTGCGAGACATAGTTGATCCAACCGCTCAAAATACCTGCCAAATCTTCGGCAGATTTTACCGTAATGGCCTCGGTCACATCCTCCTGCAAAAGCCGCATAGTCGCGGTCCAGCCTTCGCGTTCACTTTGCAGACAGGCCAAATGCGCGTCTGAGGCGACCTCCAAGCTGACGCAGGGCTCAAAAATCAAGCCCAGACATTGGCCCCAGCTGGTGTTTTGCCCCATGTTCTCTAAACACGCCATCGAATTCACATGCGCTTGCGACAATTTTGTCTCCGCCTTTGCCCCCATGGCCAATACCGCCAATCCTAGGCTTAATAAAAAATTTTTCATAACATTTTTCCCATCAATTCTCGGCCAACCAACATGCGACGAATTTCGCTCGTCCCGGCACCGATTTCCATCAATTTTGCATCCCTAAACAGCCGCGCCACGGGTGCATCGTTCAAAAATCCTGCCCCGCCCAGCGCTTGCACGGCTTGGTGAGCCTGTTTCATAGCCTCTTCACTGGCAAAGAGGCAGCAGGCCGCCGCGTCTTGGCGTGTCACCTCACCCCGATCACAGGCTTTGGCCACCTCATAAACATAGGCCCGCGCCGAGTTCATCGCTGTATACATATCGGCGATTTTACCCTGCATGAGTTGAAAACTGCCAATCGGTTGGCCGAATTGCTTGCGCTCTGCCACATAGGGCATGACCTCATCCAAACAGGCCGCCATGATGCCCAAGCCAATACCGGCCAGGACCACGCGCTCATAGTCCAGGCCAGACATAAGAACCTTCGCTCCGGCACCCTCTTGTTGCAGCACGTTCTCAAAGGGGACTTCCACATTGTCAAAGATCAGCTCCGCCGTATTCGACCCGCGCATGCCCAGCTTGTCGAAATGACCACTGGTGGAAAACCCCACCATATCGCGTTCGATCAAAAAAGCGGTCAAACCGCGCGATCCGGCCTCGGGATCTGTTTTGGCATAAACCACCAAGACATCGGCATCTGGCCCATTGGTGATCCAGAATTTATTGCCATTGAGCCGATAGTATCCATTGCGTTTTTCAGCCCTTAGGCTCATCGAGATCACATCCGAGCCCGCGCCCGCCTCACTCATCGCCAATGCGCCAACGTGATCGCCAGAGATGAGTTTGGGCAGATATTTTCGTTTTTGCTCTGAGGTTCCATTAAGGTTGATCTGATTGACGCAAAGATTCGAATGCGCCCCGTAGGACAGGCTGACACTGGCCGAGGCTCGGGCGATTTCTTCAATCACCACCGTATGGGCCAAATAGCCCAGGCCGCCGCCGCCAAAGTCTTCATCTACGGTGACCCCAAGGACCCCAAGATCCCCCAATTGCTTCCACAGCTGCGCAGGAAATTGATTGTCGCGATCCACATCTGCAGCCAAGGGTTTAATCTGTTCCTGTGCAAAACGATGCACAAATGTCTGAAGAGCGTGGATATCCTCTCCTAGATCGAAACGCATACTGGCTGTAAACATAAAACCCCCATTTATTGAACGCTTGTTCAATTTAAGCAAAGTTTCACCGGCCTGTCCAGCCTAAGCCCCAGCCGGTGGCAAATAAACCCGAAAAGACCGGGCAGAGGCCTCACGCCCCCTTTGCCTCTTGAGCCACTTCCTCGGCGATAATACGCGCCACAATCGCGCAATCATCCAAAGAGAAGGTCAAAGGCAGCCGCATATCAATCACACCGTGCAAAATACGATCACTCTTGGGCATGGCACTGCTGGGCGCATAGGTCCAACTGTCATAACGGCTGGTGAACCCGACCGGATCTGGGGCCCCAAACCATTTAAGCTCCACCCCGCGGGCCAAACAGCGCACCAGAACAGAACGGATCGCCGCCGATGACCAATCGAGCAATAGGAACTGATAGGAGGAAGCAACAAATTTTTCTTGCTGCGGCCGCTTGATGCGCGTGAGGCCTGCAACCTGGGCAAGCCCCTGGTCCACGACATGATAGCGATCGTTCCAAGCTGCGCATTGCGCCTCGAGCTGGCGCAGCTGTGGGCGCAAAATGGCGGCGCGCAGATTGTCCATCCGCCCTGAAATATTGGGGGTGACCAGCCGCACCGCCTCAAAAGCCTCGACCGGAGGCCCTGCACGGTGCTTGCCATAGAGCATATAGCTGCCTGACAGCATAATGGCCCGCGCCATGATCTCATCATCCTCACAGATCAGGAGGCCGCCTTCGCCAGAGTTCACATGCTTATATGTCTGGCAGGAGTAACAGCCAATGATGCCTGAGCGTCCCGACCAAGTATCGCCCCATTTTGCGCCCATCGTATGGGCACAGTCTTCAATCACCTTGAGATCATGCGCCTGCGCCAGATCCATCAAAGCATCCATATCCACGATATGTCCACGCATATGCGACAGCATCAAAACATCGGCTTGATCGGCCTTAGCTGCCAAATCGTCAAGATCAATAACCAACCCTTCAGTCACACCCACAAAAACGGGCACAGCACCGACCGAGGCAATGGCCCCAGGCACCGGCGCGAGAGTGAAAGCATTGGTCAAAACCCGATCACCGGGCTTCACGCCCAGCGCACGCAGAGCTGTGGCCAGCGCATAACCGCCGGAGGCCACAGCGAGACAATAGCGCGCGCCCATTTGCGCGGCAAACTCCTGCTCTAAAAGCGCGGTTTCCGCCACTTCATCTGCAGCCTCATTGTAGCGATGCAGCCGCCCATGCTGCATGACCGCCACGGCCGCCGCGATGGATTCGTCCAAAATGGGTTCTTGCTGAGTGAAATTGCCCGTGAAAATCTTTGTCATGCGGCAGGTTTTGGTCTTGCTGCGAGCAAAGTCAATCCACTTTTGCCCGCCATGTCGCAAACAGATCAGAATTTATGCGCTTGCGGCGCAGGCTTGAGACCATGGGAGGAGCCGATATGACGACACCAGCGGGGATTTTAGACTTCATCGCCGAGCTCACCTGGGACGACCTGCCACCGCAGGTGCGCAGGCAAAGCAAATTGTGCCTTCTGGATCTCATCGGCGTTGGCGCCGGTGGCGCTGGCACAAAATTGTCGCGCATTATTCGCGACTATAGCGCCTTGGATATGGGCGGCGCGCTGCCCATGATGTTCGATGGGCGCGGAGCCTCCGTCTCTGGCGTGGCGCTTGCGGGCGGGATGACCATTGATGCGCTTGATGGCCATGATGGGTTCAACCCGGCCAAAGGGCACGCGGGCTGCGGCGTTCTGCCGGCGCTTTATGGGCTGGCGCAAGAGTTGGGCGATGTCTCGGGTCAGGAATTTTTGCTCTGCCTCACGCTTGGCTATGAGCTGGCCTGCCGTACCGCTATGGCACAGCATGCCAGCGTTCCAGATTATCACACCTCTGGGGCTTGGGTGGCCGTGGCGGTTGCCGGCCTGGCCGCACGCCTTATGGGGCTGGACCGCGCGCAGACCGCACATGCCATGGGAATTGCAGAATATCACGGCCCCCGGAGCCAAATGATGCGCTGTATCGATCACCCAACAATGCTCAAGGATGGCTCCGGTTGGGGCGCAATGTGCGGGGTCTCTGCGGCACGTTTGGCCGCGCGCGGCTTCACCGGCGCCCCTGCGCTCACACTCAGCACTGACCATTGGCGAGATTTGGGAGACACTTGGCTGATCTGTCAACAATATTTCAAGCCCTACCCCGTCTGCCGTTGGGCACAAGCACCGATTGCAGCGGTGCTGGACCTGCAAAAACGCCATGGCTTTGACAGCCGAGCCATCACGGGGTTGCATATCGTTTCCTTTCACGAATCTGTGCGATTGGGCACAAAACAGGTCACAACGACCGAAGAGGCGCAGTATTCAACCTCCTTCCCATGCGCTCTCGCCTTGGTGCATGGCACCGTCTTGCCCGAACATGTCGCTGAGGCAGCACTGGACCACCCGGAGGTTCAGCGTCTGTCTTCGATACTAACGATGGGCGAGGATGCGGCAGCGAATAATGCCTTTCCCAACCGGCGCATGGCGCGCGCTGAGATTACCTTGGCGGCCGGAAACCGCCTGCAATCGGACTGGTTCGAACCGGAATGGGACCCGACCGACCCGCCAAGCAAAGAAGATTTGGAAGCAAAATTTTTTAACTATGCCGGCCCGGTTCTCGGCCAGGCGCGCAGCCAGGCGATCCACCGCGCCGTTGAGGCGCTTGAGCAAAGCGCCACGGCACAGCCCTTGCTTGACCTTTTGGCTCAACCGATCAGCTGAGCGACCACATCGGGCAGATCATCAAAGTGATGCAGTAAAGCTGCGGGCGCCAAGGCCTCCATATCGCCCCCGCCCGGCCCAAAGGTCACCAGCACCGATGGGATTTCAGCATTTGCGGCGGTTGAACGGTCAGTGACCGTGTCCCCAATCAAACAGACCCGCGCGCGATCCCCACCGGCGCGCTCCACCGCCTCCCACAGGGGCGCCGGGTCCGGTTTGCGCTGCGCCAGCGTATCGGCGCCCACCAAAGCGTCAAAATAGGCGCTGGCGTTTAAAGCCTGCATCAACTGCACCGCCAGAGCTTCAGGCTTATTGGTGCAAATCGCCACCGCATATCCAGAGGCACGCAGCCGGGCCACTGCGTTCAGAGCACCGGGGTAAAAGACCGTCAGCTCCGAGATATCGGCACCATAGGCCTCCAATAAAATTGGATATTGCCGATCTATTTCAGACATATCCGCCCAGCCGGCCCGTTCGAACCCAACGCTGAGCATCGCCCGCCCCCCGCGCAAGGCAATGCCGCTGTCCTGTGGCGCCTGCAGCAGATCACCCAGCCCAAGGCCGCGAAAACAGCTGTTGGCCGCTTTGAGCAAATCTCCACTTGTATCGGCAAGCGTGCCATCCAGGTCAAAGACCACGCAGGGTTTGAGCATATTCTTGCCTCTTTGGTTACGCCGATTGCAAAAAGCGGAGTTTGTGCAAAACAGCTTGTCGATTTCCCTTATACCCTTAAAAGGGCTCCACTGATTTATAAAGGACTTAGATCCGCAAATGAATATCGCACTCATCATTCTTGCCGCGGGAAAAGGCACCCGAATGCAATCTGAGCTGCCAAAAGTTTTGCACGAGGTGGCCGGTGCGCCCATGTTGGTCCACGCTATGCGCGCCGGGCGGGCCTTGGACCCTAAACGGACGATTATTATCGCTGGCCATGGCTTTGAGGCGGTGAGCGCTGCTGCGCGCGCCGAAGATCCAGAGGTGGAAGTTGTGCGGCAAGAAGCCCAATTGGGCACCGGTCACGCCGTCGATCAAGCCCGCGCCGCATTGAGTGATTTTGATGGAACCGTCATTGTTCTTTACGGCGATTGCCCCCTTATTCAATCGCGCACCCTCGAGGAATTGAGCGCCACGCTCAGCGACTCGGCCGTCTCAGTGCTTGGATTTGAGGCGAAAGATCCGGCGCGATATGGCCGGTTGATCACAGATGGTGACAAATTGAAGCGAATTGTTGAATTCAAAGACGCCAGCCCCGCCGAAAGAGCGGTGAGCCTTTGCAACAGTGGCGTCATGGCCGCCTCCGCGGGCCTCCTCTTCGATTTATTGTCAGAAATTGATGCGAATAACGCCTCCGGTGAGCTCTATTTAACCGATGTCATTGGCAAGGCCGTGGCGCGCGGCTTGCCATGCACGGCAGTTCGTTGCGCAGAGCGCGAAACGCTTGGCGTCAACAGCCGGGTTGAATTGATGCAGGCCGAAAAAGAGTTCCAAAATCTGCGCCGCACGGAGGCTTTAGAGGATGGCGTAACTATGCCGGCCCCCGAAACCGTGCATTTCTCCTATGATACCGTCATTGGTCGCGATACAATCATTGAGCAAAACGTGGTTTTCGGCCCGGGTGTCACAGTCGAAAGCGGCGCTCAGATCCGCGCGTTTTCACATTTGGAAGGCGCGCATGTCTCGCGCGGTTGCATCATTGGCCCATATGCCCGCCTGCGCCCCGGCGCGGAACTCGCCGAGGATGTCAAAATTGGCAATTTTGTGGAAATCAAAGCCAGCGCCCTCGAAGAAGGCGCTAAGGTCAACCATCTGTCCTATATTGGCGATGCGCACATCGGTGCCCGGGCCAATATCGGCGCCGGTACGATCACCTGCAACTATGATGGGGTGATGAAGCATCACACAAGTATAGGCGAAGAGGCCTTTATCGGCTCAAACACAATGCTGGTCGCACCGGTCACCGTCGGGCAAGAAGCTATGACCGCCAGCGGATCCGTGATCACGCAGGATGTGCCCGCCGGAAGTCTTGCCATTGCCCGCGCCAAACAAGACAATAAACCTGGATTGGCTTTGAAATTAATGAAAAAATTGCGCGCGCTTAAGGCCGCAAGACGAAATAAGACGAAGGATTGAAACCATGTGCGGAATTGTTGGCGCATTAGGAAATCACCAAGTCGCTCCAATCTTGGTCGAAGCGCTCAAACGCCTGGAATACCGCGGCTATGACAGCGCCGGCATCGCCACGGTCAACGCAGGCCATCTCGAACGCCGCCGGGCCGTTGGCAAGCTGGTAAACCTGTCCGACCGTTTGGTTGCGGAACCCTTGTCGGGCAAAGCGGGCATAGGCCATACCCGCTGGGCAACCCATGGCGCCCCCACCACCTTAAACGCCCATCCCCATAAAGCTGGGCCTGTGGCTGTGGTGCACAATGGCATTGTTGAAAATTTTAAGGAATTACGCACAGAATTAAACGCTCTCGGACTGACCCATGAGACGGACACAGACACGGAAACCGTGGCGCTTTTAACCCAATATTACATGTCCCAAGGCCACAGCCCCCAAGAGGCCGCGCAAAAAACCATCGCCCGCCTAGAGGGGGCCTTCGCCCTCGCGTTTCTCTTTCAAGGCGAAGATGACTTGATGATTGCTGCGCGCAAAGGCTCTCCATTGGCCATCGGCCATGGCGATGGTGAAGCCTATGTGGGCTCGGATGCCATCGCATTGGCCCCTCTGACTGATAAAATCACCTATCTCGAAGAGGGTGATTTTGCCGTGATCACCCGATCATCCATTGAAATTTATGACGAAAATGGCACTCTGGCCAATCGCGAGATGCGCACAATCGCCATCGATGCCGCACGCGTCGACAAAGGCGGCTATAAGCACTTCATGGCCAAAGAGATTGCCGAGCAACCGTCGGTGCTCAAAAACACGCTGAGCCATTACCAAAATGCCGATGCCTCAGAGGTTGAGCTGCCAGACCATAATATTGATCTGGCCCATATTGACCGGCTGACCATGGTGGCCTGCGGTACGGCCTTTTATGCGGCTCTGACGGCGAAATATTGGTTTGAAAAGATTGCGCGCTTGCCGGTCGATGTCGATGTTGCCTCCGAGTTTCGCTACCGCGAGCCCCCGGTCAGCCCTGGAACCTGCGCCCTCTTTGTCAGCCAATCGGGTGAGACCGCCGACACGCTGGCCGCGCTGCGCTATATGGCCTCACAAAACGCAACCATCCTATCGGTGGTGAACGTGCCCGAAAGCTCCATTGCGCGGGAAAGTGATCTTGTTTTGCCTCTGCATGCGGGGGTCGAAATTGGTGTGGCCTCGACCAAAGCCTTCACCGCGCAGCTGACAGTCCTGGCCCTTCTGGCGATCAAAATCGCCTGTGCGCGGGGCACAATTGATGCCGCGCAATATCGCGCCCATATCGCAGAGCTGAACCGCCTGCCCGGTCTGATCAGCCAAGCGCTCGGCATTGATGGCGCTGTGCAAGACATTTCAAAAAAATTAGCAACGGCGCAGGATGTCATCTTCTTAGGACGGGGTGCGCTCTACCCTCTCGCTATGGAGGGCGCCCTTAAGCTAAAAGAAATCAGCTATATACACGCCGAAGGTTATCCTTCAGGTGAGCTGAAACACGGGCCCATTGCTCTGATTGACAAGACTGTGCCCGTGGTGGTCATGGCCCCCATGGATCCTCTTTTCGACAAATCAGTCTCCAATATGCAAGAGGTCATGGCCCGATCTGGCCAAGTGCTGTTGATCTCCTGCAAGCAAGGGCTAAAGACAGCGGCCGAGGGCACCTGGGCACAAATCACGATGCCCACAACCCCCGATCTTCTGGCCCCCATCATCTACGCCATCCCCGCGCAACTGCTCGCCTATCATACGGCACTGGCCAAGGGCACAGATGCCGATCAACCCCGCAACCTGGCCAAGTCTGTCACAGTGGAATAACTGAAAACACGCAGGCCTCGGGTATAGGGTATTGGCCTGTCACGGTGAAAGTGATTGCATCTCACTGTTGGTATCCACATGACTGTGATGACAAAAAAACAAGGCCCGAAAAGGATATGAGTTCAAAATCACGCATGTTCTTTCCATTTTGAAAAGGAAGAAGCTGCGAGATAAAAGATCGAACATCAATCATGACTAAAGCTTGAGGTTTTCAGAATGACTCCTACAAACGTACCGGTGACACGCTCGGACAGGATAAGCATCAGACTTGCTCAAGGCACAGACTTGGCATCGATCCAATCGGTTATTGAAGCTGCGTTTGCGGCTGAAGAGAATAAGCTTATTCGTGATTTGTCTGCTGATCTTATCAAAGAGACCACGCGCCCCCCGATCAAGTCATTGGTTGCTGAGCTCGGCGGCAAGCTGATTGGCTATGTGTGCTATAGCCCCGTATTTTTGAAATCAACATATGACGTCTCTGGATATATTCTTTCTCCACTTGCAGTATCTCCAGAATATCAAAGCCAAGGTGTCGGCTCCGCTCTCATTAACTCTGGAATAGACATGCTCACAAAGGATGGTGTTGGCGTTTTACTGGTCTATGGTGACCCTAATTACTATCAAAGGTTCGGTTTTAAGGAAGAAATTGGACGTTTATTCGTTCCACCATACCCATTGACGTATCCTGTCGGTTGGACTGGAATGACGTTGAATGCAATCACAACTTCCGGCACACCGACTAAGTTTGACTGTGTGTCTGCTCTGTCGAAACCTGCCTTATGGTGATGATGAGGTTAAAAGAGGAATATTATCCAAGCGGATAAATTCAGCGCGATCACTGGACCTCTTGGGGTGAATGGGCCATGAGCTGTCGGGTCACAGCACAGAATCTGTTGCGATTGAACACGCACCTGAGGGCCCAGAATATGTTGATCGAAGATGCCATTGCCATGCTGCAGCTGCATGAAGTCCCCGGCAAGGCGGCAAAAATGCGGGCCTATTACAAGGTTGAGCGTGTGTATTGGGGTTTAACCACCCCGGTGCTGGACGATCAGGCCCGCCAATGGCGCCAGGAACTGTCGCTGGCAGAACGCCTGCAACTGGCCGCTGAACTTTGGGCGAGCAACGCCCATGAGGGCCGCATTTGCGCCACAAAATTGCTGACGCAGGCCCGCATCCGTCCCAATGACAACGCCGCTTGGCAATTGCTACAAACCTGGATGGCGGAAGTCGATTGCGTGGCCATTTGCGATCATCTCTGCCTGGCTGGGCACCGGCGCTTGAGCGCGGATGTGGCGCGCATGGATGAGATGTCCGCCTGGCCGCAAAGCCCGCATTTGTGGACCCGCAGAGCTGTATTGGCCATGACATTGCCCTGGGCCAAAATGCGCAATCCGAACGCGGCGAATTTGGCGATCCGCGAGCACGCGCTGGGGTGGGCCGCTGAGCTTGCCGAGGATCCGTCCAAAATCATACAACAGGCCGTGGCCGAGTGGGTCTATGAGCTGTCACGCAAGTCACCAGAGCGGGCACAGGGCTTTTTGGATGCGCATGGCCATAAACTCCGCAACGCCACCCGCAGGGATGCCAGCCGCAAATTGTCCAGACCCGCATAGTTGGATCAAATAACGCGTGGTCGCAGCTTCAGCCAAATTCCACTTTGCGCGCGCACCGCTAGATGCGCGACAGGCTTAGGGTCCTGCTCTGCTATGGGTGTAAATTCATAAGCCGCACACAACCGCGCGAGCAACAATACCCCCTCAAGAATCGCAAAACCCGCCCCGGTGCAGACCCGCGGACCCACAGAAAAGGGAATATAGGCGGCGCGTTGGCAGTGTTTTCCGTTCTCACTGTGCCAAGGCTCAGGATAAAACCCATCGGGATTGTCCCACAGCCGCATGTGACGATGCAGATGCCAAGGGCTCAGCACCACCTGACTGCCAGGCGCTACATCACGTCCGCGAAATCTTTCGGCCTGGGCCACCTCTCGAACCATCATCGGCACGGGTGGGTACAGACGTAGAGTTTCGCGAAACACGTCCCGGGTGACACGCAGCGCAAGCAGGTCCTCAAATCGCGCCTGCGGCCCCAAAGCGGCCCCTTCGCGGGCCACTTTCTCTTGATATTCTGGATGCGTCGCCATGAGATAAAGCGCCCATGACAAGGCAGAGGCACTGGTCTCATGCCCGGCCAAAAAAATAGCGACCTGATCCACCATTTCGGACGCGGAAAACAGCTGCCCTGTAATTGGGTCTTTTGTGGTCATGATTTTTGTCACGAGATCATTGGGCGCTGTGCCAGCCGCCAGCGCCTCTGCGCGCTTATCGGTCAACTCAGCAATCAATCGGCGTATCACCTCCGCGCTGCGCCGGGTTCTGCGGGAAAAGGGCCGCGGAACCCAGCTGGGCAAGCGAAAAAATGCTGCGAGATTGACCACCGGTTGGCTGCGTTGATAGGTCTTGAACTCCTCAAATACCTGCCGCGCCATGCGGTCCTCAATCGGAATAGAAAACAACGTCCGAAAGATCACATCCGCAGCAGCAAAGCTGGTCTCCGCCTCGATATCCACCGGACCGCCTCCGGCCTTAGGTGCAAGACGCGCCACGGCCGCCTCGGCAGCGGCCGAAATCGCAGGATAGGCCTCGCGCAGACGCCCCCCAAATGCAGGATCAATAATCCGGCGCTGCCGCTCCCATTCTGCGTCATTGGTCAAAAACACGCTATTTCCCAAAAGAGGTCGCAACCCTTCGCTGACCCAGTTTGATTTCGGAAAATCTGGCGGTCGGCGCTTGAGCACCAAATCCACAAGCTCGGGCTGATTGACCAGATAGCTGCGAAAGAAGGGCGTTTTGAATTCCGCCATCCAAGCACGGTAAAGTTTGGCCGGTTGCGCCGAGAGCAAATCGCGCCGGAACAGTTTGACATAGCGCCACAAAGACACCTGCCCCGGTCGCGCGGGCGGTTTTGGCGGCAGGAGGGGCGGACTCATGGGCAGGTCTGCCTGTATTTTGACAACGCACGGGTGACTTTTCCAGGAGAGGGCGCGCGATCTTTATAGCGCGCGCCAAGCGTCAAAGGGCCAGCAGTTATTTGGAAATAGTCATAATCTGCGGGACGATCAAATGCGCAGATATATTGAAAATGCAGCCGGAAAAACCGCCGCTTCAACGCCCGCCATTTTTCAGCAGATGAGGCCTGGCTAAAAGCTGCCGACAGCGCGAGGGGCCATTTTTGATCCGGCGGGGCCACACCGGTGACAGCCACCGGAACACAAAGCGCGAAAGTACAGCCATCACCCGGCGCAGTTACATCAACCCAGGTAATTTGCCTCTGCCCGCTCATATGCCTCAAATCACGACGCAAGCAGTAGGCATTTGGCAGAAAAGACACCATCGGCACCACCTGCCCCAAGCTCAAAAAAGACAGGGCCGGGCCGCCGGTTTGATGCGCGCCAATGCGCTCGATATCCGCCAAGAGCGAGATTGCCAAATGCGCCCCGGAGGAATGGCCGACCAGCAACACCTCGTCCACATAGCTTCGCAGCGCAGCCACCACTCGCTTTGCAAATTGCGCCAATCGAGCTTCCAATTCGGACGGATTGGTACCGCCGGCCGCGGCCGAATAGGCGTAATCATGCATCAAATAAGAGGCAAAAAGCCGATTGTCATAGCGGCGAAACCCCATCAGGACCCAAGGGATCACCACGAGCCCAAGCCAGAAAAGGCCGGGATGCCACAAGCGCAACGCCGCCCCCGCCGCATAGGCCAGAGCCACAGCCGCCTGCACGATCAACATCACCACTGGATAGAGTGCAACGATAACCGGCCCTTTGCGCAGCAGCATATATCGCCACAGCGCGCCGCTCGCGATGTAAATATAGGCGGTGCGCACCATCTGCCCATAGGTCGCCAGAATGCCACTGCGCATGGAGGCACAAACAAGATCGGACCAAAGCATGACTTCGAATTCCGCACGTGTTGATCTGCCGTCAATCTCACTGTCCACAAACCAACCATAGCCCCCCGGACCAGTTTTTGCGCTGAGATGGATGTCATAGCCGCTGATGGCAGCCTGCGCCGCAGCCTCGGCCCGATAGAGCTCAAGATACCTGCGGGGATGAATTGGATCATACCCGGGAATATAAAATACTTTCCGTTTAAAACTCTGTCCCATGGGGAGACCTCAAAATATAAAGGTCTCCCAACCTATGCCGATCAAAAATTAAATCTCTTTTTACAGCCAAAGCATCACAGCCCGGCACAGGCGGTCCCAGCTCATTCATCACCCCAGCGTTGAAAGGGTGGGAAATTGCTCCAAAATCCACCAGCTGAACTGGGTAAACTGCCCCGTGACCATTATCAATCCAACGGTCCAGAGCAGCAAACCCATGATCCGTTCGATCCGCATCATATGGCGTTTCATCCAATCCATTAGACCTTTGAGAGACGGGAAGAACACCGCCACCAGCACAAAGGGTATCCCAAGGCCCGCCGCATAGGTGGCGAGTAGGATGACCCCTTTGGCGGGATTGGCCGTATCGGCGGCAAGCGCGAGGATTGTGCCCAGAATGGGACCCAAACAAGGCGTCCAGCCAAAGGCGAAGGCCAGCCCCAAAATATAGGCACCAAAGGCCGAACCACCGCGGTCCCCCCCCTCAATCCGCGCTTCCCTGTCCAGAATTCCAATGCGGATGACCCCCAGGAAATGCGCGCCAAACACCATCACCAAAATGCCAGCACCGCTGACGAACCAATCTTGATTGGACAAAAACAGGCGGCCAAAACTTGAGGCGGTAAACCCCAGTAGGATGAACACAGTGGACAGGCCCAAAACAAAAAACAGGGCGGCCAAAACCACACGCCTTCGCGCTTGTGCTGTGGCGCTCATATCATCCATGCTCACCCCGCCCATATAGGCCAAATAGGGCGGAACGATGGGCAAAACACAGGGGCTGGCAAAGCTCATCAACCCGCTGAGCAGCGCCACAAACATGGCCGGCATAAGCCCGGCATCCCATAGATCAATTCCCAACATTAAAGCGGCCTTTCCTGTCTTAAGCTGTCATAGGCTATCTCAGCACTGGCGTCATCTGTAAGTTTGTCACACCAAGCTACCCGCGCCGCGCGTCTCACCACGCCCTGCAACCGATGAAATCGCATCTCTGCCTCTGGCGCGCGCGAAAATTTTACGGCATGGAGTGGACTTAAGAGTACAATGATCGACAATAGGGCGCTGCGATGACTTGGGACGAAGAATTGGATGCCATTGGGCTATTGTGCCCCTTACCGGTGCTCAAAGCCCGCAAACGCTTGATGGCAATGGCTGAGGGCGCTGTTTTGCTTATGCGAGCCGATGACCCGGCCGCCATCGTTGATGTGCCGCATTTCTGCGCTGAGGCGGGACACAGACTAATATCGCAAGATAGCGAAGGCGCAGAACTGCTATTTTTCATAAGAAAAATCGGCGAATAGGCTTGAATTTCACCCTTTGAACGCAAAAGAGCCCCGCAATTGCGGAGCCCCTTTGTAGTTGTAAGATCTTTAGCCGCGTGACCACCAACCGCGTTTTTTGGGCGCGGCCAGTTTCTCTGGCTCAGGTTCGGTGACCAATGGCGCCGGATCTGCCTGCGCAACAGGCGCCGCGACCGCTTCGGGGACAGGAGACAGTTCAACAGCTTCTGGCGCTGGCGCTTCCGCCGGGGTCTCCGCGACGGGCACCACCTTTTTTGCTGCCGGTTTGCGCACGCGCTTGGGTTTGGCTGCAGGTTTTTCAACCGCAACCTCTGGCGCCGCCTCTTCTGCCACAACCGCCTCTTCAGCCGCAGCTGTAAGGGCTGTGGTTTGCGCTGCCGCGGCCTCTTCAGCCTCACGCTGCGCTTTGGTCTTACGCGGTTTGCGCACTCGTTTGGGTTTCTCGGCGGGCGCCGCCTCAGCCACAACCGCAACATCCTCCACATCCGCAACAGGCTCCAGCGTAGCGACAACAGCGACCTCGCCCGCCTCAGAAAGTTCTTCCGAACGATCCTGCGGGTTTTCCTCTACCGGCTTGGCTTTCGCCCCGCCGCGCGTACGGCGACGGCGTTTTGGCTTGTCCCCTTCGTCGTCACTTTCAACAGCAGGCGCGTCGGTATAGGCCTCATCTTGCGACCCATCCTCTTGGCTCTGATCACCCGCTAAGGCATCGCTGCCGCCCCGCCGCCGCCGACGACGACGACGCCGCTTCTTCGGAGCATCCCCTTCCTCTGGAGTCTCAACAGCCTCAATCACATCAGCCTGATCATCCTCTTGACCTTGCTCATCAATTTCTTCCATTAAGGCGAAATCAACCGAGCTCACGGTCGTGGTGTTCGCCGGAACAATGCGCGTGGCCGTTTTGAATTTCTCAATCGTGTAATCTGGGCTGATCAAGAAAGGATCAGCTTCAACCCGCACGGCCATCCCATGGCGTTGCTCAATCTGACTAATATGCTCGCGCTTTTGGTTGATCAAGAAATTGGCAATGCTGATCGGCGCTTTGATCAGCACTTCTTTGGAACGGGCACGCCCACCCTCTTCTTCCAGCTCACGCAGAATGGTCAGACCCAAACTGTCCTGCGAGCGGATCAAGCCGGTGCCGTGGCAATGGGCGCAGGGCTGCGTGCTGGCTTCCAACATCCCTGGACGCAAACGCTGGCGGCTCATTTCCATCAATCCAAAGCCGCTGATCCGGCCCACCTGAATGCGCGCACGATCAGATTGCAGCTTATCTTTCATGCGTTTTTCAACGGCGATATTGTTGCGGCGTTCATCCATGTCGATGAAATCGATCACGATCAACCCGGCCAAATCGCGCAAGCGCAATTGGCGCGCCACCTCTTCGGCGGCCTCTAGATTGGTATTCAAAGCGGTCTGCTCAATGCTGCCTTCTTTGGTCGCACGGCCGGAGTTGACATCAATGGCCACCAAAGCTTCAGTGATGCCGATGACCAGATAGCCACCAGATTTCAGCTGAACCGTTGGATTAAACATTCCATCCATAAAGGTTTCGACCTGAAAACGCGCAAAAAGTGGCATTGGATCCATGTAATGCTTCACGTTTTTGGCATGGGACGGCATGATCATTTTCATGGTGTCTTTGGCGTTGCGATAGCCCGCCGCGCCTTCCACCAAAACCTCGTCAATATCGCGGTTGTAAAGGTCGCGAATCGAGCGTTTGATCAGGTCACCCTCTTCATAAATCGCCGCCGGAGCGGAAGATTTCAGGGTAAGCTCACGAATTTGTTCCCACATACGTTGTAGGTATTCATAATCGCGTTTGATTTCCGTCTTCGTGCGTTTCGCACCAGCGGTCCGCACAATCAGACCGGCCCCTTCGGGCACAACGATTGTGGTGGCGATTTCTTTCAATTTCTTGCGGTCAGCTGCATTGGTAATTTTGCGGCTTATACCACCACCGCGCGCAGTGTTTGGCATCAAAACGCAATAGCGCCCCGCGAGCGACAGATATGTCGTCAAAGCGGCGCCTTTGTTGCCGCGCTCTTCTTTGACCACTTGGATCAACATGATTTGGCGCACTTTGATCACTTCTTGGATCTTATAACGCCTTGGACGCGGCTTGCGCACAGGGCGCACATCTTCACTGTCATCTTCTTGGGCGACAGATTCGATCCCGTCATCGGCCTCCTGATCTTCATCCTCTTGATCTTGGTCCTCCGCAGTGTCCAGCGCCGCCTCTGGCTCAACTACCTCTTCAGAACCCGCAGATGCAGGCTCAGGTTCTGGTGCAAATTCTGCTGTATCATTGGCTTCTTCGGCTTCCGGTGTAGCCTCAGACAGATCGTCCTCGAGCAAAGGAGCGGCAGCCTGCCCCGCTTCATCCGCAGACAGATCAATGGTCTCCATCCCATCAACCACCCCATCAACCGCGGTCACATCCCGCGTTTCAATGGGGTCCCAGCTGTGCTGTGCGGCGGGTTTTGCCCGGCGTTTTCGCGTGCGTTTGGGTTTTTGCGCTTCCTGCTCAGCTTCCGCCGCCATGGCTTCCGCATAGGCTTTTTCTTCCGCCATGAGCGCTTCACGATCCGTAACTGGGATCTGATAGTAATCCGGATGGATTTCAGAGAAGGCCAAAAAGCCGTGGCGATTTCCGCCATAGTCAACAAAGGCTGCCTGCAACGAGGGTTCAACCCGCGTTACTTTTGCCAAATATATGTTGCCAGCTATTTGCCGTTTGTTTTGTGATTCAAAGTCAAATTCCTCAACTTTGTTTCCGTCGACCACGACAACACGGGTTTCTTCCGCGTGCGTGGCATCGATAAGCATCTTTTTTGACATTATATCCACTTGCATCACTCAGCAGGCCCCCTGAAAGGAAGCCAAAACCGAAGAGATGTCTATTAAGGGCGATACACGCAACATGGGGGCGGCTCAAAGGCCTGCCTTCATCCAATGTTATAGCCTGCGCCTGTGTCATCGCGTTGCTTTCTGTGACAGAATTTCTCCTGCCTGTTAACTGCCCTTGTCTTCGATCAAATCTGAAAACCTGGGTCATCTCTCGTGGCTCGTCAGAGCCATTTTCCGTCGCACCCCCGCGCATTTTATAACGCGCAACAGACTGCGAAAAAAACCATTCGCCCAGGGTATCTTGCAACCGTAGAGCTAAGCTGACTGTAAAGGGCAAGCGGGGGGGAAGACAATGGCTAAATGCACTTGCCCCCGCAATCTCTTGCAAGCAGCGGCGCTTTGCAGATTGGACCGGCGGGAAAATTCGCTGATTTCCTCAGAAAATAGCACCCAACGCCCTGCCCGGTCCACCGCGCGAATTTTAGCCGATATAGTCCGCGCGGGTGAGGCCATATTTGGCCATTTTTTCATTCAAAGTCCGGCGCGGCAGGCGGAGCTCTTCCATCACACTCGCGATAGAGCCCCGATGCCGGCGCATGGTATTGTCAATCAACATACGCTCAAACGCCTCGACATATTCCTTGAGCGGCTTGCCTTCTGTGGTCATCACGGGCCGATCATCATCGCCCTCTGCCATCAAGAGCGAGGCAATGGTGCCATTACCTCTGCGGCTTTGCAGCACTGCCCGCTCGGCCACATTGATCAACTGACGCACATTGCCGGGCCACGGAGCCTGAAGCAATTGCGCCGCCTCCTGCGCCGTCACGCTGGGGCTGTCGCATCCGTATTCCTCCGCAAATTGATCGGCATAGCGCGTAAAGAGCGTTAATATATCCTCACCGCGCGTGCGGAGAGGTGGCAATTCAATGCGCAAACTCGCCAAGCGATAATATAGATCAGGGCGCAACACATCTTCGCAGGTCTTGCCCTGCTCTTGCAGATTGCAAATTGCGATAATGCGGGTTTCAGAGGGATCCCCCTGGGCATTAATCGCTTTGAGCAAGCGCGATTGCACCTGATGGCTCAACGCCTCAATATCCTCCAAAACAAGGGTTCCGCCCCTTGCGGCCTCTAAGACCGGCAGGCGATCCTCTTCGCCCGCAGGGCCAAATAGGCGCCGCATGATCGTCTCCTCCTCCTCACCCGCGCAAGAGAAGAGAATAAATTTCTTGCGGGCCCTTGCGGAAACCGCATGCAGCGCATGGGCCACCAGGCTTTTGCCAGTGCCGGTTTCCCCCTCAATCAGCACATGACCATCCGCTTGCCCCAGATCCAAAATATCCTCGCGCAACCGCTCCATGACCCCGTTGGCACCAACGAGCTTCTCCATAATGGAGCTGCCCGAAGAAAGCTCACGGCGCAATTGCCGATTGTCCAACACCAAACGCCGCGCCCGTGTCGCCTTCTTGGCCAAATCGGTCATTGTGTCGGGATTAAAAGGCTTTTCTAAGAAATCGAAAGCGCCGATGCGCATGGCCTCGACGGCCATGGGAACATCCCCATGCCCCGTGATCATAATCACCGGGAGGTTGCTGTCTATGCCCTTAATTTTTCTGAGGAATTGCATGCCGTCCATGCGCGGCATTTTGATATCTGTCACGATAATGCCTGGATAATCTGCGTTCAATCCTTTAAGAGCATCACCCGCAGAGGCGAAGGTCTCAGTCTCAAAACCAGAGAGCGCCAACCATTGGCTGATGGATTGCCGCATATCCTGCTCATCATCTATGATTGCAATTTTCATCGCCTGGGCCATGTTCAATCCTCGTCGTTGTAGTTATCAATAATCGGCAGCGTCACCTCGAAGACCGCGCCCGATTGGTCACTGTTACGCGCCACCAAACGCCCCCCAAGATCGGAAACAATCCCCGAGGAGATTGCCAAACCAAGCCCGACCCCATCGCCGGGCTTCTTAGTGGTAAAAAACGGCTCAAACAGGTCATCGAGATCTGAAATTCCTTCCCCATTATCCCGCACAGTCAAGGTCGCTGTCTCACCGCCGATCAGCAAAAGCTCGATCTCAGGCGTGTCGATCATCGAAGTAGCATCAAGCGCATTACGCAGCAAATTAACCACGACCTGCTCCAAACGCAGTTGGTCACCTAAAATCATAACAGGCGTGCTTGGCACTGATGTAGATAGGGAGACTTGCCGCGATTTCAATTGCGGCTCCATAATTTCCAGTGCCCCATTGAGAGCCGCGCGCACGTCCACAGGCACCAAATCATCACCGCCCTTACGCGCATAGGATTTAAGTTGCCGGGTGATGGCACTCATGCGGCCAATAAGATCGTCAATCCGTTGAAAAGAGCTTAAAGCCTCGTCCATACGTTTGCGCTGAAGCAACAGCTTGGCCCCCGCAAGATAGGTTTTCATGGCGGCCAAAGGCTGATTTAGCTCATGGCTGACCGCTGCTGACATTTCCCCCAGAGCCGCCAATTTCGAAGACTGCGCCAGGGTTTGCTCTACCACTTGCAGGTTCTTCTCGACCTTTTGACGCTCTGAAATCTCTCGTTGCAAGCGCAGGTTGAGTTGCCGCAGGTCATCAGATTCTTGTTGGAAAAACAGCGCACGCGTTAAGGTTTGACGCGACAGTTGATAAAAGGCCAAGGTAAACAGGATTGAAAACCCCATGATCTCCAGGGCCAATACCGCATTCACCCTCTGGCGAATTCCGCCATAGGTGGTGAATAAAACCATGGTCCAACCCCGAAACGGCACCCGCAATTCGCGCCGCATAACCGCCCGCCCTTGCACATAGGCATCCGCCGGCAGGGCTGTCCAATCTTGCGTGGCCCGAATGGCGCGCTCAATCGCACTGGGCGCGGACCGCAGCGCAAGCGCCTCCTCTTCGGGCAGGCCAATCCAAGTTTTTTCCGTGGCCAAAACAATCGGACCATTAGGGAGCGACACAATTACCGCGTCAGATATCCCCGCCCAAGCCGATTGAAACTTTCGCAAATCCACCTCAACCACGATCACACCAAGGGTCTTTTTATTGGCCACCACGCGGCGTGAATAGGCAAAATCATACCCACCAACATCCATCTGATGGGTGGTAAACACCGTTTCGCTGGCCCGAGCCGCCTGAACGAAATGTGGCAAATTGCGCTGTATTTCACCCAAGCGATTGCGATCTGTCGCCGCCACAACGCGGCCATCCAAATCCAACAGCAAAATCGCCGCCGCACCGATTTCGTCCACAAATGACAGCAAGCGCTGCGAGGTCCGCTGATAATCTCGAGAGCTCAATGCCCCCACCAGCTCCGCATCACTGCTGAGGAGTCTGGGCACAATCGAGTTGCGTTGCAGCTCGCTGACCATATTGCCCGAGTAAAGCGCAAGCCGCAGCTGCGCCCTTTGCAGGGTGGATTGCGTAAACCTTGCGGTGAGCAATTGGTTGGTAAAATAGACTGTGCCGACCGCGATCAAGAAAATCGTCAACAAAGCGATCCGCACGCGCCAAGACAGGTTGGCGACACGCGGTGCGAGTGTTTCAGAATTTTCTGTAACGGAAGACATGCACTAGCGTTACGGCGCTCGGCGCCACCATTCAAGCGGCCAAGCCTAGGCCTGGGTGGTTTGCCCCACCAACGCGCGGAAAAGCGCCTGCCCATCGGCGGACCCCATCTGCGCATCCATCGCACGCTCGGGATGGGGCATCATGCCCAAAACCCGGCGGTTGGCCGATAACACACCCGCAATTGAAGACATCGACCCATTGGGATTGTCGCTATAGCGAAACGCCACTCGGTCTTCACTGTCCAGGGCTTTCAGCTCATCTTCCGTCGCATAGTAATTGCCATCATGATGCGCAATTGGCACTTGTATTTCAGAGCCTTGGCTATAGGCCGCGGTAAAGGCGCTGTCCTGTGTTTCAACGGTCAATCCGACGGTTTTGCACAGAAATTTCAACCCAGAATTGCGCATTAACGCACCGGGAACCAGACCGGTTTCGCTCAAAACTTGAAAGCCATTGCAGACCCCCAAGACATAGCCGCCACGATTGGCATGATCGACCACCGCCCGGCAAATGGGAGATTGCGCCGCAATCGCACCGCACCGCAGGTAATCGCCAAAGGAAAACCCACCGGGAACCGCGACAAGATCCAGTCCCTGCGGCAGGTCGGCGTCCTTGTGCCAAACCTTGGCCACGTCGGCGCCCGATTGGCGCAGCGCCACAACCATGTCACGATCACAATTCGAGCCGGGAAATACAACAACCGCGGCGCGCATTATGTGATGTCCAGCTGATAGCTTTCAATCACCGCATTCACCAAAAGGCGATTGCACATCTCATCGATCTGTGCCGGATCTGTACCCTCGGCCAAGTCCAGCTCGATCAACTTTCCCTGACGCACGGAATTCACCCCAGAAAAGCCAAGACCTCCAAGCGCCGATTTAACGGCCTCGCCTTGCGGATCGAGCACACCATTCTTGAGCATCACTGTGACGATAGCTTTCATTGTCTTGTCCTTCAGGTCAGTTGATCAAAGTGGGCTTGCTGATGGGCGCTGGATTTTCCGGCAAGACGCCCAAGCGGCGCGCCACCTCAGCATAGGCATCCGTCAGACTACCCAGATCACGGCGGAACACATCTTTGTCGAGTTTTTCACCGGTTTTGAGATCCCAAAGTCGGCAGCTGTCGGGGCTGATTTCATCTGCGATGATCAAACGTTGATAATCGCCCTCATAGACGCGGCCAATCTCAATTTTGAAATCCGCAACGCGAATGCCAACCCCATACATGACGCCGGAGAGAAAATCATTTACGCGCAACGCCAGCGCCAACATATCGTCCAAATCTTGTTGGCTGGCCCAATTGAACGCGATGATATGTTCTTCTGACACCAATGGATCGCCCAGAGAATCATCTTTTAAACAAAATTCAACAATCGGACGCGGCAGGGCCGTGCCCTCCTCAATGCCCAAACGCTTGGACATAGTGCCAGCGGCATAATTGCGCACGATAACTTCCAATGGCACGATCTCAACCGCCCGGATCAACTGCTCGCGCATATTGAGGCTTTTGATGAAATGGGTCGGAATGCCCAAAGTATTGAGACCGGTCATAAAAAATTCAGACAAGCGGTTATTCAACACGCCTTTACCTTCAATAATGTCTTTCTTCTCTGCATTGAATGCAGTGGCATCATCTTTGAAATACTGAACCAAAGTGCCTGGTTCTGGACCCTCATAGAGGATCTTTGCCTTGCCTTCATAAACCAACTTGCGACGTGCCATATGACTCTCCGTGCTTTGCTCGCCTCATATGGCAATGTGCGACGGGCGGCAAGTCGGCACGGGAGCTCTCGCCCTCGGAATACGGCAAGTTTTTTGCCCAGCGCTAAAAAACACATGCAGAGAGATCCAAACGGGATGGCCTTTTGGAACCAGCAATATTTTGTCGTGGCGGGCCCGGCCCCGATCGCCAAATTTTCATAACCTTCATGATAAAAATCAATTTCACTCATGTTTGACTTTCGGGCATTAAAGAAGCTCTGAATTATCAAAAAGGTCATGACATGTCAGCAGACACGCAAAGCCCGTTGCAACGCATGCTGGCAAAGCGTGATTGGATATTGGCCGATGGCGCCACGGGAACCAACTTGTTCAACATGGGGTTGTCTTCGGGTGATGCGCCGGAGCTGTGGAATGACACTGCACCCGATAAAATCAAAGCGCTCTACAAAGGCAGCGTGGATGCTGGATCCGATTTATTCCTGACCAATTCCTTTGGCGGCAATAGATCCCGGCTAAAACTTCATGGCGCTGAAGCACGCGCCGCAGAGCTTTCGCGCATCTCGGCTCAAATTGGTCGTGAAGTAGCCGATGCCTCTGGTCGTGCGGTGATTGTCGCAGGCTCCGTCGGGCCTACCGGCGAAATCATGGAGCCCATGGGCCCGCTCTCCTATGCTGTGGCCGTGGAAATTTTCCACGAACAGGCCGAGGGTCTGAAAGCCGGTGGCGCAGATGTGGCTTGGGTCGAAACCATCTCTTTCGGTGACGAGTATCGCGCGGCAGCTGAGGCCTTTGCCCTGGCAGATATGCCCTGGGTCGGCACGATGAGTTTTGATACGGCCGGGCGCACAATGATGGGCATCACAGCACCCGATATGGTGAAACTGCTGGACAAAATTCCGAACAAACCGCTCGCCTTTGGGGCCAATTGTGGCGTGGGAGCGTCGGATCTGCTGCGGACGATCTTGGGATTTTCCGCCACGGGCACGCAAACGCCCATCGTTGCAAAAGGCAATGCGGGCATCCCAAAATATCACGACGGCCATATCCATTATGACGGCACGCCGGCGCTGATGGCCCATTATGCCACCTTGGCCCGCGACTGCGGCGCAACCATCATTGGCGGCTGTTGCGGCACCACACCTGAACATCTGCGCGCCATGCGCACAGCTTTGGAAACACATGTTCCAAAAGACCGCCCCAGCTTACAGGACATCGAGGCCGCTCTGGGCGGCTTCTCCTCAGGCAGCGACGGCACGGATGGCACTGGCCCCATCCGCTTGCGGCAGAACCGCAGGCGGCGCAGCAGCTAAGACCCACGAGCAGCCACAAAAAGAGGGCATTGTGCAAAAGGTCGGTAGCGGCAGACTTGTTGTCGCAATCGGTGAAGACCAAATCGATCCACCGACCGCATACGGGTGAAGAGATATTCCATAAGAAGGCGCTGGCCAATGTCTGACCAAGAAGACGATATCATCCTATCCGAATTGAATGACGAAGATCTCGTCGCTCAAATGTTTGACGATCTCTATGACGGCTTGAAAGAGGAGGTCGAAGAAGGCGTTAACATTTTGCTCGAACGCAAATGGGAGCCTTACCGCATTTTGACCGAAGCTTTGGTGGGCGGCATGACCATCGTGGGCAATGACTTCCGGGACGGCATTTTGTTTGTGCCTGAAGTTCTGCTTGCAGCCAATGCAATGAAAGGTGGCATGGCCATCTTGAAACCCTTGCTGATTGAAACCGGTGCACCGCGCGTCGGAAAAATGGTGATTGGTACGGTCAAAGGGGACATCCATGACATCGGCAAAAACTTGGTCGGCATGATGATGGAAGGCGCCGGATTTGAGGTTGTGGATCTGGGCATCAACAACTCGGTTGAATCCTATCTTGAAGCCATTGAAGCCGAAACGCCCGATATCCTGGGCATGTCTGCACTTTTGACCACTACAATGCCCTACATGAAAGTTGTGATCGACACGATGGTCGAAAAAGGCATGCGCGATGATTACACAGTTTTGGTGGGTGGCGCGCCTTTGAATGAGGAATTTGGCAAGGCCATCGGCGCCGATGCCTATTGCCGCGATGCCGCGGTTGCTGTGGAAACGGCAAAGGAATTCATGGCCCGCAAACACAACAGTCTGGCCGCCAACGCGTAAATACAAAACGCAGCAAAGCGCTTATGCGGCCCGACCTGTCTCAGGTGGGGCCGTTTTCGTTACATTAACGCAGGAGACGTGCGATGGTACAACCCGTTTCAGACGATCAGCTCGCGACCGAAGGCATGCAGCTGCGCAATCAAGGTCGGGTGCTGCTGATTGCTTGCGGGGCTTTGGCGCGAGAAATCCTGGCTTTAATGAAGGCAAATGATTGGCAACATATGGATTTGCAATGCCTGCCCGCCATCTATCACAACACCCCAGAGAAAATCACGCCAGCGGTCAGAAGCTATATTGAAAAACACCGGGGTGATTATTCCGACATTTTCGTCGTCTATGCGGATTGCGGCACCGGGGGGCAGCTGCAAACCCTCTGCCATGAGATGGGCGTGTCAATGATTGCCGGGCCGCATTGTTACAGTTTCTTTGAGGGCAACGCCGCCTTTGAAGCCCGCGAGGAGCTGACGTGCTTTTATCTCACCGATTTTTTGGTGCGCCAGTTTGATGCCTTTTTCTGGCGACCAATGGGCTTGGACAAACACCCACAATTGCGCGATATGTATTTTGGCAATTACACCACCCTAGTCTATCAAGCACAGCTCAAAGATGCTTCACTTGAGGCCAAAGCACAGGATTGCGCGCGCCGCATGGGGCTTGCCTATCAGTATCGCTATACCGGATACGGAGATTTGGCGCCGGCTTTGGCCGCGCTGTCCTCGGCCTCTTAAGCAGCCGCTGCCGCCGTCTGCACCACACGCGCCACCATGGCCCTCAAGCCGTTGGACCGCTGCGAGGACAGATGCTCATTGAGACCCAACCGCGCCAGCTCCTCTGCAACATCGACCTTGCCGATCTCCGCAATCGCAAGACCGGAATAGAGTGTGATCAGAACCGCAATGAGCCCCCGCACAATGATCGCATCACTGTCTCCAATGAAGGTCAAAGTACCATTTTCAATAGTCATATGCAGCCAGACCTGCGACGCACAGCCCTCAACCTTCGTGGGCGGAACTTTGAGCGCCTCTGGCATGTCAGGCAAAGCCTTGCCTAGCTCAATCACATGACGATAGCGTTCTTCCCAATCATCGAGAAATTCAAACGTTTCAACTAGATCTTCAAACCCGGCTTGCGCCATGGAGCTCTCCTATTTCGCTTACTTCTGGACCTGCGTCACAGCTCAAACAGTTTCACTTTATTGCCCTTCACGGCCAAGCCAACCTTGCCTTCGCAAAGCCGCAAAGCATCCGAGCCAAAGACATCCATGCGCCAGCCCTTTAAAGACGGCACATCCCGTTGCCCGGCGGCCAAAGCATCCAGCTCTGCCGTGCTGGCGATCATCTTTTGCGCCACATCGGAGCGTTCAGATTTGGCTTTCAATAACACCCTAAGAAGATCGGCCAACGCCGGATTGACCTGGAGCTTGTCGTTCACCTTCGGCAACCTTGGATAGCTGTCCGCATCCATGGCATTCACCGTTTTGATGGCGTTCAAAATTCCCTCAGCGATGTCACCCTTGCGCGCTTCGCGCAGCAGCAGGCGCGATTTGCTCAAATCTTCCTGTGTGATGGGTTTGGTGGAGGCCAATTCGACCATCGCATCATCTTTGAACACCCGATTTCGCGGAATGTTTCGCGTCTTCGCATAAGTTTCCCGAAAGGCGGCCAATTCGCGAAGATAGGCAAGAAATTTATTTGAGTTGGACCGTGTTTTCACCCGGCGCCATGCCTTAGAGGGCACGACATCATAAATGGCAGGATCCGTCAAAGCTTGCGTTTCCTCAACCACCCAAGCCGTGCGCCCGGTGCGCTCCAACTCCGCTTTTAAAAACTCATAGACCCCCCGCAAATGAGTCACATCCGCCAGCGCATAGATCTTTTGGGCCTCGGTCAGCGGGCGGCGTGACCAATCGGTGAAGCGCGAAGATTTGTCCACCTGTTGTTTGACAATTTTGCGCACCAAAGTCTCATAGCCCACCTGCTCCCCAAAGCCGCAGACCATCGCCGCGATTTGCGTATCAAACAGGGGGGTCGGAAAAATTTCAGCATCATTCCAGAAAATTTCAAGATCTTGACGGGCCGCATGGAAGACTTTCACAACAGAGGTGTCACGAAACAGGCGGTAGAGCGGCTCAAGCGACATCTCAGAAGACAAAGGATCGACCAAAACAGCATCCGCCTCATTCTCCCCCGGAACCGCCATCTGCAGTAAACAGAGCTTGGAATAATAGGTGCGCTCTCTGAGAAATTCAGTGTCGATGGTCACATAGGGATAGCCCTGCGCCCTTGTACAAAAGGCGTCAAGCTCGGCTTGTGTGGTCAATGTTTGCATAGGCTGTCCGGCTGTTTGAGAGATATTCGGGGCACAATATGGCGAAACCCCGCGAAAAGAAAGCGGCCATAACCCAGGCTAGCTGAGCGGCTCGAAATGGGTCAAGAAAGTCCGCAAGACCTTTGGATATAGGAGGTGCTCTTGCTTCAAAACACGATCTGCAAGATCTTGCGCCGTATCACCGGGCAAGATGGGCACCTCACTTTGCCCCAGAACCGGGCCAGCATCCAATTGTGGCACAACCTCATGCACAGAGCATCCCGCAAGCGCGTCACCTGCCGCCAAGGCGCGTTGATGGGTATGGAGCCCCTGATACTTTGGCAAAAGCGAGGGATGAATATTGAGCATCCGCCCCCGCCAAGCGCTGACAAATTCCTCGCCCAAAATTCGCATGAACCCTGCCAAGCATATCACATCAATCTCATAGGCCATTAAGATCTTGTGCAGCTCGGTTTCAAAACTGGCCCGGTCTTCACCGAAAGGCCGGTGATCCAATACCTCTGTCGCAACGCCCATTGCTTGAGCCCTAGCCAGCCCGCCAGCCTCGGGCCGGCTGGACAGCACCAAACGCGCGTGCCCTGGATGCGGTAGGGCCATATCCTCCAGCAACCGCAGCATATTGCTGCCGCCACCGGAAATCAGAATCGCAACGTTTAAAATGGCAATTGCCCCATGTAGCTGACGCCCTGGCCAGAAATCACTTCACCCAAGCGGACCGGGCTCATCCCCTGCGCGCTCAAAGCGGCCGTAATCGGCGTGACCTGCGCCGGCTCTACCGCCAGGATCATGCCAATGCCACAATTAAAGGTCTTGAGCATTTCTTCCTCAGAAATTCCGCCAGCCTGCGCCAACCAGGCCATGATCGGCAAAGCCGGAATGCGCTGCAAATCAATCGTTACACCCAGATCATCCGGCAAAACCCGCGGCAAGTTTTCGGTCAGCCCGCCACCAGTGATATGCGCCATGGCATGAACCCCGCCTGTTTTGAGGGCAGCCAAACAGGCTTTTACGTAAAGCGCCGTTGGGGTCAAAAGCGCCGCGCCAAGCGTGCCGGTGCCGAATGGTGCCGGGCTGTCCCAGGTGAGCCCCTGGTCGGCCACAATTCTGCGCACCAGGGAAAACCCGTTCGAATGCACACCGCTGGACGGCAGACCGATGAGCACATCGCCCAAAGCCACAGCTTGCGGCAAATGCGTGCCGCGCTCCATCGCACCAACAGCAAAGCCAGCCAAATCAAAATCATCCTTGGCATACATCCCAGGCATCTCAGCTGTCTCCCCGCCGATCAAGGCGCAGCCAGACAGGCGGCAGCCCTCAGCAACGCCCTCAATGACCTTGGTGGCTTGATACACATGCAGCTTGCCAGTGGCAAAATAATCTAGGAAAAAAAGTGGCTCTGCTCCCTGGCAGATCAGGTCGTTGACGCACATGGCCACAAGATCAATGCCAACCGTTGACACATCACCCGTATCAATTGCCAAACGCAGCTTGGTGCCGACCCCATCGGTTGCACCGACAAGAATCGGATCGTCATAGCCGGCTGCTTTGGGATCAAACATCGCGCCAAATCCGCCCAAGCCTGACATAGACCCAGACCGTTGTGTAGATTTGCTGGCCGGTTTGATTCGCTCCACCAATTCATTGCCCGCATCAATATCAACGCCGGCCTGCGCATATGTTAAACCTTGGGTCATTTGAGCACCATTTATTCCAAATTTGCCGCTCCGATAACAGGCTCGGCGACACATGTCCATCAAGCCCGCTTGACCCTTGAGATTTCTCTGCTAGTCAGGGGTTACGGGGGCCTGTAGCTCAGCTGGTTAGAGCAGTCCGCTCATAACGGATTGGTCGCAGGTTCAAGTCCTGCCGGGCCTACCATTTTTTGCATTTCTGCGGTGTCTTGCCCGCCAGAGAAATAGGTCAACCCCTTAGCAATCATGGCGTCGATGCAAAGATCACCGGCCGGCCACCGGTGATCCAAATACCTCATGGGCTCAAGATATTATGCGTAAATGATGTCACCCATCGTGAACATTATATAAAGGTGAAAAACCAACAATATGGCTGGCACGATATAGCCCTCTGCTGTCGCCTTTACACCTTCAACTTGCGCCCATTTGCCCTTAACCGTCGTATAACCAAACACAAGGAATAAGGCTGCTTGGATCGCCCCAAAGGCAAAGACGGACCAAGCCCCAACTGGAAAGGTCAACAACAGTATGAAATAAATAAGTGATTGCGTGAAAGTGTAAGTGCCACTCAGCTTGACCATAAACTCAGAACCCGCACCAAGCCCGTATTGATCGATAAACCCATCACTTAAAAACAGGCAGCGATACCCATAAAACCCGCCCATGAGGGCAGGAATTAAAATCGCAATAAAGTTGGCCAGTCCACCACTTGCTTCAATCATGTCGTCATTTCCTTAGTTACTTCAAATGCAATACCTAAAGAACGATCTTACGTTGTTCGGTATCAAGTCACCCCTGCACGCCAAACGCAATTTAAGTCACCGCCTATTGAGCGCTCGCAATCCCGATAGGAAAGCAACATGTGACGTTACAGATCCTTTTGCCGCGCTCATACCTTTAGCCCGTTGTCGATTTATAAGTCCCAAGCAATTTTCCCGAGTCTTGCATCGCAGCGAGCATGCTATCCGTGTCAATCAGCTCGACCATGGATCCGCCCGAGAAGGTTCCCGACGACATCACGACCATCATGAGCCGCGCGTTTTTTTCCGCATCAGACTCAACGATCATGATGGCTTCGGCCGTGGAGGGTGAGAAATAAATGCATTCGGTCGTGATCCCAAGTGCAGCTGTAATTCCTTTAATCGCTTCACCTCGATCTGACGGATTGGAAACCATGCCTTTGAAGCCGCTGTCATTATAGCCGGCGCGCACCAAGTATTTTGCCATTTCTTACACCTTTCATCTTCAGTTTCAGTTTCAGTTTCAGTTTCAGGTTCATGCTTAACTGTACTGAATTCAAATCCACAATTTTGGCTTAAAACTCAGTTTACCTTCGGAATTAAATCCAAATTTAAAGTGCATTCCTTTGCCAAGATCGTCACCACTACAGTCCGTTCACGTTTTGAGTTTGGGATGAGATGGAGCGGTGATCTAGTTCGAATATTGAACCAGTTATACAACGACCCGTGCAGGTCGGTGTTCAACCCGTCTTGGTCAGGACAGATCCAGCGTAAGGTTTTAAAATTTTCATCATGAAGTAGGAAGTGTTGGTACCCAAGGCCGGTGTCATTCCCTAACGTATGCACCAATCATATTTCCATGACAGTATTATTAGTAGGTTATGTTAACCAAAATGAATTGCAAGATAGTTTGTGTGTCCACTGTGTCGTACCACAGCTATCTGCAGTCACTGAAAGTACAGACAGAAAGCGTAATCCTTATCGTTACTGGTACAGGGGATGTGATGGTGGTGATGGTGATACACTGTACGTGATGTACACCTAAAGTGACCCTACCCTTAGGTGTCCAACATTGGACAGTTACCTATCGCATAGGGGTATGCAGGGGCCATGGGGGGTACACTGGTATATGTATATGGGCTGTCGCACAGATCAGGTTTTGTGGAAGGGGTTAAAGGTATCTATCTGTTAAGCGATGATACTGCTCACATGCGCAACAATACTAAAAATTTTTGCGTTGGCCCGTTTTACTGGTGAGAATCCAAGATAAAGATTTACTGGTTACAGCGTGTGGAGTTAGGCTTACAGGAACATCTATTAAGCTGAGAAGATCGGATAAGCTGAGAAGATCGGAAATATGATATGTCTGATGCAGATAAGCCTGAGTTCGCTAAACAATCCTTCAAAGGCTTCGTGATGAGAATCATGATGATGATAGATATGTTCAAGAAGAAGAGCGACTAATAGGATCACATTACGGAACGGCTCACCAAGTAAGTCTTAATACACGGGCAACTCACAATATGTCATCAATACGAGCAAAAGGAGAAAACTATGAAGACGATTATAGCATCTCTGTTTACTCTGTTACTGCTCCTTACAAATGGTGGCTCAATGGCTAATAATCTCATCAAAACAGGACAATGGGTTTATTTGGCAGATACAGTCATGGGTGGTATTTCCGAGGGAACTGCACAGTTTGAAGATCAGGGAACATCCCAAGTCATTCGGCTGAGCGGTGAAGTTTCTACAGCTAATAATGGTGGTTTTATTCAGGTTCGGTCACCAGTGGCATGGGAGGCGGCGAAGGGCAAAACAGGTATCAAACTGATGGTTAAAGGCAACGGTGATCTTTATTATTTACACATCAGGAGTACCAACACTCGCTTACCTTGGCACTATTATCAGCATAGTTTTCAAACAAACGGCTCATGGAATGAGGTAAGGCTTCCGTTTGAGGCTTTTGTAAAGTCGTCATCTATTTTGAGAACTACACTCAACCAAAGCAAGATTAAAACTATAGGTATTGTCGCATACGGTAAGGATTATACGGCTAATGTATCGGTGAAGAGCTTGGAGTTTTACTGATTGGATAATCTCTTGAATCCAGCCAACGCACACCAGCAGCGTTGCCCCAGATGCCAGTCACCTCTGAACACTGTCGTAGTGCATGGGCATGAGCAATGTGTCATCTGTAAGTCTAATATTTTTGAGTGCTGCTCAGGTGACACATGTGAGACAGATCATAACTTGGCTGTTGGATATAAGAGAGGCTGATAGTGTTTGTTTCAATCACATCACTCAAAACTACTCTAAGCCATCTGCGCAACCCACCAGATATTGCCCATGGGATCGCAAAAACCGGCCATCTTATCCCCATGAGGTCGCAGCATAGGTTTCATGATTGAAGTCGCACCTTTGCTGATCGCTTTTGCAAGAGTGTCGTCTACATTTGCAACATTAAGATGCATCTGCATTTGCATTGCCGCATAAGTTCCATTCGCTTGGTTAAGCATGATTAGACTATCACCAATCTGTAGTCTTGCATGTTGGAGTGTGCCATCTTCATAGCGGCTGTCCTTCACAATTTTGGCAGCAAACACTTCCGACAAAAAAGTGATGAAGTAATCTGAATCTGTAACAGTGAAATAGGGTGTTAACTCACCAAATCTGTGAGGTTTGTTTTGCATTGTCTTTTCCATGAGCGATTAATCCCAATCCACAAAATTATATGTTTGTAGGCCACATAAACACTTAAGCGTAGTGGAGTGCACGGGTTAAACATTCTGACCTTCAAAATTGATGTCAAATGTTAGAAACAACAACTATCGTCAAAGCGCCCGTATTAGCTCCGTACAAGCGTGATAACCTTTGGTTTTTTGTCACACGATGATACAGACGTTACACACGCTGTATGAGCCTCTGTGTGAGCCTGTAGGGAACCCTTTGATTCATATTAGTTAGGCTGTTCAGAAAGAGGATTGGGATAAAAGCTGAACTACTCAGCGCCCTCGATAATCATCAGGTCGGTATCTGAACATGTTTCACGCACAGCTTTTGCAGCTTGATATTCGTCACTAAAATAGAATGTTTCGGCAGCTTGCTTACTTTCAAACTCAATCATCATAACTGTACCAGTGAGTTTACCTTCGTGCCTATCAGCCAAAGGGCCTCTGGCTAGAACTTTACCACCATATTTTTTGATAGCTGGTGCCGCCATTCCTGCAAATGCTTGGAATTTCTCAGCATCAGTGACCCTAATGTTGGCCACTAAGTATCCTTTTGGCATATTTATAATCTCCCTAGTTTCAGCTAAATCTTAGCACAAAATACCTTTTCAGCTAAACATTTTTGGATCAACAGCACAACGCTCATAGATACTAACTTAAGCGTGATCTGACTGCGGATTGTTTGTACGACAGCTATAAGGTTTGCCACCTCTAGCATCGTATGGTGCTTACAGAGGCCGCAGGTGATGCTGAGTTGGCGAATGAAAGCGAGTGAGACGGTCATCGCTCATTATTTGGGTGTCCTAAAATCGATTCGTTATCGTTTTTTGTTGTTTTGCGCATCACTATCCATAGTTTTTGGGGATAATTTTCACAAAGTTGGGGATAAGCCTGTGAGTAAGCGCTTTTTCCTAATTTTATGCTTTGTACATTCAGATTTCTATATAATCTCCAAGCCAGTCTAGTCTGGGGGGTAACGAAATTTCAGTTTTTAAAGCTGGCAATAGTTTTAAGGCTAAAACGAAATTACCACTGTCGGAGTACAGATGTTGGAGAGGACTATGATCTTCGGGTCATTATCAGCAAAAGCATTGGCGGTTATATTGTGAAAACAAGCTCTTCAGAGATTGTGGAAACAAATTAAACGCAGGAGGCATCAGTTCGCTGATGTTGAAGGTAACTGATGAGTTAGATTACAGATGCTGGGACAGTTCTGATCTTCGGATGAGAAAACGGAAAGGCATCGACGTGATATAAAAAGTAAGTGAAGTCTTCGGATTTCGTGAGCTTTTACTAAAACGTAGGAAGCATTGGCTCGCTAATGTAGAAGGTAGTCGGCAAATTAGACCACAGATGTTGGAAAGATTTTGGTCTTCGGATCATTGTCATGATTGCATCGGCGATTAGTTGGCGGAAATAATATCTTTAGATGCTGTTCCCGAGACTTAAACGCAGGACGCATGGGTGCAACCTATGCTGAAGGTGACTGACAGATGGATTAGAACCAGTGGCCGTTCAACAAAGAGTTTCTCTCTGTTGGGCGGTCATTTTGTTTTTGAAGCACCCTTTTTAGGCCAACCTGCCTTCATATCCTTTGTCATCATAAGAACCAGTATATGTGCAGGTAATGCTAATATCTTTGGCAACAACCTGCGTTCCAATCGTCGTCATGAACGCCAGAATTACAAAGCGGATCGCCCGTATTGGCTCGGTGAGGTGTTTCATGGTGCTGTTAGTCTTCTTTGGACGATGGAGAAAACAACGCCCCGAAAACTTCCTTTGAGCTTTCTATTGGCTTAGCTTGCGGTCTATTAGCGTTCTTAGATTCAGAACTTATTGCTGCCATCCGAGCATTAAATTCTTCTTCTGTCTCTTCAATTCTACTTTTGGCCATTCCAATGGGTCTCATCACGCTACAGACTGCCAAAGAACAAACCCATCCGCAAACCAAATCTGTACCTTGGATTCCCACCTGTAAAACGGGCCAACGCAAAAATTTTTAGTATTGTTGCGCATGTGAGCAGTATCAGCGCTTAACAGATAGATACCTTAAACCCCTCTCACAAACCCTGATCTGTGTAACAGCCCATATACATATACCAGGGTACCCCCATGGCCCCTGCATACCCCTATGCGATAGGTAACTGTCCAATGTTGGACACCTAAGGGTAGGGTCACTTTAGGTGTACATCACGTACAGTGTACCACCATCACCACCATCACATCCCCTGTACTAGTAACGATAAGGATTACACCGTCTCTCTCTACGTACAGTGACTGCAGATAGCTGTGGTATCCAAATGGGTATCATAAATGTGATGCTTGATTATGAACTGCAGATACGTAAGGTACTGTTATTGTTTGCATCAGTTCGTACGTGGTGCATATGAAGGGAAACAATACCGGCCTTGGGTACCAAATCTACTTCATATACACGATGTATCGCACTGATCTGTAAGCAATGTTTTGTTTTAGATGATGTGACTACAACACAATGCGCTCCATCGCAGCATACTTTTGCACCAACGTATGACCTTCTCCATAACTTTGACCCACTGAAGATAATGCCCACCCACCTAATTGATCGGTAAGCTCTGTGCTCACCTCAGCGGCACGTAGCCTATCCCGAAAACTATGCCTGAATGAATGGACTACACCTTGCTTCGTGTAAGCCTTCATCCACTTGTTCAAAGCCGCTGAAGCTGAGTTGCCATTGCAACGTTCAGCATTTGTATACGACGGGAACAGAAACTGAGTGTTAACCCACTGCCGATGCATAAGTTTTATCGACGTCAAAGCTACTCCAACGAGTGGAACAAGTCGTTTACTCCCAGAGGTCTTTAGCGGCCGCCACAGATGCGGAACAAGATTGATATGCGGATACTCATGCTCAAGATTAACATCGCCCCACGCAAGCCCCAGAGCCTCTGATAGGCGCATCCCAGTGTCAGATATTAGGGCAAGCAATAGTCTGCGTTCATCGGCAATTTCCAAACACGTTTTTTGGATCAACATGATCTCATCGACACGCAATGGTTTGCGTTTTTCCTCTTCCTTTTTGGGTAGGTAGATATTTAAAAATGCATTTGAACAGTCTAAGCCAAGCTCTTGGATAGTGAGATTTACCACTGCTTTAACAGTTCCAAAGATACGAGCTATGGATGACACATTGAGCCCTCTAGCTATCAGCCAGTCCCTGAATGATGCAGCATCAGCGGAGCTGTAGGTATCAATTGGGCGATCTCCAAGATGATCGATAACATAACCAACATTACGCTTTCCTGCTTTGAAGAAGAGTGCTGCACGGCCCTGCCCCTTTAAAGAACAATACTTCGATAAAGCTTCGCTCAATTTAGGAGCATACGAAGTAAATGCCTCTTTAGGTTTGCCTTTGATCAACAAGTGAGATGCAGGGACATCCAATTCGGCAAGACGCATTTTAAACCAAAAATCATCCAGCTTGCTGGCGATTGATTTACTGGCTCTCAGTGCTGACGGCTTGCTCTTGGACTTCAAGCAAATGACGATGCTTGATCGTTCATAATGCTTCTGTACGTCCACTGGCACATGCCTACGAAAATAGAAAACTTCATTCTTCTTCCACAAATACTCACTGCTTTTGGATACCACAGTGTATACCTCCACATCATCTAAAACAAAACATTGCTTACAGATCAGTGCGATACATCGTGTATATGAAGTAGATTTGGTACCCAAGGCCGGACTCGAACCGGCACGCCTCGCGGCGGGGGATTTTGAATCCCCTGCGTCTACCATTCCGCCACTTGGGCCCACCGGTTGCTGCGGGCTGCGCCCCTCTGTACATGCGGCTTTTTGCGCCAGAACAGGTTTTACAACGACCTTAAGCCAGTTTCGTGCCAAAGGGCTATGGTAAGTAGACCTCCGTAAGCAGCACGAATCTTGAAACTTCAGGTAGTCAAGTTTCCATCAAAGGTAAAGCCAGATATTTCAACGCTGAGGGAATAATTGCCACAAAACCTCGCCTGACGGGGTTTGCCGAACAAGCTCAATGGCCGCTCAAAGGCGCCGGGCAGAATGCAGGCGATCGTTTTGGTTTGCAAAGAGCACTATTTGCTGGCAGTTGGGGGCGAATTTTGAGGAGAGTTTGGAATGCGAAAAACCTTAATCATCGGAGCGCTGGCCTTCGTTTTGGGCGGTGGAGCGGTGTTTATCTACCTCAAACATAGCGCCCACTATAATTCCTATGCCACCATGCACGAAATGCACCATGGAAAGTCTGGCGGGGCCTCCCAGGGTATGATGCAGGGGCATATGCATGATGAGATGACCATGCCCGGCCTGCAGGGCAAAGACACCACCGAAACTGAAGTCGCCGATCTGAGAAAAATTTTCCAACAGCACATAGAAATTGAGCGCCAAGTCACCAATCTCCCCGATGGTATCTCAACCTCTACCGCCTCCGAAAATCCTGAGCTGCGGGCTGCGATTGTCTCGCATGTGTCAATGATGGTAACTCGATTGGCGGAGGGCAAAAACCCAGAGGTGATCATCCAGTCCCCCACTCTAGATGCGCTTTTTGACGACCATGAGGATATTGAAACCGAGATCGAAGTCACCGACACCGGCGTGACCGTCATCCAAACCTCCAGCAATCCCGAGGTTGTAAAGCTGTTGCAAACCCATGCCGCCGAAGTGAGTGATATGTCCGAAAGAGGCATGGCCGCGGTACATGAGCGGATGTCTCAATGACCCGCGAAACTGCGCTTATCAACTGCCCCTCTTGCCGATTCTGATGGTCGGTCTTATCGTGGAGCCAGTGTTAATGCAGCGCAAACCGTTTCTTGCGCGGCCGCTGTTGCGCCAGAATCCGAGAGCAGTGAGTGGCCCGTCGGCGTAAAGGCGCTTGTGCCGCGGGGGCTTGAAAAGCCCCTACCCATCCCGGCCTATCCATGGCAAAAACCGGGAAATAATCTTTGGGGTCACATGATACACCGCCTTTATACTTGGACCTTGTCGCTGGCTGAGCATCCGCGGGCGCTTTGGGCTTTGGCCATTGTCGCCTTCATAGAAAGCTCTTTCTTTCCGATCCCGCCGGATATCATGCTCATCCCGATGATCCTGGCGGCGCGGAGCCAGGCGTTTCGCATTGCTTCGGTGGCGGTTGTCGCCTCGGTTGCGGGCGGGCTTTTTGGCTATGCCATCGGGGCTTTCGCCTTTGAAAGCATCGGCCAGCCCATCTTGGCCTCATTGGGCAAGGAGGCCAGCATGACTGCCTTCAATGATAAATTCAACGCCTATGGGACCTGGGCCGTGCTGATTGCCGGGGTGACGCCCTTCCCGTTCAAAGTGATCACGATCATGTCGGGTTGGACCGGAATGGCCTTGGTTGCGTTTGTGCTCAGCGCCTTGGTCGCGCGGGCCTTGCGGTTTTTTGCGGTCGCCCTTCTGCTGTATTACTTCGGCCCACATATCCGCCGCTTTATAGAAAGACATTTGGGCTTGGTCTTTACCGCTTTTGTGCTCATATTGGGTGCAGGATTTTTTGCGGTCAGATATCTATGAAAAAGAATACTCTGTTGTCACACTCATCTCGCCAATTCGCGCTTTTTGCAGCGGCAGGGTCGGGCATGCTTCTGGCAGGGGCTTACCTGTTTCAGGCGCTCGGCTACGCGCCGTGCCAGATGTGTTTTTGGCAAAGATACCCCCATATGCTGGCCATAGCGATCGGCGCGCTGATTTGGTTTTGGCCCAACCGCCTTTTGGCTGGGCTTGGCGCGTTGGCCGCACTGACGACCGCCGGCATCGGCGCTTTCCACGCCGGGGTCGAGCAAAAATGGTGGGACGGCCCCAGTTCTTGTACCGGTGCCGGAGCCGAGTTGAGCGGGCTGTCAGGGCAGGATCTTTTAGCGACAGATACCTTCGAAAAACTTGTTATGTGCGACGAGATTTCCTGGGCCTTTGCCGGCCTGTCCATGCCCGCTTGGAATGCGGTTCTTTCGGCTCTGCTTTGCGCAATCTGGATCCTGGCCTTGCGGCGCCGATAGCGCAGGGATATCCGCCCCAGCCGATTCCCCAAACCGCCGGGCACAGCACCATTTTCAGGGGTTTTCAGCCGAATTTACGCGCAAATCCTCTGCATTCTCAAAATTTTCATCGCAATATGTTATTCATCCAGCCGCAGGGGCTCTAAGCGTTTGCATCGCATATGTTTGGACAGTAATGTGTCAGACAACTAAATATGGGAATATCCCAGACAGGCGGCCAAAATGACAGATGAAACACTCCCCCCCGAGAGCAGCGAGACACCAGCTCCCACATCCTCCGCCTATGACGGCCCGGCGATCAGCATTACGCAGGAGATGAAAACCTCCTATCTTGACTATGCCATGAGCGTGATTGTCAGCCGTGCAATCCCGGATCTGCGCGATGGTCTGAAGCCTGTGCACCGCCGGATTCTCTATGCGATGCATGAAACCAATAACACCCATGACAAGCCCTACCGAAAGTCCTCGCGGCCGGTCGCGGAAGCGATGGGGAAATACCACCCCCATGGGGACGGCGCAATCTATGATGCTTTGGTGCGCATGGCGCAGGACTTCTCAATGTCTTTGGTGCTGTTGGACGGGCAAGGCAATTTTGGCTCCATGGATGGTGATAAGGCCGCAGCCTATCGCTACACAGAAGTGCGTATGGAAAAATCGGCGCAAGCGCTCTTGGCCGATATCGACAAAGATACAGTTGATTTTCAGCTCAATTATGATGGTAAAGATACGGAGCCCACAGTTCTGCCGGCCCGCTATCCCAATATGCTGGTCAACGGCGCTGGCGGCATTGCCGTGGGCATGGCCACCAATATCCCCCCCCACAACCTGGGCGAAGTGGTTGATGCGACATTGGCCTTGATTGAAGATCCGGATCTGACCTCAGAACAGCTGATCGACTATATTCCCGGGCCGGATTTTCCCACGGGTGGTGTGATGTTGGGCCGCTCGGGCGCCCGCAAGGCCTATCTCGAAGGTCGCGGCAGCGTGATCAACCGTGCCAAAACCCGTTTTGAAGAGCTGCGCAAAGATCGTTGGGCCATCATCATTGAAGAGATCCCCTATCAGGTCAACAAAGCGGCAATGATCGAGAAAATTGCAGCCGAAGTGCGTGATAAGCGCATTGAAGGCGTGGCCCATGTGCAAGATGAATCAGATCGCAATGGCGTGCGTGTGGTGGTTGAGTTGAAACGCGATGCCACGGCGGAAGTGGTTTTGAACCAATTGTTCCGCTACACACCGATGCAGACCTCCTTTGGCTGTAATATGCTGGCCCTGAATGGTGGGCGGCCCGAACAGCTCACGCTGCGGCGCTTTTTGACCTGCTTTATCGATTTCCGCGAGGAAGTCGTAGCACGCCGGACGGCCTTTGAGCTGCGCAAGGCGCGCGAGAGGAGCCATGTGTTATGCGGGCTTGCGGTGGCGGTGAGCAATGTGGATGAAATTGTTGCCACCATCCGCGCCTCAAGCGATGCCGCAGAGGCACGTCTCAAATTAATGGAGCGGCGCTGGCCGGCGGCGGAAATTTCCGATTATATTCGCCTGATCGACGATCCAACCCATACGATGAACGACGATGGCACCTACAATCTATCAGAGACGCAGGCGCGGGCTATTTTGGAGCTGCGTTTACAGCGGTTGACACAAATCGGAGTCAAAGAGGTCACCGACGAGCTGGCTGTTCTGGCCGCGAAGATCAAAGAGTATCTTGAAATTCTGTCTTCTCGCGAGCGGATCATGGGGATCATTTCCGATGAGCTGCGCGAGGTTAAAGACAATTTCGCCGTTCCGCGCCGCACGGAGATCATTGAATGGTCCGGTGATATGATGGACGAAGATTTGATTGAGCGTGAGGAAATGGTCGTCACAGTCACCGCCGGCGGCTATATCAAACGCACGGCCTTGGCCGATTTCCGGGCGCAAAAGCGCGGCGGCAAGGGGCTGCAGGGCATGTCGACCAAAGATGAAGATGTGGTCACCACACTCTTTGTGGCCAATACCCATACCCAGCTGTTGTTTTTCACAACCGATGGCATGGCCTATAAGATGAAGACCTGGCGGCTGCCGCTCGGAGGGCGCACGGCCAAGGGCAAGGCGATTGTCAATATCTTGCCCATTCCGACCGGCGTCTCTGTGGCTGCGATCATGCCGGTTGACCGTGATGAAGCCGAATGGGGCGATTTGCAAATCGTCTTTGCAACCACACAAGGCGATGTACGACGCAACCGCCTGTCTGACTTCACCAATGTACGCTCAAATGGCAAGATCGCCATGAAATTGCCCGAAGGGGTGGAGTTGGTCAACGCGCGGATCTGCAGCGAAGATGATGATGTTATGCTCACCACCAACAGTGGCCGAGCCATTCGCTTTGCCTCGAACGATCTGCGGGTGATGAACTCTCGCGCCTCAACCGGTGTGCGCGGTATTCGTCTCACTGGCGACGATATGGTTGTCTCCATGTCCGTTATTCGCCATTTTGAAGCCACACCCGAAGAGCGCGCCGCCTATCTAAAGATGCGCCGCGCTCTGGCGGGCGTGACCGATGCGGAGGCCGGTGAGGACGATGTTCCAGCCGATCCGAACTTCTCGCAAGAACGCTATGAGGAAATGGCGGCGGTTGAAAATCTGATCCTGACCATTACCCGTGGCGGCTCTGGCAAGCTGTCGTCCAGCCATGATTACCCGGTGCGCGGGCGCGGCGGGATGGGCGTAGCCGCGATGGATAAGGCGATGCGCGGCGGTCCAGTGGTCGCCAGCTTCCCGGTTGAGCTTGTCGATCAAATCATGCTGGTCACAAGCACAGGTCAATCAATCCGCTGCCCCATTGACGGCATATCCTTCCGCTCCCGCAATGCTGGCGGTGTGCGGGTGTTCAATACAAGCCGCGATGAGCAAGTGGTCAGCGTCGCCTATATTCCAGATCAAGGCGATGGCGAAGATACGCCCGAGGAAAGCACTTCCGAGGCCGACTCTTAAACCACATATGTGACCGTGCAGGCAATTCTGCGCGGTCACATCGGCATTTTACGAAACTCATATATAAAAACTTTTTATATACATAGGTGTATATATACCTATACGGCAAAACCACCGACATAGCCTTACTCGGACTCGCACTCTTCTTCCGATCGCGTTAACGTCAATTTAATAAATGTTGCGCGACTCGGATCTAATGAGTGTTTAGCACCAAGTCGCAAGTAGCGAGTTCATTGTGGCACCAAAGTGCTTCAATTCGGCCCTTCGACGTAGCAAATTGATTATAAAGTATAAAGTTATGTGCAGCTGCGGCGATTGTGTTGTTTGGAGGGTTCTCCAAGCATAATACGAGTGAGGGGATGCAACGGCGGCATCATGTTTGATCTGCCTTAGCATTGCATAAAGCACGGTCTCTTAGGTGAGGGACCGTGCTTTTTAATTTGCCGCATTACAAGCTAAGGTCGTAAAGATCTGAAAATTTATCCTGCAGATAGGCCAGTAAAGGCGCTTCACTCGGCACGGCGCCACAGGCCTGCGTGATGGTCTCACGCGGCAAGTTCAACGCTCCATGACGCTGCAAACTCTCCTTCAGCCAGGCCGTCGCCTTACTCAAATCTCCAACCCGAAGCTGATCGTCCAAATCAGGATTAAGCGCCGTCATCCGCTCAAAAAGGCAGCCTGCGTAGACATTGCCAAGCGAATAGGTTGGGAAATATCCGAACAAACCCACAGACCAATGGACATCTTGCAAACACCCCTGCGAGGCACGCGGCACCTCATATCCAAAATCAGCCGCAAAGCGATCATTCCAAGCGCTCTGCAAATCTTGCACTTGCAAATCGCCCACAATCATCGCGCGCTCCAGATCAAAGCGCAGCAACACATGCAAATTATATTGCACCTCATCGGCCTCAGTGCGGATAAAACCATTGCGTACCGAATTCACCGCTTTGTAAAATTCATCCGCGCTTTCAATGCCAAAATCACCAAAGCCCGAGCGCATTTTTCCAAAGAGAAACTCGGTAAAGGCGCGGCTGCGGCCCAATTGGTTTTCATAGATCCGTGACTGGCTTTCATGAACGCCCATGGAGGCACCCTGCCCTATGGCCGTCAGCGTATACTCTGGATCAACATTTTGCTCGTAACAGCCATGCCCCACCTCATGAATGGTGGAATAAAAGCAATTGAACGGATCGCTGGGGTCCGTGCGTGTGGTGATCCGGACATCCTGCCCTGATCCGGAGGAGAAGGGATGCACCGCCTTATCAATCCGCCCACAGTTCAAATCATAGCCAAAACACTGCGCCAATTCACTGGCGATCTGCAATTGCACAGTCTCATCAAAAAACCCTTGCAGTGATTTCGCTGGGGGTTTCTCTAAGATCTCACCACGCAGAGCCACCAATCCGGGGCGCAATGCCCCAAACATCTGGTCGAGCTCAGAGGCTGTCGTGCCCGGCTCATAATCGGCCAACATGGCATCATAGACATCCCCGCCAGCCGCCAGCGCCTGCCCTTCTTCGCGTTTGAGCGCCAAAACCTCCTGCAAAACAGGAGCGAAAGCTGGAAAATCATCCCCCGCGCGTGCCTCTGCCCATTTGCCCTGCGCCATTGAGGTTGTGCTGGCGATGGCCTCTGCCAAATCGCCCGGCACTTTCACAGCGCGCTCATAAGCGGTTTTAATCTCGCGCAGCTGCGCCTGGGTCACCCGGTTAAAGGCCTGCCTGTCACAAGCCGCCAACCAATCGCACACGCGCGGATCTGACCTGCGCGCATGCAGCACCCCTTCGAGCGCGGCCATCTCTTCGCCGCGTTGCGCAGATGACCCGCTGGGCATCATCGTTTCTTGATCCCATCCCAAACGACCTGAAACCTGACCCAATGCCTGGGTTTGGCGATCAAAATGTAGAAGTTCCGTTAAAGCCGTCATGTGGTCCCCCGAACAGAAGTGGCAATCGGATAGCCCGCCAAAAATCGCCCTCGAAGCACCGCAAGCCACAAAAGCACTGCGGTAAACTGGTGCAAAATAGCCAGATTCCAAGGAGATGAATGCATCACCGTCACGACACCTAAGATCATTTGAACCGTCAAAACAAGCCCGACAGTGCCAAAGGCGGCGCGGGTCACCTTATGGGCAGAGGCCTTGGCCCGCAAAGCCACAACAATGGCAAAGGCAAACAAGAGATAGGCGCTCATCCGATGAATAAACTGCACCAAGCCATCGTCCTCAAAGAAATTCCGCCACCAAGGCGACAGGCTGAACATATCGGGAGGTAAAAACCCACCGGCCATCAGCGGCCAATCGGTGTAATTGCGCCCAGCATCAATCCCAGCAACCAAAGCGCCCAGCAGCACTTGCAGCGCCACGAAATGCATCAAGCCGGTGGACATGCCAAACAGCTTGCGCTCGCGCGCGCGACGCGCCTGCAGCAACTCCGCCTCAGAGCGGGAATATATCTGCAAACTCCAGTAAATATACCCCAAAAGCGCAAAAGCCGCCCCAAGATGCGCCATAAGCCAATAGGAGGCCACATCAAGCCGCACACCATCGAGACCCGAATGAACCATCAGCCAGCCGATGAACCCTTGCAGGCCGATAAAAGGCCCAATGGCAAAGAGAGACAGGCGCCGGGCCTTGGGCAGTTTGCCCGTGAAAAACAACAGCGCATACCCAAGTGCCCAGGTCAGACCAATGAAACGCCCAAGCTGCCGGTGGCCCCATTCCCACCAAAAGATAACTTTGAACTCAGCCAAGCTCATCGCAGCATTTTGCACAGCAAATTCAGCGGTGGTTTGATAAGCGGCAAAGGCGGCCTGCCAGGCAGCAGCGCTCAAAGGCGGGATGGCACCCATAACCGGGTCCCATTCGGTGATCGACAGGCCACTGTCCGTCAGGCGCGTTAATCCGCCCACGGTGATCATAACAATGATCAAACCGACCAAGCTCCACAACCAAAGGCGCACCCAATGCCGATCTCCACTCCCGGCGCGCGCGATGGCACCCGCACTGGCGCTTGTGATCTTTGTATCGCTGCCAACCTCTTCAAAGATATTTCGCTTACTCGCCATGTTTAAGCCTTTCGTTTCATCTCAAGTTAGGGCTAAAAAATCCACGTTCAACCACGCTCTTTCCAACGGACCATTTGGCGCATGGTGCCATGCAGCATTTGCACATCGGCTTTGGTCAGCGGCATACGCGACCACAGGTTGCGCAGATGAACTTTCATACTTGCAGCCTTGGTTTCTGGAAAGAAAAAACCTGCTGTATCAAGTCTTTGCTCAAAATGTTCAGCCAATTTCTCGACTTCAAGCCCGCTGGCCCATTCTGATTTTGTCACCTGAGCCGCAGGTTGCCCCACCTCGCCCACCTGCCTTTGCCACTCATAGCTGAGGAGCAACACACATTGCGCCAGATTGAGCGACGGAAAGTCAGGGTTCACGGGGACCGAGATAATCGCATTTGCGCGGATGATGTCATCATTTTTAAGACCCGCGCGCTCAGGGCCAAACATCACGGCCACCTTCTGTCCCGTACCAATCCGCCGGGCCGCTTCCGCCATCGCAAATTCTGGACTGTACACAGGTTTGGTCAAATCACGCGGCCGCGCGGTTGTGGCCATCACGAAGGTGGTATCGGCCAATGCCTCGGCGGTTGTGTCAAACAATCGCGCTTCATCGAGCAAACGCCCAGCTCCACTGGCCATCGCCACGGCCTTTTGGCTTGGCCAGCCGTCACGCGGGTCCACGATGCGCATGTGATCGAGCCCAAAATTCCACATAGCCCGAGCGGCAGCGCCAATGTTTTCACCCATTTGCGGGCGAATGAGGATGATTGCGGGTTGTTGCAGAGAATGACGTGTCATAGGGTCTCTTAGCGTTCACAGAGGCGCGCGACAAGCGGTGGTCAAAGCCAATTTGTCACGCTATAGCCCGTAGCAACACCCATGCAATTTGGAGCCAATGCGATGAGCACTGAAGATTTGCCGCAGATCTACCTCGTCACCCCCAGTGTGATTGACCTGGAGCACTACCCCGATCAGCTGGCGCGTGTCTTAGATTCGGTCGAGGTCGCCTGCCTGCGTTTGGGCCTGGCCAGCAGTGACGAAGATCACATAGCGCGCACCGCAGATGCTCTGCGCGATGTCGCCCATGCGCGGGACATCATGCTGGTGATTGAAAGGCATGCGTTGTTGGTGGACCGTTTGGGTTTGGACGGGGTGCATCTGATGGACGGCGGGCGCAATCTGAGGCAATTGCGCAAGGATCTCGGCGAAGACGCAATCCTTGGCGCTTATTGCAACACCTCCCGCCATGATGGGCTGACCGCAGGGGAAGCTGGCGCCGATTATGTCAGCTTTGGCCCAGTGGCGGCCTCCGCTCTGGGTGATGGGGCGCAGGTGGATCCAGAGTTGTTGACTTGGTGGAGTGAAATGATTGAGGTGCCTGTGGTCGCAGAGGGTGGCCTGACGGGGGATTTAATCCGCAGCCTCTCCGATAAGGTAGATTTCTTTGCCATTGGCGCTGAGATTTGGACCCAGGACGATCCTTCGGCGCAGCTGCATATGCTCGCCGCTGCCCGAAACAGCTAGGCCGCCCTGCAATCTACCAGCCGAGACCAGATTGACGCTTTGCCCTTAAGAGGTCGCATCCGCCCAAGGCAGGGCCGCGGCGACCTGCGCCTGTAAGTGCCGCGCCAAGGATTTGCGATCGGCAAAATCAATGGCCGCAACGGGTTCATGGTACATCACCTGCACGGAGCCATGCCGCTTATAGGCCAAAGACTGCAGCAAATGGCGCGCCAAGTCACTGTCTCCCCACCAGCCATAGAACCGCGGATCCTCGCCTTCAGGGGCATGGAAGGCCAAAGTAATAGCCTGGATGCGCAAATCATCCGGCAGATCTGGCGTCAAAAAGGACTGAAACAGCGTGGGTTTAAATGGCAATACCCGCCGGCCGTCCGTCGAAGTGCCCTCTGGGAAAAACAGCAACCGATGCCCATGGCGCAAACGATGTTGCAACAGCTGCAAATGCAGCTGCGCTTGTTTGCGGTCACGGGTGATAAATTGCGTACCGGTGGCGCGCGCCAACCAGCCAATCATCGGCCAATTTGCAACCTCTGACTTGGCCACAAAATAAATATCATCGAAGGCGTTAAGCGCAAAAATATCCAGCCAACTTGTGTGATTGGCCACCGCAACCGCGCTGCCCCGCATCGGCGTGCCAATCACCTCAAGGCGCATGCCCAGAACCCAAAATGCAAAACGGCAGACCGATTGTGTGATCTTTGGGGTCCAGGGCCGGGCCATTCCATAGACTGGCTTTTCCACCAAGCGCACCAGCAACAAAACGGCCAACCCGCCAAATGTGTAACCGCCCATCAATAGGCCGCGCCAAGCCACCCGCATCCAACCCGCAGCAGAAATCGGCACGGGATCGGGTTCGGTTTCAGACATCCAAGTTGGGGACTTCGTCATCCTGACCCTTTCAGGTAGATCGTTTTTTGCCGCGGGTTCATCGCCGGTACATCCAGCACCATGCAGACATCCACCGTATTGAACGCCGCATCTACATAGGCCCCCTCACCAACACAGCCTCCCAAGCGCAGATAAGCCTTAATCAAAGCTGGCATTGCGCGCAGCGCCGCCAGACGATCAATTTCAAAATCCCCCGAACCGCCCAGCGGCACGGCGCCCGCTCCAATCACTTTCGGGCGCAATGCAACCTGCGCCAGATGCTCCCGGCCGAGCAAGGACAGTGGCGCGGTGAGCGCACAGAGATCAGTACCGGCAAAACTAGCCGTGCCAAAGAGGATTTCCGCACCCTGATGTGTCACATGCTGGGCCAAAGCTTGCCACAGATAAAACATCGCCGCCCCTCCCCGGTAGGGCTTGCGCAGACAAGACCGGCCAAGCTCCATCATGGGCCGGCCAGTTTGCACCAGCGGCGCAAGATCGAATTCTGACGCCGTGTAAAACCCGCCTGCGGCCTCTGCGCCAGCTTGGGTCATCATACGGTAAACGCCTACAAGCTGCTCGGCCAAATCCGCGCCGCGGGCCCGGTCCAGCACCATCAAATGCTCAGAGTGGGCATCAAAAGCATCGGCTTCAATCTCGAGATCATGATTGACCGCCGGCCCGCTGGCGCCCAACTCCCGTACAAAAACATCATAGCGCAAACGCTGCACCGCCCAAAGATCCTCCGCGTCCTTGGCCAGCCGCACTTCGAATTCCGAAGGCATCAGCATCGCGGCGCACCCGCTTGGGACAGCTTGACAAATATGATTATTTTATCGTTATATATCAACATTTTATATTAATCATTGCACTAAGATTAAAACAATACGAGACCCATCAATGACAACCTTTCCAGCTTCTGGAAAATTCACAGTGATGTGATTGTTGATGTTGGACTGCACCTGACCTATGCCCCAATCGGGTTGATTGGGGTGTTGCACGCGCTGACCGGGCTCTAAAAATGAATTTAAATTTTCCATGGACCCTCTTTTTCGAGGCTATCATATGACAGAAAAACCCAATGTAACAGCCCTTGTCGCTGCCCGCATGTGCCATGATTTGGCCAGTCCTATTGGTGCCGTTGGCAATGGCGTTGAGCTTGTGGAGTTGACAGGCAAAACCCTCAGCCAGGAGGGAGAATTGGTCAAAGACAGCGTCAACGCGGCCGTCGCAAAGCTAAAACTCTTCCGCATCGCCTTTGGTCAATTTAATGCGGATGAAATTTTAAACGCCGCCGAGATTTCAGCCGTGCAAACAGCTTGGAACGTCACCGGCCGTATTCACGTCGATTTTATCCCCAAACAATTACTGAAGACGGATATGAAAACCTGTCTTTTAATACTGCAATCTATCCAAGTCGCCATGCCGCGGGGGGCCAAAGTAGTGGTTAAAATTGCAGAGGGGCGCCGGATCATCCATGCTGTCGGTCCCAAGGTCACTTTTGATGAAGCGCTATGGTACGCCCTCACGCATAAGCAGATCGCGCCCGACATCCCCCCAAACATGTGCAATTTGCGATCTTACAGGCGCTTGATTTGCCGCTGCAACTCCATCACAGCGCAACAGAAATGACTGTCAGTTTTTGACGGCGTCTTCACTGCCGCGCTTGGGCGCATTAAGATTTAAGCGCGCACCGCGCCGTCCCCACGCACCAAATATTTGAAACTTGTGAGCTGGGCCGCGCCGACGGGGCCGCGTGCATGCATTTTTCCTGTCGCAATGCCAATTTCAGCGCCCATGCCAAACTCTCCCCCATCGGCAAATTGCGTTGAGGCATTATGCATCAAAATTGCGCTGTCCAACCGTTCAAAGAAACGGTCCACGGCGCGGCCATCTTCGGCCATGATACAATCTGTGTGATTGGAGCTATATTGGCGGATATGAGCAATCGCCTCATCGACATTGGCCACGGTTTTCGCCGCAATCTCCATGTCCAAGAATTCTTTGCCCCAGTGGTCAGCCGCAGCCGGTTGGGTACCGGCAATCGCTTGTAGGGTTGTGTCCGCGTCAACAACAACTCCTTTGTCCATCAAAGCCTGGATCACCTCCGGGCCCCAGCTGGCGGCGATATCGTCATGCATCAGCAAACATTCAGCCGCGCCGCAAATTCCCGTGCGGCGGGTCTTGGCATTGAGCACCACATCCAGGGTTTTTTGCCGATCCGCTGACGCATCTATATAGATATGCACAATACCTTCCAAATGCGAAAAGACCGGCACCCGGGCCTCACGCTGCACCAATCCCACAAGCCCTTTGCCCCCGCGAGGCACAATCACATCGATCGTATCGACCATAGTGAGCATTTCGCTCACCGCAGCCCGATCACGGGTCGGCACCAATTGAATGGTCGCCTCGGGCAAACCTGCAGCAACCACCCCTTTGACCAAGGCCTTGTGGATGGCCGTGGAGGAATGAAAGCCTTCCGATCCCCCGCGCAGAATGACAGCATTGCCAGCCTTAAGGCAGAGGGCGCCGGCATCCGCAGTCACATTGGGGCGGCTTTCATAGATCACACCGATGACACCCAAGGGCGTGCGCACACGTTTAATATGCAGCCCATTGGGGCGTTGCCACTCTTCAAGCACCTGCCCGACAGGATCTTCCTGCTCAGCCACCGCCCGCAGCCCATCTACCATGTTGCGAATGCGGTCTTCATTGAGCATCAAACGGTCCAGCATAGCCGCCGAAAGACCTTTTTCGCGGCCGTAATCCATGTCGAGCGCGTTGGCCTCTATGATATTGCCCCTTGCGGCCCAAACATATTCAGCCGCCCCAATCAGGGCCGCATGTTTGCGCTCAGCGGTGGCAAATCCAAGTTCTGCCGCGGCGGCCTTTGCCGCGATCCCAATCTGTTTAAGAGTTGCCTTCACATCCATCATCGTCTCCCAACAGTCTTATAGGACCATGTCATCGCGGTGAATAAGCGCCCCGCGGCTGGCGTAGCCCAATTTTTCTTCAATTTCACTCGTGCGACAACCCAGAATTTTTTGCGCTTCCGCGTTGTCAAACCCCACCAAGCCACATCCCAGATCTCGCCCATCCTCGGCCAATATCCGTACCAGCTCACCGCGGACAAAATCTCCAGAGATCTCTTTCACCCCAGCCGGCAATAGGCTTTTGCCTGCCATGAGCGCCTTTAAAGCGCCTGCATCCACATGCAGCGCACCTTGGGGCTTGAGTGATGAAATCCATTTCTTGCGCGCGGTCTTTGGATCTACTGAGGGCAAAAACCATGTTGAATTTCCACCTTTTTCCATATATTTCAGTGGATTATGAGGTGAACCTAAAGTTATGGCCATTGCGCATCCCGCGCCCATGGCCATCTTGGCCGCCATCAGTTTGGTCTTCATCCCGCCCTTCGACAAGCCAGACCCTGCGTCCCCAGCCATACGCTCAATCTCTGAGGTCACCTCGGTTATGGTATCAAACCGAATGGCCGCTGCGTCCTCATTGGGATTGGCCGAATAAAAACCATCCACGTCAGACAGCAGCACCAGATGATCAGCCCCGACCGTCACCGCAATTTGTGCCGCCAAACGATCATTGTCGCCATAGCGAATTTCATCTGTCGCTACGGTGTCATTCTCATTGACTATCGGCACCACGCCGTAGCGCAACAACTGCGCCAAAGTGGCGCGTGAATTCAGATAGCGTCGGCGATCCGCGCTGTCTTCCAAAGTCACCAAAACCTGCGCCGCGATCACCCCATGCGGAGCCAAATGCTGCTCATAAGCCCGCGCCAGTTGAATTTGCCCGACGGCCGCGGCCGCCTGGCTTTGCTCCAATGTTAACTCTGCCGCACCAAGCCTGAGAACCGAGCGGCCCAGAGCAATGGAACCAGAGGAGACGATGACAACATCCACACCTTTTGCGCGAAAGCCAGCCACATCTTCAGCCAAAGAGGCCAGCCAACCTTGCCGCAAGGCGCCACTGCTGCGCTCCACCAAAAGCGTCGAGCCGATCTTAACTACGATACGGTTGGCCTCAGTTAGGGCTGCCATTTCGGCGCCTCCCGATCCTGCGCGTGGACAAGCTCAATCTGCTTCACCAGGCTACGCAAAACATCCGCTGTCCCCTCGCCCGTGCCCCCAGACATGGCCAAAACCGGCTGGCCGCCCGTGGCACTACGCAGCGCCCCAAGCGCAAAGCTCAGATCATCTTCATCCAATTCATCAATCTTGTTGAGCACGGTCACGCGCGGCTTGTCCACCAAACCGCCGCCATAGGCTTCAAGTTCCTGCATCACCGTGTGGTAAACCTGGCCAATACTTTCCGAGGTGCCATCAATGATGTGCAACAAAACCGAACAACGTTCGATATGACCCAAGAACCTATCGCCAATGCCGCGCCCCTCATGCGCGCCTTCAATCAGACCCGGAATATCCGCAATGACGAATTGGTCATCATCCACCTGCGCCACCCCGAGGCTCGGGTAGAGTGTGGTAAAGGCATAATCCGCAATTTTAGGAGACGCATTCGTGGTCTCACCTAAAAAGGTCGATTTCCCGGCATTTGGAAGACCCAAAAGCCCCACATCGGCAATCAGCTTGAGATTTAACCAGATTTCCCGCTCGACCCCCGCAAGCCCAGCATTGGCGCGGCGCGGGGCTTGGTTTGTGGATGATTTAAAATAGAGATTGCCAAAACCTCCATTACCGCCCTTGGCGATCACCGCTTTTTGCCCCACGTCCGTCAAATCAAACAAAATAGTTTCACCATCTTCATCCATGATCTGAGTGCCAACGGGCACTTTCAGGGTGATGTCATCACCATCTTTGCCCGTGCGCTGCCGCCCCATACCGTGCTGGCCATTCTTGGCAAAGAAATGCTGCTGGTAGCGAAAATCGATCAACGTGTTCAGACCGGCCACAGCCTCAACAATCACATCGCCACCACGTCCACCATTGCCGCCATCGGGGCCGCCAAATTCAACGTATTTCTCCCGGCGGAATGACACAGCCCCGCCGCCGCCGCTGCCGGACCTGATGGTAACCTTCGCCAAATCGAGAAATTTCATAACACCGCCTTTAAATCATCTAACCTTAGCCGATAGAGGGTTACGGGCGCAGGCTCAAGCCTTCCCTGCGATTTCCCCGCCCCCTTACCAATTTCTTGAAACCCCAGCTTGCGCAAAACGGCGCCACTGGCCGGATTGTCGTCAAAATGATCCGCCTCAACCTCACAAAGATCGAATTTTGGCATAAAATAGTCTAAAAACGCGCCTATGGCCTCGGAAGCATATCCAAAGCCCCAGCACCGCAGATCAATGAAATAGGCGCAATTGCAAAGGGTGTGCTCCGAGTTTGGACCAAGCCCTGCCGCACCGATCACACCCCGCGAAACCATCACAATCGCCGCACAAAATCCCGGCGTGCCGTGATACCTCCGCTCAGTGATCCAAGCCTGCACTGCCGCCTTAGGCCAGGGCGTGCGGGTCGAGGCCAGCATCGGCGCCACCGATGGATGACCGCCAATCCGCTGAAGCGCAGGCCAATCTTCCAGAACCAAAGCACGTAGAAGTAAGCGTTTGGTCCTCAATTCGAAATGGTCTTCGCCCACCATATCTCACTCCATCGACCTAAGATATATCCAGGTGGCAACGGTGGTTTTACGGGCCACACAAAAGGATTCCGCATCGCCAAGATAGGAAAAACCCATATCGGTCAGCACCCGCGCTGAGCGCGCATTGTCTTGAAAGACTTCAGCAAATAGGGTTTTGCTTCCTTGCGGATTGGCTTGGATTAGTGTCTCCACCGCTTCACGCGCCAGTCCAATGCTCCAAAAAGCAGGGGCCAACCAATAGCCCAGCTCGCCTTGCCGACGATCAAGCCGTTTGAGCCCAATAACCCCGACAACCTCCGCCAAATCAGATTTACTGCCATCAAGAACCCAAACATCCTCAACACGCCCGGGATTCTGCGCTTGCTCTATAAAGGCATCAATGGCACCAGGCGGTAGGGGATGAGGAATGGACCGCGTGGGGCCCGACACGCGAATATCGCCCGCGTATAGTCCAATTAAACCCGCATCAGATTTGCGGATTGGGCGCAGGGAGAGGCGCGCGCTTTCAAAGCTATGCTGGGTCCGGATCGGCGATATCATGACGCAATTCCGCCACCAAACAGAGCATAAAATACCGTGGCTACGGTCAAAAATGACAGCAGAAGAAACACAAACCGCTCTGCGCGGGTGCCTTGTATGGTGGCGGCAATCAGCTGCCCTGCCCCGGCCCAAATGGGATGGAGAAGCGTCTGGCACACCAGCAACACCGCCGCGATGCTCACTGTCGCCGTAAATGCCGTGGCGCCAGGGGTTACAAAACTGGTGAAGGCCGTCGTAATCATGCCCCAGGCTTTCGGATTAAGAGGATGCACGATCAAACCGGCCAAAAACCCTGGCGGTGGCCCATCCGTCTGATCAGCTTTGAGCCGCATATTGGCCACGCGCCAGGCCAAATAAACAATATAGGCCGCCGAGAGATATTTCATCGCCAAAAATACCCCAGGTGCTGATTGCGCCAGTTGCATTAAGCCAAAGCCCAAAGGCCAGATGATCAGCTGTTTTCCCACAACAACACCAGCCACAAAAGGTAAAGCCCGCCGCAACCCATATCCAGCCCCAGTCGCCAAAAGCGCCATATTCGCCGGTCCTGGCGTGCCAATTTGCGACAGGGCAAATAGGGTTAATGCAATGAGTTCAACAGGCATTGATAGGCTCCAAACTTGGCCATGCAGCACAGCGCGCAAAGCACTTTAGGGAAAACGAAAAAGGGACCGGCCTTTCAGCCGATCCCTTGAATAGATAAACCTGAAAGGTTCGGCTTATTCAGCGGCCTCCGCGGTTGGCACAACTGAGATAAATTGACGGCTTTTGAGACCTTTGTGGAATTTCACATTGCCCTCAACAGTTGCAAAGATGGTGTGATCTTTGCCCATGCCAACACCTTCACCCGGCCAAAACTTCGTGCCGCGCTGGCGCACAATGATATTGCCTGGAATTGCGTCCTGACCACCATAGAGTTTTACACCTAAGCGACGTCCCGCTGAATCGCGACCGTTACGGGATGAACCACCTGCTTTTTTATGTGCCATCTGTGATTACTCCTTATCGGCTGCTGGTTTTTTCGCCGCTGGCTTCTTAGCCGCTGGCTTTTTCGCAGCTGCTGTTTTCGCTGCTGGCTTTTCAGCAGACGCTTTCGCGGCCGCTGGCTTTTTTGCGGTTGCTGGCTTTTTCGCAGCGGCAGGTTTTGCCGCAGGTGCCGGTTCCTTCGCAGCGGCAGGTTTTGCCACGGCTTTTTTGGCTGCTAGCTTTTTCTCTGCTGGAGCGGCTTCAACCACCGGGGTCGCCACATTGGGCACTGAGCCCGCGCCTATGGCGGCTTTCACGCCGGATTTGTCAGCGCCTTTTTCCAAAATGTCTTTGATACGCACCAAAGTCAGCTTCTGGCGGTGGCCTTTTGTGCGCTTGGAAGAGTGCTTCCGACGGCGCTTTACGAAGTTGATTGTTTTTGGGCCTTTGATTTGGTCGATGACTTCGGCTTGAACGCCAGCGCCAGCTATCATCGGTGCACCGACTGTGCTGCCAACCATCAAAACTTCGTTGAATTGAATCATCTCACCAGCATCAGCTGCCAGCTTTTCGACGCGAAGCACATCACCGGATTGTACCCGATATTGCTTGCCGCCGGTTTTCATTACCGCAAACATTTGCGTTTCCTTTGTTTTTTCACGCCTTTCGGTCCCCACTTGGGTGTTTTGGCCAAGGCCACCTCAGACAGCGCGCCTGAATGTGCAGGCGTATTACACTGAAATGCAGCCCACTCTTGACCGCATTGAGTGCTTATTCATGGGTTTGGCTTTGAAGTCAAGCCTCTTCACAGCTCTTGCGTTGGCGTTAAGTTCACCATCTCGAGAGCCATGCGTTCAAAACGATCTGCCATAATGGTGAAGTGAATTGCGTTCATCAACTCATAGACTTCCATCATCTGTGGCATCGCCAGAGCGTCACGATAAATTTCCATTTCACGGTCTGTGAAATCACGGTAGGTAAAGGCATTGGCGACAATCAAATTGTCTGTCATGGCCTGGCGCACCTCATCGTCTTGCTGGGCCAACATGGCTCTAAGGTCTACCTCATCAAACCGTTGGTCAATCAGGCCAGCCAAGGAGGCGGCCATCAAAAATCGCACCTGCACCTCCCGATAGGCTTTTATGGTCGCGCCCACATATCCAATGCTCTCAGCCATATCGAGAAAATACTGCGTTTGCGGTGATCCACGCAAGGTCAGAGCCTGCGCCAAGCGCGCGCCCTCAACCTCACGATCTTCGAACTCCAAGGCATGGCTTTCGTTTTCAGCAGTCACAAGTTTCTGCCCAAGGTCTGAGCCGTAAAACCCCGTGGCATGGGCCAAAACATCCTCTGTCAGGGCCTTGTCCAAAATCTCCAACGCATCGCTTTTCAAAGACTCCGGCTCAAAGATGCGATCAGCAAGCCGTGACCAGCTGAGGCCAAAGTCATCCGCATCAAGGCCCAACATCGTCGGCGCATCCCGCGCGGACAGGCGCATGGATTCAAGCGCCACATCAAAACCAGTCACCGCCATGAATTCCGCAATCAGTGCACGATCTGCCGATTTCACAGGCATCACCGTCCAAAACAGCAGCGACGTCGCAAGTAATATTTTACGCATGACCATCATAATTTTGCCCCTATAATTTCGTGTACAGCCTATGGCTCGGCGTTAAAATTTCAACTCCAGATCAGAATATCACAGCGGCAGACGGATTTGCGCCGATAATCCGCCCAGTTTCGCACTTTCACCCAACACCAGCTGCCCACCATGCGACCGCGCCACATCCGCCGCGATGGCAAGTCCCAATCCAACTCCGCTGCCCTGATTTTGACCGCGCGCCGCTTCAAGCCGTACAAAGGGTTTAACGGCGGCATCACGATGCGCCTCAGGGATGCCCAGACCATCGTCATGCACGGTTATGTGCAGGCCTGTGTCCGCGAAATGAAGAGCCAAAATACTCTGGGTGCCGTAACGGCCTGCATTGACCAAAAGATTCTCAATGGCACGGCCAATCGGCACCGGCCGCAGAGCGCAGAGCCGCGGCGCGCCGACCAGCTCGAAATGAGCCGGCGGCGTCATCCGCGCAGCCAGCTCTGCGGCCAGCGCAACAAGGTCCACATTCTCAACCGGATCTGCCGCCAAATCACGTGCGTAGTTTAAAAAGGAATCCACCATCACCTGCATCGACGACACATCTTTTTTCAGATCCTCAACCTCTGGCCCCTCCATGAGCTCCAGAGCCAATTGCAAGCGCGTAATGGGGGTGCGCAAATCATGGCTCACGCCGCTGAGCATCATAATACGCTGTTCAATTTGCCGTTCAATCCGGTCCCGCATGTCCAAAAATGCCTGCCCAGCAGCCCGCACTTCCAGCGCACCAGACGGGCTCAGCGCCACCCGCTGGCCCCGCCCAAAAGCCGCCGAAGCCACAGAGAGCCGCTTAATAGGCCGCAATTGATTGCGCAAAAACATATAGGCAATCAAAGTCATAAAAATACCCGTAAAGACCATCAGAACAAGCACTTGATGCGGATTAGACGCTGAGACGCGATCGCGGCTCAATATCAGCTGAATGGGTCCTTTTGCGGTCATAAGCCCAAGCACCACAAAATCCAAATCGGACAGATCAATCTCACGAAGCCCTTCGAGCCGGCTGCGCATGAGTGGAATAATGGTGCGCCCAGAGATATCATAAAACACCACACGATTGTCACGCGGCACCCCATCCCAAGACTGCAGATCAATGTTAAGCTCCGCCGCAAGGCCCTGCGACACCTCATCAATAGGGTGCCGCTCAAGCGCGCGCAGCACCAACTCAACCTCCAGCAAAAGGTTATTCGTCATTTGTTCCGTGACATCTTCAAAATGCCGTTGCACAAAGACAGCAGCGACCGCCAATTGTAACGTCAGCATCGGCAAGAGCAAAATCGCCGCAGCACGGCCATAGAGTGTTCGAGGTGCAAATTGTTTTAAAAAGCGGCCTATCATGGGCGCAGCTTATCAACTTGAGAGAGCATAAGGAATGGCAGAAACACAGGCCCCCAAAATCCGCCGTCTTGTGGCGCCAAACCCGTCTCCCATGACGTATACCGGCACAAATACCTATTTGCTGGGCCTGCGCGACATCGCCGTCATCGACCCGGGCCCAGATAATGACGCGCATTTTGCTGCCATAGTTTCGGCCATTGCCCCCGATCAAAAGATCACAAAAATTTTGGTGACCCATGCCCATCTTGACCACGCCCCGTTAGCGCGGCGCCTCAGCGCCCACTGCGGCGCGCCAATCTATGCCTATGGGGACAGCGGCGCAGGACGCACGGCGCAGATGATCGCCCTAAGCGCGGCTGGCACGATCGGAGGTGGCGAAGGTGTCGATTATGATTTCCAGCCCGATATTACCCTCAAAGATGGCGCCGTTTTGGACCATGAGGGACAAGAGCTTATCGCCATTTGGACGCCTGGGCACTTCGGCAATCATATGGCCTTTTCCTGGAACGGAGCACTCTTCAGTGGAGATCACGTTATGGCCTGGGCCAGTACGATGATATCGCCGCCTGATGGGGATCTTGGTGCCTTCCGCCGCAGCTGTGCGCAGCTGCAACATCGCCGCGAAAGGCTCTACCTACCCGGCCATGGCGATGCGATAGAAGATGGCCCTGCCCGGCTGCATTGGCTTTTGGCGCATAGGCAGGAGCGGGAATCGCAAATCATCTCCCATCTGCAAGGTCAGCCCAATACCGCACAAGGCTTGGCCGAAGCGATCTACACCGACATCGATCCCCGCCTCATTCACGCCGCAACACGTAATGTTTTGGCGCATTTGATCGACCTATGTGAGCGCAATTTAGCCACCTGTCAGGGACCAATTGACCTTCAGGCAAAATATTCTGTGATCTGAGGCGATTTTCGAATTTTTGGGCTAGACCTCCCAAACCCACGCCGCTATATCGGCCCCCAGTGGTCCGGCGTAGCTCAGCGGTAGAGCAGTTGACTGTTAATCAATTGGTCGTAGGTTCGATCCCTACCGCCGGAGCCAATTAAAACAACACCCTAGCGAATTTTGTGGGGTGTTTTTTTATTTCCCAGCCAGACATAGAGCCAGACAGATGCGCGTTAAACAACGTACATTATCGCTATCGGATTCTTGATTTGCGAGTCTACATCCGCCACGCGCCCGCACGCCTGCGCGTCGATGCAAACATGTTTGTTTTGCCGCTTGGTTACGCAGCTGTTTGCCTGCTGACGCGGCTGTGGCTCGGTTAAGGCGCTACGGGGGCTGGGTGTGGGGTAATGTTGGCTGTGAGGCTGTTGCAACGCACCTCTACGCACGCCTCAATTTCAAGCTGAACCGTGCCGCTACGCTCGCTTAGTGGCGCCAATTATTGAGCGCATAGATTCAGGCTGCGCCAGCAATCTGATGCGAGTTCTCATTCGTCTGACAACACCGCCACTGATTTCCCCCAACATTCAACAGCTTCATATAACTGGTTTTAATAATTGTTATTTCAGGCTGTTATTTTCAGATTTTCAATCCGAAAGATTTTCTCTCGCGCGAGAATTACCCCGGTACAACCTATTCCTCAGTTGGAGTCAATCAATTCTCAGTTTCAACGTAGTATCAAAAGAAATAGATCGCTATTCAGATTTCATAATTGATACAAAGTTGTTCTCATTCGTAGCGTGAGTGAATGCTTACACATAAAAAAACTTGGCGTTGTCGATTCATTGAAGCGTCAAAATGTTTAGGCAAAAATTAATACTTATGTTAAATTAATACTCAAGTTAAGTAATTAATAATAAAAACCAGGGAGAGGACAATGAAAAAGGTGAACCTACTGGCGGTAACTGTTGCTGCCGTGATAACTACGACGAGTGCTTTTGCTCAGACCAATCTGACGGCCGAGACCGCAAGTCCAGGTGGTGCAACGCATCTTTCACTAGCGCACATGACAGAGATTGCTGGCACGAATGGTATCGCCAACATCCAGCTTGCTGAAGGTCAGACACTGACCAACTCTATTCAGAACGTAGCTGAAGGTAAGACTGACATCGCCGGTACGCCATTCATCCTCCCATTTTTGATGAGTAGAGGCGTTGGCCCTTATGGCGCACTTGGTGCGGAATCAGGCGCAGAACTTGTGTCGAACTTGCGTGTGATCAACCCATTTACATTGGGTGTATTTTTTCTTTTCGCATATGATTCCAAGGGTATAGATGGTTGGGGTGACCTTGAAGGTCGCACCATTTACAATGGTCCACCTCGTGGCGGCGCGTTAACAAATAGCCGTGCTATGATTCAAATCGTAGCAGGTCTTGAGGATGGTTCTGGTTACCAGGGTATGCAAACAAACTGGGGGCAGGGCGCAACGCTTATCTCAAGTGGTGAGCCTGATGCTGTTGTTCTTCCTGAGTTGTTCCCAAGTCCGCGTCTGACAATTCCAAGCGCTGCTGGTGCCATGACGATCTGGTCAATGCCAAGCGAAGCATATGAGAGCGATGCAATGCAAAAATATATGAAGGCACCGGGTAGCGCGCCTTGGACCTCTGACGTTGCTAGTCTTGAAGCGATCATGGGTGACGGGTTCACATTCGTTTCCGAAGACGACACCTTCCGTGCATTTGCAACAATCGGTGGTAACGTCGTGAACAAGAGCATGGATGATGCGTTGGTCACTGAGTTGGTTTCTACCTATATTGCATCGCTTGAAGACTTGATGGCGAAAGCACCTTACGGAAAAACCGTTGGATACGATTTCCCGATGCAAGGCATGTGTGGTGCAAATCCTATCCAGTATCACCCAGCAGCAGCTGCGGCATGGCGTGAAGCTGGTTTCGAACTCGATGATTGCGCCGTTGCGGAATAAATCAATTCAATACTGAAAATAAGCGTCGCTTAGTAAGGCGGCGCTTTTTGGGTTTTGTAATATTCTGGAAATCTCATGTCTGACACAACACACGAAGCCGTCGCGAAGCAGCTTTTTCCCAATCGTACGGTTTATATTGTTTCACTTATTTTCGTTGCCATGGGCATTATCAACAGCATGCCGGTTATTCCTGGTTGGGAGCAGTTATGGATAGGCCTTACTGGAATTGAAAACCTCCAGACCCGAAAGTTTTCAACGGAATTTTTCTATCCATTAGTATTTTTCGTAATGATGTTGATTGTTGCGCTTAAAAATTCGATGTGGCGTGAATGGCGTGGTACATCACGTGTTTGGTTTGGTGCGTTTATGGATATTGCGTTGGTGGTTGCTGCGGCCGCAATCTCAATCACTTATCTGATTGAGATCGACAGCGTATGCCTGATCGACGCGCTTAATGGAGATCGGGCGCGGATCATAGCGCAAACATTGCAAGCTGAGATAGAATTCGCCGATCTAATGGGGTTGCCTGCACCTGACACAGTTGACGATCCTAAATGTGTCTCGACAACTGGCGTTTGGCTGGTGGCTATTATGGGTCTCTCAATTCTGACCTTTTTAGCCTACAATATTAAAGTATGGGGGTTGCCGTTGGTTGCGGTGTCGTTTGCTGTGGCCCTTTATACTATCGGCACAGTATTGGTTTGGTATTTCTACGGACCAGATGATGTTAATAAATATCTTGTAACCAAGATGGGTGGTGAACCACGCACGTTCTTAGACGGCATTCCAAACGTACACGATGCTTTGGTCAACACTGCCTCAGGTATGTTGGGCCGTTTCATGAATGTGATCATGAACATGGTCTTCCCATATATTATTCTTGGTGCGTTGTTCGGAAAATCAGCGGGAGGTCAAACCTTGATCAAGCTGGCCTTTCGCTGGACACGTGGACTACGCGGTGGCCCTGCACATGCTGCAATTGTTAGCTCTGCCATGTTTGGTACAATTACAGGCGGACCGGTTGTTAACGTCTTGTCGACTGGTGTTTTGACAATCCCGATGATGGTCAAACGCGGGTTTTCCAGGGTTTTTGCTGGCGGAATGGAAGCTGCGGCATCATCTGGTGGTTCAATCATGCCGCCCGTTATGGGGGTCGCCGCGTTTATTCTTGCAGCGATGACAGCCGTTCCATACCGCGACATCATTATAGCGGCGACCCTTCCGGCCATAGCGTACTTTGTTTGTCTGTTTCTGAGCGCCAGTTTCCAATCGCGTAAACAGGGAATCACGGCAGTCGGCGAGCTGACCAAAGATATGCACATGAGTAAAGAAGATTACCTACATCTATGCCAAATCTTCTTTCCTATCCTACTTATCCTTTTCTTGCTGCTTACCCCTAAGGATGCTGTGGGTTGTGGCCCAATAGGTTGGATGATGGGCGCAGAAATAGTGATGAATGGTGATCGTTGCGTAGCCACCTCATTGCCTTGGATTTTGCAGCTAGTTCAAGATGCAGCTGGCGATGCAGGGGCCACGGGATGGTGGGCAGCTGCACTCGTGTTGGTATTATTGTTCTTGGATAAAGCATTTCGGGCCAAACCACGGATGCTGCTTGATGCCCTCACTGAAGCAGGGATTACCATCTCGACATTGTATTTGATGTTGCTTGCGGTGACTGTGATTGACGTTTGCTTGAATTTCACAGGCCTTTCCAAGTTTGTCGCAATCGACGTTTTGCGGCTGCTTATGTCGCTTAATCTTGGCGATGGTGGGTCTGTTATGGTGCAGTTTTTGGCTTTAGCGATCACCATGGTTCTTGCCATTCTTCTTGGCATGGGCATGCCTGCGGTCCCAGCATATCTGAACGTAGCCTTGCTAATGGGGCCTTTGTTGATCGGACTTGGAATCGCAACATTCACAGCGCACATGTTCATTTTTTACTTCGCGATTGCATCTGCAATAACGCCACCTGTCGCGATGGCGGCGTTCGCAGCATCAACTATTACCAAAGCTGATCCGATGATGACCGGGTTCAGTGCTATGAGATCAGGCATCGTCATGTTCGCAATCCCATTCGTCTTTGCGTTTTATCCAGAGATTTTGTTGATCGACCAAGCAATGATTGATCCAGCAAGCCCTACAGGTGCACCTTTGGCTGGTTATGAAAACGGTGTCTCTTTAGGCGTGTTGTTGTGGTTGATCGCACGGTTGATTTTGGCGCTGTATTTGGTGGCAAGTGCGCTTGCTGGGTTTGATGCGGCCCGCTTAACTTTCCCATGGATCCTGGTGCGCTTAGCGGCTGCCGTCGCGGTTCTTATGCGGCCAGAAATGGTCCAATTTGGAGCGTTGGTTTTCATTGCCATCCTGTTGGGATGGCACCATATTGGCGCGCGTCGACAGAAAACGACAGCATCTCAATCAACGAAAATTCCATGATGAAAAGTTGACTTAGGCGCATGACAAAACGCCCAAATTTCTTGTTCATTATTACCGATCAGCAACGGGCTGATTGGTTGGGTTGTTATGGCCATCCTGTGTTGAAAACACCAAACATCGACTCCATCGCAGCGCGGGGCACATTATTTGAAAATTTCCACGTGGCCTCTCCTGTTTGCATGCCAAATCGTGCTTCGCTTTTAACGGGACGGTATCCTAGCCTGCATGGGCTTCGATACAATGGCTGTGCATTGCCAGAAAACGCGAATACTTTTGTGAATGTTTTGGCGGATGCTGGTTATCATACGGCAGCGATCGGTAAAAGCCATTTGCAACCCTTTACCGCTATGGCCCCTATGGGGAAATCGGCTGAAGAGATTGCGGGCATGCCTGAGGCTTGGCAAGTAGAGCGTGTCAAAGACTATGAAGAAGAACCTGTGAACTATCAGGGCGAGGGGCGTTATGATATCAAATCGCCCTATTATGGCTATCAGCATGTAGATATGGTCACATCCCATGGCGATCGCTGTGGTGGTCATTACGGTCAATGGTTCAGGGCGAACGCACCCGATTGGAAAGCACTGCACGACCCTGTAAATGAACTTGAGCACGAGTATACATGCCCTCAATCGTATCGCACACCGGTGCTAGAAAACCTATATCCAACGGCCTATATCCGTGACCGTGCGATCGACTATTTGACCTCGCGCGCTGAAGAAGATGATCCGTTCTTTGCTTTCGTTAGCTTCCCTGACCCTCATCACCCCTTCAATCCGCCCGGTAAATATTGGGATATGTACGACCCACAAGATTTCGAGGTCTCACTGCCTTACGACGCCCATGAAAACCCAACACCGCCAATGCAATGGCTCCATAAAAACTGGAAAGGAGATGGCGGGCAAACGACACCACAAACAGCAATGATGCTGGATGATCAGCAGATCAAAGAGGCTATGGCACTGACCGCGGGTATGATTGCATTTATTGATGATGCCGTGGGTGACATTCTTTTAGCGCTCGAGGCATCAGGGCAATTAGAAAACACCGTCATCTGCTACAATGCCGATCATGGCGATTACCTTGGCGATTATAATATGTTGCTAAAAGGCGCACTGCCGTTTCGCAGTATCACCCGCGTGCCGTTTATTTGGTCCGATCCTAATGGACGGACTCAGACGCGCTCTGATGCGCTTTGCTCTACCGTTGATCTAGCTGCGACAATACTTGAGCGTGCAGGGCTTGAGCCTTTCAACGGTAATCAAGGTCATAGTTTTTTGCCTGCTACCAAAGCACAGCAAGGACCACGTGATGAAACTTTGATTGAATATAACGATGGCGGTAAACGCTTGGGATTTGGAGAACCCGCACGAGTGCGGTCGTTGGTTACAGCTGAGTGGAGACTGACAATCTATCGTCATCAGGATTGGGGTGAGCTTTATGATTTGAAACGCGACTCGTCAGAAACGAACAATCTGTGGGATAGCGAAGATCATCAAGACACGCGCGCGCGCCTTACCAACCGCCTTGTACACCATCTGATTTCCCAAATGGACGAGAGTCCACAGGCAGATCGTTTAGCCTAAAGGCAAAGACAGGTGAAAGTGTCCCACCAATGAGAGCGAGTTATGGACTAAGTTCTCAACCGTTCTGGTAACTGTGAATTGGTACTGTCAGATTAAACTAACTTGAGACGGGGCGGGCGGTTTCTCAGCCTCGCCGTATGACAAAACACTCGCTATTTAGCTACCTGGCCGGTACCGTCAGATTAAACTCGGTTGAAGCGATCAGGGTGTATTTGTAGAATCCGCAAATGACAAAACGCTCCCCATTCAGGTAGTTTAAAACGAGTCCTGAGATCATCCGCCTGACTGTGATGCTGTACGTTCGGTTTCCGCTCTCACTCCGTAATGTGGAAGATCTTCTGCACGAACGAGGCATTGAGATCAGCCACGAAACAGTTCGGTTTTGGTGGAATAGATTTGGCCTAATGTTTGCTGCTGAGATACGGAGAAACTGGGTCAGTAGGATGCGATCTTATTCGAACTGGCAATGGCACTTGGACGAGGTCTTCGTAAAGATAAATGGAGAGACACATTAGCCGTTGATCACGAAGGTGAGGTGCTGGAAAGTTATGTTACCAAGCGCCGAGACCGCAAAGCGGCATTAAAATTCCTCAGAAAAGCAATGAAGCGCTACGGAGGGCCAGAAGTGGTTGTGAAGGACAAACTACGTTCCTATGGCGCTGCAATGAAAGTTGTTGGCACCGCGGATCGGCAGGAAACGGGCCGCTGGGTAAACAATAGGGCGGAAAATTCCCACTTGCCGTTTTGACGACGAGAACTTGCTATGCTCCGCTTCCGACAGATGCGATGTCTGCAAAAGTTCGCTGCCGTCCACTCTTCAGTCCACAACCATTTCAATCAGGAGCGCCACTTCTACTCACGAGACAATTTCAAGCTCAATCGAACCGCCGCTCTTACTGAGTGGCGCCAATTATTGAGCGCATAGATTCAGGCTGAGCCAGCGATCCGATGCGAGTTCTCATTCGTCTGACAGCACCCGTCTAGCTGCTAATAATTTTTCGACGCGGCTAACTGCGCGGCCTCGTCTATCTCTTCCTGGTCCCAAAACCCCAGATAAATACCACGTCGTACCGCGCCGTTTTCGCGCGCAACAATGTCTGCGTTGGAGTGCATCGTTTTATTGTGATGTTGTCTGTACCAGGAGTTTAGTTGCTCCATCAGGTTGTCGCAGATCTCTTTGTGATCCAAACTTTTGCCCAGATCGGTCAGTTCACCGGGGTCCTTCTTTAAATCAAAGAGCATCGGACGGAATCCCTCGGCGTGGATTAGCTTGAACTGGTCATCACAGATCATCGCCAGACGACAATCACCAATAGGTTGGTTTAGTTTTTTGCGGGCGGATTTGAAGCAATAGTCATACTCGCTGAATACATGCTGTCGCACTTCGGTGGCCTGCCCCTGGATTAATGGTTTCAGTGATTTGCCTTCCAAAATTTCAGTCCGTGGTTCACCACCGGCGTATTCCACGAATGTCGGCACAAGGTCGATCGCCTCAACAAGCGCATTGCAGACAGTGCCACGAGTTGCCATCGCTTCAGCACGTGGATCCACCACGATCAATGGCACGCGAACAGAGGCATCGTGAAACAACTCCTTCTCCCCGAGCCAGTGATCACCCAAATAGTCACCATGGTCGGACGTGAAGACAATCAGAGTATTGTCGCGTTGGCCAGTGGTCTCCAATTGCGCAATCAGCCGCCCTATTTGATCATCGATCTCAGTAATCAATCCCATATAGGCTGGAATCACTGCTTCGCGGACCTCCGCCCTTGAGAATGCCCTTCCAACCCGCTCGGCTTGAAACGCGCCCAACACCGGGTGCGGGTCGGTATGTTCGCCTTCGGAGCGCACAACAGGTTGGATGTCTTCGGGGCCATACATCTGATGGTAAGGAGTAGGCGCAACATAAGGCCAATGCGGTTTGATATAGCTCACATGCAGGCACCAGGGCATGTCGCCAACTTGATCCAGGTAATCCATCGCTCGGGTTGTGAGCCATGCCGTTTCACTGTCCTCTGCTGCAATACGGGCAGGTTTGGTCGCATTCTGCAGCTGCCAGCCGCTCAAGATCTTACCATCCGAATCCTCTCCGGAATTGGCAAAATCGTGCCACGGATTGTCGCTGTCATAGCCTTTTGAACGCAGATAGATCTGGTAAGCGTTGTTGGGGTCAGGCTGAGTGGCTGGAAACTCACCATCCATTCTTTCCCACACATCAAATCCACATTCAGCAATTCTGCGACCTATCTTGCTATCGGCCTCGATTCCAAGCCGTTGCATTCCGCGCTTGTCCGGCGCTGCATGCGTTTTGCCGCACAACACCGTATCCATACCGACCAGCCGTAAATGGTCGCCTAAAGTCAATTCTCCTACACCTATCGGCGTGCCGTTGAAGGTGGCACCGTGGCTTCGACAATAGCGCCCGGTATATGCACTCATTCGGCTCGGGCCACAAAGGGGTGACTGGACATAAGCTCTGTCAAACCGAACACCTTGTCTGGCGAGAGCATCAATGTTGGGTGTCTTGATGGTTTTATGACCAGTGCAGCCCAGATAATCGTAACGAAGCTGATCCACCATCAGGAATAGAATATTCAAACGGAGCGCTCCTATCGCAGGTTGAAGAAAGCGGTCTGAAATCTGTTGACCGATCCAGCGGCATCGGTTCCAGCTGTCCAGACAACACCATCAGGGCGAATAATCATCATCGTTAACCCCCGTTCGTGCATCCATTGGGTCAACATAGCTCCAGTGTCCTGGCAACTTGATTGTTGGGGATTGGCGGTCTCAAGATCAATTGTGATCCGGAGTGCTCCGTCCGATCCACTAAGCTCAACCATCGAAAACCCAGACAATAAGTCGTCCAGCAAAAATTCTTTATCTTCTTTTGAAACACGCGGCTGTGGTGCCAGCGCGCCCGAAAATTCCCCACCCTTGTCGTCCAAAAACCCGTCAGCGATTGGGGGAACCAATGATTGCCGGTTTACTATCTGGGTTTTATTTTCCATTTCCTTGCGCAACAACGCATCACGATTGACAGCTTTCTCCATATCGGTTTCACCGATTATCTTACCCAGATCCTTGGCTATTTCAGTCAGCACCAGTATGTGTGGTCGTCGCTCCGTTTGGTATGTGTCCAGCAAACTGTCATTCGCTTTACTGTCTAAAACATACGATAGTTTCCAAAACAGATTGGCCGCATCGCGCAGGCCCGAATTCAGACCCTGCGCAAAAAATGGCGGCATCGTGTGCGCTGCATCACCGGCAAGGAAAACACGTCGATCGCGCCAGACATCTGCCACTCGCGCATTGAAATGATAAACAGATTTGCGCCAGAATTCCAACGCCGTAACATCCACGAATGGCTCCAGGCGCGCCTTGATCTTGTCCAGATCGCGATAATCATCGACGTTTTCACCAGGCATGATTCTCATTTCCCAGCGGCGTAAATTGCCTGAACAAATCACATAAGTAGTCGGGCCGTCTGGGAAGCAATATTGAGTAGTCAGTGATGGCAAGGGTATATCGCGCTCGACCCGAGCATCAACAACCACCCAATGTTCGGAAAATCCCAAATCAGTCATAGTGGTACCCATCCACTCCCTTGTAGGGCTGTTCGCTCCATCACAGCCGATCAGATAGCGGGCATGCAGTGTCGTTTGCCCTAATGGTGCGTCGAAAGTCACACTCACCTGTTCACTGGTTTGCTCGAAGACAGTGGCCTTATGCTCCAAAAAAACGTCGACTGATTCGAGGGCATCAACGCGGGATCGCAGCTTTCGCTCAGCCTCAGGCTGAACAAACATGATATTGGGAGGCCAACCCAGCAGATAGGGCGGCGGCGCAGAACCCATCGCCTTGATCACCCCGCCGTCCACGCCGCGATATTCGGTACCGGGATGAAGAGCACTACCATCAGAAATTTGCTCCGCAAGATCAATGCGTTGAAAAAGGCGCAGCGCTTCATGGTCAAGATTAATGGCACGAGGCTTATCGAATACATCGCGGTAAGTATCGGCAATTGCGACGCGATAACCGCCCTGACCCAGCAAATTGGCCAGCGTCGCCCCGACGGGGCCATAGCCTACGATCAGAGCATCATAGATAAGATTTTCATTCTTAATGGTTGCATGCATGGAATTTATGGCCTTAATTTTCTGTGAAGCCGGGTTTGAGAGCCAGTTGTGTATCAAATTACTATGATTTTTGGAGTGGTTTACCAAAATTATGCAGCAGGGAGTGTATGGTCAAATTCTAATTATCATCGATGCCATAACCAACGGTTATGTCAGTTGACGTTTTTAAGAGGCTGGAGCTGAATATGTTTTCTCGGGTGCTTCGCAATTTCTTGAAGGTGGTCGACATGGGCAGCATAACGGCTGCAGCCGACGCATTAAATGTCAGCCAGCCGGCCCTGACCAAGAGTATTCGAAAACTGGAAAACGACCTCGGCACGAAATTGTTCACGCGAATTTCAAAAGGTGTGCAACTGAACAAGGCTGGCGAAATACTGGAACACCACGCTCGGGTTATGGAAAACGAATATCGGCATGCCATAACACGTATTGGCGAACTGTCGGGCGCGGAGCATGGCAGACTTCGGATTGGCGCAACTCCAAACTGGCTGGTCAGGATTCTGCCACCTGTCGTCGCTGAATTTCAGAAGACATATCCAGATATCCGCATGATATTGGTGGGAGGCGTTATCGACACATTGGTTCCGGCATTGGTTTCGGGTGATCTGGATCTGATTTGCATTTCGCTAGATTTTCCAGACAGATCAGAGCTCACAAAAATTCCTTTGTTTAAGATGGATCATATCATTGTCAGCGATGCCAGCCATCCTTTGGCATCACAAGGCAATGTCTCTGCAATCGACCTGGCTCCACAACGCTGGCTGGCTTTGAAGGACGATTTTGTGGGCACCCATCGAATATCCGCTTTCTTCGCCACATTCGGTCTCAAACCACCAAAAATCAGCCTGGAAACCACTTCGATCAATAGTCTTCTTGAAACTCTAAGAGGTGGGAATTACGTCGCGCACATTCCCGATCAGATGTTGGAACTTGCACAACAAAAAGGTCTTGTGAAAATCGATTTCAACGGCACTTTGTGGCAATCAAACGCAGGCCTGGCCATTCGTAGTTTCACCAAACCCTCCAGGGCACTGACCGGTTTCATGGAATGCGTCAAGTCGGCAACGGCCAAATATTCCGAACGTTAGGATCAGCACCCGACCTCAGGCGTGGTTAACATGGTTGTGAGCGTTTTTGTGAGAGTGCGCATAGTGTTGTCGTAAAACGTCCAACCCATAATCGTTTCCATTGGGACTGCGGACCACAGTATGCACATGGAAGCCCAGCGGTTCTTTATTGGTCAAGAACACACCTGCATGATGATCGAACTCGATGAATATCACCGGACTTTGAATACGGTAGTAAAAGGGCGTGGTGGGACCATTTCCTCCGATCCAGCAAAAATGCGTATGATTTAGATGCCGCTCAACGTCCGCCATTTTCGCCTGGCGCGGTCCATCCGGCATGGCTCCGACATAGGCATTCACAAGATCAAGCAGGCATTTGCATTGCGACCCCGTCATTTTTGCTGCGTTAAGGCCCTCTAAAGGCACGACCCTGTTGTCCTGATGTGCGCCTCCCAACATGAGGTAATCCGCGAAATGCACACGACCTTCCGGAAGATCAGAGCCACCCAAATCAAAACCCAATCGCGCCTTTTGTTGGTTTTGAGCCGATAGGGAATTGAACAGATCCAGCCCCCGGCGGTGCTCATCCTGAAACATCTGCAATCCCTTGAAGCGGCCTTCATCGGCGAAGCAGATCTCAGCGCCCTGAAAGCTTGGCGTGAGTACCATTTGCCCGCCAATCACCAGGCAATTTAGGCCAAGGTGATGTCCCCAAAGCTGCCAACCCCAGGGGTTAACGTTAGAAGGCTTGCCATAAATGCAGAAATTGTAACTCCATTCGCCAAGCACACCTGGCGCGCCGATGGCATTGCCCAGAAAAGCATTCAGTTGCATCACTCCAACTGTGTTTTGGTAGCCCTGGTCACTAAGGGAGCTACGTAGAAGCCGTAAGACCAGTTCGCGAGTTTCATCGGAAAGAAATTCGAGCCGCAATCCGTGTTTTTCGACAAAAATCTCGGTATTCTGCCACTGCCGCCACAAATTGCTGTCGACCTCCTGTAATCCCCGCTTCCGCTCGTCTGCACTGAGACTCTCGAGCAACCTTCCCGCCGCTGCAACCATATCGTCAACGGGGGCGCCCTCATCCCGTAAGGAGTAAAGACCTGATGTACGTTCACCATCAACGGTGATGCCTCGAAACTCCTGCTTTGCAAGTTCACCCCATTGGTTGAACAGGTTCTCGATGCGTGGAATTGCCAGCCGCCCCTTCGCATGGGAGATCGCATCGTCACCCACTATTCGTGATTGCTCCGCAGTGGGCAAATATGGGCGGTAATCCGCAAAGTCAGCCATTACACCAACCCTGGATAAGAGCCGCCATCGAGATGCATATTGCTGCCGGAAATGTAACCTGCATAACTAGAACACAAAAAAGCAAACATAGCACCGAATTCTTCTGGCCGGCCCAGGCGTTTTGCTGCAATTGATTGTACCTGTGCTGCCCGCGCTTCCTCAAAGGTCAAACCGTCGCGTTTCATCACAGCATAAGCCATTTCGATTTGCCGCGGACTGTCGATGCGTTCGGGCAACATGTTGTTGATGGTCACATTGTGAGGCGCGACTTCGAATGATAATGCTTTCAACGAGGCCGTAAGGCCCGCTCGGGCACCCGCACTTAACGTTAAATGTGGCCTCGGAGTTGTAACCATGGCAGAGGTAATATTAATGATGCGTCCGAACCCCCGTTCGATCATTCCGGGAATTACCGCGTGTACTAAAAGAATGGGCGCCAAATAGTTGGAATGGTACGTCTCTTCCCAATCTTGCCGCTTTGTATCCAGAAAACGTTTTGGCTTTGGACCGGCATTATTGTTCAACAGGATGTCCGCATCCGGGCAGGCCGCGAGCAGAGCCGCTCTTCCTTCCTCGGTCGAAACATCGGCCTGAACAGCGGAAACGCGCCCCCGGGCAACGGCTTCAACTTCAGCCTGTGCCGCTCTTATTTTTTCAGGATTGCGACCATTTATGACAACATCAACACCTTCTGCAGCCACCGCCTTGGCACAGGCCAATCCGAGCCCCGCATTGGATGCACACAACAATGCTTTTCTCCCGGCGATATCTAAATCCATCAGCAAGTTCCAATTTTGTTCAAACAAATAAAGGCATACCTCCTACTGGCTTTCAAGCCAAAACCCGTAGTTAACAGGTATATTGGTCACTGATCCTCGTGGCAATGTGCGGCGACTCATCTCAGAAGGTCTCCTGCTATCCAAAGAACTTTGCCCAGTCGGAGATTGTCATTGACGTAAAAGAATTCTGAAAGCAGCCATCCACAACGATAGATGTAAAGACAAGTTTCACAAACAAAGCAAACCAAAGAATTGCGTCTGTGGGTACTGTCAGATTAAACTCGGTTGAAGCGAGCAGGGTGTATTTGTAGAATCCGCAAATGACAAAACACTCTCCATTCAGGTACTTTAAAACGAGCCCTGAGACAATCCGCTTGGCTGTGGCGCTGTACGTTCGGTTTCCGCTCTCATTCCGTAATGTGGAAGATCTTTTGCACGAACGAGGCATTGTCTGAATGCCAAAGTAGAGCGGTGGAGCGAGTGGAGCAAATTCCATGTAACTTACGCAACGCCTCCGCGGTCCAAGATACCGTTTCCCTATTAGACCGTAATAAACTATGTAAAACATAATGTTATATATGCTGTAATTGTTTTGGTATATTTGCTCCACCCGCTCCACCGCTCCCCCCTAATAGGGGCGGAAAGCGCGTAACGGAGGCTTGCTCCACCACTACGCTCCCCTCTTTTTGGACCGTGGGGCGCTATCGCGCCTCGCGATGCACAAGCGCGAACTTCGTCATGCCCTTGTAGTCGCCTGCGCTGAACTTCCGTCCCGTGCTTTCAAAGCCTGCCGCATTTAACGCGCCGCGGATGCGATGCTGCAGAAGTGGTGTTATAGCAGCGGCTGATGTCGCCTCATCGACAAAGGCTACCTGTTGCATAATTTCTCGCATGCAGGTTTCCATCTTTTTAGTTGAGCTGAGCCATTCTGCCACCTCATCGTAAAGAGGGTCCACGGCTGTGCGCCGTTCCTGCTGTGCCTCTGCCAGCAGCGCCTCGGCATCTGTCAACCACCACTGCTCGCCAGCACCATAGAGCGCCTTCGCCGCTGCCCAAATCTTATCACGGTCCCGCTCTATTGCTTTTGTGTCGACTGTCTCCAGCTTAATGGGCCAAAAACGGCGGTTGCCTGTCTCATCACGCAGGTAGTCCGTGCGGTTTGTGGTTCCAATGAACACGCAGCGGCGCTGGTAGGCGATTTCGTTGCGCCCATAGGCTGGCCTGAACTTCTCCTCTGTGCGAGTGATAAAGGCCTTCACATGCTCGACCTCCGTCTTCGACACGGATGACAGTTCTGCCAGCTCAATTATCCACTTGCCGCGCACGTAGTCAGCCGCATCTTTACTATCGAGCTTTGGTAGGCTGTCTCCAAAGTATGCGTCACCGCACAAAATACGTATGGCTGTCGATTTACCTGCGCCCTGTGCGCCTTCAAGTATCAACACGTGGTCAGCCTTACACGCAGGCCGCAGAGCGCGTGCAACAGCCGAGATTAACCATTTGCGAAATACCAGTTCCGAATATCGTATTGCATCTGGATGCTCGCCGTAACGGCGTAGGCTGAAGTGCGTGTTCAACACCTCTGTGAGAAAATCACGCGCCTCGTCCACCTCCATGGGGGGCAGACCCTCAAGATAATGACGGATGGGTGAGATAATACGTTCACGAGCTGCTAGCTGAATGGCATCGAATATATCACTTCCAGTCACTGTCGCCCATTTTAGTTTACGATTTAGCCAAATCTTGACGGTGCTGATATCTTCATCTCGCAATGGCCGAGGATTGTGGAAGTTCGGATTGCCGCGGCTGTTGGATAGGGGCCGGAGGACCATAATCTGTTCTGCAAGCTCGTCGAAAGCAAACACTCCAGACCAACAACTCAATCCGTCCAGTATCGTGACCATGTTACTGAGAGATTTCACTATACCATCTTTAGAAACGTCGAGTTTCAACTGCTCGAGGTTAGGCGCCACACGACCATCGCCGAACTCAACAGGTTTTTTCGATGTATCGACTGCGGTGTGTTGAAGTTTATTCGGTTCCATCACGACTGCCCCCACTTTTTAACAATGGTATGCAGTTTGACTTGGTTGTAGCCGGACACTTCGCAGTAATTCTCAAGAGCAGCCCGCTCGCTACCGCCGTGTACGCGCGCCACAAAGACGTCCCAAGCGTCATAGGTCGTCCAGCCGTTGGCCGTCTCTTTACCAAGCTGTCCAGCATCACTGCTGGTGAAACTTACTGCACGCTGGTCGTAAACATAGACTGATGGCCCTTTGCTATGAGAATAGGGCGACGCATAGCAAGCCCGCCCTCGTGGCTCCCAGCCGCATTCTAACAGCACCTGTGTTAGATCATGGTCTGCATTGAACTGCTCAATGGGTGATAGCATCTCCGAATGTTCACGATGCTTCCGCCTTTGTTGCGCTCTATCTTTAGCAACTTCAGCAGCAATTAACTGTGCCTCTACATCTCGCTGTGCAATTTGCTCTGCCAAGTCCAAAAGGCATTGAGGTGGATGCGAAAGATTGTCTGCTAAGCACACTAAATATTCATAATATTTTGGCGCACCATCCTCACCGCGCTTGTCTGGCGGTACATTCGGCAAGAACGACATTTGAGCTGCACCCTTCATAGCCTGATCACATGTGATGTTGTGGGCTGCAAGTGATGCGAACAGGGCCTGTTGTAGCTGTTCATATTGCTGCCCAGTTACCGGAGATTTGAACGGAATGATGGCACGCCATTTAGGCGCATCAACCGTCGCACTGCTGGTTGAGTAGACTATGCGTGCGCAGTTGCCGCAGATCGCTGATAAAGCCTGATTGAGCTGTTTGAGGCCAGTATTGCCTTCGTCCACGTCCAGAACAAATGCGTGGAAACATCCATGCTTGCGTTGAGCGGCATGGGAGCGCGCATCTGGGGCATTGTAGGTCGAGGCGATAAGCGCAGGTGCGTCCAGCTTGCACAGGCGATTTGGCACTTCAGCCATTTGTGCGATTTCAGCGAGCGTTATGGTGTCATAGCTTTGGCCGCTTTTGACGCGCGTGTCTTTGTGTCCCTTGATCAGGACAAGTTCGAAATAATTCAGCATAATAGCATCCTTTTATGATGCGGCGCCGAGCAACACATGCTATGATGGCATCGGTAGTAGCTTACAAACTTTACCTGCCTCATAGACCGCGTGCCTTCGGGCGCGCGGTTTCGTTATAGGCGAACCTGCTTCAGAGTATGTTCTCGAGCTGTTGGCGGTAATGCCTGCAGCACAGCCCGCTTAGATGGCTCTGAGAGCAATCCTACGCTTGTACTGAGCGCGATTAGCTTGTCTCGGGACACGACATAGCTGACGCCAGTCCACTTGCCTTGGTCCAAGGGTTCTGCAGAGCGCTTTTGGATGATCCACTGCTCAGCGTTGCGGCATTCGATAATGCGCCAGCGTGGGGCAAGTTGGAGGATGACTTTGCCGTAGCTATCATCGCGCTCTCTGTGGCTGGGATTATATACTGGGGTTAAGCCGGTATATAGCGAAGACGGGGGGGCTTTGAGATGCAAGGCCATTAGTAATCTGCCGCTTGCTTGTAAGTTGTCGCCGACAAAAGTTTCTTCTCAGCAAACTCCATGGCCTCTTGCACGTCATAAACTGATGCGCGGTTAGGTCGACGCACGGTTAAAGGCCACGTCTGTAGTGTCCGATGACTGATCGGAAAATAATGGTGAGTGATAATGGCGGCGAGCGTTTTGCGGTCAGCATTGCGTGGCAATGGCAATTCTGGCTCCCAGTGAGCAGTCTTAAAAGTCATCACGATATCCTTTTCGTAGAGTCTGATGACTTATCGTTGCTAAAAGCGCTTCACCTTGGGACGGGGGAACTTCTTTTATTTTTTAGAAGTTCTATTTTTCCATAATTCAATTGCTTGACGAGCTGGCTCTTGCCAATGTGCATACTGGACATGAGAACCAACAGCAGTTTCACCGTCGCTTGTTTTAAAGTTTACATTCTTTCGGCGGCCATCTGTATGAGTAATTTTGAGTGCTTCGTTTACACAGCGAGCAAAATGTGAACTTGGAGCATTTCCGGAAGTGTGTTTGGTTGCGGAAGTTTTGGTTAAGTTGATTTCCAATTTTAAGTGAAGAAATAAATCCAGCACCATATTTGCGACAGCATTGGCTTTGACGTTCTTGCCCCCTTGAATTGAGTATTCAGCCCTCATCGCACGCCGCGTCTCAACTTTTTCACTCAAAAATTTTTCCAATTCCCTCAGGCTCCTCTCTGGATCAAATTCTTGAATTGAGAGGACTGCCTTTTCAAAGTTTGACAAATTAGAAATGGCCGCTCGTGCTGACCGAACTTTATCGAAAGCCAATGAATAGTTGTTTGCATCAGTAAGTAATCTTGAACTTTCTTGGGTGTCTAAGACTTCGCTAATTTTGTGCTTCTCATAGTATATCCGGACTATAGCCGGATCACATTCAAGCAACGTTGCAAGCGCAAGAATATCAGTGTCAAATTCTTCATCCATTGATTATCTCACGCTCCAAGAAATCGCACCACCACTCCATAACCTCTCGCCGCTGCTTGAGGTTTTTTGCATGTTGATAATGGCGCATAACACCCTGCCGTGTAGCGGAGCGTTTGTGATTTAAGAGACTGTCCACAAGACTTTCTGAAAAGTCAGAATGCTCTGACATCAAACTCGAAAAGGTTCGCCTCAAATCGTGTAAATTGAACTCCAGGACGCCAGTGCTGACTCGCACTGTTTTGTTAAAATAAGACCAAGCGCTCATCGGCTGACCAACTTTACTCGATAGCTGGAAAAGGCGCGAAGCATTGTCAGAATTATCAAAATTCAATTGTTCAATCATAAGTCCAGTTAACGGCATTGAAAATGACTCACTATTTTTTGTCATCGATGAGGAAAGCCTGATTTCTTTTTCAGGCAAGAGAACCTCGTTAACAGTTAAATTTGCAGCCTCGGACATACGCAGGGGGCAGGCAATCATGAACCTAACGAACAACAAATAATTGCTACTCAACTTCTCCCTAGGCTGCCAAAGCTTTTTCAATTCATCAATCGAATAAAATGTATCGCGCGGCTTCGGCGTTTTTGGTCTATGGCGTCGTGATAAATCTCTTGCAGGATTATGTTCGATCACATCCTCATCTACTAAAAAGTCCAAAAAGCGAGAGAGCGCGCCAAACCTGTGCCGGCCAGTGGATAACTTGGCTTCGTGTAACATAACTAATTCACGTAATACCTTGGCCGAAATGCTTTGAGGGGGGGCTTCTAGTAGGTTCAGCTCAAGCAAAGCTGTTCTTGCGTGCATGAACTCATCATTTTTATGCTTTGAACCATCACCCAAAAAGGCAACGCGATAAGTTTCCAACCAAAAAGACGAAGCACGTTGTTTGAAATCAGCTTGTTCAGCCTTTAATTTTGCCTGCTCGATAGTGTGAACTGGGTCGCCCCCTGCCCTCACCTCAGCCTTAATTTCCTCAACACGAAACCTAGCCTCTTGCGGCGTCATTGTGACAGGATCACCAACCTTAATAGTTTTTTGTGGATGACGCTTGCCGTAGTAATCAACACCACGCTGGCGATAATTGTATGTCCAACTGGCGCTCTGGGCGTTTATGGCCAATCGAAGCCCAGACGGATCGACGAGAGTTACCTTCGTCCCCAAAGCCTTTCGTTGCTTGGTAGCCTTCTCGATTGCGCGGCGATCAATGTTGCAATGTATTATAGAGAGCATGAGCCAGACATTCAGCCAGACAAGTTATGGAAGCTTATGTTTGGTTAGCGTAAAGTATAGAAACAATTATTGCAATAAAATATGGTGTTATATATATCCGCCCCCAGTGGTCCGGCGTAGCTCAGCGGTAGAGCAGTTGACTGTTAATCAATTGGTCGTAGGTTCGATCCCTACCGCCGGAGCCATTTAACATAATATTTCCCCTAATGTTCAATGATTGTTGACTTATTTACAGACAAGGTACACAAAATCGGTACATAAACGGTACACAGGTTTTGTCTATGGCTCCCAAAATTAGCTATTTGTTCCAGTCCAAAACAGGCTTCTTTGAGTACCGGCGTCGTGTTCCCCCGTCTCTGCAAGAACATTTCCCCCGAAGTTCAAAAGGGAAATTACTCACAGAATGGAAGAAGGCGCTTGATACCAAGATTGAATCCGTTGCTCAGCGTAGATGGGCGGCTGAAAACGAACGCTTTGAGGCTACTAAGCGTAAAGCAGAGGAATTATTGCACGGAGAAGTTCCAAAGACGCAACCGTCTAATCAGTCAGCTATTTCGTCGGCAAAGCAAATGGCTGTCAAATATGGAGTTCATCCAGATCAAGCTCCTACCTTAGGTGTAGACGCCACCGACGAAGAAATTCAAAACTTTCCGCAGAAAATCAAAGAATGGAAACTTAAAGTCCGAGAGCATGAGGAGCTACTGCTAGATTTCATTTTAGATGAGTACATTGATGAAGAACAACGAGCAAAAGACTATCAGTCGGGTCGCTGGGGAGAATATGGATACCAGACCCCCTACAAACCAGCAGACCCGAATGATCCCCTTATAGCCCAGTACCTAATTGTATCAGGTGAAACCAAAGTAACCTCCCACGCCACATGGTCAGACGCTGCGGAGCTTTACATTAAAACGAACAAGCAAGAGAAGATTCGCTTGCCTGATGTTGAGGCCAAATGGGAGACCAAAACCAGAGGGCTGCTCAAACGATTTGAAAAAGCCATGGGTGGCGACAACATGCGGCTTGAAGACCTCGACAGACAAACTGTGAAGGACTGGCTTTGGAAAACGTATCCCAAGGCAGGTACACGCAACCGATACAATAATACACTTAGTGCAGTGGTTAATTGTTGGAACCGAGAGAAGAAGGGTCAGTCGATCTTCAATCCATTCTCTGGACTGTCCAATAAGAAACGTGAAAAGGATGAGCGTGAAGAACGACGTTCGTTTAAGCCAGAAGAATTAAGTGAGTATTTAAATAATATTATCAATATATCAGATGAAGAAGTTAAACTGATTGGACTGCTTATGATCTACACTGGTTGTAGAACAAGCGAAGCAGCGGGTCTACAAGTCAGAGACCTACGAATTGATAGCAATATGCCTCATGTTGTGTATCGTACAAACTCAATTAGGCGCATGGAAAAGAGTGATCTAGAGAGGGCCGTTCCCTTGTTGTCGCCTGTGCTGGATGCCTTTCGATCATACAAATTACCAACTGCAGGTGACGCCCCTTTATTCCCGAGACATTACCGTAAGAAGGGCCATGAGAACGCCTCAGCAGCCCTCAGAAACATCGTAAATAATGTCATGGGAATATCAGACAGAGCAGTCGTCCCCTACTCAGCAAGGCACACGCTAAGAGACAGGAGTGCAGCAGCAAGAATAGATTTGGCTAGAGCGGAATACATCATGGGACACATTTCCGATGGTAGCTCCAAGATACACAAAGAGTACGGCACCAAGACGCCACCTGAAATACTATTTGATGATATGACTGCTATATTTGCGGTGTCAGACTGGGGTTTCTACGAGAACTGATCCGACCTAACCCCAGCACCATCCATAGCAATATCAAGGGGGCGTAGTCTCCGACTACTTGAGTTGCCCGTGTAAACGATCTGATACGTGTTGTTACCCTCCACGCCACAGTTATGGCATCTGGCTGTCTGTCGTACCTCATGGGCTGTAACATCGGGTTGAATAACCACTTCTGTATTTAAACAAGATTTAAAATTAAGGCGACCTTATGAAGCAAGCTCCAAAAAGATCTCATCAACCTCAGCTAAAGGTTTGTGTTCCAAATGTATTTGTCGCAGTCCATTTAAAAAATTATCTATTAGGCCTTTATCATCCCCGAGATAGGCTTCGATTGGCTTAATAAATATTTGGCTTGGATGATGATGCACATCGGCCCAATGCGCCAAATTAAATATGATTGGGATAAACTGGATTGCGGATTCCGTTAAGCAATAAAGCTTTTTTTGCGAATGGGCCTGATCTTTTGACACAGTTAATAAGCCAATATCCATCAGACGTTTTAAACGTTTGGCGAGGGTTCCTGACGAAATGCCTTCCAAGTTTTGCTTAAACAGCTGATTAAAATTCCGGCGGCTGAGTATAGAAATGTCCCTGAGAATTACGAGCGACCACTTATCGCCAATCAAATCCGCAGCGAGACCAATCGGGCAGATGTCTCTTTCAATGCTTCCTTGTATCACGCTGAACCCCTTTCATTATAAAACTGGTTTAGCAACGTTAGTATATTTTCGTTAATGATGCAATTTAAGCTGTTTAAGAGACTTGATAAAATCAACAGACAGAGGATTGGACATAACATGAAAGCTCAACCAAAACACATGACTGCATATGTGGAATTGGAAATCACAGATTACAAAACATTTGAGCAGTTGGTTGAGGAATGGTCAGCCACTGAACAGGGTTGTTCCGGCACTTTAATGTTTGAATGGTATATTTCAGAGAACAAAAGCCAAGCTACGCTTATTGAAACATTTGCTGACGAAGAAGCACAGGCGGTTCATATGAAAAATATTGAAACGTATGGCGAAACTTTCATGGCATGTACTAATCCACAAAAATTTACCTATTTGGGTGCGGTGACCGATGTCGTTAAAGAAAGGGTTGCTGCATTTGGTTTCACTTATCAAGTAATGCAAGGTGGCTTTAGACGGTTACCATAGGCAGCGATTTACTTTGTAATAAGTGAGGCATTCGATCTTAGAACCAGTTCTATATTGATCATCACCTTGGATTCACACCTGCAAACCGGGCCAACCCAATTCGTTTGGCTATGAATCTAAGGGCCCCATCAGCCTCACAGAGAGCCTCTTACAAGCACGATTGCATAGGTTTATTAAGTGGTGAGCTAGGGAGTTTGGTGCATCAGGCAGCGTTATTGAGTATCCTATGTACAGACATACGTGAGATGCCCATCTGGTCAGCTATCTTGTACGTGGACAGACCCTCAGCCTTGAGCTTGCGTACCTCATCACGGTCTATGACAGGCTTACGCTTGCGGTTCTTGTACACACCACGCTCTTTGGCTTTGGCGATGCCCTCCGCCTGACGCTTGCGTATAATGTTACGCTCAAACTCAGCAAAAGCGCCCATCATCTGTAGTTGTAGTTTAGCGAAGGCATCATCGGCACCAGCACTAAACGTCAGGTTCTCACTTAAGAATGAGATAGTGACACCCTTGTCGTTAAGCTGACTGATGATCGACTGTAGATCACGTAAGTCTCTTGCCAGTCGGTCTATGGAGTGAACTTTAACAGTATCGCCCTCACGAGCGTAATCAATCATGGCAACTAAGGCTGGTCGATCAGATGCGCTCTTGCCCGATAGCTTCTCCTCAAAGACCTTATCAAGTTCACCCAAGTCCTGACGATCCGTGGACTGACTGTCGGAGCTAACTCGTTTGTACCCGATTAAAGACATCACATACCTCATTAGTAACATATGAGTCTAGATTAAAGTGATTCTAGTTACAAGTAAATAAATTTGTACCTTTATGTTACTACTATATGGTAACATTCAGTAGCACACTTTAAGTACACTAGAGTGTTACCGTTAAAATAGAATAAAGCCTGAATTAGCTGGATAATCAGTTGACGTAGTCACCTATGTGACGCTTAAATGTTATGGTTAGAAAAAGGATTTTGATGATGGATAAAGTGGAACGTGCTAGCCTACTTGTTGCTTACCAAAGGTACTTAGCAGCATTTAATGCTAACGACTTAGATGCCATTAACAACTGTATCAGTTATCCATTAGCATACATAGGTGGCGACAGTGTAACTATGTTGGATCAGTTTCCGATTAACCCAGCAGATATGAAGGCTTCTAAGGGCTGGGATAGAAGCGATTCATTTGAGATCGACGTCGTGGCTGTAGGCGAGAACAAAGCCCATCTTTTAATGCGAAATACTCGAAGGCTTCGCAAAGATGGTTCGTTGATTGAAGAAGCCACGGGTTTCTATGCTTACAAAAAAGTGAGCGGTGAATGGAAAATGTTTGCAATTTCGGACATCGTGTTTCCAGCATAAAAAAGCAAAACACTCCCCCCCGATGAAAATTAAAGCCCACGGCAAAGCACACACGCTAAACCCCTGATAATACTTCGTAAGCTAACAGGCTAAAGCACTGGTTATATTGCCATGTGAGAACGACAATCATAGCATTGGGGTTGTTAACTATTGTTATTCAATGGGATGGGTCGCTACTGTAGTGGTAAGTTACCCGAAATGATCAAACCAAGAGAGACGCTATGGAAGACGACCTGCCTAAGATAGACCGATGGCACTCTGAACCCTTAGATGTCCATACATGGTCAGATCACCCTGAGATAAAGAAGCTGTGTAATGACCTTTACGATGCTGCTGGCCTGACCTCTGTAGAATCCAAGGGCAAGGGCAATCGTAATCCCAAACGAACAGTTAAGGAGAGCCTGAGAGTTCTTATACTCGACCTCTATGTAAACTGGCTCAAAGACCCATCCCTCAGCATTGGGTTCAGCAAAACCAAGAGTGTCTTAGCCCCCTAGAACTGTGCCAGTATATTTTGGCAAAGGGAGTAAGGAAACATGGCTCGAAAGCGTTATTCTGATGAAGATGTGTTGAAGTTATTGCGCGAGATTGATGTTCATTTGCACGATGGTTTGGACGTTGTGAGTTCGTGTCGCAAAGCTGGGATTTCAGATAAGAGTTATTATTACTGGCGTAAGAAGTTTGGAGGCCTTTCTCGTTCGCAGGTTTCTGAGATGAAATCGCTCAAGAAAGAAAACGAGCGCTTGAAGAAGATCGTCGCTGACTTGCAGTTAGACAAGGTGATCCTGAAGGAGAGCCTTGATCATCTAAAGCCGCGGGCCTGACGCGGGCTCAGCTTCGTCAGGCTGTTATTCATACGCGTCAAAAGCTGGATATTTCTGAGCGGCGTGCTTGCGCTGTTCTGGATGTAGCCCGCTCAACTCTGCGCTATCAAGCCCAACCCACAGATGACAACGAACTTCGCTTGGCGATGATCCGGCTGGCCAAGCAATATGGGTGGTATGGCTATAGGAAAGTCACAGCTCTGCTGCGCATGGAAGGCTGGCGTGTTAACCACAAGAGGATCGAGCGCTTATGGAACGAAGAAGGTTTGCAGCTGCCGCGCCGGCACAACAAGCGCAAACGGCTTTATCATAAAGACAGCTCCATCATCAGGCTGCGGCCCACACACCCCAACCATATTTGGGCGATCGACTTTGTGCACGATAAGCTTAGCAATGGGCGCAGCTATAAAATGCTCACGGTTCTAGATGAATATACCCGTGAAGCGCTCTGCGTGGCAGTGAGACCCCAAAAATGAATGCGAACGACGTTTTGGAGACACTGCACCCGCTGCTGATCAAACATGGTAAGCCAGAGTTTATTCGCTCTGACAACGGACCCGAGTTCATTGCCACGCATCTGCAGGACTGGCTGAAGAAGGTTGGGATCAAACCAATGCAAATCTATCCGGGCAGCCCTTGGGAAAATGGATACAACGAACGCTTTAACGGCACCTTGCGAAAAGAAGTGCTCAACGCCGAATGGTTTCACACCACACGGCAAGCCCAGGTCGCTATCAATGTTTGGCTCAGGCAATACAACCAGATCAGACCTCATCATGCATTGAACATGCGCCCACCCGTACCAGAAACCTTATTAGAGAAACCAAAAATCAATGGACGAATTTAGGGGGCTAGACACCATAATGTCACAAGGCGACGCAATAACAATTATGTCAATGTAACTTTTTACGATATGCATTGGCTTTGTCATATTAAACTTGGTTGAAGTGGGCGGGCGAGTTTATCGCGTGCGTGAATGCCCCCCATTGCGCTACTTTAAAACAAGCCCAGAGATTATCCGTCTGGCCGCAATGCTTTTTGCCCGCCGAGGCCACTCTGGTCCGCTAAGGACGCTACACAGGCAGGGTGTTGGGTCAGGTTGACTGTAAGGGGGTACAGGAGCGCCACTTCTACTCACGAGACACTTTCAAGCTCAATCGAACCGCCGCTCTTACTGAGTTGCGCCAACTATTGAACGCATAGATTCAAGCTGCGTCAGCAATCCGATACGAGTTTTTATCTGTTTGACAGCAGATTGATTGCATAGGTTCACGTAGCTCAAGAAATCATATGCGCGTTCTCATTTATTTTGACAGGTCCAAATGTTGTTATGACGATTCATCTTGCGTTAAGTGTCAGGTCTATTTTGACGCCCTCATTCAAGAACATTTCGACTGCGCAATTGGGATCCAATTTTATTTTGACCTTGACGCTCTGGGTCTCCAAATTCGCCTCCGTTCCTACGAGCGAAATTTTTCCTGGACAGCTCTCACCATTCACACGGATCACCTGCACAGGATTCCCTACAGTAAGGCCAAATTGGTTTGCATCAACAAGGTTGTTCATGAATGCAAAGGTCTCTACGCTCTTGTCGTTTGGCTTATAAATTTGTGCCGCTAAGGCGCCTTGTGATACGCAGTCACCAACTTTTGGATTAAAATTCAATAAAACTCCTCTGAAGGGCGCTTGGATTGTTAATTCTTCGAGGTCAGACTGACGAGCATTCAGCTCTAAAATCCCAATATCCAAAGCTATTTCAGCGCGCGATTTTCCAGATAGAGCGCGTTGCAAGTCCTCTTGTATCCTCTCCAAGGCGAAGCTTGCCTCCATTTTTCGCCGTGCTGCCGCTTCCAAAGTAGTCTCATTCACGAGCCCTCTTTGAAACAAGAGACGTGTCCTCTCAAATTCTCGTACCACAAAGTCTTGCTCTTCTTGGACGCGAATGATTTCTGCGTGGACTGTGGTAATGCTGAATTCGCTATCGCCAACTTCAGCCTCTAAATCTTTAACTCGAGCTACGGCCGTTGCTACTGCCATCTTAGCCACACGATCGTCCAACTTAATAAGTTCTTGGTTAATGGCAGCGATGCCTGTGTTTGTAGCCTCTTTTGAAATGGACGTTATACAACCACGAACGCGATAAGACAGCCCAGTCATGTTGTCTGCAACAACGGTTCCAGCCAAGCTGATCCGCTCACCGCCAGTCTGAGCAAAAAGCGCGGTTGCAAGAAAAGAAAGAATAACGCTCAGTTTTAATAAATTAAGCGTTGTCATCATTACGATACTCCACAGTTATAAAGTCATCAGCGTGCTATTTTTGGCAGAGAAGTCAAGAAATACATTTCTATTTATTCAAATAATTGAATTAAAAATATTTAATTTCAATGTTTGGTTGGACTAAAACTGGTTGAGACGCACAGGCCGCCGCGCTAGCTGAATGATGTCAATTATTGAACGCCTAGATTTAGGCTATTCCAGCAATCTGATGCGAGTTCTCATTCGTCTGCCAGCACCCACAATTTAATGGTCAAACTTCTCAAATCTAGATCGGCTGGAAATGGATTGAAACATGTCTATAATTTCTGTTTGTGGTGTTAGGTCAACAATACCATCTTTGATTTGTTGTTGGTTCCAAATCAAGGATATTGCTGGGTCATGTAGCATAGCCCACTCCCCAAAAAAGCGCTCAGTAATTGGCCGACCAACGAGCTTCTTAACTCCAACATGACGATCATCACGACTAATTCGCATGTAGGCAGCATGAACAGCCTCTTTAGAACCTTCGAGTAATTGGACATAAATGTCGTGTCTACAAACAAGCGCACCGGAAATACCATCTCGCGTGTTGCATCTCCGTGCATCATTTAAGATGGTTTGTAATGTTGTGCTATCATACCCAAATGGTTGGGATGAATAAATGAGTTGCACTAATTGTGAGATAATATCTTCTCCTTTTATGGCCATTAAAACCTAGTACTTACCAACTGTAACACAGCAGAACTTATGGTATAAAAACACTACCAAAAGTTAGTACAAATGCAACAGAAATCCCCTATCCGCAACACTTGGACTGCACAATATTTAACTATACGCTATATCCGCCACGCGCCCGTGCGCCTGCGCATCGATGCAAACATGTTTGTTTTGGCATGCGGTTACGCAGCTGTTTGCCCGCTGAGTCCACTCTGGTTCGCTTAAGGCGCTACACAGGCTGGGTGTGGGGTTGACTGCGTCGTGGACGGACGCAAGTTAACCTGCCAAGGTTTTAATTATTTATAAAGAACTATGCTGTTTTTATAGATGAACGGCCACAAGGCTGGGTGGCATAGTATAAGCTTCATCATACTAGCTCTAGTCCGCTTACGTTTATCTTAAGCGTATTTTGCCTCGCCATAATAACGATTGTCGATTCAAAGCGACCAGATCAACTGTTCCTGCTATTATATCGTTACACAAATTTACGGCTTGCAGAGCCTGTTCATGGCTTAGGTGTTTGTAAGCAGGACGAGGCAAATGATCATACCAAATGCCTCCACATAGCGTGTCTAAAATGATGCGTTGAAAACAATGATCGTTGCGTACTGGCCAGTTCTTGTGTGTGGCACTTGCAAGCTGTGGCATCGTTTCTTTCGTCATTTCAATGTAATATGCTACTAGCCTTTCGCGAGTTAGCTCAACATTTGTCATTATGAACCTCTATGTATTGTAAAAGTAGCGCCCAACCGCTTTTTAAACATAATTGATTATCGTTAGGGTGGTAGGCCTCGACTATCAATTATTTGCACCTACCTCGAGTACATGAAGTTATCTGGATCTGACCCCCTGAAGCGATTGTTGTCACTCGCGTTTGGAGCCTCTCGTGCGCCCGCTGGTGCGTTTCGCATATCGATTGCATTATTCTATGGCGTTGTTTGTCATTCTGTATTCATCGCTGCGGTGTTGGCGATGATCGTGGCAATGTTTTTTGGCATGTCAAAAAGCCTCGGCACAATTTTGCAACCTTGGTCGATTATTGTTAATATTTTTCTGATTTTACAATTTCCAATTGTACATTCACTTCTACTATCCAGGCGTGGCACTTTTGTATTGGCTAAATTGGCACCAGCTGTGTTCGCGCCAACCCTGGCCACGACCACATATGCGATTATTGCATCCATCCAATTACTTATGCTTTTTGCTTTATGGACCCCTAGTGGGATTATTTGGTGGCAAGCTGAAGGTTTTGTTTTTTTTGGACTTTGCTTTTTATATCTAGTTTCTTGGTTATTATTGGTGTGGGCCAGCTATGATGCTGGGGTCGAAGTGCAATCAGGTGCTTTGGGATGGTTGTCCCTCGCGCAAAACATCAAGCCAGTATTTCCTGATATGCCAACCCAGGGTTTGTTCAGTATTATACGCCAGCCTATCTATGTAGCTTTTGCGCTCACAACTTGGACAGTTCCTGTTTGGACTCCCGATCAGTTCTGTCTCGCAATTGTCCTGACAGCTTATTGCCTATTTGCACCTCGTTTCAAAGAACGCCGCTTCTCAAAACGCTACGGGAAACGATTTGAACAATATCGACATGAAGTTCCTTATGCGTTGCCACATCGGCCGCGTTCAAAAGGCAGCTCTTAAATATGAAAACAAAAGACCTAATAGCTGAACTGACCACACGTTCTGAAATACCGAATTTCAGGCCGGACAGAGCTGCAGGCCTTGCGAGGCTTGCAACTTTTTCAGGCCGGGCTGGTGATATCTACGATCGTTGCCGTAATTATGACCTGGGCGCTGATAAACGGACGAATGTGTCCGCTCTTTCTCCATGGATCAGACATCGTTTGATAACGGAAGTTGAAGTGCTAGAAGTCATCTTGGGACAACATGGCTTTCAGGCGGCAGAGCGGTTCGTGCATGAAATCTTTTGGCGGACTTATTTCAAAGGTTGGTTGGAACAGCACCCTGGAGTTTGGACTGCATATCAGTCTGATCTGCACGGACAGATGAAAAGTGTAAGCAAAGATCGACGTTTAGCTGCAAACTATATGCAAGCTATGGACGGAGAGACTGGCATTGATTGCTTTGATGCATGGGTTGGTGAGTTAGTCCGCACAGGATATCTCCACAACCACGCGCGTATGTGGTTTGCATCGATCTGGATATTCACTTTGCAATTACCATGGACATTAGGTGCAGACTTTTTCTTGCGACATCTCATCGACGGCGATCCAGCGTCAAATACGTTAGCCTGGCGGTGGGTTGCTGGCATTCAAACTAGAGGACGGCCATACATCGCAAGGGCTTCTAATATTAATAAATTTACAAATCAGAAATTTTGTCCAGTACATCAATTAGAAACAAAAATAGTTTCTAAGCAGGACCCACTTAATCATCTACGAAGGTCGCTGCCGGACGTGGCTCAGGCCGAAGATATTCCGCCAGAATTTCTACTTTTAGTGACGGAAGATGACATGCAAATAGCAGAAGAGCTACCGCACCCGCCAATTGCAACAATTGGAGCGCTGGCAACCGAAGGTAGGTCTCCTATGGCGATTGGCGACGTTCCAAAACAGTTTGCTGCAAATGCATTGAGAGCTGTTTGTATGGATCATCATATTATAAATGATAACGCTTGGTCAGATAAATTAATAGAAGACTGTAAACGCAATCAGGCAAAAACGATTGTCACAAGCTATGCGCCAGTCGGGCCGACATCTACTGCCATTTTAAATGCTCAGGTTGATTTGAAACTGGCCGGCATTCAGGTTCTTTTCCTACGCCGCCAGTTCGATACGATTGCGTGGCCTCACGCGAACAAAGGCTTTTTTGCAATGAAGAAGAATGTCCCCGCAATTTTAGAAAAATTAGGCTTCAAGCTTTGACGCATCTACTCACTAAATGTCTGAACGAAAGGTTTAGTAATGAATGATTTGGTTACACAAACAAGAGATACGAGCCTAAGTGGCTTATTCTATGCTATAAGCTTTCAGATTGTGGGGATTATAATTTCATTTATGGCAAGCAGCGTGAATTACGCGTTTCTTTTATTTGCGGACACCGCTGGCCATGAGTTTGCCTTGAGCGTCCCAATCCTTGCTACCGCGCTTTTTACAATTGTTTGGGGTGATGCAACGCTGAGATCACAAATTGCCAACATAAAAGATACTTCAGCCGCAGCAAAAAAAACGAATGCTTACAAGGATGTTTCTGCCCAGCCATATGGCTTATTAAGACTGATGAACTTGGGTATAGCAATTGCCTTAGCTACCTCGCAGTTTACGATTCTCTTCAATTGATTAAAGTTATTTTTAGCATTTAAGGGCGTATTGCTTAGTCCGTTAGAAGAAGCATTTCCTCCATGCGCCTGCGCGTCGTTGCAAACATGTGTGGTTTTGCGTGCGGTTGCGCGGCTGTTTGCCGGCTGATGCCACTCAGGTCCGCTGAAGGCGCTACGCAGGCTGGATGTGGGGTTAAGTTGACTGTGAGAGCATACAGGAACGCCACTTCTACTCACGAGACAATTTCAAGTTCAATCGAACCGCCGCTTTTACTGAGTGGCACCAATTATTGAGCGCGTAGGTTCAGGCCGCACGAGCCGTGCGATACGCGTTTTGATTTGTCTATCAGCACCAATTAGCACTACGAAAATCTATTTTTTGTTAAAACCACCAGCTCTCACTGGTGATTTATGTAATGATATTTGGAGAAAACTTCTCAAGTATCTTTTTCAAGTTCTTTAAGGCAAGCTTCAGCTAATTCCCAAGACGGCTTATTAGTGCCTAGTGGGGTCGCCCATCCTGATTTTTCAATAATACTGCGCTTTTTCCAAGTGCTAGCTTTATCCAATGTGGCCATGATAGTAATGACTTCTGGATCAGCGGCAGAGCGAGCAAGGCAATGTGGTGTCAGTGCAGCTGCAACTGCTGTATTTGAAGCGTCTTTGATCATTTTCGAGGCTGTTCCACCTGTAACCCAGCCTCCCCAGTTAAAGCCTGCGATTGCTAAGGTTACAGCTCCTGCCGCTGCACCTTGAAGTGCAGGCACCGTCCATTTAGGAAGTTCCAAAAAATTATTCCAATCTAAAAAAAAATACACACATTATCGTATGCTGTAGATGACTCATAACACAAATGTTCTAAATAATGAAATCTTAAGATTTCTTCCTCTGTCAGATATGAGGCGCAGTTTAAGTATCCCATGATACAGTGCTTTGTTTGTTATTAAAAAATATATATAACAATATTTTAAAGGTATCCGTCATCAGTTCTTCAACCGCGATGGAACCCTCCAGAAAGCTGAAGTAGTTATTGTCAGATTAAACCTGCTTGACGTGCGCAGGGTGGGTTTTTAGCGTCTCTTGATGACAAAACACTTCTGATTACAAAACGCTCCATATTTGGATACATTAAAGCTGGCTCGGGGTTACTGGACCATCTTGCCCAGGCTCGTGGACCGCACCGCCCTATCCTCTGGTCCCGCGTCCAGCACACCTTACCGTTGATATTAGACGTGTAAATTCATTCTGGCGCAATTTTGTTGCACAGCTTGTCGTGGCATAGGCATTAACTCGGAGATAAGCCTTGCCGCTGCTTGAGTAGAATAGCTTCAATTTTGAAGTGATTTTTCATTGATCATCGCAGTATGGACCAGGCATAAAATAGAGTTATCATTAGTGTGTACACGGCAAGAACGACAACATTAATTGGGTTACTAGAAAGTTTAGGCGTCTTGATTTGAGAAACGTTCAAAACTGCTAGGCATAGTCCGCTGAAAGCTAGAATAATAGCGAATGTGGAATGTTCAAAATAATCTGCAAACATTACAATGAAAACGAGGCTGATGCTGTTATTGTCAATCGCAAGTCCTGTGTATTTTGCATCATCTGACAAACCGAATGTGCTGAAATAGCTCAAACGTATCACACCGAAAACTAGGGTGATAAACACAACAGGCAAAAACCATGGGCTGAAATCTCCAAAACTTAGGATTAAAATAGCGGGTGTAATGCCATAACTTACGATATCGATTAACAGATCAAGCGTGCCACCGAAGGCACGGTCATCGCCTGTGCGTCCCTTCATACTGCGGGCAATCAATCCATCCGCCCAATCAAATCCAACAGCCCAAATCATGCCGATCATCGCAGCGGGATAGAATCCGATGATCAAACAATATATCGCCAACAAGGAACATCCCAATCCTGCGAGTGAGCAAATGTTTGGTAGATCTTTGGCGTATGACAGTATCGAAGGTTTTGGCGCGGCGCCGTTTTTGATTGTCATGTGACATCCTTTGGGTTAAGAAAACTGGCTGCTCGTCAAAACTCGACAGGCAAGCTCTATTTCCATTCGTAGTGCATTTGAAACTTATGGTTTCAAAACTTTAAGCTACTCCATACGCCTGAGCGTGTGGAGACATATCAACGCAATTGTTTCTGAATAATTTACTAACTGTACGCACGAGAAGACTCTGTTCTTGTTCGTTATCATCGAAGCCAGGTGTGGAAAAGGATAAACCGAAAATGATTGTCTATACCGTTGGTACTTTCGACCTGCTTCACGTCGGTCATTTGGCCTTGTTGAACCACTGTAAATCTTTAGGCGATATTTTGGCAGTTGGCGTAGCCTCTGATGATGTAGTGAACCAGTACAAGCCAAACACACCGATTATTCCATTAGAGCAGAGGGTTGAGATGCTAGAAGCGCTTAGCTGTGTTGACATTGTACGCCCGTATCACACGTTAGAATATGTCTCCGGATGCAAAGCGGTGGGAGCAGATATCTTTGTGATAGGTGAAGATTGGGGGAGTAATTCCCACAATCTGGATGTTTCCGGCTACCTGAAAGAGATGGGGAAAGAAATAGTACAGGTGCGCTATAACCCACGTACGTCATCCACAAAAATCAAAGAGATGGTGCTGGAGCAACACAATGTCTGCGCTGAACTACATTGAGGGTCGCTTGAAATTGCCCCCTTATTAACATGGTTCTTTCCAACAAGCACACAGGAGCGTGAAATTAAACTTCTCTATTCCAAGCCAGAGGCATTTAGTGCGGCTGAATGTGACAGGATCATAGCGGCTATAACCGCAGTACCGTTCAAAAATGCTATGCTTGTGCAGAAAAAAAGAAACCCTGCACTGCGGACTGCAAGTTTGGTATGGCTTGATGAGGTCGATGGGCTTGGCTGGGTCATGGATCGGTTGATTGAAATCATCCGTACTTCCAATATTGATCAATTTGATTTTGATCTTCGCGAATTCGCTGAAAGCCCGCAGGTAGCAAGATATGATGCGTCTGATAATGGTCACTTTGCGTGGCATTCTGACGTTGGCGAAGGCATTTTGGCGCGCAAGCGTAAGCTTACACTCGTCGTACAGCTCAGCGAGCCAGATTCTTATGAAGGAGGTGACCTTGAGGTTATGCCAAGCGCACAAATACTATCTGCTAACCGCGGCCAAGGCTGTGTAAGTATCTTTCCTAGTTTTACATTGCATCAGGTGGCCCCAGTACAAAGCGGGGTCCGCTATTCGCTTACACTATGGGCGCATGGACCAGTATTTAGATAACCAAAAAAAATATCGAACGTTGGTAAAACCACCGCTTGTAACTGTCAGATTAAACTCGGTTGAAGCGGGTAAGAGAGTTTATCGCGTCGGCAAACGACAAAACATTCCCCATTACACTGCTCTAAAACAAGCCCAGAGATTATCCGCCTTGCTGTAATGCCGTTTGCGGGCTGAGGCCACTCTGGCGCTTAAGGCGCTACAGCACGTTTCGGAGAAGCCGATGTTAGCTCAAGAGAAATAATCAATTAATTTGGTAAACCGATTTCTCGAAAAAGATTGTTGTAGATCGGATTTAATATCATTGCTTCATCAGGAGATGTTCATTGGATCAAAATCCTTGGCAAAGTGATATACAATGTTTTTCGGATCTTTCCCAGATTCATAGGCATTTTGCAGATTTGAAGTATCCATGAACTCTAAGAACGGCGATACTCCTGCTTCGATTCTATCACATCGATTTTGAAGTCTTCAAGCCATTCTTCGAAGCTGTTGTAGTCAATTATAGAGTTTGCGATACTGCTCTCGTCCGAACCTGTTTGAATTATCTTATCAACGATTAGACTTATAGAAACGCCATCTTGGTGCAGAGGCAGAACCATTATTAGGCAAACTATCAGTCTCATCTAATTTCCTCGCTTTACCTATCACTTAATTATCATTCAGTTAAGTCACGGAGTTTGAGAAACAAGCGAAATCATTTAAACCAAACTCTATCATTGAATACTCAGTTAAATTATATATTTGCTAACCAGGTGACCCGATTAAAGGCCCCATCATGATAAAAACCGCAATGCTTATGGCTGCTATGACTGCCTTGTTCGGCTTTGCAGGTATTATGCTCGGCGGCTTTGAGGGTCTCCTAATAGCTATCATACTGGCCATGGTGATGAATCTGTTCGCTTGGTACAATTCAGACAAGATGGTTCTTCGGATGTACGGAGCTAAGAAGGTTCCCCAAGAGCATCCTCTATATGAAATGGTAGCCAATCTATCGCTCAATGCGCAGCTACCAATGCCGAAGGTTTACGAGATACAAAGCGACCAGCCTAATGCGTTTGCAACTGGCCGTAACCCTGAAAACGCCGCAGTCGCTGCAACTACAGGACTTTTAAAAAGGCTAAATCAGAACGAAATAGCAGCTGTAATGGCCCATGAACTAGCCCATATTAAGAACAGAGATACCACTATCATGGTTGTAGCAGCAACTTTTGCCGGTGCAATTTCTATGTTGGCTAACTTTGCAATATTCTTTGGTGGGCGCAGAAACAATAATATGGGCTTCATTGGCCTGATAGCAATGATGATCCTAGCTCCATTGGCTGCTTCGTTGATCCAAATGGCTATAAGCCGCAGTAGGGAATATGTCGCTGACAGAGTTGGTGCTGAGATTTGCGGCAATCCTTTGTGGCTAGCATCCGCACTCAAGTCCATTCAGGGTTTCGCTTCCAAAATCGACAATCACCGGGCGGAAAAAAACCCGGCAACAGCACATATGTTTATCATTAACCCTCTCCATGCTCACGCGCATGATAAGCTATTCTCAACGCATCCCAGTACTGCAAACCGAGTTGCCGCTTTGGAAGCCATGATTGGGAAAGTGGAACCTGTTCAACCGATCCGTCAATCTTCTGCACCAAAGACAAGACGTAGAGGCCGTTTAAAGCAACCTTGGGGTTGATGGTAAACTCTCGTTAATTTCAGTGTCCACATCAGAGGCTTTATCTTGGGTCAGAACGCCACCAGTTGCTGGTTTACCAGTAGCTAATAAACGACCTTCAACATTTGCTCCAAAATCTATTCGTATTTTTTCTGCAACCACTTCACCTCTAACAACAGCTGTTGAACCAAGCCGCACTTCCACAGCAGCTATAGTGCCGTTCAAATAGCCTTCTACTGTGACAGACCTTGCTCGCACGTTGCCATCCACATTGCCTGTACCTGTCACTACGAGTACATCTACAGTTAAATCGCCTGTAATCCTCCCACCAAACTCTACCGTACCGTCACTTTGCCAATCGCCTTGGATAACTATGCCATCATGCAAAAGTGATCGACGTTGCCTAGGTTCCTTGGAGAAACTGCTTGCAGGTGTAAGGTCTTCGGTCGTTGGTTTGGAAAACATTTGCAGCGGCACCTTCGATCATTTAGCTTTCGACCACATGTGTGATCCAATTAGCTTAGTTCAGCATTTGAGACTAATAGTGTAAAGATTTAGCACTTTCCCATTACTAGGACAAACAGAGATTTGTCGTACCAACATTAGCACTCCACCCACGATCATACCGCAAACCACAGAAGTGTTATCCCAAGCAAGCAAGGGTATTAGTCTTGGGGCGCTGGGCTTGATGGAATTTCTCGGTTAACCTTAAAACAGCATAAACTGGAGTCATCGATTGTTAGGAACGATGCGGCAACATAGAAAAATCATAATCATTGTATGTTCCTTACTTTTAATGACTGTGTTGGGAGGTTTGATTTATGTTCTGGTACCTAAATATTTTGTAGCTCAACAGGCCGAACGTGATAATTCTACAAAATGTAAATCCTACCGTGCTTTAGAAAGTATTGCCGCTGCTTTGTACAAAGAAGATCCTGAAGGGACTGAGTGGCTATCAAAGGCAAAAGAAGCGGAAAAAAGACGCAAACAGCACAAATGCTCACAGCTCGTCTTGGACAGGTAGAAAATGCGCTGGTATGGATAGAAAACGATAAAGTTAGTTGGAATATAAAAGGACGAAGGGCAAAAGTGTGAACATACTACTAAGAACACCTATCTATAACTTTATAAGTGCAACACTAACGATATTCTTTCTCTCGACGGGTAACGCCATGGCATATGAAGAACCTGAATACAAACTAATCAAATCTACGGATGTTTATGAAATACGGCAGTATGACGACCGGCTCGCAGTGAAAACTACCCAGTCAAAAAGCCAAAATGGCGCATTTAGAAAGCTATTTAGCTATATCGCCGGTTCTAACAAAAGTTCGTCAAAGATTGCTATGACTGTTCCCGTGATACAGTCAAAAGATAGTAATGGCGCATCTATGATTTTTTTCTTGCCCAAAAGTTTCACCAAACAATCAGCTCCGTTGCCAGATAGAGACGATGTAGAACTGATTACCGTCAAGGGTGGTTTTTACGCCGTCACTAAATATTCAGGGCGCTCCACTGATCAAAACTATATCAAGCACTCTGCCCGTCTATTTGAAGCCCTGAGGAAAGATAATGTACTCACAATTGGTGATCCGATGATGGCGACCTATAACGGCCCGTTCACTCTACCATTTATGAGAAGAAACGAAGCCATGTATCATGTTAACTGGAAATAAAGCGGCGCACCAGAAATAATTTTTCAGCCACAGCGTTCAATATCGGTACACAAATCAGGTACACTTTCGGTACACAAAAATACAAGCGCCCTACCCTTAAGTATTGTATTTAAATAATAAATAAATAATAAATGATCCCTACCGCCGGAGCCATTTAAAACAATACCTTAGCGAATTTCGCGGGGTGTTTTTTTATGGAAACTTCTAAGATAGCCCGTGATTAGCCGTGTTTTTTATGTCCAAAAATTCCTAGGGACGCTCTGGGGGCACAATTATTTAACTGTGGATAGCCCATGGTGCAGACAGACAGCTAAGAATTCGCATCAGATCGCAGGTACAGCCGGAACCTATACGCTCAATAATTGGCGCCACTCAGAGAGAGCGGCAGCGCGGTTCAGCTTAAAATTGAAGCGTGAGTAGAGCTGGCGTTCTTTATTGAAATGGTTGTGGACTGAAAAGTGGGCGGCAGCGAACTTTTGCAAACATCGGTCCAAATCTGTTCCACCAAAACCGAACTGTTTCATGGCTGATCTCAATGCCTCGTTCGTGCAAAAGATCTTCCACATTACGGAGTGAGAGCGGAAACCGAACATAAAGCATCACCGCCAAGCGGATGATCTCTGGGCTCGTTTTAAAGTACCTTAATGGGGAGTGTTTTGTCATACGGAGAGGCTACGAAACCGCCCTGCCCGTCTCAAGTTAGGTGTGTTTGACAGCACCTTAGACGCGTATAGTGCTGACATAGGCGATAGAGTTAAACGCCCGTAGCGTTCACATAGGCTGGACCAATATCATATTGTAACGGTTCAATCGATCCATTAGCTCTCGAGCATGAACCTATCAGCCTTAACCTTTAAAGATTTCCGGATATATATTTGTGGTAATATTTTTGCATCTAACGCTGTTTGGATGCAAAGGGTCACTATAGGTTGGATCGCATGGGATTTGACCGCATCGGCATCTTTTGTTGGCATGGTTGCATTTGCAAACTTCATACCGTCGTTACTGGCCGGCCCACTTTTTGGCGTACTTGTGGACCGAGTAAGAGTTAAGCAGGCTGCCATCTTTACTCAATTCCTATCGTTTATGATCGCTATCAGTTTTTATGCATTTTTCGTTCTTGGGATTTTGAACGAGCTTAATTTATTGTTTTTAACACTGTGTGCTGGAACGGTGGTCTCAGCACATTCCCCCGTTCGAATGTCGCTGGGACCACGCCTGGTGGACAGTACTTCAGTCGCTTCAGTTGTGACTCTAGGCGCTATCAATTTTAATTTAGCAAGATTAACAGGACCAGCAATTGCAGGATGGATTATTGCGTTTTATGGAATACAGGCCTCACTTTTCGTTCAAATACTTTGCTACCCCCCATTTCTCGTAGCTTTAAGCTTTCTGCGACCACGGCGTGAATTGGCTTTGAATGCACAAAAAGAGGCATTCATTAAAGCGCTCACTTCAGGAATTTTATATTCAATTAAAAACCCATTAATTTTAAGGGCCCTTTTAATAACTGCATTGTCTTCTTTTTTACTGCGCAGTGTTCTCGAAATTCTGCCCGTGATCGCGGATGGCTTCTTTGGACGTGGAGCAACAGGGCTGGGGCTGCTGACGTCATGCGCTGGATTTGGCGCACTATTAGCGGGTATGGTTAAAGCGTGTTCCTCTGGTCAGCCTCCTGGGATATTGCCTAAGTATGTGCCTGTAAGTATTTTCTTTGGTTTTGCATTTATTCCACTCATTGGTCTGTGCGGTTCGTGGTCTCTAACGCTAGGTTTTATTTCTTACTTGGGATTTGCTGGGACTCTTTCCGGGATATCGCTCCAAAGTGCTATACAAATGGAACTGGAAGACAGTTTGCGTGGGCGTGTAATGAGCCTTTGGACCATGGCTGCAATTGGTGGTACGGCATTAGGCGCAGTTTTTTTAGGATGGTTCACTGATAACCTGGGTGTAGTGCCAGCGCTTGGATTGACTGGTTCGCTGGGTTGTTTGTTATTGGTTATCTTACTGCGTATTGCCGATAATTAAGCCAACTAGACCACTTTGACTCAAAAATTCCACAAATTCCCTCTTAAATTTTTGAACAAAACATCTTTAGTGTTGGTAAAATACAAATGAACCGGTTTAGGAATAACAATGCAACAAGCTCACGATTACCTGGCCGAGGTTGACGAATTGTCAAATTTGTTGCGCGATCAACTCGAAAGTATCTTTTTTAAAAAAACTCTTTTTAAATCGTGGACCGTAAATGACGTGATTGGACATTTATACATGTTCGATTTGGCAGCTTTAAAGTCACTGCAAAACGAAGATGAGTTTGCAAAGATCTATTCAAACGTTTCATCTCATCTAGATCAAGGGATGTCACTTTTAGAGAGCCAATATCCTTTTTTGAATGAGCTTAGTGGGAAAAATTTGTTTGAGCGGTGGTATGGTAATAGCAGAAAATTGGGGGTGGCTTTTGCTCATGCGGACCCCAGTATGCGTCTCAAGTGGTTTGGACCAGAAATGAGCGCCAAATCTAGTATAACCGCGCGTCAAATGGAAACATGGGCGCATGGTCAAGAAATATTTGATGCTTTGGGAGTAAAGCGTACCGCGCATGATAGAATAAAAAATATTTGCCATCTTGGAGTCGCTACGTTTGGTTGGAGTTTCACTAATAGAGGCCTTAAAGTTCCAGACCATATTCCGTATGTTAGGTTAATCAGTCCCTCAGGGCACATATGGGAATGGGGTGACAGCGTATCACCGTCATCGATCAAGGGAAAAGCATCGGAGTTTGCCGAAGTAGTCACGCAAGTTCGTAATGTTCAAGACACGAGGCTAGCATCCGAGGGTGCAATTGCGAAAAAATGGATGAAAATAGCCCAATGCTTTGCCGGACAGCCTGAAAACCCTCCGGCCAAAGGCAGTAGATTTACGGTGCCGCGAGAAAATTTTGGGGTTTAGCTAACTTCAAATACAAAGCTTTTAGATGCAATTCAAACGCTATGGATTTTGCTAGAGTATTAATATTAAAAAGGTTGCACCCAGCCTATGTGTCACCATTCCTTTTCTTATCCACTTGCTTATATTTTTCAATAACTCACAATTTCGACTTGACCTTCAATCCGTTTTATTGCGCTGGTATTTTCATGCGTTTGCAAAAAGACAATGATAGTCCTGCAGGCCTCGCATTTGCGGTCTCAGCTTATGTCCTTTGGGGATTTCTACCGCTGTATATGAAGCTGTTGGATCATATTCCAGCATTGGAAATCGTAGCTCATAGAGTCATTTGGTCTGTCCCTATTGCTGGTTTGGCTTTGCTAGTTATGGGACGTACGTCTGATTTGCGAGCAGCATTTTCCAGTTCTCAAGCAATTTCAATGGGCGCGGTTGCAGCGGCTCTCATAGCGGTGAATTGGGGCATTTATGTGTGGGCGATCAGCTCTGGTCATGCCTTAGACGCCGCTTTAGGTTACTATATTAATCCACTATTCAGTATTGCTCTTGGAACTTTGTTTATGGGTGAGCGACCGAATAAATGGCAAATAGTTGCCATTGCTTTGGCGACTTCCGCGGTTGTTGTTTTAACATGGGCTGCGGGAAAGCTGCCATGGGTTGCCATCGGACTATTTATGAGCTGGGGATTTTATGCTCTTTGTAAGAAGAAATTGCCAATCGGACCAAACCAAGGGTTTTTACTAGAAACTCTGATATTATTACCATTCGCTCTCTTGATAGCGACTTGGTATGCCATTCGCAACGAGAGCCATTTTTTCACTTTAAGCTTCGGTGATGGCTTTCTCTTGCTAGGCTGCGGCTTAGTAACAGCAGTTCCTCTAATGCTCTATGCAAATGGTGCTAAACGATTGCGCCTAACTACCATCGCGATATTACAGTACATCGCACCAACTATGATCTTTTTATGTGCAGTATTTGTTTTTGATGAGCCGTTTGGACGGGAGCGTATGATTGCTTTCCCAATGATTTGGCTAGCTTTAGTCGTCTATTCAGTCTCTCTTATTAATCAAATGAAAAAAGAGTTGGCTTAGAGGTTTTTAAGTCTGTTTTCATCAATTTTATCCAGTGCAGCTGGCATTCATTGACAGATAGGAAAAGAAAAGAGCACTAGAATAAACCAGTCCAGTTTGCAGCAACGCGCGAGCGCGTAGCGGATGTCACATCTATTTTGATGTAAAAGAGAATGTTGCGACATCCACTGTGGCTTGCCTAAGGAGCCAAATAGGCTGGGTATGGGGCTAGGTTGATTGTACAGCCATAAATGAACGCCATTTCTACTCACGATACAATTTCAAGCTCAATCGAACCGCCGCTCTTACTGAGTGCCTATCAGCAGCAACTGCGATGCCACTTGTTAATACGACGACAGGTGTTGATATGACAGCAGCCATAGCTGAGTGGTATCGGAGCTTACTGTCTCTTATCTTTAAACGATATATCTAATTTAGAAAAAGCCCAATTTAGATTTTACAATGCTCAGCCCAGTAAGCACTGTCCCAGTAAAGATCGAAACTCACTTCTAACCCGTCTTCTATGACAAAATGGTGAACGCCTTTCCCACTTAAGCCGCCGTCTGCGGTGAAGGTACAAAATACGCAAACTTCAGTATCATTGGAAACGACATTGTCTACGTTTAGATTAAAGCCTGGCCATGCATCATTAAGCCTAGCAAGCATATTATTAAGCAAATCGTCAAATCCAATATACTCTCCTCCCAATGCATGGTTTGCATGGAAAGTAGTTTTACATTCTGGATGGTATAATTTTCCCAATGCCTCCATGTCGCCGGAACCAAAGGCCGCGTAGCCGCCCATCACAATTTCTTCAGCAGTCATCATATGTCTCCTTCTTTTATCGACAATAAGATATTACCTGAATGTGGCCAGACTACAAAAATCAAGTTAAGGTGTGGGCGGTTTATATTCCATGCCCGCAGCTTTAGTGGACGCGGCCACAACATCTTCACCAGTGTAGCAATGCGCCGTCGTAATGTCAGATATAGCTCCAGATAGCATAGTTTTAGCAACAACACTCATATAATCACTAAGGTTGGCAAAATCGCTTATAACTACGCCGTCTCCTTCTGGTCGGCCAATCAGCCCATAAAATCCGATAAATTTTCCTCCAGCGTCCTCTATGAGCGCTCTCATAACAGGCTCTCTATTCTGCTTGCCTTCAATAATCGCTCTATGCGCCTCTGGCGTATAAGTTATGTAAGTCATTCGAATTGCCATTGTTTTCTCCAGCTTTGTCTTTTTTATAATGAGTGAATTCAAAACTGTTAATCTAGTGTTAATTTTAAAGTAGTTTTGATTGTTTTTTTACTATTTCCGTGCGAAGCAAACTACATTCTTGTCGCGTCCTATCTCCTGCAGGCCTAAATTTTTAATTTTTTCCAATATTTTATGCTCATCAACTAGCCCGTTAGGATATAAACTTGGATGGGTCTCTAGAATTATAACTGACAATCTTGATAAAACTTCATCTTCTTTTTCAAATAACTGAAGTTCCGCTCCCTCGATATCACAAATCAGCGCAAACGGACCTTGAGGTATGCTTAGAGCGAGTTTAGAGAGCGTGGTCGTTCTAACACGCAAAGAAATTTCTGATTTAGATTTTAACGAAACTTGTCCACCATGTGGATGATTTCCTGTTAAAAATTCAACGTAATCTGTGCCCGAGTAGTCTACTGCTGCAATAACAATATTTGTATTCGAACTCCGTAAATCGGGATTTGCGTTCAACGAACATATGGCCGCCAAACCAGGATCGGCCTCTACTATAACGTGTTGCGCATTTGGTCCAATAATCTTTCTGACAAGTGCAGAGATCACGCCATAGCAACCACCCAATTCGACTACATTTGTACCGAATTTCAGATATTTCCGAATTAAATTAGCCTCACTCTCCTCATAAGGCCTTTGTTTTGAAAGGGAATAACGAATGCTAACATCGCCGTATCGAGGAATCTTAACCGAAACCCCATGTGGCTGATATACATTTTCGCCATTTCTATTAAAGATTTTTAAATATAACTCGCGCTTAATTTTTTTGTATCGCGCTATCTGTAAGAGACTGATTATACTTGAACTAATGCCTGCAAGAAAAGCCCATCTTTTTTGCCTTTTGTAGCTAGAAAAAATTATATCAGGCAGCAGGGCTTTGCTTAATGCTAAAAGAAATACTATCAATATAGACAACAGCATAGAGTGCTTGTTCATCGTATAAATTCGTGAATATCCAAGATGCCATGCTTTGAATGCAGAAATTTGCTCACTGTGACCAGAAGAAGATGCGATGGTGTGTGAAGCTATTGAATTATATGAGAACATCAGAGTGCCTCTGTCACTCAGGCGGAGAGATAAGTCATCGTCCTCATGATACAAAAAAATATTGGAGTCGAAGCCGCCAACCGCATTAAAATCAAATTGCCTTACAAATAAAGCGCAGCCAGATAAAATATTTATAGCTTGATCATCTTCGGGCCAACCTCGTGCCATCCATTGGGAACGGGGCAATAAGGAGCTTTTATAATTGAAAGTCGGTTTCCCGTCACGCTGCATTATTCTGGGATTAAAAGCGACTGCTCTCGGATTGCGCAATGCTGTAGCGACCAGCTCATCAATACAATTTTCTTCAAGCACACAGTCTGGATTAACAAAGAATAAATAATCCGTGGTAGCGCATTCTGCGCCGATATTACATGCGGCGCCAAATCCAATGTTTGTATCGTTTTCTAGTAGCTTGACATTGCTTTTTGAACATATTTTTTTAAGTATACTCAGGTCGGTAGAGGCATTGTCGACAACCAAAACGGAGACATCACTTGGTACAGATGACAGCATATCTTCAATCACATCCGTACTATTGTAAGATACCGTAATGATTGTGACGGTTTCCTCCATTGAAAACTCCCTTGTTGGCTGAACTAGCTTGCTCGTTCTATATTGGTTATTAGGCATTTTGTTTGGCTTGGAAAATATGCAATTTTTATGATAAAAATGTACAGGCCTATTTTTACCACTATCATATTGAACTTGCTTTAAGCGGGCAGAGTGTATTTGCAGCGTACGTTGATGATAGAACACTCTCCACTCTGTACTGTCGGACAAAACGAGCTTGAGCCGTGCAGGCTGGTCTCTTAGCCTCGCCGTATGACAAAACGGCCTCCATTCAAATACTTCAAAACAAATCCAGAGATCATCCGCATGGCTGTGATGCTGTAAGTTCGTTTTCCGCTCTCACTCCGTAATTTGGAAGATCTTTTGCACGAACGAGGTATTGATGCTGGCATTACTCGATTTACCACTGTCGCCAAATATAACGCACGCATACGTCGCACTCTTTGATGCCACGCTCTTGTTTAAGGCAATGCTCAGCCCAGTCGAATGCTGGCCAGTCTTGAGTTGCCGCTGCTAAATGCTCGCAACTCACCATTCTCTGCATTTCAACTGCCACTTCGCATGGCGTAGGCCAAGGAGTGTACTTTGTGTACTTTCTAGAAAAACTAGTAGATAAATTAAGACCAATATCCCTGTTATTTGAGGTTCCAGAAGAACCTACACAAAGTACACTTTGTACATCCGATGCACTCATCGCAGGTTCACATTCATGAAGAAGTAGCCCTGACTGCGCCGTGGGGATTTTGTGACGCCAGCAGCCTCAATGCGGTTAGCAAACTGTTTGCGGCCCAGCTGACCGCACAGACCAGTGGAGGCAAACCAATTGCAATAATCTTTGTCTTAGCCCCCTAAAACTGTGCCAGGTTTTGTTGACCAAGGGAGTTGGGAAAAACGGGACGGAAACGGTATTCGGATGAGGATGCGCTGAAGATATTGCTGATCTGGTCGCTATGGCTGACGCAAACGAACCTGCGCCCAAAAAACGCGGCCCTTATAAGCCACGCAAGAAAGATATTTCAAAGTGACCCACTAACCACGGGCGCCATCACTTGCGTGTATTCAAAATTGATTATATTCTTACGATCATATAGGTCTTCTAAAAGGTCGATTTAAGGATAAGTATGTTAAAAAACGTTCCTTTAAGCATTTTCCTCTTAGTATACATTGGCTTTTCCCTCATATTTCACCAAGCTCCACTGTTAAGCTGGCTCAATAGGTTTACTGATTTTTCCACAATCTCGGGTTTGTCCGCCTTACTTTTTATCGAATTTCTCAGCTTTTCACTCTGGGTTTTACTCTTAACTCCTTTCTTTATTATTTCCATTAAACTGGGGAAATTGATTGCTGTTATATTATTGATACTGAATGCCACTGCATTGTTTTGGATGACAAGTCTTGGTGTGGTCATGACCAAGGCAGTTATCGCCAGCCTATTTTTTACGGATTACTCGGAAGCTTCAGGTTTTCTGAACGATGACTATATGCTGCATCTGGTTCTTTTGGGTATTTTACCTTCTGTCGTGGTTGTTCTCGTGCCCATTGCACCTTTCAAGAGACGTGTCTTGTGCCTCTATCCTATTTTTTCAGTCGCACTAATCTTCACGGCGACAAGTCTCGCCCCAAATTTGACCAGTTGGGTCAATGCAAATGGATCTCAACTGGGCAGTCGGTTATTGCCATGGTCGTATATTGGCAAAACCATAAACTACGTAAGAGATTCGACAAGTGGATACTATGGTCGGTATTTTGGCGAGTTTGCTCAATTGCCAGATGGCGTCATCGCCGATGATACGCCGGGGTTGGTTGTCCTGGTTATAGGGGAATCCTCGCGGGGAGCCAGTTACAGCTATTATGGATATGAGCGCGCAGTAAACAAAGCAACGCAAAACGTGGGCTACGTCGCTTTGCCAATTAGCGCAGCCTGCGCCACCAGCACTATGATTACAACCGGCTGCATTCTTTCGCCCCACGGTCGAGACGACTGGAAAAAAGAGCCAGTGGAACCTTTGCCCTCATATTTGCATCGTTTAGGTATAAAAACCTTTGTACGAACTAATAATACGGAAATGCCGCGACTGAAGGTTGGAGATTACAAGACGACATCAGAGCTGGCAGAGCTATGCGAAACGGATTATTGCAAAGCTTATAACGCAAGAAGCTGTGAGAACCAGCTTTGCCAGGAAAGCTATTTTGATAACATGTTACTTGCAAACATGGATCCCATTTTAGACTTGGCGCAGCAAGAAAAAGTCTTTTTGTTGCTGCATTTGCGCGGAAGTCATGGCCCAAATTATGCAGACAGATCACCAATAGAGTTTCGTCCTTTCACTCCAGCATGTGATGATCATGTAACAAAATGCAGCCTTGAAACGCTGACAAATAGCTACGACAATTCGACGGCCTTCACTGATCAAATTTTAGAAAATTTGGCCAAGACAATCGCCCAAAGGCAAAATCTAAATGCAGCCGTTCTTTACCTATCAGATCATGGACAATCTTTGGGAGAAGACGGCCTTTACATGCACGGTTTGCCTATCGATGAAGCTCCAATTGAGCAATTAGAAATTCCGTTTCTGCTCTGGACATCCGAAACGCTCAAAAAGACCCATGACATCTCTCAGGTTGTAAATACGAATGTGGCCGCACAGGATGCCATCTTCCATTCGGTCCTTGGCCTATTGAATGTCATAGATGGCCCCTATGACCCACAGCGCGATATCTTCCAGGTGCGGTAGACTGTCTTAGCCCCTCTGACCTGCCCAACCAAACATAGTCGATGGACTTCATGGCCGATCGTTTTGTAATCCCGCCAAAAAACCTTTGGGGTTGAACGTTGAATTTTGTAGCCTCTTATTTGACCCGCGTGCTCACGGCCATCAGCAATGGGCGTAGGCAGGGCCAGATAAAGCAAGTACTGCCGTGGTATTTAGGCAAGCCCAGGTTAAGATTTGGAGAAGGAAATGTATAAATCTATTTACTGTATTTTACTGATATCAGGGCTCCTAAGTGCCTGCATGCAGCAAGTTGGAAGCTATAAGTCAGCTGAAAATTCTGGGCTCGTCAGTGTCCGACCATACCAACAACCCAATGATGTTTGCCAAATTTTTGGTGAAAGCCCTGCAACAGTGGAATATTTGGATCATTCAGCTATTTTGCTTGGCTGTCCTGATCACGACCTCGGTGCGATTGAGGATCGCAAGAACGGAGGGGCAAAGATTGTTGGCAAGGTTAATAGCTGGACGCTTCTTCAACTGCCAGAACGGCAAATCTAATCAGATACTGAGGACTATTATACTGGAAAGTTGACGCCAATTCCGGTCAGCAAAGCAACATGTGCCCTCGCTATCACGCAAATTCATAGTGGAATATCCCCTGCGAGTGGTCCGCCGCGTGGGGCAGTTGCTTCAAATATTTTGGAGGATTCGCCCAGGCTTACCCAATGGCGGCCTTACCCCGGGGGTTAAGACGCCGCCTCTCATGATACATGATGTTGACCACACCAGAGGGTATGACAGCGCCTGCCTGGGCGGGCGCGTCTACGCGGCAGTGTAATCACTGAAGCACCAGAGCATCGTATTGAAGTCATTGCAGCCAAGGTGATAGGGGGTCGACTCTAACAACCTGAACCCGACGGAGCGCGACGACACCCAATGAAAATGACATCATCGATCTTTTCGTGATCGGCGGCGGCATCAACGGCAGCGGTACCGCGCGCGATGCGGCGGGGCGCGGTTTGCGTGTTGGGCTTGCAGAAATGAACGACTTGGCCGCGGCAACCTCATCCGCTTCAACCAAATTGTTTCACGGTGGCCTGCGATATCTTGAATATTGGGAACTGCGGCTGGTGCGCAAGGCGCTGGTGGAGCGTGAAACCCTGCTCAAAGCCATGCCCCATATTTCTTGGCCCATGCGCTTTGTGCTCCCCTATCACAAAGATATGCGATTTAAGAGCAACACACCGACGTCAAAACTCTCAACGCCCTCATGCCCTGGATGAAAAGGCGTCGCCCGACTTGGCTCATTCGCCTCGGCCTATTTCTATACGAAAGGCTTGGCGGAAGAAATATATTGCCACCAACACGGGCGATTGATTTGCGCCATGGTCCAGAAGGCGCGCCTGTGAAAGACCGTTTTACAAAAGCTTATGAATATTCTGATTGCTGGGTCGAGGACAGCCGTTTGGTTGTATTAAACGCCCGCGATGCAGCAGCGCGCGGCGCGCGCATCACCACCAGAACCAAAGTCACGATGGCCCAAGTGGTGGACGGCATCTGGTACGTCACACTGCAAGACCAAAACAGCGGCACGCGCCGGATTGTGCGGGCGCGGTTTTTGGTCAAAGCCGGAGGGACCTGGGTTAAAAACATCATTCGCAACACCACCGACCTTAACACCAAAGAAGGGGTGCGCCTGGTGCGGGGCAGTCACATCATAACCCCCCAAACTTTACGATCATTACAAATACTATTTTTTCCAAGGGGAAGATGGTCGGATCATTTTCACAATTCCCTATGAAACTGATTTCACTTTGATTGGCACAACGGATATTGACCATCAAGATCTTGTGGAAAAACTGGTCTGTAGCCCCGAAGAGCAAGACTATTTACTGGAACTTGCTTCAACCTATCTCAAAACATCCATCACTGCTGAAGACGTGGTGGCCACCTACTCCGGCGTGCGCCCGCTCTACAACGATGCGGCCAGCTCCGCGACGGCCGCCACACGAGACTATTTATTAAAGCTCGACAAAACTGCCGAAGCACCAATGTTAAACGTCTTTGGCGGGAAAATTACGACCTACCGCAAACTGGCAGAACAGGCCTTGCAGCAGATTTCGGACGACACCCCGCAGATGGGGCAAGCTTGGACAGCAGGGGTCGCTCTGCCCGGAGACGATTTTCCAGTGGGCGGGGTGGATGATATCATCCAGCTGCTGATCAAAAAATTTCCCTTTTTGACGGCGCGCGAAGTTGCTTGGTTGATGGACAAAGAATTTGCCCAGACCGCCGAAGACGTGATCTGGCGCCGCAGTAAACTAGGGCTGCGGCTCACCAATGCACAGATTGAGAGGTTGCAGAACTGGATGCAGCGCCGATTGCCTGCGAGCGGGACCTAGCAGCCAAGTTTGCGCGGCCAATTGCAGGGCCCGCAATGCACCCCTGTAAACACATACACTTTTGTTTTTATGTGTAAAAGCAAGCAATTGTTCGCGTAGTGGCTGAGCACGGCCCTTGTGTTTTGTGAGGTGATATATCATTTTAGATCTATGATTAAGGCTAAACTCATTTCACTGCTTATGTTCCTATGCAGCTGGACCTATATCGCTGCGGATCAGGTTGATTTTTCTGACGGTTGGCGTGAACAGCGTTTTTCATTGTTTTCTAGCAATGAATTTGAACCAAGCGGCGAAATCCTGGGTATTGGTTCGGATGGGACCGTCTCAATGTTCTGGAGCCGCCTACCAGCCAGGCTCTGGGGCAGCAATCAGGCGCGTTGGGATTGGGAGGTCACGTCATCCGTGCCGCCCACAGACCTGACACTCAAAGGCGGTGATGATCGAAATTTGTCAGTTTATTTTGTGTTCATGCCGGAGACCTCAATACCAGCGGCAAATGCAAAACTCACAGATTTACTTGGCGATGACAGCGCCCGCATATTGATGTATGTTTGGGGGGGCAATCACATGCGCGGAGACATATTGCCAACGCCCTATCTAAATGAGCTCGGCAGAACCCTCATTTTGCGACCGGCCAGCACCGGGCAGGCAAGCGAACGGGTCAACCTAAGAACCGATTTCCAACGCGCCTTTGGCACAGAGCCAACAGGTCTCGTCGGCATTGCCATTTCAGCCGACAGTGATGACACCGATACACAGATCAGGGCACGCGTCTCCAATCTGCGTATCGAAACAGCGCGTTGAGCCTACCGATCCCACCGCGCGGCATGCAAGCTCCGGTGACATAGGCGGGCGATCCAATGGGCAGAGATTAGCCTGGATGTTGTGCCAAAAACTCTTTCATGCGCGTCAGCGCACGGGTGATATTTTCCTGACTATTGGCATAGGAAATACGAATGTACCCCTCCCCCAGCGTGCCAAAATCCGGCCCCCCAATCGTGGCCACACCCGTTTGCTCAAGCAGCTCGCTGGCCAATTGCTTAGCTTTCCAGCCGGTTTGGGAGACATTGGGAAAGGCATAAAAGGCGCCCTTCGGCGTGATGCAAGAGACCCTTGGGATGTCATTGAGCTGCGTGACCACCGATTTGCGCCGCGCGTCGAACTGCGCCACCATCTCTCCGACTGCGGTTTGCGGTCCGGTCAACGCCTCCAATGCTGCATATTGCGCGGGTGCATTGACGCAAGACCATGCATTCACAGCCAATTTTCGGGCCATGTTATACAATCTATCCGGCCAAATCGAATAGCCCAATCGCCAGCCCGTCATCGCATAGGTCTTTGACCAGCCATTGAGCACAATCAACCGGTCGCGAATTTCGGGGTAGGTCAATAGGCTGACGTGCTGCTCCCCATCATAGAGCATTTGGTCATAAATTTCGTCAGACAGGATCGCCACATCTGGATAATCCGCAAGACCGGCCACCAATTTATCAATTTCCGCCTTTGGGGTGATGCCGCCGCAAGGATTTGCCGGGGAGTTTAGAATGATCAACCTTGTGTTGGGACCAATCAGCTTCAATGTCTCCTCCGCCGAAAACGCAAACCCATTCTCCTCGCGGATCGGAATGGCAACGGGAGTTGCTCCGGTATACTCAATCATCGAACGATAGATTGGGAAGCCCGGATCAGGATACAATATATCCCCACCAGCTTCGCCAAACATCAAGATCGCGGTGAACATCGTCACCTTCCCCCCCGGCACGACCAGCACATTGGCCGGGCTGACCTCGGTGTTGTATCGGCGGTGCAAATCCGCACTGACCGCTTCGCGCAGCGGCAAAATTCCAGTCGCATCCGTATAGCCATGATGCCCATCGCGCAGGGCTTTAACCGCCGCTTCAACGATATTTTCAGGCGTAGGGAAATCCGGTTGACCGATTCCAAGGTTGATAACATCCATGCCACCCGCGGCCAAAACCCCCGCGCGGCCCAAAACGGCAAACGCATTCTCTTCACCAATTCGATCGAAATTTGAAACTGTCTTCATGTTGAACCCTTTATGCCTCTTGGTGTGATATACGGGCGGACCGCTTTACCGGCAAGGATGCGATTGCAAAGGATAAAATGTCCAGCTCCTAAGTGATCTATTTATGCGCAAACGAGCGCAGCTTATGTTTGCGCAAAATGTTCTGGTGCAATGTGCGCAGAGATGCTCGCCCGTGGTTTTCGCCGCAGGCCTGAGACCCAAGGCCCCCAAACTCTTTCTAGGATCCCGCGGCGCCTTGGCCGCTTCCCAATTTTCTCCCATATGCTTGACCCGCAGCGCACCATTGGCCTCAAAGCCGCCACAGGCCAGGATAACAGCGTCCGCAAGCAGCCGCTCTTGCCCAATCTGCACACCGCAGACACGCCCCGCGTCAGTGACCAAACCAGTGACCGCACTGTTGTAACGGACCGTTCCCCCGAGCCGCTCAACTGCCGCCAATTCCATATCAAAAAGGCCAACACCTTCATTTTCTGCCGCCAAGGTTAAACCGCCCCAAAAGACATGACGGCCATCTTTTTCGAAACTCTGCCGGCTGTAGATGGGTTCAAATTTCACACCATGCGAGGCCAGCCAGCGCAGCGTTGCCCCGGACTGATGGACCAACGCCTCCTGCTCTTCGGACAAGGGCCGCCCATCATTGAACCCCAGCAGGTCGTTGGCAAATTTTTCTGTCGTGTAGCTGCCAAAATCTGCCCTCTTCACCCGCGGATCCTCTGGATTGCGCAGCAGCGGCAATAGATCGTCAGCGCCATCATAGGCAAACCGCATCGCCCCTGCTGTGTATTTTGTATTGCCACCCGACAAGGATTTATCAGCCTTTTCAAGCAGCGTAACACCAGCACCACTTTCCAAAGCCGCGAGCGCTGCACAAAGGGCGGCATTTCCAGTTCCAACAACGATGACAGATTTTGACATTGGCTTTCCCATTCGACTAAAGTATTGTATCCAGGTGGATACAATTTAGGACTCTTTAAAATGACCAAAACAGAATTGCAAGTTATGTCCCAAGGAGAAGCTGCCTATCATCGGCTTTACGAGGCCATATGCTCCGGCGATTTCCGCCCCGGCGACAGATTGCGCGAGATTGAGGTGGCCAAAAGGTTGGATCTGTCTCGTACGCCCGTGCGTGAAGCCCTGCGCAAGCTCGAAAGCGACGGGATTGTCGAACATCGCCCCCGTTTAGGAGCCGTGATCCGCACCTTGACCCCCTCCGAAGTTGTAGAACTTTACGAAATGCGGCTTGTTCTTGAGCGCACAGCGGCACAGATGGCTGCAAAACATGCCAATGATGCTGAGATTGACCTGTTCAATGACATAAATGATCAAATTGCAGCGCTCGGCGATGACACGCAACAGGCTGCGGCCTTAAATCAAGATTTCCATCACCGCATTTATCTGGCCAGCCGCAACCGCTTTTTATTGGCCTCGGCCCGGGGGCTCAACAATGCGCTGATGCTGTTGGGGCCCACAACTTTGGATGATGAAGCGCGTATAAAAACTGTGAGCGCGGAACATGCTCGGATCATAGAGGCGATCCGCGCGGGCGATCAAACGGCAGCTGGCGATGCGGCCGAGGCCCATTTGCAAACCTCTTTGCGCCACAGGCTCAAGGGGCTGGACCGATGAGCGCTCATCTCTACGCCTATACGGTTGCGGGTCTCGGCGTCCTTGCGTTCAAATTTTTGCATCTGCCGCTGCCTTGGCTCTTAGGGCCAATCTTTTCTTGCTTGATTGCCGCCCTGCTCGGCGTGCCCATGCGTGGGTTCAAAGTGATCAATGAGGCTATGCGCAGTATTCTCGGCGTGGCCGTGGGCGCAACATTTTCCCTTTCGCTGCTGGTCTCCATAGGCGGCATGTGGCCAACGCTTTTGTTGATCCCGGTGATGACCACTTGCATTGGACTCGTTGGTGTTTTTTACTTCCAGCGTCTATGGGGGTTTGATTTTGCCACCAGCTATTATTCCGCAATGCCAGGCGGCCTACAGGACATGCTCGTTTTTGGCGAAGAGGCAGGCGGTAATCTGCGCACACTCGCGCTGATTCACGCCACGAGGGTCTTGGTCATCGTCGTGACCCTGCCTTTTCTACTGACCTGGATTTGGAACGCAGATCTAACCAACCCCCCGGGCGCTCCGGCCGCCAGCATTGCGCTCTCACAGCTTGGGTGGATGATTTTCTGCGGGCTGATTGGCTGGCAGCTGGCAAAACGTGCCGGCATGTTTGGAGCCTCAATCCTTGGGCCACTTTTGCTGGCTGCGCTCTTGTCCCTTACAGGCGTACTACAACACCGCCCTCCGTCAGAAGCCATCTGGGCGGCACAATTTTTTATCGGAATGAGCGTAGGGTGCAAATACGCCGGCGTCACCATGGCCGAAATCAGACGGGATGTGACGGCCGGACTAGGGTTTTGCGTGCTGCTATTGCTACTGGCTGTCATCTTCGCCGAAGTGATCCACCTAGCAGGGCTGGCGCCACCTTTAGAGACCGTTCTTGCCTTCGCTCCGGGCGGACAAGCGGAATTGACCGTGCTTGCGCTCATTGTTGGGGCAGATATGGCCTTTGTGGTGGCCCATCATGTCTTGCGAATATTTATTGTCATTCTGGGTGCGCCGCTCTTTGCGCGCCTGTTCCGCCCGAAAACTGGCGACCGAAAGCCATAAGCAAACCCTCTGACTATGCCATTTCTAAACAAAAATCAGGGCCGCGCCTGCCAGAACACGCGCGTCACCGATAGGCTTCTGGATTGATCATATGACTTGGTGCGCCTGCGGCATAGGCATTGATTTGATCAAAAATATCCAAAAATTGCATGTCAAACTCATCCTCGGTCACAAAGCCAATATGGGGCGTGGCCAGAACATTCGGGTGTGTGAGAAGTATATTTTCGCAATCCGAAAGCGGCTCGTGATCGAACACATCCACAGCGGCATGAAGCTGACCCTTCGCAATCTCCGCTTCTAATACACCGGGAGCCACAAGACTGGAGCGCGACGTGTTCACGAATAAAGCGCGTGGCGGCATCAATGCAAGGTCCTCGGCGGTGATCAAACCCCGGGTCGCGGAATTCAACCGAACATGCAGGCTAACGATATCGGATTCTCTAAAAAAGGCCTCACGGGAGACAGCCACGGTTTCACCCGCGGCAGCGGCCCGTGCGCGCCCTGCCTCTGATCCCCACCATTGCACATTGAGCCCCAGCGCTTTGGCGTATCCCGCAACCACGCCTGCAATGCGCCCATATCCATAAAGCCCCAATGTTCTGCCCCGCAGGGTCCTGCCGACCCCCGATTGCCACCGGCCCGCTTTGATTGAGGTCACCTGCTGCGGGATTTGCCGATAACTGGCCAAAATCAACGCCAGAGTATGCTCTGCGGCCGCATAGGATGGCGTATCTGAATGCATATTTGAGCAAAGCAGAACACCATGGGCCGTACAGGCCAGCACATCAACATGCGGGTAGACACTGCGCTGTGAGATGAGTTTGAGATTTGGCAGGCCCGCCAATATGTCAGACCCAACCTTGGTGCGCTCACGAAAGAGCACCAAAGCCTCTGCCTCTTGCAATCGCGCGGCCAGTTTGACGGGATCAGGCTCATGATCCGTCCAGACGCGAACTTCGTGATCGGCCAATTTGGCAAAGCACGGCAAGCTGCGCAGGGTATCGAACCAATCATCAAGAATATGAACCTTCATCGCCCTATCACCCTTCTGTAAACGCGGTTAATGACCGGCCCAAATTGACCTTGGAATAAACACCTCTCCCGCCGCAATTTTTCGAGCGGTGCGTATGAGACCTGCCGATTTTATTTCGAAACCTGTCGCCGTATCGGCGTAATCAACCGCCACTTCAATCTTGCCCGAGGCATGTTCCAAAATGACATTGGCCAGGGTCTCATTTGATTTGGCAGCCATGCCCTCTGCAATCGTCCCTGGGGTCAAAATACAAGACGCAAGGCATTGCGCGCCCGTGACGGCCATGGAAGGATGTGTACTCCAGGGCATGAAATAGCGGGTCGCAATTGTGCCGCCGGCCTTGGCGGGGGCCAGCAGGCCAAATTTTAGCGTCACCGATTTTGTGACATCCCCCATCCCCATCAAAGCCCCTGCCTTTTGCCGTAGAGATTCCATCTGATCAAAAAATGCGCGATTTTCATCCAGCTCAACCGCCGTTTCATAGCCCGTCAGCCCAAAGCTCTCGGCCTTTGCAATCACCATGGGCATCGCAACATCCATGCAAGTCACGGCAATTCCGTCAATCTCATCAACCCGGTTACCTGTGGGCAAAAAGGCGCCCGTGACCCCCCCGACCGTCTCCATGAATTGAACGGCAATGGGCGCAGAGGTTCCCGGCACGCCATCAATGCGCGCGACGCCCTCATAGCTGACCTGTCGCCCAGGCGTTTGAATGACAGCGGCGATGCGCGGCCCGTGATCTTGCTGACCGCCCGCGCGGAAACGCAAGATCGAGTCAAAGGATTGGATGCCGGGGCGGATGATTATTTGATCAAGCCCTTCGAGATGGCAGAGTTGGAGGCACGGGTTCGCGCCCTCCTGCGCCGCCGGGCTATGCCCCAGCAAAAACTGCGCAAAATTGGTTCTTTGCATTACGATCCAAATGCACGGCAATTGTTTGATGGCGAAACCAAATTGGAGATTCCGCGCCGAGAAATGTCGGTCTTTGAATGTTTACTGAGTGCGGACGGACGGCTTGTATCCAAAAGCGCGGTACTCGATCACGTCTACGGCGTCGGGACTGATATTGAGGAAAAAGTCGTCGAAGTTTATATCTCACGGCTCCGCCAAAGACTGAAAGACCACGGTGTTTTGATCCAAGCGCGACGTGGATTGGGATATCACATCAAGGTGCAGGAGAGCGCATGAAACCCAGCTCTTTGAGGGCCCGGCTGACATTGATCATCCTGCCCCCTTTGCTCATCATTTCGCTGATTGCCGGTGCTTGGCAGTTCCACAATACGACCCTGCGGGCCGAAAGCATCTTTGACAAAGGCTTGCTCTCCGCCGCAATTGCGATATCGCGCGACGTCGCGCTGTCGGATGGGGACGCCATTAGCCCCTCGACCCGTCGCCTGCTGGCCGATACCTCTGGCGGCACGATATTTTATCATGTGTTTGCTCCCGATGGTGTGTTTGTCACAGGCTATTCCACCCCACCCGTCTTACCGAGTATGGCCCCCAAAGGCGCCACAGATCCTTTTTACTACAACAGTGTCTATCAGGGCGAAAATGTGCGGGTTCTGCGCTTCCAAGATGTGACCTTGGTCAGCGGCATTGCCGGAATTTTCAACATCACCGTGTGGCAAAACGCGAGCGTGCGCAGCAGCTTTGTGCGCAATGTCTTGTCGCGCTCCTTTGCAGTGATTGCCGCGCTGGTGATGAGCGCTGCCATTGTTGTGTGGTTCGGGGTGCGTTTGGGGCTGCGCCCGCTGTTAGAGCTTGAGCGCGCCATTGCAAAGCGCACGCCAAGCGAATTGGAGCCGATCCGCAGGGCTGTCCCAACCGAGGCTCAGGGGCTGGTGACCACTTTAAATGGTCTATTAAATAGGGTGTCCCGGCGCATCAGCTCGAAAGACGAATTCATCTCTAACGCGGCCCATCAGCTGCGCAACCCTATGGCGGGTGTCCTTGCGCTGGCCGAAGCGGTCACCACAGCACCAAACCCGCAAACCGCGCAGAAGCGCAGCGCTGAGCTCTTGCAAGCCGCGCGCGAGGCCAGCGATTTGACCAATAAGCTTTTGTCCTTTGAACGCGCAAGTGGCACCGATGTCTCGCAAACCGGCCGCCCAATGGATCTGAACCAGCTTATCGCACATGCCGTCAGCACCTTTGAGCAAAACCACCCAAAGGCCAGCTTGACGGTCACCCAAGATCTGCCGCGCGAAAGCCTCTTGATTCAGGCCGATCAAACCATGCTCCAAGAGGCTGTTTTAAATATCTTCAGCAATTGTTTGGTGGATGGCGGGCCAAAGCTGACGCGAATTTGGGTCACACTCCGCAAGAACGGCGCCAGGGCGGAAATGCTCATCCAAGATGATGGTATTGGAATACCCGAGCATCGCCAGATCGAGGCGTTAAGCCGTTTTTCACAAGCCGGCGGCAGCCCTGGCAGCGGGCTTGGCCTCGCCATTGCGGCCCGTGTGATGAAAAATCATGGCGGGCAGTTGAGCATCCTGCCCTCCCCCCATGGCGCTAAAATCAAGCTGAGCTTTTCTTTGCTGGACATATGAACCTCTGACATGACAGATTTGCAGCCCGTTTGCTCCACACTATGCGTTTCACAGTGGCGCAGAAGCAAACAGATGATAGTCTGACCCTCATAAACCAGCGCGGTTTGTCCAAAATTTATGATCCCATGATAGGCGCGGCCTGTAGGGGAATTCACGTGGACGGCGGCGATGGTTATCGAGTTTGTCAGTCAATCGGAGAACGTATGAAACGCTCGCAAGTCAACGACATTATGGTGCAAGCGGATGATATGATCCGCAGCTTTGGCTTTACTCTGCCGCCTTTTGCCTATTGGTCGCCTGAGACGTTCAAACGCAACGCCGCCGCAGCGCGGACGATCATTGAGGCGCAATGCGGCTGGGATATTACCGATTACGGCACCGGTGATTTTGAGGCTTTGGGCTTGTTTTTGTTTACCCTGCGCAATGGGCGTTTGGCCGATTTGCAGCGCGGTGGCGGCATGTGCTATGCGGAAAAACTCTTGATTTCGCGGCAAGATCAACTTTCGCCGATGCACACCCATGTGATCAAAGCCGAAGATATCATCAACCGTGGCGGCGCGACTTTGGTGGTGGAGTTGTTTGGCTCTGACGCTGAAGGCCGATTTGCCGAAGATCAGGGCGGCACGGTCTATTGCGATGGCCTGCGCCGTGATTTTACCCCCGGCGAGAAACTCCGCCTTATGCCTGGCGAAAGCGTCACCCTCATGCCTGGCGATTGGCACGCCTTTTGGGGCGATGGTGGGGATGTGTTGATCGGCGAGGTGTCCACCGTAAACGATGACAACACCGACAATATTTTCCGCGAACCCATCGGCCGTTTCTCCAACATTGAAGAGGATGAAGCCCCAAGGCATTTGCTGGTCAGTGATTATGATCAAATGTTGCCCGCCGGCTAAAAAGCGGTGCGCTAGATGAAACATAGTGACATTTTGCGTCCCAAGACACTAAACTACCACGCGTAACCCCATTTAAATACTCCCCTCAATTATTCTCTAAGAGGTCCGCCGCATGAGCAGTATTGTATCGATTGATGTCCGCCTATTTCACATTCCCTTGGCTGAAGTGCTGGTGGATGCCAAACATGGCGACCATCATATTTTTGAGTTGGTCACAGCAACCGTCCACCTCGAAGATGGGTCTTCTGGCACCGGCTATACCTATACAGGCGGCAAAGGAGGACATGCGATTGCCGCCATGATTTCCCATGACTTAACCCCGTTTCTGCTGGGCCAATCGGCGACAGATGTGGAAGGTCTTTATGATGCGATGCAATGGCATGTGCATTATGTGGCACGCGGCGGCATTGCCTCTTTCGCCATTTCAGCGGTGGATATTGCGCTATGGGATTTGCGTGGCAAACGCAGCGGCCAAGCGCTTTGGCAGATGGCCGGTGGCGCCGCGCAGTCCTGCAAAGCCTATTGCGGTGGCATTGATCTTGGCTTTCCCTTGCCAAAACTCTTGGACAGTATCCAAAGCTACCTGGACCGTGGTTTCAACGGCGTGAAAATCAAAATCGGTCAACCCAGCCTGGCGGAAGATATTGCCCGCATAAAAGCGGTTCGCGAGCTCATTGGGCCAGATATCACATTCATGGTGGACGCAAATTATTCGATGACGGTCGAGGAAGCGATCACCGCAGCCAAGGCCTTTGCCGCCTATGATATCACCTGGTTTGAAGAGCCAATCATCCCTGATAATTATAAAGGCTACGCTAAGATCAGCGCGGCAACTGGAATGCCCCTGGCGATGGGGGAAAACCTGCATACCATCCATGAATTTGAGCAGGCGTTTGCGCAGTCTAACCTGAGTTTCATCCAACCCGATGCCTCCAATTGCGGCGGCATCACCGGCTTTCTTCAGGTGGCCGCGCTGGCCGAACAAGCCGGTGTGCCGATCTGTAGCCATGGGATGCAAGAACTGCATGTGAGCCTCGTTTCCGGCCAAAAGAACGCTGGCTGGATCGAGGTCCATTCCTTCCCCATTGAGCACTACACAAAGCGCCCCCTCGTCGTTGAAAACCACATGGCCCTTGCCCCAGATACCGCAGGGATCGGCGTGACATTCGACTGGCAAAAACTTGAGGCCGCGGACCTGCTGACCCGCTGATGGATGCCCCCACCTAGAGTTGCCCAATGCCCTGCCCTATAGGCCTCATGCCGGCCACGGTAACCGTCCGCCTTGTGTGAAACTAAAGACCTCTGCACAACGCCATTGCAACACGACATGAGCGCAGCACCTAGCAGCATAGAGGTATGCCCGTCATGACCACAGGCATGCATTTTTCCCGGTATGGTTGATGCGTGTGGCAAATCATTGACTTCTTGAATGGGCAAGGCATCCATATCAGCGCGAAATCCTATGGAACGCCCAGAAGTATTATTTTGACCATGGATTACGCCAACTACACCCGTTCCACCAAAACCGGTCACTATTTCATCAACTCCAAATTCTTTGAGTTTGGAGGCAACGAAAGCGGCCGTACGATACTCTTCAAAGCGTAGCTCTGGATGCGCATGCAGATCACGGCGCCAAGTCGATATTTCTTCAAACATTTCGGAAAAGCGATTTAAAATTGCCATCATTTTCTCCATCAGCCAAACAATAAAAATTAATTAAGTTACCATCTAAGGCAACAGCAAACTAAGTTTGTGAAAGAGCAAAACTACAACCCTTGCCTTTTGATAAAATAATTGTGCAAGATTTTAAATGATAAAAAAACCTAATCTGAATTTGGCCTACGCACTGCGAACAGTGCAAGATAACCGTAACCTTTATGCCGCATGGGCCAAAGATTATGAGACTGAGTTTGCTCATCAAATGGATTATGTCTTACCTCAAAAAGTTGCCGAAATATTTGTTGAAATTGGCGGGGTCGGACCAGTTCTTGACGTCGGCGCAGGAACCGGCTTGGCAGGTGAGGCCCTACTGAAATTAGGTATTGAATCAATTGATGCACTAGACCTTTCAGGCGCTATGCTGGAAGTAGCATCTAACAAAAAAATATATAAAAACCTTTTTACAGAAGACATTACTCAACCAATAAAAACAATTAATTATTTATATCAGGGAATAATATCTTCAGGGACCTTCACTCATGGCCATGTAGGGCCGGATGCGATCGAAAATTTGCTCGCAGTAGCTCAAGAAGGAGCCTGTATTGCGCTATCCGTTAATAGAGATCATTGGTTTAAAAATGGATTTTCCATTAAATTTCAAGAACTCGATGATAAAATTGAACGGCTCTTATTGCACGAAGTTTCGATATACGGAAATAACTCAAAAGCAGACCATCGTAACGATTTGGCGATCGTGGTAACTTTCAAGAAAGTGTGATCGGTCCCTGAGGTTTCAAGGCGCAAGATGAGGATGCCTGGGTTGGAGGTTATCAATACTGATTATGGCAGCTGTCAGACGAATGAGAACTCGCATCGGATTGCTGGTGTAGCCTGAATCTATGCGCTCAATAGTTGGCGCCACTCAGTAAGAGCGGCGCTTCGGTTGAGGTGAATGGCGAGTGTTTTGTCTTTCACGCACGTCACAAACCCACTTTGCCTGCTTCAAGCAAGTTTACTTTGATAGCGCTCAGATTATACGATGAGTTGGTCAATAGTCTTCGGGTGTTCGGTAACTGGCTCATAACCGTCTTGAGTGATGATAAAGCTATCACCAATTTGGGCGCGAAATTCATCAACTGCTACAGATCCATCCACTGCCAGAACCATACCTGGCTGAAGGATTGTTGTATCTCCCGTGACCAATTGTGGGGCCTCCAGAAAACTGAAACCTGTTGCACGGCCGCAACGGAACGGATACGCGTACCCTGCACTTTGAATAACTTCTGCGTAAGCTGCGTGAACGCTTTCAGCCGTAACACCGGGGCGTAACGCATCAAGCGCGGCTTGCTGGCTGGCCAATGCGACTTCGTAAACAGCAGCTTGAGACGTATCCATCATCTCACCGATCCAGAACGTTCGGTCAAAACCTAACTTGAACCGGTGAAAATTCGTCATGCCACAAAAGCAGAGAAACACTGGCTCGCCACGACGCATAACACGTGTTGTGGCACGGTGGTGAGTTTTAGTAATCGTCTCGCCGGATGCCATAATTTGCAGGAAATGCGTATTCGGCGACATATCGACGTCGCCATAATGCGTGGTTAAAAGTTCTGCCGCTTTGCGCGTGCCTGCTTCCGACGTTGCAATTGCTATTTCGTATTCAGGCACACGATCCCCAATGGCAGCGCGGCCGGCGTCCATCATGGCGTTTGCGACCAGACCCGCATGGCGGGCAAGCTGTAGCTCTTGCGTCGATTTGATCATACGCATCTCAGATAGGATAGGTGTGATCGAAATGAGATGTCTTGCACTAACCAGTCCATCAACATATCTGCGTACAAGAGCCGGCATGTGATCTGGCTCTATCCCAATAAGCGCCGCCCCTTTTACCGCAGCAGGTATTTCAGCGCGCCATTCCGCCCCCATACCATCGTTCCACGCCGCAATCTTGTCCACGCGCGCCGCAGATTGAGCCGTGTTGAGGTCAATTGTAGGCGTGATCAATAGGCTAGGACCGTCGCGTAACACTATAAGTATGGTCGGACGGCCAAATTCCATGTGCAAGTAGTCGTAGTAGCCTGTGAGGTAATATACATTGTCATCATCGGTAATAAGAGCGACGTCGAGGCCTTTTTCGCCCATTTCGGCGCGAAAAATGTTCATACGGGTTTCAAACATAACTACTCACCCTTACTTTTGGTCACCGGTAGACGGTCACGCACCAGTTGCGCCCAAAAGGCGGCACCAATTGGCAATAGATCATCATTGAAATCATAATCGTCCGAATGCAGCGGCTGGCCACAAGGCCCCTCTTGCCCGTTGCCCAGTAGCAAGAAACACCCCGGCACAGCGGTCGAGAAATGAGCAAAGTCCTCTGAAAAACTCATGGGTTCGCGATTACCGTTTGCCTCAAGTCCTAAGGAGCGAGCTGTGCTTACAGCAGCGTGAGTTGGCTCGGGGGCATTGATCGTCTCAATAAACTCTGTGTTGAACTTTACGGACACAGTCACACCGTGAGCGGCTCCGATACCTTCCGCAAGCTGGCGCATCAGACGCGCGACTTCTTCGCGATCTGCTGGCAACCGTGCGCGCACATCACCTTTGAGGGTTGCGGTACCTGGTAGGACATTGCGTTGCCCATCGGTCAGGAATTCCGTTACTGAAACGACAACACCCGCACCCGGTGCAAGCTTTCGCGAGACGATGGTTTGTAAAGCCTGCACGATCTCTGCCCCTATAGTGATAGCATCTCGCCCCACCTGCGGCATTGACGCGTGACCACCTTGTCCTTCGATCAATATTTCAAATAGGCTTTCGCTTGAACAAATTTGACCGGTCCGCGTGGAAACCTGCCCCAAAGGCGCACCCGGAAGATTGTGAATGGCATAGATTTCTTCAACGGGAAAACGCTCCAGTAGGCCCTCAGCGATCATGGCCCGCGCACCCAATCCGTGTTCTTCGTTAGGCTGGAATATGAACAGCACCGTACCGTCGAATTCGGCCTCTTCTGCAAGCGCTGCCGCCGCGCCCAAAAGCATTGTCATATGGCCGTCATGGCCACAGGCGTGCATCACGCCAGCTGTCTGTGACGCATAGTCATGGCTGCTTGTCTCATGGATCGGCAGCGCGTCCATGTCAGCCCGCAGAGCAATGACACGATTACCTGTTCCGCGTTTGTGGACGCCAACAACGCCCGCGCCGATATGCGTCTCAATTCCCAGATCTTCGAGGATACCCGCGACCCGTGCTTTCGTGCTTTCCTCAGCAAACCCAAGTTCTGGCATTCTATGAAATTCATGGCGTAGGACAGTCAAATCAATTGGCGGCATAAGTTTGTCTCACAAAATGGTTCCCCAAGAGGTTAGCTTGAATAATCAGGCATGCAGGCAAGAAAACGACCTCTTGCAGGAAAGTTTACAAACGCCTCAATTAACTTCGCAAGTCCGAAGAGCGACGTACAGGGCAGCATGAACATTACGCCTAGAATTGTCAAAAGGTGCTTTCAAACCAATCAGCGCATGCAATACACCTCTAGCACAACCCAAGTCTACACTCTCAATAATTAACGCCACTCAGCGAAAGCAGCGGCGCGGTTCAGCTTAAAATTGAGTGCGGGAGTAACGGTTGCGTACCTCCACCCACACCCAGCTTGTGTAGCGCCTTGAGCGCACCATAACGGCCAAGAATGGTGAACTGTGTTGCGGGTTAATCAACGAATTTGTAACTTGCGTGACAAGTGATGCATGTGTTCAAAATTGCGCCAAGCTTGCCTAAAATAATACTCCCATCTCTCATAGTATCCGCCTCCAGTGCTAACTCGTCAAAACTTCTGTGGACAGACATACCTAGGGTCTTAAATTCTAGTGGCAGCTTAACAATCAACGTCATTGGTTCATTGCCACTGCGGGTAGCGCCCATTCCAACCTCTCGAGAAGCCAGCGACACTGCTTTCATATCATCCTGTGAAATTCCCAGAGTGATCGCCTCAATCGCCTCTAACAACCCCCGCATCTCTTTGAGGACGTAAGCCCGTTCTGCTGCATTCAAAACAATAGCAGTTCTTTCATCACTGCTGGCGGTTGTTGTTCCTTTGATGAAAAAAATCGCGCCAGTCGCCGTTACTACAATTATAACCATTGCCAATACACTCCAACAACGCCTGCAAGCAATGTGTATCTCCCTGATCAAACGTTATACATATTAATTAAATTTTCAATAAATCTGAAAGAAGCCTTATTGCGTTTTCAGTATTTTTAACATCATCAATGCCTGAATTTTTTTCGTAGTAAGCAGTCAGAGCGTCGGACGTCCATTTGCCATACATTCCATCGATTAATGAATTATAAAAGCCCAAGTCCAATAAGACTGACTGGACTTTTTTGCGATCCTTTTCAGATAGGTTAATGAAAGCTATCAAGAGCGGTGGGGCGATTTTATCACCATAAAGGAATTTGTCATTCTTCCACTCGCCAACAATTTTTGAGCCATCATACCCAGTGAAAGTGCCTTGACCGTTCCTTTTGTTGTCTTTCCATTGGCCGACGTATTTATCCCCATCAGCAAAAGTATATGTGCCTTGTCCGTTCCTCATGCCACTCTTCCAATCGCCGACGTATTTGTCGCTATTGGCTAAAGTTAATGTGCCATGCCCATTCTTTTTACTGTCTTTCCAATCACCAATGTATCCGTCGCCATTATGCCAGATGAAAGTGCCTTGACCATTCATTTTGCCGTTTTTCCAATTACCGACGTATGTGTCACCGTTGGCTAAAGTTAGTTTGCCGTGTCCATTTTTCTTACCGCCTTTCCAATAGCCTACATATTTGTTACCCATGGCGGACGTAAAAGCGCCCCTGCCGCTCTTTTCGCCGTCAGCCCACTCACCGGAATATTTGCTACCATCAACAAACGTGTAACTGCCGTATCCGTTCTTTTTACCATCTTCCCATTTTCCTACATATTCGTCACCGTTTGCATAAGTATAGGTGCCTTGTCCGGCTCTTTTGCCATCTTTCCAATCACCAACGTATTTATCACCATAATGCCAGATGAATGTACCAAAACAATTATGAAAATTACCGTTCGATGGGCATGCTGATTGAGCAAAACCCACATTCACACCTAATATCAGCGCCGCAAACACTAACATCAATTTTGAGCTCAAGTATCTCATTAGATTAATATAGCAAAGTCATTCTGCGCTGTGTAATCTTTTTTAGGTGCGCATGACGGACAAAATTTTGTCCATGTCAAGTAGTTCGACACGACCAAAGCTTCCAGAACGTATAGGCAGCGATTCAGACATATCTCATTGAGAAAATTCGAAAAAGGCTGGTTAAATTCTTTTGTCACTTTATCCAGCCCCATAGCATGTGTCATTTTTCAATAGGGAAACAAGTCGATCCAAACATAAAAAGAGACTTTAACTGAGCCCTGGAAACTGGAAGTTCTGTTTAGCCGGTGCTGTCAAACCAACACGAACTCGCATCAGATTACTGGCATAACCCAAATCCATGCGCTCAATAATTGACGCCACTCGGCGAGAGCAGCGGCACAGTTTAGCTTGATACGGCAAATTTTTACAATTTTATAATTTTTGGGATCACTATGAACGGAACCCCTATAGGCTGCGGGTGGGTCGCCACCCCCCTCGGTACCTACCCCTATGGGCTAGAAACTACCTTGAGACTAAATCTCAGTAATCACATTTACCTTTGATGGATAGGTAGATGGGTATAAGGAAATATTACCATTAATTTATTGACTTAAATAAATATTAGAGGACATACGTGGACTCGCAGCTTGGAACTTGCCTAATTCCATCTAAACATAGTTTTCTTTTTTGCCACCTTGCTTGTGCCAATGATATTGGCATCGATGGTTGCAATTTAGAATTCACCGAACGCAAATCAAACCCGGAAAAGGTTTCCATAGTCGTAGCAAGTTAATCAGCTTACACTGCATGACAGGACAGTAGATAATGCCAACATTCACTCCAAAAATTAGAAAATTCCCCCAAAAAAGCTTTATCGGGATTTTGTATTTTGCCGCAGGCATGTTCTTGTTTGCTGCTGTGGATACCATGGCAAAAGTTCTTACTGAAAGTTTTCATCCTCTCCAAGTAGCATGGTCAAGGCAATTAGGCTTGTTTATGGGAATTGTAATTTTGTTAGTAATTAAAGGCACAGTCATACTAAAGACCGATCACTTTTATCTACAGGTTTTGCGAGGCTGTTTAGCAGCAGCTTCTGCCCTAATGTTTATATTTGCAATATCAGTGGTGCCTATTGCTGATGCAGTGGCAGTAAGCTTTGTAGCACCCTTTTTTGTTACAATTTTGGGTGCACTAGTTCTGAAAGAAAGCGTAGGTGTTCGAAGATGGACAGCAATCGCCATCGGCTTTATTGCGTGTTTGATAATTATCCGACCTGGTTTTAGTTCATTTCAACCAGCAGTACTTTTGGTTGTGATCGCAGCGCTTGCTTATGCATTTCGCCAAATAGTATCGCGAATTTTGAGCAGTTCCGATCTCACAATGACAACAGTTGCGTATACAGGGCTGACAGCGAGCTTTCTACTATCTACTCCACTTCCGCTTGTGTGGCGCACACCAGTTGGAAACAAAGAATTTTTATTGATTGCAGCTTTGGCTATACTAGCAGCCTCAGCTGAAATATTGGTTATTAAAGCCCTCGAATTAACGCAAACTGTAGTTCTAGCACCGATCCATTATACATTATTAATTTGGGGTACCACCTACGGCTGGATAGTCTTTGGTCAGTTTCCTGATCAATGGACTTGGTTTGGTTCAGCAATAATTTTTGCAACTGGAGTTTATGTGGTTTTGCGGGAATGGAGTAAGAAAAATCAACACTGACTTCTTTCCTCGCTTCAAAAATAAGTGACTTTACTTTGACAAAGCCGTGTCAGGGCTTATGAGCGACCTGTGAGCTTAAAGGGGCTAAAACCTATAGCCGACTAGTCGGATACTGTGAAATCAACGGTGCAGACTTTGGGCGATACATGATAAACAACTCTTCCTGTAAGGTTTGGAAGAAGTACAATGTGTGGGATAGGTATTAGATGCGTACAGTTATACTAATATTATTAATAAATTTTGCTTCAAATACTTGGGCCAATAGTGTTGTTACTGGAAGCGCAGGTGGCAGATTGGAAGGGAAAGTTGTTTCTCAATTCAACAGTCCTTGGGCAATGTCTTTCATAAACAGCGACAACCTACTGGTAACTACAAAATCTGGAAAACTTTGGCTCATAAACACTAGTGGTGCACAGTCTTTGGTGTCTGGTGTTCCAAACGTTTTTGCAGGTGGTCAAGGAGGATTAGGTGATGTCGTTCTTCATCCAAATTATAAAAAAAATAAACTAGTTTATGTTTCTTACATCAATTCAGACGATGCAGGGAGGACACGATATGCGTCCGTAATACGAGGCACATTAGAAAACTTAGATAAACCACAGCTGAAAAATATTGAAACCATTTGGACGCAAACACCCGCTCAATCAGGGAAAGGGCATTTTTCCCAAAGAATTGCATTTGGCCTCGATGGCACACAACACGCAGGAAAGATGTTCATTACATCTGGCGACAGGCAAGAGCAAACACCCGCACAAAAGTGGGACATGGCGCTAGGAAAAATTATCCGTCTTAACGAGGATGGTACCATACCTACGGACAACCCATTTCAGGACAAAGGTGACCTCGCAAAAACCTTTTGGACAGTCGGTCACAGAAATGCCCTTGGAATTGCTTTTGCCAAAGATGGTCAACTGTGGGCGCACGAAATGGGACCAAGGCATGGAGATGAGCTTAATTTAATATTAGCCGGTGAAAATTATGGATGGCCAATAGTATCCGAAGGCAATCATTACGGTGGAACAAGAATTCCAGCGCATGAAACAAGGCCAGAATTCATGGACCCAAAACTTTATTGGGTGCCTACGGTGGCTCCATCAGGGCTAATTTTTTATGAAGGCGATGAATTTTCTGAATGGAATGGAAATGCATTTATTGGTGGATTAAAAAGCAAGGCACTAGTCCGAATAGGCTTTAATAATGGAGAGCCTTTTGAAGCTGAACGCTTCAGTTGGTCTAAAAGAGTGAGAGAGGTCGAAATGGGCCATGATGGTGCTATTTGGGTGTTGGAGGATGGCTCATCTGGCAGGTTGATAAAATTCACCAAGCCAAATGAATAAATTGAGGCAGATGCCCCCTTTGCCGGCGACTACAAGGGCATGACGAAGTTCGCGCTTGTCCAGCGCGAGGCGCGATAGCCCCCACGGTGCAAAAAGAGGGTAGCGTAGCGGTGGAGCAAGCCTCCGTTACGCGCTTTCCGTCCCAATTAGGGGGGAGCGGTGGAGCTAGGGGAGCGATTGGAGCGATTATACCGAAACAATAACAGCACATATAACATTATGTTTTACAACGTATATTATGGTGTAATTGGGAAACGGCGTTTAACACCGCGGTGGCGTTGCGTAAGTTACATGGAATTTGCTCCACTCGCTCCACCGCTCTACTTTGGCATCCAGCCAATACCTCGTTCGTACAAAAGATCTTCCACATTACGGAATGAAAGCGGAAACCGAACGTAACGCATCACAGCCAGACGGATGATCTCAGGGCTCGTTTTAAAGTACCTGAATCGGGAGTGTTTTGTCATACGGCAAGCCTACGAAACCGCCCTGCACGGCTCAAGTTAGTTTTCTCTGCCGTTCCATTCAAAGTCGATCAATAATAATGCAGTAGTCAGCCACGATATCTATCAGTAAACTGTTTCAGAGCGCACAATTTATAAATTGAAATAAAACGTAGTCAGGACTTAATGATGAGCGATGCAAGCAATGAACTTTTCAGACTAACAGCAACCGAAGCTGTTGCTCGTCTTCGTTCAAAAGCGGTGTCGCCCCTGGATTTGGTTGAGGCATCCATCCAGCGCATTGAGGCTGTTGATACTAAGGTTAACGCTTTGCCCATTCATTGTTTTGAGCAAGCCCGCGATCAAGCAAAATCCCTAGACTTAGAAGCGCATTCGGCGAACCCTAAGTCACTCTGTGGCTTACCTATCGCTGTAAAAGACTATAACGATCTCTGCGGTGCTGTAACAACGTATGGCTCCCCCATATTTGCTGAAAATGTCGCTCAACAGTCTGACGCCACAGTCCGACAGTTGGAACGCAACGGGGCAATTGCCGTGGCCAAATCCAATGTTCCAGAGTGGGCGGGCGGTCACACTTTTAATCCCCTTAACGGCCTAACCCGCAATCCTTGGGATATGCGCAAAAGCGCGGGGGGCTCCTCTGGCGGATCGAGCGCAGCGCTAGCCAGTGGATCGGTATGGCTCGCCACAGGTAATGACTTGGGCGGCAGTTTGCGTACACCGGCTGCATTTAATGGAATTGTCGGCTTGCGTCCCGGTCCGGGCCGTGTGCCACGCGGCACGCGCTTGCCGGCTATGGATACCCTTTGGGTAGAAGGGCCAATGGCGCGCAATGTTGACGACCTAGCGCTTATGCTGGATGCGGGCGTGGGCCAGCAGATTGATGACCCTTTGTCTTTTGATCATGCCGGGCCATCCTTCGTGGAAGCGTTACAGGGAACGGGCATGCCAAAGCGGGTCGCGTTCAGCCCTGATCTCTCCATTGTTTCGATGGAGAGGGAAATCGCAAAAGTCTGCTGTGGTGCAGCTACGATTTTTGCCGATCTCGGGGCAGACGTAACAGACGACATTCCCGATTTCACTGGTGTGCTTGAGGCATTCCAAACCCTACGAGCCGTTTTATTTGCAACCATGATGGAGCCGATTTTAACGAAGCATCGCGAACAGATTGCACCAGAAATCATTGGTAATATCGAACGCGGCTTGAATATTACCCCATCCCAAATATTTGACGCAGAGCGGGCTAGGATAGAGCTGTACAAGAGGGTCATAGCTTTCTTTGAGACACATGATTTGCTGATTTGCCCCGCTGCATCCATCGCCCCATTTCCAGTCGATCAGCGCTACGTAACAGAAATCGATGGCAAGCCCTGCGAGACCTATATCGACTGGTTCTCGATCACCTTTGCGCTGACAATGACAGCCTGCCCAACAATCAGCGTGCCCTGCGGATTTACATCTGAAGGCTTGCCAGTTGGCATTCAAATCATGGGTAAACCGAGGGGAGAAGCCGCCCTATTGCGCTCAGCAAAGCGCTTTGAACAGGCTGTTGGCATATCGACACAGCTGCCTATTACGCCTCGAGAAAGTGTTTAAACTAATGTTTGACGACGTAAAAAGAAACTAATTGGACATCCAATTTTGTCTCAATGCATGCCGTAAATGTTAGCGTCAACCATAGGCCCTGTTCTGCTATTCGCTGTACCGACTTCCAAGGTCAATTTAGGGCCATTGGCCACAAGTGGATATTTGTTAATATTGTGCTCCAAGATTTAGACAACACACAGCAACGCCTCGGAAGCTGATTCCAAATAATTAAAATTACGAAGAAAACTTCCAGAAAAAATGCGAGAGCAGGACATATCACTACAAAAAGGCGGCTGTTTTTCTCCCCCCCTCTCACCTATTGTGGCTTATCAAAACTTTATTAACCCTGCGAACTACTGTGCCATCGTCCCAAGAACAGGAGCTTTAAGTACTGAGGTCAGAGCTTCACGGTCCAATTCATTCCTCAAACCCGAGGTATCTTGTGACATTTTCGATAGGCCGTCGGCGCGACACAACTGAATTAGCAACAAACTCCTTATCAGACCAACCAAGGGCTACACAAGTTAGTATAACTTGATCTTCAGGAATATTAGCTGCTTCGCGCACCACCGGGCTTTGCATGATCCCCTGGCCGTTAATAACGGTTCCAAGGCCCTTGCTCCATGCAGCAAGAACTAACCCATACGTCATCGCTCCAGTAGGTGCTGTCAAACGAATGATAACTCGCATCGAATTACTGGCGCAGCCTGATCTATGCGCTCAATAGTTGGCGCCACTCAGTAAGAGCGGCGGTTCGATTGAGCTTGAAATTGTCTCGTAGGTTGAAGTGGCGCTCCTGTACCCCTCACAGTCAACCTGACCCAACGCCCTGCCCATGTTGCAGCTTGAGCGGACCATGGGCCGCCTCAACACGCAAACAGCCACGTAACCGCATGCAAAACCGCTCATGTTTGCAACGATGCGCAGGCGGGCGGGCGCATGGCGGAAATAGCGGGTATGGTCAACATTGTGGGGGCTGGTGTGGGGGTTGATTTCTCATAAATTTATTAGTGTATTGAAATTAAATATTAAATATATGGCGGTGCTGTCAGACGAATGAGAACCCGCATCGAATTGCTGGTGCAGCCTAAATCTATGCGCTCAATAATTGAATCCACTCAGCAAGAGCAGCGGCGCGGTTCAGCTTGAAATTGAGGCGTGAGTAAAGGTGGCGTTCCAGGTTGAAGTGGTTCTGGAGTGCCGCTTGGACGTAAACGAATTTCTGTAAGGTCGGCCCAAGCCTAAACTTAAGCATCGCCCTTTCTCGTTGTCGGAACGGCAGATGAGAGTTTTCAGCTCTGTTGTTGACGCAGCGGCCTGTTTCTTGGCGGTCAGCATTTCCTATTATCGTCATCGCTGCGCGGTAAGATCACGGCTTATCAGTTACGATAAAGTTTGGATTTCCGTGCTGCTTCATAGATTTTTAGATGAATTTCAATGCGGCTAAGAAGTTGTTCTACATTACGAAGCGAAATTGGAAACCAAACATACAGCACTACAAAAATCCGAATGATCTCAGGGACTGTTTTGTCATCCGATGACGATAGGTGCCTGTCCTGCCCACATCAACCAATTTTCTTCTGACAGTACCCGTTAGCCACCTACTTAGAGTTATCGGGTCCTTTTTTGCATTAACAATTGATTTCAAGAATTAAAAATTATTCTATGGAAGTCTTTATGCCTTTGGCTGATTTCATCACTTCACAATGTTCACAACATCCTCAATTTCTGCACGTTCCGTGCGAAACCCATTTGACGGATGTGTTTTGTCTTCGTACCCAAACGTAATGGATGTTTGTATCAGCCTATTTTCAGGAATTCCAAAGTGGCGACGAATTGATGGAGCATACCCTGTAACTGAGGCTTGGACAACGGATGTAACACCCATTGCGCGTGCTGCCAATGTGAACAATGCTATAAACCCACCACAATCCATTGCGCCATAGGAACCCAGATCAGCTTCGGTTGTTATGATTGCGACATGGGGAGCGCCAAAAAAAATTTGAAATTTTGCATCATTTGTTCTGCGCGCCTTTCCCGATCATCTCGCGCGATACCCAATGATTCATATAGCTGATAACCACACACATATCATTGGTTTATGGGGTTTTATTATACCCCATCTTGGATGGCTTTGCTAGGCATGCGTGGCTTGGTCCTCCGACCGCGGCCCGAGCAAAACTAACCAAGCCCAACTGTGTTGCAGCAACGCTATAAGCAAGACGTGGGTGCGTGATATATGATCCGATAGTGGACTGGCTATTGGTTCCCAGTCCTCGGGCCTAGGCGGGATGGTCGAAGAACCCCGGGCCAGGTTTCATATAGCGAAATGCTGGGTTTTTTGTCATTAGATGGGGTTACAAAATGGCCCTGCCCGTCTCAAATGGTTTTGTTTGGCAAGACCATTTAATGGCTAGGAAGGACCCGAAATACGCCAGCCTTTCGCGCTACGCTCACGAAGCGCAATGAAGAAACCAGACAAGAAAATCACGGTTGCACCAATCCAAGTGTAAATATCCGGGATCTCTGCGAAGAACCAGGCACCGATCATTGCGGTCCAGATCAGCTTGAGAAAGTCGAACGGCATAACTGCTGTTGGATCGGTTTCCTTGAGAGACTGGCTAATTGCCATTTGCGCAATTGAGCCGAACAGACCAATCAACACCATCCAGCCCAGTGTCTCAAGCCCGAATGGCTGCCAAACCCATAGCGCCGGAGCGATCGAGAAACCCCCAAGGAAAATGCCCATATAAGCGACAATAGTTAGGCTCGACTCTGTACGTGATAGAATCTTGATAATGATCATCGCCACAGCCCAAAGCGCTGCCGACATGGTGACCAATAGCGCACCCGTGTCTATAACCGCTAGGCCCGGCCGCAGGATGATCAGCATGCCCACGAAACCCGATAAGATAGCCACCCAGCGATAGATGCGAAAGCGCTCACCCAGCATTAGAACGGCAAGAATGGCCATAAAGATAGGCGCGGTGAAGCTAAGAGCCGTAACCTTCGCAATCGGTGAAATCGAGAGCGCCGTGAAAAACATTAACATCGCCGCCATATTGATTACGCCTCTCAGCGCGTGCAACCCAAGCCGCTTTGTGCGTAGAATAGCAAATCGAGACTGCATCAAAAGTGGAAAAAGAAAAGCCAAGCCAAAGATGTTACGGAAAAAGGCGATCTGAAATGGCGGCAGGACCTCCGCGACGAAGCGAACCAGTCCGTGCATGATTGAAAATGCGACCGTGGACAAGCACATCAACACTATCCCGCGCATGACAGGTGTTTGACGTTTCCAAAATGCGCTTGCCCCTTGAATGCCGTACAACTGTTTTGCCACGATCCCTCATTTTCCATCGAGCCGACTAAGCCATTGAGTCGATATTATACGGTTCTTTTCTCAAACAAGCCTGGCACGATTGGCCATTGCCGTCGAGGCATTCATGGACAGCGCCTGCGTATATTTAAACTCGAACCAGCGTTTGCCCACACAAAATAATGAAAATACGCATCAGATTGCTGCCACAGCCTAAATCTATGCGCTCAATAGTTGGCGCCACTCAGTAAGAGCGGCGGCGCGGTTCAGCTTGAAATTAGTGCGTGGGTAGAGATGTAAAGCCCAACAAAATTACTCCCCAATGAACCCACGCCCCCAATACTAACGGCCCAAGGTCGAAGGCCCACAGTCGGTGATCCGAGGTCAGTTGTCCGTACAAAATATTTAGCCATGAGTTATTTGGACCGCAGCATAATTTAGTTTTGGATCAATTGCCGAATGTGAGTCGGAATTTGACTTTAACAAATTTTATTGCAACATTCGCAGAATGGAGAAGCGAAATCACTCATTAATCAAGCAGGTTATCTATGTATCCAAACCCATAGGTTTTGATGAGAAAATTCTCGATCGAATTCTTGCTCAATCTGCTGTCAACAACAAAAAAAACAACATAACTGGGGCTTTAATTTGTCGGTCAGACTTGTATTTGCAGTTTTTAGAAGGACCCGCTCATAAAATAGATGACCTGTATTCTAGGATTAAAGTTGATGCCCGCCATAGGGAAATCAAACTTTTAGAGGATACAAGATCCAAAAGACGGTTGTTTTCCAATTGGGCCATGAAAGGTGATCCGGCCAAGGACTGGATGTGGACGGAAAGCGAAGTGATAGATGGAATTTTGGACCGTTTATCAAAAAATGATGCAATGGAAGTTTTTGTGCGGCATTCCAGAGAAATAGATCAATTTTTATCTTAAGAGCGCCCAGGACATACTTGGAACATTTTTTAGATTAATTTTGTCAAACTATTAAGAAAACCCATCAGTTTGCTGGCGCAGCCGGAATCTATGCGCTCAATAGTTGGCGCCACTCAGTAAGAGCGGCGGTTCGATTGAGCTTGAAATTGTCTCGTGAATAGAAATGGCGCTTCTGATTGAAATGGTTGCGGACTGAAGAGTGGACGGTAACGAACTTCTGCTATCATCGGACCAAATCTATTCCACCAAAACCGAACTGTTTCATGCCTGATCTCAATGCCTCGTTCGTGCAAAAGATCTTCCACATTACGGAATGAGAGCGGAAACCACACATATAGCATCACAGCCAAGCGGATGATCTCAGGGCTCGTTTTAAAGTACCTAAATGGGGAGTGTTTTGTCATTTAGGCACGCCATAAATCCGCCTGCCCGCTTCGGCTAAGTTTAATCTGACAGTACCTCTCAGACATGTAAAATTCCCTGTCTGGTAATATCCCTAAAAATCGAAAGACTTTTCAATGCGATCCAAAGTGCGCATCGCATTTAGCGTATCGTGCACTGACCCGTTTGGTTCACGGCCCTCTTGGATAGCTGCGAGGAACTCCCGGTCGATCAACTCGATACCATTGTCTGATACTGCCACATTGCTGAGGTCGATTTGGTTTTCACGTCCGTCAAACAAATCGTCATATCGCGCGATGTAGGTCCCGTTGTCGCAAATATAGCGGAAGAATGTTCCCAAAGGTCCGTCGTTATTGAACGACAAAGACAGGGTGCAAATTGCACCAGAAGGCGTTTTCATTCCGATAGACATGTCCATTGCAATGCCCAAAACGGGATGTTTCGGCCCTTGCAGGCCATAACATTCTGACGCGACTTCGCCTGTTTGGTATTGAAACAAATCAACCGTGTGACAGGCGTGGTGCCACAGCAAGTGGTCCGTCCAGCTGCGCGGCTCACCTTTGGCATTCATATTCGATCGGCGAAAAAAAAATGTCTGCACGTCCATCTGTTGGATCTTCAATTCGCCCGCGTCAATCTTGTTGCGGATCCACTGGTGTGACGGGTTGAAACGGCGTACTTGACCTGCCATCGCCAACGTCCCTGTTTCCTTCTGGACATCACAAATCCTCTGACTGTCTTGCAAAGAATCGGCCATCGGGATTTCGATCAAAACGGGTTTTCCCGCCTTCATGCAAGCTATAGATTGGTCTGCGTGCATCTGTGTGGGGGTAGCCAAAACTACAGCATCCACATCTTCACGCGCGATACAGGCTTCAAGTGAAGTAGATGCAAAACCGATCCCACGCTCGGCTGCGAGCGCATAAATCTTGGATTGCGTTGGCCCCATCACGGCCGAGACAGTGACCCCTTCAATAGCACTCAGCGCGTCCAAGTGTTTTGTTCCAAAGGCACCATAAGCCCCCGCTACACAAATTCTCATATTTTTGCCTTCTGATCTTTTTTGTTCTCTAGAATAATGTGCCCGACCGCCGTATTTGATGCGGGTACATGATAGTGGCGGTGTATTTCCTCGACGTCATCGTCGAGCGCGCCGCGCATGACGTGCCACATCACCATTTCCACGCCTTCCGATCCTGCCTCACGCAAATAATCGATGTGCGGCGTCTGAGATAGTGAGACGGGGTCTGACGTCAGGCGGTTTAAAAATTGAGTGTCCCATTCCTTGTTGATCAATCCTGCACGTTTATACTGAAGCTGATGGCTCATTCCACCAGTGCCAAAGACCACCACATTAAGGTCTTCATCGAAACTGTCGACTGCGCGGCGGATCGCTTTGCCCAGATTGTAACACCGATTCCCTGTGGGTGCGGGGTATTGCACAACGTTGACGCACAAGGGGATGACCAAACAAGGCCATTCATCGTCGATACCCTTGTCCCCAAACATCACAGACATCGGAACGGTCAAACCATGGTCGACCTCCATCTCATTCATGATGGTGATATCAAATTCATCCAAAATCAACGAGTGCGCAATGTGGCTTGCGAGCCTTTGGTGGTTCTTGACAACAGGTACGGGGCGGGGGCCCCACCCTTCATCCGCAGGTGCAAATTCTGGTGCGCATCCAAGTGCAAAGGTAGGGATGCAGGTTGCATCAAAGACAGTACAATGGTCGTTGTAGACCAGGAATACCACGTCAGCTTTTTGTGCTTTCATCCATTCACGAGATTTCTCGAAACCTTCAAACACTGGCTCCCAATAAGGCTGTTCGGTGATACCACTATCCATCGCCACGCCAATTGCGGGCACGTGGGAACACCCAACGCCTGCGGTAATTCGCGCCATTACTTTTCTCCTTTTTCGTCCCATTCGTGCTGATAACGGTTGCCTTCTGGCGAGCGCCCACCGGCGAGCATCATCGCACGATATGCCTCGATGCCCATGCCCGTCATCAGGCCAGCCAACTCTTGAAAATTTATTCCGTCATTTGCCGCAAGCTTACTTGTGTAGTAGATATTGCCACCCAGTTCGAGTAGCTGATTCCAGTCACGATCAATTACCGCTTGGCGTTGTTCAGCAGTCATCTTGTATTTATCCAGATATGCACCCTCATCCGCACCAAAGGCTTCACGGTTGGGAGCCTTACGCAGCGAGATGCAGAATTGATTGAGGTAATATCCCTCGCGCCCTCTGTCGGCATCAAAAACAAAGGTGCCGGGGATGTCTTCGTAGTCCTTATTCAAACCCATGTGCTGTTCCTATGTATTGTGGGACGTCTTCTTTTTGAGCCCTGTTGTAAAATCCTATGCGGTTCTTACTCTTCCGATTGCGGTGGTTTTGATGTCTCAGTGTTCATAGATCTTTTCAGCATCTGCTTCACCATTAAGCATAGCAGTGCGTCACGCTTTGTGGCCAATTCATTTGATCGAACCAATATTGGAAAAAGCTATATTGCACTCAAATCCTAGCTCAAATTTAGTGCACCAATGTACTGAAATTTCGCAGATGCTCAATAAAAAGCGACTGAGTTTTGGTTGGCGCCCAGCCGCGGCGGTAGGTCAGTCCAATATCACGGACTTGGCCTGAAAGTGGCACATCCAGAACCGCTATGGTGCCCAACGCCTCGTCCAGGTTGATTTGGTGCCGCGAAACTATTGAAACGTAAGGCCCCTCTGCAAGGACACCCCGCAACACAGCCATAGACGAAGAAACCACACGTACAGGAGATTGCGCGCGCTTATCAATTTGTAGCGTATCGAACAAATACTGGCCGGCTGGCGTTTCTTTGGGAGGAGCGATCCAAGGGAATTTAACCGTGTCGCCAAGCGTGACCATGCGCTGGTCCACCAAAGGATGGCGGGGATGTGCAACGATGGCTAAAGCATCTTGAAACAGTAATTCTTGTTCAATATCGTCTGCAGGGATTGGGTGTCTGAGCGCACCGATCAAGCAATCAATATCGCCTTCACGCAAAGACCGCAGGAGCTCTGCATACCGTCCCTCGACAACACGCACTTGGAACCCTTCGACTGTGCTAACCATCGCATGAAGAGCCTTAGGAACAATGGCCGTTCGGGCCAATGGTAGGCTACCCAGAACAAATGTACCGCGTTCCTTGCCAGTTTCTCGGCTGATGTCCTCCACGGCTTGCCTCAGCTCACTTTGTGCCAATTTGGCCCCCCGCATGAAAGCATCTGCTGCGGCCGTTAAATGGACACCAGAGGGGCGAGCGATAAAAAATGGCAAGCCTGCTACAGCCTCCAAGTTGCGTGCCGTACGATGAACGGTTGGTTGGGATAACCCCAGCGAGCGGGCTGCCATTGTAAAGCTTCCAGTATTCGCAATCGCGATTAAATTACGCAATTGAGAAGCGGTTACTGCTAGCTCAAAAGTTTGACGGCGCACAGCCTTGTGATCCGCTTCACGCAGAGCATTTCTTGCCCCGTCCCGTAAATGTTTCAGTGCGGCTTTTGTTCGGTATTCTACATGTATCCCGCACGATGTCAGGGTTGATCTCTGACGGTTGCGTATCAACAGCGCCGTGCCGAAATTAGCCTCAATACTGGCAACGGCCTGAGTTGCCGCGGGTTGCGACAAATGACACAGCTCTGCAGCCGTAGAAACTGATCCTGTACGGGCCGTTTCAACAAAAACACGCATGTGCCGGATGTTTGGAAAACTGCTTTGCATATCATCCCTATAGCTTTTTCCTATTTTAAAGACTGAATTCGAAATAGGCAATTCAAGAACATACAAGGTAAGTACGATCGCGACAGGTCTGCATGACCGATTGGAAGACAAGCAGAGAGGCTTCACACCATGTCCGACAAAAAAACTGCACTGGTCATCAGCGCGCATTCCGCAGATTTCGTCTGGCGTGCTGGTGGTGCCATCGCGCTGCACCAAGCTAAAGGTTATGACGTCACCGTTGTTTGTCTGTCTTATGGAGAGCGTGGAGAAAGCGCTAAGCTCTGGAAACAAAAAGGTATGACACTGGAGAAGGTGAAAACCGAGCGGCGCAAAGAGGCCGAAAATGCAGCTGTTGCGTTGGGTATTAACGACATCCGTTTTTTTGATGTGGGCGACTATCCCCTTGATCTGGAACGCAACACGCAAGACCGCATGGTCGATGTGATCCGCGAAGTACAGCCCAAATTCATGATGTCTCATTCCAAGTGGGACCCTTACAATACGGACCACATGCACACGACGCAGTTTGCATTACAGTGCCGGATGATTGCACAAGCCTGGGGCCATAACCCTGGCGAAAAAGTTTTAGGCGCACCACAGTTGTATCTGTTTGAACCCCATCAATCAGAGCAGATGGAATGGAAACCAACAACCTTTCTCAACATCACGGATGTCTGGGACAAAAAGTGGGCTGCGATCCAGTGCATGCAGGGTCAGGAACACCTATGGAGCTTCTACAAGAACGTGGCTGAAAACCGCGCCAACCACTTCCGCCGCAACTCAGGTGGGCAAGCAGGCGGTGTCGCCGCCAAATACGCCGAAGGGTTCGAGACCGTGTTTCCTAGTACTGTGGATGAGTTGTAATGAGCTACCAGCCAGGTACCACGGGCATTGTCGTCCAGAATATTGATCGTGCTGAAATTTCAGTGATTGACGGGCTTGCAGCCTGCGGAGTTTCGACCGTACACGAGGCGCAAGGGCGCAAAGGTTTGCTGGCGGACTACATACGCCCAATCTATGCCGGTGCACGTATTGCAGGCTCTGCTGTGACAATCCTTGCGCCGACTTGTGACAACTGGATGATTCACGTAGCGATTGAACAGTTGGAGGCGGGTGACGTGTTAGTTTTGGGCACAATCACGCCTTCCAATTCGGGCTACTTTGGTGATTTATTGGCCAGTTCGGCCATCACAAGGGGCTGTAGAGGATTAATTATCGATGCGGGCGTTCGCGATATCCGCGATTTGACAGAAATGAATTTCCCAGTCTGGTCCAAATCGGTGCATGCCCAAGGCACAATCAAGGAAACGTTGGGTTCTGTGAACGTACCAGTCGTTTGCGCGGATGCGTTGGTTAATCCTGGTGATATCATCGTGGCGGATGATGACGGAGTTTGTGTTGTACGGCGAGAAGAAGCGGCTGAAGTTCTGGTGAAAGCACAAGCGCGAGAAACGAATGAATCGGCGAAGCGCGCCAAATTTGAAGCGGGTGAATTGGGCCTGGATATCTATGACATGCGCGGAAGGTTGGCAGAAAAGGGCCTGAAATATGTCTGATGGCATACCATGCATGTGGATGCGGGGTGGCACCTCGAAAGGCGGATACTTTCTAGTGGATGATCTACCCACCGACCTGGCGGAACGTGATGCAGCATTGCTGCGGGCGATGGGATCCCCTGATGTGCGCCAGATTGACGGGATGGGCGGGGCAGATCCGCTGACGTCCAAAGTGGCGATAGTGCGCAAATCGACGCGTTCTGGTGTCGATGTAGATTACCTGTTTTTGCAGGTATTTGTAGATCAACCCATCGTGACAGATGCGCAGAACTGCGGAAACATTCTGGCCGGTGTCGGACCTTTTGCAGTCGAACGCAGGCTTGTTGCTGCCGATAATGGTGAGACACACGTGTCCATCTATATGGAGAATACTGGCCAGATTGCGATCGCAAAAGTGCAGACGCCTGACGGCGTTGTCAGTTACGAAGGTGAAGCACAAATCGACGGGGTGCCCGGGAGAGCTGCTCCGGTGTCGCTCACCTTTCAGGACACGGCTGGATCTAGCTGTGGCACATTGCTGCCCACAGGCAATGCTGTTGATGTGATAGAAGGCATCGAGGTCACAATGATCGACAATGGCATGCCCTGCGTCGTGATGCGTGCCGCTGATTTAGGGATCACAGGCCAGGAAGCGCCCGAAGACTTGGAATCTGATACGATATTGCGCAAAAAGCTAGAAAAAATCCGGTTGGCATGCGGCACGCTGATGAACCTCGGCGACGTGTCCAAAAAAACAGTGCCAAAGATGACGATGGTTAGTGCGGCACAGCATGGCGGTGCCATATCAACGCGTACATTTATTCCTCACAGATGCCATAAGACAATTGGTGTTCTGGGCGCGGTCAGCGTTGCTACTGCGTGCCTAATTGAGGGCACGCCGGCTTACGATTTGGCGCAAACAGGGCATGGACATGAACGCAAAATTTCGGTCGAACACCCCACTGGTGAAATGACTGTTGTTGCGACTTTGAATGAGAGTGGAGCGGTTGTCGAGACCGCAATCCTGCGCACCATGCGCAAGTTGATGGATGGAAAGGTATTTGTATGACCAAGCAGAAAATGGATACCGATTGGCTGGTCTTTCATCCGAATCCGAAGATACCCGACTTTGTTCTGCCCGGCGGCGCAGTTGATGCCCATTGCCATGTATTTGGTCCGTCACCAGAATTTCCTTTTGCACCTGAACGGAAATACACCCCCTGCAACGCAAGCAAGGACGACCTGTTTGCCCTGCGCGACCACCTTGGATTTTCGCGCAATGTCATCGTACAGGCAACATGCCATGGCAAGGATAACAGCGCGATGGTCGATGCCTGCCGGGCGGGCGGTGATTTGGCGCGCGGTATCGCAAGCGTTGGTGCAGATATCACACATAAAGAGTTGGCTGAAATGCATGATGCTGGCGTTCGTGGAGTACGGTTCAATTTCGTCAAGCGTCTGGTAGATGCTACGCCCAAGGAAGCCTTTATTGCGATCGCCGATAAAATTCAAGAATTTGGCTGGTCGATCGTGGTCTACTTCGAGGCCACCGATCTGGAAGAACTTGAGCCGTTTCTAAAACAACTGCCTGGCATCGTTGTGGTTGATCACCTGGGCCGGCCTGACGTCACCAAAGGAGTCAATCATCCGGATTTTACGCGGTTCATAGACTTTATGACCAAAAATGAAAATATTTGGACCAAAGTAACCTGTCCCGAACGATTGACGACGACCGGTGCATCCTATGACGAAGTTGTGCCCTATTACCAAGCCATCGTTGATCGCTTTGAAGACCGCGTTCTTTGGGGCACGGATTGGCCGCACCCAAATATGAAATCGCATATGCCAGATGACGGCGCGCTGGTGGACTACATTCCACGCATCGCCGGCACACAAGAACAGATACACAAGTTGTTGGTTACAAATCCCATGCGATTGTATTGGACGACCTAACTGGGGTTAAAGCTGCCAACCAAAGATCCCAAGGTACAGCCAGGCTACATGTTGATCCGCGAAATTAATAATAGATCATGGGTGGAAACCTCCTGGTTCTTGTAACTTTTGGATGCGTGTGACGAAGTAACCCATGAGTGCAGACCGGCAACGAAATGCCCAAGACTACGGCTGCTTAACTTTGTCCTTTTAGTGCTATTGGTATCTTAGCCCCAGGCTGGGCGGCGATTTGAGTTTCATAATCTTGTTCTTTGTCTGTCATCCCCAGAATCCGCTAGCCTCAGGGTTCTGCAAAACACCTTTCTTGATCTCGATAACAAGTTCGGCAATTTCATCATCAACAGGCTCGATCTGCTTCAGGCAGCTCTTAATCATCGCGGTGACGATTTCTGGAGCATTGCCGAATTCTGATTGGCAGTGTTTTGCAAACGAGCGGCCATTGCCGTGTGCAGCGGCAAAATGATCTCATATTCCGTGAGTTCCGCCAGGACCACGTTTATTAGCTGAGTAAGTTGCCAAAAAACATCTCTTTTTCTCAGCATATCATTGCCTAAGCTTGCTAATTCTCATCTTTCACATCTGCGGTGCACGCACAACTTTACGATCAGATTCTACGATTGCCTCAACGTCGATGACGTTTTTCTTGTGGTGTTTTAAAAAGGCTTAAAAATAATGTGCCGAGACGATATACCTCTTGGCCATGAGGCTAAGGCGCTTGCAGCACGCCAAATCCGCTACTTACATAACCACAGATGAGCGATGAGCATTCAAAGTCGAAACGCCCTATGTCTTAAAACATATGATGACCAATAGGGTTAAAGTAGTTTGCTCGATCACCAACTCACAGCAATGAGCCAACTCTAAAGGGAGTATTCGCTGACTGCCGCTACTACTCTGAAGAAGTGAACAGGTTACTCAAGCAGCAAAAAGGAAGCATATCTTACTTAGCTACAGCGATTTTTCTTTCCCAATCGTGTCATGCTCTTTGCGCATAACACTGAGGCCAGAATAGTCGATCAAATCTTTGATTGTCAGCTCTTCTTTTGTGCGCTTTTCAAAAACCTGAATGTATTCAATCATAGTGTTCGAATGCTCGCGCATAACGCCTTCGGCTCGCACAGCGTCGCCCTTTTGAATAGCCTCAAAGATCACTTTATGTTGTGAATTTCCAAGTTTAAGGCGGAAGTTGCTCCTCTCCTTGCCCTCTTTTGTGGACAGAACTTGCCGATCGAAAACCATGGCCCCAACCTCTAGCATCGGCATGTGACTGATACGACTACACGTAAAGCCGATAAAATCATTGCCGCAACATTCCAAAATCGTTTTGTGAAACACTGCATTCTGTTTTTGTATTAAGCGAATTGAAGCGTGATCCATCTTGCCCACTAAAATAAGCCTATCGATCTCTTCAATCGCCGCTTCCAAGATAGGAAGTGTGCTGAGTCGATCAGGCGATTGCGCCATGAGCCGCGCGGCGAGGCTTTCGAGGTGGCCGCGTACCTGCACTGCTTGCAAGACGTCATTTACATTTGGTGCGTTAACAAAATAGCCGCGCCCTTCGCTGCGTCGAATGAGCCCTTCATGCTCTAACATACGAAGAGCAAGGCGCACCGGCGTGCGCGAAACCTTGTGGGTATCGCACAAGCGCGCCTCGGAGATGCGTTCTTCTTCACCATAATTGCCGAGCACGATGTCATTGCGAATTCGCGCTGCAAGTTCTGTATCAATAGATTCCATAGGCCCATTCAGCCTATTGGGATCCCAAAGTCAACATTGCGACCAAAACTTATCGATTTTAAAATTTTGTGCTTGATTTGGGATCCATAATGGTAATTGTATAGGCTTCAATACACAGAATCTAGCGTGAAGCTGTGGCCTGCTCTTTTTTTGGGATCCCAAACCGGTTATAAAGTTCAGACCCATGCCAAGTAACGCGCGTCAAAAGGAGCCTTTTCATGGATGGTGGGACAGACAGTAAATCCTTGAAGCACTTTATTGCAGGGCAATGGGTCGATGCAGCGGCTGGTGCAATGTTCGAAGTGTTTAACCCTCTTGACGACTCGCATTATGCTTTTGCTGCGAAAGGAACGACCGAAGATATCTTCAATGCAGTGGCGGCAGCAAAGGCAGCCTTCACATCTTACAAAGAAACAACGCCAACCGAGCGCGAGCGCTGGCTCTTGCGGGTCGCAGAAATCATGGAAGCGCGTCAGAAAGATCTGGTAAATTGCTTGATCGACGAGATCGGCTCACCCGTGCAAAAGGCAATGTTTGAATTCACTAAAGGCTTGACGATGATCCGTGCCGCCGCCGGTTTGTGTCGCAATGTGCGTGGCGAGACGATCCCATCTGATCGCCCCGGTACGTTCTCGATGTCCATCCGTGAACCGCTTGGTGTTGTCGCAGTGATCACACCGTTTAATGTGCCACTGATAAAGACTACACGTTTGGTGGCCAATGCCTTGGCGGTCGGAAACACGGTTGTCCATCTACCCTCTGAAATGGCCCCTCATCTGAGTTTGATCTTCGCGGAGATCGTTGAAGAAGCTGGTATCCCCGATGGTGTGTATAATGTGGTAACAGGCATGGGCGCAGAGATTGGCGATGATCTGACCGGCCACAAAGATATCGATTTTTTGACGTTCACAGGCTCAACGTTGGTGGGTCAGCATATCAACGAGATCTGCGCCAAGAATAAAACGCCGAACACGCTGGAATTGGGCGGTAAAAGCCCCACGATAATCCTCGCAGATGCCGACTTGGACAACGTGATGCCGCTTGCCGCGCGCTCTGTCTTTATGTTCGCAGGACAAGCCTGCATAGCGTCGAGCCGTTTCTATGTGGAACGACCTTTATACGATGAATTCGTAAAGCGTTTCTCGATGATCATCCGCAAACTTGGTATGGGCGATCTGCGCGACCCGAATACTGTTATCGCGCCAATAATTTCGCCACGACAACGAGAACGAATAAAAAGCCATGTCGACGACGCGCGCGCCAAAGGTGCAAATGTGATCGGCGGCGAATGGGAAGGTAATCGGTGCCAGCCGACTTTGCTCACAGAGGTATCGGAGGACATGACTGTTTGCCAAACTGAAACATTTGGCCCAGTCACTGCGATCTATCCAATTGAGAACTACGAGGAAGGATTGGAAAAAGCGAACGACACTGAATATGGGCTATCATCTGCGATATTCACCAAAGACATCGACAAAGCTTTCCACTTCGTGCGTAATTCCAAAGCGGGCATGTGCCACATAAATGGTCCAACCATTCACGACGAGGCCCATGTGCCCTTTGGCGGAAATGGCGAAAGCGGCGTAGGTCGCGAAGGCACGGACGCAGACATGGAAGCAATGACAGAACTCAAATGGGTTACGGTGCAATTATGACTTTTACACTTTATCATCACGGATCATCAGTATGCGCTGCTAAGGTTCGCTTTGCGATGGCGGAAAAAGGCATGAAATGGGAAGGTGTTTACATCGATATTCTTGCAGGTGAGCAATTCACACCCGAGTATCAAAAGATCAATGCGAAGTCGGTTGTGCCAACACTTGTGCATGATGACTTGGTTATCCCAGACAGTACTGTGATCATCGAATACCTCGATCAAATTGCACCAGAAAATTCTACTCATCCCAAAGATCCTTGGGAGCGCGCGCAGGCGCGCTATTGGACCAAAGCGGTGGATGAGGATCTGCATCCTGCTTGTGGCGCGATGACGTTTTTATGTTCGCACCGCCACACAGTTTTGCGCAAGCTTGGTAAAGAAGGAGCAAATAAATTCCTTGCCTCCACACCAGATTTTTCTGTCACATCTGATTGGAAGAGTTTCAAAGATGCTATCGTGCGCCAAGGCTTTGAGGCACCTGGAGCGTTGGGAAAAGTTAAACTTTACGACAGCTATCTGCACAAGATGGACAAAGCGCTGACTGGTAATGATTGGCTGGTTGGCAATAAATTCTCCATCGCTGACATCGCGCTGACACCCTACATCAATCGTCTTGCAATGATGTCGATGCGCGGCATGTGGGAAGGTGGACGTTTGCCCAATGTGGAGCGCTGGTTCAAGGCCATCGAAGCGCGTGAGAATTTCAAACCTTGCTTTATCGACTGGGTGCCTGAAGATCTCACGAATGATCTGCGTGAGAACGGGATCAAAAGCTGGCCAGAAGTTGCTAAGATTCTTGAAATTGAAATCTAGGAAATAGAGGAGGCTGACATGGGCCGACTAATTGGAAAAACAGCCGCAATCACTGGTGCTGCGCGCGGCATTGGCGCGGAATATGCGAAAAAATTGGCCAATGAGGGGGCCAACGTCATGGTGACTGACATTCTTGACCCAGCAGAGGTGGTGGCCGAGATCAACGCTGCAGAGGGTGGCCGTGCCGTTGGTATGATTGTGGATGTAACATCAGATGATGATCTGAATGCGATGGTCGCGAAAGCTGAAGACGAATTTGGTGCGCTCAACATCGTTGTCAACAACGCGGGTCTCTTTGCAAACTTGGAACTGAAACCGTTTTTCCAGATCGATAATGACGAATTTGATAAGGTTATGACAATCAACGCGCGCTCAATTCACCAATCGACTAAAGCTGCGCTTCCTGCGCTGGTACGCGCGGGTGGTGGCAAGATTGTCAACATCGCCTCTGGTACGTTCTATTATGGCCCTCCCGGCCTATCACATTACACCGCATCCAAAGCCGCTGTTATCGGTTTGACCCGTGGTCATGCGCGCGAACTTGGTGAAAAGAATATTCAAATCAATGCAATAGCTGTTGGCCTAACCGAAAGCAGCTCTATTCGCGACAACAAAAAATGGGATCGCGCACGCGCTCCCACCGTTGATTCCCGTTCGATCAAACGCGAAATGGTGCCCGAAGATCTTCTTGGAACGCTCATATTTTTGTGCACATCTGACAGCGATTTTATCACTGGTCAGACGATCAACGTCGATGGCGGCAAGGTGAACCTTTAAACCTTATGTCCCAGCGCAAGAACATCCTCTTCATCATGTGCGATCAATTGCGCTATGATTACCTATCCTGTGCAGGTCACAAGACCTTGCACACGCCCAACATCGACTCTCTCGCAGAGCGCGGTGTTCGCTTTTCTAATGCTTACGTGCAGTCTCCGATTTGCGGCCCAAGTCGCATGAGTACATACACGGGGCGCTATCCATCTAATCATGGGGCGACCGCCAATTTCGTACCTTTGCGCGTGGGAGAACTTAACATTGGCGACCATCTCAAGCCTTTGGGAATTCGCACAGTTCTAGTAGGCAAGACCCACATGATCCCTGATCAAGAAGGGATGAAACGTCTCGGCATTGACCCAGCGAGCCCAATCGGTGTGCATCATTCACAAATCGGGTTCGAACCTTATGAGCGCGATGATGGTATCCATCCCGACCTCGTTTTGAAGCCAAATGTTGCGTATAATAATTACCTCAAAGAACGCGGCTATGACGACCACGAGAACCCTTGGCATTGGGCTGCGAACTCGGTTGAGCGCAGGGGCGAAATCCGTTCAGGATTCTTCAATGATGTCGCGCAACTGCCAGCGCGGGTAAGTGAAGAAGACTCCGAAACACCCTATATGACCCGCCGCGCAATGCAATTTATCGAAGAAGACGATGGCGAAAAGCCATGGTGTCTTCACCTGAGTTATATCAAGCCACACTGGCCCTACATTGCACCTGCGCCCTACAACGATATGTACTCAGCGGCGGATGTTCAGGATGTTCACAGGTCTGAAACAGAACGCGAAAATACCAACCAACTTGCACAGCACTTCCAAGAACGGATTTGCGGGCGAACTTTCTCCAAGGAAGAGGCCCGCGAGACTGTGATACCTGCGTATATGGGTCTGATCAAACAAATAGATGATCAACTTGGCATACTTTTCGAGTTCATGGAAAAAAAGGATCTTATGAAGAGCACGATGATTGTGTTCACATCAGATCATGGCGAATATTTTGGTGATCACTGGATGGGGGACAAAGATTTTTTCCACGATCCTGCCGTCAAAGTCCCACTTATCATTGCCGACCCTGATCCGTCATGTGACAATACGCGCGGTAGTGTGCAGAACGCACCTGTTGAAGCAATTGATCTTGTGCCGACGTTTATCGAGTATGCTGGTGGAGCTGTGCCTAAGCACATTCTTGATGGTCGTTCCCTAATGCCTTTACTGCAAGGGAATGACGTGCCGTGGCGCGAATTCGTTGTTAGTGAATATGATTATTTTCAACAGTCCTTCAGCCCAAAGACAGGTCGCGCACCGCTCGAGTGCCGGATCTATATGATCAAGAATGATCGATGGAAATACATCCACGCACCCGGATTTTTGCCAATTCTGTTTGATCTAACAAATGACCCAGACGAATTTGTCGATTTGGGAAACTCAGATGATCACACAGATGCCCGGCAATATATGCACTACGCTTTAGCTGACTGGTCTTTACAGTATCGCCAACGCGAAACCGTATCAGAAGAACGGGCGGAGCAAATGGTCGGTCTTGAGGACAAGTTTGGCGTGCTTATCGGGTACTGGGATGAAGAGGACGTAAAGCCTCCAGCAACGGCTCCTGATTTCGAATCTGGGCCAAAAGCACACTAAGCCAACACTAATAATAAGGTTTCTAGAAGGAATTTGACTGATGGCACATCTTGGCGAAGATATTATTGGAAGAAGCACTCAAACACCGTTCTTCAAAGTTGCAAATGCAGATGAGATTGGAATTCAAGCACCTGAAAATCGCATAGGCGATGCAGATCGCACATGGGTGCGCTCGCTTAGTGGTTTCCAGAAAGAGGCATTAGTGCGCTCTGCCAAGACCGGTGACACATGGCGTTTTGTAAGTGATGAAGGACCGTACCTGAATGGCCATGACGCGGCTTGCTGCCCACTTGCGTTTCTGTCTTGCGGAATGGCTGCAAGTTACATGAACGAAATCACAGCGCTAGCTGAACAACAGGGTGTTGAGATCCGTAAGCTCAAGCTTATTCAGGATAATTACTATACGATGAAAGGCTCAATGATGAAGCGTACCATGGTGGGTGGTGCGGAAAATATTGAGCTACAGGTCGAGATTGATTGTGATCTAGATGATGCTGCATTGAATGAATTTTTGGTGAATGCGACCTATGCATCTCCACTCAATGGCTTGATGCGTGGGAAGATTGAGAGCTTGTTTAAGTTGAGCAAAAACGGCTCAGAGCTAGCGACTGCCAATGCTTTTGAATTTAGCGGCGCGATACTGCCTGACCCTGGCGATCATTTTGCCAAAGCGATGCCTGCGGATGCCACAGATGACTTGATGACCAAGGTTGGACCAACACCAAAAAAAGACGTAAGCGGTGGTACTGCGACCAACGCGTCTTCCCTGAGTGATGAGCAGAACCGACGTCTCAATATTGGTGCGGTGGCTGAATTGCGAAAGGATGGAATTAAGCAAATCCAGCAGATGCAATACTCGCCCTATGGAACATCGTTCGTGCTACTCAGTTCAGAAGATGGCCGCGCACCAGATGCGAATACTCTGATCTCAGCTGGCATCGGGTTTTGCTTCATGACGCAGTTCGGACGCTTCGTGTCTATGCTCAAACTCGACTTGCCTGATTACCGCATCGTTCAGGACACGCACTTTAGCCTAGGTGGCGCAAGCGGTGGCACTGGCAAAGCAGGTAGTGCGGATCCGATTGAAACACACGTCTATCTTGAAACCTCTGAGAGCGATGCAACCGCGCAAGAGATGCTCGATATTTCAGAGAAGACGTGCTTCCTGCATGCCTTCTGCAAGACGGATTTGAAGACAAAGCTCAAGATTAAACGGATTGCATAACATGCAAAAGTTCCTGAAATCAGACATTCCGATCTGGGTAAACGTCCTTCAAGTTCTGCTGACTTTGATCATGCTCGGTCAGGTCTACATGTATTTCTTCGATCATGATCTGCTTGCTGCGACAGGTGTCACGGTCAATGGGACGCCTGATTTGAATCTTGTCTATGAGATGGGCGGTCGCACGTTAACTATGGCTGCAGCGTCGATCTTTGTTGTGATCACGCAAAATGCGCGACAATTCCTTGTGGTGCTTTTCATGAACATTCTACGCGAAGGCACTGAGACGATTATCGATCCACTCTTCCCGATTGCAAATGCACCTGCTGGTCCGGCGATGGATTTTGGTATGCATGTTGTCATAGTAGCGATCGAAATTCTAGCCTGTGTGGTGGTTTGGAAGCGCCTTAAGAAAAGCTCTCAAACGGGCCATTAAGCACCCACACGTTGGGACCCTCTGCGTCGGTCTAGATAGACGCGGTAGATCTCAAGCAACGCCAACGGCATGAACTGAACAAGCGTGGAGCCGATGCCGCCCCAATAATCGTACAGCGTGGCCAAGTGAAGCAACGTCAAAACTGCGGCGCTATAAACCCATCATTGCAGCGATTTCCACTTAAGCCCAAAGCGGCGCACCCAACCGTTTGTGGAGGTGATCGAAAGCGGAACGAAGGTGAAAAAATGCAAGCCGCCCAGTCTAAATCTAGAGTTTTGAAATCTCACCACCAGAAATTGCAACGGTGTCTGTGTCGAACAAGTAAAGTACCGTGTGTAACAGCGCTCAACCGAAGGCAACGACGTGAAAGATACCGACGGCGTTTCATCACCCAACGCGAACCACACCTGTGCTTCAGAAGACTAGTGGGATCGAAAGCGCTACCATTGTAACGAGTGCTAGAAGAAGTAAATCTTCTGCGCCTGTTATGGGTGCGTTGATTGCTTTACGCATACTAAGCACATTCCAGACTGAAAAGCCTGTCATAAACTTAAGGGTGGCTCCACCACAGATCAACGCAGTCCACTTAAGGAAATGATCAAGTGCTGATATTGATATCAACATCATCCTTGAAAAAAGTGTGTCACTCATTGTGTTATTTCCAGATCTTTATACTTCAGCAAAGTCTGGGCACCATTTCAAAACACCCTCTTTATAGCTATCTTTTTCGCAAAAGGTTTCTGCCCAACGCGTAATATTTGGAAATTTTTCAAAAGAGTATCCGCAGCCCTTCAAAACAAAATGTAGGGGTATCCATGAGATGTCAGCCAGTGTGTATTGATGTCCCATAATCCAGGTTCGGCCTTCTAGGGTTTGTTCCAGTTTAAAGAAAGACGTATCCAAAATCGCCTTGGCCTTGTCCAGATCGCTAGTTTCAAAACTCTTGTCACCGGCATGTTTGGAATGAAATGCCTTTAATTCTTGATTTTTTTGCAAATCATCGTACTTCGCCTGCTCTTTTGCTGTTTTCTTTAATTTTGGAGCCATCTTCATGGCATACACGTAAGGCTTGCAGCCTGGGACATGGATAGCTGCAGCAAGATGCAGCCATTCCATCATCTCCACATTGTTTTTTGCTCGCAACGATGGTTCTGGATAGGTTTCATCAAGGTAATCTATTATGTCATTTGACTCGATATGAACAACGCCGTTGTCAATTAAAGTTGGCACCAGGCCGTTCGGGTTTATGCCAAAATATTCATCAGAAATATTTTCTTTTTTCTTCAAGTCTAGGTGATGGCTTTCCCAAGCCAGCCCTTTTTCAATAAGTGTCATTCTTACGCGCATCGAGCAGTTAGAAATGGCACCGTGGTACAAGTGCAGTCCTGTGAAGGTTTCAACAGTCTTGTTTTTGGGTGTTATGACGGCCATATGACGTGTTCCTTATTTTCGATTTAAGTAATCAATCAAAGCGCGCTGTAAAGCTGTTTTATGTCCGCGCTTCATATATCGTTTGCGCATTCTGGATGCCGCGATCTGCGTAATCCGAATAGATAGCTTCCATACCAGCTGCCGCAGCGGCTTCCATCTTAGCGCGTTCCCTATCAGAGGTTGCAATCCATTCAACGTTGAGTTCGCCTGCGGCAATTTTCTCATCCTTCCACTTCAGCGCTACTTCATTTGCATCATGAAACGCCTGCACCAGTTGCATAGAAAAGGGCATGCCAGATATCTCATCAATAATTTTCTGGTGTTTTGCACTCAGGCTTTCGTAGCGTTCCTTGTTCATAACGTAGAAGACAGGATTAAATGTGGCAGGTGTATTTACAACTGCATAATTAGCCACTTCATCAAGGTTCCAAGGCGGCATGATGTTATTGATTGATGAAATTGCTGCGTCGATTGTTCCAGTTGATAACGCGGTGTAATGCTCGGTTGGACCTAACTGTACTGGCACGGTTCCCATTCCCTGCAGGACAGGCGTTGTTATGGCTGCCCAAGGAACAATTTTGGTGCCCTTCATGCCTTCTATTGTTGAAACGTCTTTTGTGGCAATGATCATGCCTCCAGCTGGGTTGCCAACGGCTAAAACTTTCACATCGGACCATTCATCTGCCATGGATTTGTCGAAAACTGTCCACATGCGCCTAGTTGAGTCGGGGCCGTCAAGTGCTTTACCAGGTAGTATTGCAAGCATCGTCTTTGGGAAGAGTGTAGGGGTCGAAGCTGCGATTCCAAACGTGATATCCGCCACTCCCTTTACAGCGCGTTTATATTGCTGGGTAGGTCCTGCGCCCAGTTGCCCCGCGGCATACACTTTTAATGTTAATTCGCCATTAGAGCGGGAAGTAAGCTCGTTCTCAAACCAAGCCAGCGCACCTGTGATTGTTTCATGGCTTGGTGGAACAAAAGTTGCTACGCTTAGCTCCTCTCCTGATACGGCATTTGTGGAAATGCTCAGTGATCCAGCAAGAATAGCGGCTAGTTTAAACCTCAAGTTCATAGTTTTCTCCCTCAGTTAGAGCCAAATCTTGACTAGAACCAGATAAATTAGGATCCCAAATTTTAAAATGGAATCAAAAACCCACCTATTTAACTCTATAATGTGCCATAGTTACAACAGATGGGATCCTATACCAAGGTTTTTTCTCTTAAATCAGCCGAAATTCACAAAAGTACTTGATTTTGGGATCCCATAATTGCTTAATTTTATAAAACAGGCCTGTTTCTGCACGCCCCTGAAAATGCAAGGACACCGTTACATGCACCCAGAACTCAAAGCTCATCCCGAGTATTTCAAAAAAGAAATCGTGCAATTGGCAGATAACGTCTATCAAGCTTTCGGGTTTGCTGCTTCAAACGTTTATATGATCATCGGTGATGATGGTTTGATCATTGTTGATACGTCTGAGACAACGGTCGCGGCTGAAAATATTTTGGCCGAGTTCCGCAAGATTACCGATCTACCAATCAAAACGATCATCCTTACGCATTCACACCGTGATCATGTTTCAGGTGCCAGTATTTTTGCAAAAGGGGGTAATCCGGAGATCCTCGCGAGCACAGGTTTCTCGGAAGACTCGCTCTTTGTTGCATCCAATCATCCACAGCCAGTAAAGGCTATGCAGGTCCGAACAAAACGTCAGTTCGGTATTGGATTATCGTATCCCAATGAGATCATTGGCATCGGGGTCGGTCCAGGCGCGCGTCCACTGAAAGGAATGGGGGCGGGGGCTTTACCGCCTACGCGACGCATCGGGGATGAAGGTGAAAAGTTAAGCCTTCACGGTATTGATCTGGAGCTTGTACACGCACCTGGCGAAACCCCTGATCACATTGTTGTTTGGTATGCAGATAAGAAAGTGTTGATATGTGGCGATAATTTCTATCGCTCTTTTCCAAACCTTTATCCTCCACGCGGAACTGCCTATCGAGATTTTGATTCTTGGGCGGATACAATGGATTTACTGATGGGTTTTGGACCAGAGGTGCTTGGTCCGGGTCACACAAAAGCGGTTTTTGGCGCGGAGAAAATCAAGAGTGATTTGACAGATTACCGTGACGCAATCCGTCATATTGTCGATGAAACCCGCAATGGTATGGACGCAGGACTGACAATTGACGAACTCGCGCATAGAGTGAAATTGCCGGATCATTTGGCCGAAAAACCCCATCTGCGGGAGTATTATGGCCGCGTTGATTTTTCTGTGCGTGCCTATTTTGTCGGAACCATGGGTTGGTTTGACGGCAATCCGACCTCGCTATCGCCGTTATCACCTAAAGATGAAGCAATGCGTTTCATTGACTTGGCAGGTGGCAACGCCGCTGTCTTAGGTTCTGCCCAAAAGGCGCTGAAAGATGGTGATTTCCAGTGGGCACTACAGCTTTTGGATCGCCTGCTGAATGTGGATTATGAGGTTGCCAATGCGAAGCAACTAAAAGCAGAGGCACTTCGCGCGCACGCCGTTGCGCAAATCAACTGCCCGACACGCCACTACTATATTCAATATGCGAAAGAACTGGAACAAGGCGACATCTAAAAGCTCCAGAGCGGGGGTCAATCAGCCCCGTCTCGCTTGGCTTTTTGATGCTGGTCTTCGATCAAACCGATTTTCCAATAACCTGAAATATAGGTGTCCTCGCGGGGCACCTGTTTTTCGTTTATCAGGAAGTCTCGCAAGGACCGGATGACGGCCGACTCGCCTGCAATACATGTTTTTACGCGGCCCTGTGGCCATTCAATAGCTTTGATCAAGTCTTCCTGGCGCGTAGATGCTTTGTGGGGATCAGAATGCACCAACCAATGTATCTTTATGCCTGCCGGTGCGTCGATTTCTTGTCGATCTAATGCCGAAGTGATCTCAAATATCGCGACACCTTTTGAATCACGTGGCATGGCCTCCAATGCAACTGCTGCGACCGGAATGGCCGAAGGATCAGCTGCAACAAGATACCAATCCGCATCAAAATCTATAAACTTTGGTTCACTTGGACCAGCGAAACCCAGAAAACCTCCAGCCCTAACAGAACTTGCCCAACGTGATGCAGGGCCTTCATCGCCATGTGCAACAAAATCGATGCTTAATTCATGCGTAAAGGCATCAAACTTGCGTACCGTGTAAGTGCGTCTAACGGGCGGTGGACCACTGCTCAGACGCTCGACAAAATGCTCTTTAGTTTCGCCATTTTCGGGGATCATCAGCTTGCAATTTCCGCCGTCGCGCCCGCTCGGGAAACCATCAAGCTCAGGGCCAGCAAACACAACACGGATCATATTGGGCGTTAGATGCCAAACATCTTTGACCACTAAAACGCGCGGCATAGGGCGTTCTGTGCGTTTGCGCGCGGCTTGAGCCACTTTTGAAGTCAAAGTCATATGATTTTCCTAAATCAAAACTGATCGAGATCGTTGGCTATTGAAACCTGACCCGAAAAAACTTGAGAAATGCGCGCTGTAAAGTCGGGCGCAGTTTCTGGCGTGATACTATCAAGCGGAATATGAACGGCGACCACATGCGCAACGCCCGCACGGGCCGCGAGGTCCCCCAATTGCTCTGGGCTCAGGTGGTGACTGTGAAGGTGCTGACCCATCATCGTGATGCGCTCTGACGTCATGTGAGGATTCTTCTCCTGAAGCTGCGCTATGATTTGCTCTGCAAGCATCATTTCACCCACAAGCAGTTGCGCGCCTTTGGCGAGATTCTCAACCATGCGACACGGCCCCGTGTCGCCTGTGTAAACTATAGAGCGATCAGGCGCGTCAAAACGTAAAGAAAGTGAGATAGGCCCCTTCGTTCCCAGTTCTGTTTCGGCACGATAATGCGTGTTTTCGCAGCATGAAACGCGAATATTATCGATTTCAAACGTGTCGCCTGGAGCGATTTCCTCAACCTGAACAAAATTTCGCGGATGTGGAAGTGACTGACCGACGACGCCAAAGCCAATGGCTTGCGGAATATCACAGGCCATCGCGAGACCCTCAACGATTTGACGCGTGCCCGGTGGACCATAGATCGTGATCGGCTGTTTGCGTTGCAGCATCATATTGATCCCGAGGCAGGTAAACAGACTGCCAATATGATCAAAATGATGATGCGAAAGGATGACCTTATCAATGCGACGAAAGTCGATCCCAGCACGCATCAACTGTTGCATCGCGCCTTCGCCGCAATCAATCAAGATCACGCGATCGCCATACGTAATTGCATGAGCAGGTGCAGCGCGATGAAGCTTTGGGACAGGGCCACCAGCGGTTCCGAGCGTGATAAAAGTTGTATCAAATGGCATTTCATTTAAGCCTGAGCCGTGGGGAGAGGTACGCGATCGACCGCAGCAATCTCCAACTCCGCTAAGCGCTCTACTAATCGCGCTTTCACGTCTTGATGTTTAGCGCTGCACCAAAGATTGACCATTTCGCCAGGGTCGTTTGAGAGGTCAAAAAGCTCGTTAGGACACTTGCCAAGATACATTGAGAGACGCCAGTTTTCATAAACAATTGAATGAACGCGGGGGCGAGGCCCAAAGGCTTCTTGCGTGCGTTGCGTTTCATATTGAATATGTGCGGCTTCCCTGCCCACGCCACCAGCAGCGGCTAGAACGACGCCTTGCATTCCTATCGATTTTTCGACCTTCGCATGCTCAAGGATGGTGGTTCCAATATCAAGTGTTTGGGCTAAGTCATCTGTACGAGTGCCGCTGTCGCCTTTCGGATCCGCCCAAATGAATGGAACGTGCGTGAGGCTGTCGTATTGCTCCGCTCCTTTGAACAAAAGGCGATGTTCGCCCAAATGATCGCCATGATCGGACGTATATATTTGCACAGTATTTTCCGAGACGCCTGCATCTGCCGCCGCCGCGCGCACGCGGCCAACCGCATCGTCAATCATCGAGATCATTCCGCAAGTCAGTGCGCGCGCCTCCAACGCCTCCTGTTTGGAGACAGCCACCGAATAGCCTTCCATTTGACCCAGTTTTGGATCTTTGGCACGGTCACGTTCGGCTACTTTTATGTACTCGGGCGGATCCCAGTCATCAGCTTCATATGCGGCAGGCACGACCATATCTTCGGGCTTGTACATGTCCCAATATTTTCCAGGCGGGGTAAACGGATGGTGCGGATCAGGGAAGGAAACCATCAGCAGGAAGGGCTTATTGTTATTACGCCTCGCTTTGAGCCACTCAACCGCACGATTTGCGATATAGGTCGTGGAATAATGTTCCTCTGGAACTTTCGTACGGATCGCTTGAGGAACGGTGAAATCGTGATCGAATTGTTTGTCACGCCCACGCAGAGCCAAAGTTTCAGGTGCGTTCTTCTTGACCCATTCGAGATGACTTCCGCCTGTGTTGAAGCCATGCCGCATAACTGCGAAGTATTCTTTGAAACCATAAAACGGTTTTGGGACTTTAGGGTCGGGCTTATCCCAGTACGCCTGACGCTCGTACTGATACGTGTCGTTATCAAGGTCCGAGCGGGTTGCGACATTCAGATCTTCGGGTGGCGCTGTAAAACCTTCCCGATGCTTGGTTGGTTCGATCTGTATGTCAAAATCGGATACGTTCTGTAGATGGCTTTTGCCAATCAAGCAAGTGTCATAGCCAGCGTTCGCAAGAAGTTCAACAAATGTCACACTGTCATGATTAAGAGGAATTCCAAGCGAGCGTGTTCCATGGCTTGATGGCATACGGCAGGTCATAAGGCTTGCACGGTTTGGCATACAAACTGGAGAAGCAACGTAGAACCGGTCGTGGCTCACGCCCTCAGCTGCCATTGCATCAATATTTGGTGTGCGTAGAACCGGATGGCCGTTACAGCCCAAGTGATCGTAACGCTGTTGATCCGTGATGAAGAGGATATAGCTCGAACGCTCGCTCATTATTATAGCTCCTATGTTGTTGGTAGTTCATCACGGCTGCGCAGCGCATGCCATGCCACCAGAACAAAACCTGCGGCTAATGCCAGACCATAGATTTCGGTCGGACGCGCTAGGATCAGAACTGCAATTACGAGGCGCGTGCAGATCATTATCGGTTTCAGCGCTTTGCGGTCAAACCCTGCAAGGGCGCTGGACACCAAATAAAGGGCCATGGCGATGCGGAACATCAGCAATGCCAACCAGCCAAAATTAACGGATCCATCATAGCCCGCTATGAATAACCCATTGTTTGGATCAATCACAGCCTTGTCGATCAGCAATAATTCTGGGTAGAGCGCGAAAACGAAGGGAATGGTGAACATAACGATACCAGATCGCACTGCCGAAAAACCAGTTTTCATCGGATCTGCCTTTGTGATACTCGCTGCTGCAAACGCAGCCAATGCGACGGGCGGCGTGATAGCTGAGGCAACTGCGAAGTAAAAGATGAACATATGCGCCGTGAACGTCGCAAGTCCTAGGCCCACAAGCATCGGACCCATCAGCAACGCAACGTTAATGTAGGCTGGCACCGCTGGCATTCCCATGCCGAGTAGGACTGCCAAAAGCATTGTCAAAAATAATGCGAACAGTTGGAAACCAGCAGAGTTGGCGGAAACATCAAAGGAATTGAGGAAACCAAGCACATCAACGGCCACAAATTTAGCAAGGCCTGTGAAGTTCAAGCATACATCGATCACAGTGACAGCGACGAACATTAAGAACAATGTGGAGATCGTCACGCCCGCTTGCGACAGACCATCAAAGATCTTCATCGGTTTGGCACGGAAGGATTTGTCGACGAACATCAGGATAAGTAGGAGGAACACCGCCCACCATCCCGCCGCGCTTGCATCACCCGCCGCGTTTTGGAACAGCTCGATGATCCAAGGCAAGGATGTGATCTCGCACGTCCCGTTTCTTTGATCAACAACTGCGCCCAGCATGATAGAATACCAGCTGCATCCGACAGCGTCTTTGGGAGTAAGCAGAAGTATCAGAACCAACAAAACAGGACCAAAGATTTGCATCAAATGAAGGCGATCCTCACCTGTTAGTTTCATGTCTTCAGTTAATTCTCCGACTGCTTCGATTTTTTGCTTACGCGCTTGGAACATGACAGAGAGGAACAAGCAGAAGAAGTAGAAGAGAGCGGGCAAAGTTGCGGCAATGATAATCTCGCGATATGGCACACCAGTCAAAGCTGCCATGATGAAAGCAGCAACGCCCATGATCGGCGGCATAATTGCACCGCCGGAAGAGGCGGCAGCCTCTACGCCGCCTGAAAAGACTTTGGAGAAGCCCCGCTTGAGCATCATTGGGATCGTCAAAACGCCCGTGGACAAGACGTTCACAACTGGGCCGCCCGTGATCGTTCCAAACATCGCAGAAGACACGACGGCCGCATGGGCTGGGCCACCGCGCAAGTTGCGGGTTGCAGCAAAGGCGAGCTTGATCAAAGATTGGCCACCCGCGCATTTCCCGAAAAGAGCACCTAGAATGACATATGGGAACACGAGAACAAGCAGGACATTGATGAAACGACCGAGCAGGCCAGAAGATTGATTGACCAAGGCATCTTGGAACAACCCATGGCTAGATCCAAGGCTCCTGACATCTTCACTGCTTAAAATAGTCACTAAATACTTGTTTTGGTCCTCTGGCCCAAAAAAGTACCAGTTAAGAATTGTAAAGAATGTATAAGCGGCTATCAAGATTGAGACTAGGACGAGCGGCAATCCCCAGACTTTAATATTGTAGCCAAGGAAAACAACAACGGCGCTGAACATGATTAAGATCAACCAGCTACCTGTTGTGGTCGCGCACCCTGGATCATCGGCGGTGTCAGGTACGGGCAACCCATAAAGCTCAGCGAAGTCAATTTCTGCCTGTAATGCCTTGGCGACTAGGCGTTCACGGTCTCCGGTAAATGTATCGATCAAGCATACGGCTTCTATCTCAATTAAGTATGATAGTGAAATTGCTGCAGCGGCTATGATAAGCGCGGCGTCCATTAAAATTCCAAAACGACGGACGTTAGCGCCTCTGTCTGTCCAACTGAGCCACATTGAATGTTTCAATGCTACGATCAGCATCATCCAGAAGAATGTGATCGGAAACAGCCATTCCGTGGGGAACCGACGTATCCTGAAGAACTCGTTCCCTGTGAGATCTTTCCACAGATTGTCCCAGCCCGGAATAGCAGGTGTCACGTTTATGAGACCAAGCAGAACAAGCAGAAGTGCCAAAATGTAGACAAGTCGTTCTACAAACACAGGTTTTTTGACTGGTATTGCGGAATTTGTAGAGTTTTGATCTGACATGACGGAAGCCACCTTTTGCCTACTGGAGTAGGTAAATTGAAAAGGAGGACGCATGTTTGGCGCCCTCCTAATTTAAAGTGTTCGCCGAATTAAGGCTTGGAACAGTCAGGTAGCATGTGTCCTGCTTCTTCCCAAGCACGCACCGCGCCAGGGTGGAACTTCACGATGTTTGCGCCGCAAAGACCGTTGGCTTTTTCGGAAACATCACCAAAGTTAAGCGTCGCCATGAATGGAGCCATCGCTTTGATCTCATCTAAATTCTCGATGTGCGACTTTGTGAGTTGGTAGGCCAGCTCTTCGTCCATGCTTTTGTTAACAAGATCCCCACCAGGCACAGCTTTGCCGCGGAACATGTCATCCTCAGACACAATGGTCCAACCTTCACCCATCGCCGCTTTGATGTCTGCAAGCGGCACAACGAAAGGCGTTGAGCCAGGCTTGTTCAAGAACTTCTGCGTTGCCGGCGCTTCGAACAATTCCTTGGGCATAGAGTGCATTGTCATTGAACCCGCAGCGGAAGCTTGAGTCACCCGCGGTCCAGGGAACATTGCAGGGATTACAGCAGCATCAACAGTGCCGTCGATAATCGCCGATGGCATCTGGCTCCAGTTCACTGTCACCGTATCGTAATCGTCTTCTGACTTCAGGCCGGTGAAGAGCTGGATCAAGCTACGTGAGTTTAAAGCGGCAGTGCCACGTGGCGGGCCATTCAAAACCTTCATGCCCTTGAGGTCATCCCAACCGGAAATTCCCTTGGCATCATAGGCATAGAGCGTGAAGATTGAGAATGTGTATGGATAAAGCATCGCAATGCTGTGACCAAGCTCTTTAGCTGCGTCTTTTTCCAAATTGGAATATGGACCAGCTGCTTTCGCCATCAAGAACGGTAGAATGAAAGGTCCGCTGGCAAGGTCAATTTTACCTTCCGCGAGGGCCATCATATATTTGGTTCCGGTTTGCCCATCTTTCATTTGAATATTGGCGATGCCGCGCTCTGCTGCGTTCTCAACGAGCGACGTCGCGGATAGCGCACCGGCGGTGCCTGCGCCAGCAGCATTGGATGTCAAGTTAACTTGCGCGAAACTCGCGCTTGCACTTAGCGCGAACGTCATGGCGCTGGCCGTTTTGAATATAGTCTTGAGCATTGTGTCCTCCCTTAGCTCTAAACATTGCGGCAAATCTGTTGCTACCGCTGCGCAATCAATCTCTAGATGACAAAGTGAGCTGCAGTTTTCCTGTCTAACTCACTACCAGACACTCCCAAAAATGCGGACCTTTAGATTCGCAATTCGTTTGAGTCCAGTCTTCTGAGCCCCAATACATTATTTCGGGATCCTTAAGTCAAGAAATTTTAAAAATAAACATAAATTTTACTGATTTAATTTCATTTTGGGATCCCAAAATGAAATTTTCATCTATTCTGTGGATGTGTGCTGCCCCTCAGAACAATGAGAGGTGCTGTCAGACGAATGAGAACTCGCATCGAATTGCTGGTGCAGCCTAAATATATGCGCTCAATAATTGACGCCACTCAGATTGCTGCTATTGTGGAAAGGCTGCGACTGCCCCATTGAAATGATGGTTTTGTGGAGACTTGGACTTGAGCCATGCGAGTTCTATTGGTGCATGAGATGTCCGGTACAGGTCAAGTGCATTTGAGTTGTGAGTCCATTTGGCAAAGCGCAGTGAGCATCGCCATCTCGACCAGCAAATAAAATTCTTGACCAAATGGTTAAAAGAAGAGTTACTCAGTCGAAACATGGGAGGGATGACACGATGACGAAAACAACAAACCTTAGCCGTCGCCACTTTATGGCGACGACCGCAGCAACATCGCTGATACTTGGGGCTGGGCGAGCTTTGGCCGCTGAACCGATCAAAACAGCGGGTATCTATACTGTACCTGTCGAACAGCAATGGGTCAGCCGTATTCATAAGGCCGCACTTGCAGCGCAGGATCGCGGCGACATCGCTTATTCGTTCTCGGAAAATGTCAGCAATACTGATTATGCTCGTGTGATGCGTGAATACGCTGAGGCGGGTAATACACTGATCATCGGCGAAGTCTTTGGTGCTGAACAAGAAGCACGCGAAGTTGCCGCTGAATATCCAAACGTAGCATTCTTGATGGGTTCAAGCTTTAAAGAAGACGCCGCACTGCCGAATTTCTCGGTCTTTGATAACTATATTCAAGACGCGTCCTATCTGTCAGGCATCATTGCTGGTGCGATGACTGAATCCGGCAACATCGGCATGGTCGGCGGGTTCCCAATTCCCGAAGTAAACCGTCTAATGCACGCATTCATGGCTGGTGCACTTGAAATAAACCCTGACATTAAATTCCAGGTGAGCTTTATTGGCAGCTGGTTCGATCCGCCAAAGGCCAAGGAAACTGCGTTCGCGATGATCGAAAACGGCGTGGATGTACTTTATGCAGAGCGTTTTGGTGTTTCTGATGCCGCCCAGGAGAAAGGTATTCTTGCCATCGGTAACGTTATTGATACGCAGGCTGATTATCCTGACACGGTTGTTGCCTCTGCGATTTGGCATTTTGAACCAACGCTGGATAAAGCCATCGCTGAAGTGCAGGCTGGTAGCTTTACCGCCACGGACTACGGTGTCTATTCGTTTATGAATCAAGGTGGTACAAGTCTTGCGCCTTTGGGCACGTTTGACGGCAAAGTTCCAGCAGCGGCACTTGCGCTTTTGGCGCAACGCGAGGCTGAGATTAAGTCTGGCGCGTTCTCGGTCACGATTAACGACAGCGAACCATCGTCGTCCTAATCGATCATGTCCAAAGATGCAGTTGAGGCACTTTCCCTTAACGCCATAACCAAACGATTTGGAGAGCTGACCGCGAATGATGCGGTCAGCCTTGCCGTGAACGTCGGTGAAGTTGTCGCCCTTTTGGGTGAGAACGGCGCGGGAAAAACCACCCTGATGAATATTTTGTTCGGCCAATATACGGCTGACAGCGGGACCGTGCGCGTATTTGGTGACACATTGCCATCGGGTAATTCGCGGGCCGCATTGGATGCAGGTGTCGGCATGGTGCATCAACATTTTACGTTGGCTGATAACCTAACCGTTCAAGAGAACATCACGTTGGGTGTTCATTCACTGTTAAAGCCTAGCTTGGGGCGGGCTGCAGCAAAGACGCGGATTGCTGCGTTGTCAAAGAAATTTCACCTTGCCGTTTCGCCGGATGCACGTGTCGGAACGCTTTCGGTGGGCGAACGCCAGAGGGTCGAAATCCTCAAGGCGCTGTACCGCGATGTGCGTATTCTGATCCTTGATGAACCGACAGCGGTTTTGACACCACAAGAGACGGATGACCTGTTCGCAACCCTCAGACTTGCAATCGCAGAAGGGCTTTCAATCATCTTCATCTCGCATAAATTGCATGAAGTTATGGCAATCGCGGACCGCGTCGTTGTGTTGCGGCACGGAAAGATGGCAGGTGGTGTAAATACGAAAGACACCGATAAAAACGCGCTGGCCGAGATGATGATGGGAACCGAAGCGACGCCGCCTGAAGTCTCGCCTGCGAAACCAGATGCGCCGTTGCTTGCCTTCCGAAATGTAACGACCGCTGATGTCGGCAGCGTACCCGGTTTGAAATCCGTTTCATTGGCCCTAAAAGGGGGGCAGATCGTTGGTCTTGCGGGCGTGTCTGGCAACGGGCAGGCAGCAATGGCTGATGTCGTTGGCGGATTGTTAAATCCAAATGAAGGGCAAGTCATTCTGGGCAGCGAAACGGTTCAGAAATGGACGCCCCGTATAGCGGTACAAAGCGGTATCGCGCGTATCCCTGAAGACCGACACAAGACCGGCACGATTGCTGATTTTGACCTCGTTGAGAACGCAATATTGGAACGATACAAATCGCCCGCTTTTAGTAATGGCGGATGGCTGAACTGGCGCAAATCGCGGGCATTTGCAGATGGTATTATCGATAAGTACGATGTGCGTTGCCCCGGATCAGAAACCCCGATCCGGCTGCTGTCTGGCGGTAACATGCAAAAGCTGATCCTTGGGCGCGTGCTTGAGGCTGATCCACAGATAATTCTTGCTAATCAACCTGTTCGTGGTCTCGATATTGGTGCGGTCAACTATGTGCACAGCCAATTGTTGGCGGCCCGGGCACGCGGTGCAGCGGTGCTATTGATTTCTGAGGATTTGGATGAGGTCATGGCACTTTCGGATGTGATCCATGTCATTGCGGATGGACGGCTTTCACCAGAATTTAGGCGAGGCGAGATGACACCAGCGCAACTGGGACTTTGGATGGCCGGTCAGGGATTTGAAACGGACATTGCCTATGCGTCTTGAACCCATTAAGAATCCAACTCTGGTTCGCAAACTTGTCCCACCTGCAATCGCTCTTATCTCGACCGTCGTGATCGCATCGTTTTTGGCGATGGTTGCAGGTGCAAATCCGTTTTCGGTCATTGGATTGATCCTTAAAGGTTCGTTTGGCTCACAATTCGCAATCCTAGAAACCCTTAACCGCGCAACTCCTTTGATTTTCACTGGCCTCGCGGTCGCGGTCGCATTCCGTGCGAAGTTTTGGAATATCGGTGCAGAGGCGCAACTTTATGCAGGTGCGCTTATGACGGTTCTACTGGGCACGGGTGTTTTTCCTTGGCCAAGTTTCGCGATTTTACCTTTGATCATTGTCGCATCTATCTTAGCGGGTGCCGTCGTTCTGTTGGTTCCCGCGCTCCTGAAAATACGGTTTGGCGTTGATGAAGTTGTCACAACACTGCTGTTCAACTTCATTTTCTTACTGTTTATCTCTATGCTGCTTGAAGGGGTTCTCAAAGACCCGATGGGTATGGGTTGGCCTAAATCAGCCCGCATCATACCCGAAGCGAAATTACCGCGAATTGTGGATGGGCTACGCCTGCACTGGGGGTTTGGTCTTGCAGTATTCTCGGCCATTTGCATTTGGATCATCCAGAACCGTCGCACTTTGGGCTACGAAATGCGCGCCGTTGGACTAAATAGAGATGCAGCTGCTTTCGCGGGCATTCCGGTCAACGTTGTGATCGTGAAAACGGCGCTTCTTTCTGGTGGTCTTGCAGCGCTCGCGGGTTTTTCAGAAGTGGCCGGTTTAAAGGGTAGCCTCACACTCGATCTGTCGCCGGGGTTTGGCTACACGGGGATCATCGTGGCGATGTTGGCATTGCTTAATCCGCTTGGCGTGATCGTGGCGGCCTTGTTCGTGGCGGGTATTTTTGTGGGTGCTGACAGTATGAGCCGTGCGGCTGATGTGCCGACGTATTTAGCCGATATCATGCTTGCAACAGCGCTTCTTCTTATGGTGCTGGCCATCATGCTGACGCGCTTTCGCGTGGTGAGGGATTAGCGTCATGGAAATTATCGACATCCTCTTCACCGCTAGCTTTTGGGCCGCAGCAATTCGCATCTCCAGCCCACTGATTTTTGCCACATTGGGAGAGTTGATCTGTGAACGTGCAGGCGTGTTGAACCTCGGGATTGAGGGCATCATGGTCGCTGGTGCTTTTGCGGGCTGGATGGCAGTTTATTCTGGCACAGGGCTTTGGGCCGGTGTGTGTGTCGCAATGTTGGTCGGGATGCTATTTGGCTTGCTCCACAGCACACTCACAGTGCCGTTTGGTTTATCTCAGCATGTTGTGGGGCTTGGCGTGACATTGCTTGCAACATCCTCGACCTATTACGCCTATCGGTTGGCGTTGCCGGAGGTGACAAGCCCGCCAAAAATTGAAGCATTCCAACCATATGAAATCCCGATCCTGTCAGACATTCCGTTACTTGGACCGGCACTATTTTCTCAAACACCGCTGACGTATCTTGCTTTCATTCTTGTCGCGGTTGTCGGCGTGGTTCTCTACCGCACTCCCCTTGGACTCGCCGTGCGCGCAGCCGGTGAAAATCCCGCAACCGTGGTGGCACAAGGTCTATCCGTCACGGCGATCCGCATGGGGAGCGTGATGGTTGGCAGCGGCCTGATGGCCGTCGGCGGCGCTTTCTTGACTATGTCGGCATTCGACAGCTTCTTCTTTGAGATGGTAAATGGCCGTGGTTGGATCTGTATTGCGTTAGTTGTCTTTGGAACGTGGAGACCCGGCAAGGCACTGTTGGGCGCGGTTCTTTTCGCGGCTTTTGATGCGCTACAGATCCGGGTACAACAAACAAGTTTGGGCACCCATATTCCCTACCAAATATTCCTGATGATGCCCTTTATCCTATCGATATTCGCGCTTATCCTCATGTCACGGCGCGCCGAAGTGCCTGCCGCGCTCATGGTTCCGTTCAATAAAGGAGAACGCTGATGTTTGATCTGATCGTCAAAGGCGGCACGCTGCCGGATGGGCAAGTCTCAGACATTGGGGTTGTGGGCGACAAAATCACGGCTATCGGAGCGCTTGAAACAGCGGAAGCTGGCCAAGTGATTGATGCATCGAGTGATTTAGTCAGCCCGCCTTTCGTCGATCCACATTTTCACATGGACGCAACGCTGTCCTACGGCCTGCCACGGGTCAACACGTCCGGCACACTTCTTGAGGGCATCGGGCTTTGGGGCGAACTCAAGCAGGTCATGACCCAAGACGATATCATAGCACGCGCGCTGACTTATTGCGATTGGGCAGCGAGCATGGGGCTTTTGGCAATTCGCAGCCATGTTGATACCTGTGACGATCGGCTTTTGGGCGTCGAAGCGCTTCTTGAAGTCCGAGAGCAGGTCAAAGACTATATCGATCTGCAGCTTGTTGCATTCCCACAGGACGGTTTCTACCGCGATCCCATGGCACGTGATAACACCATACGTGCCTTGGACATGGGCGTCGATGTTGTTGGTGGTATCCCGCATTTCGAACGCACAATGGAAGACGGCGCGACGTCGGTGACAGAACTCTGCGAAATCGCAGCGGCGCGTGGTTTGCAAGTGGACATGCACTGTGATGAATCGGACGATCCACATTCACGTCACATCGAAAAACTTGCATACGAAACACAGCGGCTGGGCCTTAATGGCAGGGTCGCGGGATCACATTTGACGTCAATGCATTCGATGGACAACTACTATGTCTCGAAATTGCTTCCGCTTATCGCCGAAGCTGAAATCAACGTGATCCCAAACCCGCTGATTAATATTGTGCTGCAGGGGCGGCATGACACCTTTCCCAAGCGTCGCGGCCTGACGCGCGTAAAAGAAATGTTGGCTATGGGTATCAATGTCGGGTGGGGCCAAGATTGCGTGCTTGACCCTTGGTATTCGCTTGGCACTGCCGACATGCTTGATGTGGCATTCATGGGCTTGCATGTTGCGCAAATGACCAGCCCTGATGATATGCGGACCTGCTTTGACATGGTCACAGTGAACAATGCCAAAACAATGGGCTTGACGGATTACGGACTGCGCATCGGAGCTAAGGCGTCCTTGGTTGTCCTTGATGCCAGCAACCCGATTGAAGCTTTGCGGCTACGTGCTGCCCGACTTTACGTCGTCGCCAACGGCCGAGTTATTAGCCAGACGCCTCGGGCTGACGCAACGTTGTGTCTGCCAGGGCGTCCAAAATCTTCGAGAAGAAGGCACAGCCCAGGCACCACGTAATTTTGGACGCTCCCACACTGATGTTGAGTAGTAAAATCGTTGGACGCGGAAAGGTTGGCGCAAGATGTGGGATCCACAAAAGCGGCCATTGGCGCAGTTGCAGCGAATTCACACTTTGTCCCGCATAGCAGTCGTCGGCGCTTAGCCTAAGCAATGTCTGCTTCCTCAGTTGGTGCTGGCAAACAAAACCACCGTCGAATGAATCTACGCCGTCAATACTAAAGGCCCGTGGTCCGAGGCGCGGGGCCCTAGGATAGGGGCGGGGTGGTCCTGCATACTGCGGCTCAACTGTAGTGATTGGGCACAGTAACCCCTGTCGTTGGTCCATGGACCGCGGCCCGAGCAAAACTAACCAACGCGGATTGGGCTCAGGCAGCGTCAAAGTGTGACCTCGAACATGTACCATCAATCATTCTTGACAGTTCATGCTTTCGAGATGTGTAATGAGTGTTAAATAGTGTGCGTTATGTGAACAATTTACACGTCAGGATATTCCATGATCAGCCAAGAACTTAACGACCTGCTAACCCGTACTGGCCCGGGCAGCGACGCAGGCGCGGTCATGCGACACTATTGGCAACCGGCAGCACTTAGCGACGAACTGGCAGGTAATCGCCCCGTTGTGCCGGTCAAGCTGTTGGGTGAAGACCTTGTATTGTTTCGCGACAACGACGGTGAGTTGGGTCTGATCGGGCGCGCCTGTCCGCACCGCGGGGCCGACCTCTGCTATGGTCGGCTGGAAGACAACGGTTTGCGCTGCCCCTTCCACGGCTGGCACTTTAACCGTGATGGCCAATGTGTCGAGCAACCCGGCGAACCCGATGGCTCACGGATGCACGAGCGCATCCTAAACACCTCCTATCCAGTGATCGAAAAAAACGGTATCATTTTTGCTTATATGGGGCCTGGCGCACCCCCTGAATTCCCCAACTTTGACTGTTTTCGTGCTCCTGACACCCATGTTTTCGCCTTCAAAGGCATGTGGGATTGCAACTGGCTGCAAGCCATGGAAGTAGGAATCGACCCCGCACACGCCTCATTCTTGCATCGCTTTCTCGAGGACGAAGATCCAGAGGATAGCTACGGCAAACAATTCCGCGACAAGGCTGCTGACACTGACATCCCGATGACTAAATTATTGCGTGACTATCCACGCCCCGACATCTCGGTCGAGGAAACAGATTACGGGATGCGGATCATCGCGCTGCGGCATCTGGGCAACAACAAAACCCATGTCCGCATCACCAATCAAATCTTCCCAGAAGCAATTTCAATCCCAATGAGCAGCGAGATGATTATTACGCAGTGGCACGTCCCCATCGATGACGAGCATTGCTATTGGTATTCGATGTTCACCAGTTTTGACAAACCCGTCGACAAAGAGGTCATGCGCGCCCAACGGCTAAAAGAACACCGCTTGCCAGATTACGCGCCATTAAAAAATAAAACTAACACCTACGGCTTTAACCCCGAAGAACAGAAGCATAAGACCTATACTGGTATGGGTTTAGACATCAACGTGCACGATCAATGGGCAGTCGAAAGCCCCGGTGCGATCTTTGACCGGACCAAGGAACATCTGGGCAAAACCGATGTCGCAATTATCAAATACCGCCGTATGATGCGCGCCGCTATTGCTAGCTTGAGCGAAGGTAGCCCCGACGCATTGCCGATGGTGGGTGGCGAAGACGTGAAAACCATCTACGGACCTATCTCAAACGATACCATCGGTGACAAAGATGCGTGGCGTGAAGCTTTTGAGACAAGCGACCGTGCACGGCGCGAAGGATGTAACGATTGGGATGCGACGATTTGAACGAATTTAAAGAGCAGATTGAGAGCGGCGCCCTTGCCAGGGCAGGCCTGCTAGATGCAACGACCATCGTCGCCGCTACGGCACTTTTAAAGCAGGTTGCGGATAGTGATCTTGAAACGGTCCGCGTCTTGTTTGCTGATCAACATGGTATCTTGCGCGGCAAAACTATCGTCGCAGACGCGCTGCCCTCGATCTTTACCAGTGGGCTTGCCGTACCGTCGACTTTACTGCTCAAAGATACCTCGCACCGCACAGTTTTCCCAATTTGGTCTAAAAACCTCGGCATCGACCTCAGTTCTGAAGGTAATATGGCTGGTGCTGCTGACATCTTGATGTTGCCTGACCCCGCAACCTTCCGCATTTTGCCCTGGTCGTCCCATTCCGCATGGATCTTCTGTGACCCTCGCTTCAAATCCGGCGCAGTTATGCCGTTTTCGCCGCGTGATATGCTCAAATCAGCAATCGCTAAATTGGCGGCGCATAACCTAGATCTCATGGTCGGGCTTGAGGTCGAATTTCATGTCTTCGAGCGAACTGATCAAATGCTAGAGCATGCCGACGCCGGAATGCCCAGCCAGCCAGCTAAGACTCGCAATCTCACACCTGGCTATCAATTTCTGACAGAAGACCGCTACGCACAAGCCGAGCCAATATTAGACGAGCTACGCCGCTCCTGTCAGGCGATGAACATGCCCGTTCGCTCGATGGAAATCGAAATGGGCCCAAGCCAGTTTGAGTTCACCTTTGATCCAGCCGACCCTCTGACGCATGCCGATAACATGATGATGTTCCGCGCCATGGTAAAAGAGATCTGTGCTGCATGCGGGCTGCACGCCACGTTCATGTGTCGCCCCAACCTTGAGAACACCGCGGCCAGTGGGTGGCATCTCCACCAGTCTTTGATGGATCGCAAAACTGGTCGCAACATGATGATCCCCAACGCAGATGGCACGATCAGTGATGAGGCAAGTGGTTGGATCGCAGGACTTTTGGCCTATGCCTCCGAAAGTTGCCTGCTTACAACCCCAACTATCAACGGCTATAAGCGCTACCGCCCACATCAACTGGCGCCCGACCGCATCCAATGGGGCCGTGACAATCGAGGCGCGATGATCCGTGGCCTGATGGCAGCCGGCGATCCCGCCTCACGAGTCGAGAACCGGGTGGCCGAGACCACAGCCAACCCCTATTACTTCTTCACTAGCCAAATTTTGTCCGGCTTAGATGGGCTAACATCCAGCTTATCGGCGCCCGATCCGGTGGAAAACCCCTACGAGACCGATGCCCCATACTTGCCCGATAGCCTGCTTCGCGCAATTCAGCTTTTCGACGGATCAAAATTCTATCGAACAGCTTTGGGTGATGCGTTCGTAGACTATCTCACAACCATCCGCCAAGCAGAATGGAACCGCTACCACCTTACCGTATCCGAATGGGAGCAAGCTGAGTATTTTGGGCTTTACTGAAAGTTCGCCATTTTAAACTTCTTGATGCGTTTGCAGGCAGCTACCAGATATTCTCTGCACTCGTGCGAACAGAATACTTTAGTTGATCTCTTTGCTTCAAGGGTTCGCCACAAGATTTACAAAACTTGTCATTAGTCTTGAAGCATTCCTCAAAAGATGTACCTAATGTGGGCCCCAAGCACTCGGGCTCAGGTTCCTGTTTTGCGTGATTGGAATGATAGCCATATAGCTGGATGAAATTGTATGGATGAAGGTCATTTAATGGCATTCTCAGTCCTCATGTTGGGAGCGACTAGCCACTTTTGATCCACTCAAGGTGAACTTTAAGGGGACAGTCTCATAAGAATTATTCAGCATTACCAGTTCCTTTGGTTTGAGCGGAATCCACCCGAAGGCTTGTCCGTATAATTTAAAGATTTGGTGTTGCTAATCAGGCCGCCGATAACCTTGAGGCTATCTGTGGTGGACGTATTTCACTGTTCCACAGTTGATCATTTGGGATGATATCGATCCCGATGCTTGTGGATACCAATCCACAAACATTATGACTTCTGAGATACCACAGGGATATTTTTCAGAATTTGTAACAAACTTTCCCAATTTTATTTTGGTGTGGCATAATACTATAGGGATAAATTTCGCAATCTTAGACATTGCGAGTGATAGCGGCACAGTTCAGCTTGAAATTTATGCATGATTAGACACGGTTGCCCCCACCAAAACTCCACCCCAATGAATTTACAAGGCTAATACTAAAGGCCCGTGGTCCGAGGCGCGGGGCCTTATGATACGGAGCCCCAGGCCTGGATTCCACAGATCAAAGGTAGCTATTAGGTACAGTAACCCCTGATTAACTCTGTTTTGATCTGATGTTTCATTGTGGGTAGCATTGTGGGTAGAGATTTAATTTTCTATTATAATTATATTAAATCAGCTACTTAATTGGTTTTGAGCCTCCCCATGGTTTGGGGTTGGCTTTCATTGTGCTCAACTATCATCGGTTTATGGGGTTTTATTATACCCCAAATTAGATGGCTTGGCTAGGCATGCGTGGCTTGGTCCTCCGACCACGGCTCGAGCAAAACTAACCAACGCAAATCGAGCCACAGCAACGCGACAGGCAGGACGAAGGTGCGTGCTCTACGGTCCGATAGTGCCGTGGCTCTTGGTTCCCGGTCCACGGGCCTAGGCACGATGGTCCAGGAACCCCGGGCCAGGTTTCATGTACCTGAATGGGGGGGTGTTTTGTCATACCGCAAGGCTACGAAACCGCGCCTTGCGGCTCAAGCAAATTCAATCTGACAGTACCCGCGGCACAGATTATCTTTTCGCAGCATAGTAGGCCACTTTGCGCTCCAAGTAAGCCAAGAATTCTGAGATCGAAAAGGCTAAGCCAAATAGTACAAGTAAGACTGCCCAAAAGTGGCCCATCAAAAAATTGGCAGAATATAATTCAAAAAGCGCACCAAAACCGACGATTGATATCAAAAGCTGGCCAATTATCACGCCTTTTACAGCTCGAATAATACCAATGCGAACACCGCCTAAAATCTCTGGCAAAGCGGCCCAGAAATAGATTTTGAAAAACGCATCGATTGGCGACGCCCCAAAGCTATTGGCCATCTCAACCAATGACCGGTTGATCTGTTTAACGCCCGCTCTGGAATTCAATATAATGATCCATACCGCGAATAGGGATGTCGTTATGATGATAGACTTCATGCCAAATCCAAATAACACCATCAACACTGGAACCAGTGCCGTAAGCGGTGCACTTAGAAACACATTCACCCATGGCAGTAGCAATTCATCTAATAAGCGATTTTTTCCCATTAGTATGCCAATAATAACACCAATTGTTACCGCAAAGAAAACGCCGAGGGAAAAGGCGTAGGCCGTTTCAGCCAATGCATTTTTAAAAGCTACCGTGCCGATTATAGAATATAATGTTGTGAACACTTCGCTTAACGGCGGAACAAAAAAAGTAACGTCAGCACGCCCAATCATTTCCCACAAAAATCCCCATACAACCAATGACGACATGCCAGGAAGCCTATACCCAAAGATGTACATACCCTTTAACTCCTATTCGACATAGGTTCGTAGCGACGACCATATGTTGTCCACAATATCCAAATACTCAGAATCCCGACGAATGTTATCCACCCCCTTATTTCGGAAGCTCGACGGTCTAATGATCTCCGAAACACGACTTGGGCGCGGAAGTAAAATAGCAATTTGATCAGAGACATAAACAGCTTCTTCAATCGAATGCGTTACGAATATAAACGTTTTATTTTCATCGCGCACGAGACTTAGAAGGTCTTCTTGAAACTTTCGACGCGTCTGCTCATCAACCGCAGAGAAAGGTTCGTCCATAAGTAACACATCCGCATCTACAGACAAAGCGCGGGCCAGGCCGACCCGTTGGCGCATCCCACCAGACAACTCGTGCGGGTAGCTATTCTCAAATCCAGCCAGCCCAACACTTTTGATATACCGCTCTGCAATCGCTTCTCTTTCAGACGCGGCAACGCCACGCATTTGCAGGCCAAAGGCTACATTTTTTAGAACAGTCGCCCATGGTAACAAAGCAAAATCTTGAAAAACAAAAGCGCGGTCAGGCCCAGGACCAGACACATTTATTCCGTTGACTTCGACGTGCCCAGAGGTGGGCTCTAAAAGGCCTGCTATAATTTTCAGAAGAGTCGTCTTCCCACAACCGGACGGCCCGAGAAGAGAGGTCAATTGGCCGCGTGGAAACTCCAAAGACATGTCCCGCAAAGCCTCCACATCCCCATAGTTCTTTGAAATATTTTGGACTGAAACCGCGGAACCGATATCTGTTGAGTTCTTCTCGGTTGTTTTGTGATTAATCTGAGACATAGCCACGTTGATTTCCTTTAAATAGAACTGTTTCAAGTTTCTCAATTAAGTTCAAAAACAGAACAGCCAAAAGAATAATTGAGAAAATTGCTGCGTACATACTGGGGTAATCCGCAATCGACCGGCTATAGGTTATGATATCGCCCACACCCGTTGGTGTAATTTTCAGCTCCGCCAGAATGGCGCCGATAAACCCCGCAGAAACGCCCAGGCGCAGGCCTGCAAAAATTACTGGTGATGCTGCTGGTATGATAATCCGCAGCAGGATTGATGCCCGAGACGCAAGAAATGACTTCCCCATCTCTTTGAAAGATTCTGGCGTGTTTCGAACAGCACCACTCGTGTTGAGCACAATCACTGGCATTGCCATAATGCATACGACCATGACCTTCGATGTTAAACCAATGCCATAGGCGAGCACTAAAAGCGGTATTAAGGCTGCTAAAGGCGCAGCTTGCATCACGATGAATATCGGCGAAAAAAGCCAGTCGAAGAAGTTGTTGAGGCCAATCCAAAGACCCAGCCCGATACCTAAAAAGGCTGATATTAGTACGCCGATGACCAATGGTTGCAGTGTTTCCTTATAGGCCTCCAACATCATCCCGTTTCCAATCATTTCAAAAAATGATCGCATCGAGTCTAAGAAGGTCGGAAAAGCATAGCTTACAGGTATTCGGCCTGCGATTTCCCAAGCACTGCAAAGCACAACAGCCGAGACGATCTTCAGAAGATTTGCGCGTTTAATCATGCAGATAGATCTTTCATTCAAGAGGTATAGCCGCCGCAAGGAGTCTATGCGGCGGCCAAGTTTTTTATTGCTTCATTGCCGCGTCAAGCGGGGCAAGATACCAAAAATCTTCTATGTTTAGAGTGTCCGGGGTCCCATCAAGTTGGCCCGCGGCAGAATACCATTCCATATCTGCATTCGCAGCCTTACGACCACCGCCATTAGGATCATACAGCCCACCAGCAACAGCATCCGAGTAGAACCCATCAAGCTCCGCCAAAATTTCGGCGGGCAATTGGCCAATCGGTCCATCTGGACTGGTCTCCCGGCGAATAATCGACGGATCTTTATGCATGTCTTGCCAGGTGCTCACCAGCGCATTCACGAAAATGGCAACATCTTTTTCGTTGTTTTTGATCCAGTCGAGATTGCCGAACAAGGCCTCGTCACTGGCTTCAACATCAAACATTTCTAATACGTTGAATTCTGCACCGGCTTCACTTCTCATCAATTTGTTTTTATTTGACAAATCAATGATTGTTGCATCAGCACGGCCGCCCAGCAGAGCCGCCACTCGGTTGGAGGAGCCAGATACATAGGAGCGATCTCCGAACTTAATTCCAATGCGTTCTTCAATCACATTCGCAATTGAATCCGTCCCGCCGCCGCGCGAGTGCAAAAGAATTGGCTCGCCATCCATGTCCTTTAGTGACGAATACTTAGACGTTGTTACAGGAAAGAATTTCAGCTTTGAAAGCTGAAAGATAATCCGTAGGGGAGCCCGTGAGCGTTGCATTGCTGCATATGGAGTGCCAAAGCCAATATCCATCTGTCCACTCAGAACTGACTGGATTGCTAGTTCTTCGTCCGAAAATGCCGTCCACTCGTAGTCTAGCCCATTGGCCTTCGCACGGTCCAGTGCGACGAAAAATGCTGCCAATTCGTCAGAAGGCGTTTCCGCCAATGCAATACGGATTTTCTCCGCCTGAGCAGCGCCGACGGTCAGGCCAACCGCCAAGGGAATCGCGACCGCAGCTTTGAGTACACTCTTAAAAATATTATTCATGACTTCCTCTCCTAGTTTTGATTATGAATAAGCCCGAATGTGCCTGCTCCACTTTCTATCGGGTCTTCGTTTTTATTCTCACAGCTCACCAAAAAGTCGGCTCGCCACCGACCCAATGTGTTTTTTCATTTCATCATAAGCGCCTTGCGGGTCGCGACGTTCAACAGCCGCCAAGATATTGTCGTGCTCCACAAAACTCTTGTGGGTTTCTGTCGGGCGGGACGTGTCACGAACCACCGTGTCGCCAACCACCACCTTGCGAACTTCGTTGAACTGATCAAATAGCTGTAATAAAAGTATATTATCAGATGCTTCAGCCACGGCACGATGAAAAAAACCATCTTGCTTTTCATATTCAGGCCAAGTCGTCGCCCCACGAGACGCGAAAATAGCTTGTCTCATCCGTTCGATTGCTCCGCTCGACGCATGAATTGCTGCTTCTTTAGCCAATGCCGGTTCAATGCAAAGCCGCGCCTGAACCATGCGAATAGGTGTCATTTTCCGACCGATATCATCCGCAATGCGTGCGCCTTTGGCATCAGACGGCGCTGATACAAAAGTTCCTTTACCTACATGACGCCAAATAGCGCCCTCAAACTCCAACTCATCAAGCGCCTTCCGCAGCGCATTGCGCCGCAAGCCGAGAACTTCAATCAGCTGTCGCTCGGAGGGCAGCCTGTCGCCAGGAGCATATTGCCCCTTATCAATCAACCGCCGCAGCACATCAACACCGCTCAATTGAGACCCCGCCCCCAAGAGCGAGTTTCCTCCAGCCAATTCGCCGCATTGATCAATCAATTTATTCATATATCCACGCTATCATTATTTAATTCAATATATCAACGATAAAATTCGAGATCACTTTATACCAATTTATTGGTGGAACCAAAATAGTTGAAATATCGATATTGGTCGGAATTGATCTAAAGCGAGAGACTGTGTAAGATGTCGGAGAGATTTTTGAAATAAGGAGATACAAATGACTGAACTGGCGTTCGCCCCACCGGCAATAACAACTCTTCCAGTGGTTGGGGAAGAGGCGATGTTTCCAGTCCGCCGCGTTTATTGCATTGGCCGCAACTATGCAGCTCACGCAATTGAAATGGGCCATGATCCGGATAAAGAAGATCCATTTTTCTTCCAAAAAAATCCCAACAATCTAGATACGAGTGGTCAATTTCCATATCCACCAGAATCAAGCGACGTGCATCACGAAGCAGAAATGCTGGTGGCTCTGAAATCTGGCGGCACCAATATATCGGTCGAAAGCGCCCTAACCCATGTTTTCGGCTACGGGTTGTCGTTGGATATGACCCGACGTGATCTACAGGGCATTCAAAAAAAGCTGGGGCGTCCGTGGGAAATTGGCAAAGCCTTTGAAAGATCCGCGCCCTGCGGCCCGCTTCATCGCGTGTCTGAAGTCGGCCATCCCGAGCACGGCGCGCTCTTGTTGACCGTCAATGGCGAAGTGCGGCAAGAGGCCGATCTAAATCAAATGATTTGGAAGGTGCCGGAAATGATTTCTTACCTGTCAACATACTTCGAACTCGCAGCCGGCGATGTCATCATGTCAGGCACGCCCTCTGGCGTTGCTGCCGTAGAAAAGGGCGATGTCATGGCGCTGACCATCGATGGTTTGGGCAGATTAGAAGTTAAGGTAACCTAAAACCCAATTGCGCACGGCTAAGCTGGCAAAGATAAATTTTTCGAGCCTCCCTGAGCCGTGCGACCATATCAACATTGCACCGATGCGCGGAGGCCTTTAGGGTCAGTACTCCGCAAAAAATCACTTTCGGGGTTTTATGAAACCGAACCGGATGAACAGGAAATGATAATGGCACATACATTAAAGTCACTTTTCGCCGAGCACCCAGACAATGCCCCTGCGATTGGAGCACCTGGTCGAGAATGGATGACCTATGGTGAACTTAAATCGTTGAGCCAGGATGTGCGCAAGATTTTAAGATCCGCTGGCATTGGCGCAACCGAGCGCGTGGCGATTGTGTTGCCCAATGGTCCTGAAATGGCCGCAGCCTTTGTCACCGTTGCACAATCCGCAACCACAGCGCCCTTGAACCCGGCCTATAAGGAAGAAGAATTCGCCTTTTATCTTGAAGATCTCAAGGCCCGCGCCATCATCCTTGAAGCAGGCTATCAGGGACCGGCGCGCTCTGCCGCGCAGCGCTTTGATATGAGTGTCATAGAATTGCACCCAGCCGCGAAAGCGGGTCAATTTGCACTAACAACAGAGACAACCGGCGCGGCCGAGGACTGTGAGCCCCAAGCAGATGATATCGCTCTAATATTACACACATCTGGCACGACATCACGCCCCAAAATTGTACCTTTGTTGCAGTCTAACATAGCCGCTTCCGCGCAAAATATTCAGAAATCTTTAGCCCTCACTCCAGACGATTGCTGCCTAAACGTGATGCCCTTGTTCCATATTCACGGGCTCATTGCCGCGGTCACTGCCTCTCTGGCATCCGGTGCTTCCATCAGCTGCGCTTCAGGATTTGATGCACTGAAGTTTTATGGCTGGCTCAAAGAAGTAAACCCAAGCTGGTATACCGCAGTGCCGACTATGCACCAAGCCATTTTAGCCCGTGCTCCACGAAATTTGGACATCATCAAAAATGCGCGGCTTCGGATTTTAAGATCCTCTTCGTCCTCCCTTCCCGGCCCTGTGATGACTGAACTGGCGGAAACATTCGGGGCGCCTGTCGTCGAAGCTTATGGGATGACCGAGGCGGCGCATCAAATGTGCTGTAATCCAATCGAACCAGGCCGACAAAAACCCGGCGCAGTGGGCTTGCCCGCAGGTCCAGAGGTGCGCATCGCCCATGAAATTGAAAATCGGCTTATCCATACCATTGGTGAAATCGCCATTTCCGGCCCCAATGTCACCCCCGGCTATGAGGCCAACCCAGAGGCCAATGAGAAAAATTTCTTTGAAGCAGAAGGAAAGCGCTGGTTCCGAACCGGCGATCAGGGCATGTTTGATGCCGATGGCTATTTGTCTCTCACCGGGCGCCTGAAGGAAATCATTAACCGCGGCGGCGAAAAGATCAGCCCGCTTGAGGTGGATGGCATTCTCTCCGATCACCCTGCGGTGGGTCAATGCGTGACTTTTGCGATGCCACACCCAAAATTAGGCGAAGATGTCGGAGCCGCCGTTGTGCTGAAAGAGGGCGCCACTGCGACCGAAAGCGACATCCGGTCTTTTGCCAGCGCGCGTCTGGCGGCTTTCAAAGTGCCACGGAAAATCTTAATTCTTGATGAGATGCCGAAAGGCGCCACTGGGAAACTCCAGCGCATCGGCCTTGCGGAAAAATTAGGTTTGGTCTGAGGGGGCACGGGGCACAATGAAGATTTGCATTTTTGGCGCCGGTGCGATCGGTGGCTATATGGGCGCAAAACTCGCAGCGACGGGCGCTGATGTCAGCCTCGTTGCCCGTGGGCCACATCTGAAAGCCATGCAGGAAAATGGCCTGCGCCTCATCGAAGAAACCGGCATAAGTACGGTCAAAGTCACCGCCTCTGACGCTGCATCAGACCTTGGCCCACAAGACTACGTTATTGTCACGTTGAAGGCACATTCCGTACCCTCAGTCGTGCCGCATATGCAGCCGCTCATCAACGATAACACGACAGTTGTTTCGGGCGTGAACGGAGTGCCTTGGTGGTATTTTCATAAGATCGGTGGAGCTCTGGAAGGGACACGCTTGCAAACGGTTGATCCAGGCGATGCCCAGTGGGATGGGTTCGGTCCTGATCGTATGCTCGGCTGCGTGGTTTATCCCGCAGCAGAGGTGGTTGAGCCCGGTGTCGTCAAGCATATTGAGGGCAATCGTTTCTCATTGGGAGAGCCAGACGGGTCTAAGTCCAATCGCGCCCTCGCACTGTCGGAGGCACTTTCCGCTTCAGGACTAAGAGCGCCAATCCGGCCCAAAATTCGCGACGAAATTTGGATAAAACTTTGGGGCAACCTCTCATTCAATCCGATTTCCGTGCTGACCCAGTCCACTTTGGACGTTCTTTGCACAGACCCAGGCACCCGAGAGGTTGCGCGCAAAATGATGCTAGAAGCGAAAACTGTGGCTGAAAAACTCGGTGTAAAATTTCCAATTGATGTTGACCGACGTATTAAAGGCGGCGCAGCCGTTGGCGCGCATCGAACTTCTATGCTTCAAGATCTTGATCAGGGCCGTCCAATGGAAATCGATGCACTCATTGGCTCTGTCAAAGAACTTGGTTTGATCACTCAAACGCCCACACCGACAATTGACACTGTTCTGGCCTTAGCGGCGTTGCGCGGAAAAGTTGCAGGCCTTTACGCAAGTTAAGACGGCAGACGGTGCTGTCAGACGAATGAGAACTCGCATCAGATTGCTAGCGCAGCCTGAACCTATGCGCTCAATAGTTGGCGCCACTCAGCGAGAGCGGCGGGACGGGTGGGCTTGAAATTGGTGCGTGGGTGGAGATGCAGTTACCAAACAAAACCGCCCCCGAATGAATTTACAACGCTAATACTAAAGGCCCGTGGTCCGAGACGCGGGGCCCTATGATAGGGGGGCCCGGTCCGTGGTCCTGCGGGTGAACTGTAGCGATTAGGCACAGTAACCCCTGATTAACTCTGTTTTGATCTGATGTTTCATTGTGGGTAGCGTTGTGGGTAGATATTTGTTGTAATATTATAATTATATTAAATCAGATACTTAATTGGTATACATGGCGGACAGACAGGGATTCGAACCCTGGAGACGGTCTCCCGCCTACACACTTTCCAGGCGTGCGCCTTCGACCACTCGGCCACCTGTCCGTTGGGCGTGGTCTATGAGACTGGCGCTCGGTTTTCAAGAGCCTAAAATAGATTTCCTAGTTCATGATTTAAAAAATCTGATCCTCGGCTCTTGCGCCCATGCGTCAACCTTTCCGATCAAGGCTGGCACCTTAGGTGACGCCTCATGATAGTTACGACGGCTCAGAGCGTACGGCGCCCAGGGCCTCTGGGTTACGGATCCAAATATCGCGCTGCCCGAATGGAATTTCTATGCCATTGGCGGTCAGCACCTCATAGACCTGATGGTTCAGTTCGGAGCGCACCGTGAGCCCATAATTTATATCGGCAAGCAATGCGCGAATTTCAAAGTTCAAAGAATCTGCGCCAAATCCTTGGAACACCACCGAGGGCGCCGGATCTTTCAGCACCAGAGGATGTTGTTCCGCAAGTGGCAGCAAGAGCTCTTCAATCTTGCGCGTGTCATTGCCATAGGCCACGCCGATCGGGACAATGATGCGCCCCACAGAGCTGCCATGGGTGTAGTTGGTCACCGTTCCCGAGACCAAATCCGCATTGGGCACGATCACATCCGTACGGTCAAAGGTCTGGATGCTCGTGGAACGAACGGAGATTTTTCTGACAATCCCCATATTCCCGCCCACCTCGATCCAATCGCCAACGCTGATGGGCCTCTCGATCAATAAGATGATGCCAGACACAAAGTTGGATACGATATTTTGCAAACCAAAACCGATCCCGACCGACAGGGCACCAGCGACAATTGCTAGTGACGACAAATCAAGTCCAGCATAGGTAATCGCCACGACCGCCGCCAAGAAAATTCCGAAATAACCGATGCCCGAGACGATAGCATTCTGCCCGCCAGCATCGATCTTGGTTTTCGCCAAAATGCGGATTTTTAATGTCCTTTGAATGAGCCGCGTCAGTAACAGGCCGATAACAAAAACAACGATCAGTTGCAGCACAACGCTGGGCGACAGCTGCACCTCCCCAAGTGTAACGCCAGATTGAAAGGTCGACCACAGCTCCATCAGCTCGGATGCGCGCACGCCCGCGATCAAGGCAAAGACCGGTAAAGAGGCCAAAATCAAAGCTGCATTCACCACGACCGCAGCCAGGCTATCATACCCGGCGTTACGATCTTGAGACAGCATTGCAACTGTATTGCGCACAGCCTCAAATGTCACAAAGAGTATGCCCAAAAACTCGGTCGCCAGAAGAACAGTCATCAACAACTCGATGGCCAAATATGAATAGCCAATCACCGCAAGGGCGATACAGATTGCCGCAACAACGGCCAGCCCTTGCCCAAGTCGCACCACAATCCTGTGGGGCACTTGCTCGGCCCCTGCGGCGGCGTGTGATCCATGGCTTTGGCGCCACAACAATCCGCCAAGCCGCAAGGTTCCAACGCCCGCGATGGACACGAGGACAACGACGATCACTGCCACAGTTCCACTCGAAAAATCGCCCATAGCGTTCAGAAAGGCCATAAAGATCATTGCGGAGATGGCTACACCCAGAAAGCGGATCAAAAAACGCGCCTGCACACGGGAACCGCTGGGCAGTGCAAGAACGCTTCGAGTCGTCTCATCGATGGGGCAAAGTTGTGTCGCCAACCACCAGCTGATGAAGAACGGTGCGACAATCCCAGGGGAAGCTTGCAGCAGGACGCTCAAATCAAAATCATATAGCCGAGAAATACTCCAAGCAACTGACACCAAGAACACGCAGAGCAGCACATTCACCAGCTTTCCCAAGCCGAGCAAGTATCGGGCCAGATCGACGCCATAGGCATCGTCTGAGCGGGACAGGCGGCGCAGGGCGCGGGCCAGCCAGCGACGGCCTTGTGTCAGCAAGACGCCTGCAGCCAAAAGCAGCGTCACGATAAGTGACAATTGATCATGCGCTTTGTTGCGCAAAACGGGGGTATTCCAGGCGGTCGATACGCTGCCCACAAGGGATTTTAATTTTTCTGTAACTTGCAAAACAGCCTCGGGCCAGAGACGAAGATCAATGGGCGACGGGCGCAGCTGGAGCAGGTTTTCGGTGTCTTTCGCCGATAGCGCGTCATCGATTTCACGAATCAAACCATCGGCTTGTTTATAGGCTTCTCTAGCCCTTAGGCGCGATGCATTTAAGACCTTAATCTCCTGAGCCAAGATCATGCGGCGCTCGGCAATTTCAGCCGGTTCTGTGCCGCTTTCGGGCACGGGCCCAAGGGCGGCCAACTGCTCCTCCAAAGTGGCCAATCTTGCGGGGCTAAAATTTTGCACTTCTGAGAATTCAGAACGCCGCAGGGCCAATTGCTTACGCAGTTCGATCAAAAAAGCCCCACTTGCGGTGCCGGCTTCGAGCGTATCTTGAGCCATATTGGCCGTCGAAGCCCATCGGTTATAATCCAGTGTGACTTGTGCCGATGTTTGGGCACTCGCGAGCGCGGCCCACAGCCCCAACCAGACAATCAGAAAAAATCTAGACAGGTTCAAAAACAGTTTGAATATCACGGCTGGTCTCCATCCATTCTGGCACCTCAAGACCTTTTGAGCGCAAGAAATCAGGGTTAAAGAGTTTTGATTGATAACGCGTACCATAATCACACAAAATAGTGACAATTCTATGACCAGGGCCAAGGTCACGCGCCATGCGCACAGCGCCGGCAATGTTGATTCCAGAAGATCCTCCCAGAACCAAGCCCTCATTGCGCAGCAGATCGAAGACAAAGGGCAAAGCCTCTGCATCAGGAATGTTATAGGACATATCCGGCGTAAAGCCCTCTAGGTTCTTGGTGATCCGACCTTGACCGATGCCTTCGCTGATCGAGCCACCCTCTGAGGCCAGAACCCCTATGGTGTAAAAACTGTGCAAGGCCGCGCCATCCGGGTCGGCAAGGCCTACCTTTACACCCTTGGGTTGCAAATACAGTCCCATGCCCGCCACGGTTCCCCCCGAGCCGGCAGCACAAATGAACCCATCCAATTTGCCCTCGGTTTGCACCCATATTTCAGGCCCGGTGGTCTCAATATGCGCTTGGCGATTGGCAGTATTGTCAAATTGATTGGCCCATATGGCACCATTAGGCTCTATTTTGGCCAATTCTTGGGCCAAACGCCCCGAATAGCGCACATAGTTATTAGGGTTTTTATATGGGGCGGCAGGGACTTCGACAAGCTCTGCACCCGCAAGGCGCAACATATCTTTTTTCTCTTGGCTTTGCGTTTCGGGTATGACGATCACCGTGCGAAAGCCCATTGAGGCGCCAACCAGCGCCAAGCCAATCCCTGTATTGCCCGCCGTACCTTCAACGATCGTGCCACCCGGCTTTAATTCACCTGAGGCCACAGCCGCTTTGATGATATACAAAGCCGCACGATCCTTAACAGATTGTCCTGGGTTCATAAATTCCGCTTTGCCAAGGATTTCACATCCCGTTGCCTCGCTGGCCGCATTGAGCCGGATCAATGGCGTATTGCCTACGGCGGCAGCCAAATCGGAATAGATAGTCGACATCAGAAACCCTTTATCTTTTGTTCTTCCTAAGGCGCGCGAGACAGAAGCTCAAGAATTCTTACGCAGCTTGTCTCGATTTTGTGCCAACCAATATCCTGCCAAAGCCAGCGGCACCACGGGCAATTTATGGGTCGTAAGGCGGTGGTAAAACTCGTCAAAGCTTAGGACATGCCCTTGGATATCCTCATCTTCGTCCTGCAACCCACTCACAATCGCCGCCGCCTCATCAATATCCGTAAGGCCAACAAAAATGTGAAAATATTCAGTGCTGCATCCAGGTGAGCTGTAGCCGCTATGTACCCTATGCAGATCACGAATTTTCAATCCCGCCTCTTCAAAGCTCTCACGGATTGCAGCGGCTTGAGGTGTCTCGCCCACATCAATTCGCCCTGCAACCGGCTCCATCAGCCAAGGGTGGGCATCAGCGCGCACAAAGGGGCCAAACCGAAACTGTTCCACCAACAAGACCTTATCAGTTTTGGGATCATAGGGCAGAACAATGGCGGCATCTGTGCCGACAAAGGCCGCCCGCTCCACCCGCTCGCTCCGTGCCCCATCAAACCGCGGGACGGAAAGCGCGGCCTGCTGCAAAGCGAAAAATTTTGTGTAGGGCTGGCTGTGGTCATGCACCACGACATCGGTGCGGCTCAGGCCCGAGGGCGACGACGGCGCCGGGTCTGACTGCGCCTTGAGCCGTGCGTCCGCCCGGACGCGCATCATCGGATAGGCCCGTGCCAGTTCTGCCGGTGCCATCTGCCCCATCACGGCCATAACCTCCCAAGCAGCTTCCAAAGCCAAAGCCCCATGTGCCTCTTGCCAATCGGTCAAAGACCACTCTGGCCCCGGCGCCAGACCTTCAGGCGGCAGATAAACTTGCGCCTCGACCTGAAGTCCTGCTGCCATGACCGTGACCGGGTGCAGCCTATAGCCGAAGCCGCTTTCATAGTGATCCATACGCGCCAAAACTTGCGCGTCACATCCCCGCAGCAAAATACCCCACGCCCGACAGCCCGCCTTGGGATGGATTGCTGGGAAGGCTTGCCCCTTGGCCCAGCTGACATGGTAGTCGGGCAATTCGGCATCCACGCCAACGGGACAGCTTGCCCCGCCCACAAGACGCAGCAGCTCAGGCCAGCAGAGCGTGCCGAACAAAAATACATCCGTCATATTTGGCTCACTCAGACTTAGAGAGGGTAATTTGCGTCACATCGCAATTTGCGTAATGAAAAGTCGCAGCGCATGAGGTCAGGTAGAAATTCCACATCCGGCGGAAACGATCATCAAAGCCCATCGCCGCCACTTGATCCCATTTGTCATTGAACCGACTGTGCCAAAGCCTCAGAGTCTGGCTGTAACTCTCACCAAATTCAATCGATTTCACACAGTCCAGGCCGGCCTTTTCAGCCTCGCGGCCCAGCACAAGTGGTGAGGGCAACATACCGCCCGGGAAAATGTACTTTTGAATAAAATCCACAGATTTACGGTAATCTTCAAACCGATCATCCCGCACTGTGATGATTTGCAGCGTCGCCTGCCCACCTTTTTTGAGCCGGCCATATACCGTGCTGAAATATGAGGGCCAATATCTCTCCCCCACCGCTTCAAACATCTCAATACTGGCGATACCATCATAAACGCCGGTTTCATCGCGATAATCTTGCAGTTTAAACGTCACCATATTTTGCAAGCCCGCGGCCGCAATCCGATCTTCGGCGTATTTAAACTGCTCTTTGCTAATGGTCAGACAGGTCACATTCAAACCGCGCTCTTTTGCAGCATATTCGGCAAAGCCGCCCCAGCCGCAACCGATTTCCAGCACATGATCGCCAGGTTTCACCCCCATTTGATCGACCATACTGGCGTATTTTGCTGTCTGGGCCTGCTCAAGATTTTCATGCCCAGTTTCAAAAATCGCCGATGAGTAGGTCATGGTCTTGTCGAGCCACAGACCGTAGAAATCATTACCCAAATCATAGTGATAGCTGATATTCTTGCGCGCCTGCCCCTTGGAATTCCCCTGCATCCAGAAACGGAATTTTTCATAGAGCTGTACCAGCTTTTGTCCTGGGAAACTGTCAAACACCTCTTCATTATCCGCATGAATATAATCCATGAAAGCCTGCAAATCCGGCGTGCTCCATTGGCCATCCAAATAGGCATCACAAAACCCAAGCTGCCCTTCACGCAGCAAGCGCTCGAAAATGCCTTTGTCGTGAATACGAACCTCGCATACCGGCCCGGCGCCCGGACCTTCCGCGCGGAAGATGCGGCCATCGTCAAAAGCAAAATCTATTCGCCCATTTTGTCCTTTTTGCGCAACGCCAAAGGCGGTGGCAAAATAACGCGGCAAGTTTTTCTGCCCATCGGTGGAAGTCAGGATCATATAGGCATCTCCCGTAAAGATTGGAGTTTACAGTAAATTAACGAAGCAGGCGTGAGAAGCAAGCCTCGCGGTGATTAAAAGTCACGGGTTTTATAAGACGACAGGGCGATTTCGCGCCCCTCTTTGGCTGAAACGATCGGCGTAGGGTAGGTGCTCTGCGCCGACAGGGTCCAAGACATTGGGATAGAGTCAAAATATTGCAGCGCGCTGGCCGGCGGATTTGCCTGCCCCTCTGCAATCCACATCTTGCGGTAACGCCGATCTGCATCAAATTTTTCAATCTGGGTTTCGGGATTGAACACGCGGAAATAGGGCGCCGCATCCGGGCCGCTGCCCGCCGCCCATTGCCATCCCATCGCATTGCTCGCGGGATCCCAATCGATCAAACAATCTTCAAACCAAGCCTGCCCAAGCCGCCAATGGGTCATAAGATGTTTGGTCAAATAGGACGCGACAATCATCCGCCCACGATTGTGCATGGTGCCCGTGACATAAAGCTCGCGCATCGCCGCATCGATAAACTCAAGCCCCGTGCGCCCGGTTTTCCACGCGGTAAATTTGGCGCTGCTGGCCTCCTCGCTCCACGGAAAGGCATCCCAAGCCGGTTTCCAGTTTCGCGTCAGGATTTGCGGTGTATGGTGCAGCAAGTGATAGGCAAACTCGCGCCAGACCAATTCTTTGAGGAAAATTTCCGCCCCCGGATTGCCACGGTTCAATTCAGCTTGCCCGGCGTGCCAGCATTGTGCGGGGGTAATTTCCCCCAGAGCTAGGTTTTCCGCCAATTTTGACGTGCCATCTTCACCGGGAATATCCCGCCCCTCGCCATAATGCCGCAACGCGCCGCTGGTGAATTCCGCCAATCTCTCCTGTGCCAGATCCGCACCAACCCGCGCGTATCGTTCCACGATCGCAGCGCCGCGTTGCATGGCGCGTCCCAAGCCCCATGCGCCCAGCACCTCTGAGCTCGGATAGGTCTCTGGACCCGGAATCCGTGCTGGCGCCGGCACGGGCTCCGGCACCTCTCTGCCGCGCACAGCCTTCCAAAGCGGCGTGTAAACTTTGTAAAATCCACCCAGCTTTGTCTGCACCGTCCAAGGTTCGAACAACAGGTGGCCTTTGAAGCTTTTGGCCTCAAGCCCCATGGCCGAGAGGAACGCTTTCACCTCTGCATCACGCGCCTGGCTGGCTGGATCATAGGCCCGCTGCCAATAGACGGCGGTCGCACCCGTTTCCTCGACAAGCTTGGGGATCACATCTATCGCCGCGCCGCACCGCAAAATCAAGCGGTTGCCTTTGTCGGCAACTGCCTTTTGAAGGGCCGCAATACCCTGCCCCAGTCGCCATTTTGGCGCTGATCCTAAGGTCTCAACCTGAGCATCACAGATGAATACGGCAATCACCGGGCCACCCCGGGCAAGAGCTGCCGTCAGCGCCGCGTGGTCCTGCAGACGCAAGTCGCGCCGGAACCACAATAAAGTTGGGGTCATATCGCGTCCTTCACAAACCACTATAGTACGCGATCTAGGGCATTTAAAAGCCGGTCAACATCATCGGGACCGGTATAATGCACAAATGACAGGCGCAGCACCCCGTGTTCTGGCTCAATGCCAAGCGCTGACAAGGGGCGCACCGCGTAAAAATCACCACCCCCCGCCATAACGCCGAAAGGGGCAAGTTTCTTGGCCGCCACCTCGCCCGGCATCGCGAGTTGCACGGCAATGGTTGGCGCGCGATTTTGAGCCTCAGCCGGGCCAAGCAAATGTACGGAATTTTTAGCGCTCAGATAGTCTAAAATCGGTTGAGCCAAACGTGCCTCGTGAGCTCTGAACAGATCATGCACCTTTGCAGCCCGCTGTGCAGCTGTGGCCTCCACTGAAAAGTGGTGAGCATAGACCGCATCCATATAATCGGCCATGCCCGCGCAGGCCGCCACCTGAGCGTGATCGGGACCGGCGGGTGTAAAACGCTTATACAGGCTGCCTTCGTTAAAATAATGCCCTTGATTGGGAAGGCGCATTCCAAGATCACGCCGGATCACCATCAGCCCTTGATGCGGCCCATAGGTTTTATAGGCGGAAAACAGGTAGATATCCGCGCCTAACTCCGACACATTCACAAAACCATGCGGCGCGTAACTCACCCCATCAACACAAGAGTAAGCACCTACCGCACGGATCATCGCGGTGATTTCCGCCACGGGGTTGACCGCCGCGACTACATTGGAGCAATGCGGAAAGCACACCATCCGCACAGATGGGTCCAGCAGAGCCTGCAAATCTTGTGGATCCAGCAGACCGGTTTGCGGATCAATGGCCCATTCTTTCACTTCAACCCCGCGTTCGGCCAAGCGCCGCCAAGGGCCCGAATTGGCCTCATGGTCTTGATTGGTGACAATGATGGACTGCCCCGGTTCCAGCCATTGCCCGACCGCTTGCGCCAAAACATAGGTATTTTGGGTGGTGGAGGGCCCAAAGCTCAGCTCATCATTGTGCACACCCAGCATAGCGGCCAGGCGCGAGCGGGCCTCGTCCATTTCTTCTCCGCCCAAACGCGACGCCTCATAAGGCGCATAGGGCTGTACTTTACGCTCCCGGTAGAAGCGGGCCAGACGATCCTGAACTTGCACGCAAGTGTAAGAGCCCCCAGCATTTTCGAAAAATGATTGCCCCTGCAAAGACGGCACGTCGAAGGCCGGGAAATTTTGACGGATAAACTCTAGATCAAGCTGCATGGCGTTGGTCCTTGACATATGGCTCCTCGGGCGAGCCAGACGAGAAACAGGATTTGCGAGCCGCTGTAAGATGAGGCCCAATTGGACCTCACCTTGCGGTTCTTAGGCGTTCACGTCAACCACAACGCGGCCCTGCACTTGGCCTTTGAGAATGTCTTTACCCAAGCGCGGCAGATCGGACAGAACCGCCGGAACAATCATGCCTTCAAGCTTAGAGAGTGGCAGATCTTTGGCGATCCTTGCCCAAGCCTTTTGCCGATTTTCAAAAGGTTGCATCACGCTGTCGATGCCCAAGAGGTTCACTCCCCGCAGCAAAAAGGGAATGACCGTCGCCGGCAGGCTTGCCCCGCCCGCCAGGCCTACAGCCGCCACAGACGCGCCATAGCACATTTGCCCCAAGACCCGCGCCAGCATGTCGCCGCCCACCGCATCAACACAGCCCGCCCAGCGCTCCGCTTCAAGGGGCCGTTTGGTCACCTCGTTGATTTCACTGCGCGCGACAATCTGCGTTGCTCCTAGGGCGGTAAGATAATCTGCTGTCTCAGGACGGCCCGTGACCGCAGCCACCTCATAGCCTAAATTGGCCAAGAGCGCGGTGGCAACCGAGCCCACACCGCCAGCCGCACCGGTGACCAAAACAGGCGCCTTGCCCGGCTCAAGCCCATGATTTTCAAGCGCCATAACGGCCAACATGGCCGTCAGGCCAGCAGTGCCCACAGCCATAGCCTGGCGAGTCGTCAACCCCTGCGGCAGAGGCACAAGGAAATCTGCCTTGACCCGCGCCTTTTGCGCATAGCCGCCCCAATGGACCTCACCAACGCGCCAGCCGGTCAGAATAATTTTATCCCCCGGACGATAGCGCGGATCATCGGAGCTTTCGACAGTGCCTGCAAAATCAATTCCTGGCACATGCGGATACGCGCGGACCAAACCACCGCCCGGACCGATGCACAGACCGTCTTTGTAATTCACGGTGGAATAGTCAACCGCCACAGTCACATCGCCCGCGGGTAAATCGTCATATGAGATTTGCCGCAGATCGGCTTGGGTGCCGGTTTCCGTTTTCTCAACAACTAAGGCTTTAAACATTGGGCTCTCCAGGATTATACAATCCTTTCCTGCTAACGCCAATCGCGCCCAAGTGCCAGAGGCCGGCACGAAAACTTATCCAGCTCTTTATGAATTTAGCCTCTCGCGCCCCTTTTAATTGCGCGCAAAGCGCATTACATCTGATCTGTCCCTCGGGACTATGGTCATAAACGCGCTCGTAATAAACGGATCGGACCCGGGGGCGGTACCCGGCAGCTCCACCAAACCTCCCTCATTTGGGGACAGATGGGGCTGAAATAGGATCGACGGACGTCTAAAGGGGTTAGCTTTGGCTCGGTGAGATACCACCGTTATCGGTTCATTTAAGCTAGTTGCAAATGACAACAAAGCTCCAATGGCTCTGGCTGCGTAAGCAGTCCGAAACATTGAAACCTTAAGCCCTGTCGCCTTGCAGCGTCAGGCGGGGTCCGCAGGTACCTGGCAACAGAAACCTGCACCTTCCCCCTCACATACCTGGACTTCACATCAATCAAGCGTTGCGCATTTGGTATAGACTACCGTCGGAATCACCTGGCCCTTGCGCCGCGGCTGCATTGTCACCCAAAGCGCCTGTGCCGCCTCATGATACATCAATGTCATCTCAACCCCGTTCCATTGGGTTGTGCCATGAACCTCAGATCGGCTCTGATCGTCAGTCAATCCCATAATGCGATATTCACTGCGCGCCCAATAGACATCCTTTTTCGTGAGGGTGACATAATGGGTGAAATAGGTTTCAGCGGTCTTACGGGATCCCAAAGCCCGAATGGCTTGATCCAGATTGCGTTGGGAACACTTGACGCCCTCATGGGCCAATCCAGCTATGGGCATACAACACTACAGGCCAAGCGCCAAAGCGAGCCTCGAAACAGTGCGCGGTTTCAATGCTATTTCCTTCAATTACTTTCTTCAAAATCGATTAATAAAATACATACTCACAAAACTATCCGCAAAAAATCAAGGACCCCTCTGCCTTCAGCGTCCCTACTCCCGCGCAACGCGGGGCCGACCGGTTGCTTCGACTGAAATCACGGCCTCAATAAATATCTCACGCGCCTCGCTACGCGCACGTTTAATATCACGATGGCTTGAGACCTGTACAGTGTCGCTGCCGCTCTCCTCCACCTCCGCGCGGGCGCTGTCACATAGCCAAGTCTCCAGCGCCAGCAAGGCGTCATCCTCGTTGTGAAAATCCTGCGGTCCCTCGGTAAAATGCACCCGAAAGACCCCTTCGGACGGAGCCGTCATCGTGCCGGAACGGCGCATCGTGATGCGTCCAACGACGGCGCCAATGGCATTGGCCACAGCGGCATGCTCGGGCAAAATAACATCGCACTTCAGCGCCTCGCCCACTGATGGGTAATAGGTGGCCGCCGAAGCCCCAAGCCCGATCACAGCCACATCCAGACAGGCTTCGATCTTCACCAATCCCGCCGCGCGCCGCAATCCGCGCCGCAGCAGCTCATGGCCAGCCAATTCCGCCGGCGCGCCGCTATAGGGGTCGATCTCCTCCGCAAAGGCCGCCGTGAGCAGGGCTTTAGAGGTTTGAGCGGTGAGTTGATCAATGATGATTTTCGCCATATCCTCGGGGGCCCGCGCCAAAGGCTCGCCGGCTCCCGTGCGCCTGCGCCCCATCAAAGCCAGACCAATCGCAGCCACCTCACGGTCCCAAGCGTTTAATAGCCCCAAGACATGGCTGGCATCGGAGGGGGTGACACCGGAGAGTTGAACCAAGCCACGCGCCACCAGGCGTTGAATAGACAGGTAATCGACCCGCGTGGACAAAAGCCGGTCCAGAGGATGGGTCTGCGTGCCTATGCGGTCAAATACGGCCTGATCACGGGCGCTGAGACCGGCGGTGTCGCCGCCTGGCACCGCGCGCACAAATTGCCCATCATAGTCGCCGGGCATGACCGCGCGCAGCTGCCGATCAAGGGCGGGCAATACCACCTCTGGCGCCTCTCGGGCGATCAAAGACATTGGCAAGACCCGGCGCGGGCCCAAGGTGACCCCCCCCGCAAGACCCTCAGAGCGAAAATGCACCTCACTGTCTCCACCCAAACCAGTTGTGCGCATGGCCACCGCCTCGACCATCGTGCGATAGGGGCCAACCTGCGCCCCAGCCGGGTCAATCTGCGGCTGTCCATCACGCAACAGGGCGATATCCGTCGTGGTCCCGCCAATATCAGACACCAAAGCATGATCCCGTCCCGTCATCCAGCGGGCCCCTACAATGGAAGCGGCGGGACCGCTCAGAATGGTTTCAATAGGCCGCTCCTTGGCCTTTTGCGAAGAGATCAAAGCTCCGTCGCCGCGCACGACCATCAGGGGCGCGGAGAGGCCAATCTCGCGCAAAATGTCCTCCGCCCGACCAATGAGCTTATGGGTCATCCCGATCAATCGGGCATTCAACACAGCCGTCAACGCCCGTTTGGGTCCGTTGAGCTTTGAGGATAGGTGATGCGACGCGCTGACAGGGCGGCCTGTAAGCTGCCTAATGACCTCAGCGGCCCGCAGCTCATGGGCGGCATTGCGTGTGGCAAATTGCGCAGCCACCGCATAGGCCGATACGCCTTGATCTTCTTCCAACCACGCGCGCAGCGCAACTTCATCCAGCGGAGCGGCCTGCCCGCCCGCATGATCATGTCCGCCACTCAGCGTGATCACCGGATCACCCTTCAGCGCCTCTTTCAGCCCATGGCTGTCCAAATCCCGCGCATCAAATCCGATATAGACCAACCCCACACGCCCCCCTTGCCCCTCAACCAGAGCATTGGTGGCCAGAGTTGTCGACAAAGAGGCCAAGGCAATCTCACGAGGCGCAACATCGGCCTCTGCCAATACGGCCCGCACCACAGAGCCAATGCCCAGCGCCAAATCGGCGCGCGTGGTCAGAGACTTTGCACTGGCAATCACATCGGTGTCGTCGCGGATCAGCACCGCATCTGTATAGGTGCCGCCCGTATCAACGCCCAATAATATTGTCATCAGCTCATCTCCCGCAGGCTCCGGCTCGGTGTAACCCATTTTCGCGCCAGGTCACGCCATTTTGCGACACATGAGCGGCCGAAAACCAAAGGTGCAATAAAAAAGACCTCTGCATGACGCCAGTTCAGCACGAAATGAGAGCAGCGCCGGCCTGGGCGGGCGCCTGTGAGCGGTGGTGAAATCACTGCAAGATTTGAGCAATAACCATATATACCAGTATATTGAGATGGTGAATGCGCCTGCGGGGGGGGGGGGGGGGCAGGCAGGCGCAGCCCGGTGTTGCCACCGGGCAAAGTGTTTTGGCTTGGCGGCTGGGGTATGCAGAGGTCTTTTACACCTTGTACCGCACCCGCTCTTGCGGCATTTTCACCTAAGCCGAACAGGAGCATTCATCCGTGCAAAATCAGGCCACATCCCAGATCTCTTTGACGCAATTCACTGCCGTTGCGGGAAAAATTGGGCTGCTCTCTTTTGGGGGCCCTGCGGCGCAAATCGCCTTGATGCAAGATGAGCTGGTCGACAAACGCGGGTGGGTGTCACAGCAAGATTTCCTCAGAGCGCTGTCATTTTGCATGTTGCTGCCCGGCCCGGAGGCGATGCAATTGGCCGCCTACCTTGGCTGGCGGCTGCATGGGCTGCGGGGCGGATTTATCGGCGGAACCTTGTTCATCCTTCCCGGCGCCTGTGTGATTTTTGCTTTGGCTTGGGTTTACGTCAACTTTGGACATACGGGCTGGAGCCAGGCCGCATTCACCGGCATAAAAGCCTGCGTCATCGTCATCGTGCTACAAGCCTTGCTCAAAATTTGTACCCGTGCTTTGATCGAGCCCATGGCCTGGGCGATTGCCGCCAGCAGCTTTTGCGCCATTGCACTGTTCAGTCTGCCCTATCCTTGGGTGGTTTTGGGGGCGGCGCTTTGGGGCGTGGCAGCCCTGCCCGTATCCGCACAGCCGAAAAGCCATACCCCGCCACTCCAGCAAAGCACTCTGGCCGCTTCCAGCCTCATTGCCGCTCTCTGGGCGCTGCCGATTGCAATTCTTTGGGGCATGAAAGACGTGTTTTTGACCAAAATCGCCCTGCTTTTTTCGACCTTGGCGGTGGTCACCTTTGGCGGAGCCTATGCGGTTTTGGGATATCTTGGGCAAACCGCCGTGACCGATTTGAACTGGCTGACAGCGCCGCAAATGATCGACGCCTTGGGGCTGGCAGAAACCACGCCCGGTCCACTCATCCTAGTCACCCAATTCGTGGGCTTTCTGGCTGGGTTTCAAGCTGGAGGGCTCGCGCTCGCGTTCATTGCCGGCCTGCTGACGCTTTGGGTGACTTTCCTTCCGTGCTTTTTATGGATTTTCCTCTTTGCCCCCCATCTGGAACGGCTGATGTCCATCGCTTGGTTGGCGCGTGCCCTCGCTGGGATCACGGCTGCGGTGGTCGGGGTGATTGCCAGTCTTTCCATATGGTTTGCCGGGCAAATCTGGTTTGCCAGCCATAGTGGTTGGACCCTTGGCCCGCTAGATCTGTCCCTGCCTGATCCGGGCTCGTTTGACCCGCTGTCCCTCAGCTTTTCCACCCTCACAGCCCTGCTTTTGCTGTGGCGGAAGTGGGATATTCTGTGGACTTTGCCCCTTATGGCGCTTTTATCCGTCGGAGTTTCCACCTTTTAGGCAGCCTACAGCCCTTTCGTTTCTGGCAAAATACCCTAGAGTGCAGCGCAATCAGATTTGGAAGATTGGACATAAAAATGATCGACTATGGCAGCATGATGCATGATGCAATGCGCGGTTTAATTAAGCGCTTGTTGCAAGATATTGCTGACGCGGGCGAATTGCCCGGAGATCATCATTTTTTCATCACCTTCAACACGATGTATCCGGGCGTGCTGATCCCTGATTGGCTGCTCGATCGCTACCCCGACGAAATGACAATCGTGGTGCAACATTGGTTTGAGAATCTCAATGTCACCGATGAAGGGTTCTCCATCACCCTGAATTTCGGCGATTCGCCCGAGCCGCTCTACATTCCGTTTTTGGCGCTGCGCACCTTTGTGGACCCTTCCGTTGAATTCGGCCTGCGCTTTGAGCAGATCGAAGAGGATGCGCCTGAAACCGCAGAGGCGCCGATGCATGAAAATGCCGAGGCTGATGACGAGATTAGAGAAGAAGCGCAGGTTGTCAGCCTAGACAGCTTTCGAAAACAATAGCGCGCGCGACAGAGCGCATTGCGCCTAGAGCGCTGCATGGGTAAACCTTTGAGCAGATAACGAAAGGGCATCCCATGACCACAACACGCGTAGAGACCGACAGCTTCGGTCCATTAGACGTTCCTTCTGACAAATATTGGGGTGCACAAACCCAAAGATCGCTGATCAACTTTCCGATCGGTTGGGAAAAGCAACCCATCGCAATCGTCCGCGCGCTTGGGGTCATTAAACAGGGCTGTGCCATGGCCAATACGGCGCTTGGTAAACTGCCTGAAGACAAGGGCAAAGCCATTCAAGAGGCGGCAAGCGAAGTCGCGAAGGGCCTGCTTGATGATCACTTTCCGCTGGTGGTGTGGCAAACGGGCTCTGGCACGCAGTCCAACATGAACGCCAATGAGGTGATTGCCAACCGGGCGATTGAAATGATGGGCGGGGTAATTGGCTCGAAAGATCCGGTGCATCCCAATGATCATTGCAACATGGGCCAGTCCTCAAATGATACCTTCCCAACAGCCATGCATATTGCCACAGCCATGACCGCAAGAGATGTAACCCTGCCCGGTCTGCGCGCCTTGCACGCAGCTTTGCAGGCAAAAACCGAAGAGTTTGACGGGATCATCAAGATTGGCCGCACCCACACGATGGATGCCACCCCGCTCACACTGGCACAAGAATTTTCTGGCTACACCCATCAAGTGGCCATGGCCATCGCCCGCGTCGAGGGCGCCCTGCCGCGCATTTATGAGCTGGCGCAGGGCGGCACGGCCGTGGGTACAGGGCTCAACACCCCCGTGGGTTGGGGCGAAATGGTGGCGCAAAACATGGCGCAAATCACCGGTTTGCCCTTTGTCACCGCGCCGAATAAATTCGAAGCCCTCGCCGCGCATGATGCGATGGTCGAGATGTCTGGCGCTCTAAAAACAGCGGCGGTCAGCCTATTTAAGATCGCCAATGACATCCGGTTGCTCGGCTCCGGCCCGCGCTGTGGATTGGGTGAATTGATGTTGCCAGAGAATGAGCCCGGCAGCTCCATCATGCCTGGCAAGGTTAACCCCACCCAATGCGAAGCGCTCACACAGGTCTGCGCCCATGTGCTGGGCAATGATGCGGCGGTGGGTTTTGCCGGTACTCAAGGTCACTTCGAGCTGAACGTCTACAAGCCGATGATGGCCTATAACGTCTTGCAATCCATGCAATTGCTCGGCGATGCTGCACAAGCCTTTACCGACAATTGCGTCAATGGCATCACAGCGAACCGCGATCAAATTGACAAGTTGATGCGCGAAAGCCTGATGCTTGTCACCGCTTTGGCCCCTGAAATTGGCTATGACAATGCCACCACCGTGGCCAAAACAGCCCATAAAAACGGCACCACGTTGAAGCAAGAGGCCATCGCGCTTGGCTTTGTAGATGAAGCCACTTTTGACAAGGTCGTGCGCCCTGAGTTGATGATCGGACCTAAATGAGCGCGCCGGTCAATCTCAACAGGTTTCGAAAAGCCAAAGCGCGGGCCGAAAAATCGACCCGCGCGGCGGAAAACTCTGTGAAGTTTGGCCGCAGCAAAGGCCAAAAACGCCTGCAAGAAACTAAAAACGCAGCACAGGTGCAACATTTAGATCAACACAAGCGTGATCCATGATGCAAAGGCCCAAGAAACGCTCCCTCACCCTCAACGGTCACCGCACCAGCGTCTCGCTGGAAGATGAATTTTGGTTGGAGTTTCTGCGAATTGCCCAAGAGCAGGGCAAGGCGATCAACGCTTTGGCCGTTGAAATTGACCATGCGCGCGGGCTTGAAATCGGCCTTGCCTCCGCTATCCGCCTGTTTGTGCTGTCTCAAGCGCTTGGGCGGCCATTTCCCTAAGATCAAGGCGGCGAATTTTGCCGGTGGCGGTCATGGGCATCGCCTCCAAGACCCGCACCCATTTCGGCGCCATATGCGGCGACAATTGCGCCGCCACTTGCGCAATCAAACCCGCTTCGAAGCCCGGTTCCAGCAGCCCATTGACTGTGACATAGGCGCCAATCACATGGCCGCGTGTCGCGTCGGGCGCAGCCACAACAGCGGCCATGACCACTTGCGGCGCACGGGCCAATACAGCCTCAATCTCTGTGGGGCCAATCCGATACCCGCTTGAAGTGATGACATCATCATCACGGGCCATGAATTGCACATAGCCCTGCGCATCCATACGCCCCAGATCACCCGTCACCAGATAGGCGCCCAAAAACCTCTCAGCGGTTTTTTCCGGTTGGTTCCAATAGCGCAAAAACATGCTCGGCGTGTCACGATGCACGCAGATTTGCCCAATCTGCCCCACTTCGACTGCCCGGCCCCGCTCATCTAAAATGCGCATGTCGAACCCCGGGAAGGCCTGGCCAATCCATCCCTCCTGCGCAACATCCCAGCTGCGGGCCGATCCGGCGCTGAGGTTGCACTCCGTTTGACCATAAAGCTCGTTTACCTCTGCGCCCAATGCCGCCTTCGCCCATTCTATAAGATCGGCAGAGAGCGGCTCGCCCCCCGATGAAATGGATCGTAACCGCGCGCTGGCGGGCACTTCGGCTTGGCGCATCATTTTCAAAGCCGTGGGCGGAAGAAACGCCCGGGTGATCTGAGCATCACGGATCAGATCAAAGGCCGCATCGGCGGTGAAGCGCTCGAAGCGTTTGGCCACGAGCGGCACGCGGAAATAAAAACATGGGATCGCCATATCCATCAAGCCCCCAATCCAAGCCCAATCCGCCGGGGTCCAACCCACATCTGCTCCATTGGGAAAATCCGCAAATGACAGCTCCAAACAGGGCAAGTGGCCCAAAAGAAACCGATGTGCATGCAAAACACCTTTTGGATTTCCGGTCGTACCAGAGGTATAGATCATCATGGCCGGGTCCTCCGCCAAGGTCTGTATCGGCCGGTAAGCGGCATCCTGCACCTCAATGGCACTCCAAAGCCCATCTGCCTGCCCGCTGGCCCCCTCACGCAGGTAAACCTGATCCAAATCAGGAAGATCAGGCGTAATTTCGCAAATTTTTGGGTATTGCGCGTGATCACTGACGAGGATTTTTGCACCGCTGTCCTTCAGACGAAAGCGCAAAGCCTCCGAGCCAAACAGAACAAAAAGCGGCAAGGACACCGCGCCGATCAAATGCGCTGCAAAATGCGCAATCAAAGCCTCGGCACATTGCGGCAATAAAATCGCCACCCGATCGCCTGGCCGCACCCCTTCGCCTTGCCAAACCGCCGCCAATCGCTCCGCCGCCTGCGCCATCTCCGCATAGGTCCACATCCGCGCGTCGCGGCTCAAATCCATCAAAGCCACGGCCTCAGGAAACGCGCGCGCATGGCTCATTAAGCAGGCCTCAGCAATATTGAAAAACTCAGGCACGCGCACAGGTCTATCGCGTGGGAAAAGACCATCTTTGATCCGGTAGTCGTGGCGCCGATCACGGGCACTCATCGCAGGCCACCGCCAGCGCTGACAGAGAGCCAAAATGACCGGCTGGGCGAATAAAACATAGCTGTGCCTCCAAACACCGCAGCACTCCCAAGCCCACTTGCGCCACGCCCTGCTGTATTTCGTAAGCTTAGGTCTGAGCTTGCTTTGCTTCAACCAAAATCACACTTGTTATCGAAGCAGCTCAAGGATACCGTTCGCCCATGACAGCCCCTTTGATTGATCCCTTTGCCCGCGCCATCAGCTATTTGCGCCTGTCCGTCACGGATCGCTGCGATTTTCGCTGCGTCTATTGCATGTCGGAAAACATGACCTTTTTGCCTAAAAAAGATCTTTTGACACTGGAAGAGCTTGACCGCCTTTGCAGCACTTTCATTGGACTAGGCGTGCGCAAATTGCGGATCACAGGCGGCGAGCCTTTGGTGCGGCGCGATATCATGTCCTTTTTCCAATCCATGTCACGCCATCTGCAAAACGGCGCTTTGGATGAGCTGACCTTAACCACCAATGGCAGCCAGTTGCACCGCTTCGCGGCCGAACTTTATGCGGTGGGTGTGCGGCGGATCAATATCTCGCTCGATACGCTTGATGCCGATAAATTTGCAAAAATTACCCGCTGGGGCAAATTGCAAAATGTGCTGCGCGGCATTGATGCCGCGCTTGCAGCCGGCTTAAAGGTTAAACTTAATACGGTGGCTCTGCGCGCGTTCAACGAAGACGAGCTGTTTGATCTCACGGCCTTCTGCGCAGCACGCCGCATGGATCTCACATTCATTGAAGTGATGCCTATGGGCGATCTGGGTGAAGAAGACCGTGTGGGGCAATATTGGGCCTTGAGTGACTTGCAAAATCAATTGGCCCGGCGCTTTACCCTGACGGAGCTGCCCGACCGCACTGGCGGCCCGGCGCGTTATATTCGCCTTGAAGAGACCGGGCAGCGCATCGGGCTGATCACCCCTTTGACTCATAATTTCTGTGAAAGCTGCAATCGTGTGCGCGTCACTTGCACCGGTGAGATTTACACCTGCCTTGGCCAAGAAGGCAGCGCCGATCTGAGAGGGCCACTGCGCGCCTCTGAAGGCAATCTTGTTTTGGAACAGGCCATTAGAGCGGCCATTGGCTCAAAACCTAAGGGCCATGATTTCGATTATTCCCGCGGCGATGAGGGCGGCAAGATGTCCCGCCATATGAGCCACACCGGCGGTTAAGCGGTCTGCAAACTGTCCAATAAGCGCGTCAGCATCGCCTCGCCCGCTTGAAGTTCAGTCAATTCGATAAATTCGTCGGGTTGATGGGCCTGTTCGATGGAGCCTGGACCGCAGACCACGACAGAAAAGCCTTTGGCCTGAAAATGCCCGCCATCGGTGCCATAGGCCACCGTATGGGTTCCATTGTCACCGGTTAAGCGCCGCGCCAGGGCCTCGGCTTTGCCCTCCACCTCGGGCACAACGGCGGGCCCGCGCATCACATGCATATCGAAAAAGCTATTCGGATCTATAGCCTTCATCTCCGTTTCTATGACATCAATTTGCGTTTGAATTTTTTCCAACCAGTCTTCCGTACGATCATCGCCCACACAGCGCAAATCGATTGAGAAATAACAATCTTTTGCTGTAATATTATGCGCCGTGCCGCCATTGATAACGCCCACATGTAAGGTCGTGAATGGTGGATCATAAAGCGCCGCCGTGGCCGTCGGGGTTTTGGCTTGGCTCTCAATATTTTGCTGCCGAACCCAGTCGACAAAACGCGCCGCGCACATCACGGCCGACACCCCTTCATGCAGGCGTGAGGAATGCACCTCTTTGCCACGCACATGAAATTGCAAATCATCGCAGCTCTTATGGCCGGTCACCACCTGCATTTCAGTCGGTTCGCCCACAATCACAGCGTCAGCCTTCGCGTAATTTTCCAGCAAGCCCCGCGCCACATCCGGCGCACCAAGCAGCCCGACCTCCTCATCGCGCGAGAGGACAAATTGCAGCGGGCGTTTGAGGTCGAGAGAGTTGGCCTTCACCATGGCTTCCATCGCCAAAGCCACAAACCCCTTCATATCGCAGGTGCCGCGACCATAGAGGCGGCCATCTTTTTCAACCACCTGCCAAGGATCTGTACTCCAGTCCTGCCCTTCCACCGGCACAACATCCGAATGACCCGAAAGCGCCACACCGCCCGCCACATTCGGCCCAACCTGCGCCACCAGTCCGGCTTTATTGCCGTCCTTACTGGGAAAGACCACGCTGTCAATTCCATGCTGCGCGAAATAATCACGCACAAAGTGAATGAGAGGCAAGTTCGTGTCTGAACTGACCGTTGGTAAAGAGACCAAATGGTCCAACAATTGGCGGGCGCTCAATATATCTGTCATGGCTGCAATTGGACCTGCATTTTTGCACAGGTCAAGAGGCTTTTAAATCAATGCGGGATATGCTTGCGAATTCGGCGCAGGGCAAGATAGACCGATCCCACGACCAAAGGCACCACTGCGGCGGTCAGAACACTGTTTGACATGCCCATCACACCGGACAAAGGCGTCAGAACATAAAGCGACAGGCCCGTGGCGTAATAGCTTATAGCGACGACTGACAGCCCCTCAACGGTTCGTTGCAGCTGCAACTGCACATCTGCGCGGCGATTCATACTGCTCAAAAGCTCCTGGTTTTGTGTTTGCCGCTCCACATCCACCCGCGTCCGCAGCAAATCACCGGTGCGAATGGCCCGAGAAATGAGATCTTGGAGTCGGTTATCTAGCGCTTGGACCGTGCGCATGGCGGGATCAAACCGGCGCATCATAAATTCGCGAAAGCTCTGACGCCCTTCAAATTGGGATTCTCGCAAAACTTCAATGCGTTGCGCCACAATTGCCGCATAGGCTTTGCTGGCGGAAAATCGATAGGCTACCGCGGCCGAATGCCCCTCAAGATCTGCTGAGAGTTTCAGCAATCCGTTGAGATTATCTTCCGCCGAGACCTGATCATCGGCCAAATCGGCCACCAAAGCCGACAGATTCGTGTCAACGGCATTTAATTCTACCGACAAGCTGCGAGCGCGCATAAGGCCCAGCATCGACATGGTTTTGTAGACCTCAATCTCATTGAGACGCTGAACAATCCGCCCCACACGACGCCGGCCCGTCGAGGCCGGCACAAAGACCGCAAAGCGCATATTCCCATTGCCATCCATGCGGTAATCCCCGGCTATGACCGCCGCACGGTCTAAGACCCGGCTGGCCGCCAAGCTTTCCGATACAAACCAACCGTCCAGCTTGTCCTTAATGCTTTGCGTGTCCTGATCTTCCTCGACCCTTATCGAAGTCGAGCTGAGCGTTGTTCCGGGCATAGCGGCCTGCCATGCGGCGGGAAAGATTGCAAATTCACTGCCATCAAAGGCTGCATCGCCAAGATCATCGACAAAAGCCGTATAGGTTACAAATTCGGTATGACATTCCCATTTGACCCAAACCTCCCCCAACTGACCAAAGAAATGCGACTCCGTTTCGGCGGGATGGGCCACGTTGTAATTATCGAGCAGACGCAAGAAATGCGCCCGATCCGCCGCCTCATCGCGGCCAGAATCATTCTGCGCTGAGGTATAGGCAAAAAACGCCGCGCGCGCAGGGGCGGAAATATGAGGAAATGGCCGCGCATGTAGCTCAGACGCGGTGGCGTGGCGCAAGGGATGATCGATCAACTGTGCCATAAAACAGCCTTACCTTGAACTCAAAAAGCAGCGTCGCCAGGGTGCAATCTGGCGACGCCATGTTTTATTACTCTATCATTGGAAGCAGCTTGTCCAATGAGGCTTTTGCATCCCCATAGAACATCCGCGTATTTTCCTTGAAGAATAGCGGGTTTTCGATGCCCGAATAGCCGGTGCCCTGCCCACGTTTGGACACAAACACCTGTTTCGCCTTCCAGCATTCCAAAACCGGCATCCCGGCAATGGGGCTGTTGGGATCATCTTGGGCTGCCGGATTCACGATGTCATTTGATCCGATGACAATGGCCACATCTGTGTCTGGGAAATCATCGTTGATTTCATCCATCTCCATTACGATGTCATAGGGCACTTTCGCTTCGGCCAAGAGCACATTCATGTGACCGGGCAAACGGCCCGCAACGGGGTGAATGGCGAAGCGCACATTCTTGCCCTTAGCGCGCAGTTTGCGCACCAATTCCGAAACCGATTGCTGCGCCTGAGCCACGGCCATCCCATAGCCCGGAATGATGATAACGCTGTCAGCTTCATTCAAAGCGGTCGCAACCCCATCTGCCTCAATCGCAACTTGCTCACCTTCCACAGCCATTTGCGGACCTGCTGTTCCGCCAAAGCCGCCAAGGATCACGCTGACAAAAGAGCGGTTCATCGCTTTGCACATGATGTAGGACAAAATCGCACCTGACGATCCGACCAAAGCGCCCACGACAATCAACAAATCATTGCCAAGGCTGAAGCCAATCGCTGCAGCCGCCCAACCCGAGTAGGAGTTGAGCATGGAGACCACAACCGGCATATCCGCGCCGCCGATGCCCATGATCAAATGATAGCCAATGAACAAAGCCATAAGGGTCAAAATCATCATCGGCAGCAAGGCGCCAGAATTCAAATACCAGATCAGCGAGGCCAATGAGACCAAAGCCGCCGTGGCATTGAGCACATGCCCGCCCGGCAGTTTTGTGGCGGCAGAATTCACTTTGCCCGCCAATTTTCCATAAGCGATCACAGAGCCTGTGAAGGTGACAGCCCCAATCCAAATCCCGAGCGATGTCTCAACCCGCAAGATATTGATCTCGACTGCGGTCTTTTTCGCCAAAAGGGCCGCAAAACCTTCTAAAGATTTACGCGCGCTCTCATCCATGGCCGCAACATTGACCAGCTCAAAATGCGTATTGAACCCAACAAAAACCGCTGCAAGCCCGACAAGGGCATGCATGCCGGCCACCAGCTCTGGCATTTGGGTCATTTCAACTCTTGATGCCAGTTGATAGCCGATCAACCCACCGGCCGCGATCAGAACCAAAGACAGACCCCAGAGACCAAAACCGGGTCCAAACAATGTGGCTGTCACCGCCAGCGCCATGCCGACAATGCCATACCAAACGGCCCGTTTGGCACTTTCTTGGCCCGACAAACCGCCGAGGGACAAAATGAAAAGAATAGCCGCAACGACATAGACGGCAGTGGTAAAGCCCATTTCCATAGTATCGACCTCCTTAAGATTTCTGGAACATGGCAAGCATGCGCCGGGTCACGAGAAAGCCACCAAAAATGTTGATGCCCGCAAAGAACACCGCGATCGCCGCGAGTACGGTCACAAGGAAGCTGGTCGATCCAACTTGCAGCACCGCGCCCAAGATGATGATCGAGGAAATCGCATTGGTCACCGCCATTAACGGCGTATGCAACGAATGGCTGACATTCCAAATAACTTGAAAGCCGACAAACACCGACAGAACAAACACGATAAAATGCTGCATAAAGCTTGCCGGAGCGTAGCTGCCGACCAAAAACAGCAGCGCCCCACCAATGGCCAATAGAGCGACTTGGTTTTGGGTTTGCTTTTTGAAAGCCTGCACCTCTTCGGCGCGCTTTTCCTCAGCGGTTTTCTCGGGCAGTTTTTCTTTTGGTTTGGCCGCAATGGCCTGAATCTTGGGTAACGGCGGCGGGAAGGTGATCTCTCCGGCATGGGCGATGGTCGCCCCGCGGATGACGTCGTCTTCCATATCATGCATAATAACCCCATCTTTTTCCGGGGTAAGGTCTGAGACCATGTGGCGGATATTATTGGCATAGAGCGTGCTGGCCTGCGCCGCCATCCGGCTTGGGAAATCCGTGTAGCCGATGATGATCACGCCATTATCGGTCACGATCCGCTCGTCCATGACCGTCAATTTGCAATTTCCGCCTTTCTCTGCGGCCAAATCAATAATCACAGAGCCAGGCTTCATGCTCGCCACCATGTCAGCGGTCCAAAGCTCAGGCGCTTCGCGATTGGGAATCAAAGCTGTGGTGATCACAATGTCCATATCAGGTGCGATCTCGCGAAATTTGCCCAATTGCGCGGCCGCAAATTCTGGTGAGGAGACGGCAGCATAGCCGCCTGTCGCGGCCCCATCGGCCTGCTCCTCTGAGAAATCCAAGAAGACAAACTCTGCACCCATTGATTCGACCTGCTCAGCCACCTCTGGACGCACGTCAAATGCGTAGGTTATCGCCCCAAGAGAGGTCGACGTCCCAATCGCCGCAAGTCCAGCCACACCCGCGCCAACCACCAAAACTTTCGCAGGAGGCACTTTGCCGGCGGCGGTAACCTGGCCTGTGAAGAACCGACCGAAATTATTTCCAGCCTCAATCACCGCTCGGTACCCAGCAATATTGGCCATCGAAGACAGCGCGTCCATTTTCTGGGCGCGGCTGATCCGCGGCACCATATCCATGGCAATGACGCTGGCACCTTTGGATTTGGCCAGCTCCATGAGATCCTCATTAGCCCCAGGATAGAAAAATGAAACCAATGTTTTCTCAGGGGAAAGTCGTTTGATTTCCGCCTCAGTTGGCGGGCGAACCTTAACGATGACATCGCAGGCTTTGGTCAAAGCGGCCGCGGTGGCGGCAACTTCCACGCCGGTGGCCTTATACTGCGCATCACTAAAACCCGCGGCACTGCCAGCACCTTTTTGGACCACACACTCATGACCAAGTTTCTGTAACTGAATTGCGCTTTCTGGTGTTAAGGCGACGCGCTGTTCGCCGGTAGAAATCTCTTTGAGAGCTCCAATTTTCATAATTTTCGTCCTTTCATGACGCGGTCTTTCACCGTCCTCGAAAACTTTCGAATGCCGAATGGGTAACGCGCGCAATAATATTGCGCAACTGATCTAGCGTGGCTTTTCGCCGCAAAATGTGAGTATATTTCTGCATACAAAGATTGAGGGGAATAATTTTGCTACTCACAGGAAAAAATGCCGTCATCACGGGCGGCGGCACAGGGATCGGTCTGGCCATCGCGCGCAAATTGGCTGCGGAAGGTTGCAATGTGGCCATCACCGGGCGGCGATTGGATGTGCTGCAAGGGGCCGCGGAGTCTTTTAGAGGCCTATCGGTTAAGATGGATGTTGCCCATGAATCCTCGGTGGTTACGGGCATGCAATCCATTGCAGATCACTTTGGAAGCATTGATATTTGTATCGCAAATGCCGGTATTGCAGAGGGGCAAAATATCCGCAATTCCAGCTTCGACTTCTGGCGTAAAATCATGGCAATCAATCTGGATGGGGCCTATCTGACCATCCGCGAATCTCTGCGGCATATGCCGGTGAAAGACTGGGGCCGAGTCTTGGCCGTTTCATCCATCGCCGGGGTGCGCGGATTGAAAGGGGCACATGCCTATAGCGCCTCCAAACATGGCGTGATCGGGATGATCCGCGCGCTCTCCGCCGATCACGCGAAATTGCCCATCACATTTAATGCGATATGTCCCGGCTATGTCGACACTGACATCATTGAACGCAATACACAAAGTATCTCTGAGCGCGCGCATATTAGCCATGACGAGGCTCGCGCCTTGATGGTCGATCTGAACCCGCATGGGCGGCTGATTACAGCAGAGGAGGTCGCCTCCGCCGCTCTTTGGCTGTGTAGCCCCGGCTCAGACAGTTTTGACGGGCAAGCCATGGAAATCTCGGGCGGGCAACCCTAGGCTGACCGGCTGCGCGCGGCACGCCAGTCATAGACCGCCGCACCAAAGGCCGAAAACAGTGGCCGGGACACCGGATCTTGCGCGGCGCTATATTCTGGATGCCACTGCACGCCCACACCGAAGCCTTTGGCGTCTTTTATATAAATCGCCTCCGGGGTGCCGTCCGGGGCATGGCCATCAATCACCACACGCGGGCCCGGCTCTTTGATCCCTTGGCCATGCAACGTATTGGTGCGCACGACCTCCGCCCCAAGCATCCGCGCGAAGACCCCGCCTGGAGTGAAGCGTACATCATGACGCAGCGCAAACTTCTCTTCCAAAGTGCCATCAGGCGGCATGCGATGATTGTCGCGCCCTGGCAAGTCACGGATCTCAGGATGAAGACTGCCGCCCATCGCGACGTTCATTTCCTGAAACCCACGACAAATCGCCAAATAGGGCTGACCGCGCGTCACCAGGGCGCGGATCAACGGCAAGGCCAGACCATCGCGTTTCTCATCCATATCCCCGTGATCTTCCGTCAGATCTTCGCCATATTCTTTCGGATGCACATTGGGGCGCCCACCAGTGAAAACAAAGCCGTCGCAAGCCTCCATGAGCTCCTCAATCGGGGCAAGCAGCGCATCAGGTGGGACGATAATGGGCAAAGCGTTGCAAATCTCGCGCACCGCCCGAGAATTCATCTCACCCGCCCCATGCACCAAATACTCTGAATTGATCAGATGGGGATTTCCAATAATGCCGATAACGGGACGCACCATAGTCACACCTTATGCGAGTTTGCCCAGATATAGGATGTCCATGACCAGCAGGCCAGCCCTCAAATAAAAACCTATGTAAGAAAAGCACCGGGGCACATGCGGCCGCAAGGGACCGCAAATGCCAACCAATGCTGAGGCCGCACGCTGTGTCTTGCGCCAAATCGCTCTAGTCTGAGAAGGCGTGCAGCCTGAAAAATAACCGCATCCGCACAATAAAGGAGCGCCTATGCGCTCCTTTATGAGCCAGTGTCACTGCATCGGGTCCCTAAAGGCCACATATGGCCCAAGACAAGATTAACCCTCGCCAACCAAGCCCGAACCCTCAATACCGGCCATGGCGGCAATCAGGTCATTGTCAGAGGTGTCACCCGTCACACCAACAGCGCCGACCACGCCGCCTTTTTTGTCACGCAGCAAAACGCCCCCAGGAACTGGGATCACTTTGCCACCATAAAGGCCGTTCACCGCGGTCATAAAATAGGCCTGCTGTTCCGCACGCGCCATTTGAGCCGTGCCGCCCATGCCGAGCATGATTGAGCCAAAGGCCTTGGCTTGTGCAATGGCAAACCGGCCCGGCGCCGCCCCATCTTCGCGCTCAAAGGCAATCACATGCCCACCGGCATCCAGCACCACCACTGAGAGCGGTTTAAGCTCAAGCTCTTTGCCCTTGCTTAACGTCCCGCGGATGATAGATTTTGCTTTTCTAAGGTTAATATCAGGCATCAGTTTTCTTTCGAGTGAACCCCGCGAAATCACGGATTTAAGTAAAAGTGAAGCACAGTGGTTACTGGGCCTGCGCGGCTTTCAATTCTAATCTCCGGCGATGCAAGACTGGTTCCGTATAACCGGAAGGCTGCACCCGACCTTCAAACACGAGATCACAGGCCGCTTTAAAAGCGATCCCGTCAAAACCCGGGGCCATGGGCGTATAGCTGGCGTCACCCGCATTTTGCCCATCGACCACAGCGGCCATTTTTTTCATGGCGGCCATCACCATATCACGGTCAATAACATCATGGTGCAACCAATTTGCCAAGGCCTGCGAAGAAATGCGGCACGTCGCACGGTCTTCCATCAGCCCCACATTGTGGATGTCTGGCACTTTCGAACAGCCAACGCCACTTTCCACCCAGCGCACAACGTAGCCTAAGATGCCTTGCGCGTTGTTTTCAATCTCTTGCGTCAGCTCATCGGGCGACCAATTGCTGCCGGCGGCCACAGGAATGGTTAACAGGTCATCAAGACCGCGGCGCGGGTCTTTGGCTTTCAGCTCTGCTTGCACCGCCATCACATCAACCTGATGATAATGGGTGGCATGCAGGGTCGCGGCCGTTGGGCTTGGAACCCAAGCACAGGTCGCACCCGCTTTTAGATGACCCATTTTTTGCGCCAGCATATCACCCATCAAATCCGGCATGGCCCACATGCCTTTGCCAATCTGCGCCTTGCCCTGCAAACCGCAAGCCAAACCGATATCAACATTTCGGTCTTCATAGGCATTGATCCAAGGGGTGACTTTCATCTGCCCTTTTGGAATCATGGGCCCCGCTTCCATAGAGGTGTGAATTTCATCGCCCGTGCGATCCAGGAAGCCAGTGTTGATAAAGGCCACCCGCGCCTCGGCCGCTTTGATGCAGGCTTTGAGGTTGGCGCTTGTGCGGCGTTCCTCATCCATGATGCCAAGCTTTACGGTATTTTGCGGCAAGCCCAAAATGCGCTCAACCCTGGTGAAGATTTCATCTGCAAATGCCACCTCATCGGGGCCATGCATCTTGGGTTTGACCACATAAACCGAGCCATGCAGCGAGTTGCCACCTGAGCGCTGTAAATCATGCATCGCGATCAGCGTCGTGCACAGAGCGTCCAACAGGCCTTCGCCAATTTCCAGCCCATCACGATCAATGACCGCCGGGTTGGTCATCAAATGCCCAACATTGCGCACCAACATGAGCGCGCGGCCTTTGAGTGTATGAGTCTCACCCGCATTTAGATAGCTGCGATCTGCGTTCAAGACCCGGTCAAAGGATTTGCCGCCCTTACTCACCGTCTCACGCAGATCACCGCGCATCAATCCAAGCCAGTTGCGATAGGCCACAACCTTATCCGCCCCATCGACCGCGGCCACGGAATCTTCACAATCCATAATGGCCGAAATCGCGCTTTCCAGCAGGATATCGTCCACATGCGCTTTATCCCCGCTGCCTATATTGCCCTTTGGGTCAATTTGAATGGCAATATGCAGACCGTTTTTCTGCAAAACCACTTCCACCAACGCACCGCTATCATCCCGGTTCATCCCAATATATTGCGATGGATCCGCAAGAGCGGGAACCAGAACATCCCCCACAACCTCATAGGCTGCCACATCCACATGCGAACCAGAGGCCAAGGGCGCGACTTGATCCAAATAGGCTTTGGCCCAGTCGATCACGCGCGCACCGCGCGCCGCATCATAGCCACCACCGCTTGGCAAGTCACCCATAGCATCCGTGCCGTAAAGCGCATCATAGAGGCTGCCCCAGCGGGCATTGGCTGCGTTCAACGCATAGCGCGCATTCATGATCGGGACCACAAGTTGCGGGCCGGGCGTTGACGCAATTTCGGGGTCTACATTTTGAGTCGTCACCGAAAAATCCGCCGGTTCCGGCACCAAATAGCCAATTTCTTTCAAAAAGTCTTGATAGGCGGCAGCGTCATGCGCCTGACCGCGCCGCGCGATGTGCCAGGCGTCAATTTTTCCCTGCATATCTGAACGTTGCACTAGAAGGGCCCGGTTTTTTGGACCCAACTCATGCGCCAATTCTGACAGGCCATCCCAAAACTGAGCGGCGCTAATCGGCAAACCGTCCAAAGCTTCAGACTCGATGAACTTATGTAACTCTTCGGCCACCGAGAGGCCTGAAACTTGGATATATTTGGGCATAGTCGCAATCTCCAGAATTGTGTGAACCTAAACTGCGGATCACTTTGGGTCTGGTTACCCAGCTCACCTGTGAATTTCAAGGCAAATTGGTTACTATTTTGTACCAATTTTCCTTTCGGGGACAAATTCCACTCCCTGCGTGAAGTTTTCTTGCCGCGCTTATTCCAACTGACCCCGAAGGTCGCTAGGTGTCACACAACGATATTAGGAGCCGCGCTATGATTGCCGAAAACTCGCAAACGATCTACCTTAAAGATTACCAAGCGCCCGCCTATTTGGTGGACCACCTCGCGCTTGAATTTGACCTGCACCCCACCGCCACGCGGGTGCGCTCCACGGTGAAATTCCGGCCAAACCCGGACAGCAGCAGCTCCGAATTCTTTCTGCATGGGGAAAATTTGACCTTCCTGTCGGCCTATATCAACGGCGCTGCCGTCACCCCGGTGATCACTGAGGCGGGGTTGAGCTGCACTGTGCCGGGTGGGCCTTTCATCTGGCAAAGCGAAGTGGAGATAAACCCCAGCGCCAATACTGAATTGTCGGGCCTTTATATGTCCAACGGCATGTTTTGCACCCAATGCGAGGCCGAGGGTTTTCGCCGCATCACCTACTACCCCGATCGCCCCGATGTCATGGCGCCCTTCGATGTGACGATCCATAGCAACCTGCCCTATGCCCTGTCCAATGGTGAGCCTATGCGCGATGAGGGCCAAACCCGCCGCTGGCAAGATCCCTGGCCGAAACCGGCCTATCTCTTCGCTTTGGTCGCAGGTAAATTCCAAGTTGTATCCGATCATTTCACCACCGCGTCAGGCAAGCCTGTGGATCTGAATATCTATGTGCGCGATGGCGATCAGGACAAATGCGCCTTCGCCCTCGAGGCGCTCAAGGCCAGTATGGCCTGGGACGAACGTGTTTATGGCCGCGAATATGACCTTTCTGTTTTCAATATCGTCGCCGTAGATGATTTCAACATGGGCGCGATGGAAAACAAAGGTTTGAATATATTTAATTCCTCCACCGTTCTGGCCAGTCCTGAAACCACAGTGGACGGCAATTTCGAACGGATCGAAGCCATCATCGCCCATGAATATTTCCACAATTGGACCGGCAACCGTATCACCTGCCGTGATTGGTTCCAATTGTGTCTCAAAGAAGGCCTGACTGTGTTTCGTGACCAACAATTCAGCGCCGATATGCGGGGTGCAGAGGTGCGACGCATCGAAGATGTCGCCGACCTGCGTGGACGACAATTTCGTGAGGACAGCGGCCCCCTGGCCCATCCCGTCCGGCCTGAGAGCTTTGTGGAAATCAATAATTTTTATACAGCCACCGTCTATGAAAAAGGTGCAGAATTGATCCGTATGCTCAAGCTACTGGTGGGCGATGCGGCCTATAAAAAGGCATTGGACCTCTATTTCACCCGCCATGATGGGCAGGCCTGCACGATTGAAGATTGGTTGGCTGTGTTCACCGATGTCACGGGGAAGGATCTCAGCCAATTCAAACTTTGGTACAGCCAGGCCGGCACGCCAATCGTGACCGTGCGCGACCATTTCGCCGATGGCACCTATGAGTTGACACTGACCCAAGTCACGCCGCCCACGCCCGGCCAGCCAAACAAACAACCGCTGGTGATCCCCGTTGCCATGGGGCTTTTGTATCCTGACGGGACGGAAGCGCTGGACACGCAGCTGCTGGTGCTCACCGAAGCCGAGCAGAGCTTCAGATTCTCAGGCCTGCACGCCGCGCCGATCCCATCCCTATTTCGCGGATTGTCCGCCCCTGTGATCTTACAGCGCGAGACCCGCCAAGCCGAACATTTGGTGCAGCTGACCCATGATCCAGATCTGTTCAACCGCTTTGAGGCCAGCCGCGAGCTCGGCAAATCAGCGCTTTTGGCCATGCTTCAGACAGAAGCGGCGCCCGATGATGCCTATTGCAGCGCCCTGTTGCAGGTGATGGTTAATGAAGATCTAGATCCGGCCTTCCGCGCCATGTGCTGCGCCCTGCCCGGTCAAGATGAAATCGCCAGAGCCTTCGCAGAGCAAGGCCAGACCCCTGATCCTGTTGCTATTGATGCAGCCGTGCATCAGCTGTCTGAGCATTTGGCGCGTCAAGGCCTTGAGGCGCTTCAAGCGCTTTATCACGCCAACCAGCTCACTGGGCCCTTTTCGCCAGATGCGGCCAGCTGTGGCGCGCGCGCGCTGAGCGCTCTGGCCTTGCGCCTCATCAGCCATGTCGATGGCGGCGCATTGGCTGCAAAGCAATTTGCCCGGGCCGACACGATGACCTTGCAACTTCCAGCGCTTGGCAATCTGAACCGCCATGGCCAAGGCGCAGAGGCGGTGGCGCAGTTTTACCAGCAATGGCGCCATGAACGTTTGGTGATCGACAAATGGTTCAGCTTGCAAGTCACCACTTGCCTCGCAAACAAAGCCGTGGCTGTTGCGGGCGATTTGCTCAAACACCCCGATTTCAATTTAAAAAATCCAAACCGATTCCGCGCGCTGATTGGGGCCTTGGCCATGACGCCTGCAGCTTTTCACCAAGCGGATGGATCTGCCTATAAGCTGGTGGCCGATCAGCTGATTGCACTTGATGATATCAATCCGCAACTCTGCGCACGCATGACCACCGTCTTCGAAACATGGCGACGCTATGATGGCGCGCGTCAAGCTCTCATGCGCGCCGCACTCAGCCGTCTTGCCGCCAAGCCCAATCTGTCGCGGGACACAAAGGAGATGGTCACCCGGCTTTTGGACGCCTAAATCACCACGATAGGCCAGGCGCATCTTGTCGAGCCGGGCAGTTCGCCATAGAACACGGGCAAACACTTAGATTTATCGGGGCGCTGCTATGCTGGACAAAACTTTCGAGACACCCAAACCCAAGGTGATTGCCGGGGCAAAACATGATTGGGAACTGGTGATCGGCCTTGAGGTACATGCGCAGGTGACCTCTAAAGCCAAGCTCTTTTCCGGGGCCTCCACCCAATTTGGCGCCGAACCAAACTCTAATGTCGCCTTTGTGGACGCCGGAATGCCCGGCATGTTGCCCGTTATTAATGAGGAATGTGTGGCCCAAGCGGTGCGCACCGGGCTTGGGCTCAAAGCACAGATCAACACATTCTCAGCCTTTGATCGGAAAAACTACTTCTACCCCGACTTGCCACAGGGCTATCAAATCAGCCAGCTGTATCACCCAATTGTCGGCGAGGGCGAAGTCTTCGTCGAATTGGGCGATGGAACAGCGCGTTTGGTACGCATTGAACGCATTCACCTGGAGCAAGATGCCGGCAAATCGGTGCATGATATGGATCCCAACAACTCCTTTGTGGATCTCAACCGCACCGGCGTTGCGCTGATGGAAATCGTCAGCCGCCCCGACATTCGTGGCCCCGAAGAGGCGGCGGCCTATGTCACCAAGCTGCGCCAAATCATGCAATATCTCGGCACCTGCGATGGCAATATGCAAAACGGCAGTCTGCGGGCCGATGTCAATGTCTCGGTCTGCCGGCCTGGGGATTATGAAAAATACCAAGCGACGCAAGATTTCTCCCACCTTGGCACACGCTGCGAGATTAAGAACATGAACTCTATGCGCTTCATGCAGGCGGCGATTGACTTTGAGGCCCACCGGCAAATTGCCATATTGGAAGACGGCGGTGAGGTAACGCAAGAAACCCGGCTTTATGATGCGGATAAAAACGAAACCCGCTCCATGCGTTCGAAAGAAGAAGCGCATGATTATCGCTATTTCCCCTGCCCTGACCTTCTGCCTTTGGAGATTGAGCAAGAGTGGATCAATGATCTGGCAGCACAGCTTCCAGAGCTGCCAGATGCTAAAAAGTATCGTTTTATCAATGAGTTTGGCCTGTCAAATTATGACGCCAATGTATTGACGGCTGAAACACAGAACGCCAGTTATTTTGAAAAAGTGGCGCAAGGCCGTGATGGAAAAGTTGCAGCCAATTGGGTCATCAATGAATTGTTCGGCCGGATGAAGAAAGATGATGTCACCATCGCCAATTGCCCGGTCACTCCCGATCAGCTCGGCGGCGTTATTGACTTGATAGCAAGCGGTGAGATTTCTGGCAAAATAGCCAAGGACTTGTTTGAAATCGTCTATACGGAAGGCGGCAATCCGGCGGAAATCGTCGAAAGCCGCGGCATGAAACAGGTCACAGACACCGGCGCGATTGAAGCTGCGGTAGATCAAATCATTGCCGACAATCCCGCCCAAGTGGAAAAAGCCAAGCAAAATCCAAAATTGGCGGGCTGGTTTGTCGGGCAAGTGATAAAAGCCACGGGCGGCAAAGCCAATCCGCAGGTGGTCAATCAGATTGTGGCGGCCAAACTGGCGCTGTAATTGCGAAGTCTCCCCACGGCTGCCTAGACGCCGCGAACGGTTAAGGCCAATGCGTGGATCCGCTCTATACAGTCCCGTCCCAGCGCAGCATGAATGGCCCGGTGCTGGGCAATGCGACTCATACCTGAGAAATGAGTTGCAGTAATGCGCACTTCAAAGTGACTTTCCCCGCCCTCTTGAAACCCCGAGTGCCCGCGATGGGCTTCTGACACGTCAGAAACCTCTAACTCCTGCGGATTAAACGCCTCCCGCAAAGTTTTTTCGATATGATCTGCCGTTCTTTCGAGTTTTATCATCTCCACCCCTTTCATCTTTCTCATTCAGGTCTAAGCTCTGATCTCCGAGTCGGAAAGGTGAATGCGATGAAGAAGGATGATCCCTTCGGTTTTGATATGTCCGTATCCACGGCCAAAAAGAATAACCCACGCGGTCGCAGGGGCATGTCAGGCGCTTTCGAGACCTCAACGCGCAAATGCGAACATGCCGGCTGTGTGGAATCTGGAAAGTACCGCGCACCAAAGTCGCCGGATATTTTGGATGATTATTTTTGGTTCTGTAAAGAACATGTGCGTGAATATAATCTGAAATGGAACTTCTTTGACGGAAACTCCGAAGAGGAGCTGCAAAGACAAATGGACAGTGACCGCGTGTGGGAACGCGAAACCAAACCATTGCGTTCAAGCGAAGAACAACGGGCTTGGGCCCGCCTAGGCGTGGATGACCCGCATCAGGTTTTGGGCGCCAATGCCACACAAAATCCTGGCAAATCTATCACCGGGGCAACCCGTAAATTGCCGTCGTCTGAACGTCGGGCGCTGGATATTTTGGAAGCCAAAGATCACTGGACCAAGGCCGAAATTCGCAAGGCCTACAAATCCCTGATCAAGGTGCTGCACCCCGATATGAATGGCGGCGACCGCAGCCAGGAAGAGCAATTGAGCGAAGTGGTCTGGGCCTGGGATCAGATCAAAGAAAGCCGCAGCTTTAAATAAACCAAATTGCGCCGCCATCGCGGACAGCAAACCGCATCAAGGAACCCAATTTAACAAAAATATAGGGCCAGTGGGCCCATGGCGCAGCGCAATTCGGATTTTGTCTTTCCCTTGCCCTTTGCCGCATTATGTTGCACGAACAGCGCGGCGCACTGCCGGGGTACAAAGGAATGAGACTATGGCTGACACAAGTTTAGATATCGACACACATCCAACTCAAGATATTTCGGTCCGCGAGTTATTTGGAATTGACACAGACATGGTCGTGAAAGGCTTTGCCGAACGCACCTCACGCGTACCAGATATCGACAGCACCTATAAATTTGACCCAGATACCACCTTGGCCATCCTCGCAGGCTTTGCCTACAACCGCCGCGTCATGATCCAAGGCTATCACGGCACAGGGAAATCGACCCATATTGAACAGGTCGCCAGCCGGTTGAACTGGCCCGCGGTACGGGTCAACCTCGACAGCCATATCAGCCGTATCGACCTCATCGGGAAAGACGCCATCAAGCTTAAAGACGGCAAGCAAGTCACCGATTTCCAAGAAGGTATTTTGCCCTGGGCGCTGCGCAATCCCACTGCGATTGTGTTTGATGAATATGACGCCGGTCGCGCGGATGTGATGTTCGTGATCCAACGGGTTTTGGAAGTGGACGGAAAGTTGACCCTGCTCGATCAAAACCAAGTGATCAACCCACACCCCTATTTCCGTATTTTTGCCACAGCCAATACCGTGGGTCTTGGCGATACCACGGGGCTTTATCACGGCACGCAGCAAATCAACCAAGGGCAAATGGATCGGTGGAGCCTGGTGTCTACCTTAAATTATCTCTCCATTGAGGCAGAATCCGCCATCGTTCTTGCCAAAAACCCGCATTACAATACAGAAAGCGGCCGGCGCACCATCAAGCAGATGGTTACCGTCGCCGATCTCTCACGTACCGCCTTCAAAAACGGTGATCTCTCTACGGTGATGTCACCGCGTACGGTCATCGCCTGGGCACAAAATGCTGAGATTTTCCGCAATATTGGCTATGCCTTCCGTTTAAGCTTCCTGAACAAATGCGACGAGCTGGAGCGCCAAACAGTCGCCGAATTCTACCAGCGCTGCTTTGACGAAGAATTGCCAGAATCGGCCGTATCGACGAGCATGGCTTAAGCACCCTAATGCAGCGGGCCCCAAGTGGATCACATTGATGCAAAATAACGACAATCCTGCCGATCCGTTCAAAAAGGCACTGGCCGAAGCCACCAAGGTTATGGCCGATGATGCCGAGCTGTCGGTGACCTATTCGGTGGATCCTCCGGGCTCTACCAGAGACTCCATCCGCCTGCCACAAGTCAGCCGGCGGCTGAGTGCGCAAGAGGTGCGTTTGGCCCGCGGCACCGCTGACGCTCTGGCCCTGCGCCATAAATTCCACGACGCAAGCACATTCGACCGCTATGTCCCGCAGGGGCAAATGGCCCGCGACATCTATGATGCGATGGAAACGGCGCGCTGCGAAGCGGTTGGTGCCCGCGCCATGCCCGGCACCCATACCAATATTGATGCAAAGATTGAGAATGAAGCTTTGCGTCAGGGCTTTGGCGATATTCGCGAAGCAAGCCAAGCCCCACTGGCCAAGGCCGCCGGCTATCTGGTGCGCTACATCGCCACCGGGCGCGACCTGCCCCCCGGTGCTGCCAATGTGATGAACCTGTGGCGCGATTTCATTGAAGGGCAAACCGGCGGCAGTCTCGGCTCAATCGAAGAAATTTTGGCCGATCAAGCAGAATTTGCAAAAGTTACCCGTAAGATCATCCAAGATTTGGGCTATGGTGACCAACTCGGCGACGATCCCGATTTCGAAGATGAGGACGCCGAGGATCAGGCCGAAGCAGATGAAGATCAAGACGATCAACCGGACAGCACCGGCGAAGACGATGATGCTGAAGAGCAGGATGACGCCAATCCAGAACAAAGCCAAGACAAACAGCAAGATGCCTCAACGGCGCAAGTCTCTATGGATGACATGGCCGATAGTGACATGGGTGAAGAAATGGAGCTTCCCGAGGGCGAAGCCCCTCTAGAGCCACCAGCACCGCAACCCGTTTCGGATGCAGATCCGCAATATATGGTCTATCGCACAGAATTTGATGAAGAAATTCGGGCAGAGGATTTGGCGGAACCGCAAGAGCTGGAACGTCTGCGCGCCTATCTCGACCAACAGCTGGAACCTCTGAAAGGGGCCGTCAGCCGTCTGGCCAACAAGCTGCAGCGCCGCCTGCAGGCACAACAAAACCGCAGTTGGGAGTTCGATCTTGAAGAGGGCACCTTGGACGCGGGTCGTCTGGCTCGGGTGATTGCCAATCCCACAACGCCCCTGTCCTTTAAGGTCGAAAAAGACACGGAATTCCGCGACACTTGCGTGACGCTCTTGCTCGACAATTCCGGCTCTATGCGCGGTCGTCCCATCTCCATCGCAGCCATCTGCGCCGATGTGCTGGCCCGCACCTTGGAGCGTTGCAGCGTGAAGGTAGAGATTTTGGGCTTTACCACCCGTGCGTGGAAAGGCGGGCAAAGCCGTGAAGAATGGCTCGCAGAAGGCCGCCCACAGGGTCCAGGTCGCCTTAATGATCTGCGCCACATAATCTACAAAAGCGCCGATGCCCCTTGGCGCCGCGCCCGACCCAATCTTGGGTTGATGATGAAAGAAGGGCTGCTCAAAGAAAATATCGACGGCGAAGCCCTCGAATGGGCGCATCGCCGCATGGCCGTCCGCCAGGAATCACGAAAAATTTTGATGGTGATTTCCGATGGTGCGCCGGTCGATGACAGCACGCTTTCAGTCAATCCTGCCAATTATCTGGAAAAACACCTGCGCGACGTGATTGCCATGGTCGAAAAGCGCAAGCAGGTTGAGCTCTTGGCTATTGGTATTGGTCATGACGTGACACGCTATTATGACCGCGCGGTCACCATCACCGATGTGGAACAATTGGCCGGCGCCATGACCGAACAGCTCGCCGCCCTGTTCGAGAGCGACGCGCGCGCCCGGGCCCGCGTTATGGGCCTCAAACGGACCGGATAGACCCAAACCGCAAATTGCCCATTGCCGCAAAGCCGGCCTTGGCTCAATCTGCACGCATCATCTGCTGCCGAGCAAGGAACCCTTCCATGTTTCAAACCTTCGACTCTCCCACCACTCCTGAACAAGGCCCGCCGCGCTTGGCCAACTTGCGTGGCTGGATGGCACAGCAGGAATTGAACGGCTTTATCGTCCCGCGGGCCGATCGCCACCAAGGCGAATATGTAGCCTCCTGCGATGAGCGCCTGTCTTGGCTCACCGGCTTTACAGGATCCGCTGGATTTGCCTGTATTTTGGAGGCCACAGCTGGCATCTTTATTGATGGCCGCTATCGGCTACAGGTATGCGATCAAGTGGCGGAGGATTTCACGCCGGTGCATTGGCCCGAAACATTGTTACATGAATGGCTTGCAGAAAATGCCGTGCCCGGCGCGGTGATTGGCTTTGACCCTTGGCTTCATACGGTGGAGCAGATCGACACTCTGCGCACGGGATTGGAAGGTTCTGGTATTTCACTGGTGGCCAGTTCCAATGGGATTGACGCCATTTGGACAGATCGCCCAGCTCCGCCAAACGCCCCGGCCTGGGCGCATCCGCCGCATCTTTGCGGCGACTCCGCTGAAGAAAAAACCCGCCGCTTGGGCGCTGCCATTGCCGCGCAATCTGCGCAAACAGCTGTCATCACCCTGCCAGATAGCCTGTGTTGGTTGCTCAATCTGCGTGGCAGTGATGTGCCGCGCACGCCGATTGTCCATTGTTTCGGGCTCCTGTCCGACAATGGTGCGCTGACACTTTTCGGAGATGACGTAAAATTTTCAGATTTGACGCTGCCGGACACTGTAACACTTGCCCCTTGGGACGCCTTTTCCAGACATCTTAAAGATCTCACGGGCACTGTTTTGATTGAACCGGCCTCCCTACCCCAAGCTGCATTCGATGCGCTAACAGCGCGCCCCGCAAAGATTTTGCGCGGTCTTGATCCCTGTAGCCTGCCGAAAGCCTGCAAGACACGCACCGAACTGGACGGCTGCCGGGCGGCGCATCTACGCGATGGCGCGGCCGTGGTGCGGTTCCTTGCCTGGTTTGACGGGGCCGACACCTCCCATCTCACTGAAATTGACATTGTAACCCAGCTTGAGAACTGCCGCGCCGCCACCAATCTGTTGCATGACATCAGCTTTGACACCATCAGCGGATCTGGCCCACATGGTGCCGTGGTGCATTATCGGGTCACCGAGAAAAGCAACCGACCCTTGGACGCTGACAGTCTTCTATTGGTCGACAGCGGCGCGCAATATCAAGATGGCACCACCGATATCACCCGCACCCTGCCAATTGGCAGCCCCAGCCTTGAGATGCGGCAGTCCTTCACCCGTGTTCTGAAGGGCATGATTGCCATATCACAGCTGCGTTTTCCCAAAGGATTGGCGGGCCGCGATATCGATGCCATTGCCCGCGCGCCCCTCTGGGCCGCAGGGCAGGATTATGACCACGGCACCGGACATGGGGTTGGCAGTTTTCTGTCAGTGCACGAAGGGCCGCAACGGCTGTCACGCGCCGGCAATGTCCCGCTGCAACGGGGCATGATCCTCTCGAATGAACCGGGATATTATCGCCCCGGCGCCTTTGGCATTCGCATCGAAAACCTCATCACGGTTATCGACGCAGAGCCTGTGCCGGGCGGCGATGATCGTGCCATGCTGGCCTTTGAAACACTCACCTACGCACCGATTGACCTGCGCTTGGTTGAAACATCCGAACTGACAGATCATGAGAAAAAATGGCTGAACGCTTACCATCAAGAGGTCTATGTGAAACTTGCGCCTCTGCTCGCGCCCGAAACAACTCAATGGTTGGCAGAGGCCACCCGTAGCATTTGACACAGGCCGCAGAGAATGGGACAAGAGCCCATCATGACAGAACATATAAAAATTAGAGCCTTGTCCGGCAAATGGTCCATTCGTGCCGCAGGCGCGATTATCGCAGAAACCCGCGGAGCCTTAGAGCTCACAGAGCGGGGCTATGATCCGGTGATCTACTTTCCCCGCGATGACATCGCCATGGCATTTCTGGATCAAACAGACAAAACCTCCCATTGTCCGCATAAAGGCGATGCCAGTTATTTCTCGATCATCACCAAAAATGGACCGATTGAAAACGTTGCTTGGAGCTATGAGACGCCAAAAGAAGCAGTGGCCAAAATCAAGCACCATTTAGCGTTTTACCTCAATGATAAGATCACCATAGAACAGGTCTAAACCGCACCCAGCAAGGAGCGCGCCGCCCCGCGAGCCTCATCAGTGACCACATCCCCCGCCAACATGCGGGCGATCTCATCCACCCGCTCTTGTGGCGTGAGAGGCACGACGGTTGAGAGTGTTTTGTCCTGTTCCACCCGTTTCTCAACGCGCCAATGGGCCGAACCAAGCGCCGCGACCTGCGGGGAATGGGTAACAACTAAGACCTGCCCATCTGCCCCCAATTGTGCCAAACGCCGGCCAACCGCATCGGCGGTGGCGCCCCCGACACCTCTGTCTATTTCATCAAAAATCATGGTGCGCTGCAAAGCACGCTCCGACAAACAGACTTTGAGGGCCAAGAGAAAGCGACTCAATTCACCGCCAGAAGCGATTTTTTCCAACGCACCCGTGGGTGCGCCGGGATTGGTGGCCACGGTAAAGGCCACCGTATCAGTGCCATTTGGCCCCGCATCGCTTGGAGAAATTTCTGTTTTGAACACCGCACGTTCCATCTTGAGCGGCGCCAGTTCTGCGGCCATGGCCCGATCGAGCGCGTCGGCTGCAGATAGGCGTGCGCCATGCAGTCTCTCTGCCGCGTGCATATAAGCCGCTTCAGCTGCCTCCACCTCGCGTTGCAAAGCATCCAATCCGGCTGTGCCACTGGTCAAAGTCTGCAGCTTCGCGCTCAATTCCATAGCAACAGCCGGCAGCTCGTCGGGCAATACCGCGTGTTTGCGGGCCGCAGCACGAATAGCGAACAATCTTTCCTCAGTCTGTTCCAGCTCGGAGGCATTAAAACTCAATCCCTGCAGCACACTCTCAATTTCTTGCTGGCTCTGCCCAAGCATATTCAAAGCCCCATCAAGAGCCTCTATCGCCGCATCCAATTGACCGTCAAGATGCTCCGCCGCTTCCACTAGCCAACGGCTGGCATCGCTGATCTGCCCCTCTGCGCTCTGGGGTGACAGCGCTTGATGGGCCTTTGTTACATCTGTGCGGATTTTGACAGCCGCCTGCATCAAACGACGTTTGGAATCCAACTGACTTTCATCGCCAGGCTGCACATCCAAAGCCTCCAGCTCGTCGACAGTATGGCGCAGATATTCTTCCTCTGCCGCAAGCGCCTCGATCTTCGCAGCCAATGCCGTGCGTTCCACCTTGGCCAGGCTAAGCGCACGCCAGGCCTGGCGTGTCTCCTCACGCAGCAGAGCGGCTTGGGCGAAATCATCAAGCAATGCCATATGGCCTTTAACATTTAACAGGCCGCGATCATCGTGTTGCCCATGGAGCTCTAGTAATGTCTCGCTGATTTGGCGAAGAACTTGGCCCGAGCACCTACGGTCATTGACAAAAGCGGTCTTGCGCCCATCGCGGTTGTTTATCCTGCGCAGGATCAACTCGTCTTCCGGTTCGATCCCGCTGTCTTTGAGAATTTCATTCACGGGATGTTCGGCAGGCAAGTCAAACCAGGCAACCACCTCGCCCTGCTCAGCGCCCTCACGCACGAGCTCCGCCCGACCGCGCCAGCCCAAAACGAAGCCGAGACAATCGAGCAAAATGGATTTGCCCGCTCCAGTTTCCCCGGTCAATACATTGAGCCCCGGCTGTAATTCCAGCTCCAAATGGTCAATGATCAATATGTCACGAACGCTTAACCCACGCAGCATCGCCGCCTCGCTTTGGTTATAACCATTGGCCCTTAATCGTCTGCCGGTAGATGGTCGACAGCCAGTTTTGCCCGCCCGCATCCGGAAGCAGACCCTCGCCACTCAGCAAAATTAAACTGTCCTTATGCCATTGCGTGCTGCTATAGCTTTCCTGCAAAATCGCGGCCGCCGATTGCGCCTCACCCCTCAGACCCAAAGACAGGTAGCATTCGATCAAACGATATAAAGCTTCTGGAGTTTGTTCGGTCATGCGAAACTCTTGCACCACTTTGCGAAACCGATTGACGGCGGAGGTGTAATATCCGCGCTGTAAATAATATCGACCAACTTCCATCTCTTTGGCCGCCAAGAATCTGAAGGCCATGTCAAATTTTTCTGCCGAATCTTTTGCATATTTACTGTCAGGGTAACGCTCAATCAGCAGGCGCAATTCTTGTAAGGCCTTGACGGTCACGTCCTGGTCTCGGCCAACTTCCGAGATTTGATCATAATAGCTCAACGCCAAAATATACTGCGCATAGGCCGCGTCTTCAGCAGCAGGGAAGAAATCAATGTAGCGTTGCGCCGCGCTGCGACTGTTTTGATAGTCTTGATCTTTGTGGTAACTATAGGCCTGCATTATGAGACCACGCTTGGCCCATTCTGAATAGGGGTAGAGCCGTTCAATCTCGCTAAAATACTTCGCGGCATCCTGTGGACGCTTCTTCGCGAGCCTATCCTCAGCAAAATCGTAAATCTCTTTAGCCGAATAGGTATCAATATCGATTTTCGGTTTACTTTTCAGCACGCTGCATCCTGAAATCGCAACTATCAAAAAACAAAGAAGAATCACATAGTGAGACCGCATGGTTACCCTCATCCTTAATTCACAGACAGAGCTAGCACAGAAATATGTGTGGCAAAATGAAAGAGTTTAATTTTTTACCCACAAGCGTGCAGCTATGCGTAAATACGCACATCTTCTTGAGCCAATCCCGCTCCGGGCAGGCGCTCGGACATTTGCGCATCACAGTCCACCCTGCGGAACGCACCGGGTTGGGTAAAAAGCTTACGCAGCAGCTTGTTGGTCAGCGTGTGACCGGCACGCCGCCCGACATAGCGGCCAATAATCGGGCCGCCCGCAAGCGCAAGATCACCCATAGCATCCAACATTTTATGGCGCACCGGTTCATCAGGATGACGCATGCCGCCAGGGCTTAAAACATCGGCGCCCTCAATCACAACCGCATTCATCAATGTTCCACCAAGAGCCAAACCGTTGGAGCGCATCACTTGCACATCAGAATTTCGGCAAAACGTCCGGCTATCGCAGAGCTCATGCACAAAACTACCATTGGCAAGATTGAGCGTTTTCGATTGCTGCCCAATCGCCGCATCTGGAAAATCGATTGAGAAATCCATCTCAATTCCACCGAAGGGCATCAAAGCCGCATAGGCGCCATCCTCTTGCACTTCGACCGTTTGCAGAATTTCCAACACCTGAACAGGTGCCGCTTGCTCAATCAGCCCAGCCTTCAAGAAGCCCCGAACAAACTCCAATGCGGAGCCGTCCATAATGGGCACCTCTGGGCCATCCAGTTCAACAACAGCATTGTTTATCCCACAACCGGCAATCGCGGCCATGACATGCTCCACAGTTGACACGCCCAGACCATCGGCATTGACCAAGCGCGTGCACAGCGCGGTGTGGACCGCACATTGCCAGTTGGCGGAAATAAAGGGATCTGCATCGGAGACATCTGTGCGCTGAAACCAAATACCCGTCTGCGCCGCCGCAGGCCGCACGCGCAGCGTCACGTCACGCCCGCAATGTAGGCCAACGCCCGTGAAAACCACTTCTGATTTCAGTGTTTTTTGCAAAAGGACCTCAGGGTTTGAACGAAAACAGCTGCCGCATCGCTAGTTTGTGTGCCCGTTTTAGGCAACTCACAGTTTGCAACCTTTTGAAACATCCCCAAAGAGCCATCAGCAACCAAACGCCTTGTGTAGCCTAAAAACAAATAACTTATTAATTTTACGCATGAAAAAGGCGCCTTTTGGCGCCTTTTTGCAATTCACTGTGATTTTTGGATCAATTGGCCTGTCGGCGTAAAAACGCCGGTATCTCAATTCTCTCATCCGCTTCGTTGCCGGTCTCATCACCTTCATAGCTCTGCTGACCCAGGGAAGGTGTAGACGAACGCGCCTCCGAAGCCGGTGAGTCGCCATGCCCTGTCATGCGGTTGATCAAAGAATTTATCCCAAATTTACCCTTGGCCGGTGCCGCTGGCTCCCCGACGCCACGTTGCTCTGCGGACATGCGCGGCTCCACCGTCTCTGGCACGCGCTCTACAGCTGCGCGCAAGCGAGCCATGGCTTCAGGCGTTGGCGTTCCGGGGGCCGCCGGAGCAAACGCTGCCGGAGCCTCAGGTTCCGGCACAACAATTTGCTCAGGTTCTGCCAATTGCGGCTGATAGGCTGGCGCGGGAATTTCATCCTGGGCACCCTCAGTCGCAGCAACGCTGGGCGCTTCGATCTCAGTGTCAACTGGGAACTCCAGGGCAACAGGCTGCTCTGCTGTGTGATCCGCTTCTGGTGCCGCATCTCCCATCGGTGCTGCTGCGCGACGCGATGGCAGTGCAGAGGCATGATTGGATTGATCGGCATCAATGCCCGTGGCGACCACAGAAACCCGCATCACCCCTTCCAAAGTCGTATCCAAAGTGGAGCCGACAATAATATTCGCGTCTGGATCAACCTCTTCGCGAATCCGATTGGCCGCTTCGTCCAGCTCAAACAGGGTCAAATCAGCGCCGCCAGTGATGTTGATCAAGACGCCCTTGGCGCCACGCAGGCTAATTTCATCCAACAAAGGATTAGAGACCGCTTTATCAGCAGCTTCAACCGCGCGGTTTTCGCCGCTGGCCTCGCCTGTTCCCATCATCGCCTTGCCCATTTCGTCCATAACGGCGCGCACATCGGCAAAATCAAGGTTGATGAGGCCTGGACGCACCATCAGATCTGTTACACCTTTAACACCCTGATAAAGAACATCATCTGCCATGCTGAACGCATCCGTAAAGGTGGTGCTTTCGTTGGCCAGGCGGAATAGGTTTTGATTTGGAATAATAATCAGCGTATCGACAACTTTTTGCAGCGCTTCAACACCCTCTTCTGCCTGACGCATGCGTTTGCTGCCCTCAAACTGGAAGGGTTTGGTTACGACACCCACGGTCAAAACGCCAAGCTCACGCGCCGCTTGCGCAATAATGGGGGCCGCCCCGGTGCCTGTCCCGCCGCCCATGCCCGCAGTGATAAAGCACATATGCGCACCGGCAAGTTGGTCTACGATTTGTTCGATGCTTTCTTCAGCCGCCGCAGCCCCAATGGTGGCTTTGGCCCCAGCACCAAGACCTTCGGTGACTTTCAGGCCCATTTGGATTTTCACCGGCGCTTTCGATTGCTGTAAAGCTTGCGCGTCGGTATTTGCAACCACAAATTCAACGCCCTCAAGCTCTTTTTCAATCATATTGTCGACAGCATTACCGCCTGCACCGCCAACACCGAAGACCGTGATCCGGGGTTTTAAGTCATCTTGCTCGGGCATGGTTAAGTTTAGAGCCATAATTTTATCCACCTGCTTTGTCCGCACTGCTCTGCGGCACACACCTATTTCTAACGAGTGTAACGCCAGTTTTGACTCGCGTCACGAAAAAAGTCTTTATTTTTACAAAATATAGCATTAAAAACTCCGCAATACGCTAAATTTTGCTACACGCCATAGGGACTTTTACCAATTATTCCGAAACCAGCGCAGCGCGCGACGCAGAGGGCGTCCCACCATTTGTGGCTGTGGCACCTCGAAATCCCACCATTCATCTTGCGGATGTGCTGCATTGAGCGCCAAGCCCACTACACCAGAAAAAGCCGGTCCAGTGGCCGCTTGCGGCAGGCCCTGAACCCGAATAGGGCGCCCAAGGCGCACATGTTGGCCCAATATACGCGCCGCCAAACCATCAAGCCCAGGGATCTGACTGGCCCCACCGGTCAAAACAATTTGTTTTCCTGGCAAGTTATCAAAGCCAGCCGCATCAAGCCGGTCACGGACATCTTCAAGAATTTCCTCAATCCTTGGGCGAATGATTCCGATCAGTTCTGACCGGCTAACTTGACGGCGATCATGTTCCCAATCGCCGCTGTTGCCGCCCGTTTCAATCATCTCACGATCATCCACCTCCATGGCCATCGCGCCCCCGTGCAGGGTTTTGAGCCGCTCTGCCGAAGCGGTTGGAATTTGCAGACCCATGGAGATATCGCTCGTCACATGATCGCCGCCCATACGCACGCTGTCGGCATAAATCAGGTGTTTTTTGAAGAAAACAGAGACACCCGTCGCTCCGCCACCCATATCAATGCAGGCCGCACCCAGCTCTTGCTCATCTTCAACCAAAGCCGCATGTGCCGAGACATAGGCCGAAGAGGCCACGCCGGCCAACTCAACATCACAGCGTTTCACGCAGTGGTTGAGGTTTTGTATGGCACGTTCCTCCACGGTCAAAATGTGCAAATCAGCGGACAGATTTTGCCCAACATGGCCACGTGGATCGGCCATCCAAGCGCGGTCATCCAGAGTGAAATTAATCGGCTGCGCATGCATCACGGCACGGCTTTCGCCAAAATCAGGCAGATCGCAGGCGGCCAACACCCGACCAATATCCTGCGAATGCACCGCATCATCCTCGATCGAAACCTCGCCAAACACCCCATAGCTGCGCGGTGCCCCACCGGAAAAACAGCCAATCACGTGATCCACCCGCACCAGGGCCATTTTCTGAGCGGCTTGCAGCGCGGTGCGGATCGCCCGTTCGGTCTCTGCCATCGACTCAATTTCACCAAAGCGCATGCCCCGCGATTTGGTGGTGGCCGCACCAATCACCCGAAAGCTCGATTGCCCGGCCATGGAGCCAATGACCTCACCTGATGAAATTTCACTCGGCCCATCAAACCGTAAAATCAAACAGACCACTTTTGAGCTGCCGACATCCATCACCGCGATCACCCCGCGTTGAATAGCGGTGGTGCGCAAAGCACGCATGGCCCGTTGGGCTTGGTAAAGATCATTCATTTGGCAAACTCCGAAAATGTCACGCCCTTAACCTGCTTCAACCCCGCCAGAGCTTGCGGACGTAGACGCAAAGTAGGACGGCGTGGATTGCGAAAATCCATCATCAAGATATCACGCTCAAACAGATCCTGCGCCGCGCTCAGCACGAGAACTTGCGCCAAAACAGGATCAGGATTGGCTTCTGGCAGGGCAATCGTTTGCCCATCAAGCAGCACCACATCCCAACGCCGCTCACCAATGCGCACCAAACCGCGCAATCTATCGACGACCGGCGCGGCGGTCTGCAGCAAAGCCCGTGCCTCCGGGAGGGCCTCCAAAGCCCCCTCTCCGGCAATCAAAGGCAGATGCGCAAAATCAGCGCGCCGCTCAACCCGGCGCAACACCTCGCCCTGCGACGAGACCAGTTGCAGGCCCTCGACTGTGCGCCAAATGAACTCTGGCGCAATTTCGCTGACCTGCACCGAAAGCAAACCGCCGGGGGATGCAATCACCGCTGCATGCTCCACCGAAGCAATATCCATGATCCAGCGGCGCACGGCCTCAAGATCCAATTCAAAAGCACTGATGGGAAAGAGATCACCAAATTCTGTCCGAATTTCCTGCGCCAAGAGCGGCGATGCGCCCTCAATGGTCAAGGTTTGCAATTGGTGCACCGGTTGATTTTGCACGCTGACCTGTGCCTCTTGTACCAAACCGCGCAGATAGGCCCGATTTTCATCATGGGACAAAAACATCCAAACCAAACCCACAATTGAAACGGCTGGCAGCCCCACCCGCACAAAGGCGCGAAAAATCGGTGTGAGCCACAGGCGCTGCATCCGATAGCTCAGAACCGACGGTGCCGGATCCACCGCGACATAGGTTTCCACGCTACGTTTTGGCGCAATCAGTCTAGGGGGTGCACTTAACGGTTGCATGAGGCATCCTCCACCAAAAATTTGCACAAATCGGGAAAAAAAATACCCACCGCTTCAGCCTGTTCTGGCGAGAGCGACGTTGGTGTCATACCGGGCTGGGTGTTGGTTTCCAGGAGGACCAAACCATCCAACCCGCGGCCCTCGTCCCAACGAAAATCTGTGCGGGAGATTCCGCGGCAACCCAAAACCTCATGCGCTTTCAGAGCATAGTCCAAACATGCCAAGAAAATATCCTGAGGTAAATTGGCCGGCACGATGTGCTGAGACCCGCCTTCGACATATTTCGCATCATAGTCATACCAGCGATCGGTCAAAATATCCGTGACCGTCAGAGCCCGCTCACCCAATACGGTTGTGGTCAGCTCACGGCCCGGCGCGAAGGCTTCCACCATGACCACATCGGGCATATCATCCGACATGGGCGGCGGGGAAAGCGCGCCCTCTTCGACCAAATAGACCCCAACAGAGGATCCTTCATTGTTAGGTTTAATCACATAAGGCAGTGCCATCGGATGCGTCTCGCCCTGATCTGCGCGTGCAATCAACAAGCTCTCGACAACCGGCAGGCCTTCGGCGCGGAAGACCTCTTTGGTTTTTTCTTTATCCATTGCCAGCGCTGAGCTGAGCACACCTGAATGCGTGTATGGAATTTGCATCCATTCCAGCACACCCTGCACACAGCCATCCTCGCCCCATCGACCATGCAGCGCGTTGAAGACCACATCGGGCTGCACCCGCTGCAAATCGGCAACGAGATCGGCGCCCGCATCAATCTCAACAACCCGATAGCCCACCTGCCGTAACGCAGTGGCGCATTCTTGACCTGTCGACAGGGAAACCGCGCGCTCTGCGCCTAGCCCACCCATCAAAACGGCCACAGTCTTGGGAGTCCTGCTCGACATACCCACTGTTCTCGCTCAATATTTCGCCCTCTTTGGGGCTTTTGTTGCCGCGATTTAAATCGCGTTTAATCGTCCATGGGGTCTCCGACCCTCATTACTTCCCACTCTAACGTCAAACCACTCTTATCGTAAACCTTTTTTCGCACCAATTCCCCCAATGCTTCAAGATCTTTTGCCGTGGCCGTGCCCGTGTTAATTAAGAAGTTGGGATGTTTAGGTGACATTTGCGCCCCGCCCAGCTCAAGCCCTCGGCATCCGGCCGCGTCAATCAAGCTCCAAGCCTTGAGGTCGTGGACATCATCGGCCTGACCTGTCGAACTGAATCCGGCCGGATTGCGAAAGGTGCTGCCCGCGGTACGGTCCTTTGTGGGCTGTGTCTCATCACGCTTGGCCAGTTGCGCCGCCATATTTTGATGCAGCCGCTCCGGCTCGTCCCGGCCCAAAGCCCGCAATGTGATATCGGTGATGACCACATCTTGCGGCAAATCGCTGCTGCGGTAAGAAAAACCAAGGGTTTTCGCGTCATAGGATACCGCGCGGCCGGCTCGATCATAGCCACTTGCGCCGACAAAAGCATCAGCGATATATGCCCCATAACAGCCGGCGTTCATCTTGAGCGCGCCGCCCAAAGTGCCAGGGATCGTGCGCAGAAACGTCAGATCAAGACCGGCCTCCGCCGCTTTGCGCGCAACATGGCTGTCCAAGGCCGCCGCACCGCAATGGATCATATCACCGTCCATTTCAATCGCGTTGAAACCGCGCCCCAGACGGATCACCACCGCCCGCAACCCGCCATCCCGTACGATCAGGTTCGACCCGACGCCCATTGGAAAAATCGCATTTTCTTGTGGCAGTTGCACTAAAAATTCGGCCAAATCCTGCCGATCAGCCGGTTGGAACACCGCATCCGCGCGCCCCCCCACACGCAGCCATGTGAGATCCGCCAAAGAGCGGTTCAGCGTCAAGCGCCCTCGGGGAGTTGGAAGATTCATCATCTACGCCTTAGTTAAGTCTCTTTGCTTAGACCGGATCATGGCCGCCAAGTCAAAGCCGTTAGGTCAAATCACACTGTACATCTGTCCCCCAAAATGATCCATCCTAAGCCCATCGATCTGAGGAGACCCCATGCAACGTCTTTGGCTGGCCATCACACCTCTTTTGTTCCTGCTGCTTTGGTCGGCAGGTTATGTGGTGGCCAAAGTGGCCCTTGTCGATGCCGCCCCCATGGCTTTGCTGGCTTTGCGGTTTGCGGCCGTTATTGCCATAATGGCGGCCTTATTTGCGGTCTTGCGCCCACCGCTACCCAAAACCCTCAGCGGTTACCTTCATCTTGGGTTTGTGGGGTTCTTGATGCAAACCGTCTATTTCGGCATGGCGTATTTTTCCTTTGTCAATGGCGTGGCCGCTGGCACCGCGGCGCTCATCTTCGCCTTGCAGCCCATTTTGGTCGCCCTTTTGGCGCCACGCTGGACAGGCGAAGCGGTCAGCTGGCTGCAATGGCTTGGCCTTGCTATTGCCCTGGTCGGCACCCTCACGGTCATCGTCGCGCGTCTGGAGATTGGGCCGCCGCCACTGGCAGGCTTTGGTTTTGCCGCATTGGCCTTAGCCGGGATAACCCTCGCGACCCTTTGGGAAAAACGCTTTGGCTTGTCGCATCACCCGGTGAGCGCCAATTTGATTGGCTATAGCGCCGGGCTCCTGGGGCTTTTGCCCTTTCTGAACTGGGCCAAAATTGCCGCGGTAAATTGGACGCCATCATTCTATTGGGCACTGGCCTATTTGGTCATTGGAAATTCTGTGGTGGCGGTTGGTCTTTTGCTGGCTATGATCCGCGCCGGGCAAGTCTCTCGGGTTTCGACCCTGCTGTTCCTGGTCCCGCCGCTGGCCGCTTTGATCGCTTGGCTCACCCTGGACGAGCCAATGCCTCTTTTGGCTTGGGTTGGTCTTCTCGTATCAGGTGGCGGGGTCTATCTTGCAACCCGCCCCAGCAAGGGCTCCGCCTAGCGCTTATTCAACCTTTCCTGCCAGCCCATGCGCCCAAGCAGAGATCGAGCCCGCCCCAAGGCAGATTAACATATCACCGGGTCTGCATTGCTCGGCAAGAAAAGCGCCGAGCGTTGCTTCATCGGCAACCGCAACCGCATTGCGATGCCCGTGATTGGTCAATCCAGCGACAAGGCTGTCACGGTCCGCCCCCTCAATGGGCGCCTCGCCTGCGGCGAAAATATCCGTGATCCCAACCACATCTGCATCATTAAAACAGGTGCAAAATTCTTCGAACAGGTCACTGAGACGCGAGTAGCGATGCGGTTGATGCACGGCCATGATCCGGCCCGCATGTGATTGGCGTGCCGCTTTGAGAGCGGCGGCAATTTCCACAGGATGATGAGCATAGTCATCGATCACTGTAACCCCGTCAATTTCTGCCACCCGCGTGAAGCGGCGATTAACGCCCTTAAAACTCTTCAAGCTATCGCAGATCGTCTCCGCGCTCATACCCAAATGCAGCGCCACGGCCACCGCCGCCAGAGCATTCGAGACATTATGATCACCCGGCATTGGCAGGGTGCAACCGGCAATCACCCGGCCATCGCGCAGCGCCATATCAAAAAACGCCGCACCCTTTTCATAGGCGAGATTGACAGCCCGCACATCCGCTTGGGCGTTGAACCCATAGGTCATGACCCGGCGATCGGTAATGCGACCGACCAAAGCCTGCACTTCGGCGTGATCAGTGTTGCAGACAGCCAAACCATAAAATGGGATATTATGCACAAATTCGAAGAAGCCCTGGCGCAGTTTGTCGAAACTGCCCCAATGCTCCATATGCTCAGGATCAATATTGGTGACCACGGCAATGGTCGCAGGCAGGCGATTGAATGTGCCGTCACTTTCATCCGCCTCAACGACCATCCATTCTCCCTGGCCCGTGCGGGCGTTGGATTCAAACGCATGAATGACGCCGCCATTCACCACCGTCGGATCAAACCCACCCGCATGCAGCAAGGTTGAGACCATCGTCGTTGTGGTTGTCTTACCATGGGTGCCGGCCACGGCCACATTCGACTTGAGCCGCATCAATTCCGCCAGCATTTCTGCACGCCGCACCACCGGCAAGCCGGCCTTGCGCGCCTCATCCAATTCAGGGTTTCCCGGCTTGATGGCTGTGGAGACAACAATCACCTCAGCACCGGCCAAGTTCTCAGCCCTCTGCCCCAAAAACACGGTGGCGCCCAAACGCTCAAGCCGCCGGGTGATCTTTGAGGATTTCAAGTCAGATCCCTGCACCCGATATCCCTGATCCAAAAGAACTTCGGCAATGCCGGACATGCCAATGCCGCCGATCCCCACAAAATGAATCGCGCCAATGTCGCCAGGCAGTTTGGTTACTTTATTCATCACGTCTCCCCGGCCAAGGCCTCGATCATATCCGCAAGGGTGTTTGCCGCTTCAGGTTTGGCGCAGCGCAACGCCACCTCGGCCATGGATTGGGCTTGAGGGCCATTGGTTAATATATCTTGAATTTCAGCGGCCAAAGCCTCGGGCATAAAGGCGTCTTCGGTCAGAAGCCGCGCCCCCCCCGCAGCGACCAATTCGCGAGCATTGGCGGTTTGCTCATCACGAATGGCTGCCGCCAGCGGGACAAAAATCGATGGGCGGCCAATAACAGAAATATCGGCCACAGAAGAGGCACCAGAGCGGCTAATCACCAGCTGCGCCTCACTCATGCGCTCGGGAATGTCGTCGAAAAACGACCGGACATCGGCGCGTAGCCCCATATCGTCATAGGCAGCCTGCACCCGCGCGCGATCCTCTTCGCGGGCCTGTTGGGCAATCCGCAGGTTGTGGAGCAAGCTCTTTGGCAATAACGCAATCGCCGCAGGCACCACATCTGATAAGATCCGCGCCCCCTGCGACCCCCCGATAACCAAAAGGCTCATGGGATGATCGCCAGGCTCGATATAGCCCGCAGCATGGCGCGCCAAAATCTCCGCCCGCACCGGATTGCCCACATGGTGCCCCGTGAGCCCGTGCGGCAATGCAGTCGGCCATGTGCCGCAGGCGATTTGATTGACCCGCGGCGCAAACAATTGATTGACGCGACCCAGGACCCCGTTTTGCTCATGCAACATACAAGGCACACCAAGCGAGGTCGCAGCCCCCATCGCCGGTATCGCCGGATAACCGCCAAAGCCCACCACAACATTTGGCCGATCCCGGCGCATTTTGCGCCGTGCGGTGGTGATGCCCAATGCAATACGGATTGGAACCAAGATTTTGCTCATCAGCCCGCCCTTGGCAAAAGTGGCGCTGGAGACTTGCTCAATCACAACATCAGATGGAAACCCGCCCGTGTAGCGCGCGCCGCGGGCATCGGTGGACAAAACCACCCGCCAGCCACGCGCCAACATGACCTCAGCCACGGCCTGCGCCGGGAACATATGGCCGCCGGTCCCACCGGCTGCGAGAACCAAAAGAGGAGGTTGTGTCATATCAATATCCACGCATCACAGCACTCAAAGCCCCTTGGGGGCGGCTGCGCGTCAAGGCCAGGATCATGCCCAGAGCAATGCCGCCAGCAATCAAAGATGAACCGCCATAGCTGACGAAGGGCAAGGTCATGCCCTTAGCCGGCAGCAAACGCACCGCAACACCCATGTTGATCATGGCTTGCACCCCAAACATGGACACCAAACCCGTCCCGGCCAGACGCACAAAAAGGTTCCGCTCTTGCACCAAACGGGCCAGCGTTCGCAAAACGATCACAGCAAAGAGCCCCAGAATGACGAGAACCATCAAAACGCCATATTCCTCAGCGGCCACAGCAATGATGAAATCCGTATGAGCATCAGGCAAGGACCATTTCACGGAGCCTTCACCGGTGCCCACACCAAACAAGCCGCCCTCCTGAATGGCATTGGCCGCATATCCAAGCTGGGTATTGGGATCCACGTCTGCCGCCATATAGCCGTCAATACGCCTCGCGAAATGCTCGCTGTAATTATAGGCAAAAAAGCCGGCCAAAACCGTTGCTGCGGCCATGGATAGAATGAACAAAAGCGGCGCTCCGGCGCAAAAATACATAACGCCCCAAGAAAAGAGGATCAAACTGGCCTGACCAAAATCCGGTTGGAGCGCCAAAAACCCGGTGATCACCACTGCCAAGGCAAAAGACATCATCCGGCCCGGAGGTCCGCCTGGCTCAAAGGAGGCAGAGATCAACCAAGCTGAAAACACAACAAAGACCGGTTTGATAAATTCAGAGGGCTGCACAGAGGCAAAGCCAAACGAATACCAGCGTGTCGCGCCCTTGCCGAAATCTGTTCCGAAGATCGGCAGCAAGATCAACGCCAGGAGCGCACAGCCAAACCCCACCGTGGCCCAGCGCCGCACCGTATCGGGAGACATCATTGATGTGATGGTCATGGCAAGGAGGGCCAAACCCCCAAAGACCGCTTGTCGGTGCACATAATGAAACGCATCAAGATTGTTGCGCTCTGCCAAAGGGGGAGAGGCTGCAAGGGCTAGGATCAAACCAAAGATAAACAAAAACAAAACACTGGCCATCGTCCACCGATCCACGGTTCGCCACCACCGGGGTAAAATTGGATCGCGCACTTCAACGGGCAAAGGCCCATGTACCATCTCTGTCATCTTAAAACCGCCTGTACTGCGCCCCATTTTTGAGGTCTGAACCAATGTTAGCCGGACTCTGCGCATTTTTCCAGTGCCAATTGCCTTGCCATTTGCGCCACAACAGGCAAGTCATCGCCTATGGACTTTGACACACTCATTATCGGCGCAGGAGCCGCTGGGTTGATCTGCGCCGCGCAAGCGCCGGGCAAATGCTTGGTGATCGATCATGCCAAGGCCGCAGGCGGGAAAATTCGCATCAGCGGCGGCGGACGGTGTAACTTCACCAATCTATATGCCTCGGCGGAGAATTATATCAGCCGCAATCCACATTTCGCCAAATCCGCATTGGCCCGCTACACGCAATGGGATTTCATCGATTGGGTGGCACGCAGCGGTATTGCCTATCACGAGAAAACACTGGGGCAATTGTTTTGTGACACCTCCGCTAAGGAGATTGTCGCCATGCTTCTCAAAGGCGTGGCCGAGGCCGGCGGGCAGGTCCAGGTCAACACCTCCGTGCAATCCGTCACAAAGATTGAAGGTGGTTACTGGATCCAGCTCAGCAACCCGCATGGGCCGCGCGCAGTCACAGCGCGTAATCTTGTGGTGGCCTGCGGTGGCAAGCCCATCCCAAAGATGGGGGCCACTGACTTTGCCCTCCGCCTCGCCCAGAAATTCGGCCTTCCTGTGACCGAAACCTATGCAGGATTGGTGCCCTTCACCTTTTCCGGCGCGCAGCATGAAGCTTTTAAGGCTATAAGCGGCGTCGCGGCCCCCGCGCGATTACAAACCAATGGCACCGCCTTTGACGAAGCTGTGCTTTTCACCCACCGCGGCCTGTCCGGGCCGGCGGCTTTGCAAGTGTCTAGCTATTGGTCGCCCGGCGACGTACTCACTCTGGGTCTTTTGCCAGAAGAGGAGCTGCTCCGCACGGTCAGAGAGGCAAAGGAAACCGAAGGACGCAAATCACCACTAACCATCTTCACCCGCCTTCTGCCAGCCCGGCTGGTGCCCGTGGTGCTGAATGATCTCGTCCTGCCCGAGCGCATCGCCGATCTCACAGCCGTGCAATTGGACGATCTGACCGCGCGCCTAACCCAATGGCAGCTTACCCCAGCCGGCACCGAAGGCTATCGCACCGCCGAGGTGATGGTCGGCGGGGTGGATACGGCTGCGCTCTCGTCCAAAACCATGATGGCAAAAACCCAAACCGGTCTCTATTTCATAGGCGAATGTGTGGATGTCACCGGCTGGCTCGGCGGGTATAATTTCCAATGGGCCTGGTCCTCTGGCTGGGTGGCTGGGCAGGCGATTAAAGCGGGTTTATGATGCGACCCCAGCACTTATGACGCCGGATTATACCCCATAATCTTGATGACTTTTTTCGATGTCTGAAAAAGACGGCCGCTGCCCGGCGAAATGATCTTTCGTGCGGGCAAAAAACATCTGCCGCTGCGCCCGCTTCCAAACCTGGTCAATCGCATAGTCAAACCCCGCCCCCGCGCGAGAGGTTCTCCACGCTGAAGCGCGCGCATCCCAACACCTCTGCACTTGCCGCGGCCTTTAAAATAAACAACTCATCATCTGCGTATCAGAGGTAATCATCAGGTTTTGCGAAATCGCAAACCCGTTTTTCGCATTATAAGCGAGACACAGCACATCCAAATGCGTGTTATAGAAAAACTCCTCAATCACTGCATCTATTGCCGCGCGATCTGCAATAGATTGGCAATCATCCTCGCAAATCATGAGCGGCTGATCTTCAGAGATTGACGCCGACGAAAGAATGGTTTCATGAGATTTGGCGCAGCCCAGCGCACCATTAGCATCTGCAATCGCCTCAAAGCGCGCAAAGCGCGTTACGCCGAGTGCCTTAAATTCAGATTGGATTTCCGCCCGCCGGTCCTTACGATGTTTCAAGTTTATGTAGTGAAACTCACAGAGATCAAGCCCCAACGGGCCATTGGCCTGCGCCACGGGGGGCCTATCAGATTTGCGCGCCCAACGCTGTTCAAGAGTTTTATTCTGTGCCCTGCGACGATATTGATCACGCAGCCTTCTGTAGTTTTTTGTCCAAAGAATGAGAAATTCATAAAATATCCTTTTTGCAGTGCGCACAGTCGTGGGTCGTAAATAATCTTCATACCCACCTATCCCGGCAGACACACACGAGCTATTGGCGATTTCGCTTCAAGAGCTTTTTGAAACCAGTTTGGTCTTTTCGACGTCTTTGTTCCAGCCAATGTGAATTTCCATGCCGTGGACATCGGCGCGCTTCATATAACGGTTGATCAAATATCGCCTGCAGGAACGCCTGTGCTCCAGCTTTAAATTCATTAATTTTGTTTACTCCATCGTTAAAAACGGGCGCGTTTAAAATTTCGAGGATACACTCAAGGTGTTGATCTTGATAAATAATATCATCAATATCCACCGAAAAATTTTCGTACGACCTAAGGTCAATAAATGCTTGGGGATTGAATTCCTCAGCCACACGGAGGTCGCCCCAGTAGATTGGAATAGTCCCCTCCAAAAACGCATCCGTTAATCTTTCGGTAAAATACCCGGGACTCTCAGAATTTTCAATCGCAATTGTGAACCAGAATCTGTGTTGAAATTTCAACTTGCTACTATGCCAGTCCAAATCATTTGCTTGGTTAGACAAAGACCTATCATTTTGCAAAAAACGCCCAGCAGATATCACCGGAATTCTAGAATCAAGCGCTCGAAAAAAATCCTTGCGAATTGGTTTCGCTAAATTACTGTTGGAATGGATGAAATTGCAAAATTCGTTTTTCTGCAACAAATCTTTTTCCGTGAATTCTGAACGGTGTCCTAATCCTATCGTTTTGCCATAAAGGCAATAAACTGGAGCTCTAAAATGCCGGTCACTATAATCGAGGTGTTAACTAGAAATTGCATAATCACAGGCATTAAAGTCTGGACATATATTTTCGTCCGTAATCATAATCCTAATCACATCGGGACCAAGCGTGATGATCGGTGATAAAATTTGAATAAAATACATAATCTGCCTGCTCAACAGGCACAGGAATAATTTGCCCTCGCCCATCATCCACAAACAACTGTTCAAAAAAACTTTCCGTATCACGGCCTAAGAATGCAACGCGTTTGGACATTGGACACTCCGCTTCCATATTTGGTACCGCAGGCTAACTATGACGAAAACACAACACAACTTGATTTTTGTAAACTGGTGAAATCGCCTATACCAACTTCAAGCCAAAGCGTTTTATCCACCACCGCTTCCAATAGCTTAGTTTAAGAAATCGTTTACTCGAGCCTTTAACCCGTACATGAGAACAAGACTTCTGCACGGTCGACAAATTTTCAGCGGTTTGAGAATGATGAACCAACCTGGGTACAACAGCGCGACGATCTATTGCAGTGATATCAAAAGGCCAATCAGCGACATATGCAATCTTGTGTGAATACTTTATGAACCAGCTTGCTGCAAAATTTGTGACCATATATCCTGTTGTTCCGTAGGGTGCCAAAAGCACCTTATGCGCACGCAGTTTGTTGCCAAAATGAACTACATTTCGACGTGAGAAGCGACCCTTGCTATATCCCAATAAGAGCATGTCACAGAGAACCTCGGATATGCCGTCAAAAAAGGGGACCAACTGGTCACTGAGCGTGATGTCATCCTCTAAGATAATCGCGCAGCCCATTCCTCTCTCTACAATCTTTTGATAAATTCTATTGTGCGAAAGCGCGCAGGCCAACTCAGCATCAACCATAGGGCGGCCAAGGTTTTCTTGAGCCGATAGACGATCAATTAATCTTTCATATTCCTCAGATACATTACGGCCATCAATTCCAAAAAATAATTCATAAGAAAGGCCCTGATCGCCTAGTCGTTTCACGAGCGTCCTACGTCGGTGCTCGGTCCCCTCAAGGGTTAATACAAAAATTTGTGGTACCTGCACTTTGCCTTCCTGATTTTCAAGATGATATCTTGAGACTCTCCGCACTCGATAAATAGTTTCGCCCCCAATTTTACATCCTTAATGTCACAGATATCAGGGTTAAAATCACAAATTACACTAGGTACTTACACGCAATGTTGCCATCCCGCCAGCCGTCATCAAAAGGCCGGTGGCGCGGGTCACGTCGCTTTAATCGCCGCGACCTGTGCGATGAAATCTTCGCCGCGGGTTTCGAAACTGTCGTATTGGTCAAAACTCGCCGCAGCCGGGGCGAGCAGGACCACGTCGCCAGGCAGGCTTTGTGCACAGGCGGCTCGGACTGCCGCTTGCATCGTGGTGCAAACTTCGCAGTCCACATCAAGCTGCATAGCAAAAGCCTCGGCCTCACGGCCAATAACATAGGCCTTTTGCACACGCCCAAAGGCCGGTTGCAGCGCAGAGAGCCCCCCCTCCTTCTGCAATCCGCCACAGATCCAGCGGATATTGTCAAATGCGCTCAGCGCTTTGAGTGCAGCGCCGATATTCGTGGCCTTACTGTCATTAACAAAGCGCACCCCGGATATCTCACCAATCATCTGGCTACGATGTGGCAGGCCTGCGAAACTGCGAAGCCCCTCTTCAATCACCCGCGGCGCCACATTCAAAGCGCGCAGCACCGAATAGGCGGCAGAGGCATTTTGATGATTGTGCGCCCCTGGCAGTCCCGGGATATCGCGCAGATCAATTGAGGCGATTTGCCGGCCCTTCCGGCTTTCTGCCAAAAACCCTTTGCGCGCCGTTACCTGCCAGTTGTTGCCTTTTGGTTTTTGTCCCGAGACGACACGGATCACCCGATCATCATGGGTGTGATCGGAAAATTGCGTGGCCAAATACTGCCCCTCTGGCTCGTCAACGCCAATCACCGCGACATCTGGGCAGCCTTCTGCAAACAGACGGCGTTTGGCGGCGAAATACCCGCCGTATCCCGCGTGGCGATCCAAATGATCTGGGGAGAGGTTTGTAAACACTGCGATATCGGGCGTCAGACTACGGGCCAGTTCCAGCTGATAGGAGGATAATTCCAACACGATCACATCGCCATCCTCCGCCGGTTGCAGATCCAGCACCCCGCGGCCGATATTTCCAGCCAACTGGCTGCGTCGCCCGGCCACCTCTAGCAAATGATGGATTAAAGCGCTGGTCGTGGATTTGCCATTGGATCCCGTCACAGCAATCACCTTGGGCGCCATATCAAAGCCCGTCCACGATTGCGTCGCAAAGGAGCGAAAGAACAAGCCGATATCATTGTCGAGAGGAATGCCGAGCTGCATTGCCAAGGCAATCGCTGGATGCGGTTTGGGATAGAGGTGCGCAATCCCCGGTGAGGTGATGAGCATATCCACACCCTCAAGAGCGCCACGCAGCGGATCGCGGCAGCTGAGGCCAGCCTCCTCAGCCCGCTGCCGCCCCGTCTCGCCGTCATCCCAGCACAATACATCTGCGCCGCCAGCCACCAAAGCCTGCGCGGCAACCAGGCCAGAGCGGCCCATCCCAAGCACAAAGACCCGGCGCCCATGCATTCCTTGAACTGCTATCATCCTGTGCTCTCCAATGGCCGCGCGGCCCTGATGTAAATTTACCGGACTTTCAATGTCGCCAGGCCTATCATCGCCAAGACAATGGCAATGATCCAGAACCGGATCACGATCTGGCTTTCCGCATAGCCTTTTTTCTCAAAATGATGATGGATCGGCGCCATGAGAAACACCCGCCGTCCTGTGCGTTTAAACCAAAACACCTGGATGATCACACTCAAGGCCTCCGCCACAAACACCCCGCCAATGATCGCCCAAACAATCTCATGTTTGGTCAAAATGGCAATAGCACCCAGCGCCCCGCCCAGCGAGAGGCTGCCCGTATCCCCCATGAATATGGCGGCAGGTGGCGCATTATACCATAGAAAGCCCAAGCCTCCGCCAATCAACGCCATGCAGAAAATCAATAACTCCCCCGTTCCGGGCACATAATGCACGTCAAGATATTGGGTGAAATCAACCCGGCCCACCGCATAGGCCAAAACGCCAAGCGCCGCCGCGGCAATCATCACGGGCATGACGGCCAAACCATCCAAACCATCCGTAAGGTTGACCGCATTGGCCGTTCCGACAATCACGATCATAGCAAAGGGAAAAAACAATATGCCAAACGGCATCAATGTGTCTTTCAGGACCGGCACAGCCACCTGCAAGCGTAGGCCTTCGGGATGCAGCTGCGCGGCCACCAGCGCGGCGATCAGAGCAATCACAAACCCCAATCCGAGACGGACCCGTCCCGAGACCCCGGCAGAGGTCTGTTTGGAGACTTTGGCATAGTCATCGGCAAAGCCAATCGCGCCAAAGCCGATGGTGACAAAAAGCACCACCCAAATATGCATATTATCAAGCCGCGCCCACAGCAGAGTTGAGACAACCAAGGCCCCCAAAATAAGCGCGCCGCCCATAGTCGGCGTGCCCGCTTTGGATTGATGCCCCTCAGGCCCGTCTGATCGGATCGGTTGCCCACGCCCCTGGCGGCGGCGCAAGAGGTTTATCAAAGGCTTGCCAAACACAAATCCAAAAAGCAGCGATGTCAAAAATGCCCCGCCGGCCCGGACGGTGATATAGCGAAAGAGATTAAAGAAATCGCCGCCATCCGACAGTAATGTCAGCCAATAAACCATTTAAATTCCCCTTACACCTACGGTTGTGAGCGATGCCCTAAATTGCGGATTAGGTCAACAATCAGTGAAACTTTGCTTCCCAAAGAGCCTTTGACCAAAACCCGGTCTCCCGTTGCGATCAACTCTCCCAAGCCCGAGGCCAGCTCTTGCGCCTCTTGCACCCAGCGACCGCGGATTGCGGCTGGCAAAGCGTCATAACAGGCACGCATGCGTGGTCCAACACAATGCACCACATCCAAGGTTAACAGGTGGTTATTGTCGGCCAGCTGCGCGTGAATTTGCGCCTCTTCCTGCCCCAGTTCCAGCATATCACCCAAAATCGCAATGCGCCGCGACCCCTGCCTTGTCTGCTCTTGCGGATCAGAGGCCGCCAAAACTTCCAAGGCCGCCGCCATAGAGGCAGGGTTGGCATTATAGGCGTCATCAATCAGCTCGAAATAGGCGTTGGTATCTGCCGGATCTAGGCTGACGGTCTCTCGCCGCCCACGCCCCGCCGGAGGGTGCCAGCGGAACAGATCAACCGCGGCCCGCGTCGGATCTCCAGACAGAGCCTCAACCGCCGCCAAAACACCCATGGCGTTCACGGCAAAATGCCGCCCCAATGTGTTCAAACGCAGCACTGCGGGCGCGCTACGCAGACGGGCCTGGATCACCGTGACATCGTGGTGCATCTCCAGAGCCGTCAGGCGAAAGGCATCGGCCGTCTCGCCAAATCCCACAATCGTCGCCCCTTTGGCCAAGGCGGCTTGTACAAGGATGTCAATTGTCGGCACATCAGCCGGCAAAATAGCCGCGCCTCCGGGCATCAACCCAGCCACGATATCCGCCTTCTCGCGGGCAATACCCTCCAGGCTTTCAAAGGCTTCCATATGCGCCAGGGCCACGGTTGTGATCATTGCCACATGCGGCTGCACCATCTCGCTCAAAGGCGCAATTTCTCCAGGATGATTCATGCCAATTTCGAAAATGGCAAATTGGGTTTCCGCCGGCATGCGCGCCAGCGTCAGCGGCACCCCCCAATGGTTGTTGTAACTGGCCACCGAGGCATGTGTCCGCCCCTGAAACTCAAGCACCGTGCGCAGCATCTCCTTGGTCGAGGTCTTGCCCACCGATCCGGTCACTGCCAAAACTTTCGCCGCGCAACGTGCCCGTGCCGCCCGGCCCAAGTCAATCAGCGCCTGCAGGACATCCGGCACAATCAGCAGCGGTGCAGTCTCAGGCACCCCATCTGGGCGCCGCTCCACCAAAGCGGCAGCCGCTCCTTTCTTGAGGGCCTGCGCCACAAAATCATGACCATCACGGGCCGCTTTCAAAGCAACAAAAAGATCCCCCGGCTGCAATGTGCGTGTGTCAATCGACACGCCATGAGCCTCCCAGGGCGCCGCACAATAGCCGCCTGTCGCAGCTTGAGCCTCGAAAGCCGTCCATAGGGCCATTACGCAAAATCCTCCAAAGCAGCTACAGAGATGCTCGCCTGTTCTACGTCATCAAAAGGTAAAATATCTTCTCCAATAATTTGACCTGTTTCATGTCCCTTACCGGCAATCAGCAAACAATCCCCGGGTTGCAACCCATCGACCCCATATAAAATCGCTTCCGCCCGATCGCCGACCTCTTCAGCCTCGCCTGCGCCAGCCAACACCATAGCGCGAATGGCGGCGGGATCTTCACTGCGTGGATTGTCATCCGTGACGATCACCCTGTCCGCATGCGCCGCCGCCGCTTGCCCCATCAACACCCGCTTGCCCGGGTCGCGGTCTCCGCCTGCGCCAAGAACCACAACAAGCCGCCCCCTGACATGCGGCCGCAAGGCTTGCAGCGCCGTTGAGACAGCATCGGGCGTATGGGCATAATCCACATAAACGGAGGCTCCATTGGCGCGCGTGGCAGCCAATTCCATGCGCCCGCGCACTGGTCTCACGGATTTCAACACAGAAAAGACCGCTTCCGCCTCCGCGCCCGTAGCCAGAACCATGCCCGCAGCCAACAGCAAGTTTTCCCCTTGGAATCCGCCCACCAAAGGCACTTTGACCTGATAACGTGTGCCCTGCCAGGCGCATAGAATCTCTTGACCACTGGCGTCAAATGTTTGCCCTAAAATCTGCAAATCAGCGATGCTGCGGCCAACGGTCAGACAGCTTTGTCCGCGCTTGCGGCACGCGTCATAAAGCACCATTCCATTGGCATCATCAATATTGATGACAGCCCATCCTTGCGGCCCCAACACGCGGTCAAACAGACCTGACTTTGCGGCAAAATAGGCCTCAAATGTGCCGTGATAATCGAGATGATCTTGCGTGAAATTGGTGAAGCCGGCCACTGCCAAAACCACCCCATCCAAGCGCTTTTGCTCCAATCCATGACTGGAGGCCTCCATCGCGCCATGGGTGACGCCAGCGGCGGCGGCGTGAGCTAAGAGCCGGTGCAGGGTGATGGGCTCCGGTGTGGTATGGCTCAAGGGCGCGCTCCACGCCCCCTGCACCCCAGTTGTGCCCAAGTTGATCGCCGACAGCCCCAATTCACTCCAAATTTGCCGGCAAAAACTGGCCACAGAGGTTTTGCCATTGGTGCCCGTCACCGCCACCATCACCTCCGGCTGCGCGCCAAAGAACAAAGCTGAAGCCGCCGCAAGCGCCTGGCGCGGATCATCGACAACGCAGATCTCCGCTGCGTGGTTTGGACAGGTTTTGGAGATCCATGCCGCCCCGTCCGTATCGGTTAAAATAGCACTGGCCCCTTGGCGCAGGGCATATGGGGCAAATTCAGCCCCATGGCTACGGCTCCCCAGCAGAGCTGCAAAAAGGAACCCTTGCCGCACGTCCCGGCTGTCAATCGCGAGGCCTTGAATTTCCAGCTGAGACGCCCGCGCCGTGGTCAGACCTAAATTTGCAAGGGTTTTGCTCTTGGTCGCCATCCACCGGCTCGCTTTCTAAAAATCAATTGTTGGCCAATGTTAAACCATTTTTTAGCGTGGGTTCAATCTCTGGAGCGATGCCCAGCAAAGGCGCAACACGCCGGATAATTTCTGCCGCAACAGGCACGGCGGTGGCGCCCGCCGTTCGGCGTGGCTCCGGGCCGGTGCGATCTTCGGGCTCATCAAGCGTCACGATCAAGACATAACGCGGATCGGTGCTTGGAAAGAAACTGGCGAAAGTCGCCAGAACTTTATCTTTGTAATAGCCACCCTGCGGACTAGGCTTATCCGCAGTTCCCGTTTTCCCAGCCACAGAATACCCTGGAACATCGCCCATCTTAGCGGTCCCTTCCGTCACCACACGCCGCATCATACTGCGCAAATCCCGGGACGTTTTTTCAGAGATAATGCGCGCGCCACGCGGTGCGGCCGGTTGTTTTAACAGCGTCGGTTTGACCAACGTCCCACCATTGACAATGGCCGCATATCCCGCGGCCAGATGCACCGGCGAGGTCGAAATGCCATGCCCATAGGAGATCGTCATTGTTGAGATATCAGACCATTTTCTTGGGTATTGCGGCCGCCCGGTTGGGCCCTCGATCACTTCAATCGGTGTAGTTTGCAGCAGGCCGAGGCGATCCAAAAAGTCTTTTTGCAACTCAGCCCCGATCATTAAAGACAGGCGGGCCGTGCCGATATTTGAGGATTTGATCAATACCTTTTCAACAGACATCTGCGCGCCATAATCACGATAGTCGTTGATCTTATGTTTGCCCCACCGCAATGGGCCTTTGGTATCGACCATGCTGCCAGGCTCCACCAGACCCAGATCCATCGCTTGGGCCACCGTAAAAGCCTTGAACGCCGAACCCAGCTCATAGACCCCTTGGACCGCACGGTTGAACAGCGCGCTGTCGCTTGCGTCGCCCTGCGTCAAAGGCCGTGGGCGGTTGTTGGGATCAAAATCTGGCAGGCTGGCGAGCGACACGACCTCACCGCTATAGGCATCCATCAACACCGCTGACGCGCCCTTGGCATTCATCAAGCGCATGCCGCCGTAAAGTGCCTCCTCCAGCGCCGATTGCACCGTCAGATCAATCGATAACTGCAGAGGTTGGCCGTCAAATCGTGGATCGCGCAGGAACGTGTCAAAGGCTTTTTCTACGCCAGCCATTCCGATGACTTCGGCAGAATGCACACCCTGGGCGCCAAAGGTCGTACCTCCCAAAATATGACCGGCCAGTTGACCGTTGGGATAGAGGCGCATTTCGCGCGGGCCGAACAACAAACCCGGCTCGCCGATGTCATGAACGGCCTGTTTTTCTTCTGGACTAATGGCGGGTTTGAGCCACAAAAACTCTTGCGGTCCGGCCAAGCGCGCTGCCATTTTTTCGACATTGATATCGGGAAATATCTCCACCAATTGCCGGGCGGTGCCCTCTGGATCAATGAGTTGACGCGGGTGCGCATAGAGCGAATGGGTGTCGATATTCGTGGCCAAAACCCGGCCGTTACGGTCAAGGATATCCGCTCGACTGGCCAAAATCTGTGCCGCTGTGGCGCGGGCCTTGGGCTCAATCGGCTCGGACACCGCCAAAGCCGTCATCCGCATGCCAATGACGCCAAAACTGATGACGAATATTCCGCCCATCATAAACAAACGCCGCTGAGTTTTGCGCAAAATTCGCTCATGCTGCATCTCGATGCGCTCGCGCCGATTGGCATGTTCAATCAAATCAGGATTTTCGCCGGCGGTTCTGGCCGAAAATATGCGCGCCAAAGGCCGAAGGGGTTTGCGAATCATGGAGAGGCCTCGCGGTTCATCACCTCAATCGGCTCAGTGATTGGGCCCAAATCTGGTCCAGGATATGGAATCTGCTCCAAACGGGCAAAATGATCCGCCGTCAGTTGCAACAATTTCAACTCGTCAAAATTGGTATTCACCAGCTGCAGTAGCCGCTCCGGGCGATTGAGATAGGCCCATTCCGCTTTCAGCGCCCGCAGCCTCGAATGGGCCTCAGAAATATCGCGGTTCAACTGGGCAATTTCATCCAATTTGCCCTTGGTTTCATAGTTTTCAGTATAGGCCCAAAAGGCGAGCCCCATGACGCCAATAACCAAACAGCTCAAAAACAGATTTTTCATGAGGCCCTCCGCTGTGGAAGTTGCGGCACGCCAAGGCTGCGTGGATCAACAGGCAGCGCCGGGGCCTCGGTCCGCCACCCAATGCGCAATTTGGCCGATCGTGCGCGGGGATTGGCGTCGAGTTCCTCTTCTGAAGCTTTGATTGCCTTGCGGCTTTGCGTGGTAAATTGCGCCGGAACCTCCTCGACCAATGGCGCATATCGGCTTCCGGCCTGCGTGCCTGCGCGGGCTTGGAAAAACCGTTTTACGATGCGATCTTCAACCGAATGAAAGGTCACCACAGCCAAAACACCGCCAGGGCGCAAGACCCGTTCGGCGGCGGCAAGCCCTTGGACTAATTGATCATATTCTCCATTTACCGCGATACGCAGAGCTTGAAAACTGCGGGTCGCGGGGTGGGATTGGCCAGGCTTCGCCGGGGGCAAACACCGCCCAACAACACCGGCCAATTCTAATGTCCGTTCAAAAGGTGCCTCATCGCGGCGTGCAACGATCATCTTGGCGATGCGGCGGCTGGCCCGCTCTTCGCCATAATTATACAAAATATCGGCAATCTGCTCAGCACTGGCGCTATTGACAAGATCTGCTGCCGTCGGGCCCGTATCTCCCATGCGCATGTCAAGCGGCCCATCTTTTTGAAACGAAAACCCCCGCTCTGCTTGATCGATCTGCATTGAGGACACACCGATATCGAGCACCACGCCGTCCACCGCATCGGCGGTTTGATCCAAATTGGAAAACGTGTCTTGCACAAGCTGCAAACGATCCCCAAATTGCGGCGCCCAATCGGCAGCCATCGCAAAAACACTGGGATCGCGGTCAATGCCAATCACCTGATCGGCACCGGCGTCGAGCAAATATTTACTGTAGCCCCCGGCCCCAAACGTGCCATCAATCCAAGTGCCCGCAATGGGTGCAGCCGCATCAATCAATGGTAAAATTAGAACAGGGATATGCGGCGCAGATTGGGAGGAGTCGGGCCGCATATCTAATCCTGCCCCGCTTGGTCCAAATAGGCCATCGGATCAAAATCCTCAGGTAAATCATCCAGCCAAGCCTCAGTTTTGGCCAATTCTTCTGATTCGTAGGTTTCAGGCTTCCAGATCTGGAACGTGTCACCGGCGCCGATAAAAAACGCCTCAGCATCCAGATCAATCTTCCGACGCAGCTTCGCCGGAAGCACCAGCCGCCCCGTATCATCGACGATCGTTGGGAAAGATTGCCCATGAAACAGCCTTTGCAACATCCGACGTTCCATAGATCCACGCGGCAAGGCGTCGATCTTGGCATCCACCTCTTCGATTGCTGAAATCGTATAACATTCAAGGTAATTGCGGCGATGATCGCCATAGACAATCACCAACTCAGGGTTCAGCCCTTCGGTAAAATTGGGATCACCCTGCTCCAGCACGCGGCGAAAAAGAGCTGGGATAGACACCCGGCCCTTACTGTCCACCTTATGGTGGCTTTCGCCTCTAAATCTGCGTGCCACTTGGGCCTGCCTCACTCATTAAATGGGGCGCTGCCCCGAAACTAAAAACGGCGGATTGAACTGCTGCTGTTGTTCAATCCGCCGACGTTTCCCTTACGGGGTGTCCAGCTGCGCGTGCCACCTGGGGGGATGTCTGCTCGCTAACGCGCCGGATCTCTTCGTTTGGAAATGGGTGCCTGTATGCAACCTGCGCTCGCCTTTGCCCTTCTTGAGTTGGGGCTTTGATCTTTGACCGCTTCCGTAAACAATTACTTACATGGGAATTCATGGTAATCAATAGGAAATTTTTGCAGCTGCCCAAAAATTCGCTTTAATTCCAAGGGAAACCTCTATGATTCGAGCAAAACTACACCACATAAAGCGTAGCTCCTTTCAGTAGAACACAAAATGTAGTGAAACTTCCAACGGGCCATAATTTCCTAATTTTTTTGTTTTTTTAAGAATATTTTGGGAAATCACGTCATTTTGCAATCCAAAATGCGTAAATCTCTAGTATTTAATCACTGAATCACCAAGCAGCTATCTCCGAACTATGACGATATTAAATGCGTCCCATGTTTTCCCAAAATGGAGCGATAGGCCGATATATCCCAAAACCATTGTACACAGACTGCCCTGCCAGCGCGTTAGGCGATGTCCGAAGCAATCAACCCGCGCGCCAGCTCCGCATATGCCTGTGCCATCGGCCCATCGCCCGCCGCAGCTGGGGTGCCGCTGTCGCCGGCCAGGCGCACGCCCAAATCCAAAGGCAAAGAGCCCAAGAACGGCAGACCCAACTTCTGCGCCTCCAGCTCCACGCCCCCATGCCCGAATATATGGGCTTCATGGCCGCAATTTGGGCAAATATATTGGCTCATATTCTCAATCATGCCCAAAATGGGCGTGTGCAGCATGGCAAACATATCCAAAGCCTTGCGCGCATCCAAAAGCGCTACATCCTGCGGGGTCGAGACCACGATTGCGCCGGTCAATTCCGTTTTCTGGCAAAGTGTCAGCTGAACATCACCGGTGCCGGGCGGCAAATCGATGATCAAGACATCCAACTCCCCCCATTGCACCTGATTGAGCATCTGCTGCAATGCGCCCATCAACATCGGGCCGCGCCAGACCACGGCCTTGTTCGGATCAACCATCAGACCAATAGACATCATCGTAACGCCATGGGCCTGTAGCGGAATGATCACCTTCCCATCGGGACTGGCTGGGCGCTTGCTCACGCCCATCATACGCGGCTGGCTCGGACCATATATATCCGCATCAAGCAACCCGACCCGTCGGCCTTGCTTGGCCAGGGCCACTGCCAAATTGGAAGACACCGTCGATTTGCCAACCCCGCCCTTGCCCGAGGCAATCGCGACAACTCGGTTCACACCCGGCACTTTGAGCGGCCCATCTTGCGGTTTGGGATGACCACCCACTTTCAAGTTCGGCGGCACAGCTTTTTGCTCATGCGCGGTCACCACTGCGGTCACGCTGGACACACCGTCAAGTTGCATCACAATTTGCTCTGCTGCGGCGCGAATGTCGGCCAGCTTATGGGCAATCTCGGGCGTTGGCGCTTCAATAACGAAGCGCACCGCCTCACCCTCCACCACAACGGCGCGAATGAAGTCACGGCTCACCAGGTCTCCCCCATCCGGCAATTGCAGACGGGCCAAAGCGGCCAAAATATCAGAACGGTCGATTGGCATGCAAGCTCTCCTCAAATCTCTGCGCAGCTATGCCCCCGCAACTCGCTTGATGCAAGCCCAGGGCCGGTGCGCGGACGGAGCCATGCAAATGCTGCATAGCGGCAATTCCCAAACATGCGTTGCGAAATATCACCCCGCGCTCCACATAGAGCGTAACAACAGTCCGGTTGATACAGAGGATAGAACGATGACAACAGTAACAGATTTCAATGTAACCGCCCCTTCATTCGGTGCTGCACTCACAGCGCGCTGGACCGCTTTGCGTGAGCAAATGGCCAAACGCGCCCTGTACCGCAAAACAATCACCGAATTGCAATCCTTAACAGGCCGCGAGCTGGCCGATCTTGGCATTCATCGGTCCGCGATCAAGGGCATCGCTCACGAGGCCGCATTCGGCAAATAAACCAGAATTAAGTTTTACAGATCCACCGCCCACGGCCTTGGATCTGAACCATAGGCTTTCTCCTCCCTGAAGCCTGTAAAAATCGGCGGTATCCTCCTCCCGGATGTCGCCGTTTTTTTTTGGCAAGATTCGGCTGGAAGGGTCATTGAACTTTGCGGGCAGCGGTGACATCTGTGAGCCATGACATATTCGCTGCTGACCGGTCTCGTGCTCTTTTGTTTTGTTTCCTCGATCACGCCCGGGCCCAACAATTTGATGCTTATGGCCACTGGAGCCAATTTTGGCGCGCGGCGTGCAGCGCCCCATGCCTCCGGGATTGTTTTGGGATTTACCTTTATGATTGTCGCCATCGGATTGGGTGTGGCGCAGCTCTTTCAAATCTACCCTTTGGCCCATCAACTGCTCGGCGTTGTGTCAGTTATCTATTTAATTTATTTGGCCTATAAAACAGCAACTGCCCGCACAAACCTGGACAGCCCTGAACCCACGGGCAAGCCTATTACCTTCTGGCAAGCCGCTGCGTTTCAATGGGTAAATCCCAAGGCTTGGACCATGGCCTTGGCCGCGGTGACGGTTTATGCGCCCCAGCCGGTGACCTATAAAGAGGTGATCGTCGTTGCCACGATTTTTGGCGCGATTAATCTACCTTGTATCAGCGTCTGGTTGATGCTTGGTGTGAAAATGCGGCGATTTTTGACAACACCCGCCCGGCTGCGCGGCTTTAATTGGACCATGGCAGGGCTTTTGATTTTGTCCCTGGCGCCGATTGCAGCTTTCAACTGAGATATTCACAATAAACCCGCTAAAGCCCTAACCTGTCCAAAAGCTTGTAATAGGTGACCCTCGCCTCGACTCCCAAGGGATAGAACGGGTGAAATGGAATTTTTCGCAGAGGGGTCACCGGAAAATCCAGATCCGCATGAGGCGTGCCCAAGGCCCAGTCCGCCAAAACCTTTCCCATAGCAGTGGCCATCGCTACCCCGCGCCCGTTATAGCCAAGCCCAGCCGCCATGCCATTTCCGAAATCATGTAAATGCGGATAGTGATCGGCAGTGGCGGCGATGTAACCACCCCACTCAAACTCCCAACGCACCTGCGCCAATTGGGGAAAGAGCTTGATGGACCAGTCGCGGGCTTGGGCGAGACGGGCCCGCGTGGCCTGAACTGAATAGCCACCCCGCGCGCCCATAACAAAACGCCCCGCCGCATCCATCCGAAAGTAGGAGAGCAGCCGGCGGGTGTCAGAGGGAGCATGAAGCCCCGGCAAAATATGGCTGCGCAATTCGTCTGATAGCGGCTCTGTCGCCACTTGCACAGAGCGGATCGGCACTACGGACCGTTGCAGCCCCCTATGCAAAGGACCGCTATAGCCGTTGGTACACAACAGCACCCGACCGGCGCGCAGCTGCCCCCGTTTGGTGACCAGCAGATGCTCGGGGCCGCAGCGCTCCAATTTTTCAACCTTAGACTGCCCATAGATCCGCACGCCCGCCGCGCGCGCCGCATCACATAGGCCCAAAGCGTAGTTGAGAGGATGCAAATTGCCGCCGCGAGGATCGATCAACCCGCCGATATAGGCATTTGTGCCGATGGCCTGCACCACATCTGCGCGCGACAATAGCTTGAGATCTACCCCATGCTGGGTCCATTGTTCCGCTTTGTGCACCAAGGACTGCATACCCGTAGAATTATGAGCCGCGCGCAGCCAACCAACTGGGCGCGCATCGCATTGAATGTGATGCGCGGCAATCAAATCAAACACCAGCTGCCCGGCCTGACCAGAAAGCCAGATCATCCGCTGGCCCATCTCGGGTCCAAAGCGCGCTATGGCGTCATTTGGCGCCTCGATTAATCCTGGATTGACCTGCCCACCGTTGCGCCCTGACGCGCCCCATCCCGGCGTTTGCGCCTCCAAAACCGCAACAGACCGGCCCATTTGTGCCAGGTGCAACGCCGCCGAGAGGCCCGTAAACCCTGCCCCCACAATCGCCACGTCCGCCGAGACATCGGCCTGCAGCTCTGGACAGGGCGCAGAAGGATTGGCAGTGGCCGACCAGAGGGAGTTGGCAATTACAGGCTCTTCATTTTGAATCATTTCCGCGCGCCTTCATGATATGAATATGCAGATTTTGTGGCGCATCCGAGCGCGCCACTCAAGAAAAATCCATCACTCAAAGTCCTAAAAAGGCGCGTCGTTAACCGTATCGGCACTTTGGATATATTGTGCCACAACCTTCTTTGAGCCCGCCTTGTCAAATTCAATGTCCAGCTTATCGCCCTCAATGGTCAACACTTCGCCATAGCCAAATTTTTGGTGAAACACGCGATCGCCCACACAAAAGGCCGAAACTGCTGTCATATTGATGGTCATATGGCTGGCTTGTGCCGGTTGGCGCATTCCGCGTTGACTGCTGCGCTCTTGCAAGCGCCGCCAGCCGGGAGAATTGTACACATCCGCTTTGCTGGCCCTTTCAAATATCCCGCTGCCCGCCGCCTCCTGCACCGCAGGGTTGGCGCTGGCCGCCATGCCGGCGGCTCCAAAGCTGCCACCATAGAGCCCAGGCGGGGTAAGCACATCCACATGCGCGCTCGGCAGCTCATCGATGAACCGGCTTGGCAAGGCCGATTGCCATTGCCCATAGACCCGGCGATTTGCCGCAAAAGAAATCGTGCAAATTTCTTCTGCGCGGGTGATGCCCACATAGGCCAAGCGCCTCTCTTCCTCCAAACCTTTGAGACCGCTTTCGTCCATCGAGCGCTGCGAGGGAAAGAGACCATCCTCCCAACCCGGCAAAAACACCATCGGGAATTCGAGGCCCTTGGCCGCATGCAGCGTCATGATCGAGACCTTCGCCCCATCCGATTGCTGTTCATTGTCCATAATCAAACTGACATGCTCCAAAAACCCTTGCAGGTTTTCAAACCCTTCCAGGGCCTTCACCAGCTCTTTGAGATTTTCCAAGCGTCCAGGCGCCTCTGGCGTTTTGTCATTTTGCCAATGGGTGGTGTAGCCACTTTCATCGAGGATTATTTCCGCCAACTCTACATGGGTGTCGGCCTGCTGGCGGATCTGCGCGTGCCAGCGGTCAATGCCATCGATCAGACGCGCCAATTCCACGGCACCCTTGCCGCCCAAATCTTTCGCCGCCAGCAAAATGCGCGCACCCTCCACCAAAGACACGCCGTTGCTGCGCGCGGCAGTTTGAATTTTCTGCTGCGCTTTGTCCCCTAGCCCGCGCTTGGGCGTATTGACAACACGCTCAAAGGCCAAGTCGTCATCGGTGCTGACCGCCAGACGAAAATAAGCCATGGCATCTCGAATTTCCATCCGCTCATAAAACCTAGGCCCGCCAATGACGCGATAGAGCAGACCAATGGTCAGAAATCGGTCCTCGAAGGCGCGCATTTGATGAGAGGCGCGCACCAAAATCGCCATATTATCGAGATCACAGGGCGCTTGCCCGCGCGTGCCGCGCTGCGCCGCTTCAATCTCCTCGCCGATCCAGCGTGCCTCTTCCTCGCCATCCCAATGCCCAATGAGACGCAGCTTTTCACCCTCTTCCTTTTCAGTCCAAAGCGTCTTGCCCAAGCGGCCTTTATTGCCATCAATCACCGCGCTGGCGGCGGCAAGAATATGCGGAGTGGAGCGGTAGTTCTGCTCCAAACGCACCACATGCGCTCCGGGAAAATCTGTCTCAAATCGCAAAATATTCCCGACTTCCGCGCCGCGCCAGCCGTAAATAGACTGATCGTCATCGCCGACGCAGCAAATATTTTGATGCGCCTGCGCTAAAAGCCTGAGCCACAAATATTGCGCCACATTGGTGTCTTGGTATTCGTCCACCAAAATATAGCGAAAAAACCTCTGATACTGGGCCAATATTTCGCTGTTTTCTTGAAAAATTGTCACCACATGCAACAGCAAGTCGCCAAAATCTGCGGCATTTAAATCGCGCAGCCGCCTTTGATATTGCCCGTAGAGCTCGACGCCCTTGTGGTCATAAGCGCCGGCCTCGGAGGCTGGAACTTGCCCTGGCGTCCAAGCGCGGTTTTTCCAGCCGTCAATTATGCTCGCCAATTGCCGTGCAGGCCAACGTTTGTCGTCAATCTGTGCGGCTGCAATCAATTGCTTCATCAAACGCAACTGATCGTCGCTGTCCAGAATAGTGAAATTGCTTTTCAGCCCCGCCAATTCCGCATGACGGCGCAGGATTTTTACACAGATTGAGTGAAACGTGCCCATCCAAGGCATGCCCTCCACCTGACCGATCAACTGACTCACCCGATCTTTCATCTCGCGCGCGGCCTTATTCGTGAAGGTGACCGAGAGAATTTGATTGGGACGCGCCGTGCCGGTATTGAGCAAATGCGCGATGCGCGCGGTGAGCGCTTTGGTCTTACCCGTCCCGGCCCCCGCCAGCATCAACACAGGTCCGCCGAGCTGCTCCACCGCTGCACGCTGCGCCGGATTTAGCCCGTCCATATAGCGCGTTGGAGGGGCGGCCATCGCCAATTGGCTCAAGCTGGGGGATGCGGCGGCCTCAAAGGCGTCTGATTCATCAAATCTGCTCATGAGGATAAACTAGCGTCATTTGTCCCAAAGTGAAACAATTGTTCGCGTTGTGTTCTTATGTTTTCTCAAAAATGCAAACCAATGCGAAAATAAGGCTTAAACTCGCAATTTAAATGATGTAAGCGCTTGCATATGGATCTCAACTCAAAATACCCCGCCATTTCAGACCTGCGTTCAAAAGCGCGCAAGAGAATTCCGCATTTTGCTTGGGAATATCTCGACAGCGCCACGGGCGATGAAAGCACATTGCATCGCAATCGCTCAGCGTTGGATGCCATCCAATTTGTCCCGCGCGGGCTTCGCGGCGAAATCAAACCGCAATTGGCGACAGAGTTTCTTGGCAAAACCTATTCCGCCCCGTTCGGCATTGCGCCGGTCGGTATGTCCGGGTTGATGTGGCCGGGTGCGGAAAAAACGCTGGCTGAGTTTGCGGCGGACGCCAAAATTCCTTACGGCATGTCAACAGTTGCGACCACCACCCCCGAAGACGTTGCCCCCTATTTGGGCGATATGGGTTGGTTTCAGATGTACCCGCCGCGCGATGAGGCCATTCGCAACGATATGATCCAGCGGGTGAAAAATGCGGGCTTTACCACTTTGGTGGTGACCATCGACGTCCCAGCCCAATCACGGCGCGAACGGCAGATACGCGGCGGCCTCGTGCAGCCACCCCGCCTTACGCCGCGCATTTTGGCGCAGGTGGCCGGCTGTCCAGAGTGGGCGCTGCGCACTGCGCTGAACGGCAAGCCGCGCATGAAGATGATTGAAACCTACGGCAAGGCCGTCATGGAAAGCGTGGCCTCCCTGCCCTCAAACAACCACGTCGGATATTTGCTGCGCACGGCACCAGATCATAGCTATGTCAAACTTTTGCGGGACGCATGGGATGGGCCTTTGATTGTCAAAGGCGTGATGTGCCCCGATGATGCCGCGCCGTTGCAGGGGCTTGGTGTGGACGCGGTTTGGGTCTCAAACCACGCAGGCCGGCAATTTGCTGGTAGCCCTGCGGCCATTGACATGCTGCCAGCCGTCAAGGCGGCGACCGACCTTCCGATCATTTTCGACAGTGGAATTGAAGGCGGGCTGGACATGCTGCGAGCGCTCGCATTGGGTGCAGATTTCGTTATGATGGGCCGAGCTTGGCACTATGCGCTTGGGGCTATTGGTGCAAAAGGTCCAGCGCATTTGTATGATATGTTGGTGGATGATCTAACCTCAAATATGATCCAAATTGCCGCAACTCATCTAAGAGATTTGCCTGATTTGCTGCATAAATATTAATTTCTTCGCACAGCTCACCGGATAAGAAATTGTGTTTTACTGAGGCAAAACCCAGTGGAAAACGCGAGTTTTGACAATAAAAACTCAAAAAACAATTTGTAACCCTGGGTATTCTAGCTTTAAATGCTGCAACTGCATAGTACGAGGAACACTCATGGCCGACTTCAAAAAAATCTTGATTGCCAACCGCGGTGAAATTGCAATTCGCATCATGCGCGCGGCAAATGAATTGGGCAAGCGCACCGTGGCCGTCTATGCAGAGGAGGACAAGCTCGGCCTGCATCGTTTTAAGGCGGATGAAGCCTATAAGATTGGCGAAGGCCTCGGGCCAGTTGCCGCCTATTTGAGCATTGACGAAATTTTACGCGTGGCCAAGGCCTGCGGTGCGGATGCAATCCATCCCGGCTATGGCCTTTTGTCTGAGAACCCCGATTTTGTAGATGCCTGCACAGAAGCGGGCATTGCCTTTATTGGCCCAAAGGCAGAGACTATGCGCCAGCTCGGCGACAAGGCCAGCGCACGCCGCGTGGCGATTGAAGCACAGGTGCCTGTTGTTCCAGCCACCGACGTGCTTGGCGATGATATGGATGCAATCCGAGCTGACGCCGCAAAAATCGGTTATCCTTTGATGCTAAAGGCCAGCTGGGGCGGTGGGGGACGCGGCATGCGGCCCATCCGTAATGCTGAGGAGTTGGAAGAGAAGGTTTTGGAAGGCCGGCGTGAAGCCGAGGCGGCCTTTGGCAATGGTGAGGGCTATCTGGAGCGGATGATCCAACGGGCACGCCATGTGGAAGTGCAAATCTTGGGCGATAAATTCGGCGAGATCTATCATCTCTATGAGCGCGATTGCTCGGTTCAACGCCGCAACCAAAAAGTCGTTGAGCGCGCGCCGGCCCCCTATCTGACCGAGGCACAGCGGGCTGAGATTTGCGCTCTGGGCAAGAAAATCTGCGCCCATGTAAATTATGAATGCGCCGGAACCGTTGAGTTCTTGATGGATATGGACAGCCAGGAATTTTATTTCATTGAGGTCAACCCGCGGGTGCAGGTGGAGCATACGGTGACAGAAGAGGTCACCGGCATCGACATCGTTCGGGCGCAAATCCTCATAGCGGAGGGGAAACCTCTTAGCGAAGCCACCGGCACGGTCTGCCAGGAGGATGTTCAGCTGGACGGCCATGCGATTCAATGCCGCGTGACCACAGAAGATCCGTCAAACAATTTCATCCCCGACTATGGGCGCATCACGGCCTATCGAGGCGCCACGGGCATGGGCATTCGCCTCGATGGCGGCACGGCCTACTCTGGCGCTGTCATTACCCGCTATTATGATAGTCTGCTGGAAAAGGTCACCGCTTGGGCGCCGACACCAGAGGCGGCAATTGCGCGGATGGATCGGGCGTTGCGCGAATTTCGGATTCGCGGTGTCAGCACCAATATCGCTTTCGTGGAAAATTTGCTCAAACATCCCACTTTCCTAAATTACGAATATACCACCAGCTTTATCGACACGACGCCCGATCTGTTCAAATTCAGCAAGCGGCGCGATCGGGCCACTAAGATCTTGACCTATATTGCCGATATTACAGTCAATGGGCATCCTGAAACCCAACATCGGGCCCGTCCTGCCAGCGATATAAAGCCACCAAAAGCTCCAATTGCCCTCGGTGACCGCGCGGAAGGCACCAAGGATATTCTGACCGCACGCGGACCGAAGGGTCTGGCCGATTGGATGAAGGCGCAAGACCGCCTCTTGCTCACCGACACCACCATGCGCGATGGGCATCAATCGCTGTTGGCAACGCGTATGCGCAGCCATGACATGGTGAAAATTGCTCCGGCCTATGCGGCGGGGCTTTCCGGACTTTTTTCGGTAGAATGCTGGGGCGGCGCGACCTTCGACGTGGCCTATCGCTTTTTGCAGGAATGCCCGTGGCAACGATTGCGCGACCTGCGCGCCGCCATGCCCAATATCATGACCCAGATGCTTTTGCGCGCCAGCAACGGGGTGGGCTATACCAACTACCCTGACAATGTGGTACAATTCTTCGTCCACCAAGCCGCCGAAACTGGCATAGATGTCTTCCGCGTATTTGACAGCCTCAATTGGGTGGAAAACATGCGCGTCGCAATGGATGCGGTGATCGCAGCGGATCGCGTCTGCGAAGGCACAATCTGCTACACGGGTGATATCCTTAATCCCGATCGTGCAAAATATGATCTAAAATATTATGTCTCTATGGCCAAAGAGTTGGAAGCTGCGGGCGCGCATATGCTGGGGCTCAAAGATATGGCGGGTCTGCTGAAACCCGCCGCAGCCAAGGCTTTGATCGGCGCGCTGAAGCAAGAGGTCGGCCTGCCCATTCATTTCCATACCCATGACACCTCAGGCATTTCGGGCGCTACGGTTCTGGCCGCAGCCGAAGCTGGGGTGGATGCCGTAGATACGGCGATGGATGCCTTTGCCGGCGGCACATCACAGCCGGCTTTAGGCTCTATCGTCGAGGCTCTGGCCCATACGGAACGTGACACCGGCTTCGATATTGCAGAAATTCGCAAAATCAGCGGCTATTGGGAGCATGTCCGCGCGCAATACAGCGCTTTTGAAAGCGGCTTACAAGCGCCCGCCTCTGAGGTCTATCTGCATGAAATGCCGGGCGGTCAATTTACCAACCTAAAAGCCCAGGCCCGCTCTTTGGGACTGGAAGAGCGCTGGGAAGATGTGGCGCAGACCTATGCGGATGTGAACCAAATGTTCGGCGATATTGTGAAGGTGACGCCCAGCTCAAAAGTTGTCGGCGATATGGCCCTGATGATGGTCTCACAAGGACTAACCCGCGCGGAAGTTGAAGATCCGGCACGCGATGTGGCCTTTCCGGACAGTGTGGTCGATATGATGCGCGGCAATCTAGGACAGCCCCCCGGCGGATTTCCCGCAGGTATTTCGGCCAAAGTTCTCAAGGGACAGCCGCCAATGACAGAACGGCCAGGGAAATCCATGCCAGCGGCCGATCTCGAGGCTCTGCGCGCCGAAGTCAGCGGAGTTCTCGAAGGCAAACAGGTCGATGATGAGGATTTAAACGGCTATTTGATGTATCCTAAGGTATTTCTGGATTACATGGGGCGCCATCGGACCTATGGCCCTGTGAGGGTGCTGCCAACTCAAACTTTCTTTTATGGCATGCAGCCCGGTGAGGAGATCACCGCTGAAATTGATCCGGGTAAAACCCTTGAAATCTTACTGCAAGCCGTCGGTGAGACCAATGAGGAAGGCGATGCACGGGTGTTCTTTGAGCTGAACGGGCAGCCCCGTGTGATCCGTGTGCCCAATCGCAAGGTGAAATCCACAGCCGCTGCCCGGCCCAAAGCAGAAAATGGCAATATCAATCACATCGGGGCTCCGATGCCCGGCGTTGTGGCCTCAGTTGCAGTTCTAACCGGAGCACAGGTCCACGCTGGAGATTTGCTGTTAACTATTGAGGCGATGAAAATGGAGACCGGCCTGCACGCAGAGCGCGACGCGGTCATCAAAGCTGTGCATGTCACACCCGGCGCACAGATTGACGCCAAGGATTTGCTGATCGAATTTGAATGATTGAAACGCTCCAAGAGGAGTGCCGATGGCTGAAAAAATCCTATTGATGTCAGACATTCATATCACGGAGCCAGGCACGCAGATCATTGGTTTAGATCCGGCGGCCCGGTTTCGGCGCTGTCTGGCCCATGCCGCTGAGCATCATGCGGATGCTGCACATCTATTCCTCATGGGCGACTTGACCCATCACGGGCAGGTCGCCCAATATAAAATTTTAAAACAATGCCTTGAAGATCAAACTTTCCCAGTCACGCTTATGCTGGGCAATCACGACCGGCGCAGGGCGTTTGCCGAGGTCTTTCCAGAGTGTGAGGCCGGGTTTCGCCAAGGCCGTCATAGCTTTGGTGACACTGACGTGCTGTATCTCGACACGCTGGATGAGCAAGCCGAAGACCGGCACAGCGGACGCCTATGCCCAGACCGTCTCGATTGGCTGAAATCTGAGCTGGAGGCACGTCAGCGGCCGGTGATCATCCTATCCCACCACCATATGCTGCGCTCTGGGTTTGATGGGATGGATGCCATCCCTCTGAGAAACGGCACCGAAGTCGCTGATATGATTGCCGCCTCTGGCCGCTGCCAGATGGTGATCAACGGACATATTCATCGGATCATCGTTTCATCCTACCGGGGCGTAACCCACGCGATGATAAAAAGCCCCTGCCATCAAATGCCCATGGTTCTGGGCGCTGGGTCCTCGAGTCTCTCTGTCGCAGAACCGGGCGGCTATGGGGTTTTACTTTTAGATCCGATCGCGCCGTTGCTGCATCATGTGGATGTCGACCTGCCAGAATGTCCCGTTGTATGCGACACCGAATCCGAAAGTCGGATCTAGCAAAGTGGCTCAAGCAAAAATAATCTGCCAATTAGGGCATTTTACCCCTTGCAGGACAAAGCCACTGGGGCTATTTCAGCCTCACCATACGGACGCGGGCGTAGCTCAGGGGTAGAGCATAACCTTGCCAAGGTTAGGGTCGAGAGTTCGAATCTCTTCGCCCGCTCCAATTGGTCAAAAACTCCCGCGGGCAACGCGGGTTTTTTTATGTCTAACGGTCGCGTCTATTTCTTCGCTCCCTTTGCATCACTTGCCCCGCCAAAGCACATTTCGTTTACAGGTTTGCTATGCGTTTTGCACATAGCGGGAATGCATCCTTAAGTATTGCTGCACTGCCGCATTTGCCGCTATCAAAGGGAAAGCTAGAATTTCCTCCCGAAATCGAAGCGTAGACTGGCGGTACCCTTCGGTACCGCCTTTTTTTGCTTGAAACCCTACGCCACCCGCAGCGAGGCGACAGTTGTCACTGCTTGCCCCTTCTCAACAGCGCACAAGCGGATTATAAGGCCCCGAAACATATAGGGTAGACCATGCGCACAGTCCAAATTTCCCGCGATACCGCGGAGACTAAAATAACAGTCGACCTCAATCTCGATGGCACCGGCCTTTACGACAATCAGACCGGCGTTGGCTTTTTCGACCACATGCTCGATCAACTGGCCCGTCATGCCTTGATGGATATGACCGTGCGCTGCTCTGGGGATTTGCACATTGATGACCATCATACGGTCGAAGATGTGGGCATCGCCTTGGGTCAGGCTCTGACACAGGCTCTGGGCGACAAACGCGGCATTCGGCGCTACGGGGATTGCCTGCTGGCGATGGATGATGCATTGGTGCGCTGCGCTCTCGATCTTTCCGGCCGTCCCTATTTGGTTTGGAACCTTGATCTACCAACCCAAAAAATTGGCACTTTTGACACGGAATTAGTGCGTGAATTTTTTCAGGCGCTCTCAACCCACGGGGGCATCACCCTGCATGTCGATAAATTGCACGGGATAAATAACCATCATATTGCGGAGGCGGCCTTTAAATCCGTCGCCCGCGCGCTGCGCGATGCGTTGGAAACCGATCCACGCAAATCTGATGCGATTCCATCGACCAAAGGCAGCCTTTAAGCTCATGCTGACAGCCTTAATCGATTATGAGAGCGGAAACTTGCATTCAGCGCAAAAGGCCTTTGAGCGCATGGCGGCAGACCTGCCCAATGAGGAGGTCGTTGTCACCTCTGATCCTGAGGTGCTGCGCCATGCGGACCGGCTGGTCTTGCCAGGGGACGGCGCCTTTCCCGCATGTAAAGCGGCCTTGGTGGAAAAAACGGGTCTGTATGAGGCCTTGCTGGAGGCGGTAGAAGAAGATGCCAAACCCTTTTTGGGCATCTGCGTCGGCATGCAAATGATGGCGCGCTTCGGCCATGAATATCAAACCACCCCCGGCTTGGGTTGGATCGCGGGAGATATCCGGCCGATTCAACCGACCGATTTCAGCCTGAAAGTGCCACATATGGGTTGGAATGATTTGGTGATTACCGGCGCGCACCCTGTGCTGGCGGGGCTAAAGACTGGCGATCACGCCTATTTTGTCCATTCTTATCAGTTTGTCCTCGAGGACATGACCCAAAGATTGGCGCATGTGGACTATGACGGTGAAATCTCTGCGATTGTCAGCTCTGGCACGCGTATCGGCATGCAGTTCCATCCTGAAAAAAGTCAAAGCACCGGGCTTCGCCTGATCTCAAATTTCCTCAATTGGCGCCCCTAGCGGCCAAACTTTACGCAAGGCGAGACCCTATGATCCTTTACCCCGCAATTGATCTCAAAGACGGCCAAGCCGTGCGCCTTTACAAGGGCGAAATGGACCAAGCGACTGTGTTTAACGATAGCCCCGCAGATCAGGCTTTGGCCTTTGAGCAAGCTGGCTGTGGCTGGATTCATCTGGTGGATCTCAATGGTGCCTTCGCCGGCACGCCAGTCAACGATGCCAGCGTGCGCGAAATTCTCTCATCTGTCTCGGTGCCATGCCAATTGGGCGGCGGAATTCGCGACATGGCAACGATTGCAGCCTGGATTGACCTTGGATTGTCGCGGGTCGTCCTAGGCACAGTGGCCGTCGAAAACCCGGCCTTGGTGCGCGAAGCTGCAAAAGCGTTTCCTGGGAAAATTGCCGTCGGGCTTGATGCCCGCGACGGCCGCGTGGCGACCCGTGGCTGGGCCACTGAGACCGATATTATGGTGACAGATTTGGCCAAGCAGTTTGAACAAGACGGCATTGCCGCGATAATCTATACAGATATCAACCGCGATGGCGCCATGGGCGGGCCAAATATCGCCACCACCGAAGCCTTGGCGCGCGCCGTGTCCATCCCAGTGATTGCCTCAGGCGGGGTTTCCAGCCTGCAAGATCTACGTGAATTGAAGGCCACGGGCGTGATCTCCGGCGCCATTTCAGGGCGCGCCCTCTATGATGGGGCGATTGATTTACCGCAAGCTTTGGCGGCGCTGGCATGACCCAGAGCGCGCGCGCAGGAGACAGATCATGCTAAAAACTCGGATCATACCTTGCTTGGATGTGGCCGAGGGCCGCGTGGTGAAAGGGGTTAATTTTGTCGATTTGGTCGACGCAGGCGACCCCGTAGAGGCGGCGCGGGCCTATGATGCGGCAGGGGCCGATGAATTGTGCTTTCTTGACATCAAGGCCACCCATGAAAATCGCGGTACGCTGTTTGATCTGGCCCGGCGCACAGCCGAGAAATGTTTCATGCCCCTGACCGTCGGCGGCGGCGTGCGCAGCCCGGCAGATGTGCGCAACCTACTTCTGGCCGGCGCAGATAAGGTCAGCTTCAATTCTGCCGCTGTGGCAGATCCCGATGTCATTGCCCAATCTGCCAATCATTTTGGCAGCCAATGTGTTGTTGTGGCGATTGACGCCAAAACCGTCTCGCCCGGAAAATGGGAAATCTTCACCCATGGCGGGCGGCGGGCCACTGGGATTGACGCGATAGAATTTGCCCGCACAGTGGTCTCAAAGGGCGCTGGTGAAATACTGCTGACCTCAATGGATCGCGACGGCACGCGCGCGGGCTTCAATCTGCCCCTGACCCGCGCCATATCTGACGCGGTATCGGTGCCTGTCATTGCTTCGGGTGGGGTGGGCAATTTGGATCACCTGGTCGAAGGGGTCACCCAAGGGGGCGCGAGCGCAGTATTGGCCGCGTCAATTTTCCATTTTGGAAATTTTACCATTCAAGAGGCCAAAGCCCATATGGCCGCAGCTGGAATTCCGATGAGGATGTCATGATATTACACGAGCTGGAACAGACCATCATTGCGCGCAAATCCGCAGACCCCAGCAGCAGCTGGACTGCGCAACTCTTGTCAAAGGGTCCGGATAAATGCGCCGAGAAATTTGGGGAAGAAGCTGTTGAGGCGCTGATTGAGGCTGTTAAGGGCGATCACGCAGCGCTCACATCTGAGGCGGCCGATGTGCTATATCACCTTCTGGTGATGCTGGCCTCTCGTGATGTCGCCTTGGACGATGTTTTAGCCGAGCTGTCCCGCCGCACAGCCCAGTCCGGCCTTGAAGAAAAAGCCCACCGCTAGGCCAGTTTGCGTTACCGACAGGTGACCGCATAAAGACCAACGGCCGCAGCATTGGAGACATTGAGAGAGCCAAATCCCCCGGCCGCTGAAATTTTCACCAAAGCATCACAAGTGTCCTTCGTGCGGTCCCGCAAGCCCGGTCCTTCAGCCCCAAGCACCAGAGCTGTTGGACCTTTGTGATGGCCCAATGTGGCCTCCAATGTCGCCTCGGCTTCCCCGTCCAATCCAAAGATGAAATAACCCATCATCTTGAGCCGCTCCATGGTATCGGCAAGATTTTGCACCCGAAGATAAGGCTGGCGCTCCAATGCACCGCTTGCAGTTTTGGCCAAGGCGCCCGTTTCTGGCGCGGAATGGCGATGCGGCGCGATGACAGCTGCCGCGCCTAAGACCTCCGCCGAACGTAGTATCGCGCCCACGTTGTGCGGATCTGTCACCCGGTCAAGCAGCAAGATCACAGGCGCCTCGCCAGGTCGCACCGCCGCCACCTCATTCAAAGGCCCCCAATCCAGAGCTTTGACTTCCAAAGCAGCGCCTTGATGCACGGATTGCGGATCAATGGGTGCCAAAAATTTGCGGGGATCTACAATCTCAGGCTCCAACCCGGCCTCTGCGATGGCCTCACCCAGACGGTCACAGGCGTTTTTGGTCACAAGCAAGCGCAGCTTAACTCTCTTTGGATTCAAGAGCGCATCGCGCACCGCATGAATGCCGAAAAGCCAAATGGTTTCCGCCGCGGCCGCGCGTTTATTACGCTCTTTTTGAACAATCCATGTAGGTTTTTTCATCTGTCTTCCGATCCTATCCGCTGGGGCCTTATGCAGCGGTGGCTCGGCAAAGCGCAAGTCAAATTCTATAGCATTTTCAGCAAATATTGTAGCACCTATACCCTGCCGCGCTGCGCGTTCTGGGAACATTGACGATACATACTGTTGCGAAATGAACTGAAAATACGGGGCACTTCGGCACCCGCGCAGCCCATGGTCATAGCGGTAACATTAGGACTGTTCGAACTTTCGAGATGTAAGGTTCGTGGCCTGACCCCCGCGCCGAAGCGCCCAGCTGTAGGCCACAGCAAATAGGGCTACAAACCCCCAAAACGCAATAAAAGCAGCGCCCGTTTGCGTTTTAAACACAATGGCCAACACCATCGGAGCAATGGCCATTGGCAAAATAATAATTGTGCCCAATGGGTCGGTTAGGTTCCTTCTGGAGCGCGTAAAAAATTGAATTTCTAAAAGTCGCATCACCGTCTGGTGAAAATGCAACCAATCCGGCTGCCCTATAGGTTTTCCAGATCTCTTACGGCGCAGCATTGAAAGCAACATATCGGTAATTGGCCAAAGAAAAATCAACAGAAGGGCCAGTGGCGAAATTTCCGGGTGCCGGTTCATAATGAGGAGCGCGATCCAGGCCAAAACATTCACCGCTGCCACTTTGTGGTAGAGACACGCCTGCCAAAGAGGCCAAGCCGCCGAGACCGGCCAAATTTGGACCCGTGCTGTCCTCAATCACCGGCTTTAATATCATTGAAACGGTATATTTTGGCTCTGCCCTATGGAGATAGACAGACGCGAGCAACAGCGCCACACAACACAGAGAAAAAATTAACCATTTCTCACGCCAAAGCATGGCGAATAATTCGCGAAGGTCAATTTTATCATCTGCTAAATCAGGTCTCAAATCGGTCATAAGATCATGCACACAAATTAAATATATATTGTTTTTATTACGTAAATATTACCAACCAGCCCGCGCCTCATCAAAAAATCAAAAGCGTTAAGCCTTAAGACCGAGTGGAGATCAGTCAAATTGAGTCCCTATGCGATGCAAACCAACACACCGACTCGACGACTGACTCTAGCGTAAGTAATTTTTCAAAGAATTACCACGCTTCAGGGAGCACTCACCTGTCTAATAGGGCAAGTCCCCAAGGGCGCGTACCTCAGGCACCGACGTAAACTCCGATCCAAAATTGCGGCTTCCCAAAGCGGGTTTACAGCTTATTCCCGCTTCACTCTGTCAAAGGCAATTTTCGGGTTGACGCGCGATTTTCTAAGTCGTACTCGTGCCCAAACCGAGGCAATTGCCTCAGTTTAACGTGGGCGACAGGCCGCAAGGTGTGGCAGGGGACTGTAACTCCCTCGCGGAGACGCACGCCTGGTTCGATTCCAGGGTCGCCCACCACTTTCTCATGACAAATCTGGATAACTTGCCATGCATTTCACCAAAGAGACGGTGTACCGCTCCACAGGTCAACGCTGCGCGCCTTTGTGATTTGGGCTCTGCCAAACCTGCAAGTCGATAGGCGCAAGGGGGGCAAGCCCGAGGATGGCATCACTGAGCTTTTCAGCCAGCATAATCGTGGGCGCATTGGTGTTGCCATTGGTCACGAAGGGCATAATCGAGGCGTCCACAACCCGCAGCCCAGACACCCCGTGCACCCTGCCTTGTGGATCTACAACCGCCAGCCGGTCCGTCGCCGGCCCCATGCGGGCCGTACACGACAAATGCCATTGTGAGCTGGTATGGCTGGTCAACTTTGCATCAAGCTCCGCCTCAGATTGACAGGCTGCGCCTGGGAAAATTTCAACACCTTTGAGAGCAGAAAACGCAGGTTGCGCCACCAATTCACGCACCCAATGAATGCCTTTTCGCATCAATTCGCGATCCCTTGGATCTTGCAGATAATTGGCCAAGATTCGCGGAGCATCAGCCGGATTATCCGATCGCAACTCAATCGAACCACGGCTGTGCGCACGCATCAAACCTACATGAATTTGAAAGGCATGATCTTTCAAAGGTGACCAATTTTCATCCACCGCAATTGGAGAAATGGTCAGCTGTATGTCAGGATATTCCACCCCCGCATCCGACCGAATGCAAGCCACAGCGTCAAAGTGATTGGACGCACAAAGCCCGTCACCCGCAATCAGCCAGCGAATGCCCGCAGCAGCCATAGCCCAGGGTTTCGTCTTTGGCCAAAGAGAGACAGGCTGCAAGCATCTAAATTGCAATACAAAATCTGGATGGTCCTGTAGGTTTTGCCCCACTCCTGGCAAGTCCGCCGTAACCGTAATGCCCATGGACTCCAAATGGGATTTGGGCCCAATACCAGACAACAACAACAGATGGGGTGAGCCGACGGCACCGGCAGAAAGCAGGACTTCTTGCCGCGCCATCACATTTACAAGCGCGCCCTGTTGATCACGATACAAGACACCCGTCACCCGATCACTGGACATAATCAAGCGATGCACCAAAGCCTGCGTTACGATTGTCAGATTCTTGCGCCCGCGCGCGGGATCCAAGTAAGCGCGCGCAGCGCTCCAACGTTGGCCTTTGAAAACCGTCCGGTCGAAAACACCAAAACCTTCTTGGCAATAGCCGCTTATATCATCCGTGCGTTGATATCCTGCTTGAACGCCAGCTTCCAAAAACGCCTGCGCCAGCGTTTCGGTGGCTTCAGCCCGTTGCACATGAAGCGGGCCTTCTGTGCCGCGAAACGCATCAGCGCCACCGCTATAGCTCTCCATACGTTTGAAATAGGGCAGAACATCTGCGTAGCTCCACCCTTCACAACCGGCTTGGCGCCACCCCTCAAAATCCAGCGCATGACCGCGGATAAAACACATCCCATTGATCGAAGACGACCCCCCAAGGGTTTTGCCCCGATCGTGCTGAAGTTGGCGACCGTCTAGTTCTGGCTCCGCTTCCCCTTGAAAAGCCCAATTGTGTTTTGTGCTCTTAAGGTTGGACAAACAGGCTGCCGGCATTCTTATGGACAGCGCTTTATCTTCCGGCCCAGCCTCCAGCAAAAGCACCCGGTTGCCTGGATCACAGCTCAAACGGTTCGCCAAAACACAGCCAGCCGACCCAGCACCGACGATAATATAATCAAATTCCATTGAACGCGCGCCCCAAATGATCCGCCCAACCGGCCGACACCCTATGCTGCCGCAGCTTGGCACAATCAGCAATCAAAAACTCGGGGCCATGGGAGACGGGGATTTAAGGCGGCCTGCGCCGTATTTGCAGTGGCACATCGCCCCTATGTTCTATATTGATCCAATCAAAATAGTGTTTCGTTTTTGACCCTTGAAATTTTTTATATTTATTTTTCTGCCGAATGGGACAGGCTGAGCTTATGACGTTTAACATCTTAATCATTGGTCAATCAGGGCGTTTGCAATATGAGGCCATAATGTTTCTGGCCAGTTTACGCCAATCCGCGCCCGATTATAAAGGCCAAGTCTTCGTCGCAGTACCCTTGGTCATCCACAGTTTTGGTGGGGGCCGGGATGCGCTTGAGGCCGGCCACTTAGATGGGGCGATCTCGTGTCACTATCGCCTCTTACCTTCACTTTATGCGCGCGAGAGTGATCTGGCGATCACAACCTTGGAGACGGCTATCGCGCCCAACAAAATCAAGAAAGTTGTGAAGGCCTACGAGCCCATCCGCCGAATGGTCTACCAAAAACGCGGCGCGAAGGTGCGGGCGCTGTTTGACCAAAATAATCTACCGCGCAAAGAGCAGCAGATCCGAAACACACTCAAACGCGCAGGATTTTGGATGCGGTGAACTGCGTTTTTACTGGTTGGCAAATACAGCCTCTAAATTTGTAAAACCCTTAATCTCGATGGGATTGCCAGATGGATCTCAAAAGAACATGGTCCATTGCTCCCCCAGCTCACCTTCAAAACGCACCGAAGGCGGAAGAATAAATGCCACTTGCGCTGCCGTCAGTCGCGCGGCCAAGGCTTGCCAGTCCGGAAGGGCCAGAACCATGCCAAAATGCGGCATAGGAACCAAATGATCGCCAACATGACCCGTGTTTTCGGTTTTCATCACCGGTCCGAGATGAAACGACAGTTGATGGCCGAAGAAATCAAAATCCACCCAAGTGGGCGCGCTGCGCCCCTCCTTTGCACCCAGTACCTCCCCATAGAAGACGCGCGTGGCCTCCAAATCTGTCACGTTAATCGCAAGATGAAACGGGGTGAGCATGATCGTTTTCCTCAAATTATTGGCCATTTTAGAACCACTGGCAGTAAATTGCCGAGCCACTGCGCGATGATTGGCCTGTTCTGCCGCATAAATCAATTCGCAGCGGGTAAATTCATCCTTTTGGCCCATGATCGTTGCGCCAGCGACCCGATTATGCGAGTTTCGTAGGGTCTAATGTAGATATGATATGTCGATTGAGGGTTTGATGACATCAAAATTTCTACTCCATCTGTCCAGTGACAGTATTGACCTCGAGCGCATGGACGCATCGGGCCATTGGCATCGCCTAGGGTCGGTCTCGCCAGACATCGAAAATTTGAGCGAAGCGCTTGCCAATCTGCGCCAAACAGCGGTGCCAGACGCGGCCGGTCCGCTGGAGGTTCTGGTCGCGCTGCCCGCCGATCAGATCAAAGCTTTGGACCTCAACCATACCGACACCAGCAGCGCAGCCTTACAGCAAGCGCTGGCGGGTCAAACCCCTTATGAATTCAGCGAACTTTGCGTCGATTGCCACCCCACGGCGCAGGGTCAAACCATCGCGGCGATTGCGCAAGAAACGCTCGAAGAGGCCGAAGATCTTACCGAAGCCTTTGGGTTTAAGGCGGTGGGTTTCGTCGCTCTACCCGGCGCCGCTTGGGAAAATAATTTCGCTGTTTTCGATCGCTCTGGATCTCGCACTCAAAACCGGCCGAGCGCCTATATCGTAGCGGCCCAAGAGACCAAGGCGGCAGATGTGACGCCCCTTGCGGCGCTTGCACAGAGTGCAGTGCCCGCGCCAAAACTCAGCGCGCGTGCAGCAAATCAAGCGGCGCCAACACCTAAGATTTCCGCCAATCCGACAGCGGAAATTGACATAGCCCCGCCGCCGCTGGGTCTCGGGAGTGCACCAGCGGCAGCACCTGCCCGGCAGGTGACCGATTCCACAGCCGTGCCACTTGAGACCGTGCCGATCACAAACCCCAAGCCGCAGGCCCGCAACCCAATGAAAATCATGCAGCGCCTCGCCAAGATTCGCACAGGCCTGCGCCAACGCCCGCGCAAACCTACACCGGCCCATATTACAACAATACAAGCCCAGGTTGGCGGAAAGCCGAAATATTTAGGCTTGATCCTTACAACTCTGCTTGTGCTGTTCATGTTCACCGTAGCCACGCTGGCTACAACACTCGGGCGTGACAAGATCTCAGCTTGGTTGGGCCTTTCTGCATCGCAAACCGAGATGACCGCAAGCCTGCCTGCTGACACGATCGGACAGCCCATTGAAATCAGCCTGCAACCTTTGAGTAGCCCGTCCGCTCCACCGAAGCAGGCGGCACGCTTGCCACAGGTCCAGGATGAGGCGCTGCAATTGCAAAAGGCGGAGGTCGCCCTAAAAGATCCCGAAAATGACGCGGAACCCGCTATGAACCTAGCGGCGCAAGAACCACCGGCAGTGCGCGCTTTGGCCATCGGCCCTGTCACCGAGCCCGTCACCACGCCCGCCCCAGAAGAAAAGAGCCTCATCTCAGCGCGAGATCCCAACCTCCAAAAGGATGTGGCTCCCCCACTATTGGACACGCCCTGGTTGACCCCCGACCCGCTGCCAGACAAGGAAGACCCCACGCCAGAGGTCGCAGAAAATCAAGCAGAGGATCCCTCAACCGCCATTCAAACGGCTCTTGCAGAAGCCGCAAACACGCCGCCGGAGGCAGCTGCGCTGGAGCAGATCGATCTACCAGAAGCGCCGCTCTCGCCAAACTCCGCATCTCCGGTAGAGACCGATCCGCTGGCAAAATTACGGCCCAGACTGCGCCCAGCAGGTCTCCCAGCACCCGTCCGGCCCCAAACCCTGCCTGAGGGCCAAAGCATTGCGCGCACGTTGCGGCCGCAACGCCGCCCACGCGCGATTGAACTGGCGGCGCTTTTGCCCGCGCCTGTGGTGGCCAAGCCCTCAGAAATCCAAGCGCCTACAGCCACCAGCCGCAAGGCTGTAACCCGCGCCGCCACCCGAACAAATGTTATAAATTTACGCAATATCAATCTTATAGGAATTACGGGCACATCCCGCCTGCGCAACGCTCTGGTGCGCTTGCCAAATGGGCAGGTCGTCAAAGTGCGGATTGGAGATCGGTTGGATGGCGGACGCGTGACAGATATCTCGACCAAAAGTCTAACCTATGCCAAATCAGGCCGTTCGATCACGCTGGACATGCCACGCGGCTAGCGATCTCAGGCATCTGACACCCCGGCCTCCGCAAATGTCGCCATGCCAGAAAGACAGGCAACCGCCCCTTTCAAAACACCTATGGCCAATGCCCCGCCCGAACCTTCTCCCAGCCGCAGCCCGAGTGACAACAATGGTGTTTTGCCAAGATGCTCCAAAAGCCGCGCGTGGGCGCCCTCAGCGCTTTTATGACCGGCCTGGGTGTGATCCAAAGCCTCAGAGTTCATGGCATGTAAAACCAAAGCGGCCGCGGAACAAATGAACCCATCCAAGAGCACAGGAACACCATGGGCACGCGCCGCCGCTATTGCCCCAGCCATGGCGGCAATTTCCCGCCCGCCCAGCGTCTGTAGAACAGACAGGGGATCATCCAAAACATCAGCATGACGAGCCAATCCCGCCTCGACCATGGAACATTTTTTGGCCAGACCAGCATCGTCCACGCCCGTGCCGCGCCCAACCCAATCTTGAACTGTGCCGCCCAGCAAAGCCGCCGCAATCGCCGCGGCTGGCGTTGTGTTGCCGATTCCCATTTCGCCGGCCACAAATAAATCGGCCTGCGGGTCTACCGCCCGCCAGCCCGTTTGCAAAGCAGACAGCAAGTCGGCCTCGGTCATTGCGGGCCCCTGGGTGAAATCTTGTGTTGGCTGATCCAGCTCCAATGCGACCACGTCCATTTTTGCACCAAAGGTCTTGGAGATCTGGTTGATCGCCGCGCCACCCGCTTGGAAGTTATAGACCATTTGCTGTGTTACTTCCGGCGGAAATGCCGAGACGCCAGCGGCAGCAACCCCATGGTTTCCGGCGAAAATTACAACCTGAGGCGCGTCAATGCGTGGCTGCGCCTGTCCTGACCAACGGGCGTACCAAATCGCCAAGTCTTCCAAATCGCCCAATGCACCAGGTGGTTTGGTCAACTGCCCATTGCGCTCTGCCGCAGCCTGTCCAGCACTGTCATCTGCGCCAGGCAGATTGCGCATAAAGTCACGAAACTCAGCTAATGAAGAAATGTCGCGCATGGTGAATGTAAATCCGTTGATTGCAGTTGATACTGTGTTTACCGAAGCGCAGAATAAGCCAATGCGACGAAAGGACCAGCTGAATGTCTAACTCCGACACATGGATTCCAAAATGGGGCGATATCCCGGCCGCAATCGGCCTGCTCAGCCGCTTGCCCATAAGCGTTGATATGCATAAGGCGCAAGCGCGTGGTGCTCATCCAAGCTGGGCCTATGGTCTGGCCGGAGCGCTCTTTGGCGCGCTCGCCGCTTTGGCCGGTTGGGCGGGGCTGGTGATGGGCCTGTCGAGCCTTGCCACCGGCCTGCTGGTGGTTGGCACAACAGCATGGATCACAGGTGCCATGCATCATGATGGGCTGGCCGATAGTTTGGACGGGCTTTGGGGGGGCTGGAGCCTTCAGCAACGCCTCGACATCATGAAAGACAGCCATATAGGCGTCTATGGGGTGGTTGGGCTGATCTGCGCGATAGGCCTTCAAGCGACTTTATATGGCCATCTGGCCGCACAGGGCCTTTGGCCGATCCTCGGCGTCATGGCGCTGTCTCGCGCCATTATGGTGCCGATTATGGCAGCACTGCCCAATGCCCGCAGCCAGGGATTGTCGGCCAGTGTTGGCCGGCCCAGCCTGCAAACAGCCATTCTGGCCGTGGCTCTTGGGGGGACAATTGCAGTATTTAGCGGGGCTTGGCCAGCCTTGATCGGGGCGCCCCTCGGTGGTCTGGCTGTTGCCGCCATTGCCAAACACAAAATCGGCGGGCAGACGGGTGACATTTTAGGGGCGAGCCAGCAATGCGCCGAAACCTGCGCTTTAATTTGTCTGGTCGCCCTTCTTTGAGGTCACCTCAGAAGACGCATCCCGCGCCAATCCTATGGATGTTTGGCACGGGGGCGGTGTGCCGCCGCGCTCTAGCTGGCAGCCGGGACCACACGCGACATCAGCACGTCGGTGATTTCTTGACCCGCCGTTGATTCTTCGGCTCCGTTCACCACGGCAATCTCGCGTGTGAGACGCTCAAGTGCGGCCTCATACAGCTGGCGTTCTGAATAGCTTTGCTCGCGCTGGTCATCGGTGCGATGCAAATCACGCACCACTTCGGCTATTGCAATCAAATCACCAGAGTTAATCTTTTGCTCATATTCCTGCGCTCTGCGGGACCACATCGCCCGCTTCACCTTCGCTTTGCCGCGTAGGATCGCCATGGCATGGGCCACAACATCTGGCGTGGCCAACGGGCGCATGCCCACTTCAATCGCCTTATGCGTTGGCACACGCAGTGTCATCTTGTCTTTGTCAAAAGCCACAACGAATAATTCAAGGGTGATACCCGCAACCTCTTGCTCATCAACCGCAGTGACCTTGCCAACCCCATGGGCAGGATAGACCACATACTCATCAATACGGAAATCAAGTTTCTTTTTACTCATCTTCGTCCTTTCACGCCGACGCACCGGTGAACCTGCTGTAAGGAACCAGCCTTAAGGTCAGATTAAAGAGGATGCGCTTGGCGCTGTGTTAAAACAGCTGTTCATATGATTAAGCATATCATATTTTTAGCGATTGATAAAGCGCAGCTATTTAGCCGCCAGTGCCGGCCGTTTCAGAGAAATATTTCTCCAACTTACCCTCTTCGCCGTCGCGGGCTTCCGCATCGGGAAACTCGTCTTTTTTTGTTACAATCACAGGCCAGGCCTCTGAATACTTCCGGTTGAAATCCACCCATTTTTCCATATCCGGCTCGGTGTCTGGACGAATAGCATCGGCGGGGCACTCAGGTTCACAAACGCCGCAATCGATACATTCATCAGGATGTATAACCAACATGTTTTCACCCTCGTAGAAACAATCTACTGGGCAGACCTCAACACAGTCTGTGTATTTACAAGCGATACAATTGTCTGTGACAACATATGTCATAATCGTGTTTCCTTTGACTTCGACATGCGCATAAACCGCAAGCCGCTCTTTGGCAAGTTGTGCCTGACTTAGTTCTCTTCAAGCCCTTGCTTAAATTTTTGAATGGCCCGGCGCTCACGGGCCGTCGGGCGGTGATCTGCCTTGGGGCTGGCGGTGAATGCCGGCTTGGGTTCCGGGGGCGCCAAATCACGGTAGAGGCCCTGGGCTTCGGGAGCGGGACCGCGGCGCGTACCAAGCGCGCGCACCTCAATCACCCTGGTGTCCAAAGCCTTTGGGAAAGTCAGTACATCGCCCTCGCTGACCATACGCGACGGCTTAGAGATAAGATCACCGTTGAGCCGCAATTTCCCCGATTGCACCAGCTTTGCCGCCAGGCTCCGCGTCTTAAAAAACCGGGCCTGCCAGAGCCATTTGTCAATTCGGAGACCCGGTTTCGCCTCACTCACTTTTTGCTAAAGCCCATCAAGGCTGCGGCAAAGGGGTTGTCGGGATCAATCGGCTTGTCGCGTTTGGGTGGCCGGGCTTCGAACCGTTCCGCCTTGCCGGAGTTGCCGCCTGACTTTCCGCCTTTGCCCTTCGCTCCTCGGTCCTGCTTGGGCTTGCCGCGTGGTTTGTGACCTTTGCGCGGACCATCCGCCGAGCGGTCCACGCGTTTCGCACCCCAAGCGAACGTATAATAGACTTCCATTTCCACAGGCGCCGCCTCCTTGGTGGCATCTTCGCCCTCTAGGGTGGGTGCCTTGGGCTCTGTTACTGGGATCTCTGCGGTGGGCGCATCTTCTGGGGCGGTCTCGACCGCCTCCGGCATCCCGTCGCCTGAAACTTCCGCATCACTGGCAGGCCCCGAAGCCACCGGTGTGGCCGCAGGCGCTTTCACTTTGATCCTCTCAGCCTTTTCCGCGCGATACCCCAGACCCTGCATCAAATCGGCAAATTGCTCCAAAGTCATACCCGTGATCGACAGCATATCTGCCGTGGCTTCAAATCCGCCACGCGTATCCTGCGTGCGCAGCATATCGGCAAGACGTTCCGCCATATCAACACGCAAAGCCCGCTGGCCCGCGGCTCTATAACCAGATTTCAAGTGATAACCCGCAGGTTTTGTCTCATCTGTCGGAACAGTAACCAACCCCGGGGGGGGCGCCTCGGGAAATTCTTGTAGGCCCGAGGCCAAAGACCAAAGCAACAATCGCAGACGCGTTGGCCCAGGTTTAAGCAACAGCGGCATGAAGATGGTGAACTGGCCAAATCGGATGCCATGCTTGCGCAATGCGCTGCGGGCCTCCTGATCCAAAGACTTCACATCTTCACCCACACCGGCCCGATCCAAAACACCCAGGCCTTCGATCATCTGGAACGCAAAACCGCGCGCCATGCCCGTGAGGCTTTCATCGCGCTGCATGTTTATCAATGGCTCAAACAGAGTGGATATTTTGCGATCAATGAAATGCTGCAGACGGCGCGCAACCTTCTCAGCCACTTCTGGCCCAGCCTCTACATCAACGAACGCCTGCACATGTGGTTTCAGCGCGTTTGATCCAGCAATCAACTTGCCCACCGCCGAGCTGCCCCACATCAATCCACCTTGTTCAGTGAAATCAATTTCCGTGTCTGGCGCATTGTACATCCGATCCGCCCGAAGATGAAACTCGGGAGCCAAGGCTTGCAGGCTGGCGCTGCGAAGCGTCTTCGCCTCATCGGGGGACGCACTGGCGTCTTGTCGAAATTGAAATCCCTCAAGCCGCCCAACAAACTGGCCTTCTACGGTTACTTCACCATCTTTATTCACGTCGGCCACAAGGCTCTCCTTCTGTTTCAATCGCCGCATCAAAATTGACGTGCGCCGATCAACAAATCTTTGGGTCAGTGCGATATGCAGCGCATCTGAAAGTCGGTCTTCTACAGCGCGGGTCGCTTCGCGCCAATGCTCATGATCATGGGCCCAGTCTTTGCGTTGCGCAACATAGGTCCATGTGCGGATATAGGCCAACCTTTTTGACAGGGCGTCAATGTCACCCTTGGTATTATCCAAACTATTTATGCTTCGCGCGAGCCAATCTTGCGGAATTTGCCCCTTTTCGTGCAAATAGTTGTAAATAACACCCAGAAGCTCGGCATGTTGCCGGTTTGAAATACTCCGAAAATCAGGGATTCGGCAGACATCCCAAAGCAACGCAACCGAGGCGCCATCGCTGGCACGCGCCGCAATTTCGCCATCTTGTACCAAAGCCTTGAGCGCAGCCAAATCACAACTTTCACGGACCCGCGTCAGCCATTCGTTGCTCGTATGTTGCTCAAGTGCCGAGATCAGCGCTTTGGTGGAGCCAAATTGCAACTTGGAATTGCGCCAGTAAAGCTTGGTCAGCGGCGCAAAGCGATTTTCGGTAATGGCCTCAACCAATTCATCCTGCAAAGGTGCAGCTTCGCCCGTAACACCGAAGCTGCCATTGTTCATATGTCGTCCTGCGCGACCTGCGATTTGCGCCAATTCGGTCGGTAAAAGCGGTCGCATTCGGTTGCCATCGAACTTCGATGTTGCTGAAAAGGCCACATGGTTCACATCCAGATTGAGGCCCATGCCAATGGCGTCTGTGGCCACGAGGTAATCCACATCACCGTTTTGATACATCTCAACCTGCGCATTGCGCGTCCGCGGGCTCAACGCCCCCATGACCACCGCCGCCCCGCCCTTTTGGCGCCGCAAAAGTTCCGCGATGCCATAGACATTATCAACGCTAAACGACACGATGGCTGAGCGTTCTGGCATGCGACTGATCTTCTTTTGCCCGCTGTAGCTCAGCTCAGAAAATCTCTCCCGATGCATAAAATCCGCAGATGGAACCAAGGCCGCAATGGCCTTTCGCATGGTCTCTGCACCCATAAAGAGCGTTTCATGCAATCCGCGGGCGCGCAACAATCGATCCGTAAAAACATGGCCGCGCTCGGGATCAGCGCAGAGTTGAATTTCATCAACCGCGAGAAAATCACATCCCATGCCCTCTGGCATGGCCTCGACCGTACAGACCCAATATTTCGCGCGCGGCGGCACAATGCGCTCCTCGCCGGTGACCAAAGCCACAACGGATGGCCCACGCAGCGTTACGATTTTGTCGTAGACCTCGCGCGCCAGCAAACGCAGCGGCAATCCAATTATGCCGGTGCGATGCGCCAGCATCCGCTCAATGGCATAATGGGTTTTACCGGTGTTGGTCGGACCTAAAACGGCCACAATTCGATTATTCGGAGCCATTGGCCAATCCCCTAAGGGTTTACAGGGCTTGCCCTAGGGTTTTTGCTTCAAGGCGCGCGCGCGCTTTTGATAGGATCTCGGCGTGAGGATGTATAGCCTCAATTCGATGCATGATCTCGAAAGCCTCCTCATAAAGCCCAGCGTCATCGAAAATCAGCACCAGCCCTTCAAGCGCCTGAAAATGGCGTGGCTCCAGCGCCAAGGTGCGTTCGAGAGCGGCCAAAGCGGGGCCTATTTTGCCCATGTTTAAGAGGGTCACCGCGCTAAGGTTCCAGCCCTCAGCAAATTCTGGCGCATGATCCGTCAGAGCTGTCAAATGCCCCATGGCCGCTTTCTGATCGCCTGCATCAATGGCAATCTTCGCCCGCGACAGTAGCAAATCAGCCGCTGCAGATCCGCTTTTCGACCATTCCTGTCGGATTTTCGCCTCCAGCGCCGGCGCATCAGCGGCGTCCGCATTTTTTAAACGCCCAAACAATGGGTCCAACCGCGCCGATTGTTCCGCCGCCATCCCGGTTGCCGCAACAAATAGGCAGATTGCCGCCACTATTGATTTGAGTTTCCAAACAACACTGGTCATAAATTACATGTAGCACAGTTTTTCGGGGTTTCAGCCCCTCGCTGTAAAATAAAATTATTAAGGAACCGGTGGTATGAGCGAAATTTTGAACCAAGCCCGTGATGTTTTAACACAGAAGCTGGGTGGCGGCGTTTTTGAGGGCTCTGCAAAGTTTTCAATCACCGATGAGGGCTCTTTAATCGTGGATAGCGAGGGGGTGCGCATTTCCGATCAACCGGCGGATGTGACCCTTTCGGCCACGGCAGAGGTCTTTGAGGATATTCTTGCCGGCAGACAAAATCCAACCTCCGCTTTCATGAGCGGCAAACTCTCTTTGGAGGGCGACATGGGTCTGGCCATGCGACTGGCAGGTGTTTTGAGCTGATGCTAAGCCCGGCGCCACTGCACAACGATCTGGCGCGCGGTCCTGCGGGAGCCTCGGGCCATTGGGTGCAAACGCGAGACGGGGTGCGCCTGCGCCTCGGGGCATGGCGCAACGGGGCCAAAGGGACGGTTTTGATATTTCCAGGGCGCACCGAATATATCGAGAAATACGGCGGAGCCGCAGCCGCCCTTGCGCATGCCGGTTACACCTCTTTGACAATCGATTGGCGGGGACAGGGCCTATCAGATCGGCTATTGTCAAATCGCCTGATTGGTCATGTGCACAGATTCTCTGACTACCAACAGGACGTGCAAACTCTTCTGGCCGCAGCCAAATCCTTAGACCTGCCCAAACCATATTTTCTGCTGGCCCATTCGATGGGTGGCTGCATTGGGTTGCGGGCGCTTTTGCAAGGCTTGCCGGTCCAGGCGGTCAGTTTTTCCGCACCCATGTGGGGAATTTTGTTCCACCCACCTGCGAAACGCGTCCCCGCTTGGGGCTTATCCAGCCTCCTGCATCCGTTCAAATTGGCTGAGATGCGCGCGCCGGGAAGCTCTGTTGGATCCCATTTGCAGGAGATTTCATTTGAGGAAAATCAGTTAAGCTGTGATCCTCAAATGTTTAAAGTAATGCAATTACATATAAGGGATTTTCCAGATTGCGCTCTGGGAGGCCCAAGCTTGCGCTGGCTCAATGAAGCGCTGCGCGAGATGCGCGCGCTGCACCGCCACCGTGCACCAAGGCACCCAGCCCTTTGCTTTGTCGGCGGCCTGGAAACCATTGTGGACCCGCGCCGCATTGAGCAGCGTATGGCCCATTGGCCCGGAGCTCAGTTAAAGATCGTGCCCCAAGCCAAACATGAGTTCATGATGGAACGCCCGGAAATCCGCGAGGATTTTTACCGCGAAACCATCGCCCATTTTGAACGTCATCACCCGAGCGCATGAATGCCCGAAGCATCCGCATTTGCGCCAGATTTCATCCAGCCCTGCTCGGATCCAACAAAGAACATATGCGCCCCAAACTGCGCCCAATCTGTCGCCTTCGAGGCATTGGGCACGAAGGTCATATAGGCTTTGCCCGATGCCTCAGCCGCCGCGCCACATCGCGCTAAGGCCGCGCGCAATTGCTCAGAATTGGTATCGCTAAATCCCATTGAAACACTCATGTCTGACGGCCCCAAGAACAAACCATCCACACCCGGAGTTGCGGCAATTTTCTCCACGTTCTCCAGAGCTTCAGGCTCTTCAATCTGAGCAATCACAACGGTTTGACGCGCCGATTGCGCCAATACTTCTGCCATATTTTGCGTGCCATAGCCGGCCCAACGCGTGGCGCCGGCAAAACCGCGGCCCCCGGGGCCGAAATGCGCGGCACGCACCAAGTCCTTGGCCTGCTCCGCTGTAATAATATGCGGTGCCACCACGCCCACCGCGCCCATGTCCAACACCTGCAACACGGTTTGGGGTGCAAAATGCGTCACCCGCACCAGCACCGGAAAATCTAAGGCCCGCGCCACCGCCAAACAGGCATCCGTGCGGGCGCGATCAAAGGGACTATGCTCCATATCGATGCAAATGAAATCCAGCTCCGAAGTGGCCAAAACCTCCACCAATTCATAGGCTGGCGTTTTCAAAAACGTCCCGGCCATCATATCTCGATTTGCCATGCGGGATTTAAAATTCTTGATGCGCATAAGTTCTCCAATTCTATCAGCAGGCAAAGAAGAGCACGAAGCGTTGGAAAATTCAATTTGAATTGCGAAGGGCTAAAGTGGCTTTCCTCTCCATGCAAAAAACATTAGATAGGGCGCAAGACACCCTATAATTTTGCAGCTCAAAACTGGGCGTTTTTTGAGCCAGCGGACCGAATAATACAGCCCTGATGGACCAATTCATGCGAAACGACACACGCGTACTTGAGGCCAATCCGCAAGGCGGCGGAGCCTTCGGAGATTTGCCAGCCTGGGATCTCAGCGATCTTTATGCTTCCGAGGATGCGCCTGAACTGCATGCCGACCTCAAACAGATTGAGCAAGCTTGCGAAGATTTTTCAAAGGATTATGACGGAAAGCTCGCGCAACTTACTGCAGATGAAATGCTCAAAGCCGTTGAACGCTATGAGGCAATCGACATTATTGCCGGTCGGATCATGTCATTTGCTGGTTTGCGTTATTACCAACTGACAACGGACCCCGAGCGGGCAAAATTCATGTCAGATATGCAAGATAAGCTGACGGAACATACGACAAAGTTGGTTTTTTACGGTTTAGAATTCAATAGACTGGACGAAGAAGTTCTTTCAAAATTACTGTCGCAAAATATTGCTCTGGCCCGCTACAAGCCGGTGTTTGACCGCATGCGCGCCATGAAGCCCTATCAGCTGTCTGACGAAATGGAAAAATTCCTGCATGATCAATCGGTGGTCGGGGCAGCTGCCTGGAACCGCTTGTTTGACGAAACTGTCGCCAGCCTAGTTTTTACCATTGATGGGGAAGAGCTGCCACTGGAGGCGGCCGCCAACAAATTATCCGAACAAGACCGCGGCACGCGCGAGGCGGCGGCCCGTGAGATTGCGCGAGTGTTGCGCGCCAATACAGGCCTTTTTGCCCGGGTGCATAATACGCTGGCCAAAGAAAAAGAGATTGAAGACCGCTGGCGAAAAATGCCAACGCCGCAAACCGGGCGGCATTTGTCCAACCATGTGGAAGCTGAGGTTGTCGAGGCGCTGCGCAATGCGGTCGTGGCCGCCTACCCCAAATTATCGCATCGCTACTACGCGCTCAAAGCCAAATGGCTGGGTCTTGAGACCATGCAGGTCTGGGATAGGAACGCTCCTTTGCCAATTGAAGACGACAAGCTGGTCGATTGGGGCACAGCGCAAGAGATGGTGCTGTCAGCCTACGCTGAGTTTTCGCCAGAGATGGCCGAGATCGCCAAACCGTTTTTCACCCAAGGCTGGATTGATGCCGCGGTTAAGCCGGGTAAAGCACCCGGCGCCTTTGCGCATCCGACCGTCACCACCGTGCATCCCTATGTGATGCTCAACTACATGGGCAAACCGCGCGATGTCATGACACTGGCCCATGAATTGGGTCACGGGGTGCATCAGGTTCTGGCCGCCGAGCAAGGCGAGCTGCTGTCCTCAACACCGCTCACCTTGGCAGAGACCGCTTCCGTTTTTGGCGAAATGCTGACATTCCGCAAACTTCTGGCGGCCGCTAAAACACCGCAAGAGCGCAAAGTACTCTTGGCCGGCAAAGTGGAGGACATGATCAACACCGTGGTGCGCCAAATTGCCTTTTATGACTTTGAGTGCAAGCTGCATGCGGCCCGTGCCCAGGGAGAGCTTACACCAGATCAGATCAATGCGATTTGGATGAGCGTGCAAGGTGAAAGCCTCGGGCCGGTTTTTGAATTCATGGATGGCTATGAGACCTTTTGGTCCTATATCCCCCATTTCGTGCATTCCCCATTCTATGTTTACGCCTATGCCTTTGGCGACGGTTTGGTAAATGCGCTCTATGCTGTTTATGAAGAGGGTGATCCGCAGTTTCAGGCCAAATATTTTGACATGCTGCGTGCCGGTGGCTCGAAGCACCACACAGAGCTGCTGGCACCCTTCGGTCTAGACGCGAGTGACCCCAAATTTTGGGACAAGGGGCTCAGCATGATCTCTGCGATGATTGATGAGCTGGAAGCGATGGAAGATTAATCCACCTCGCTCCATGGCCAAGGGCGCATTTCGCTGGCAGCTGTTTGATAGCGGGCGGCCTTGGCAATCCAAATCCCCAAAGTCGTGCCAAAATCAGCCAAACGCTCATTGGGCTGCCGTCCAGAGACCAGCATGACAATAGACTGGATGATCGTAACAAAGGTGAGAACCGTTTGCGCTAGGCTCAACATAACGGAGATGACGACCATCCAAAGCAGCCGCATCACAAGGCTTCCTTGCGCTTTGCCCTTTCGGGATTCATGGAGGGAAAATTTACCTTCAGCTTTTGGCCTGCTCATCGTTGAAACACTTTTTTAAATCAATTCGATCGTCTAATTATTTAAGAAGTCTGTCGCTTTAAAATTATGGCAACTCTGTGCCAATCGCCAATATCTTGTCAATCGCTTCTTGGGTTCCGCGCGCCTGCTCGAGTGTCCAAGGAAAGGCCGCACCGGTGCGGATGCTGTGCCCAAAGGCTTCCACTTGCTGCACATAATGGTTCGCAGCAGGGAATTTCTCAACCCGCAGGCCTAGATTTGGCTGGTGCAATTCAATGCGCGCCTCGCCAAAAATATTGGCATTGAATGGCGCGGTTAGGCGCAACACCCCTTCAGATCCATGAAACACCATTTCTTGATGCGGATGCATGCGCGTGGAGACATAGGCCGAATAGGTCGCCTCTCCCATATTGCCCTGCATGGAGGCAAACGTGTCAAACCCGCTTTCCAAACGAATTTTTGCAGAAATATTTTCAAGCTCTGCCCCCATGACATAGCGCGCAGATCCCAGCACATAGACCCCAATGTCGCGCAGACCGCCGCCGCCCATGGCTGCTTGATTGCGAATATTTTGGGGATCATCGGAATTGTCATAGGAAAATCCGCCAGTGATATGGATCACCCGACCAATGGCGCCATCGGCCACCATTTGCCGCGCGCGCTGCCATTGCGGGTGGTGCACAATCATATAGGCCTCCGCCGCAAGCAGCCCGGTCGCGTCGCGGGCGGCAATCAAATTGTCAAAGTCTTCGGCCTGCATAGCAATGGGCTTTTCAGCCAATACATGTTTACCAGCATGGAGCGCCTTAACGGTCCATTCTACATGCATATGATGCGGCAAGGGGATATAGACCGCATCAATATCCCGATCCGCGATAAGCGCCTCATAGCCGGCAAGCGCTCGGCATTCGGCGGCGAATTCCTGAAACGGGCCGACACTGGCTGGGTTGCGGCTGGCCACAGCCGATAAAACCGCGCCCCTGGCTGCATGAATGGCCGGCCCCATATGCTCACGCGCAAATTTTGACGCCCCAAGAATGCCCCAACGGATATGTGTCATGCGCGCCCCTCTTCATGCCAATGCCCCAAGGATAGGGCGATGAGGACAGCCCGACCAGAGAAAATGACACAGCTCGGCGTCAGAGGTCGCGCAGCAGGCCCTTTTCCTGCGCCAATTCGCGCATACGGTTTTGCAATTTTTCAAACGCGCGCACTTCAATCTGGCGAATCCGTTCGCGGCTTACGTCATATTGGCTTGACAGTTCCTCCAAAGTCACCGGCTGATCGTGCAAGCGACGTTTCGTGATAATGTCTTTTTCGCGGTCGTTCAAAACGCTCATCGCCTCGGCCAGCATATCACGACGCACGGACATCTCGTCATTGCGCTCATAATCACCGGCTTGATCGGCATCCTCATCCTGCAGCCAGTCTTGCCACTGTGTTGCGCTTTCGCCATCGCTGCCGACCATGACGTTCAAAGAGGCATCGCCCCCAGACATCCGGCGGTTCATTGACTGCACTTCGGTTTCAGTCACGCCAAGATCGTTGGCAATTCGGGTGATCTGTTCGGGCCGCAAGTCCCCATCATCATAAGCGCCAATCCGTGATTTGGCTTTGCGAAGATTAAAAAACAGTTTCTTTTGTCCGGAGGTGGTGCCCATTTTGACCAAGGACCAAGAGCGCAGCACATATTCTTGGATGCTCGCTCGGATCCACCACATCGCATAGGTGGCCAAGCGGAAACCCTTCTCTGGGTCGAACTTCTTAACGGCCTGCATCAAGCCAACATTGGCCTCCGAGATGACCTCAGCCTGCGGCAACCCGTAGCCGCGATAGCCCATTGCGATTTTAGCTGCTAAACGCAAATGGCTTGTCACCAACTTATGCGCCGCGCCGCTGTCTTGCCGTTCCACCCAAGCCTTGGCCAACATATACTCCTCTTCCGGCTCCAGCATGGGAAATTTGCGGATGTCCTGCATATAGCGATTCAATCCCCCGTCTGGCGTTGGTGCAGGTAAATTTGCGTAATTGGCCATCGTACTCCCTCATGTTTGACCCTATGTATATGGGCTTAACATAGATATGCGTTCACCTGCACCCTGTTTCAAGAGGGCGGGGACTAATTATTTATGTTCGGCAATAAATGGACGGCGCGCCGACCGCTAGGCGCTTAAAAGAGCAATCAAACCCTCAATATCGGTCGGCAATGGGCTCGTAAACCGCAGCATGCGGCCAGTGATCGGATGTTTAAAGCCCAAAAGCCCCGCATGCAGCGCCTGCCTCGGGAAGGCTGCAACCTGTTCAGTATGGGCGCCAGCCAATTTGCGTTTGCGGCTATAGGTTTGATCTCCAAGCAAAGCATGACCCGCATAAGACATATGCACCCGGATTTGATGGGTGCGGCCGGTCTCCAATTTACATTCCACCACCGCAGCTGCGCCGCCAGCCAATTCCTGCATTACCCGCACCCGGGTGACTGCATGTTTACCATTTTGCAGCACCACCGCTTGGCGTTGACGGTCGGTCTTATGGCGGGCCAATTGGGTTGTAATCTTGAGCTGGTTGCCCGCCTCGAAAGACGTTCCTGCCAGCCCCATGAGCCGTGGATCTCCCGCAGAGGGCACACCAAAACACACCGCCGTATAAAGGCGCTCAATGCTGTGGTCTAAAAATTGATCCACCAAACCTTGATGGGCCGCATCAGATTTGGCCACGACCAAAAGCCCACTGGTGTCTTTATCAATGCGGTGCACAATCCCTGGACGTTTCATCCCACCCACACCGGAAAGATTTTCACCGCAATGGGCCAAAAGCGCGTTGACCAGCGTTCCTGACGGCGTGCCTGGTGCCGGATGCACAACCATCCCCGCTGGCTTGTTGACCACAATCAAGTCGTCATCCTCAAACAGAACCTCTAGCGGAATATCTTCCGGCAGCATATGGCTTTCCACGACATCGGGCACGCGAATGACGATATCATCGCCCTCCTGCACGCGCGCCTTTTGATCGGTCACCACCGCGCCATTCACCTCAACTGCACCCTCAGCTATCATGCGCGATAGGCGCGATCGGCTAATGGCGCGCTCTGGCACATTCCGCGCCAAGGCTTTATCAAGGCGCGGCGGAGGGTTTTCTCCAATGGTAAAAAGGACATCAGTCATGGCAGATCAATCTGAGGTTCCGGCAAATCCAACTGAACCGGCAAATTTGCGGTTTTTGAGGCGGCTGGTCACAACGCTCACAGCCACCATGATTGTGGGTCTCATAGCGATCTTTACAGTGCTTGTCATCCGCTTGCAGAGCCCTGTCGCAATTTTCCCGGAAATCACCGCTCTTCCGCAGGGCACCGAGGTACTATCTGTCACCCGCACGGCCAATGAATTGATCGTGGTCGACCAAAATCGCAAGATATACCTGCTCAGTCTCGATGGTAAAAACCTCCAGCATTTGCAGGCTTTGCCCTAGGATCGAGGAGCGCGCGCGCGAAAATATGACCCTGCCTATGGATAAGCCTGAACGGAGATGTTGCCGTGCACAGTTTGGAGACACATATGATAAAGCTCATGACCGCATTTTTGTTGATAATGATTTGGGCCAATACAAGTCTCGCGCAAGAGGCTCCAAGCTGCCCAGATCGCGGCACGGACCCGGCGGCCTTTTGCCTGCCTGGAACGGTTTGGGATCCACAGACCCAATCTTGCGTCGGTCTTGCGTGAGGCTGATCCAAAACAGGTCGTGGCACGTAAAACTCACATGAGACACAAACAAATAGGAATTCTTTCGGCAACCCTCGTGGTGATTGTGGCATCCATTGCGACCGTTGTGCCGCGCTTGGGCGGCGCCAGCGATCTGGGGACACATATTTTCCCATCAATTTTTGGCGGGCTTATCGATACCAAACAATGGCAAGGAAGACCCTACCTCGTGGTGAACACCGCGTCGCAATGCGCTTTCACCAAACAATATGCCGATTTGCAAAAACTTTATGACACCTACCGCAACGCAGGTTTCGGAATGGTTGCGGTCCCGTCAGATGACTTTAACCAGGAATTTGACAGCAATGCGGAAATCAAAAGTTTTTGTGCATTAAACTATGACATTGATATGCCAATGAGTGAGACGCTCGTTGTCACGGGTGCGCAGGCACATCCCTTCTTTAAGGCCGTGCGTGCTCAAAGCGGCTTCGTTCCAAAATGGAATTTTAACAAGGTGTTGGTTGGTGGTAACGGCCAGGTTTTGGCGACCTGGGGTGCCTCAACGCGGCCCCTATCGCAAAAATTAACCCGCTTGATAGAAGCGGAGTTATTCCAGCCGATACCACCAGTTCAATAACACAGCACCGTATCGGCCTCTAAGGCCAGAGCGATAAGCTTGTCCGGCATAGCAAAAGATGCGTTATAGCCCGCGAGAAGACTGTCATCATAACCGCGGGCTTTCGCAGACATTCCCGACACCATAATTTGAACGCCTGCCGCAGCAAGCGCCTGCAAATGCAAGTTTGCATCGCCGGTGCCCTGTCCCACGATTTCACCGTCTGCCCGGCAATTCAGAGCGTGCACAGCATCCGCAGCCAAAAACAGTTTGACACTATGCCCTTCCGCAACGCCCGTTTTAGCAACAAGCAACCCAAGGGTGAGCTTGTTCTCTAACTCGGGTCCACTGTGAATGTGTATGAGCATGTTAGCCATTAGACATTTTCCTTACGCCTGTATTTAAAAGACCGTTAACTCAGAGGCGTTGCGCCAGTTTCCATGCGGATGATTTGCCCATCTTTCAGCATGCACACCAACATAACGGCTTCCTTGGTGTCATCAGGATAAGACATAAAGTTGTGCGCGACCAAGATCTCATTGTTCTCATAAACGCACCGCGATGCGTCGCTTACGAATTTGGGGTTTTGCATCATCCCGGTCACCATGGACGCCCATTCACCTTTACTGAATCGGCTGCCGGATTTATGAAATATGATCTGAGCATCGTCATGTATCAAATCGATGTATCCTTCGACATTTCGATCATCCATAACCTGTTGTAGTTTATCATATAAAGCCATCTTCACTCTCCCCAAACACCAGCAAACTCATAGACAACGGTTCGGGTTCCCCCGACGCACCAAGCGTCATGATGAGGCGAGATCGCGTATGCATCTCCAGCGGAATAGGTCGCCTCAGATCCATCATCGCATACGCAATGGATGGAGCCTTCCACGATGATGCCGGTGTGTGTCGCCTGACAGCTTGGCGTTCCTACAATAGGTTGTATATCGCGCGACCATTTCCATTCTGGCGCTAAGGTCAGTTTCATTACACGCCCCCCCCCAAAACATTGACCGACTCGACACGGGCGTTTGGCATCTCTTTAACTTCATCTGCTTGAGACGAAAAATTTTTCACTTCGATTGGCATAATTGATCTTCCTTCCAACTTAATATAGTTGTATAACAGGGTTTTATGGTATACAAAACCTGTTCACACATGTCTCATCCCGTGAAAGAATCCGCACTCATAACGGTGATCTCTGTAGTTTCTAACAACGCTCCAGCCGCCGCACGTTTGGCTTTTAATTCCTCATGCCCTCCGAAGGCTTTCATGGCCTCAACCGAGTCGAAATCGATGATCACAGTCAATTTACTGTCGTCGTCTTTTTCCGTTCCAGCAAATATTAAGCGCGCTCCAAGAGCGTTTAGCACGGCCTGGTTTTCGTGATACATTTCCTTCCACGGTCCAAGCCCGCGCGCGAGATCTTGTGTAAGTTTGACCATCATTGTCCGGCTCCCTTTGATAATTTGATCGGGGTTTATCTGGAAACACCGAGCCTGCACTTCAGTTGTAAGGTTAGGGTACACTCGAAAGAGACGATTTAACTATTTCAAATATTAAAGTGGTTCTCGCTTATGGTAGCGTTCGATTTTTAAAAACAATTGACGTATCGGGGCCAACCATCCAATGTCATTATGATAGTAGTTTAAACAGTGAGATGGTTACATGTTAGATTTGAAAAATGGCAACAATGAAAAATTTGTCGAAGAAAATATGTGCCCAATTGGGCTGGCGTCTCATCTGCTCGGCGACAAATGGATTGCGATTATAATTCGCGATATAGCATTGTTTAACAGGCGCACATTTAACGATATCCTCAATAACAACCGAGAAAATATTTCTTCCGGCTCCCTATCTTCTCGATTGAAATTGATGCGTGATCTCAATCTACTAGATATCGGTACGTCTGAGCAACATGCGCAAAAAAAGCCCTATTATCTTACGGAAGCTGGGATCTCATTTGTCCCGATATTGTTTAAGCTGGCCGCCTGGACCGCAGAATTCCGCACGCCCGCTCAAGATATTGTCGAACTGACAAAGCCCTATCTTGACGAAGACGCTGACCGCATGAATTGGCTGTTAGAGCGGCTACGGGCCTTTAATGTTCACAAATGTGAAGAGCCCGAACCGCTTTGGTGGGCATGATTTAGCCACAAAGGACGTTCTCTTCGCATAACGCGAGCACCGGCGCGATGGGCCAATGGCGCTCTGAATATAAGCGGCCGTCATCACACGGGATACGCGACACCGACCACAAATTTAACGGAAGTATTCATTGTGGTGGTACCCGCGGCCGGACTCGAACCGGCACGGCCGTTAAGCCTGAGGATTTTAAGTCCTCTATGTCTACCATTCCATCACGCGGGCACAGCGGCGAACATAGGCAAAATGCTGGGCGTGTAAAGGCAGATTATCTATAAATCCGTGCCCAAATGCGGGATCAAATCCCGATCTGCGGTGAAAGGGTTTAAAGACATCTCTTTTCGAAATTCAATTTCTGCCAACTCTGGCTGTCCAAGTGCCAAATGGGTCAGCCCTTTGCCCGACAATGCCCCGAGATGGCGCGGCTGGATCGAGAGGGCCCGCGCCAAATCTGGCAAGGCCCCTTCGAAGTTCCCGGCCAGATAGCGCGCAAAGGCGCGTTGATTGTAACCCTCGGCATAATCGGGACAATACTCAATGAGAACGCTCAAAAACCCCTCAGCGGCCGCCAAGTCGCCCAAGCGGAGGTTCATCATCCCCCGGTTGAGCAGACGTTGCGCCCGACTGTCCGGTGCACGGGTCCACAAGCTCCAAAGGACATCCGTGGCCACTTGCGCATCTCGAGGGAATTTCGCAAATTTGAGACTACGATAGGCCTCATCAAGCTCCTCAGAAATCGCTGGATTCTTTGGGCATTGGGCCAAGGCGCCTGTGGTGAAGGCGGTGAATATAAGAATGATAAAAACACGCATAGGTCCAAAGTGGTGCAAAGCGGCCATCCGTCAAGCATGGAGCCTGTTTTGTGGCGAGGGAGCAAACACCATGGATTAAGGCAGTGACCTATGGCATGGTCACGCCGCCCTGTGTCAGCTGCCGTTGCGTATGACTTTAGAAAACGGCGCGAAGACTTGATCATTCGCGACAATTACCGTTCCATCTTGCAACACGTCACCACCCGGTTGGATGGCCTCAGAAAATCCGCCCGCTTCTTTCACAATGATCATCCCAGCGGCGACATCCCAAAGCTGCAAGCGGCGGCCCCAAAATCCATCTACACGGCCGGCGGCCACATAGGCCATGTCCAGCGCGGCAGCGCCTAGATTGCGCACGCCAGATGAGACCGGCAAAAGCTGCGCCAGATCGGTCAAGGCTTGCGGCAAGTCCGAGCGACCCGCGCTCGGCAGGCCTGTGGCAAAGACACAGTCCGACAGGCTGCGACGCCCAGAAACCCGCATACGGGTCTCATTCATCCAAGCACCCTGGCCTTTTTCCGCGAAAAAACATTCGTCTTGCGCGGCATCATATGTCACGCCGGCAATAATCTCACCCTTATGCTCCAAAGCGATCGTCACCGCATAATGCGGCATGCCGTGTTGGAAGTTGGTAACACCGACCATTGCATCCACAATCCAGCGGCGGGTCGGATCTTTGCCTTCGATTTCAGCACTTTCAGCGGCCAAGTACCCATAGGTCGGACGGGCCACAAGCAGCTCTTCTTTCACCACTTTGTCTGCATGCATATCCGCGCGGGCGACAAAATCACTGGCGCCTGTGACCGAGACTTGCAAATTGGCCACCTCGCGAAAATCTTTCGCCAAAGCGCGTCCAGCTTTGCGCGCTGTCGCGATCATTACGTTCATATTTGCGCTTTGTACCATGATGATGCTCCTGCAGATCAGGCTGGGCTATACGCCGCCGGAGCCAGCTTGCCAAGGCCTAGCTGCGTTGCAATTTCACCGGCTCGCTGCGGGCAAGTTTGAGCAGATGCGCCATGAAGGGTTTTGTTGTGTCTTCTCGGCGGGTTGCAGCGTAGAGCCTGCGCGTGAGTCCCGACTCGGTCAGGGGTCGGGTCACATAATCAGAATTATACCGCACCTCGCGCACAACCCAATCAGGTAGCACCGCAACCCCGCGGTTCGAGGCCACCAAAAGTAAAATTACAGCGGTCAGCTCCACCTGACGCACCGCGCGCGGCTCGACCTTAGCGGGCATGAGAAGCTGCGAGAAGACATCCAGGCGCGCCCGATCTACTGGATAGGTGATCAAGATCTCATCGCGAAAGTCTTGCGCCACAATCCAAGGTTTTTGTGCCAAAGCATGCTGGCTGGAGGCAACAAACACGGGTTCGTAGTCAAACAGTGGTGAAAATTCGAGATCGGGATGCTCTTCTGGATCGGAGGAGACCACCAAATCCACCTCCTCGCGCGCAAGAGCCGGCAAAGCATCAAAGGCCAGACCCGGGCGGATATCGACATCTACGTCAGGCCAGGCCTTGCGGAAGGACTCTAGAACCGGAAACAGCCATTCAAAACAGGCATGGCATTCAATGGCGATATGCAACCGGCCTGATTTGCCCGACAACAAGCTGCGAAATTCCTCTTCGGTAGCCTCAACCTCTGGCAGCACCCTATCGGCCAGCTTCAGCAGCCGCTGCCCGGCCGCCGATAATTTCAGCGGTTTGGTGCGCCGTACAAAAAGATCAACCCCCGCCTGATCCTCAAGCCCTTTGATCTGATGCGACAGGGCCGATTGTGTGAGATTGAGCATATCCGCCGCGCGCGACAGCCCACCGCATTTGTCAATGGCGCGGATGGCACGGAGGTGGCGCAGATCAAAGTGCATTCGGAAAATTCCTCATAACTAAATTGAATTTTATGAATTTGATTAATCATAGCCCCTCTGGCACTGTCAACACAAGCTAGCTTCAATGAGGATAGAATGACCCAAATTTCGTTCGAATTTTTTTCGCCAAAAACCGTAACAGCTGCATTTTCGTTAAGCCGGGCGGCTGAGACGCTTGCCGGATTTGCACCACAATTTTCATCTGTCACCTGCAGCAAAGATCCCACTCAAACCTTAGACACCCTGCGGGCCTTGCGCCGATCCGGACTGGGGCGCTTACAGGCGCATGTCACCTGTTCTACCCAACAGCCAGCTGATCTGCCCGCCTATCTGAAAGCGGCGCAAGAGGCCGGCGCGGAGGGTCTCATCGCTCTGCGCGGGGATACAGCACCCAAGGGTTTGGATGTGATGGACTTAATCGCATGTGCCAAGCAAAACGCAATGCAGGAAATTTTCGTCGCCGCCTACCCACAGGTGCACCCTTTGGCACAGAGCTCCCAGAGTGATTTAGATTGGCTCAAGCGCAAGCAAGATGCCGGAGCTACGGCTGCGATTACGCAATTTTTCTTCCACGCAGAGTTTTTCCTACGCTTCCGCGATAGAGCCGCGGCGCAGGGGATCACCCTACCCATCATCCCAGGCATTTTGCCTGTGCAAAATTGGACAGCAACCCAGGCCATCGCCGGCAGCTGCGGCACCTCTATCGCCCCTGATCTGGCAGAGGGCTTCGCCCGCGCCGAACGAGAGGGCCGGGCCGAGATGATGGCCATCGCGCAGGCTAGTGAACTTTGTGACAGTTTGATCCAAAATGGTGTTGAGCATCTGCATTTTTACACGATGAACAAAGCCAAAGTGGTCAGTGCCATTTGCACCGCTTTGGGAAAGGCACCGCAACAAAGCCTCCGCCGCGTGGCTTGAAGTCCTCCCTGCGCCACGTTAGGCTCCGTCAAAACCAGCGCGCAGGGAGCTTGAAATGACAGAGGCGAAAGATTTTTCCGATTTGCCCACCCGCGCGCAACTTCTATCGATGTCCGGTTATGAGTTTATGTGCGCCATGCGCGACGGCACATTGCCGCGCCCGCCCATCGCTCGGTTGCTTTGCCATGAGCTGACCGAGGTATCTGTGGGTGCTGTCACCTTTGCAGGCACCCCGGAGTTTGATCACACGAACCCAATGGGCGGGCTACATGGCGGATGGTATGGTGCGGTTTTAGACAGCTGTATGGCCTGTGCAGTGATGACCAAAGTGCCGAAAGGCAGTATTTACACAACGCTGGAATATAAGATCAATATCACCCGCAGCATTCCAATCGGCCAGCCTGTTATCGCCCGCGGATGGGTGCAGCACGCCGGCCGATCCACCGGCGTGGCCGCGGGGGAAATTCGCGGTGCCGAAGATGGAAAACTCTATGCGACCGGCTCAACCACCTGCATCATTATGCAAGTTGATGAGCCGCCCAGGCCGCCCAGCAGCAACACTGGGATGAATTGACTCTGAGCGAAAGCGTCCAACCAAACGCCTGGACCGTGCCCAAAACACCCAATTCAATCCGCTCCAATTGCCCGTCGAGGGCGCATGAACATCTTGCACAAACTCCTCTGTCCAAGCCTTGGGCAAAGGAAGGCCTTGCACTTGCAGTCGCTGCATCATCCAAACGAAGGGGATATTTGACAAGGGCCGTGTTTGCGGAGATCCCATCACCTGCCCGCCTACATCCCCATGATTCCCAACAAACCAAACCTGCTGCAACGCAACCGGCCGGTCTGGTGGATCCTCCCACATTTCAGGTCGATATGTGTCTCGGGTTTCATCCAAGGCCAAAGCCTGAAACCCGGCGCCGACACAGGCGCTGATCTGATGGTTGTGAAACTGGTATTTTCCCTCAAACATCCGCCAGAGCCCTGGAACGCGCAGCCCAAGCGCTTTGACCGTGTCCCAAACCCCAATCGCTGTGATGGGGACATCTAAGTGGCAATATTCTTTCGCAAAGACCCGCAAGGCGTCGCTGCCGTCCCGATAGTGACGATAGGCCATGCGAACATGACGCTGGGTGGCCTGATCGCGCCGCAGCAACCCGACCCGATCGATCAATCCCGCCAAAGAGCGCGCCGCAAAGGCACCGCGCGAATAGCCAATCAAAAAGATCTCATCGCCCAGCTGATAGCGGCTCGCCAAAGCGCCATAGACCGTCTGAATTTGCCAATCCAAACCGCTGCCGGTCAACACAGACCAGGCTGATGCCAGAAAATTACTCCGGTCAAATTGCAGCCCGGGTTGGTAATGCAATATCACCCCCCGCCCAGCGCTGCGTTTCAAAAGCTGATAGGCCAACCCCGCATTTGTCTCAAACCCCGGCTCCAGCGAGGAGAGCGTGCCGTCCATGACAACAACATGCACCGCTCGGCGCGGTGCGGCCCCAGACGCAGGTCCCGCATCTTCCACGACCTGGCCAAAGCGGTTCTGCCAAATCTTGGAGTTGATCCAATGCCAAAGGGACATGACGACTTAGCCTGCGTTTTGCAACATGCTCCAAACCCGCTGCGGCGTGAAGGGCATATCCGCCCGCGTGACACCCTTTGAGGCCAAAGCATCCATCACCGCATTGGATACAGCGGCCATTGATCCAATGGTGCCAGCCTCACCGCAGCCTTTCATGCCAATAGGATTGGCGGTTGAGGGCACCACGACGGAGTTGAAGTCAAACATCGGCACATCGGCAGCCCGCGGCATGCCATAGTCCATAAAGCTGGCTGTCAGAAGCTGGCCGTTTTCATCATATACCACATGTTCCATCATGGCCTGCCCCAGCCCTTGAACCACGCCGCCATGCACCTGCCCCTCCACCAACATGGGATTGAGAAGATAGCCGAAATCATCGACGATGACATAGCGCACGACCTCCGATTGCCCGGTCTGCGGATCAACTTCCACTTCCGCCAAATGCGCCCCATTGGGAAAGCTCAAATCATCCAAAGTCGCCGATTGCGTCACATCCAAAAGCGCCGACTGCCCGGCCTCACGCGCCAGTTTGGCCGCATCCAACCAGCTGAACACCACGTTGGAGCCCGCAATCCGAAACACCTCGTCATCAAAGCTCACATCCGCGGGATCGGCCTCATGATGTTCCGCCAAAAAGAGCTTATAAGCCTGCGTCATCACAGTAACCAAAGCCAAAGTCGCGGAATTTTGCACCGTCGCAGAGCGCGATCCACCAGTTCCGCCCCCCGTGGGAATGAGATCGCTGTCGCCTTGGATCACGTTGATCTGTTCCACCGGCAGGCCGGTTTGATCGGCCAGATATTGGGCATAAACCGTTTCATGTCCCTGCCCTCCGGACTGCGTGCCCACATAAAGATCAACGCTGCCATCGGCCTGAAACACAACCCGCGAGGTCTCGGTCGGGTTGCCTAAAATACTTTCGATATAACAGCACAGCCCCAAGCCACGCAGTAGACCCTTTTGCGCACTTGCAGCGCGCCGCGCCTCAAAGTCGTCGCGCGCGGCCTCTTGGGCCAAACGATCCAAGACAAGACCGAAATCCCCCACATCGTAGCGCACATGGCTGGCCGTCTTATAGGGAAATCTCTCTGGCGCGATGAAGTTACGCCGGCGAAAATCCCAAGCGTCGATGCCCAGCGCACGGGCCGCGTAATCCATGGCCCGTTCCAAAACGTAAATCGCCTCCGGACGCCCAGCCCCACGATAGGCATCTACCTGCGTGGTGTTGGTGTAAATCCCGGTAACTTGCAGATGCGCAACCGGGATATCGTAAAGACCGGTCAAAACTTTTGAAAACAGCTGCGTTTGAATGGGCTGGGCAAATTGACCCGAATAGGCGCCCATATTGGCCAGCGTCTGCACCTGATAACCGATGATCTTATGATCGGCATCCAAAGCCAGCGTTGCCGTTGAGGTTAGGTCCCGACCACCATTGTCCGACAGCATCGCCTCCGATCTGTCCGACATCCAGCGCACCGAACGATTGAGCATGCGCGCGGCCTGCGCGGCAAGGAAATACTCCGGATAGGCCATGGCTTTCATACCGAAGCCGCCACCGACGTCGGGGTTGGTCACGCGGATCTCGCTTTCGGGCAGGCCCAACATCTTCGCCAATTGCCCCTTTTGCGACCAGACCCCCTGGCCATTCACGCATAGGTGCACCCGCCCATCTTCTATATCAGCCCAGCAGCCCCGCGGCTCCATGGAATTACAAATCACACGGTTGTCAGAAATCTCGAAACTCAACAGATGGGCCGCTTTGGCTTTCACCGCCTCCATCTGCGAGCTGTCACCTAAAGCCCAGTCAAAGGCGACATTATTCGGCGCTGCCTCATGCAAATTGGGCCCGCCCGGTTGCAACTCAAGATGCACTGGCAGATCATCAACCTCGAGCTCAATCATATCCGCCGCGGCCCGCGCCTGCGCATAGGTCTCAGCAAAGACCATAGCCACCGGTTCCCCCACAAAGCGCACCTTGTCTTTGGCCAACAAAAACCGATCTGTGTTGGGCGCCAATTGGCCATCTTGGTTTTTCACCAGACTGGCCTCCATCTTGTCCGAGAGCCCCGCCGTCTCCAGCGCTGCCGCAGTGAGCACGAGATGAACCCCCTCGGCCTCTTTCGCCTCTTGCGTGTTCAACGCTGTGATCACCCCATGCGCGTAGCTTGAACGCAGCACATAGCCATGTAGCGCCCCCTCCGGCGCGGTATCATCCACATATTGCCCGCGCCCCGTCAGAAAACGATCATCTTCGCGCCGCAATACCGATTGGCTCTTTCCAAATTTTTCCACGCACCTGCTCCTAAGTTTGGTTAAACTGTACCAACCTGCCCCCGACTGTCCAGCCACAAGCAGATTAATTCGCGGACGGCGTGTTCAGGCAAGACTGCCGCTTTTTGATATGGCGCATTTGGCGCATTCAAGGAGTTCACGATGCCAAACGCCCAAACCTCTCATCGCCTGTCCGACGCCCAGATCCAAAGCTATTGGGAGGACGGTTTTTTATGCCCCATCCCTGCGATCTCCGCGCAGCAATGTGAAGATTGGCGCGCCCAATTGGAAGCGATTGAAGGCGATTGGCTCGACAACGGCCTGCCACGGACTTTGAATGTATACAAACGGGTCAATGCACATATCGTTATGCCGCTGGCCTATGAGATCGCTGCCCATAGCGCGATATTGGATGTGGTTGAGGGTATTTTAGGACCTGATGTCTTACTGTATTCGACAGAGTTCTTGATCAAAGAGCCGCGGACAAAACATGTGGTGACGATGCACCAAGACTTGGCCTATTGGGGCTTGGGTAAAATTGATAGGATACTCATCGCTTGGCTGGCGCTCTCTCCGGCAACGCCGGAAAGCGGATGTATGGATTTTGTGAAAGGCAGTCACAAAAGCCCGATTATTCCCCATGAGGACAGCTTTGATGAGCTAAACCTTCTGTCACGCGGTCAAGAAATCAAGGTGGATGTGGCGGAGAAAGACAAATCCAGCGGCGCCCTGGCGACGGGCGAGATCAGCCTGCACCACGGCTTGATGATCCACGGCTCGGGAGCCAATATAAGCGATGACCACAGAATTGGTGTTGTGATGCGCTTTTTAAGCCCACATGTCAAAAAACCCAATAATGCGCCCGATTACGGCGTGCCTATGCGCGGCAATTGTAACACGCGAAATTTCACCCGCTGCGACGCGCCAAAGGGCTTGTTTCATCCAGAGGATCTTTTACTCTACGAAAAAATTCGAACAGAACAGGCCAAAGTCATGATGGCGGGTGCCGAGGGCAAAGCCGAGATGTGCAGATGATGGATCAAGTCAAATTTCGCGCCATGAAAGATGGCGATGCGGCAGATTATGCCTTTCTCACGGAACATGAGATTGAATATACCAAGGGCACTGCCGATCGCCTGCTCGGGGCATTGGTTGCGCTGGATGAAGGACTATCTGGCTATCAGGTGACGCGTCTGGGCCATTCGCTGCAATCGGCCACCCGCGCGGAGCGCGATGGAGCCGATACCGATTGGATTGTCTCTGCGCTGTTGCATGATATCGGCGATATTTTCGCGCCCTACAATCACGACGAATATGCCGCCGCGATCCTGCGCCCCTTTGTGCGGGAACAATGCGCCTGGGTTGTTGAGAAACACGGTGATTTTCAGATGCTCTATTATGGCCATCACGTGGGCGGCAACCGAGACAAGCGCGAAACCTATCGCGGCCATATCTATTTTGACGACTGTGCAACCTTCTGCGAACGCTGGGACCAAAACAGCTTCGATCCTGACTATGAGACCTTGCCGATTGAACATTTTGCACAGCGGGTTCGCGAGGTTTTTGCGAGGCAACCCTACGACCCGGCCGTCCTGCGCCCCGGCGCGCGCGAAGCTTTGGTCAGCTAGGGCTTTCACTCGCCCAGAGAAATAGGTATTCGGAGACAAATTCGAAGGATACCCCTCTATTATGGCCATGGAAAAATTCAACGCAGCAGAAGCTGAAGATCGTCTTTACAAAGCCTGGGAGGCGGCGGGCTGTTTTACAGCCGGGGCCAATGCCAAACCCGGAGCATCAAGCTATTGCATCATGATCCCCCCGCCCAATGTCACGGGCGTTTTGCATATGGGTCATGCCTTCAACAATACTTTGCAAGATATCTTGGTGCGCTGGCACCGGATGCGCGGCTTTGACACCCTGTGGCAGGCTGGGACAGACCATGCGGGCATCGCCACACAGATGGTCGTTGAGCGCCAATTGGCAGAGCGGGGCGAACCGGGCCGTGTGGCCCTGGGGCGTAAGAAATTCTTGGAAAAAGTCTGGCAATGGAAAGAGCAATCAGGCGGAACAATTGTAAATCAGCTCAAACGCTTGGGCGCCTCCTGCGATTGGGATCGCACAGCCTTTACCATGGCAGGCGCGCAGGGTGACACGCGCACGGGCCATGAAAACAGCCCGAATTTCCACGATGCCGTGATCAAAGTCTTCGTTGAAATGTACAACAAAGGCCTGATTTACCGAGGCAAGCGTCTGGTCAATTGGGATCCACATTTCGAAACAGCTATCTCAGATCTCGAAGTTGAGAATATCGAAGTTGCCGGTCACATGTGGCATTTTAAATATCCCTTAGCGGGCGGCTCTACATATACCTATGTGGAGAAAGATGAAGACGGCAAGATCACGCTGCAAGAAGAGCGCGACTATATCTCCATTGCCACCACCCGCCCAGAGACCATGTTGGGCGACGGTGCCGTTGCGGTGCATCCCTCCGACGAGCGCTATGCGCCGATTGTCGGGATGATGTGTGAAATTCCAGTCGGGCCCAAAGCGCAGCGGCGCTTGATTCCCATCATCACCGATGAGTACCCCGACAAAGACTTTGGCTCTGGCGCGGTCAAAATCACCGGGGCGCATGATTTCAACGACTATCAAGTCGCCAAACGCGCCGGCATTCCGATGTATAATCTGATGGACACAAAAGCCAATCTGCGGGCCGATGGACAGGCCTATGCGCAAGAGGCGGCCACCGCCCAGCGCATCGCCAATGGCGAAGAGAGCTTTGACGAGGCCAAAATTGCCGCCATGAATATGGTGCCGGATGCCTATCGCGGCATGGATCGTTTTGAGGCGCGCAAGAAAATTGTCGATGACATCACCCGCGAAGGTTTGGCGGTGATGACCGAGGACACCCTCACCGATGCAGAGGGGCAGCAAACCACCCAGCTGGTGCCCTTGGTGGAGAATAAACCCATCATGCAGCCTTTCGGCGACCGCTCCAAAGTGGTGATTGAGCCGATGCTGACCGATCAGTGGTTTGTTGACACGGACAAAATCGTCGCCCCTGCGCTGGAGGCGGTGCGTAATGGCAAGGTTAAAATCCTGCCAGAGTCCGAAAAGAAAGTTTATTTTCATTGGCTCGAAAACATCGAGCCTTGGTGCATTTCAAGGCAATTGTGGTGGGGCCATCAAATTCCTGTTTGGTTTGATGAGACCGGCGCGCAATATTGCGCCGCGACCGAAGCAGAGGCGCAAGCCATGGCGGGCCCGGAGGCAGCTCTCACCCGTGATCCCGATGTGCTGGACACTTGGTTCTCCTCCGGTCTTTGGCCTATCGGAACTTTGGGCTGGAGCGGAGAGGCTGAGGCCGATGCGCAAAACGATATGCTGCAAAGGTTTTTCCCTACCTCTGATCTTATCACGGGCTCTGACATCTTATTTTTCTGGGTCGCACGGATGATGATGATGCAATTGGCCGTGGTCGATCAAGTACCCTTCAACACCATCTACCTGCACGGGCTGGTGCGTGATGCCAAGGGCAAGAAGATGAGCAAATCAACCGGCAATGTCGTCGATCCGCTCGAGATTATCGACGAATTTGGCGCCGATGCTCTGCGCTTTACCAATGCGTCGATGGCCTCTTTAGGTGGGGTGCTCAAGCTGGATATGCAGCGCATTGCTGGATATCGAAATTTTGGAACAAAGCTTTGGAATGCCTGTTCGTTTGCACAATTCAATGAGGCATTTGAACACCGAAGCGACTCCCTTCCAAGCCCAGATTTGGCACTCAACAAATGGATCATTGGCGAAGTTGGGCGGGTGCGCGTGGCGGTGGATGCCGCGCTGGACGGCTATCGCTTTAATGATGCGGCCGCTGCGCTCTACGGTTTTGTCTGGGGCACGTTGTGCGATCGCTATCTCGAACTGTCAAAGCCAATTTTGAAAGGCAGCCATTCCAGCGGCGACGCCGGGCGATTGGAAACACAAATCACACTGGCTTGGGTCTTGGAGCAATCCATGACCTTACTGCATCCCATCATGCCCTTTATCACCGAAGAGCTCTGGGGCATCACCGCAAAGCGCAGCCATATGTTGGTGCATCAAGATTGGCCGGAATATGGGCTCGAATTGGTCGATACAGCCGCCAGCGAAGAAATCAGCTGGGCCATTTCATTGATAGATTCCATCCGCTCTGCCCGTGCACAGATGAATGTGCCTGCCGGTGCGAAAGTGCCCTTGGTGCAAGTGACAATCAGCCCGGCCGGTGAAGCGGCTTTGGCGGCCAGTATGGCGCAAATTCAGCAAATGGCTCGGATCACTGAGGTTACCAAAGTGTCAGAGATGCCAAAAGGCGCCATCACCATCACGGCGCCCCAAGCCACCTTCGGCCTGCCCTTGGCAGATATTATTGATGTGGCGGCGGAGAAAATGCGCCTTGAAAAAAGCATGGGGAAATTGGCGAAAGAACTCGGCGGCCTTCGCGGGCGTTTGAACAACCCCAAATTCGCCGCCTCCGCCCCCCCAGAGGTCTTGGCCGAAACGCGCGCCAATCTCGAAGCCCGTGAAGAGGAAGAGGCTAAACTCTCTATAGCATTGGCAAGATTGCAAGAAATCGGATAGGCTGCGCAGAGATCTTTTTGCCTGGAGACCGTGCCATGTCACATAATGCGCTCACCGCCTTGGCCAAATCCTTGCCAGCCAGCGTCCCCTTTGTCGGACCAGAAACCCAAGAGAGGGCCTTGGGCCAGGCTTTCTCGGCCAGGCTGGGCGCCAATGAAAGCCAATTTGGCCCCTCGCCCCGTGCAATCGAGGCGATGGCGCAAGCGGCGCAGGAGGTTTGGCAATATGGCGACCCGGAAAATCATGATCTGAAACAAGCGCTGGCCGCGCATCACAACATTGATCCGGGCCATATCACCCTCGGCGAAGGCATTGACGGTCTCTTATTGACCTTGACCCGCCTGACCGTTGCATCTGGAGATGCCATCCTCACCTCCCACGGGGCCTATCCGACGTTTAATTATCATGCCGCCGGCAATGGCGGCACCCTGCATATGGTGCCATATCTGGATGATCACGAAGATCCCCGAGGCCTTGCAGAGCAGGCCCGCCGATTGGGCGCGAAACTGGTCTATTTCGCCAATCCTGACAATCCAATGGGCAGCTGGCACAGCGCTGATGCTGTGCAAGAATTGATTGATAATTTACCCAAGTCTAGCCTCTTGGTGCTTGATGAAGCCTATATTGAATTGGCGCCAAACGGCACTGCGCCCGACTTGCGGCCCGAAACAGACAATGTGATCCGTTTGCGGACCTTTTCCAAAGCCTATGGTATGGCGGGAGCGCGCGTGGGCTATGCCATTGGGCCAAAATCGCTGATCTCTGCCTTCGACAAACTGCGCAATCATTTCGGCCTGTCGCGAATTTCGCAGGCCGGAGCCTTGGCGGCCCTCAAAGATCAGGCCTATGTGGACGGCATCAAGCAAAAAGTGGCGAAAAGCCGCGAGACCCTCGCGCAGATTGCCCAAGACAATGGCCTAATTGCCCTGCCCTCAGCCACAAATTTCGTCACGATAGATTGCGGCAGAGATGGCGATTTTGCCCGGGCGGTTCTCGAGCAGATGATCGCACGCGCTGTGTTTATCCGCATGCCTTTCGTGGCACCGATGAACCGTTGCATTCGCATCTCTTGCGGCGATGAAGCGGCTATGGATTTGGTTGCAAAAGCCTTGCCCGAAGCCCTGAAAGCCACAAGATCGGCCTAGGCTAGCCGCGGGTCGCCTCTGCCAGCACACGCGCCGCGGCCTCCAATCCCCCCTCACCATGGGGAATATCTAAGGCCAACAAGCCCGATTGAATGGCGCCAAGCGTTCCCATGATCATCTGCGCATTGACATGCCCCATATGCCCAATGCGGAAAAACCCATCCGCATTCGGATCGTCATCTGTGGCCATATTCAACCCTATGCCCAGCGTCAGACCGGCCTGATGCTCTGTCCAGCGGCGCAAATTAAGCCCATTGGGGGCGCCAATCGAAAGCGCCGTGACAGCGTGGCTACGCAGAACCGGATCAGCGATATTCATCGCCAATGGCCCGCCTTTACCCCAAGCGTCGCAAGCCGCCCAAACCGCCCGCGCAATCGCCTCATGCCGCGTCCAGACATGACTCAATTCTTCTTCAAGAATCATATCCAAAGCCGCCCGCAACCCCAGCAAATGCTGCGTTGGCGCAGTGCCGCAGAAATATTGATAAAGATAGTCGGCATTGATTCGCGTGTTCCAGTCCCAATAGGAACTCACCCGCGTCATCGCATTGCGCGCTGCGACGGCCTTATCGGAGAAAAACACAAAGGAAATGCCTGGCGGGGTCATAAAACCTTTTTGACAGGCTGAAACCATGAGATCGACGCCCCATTCGTCCATTAAGAATTTATCACAACCAAGGCTGGCGATACAATCGACCATGAGCAAAGCCCCGTGCCCGGCGGCATCCAAACTGCGCCGCAGAGCCAAAATATCGTTGAGCACAGAGGTCGATGTGTCCACCTGCACCGCCATCACAGCTTTGATGCGGCCAATGCGATCGGCGGCAAGATGGGCCTCGACCTGCGCCAAGTCAATCGTCGCGCGATTGCCAAAATCTAGGGTTTCCACCGTGACCCCGAGGGCCTGGGCCATTTCGCCCCAGCCTTCGCAAAACCGTCCGGTTGCCAAAACCAAGACCGTATCGCCAGCGGCCAACACATTAGAGACAGCGGCCTCCCAAGCGCCATGGCCATTGGCGATATAGATTGCCGCCTGACCCGACGTGCCAGCTACATGTTTGAGATCCGGAATCAAACTATGGGTCAGCTCTATCAATCCCCCCTCATAGATATTTGGGCAGGATTGATGCATCGCGCGCAAAACGCGCTCGGGCATGACCGAAGGGCCCGGGATGGCAAGATAGGAACGGCCTTGAGACAGTGACATAGAATTTCACCTCGGTTATAATGACATATCGATATTCGCGGTTTGCAGCTGCGTCAAGCGGCCGTCCCTTGCAGCAAGTCAAACAAAGCACTAACAGGCGCCCATGGATATGAAATCATCATCCCCAAAAGACATAAAGCAAGGCGCCTTGTTCCTGTGGCTCTGGCGCGAATATCTGCGACGCCATATGTGGGTCTTGGCAATTGTCGTCGTGTTGATGATGATCGAAGGCAGCATGGTGGGCGGGCTTGCCTGGATGATGCAGCCTCTATTTGACGGGGTCTTTGCTGGCGGCACTAAAAGCCAACTGTGGTTGGTGGGCGGCATTGTCCTTTGTTTATTTTTGATCCGAGGCGTGCTCTCCGTCGTACATCGAGTGCTCATGACGAAAATTGCCAAGCAATCCGTAGCCGATTTGCAAAATGATTTGCTGCGCCACTTGCTGCAATTAGATCTCAGCTTTTTCTCCCGCTATGCACCGGGATATTTGATGGAGCGGGTCAACGGCGATGTGCAGGCGGTGGCCGGAATATGGGCGCTTTTGGTGCGCGGCGCGGCCCGCGATTTCATCGGGCTGATATCACTTTTTGCGGTCATGCTCTCAATAGATTGGTTCTGGACCGTTGCGGCATTGATAGGCGCGCCTTTGTTATTGTTCCCTTCGCTAGTCGCGCAACGCTACACGCGCAAACAGGCCGTGAAAGCCCGAGAAGTCGCCGGCACTATGGCCACGCGCCTCAATGAAGCTTTCCACGGCGTGGGAACGATTAAGCTCAATGGTCTGGAGCGCTACTATACCGACCGCTATCGTGCCCTAACGACACGGCAGATTGAAGTAGAGATCAAAACCCTCTTTGGCACGGCCGTAATCCCCTCACTGGTGGATGTGATGAGTGGCATCGGTTTTGCCTGCGTAATCATTTACGGCGGATATGAAATCATCAGCGGTGCCAAAACGGTCGGGCAATTCATGGCCTTCTTCAGCGCATTAGGATTGGCATTTGAACCGCTGCGCCGCTTGGCCGGCATCTCTGGGCTGATCAATGCCGCCTCTGTATCCATCCAAAGAATGCGAGATGTTTTCAACCATCAGCCAACGCTGCTCGGCCCGGATCATCCAAAACCGGTTCAGCCCTTTGGCGATATTGAGTTCAAGAACGTCAGTTTAGAGTTTGGCGAAACACCCGTGCTGCGCGACGTCTCCTTCCGCGCGCCTGCTGGGAAAACCACTGCAATTGTTGGGGCCTCAGGCGCGGGCAAAACGACGATTTTCAATGCGCTAACCCGACTTTACGCCCATAGCGCGGGTGAGATCACAATCTCCGGCATTGCAAATACAGACATCGATCCCAGCGCCCTTCGGGCCTGTATCTCAGTGGTGTCGCAAGACAGCCTGCTGTTTGATGAAACCCTTGGGCAAAACATCATACTTGATGTTCGCGAAATCGATCCATCGAAACTCAATGAGGTGATCTCAGCAGCACATGTCGCCGATTTCCTGCCCACTTTGGCCCAAGGCATGGACACCGAAGTTGGGCCACGCGGCACAAAACTGTCCGGCGGGCAGCGTCAACGGGTCGCCATCGCGCGCGCGCTTCTGCGCGATACGCCCATTTTACTGTTGGATGAGGCAACCTCAGCGCTTGACACACAATCAGAAGTTCTTGTGCAAGACGCATTAGAAAAACTCTCTGCAAACCGCACCACTTTGGTCATCGCCCACCGCCTGTCGACCATTGTCTCTGCCGATCATATCATAGTTATGGACAAAGGCCGGGTGATTGAGTGCGGCACCCATGCAGAGCTGATTGCGGCTGGTGGGCATTATTCGGATCTATGCCGCTTGCAATTTGACCATTCGAAGAGCCAGTAGGGCCGGCGCCGCCGGCTTCTTTTATCTGGCGCAATGCAGGAGGCGAAGGCGTTTGCTATGGCCTGTGATACCTGCGCGCTAAATCGTCGGGGTTAGCACCCAAGAAATATCGCAACAAAAGGCCAAGGTTCTTGGCCCCACGGCGCAACCAACCTTGCTGCTGATATTTGTCGGCGCGAGTGAAGGCATGGGCTGGCAGTCGGCAGATTTTTCCCTTCAAGGCCCGCACCAGCGCCACATCTTCCATCAGCGGCTGATCTGGATAGCCTCCCGACCGGTCATAATCAAGCCGGCGCACGACGATCCCCTGATCCCCGTAAGGAAGATTGAAAAGGTCACTGCGCAAATTCGCCCAAGCCGCCACCCATCGAGCCGCAAAACCTCTGGCGCAGAAGGCCAGTGAAAAACACAAAGGGCCTTGCTGCATAGCGGCTTTCACCTGCGCGGCCCAGCCCTCTTGTAAGATCGTATCCGCATGCAAGACCATCACCCATGCGCCGCGCGTGGCCGCCACCCCACGGCGCAATTGCCCGCCGCGCGAGGCGGCACCGGTCACAATCTCCGCGCCCCAGGCCAAGGCGATCGGGCAGCTGGCATCTGTCGATCCACCATCGGAGATAACCACCTCACAGATCAATCCAGCATCCAATCCCTCCATCAACGACAAAAGGGTCGCCGGCAGGCTGTTGGCAGAATTAAGCGTTGGGATAACAACGGAAATCGGTGCAGACATGAGGCCTCTGGCTTTGCGGTCAAAACAGCTTATATGGAAAGCACAGACAAAGGAATACCCATGGCCCAGCCCGAACAGCCCCGCAGCATTCTTCAAGTCACCGGTGCTGACCGGATTGGCTTTTTGCAAAATCTTGTGACCAATGACGTCTCCGCACCCGGATTGCATTACACCGCGCTGTTGACACCACAGGGCAAATATCTTGCAGATTTCTTCGTGTTGCAGCGGCCAGATGATCTGCTCATCGACGTGGCCACAGAGATTTGCCCCGGCCTTAACATGCGCCTCAATATGTACCGCCTGCGCGCAGATGTTCAAATTGCCGAAGTGAATATCGACCTATGCTGCGGGTTGGGCACCGTCCCGCCGGATGGATTTGCCGATCCACGTGATCCCAATTTGGGCTGGCGCGCCTACGGATGGCAAGACGCAGGTATCATCGATTGGCCAGCCTTGCGCGTGACGCATATCATACCTGAGACCGGAATAGAGCTCACTCCAGACCGCTTTATCCTAGAAATGGATTTCGAGCGTCTCAACGGGGTGAATCTCAAAAAAGGCTGCTATGTCGGGCAGGAAATCGTTGCGCGCATGAAACATAAAACTGAGCTCCGCAAAGGCCTGCGGCAAGTGAAGATCTCAGGATCAGCACCGATTGGCACTGCCATTCTTGCCAATGAAAAACCCGCCGGCGTGTTATATACACAGCAGGGCGGGCTTGCATTGGCCTATCTGCGCTTTGATCGCATCGCCCCTGAGATGGTAGCGGGCTCTGCGATCATCACCCCTTAGGCCCGTTCCGTGTATTCCATCGAAATCGTGTCTACGATGATCAACTCATCCTGCCCCACGAAGGGCGGCACCATAACTTTCAATCCATTGTCCAAAACAGCAGGCTTAAAGGAATTGGCCGCAGTTTGACCTTTGACCACAGGCTCTGTCTCAACGATTTTGCACGTCACCTTTTGCGGCAGCGTGGCATGAAGCGCTTCGGCCTCATGATATTCAATCTGGACGGTCATCCCGTCTTGCAAAAACGGACGGCGATCACCAAGCAGCTCCACCGGCAGCTCGATTTGGTCATAGGTTTCCATATCCATGAACACCAACATGCCATCATTTTCGTACAAAAACTGCTGATCCTTTTGCTCCAAACGTACCTTTTCCACTTTGTCAGCGGAGCGGAATCGCTCGTTTAATTTCGATCCATTGCGCAGATTACGCATCTCAACCTGAGCAAAAGCCCCGCCTTTACCGGGCTTTACGTGATCGACCTTCACTGCGCTCCAGAGGCCTCCATTGTGCTCAAGCACATTGCCGATTCGTATTTCATTTCCGTTAATCTTTGGCATGTATTAAGACCTTGAGTAAAAGGTTGAATTTGATTTAACACCGCCTATATCGAAGCGAGGATGCGGTTTCAAGCCACCACTGAGCCCGCGGTTGGAAGTTAAGCTATGCACTCAACGCATGGCAGACATTCCGAAAGAGACCACCCGAATCGTTTTCGATGCTGCATAAGGAACGCAGATCGAAAAGTTCAAGAGTAAGAATTAAAAGGACACGAGATGAAAGATTTCGTCGACGGAAACGCCTTTAACAACGAACAGGGCAACCGTGCCCGCAAACTCTTTGCTGCCGTCGTCTTGGCTGCATTAGATGACGCGATTGCGGACGATAAGAAATATGGCAACGGACCTGAGCAAATTGCACGTTGGGCCCGCTCTCGCGATGGGCGCGAAGTGCTCTCCTGCGCCGGCATTGATCCCAACGAACGTGTGGTCTCCGGCCTCATGGATTTCGTTGGAAAAGGCATCCGCACCTCCGTGGCTCTTAGCCGCGAAGAGAGCGAGCGCCGCCAGCAGGCAGAAGCTGCATAAAACCACTCAAGGGTTTTGACCGCCAACGCGCCCACATGGGCGCGTTTTGCGTTTCGGCGATCATAGTGCCGAAAAAGGTAAAAAATGCCGCATTTAATTGGCCCATGCTCAAACCACTGCCTATGCTTAGAGCATGTTAGAACCGCCAAAGCAGTATCCATTTTGGCCGAACATGCTCAGGCCCCAGGGAGAGCCGTATGACCAAAGCGATTATGATACAGGGCGCCGGATCTAATGTCGGAAAATCCATCTTAGTGGCAGGGATCTGTCGCGCCTTGGTCAAGCGCGGCCATCACCCGGCGCCGTTCAAGCCGCAAAATATGTCGAACAACGCCGCTGTCACCGTTGACGGTGGCGAGATTGGCCGCGCGCAGGCGCTGCAAGCCCTTGCCTGCGGACGGCCCGCCATCGTCGATATGAACCCGGTGCTGTTAAAACCCGAGTCCGAGATTGGGGCGCAGGTGGTGGTTCAAGGCCAAAGGCTCACCACTGTTAAAGCCCGAGACTATGCAGCACTCAAACCCACTTTATTGCCACGGGTGCTCGACTCTTTTCACCGCCTGGCCAAAAGCGCAGATTTTGTCGTCATAGAGGGTGCCGGAAGCCCGGCTGAAATCAACCTGCGCTCCGGGGATATTGCCAATATGGGTTTCGCAGAGGCCGCCGATGTTCCAGTGATCTTGATTGGTGACATTGACCGTGGTGGGGTGATTGCACAAATGGTCGGAACCCATGCGGTTCTGTCGACCCAAGATCGCGACAGGATCACGGGTTTTGCAATCAATAAGTTTCGAGGGGATGTGTCACTCTTTGATGAGGGCATGACCGCCATTGCCGAGGATACCGGATGGGCGTCACTCGGCGTATTACCATGGTTTGCCGAGGCCTGGAAACTGCCGGCCGAAGATGTGATGGATATTGCAACACGGGCCGGTGGCGCGATCAAAATCGCTGTGCCGCGTTTAGCGCGTATCTCCAATTTCGATGATCTCAACCCATTGGTTTCCGAGCCCAATGTGACCGTCGAAATCATTGAACAGGGTCAGCCATTACCGGGTGACGCATCACTCGTGATCCTGCCCGGCAGCAAATCCACCATCAGTGATCTAGAAAACTTCCGTGCCAATGGCTGGGATATTGATCTGCAGGCGCATCACCGTCGCGGCGGTCAAATCATCGGCATTTGTGGTGGTTATCAAATGCTGGGGCGCAAAGTACATGACCCAGACGGTATAGAAGGCGCGCCGCGCTCAATCGATGGGTTGGGCTATTTGAATATTGAAACCACAATGAGTCCCAAGAAAAACCTATCCTTGACCGAAGCGCATAGCGCCGAAACCAACACACCCGTGAGCGGCTATGAGATTCACCTCGGCCAGAGCAGCGGAGCAGATTGCCAAAACCCATGGCTCAAGCTCGCAAATCGGCATGAGGGAGCGATTTCTGCTGATGGTCAGGTGCGCGGCTGTTATTTGCACGGTCTTTTTGCCTCTAATGGCTTTCGATCAGAGGTCTTGACCATGCTCGGCACCCAATCGCAGCTCACCTCATATGATGCGGCTGTGGAGGACACTTTGGATCGACTTGCCGCTTTTATAGAGCAGCATCTGAATGTCGATGCTTTGATCGCTTTAGCAAGACCCATCGCGCCTTAGGCGCCGCAGCGCGTGACGCGGTTTAAGCCAATGTCAGGGATCACGATCATCAATCATAGTTCGAACAGCGCTCGACAATTCGTCGCGCATCGGACCGGCCAGGGCGCGGCGAAGGTTGGCAATGACCTCCAAATATTCGGGGTCATGTGACAGTGGCGCAGCGGGTTTGGGCGGCTCTTTCTCCGCTTGATCCGCGCTTGCACCATCAGCGCGTGTCAGCACCATAGGCTCCAAGGACGCCGTCACCACCCGCTGGCTGGCTCGCAACACCAAAGGGGCGACCACCCCAGAGCCCTCATCCGGGACAGCGGCATCCGAAATTAACCTGCGCACGGATAGAACCAAAGCGTCTGGCTTAGGATAGTCGTCCTTACGGGTCACAGCACCTCCTGTTCACCAGGGCTTGCCCATAACAGGCGCAGCAGCCCTTTTCAATTTCCAGCCAGGCCTTGCAGCACGCGATCCAACGCCGCGCCCTGCTTGCTTTTGGCTCGCGGTGCCGATTTTACCAGATTGTAATATTCCGACGGGTCATAAGTTTTCACCCCGAGATCAAGCTCTGTTGCCGTTAATTTTCCCATTGCGGCGAGCAGGCTATAACTCGCAATCTGTTCATCTATTCGTGTTGAAATGCGGCTCACGCGCGCATCCAGCAGCTCTTGCTCAGCATTTAGCACGTCCAAAGTTGTCCGTGCTCCTAAAGAGGCCTCTTCGCGCACACCGCGAAAGGCCACGCTGGCCGCTTCGATTTGCCGATCCGTCGCCGTGCCCTTGGCCCGCGCCACCTCTAGCACAACAAAGGCGTTGCGCACCTCCTGCTCGACCGCAAGCCTCGCAACATGCAGCCCAGCCCGCTTTGCGTCTCGTTGTGCCATCGCGGCACGGCTGGCCGAGGCAATGGCGCCACCGCTGTAAACTGGTCCACTTACAGTCAAACTCAGGTTGCGTGTCAAAGAGCCGTCGAGGTCCACGTTAGAGAGCCCTGCACCCGCTTCAAACTTTGGACGATAAGCCTGCTGCGCGGCCTTTAACGCAAGCTCAGCCGCCGCCACCTCATATTGTACGCGTTTGAGGTTCGGGTGATGGGCCCGGGCGGTGGCAATGGCCGCAGACGCGTCTTTTGGCAATTTGGGCAGGCTAGAGGGGGTTACAAGATCATCGGGCTTGCGGCCCACAACCGCATGATATTCCGCTGCGGCCTTCGCCAAATCGCCTTGAGCCCCCGCAAGCGCCGCGCGCGCACTTGCCAAACGCGCCTCCGCCAATGCCACATCGGTTCGGGTGACCTCGCCCACTTCGAACCGATCTTGAGCGGCGCGCAATTCTTGTTCAATCAATTCCACATTGGCCGATCGCAGTGACACAAATTCCACCGACCGACGGTAATTCATATGCGCCGTCACAGCCCGCAAAAGCACATTTTGCTCAATCGACACCAATGATTCCCGGGTCGCCAAAACAGTTTTTTCCAGCGCTTCGGTCTGCAAATGAGAACTGCCAAAATCATAGAGCAGCCATTTGGCGTTCAGACTTGTGGTCACACTGTCGCTATTGGCCACGTCATTGTAACTGTGAGAAAATCTTGAGCTCCAGCTGATGACCGGACGCAAAGCGGCTACAGCGCCAGCAACCTTTTCATCCGCAGCGCGTAACAAGGCGCGATTTTGCACCAATAGACCGCTGTTTTGATAGGCATTGCGCAGGCTGTCCCGCAGGCTTTCGGCCGCAGTCAAGTTGGGTGTAGCCAAAATCAAAATGGCCGCACAGCTGAATTCAGTGAATTTTCGTCCAAACATTTGTGCCCCCCTAGGCAAAAGAATCATTTAAATTTCTAAAGCGCAAAACTCCGCTCTGTCACAAATCCATTCAAGACGGGCGCAAAGGCATTACAAGCAAAACGCCACGACATCTGGCCATCGGTCTTATATCCCACTCGAACCACACCCTGGCCTTTTTGGCTAAAGACCGCAACAATGCGTCCCCCTTCAGCCAATTGCGCGATCAGGGGTTCTGGTATGTGCTCGACCGCCCCTTGTACGACAATCACGTCAAAAGGAGCGTGTTGCGCGGCGCCTTGGGTCAAAATACCCTGCACGACCGCGACATTCAAACAGCCCTCAGCGGCCAAATTCGCCTCCGCCTCAGCGGCCATAATTTCATTTTCTTCAATAGAAACGATAGCTTCCGAGAATTTTCCAATCACAGCAGAGGAATAGCCAAGACCGCAACCGAGATCCAAAACCAACTCATTGCCTTGAATATCCACGGCGTCGAGCATTTTGGCAAAGGTGCGCGGCTCAAGTATCATGCGGCCATGGCCCAAATCCAAAATCGCATCCGCATAGGCTGTTTCGCGTAGGTGATCGGGCACAAAGACCTCGCGCCGCACCTGAAGCATGGCGTCAATAATGGGAAATTTCGTCACATCCGCCGGTCTAATCTGCGTATCAACCATCGTTGTCCGGCGAGTCAAAAAGTCAGTCATGTCAGGTATTCCTGTCGTCAAAGAGTCTCGCGGTTATCCCACATGAGCCATTGCCCTGCAACGACAAGAACAACCATCGGACAAAATCTCGCGTGGATTTCGGACAAAATCTCGCTTGGATTCTTGATGAGAATAAAGATGTCTTTTCTACAGGTAAATAGCGCACGTCCAGCTCGATCAGTTTTATCTGTCATTTAGGTGATGTGACGGGTGATTATATGGTGGGTCGTGAGAGGCTCGAACTCCCGACATCTTCGGTGTAAACGAAGCGCTCTACCAACTGAGCTAACGACCCGATAGCCGCGATATAGATCGCGCAAGCCTGGGGGGCAAGCGATTTTTTCAGTTTTTTATAACTCGTCATGGTGGCCGGCTTTGACCCGGTAAATCACCCCCTGCCCGCTCGGCAAATCCTCCAAGAGATCAAGCCCCCAGCCAAGCGCGCATAGCCGCAAACACAGCGACGTCATCCCGTGGGTGACCAAAACCGCCGGCCCAGTAAGCTGGGCCAAGAATGCGGCGCAGCGGTCGTAAAGCCGCGCAGTGCCTTCCCCACCGGGGGCCCAGTCATAAAACTGCGTTTGCCCGAGGTCATGAAGGCTGCACTTTCGTTCGGCTGCAATCTCAGCGCGGGTGGTTCCGGCCCAAGCCCCCATGCCGATTTCCATCAACTCCGTTGAGGTTTCGATCTCCGCCGCAAGACCCGCCAGAGCAATTTGCGCCGTCATGTGCGCGCGCCCCTGGGGACTGGAGATAAATCGAAAACCCGTCAAATCATAGGGCTGCAAAATTTCATTCTGCCGCTGGGCCTGGCGCAGGCCTTTTTCGGTTAAAGGGCTGTCGAGATGACCCTGCAGGCGACCTTCGGCATTCCACTCCGTTTGCCCATGGCGCAGCACCAGCACTTCAGGACAGAAAGCGATGATCGCCGCGGCACTCATAGGGCGCCCACCGCCGCGCATATTCCGCACGGAATAGGTGAGGTCCAAGGCGCTCCAGCTCTTCCGCTAAAGCGCCTTCGCAGGTTACTCAATGAGCAGTGAGGCCAGCGGCGCTGCCACGCTCTGCCGCAAGGGCGGCCGCGGCTGCATCCTCTGCCGCCTCATCCCAATCAATCGGCTCGGGCGAAGATATCAACGCATGTTTCAATACCTCTGACACATGGCTGACGGGAATGATCTCCAACCCATCCGTGACGCTTTTGGGCAAATCACGCAAGTCTTTCTCATTCTCGGCTGGAATGAGCACGGTTTTGATTCCGCCGCGCAGAGCCGCCAAAAGCTTTTCTTTCAACCCACCAATCGGCAGGGCATTGCCGCGCAATGTCACCTCGCCGGTCATGGCGATATCCTTGCGCACAGAAATGCCGGTCAACACAGAGACAATCGATGTCACCATCGCCAGACCCGCCGACGGGCCATCCTTGGGCGTCGCCCCTTCGGGCACGTGCACATGGATATCCATATTGTCAAACCGGGGTGGCTTGACCCCAATCTCGGGTGAAATGGACCGCACATAGGAGCTCGCCGCATCGATGCTCTCTTTCATCACATCGCCCAAAGTCCCCGTGGTCTTCATCCGGCCCTTGCCCGGCAAGCGCAGCGCTTCGATATGCAGCAGATCGCCGCCCACGCTGGTATAGGCCAGACCCGTCACAACCCCCACCTGGTGATCGTCTTCAGCTAAACCATAGCGATATTTCTTAACACCGAGGTAGTCATCCAGGTTTTCGACCGAAATATTGACGCTCTCAACCTCTTTCTTAACGATCTTGGTGACTACTTTGCGGGCCAATTTGCCGATCTCACGTTCCAAATTCCGCACCCCCGCCTCGCGGGTATAGGTGCGGATCATTTCTTGCAACGCCTCAGGCTCCAAAGAAAATTCAGAGGCCTTCAGCCCGTGGTTTTTCACCTGCTTCGGGATCAAATGACGATGCGCAATCTCAGCCTTTTCCTCTTCAGTGTAGCCCGCCAGGGGAATGATTTCCATGCGGTCCAGCAAGGGGCCAGGCATGTTATAGCTGTTGGATGTGGTCAGGAACATCACGTCAGACAGATCATATTCCACTTCCAGATAATGATCCACGAAGGTTGCGTTCTGCTCTGGATCCAACACCTCCAACATCGCAGAGGCTGGGTCGCCCCGAAAATCCTGACCCATTTTGTCGATCTCATCCAGCAGGATCAGCGGATTGGTGGTTTTGGCCTTTTTCAACGCCTGAATAATTTTACCGGGCATCGAGCCAATGTAAGTCCGGCGGTGACCGCGAATTTCGCTTTCATCACGCACCCCGCCCAAAGAGATACGAATAAATTCGCGCCCCGTGGCTTTGGCAACTGATTTTCCAAGCGAGGTTTTGCCCACGCCGGGAGGGCCCACCAAACACATGATGGGCCCTTTTAATTTGCGCGAACGCTGTTGCACGGCCAAATATTCAACAATGCGCTCTTTGACCTTCTCCAAACCATAATGATCATCATCTAGGGTCTTCTGTGCCTTAGTAAGATCTTTCTTGACCCGGCTGCGCACACCCCAGGGCAGAGAAAGCATCCAATCAAGATAATTGCGCACGACGGTCGCTTCTGCTGACATCGGGGACATATTCTTGAGCTTTTTCAATTCAGCGGCGGCTTTGTCAGAGGCTTCCTTGGACAATTTCGTTTGTGCAATTTTGGCCTCCAGCTCGGCCAATTCGCCTTCGCCTTCTTCCCCCTCGCCCAGTTCTCTTTGAATGGCTTTCATTTGCTCATTCAAATAATATTCGCGCTGGGTGTTCTCCATTTGAGTTTTGACCCGCGACTTGATCTTTTTCTCAACTTTCAGCACGGACATTTCGCCCTGCATCAAACCGTAGACTTTCTCCAAACGCTCCGCCACGCAGAGCAGCTCCAAAAGTTCCTGCTTTTGCTCAACCTCAACGCCAAGATGCCCAGAGGCCAGATCGGCCAACTTGCTTGAATTGCGCGTCTCGGCAATGGCCGCCAGCGCCTCCTCGGGTACGTTTTTCTTAACTTTGGCATAGAGCTCAAACTCAGATGAGACCGAACGCACCAAGGCTGCAACCATGTCCTCATCGCCCTGCGTCTCCTCCAAAAGGCTGGCCTCGGCTTCAAAATAAGACTCATTGCCGATGAAGCGATCAATTTGAACTCGGGCGCGGCCTTCGACCAGAACTTTAACCGTGCCATCAGGGAGTTTTAACAGCTGCAAGACATTGGCCAAAACACCGACTCGGAAAATCCCATCTTCAGAAGGATCATCCTCTGCGGGGTCGCGCTGTGAGGACAGCAAAATTTGCTTGTCTTGCGTCATCACCTGCTCAAGCGCGCGCACAGATCTATCGCGCCCAACAAATAGAGGCACGATCATATGCGGAAACACAACGATGTCGCGCAGCGGCAATACAGGGTAGCTATCGGCTAAATTCAAAGTCATTCTCGTTCCTTATCTGTGGCAGACATAGAGCGAATCCCAATTAGGCAATTCACCCGGCCCCAATCTTGCTATATAACTGGGGCGCAACTGCCTCAATTTCAAGACCCAATGTAAACTGCCTGCACAATCTAAGAAGTGCAAGCGATGAGGTTTAAATAAGTTTAAATATTGCGCCTTTAGTCGATATAAAATCTCCAATCCCCCATCGCCCCAGGCATTTCATTTGCAGCCACGGGCGCCGCGCGATAACATGAGCCCTTTTCGAGAGGTGTCACAATGCGATTTGCCCTTAGTCTTGTGCTACTCACTGCACTGGCCAGCTGTGCCCCCCCGTTGGCCATTGCAGATTACATCGCGGATGCCCGCAGTCCGAGTGCCAAGATCACCACCCAGCCGTTGCGGTTTGATGTCATCACGATCCGCAGCTTCGTGGCGGGCCATCGCCAAGAGCGGCCGGGCGCCCGCTGTAAGATCTTCACGTCAGATCAGCACCTATCGGCCGCCTTTCAGACTCCGGCGCAGGTGCGCCTGCCGATCTATAAAGGCGCGCCTGCACCAATCAATGGATATTGCCACATGCCGGACACAAATCTTGCGGCCCGCTTTACGCTCGAAGCCGTCAATCAATCTGCTCCCAAAAACGAGGGGCTGCGGCTCACATTGGGCAGCGGCGGGCCGCGCATTGCAGGCACAATTTCCCTGCGTGACCGCAGCAAAGACCGCTATGCCTATCCGGCGAATCTGCGCATCACATTGGCGCCCTGAACGCCCCTTGGCTACTCCGGCTCAATATCGCCCAAAGCCCGCTCTGCATGGAACTGGCGTTCAAATCCGGTAAAATCATCCACCTCAATCGCCTCGCGCACCTGCTGCATGATCTCTTGGAAATAATGCAGATTATGCCAGGTCAGAAGCATGGAGCTGATAATCTCCTGACTGCGGAACACATGGTGCAAATAGGCGCGCGAATAATTGCTGCAGGCCGGGCAGCTACAGGCCTCGTCCAAGGGCCGCGGGTCATCTTGGTGACGCGCATTTTTAATGTTTACCACACCCCGGCGGGTGAAGACCTGCCCTGTGCGACCGGACCGGCTGGGCAAAACACAATCCATCATATCAATGCCACGTTTCACGGCGCCCACGATATCATCAGGCTTGCCAACACCCATCAAATATCGCGGGTTGTCCTCAGGCAATTGATCGGGCGCAAAATCGAGTACCTCGAACATGGCCTTCTGCCCCTCACCCACCGCCAGACCGCCAACCGCGTAACCTTCAAAGCCAATGGCCTTGAGCGCATCGGCACTTTCGCCGCGCAATTGCTCATCCAAACCGCCCTGCTGAATGCCAAATAAAGCATGACCCGGACGATCACCGAAGGCCTCGCGAGAGCGCCCGGCCCATCGCATCGACATCCGCATGGAGCGGGCAATTTCGTCACGCTCTGCCGGTAAAGCCGGACATTCATCGAAACACATCACGATATCACTGCCCAATAGCCGTTGGATCTCCATCGAGCGCTCGGGCGTCAGATGATGCTTTGAGCCATCAATATGCGACTTAAACGTCACCCCGTCTTCGCTCATCTTGCGCAGGCTTGACAGGCTCATCACCTGAAACCCGCCGCTATCGGTCAAAATGGGACGCTCCCAGTTCATAAACTTGTGAAGCCCGCCCAGCCGATCAATCCGCTCTGCGGTCGGGCGCAGCATCAAATGATAGGTATTGCCCAGCAATATATCCGCCCCAGTTTGGCGCACAGAGCCCGGCAACATCGCCTTGACCGTGGCCGCCGTTCCAACGGGCATAAAAGCTGGCGTGCGGATCTTACCACGCGGGGTGTGAATCGTGCCAGCCCGGGCCTTGCCTGAGCGCGCATGCAATTGGAATGAGAATTTTTCTGTCATGGGCCTCACATGCTCTAAACCTTATGAAGGATCAAGCGATTGGTCGAAAAATTCACGATTTTCACCGAAAACCAAGGGCGCGCCCGCCGCGCATGACGGTCCTACTTCAGGTTATTGCTTTACCCCAGCGTCCTGCCCCTTTATACCTTATAAAAATACTCAAGGATCATAACATGTCGGACAAGTCCCCTGTTGAAGGTACACCATTGATCGCGCCCTCGAGCACAGATCACCCGCTGTATGACAATATTGTCGACAGCATCCGCACGGTGTATGATCCTGAAATTCCGGTTAATATTTTCGATCTTGGCCTCATTTATACGGTAGACATCAATGAGGACTCCGAGGTGAAAATTGCCATGACCCTCACCGCGCCCGGCTGCCCGGTGGCCGGTGAAATGCCCGGCTGGGTGGCCGAGGCCGTTGAACCCTTGCCAGGCGTCAAACATGTGGATGTTGAGCTGGTTTGGGAGCCGCCTTGGGGCATGGATATGATGTCCGATGAGGCAAGGCTCGAATTGGGCTTTATGTAGGGTCCCGCGCCGTCTGGCACCGCAGCCTGGTCGCAAAGAGCGATTGCAACCTGCATGTCCCCTCTTGCAGTTCGCTTGGCCCGCTCTTAGGTTAAGAGCAGATTGAAAAGGATCAGACATGTTCAGTATTCCGGGTAAACAAGCTGTGACCCTCACCCCTGCCGCGATTGGGCAAATCACCAAGCTCATGGCGCGCGAGGGCCATAAGGGCCTGCGTATTGGCGTGAAAAAGGGCGGCTGTGCCGGCATGGAATATACAATGGACTATGTCGATGAAATCGAAGCCCATGATGAATTGATTGAAACCGATGGCGCGCGGGTTATGATTGCTCCAATGGCGCAGATGTTCCTCTTCGGTACTGAGATTGACTATGAGACCAGCCTGTTAGAATCTAGCTTCAAATTCAAAAATCCAAATGTGGTTGATGCCTGTGGCTGCGGCGAAAGCATCAAATTCGACGAAACACTTTTCGCCAAGAAATGAGCATTTCCGACGCTGATATCGCCTTTGTGAAAGATCATTTTGCAGGCGTCGGCACTCTGACAACCCGCAAAATGTTTGGCGGGTTGGCGATCTATGCGAACAGGGTTATTTTTGCACTGATCATCAGCACGGGCGCTTTGATGATCAAGGCAAAGGGTGCGCTTGCAAGCGACCTCGCCGCCCAAGGATCGCAGCAATTTATTCATGACGGCAAGGGCAACAAGCGCGTCGCCATGCCCTATTGGACCCTGCCCGACGCTGCAATGGATGAGCCGGAGCTGGCCTGCGATTGGGCCAGACGCTCTTTGCTGCAAAACTCCTAAATAAATACCCACCCCTTGGAAGGATCTCCAATGCCCCAAAAAATCGCCGCTGGAAATTGGAAAATGAACGGAACACAGGCGAGCCTGTCTGAGATCCAAGCCATTGCAAAGGCCGCACAAGAGAGCCCCTGCTCGACCATTCTATGCCCGCCGGCGCATTTACTACACAGAGCGGCCAGCCTGGCTGGACCATTGGCCATCGGCGGGCAGAATTGCCACCACGCCCCATCAGGTGCCTTCACCGGCGACATCAGCGCCGCGCAGCTGGCCGATTGCGGTGCCTCCTATGTCATCCTTGGCCACTCCGAGAGGCGCGAAGGCTATGGCGAGAGCGACAGTTTGGTGCGCGCCAAAGCCCAAGCAGCTCTCCAATCCGCGCTCACGCCCATCATCTGCCTTGGTGAGAGCCAAAAGCAACGCGCCGCAGGTCAGGCGCTTGAGGTCGTGTTGGCGCAGCTGTCCAGCTCCCTGCCCGATGATGCCCAGGTCGTCATTGCCTATGAGCCAATTTGGGCCATTGGAACGGGTCTTGTTCCCACTGTGGCTGAAATAACCGAAGTCCACGATGCTTTGCGCGCTCAGCTCCATGCAATCTTTGGCGCGGCCGGTCAGGAGATCTCCATCCTTTATGGCGGCTCAGTCAAGCCGAGCAATGCCCAAGAAATTTTCGCCATCACCCATGTGAACGGCGCATTGGTGGGCGGCGCGAGTCTCAAAGCCGAGGATTTTCTGCCCATTATGCGCAGCTTGGCAGAGAGTTAAAACAGCAGGTTCATCACCACCATAGAGACGACCAGAAACAATAGGGTCATCCCCGCGCCGCAACGCACGAAATCAACCACACGATAGCCGCCCGGCCCCATAATCAGAGCATTTACTTGATGGGTGGGGATCAAAAACGAGTTTGAGGTTGATATGGCCACGGTCAGCGCAAAAATCGCCGGGTTACCGCCTGCCGCAACTGCGATGGAGACAGCCAAGGGCACGAGCAACACGGTGGCCCCCACATTGGACATCACCAAAGTGAAGATCGTGGCCATAATCGCCACGCCCACTTGCAAGCCCCAAATCGGCCATCCCTCTAAGAGCATGAGAACCTGTTGCGCAATCCAAGCGGCTGTGCCCGTGGCTTGGACAGCCACCCCAAGGGGGATAAGGCTGGCCAATAAAAACACGGTATTCCAGCTGACGGCCTCATAGGCCTCATCGATGGACAGGACACGCGACACGATCATGCCCGAGGCGCCGGTCAAGAGGCACAAAGACAGGCGAATATCGGTCAACAAGATCATGGCAATCGCCAAGACAAAGAAGACCAAAGCCCAGCTCACTTTTTGCGGCCGCACCTCTTCGCGCGGGTATTCAGAGGTGACAATGACATAATCACGGTTGCGGCTCAGCCTGGTCAGGGATTCCCACTTGGTATGCACCACCAAAGTATCGCCTGCCAAAAGCGGCACATGGGTGAGACGGGTCGCGGCGTGATCAGGGGTTTCCACATGGCTCAAGGTGTCTTCCCCACGGTGAATGCCCAGCAACGACAGGCCATGGGTGGCACGAAAACGGATCTGCCCCGGGGTTTTGCCAATCACGGATGAGCCGGGCGGCACAACAATCTCCGCCACACCTGCGTGGGTCGCGGCAAAATTGTCGGAAAAACTGTCAAGCTGCGGTAAAATTTCCAAGCCGTAGATTTTGGCAAATTCCTCCACCACGCGCCGGCGGCCCAAAATGGCCAAACGGCAGGGGGCCTCAATCTGTGTGGGGGCCATGGGGGCCACCACTTGGCGGCCGCGATAATCTGTGCCGATGATATAGATGTGATGCGCATCCATGATATCGGCCAAACGATGGCCAATCAGAATATTGCCCTCGGGCACTTGCACCTCAAAGATAACCGCCTTTAGCCCGTAAACCGCTTTGACATAGTCAAGCATCGATTGCGCTGAGGTACCGTCACCCGCGCCGTCTCTTCGCGGTAAAATCCAGCGTCCCAAGAGCATGAAATATAAGATCCCAGTTATAATCAAACACAGACCTATCGGCGTGACATCGAAAAGCTCAAAGGGGCGCATCTGTTGGTCGCCCGGCAATCCAGCATTGGCAACGCCCATAAGATCGTTGAGCAAGATCAGCGGCGACGAACCTACCATAGTGATCGTGCCGCCTAAAATGGCGCAAAACCCCATAGGCATCAAAAGCCGAGACATGGGCAATTCTGCCCGCACGGAAATGCGGCTGAGCACCGGCAAAAACAGGGCTGCGGCCCCGACGTTTTGCATGAACGATGAGATAATCCCAACCGAACCGGAAATGATCGGCACGATTCGCGTTTCCTTCGCCCCACCGAGTCTCAAAATATAACCCGCCACTTTCGACATCAAACCAGTCTTATCGAGCCCCGCCCCGATGATCATAACGGCAATGATCGAAATCACCGCGTTTGAGGCAAAGCCATCAAACAATCGCGAGGTATCAGCGAGATTGCCAAGTCCGGGCAGTTGGCTGAGCAGCCCCAGTGCCAGCATGGTCAGGATTGCGGTCACATCGATGCGAAAGGCTTCGGTGATAAACAATGTAACCGTCACAAAAAGCACCGCAAGCACAACGATCATCTCATGGGTCAGCGTCACCGGGTCCATTATTATCCTCCGTTTGGCCGCAAGCCCTTTGCAAAAGGGATATAGGCTTTGGCCTTTCTAATCTATCATTTCACAATCAATTCCGGTCCCATCATCGCATTTGGCAAGACCGTCGAAATCCAAGGCACATAGGTAATCAGAATTAAGAAAACGAATAGGACCGCCAAAAAGGGCAAGGCCGCGCGCACAACGGACATCATCGGCATATTCGCCACGCCAGAGGTCACAAAAAGATTGAGCCCCACGGGCGGGGTGATCATGCCAATCTCCATATTCACCACCATGATGATGCCCAGATGGATCGGGTCAATGCCCAGCTCAATTGCAATCGGGAATACCAAGGGCGCAACGATGACCAAAAGCCCCGATGGCTCCATAAATTGCCCGCCAATCAACAAAATCACATTAACGATCACCAAGAACATAATCGGCCCAAAACCTGCGGACAGCATGGCAGAGGCAATATGCTGAGGGATTTGCTCATCCGTCAACACATGTTTGAGGATGAGCGCATTGGCGATGATGAACATCAAAGTCACTGTGAGTTTTCCAGACTCAAACAAGGTTTTGCGGGTGTCTTTATGCACAACGGCGGCTGGCACATAGATAATCGCTTCGATCACACCTCGGCCCATGGCCTTGGCGCCGCCCAAAAGGCTGACGCCAAATCCAGTGTCCTCCCCTTCGCGGGCCGCTCCGTGCAGCGAAAACGTGAAGATAATGGCTGGTGCCACGGTGGCCGCGAAGAGAAACACCGCAGCCACAACAGCCAAAAGCCCAGTGCCTGCAAACGCAAGCATCGACCCTGACGCGAAGCCCGATAGGCCCTGGAAAATTGAAAACATCGTCCAATAGGCAAAAATCACACCCGGAAAAGCGCCAAGCATGACGATCACAGGCCAGGCCACGCGGCTACGTTGGGCTGCAAAATGAGTCATCGCCCAGCCTGTGCCAAGGCAAACCAAAACCCAACCAATCGCTACACCCAGCCCCCAGCCAGCTGGATATACCCCCGCCTTGCCGAGCGATGCATGCAGAACGAAGCCAATCACCGCAAAGGCTACGACCCGCAGTCCCAAGCCAAAAGCGCGTTGCTCACCCTCACGCAACCAGCCCCTGCCTTGCAAAGGACCCATATCTCGATAAATCATCAAAGCTGCAAAAAACGCATAGACACAAGCCACAGCGGCAGCCTCGGTTGGGGTGAAAATACCACCATAAATCCCGCCAAGAATGATTACGATCAGCACCAATCCAAAGGCGGCATCTAAGACTGCGGCCGCAACCTCATCCCAGCCTTGCCAGTCCCCCTTTGGTAGGTTTTTCACCCGCGCCATGATGTAGATGGTTATCATCAGCATGCAGCCAGCCAAAAGGCCTGGCAATACTCCCGCGAGGAACATGCGCCCAACGGAGACTTCCACCGCCGCTGCATAAACCACCATCACGATGGACGGGGGAATCAAAATCCCCAAAGTACCGGCATTCGCGATCACACCAGCCGCAAAGTCTTTCGTATACCCAACCTGATGCATGCCCGCGATCACGATGGAGCCGATCGCCACAACCGTCGCTGGCGAAGAGCCTGACAATGCCGCAAACATCATACAGGCAAAAACGCCGGCAATCGCCAATCCACCCGGCACATGCCCAACCAGAGCCACCGAAAAGCGTATGATGCGCCGCGCAACGCCGCCCGTGGACATAAAGCTAGACGCCAAAATGAAAAAAGGAATGGCCAACAGGGTATAATGGCCCGCCATGGCTTGAAAGAATGTTTGCGCAATAGACGCCAGCGAAGTATCGCCGAGGGCCAGCAAAAACAAGATCGACGCCATGCCAAGGCTGACCGCAATGGGAACACCGATAAGCATCAGACCAACAACAACTGCAAATAAAATTGCGACTTCCATAGGGTTAGTCCTTAGCGTTAAGATGTTTAACTTCTGCCACAGCCTCTTCAACCTCATGGCTGACAATCAAGCTGGCCTCTCGGCCGCGAAGCAAGCGCACGAAGACTTGGACAAAGCGGAACAAGAGCAGCGCCATCCCGATCGGCAAGATCGCATAGGGAATGAACCTTGGAATTTTTTCGTAATGATCGCCATCATTCATAATCGGCTGGATCCAGCGCAACCAGTCGGGAAAGGCGATATCAATGACCTCATACCATCCGCGGTAAGAGGTGCGTTTCATCTCTTCAAAACCTGTTGGAAACCAACGGCCCGTTGTCTGAGGTAAATTGGCGAAATTGGCCCAGTAGTCCCAAGCCCCTTTCATCAGCAAGCCAGCATAGACAATGCAAACCGCGGCCGCGATCAGCGTCAGAATGCGGCGGGTTTTCGGTGCAAAAATATTGATGAGGGCATCGACACCCAAATGCGCGGTGACCTTCACCGCATAGCTGACACCGAAGAGCACCAACCAAGCAAACAAAAATGTTGTCGCCTCTAAGCCCCAGATCAAGCCAGTGTTGAACCCATAGCGTAAAACAACATTTGCGAAAGTGATCAAAGTCATGAGGCCCAAAAGAACAGCGATGGCTGTTTCTTCAAATTCGTTGATCCAATGGCCCCATCTTGACCGTGGCGTAGTGGCATTTGATGACATGTCGAAAGGGTCCTATCAAGAAACATTTGGCCCGCAGATCTGCGGGCCAAAGTTACGCTTTCAAAAGTTTAGTGTTTGGCATTAATCGCTTGAGCTGCGTCAATGTTTTCTTGACCCACATCCCCTACAAACTGATCCCAGACAGGCATCATGGCTTTAACCCATTCAGCGCGCTGATCTGCTGTCAAAGTGCGAACGACACCGCCAGCATCCAAGATTGCTTTCTTGTTACTGGCGTTTACAGCAGTGGACTCTGCGTTGCGTGCCGCGGTCACCTCGTCAAGAATGGTCGCCAACTGGTCACGAACGTCGGCAGGCAAGCCATCCCAGAAATCAGTAGATGTCACGACTAAATAGTCGATGATGCCATGATCTGTTTCTGTGGTGCCGTCCTGAACTTCGAAGAACTTCTTACCGTAGATGTTAGACCAAGTATTCTCTTGTCCATCTACAACGCCAGTTTGTAACGCACCATAAACCTCAGAGAACGCCATCGGCTGAGGGGACGCACCCATCGCAGCCATTTGTGCTTTTAAAACGTCAGAGTTCTGAACACGGAATTTCAATCCATTTGCATCAGATGGCACATTCAATGGAACGTTTGCTGACATTTGCTTCATGCCGTTATGCCAGAATGCTAGGCCAAGGAGGCCCCGCTTTGTCATAGATTGCTTCATCGCTTGACCAGTTTCTGAGTTTTGGAACTCATCAACCGCATTGATGTTCTTAAACATGAACGGCAGGTCAAAAATGCGGAATTTTTTTGTGAACTGCTCAAACTTTGACAAGGATGGCGCCGCCATTTGAACGTCACCTTGCAACAGTGCTTCTAAAACTTGGTTGTCGTTATAAAGCGTGGAGTTCGGGAATACTTCAAGGCAGGCCTTGCCGTTCATCTCATCGTTAACCCGTTGTTCAAGCAATGTGGCCGCTATGCCTTTCGGATGCTTGTCTGTGTTTGTAACGTGACTAAATTTGATGACGATCTCTCCGGAATCACAGGCAGCAATAGCTGAGCTCGCAGAAAACGACAGTGCAACAGCGGCCGCGGCCGCAGTAAAGTATTTCATGGTATCCTCCCAATTTAACCGGTTTCTCCGGCGTGAAGATAACTGTATCTCGCGGCGGCAAAAAAACAAGCAGCATTCGTTGTTTTTGACTCGGATATTTAAATACGCTCAACACATCTTGCCAGCCTGCCCCTTTTCGGCTGTCATGACGACATGCAAATATTCAAACAATCACCAACAAATCCCAGCTTTGTGCAAGATCCCTATCCGGCCTATGACCGCGCACGCGCCATGGGAGATCTGGTATGGTGGGACGACTATCACATGCCAGCGGCCGTCACCTACCGGGCGGTGCGCGGCCTTTTGACCAACCGCAAGTTTGGCCGCGAGGCCCTGACGCCGCCGCAATGCCCTGCCCATCTTGCCGACTGGCAAGCCAATGAGAGCCACTCGATGCTTGAGCTTGAGCCGCCGCGCCACAGCCGATTGCGCGGCTTGGTTTTACGCGCCTTTACCAGTAAAAAAGTGGCTGCCATGACACCAGAGATCATAGATACCTGCCACAGGTTAATCGATGCTTTTCCCACGCAACCTTTTGACTTCCTCAACGCCTTCGCACGTCCTCTCCCTGTGCATATCATCGCCAAACTTTTAGGCGTGCCCAGCGATCGCAGCGCAGATCTGCTCACCTGGTCCAATGCCATGGTCGCCATGTATCAATCGAACCACAGCTATGAAACGCAAGTCGCGGCCAACCAGGCAACGCTAGAGTTTACGGCCTTCCTCGACAGCTACATCGCCCACCGGCGCAGCGCGCCACGCGATGATCTGTTGTCCGATCTTATTGCGGCAGAAGAAGCGGGCGAAAAACTCACCGGCCCGGAGTTGATCTCAACCTGTATATTGCTGCTCAACGCCGGCCATGAGGCCACGGTGCATACGCTGGGCAATGCGCTCAAAACGCTTCTGCCGAGCCCCTATCGTGAGGTGACACCGCCATTGGTCGAAGAAGTCTTGCGCTTCGACCCACCTCTGCATCTCTTCACCCGATTTGCTTATGAAGACACCCGGTGCTTTGGCTTTGACATTCACAAGGGTCAAGAGGTGGCATGCCTCTTGGCCGCGGCCAATCGTGATCCGGCCTTTGTCGAAAACCCCCATGTGTTCGATCCGCACCGCAAGATCGCCGCGCATCAATCCTTCGGTGCGGGGTTGCATTTTTGCGTTGGCGCGCCGCTTGCCCGGCTGGAAATTTCACTCGGTTTGCAGGTGCTGTTTGAGCGCTGCCCGAATTTGCACATCAGCCAAACGCCAACATATGCCAATAGCTACCATTTCCATGGGCTCGATGCGCTCATGGTGCAGCGTTAGGGCCGAGTGGCGCCGCCGCGGGGTTGACCTTTTGCCTTGCGCTGGTTTTATGCGCTCAAAGTGGAGCCCCTCATGACCAAAGAACGCCTATATGTCTATGACACCACCCTTAGGGACGGGCAGCAGACGCAGGGGGTGCAATTTTCACTCGCGGAAAAACAGCAAATTGCGGCGACCTTAGACACGCTTGGCGTCGATTATATAGAAGGCGGGTGGCCCGGTGCCAATCCGGTCGACAGCGCCTGGTTCGACAGTCAGCCCGAGCTCCGCGCCACCTTCACAGCCTTTGGCATGACCAAACGCGCCGGGCATTCGGCCGAAAATGACACAGCCCTTAACGCTGTGGTCAATGCCAATACATCCGCGGTATGCCTCGTTGGTAAAACCCATGATTTTCATGTCGAAACCGCACTTGGCATCACCTTGGACGAAAATATCGAGAACATCAGGCGCTCAATCGAGCATCTCGTTAGCCAGGGCCGGGAAGCTCTGTTTGATGCGGAACATTTCTTTGATGGCTATAAGGCCAATCCCGATTATGCACGCGCCTGCATTCAGGCCGCCTTTGCAGCAGGCGCACGTTGGATCATCCTATGCGACACCAATGGGGGTGCCTTGCCGACCGAGGTTGGACAGATCGTGCAAGAGGTCATCACCGCCGGACTGCCGGGTGATCATTTGGGCATTCACACCCATAACGATACAGAAAATGCTGTCGCCAATACCCTGGCTGCCATCGACGCAGGGGCACGGCAAATTCAAGGCACGCTGAACGGGTTGGGCGAGCGATGCGGCAATGCCAACCTCACCTCACTTCTGCCAATCCTCAAGCTCAAAGAGCCCTATCGTTCGAAATATGAGATCGGCGTCACCGATGCGGCTTTGCGGGACATAAAACGCGCCTCACGGGTGCTCGACGATATTCTCAACCGGATACCAGCGCCCCAGGCCCCTTTCGTCGGAGCCAGCGCATTTGTCCATAAAGCCGGCCTACATGCCAGCGCCATTCTCAAGAACCCTGTCACCTATGAGCATATCGACCCGGCCTTGGTCGGCAATCAACGCGACATCCCCATGTCGAACCAAGCCGGACAATCGAACCTACGCAAACGCCTCAAGGAGGCGAATTTGATCGTCAAAAAAGACGACCCCGCATTGGGGCGTATTTTGGAATTGGTCAAAGAGCGCGAAGCACAAGGATATTCCTTCGACACCGCACAAGCCAGTTTTGAGCTATTAGCGCGGCGGGAATTGGGGCTATGTCCAGTTTTTTTTGAAGTCAAACGCTACAAAGTCTCGGTAGAGCGGCGCAAAAATAAATACAATCGCATGGTCTCATTATCAGAGGCATTGGTTGTGGTGCGGATTGACGGCGAAAAGAAAATGTCCGTCAGCGAATCGATGGATGAGCTGGGCAACGACCGGGGCCCTGTGAATGCGCTGTCTAAGGCTCTGGCCAAAGACCTTGGCCCTTATCAGGCGATGATCGATGACATGAATTTAACTGATTACAAAGTGCGCATAACCCAAGGCGGCACAGAGGCGGTGACGCGCGTGGTGATCGACTGCGAAGACAGCAAAGGGCGCAGCTGGGCCACCGTCGGCGTTTCCGCCAATATCGTTGACGCCAGCTTTGAGGCCCTGTTGGATGCGGTCAATTGGAAGTTAATTCGCGATACGCCCCCCCCCGCCTAGGGCAAATCTGCCCCTGGGCCGCGCGCCATCTGTCAACAATCGTGCAAAAAGGCTGACCTCATCATGCGCTCTACAGAACGATCCGCTTTTGGGACTGGGGTTGTGGATGTATTGCCCTTTATTGTCATGGTCGTGCCTTTCGCTACATTATTTGGAGTTGTGGCGATTGAGGCCGGATTGAGCCTGGCCCAAACCTTGAGTTTTTCCATTCTCGTCATCGCTGGTGCCTCGCAATTTGCGGCGCTGCAATTGATGCTCGACAATGCTGCCATTGGTTTTATTCTCGCAGCCGCCCTGGCGGTCAATCTTAGGATGGCTATGTATTCTGCCGCTTTGGCGCCGCATTTGGGCGCCGCGCCACTTTTGCAGCGGGCCTTCATTGGGTATTTAAACTTTGATCACAGCTATGTGCTCGCTGTTGCAAAATACGAAGACCAGCCAGACATGCCGCTGCCATCACGGGTTGCGTATTTCTTAGGGGTCTCGCTCACAATTGCCCCGCTGTGGTGCCTCTTCACCTATATTGGCGCAGAGATCGGCGTTTGGATTCCGGCCAATTGGGAGGTGTCCTTCGTCTTACCCTTGGCGTTTTTATCGACTGTAGCGCCCATGCTGAAATCGCCAGCCCATATCGCCGCTGCTGTGGTGTCAATTCTTCTCGCTCTGGCTCTTGCGGGCCTGCCGTCGGGCAGCGGGCTGTTGATTGCGGCCCTCTGCGCCATGATCACAGGGGTCTTGGTGGAAACACTGCTGGAGCGCAAAGCATGAATTACTCACAAGTTGAAATTTGGCTGATTATTGCGCTCATGGCGATCGGTACATTTGCGATACGCTTCTCATTTTTGGGCTTGATCGGTTCAAAGCGCATGGTGCCTGTGATCGAGCGGATGCTTCGCTTCACCCCGGTCGCTGTCCTTCCGGGCATGGTGGCGCCTCTTGTACTTTGGCCCACCGATGCCGCCGATGGGGTCACTTTGTTGCACCTCGCCGCAGCGTGCGCCGCCGTTGGCACAGCCTATCTGACCCGCAAGGTCATTTGGGGCATGTTGGCGGGCCTCGGCGTGTTCTTTGCTCCGGTGGTATTTGCCTTGCTATAACGCCCGTTAAATCGAGCCCTCAAGCGTCCCGTTCCATGATCCATTCCACCTCTGGCGCCGCCACAAATCGCCACTTGCGCAGCGGCCCAGCCATGACGTTGAGATAATACATTTCAAAGCCATGTGGCGCACCGCAAGGGTGATGGCCGCGCGGCACGCAGACCACATCCCCATCCTTGACCGCCATTGTCTCATCCAATTGACCATCATCCGTATAGACCCGCTGAACCCCAAAGCCTGAAGCAGGGTTGAGCCGATGGTAATAGGTCTCTTCAAGATAGGTGATCCGCGGATAATCATCTTCATCATGGCGATGGCTGGGATAAGAGGACCAATGTCCCGGCGGTGTGAACACCTCCGTCACCAGCAAACTATCGCAGTAATCTTCGTTTTCCATCGCTATATTATTGATGTAGCGGGTATTCACACCCTTGCCCCGCTCGGTCAGCGTGATGCCCTCTGGCCCGATCCGGCGGGCCGCATGGCCGCCTTTGCCTGGCGCTGTGCACAGAGCAATAACACAATCGGTCTCGGCAACTGCCACCCAGTCGGTATCATTGGGCAGATAAAGACAATGCGGCGGCGTCTTTTCGAATACGGACATTCGCGCGCCCAAAACCCCCCAGTTTTGCCCCCCGCCTGAGATCTTCGCCTTGCCTTCTACCATGACCAAAATAAGTTCGCGATCGCCGGTCAGCTCCGCAGCGCGTTCGCCAGCACGCAAATGATAAAGTGAAAAGCCCACATAACGCCAACCCGCAGAGTGCGGCGTGATTTCATGCACTTTTCCATGGGTGCCAAAAGGTTTTTTGAGCAAATCAGACATCACGCCCCTCATAGATTGAACTTGTCACAGTGATAACGAACTGTTGGTGTCGCATCAATCACTGCTGGGCGATGCACATCCCTGCGTCGCATGGGAGCGGCTGGCCTTCATCAGAGCAAACGGAGCAATCGCGCCTTGTGATCGACACCGCGCCGGCCGTTCAAATGTTCTGACAGATCCCGCAAGCTGCCAAGGTTGTGACATGCCACCAATGAGGACACATGCGGCAACATCGCTTTAATGCCCGCAGCCTGCGGCGAAAATTGATCCCAACGCAGCAAGGGATTGAGCCAAATCAACTCCCGAGCTTGCAGCGCCAATCGGGACATTTCTCCTTCCAACTCCGCAAGTCCCGACCGCTCGAGCCCATCACTGATAAGCAAAACAACCGCAGGTGTAGACAAAACCCGCCGGGCCCAGTCGCGATTGAACACCCCAAGGCTTGCAGAAATGCGCGTGCCGCCCTCCCAATCTTGCACATGTTGTCCGATCGCAGTCAGCGCAGCATCAGGGTCTTTGATGCTCAGTTGCGGCGAAATATTGTGCAGCTGCGTGCCGAAGGTGAACGCATGCACCGCGGCCCAGTCCGATCCGCGTGCCTGCGCGCAGGAATGGACAAAATGCATCATCATCCGGCTGTAGCGGGTCATAGAACCAGAAATATCACAGAGCACCACCAGATTAAGCTGTCGGGGCTTTGCCCGCCGCTTGGCCAAAGTCAGGATTTCGCCGCCGCTGCGCCGGGCTTGTTGCATGGCCTTTCGCCGATCAATCCGCAAAGCCTGAGCCGCCGGCTCATAACGCCGGCCCACCACTCGTGGCAAATCCAACCGCAGGCTTCGAATGGCCTGTTCGGCTTGGCGAATTTCCGCGGCATTCATCGCCTCAAAATCCTTTTGCATCAGTTTTTCCACATCTGAATGAGAAAACTGCGCATCCATTTCCAATAACTCTGCGGGGGGCGCATCACGCGGTTTGCCTGCACCAGCCGCCATGGCTTCAGCAGCCCTATTCTGCGCCGGCTTCATCGGACTCTCAACCGGTGGCGCCGTTATTACAGGCAAAAGGTTGGTGATCATATTTTCCAAAAAATCAGGATCACGCCAGAACATTGCGAAGACTTGATCGAATATCAACAGATGCTCGGGTCGGGTGACAATCATCGCCCGTAGGGTAGTGTGGAAATCCTGCCGCTTGGTGAAACCAACCAATTGCACCGCACGCAATGCTTCAAGTATTTGTGCCGTTCCCACAGGAACCCCGGCCCGTCGCAAGGCACGACCAAAATAGACAATGTTATCCGGAAGCCTTCCTGTAGCGTCTGCCATTACAGCGCCTGCATATCTTGCCTAATCTGCTCCAGAATACGCGTCGCAGGGCCGCCAGTGATTTTAGCAATATCATCTTGATATTTCAGCACCGCGCCAATAGTGTCTGTGATCACATCGGGCGACAGCGCAACAACATCCAGTGCCACAAGGCATTTAGCCCAATCCAAGGTCTCCGCCAATCCTGGCCGCTTGAACAGCTCTTCCTCTCGAAGCCTTTGGATGAAAGCCACCACCTCACGGCTTAATTGAACGTTCACCTCTGGAAGCCGCGCACGCAATATTTCCATCTCGCGCTCAAACCCGGGGTAATCGACCCAATGATACAGACAACGGCGCTTCAACGCGTCATGCACCTCGCGGGTACGGTTAGAGGTCAAAATTACAATCGGCGGCTCGAGAGCTTTGATCACGCCCAGCTCTGGCACGGTGACTTGAAAATCTGACAAAGCCTCAAGAAGAAACGCCTCAAAAGGCGCGTCGGTCCGGTCAATCTCATCAATCAACAAAACTGGCGGCCCGGAGGGGTGCGGTTCAACCGCCTGCAACAAGGCGCGTTTGATCAAAAATTTTTCTGAATATATGTCGCCTTGCTCGGCGCCATTGCGCATCGCTAACATTTGGCCCGCGAAATTCCATTCATAAACCGAGCTGCTGGCGTCCAACCCTTCATAACATTGCAAGCGGATCAAATCCCGCCCAAGACCTTTGGCAATCACCTTGGCCAGTTCTGTTTTTCCAACGCCGGCCTCTCCCTCCAAAAAAATGGGTCGGTTGAGCGAAAGAGACAGGAAGGTCAACGTCGACAAAGCCCGATCCGCCACATAGCCTTCAGAAGCGAGCAGAGATGTGGTTGCATCGATGGATTGCGGCAAGTTTTGCACGATATCGGCCCCATAAATTAGCAACACCAACCCCAACTGGGGTTGGTGTCTTGGGTTTGTGAAAGATCTAGCCCAAAGCGCGTTTGGCCATGACCTTAACCAAATTAGCGCGATACGCCGCATTGCCGTGAAGATCAGACAACAGCCCATCCAACGAGATTTCGACCCCATCGACCGCCGAAGCCGCCCAATCCGCACTCAGAGCCGCTTCCAGCCCGTCATGGCGATGGACCCCATCTTCACCCGCGCCCGTCACAGCAACCCGGGCGCTGCCATCGGCCAATTTGGCAACAAACACCCCCGCCATTGCGTAGCGCGACGCCGGATTCGGAAACTTGCCATAGCCACCCTTCGCAGGCGCGGTGAAACTCACTGCTGTGATGATTTCATCATCTTCTAAGGCCGTGGTGAACATACCTTCGAAAAAATCATCCGCCGCAATTTCACGCGATGTTGTGTGGATCCGCGCGTTCAAGGCCAAAGCCGCTGCCGGGTAATCGGCCGCTGGATCATTGTTGGCCAAAGAGCCACCAATTGTTCCGCGATGACGAACGGCGGGATCACCAATATTGGCGGCGAGTTTACAAATCGAAGGGCACAGCGCTGCCAGCGCGGCGTGTCCCGCCACCTCCGCATGGGTTGTCATCGCCCCAATGGTGACCTGATCACCAGCGATTGTAATCCCGCGCAAATCCGCCGCAGCGCTGACATCGATGACATCCGTGGGATCCGCCAATCTTTGCTTCATGGTGGGAATCAGAGTCTGCCCCCCAGCTAAGATCTTCCCATCCTCAGATCTGTTCAACAGAGCGGCAGCCTCCTGGGCTGTGGCCGCTTTATGAAAATTGGTCTCATACATATCGTCCGAACTCCTTATTCAGCTGCTAGTTTCTGGCTCACATCCTGCAACGCGGCCCAAACCGCAGCGGGGGTGGCTGGCATTGAAAGATTGTTATTGCCAATGGCATCCGTGATGGCGTTGATCACCGCTGGCGGCGAGCCAATGGCACCGGCCTCCCCACAGCCCTTCATCCCAAGCGGGTTTCCAGGACAGGTGGTCGAGGCGTGATGCACCGAATAATTTGGCAAATCATCGGCGCGCGGCATGGCATAGTCCATATAGCTGGCCGACAACTGTTGACCGGCCGCGTCATAGACCACATTTTCAAGCATCGCCTGGCCGATGCCCTGCGCTATTCCGCCATGCACTTGGCCTTCAACAATCATAGGGTTGATGATGGTGCCAAAGTCATCGGAGGCCACAAATTGCACTACCTCCGTCACCCCGGTTTCTGGATCCACTTCGACCTCACAGATGTAACAACCCGCTGGGAATGTGAAGTTTGTCGGGTCATAAAAAGCGCTTTCCTTCAAACCCGGCTCCATACCTTCCGGAATATTGTGGGCCGTGTAGGCGGCAAGACCAACCTCATGCCACAGCATCTGTTTGTCGGTGCCAGCCACTTTGACGGCTCCACCTTCAATCACAATATCATCCTCACCTGCCTCAAGCACATGGGCTGCGATTTTCTTGACCTTGGCTTCGACTTTATCCATCGCTTTGACAATGGCGGACATGCCAACAGCGCCGGAACGGGAGCCATAGGTTCCCATGCCAAATTGCACCTTATCTGTGTCACCATGGACAATTTGGATATTTTCCGTCGGCAAATCAAAGCGTTCTGCCACAATCTGCGCGAATGTGGTTTCATGCCCCTGCCCATGGCTGTGCGAGCCGGTGAGGATCTCAATAGTGCCCACGGGATTGACCCGAACCTCAGCACTTTCCCAAAGACCAACCCCCGCTCCGAGACTTCCGACCGCTGCCGAAGGCGCGATGCCGCAGGCTTCAATATAGTTGGAATAGCCCATTCCTCGCAGCTTACCACGGCTGGCCGCTTCAGCTTTTCGGCCGGCAAAACCCGCCACATCCGCCGCGGCTTGGGCCTGCTTCAGATTGGCGTCAAAATCGCCGCTGTCATACGCCATGATCACAGGCGTCTGATGCGGGAAGCTGCGCACAAAGTTCTTTGCCCGAAGCTCCGCAGGGTCCATGCCCATTTCACGCGCCGCCGTTTCCATCAGACGTTCGACCACATAACAGGCCTCTGGACGCCCTGCACCGCGGTAGGCATCCACCGGCACCGTATTGGTGTAAACCGCCTGAACATCGCAATAGATATTCGCAATATCATACTGGCCCGACAGCAAGGTCGCGTAGAGATACGTCGGCACGGCCGAGCTAAACAGAGACATATAAGCGCCAAAATTAGCCTTGGTGTTGACCTTCAACCCCACAATCTTGCCGTCGTTGTCGAAACCGATTTTAGCGGTTGAAACGTGATCGCGGCCGTGCGCATCGGTTAGGAAAGCCTCCGTGCGATCTGATGTCCATTTTACCGAACGGCCCGATTTCATCGAGGCCCAAAGGCAGACAATTTCTTCAGGATAAATGTAGATCTTGGATCCAAAACCGCCGCCAACGTCCGGTGCAATCACCCGCAATTTATGCTCAGGCGCAACATTATAGAACGCCGAGAGCACCAAACGGGCCACATGCGGGTTTTGACTGGTGGTATAGAGCGTGTAATGATCCTCCGCCTCGTTAAAGGTGGCAATAGCGGACCGCGGCTCCATTGGATTGGGCGCCAAGCGATTGTTGGTGATCGCCATCTCCGTCACATGCGCCGCAGAAGCCAGAGCCGCGTCAGTTGGCGCCAAATCGCCAATTTCCCAATCAAAGATCAAATTACCAGGAGCATTGTCATGTATTTGCGGTGCGCCGGGGGCCAGAGCTTCAACAGCACCCACCACAACGGGCAGCTCCTCATAGTTCACAACCACCGCTTCAGCGGCCAATTTTGCCTGAGATTTGGTATCCGCCACAACAATCGCAACGGCGTCTCCCACGTAGCGCGCTTTTTCGGTGGCCAAAGCGGACCAAGCGCCCATATTCATTGGGGTGCCATCTTTGGAGGTGATACCCCAGCCGCAGATAATGTTGCCAATGCCATCGGCGACCAATTCCGGGCCCGTCAAAACGGTTTCAACCCCTTCCATAGCCAGAGCTGCGGAGGCATCCAGCGACACAATCCGCGCATGCGCATGCGGGCTACGGACAAAGGCGGCATAGGCCTGGTTGGACTCGATAATATCGTCGGTATAACGGCCTTTGCCGGTGATGAATCTTTTGTCTTCCTTACGCAAAACGCGTGCGCCAATTCCTTCTGACATATTCCGTCTCCCTATGCTGACGTCATCTTGGACGCACCGTCCGCGATGGATTTCACAATGTTATGGTAGCCCGTGCAGCGGCAAATATTACCTTCAAGCTCATGACGGATATTGTCCTCAGTCAATATTTTGCCCTCTGCCTGATAGCGTGCCACCATATCGGTTGCGGTCATAATCATGCCCGGGGTGCAAAACCCGCATTGCAGACCATGGTTTTCTTTGAAGGCCACTTGCATCGGATGCAGATCATCTTTCGATTTTGCCAGACCTTCCACTGTCGTGACCGCCGCACCTTCGGCGCTGGCCGCAAGCATGGTACAAGATTTCATCGCTTTGCCATCCACATGCACAACACAAGCGCCACATTGGCTGGTATCACAGCCAACATGCGTGCCAGTCAGTCGCAAATGATCCCGGATATATTCGACCAGCAGCGTATTGCCTTCGACATCTCGAGACACCGATTTGCCGTTCACAGTCATTGCAATTTTCATTCATTTTCTCCCAATTCGTAGTCTTTTTTTGTAGCGTTTTTATCTTCCAAAAGCCTTGGGCCCATCTGCCACTCAAAATCGCAGCAACCTAACACAAGCGTTCGGCTTTACACTAAAAGCAGGCCGCAACCGTCAAGGGCAACGCTTTTCATGATAAAACAATGAAGTAAGCGCGGGAACGTCAAGGTCTTAACGATGAGCTTATTGCATTCGTTTCAATATGCAAGGCAGGACTTTCCCAAACCGCAGCTGTTACTGCTCATCGACACTTGCAGATAGCGACTGGGCTGACCGCTTCCTGCGCAGGCGATCTGCCAGAGTGACAACGAAAGGGGCAACTCGCTCACAGGGCAATTTCGCGCAAGAATTTCGGAATTTGTTTTTTGACTTTAAAAAATCCTGCGGTCGCATAGGGCCAGATCATCGCGTCCCAATCGCGGCGCCATTCAGCCAAAGAAATGCCGGCCGCATCAAGCTCTGGTTTGGCGCGCAAAAGCCATTCACGCAGCGGACCAACAGGCACATAGGGCGTAACAATTTGTTCTGCGCCCGATTGCAGCGCCCATTGCGCAAGGTCTGATGGTGCGCCCAGCGCCATCGATGACACCGCAACACCCGATCTTTGCGCAACATCGGCCAGGGCACCGGCTTCAAATTGCACCACAAGCCGTGCGACTTCACGCGGCGAACGCAGGGGGCTCGCCGCTAAAGTAGCGGCAGTGGTGCAGATCAAGTCTTCGATAGGAAAATCTTCGATCCGGCAATCTTCCTCCGTCAGCAAAAGCGCAGTTGGCAGGCGACTCTGCGGCGCCAGCGGACTTCGCGGTGCCTTGCATGCGGGCAAGCCATCGGGCTCAAGCGCCTCCAGCCCGGCGGCATTCTGCGTCAACTCCTGAGCGCGCGGCACAAAACGTTCGTTGGTGAAACGCGCAATATTGTCCTCCTGCGCCACATAGGGTTTACCGCGCGTGTGCAAACCCGCGACCCAACGCCAGCTCAACGTATTGGAGGCGGGATCCCCGTCCAACAAATGACGCAAGAAAAAATCCGCTCCAACACGCCATGGCAATTTGAGCGAGAAGATCCAAATGGAGGCAAACCACATGCGTGCGTGGTTGTGCAGATATCCAGTCTCAATCAACTCCAACGCCCAGCTGTCGAAATAGCTCAAACCCGTCTGCCCCGTCTCGGCGGAATGAATCGCATGGCGCAGCCCTGCATCACCCTGCATCTTGGCCAAATCTTGCCGCAGCCCCGCCGCATAGCTGTCCCACACCTCTGGCCGTTGTTCCAACCACCCCTTGAAATAACTTCGCCAAATCACCTCATCAATGAATTTGGCAGAAGCTTCAGCCCCCTGCGATTTTATCGCCGTAGCAATAACCTCTTGCTCGGTCAAGAGCCGGCGCCGGATGTAGGGAGACAGCATCGATACATCCCGATGCGCCCCCGCTCCGCGATCAAAATTGCGCCCTTGAGCATAATCGCGGCCCATGTTTGGGGCAAACCGTTCAAGCCTCGCTTGCGCCTCCGCACGGGTTGCTGTCATCTGTTCTGTCATCGCTAGCTCCTGTGATGTCTTTGAGCTATGGCAGCAAGTTCATAATGCAATGCGCTCTGAGCCGATCAATAGACGAAAAACCGCAGCGCGGCGTTGCAGAGCGGTCAAATCAACCTAGGTCGTCGTTCTGACAGAGGGCACCCAGCCAGGCAAAACAGAATTGAGGACAAAGTGGCAGTATTGCGGATCATCTTGGGAGATCAATTAAGCCCAAAAATCTCGAGTTTGCGCGATGCCGATAAAGACCGTGACACCATCTTGATCTGTGAAGTCCAGCAAGAGGCCCTTTATGTCAAACACCACAAAAAAAAGCTGGTCTTCATTTTCTCCGCAATGCGACATTTCGCAAAAGAGCTGCAGGACGCCAATTACCGGGTGATCTACAACAGGCTCGATGATGCCGCGCCGTTATCGTGTTTTTCCGATGCGGTGACCCATGCGGCAAAAACGGCCGATTTTGACGAAATCGTCGTTACAGAGCCCAGCGAATATCGCGTTTTGGAGGAGATCAAGCTTTGGCCTGATCTGCTCAAACTACCGGTCGATATTCGCCCTGATACGCGGTTTCTCGCCAGCCATAGCGATTTTGAAAGTTGGAGCGCGGGGCGGAAATCCTTGCGGATGGAATATTTCTATCGCGAGATGCGCAAACGATACACGATCTTAATAGAGGGTGATCAGCCGATTGGGGGGCAGTGGAATTTTGACAGCGACAACCGCAAAGCACCCAATTCAACCATCGCCATTCCCGACACGTTTCGCAGTGCGCCCGATGACATCACCCAAGAAGTTTGCGCAATGGTCGAACGGCTTTTCCCCGACCACATGGGCGCTGCCACCCCCTTCCATTTCGCAGTGACCACTGAAGACGCACGCGCGGCATTGCAGCAATTTGTTGAGGAACGATTGACCTACTTTGGTGATTACCAAGACGCCATGCTGCAAGATCAAGCCTGGATGTTCCATGCCCATATCGGGCTTTATCTCAATACCGGTTTGCTGCTGCCGCTTGAGTGCATTGCCGCAGCCGAGCAAGCCTATCATCGCAACCAAGCCCCTCTGAACGCTGTGGAAGGCTTTATTCGGCAAATATTAGGGTGGCGCGAATTTGTGCGTGGGCTTTATTGGCAAAATATGCCCGGCTATGAAACGCTCAACTTTTTTGATGCCCAGCGCGATTTACCTGACTTTTACTGGACCGCTGACACGAAAATGAACTGTCTGCGCCAATCGGTGCAAGAGACGATTGATCATGCCTATGCGCATCACATCCAACGGCTGATGGTTCTGGGCAATTTTGCGCTCTTGGCCGGTATCTTGCCTGCACAGGTCAATGACTGGTTTTTAAGCGTTTATGCCGATGCTTTTGAATGGGTCGAACTGCCGAATGTGTCGGGCATGGCGCTCTTTGCCGATGGTGGCCAATTGGCCAGCAAACCCTATGCCTCGGGCGGTGGCTACATCAACAAGATGTCCAACTATTGCAAAGGCTGCAGCTATAGCGTTACGGCCAAAAACGGTCCAAAGGCCTGCCCATTTAATTATCTTTATTGGAATTTTCTTGATCGTAACCGCGCCAAGCTGCGCGCAAATCCACGGGTTGGCATGATGTACCGGGTTTACGATCGCATGGATGCAGACAAACAACAGGCCATCCGATCCGATGCCGAACAATTTTTTAAAGATCTCGCAATACAAGACCGCACCCCATGAATTTTCTTAACAGCCGCGCCATTCGAACCCAAATCCCAACCGCCCCCTTGTGGCTCGGCCTTGCCGGCGTTCTGCCGTTTCTTTGGGGGGCTATAAGCGCTTGGAAGACGGATATTTCCCTACCGATCGCGGATTGGCTCGGCCCCGGTTTTTTGGGGCGCGATCTACAGCTGACCTATGGCGCGGTGATCTTATCGTTTATGTCCGGGGTGCTTTGGGGGTTCGCGTGTAAAGCACCAAAGCAAAAAGCCCCACTATTTTTCGGCCTATCGGTCCTTCCAGCGCTCTGGGCGGCTTTCGTGCTGGCCAGCAACGCGCCCGAGCAGCTTGCGGCGCTTAGCGCCGGATTCTTGGCGCTCTTCGGCCTTGATATCGTGTTCTTCCGTCACCGATTGACGCCAGATTGGTGGCTGAAATTGCGCGCGCTGCTGACGGCTTTGGTTTTGACCTGTTTGAGTGTCGCCGTTTAGCGCAGCGCGGCCGGTGTTTACTTTTCAGTCAATTCCCACGACTACCGTAGAAACACATTTAAGTCTGGATAGGCATGCGGATCTCAACGCCCGAATTTATCGCCCTGATGGCCATGCTGGTCGCGACCGTTGCCATCTCGATCGATGCGATGTTGCCAGCGCTGCCCAATATCGCTGCGCAACTGACACCTGAGCGCCCCAATAACGTACAGTTGATCTTGTCGACCTTCATTATTGGCATGTCTGCAGGTACATTAATCGCCGGCCCACTGTCGGACAGCTTTGGCCGTAAAACCGTGATTTATTGGGGCGCAGGGCTTTATATTTTAGCCTCCATCATCTGTATTTTCGCCAGCAATCTTGAGACCATGATTATTGCGCGCCTCTGTCAAGGCTTCGGTGCCGCCGCCCCGCGCGTTGTCTCCCAAGCTTTGATCCGCGATCTATATTCTGGGCGCCAAATGGCACGGATTTCTTCATTTGTTATGATTATTTTCTCCATTGTTCCCGCTCTTGCCCCCTTGCTTGGGGCAGGATTGATCTCAATTTTTGCTTGGCAATCAATCTTTGTGATTTTCGTTATATTTTCAGCTCTCAGCACCACTTGGACCGGATTGCGCATTCAAGAACCCTTAGCGCCAGAGCAGCGCATCCCCTTCCGAAGAGAGGCGTTTCAAACCGCCTTGGCCGAGATATTTTCCCTCGGCATGGTGCGCATGTCGATGCTGACCATGGTGTTTGCCTATGCGATGCTGTTTTTGAGCATCCTAATGGTGCAACAGATCTTCGATCAATTCTACAACCGCGCCGACAGTTTTCCCCGATGGTTTGCCTTGGTGGCTGGCCTGTCCGCCTCGGCCAGTTTTCTCAACTCCATGATCGTCACGCGCCTCGGAATGCGCCGCCTGATCAGTGCGGCCCTGCGCATACAGATTGTCTGGAGCCTCGGGATGCAACTCATTGTTTCGATATTTATTTTGTTTTTCACTTCAGGAGCGTGCACTGTGATTGGAGAAAAAATAAACAAAACAACATATATTAAGCAGCTTGTGGTGGACCAAAATGAGTAAACTTGAACTCGGTGAATTACAAATTACAGCTTTGACTGACATCGAAAGGTTCGATGTGCCGTTGAGTACTATTTTTCCAGAGGCTAATCCTGACGAAATAAAAAATATGACCTGGATAGGTCCTGAAATGTTGTCGTCAGGGTTACTGCATCTAAAAATTAGGTCTTGGTTGTTGAGGCTGAATGGTAAGGCCATTCTCATCGATACATGCGTAGGTGCGCATAAAGATCGCCCTAGTTGGCAGGATTGGCATCACCGCGATGGTGCAAATTGGCTGAGTGCGCTTGCGGCGGAGGGACTGGAACCTGATGATATCGACATCGTAATGTGCACGCACTTACATGCCGATCATGTTGGGTGGAATACAAAACTTCTTAATGGAAGATGGGTGCCTACATTCCAGAATGCTCGGTATATTTGTTCCAAAGATGAATATGCATATTGGAGTGAAGCTGCCGAATTAGGCGATGATAAACATGGCGCCTTTGGAGATAGTGTTCTACCAATTATGGAAGCGGATAAGATGGAATTAGTCGAAAGCGATTGGGATTTGGGACCCGGCCTCCACCTGGAGATGACGCCGGGACACTCACCAGGCCATATGTGTTTGAAGGCGAAGCATGGACCAGGTGCTGTATTCGCGGGAGATATTGTACATTCACCATTACAGTTAGCATTTCCAGAGATATCTAGTGCATTTTGCAGCGATCCAGTTCAAGCGCGTGAAAGCCGTCTTAAAATTTTGAATGAAGTTGCTAATGGAAATAGCTTTTTAATACCCGCTCATTTTCCCAATCCTGGCTGGATGCAAATTGACCACCACGAAAATGGATTTATGCCAAGATTTGTGGTTTGACCACATTTATTGGCTTTTGATCGATAACGTCACAGAAGCACGTTAAGCGAAGGTGGCGTGCCCCACGGCCTACATTGAACCAGGTTCACCTTGGAAAAACGGATACTGCGAAAGCTTCAACGCCAGGTTCCGAGACGAATTGCTGAACGGTGAAATTTTCTACAGCTTGCGAGAGGCCCAAATCCGGTGCTGTCAGACAAATGAGAACTCGCATCGGATTACTGGCGTAGCCTGAATCTATGCGCTCAATAATTGACGCTACTCAGCGAGTAGCATAAGCACGGTTTGGCTTGAAATTGATACCCACCTCTTCACACCGCAGTTATGGCATCTGGCTCTCTGACGTACCTCATGGGCTGTGGTGTTTATGGGACCAAAACACTCCCTCATTTGATATAGATTTTCACTACAAGTTGCCTCACAATAATCATATCAACAAAAAATTGGAGTTGAGTATGCGCACTATCCTCCAAGAGTTAATGACAGCTTTAATTGGCACTATTAAGTTCCGTCTCATATGAGTGAAGTTCTTAATAAACCTTGGTCGATGCTTGTCTTACTTTTCCTGACAAGATTATCTATGGGCTTCCAATTTCAAAGCTTAGGATCAGTCGGTCATGATTTAGTGAGCGGCGTAGGACTTTCAAACTTTCAGCTTGGTTCGTTGATTGGGCTATTTATGCTTCCTGGGTTATTTTTGGCATTTCCTGGTGGTTATTTGGGAAGCTACTTCAGAGACAAGTCAATCATTTCATTTGGTCTAATGTGCCTATTTGGAGGTGGTTTGATAGTGGTAGCTTCCAATAATTTCAGCATAATGGCGCTTGGCAGAATTGTTTGTGGCGTCGGTTTCGTATTGACCACGATGTATTTCAGTAAAGTTACGATAGACTGGTTTGAAGGGCGTGAATTAGCAACAGCTATGGGCATTTTGATAATAAGCTGGCCTGGTGGCATTGCTTTAAGTCAGGCTATCCATCCATTAGTTTCCTTAGAGGTTGGCTGGAGAGGTGCAGTATCCACTGCGAATATTTTTTGTCTTGGAAGTGCCGTTATTTTTTACGCTCTCTACAAACCGCCAGAACTCATCCAACCTCACTCCAAGCCAATTAAGCAGGAAAGTAAACTTTCAAAAGAGGAGTGGCGTAAGACTATTTTGGCTGCATTATCCTGGGCTTTTTATAACGCTGGCTATTTAGTATTTCTCAGTTTTGCTTTTTTGGCGCTTATAGAGATTGGCGTGTCGACCCTGACCGCTGCTGCGGCACTCAGTTTTTGCAGCTTTCTAATCATGTTATCAATCCCATTAGGTGGCTTTTTGGCGGACAAATTTTCATTGCACGAAGTCATCGTATTTGTGAGCAGTTTTATTGGAATTGTATCGCTGTTACTTCTACCTTTGGGCAGCTTTTGGTTAACATTTAGTTTCCTATTTGGAGCATTTGGCATGTCTGGTGGTGGAATAATTATAGCACTTGCTGGTCAGGCAATGTCCGCAAATCGTAGAGCCTTTGGAATGGGTATTCTTCAAACTATATATTTCTTCTTTGCTGCAGTATCGCCAATAATAGCTGGCTGGCTTTATGACTATGTGGGTACGTCTAAGTTTGCGCTCGCATTTGCTGCATCGCTTTTCTTTTTTGCATTGTTAACTTACTATTTTTTCATGAAAGCTTGTAAAAATTAGCAACAAAATAGAGGGTTAATCGGATGCTCACCTCAACTGACACAGGCTTTCCACGTGCAGTGAAGCTCACACCATCGACAATCACGTAAGATGCGCAACTACTGTTCCCACACCAGTAATATCCAATGCCAGTGCAGCTAAACTCAGCATGAATAACAGTGGCAGTCTTACCATCACTGCCTATGGTTATCTCGTAGATGTTATCATCATCCAGTTTCAAATCGACAGTGACCTCAGGTGTTTCACCTTCTTTGGCATTCAGGACTTCGTATTGTTAGGCAATACATTCAGCCTCATGCTTATCGAATATGTACTGGATAGTTTCAGCGTTGGTAGCAGCACTAGTCTGAGACCCAATCATCATAAGGAACGCCAGAACCATAAAGTGGATCGCCCGTGTTGGCTTGATGAGGTGTTTCATGGAGCTGTTAGTCCTCTTTAGGCGATGCTGAAAACAGCGCCCCAAAAACTTCTTTTGAGCTTTCTATTGGCTTAGCTTGCGGTTTATTAGCGTTCTTAGCTTCAGAACTTATCGCTGCCATCCGAGCATCAAACTCTTCTTCAGTTTCTTCAATTCTACTTTTCACCATTCCAATGGGTCTCCTCACTTTCCAAACTGCCAAAGAACTAACCCGCCCGCAAACTTATTTTTTGTCTTGTAGGCCGTAGCCCAAACCAACCCATACCGATACCTGTCCTAGCTTCCTGGAGGGTCCCATCGGAGGCCCACACAGAGGCTCTTACAGCGTGTTTAACGTCAGCATCATCGCAGTGGCAAAACAAAGACTATTACGCTTGTACGAAGCTAATATGGGCGCTGAGAGGATTGTCTTTGTAGTTTCAAGACGACAGTATTGGGCTTAGGTGGGTAGGATAGATTGCTATGGCTGAGTTTACAGAAATACCGGTGCTGGACCTTGCGCCGTTGACGAATGGTGGCGACAAAACCCAGCTGACCATCGACTTTGCAAATGCATACGGAAATACGGGCTTTGGTTACATCATCAACCATGGCGTGGACCCAAAGCTTCGTAAGAGCATATTCGCGGCTTCGAAGCAGTTTCATACCCTTTCGGAAGCGCAGAAGCAGGCGATCGCACTAGATAAGAACCATCGGGGCTACATCGCTATCAATACATCTACTGATGTGAACTCTGATCTCGCAGACGTGACGAAACCTAACCAGTCTAAGTCTTTTATGATGATGCGAGAAGATGAATTTGCTCGTTCAGACGTCTACTTGTCGGGTCCAAACCAATGGCCTGCTCTGAAAGGGTTTCAAGATGTGTGTGAAGCCTATGCAGAAGCGATGACAGAGCTGGCACATAAGCTGATGAGATTGGCGCTGGACGCAATTGACGTTAGGGAACAAGGGATCCTCGAAGCATTTGACACGCCAACGATTTGGCTGCGTCTGCTACACTATCCACCGCAACCTCCTCAGGCAGCTGAGGATTTGTACGGATCAGCCCCTCACAAAGACTTTGGGTGTTTGACACTTCTAGCGCAAGATGACGTTGGCGGCTTACAGGTGCAAACTCCGGCGGGTAAATGGGTGGATGTGCCACCGCGTGAGGACGCCTTTATCTTAAATGTTGGTGATATGTTGCACCGCATGTCGAATGGGAAGCTATTGTCGACCCCTCACAGAGTTATCAACACCTCCGGACGGGAGCGTTATTCGGTGCCATTCTTCTTTGATCCCAATATTTCGACCATTGTCGCGCCATTGCCAGGGACCGGTGCGCCAAAATTCGATCCTTTGAATTTCGGGGACTTTTTAAGAGCCGAGTTGGGCGCAAGTTATGACGCGCACCAAGCTGATCAATAAAGCCGGAAGTAATGACGGAAATGTCCACTATGTCCGTCGACATTCCTGGACCGGACAGACACGGACACACCCCTATAGGGGTGTCCAGATGTCCGGGATGTCTGGGTTGGTTCAAAGTATGTGTTGAAATTTTCAATTGATAAAATCTTTCAAGTTCCAAACAAAACGGCAAAGATTAATTTATTATATCGTATGAAATATCTTGCTCAAATTTTCGAATGTTTTACAGATCCACATATGGCGTTACAACTTTTCTCGCGCATTTATGCCAATGCTCCGATAGTCCTTTGTCTCGCCACTTTTGGTTGGGGTACTAATACCGTCGCTAGTCGCCTTGCGGTTGGCGAAGTTTCGCCAATGATGTTAATTTTCTTGCGCTGGGGTTTGGTCGTAATATTTGTCTTTTCCCTTCATGGTAAAGAGATGATCAAGGAATGGCCCAACATTCGTAAAAGGCTTAAATGGGTTTTTCTGATGGGTGGTTTTGGATTGAGTATGTTTAATGCGCTTTTCTACATCGCAGCACACAGCACAACCGCGGTAAACTTGGGCATTATACAAAGCACGATGCCTGGTATGATCCTACTTGGTTCATTTTTTATCTTTGGTTCTCGCATTAACACATTACAAACTTTCGGACTTTTAATGACGTTCATCGGTGTAGTTGTGATGGTTTCTAAAGGCTCAATTGAAAACCTGATGCTCTTAGCCTTTAGCACTGGTGACTTGTTGATGCTTATCGCATGTTTCTTTTATGCAGGTTATACAATTGGATTGAAAGATCGGCCTAAGGTTTCGGGCCTTGTTATGTTGGGCTATTTTGCAGTCGCAGCTTTCGTGATGACTATACCGTTTATGGTAATTGAAAATGCAGTATTTGGAACGGCCATGCCTGGAACAAAGGGGTGGTTTATTATTCTTTACATTGCTCTGATCCCTTCGTTTATTGCGCAGGTATTTTTCATGCGTGGCGTTGATCTTATAGGTTCTGGGGCCGCCGGTTTATATGCCAATTTGGTGCCTGTTTTTTCCGCCATGATTGCTGTGATGCTATTGGGCGAAAGTTTCAGTACCTACCACCTTGCTGCGATGATCTTTGTATTTGCAGGTATTGCTTTATTTGAGCAGCAAAACAGGCAAAAAATATGATTTAGCCTTTGGTGTTACCCCCACCTCTAGCTACCAGGCCTACTACCTCCAAAAGCGTGTGAGGCTTGCATAGGGTGCAGTCAGACAAATGAGAACTCGCATCAGATTGCTAGCACAGCCTGAATCTATGCGCTCAATAATTGGCGCCACTCAGTAAGAGCAGCGGTTCGATTGAGCTTGAAATTGTCTCTTGAGTAGAAGTGGCGCTCTTGTAGCCCCCACAGTCAACCTGACCCAACACCCTGCCTGTGTAGCGCCTTAAGCGAACCAGAGTGGCCTCAGTAGGCAAACAGCTGCATAACCGCATGCCAAAACAAACATGTTTGCATCGACGCGCAGGCGTGCGGGCGCGTGGAGGATGTAGACTCGCAAATCAAGAATCCTATAGCGATAATGTACGTTGTTTAACGCGCATCTGTCTGGCTCTATGTCTGGTTTGAAATGCAAGACGCCCAGCTGCGTAAACGCCATCTTACTGAAAGTAATGGTACCACCTCCTGGTCTCGAACCAGGGACCTCCTGATCCACAATCAGGCGCTCTAACCAACTGAGCTAAGGCGGCACTGAGAGCGATTTAGCGGGGCTGCTGCGTGAATGCAAGGGCTCGAGTGTGCAATAAACGCCATCGGCCAAGCAAAATGCAAGAAAATGCACCTGCGGACCCAAGCGGAGGCTTAAACCTGCGTGAAAGCCACCGGAAAGACCCTTGATCATATCTCAAAAGCCCCTTACCCCAAGGACATAGAGCGAAAGGCACACCCATGGGCATCAACATAGAAAAAGACATCGAAGCCAATTTGCAAATTGGCCCCACGGATCAAGGCATGGTACGGATCTTCGTCACTGCCGGCGATGCTGAAATCCCGATGGACTTTGAAATTGACGAAGCCCATGATATTGCAGAAGAAATAATGGCCGCGGCCCGGGCAGCCGCAGCGGTTGCAAAATAGCCGCCATATCCGTCAAGAGGAACCGTTAAAGCGCGCCACGCCGGGGTCGCGACTGACCTGTGCCCGTCTTGCGGCATGGCGGGCGAATTTTTGGATCATGACTTTGCGCCGAGCGGGTGCCAACCTATGCTCCGGCCCCATGCGCAGGATCGCTGCATCATAGGCATCGGCCATAATGAGCCCCGTGTCACCAGGCAATATTTCACTGGGAAACTCTTGGTCGACCGCCCAAAAATACCTGTCACACCACTGTAAATACTCTTGCCATTTATGGTCGGATTGAAAATCTGCGCGGGAAGATTTGCATTCGATAATCCATAGCTCCCCCTTCGGTCCCAACGCCATTACATCCACGCGGCGACCTGGTGTTGGCACCAATTCTTCGACTGAAACAAAATCATAGCTCAGCAAATGGCGACAAACGCCCCGCGCCAGAAGCTGGCCAGGCATCAGATTTGAAAGATTGCTTTCATCCATGCGCCATTTATGGACGAATAGGTAAGCGGCGCAAGGGCAAGCTGCCTATTGCGCGCGGCCCAAACGCGGTTATCGTGACGGGCATGAGACGCCGCAAAACCAGACAAGCGGCCGATTCGACGCACAGTTGGTCGGTCCTGCGCCATCCTTTTAAGCCGCAAAATATTTTCTCGCAAGATCGCGTGGAGGCCATCCATCAAGCAGCCTTGGAGGTCTTGCAAAATATTGGAATCAAAATCTTTTTGCCCGAAGCGATTGAGATTTTCGCCAAATATGGCGCTGCCGTCTCTGGGGACATGCTGCGGATCGGCTCGGATATGGTGGAGGCCGCCCTGGCTTCTGCGCCACAGTCCTTCACCCTGCACGCACCCAATCGCGCACGCAATCTGCCTGTCGCACCGGGACAGTTGATCTTTACCCCCGGCGGCGGTTGCCCCAATGTCAGCGACGCCATCCGAGGCCGCAGGCCTGGTGATCTGGCGAGCTATCAAGATGCCGTACGCTTAATGCAGAGCTTCGACGTCATCCACAAGCTCACCCCTGCGCCCGAACCGCAAGACATTCCAGTGCATTTGCGCCACTACGCAATGATGCAAACGCAAATGGGATTGGGAGATAAGGCCGTGACCGTCTATGGTCGGGGCCGGCAGCAGGTACAGGAATGCTTTGAGATCATCCAAACCGCCCTGGGTCTCAGCGCTGCTGAATTTAGCGATGCGCCCTATTGCTCCACGGTCATTAATACCAACTCGCCGCGCATGTTGGACAAGCCCATGGCACAGGCTTTGATCGACTTCGCCCGCGCCGGTCAAATGTGCATTGTCACGCCGTTTTGTTTGGCAGGGGCTATGGCTCCGATTACAATCGCCGGGGCTTTGACCTTGCAACATGCCGAGGCTTTGGCGGCCATTACGCTCAATCAACTCGCAAAACCGGGCGCTCCGGTGATGTATGGCGGCTTTGGCTCGAACGTGGATATGAAATCGGGAGCGCCGAGTTTTGGCACGCCAGAACATATTCAAATGTCGATCGGCTCGGGGCAATTGGCCCGTCACATCGGCCTGCCTTGGCGTTCAGCTGCTGGGGCGGCCGCCAACACCAATGATATGCAAGCCACCCATGAAACCGTCATGTCGCTCTGGGGCTGTCTTCAAGCCAATGCGACCATGGTCATCCATGCGGCAGGCTGGCTTGAAGGCGGGCTGACCTTTGGTTTTGAGAAATTCATCCAGGACATCGAAGCGCTGCAAGCCATTGCCCATCTGTGCAAACCTGTGGCCGCAGACGCAGCAGCCATCGGGCTTAACGCCATCGGGCAAGTGGCACCCGGCGGACATTTTTTTGAAACATCTCAAACATTAAAAAATTATAGTACAGCATTTCTGGAGCCTATTAATGCGGATCTGTCAAATTTTGGCACTTGGCAAAAGAATGGCGCATTGACCGCCGAAGCCCGGGCCACGGCGAAATGGCAGGCAATCTTGCATGATTTTACCGCCCCGCCTGGTGCTCAGGAGCGAGTTGGCCGCGTGGAGGCAATGATCGCCCGGTTTACCCAAGCAGGCGGGGCACCGATTATCGAGTGAGCCCTTGCACAAGTTCGTGCAAAGGCCTATCTCAAACAGCGGCGGGTTCTGCCCTTCTCGAAAGCGGTCAAATTCCAGTGGCCATACGCAATCCGAGGGAGCTGGCTCTGATTGAACCCTGGTTCTTTTACCTGGCGCCCACCTGTACATACAGGTCCTCGGGAATTTAGTACCAACACGGTTGTTCTGGTGGGCCCGCCACGTCTTGCTTCAGAATGCACCGTCTTTTTGATCCTCAATCGGCTCCATCGTCAGTTCAAAACTCAGCACCGCTTCGGTCAAATCATCAACCGCCAGAGCCCCACTTGGACGCGCCAGCCGGTTGCGCACAACCCATATGAGACGGTTCTCTGCTCGGGTGATCGCCACATAGGCCAACCGTTTCCAAAGCTGCGTGCCCGCCTCTGTTCGGTTCATGCGGGCGGCCACAAAAATATCTGGCGCAAACACCTGGACCGTATCCCACTGCGAGCCCTGGGCCTTATGAATGGTCACCGCAGCCCCATGCAGAAAGGTGGCCCCCATGCGGGCGGCAAAGGGAATAAAGGGTTCTTCCTCATCGGGCATTTCAATCTTGACGATGCTGGCGGCGCTCAACTGCGGTTGCTCGGCACCGATGACATGCAGGCGCGAAAATCCCGGTTTGCGGCCCGGCCCAAGATAAACCACCTGCGCCCCTTTGATCAGACCCCGCGCCTCCAAATCCAACCGCTTTTTGCGGTGCTTTAAAGGAAGCTCAATACCATCACAAATCAACGGCTCGCCCGGCAAGAGCTCCTCCATCGGGGCTTGATAGGCGCCGCGGAAGGCTTGAATGAGCTTGATCCGTGTCACGTTGCGCCACACCAGAACAGGCGAGCGCGCCATGAGGTCAGACTCAACCCTTTGACCGATCACCACCCGATCATCGCGCATCGACGCGTCCCGTACCATCTGTTCAAAATCAGAAAACTGCAAAGAAGCATCGCCCAAAGCATGGGCCAGATCTAAGATTGGATTGTCTTGCGTCTGGCGATGGACGCGGCTGAGCACCAAGCGGCGCTCCTCAGGCAAAGCGTCAAACACCATCGCCCCAGATTGGTTCACAGGCGCCAATTGCGCCGGGTCGCCAAACAGAATCAATGTGGGAAAAATCTCTTTTAGATCTTCCAATTGCTGCGCATCGAGCATGGAGCTCTCATCGACAAAGCCCACGTCCAAAGGCTCCTCGCGGCGCTTCCATCCGGTAATAAAGTCAGACCCCCGCAGCCCCGCCGCTGCCAAAGCGCCCGGAATAGACGCATTGGAGGTAAAGAAACTCAATGCTCGATCCAATGCGAGGTCACTGACCCCCTCAACCTCTGGTCGCGCGCCGTTGCCACCGAGCCACTCTGCAATTTTCTCATACTCGGGATCATACATCGGCGTATAGAGAATGCGGTGGATGGTCGTCGCGGGTACACCTCTATTGCGCAGTACGCTCGCAGCTTTGTTGGTGGGGGCCAAAATCGCCAAGGTCCGGCGGTCTTTGCGCGCGCGGGGCTCATAGTCTCCCGACACGATGTTCAGCCCCGCATCTTTCAAAGCATGATACAGCTGCGCCAAAAGCAACGTTTTGCCAGATCCCGCCTTGCCAATGACAGCGGCGATATTGTCTTTGCCTTCCCGCGGCGGGGTCACGATCCCATTGGCCAGATCCACGCCCGCAGAGCGCAGAATCTCACTGATGGTATCATAGGCCTGGACCTGATCTTCGGAATAGGAAATTGGCGTCTGTGACATGCCTTTGTTTAGCCAATGGCTTGCCATGGGGCCAGAGCTATTGCGCGCGCTCGGATACCGGGAGCAAATTAATTGCCCCCGGCGGGTCTTTTACCGTGCAACCGCAAGGGTCTCTTCGAACGTGCGTAGCCCGCGGCGGGGCGCTTGCACCAATACGGACATATTGCCCGGCAGATGCTCATTGCGGCGCATTTTCATATGCGCTTCCGGCAGATCGTTCCAATCAAAGGTTTCAGACAAGCAAGGGTTAAGCTTGTCTTCACACATCAAGCGATTGGCCGCAGCCGCCTGCTTAAGGTTGGCAAAATGAGAGCCTTGAAGGCGCTTTTGATGCATCCACATATACCGCACATCCAGGGTCAAATTGTAACCGGTCGTGCCGGCGCAGATCACCACCATACCGCCTTTTTTGCACACGAAGGTTGAGACAGGAAAGGTGCTTTCGCCGGGATGCTCAAACACCAGGTCGGGGTTGTTTCCCTTGCCTGTGATGTCCCAAATCGCGGCGCCGAACTTGCGGGCCTCTTTAAACCAAGTGGCGTATTGAGGGGTATTGACCGTGGGCATTTGTCCCCAGCAATTGAAATCACGGCGGTTGATCACGCCTTTTGCGCCGAGCCCCATGACAAAATCACGTTTGCTTTCATCACTGATGACACCAATCGCATTAGCACCAACCACATTGGCTAGCTGCACGGCATAAGAGCCCAGCCCGCCCGATGCACCCCAAATCAACACGTTTTGCCCCGGTTTCAGCTCATGTGGTGCATGGCCAAAGAGCATTCGGTAGGCCGTGGCGAGGGTCAGCGTGTAGCAGGCGCTTTCTTCCCAGGTTTGATGCTTCGGACGCGGCATCAATTGTTGGCTTTGAACCCGAGTAAACTGGCTGAAAGAGCCATCGGGGGTTTCATAGCCCCAAATGCGCTGTGAGGTCGAATACATCGGATCACCGCCATTGCATTCCTCGTCATCCCCATCATCTTGATTGCAATGGATCACGACCTCATCGCCCACTTTCCAACGGGTCACTTTTGAGCCCACAGCCCAGACGATGCCCGACGCGTCAGACCCGGCGATGTGATAGGGTTGCTTATGGCCATCAAAGGGGCTGATTGGCACGCCTAAAGCGGCCCAAACTCCATTATAGTTAATACCGGCCGCCATCACCAAGACCAAAACGTCGTAATTATCCAATTCAGGCACGTCCAAAACCTCTTGCAACATGGCCGTATCTGGCTCGCCATGACGCTCTTTGCGAATGGCCCAGCCATACATTTGTTTCGGAACATGACCCAAGGGCGGCATTTCGCCCATGTCATAGAGGTCTTTTTTCTCCGCGGTATAGGCGGTCAAGGGTGAGTTTGAATCCAATGGCATGAGAGGCCCCTTACGATATTGCTGCAATGCAGAATCAACCTGCATTTCAATGGATAAAATTCATCACGCAATATTGCAACCAATTTTCGTATTAGTTTGTAATTTAATTACTCACGTAATTTTTCTGATATATGCGACAGGCTGGCGGCATAATAGGGGAGCACAGATTTGCCCTTCTCAGTAATGACATAATACCCCCCATCCTGCACAATCAGCTTGCGCTGCATCAAATTTAAAACGCCCGCTTCCGCCGCCTCCGCCCAGGCCTCGGGAGTGGCTTGCAAATACTCCGGCTCAACTGCCTGCATGACCTCCGCAAATGCGGCAGTAAGCTCCAGCGCCCGCAGTTGCGCTTTATGAATTAATATCAATGAGATTAGAGGAACAGGCAGGACAGGAACGCCGGCCTCCACCTGCGCCATGATCTCGCGCGCCAGAACAGGAGAAGAGATCCCGCCCGTCTGTTTGTGAAACGCCGACAGGCTCACCGGCGCGCCAAAATGAACAGCCGCATAACCAAAGCGCCGATAGCGGCCCGTCAACCACAACCAAAACTGCTTTGCCAAAAAACGCGCGATGACGGAAATATTGGCACCAAACCGCCTTTCTCCACGCTTGCCAGCAGCTAGAAGAATGTAATCCTCCAAGACCCGATCGTAATTGATCGAGACTGGCACGAATATGACATCTCGGGCCTTTGGTTCCCACCCAGCGATGACATAATTCAGAAACCCCATCCGCGGCGGTGCCAAACGTCCATCCAAGGATAGGCCACCCTCTGGAAACACCGCTTGTGTCACGCCGCCCTGCGTCGCCATCTGGACATAGCGAGCCAGAACCCGCCGATAAAGCAACCCACGCGATTTGCGGCGAATAAAAAACGCACCCATCGCACGAATGAGTAGGCTAATCGGCCAGATCCGTGCCCATTCGCCCACCGCATAAGACAATGCAGAGCGTTTCGAGGCCAGATAAGTCACCAGAACATAATCCATATTTGAGCGATGGTTCATGACAAACACCACAGTTGCCTTAGGATCCAAACCGCTCAAAACATCCTCAAAACGCCCAATGCGCACCCTGTAGAGCGTCTCGCTGAGAAAACGCGCAATGGTGCTGGCGACGGTGAAATAGACCGTCGCACTGAAGGACGGCACGATCTCCCGCGCGTATTTCTGCGCCTCTTGAAAAGCGACATTTTCAGGGATGCCTTCCTTGCGGGCGTGATCATTGACCGCCTGCATCACATAGGGATGATAGAGCAATCTTTGAATCATATCATGGCGCCGGGCCAATTTGAACGGTTCAATCGGACGGTCCAGCCGCGCGTTCAATTGGCTGACCACCCGCTCCATTCTGCGCCGGAAAAACCACCGCAGAGAGGGGATCAAAGCACGCTCCAAAGCGGCAATCGCAGCGAAAATCGCCGCGATCACTACAAACCACATCGGAAGCTCAATTGTCTCAAACATCCGGCCAATCTGCCTGAAATGGCAAATATGCGCCAGATGGCAAAATTGCCGCGTTGCAGCGAATTGACAGGGAGGGATTATTCCGTCATTTAGTGCTAATGCGCAATTATATTTCGCACACAATAAAGAGAGGGCCGTTATGACCCAAGTGCAAAAAGATCGTCCCTGGTTGTTTCGAACATATGCAGGCCATTCTACGGCCGAGGCTTCTAATGCGCTCTATCGCTCCAATCTCACCAAAGGGCAAACGGGCCTGTCCGTGGCCTTTGATCTGCCGACACAAACTGGCTATGACAGCGATCATATTTTGGCGCGCGGGGAAGTGGGCAAAGTGGGCGTCCCCGTCAGCCATTTGGGGGATATGCGCACGCTTTTTGCCGACATCCCCCTCGATCAGATGAACACCTCAATGACCATCAATGCCACAGCGCCTTGGCTGCTGGCGCTCTATATCGCCGCAGCCGATGAGCAAGACGCCGATATCAGCGCGCTGCAAGGCACAGTGCAAAATGACATAATCAAGGAATATTTGAGCCGAGGCACCTATATTTGCCCGCCCAAACCCTCCTTGCGGATGATCACCGACATCGCCGCATACACGCGCGCACATCTGCCCAAATGGAACCCGATGAACGTCTGCTCTTACCATCTGCAAGAGGCTGGCGCGACACCCGAGCAAGAATTGGCCTTTGCCCTCGCCACTGCGACTGCGGTTTTGGATGACCTCAAAGGCAAAGTACCTGAAGAACATTTTGACCAAATGGTTGGGCGGATCAGCTTTTTCGTAAACGCCGGCATCCGTTTTGTCACTGAGATGTGCAAAATGCGGGCTTTTGTTGATCTTTGGGACGAGATCTGCCGCGACCGCTACGATGTGAGTGACCCGAAGATGCGGCGTTTCCGCTATGGCGTGCAAGTCAATTCTTTGGGTCTGACCGAACAACAACCCGAAAACAACGTCTATCGCATCTTGATTGAAATGCTGGCGGTCACCCTGTCCAAAAAAGCCCGCGCCCGGGCTGTGCAATTGCCCGCTTGGAATGAGGCCTTGGGCCTGCCGCGCCCTTGGGATCAGCAGTGGTCTCTACGGATGCAACAAATTATGGCCTTTGAAACCGATCTTTTGGAATATGAGGATCTGTTTGACGAAAACCCCGCCGTTGAGCGCAAAGTCGCATCCCTCAAGGACGGCGCACGGGCCGAGCTGGCGTTGATCGATTCCATGGGCGGCGCCGTGGAGGCGATCGAATATATGAAGTCGCGTTTGGTCGAGTCCAACGCGGCCCGCATTGGTCAGATTGAGAGCGGGGATATGACTGTGGTCGGGGTCAACGCTTATCAAAGCGGCGAAGCCAGTCCGCTCACCGCAGGCGACGATGCGATCATGACAGTGGACCCCAAGAACGAAGCCGAGCAAATCGCGCGGCTCTCCCGCTGGCGCGCGGCACGAGATGCGCAAGCGGTGAACGAGGCCCTTCGGGATCTGCGCGCCGCCGCCCTCGATGGCAGCAATATTATGCCGCCCTCTATTGCCGCCGCAAAAGCCGGGGTAACCACGGGCGAATGGGGCGATGTGCTGCGCCAAGCCTTCGGTCAATATAGAGGTCCCACAGGCGTCAGCGCCACCCCGTCCAATCGTACCGAAGGTTTAGATGAGATTCGCGATCAAGTCTTGGCAGTCAGTGATCGGCTGGGACGCAAGCTAGCGTTTTTGATGGGAAAACCGGGTCTGGATGGGCATTCCAACGGAGCCGAACAAATCGCCACCCGTGCGCGGGATTGCGGGATGGAGATTTCTTATGAAGGCATCCGCCTCACGCCAGACGAAATCATCACAGCCGCGCGCGATGGCGCGGTCCATGTGATCGGCCTGTCTATTCTCTCAGGCTCACATATGCCCTTGATGCAAGAGTTGATGTCCAAGCTGCGCGCGGCCGAGCTGACCCATATTCCGGTGATCGTCGGCGGGATTATTCCCGATGAAGATGCACAAAAGTTGCGCGCCATGGGAATAGCGCGCATCTATACGCCAAAGGACTTTGAGCTCAACCGGATCATGTTCGATATCGTAGCCCTTGCCGATCCCGGTCCAGGCAACATTGCGGCGCAATAGCAAGGCGTTAGTAAAAACTCTGCGGATCAATATCAATCGACAAGCGGAGGGAATTTGGCAGCTTGAATAGGGCTGTCCAAGCGGTCAAAGCCGTTTGAATAGGGGCGTTTTTTTCTGCCTTAATTAAGAGCCGCACCCTATGGCGCCCACGGATGCGGGCAATTGGCGCTGGGGCCGGTCCAAAAATCTGTGCACCGATCTGTGTCAAAGGCTGACAATTGCGCGCCATGGCCTGCCCAACCTCAAAGGCCTCCTGCGCATCGGGTGAGGATAATACAACCCCAACCAAGCGGCCATAAGGTGGCACGCCGGCTTGTGCGCGGGCTTGCGCCTCGGCGCTCCAAAAGGCCTCTTCATCCCCATCCAGAATTGCGCGGATGACCGGGTGCTCTGGCTGATGGGTTTGCAGGGCCGCCACCCCCGGCTTGTCGGACCGTCCGGCGCGACCGGCCACTTGACGCATAAGCTGAAAGGTTCGTTCTGCGGCGCGCAGGTCCGAACCTTGAAGCCCTAAATCTGCGTCAATCACCCCAACCAAGGTTAACTTTGGGAAGTTATGCCCTTTGGCGACCAACTGCGTGCCAATGATCACATCCACCTCCCCGGCGGCAAGTTTGGCGATTTGCTCTTTCAATGCGCGCGCTGAGCCAAATAAATCAGAGGAGAGAACCACGACTTTTGCCTCGGGGAAAAGCGCTGTGGCTTCCTCGGCCAATCGCTCCACACCGGGCCCAACCACAGCCAAACGGTCTTCTGCCGCACAACTGGGGCAAATTTTTGGCACTGGTTTGCTTTCGCCACATTGGTGACACATTAGGCGCTTGAGAAAGCGATGCTCGACCATCCGCGCATCGCAATGATCGCAACCCACTTGATTGCCACAAGCCCGGCAGAGCGTGATGGGCGCATAACCGCGGCGATTGATAAAGAGCAAGGATTGCTCCCCTGCCTGAATGCGTGCCTCAACCATTTTTTGCAGGCGGGGGGATATCCAACGATCTGCAGGTAGCGTTTCTTGCCGCATATCAATCGCCATCATCTCAGGCAAAACTGACGCTCCAAAGCGGCTTTTCAGTTCAATTTTCGTATATTTTCCGGCCTCGACATTGGCCCAACTTTCGAGACTGGGCGTGGCGCTGGCCAGCACCACCTGCCCACCAACCAAAGACGCGCGCAGCACGGCCATGTCGCGCGCGTTATACAGCACGCCATCCTCTTGTTTGTAGCTGCCGTCGTGTTCCTCATCGACAACGATCAGCCCCAAATCTTGAAAGGGTAGAAACAAAGCCGACCGGGCGCCCACGACCATTTGCGCATGACCTTGCCCCACCATTTTCCAAGTGCGGCGCCGCTCTGTCATGGTCACACCCGAATGCCATTCCGCCGGGCGTGCGCCAAAGCGGGCCTCAACACGGGTCAAAAATTCTGCTGTCAAAGCGATTTCAGGTAACAAGACCAAGGCCTGTCGCCCCTCGTTGAGGCAGCTTGCCACCGCCTCCAAATAGACCTCCGTTTTGCCCGATCCAGTGACACCTTTTAAAAGCGTCGTGCGATAGCCCGCGGAATTTGCCTGCAATTGTGCAACCGCTGCGGCCTGATCTTCTGACAGGCTCTTGCCGGGCAGGCTTGGGTTTAAATGCGCAAACGGCATGTCTTGCGGCGTGGCCAGCTCCTCTACCGCCCCAAGTTTCACCAGGCCTTTAACCACCGATGAGGTGACGCCTGCCGCATCGGACAATTCCTTGAGTGTGAAACTCAGCTCAGCAAATTCTTCCAAAACTGCGAGCACTTTTTGCCGCGCATCGGTCATACGGGCCTCGGTCTGTGCACTCAAATGGTAAACCTGCCGCATCGAGGGCGGATCTCCCAAGCCCGGCGCGCGCGTGGCCAGGCGCAGCATTTTCGACATAGGTGTGAGCGTATACTCCGAGACTCGGCGCAGGAATTCTGCCATACTCTGTTGCATGGGCGCCACATCAAGCACGCGGATCACCGAGCGGATCTTGGCGTGGTCATAATCCCCCGAGCCGGCCCGCCAGACGACACCCCAGACCTTGCGCGGTCCCAAGGGCACCTCAACAAAGGCCCCCTGCCAGCATCCCCCTTCAGGCGCCTTATAATCCAGCACCCGATCCAGCGGTTGGCTGGTTAAGACGGCAACCAAATCACCTTGATGAAAGAATTGGGGCTCTGACACAGCATTTCCTTAACAGCAGGGCTTTCAGTACCCTAAAAACTCCGATAAAGCTTGCCCCAACGAAGGCCAACCTATCAAGGACATACGCCATGAAATTTTTTGTTGATACTGCTGAAATAGACGCAATTGCCGAATTGAACGATTTGGGCATGGTCGACGGGGTGACGACCAACCCCTCTTTGATCTTGAAATCTGGCCGTGATATCATTGAAGTTACACGTGAAATTTGCGAATTGATCTCCGGCCCAGTCAGCGCAGAAGTGGTTGCGACCAAAGCGGAAGATATGATCGCCGAAGGGCGTAAGCTGGCAGAAATTGCCCCGAACATCACCGTCAAACTGCCGCTGACTTGGGACGGGCTCAAAGCCTGTAAGACCTTGTCGGGTGAAGGCAAAATGGTAAATGTCACCCTCTGCTTCAGCGCCAACCAAGCACTTTTGGCCGCCAAGGCTGGAGCCACCTTCATCAGTCCCTTCATTGGCCGCCTGGATGATGTGAACATAGACGGTATGGATTTGATCGCAGATATCCGCCAAATTTATGACAATTTTGGTTTTGACACGCAAATTTTGGCTGCTTCTATCCGCACAGTGAACCATGTCACTCAATCGGCCTTGATTGGGGCAGATGTGATCACAGCGCCACCAAATGTGATCAAATCCCTGGCCAATCACCCTTTGACCAACAAGGGTTTGGAGCAATTTATGTCAGATTGGGCAAAAACAGGGCAGAAAATTCTCTGACCTATGGTAAGCCTGTCTCCAGGCAATGGGGACCACCATCGCATAAGTGAATGGGATAGCCATGACACCGCAAACCGCAGCGCAAGCCGAAGAAATCTTGCGCGATATCATCACCAAGAATCCACGGATCGTTCTAGACGCCCCAGAGGTGATGCGCGCATTACTGGCGGTCCATGATGAGACTATGGGTCAAAATATTGTGGACTTGCGCAGCGTGGCCATGCAGCGGCTTGAAGCGCAATTGGGCCGGCTGGAAGAAACCAACCGCTCCGTTATTGCGGCCGCTTACGACAACCTCGCCGGCACGCAGCAAATCCATCGCGCCTTGCTGAAAATCATGGAGCCGACCGATTTTGGCGGGTTCTTGACCATGATTGGCGCAGAGATGGTCGATATTTTGCGGATCGACTATGCCTGTTTGATTCTGGAAACGCAGACTCAAAGTCCTGATCCCAACCTCGCGCCGCTTGGCCCTGTTGTGAAACCGGCCCCGATCGGCTTTGTCTCCCATTACCTGTCCCAAAATTTAGAGACCAAGGTGACTCTGCGCACGGTCACGAAGCCGGATGTTTTTGTCTACCCTGAAGCCACTAGGCCTGTGGGGTCTGAGGCTTGTTTGCAGCTGGATTTTGGCGCCGGCACCCTGCCCGGACTTTTGGTCCTCGGCGCCAAGGATGCCGAGCAATTTTCCCCCGCGCAGGGAACAGATTTGTTGACATTCTTTGCAACAATCTTTGAACGCGCCCTGCGCCGGTTTCTGACATAGGGGGCGATGATGTCACAGCGGCCTGACCTCACCTTGATATCACCGGCTATTCGCGATGCCATGGAGCATTGGCTGTCTCACGAGCGCGCTTTAAAAACGGCGGCTGATAATACCCTTAGCGCCTACGCAACCGACGTGGCTGGATTTACCGCCTTCATGGCCCAACATCGCGGCGGACGGCAGGGGCTGTCTTCTCTGGCCGCCATCGCCACACGCGATATGCGCGCGTGGATGGCACATGAGCGTGGCCGCGGAGTGAGCAGCCGCAGTTTAGCGCGATCTCTCTCTGCGGTGAAAACCTTCTTTCGTTGGCTCGCCGAGCGCCATGCGCTTGCGCCAACCGCCGTTTTATCGGCACGCGCGCCAAAATTCGAACGCAAACTGCCCCGTCCTTTGACCGAAGATGCCGCTCATAGAATGATTGAGACCGTCGAGATGCAGGCCCAAGAGGATTGGATCGCCGCCCGCGATGCGGCAGTATTAACCCTGCTATATGGTTGCGGCCTTCGGATATCGGAGGCCCTCGGATTAACCGGGGCAGATCACCCATTGCCCGATGTCCTACGCATCACGGGAAAAGGCGGCAAGCAGAGATTGGTGCCGGTCCTGCCGGTGGCCCGCGCCGCTGTCATGCGGTATGTGGAGCTCTGCCCCTTTGATATCAGAGCAAAGGATCCGATCTTTCGAGGAAAGCGCGGCGGGGCATTAGGGCCAGGAATGGTTCAAAAATCCATGCGCATGGCTCGGATGCAATTGGGTCTGCCGGCAAGTGCCACCCCCCACGCCATGCGCCACTCCTTTGCCACACATCTGCTTAGCGCCGGCGGTGACCTGCGCACCATCCAAGAGCTGCTGGGCCATGCTTCGCTGTCGACCACGCAAACCTATACCGCGGTCGACACCGGGCGATTGATGGACATTTACAACGCCGCCCACCCCAAAGCTTGATTGCCACCCTCTGCGAATTGCGCCTATATGGAAGCATGGATATTCGATTAAAAGCCTTGGCAGTTCACTTGCTGACTGCAACCGGTGCTGTTTTTGCCATGTTGGCAATGCTGGAAGCGGTCAATGAAAAATGGGACATGATGTTTGTCTGGCTTGTGGTGGCGTTTTTCGTCGATGGAATCGATGGTCCCTTAGCCCGTCGCTATGATGTCAACACCAATGCCCCACTGTTCGATGGGGTGCTGCTCGATTTAATCATCGATTACCTCACCTATGTGTTCATTCCTGCCTATGCACTCTTTGCCAGCGGCTTGCTGGCTGGGTGGTCGGGATGGGTGGCGATCATTGTCATCACTTTCGCCAGTGCGATGTATTTTGCAGATCAGCGTATGAAGACAAAAGACAATTCCTTTCAGGGCTTTCCAGGCGCTTGGAATATGGCGGTGATTGTCATCTTTGCCACCGAGCCCAACCATTGGGTCATTCTTGCGGCCGTGGCGCTCCTGGCCATTTCAATGTTCCTGCCGCTCAAATTTGTCCACCCCGTGCGCACGGAGCGCTGGCGCCCTCTGACCCTGCCCATTGCCTTGGCCTGGGTGGGCTTCGCCGCTTGGGCCGCTTGGGGCAATTTCACCGAGGTTTATTTAGCCAATCTCGGCTTGGTGGCCTGTTCAGCCTATCTTCTCTTTGCCGGCATTGCGCAGCAAATGAGTGCGAAATCCTAGAGGCGGGTAAGAATTACCCCTGCAACGATCACCAGACCAGCCAAAATTTTGGTCGGCCCCATTGTGTCGCAAAAGAACAACCAACCCAACAACATCGCGAATAGAATGGAGCTTTCACGCAAAGCGGTGACCAGGGCAATTGGCGCTTTCGTCATCGCCCAAACCACAAGCACGTAAGCGATAAAAGAAGCAAACCCGGCCAAAAGCCCAAGGGCAATCTGCCCACCCCCGCGCGGAAGAACCGAACGACCGCGTAACGCCAATATTACAGGGGTGTAAAACACCGCAGAGAAAACCAGCAACCACGAGACATAGGCCAGCGCATCCCCCATCACCCGCGCGCCCATCCCATCCACCAATGAATAGCCCGCCGTCGCGGCCGCAGACCCAAGCGCCAGCGGAATGAGCCTGCGATCCTCACCCGAGCTGAACACCCCATGCGCCATCAGGACAATCCCCAGTCCCAAAACCAATATCCCCAGCAGATCCAAACCGCGCAGCGAGTCAATGCCGAATGACAGGCTCACAATCAGAACGATCATCGGCGCAGCCCCGCGGGCAATGGGGTAGACCCGGCTTAAATCGCCACGCTCGTAAGCAAGGCCTAAGAACAGTTGGTAAAACATATGAATGAGGCCCGAGGCGATGAGCCAGAGCCAAGCCGTGCCCTGCGGCAGCGAAACAAAGGGGAGAATGCAAAGCCCAAAGAAGGCATGAGCCAAAGTCAAAAGCAGCATGCCCGATTGCTTGTTTTGTCCAGTTTTGACCAAAGCATTCCAGCCGGCATGCAGCAGCGCGGCAAAAACCACCGAGCTGAATACCAGCCCAGTCACAGGGCCCTCACAAAATAAAGAGAAGCGGGCCGCAGAGGGCGCCCCGCCGCAAAATCACACCTCGCCCTAGCGCAACGCCGCATCGCAGCGCCCACAGACACCAGCGTGACTGTGCTGACCCACATCGGGCAAAATTTTCCAACACCGCTGGCATTTTTCACCGCTGGCTTTCGCAAAGGACACCGCCACCCCATCTGTGTCTTCTAAGACAAAGGCAGCCTCTGGCGCGGCTTGGGTCGAAACTTCAATGCCAGATGTGATACACAAATCGGCAAAACTCACAGATTTCAGCACCTCGGCCACCTCTGCGGATACATAGACCACTGGTGCGGCCTCAAGGCTGGAGCCGATGTTCTTTTCACGCCGCTGCACTTCCAGGGCGCCGGTCACCACACGGCGCACCTTGCGGATGCTGGACCATTTCTCAGCCAAATCCGGATTGGACCAGCTCGATGGGGTTTGCGGCATGTCTTGCAAATGCACCGAACTGCCCTCCTCCGAGTGACGCTCCAGCCAAACCTCTTCCATCGTGAAGGTCAGAACCGGCGCCAGCCAGGTCGTCAAACGGTGATAGAGAATATCCAAAACCGTCCGAGCCGCCCGGCGTTCTGCGGTATCGCCATCGCAGTAAAGCACGTCTTTGCGAATATCGAAGTAGAATGATGACAGATCCACGGTCGCAAATTGGAACAAGGCTTGGAAAACCCCTTGGAAGTCATAGGCCGAGTAGCCTTCCCGGACGGTGGCATCCAATTGCGCCAAACGATGCAATACCCATTGCTCTAGCTCAGGCATTGCCTCAGGCGCCACCTGATCTGACGGGGTGAAATCCGCCAGAGAGCCCAGCATAAACCGCATTGTATTGCGCAACCGGCGATAGCTATCGGCCACACCTTTGAGGATCTCTGGCCCAATCCTAAGATCACTGGTATAATCGGATTGCGCCACCCAAAGACGCAAAATATCCGCTCCATATTGCCGGGTGACATCCTCAGGCGAAACGGTATTCCCAATAGATTTGGACATCTTCATGCCCTTTTCATCCAGCGTGAACCCATGGGTCAACACGCCCCGATAAGGCGCGCGACCCTGGGTGCCGCAAGATTGCAGCATTGAGGAATGGAACCATCCTCGATGTTGGTCTGTACCTTCAAGATAGAGATCGGCCAAGCCATCGTCAGACCCATCTGCCCGGTCGCGCAACACAAAAGCATGCGTGGATCCGCTGTCAAACCAAACGTCTAGGATGTCGAACACCTGCGTGAAGTCCTCGGGTGCCACAATACCGCTCAAGAAGCGCTCTTTCGCGCCCTCTTTATACCAAGCATCGGCTCCTTCGGACTCAAAAGTCTCTAACACGCGGGCGTTCACCTCTTCATTGCGCAGCAGATAATCGTCATCCGTGGGCAGGCTGCCGTTTTTGGTAAAACACGTCAAAGGCACGCCCCAGGCACGCTGGCGCGACAACACCCAATCGGGCCGGGCTTCAATCATGGAATACAACCGATTGCGCCCGGTCGGCGGAGTCCAAGTGACAAGCTCATCAATGGAGGTCAGTGCCCGCTCGCGGATGGTCTTGCCATAGGTGTCTTGCCCATCGTTGACCGGCTTGTCGACGGCAGCAAACCATTGCGGCGTATTGCGATAGATCACAGGCGCCTTTGAGCGCCAGCTGTGCGGGTAGCTGTGCTTGATTTTGCCACGCGCCAGCAAACTACCCACTTCGGCCAGTTTCTCAATAATCGCGCCATTGGCGTTGCCCTCTTTGCCATTGGGCTTGAGGATCGCCTTGCCGCCAAAGAATGGAAGATCCGCGCGAAAACGCCCATCTTCCATCACGTTATAGGTGATCACCTGCTCCAACATGCCCAAGTCGCGGTAGAGCTCAAACTCTTCCATGCCGTGCGAGGGTGCACAATGCACAAATCCCGTGCCTTCACTGTCGGTGACAAAATCAGCCACGCGGAAGTCGCGAATATCATCCCATTCGCCCGCGCCGCCTTCAACACCGTGCAACGGATGAAGCAGCTGAATCTTCGCCAAATCCTCGGAGGTGACATCACAGAGGCGGCGATACATCGACGGCTCAAGACGTGCACGGCCCAAGACATCTTCGGCCAGTGCATCTGACAAAATAAACCGCTCACCGATCCGGGCCCAGCATTCCTCAGGCCGGCCGATCACCTCATAAAGCCCGTATGAAATTCCCGCGCCATAGACCACCGCCTTATTCGACGGCATGGTCCAGGGCGTGGTGGTCCATATCACAACTTTCGCACTGTCTAATGTCGCATCATCCGTGCCAACCACTTGAAATTTCACCCAAACGGTGAAGCTTTCCTTGTCGTGATATTCCACCTCAGCTTCCGCCAGGGCCGTTTTCTCAACAGGCGACCACATCACAGGTTTTGACCCTTGATACAGGGTGCCATTCATCAAGAATTTCTGAAATTCCGCCGCGATCACCCGTTCCGCATGAAAATCCATCGTCAAATACGGATTTTCCCATTTGCCGGTGATTCCCAGTCGCTTGAATTCATCGCGCTGGATATCGACCCAACCGGCGGCAAATTCGCGGCATTCCTGACGAAATTCGACCACAGGAACCGCGTCTTTATCGCGGCCTTTTTTGCGGTATTTCTCTTCTATCTTCCACTCAATCGGCAACCCGTGACAATCCCAACCTGGGATATAGCGCGCATCTTTGCCCATCATTTGCTGCGAGCGCACCACCATATCTTTGAGGATCTTATTGAGCGCATGACCAATGTGCAGGTTGCCATTGGCATAGGGCGGCCCGTCATGCAGGGTAAAGCTCTCACGCCCTGTTTTCTCCCGCAATCGGTCATAGATGCCGATCTCTTCCCAACGGGCCAGCCATTCAGGTTCGCGTTTTGGTAGGCCGGCACGCATGGGGAAATCTGTCTTAGGCAGATTGAGAGTGTCTTTGTAGTCAGGTGTTTGCTCGGACATATCTCGTCTCATCTTTAATAAACTGGGGAAAGGCGGCGCGGTGGGCTCCAACGCCTTTGGCCCGGCAGCTGCATTGTCACAGTGCCGGGGATATAATTCGTAGAATGATCAATATCCGTTCCATCTCGCGCTGGTTATAGGCCCCTCTGTGCCGCTGCACAACTGGCTTGACGCAGAGAGTTTGCCGCAGGGCTGAAAATTGGACTTAAAACCCTTCAGCGCGTCCGATCCGACAAGAAAACGCCCAAGAGTGCCCGCTTCATGAGGCCCGTCACACTGGGTGATGCCCCCGGCTGAAAGGCAAAGGGGCGGCACAGCTGCATGGCTGCAACCCCCACCCGCGCGGTCAAAGCCCCATTGATGACACCTTCGCCAAATCTTCTGGAAAACTTGGCCAAAACAGACCCTCCCGCAACCGAACCGATGAGATCATCACCAATGGCCACAGCCCCCGTTGCAATCACATGGGCCAAGACCAGACGCGTCAAACGCCAACTGCCGAAAAATCCTGAACGGCCGCCATATATCTCAGCAATCTTGCGGATCATGCGCAGATTGGTGACCAGAGTTGCGACCACATCCACCAAAGCGAGCGGCATCAAAGCGGTGAGGGTCGTGACCTGCCGGGCCGCGGCCTCGATAGTTTGCTCGGCCAAACGGTCCAAAGGCGATAGAAGCGCGCGTTCTGCCGCCTCCATCATCCCATCGGCATCAAATATGTCTGGTTTTTGCTCCGAAAAACGGGCCATCTGCCAACGCAGCTCCTCCCGGCTACGGTAGAGTGCCTCAAGCTCGGCACAAACAAACTGCGCCTCGGCCAGCACCCCAGACCCGCGCGCAGCGCTGGCCCTTTGCTGAATTTGATCAATCCGCGTAAAACGGCGCAGGGCCGAGATTTCCTTGCTGGTCAACACCAAGGTCGCAACGCTGGCACCCACCAATAAGGCAACGGCCAACCACCCCAGGGCGGGAAAGCGCACTATCAGCCCAGTCAAAAATTCCCAAATGGCCAGGCAAATACTCATCGCCACAAAAGCGCTGAAAAACCCAAAAGCCCAGCGCAGCGCCTGGCCAGGGCGGCGACCGAGCATCAGCGTTGTCACCTGAAAACTGGTAGAGCGCTGCCCCGCATCCAGCCCCGCCTCAGGGATGGGTGGGGCGGTTTCCGGCGTCACATCTTGATCTGATGCCGGCAGCTCTACAACCAAAGGCGCATTGCGTTTTTTATCCATGGGCCTGCCTCCAACACAGCATCATATCAGGCAGGTTGTAATCATTATCCTGCCCGTCACTGGTCTCCACCACCTGAAAGCCCAAGCTGAAATAAAACCCCTGCGCCCTCCGGTCACTTTGAAACACCCAAAGCCGAAGCTCGTCAAATTGGGATTGCGCATAGCTCATGGCCGCGCGCCCAAACCCGCGCCTTTGAAACTCCGAACGAATATAAAGCGATTGCACGATATCCCTTTCCAGAGCCAAAAATCCAACGCACTGCCCCCGCCAGTGCAACATCGTCACCTCAGAGTGATCCAGCAAGACACGGCCATAATCGGCCCGCTCCACCGGATCATGCACCGGAGGAATCCAGCTGTTCGCAAGATACCATTCCTCCAAAATTGCGCTGATCTCTGTGGCATCAGACAGGTCAGCCCGAGTGAAATGCAGGCTCACAAGACATCTCCAATCAAAAATTGCAGAGCTCGATCCAGGCGGATATGGGGCGGTCCGGAGCCCGGCGGCAAAGACAATGGCGCCAGAGCAAAGGCTTGATCGTGAAACGCACCCTCCTCCCACTGCGAAACGCCGGCCCGGGCTTGCGCCAAAACCCACGCGGGCGAGGCTGGAAATTCCCCGGGATAAAATCCTACGGTCTTACCAGACCCCAGCGCCAAGCCCTTTACGGCAGGCAAGCTTTGCCCGTGCCTATCCAAATCAATCTCAACCGTATTGCGCAGGGCCGCCATCGCGATTGAGCTGGTCAAGGCTCCCTTGAACCGCGCCGTGTCCCGCGCCGATTGCGTGAGCGCGGCCACCAAATCTTGCAATGCGCCATGCTGTAGGTGATGCAAGTGATCGGCCTTTGAGGCGGCAAATAAAATCCGGTCGATGCGCCGCCCGCACAGTAATTCGCGCAAAAATCCCCGCTTTCCTGGACGAAACGTCCTCAAAATGCCCGTCATCGCCTGCTCAAGGTCCGCGACGGCTGCCGGGCCGTCCGACAAGCTCTTCAGCAGATCCACCAAAACAATTTGCCGATCCAATTTCACAAAATGATCGCGAAAGAACGGCTTCACGATCTTCTCCTGATAGGCCTCAAACCGCCGCTGCATTTCCGCACGCAAAGACCGCTTATCGCCCGCGCCCTTTGGCAAAGGCGCAAAGGTCAACACGGGGGACCCGGCCAAATCACCAGGCAAAAGCATGCGCCCCGGGGTTAAATTTGAAAACCCTGCTTGCCGCGCCGCTGTGAGGTAGACCGCATAGGCTTTGGCCAATTCAGAGGCACTGACATCATCAAAGGGTTTTGCCCCGTCAACCGTGTGCAGTTTGGCGCAATATTCACTGGCCTGCGCGCGTCCTTCAGCGGATTGCAACGCTTGCTCTGACCACTGATTATAGGTCAAATCCAATAACCCCAAATCAAGCAGCCATTCGCCGGGATAATCCACAATGTCCAGATGCACCGTTTTTGGCGGCGCCATGGCCGCGAACATCCCCTGCGGCGCCAGTTTGAACGACAGGCGCAACTGGCTGATGGTTTGGGTGCCTGACGGCCATTGCGGCGCGGGGTGCAGTAACGAATCGAGATTAGCCTCATAGTCAAAGCGCGCCAGCGTATCATCGGGCTGAGGCTGTAAAAAACTGGCTTGAATGCGCCCCTCACTGGCGGCCAAAAGCTGCGGCATACGCCCACGGTTGAGCAGATTGGCCACCAAAGAGGTGATGAACACAGTTTTTCCCGCACGGCTGAGCCCAGTAACCCCAAGCCGGATAACCCGATCAGTGAAACGCCCGGAGACCGCACCAACTACGCTGCCTGCAGCATTGCCCAGGCGATCTGTCGCTGAAGTTAAAACCATAGGATCCCTTTGTCTTTGTCTCATAGATAGGAAGCTGTGTCCGCTTTGCCTAGGCTTAAACTGTCCCATGCGCGCATCTAAAAGACCTCTGCATAACGCCATTTCGACACGAAATGAGGGCAGCGCCTGCCGGGCGGCAGGCAGGCGCTGCCCGGTGTTGCCACCGGGCAAAGTGTTTTGGCTTGGCGGTTGGGTTATGCAGAGGTCTTTCCAAGCAATTCCAGTCAGGCTTTGCGGCAATTGCCAAATTCGCATGTACGGGGTAATGGCAGATCCATGCCTCGATATGCTCTCAAAATTGAATACCATGGCCAAGGTTTCTATGGCTGGCAGCGGCAAAATGATCTGCCCACCGTGCAAAGTGCACTGGAGCAGGCTTTGGCACAGTTAGAGCCAGATCTGCCCAGCATCGCAGCTGCCGGGCGCACCGATACGGGCGTGCATGGGCTGGGACAGGTCGCCCATTGCGACATGCGCAAAGTTTGGGCTCCAATAAAGCTCAAAGGCGCGCTGAATTATCACCTGAAACCCAATCGCATTGCCGTGCTTGATTGCCGGCAAGTGGATCCAGATTGGCATGCGCGCTTTTCCGCGATTGGCCGCGACTACCTGTTTCGACTTGTCTGCCGCGCGGCCCCAGTGACCCATGATGCCAGTTTGGTCTGGCAATCCAGGCACCCGCTGGATGCAGACGCCATGCGCGCTGGCGCCGCTTTTCTTGTGGGCAACCATGACTTCACGACTTTCCGCTCAACAATGTGCCAAGCGGAAAGCCCGATCAAAACCTTGGATGTCTTGGATATCACCACCCATGAATACCACGAGGGCCAAGAGATTCGCTTTCATGTCAAAGCCCGCAGTTTTTTGCACAATCAAGTGCGCAGTCTGGTTGGCACGCTTGAACGGGTCGGCGCCGGGGCTTGGCCGCCCGAGCAGGTGGCGGAGGCATTGGCGGCCCGCGACCGCGCCGCCTGCGGGCCGGTTTGCCCGCCCGATGGGCTCTATCTTGAACATGTGCGCTATGAACAGGACGTGTTCAGCCAGCCTTAGTCAGCATCGCCCAATCAGTATCACCTAGTCATTATCACTCAAACCAGCCCCCGCCCCCGCAAGACGGGAGGCGTTGGTCTCTGGCACATAGGTCAATGCGGCGAAGCTGGCGACTTGCTGCCAAATTTCGGGCACCACTGCGCCGCGTGATACCTGCGGACGCACCGCCTCTGCTTCGGTGAAAACCACATCCGCCCCCTCTGCTGCAATCGACAGGCCGCGGGAGTGCGCGAGTGCATGGGCCAGATCACAGGCCGCCAAGCCGCAGATACGCACCGGCTTCACCCCCAGCGCGGCCGCATCCGCACAGGTCGAAAAATCGCGCAGTAAAGAGGCATCCTGGACCGTCAGCCCGTCGGAAAAATCAAACTTCGCAGACTTCATAGGCAGGGCTAAATGCGGCAGCAAGGCGCCCAAGGCTTGCGGGCTTTCCGCCAAAGCCACGGCCACCTCTTGAGCCTGCCCCATTGGAACCCCCACGCCCCAGCAGGCTTTGAGCACCAGCATTTGCAGCTCATTGGACGAGACGATCATGGCGCAGACACCGGAAGCCACCAATCATCGCGCGCAGTGCCATCGGCCAAATCTTGCGCCAGAGGTGCCCCCTGCGCCAGTGTAATCCGGGTCCAAAGCTGCGACTTTGGATCAAATTTACTGGCCCCAAAGAACGACAATTTGCAGCGCAGCATATCAATTGGCGCCATATCCGCATCCACCAGATTGTCGCGAATCTCCGAATATGGATTTTGGGCCAAAGCCTGCACCCGCTGCACGGCATAGCGATGCTCAGGCAATTGTGCCAAAAACTGCCAAATAGGCCCGCTGTGACCGGTTAAATCTTTGGCAAGCTCCTGAATGCGGCGCGCGATATCAAGCGGGCTTTCCCGATCTGCACCCGGCTCCGATTGACGTTGCCCAATGCGTGGCTCCAACTTGGCTTCAGAGACATACCAAAATTGCCCACTGGCTTGCGGATCTGTGAAATCAATCTCAGTGGCAAATGCGCAATGCTCCTGCAAAAGCGCGCGCAGCTCATCACAGCTCATCTGCGGCTGCAAAACAGGATCAAACGGGTTGGCCATACACTCTGTCAACCCATCCACCAAATCGCCAAAAGGCTCGATCAGCCAGCTGACAGCCAGTTCTTGCAAATCAAAGCTGCCTGCACGGCTACGCGCCAAAAGCGCTTCAACAGCACCCTCCTGGCACAGCCCAGCCTCGGTCAGCCCCTGCGTGAGGCGCGCCCATTCTTGCCGCAGTGTGACAATCCGCGCTTGATGCATCGGGTCAGGGATATTCCACTCAAGCAAGTGTTGCGCGGCCCGGCGCGCCAGGGCCATCAGCCTCTGTGCCACGCCTTCATCAATCTGCGCCGCGCGCACCCGCGCCAAAGCGGTCTCACGGCAAATCATCCAGGAGTGCAGCAAGAGGGGATGCGATACCAAAAACGGCGCCATGCCCAAGCCGGTTGAATTGCCAATGCCCAATTGCCGTTTCACCCGCGCCGGAAGAGACGCCCCCCCCATATGCTCAATCAAATCATGGGTGAAGGTGCGGATCAGCCAAACGGTGAGCATTTCGGCGATGAAGGGCCCTTCAAGCCCCGGTCGTTGCGCCACGACACGCCGATCAGCAATGCCAAACTTGCCATTGCCGTAAACCGCCGTGGTGCGCATCAAATAGCCGATCTGATGGATCATCCCCATCGGCAAGGCGCTGCCCGCGCGCAGGGCACCGACAATCTGCTCAAACAAGCGGACGGACTTGTTGGCCCGCGACAGGCAGAGATCTTTTTGTGTGAACCGGCCCGCCTCTTGCAAGGGGGCCTGGCTTGACAGGCGCACAATCTCTGCAGCATCCGGCACTCCATCATACAAGACAAAGGCCGCATCCCAAGCCTCAGCAATCACCCGGTCGGTACGCATTTCTGGGTCAAGCGGCTGGGTGATGGCAAAGAGCGAATAGCTATGCCCGCCCAAGGTCACCGTATAAACCGCGATGCCAAACCCATCCCCATCTATCTGCCAATGCGGCCGGCTCACCCGGCTGCCATCCGCGATCAGACGGCGGGTTAATGTGCGCAGAAACGACAGGCGCGAGGGAAACATCGACCCCATGCGCCGCAAGCGCATCACCTCATCGGCCGGGCGCAAATTTGGCTGCTCGATTACAGAATCTTTCATGTCTTTACAAATACCTTTTGCCAAAACCTCATCCAATTATCCCCCAAGAGGCCCGCGACTTCTGCCCCTGTCATGCCCGCCGCCTCTAGCCCCGGCGCCAAGCCAGGGAAATCGCGATTGTCGCCAAACCAAATTGGGCAGTTCGGAAAGGCGACAGGCGGTGCAGGATGTTTGCGCCAATGGCCATTACGCATCCAATTCACCACACTATCGGGTTGATCTTGGCACAGATCGGAGCCAATTCCAAACATCCCAGCCCCATAGCTTTGCATCATCTCGAGCGCCATTTCCGCGAAGTCAGCCAGGCTGCAATCGCTGCCGCCGCGCAGATGATGCGGATAAAGTGAAAAGCCCACCATGCCACCGCTCTCAGCCAAGGCTTGCAGCAAATCATGATGCAGGTTGCGCGGCGCGGGATGCCAAGCATCTGGGTTGGCATGGGTCACGGTGACGGGACGCGAGGAATACGCCACCACATCCATCGCCGTTTGATGGCCCGCATGGGACAAATCAATGACCATACCGACGCGGTTCATTTCGTTGACCACTTCACGGCCAAAAGAGGTGAGACCGCTGTCATGGGATTCAAAACAGCCGGCGCCAAGAAGGGATTGCTGATTATAGGTGATCTGGCAAAAGCGAATGCCCAATTGCGCTAGGATTTCAACCCGGCCGATATCCACCCCAATCGCCAAAGGATTTTGCAGGCCAAATAAAATAGCGGTTTTGCCCGCAGTATTGGCCGCCCGAATCTCATCGCAGGTCACAGCCCGGGCAATCACATCGCCGCAATCCTCGAACCACTGGTTCCAAACTTGCAGGTTTTGCACCACCCCGAGAAAGTCTTCATGGTATCCAACAGTCACATGGACGGCCGATAGGCGCCCAGCGCGCATTTGCTCAAAAACAGCGCGGCTGGGGGCAATATATTGGAGGGCATCTATAAACATGAACTAAGGGTAATTTATCGCAGCAAATTGGCAAGGTCTTGTGCGACATCAACCTTTGCAATTGCGCCATCACCCCAAAGGAAATCACATGTCGCAGCTATCCATGTCGCCAGTAGCGGTGCAACGGCAACAGCTCTTCTTGCTCAGCTTCCAAAATGCGCCCGCCAAAGGCCAATAGAAATTCATCAATCTGACGCGCTGTCATTTTAGAGGCCTGAGCACCAAGTTGGGGCACTGCCCGATCTCCCATCGCGTGCAGATAGGCCGAAAGGTTGCGCAATGGTAGAACAACATCTTCCAAAACTGGAAGCGCGTCCTCTGGGTTGGGTTTGGCCACCAATTGCTGAACCCCGCCGCGGGTAAGACGCAGGGTGACCTGCGGATGAGACGCGGCGCCCGCATCCGGTTGGAAATCTTCAAGTCGCAAACCCGGCAGGTCATAGAGGAACCAATCGCGTCGGACCGGCCGTCGCTGGGCGGCGCGCAACAGCTCCTCGCCCAATTCAGCAAGGTCTTCGCGCAGCCAATCTCCACCGCCATTGGCTTCCAGCGTCAAGCGATGCCCCGGCGCTTGTAACAACACCGAAAGCAGTCGCACCGCACCAGATGAGGTCAATTCGCCCGAAAATGTCAAAAAGGAGGCATTTTGTTGTAAGCTGCTCATGATATCGCCCCAAAGTTAATAAAACCTCTATGACCCGAAAAGTCCTAACAATTGATTAAAGACTATCGGCGGGCCGGTGGATTTAAGCGTTAAATTGCCCGCCCCAAAAACGCGCCCCCACGCATCCAAGGAATACAGCGATTGTGCCAAAGTTCTTTTGACCTAGGGTGAAAAACATGGATAAACTGCACTCATCGCGGCTCAAAGGTCCAGGGGCGTGGCCGGTAGTTCATTAAATGACACGGTAAAATAAAAATAAGGATCGATAATTGGCAGGTGCCAATACTCACAACGAAGGGAAAAGAAATGTCTGATATCAACTATGGCGATCCAAACGCCACGCCCCCAATGGGGCAGGCTATCCCATTAGGATTGCAGCACGTTCTGGCGATGTTCGCCTCAAACGTGACCCCATCTATCATCGTCGCCGGGGCCGCCGGTCTGGCCTTTGGCGGTGCAGAGCAGGTCTACCTCATCCAGATGGCCATGCTCTTCGCCGGTGTGGCAACTTTGTTTCAAACTATGGGTATGGGCCCGATTGGCGCGCGTTTGCCCATCATGCAGGGCACAAGCTTTGCTTTTGTCGGCGTTTTGGCCGGTGTGGCCGCAACACAAGGCTTGAGCGTCGCCCTCACCGCCTGTTTAATTGCCGGCATCATACACTTCGCTTTGGGTAGTGTGATCCAGAAGCTGCGCTTCATGTTCCCACCTCTCGTCACCGGTCTGGTGATCTTAGCGATTGGCCTCTACCTCATCCCCGTTGCGATTAAATACGCAGCAGGTGGCGCGGCAGATTTTCAAATGGCTGCTGAAAGCTTTGGATCTTTAAAGCATTGGACTGTGGCCTTGACCGTCGTCGTTGTCTCTTTGGCTTGTAAATTCCTGACCAAAGGCCTGATTTCCAATGCAGCGGTTTTGATCGGCCTGATTGCCGGCTACATTGTCGCCATTCTAGCTGGTATGGTTAGCTTCGGCGGCGTTACGAAAGCCGCTTGGTTCCAAGTGCCGACCGTTATGCCCTATGGATTCGAATTCAGCCTCGGCGCTGTGATCGGTGTCACATTGGTATCTGTCGTCTCGGCTATCGAAACTGTTGGTGATGCTTCAGCAACAACCAAAGCCGGCGCGGGTCGCGATGCAACCGATGATGAAATCGCCGGCGCGACCTATGCAGATGGCCTTGGAACAGCTGTCGCGGCCGTCTTTGGCGGCCTGCCAAATACATCCTTCAGCCAAAACGTCGGCATTGTGGGCATGACCGGCATTATGTCGCGTCATGTGGTGAGCATCGCAGGGATTTTCTTGATCGTCTGCGGGTTGATCCCAAAAATCGGGGCCGTCATTTCCTCCATGCCTTTGCCTGTTCTTGGCGGTGGCGTGATCGTGATGTTCGGAATGGTGGCTGCGGCCGGTATGAATATGTTGACCGAAGTGAAGATGTCACGTCGCAACATGATCATTATTTCTGTGTCACTTGCAGTCGGTCTGGGCCTCAACCTGGTGCCAAGCGCTGTGCAATATCTGCCGGGTATCTGGAAAACTTTGGCAACCTCTGCCGTTGCGCCAACAGCATTGTTGGCCGTGGTGCTTAACTTGATGCTGCCACAGGACGACTGATTGTCCGCGTGAAACACGCCAACATTGCCCCCGCATCGAAAGACGCGGGGGTTTTTTATGGGTGAATGGCCAGTGTCACCCGACGGGCGGAAAGCGGAAACGTTCGGCCACCACGGTCCAATCCATATGATTGCGCACATATTGCTGTGAGGCGTCAGACGGCGGGTTGTAATCCCAGTGTTCCGATGCCCCGGCCTGCATCGCAGCATTCAATGCAAATCGATTTTTCTGGGTCGCCATGACCTTATCGCGCAATGCCGCACTGTCCCAACGCTGCACCACCTCCTGTGCAAATCCCTCAGCAATCACCCGATAGGCCGGATGGTCAGCCAGATTTTCAAGCTCCCAAGGGTCATTGGCCAGATCATACAGCTGCGCCGGATCACTGTCGCAATGAATATATTTGATATCGCCACGGCGGATCATAAACACAGGATGTCCGGTCATCTCAGCACAATATTCGCCAATGGCCTCCGAGATCCCATCATCCTCTCCCCGCGCCAAAGGCATCAACGAACGCCCATCCACAGGCATGCCAAACATATCCGCGCTTCCGCCGCCGATTTCGACCATTGTCGGCAACAGATCCACCAGAGAACAGGCATTTGCGGTCTGCCCCCGGGCCACGCCTGGGCCCGCCATAATTAGGGGTACGCGCGCGGAGTGCTCAAAGAAATTCATTTTATACCACAGGCCTTTTTCGCCCAGCATGTCGCCGTGATCTGCGGTGACGATGATGATGGTATTGTCCAGCTGGCCCATCTCTTCAACCGTTTGAACCAACGCGCCGATCTTGCTGTCAAAATAACTGACATTGGCGTAATAGGCGCGGCGCGCACGCCGGACCTCCTCCTGTGTCAAACGCTTGGAATAGGCCTCGATCCCCTCCAACACCCGTTGGCCAAAGGCATCGGCTGCATATTCGGGATGACACGGCAGATCAATTTCTTCATCGTCATACAGATCCCACCACTCGGGCCGCGCCACATAAGGATCATGCGGATGAATGAAAGAGGCCACCATACACCAAGGCTTCGACCCATCACGGGCATAATCAAATAGCTTGCGCCTGGCGGCAAATTCTACCTCGTCATCATAGTCAATCTGAAAACTGGCCATGGCTTGACCGCTTTCTTTCACGGTCTGCATGTTGTGATACCATTTATCAATCCGCTCATCGGCTTGCTGCCAATTGGGGGTCCAGGCAAAATCAGACGGGTAAATATCTGTGGTCACCCGGCTTTCAAACCCATGCATCTGATCTGGTCCAACAAAATGCATCTTTCCAGACAGGCATGTGCTGTAGCCAAGAGATTTGAGGTAATGGGCAAAGGTCGGGATCGAGGCGGCGAATTCAGACGCGTTGTCGTAGGCGCCAATCTTGCTAATCAACTGTCCTGCCATCATGGAAAAGCGCGATGGGGCGCAAAGCGGACTGTTGCAATAGGCCGCATCAAATCGCATCCCGCGTTCGGCCAAAGCATCCAAATGCGGGGTTTTCACCACCTCATGACCATAGGCACCGGTGAAATGTGGCGCCAGTTGATCGGCCATGATCACTAGAATATTCGGGGTTGTCATTGCAGTCCTCCATCAAACCGATTTGGTTTGATGTGGCGCAGTTTCAACTTTTAAGCCATCCCAAAAACGACAATGCTGCGCTGCCAAGTTTACGGATCGGCGCGCGCCTCCGCCACGAGCGTGGTGATCTCGTCCAAACTCAACATGCCTGGCGCAGTTTTATCGCCGACAATAAAGGCCGGCGTTCCAGTAAAGCCCAATTGTTGGGCCAAAGCATTGCTCAAGGCGATATGCGCCTCCACAGCCGGGCTCACCATATCCGCTTCAAGTTGGGCCACATCCATGCCCAGATCTCGCGCCACTTTGAAAATAAGAGCCTCCGTGACACGCCCTTCCCCATTCATCAAAGCCCAATGGAAGGCTTCATATTTGCCCTGCTCGCGTGCGGCCAAAGCAGCACGGGCCGCAATCACGCTGTCATCGCCCAAAATTGGCCATTCGCGATAGATGACCCGTACATTTTCATCGGCCGCGAGGAGCGCCTGCACCGTCTGACCCGCGCTTCGGCAATAGGGGCAATTATAGTCGAAAAACTCAACCACGGTGACATCCCCCTCGGGGTTGCCAAGATTGGGGGCGTTGGGGTCGGATTCGAGTTCCAAACGCACGGTATTGGCTCCAGAGGCCGCCCGTTCCTTCTCGCGCTGTTGCAAAATAGCGACCGCCTGCATGATGATTTCTGGATTTTCCAAAATCGCCTCAAGCGCCAGCTGTTTGACCTGATCCTCCGTCATGCTTTGGGCGGGGGCACTCTGTGCAAAGCCTGCAAAGGCAAGGGCCAAAAGGATTGCGCGCATTCTCTAAACTCCTATAGATCGGATATAGTCTGGCAGATGCCTGTGCCGAAGACCAGCGGCCAATCTGCCGCAACGAGGCAAAATTCTCACACCGCACCCTTGCCCCGCGCAGGTGAACCGCAGCACTCATTGGGCCGCAAACTTTATCAGAACCTCGCAAGACCTTCCGGCGACGGCAGCTCTGCGTGGACAACATTATGGATGAAGACATGCGCCCCTATCTACCCAAAGTCTGGCAATGCGTTTTGATCTGTTGGGGGACAAAATATGGCGCGGCTGATGTCAATAGATTGGTCAAACGGGTGGCGGATCAAAACAGCTCTGTCGCGCGCTTTGTGCTGGTTTCGGATCGCCAGCATGAGGGGATTGACCCAAGGGTCGAACATACCGCCTTGCCAGAAGTCTATCTCAAACCTGAATTCATGACCGACGGATGCCAAGCCAAATTGGGCATGTTCAAATCAGGCGTTTTAAAACCTGACATGTCGGCCATTTATATTGATTTGGATACAGTGATCTTGGGGCCGATTGAACAGGCCTTTCAGTTTCGCAAAGACGACAGGTCCATTGTGATGTTTCAAAGTGCGCTCCTGCCCTTTTCAGGCTTGGCGCCTATGATCTACCGCCTGACCAAGGGCAAACGCTATGCGCAGGGCAATTCGTCTTTTATCTTCTTTCACCCCAAGCATTGCAGCAGGATTTCTGACGAATTTCTCAAAACTTACGACGCGGGAAAGTTTTTAAAATTCCGCCCAATCATTGCCGATGAGCGCTTCATCAGCTGGGTCGCACAGGAGCATATGATTGCACTGCCCAAACATTTTGCAATAAAATTTCCCACGGAATTTATGCAGCATCATTGGCTGCTTACCTATACAAAATCCTGCCTGCCTTGGGTGCGCAAACGGCGGGACAAGCTGACGGTGGTCACCCTGTGTGACGTTGGGAACAAGCCAGAGAACTTGATGAAACTTGAGCTCGGTGCTCATATCTCTGACCCCAAAGGTCGGTTCTTGGTCTGGACTGACTTCGCCCTCGGCAGCATGCGTCAAAAAATCATTGCTTATTATTCTGACAAAACAGAGGCAGATGCCGGCTAGCAACCCGCTTAAGAGTGGTTTTGACTTCACCTTAACCGGGCTTCGGTCTAAGTTGCGGCAAGTTTCACCGGAGCGGCACATGCAAATCGGACATCGAAAAATAGGACCCAATGAAAAGCCATTGGTGATTGCAGAAATTGGTATCAACCATGGAGGCGATCTTGCGGTTGCCAAACATATGGTGGAGCTGGCCGCGCGCTCGGGCTGCGAGTGCATCAAACATCAGACGCATTTTGTCGAAGATGAGATGACAGAGGCCGCCAAGCAGATTTTCCCTCCCAATGCAGATATGTCGATTTGGGACGTGATGGCCAGCTGCGCCCTGTCCAAAGACGATGAAATTGCCCTCAAGGCCTATACGGAAGATCTCGGTTTGATCTACCTATCTACCCCTTTCTCACGCGCGGCCTCGGACTTTCTCGAAGAAATTGGCGTGCCTGGATTCAAAATTGGCTCGGGCGAGGCAGATAATCTGCCACTGATCCGACACATTGCCAAAAAAGGTAAGCCGGTGATCCTGTCCACGGGCATGCAGACGATCGAGACGATTCGCCAAAGCGTTCAAATTCTTGAAGACTCTGGCGTCGATTATGCGCTGTTAGAGTGCACCAATCTCTACCCCTCGCCACCGGAAATTGTCTCTCTGCGGGGCGTGAGCGATCTTAAAGCGGCTTTCCCCAATGCCATTATTGGCTTTTCCGATCACTCCATTGGCCCAGAAATGGCTTTGGCCTCAGTGGCTTTGGGCGCCTCAATTTTGGAACGCCATTACACGGACAGCCGCTACCGAAAAGGACCCGATATCGCGTGTTCGATGGACCCTTCCGAATTGCGCCACCTGATCGATCGGTCGCAGGAAATCCACACCGCGCTGCACAATCCCAAACAACGCACCGGACCGGAGGAAGATGTCTATCGCTTCGCCCGGGCCAGCATTGTTGCCGACAAAGATTTGCCCAAGGGCCACCGCATCACGGAGCAAGATATCTGGGCCCGTCGTCCCGGCAATGGCGAAATCCCTGGCTTTGAATTTGACAAGGTTTTGGGCAAATGCCTCACCCGGCCGGTCAACCGAAACGACCAACTGACCTGGAGCGATTTGACTGATTAGCCCCGCGACCCTACCGCACGTCTTTTATGGTCGCGCGATTTAGAGTATTGAGCCTCATGATCCAAAAACAGCGCCTTCTCTTTGTCACCGGAACACGGGCCGATTTCGGAAAAATCGAACCGCTGGCCAAAGCCGCAATTGCGGATGGGTTTTCAGTCTCTTTTTTCGTCACCGGCATGCATATGCTGGAAAGCTATGGTCTCACCAAAATCGAAGTAAACCGCCTTGCGGGGGCTTCAGTCCATGAATTTGTCAACCAAAGGCCTGGTGATCCCCAAGACGTGATCCTAGCCAAGACCATGCTCGGATTTTCTGACTTTATTATGGAAGACAAGCCGGATCTCGTGCTGGTGCATGGGGATCGGGTGGAGGCCCTCGCCTGCGCTCTCGTATGCGCGACAAACTATGTGAAATGCGCCCATATCGAAGGTGGTGAAGTTTCTGGGACCATTGATGAAATTCTGCGCCACTGCAATTCCAAACTGGCCTATTGCCACTTTGTCAGTTCTCAAACCGCAGCCCGCCGCGTGCAGGCTTTGGGGGAAGATGACAGCTCTATTCATGTGATCGGCTCGCCTGAATTGGACATTCACGGCCAGCCCTCTGGCTTTACCTTGCAACATGTCTTGAGCCATTACGAGATCCGCACAGCGGATTATGGCATTTGCATTTTGCACCCCGTCACATCCGAAGCTGCCACCATGGGCCAGCAGGCCCAGGACTTATGTGCAGCCTTACAAGCCAGCGGCAAATATTTCGTCGTGATAAAGCCCAATAATGATCCCGGTTCAGAAGGCATCCTCAAAGTCCTGGAAAACCTGCCAAGATCACAGTTTCAAATTATCCCATCCATGCGCTTTGGCCGGTTCTCCGAGCTTTTGCGCAACGCCGGCTGCCTGGTTGGCAACTCTTCTGCGGGGGTGCGCGAGGCGCCATTTTTGGGGGTTGCCTCTCTTGACGTGGGCACGCGGCAAACGGATCGGGCCTTCGGTCCTTCCATCTCCAAGCTCCCCGCTTCAGACATGCAGGGAATTTTGCAATTTATTGAAACTAATTGGCACAAACGCTTTGCCCGCGGCGCTGAATTTGGCGATGGCAATGCAACAGAGCATTTCATCACCCTGCTGAATTCCGATGCGTTTTGGCAAAGATCCATGCAAAAACAATTCCATGACATTGCGTCCTAATCTCTTCGGCCGCATCAGCTTGGCGATGTACCACGGGGCCACGGCCCTCATCACCCCTATTCTGCCTTGGCATCTTAAGCGCCGGAAAAACAACGCCAAAGAACACCCCAAGCGTTGGCGCGAAAAACTTGGCCATGCCCGCCAGCCGCGGCCCCAAGGGCCTTTGATCTGGATCAACGCTGTTGGGCTGGGAGAGGTCATGGCACTGCGCGGCCTGATCGCGGCGCTTCACGCAGCCCGTCCAGAGCTGCATTTCTTGGTTACCTCAACAACTCTGGCTTCAGCGGAAACTTTTGAGAAAAATCTTCCGCCTCGAACCCTGCACCAGTTTTTGCCCCTGGACACGCCGCTCTACAATCGTCGATTTTTAGATCATTGGCGGCCAGATCTGGCGTTGTGGTCAGAACAGGACATTTGGCCTGGTCTCGTGGTACAGACCGCCCGGCACCGCATCCCACAAGCACTGATCAATCTGCGCATGGCGCCCAGCTCTTTTCGGCGCAAGCGCATGGCCCGGATCTTGTTTCGGGCCCTTTATCAGAAATTTGATCTGATCTCCGCTCAAGAGGCCCAAAGTGCCGCTGCCGTGGCCAAACTGTCGCAAAGGCAGGACATTCAAATTGGCGGCTCCCTAAAGCCCCATTGCCCACCGCTGGCCTATACATCCGCCGCAAAACAGGCATTTTTGAAGCAAATCGGTAAGCGCCCAATTTGGCTTGCCGCGTCTTGCCATGCGGCAGACGAAGATATCGCCCTGCAGGTGCAAAGGCAGGTTGTAGAGCAAGGCGGATCGCATTTGCTCATCCTTGCCCCCCGGTTTCCAGACCGCCGCAAGGAAATTTTGGCCAAACTTTCGGGCCTGCGTCATGCGCAACGCAGCCAGGACGAAGCACCAGATGCTCAGACGCAAGTCTATCTCGCCGATACGTTTTCTGAAATGGGGCTTTGGTATGCCTGTAGCGATCACGCGCTGATCGGGGGCAGTTTTTGCGCAGTGGAAGGGCATAACCCTTGGGAGGCTCTGCAATTGGGCTGTGCCGTAATGCACGGCCCGCGGGTGGCCAATTTTGCGGCCGATTATGCCGCCCTCAACGCAGCGCAAGCGGCCACCCCTACCCTGCGACCCGAAGATCTCTATGCGGCGCTGCAGGCGCCCGCAGCGCGGGGACTTGAAGGATTTGAACGCTTACAAACGGATTACCGGGCCAAGCTGGACGATTTGACAGGCCAGCTGCTCGAACGGATCAGATCTTAAAGCGAGTGACGTAATCTTGCAGAAAATACCTATGAACTTGCGCGTGATGTGGTGGATCTGCCTCAAAAAGCCTGTTATCATCGGCATCAATGACAGCACTATCGAGTTTCCAGCCCGTGAAGCCATTACAGCGGGTCTTTGTGAGAAATTGGATTTTTCCGAGCTTGCGGAGCGGTACCATCAAGGTCAACAAAGACCGAAAATTGACCAATTTTTCTTCAACAGTGGCCAGTGAATGTTGCCAAACTGGCCATTTTGCCGCCGTATCAGTGCAAAGCTCTGCGGGGCGACAGCCGATATCCACCGTGTTTTTGGCGCGGACGTAGGCATAAATCTCTTCATCATCGGTTGAGACACCCACCGCCTCAATACGGCTGTTGTTCAGCAATTGATCCAAAGACCAATCAATCAATGTCGTACACATCGCGGGTGAACAGTTTATCCTCAACATCGGCCAGGGTGGCATCGGCTCTATTTGCCAATATGACGTCTGATTGCGCCTTAAAGGCCGCCAAATCAAGATCCACGCGCGCGCCGTCAAACCGCCCAACTGAAAGTGTTGGCTCGTAGATGATCACCTCAACATTCCGCGCCTTTAACCGATCCATAATCCCTTGGATCGCCGACTCGCGGTAATTGTCAGAACCTGTCTTCATCACCAAACGGAACACCCCAACTGTTTTGGGCGCGCGCTCCAAAATTTTCTCGGCCAGGAACGCCTTCCGAGTGTCATTGGCATCCACAATCTCTTGAATGAGATTTTGCGGGACCTGGGCAAAATTTGCAGACAATTGCTTGCTGTCCTTCGGCAAGCAATACCCGCCATAGCCAAAAGACGGGTTGTTATAATGGCTCCCAATGCGCGCATCGAGGCAGACGCCGTCAATGATCTGGCGTGTCTGCAAATCGCGCGCCATGGCATAGCTGTCCAGCTCATTAAAAAAACCAACCCGCATGTCCAAATAGCTATTGGCAAAGAGTTTGATCGCTTCCGCCTCCTGCGCATCCGTGAAGAGCAAGGGCACCTCCCGCGTTTGCGCACCCTCCAAGAGTAAATTGGCAAATACCTTGGCCCGCTCAGACCTCTCACCGACAATGATCCGCGAGGGGTGCAGATCGTCAAAAAGAGCCCGGCCTTCGCGCAAAAATTCCGGCGAAAAAATTATATTATTAGAGGCAAACCTTGCCCGCGCTTGCTCCACAAACCCCACAGGAATGGTCGATTTTATTACGATCACCGCAGACGGGTTGATCGCGCTCACCTGCTCAATCACCGCTTCCACAGAGGAGGTGTCAAAGAAATGTGTGAGCGGATCATAATTGGTGGATGTGGCCACGATGACATAATCTGCCTGACTATAGGCACGCTGCGCATCCACGGTGGCGCTAAGGTCCAACGCACAATTTCTCAAGAATTCTTCTAGCTCTGGATCGGCAATTGGGGATTGGCGCGCATTGACCAATTCCACCCAAGCAGCATCAATATCCAAGGCAATAACTGGATTATTTTGGGCAAGCAGAACGGCGTTGGTTAATCCAACATAGCCAATCCCAGCAACGGCAATTCTCAATTAAAACTCCTAGGACCGCACGCCAAAATCTGCATCACGGATAATATTATATGCCCCAATATCGGCGCTTATTTATCAATCTATCAAAACGATAGGCCTTTTTTCGGATTTTCCTAAAAATGTACAGCCCCATTATAAAAAATTTACCCCTATGCCGGGGGCGACCAAGTCACCACCATGCCCTTGTGCAGCCGTCGTCGTATGTGCTCAAAAGTTCAAGCGAGGTCATTGGCAATCTTAAACAAGCCCGCTTAAACCCAGCCCTTCACTATATCTCTTGCAGTGTCGCATTTGACGGGCCAAGACTGTGATTAAAAAGCTAACCTAGATTTAAATAACATTTTTTGATCGGCCCTAAAATGACAATCCTATCCTCCACTCCGGTTAGCGCAGATGCTCACAAATATGGCGTATTTTTCGTTTTCGCAGCGGGAATTTTATGGTCGACAGTCGGGCTCGGGATTCGCATGATCGAAGATGCCTTTGTTTGGCAGATCTTGCTTTATCGGTCGGTAAGCATGTCGCTGTTTCTTTACGTGCTTATTAAAATTCGCTCAGGCGAAAGCCCTTTTGCTCAAATTCGACGCATTGGCTATCCAGTCATTATAGCCGGACTCTCACTGGTCGCAGCATATTCTGGCGGTATTTACTCCATCCAAAATACTTCAGTCGCAAATGCCATGCTTTTATTTGCAACAGCCCCGTTTATGGCGGCCGTCCTGGGATGGGTTGTTCTGCGGGAACGCGTACGCCTTGCAACCTGGATTGCGATTGTCATTGCTATTGCCGGAATCGCGCTCATGGTTGCAGACAAGTCCGGCAGCGTTGCGATTAAGGGCAGTTTAGCGGCGCTCGGATCGGCCTTTGGCTTCGCTATTTTTACGGTCGCATTGCGCTGGGGTCGAACAGGCGAAATGCTGCCCGCAGTGTTTCTTTCAGGCCTCTTTGCAATCATTATTACCCTTGTCATCTGCGTCAGCCTTCAGCTCCCACTCATTTTGAGCCCGAACGATGGCGTGATATCAATGGGAATGGGGGTGTTTCAAGTTGGGGCCGGTCTCATCCTATATACGTTAGGCTCTCGCAGCCTGCCCGCCGCAGAACTTGCCTTATTGTCGCTCGCCGAAGTCCTATTGGGTCCAATTTGGGTTTGGTTATTTCTCGGCGAAACCGCAAGTCTGAACACGCTGATCGGCGGAATGGTTTTGCTTGCAGCGATTGCGGGCAATGCCCTCTCAGGCAAGAGAAGAAAACCCCCGCCAATCACCTCCCCATGAATATTGGCGTCGATACAGCGCAGTATGCGATCCTAGAAGGTTCAATAGAGTTAACGGGTGCAATCTCTATTCAACCCCAATTGCGTCATACAATATTGGGTCTGGTTTGAGGTTATCTGCAAACCTTATCATCAGGAACCAGATTTTTCTTGGGTATTTTATGAGATGGTGCAAGAGTTACGGTACCAAAACGGGTAAAGGCGGTAGAGATGAAACATAGGGGCAGATGTTATTGCGGAGATATTGAGTTTGAGTTTAAGGAGCCAATACATTCGCAAATTTTATGTCATTGTAGGGAATGCCGTTATCTTTCAGGCGGTGAACCCAATGCCTCAATTGTGATTTCCGAAAACACGTTTACGGTCATACGCGGCGAACTCAAAACCTTCGCAAGGCGCGATTTAAACGAGCCCCGTGTTCGATATTTTTGCGGCAATTGCGGAACTCACATCTGCGTCAAAAGCCCACCTCGACCTGGCATGTTGGTTTTAAAAATTGGTACGTTAGATGATCACTCATGGTTTCAGCCGCAATCCGCAATTTTTTGTGTAGACAAGCAGCCCTTTCATCAGATCCCAAAGGGTCTGCCAAGCTTTGAAAAAACGCCTCCTCCTAAATAGACGAGCATTGGACAGAACAATACGCGCGCTGCAAGATATTGGGGACCAGAGAAGCTAGATTTCAAATTAAAAACGCTATTTCCACCTACTCGGTGTGACATAGAGCATAGTGTCCCCCACACTTACCATGACATCGCCGTCTTGAATATTCACTTGCAACTGCATGGAACGGCTGGCCAGATCCCCCAATTGGGCACAATTGGTTTCTGAAATATTCATGACACTTAGGTTTTTGAATCTTGTGGTGCCGTTTTGAACTTTATCCCACCACACTTCGGCAGATTTTCCACCGTAAGAATAGATGATGACGGTCTTAGCTTTGCCACAGGATTGCCGAATAAGTTTCTCGCTGGGCAACCCTAGCGCAATCCATAGATCTGTCTCACCATTCAAGCTTTTTTCCCAAAGGTCCGGTTCGTCATCGGTGGAAATGCCTTTGGAAAACTCCAGACGTTCGCTTGCGTGCAATGCAAAGGCGAGCAAGCGCAGCATCATACGCTCGTCGGTTTCGGAAGGATGCTTCGCCACCGTAAGCTTGTGGGTTTCGTAGTAATGGCGATCCATATCAGAAACGGAGAGCTCGGCTTTATAGATCGTGGATTTTTGCGCCATTTTTGTCCGGTCCATGAAAGTTGGAACCAGCTTAAGCGCTCCTGCCTTTTTTTGATAGAATAGAAATAGCTAACTGGTAAAATAATTCTCAGCTCTAAGGTTTAAAACACTGGCGAAGTGGGCGCCCTTTTCAACCTTATAACCTTATTATTTATGTATCGCATATTTGTATCAAATGAGTTTAAGCTGGACTGTGTCTTTAATTCGGTAGCGATCTACAGATTTGGAATATGACGTGCAAACAGACTACATCATTGTTGGCGGGGGATCGGCTGGCTGCGTCTTGGCCAACCGTTTGAGCGAAAACCCCAATGTGCATGTCACGTTGATTGAAGCTGGGGGCGAGGATTGGAATCCGCTGATCCATATACCCGCCGGCTATATCAAAACCATGGTCAATCCAAAGGTGAATTGGATGTTCAACACTGCGCCGGATGCACGCACGGCGGATCGAAAAATTGCGATGCCGCGGGGCAAAGTTCTGGGCGGGTCTTCTGCAATAAACGCGATGCTCTATGTGCGCGGTCAAGCGGAAGATTATGACGCTTGGGCGGCGCGGGGCAACGCTGGCTGGTCCTATTTGGACGTTTTGCCTTACTTCAAGAAATCCGAAAATTGCCAAATTGCATCTTTGCAGGAGCCAGGAGACATGCAGTTTCGCGGCGCTGATGGGCCTTTAAAAGTCAACGCTATTCGCTCGACATATCCCATATTGGACCGGCTTATGGAGTCGGCCCAGTCTTTGCAATTTCCGATAAACGCCGACTATAATGGCCAGACGCAAGAAGGGTTTGGCTACTACCAATTGACGCAAAGCCACGGGTTACGATTTTCCGCAAAAAAGGCTTATCTCGCACCGGTTCGGCGCCGTTCCAATTTGACGGTTCTGACCAAATGTCAGGTCATTGGCCTCGATATTGACCACAACAAAACGGCGCGCGGCGTGCATGTCTTTCGCGGCGGGCGGAGTCAGAACTTGCAGGCAACCCGCGAGGTCATTCTATCCGCCGGTGCCATACAATCCCCGCAGCTGCTCGAATTGTCCGGCATTGGCGATCCGAAAATTTTGCAAAAACACGGCCTCGCTGTCACACATCCGCTCAGCGGCGTAGGAGAGCATTTGTCCGACCATTATATTTCCCGCCTGTCGTGGCAGCTGTCGGCGGATCTTTCTATCAACAAAAATTCTAGGGGGCTGCGCCTTTTGGCTGAAATCTTGCGGTTTGGCTTGACCCGCAGAGGCACGCTGTCGCTCCCGGCGGGAATGCTGGCGGGATTTGTGAAATCGGATCCCTCACAACCACGGCCAGATATTCAGTATCATATCGCAAATGCAAGTTTTGAAAATCCAGCGGAACGGGTGTTTGACCGCTTTCCAGGCCTGACGATTGGACCTTGCCAATTGCGCCCCTTCAGTCGTGGTCATGTGCATATTCAATCGCCAAACCCGTCAGACGCGCCGCATATCGTCCCGAATTACTTAGAGGATCAAAGAGATCAATCCGTGCATATCGCCGGTATGAAAATTGCGCGCGATCTCATGGCAACCCCAATAATGTCACAGTGGGTTGATCGTGAGATTGCCCCAGGGATTGATAGATTGAGTGATGCGGATCTGCTGAACTATGCGCTCGCAACGGGCGTCACGCTCTATCATCCCGTATCAACCTGCCGCATGGGGCCAAGCCCGGACGCGGGCGACGTGGTCGACAGTAGACTTCGCGTGTATGGCATTCATAATTTACGCGTGGTTGATGCCTCCATCATGCCAGAGTTAATCTCCGGAAATACGAATGCACCAACCATTATGATCGCAGAAAAAGCAGCGGATATGATCAAAGCTGATGCTGTGTCTATCAAGGGCAAATGAGCCTGCAAAGGGCCACTGAGCCTCCCCCTTTGAAGTGGTCCACCGCTATTCGGAAATGGAGGACCATAAATGGCCATCAAGACACCGAACTGTTTCGTGAAAGATGTCGATGCCACGTTCATGGAAGATGTCTTCCACCTGACGAAAATTCAATGGATAGCGCATGTGATAGATCACTGCCATTGGGATGATTTGTAGGTGAAGTCTTGAAATATTTGAAGGGAGAACATGTTGTCATTTCAAAATAGCGGAATGGGAAGTGTTGTCTCATTGACGCGTCCGATAAACTCGCCTGCCCGCTTCAACCGAGTTTGATCTGACCGTCCCAGTTAGGGTCTTCAAACCCACCAATAGCCGCCAAAAGGCTGATCACTTTATCTGCACCAACTCCATTGCGCAGGCTCGTGAAACAAAAGGGCTTATCCCCACGCATTCGTATTGCATCGCGTTCCATCACTTCAAGTGAGGCCCCAACGTGGGGCGCAAGATCCGTTTTGTTGATGACCAATACATCTGACTTGGTGATTGCAGGTCCCCCCTTGCGTGGTATCTCTTCACCTGCCGCAACATCAATCACATAAACTGTAACATCTGCCAATTCAGGGCTGAAAGTGGCAGACAGGTTGTCCCCACCACTCTCGATTAGAACGATCTCAACATCGGGGTGACGCTCGCGTATTTCAGCAATAGCTGCCAAATTGATCGAGGCATCCTCGCGAATAGCCGTATGTGGACAGCCCCCTGTTTCCACACCGATCACGCGATCTTGAGGCAGAATTTGCATCCGCATCAAAGCTTCGGCGTCCTCTTGGGTGTAGATGTCGTTCGTGATTACAGCGATGGATGTCTGAGGATGAAGGATTTTTGCCAGTGCAGCTGTCAAAGTTGTTTTTCCTGCTCCAACAGGGCCACCAATACCAATGCGCAGAGGGCCGTTTTTCGACGCCATGGGCTGTCTCCTTATGTGCGAAAGACGCGTGAATATTGAGTTTCGTGACGCATAGATGTGATATCTGACATCCATGCACTGTTATGAAGATCGTCTAATGTTGCACCCTGCAGCTGTTTGGCAATTTCAGTGCATTGCTGCTTCAAAGCGATTTGTGTTTTCTGCCCATCCACTTGGCCTAAAGGGACCAACCGCATTGCAGCGGCTGTTAGGTTTGCGATAAAAGATTGTAGATACATTGCAGTTGTAAGTTCAGAATCAAGCGCAAGTATTGCAGCCACGCGGCCAACAGCCACTGGATAGCAAAGCCGTCCAAGTTCTATGCCCAACATCGTCTGAACGGTTTCACAAAAGGCCGCGCCTTGCAGATCCGTTTCCCTCAAACGTTCTGCGGATGCAGCAAATGCGCGTGCATGGGTGTCTATGTTCTGAACTCCGTCTTCAGCCGAACCAAAGGCTGCATTCAACAATAGAGCGTCCGACTGCGCGCCACCATGTTCTAACAAGTCCATCAGCCATGACTGTAGTGAAGGTGCGGACACAATCTGCCCCTCGCTTATAGCCGTCTCCAGCCCATGTGAGTAGGCGAAAGCACCTACAGGGAAGCTGGGCGACAAAAGCTGTGATAGGGTTAATATGTCAGTGGTCATGGTCATGCGCAGTTGCACCATGTTCATGCGAATGGGTGCGCCCGTGGCCATAGGCACCACCCTCCGGCATGAAGGGGGATTCAATCTGCGTCACTGTTGCACCCAGATGCTCAAGCATATGGCCTATGACGGCGTCGTTTTGGATCAAAAGGCGATCCCTCTCTATCTGGCAAGGGGTATGGCGATTGCCGATATGCCATGCGAGTTGGACCAGATCACCGGTGATTTCCAGCAATGGCTCGGGCGCAGCGACGACTTCAATGGCCCGACCGTCGGTTAATGCGAACGCTTCGCCATTGTCCAAAGATGTAGTATGTGCAAGATCCACCAAAAGACTCGCGCCTTTGACAGTTTTTAGAACCTTGCGGCGCAAAAATCTGTCCTCATACCGGAGAAAACACCTGTCAGAAGCATTAGACCAAGCGCCCATTTTTAAGATTGTTTGAGAAATATAATCAGTCATCAAAATAAAAAATACCTTTGGGCCATCGGAAGTTTTGTAGCGGGTTCACAGGTTAGAAGTTCACCATCGGCGCGCACCTCGTAGGTTTCTGGATTGACCTCCATATGTGGCGTGGCGGTGTTGTGTATCAGATGGGATTTGCCAATTTTGCGGGTGTTTTCCACAGCAACGGTTTGCTTTGACAGACCCAACTTGTCACCAATCCCATCCGCTTGCGCAGCGGCGGAAACAAAACAGACGGCTGAATGCTCGACCGACTTTCCATAGGCCCCAAACATTGGGCGTGAATAAACTGGCTGCGGGGTCGGGATTGAGGCGTTGGGGTCGCCCATTTGCGCACAAACGATTGTGCCTGCCATTAGAACCATCTCAGGTTTTACGCCAAAAAACGCAGGGGCCCATAGCACCAGATCGGCACGTTTACCCTCAGTGATGCTGCCAATTTCGCGACTAATCCCATGAGCAATCGCAGGGTTGATCGTGTACTTTGCAATATAGCGGCGCACACGGAAATTATCGTTGTCGCCTGTTTCTTCAGACAGCCGGCCGCGCTGCTTTTTCATTTTGTCAGCGGTTTGCCATGTGCGGATCAACACCTCACCCACACGGCCCATCGCCTGACTGTCAGAGGCTATGATCGAAAAGGCACCCATGTCATGCAGAATATCTTCTGCCGCAATGGTTTCGCGGCGGATACGACTTTCTGCAAACGCAACATCCTCTGGGATGGATTTGTCGAGGTGGTGGCAGACCATCAGCATATCCAAATGCTCTTCTAATGTGTTCACAGTATAGGGCCGCGTTGGGTTGGTAGAGGACGGCAAAACATACTCTTCACCACAGATTTTGATGATGTCCGGAGCATGCCCGCCGCCTGCACCTTCGGTATGAAAAGCGTGAATTGTGCGCCCTTTCAATGCTGCTACCGTGGTTTCAACAAAGCCAGATTCATTGAGTGTGTCAGTATGGATCATAACCTGCACATCCATGTCATCAGCCACAGAAAGGCAGCAATCAATCGCAGCAGGAGTCGTGCCCCAATCTTCATGCAACTTTAGGGCACAGACACCACCTCTTACCATCTCGACCAATGCGTCCGGTTGGCTGGCGTTGCCTTTGCCTGCAAAAGCGAGGTTCATGGGAAAAGCATCTGCAGCCTGCAACATGCGCCCAATGTGCCATGGTCCCGGCGTACAAGTAGTGGCCAAAGTACCATGTGCTGGGCCAGTGCCCCCTCCGAGCATTGTGGTAATACCAGAATGCAAGGCATCCTCAATCTGTTGCGGGCAGATGAAGTGTATGTGGCTGTCAAAACCGCCTGCTGTCAGGATGCGCCCCTCACAAGCAATGACTTCGGTTCCCGGGCCTATGATGATATCTACACCCGGTTGCGTGTCTGGGTTGCCGGCCTTGCCGATCTTATGAATGCGACCATCGCGCAAACCCACATCCGCTTTGTAGATGCCGCTATGATCAATGATCAAAGCGTTGGTAATAACAGTATCCACAGCACCTGCAGCACGGGTGACTTGGGATTGGCCCATGCCATCACGAATGACTTTACCACCACCGAATTTTACCTCCTCGCCATAGGTCATGCCATTGCGGCCATTGGTGCGTTCTGCGGTCAGATCACGTTCGACCTCAATAATAAGATCACTGTCAGCAAGGCGTATTTTGTCACCCACAGTTGGCCCAAACATGGCAGCGTAATCGGCGCGATTAATCGATGTGGCCATTATAAATCTCCCATAACTTGAGTGTTGAACCCAAAGACACGCCGCGCGCCTGATATCTCGATCAAATTGACCTCGCGCCGTTGACCAGGTTCAAACCGGACTGCGGTGCCGGGTGCGATATCAAGGCGACGGCCAAAGGCGGCTAGGCGATCAAAATCCAACGCGGCGTTACTTTCAGCAAAATGGTAATGGCTGCCAACCTGCACTGGGCGGTCGCCAGTGTTTGCCACTATCAAGATGATCGCCTCACGGTCTGCATTTAGGATGAGGTCGCCATCGGCTGGGAAAATTTCTCCGGGGATCATAGCACTCTCCTATCTAATGGGGTTGTGAACGGTGACCAATTTGGTCCCATCAGGAAAAGTAGCCTCTACCTGAACATCGTGGATCATCTCTGGGATGCCCTCCATGCATTGATCACGGGTGATCACATGGGCACCGCTCTCCATCATGTCTGCGACAGAGCGCCCGTCACGCGCGCCCTCAACAACAGCGTCAGCAATCAATGCAATCGCCTCTGGATAATTTAGCTTCACACCACGGGCGAGCCGCTTACGGGCTACTTCGGCGGCCATTGCAACCAGCAGTTTATCTTTTTCACGTGGGGTCAAATGCATCGTTCATAGCCTCCAGTTTTTGGGAACTGCGTTGTGGGTTAGATGGGTCAGGATCGGGAGCAAGGCAGTGCGCAGCGCGAAGCTGTCAGAGCAAAGCAATCGAATAACGAGGATGTTGTCTGCCAAAAGACTTGCCCCACCAGAGGAAGGAAGCAGGGCGCGTACGCCATCAATCATCGATTTGGCCATTTGATCGACAAGAACAATACTGGCCATGGCACCTGCGCCAGCTGCGACTGCAGGCCGCTTCAGGATAAATGCGATGTCGCCGTCCAGTTTGACGCGATCAACATAAATTGGTGTTCCTTCACTGGTAATGCAAACTCTGTCGTCCAGTGAGCAATGTTGGAGGACTTCTCCAGAAGCCTCTCTACCGAAGACGAGTGGCTCGACCATTAGAAACTTTGCATCCCTTGTGACTTCAACTTCTAAGCGCCGGCACAAGCGGGAGCCTTCAAACAGGATCGTCTCTTGAGGCAGCCAATAAAGTTGCGCGTTTGACTTCACTTTGAGCCGCGTTTGCATCGATCCTGCTATTGTATTTGAAGCGCGGTAAATGCGTTCAGCCGTTTGAGTCGTAACGCTGATCTTAGCGTGACTGTTGGCAGTGACTTCAGTTGAGAATTTATCACCGCCTGTGATGCCACCTGCCGTGTTAATTATTACGGCTTCGATCGTGTCCTTTTTCCCGCGTGGAAAGATGGCACGATAGGACCCTTGTTGGCGTAGATCTTTCAAGCGCGACTGATCTCCATCAGCAAACACCACGTTTATGTTGAGTGTCCCGCGCGCGCGCTGAAAGATGCCTTCTCTATCTAGGGAAAGATGTTTTATCGTTCAGTCCTCAGCACGCTTCGATTTTTTTTAGCGTGACTGGGATTCTTTTGGCGAACAAGGATCGAATTAGGTGGCCATGGATTTTATCTATTTTTTGGTTTTTTGATTAAATTTTAAGCGGAGAATTCTATTAAACAAGCACTCTAAAAAGTTAGCATATGGTGCCGGTTGCTGCTGTCAGACGAATGAGAACTCGCAACGGATTGCTGGTGCAGCCTTGATCAATGCGCTTAATAATTGACGCCACTCGGTGAGAGCTGTAGCGCGGTTCAGCTTGAACGCGCACTTAGAGCGGTCTCTTTGCAGCGTGCTTAACGCAAACAGTGCAAAGCCTCTAAGTTCAACATGCACAATCTGCCTCGAAATCTGTGATGCGTCATAAATACCTATAAAGCCACCCTGCCCGCTTCACCCAAGTTTAATCTGACAGTGCCATTTTCACTCATCTCAATTCATTTATGAAACTTGACTTCGATCAATTAGGGGCAGACTGTCCATCGATAAGGCGTATTTGCCTTAAGTTTTGAGGTTTAATGACGACCAATATTCGCGCAATTCTTGTTTGCTTGCTCGCTTATCTTTGCTTTGATCTCATGAGCGTTCACGTCCGAATTTTATCAGTAAGATATTCGCCTCAAGAGCTTTCAGTTTATCGGAATGTTTTGGGTGTATTGCCATCAATTTTATTACTTATTTATACGCGCGAATTAAGTTTTGACATCAAAGATTATAAAATAAAAAAATGGAAATTGGCTTTTGGCCGCGGCCTATTAGTCGCATTAGCTCAGCTTTTATTTTACACAGCTTTGGCGGACTTAGAGTTGGCGACAGTGTCGGCCTTGGGCCAAACCAATGCAATTTTTATAGTTTTAATTGCAGTCATTTTTTACAGAGAAAAGGTGGGCGCGTGGCGCTGGAGCGCTGTCATTATAGGATTTGGCGGCGCAGTTTGGATCATGCAGCCAGGCTCCAACATGTTTACCTGGACAGCAGCTTTACCCATCGGTGCAGCCTTTTGCTATGCCGCTTCTATGGTGACACTTCGAAGTTTCGATGTTTCTATTTCAAGTGCAATAATTTATTTGTATTCCTCCGTAGCTGCTGCGCTTGGAGCGATCCTTTTGGCTACTGGAACTACTGATTTCAGTCCGATCCAATCAATTAGTGATGCACTTCTCATATTTAGCATGTCTCTGTGCGGTGGCTTTGGAGTCGTTTTTCTAATGTATGCGTTTCGACAGGCTCCAGCCTCCGTTTTAGCCCCATTTAGCTACTTCGGAATTTTAACAGCATTTGGTTTAGGTTGGATAGTTTTTGACGAACTTCCCTTAGATAAGTTATTCCCCGGTGTAATATTAATTGTTCTTTCAGGGTTAACAATTCTTTGGCGCGAAGAAAGAAACAAGGCGTAGAGATCTCTAACCTTACTCGTTGTCGCGACTGTCAGCCTCATTCGCATAGACATTAGACTTCCGTCATCGTTTAAATCGAACCGCCCTGTTATTTTCGCCGCTCTGCAAGAGCATCGGCACGGTTTCGCGTGCAAGTGTTGCGCCAGTTGCGGACCAGAGGGAATGAAGGGGCGGAGCAAACACCGCCAGAACAATGATAGTCTGGCCAGATGCAGCGACAGCACAGGCCGCGATCGATGGCTTGAGAGCCACAGCCATGACCATGACAGATACCAAAGCTACAGCGACGACTGCAGGCGAATTGATGCTGGATTTCAGCTAAAACTCATTGGGCGATATCATAGGTCTGGCAGAAATAGGTGTCGACGGTATCATCCCAGATGATCCTAAAGGCGGCTGCATCGGGAAACTTCTAAGCCCTTCGCATCGTCCCACGGCCCGGCAGTCGTTTGCAAGCAAACGATGAGAGGGGGCTTGCATTGATCTTGTGTGCAGTCAGATGAAGCTTTCTGAGCGTCGAGTGTGCCGCGTGTTGGGCCAACATCGATCCACACAACGGCGATTACCCAAAGGCCGCGCCGATGAAAAACGCTTGGTCGCAGACATGATCGAGTTGACCCGTCAATACGGTCGATATGGCTATGGCCCACCCGCGCCAGAAGCCACGACACCGATGGACCAAAGGCCAATCATGCACTAACATTTAAATTAGACCACTCAAGTGGGGCGGCTCAGCAGTATCAAGAACGGCTCGCAGTGGAAACCATCCAATCGAAAAGCCAAAATGGCGCGTTTAAAAGGCTATTCAACGATATCAAACATTCTGCCCGTCTATTTGAAGCCCTCAGGAAAGATAATTTTCTCACGACCGGTGATCGGATGATGGTCACCTATAACAACCCAAAGGCTAAAACTGTCTGTGAATAGAATTTTTCAAAGTCATGCCGCGATGCTTGGTTTTTCCATGCTCATTGGAGGATCCTTTTCTTTTGGGTCGATGATCGCAAATGATATTTCTCCCGTTGCGTTAACGGCAGTGCGTTTTGGGTTGGCTGCCTGCATTATGGGGCTGATTGCATTTTTTACCGGAGCAATTACTCAACGGGCAATGCAAGCGTCTTGGCGTTATTTCATTCTTGGCGGTACATTTGGCATATATTTTACCTTGATGTTCGAAGGCCTAAAGAGCGCGACGCCAATTTCTACTGCAGCTGTGTTTACGCTGATGCCGGCGATGTCCAGCTTGCTCGGGTTTATTATTTTAAAGCAAAAAATAAGACTGCATGGCCTGGTAGCAATTCTTATTGGAACCATTGGATCTGTGTGGGTTATTTTCCGAGCGGATATTCTTGCCATAGCACAATTTAAGGTTGGCGCAGGAGAACTGATGTATTTTCTTGGATGCATCGCCCATGCCTTTTTACCAATCCTTTTTCGCCAATTGAACCGCGGCGAAAACGCCATCATGGTCACCTTTGGAATGCTCACAAGCGGCACAATCATACTGAGCATTTACGGTGCCCCAGAAATTTTGCAAACGAATTGGACCGGATTACCGCTCTTGATCTGGGGAACAATTATCTATCTTGCGGTATTTGCCACATCGCTCTCCTTCCTCTGCCTACAATTCGCGTCGATGCATCTGCCGGCAACGAATGTCATGGCCTACACCTATTTGACCCCCATTTGGGTGCTGGTTTGGGAGCGGCTCTTGGACCACGAGAATCCGCCGATTTGGATCAGCGGCGGCATTGCCTTGTCAATCATTTCGGTTGTCATCCTCTTATGCACATCCCTGAAATCTCGAGCATAAATTATTAGGCTTGGTCACACATAATTTGCGTGTGACTCATCGAATTTCTCAAGTATTTCTGCGTGGTTGATTTTTGCCAGAACGGATCAGCCAGAGCAAAGAGTCCAACCGTCCGCGACGCTTATATTTCTTCAAATTTCGCACAAATTACAAAAAAACGCCCTACACGGTGCAGGGCGTTTCAAATTTTCACCATGATCGGTGTCACTACTTCAACGCGAGGTCCGTAATTTTATGCGTCCACGCACCTTCTGGAACGGCAGAAATAACCGGATCAGATCCACCTGACAACAAAGTCGCAACCGTACGATCAAAATCAGCCACATCCAACGCACCGTTGGAACCGGCTGTGAGTTTGGCAATTTCGCCCATCATCCGAATTTGAGCGGCTTCATTCTGTGCGCCTGTTTCGTCGTTATCAAGAATAATTCCAGCAGCTTCTTCTGCGTTGGCTTCGGCATATTTCCAACCCTCCATAGACGCGCGCACGAAGCGCACCATTTTGTCTACGAACACTGGATCATTTAGGTTCTCTTCAAGAACGTATATACCGTCCTCAAGCGTGGCCACACCTTGTTCTTCGTATTTGAACGTCACCAATTCATCTGGATTCACCCCGGCATCAATCACCTGGCCGTATTCATTATACGTCATGGTCGAAATGCAGTCTGCTTCACGGTTCAAAAGTGGATCAACATTAAAGCCTTGCTTCAGAACAGTGACACCATCAGCACCGCCCTCGGTTGGAATGCCCACTTGGCTCATCCAGCTTAGGAACGGATATTCGTTGCCAAAGAACCAAACACCAATGGTCTTGCCACGGAAGTCTTCCACCTTGGTGATGCCGGTGTCTTTCCAACATGTTAACATCAAGCCAGATCTCTTGAATGGCTGCGCAATGTTCACAACCGGCAGACCTTTTTCACGTGCCGACAAGGCGGAAGGCATCCAGTTCAGCATCGCATCCGCGCCGCCACCTGCGAGAACCTGTGGAGGGGCAATATCCGGGCCACCGGCCAATATCGTCACATCCAGACCTTCGGCCTCATAAAACCCTTTGTCCAAGGCCACATAGTAGCCTGCAAATTGTGCTTGCGTCACCCACTGCAATTGCAATGAAACGGAGTTCGCGTGACCGTCTGCAATGGCAGACGTGCCCCCCAGCCCCACTGCGATAGCGGCGGCAATAATCATCTTTTTCATCTTTTAGACCTCCTAGTCTGTGGTTTTGCTGCAATCTTCATAGGACTGTCAGCGTTGTGATGGGTGCCAGAAAGTAACGCCCTTTTCGATTAATGTCACAATACCGTAAAATGTGGTCCCCGCGATTGCAGCGATGACGATCTCAGCCCAAACCATATCAAGGGCGAGTTGGCCAAAGCTGGTGGAAATGCGAAATCCCATTCCAACGGTTGGGGAACCAAAGAACTCAGCAACGATCGCACCGATCAGAGATAATGTTGTGGCGACCTTTAAGCCATTGAAAATAAATGGCATTGCAGCTGGAAGGCGCAGTTTGAGCAAGGTTGGCCAATAGCCAGCCCCATATGTGCGCATGAGATCACGCTGCATCGATGTGGTGTCGCGCATCCCGGCGACGACATTAACCAGGATGGGAAAGAACACCATAACAGCCACGACGGCAGCCTTAGATTCCCAATCACTTCCGAACCATTTAACGAAAATCGGGGCTATCCCAACGATGGGCAAAGCGGCCATAAAGCTTCCAACAGGCAGCACACCGCTTGTTAAAAACTTGGAGCGATCCGCAAGGACTGCGATGGCAAAGGCTGCCAAGCCACCGAGAATGTATCCCGTCAACGCCCCTTTAACGATGGTTTGAACGAAGTCTGCCCACAGCCGTGGCATTTCAATCGCCATACGCAAGACGATGTCAGAGGGACGCGGCAAAAACACAGGGTTCACGTCAAAGCCTATGACAAAGCACTCCCACACAAGCAAAACGGTCAACCCAAAGATGAGCGGAACTGCAATATTCATCGCCCGATAGTTCGACCACTTACTGTTTGCCAAATATAAATTCAGCAACCACCCCAGAACCCAGATAGTAAATCCAGCGATTACATACATCATGCCGGTTTCATCCCCATTTTACGAAGCGCACCGCGTTCAACCAATGAAATGATCCCAACCAATACCGCCGCCGTCAGAGCCGCCGCAAAAAGAGCTGCCCATGACAGGATTGGTTGACCATATTGATCACCAACCAACATGCGTGCCCCAAACCCTGCCTTTGCACCGGTGGGCAATTCGGCAACGATTGTGCCAATCAAGGATGCTGAGATGCCAATTTTCAATGAGGCAAACAAATAGGGCGTCGAGGAGGGTAAGCGCATCTTCCAAAAGCTTTGAACATTGTTGGTGCTATAGGTCCGTAGCAGATCCAGCTGCATGTGGTCCGGACTGCGCAGCCCTTTGACCATGCCCACCACCACAGGAAAGAAAGACAGATAAGCCGCAATAACAGATTTAGGTAAGACACCATGAATGCCGGCGGCTCCGAGGACAACAATGATCATAGGAGCCAGAGCAAGGATCGGAATGGTTTGACTGACGATGGCCCATGGCATGACCGATTTGTCCATCACACGGCTAAAAACGATACCAACCGCGAGCAGCACACCGAGCAAGGTGCCAATCGCGAAACCCAGCAAAGTTGGCGCCAGTGTGATCCAACCATGGTAAACAAGGCTGCGTTTTGAGGTGACCTTTTTCCCAAAAATTGTGTCAAACATTTCCAGCCCAACTTGATGGGGAGACGGCAAATTTGGGCGTTTCCCAACGTAGGTCAGCGCGATCAAATGTGGATTTTTGAGCGCAAGGACAATACCATTTGTCTCCTTACGCGCAATCGGAGTGTCAGGCGTCACAATCGCGCCACTGCGTTGTGCTTGATCAGCAGTCAGATGCATATTCATCGGAACAACCGCCAAGGTCCAGATGAATAGCACAGCTGCAATAATGGTAAGAACAGGTAGAATTGACTTCACACGATCCGTCCTTTTTGGGTGATTGACTTACACATGGGCGTGCCCTGCCCGCAGCCCATCACGCACGCGTTGAGCAATAGAGATGAATTCAGGACTGTCGCGAATGTCGAGCGGTCGCTCCTTTGGCAAACTGCTGTCAATAACGTCCGTGATGCGGCCTGGTCGTGGGCTCATCACAACGATCTTAGTCGATAGGTAAACCGCCTCAGAGATCGAATGTGTCACGAACCCGATCGTCTTTTCCGTGCGCGCCCAAAGCTGCAACAACTGTTCATTTAAGTGATCACGCACAATTTCATCAAGCGCACCAAAGGGTTCATCCATCAGCAAGATATCAGCGTCAAAGGCAAGCGCTCGCGCAATACTGGCCCGCTGCTGCATTCCCCCAGACAATTGCCAGGGAAATTTTTTATCAAATCCGGTCAAGTCGACCAATTCCAAGACCCGTTCGACCCGCTCTGACATTTCAAATTTGGAAAAGCCCATAATCTCAAGTGGTAGGCGGATGTTGCCTCCAATTGTACGCCACGGATAAAGCCCCGCCGCCTGAAATACATAACCATAGGCGCGCGCGCGACGTGCCTCATCCGGCGTCAGGCCATTGACCGAAATATGACCTGAAGTGGGTGTTTCAAGCCCTGCAATACAGCGTAAGAACGTGGTTTTACCGCAGCCGGACGGACCGATAAAGCTAACAAAATCGCCCTTATTGATCTCAAGGTTCACGTCCTGAAGCGCGTGGACAGGACCATCATTGGTCTCAAAAGTCAGATGAAGCCCTTTGGCATCGATGGTTGGCTCTTGCGTCATATTGCATCCTGAAAATGGGTCACCGAAATTCCAATCACGGCCTTAGACTCCACTGGCGGGAATTCCTGAACGCTCAATAGGGCGCGGTGACGTCAGAGCTTTCCATGATGATAGAGCTTTGTTCGTTGCGGTATTGCCGGCGCGTTTTACGAAATTGCCATGCCCTTCCTGGGTGCGCATCTCACCATCATAGGTCGCAACATGCCCACGCGTCAAGGTAAAGCGCGGCAGGCCTTTGACCTTTTTACCCTCGAATACATTGTAATCAATGGCCGATTGCTGCGCACCTGCTGCAATCGTCTTTTCTTTCTTCGGGTCCCAGACAACAATATCCGCATCCGCACCGACAAGGATTGCCCCCTTGCGCGGATAACAATTCAGGATCTTGGCGATATTGGTTGATGTGACAGCCACGAATTCATTCAGCGTTAGGCGACCCGTCGCAACGCCATAGGTCCATAGCATCGGCATGCGATCTTCCAGACCACCTGTGCCATTAGGGATCTTAGTGAAGTCCCCCAGGCCGAACCGTTTTTGTTCTGTCGAAAATGCGCAGTGATCGGTGGCCACAACGCTCAAGGAGCCGGACTGAAGGCCAGCCCAAAGGCTATCTTGGTGATGTTTGTTGCGAAAGGGTGGAGACATAACGCGACGCGCGGCGTGGTCCCAGTCCTTGTTAAAGTATTCGCTTTCGTCCAGTGTTAGGTGCTGGATCAATGGCTCGCCCCAAACCCGTTTGCCCTGTTGACGTGCCCGGCGAATTGCCTCGTGGGACTCTTCGCAAGAGGTATGAACAACATAGAGCGGCACCCCTGCCATATCGGCGATCATAATTGCGCGATTGGTGGCTTCGCCCTCAACTTGCGGCGGCCTGGAATAGGCATGCGCTTCTGGTCCCGTATTGCCCTCAGCCAATAATTTGGCGGATAGTTCAGCAACTACATCGCCGTTTTCGGCGTGAACCATCGCGATGCCTCCCAATTCGGAAAGGCGATTAAAGCTTGCGAACAGCTCGTCGTCATTAACCATCAAGGCGCCTTTGTAGGCCAAGAAGTGCTTGAACGTATTAATGCCCCGGTCTTTGATCACGCTCTCCATCTCGTCAAACACCTGTTCGCCCCACCAGGTCACGGCCATGTGGAAGGAATAATCGCAGTTGGCGCGGGTGGATTTATTGTCCCACATTTTCAGCGCATCATGCAGTCCTTGCCCTGGGCTCGGCAGTGCGAAATCGACAACCATCGTAGTGCCCCCAGCCAATGCCGCGCGGGTGCCGCTTTCGAAATCATCCGAAGAATATGTGCCCATGAATGGCATCTCAAGGTGGGTATGGGGGTCAATGCCACCCGGCATCACGTAGCAGTCTGTTGCATCCAATTCATCCGTGCCAGATAGGTTTTTTCCAATCTCGATGATCTTACCATCTTCAATCAAAACATCTGCTTCATATGTCAAATCATGCGTGACTATTGTACCGTTCTTGATTACTGTGCTCATGATAATCTCCCTGTCTATTGGTATCTGCGCCGCGGCTTAAGGTGTAATTACGGCCGTCTCCAAAACGGCATGCAACAAGACATCTGCGCCCGCCGCTGCCCATTCCTGGCTGATGTCCTCGGCCTCATTGTGGCTCAGGCCATCGACACAAGGGCACATGATCATTGCCGTGGGCGCAACCTTATTGATCCAACAGGCGTCATGACCCGCGCCTGAAATGAGATCCATATGGCTATATCCCAAACGCTCTGCCGCGCGGCGCACGGCCTGAACACATGTTGCGTCAAAGGCGACAGGATCAAACCCACCGACCTTTTCAAACTCAATATTCATCCCCATCTCTTCACAGATGGCCTGGGCTTCTATCCGCAAACGCGCCTCCATGTCATTGATGACAGTCAAATCGGGAGAGCGAAAATCAATCGTAAACACGACTTTGCCAGGGATCACGTTGCGTGAATTGGGGTAAACATCGATATGACCCGCCGCCCCGACCGCATGAGGTGCGTAAGACAACGCAATTGCCTCAACTTTATCCAAAACCCGTGCCATGGCGAGCCCTGCATTTTTGCGCATGGGCATCGGGGTTGATCCTGTGTGCGCGTCTTTGCCTGTAATCGTCACTTGGGTCCAGGACAAACCCTGCCCATGTGTCACAATCCCAATTTGCGTATTTTCTGCCTCTAGGATCGGACCTTGTTCGATGTGCAGCTCAAAGAAGGCGTGCATTTTGCGCGCGCCCACGTCTTCATCACCACGCCAGCCAATGCGCTGCAATTCATCCCCAAAGGCTTTGCCCTCAGCATCCACACGATCATAGGCCCAATCTTGGGTGTGAACACCAGCAAATACACCTGAGGACAACATCGGCGGAGCAAAACGTGTTCCCTCCTCATTCGTCCAATTAACCACAACAATTGGGTGTTTGGTTTTGATATCCAGATCATTCATGGTGCGCAAAATTTCGAGGCCTCCGAGAACCCCAAGCACCCCATCATATTTCCCACCAGTGGGTTGGGTATCTAAATGCGACCCCACATAAACTGGCAGGGCCTCAGGGTCTGTTCCCTCACGACGCGCAAACATATTGCCCATTTGATCAAGGCCCATCGTGCATCCAGCAGCCTTGCACCAATCGAGAAACAATTGACGGCCTTCGTTATCTTCATCCGTCAGAGTTTGTCGGTTGTTGCCGCCTGCCACACCCGGCCCAATCTTGGCCATCTCCATCAGACTGTCCCAAAGACGTTCGCTGTTAATCTTCAGATTTTCGCCAATAGCAGCCATGAGACGGTCCTTCACTTTCGAATTTTTACGGTTGCTCAATTAATAATTTGACCAACTGGTCAAACTGACGCTAGCAGAGGCCAGACATGTGTCAAGGAATTGCTTTTATAATTTGCCAATCCATTGCCCAACTGCCTTCGAATTAGTCATTTACTCCCTCAACTGTTCCATGTGATAGACCCGTATGAAAAAGACAGAGACCCGTATCCAGAAAAAAAACCACTCAGCTATCAAATCCGCTGGGCTAAAGGTCTTTGCCCAATTTGGGTTTCGCGGCTCGACACTAGATCAGATCGCAGCGGAGTCTGGTCTGTCAAAACCCAACATCCTGTATTACTTCGCATCCAAAGACGCTATTTACGAGGCATTATTGGCCCAGTTATTGACCGATTGGTTGCAGCCTGTTCGCGATATTGACCCCGCTGGCGACCCTGTTGAAGAAATACTGAAATACGCCAAACACAAACTGAAAATGAGCCGGCTCTACCCCCGAGAAAGTCGCCTTTACGCCACTGAAATCATCCAAGGCGCCCCGCGGATTAAATCCGTTTTAACCAGTGAACTGCGTGAGATTGTAGAGAACTCAGCGCTGTTAATTAACCACTGGGCAGACTCGGGATTGATTCGTGCTGTTGATCCTTATCATCTCATATTTTCGATCTGGGCCATAACGCAACATTATGCTGACTTTGATGTTCAAGTGAAGGCGATCTTGGGAGAACGAGATCATTTTGAGGATGCCGAGCAATATTTAGAAGATATGCTACGACGCATGTTGACTGTTTAATACAGCGCGTGGGTTTACCCACACGCCGATTTGATCATCCTTTATTCAGCCGCGACAGAATCCGGATTATTCGGGTGCGTTGTCCAATTGGCGTATCCATCCAAAATGGTTTGACCTGTGCGCGGATCAACAGTGCCGGCAGGCTGCTGAACCATGGTTATGCAATTTTCAACGGGGCACACTTCGACACAAAGGTTACATGCCACACATTCCGCATCAAGCACAGAGAACTTACGATCTTCAGACATTACAATAGCTTGATGCGATGTATCTTCGCATGCGGCAAAGCAACGACCACAGCTGATGCAGTCATCTTGGTTAATCACTGCTTTGGCGACATAATTAAGATCAAGATATTGCCAATCGGTCGTGTTGGGGATCGCAGCGCCCATAAAATCTTGAATACTTTTATGCCCTTTTTCATCCATCCACTGAGACAGACCCGTGATCATTTCTTGCACAACCTTGAAACCATAAGTCATCGCAGCAGTGCAAACCTGGACGTTGCCGCAGCCGAGCGCTATATATTCAGCCGCATCCCGCCATGTTGTGACTCCGCCAATACCTGAGATGGGGAGTCCAGCAGTTGCGGGAGCGCGCGCAATTTCAGACACCATAGACATTGCAATCGGCTTAACCGCAGGACCACAATAGCCCCCATGCGTACCCTTGCCATTTATGGATGGTTCTGGGCTCATGCTATCTAGATCCACTGAGACGATAGAATTTATTGTATTGATCAATGACACAGCGTCCGCGCCACCCCGTTTCGCTGCCGCGGCCGGCAAACGCACGTCTGTGATGTTCGGCGTCAGCTTGACGATCACTGGTTTGGAATAGTATTTTTTACACCAGCCTGTGACCATTTCAATATACTCAGGAACCTGTCCAACAGCCGCGCCCATACCCCTTTCGGACATTCCGTGTGGGCAACCGAAGTTAAGCTCGATCCCATCCGCACCTGTCGCTTCGACCCTAGGTAGAATGTCTTTCCATGCCTGTTCTTCACAAGGCACCATGATGGACACGATCACAGCGTGGTTTGGGTAATCTTTCTTGACACGGGTGATTTCTTCTAGGTTCACTTCGAGTGGTCGGTCGGTTATCAGCTCAATATTGTTCAGCCCAAGAACGCGGCGATCTGGGCCGTGGATGACGCCGTAGCGTGGGCCATTCACATTTACCACTGGTGGACCTTCAGCCCCTAAGGTTTTCCAAACAACGCCACCCCAACCGGCTTCAAATGCGCGGCGCACATTATATTCTTTATCAGTTGGCGGCGCAGAAGCGAGCCAGAATGGATTTGGACTTTTGATACCCAAGAAATCTGTCGTTAGATCAGCCATTAGTTTGCCCCTCCCATTACGGTTGCATAAATATCCATTGCTGCGTCACGCCCTTCAGCGACCGCAGTTACAGTCAGATCATCACCACCGGAGGCGCAATCGCCACCTGCCCAAACCCGATCGCGGCTCGTGCGACCTGCACCTGTCACAGAAATCTTGCGCCCATCAAGTGCCAGTCCACCATCAGTGGTAAGTGTTTGACCGATGGCAGAAAATACTTGATCCGCAGAAATACGCATGGTCTCCCCTGTACCTGTCAACCGACCATCTTTTGTCGCCGTATATTCCAGGACAAGCGCCGCGCTTGTTCCCAAAGCCTCAAGTGTAACCGGTTGGACATTGAACAAAAGCTTCACGCCATGTGACGCTGCGAGGTCTTGTTCATAGCGGCTCGCACTCATCGCTTCGCGGCCCCGTCGGTAGGCAATAGTGACCTGCTCGGCACCAAGCAGTTTCGACTGCACAGCAGCATCAACCGCTGTCATTCCGCCACCGATAACAACCACGTTGCGCCCAATGGGTATGCTGGCCAGGTCAGTCGTTTGTCTCAATGTTTCAATGAACCCAACTGCGTCTGACATACATATATCATCTTCATTCGACATGCTCAGGGCGTTAACGCCGCCCAAACCAACACTCAGAAAAACCGCATCGAAATCAGAGCTGAGGCCGTCCAGCGTCATGTCCATGCCCAGCGTTTTGTTGTTTTCAATCGTGATACCACCGATAGACAGCAACCACGCCACTTCCTTCGCGGCAAAGTCATTTGTGGATTTATAGGCGGCGATCCCGTATTCATTCAGGCCGCCTGCTTTAGAACGGGTATCATAGATCGTCACATCGATCCCCTTTAATGCCAATCGGTGGGCGCAGGATAGCCCCGCAGGTCCCGCCCCAACCACTGCAACCTTCTTTCCGGTGGAGGCTGCACGACTAAAGGGATGAATGTTTTTTGCCATCAAACTATCAGTGGCGTGGCGTTGAAGGCGGCCAATTTCAACAGGCTTGCCCTCTGAAACTTCACGCACGCAGGCCTGTTCGCAGAGCACTTCCGTTGGGCAAACACGGGCACACATTCCGCCCAAAATATTCATATCAAGAATCGTTTTGGCCGCAGCCTCTGACCTGTCCGTACTAATTTGACGGATGAATAGCGGAATATCGATATCCGTCGGGCAGGCGGTCACACAGGGTGCATCATAGCAAAAGTAACAGCGATCAGCCGCAACCCGCACTTCATGCGGTTCGAGCGGCACATGTAGGTCTGCAAAGTTTTGTGCAAGCGCTTCGTTGCTTAGGCGATCCGCTGCAATGCCTGGCGTCATAGGACTGGTCATAGATCCTCCGTAGATCAAATTACAGAATCACTATTGCACAGATTATTTTTTTATCAAACGGTAAAATTTTGGCGGTGGAGAAACTGAAACTCTCGACATTTTCGACCAATGCAAACAAAAACATATGCCTCAAAATAGAATATGGCTATATTTATTAAAAATTATTCATAATCAATATATTAACTCAGAAAATGGTGCCGTTTCAACCGTCCCAGCAATGGTGTGCTTTCGGCTTTGCTGCCCATTCACAATGCCGGCAACCACAGCGCTATTTGTGGAAAGACAATCAGCAATATCACTAGTAATAGCGAGCAAAATATGTAGGGGAAAGCTGAGGTGTATATCTCTCGCATCGTCGTTTCTGGCGGAGATACCCCCTTCATCACGAACAATAACAGCCCGAATGGTGGGGTTGTAAAGCTAATCTCCAAGGAGAGCAGCATGATCAGCGCAAACCAAATCAGATCAAAACCGAGTGTTTGGGCCAGAGGGAAAAAGATCGGCACAGTCAGCAGCATAATTGAGATCTGCTCCATGAACATGCCCAGCAGCAATAGCACAGCAAACATCACCATCAGCATGGCCAGGGGCGCCAAATCAAAACTGGTCGCCCAGCTGACCAGCCCACGCGACGCACCCGAGAAAGCGAGCAGCTGACTGAATGTTGCCGACCCGAAGACAATCAAATAAGCCATGATTGTTACCCTCAAAGCCCCGATGACAGACTTTTTCATAGCCTCCCAAGTGAGACAATGAAACACTGCTGCAAGAATAAGTACACCCAAAGCGCCAAAGGCAGCGGCTTCCGAAGGGGTCACAAAACCCTGGATCATCAGCACAATGATAATGATCATCACACTCACCATTGGGATGACCTCCCGCAGGAGCAGGCCAATCTTTTTGGCAAAAGACAGCCGTTCAACCTCATAGGCTGGCGCGGCCGTTGGGTCGATCTGAGTCTGAACCCAAATGGTGGCGATATAAAAACCAGCAAGAACGAGACCCGGTATCACACCCGCAAGCAGCAGAGCCGCCACATCAATCTGCGCCAGCGTTGCGAGAAGAACAGCCAAAGCCGATGGCGGAATAATAATCGCCAGACCTCCTGTTCCCAGGATCGGGCCAATACTCATATGGGATTTATAGCCACGACGGCTCATCTCTGGAACCATTAGCGACCCTAAAAGCGCGGTTGACCCCATGGACGAGCCCGACAAGGTTGAAAAAGCAGTACCGCCCAAAACTGTTACATAACTTAAGCGCCCCGGAAGGCGACCTAGCAATTTGTCAATTGCAGTGAACATACGGCCACCAAGTCCCGTATGGAAGAATATTTCCCCCATAAGTAAAAACAATGGGATCGGCATCAGCGCGTATTTTGTAAGCGAGCCAAGCCCGTTGTTTAAAAGTTGGGTGATGCCACGCTCTCCACCCATGAACACCCATGCACCGATGATATTGGCTGCCAAAAAGGCTAGAGCTATGGGCATGCCAACTGCCATGAGAAGCATAATTGTGCCGAGCAGCAGGGCGAGCGCCTCAAACCATTCCATTATTCATGTATCCCAGCTTCACCGCTATGCATCAGCTTGGAGCCAAAGACGAAACGGGAAAATTCGACGGCCATTAGGCCAAATGAGAGCGGAAAAGTAATGCTGAGCAGCCAGCGCGGATAGTAATAGGCGCGGGTATCAAAGTCGCCGCGTTCCAGATTGGTCAACACCAGCTCTATTCCTTTCCATGCGAGAATTGCACAGACCACAACGCAGGCGAGCGCAACAGCGCGGCTCAGGAATTGGCGCGGCCCCTCTGACAAGGCGGATGTGAGCAATTCGATATGAACATGCCCTTTCTCACGGACCAGCCAGGGTGCACCCAACATCGTCATGTATAGAAGACCATATTCTGCTGAAGTAAAAAGCCAAGCAAAAGGCTGAAGCCCAAAATTGCGCATCAACACCGAAGCGATCACAGACACCATAATCCAGACCAATGTGAGACCCGAAATCCCGGCCATCACGTATAGCAGTATTCTATATGTGGTATTGATCATAGATCGTCTTTCATGAACAACGCAGGTCCACCCGAAAGGGTGGACCTGCGAAAGGGCTTATTTTGCTGCATCGAGATCGTAAAACAGCTCAACCAAGCGATCATAATTGCCTGTGCCGCCGGGCTGTCCGGACATAACTTCCTTCATACGCTCCAATGTTTTTTCCCGTGCCGCGGCAAGGTAATTGGCTTTTGCTGTGCCTTCGAGCGACACGACTTTCATGCCCGCAGCATCAAGCGCGGCAAAGTCGTCATCCCGCTTGGCGCGCAAGGCTTTAACACTGTCTTGCTCGTGCTGAATTGCCACATCTTGAAGGATTTTCTTGGCCTCATCAGAAAGCGAGTTCCACTTTTCGTTGTTCACAATCACACCGAGATCTGTCGAAAAGAAGCAAGGTTCGATGCGGTAGTTCAAAAACTCGTTCCACTTAAGATCAATCAGGCCAATCTGGGTCCAACCTGTCGCATCGACAACGCCCCGCTGAAGCGCAGAGTAGACTTCACCTGTTGGCAAATCAATGACCTGCGCGCCGAGATAGTTAGTGAAGAATGCATTATAAACATTATTCCCACGTAGCTTCAAACCATTGACTTCGAGATTGCCCGCCGCATCGAAGGTGGGTTCCTCACGCGTCCACAGATTGTAGCAAACACCACTGTCGAACCAACCGAGGTACTTAAGGCCCATTTTTTCTTGATGGATCTGGTCGATAAACGCAGTGCCACCATTTTTACGCGTTTCAACCGCTGTCAGATTTGAGGACACCATAGCGTCTTTCTCTGGAAGAGCCCCTCCGTAAAACGAGCCGGGCGTATAGACCATATCGACGATACCATCGCGCACAGCGTCAGGCTGCTGGAACATGCCAATCGCTTCAGGCCCACCGCGAACGTCAATCTGGATCACGCCCGCGCCTTTTGCATTGACCTTATCGACAAAGCTCAAAAAGCTCTTTGTGTAAATTAGAGTTTCAGGAAATGCGTGCACGGCCGATATTGTCTCTTCAGCTTTAAGCGTGCCCGCAACGAGTGTGGCCCCGGCTAGGAGGCTCCCCAGTAGTTTCATCTTCATCGTTTCTTTCTCCCTGTTTTGAGGCTTGCACCCCCATTGCCCGCGCAAATGGCGGCTTTTTCAATCCGCGCCGTTGGGCCAGGCCCAAGCGGTGGTTTGATATCGAGTATTTTTGAATGCAGCGATGGCCGCCCTGTGATGGCGCGTAAGATCAATGTCGTCCCAGCCATTGATCAATTTCAGCGCCCAACTGTCATCGATTGAGAAACGCGCCCCAACAGACCCGAGCTGAAGACTGCGGGCGCCAAGATCTATCGTGATGGTTTGTGGCCTCCGCTCTAAGGTCTGCGAAAGTGTCTCGTAAGTAGCTTCGTCAATCTGAGCCGGTAGCAACCCATTGTTCACGGCATTTGACGCAAAAATATCCCCAAAACTTGGCGCAAACACGGCACGGATGCCTGAATCAACCAGCGCATAGACCGCTGCCTCCCGCGAGGATCCGCTGCCAAAATTACGGCCCGCGATCAACACGCTCATGCCTTCCTGGGCATTGAACGGGAAATCAGCCTTCAAATCACCCGCCTCCTCGCGGCGCATGTCATGCAAAAGAAAGCGCCCGTAACCTTGCGCCCGTGGCACTGACATAAAGCGCGCAGGGATCAGTTGGTCGGTATCGATATTCGCCTGTGGCAGACACACGGCCATGCCTATATGTGTGCTCCAGCCAGCCATCACTGGCGCCCCTCAAGAAGCCGGCGCACATCCGTTAGCATGCCCGTTACTGAAGCCGCAGCAACCATCGCCGGGCTCATGAGATGTGTGCGCGCGCCGCGCCCTTGGCGCCCCTTGAAATTGCGGTTGGTTGAGGATGCGCAGCGCTGGCCTTTCTCAACAAGATCACCATTCATCCCAACACACATTGAGCAACCAGAGTCGACCCAATCCAGGCCAGCTGACCTGAATATCTGGTCAAGCCCCTCCGCTTCAGCCTGAGCTTTGACCTTGGCAGAACCGGGAGAGACCTGACCAGGTATCTTTGCCTTACGGCCCTTGAGCACATGCGCCGCTTCGCGCAAGTCCTCTATTCGCCCATTGGTGCAAGAGCCGATAAAGACTTGATCTACTGCCGTGCCCTCAAGCTTATGACCAGCCTTGAGCCCCATATACTCGAGCGCATCACAGACAGCCTCCCGTTTGGCGGGCGTCACATCATCCGCCACCGGCACTGCGGCCGTTATCGGCAGCGCTTGCTCTGGACTGGTGCCCCAAGTCACTGTCGGCGCGATCTCAGAGGCATCCAACACCACCTCACGGTCAAACTGAGCATCTTTATCGCTGGAAAGCGCGCGCCAGTCCGCACAGACTTGTTTCCATGCCTCAGCTTTCGGGGCAAAGGGACGGTCTTTGATATAAGCGAAGGTTGTCTCGTCTGGCGCTATGATCCCAAATCGTGCGCCGCCCTCAATCGACATGTTGCACAGCGTCATCCGGCCTTCCATGGACAGACCTCTGATGACGGCGCCTGCGTATTCCACGGCATAGCCTTGCGCCCCATCAGTTCCGAGCTTCCCAATCCAGCCAAGGGCTATATCCTTAGCCGCGACGCCGAAACCCAAGGCGCCTTCGACGCTTATGCGCATGGATTTTGGTTTGCGCTGCCATATGGTTTGCGTGGCCAGCACATGGGCCACTTCTGTCGCGCCAATACCAAAGGCCAGCGCACCAAAGGCACCGTGGGTTGACGTATGGCTATCGCCGCAATTGATGAGCAAACCGGGCAGCGTTAAGCCCTCTTCTGGCCCTACCACATGGGCGATGCCCTGCCTTGGATCATCCAGATCATAGAGGCGGACCCCATGATCATGGGTGTTCTGGCGCAGTGTCTGGATCATGCCTAATATCTGCGGGTCACAGGTCTGAAAACTGCGTCGCGTCGGCGCATAATGGTCAACGAAAGCAAACGTCAGATCTGGCTCGCAAACAGATAGTCCCCGCTCTTTGAGTTTGGCAAAAGCATGATGCGACCCCTCATGAACCAGATGGCGGTCAATCCAAAGCAGCGAAACACCGTCCTCACGCCGCAACACTTCATGCGCAGTCCAGAGCTTGTCCAACATGGTTTGAGAAATCGGCTTCATATGCCGCCCTCATCCTTGCCAATGGCAGGTTCCCAATGGCGCGCGGAGCCATGCCCAACACGCATGAGCGGCATTTCGAGCCGGAACATATCCGGTCTGTAGAGCCCTGCTAGGTACTCGACACCGTCTCCATGCACATCCCGCACAACCCGCCGCAATGAGAGCAATGCGGAGCCAACTTCAACATCAAGAGCCTTGGCCACTTCAGGACCGGCCAAAGTTGCGCTTACGGATTGATGCGCCTCCTTTATCTGCACGCCACTTCGCTCCAAAAGCTGAAAGAGCGGCGTTGTGGCCAGGTCATTCTCGGAATAGTTTTGCGCAATCTGAGCCGGCACATAAGTCGTCAAATGAGAAAATGGAACAGTGCCCGCAAGCCGAACCCGCGTCGCAATCTGAACTTCAATATCTCGCTTAAACCCCAGCGCGAGGGAAACGAAATCGGGCGCGCCACCGTAGGTAAATGATAACAGCCGCGCGGTCGTCTTTTGGCCCATCTCGACCAGTTGCGGCATGAGTGTGTTGAAATTCATGGCAGCGCGCTGGGCCACCGCTGGGCGGGCGCGAACCTTCGTTCCGCTTCCAGCCCGGCGCTCTATAAAGCCTCCCTGCGCCAATGCGTCCAGCCCACGACGGACAGTGACTCGACTGACACCAAAAGCCTCGGCGAGTTTCTGCTCGCTGGGCAGCGTTTCACCATCTCGCAAATCACCGACCGTAATCTGATCGCGCACTGAAAGGTAAACACGGAGCGCCTTGGTCCCCTTTGGCAATATCTGAACAGACTCAGCCCGCATTCATGATTCCTCAACCGTACCCAGTTGAGCGTAAATATGTTTCTTACAAAAGCAAGTATTAGTATTCAGAAGATCTGAAAAAAAATTCTGGAAAGATACAATATATGTATTACAGATAGTACAGTTTATGCGAGGGAGACGGCGATGCCTGTGGTCGAATTGCACGTATTAGAAGGCTATAATTCATCAGAAAAACAACGTCTTGGCCAGGCTTTGACAGATGCTGTGCGATTCGTGGTCCCAGCCACCCCAGAGCTTGTCACGATCATGATCCATGACATGCCAACCGAAAATTACTATCGCGGTCGTATCCAGCGCAGACCGGCAGCGGCAAGGCTGGACCCAGAGCTCATCATCAAAGATTATCTCTCAGCGATGGAAGCGCGTGATATGACAAAGGCAAGCTCACTGTTGGCTCGGGACTTTACAATGTCTTTCCCCGGCACCGGGCCAATGAAGACGCTTGACGCGCTGATACAATGGTCGAAGCCACGCTACAAATTTGTCACGAAAACATATGAAGGTTTTGATGCACTTCAGAGCCCAGACGATGCCTCCATCGTATATTGCCGCGGCACGCTGCAAGGCGAATACCACGATGGCAGCTGGTTTGAAGGTATCCGCTTTATTGACCGCTTCGAAGTCGTTGATGGAAAGATTACCAAGCAGGATGTTTGGAACGATATGGCCGAAGTGAGGGCAAATACATGAGTGAAATTGATCCAATAACCCTATCGGTGCTTGCGGGCAGGATGGAACAAATTGCAGATGAAATGGACGCAACCCTCTTTCGTGCGGCCTTTAATCCCATCATCGCCGAGGCGCATGATGCCAGCCACGGAGTTTATCATGCGGTCTCTGGCGACACTTTGGTGCAAGGCAAATCGGGATTGCCAATATTCGTTGGTGTGATGTCTTTTGCGGTCAAAGCGGTGATCGAGAAAGCTGCCGAAGACGGCGATTTGCAAGATGGTGACATTTACATATTCAATGATGCCCATATTGGCGGCACACATCTGTCAGATATGCGTTTGGTGCGTCCATATTATCACGCTGGTAAGCTGTTTTGCTATCTCGCCTCGGTCGGCCATTGGCACGATGTGGGCGGCGCTGTTCCCGGCAATTACAACCCGGCCGCCACCGATGTTTTCCAAGAAGCCTTTAACTTGCCACCAGTAAAACTTGCGCGTGCAGGCAAGGTGAACCAAGACATCATCGACATTTTGATGCGAAACACCCGCCTGCCACAATCAGCCATGGGCGATCTCAACGGTCAGTTGGGCGCGCTCGATCTTGGTGTGACGCGGATGGATGAGCTGCTAGATGAATATGGTGGTGTGACGATCACAGCCGCACTTGAGGCTTTGGGCCACCGCGCTGAGGCGCTCATGCGCTCAGAGTTGACGGAGCTGCCAGATGGTCGCTGGGAAGCAGAAGATTACCTGGATAACGACGGGATCAATGATGCGCCGCTTAAGATCAAAATCGCTCTTGAAATCAAGGATGACACCATGCTTCTTGATTTCACAGGTTCAGCTCCTCAATGCGCCGGTCCGGTAAACATTGCCCTGCCGACAGCCGTGGCAACAGCCTATGTGGCAATCAAACATATCTTTCCCGCGCTACCTGCGAATGCTGGGGTCATGCGCCCTATTGAGGTCGTCGTGCCCGAAGACAGCCTTCTAGCCGCGAAGTTCCCCGCGCCAACGGGCGGATATACGGAAACCATCCTGCGTATGATTGACGTTGTATTTTCTGCCTTTGCGCAGGCTGCCCCGGAGCGAGTGGTTGCAAATGCATACGGAACAATCAATGCGCTTTCCATTGCAGGCAAGCGCAAAAACGGCCAGCCATGGGTCATGTTTTCCTTCTACGGAGGCGGTCACGGCGGCTCTATCGAGACAGACGGCCTCAACCATGGCAACGCGCCAATTTCAACCGCAACAATTCCGCCAATGGAAATTTTAGAAGCGGCCTATCCTGTGATGTTCCGAACATGGGCTCTGCGTCCCGATAGCGCAGGAGCTGGGGCGCATCGCGGCGGCTTAGGCGCGATCTATGAAATTGAAGTTCTAGAAGAAAATGGCGCAGAAGCCTTCCTCTTCGGAGAGCGTGGTTGCTTCGCACCCAAGGGAATCGCAGGCGGTGGCGATGCTGCGCTCAATGTTTTTCAATACGAACAAGATGACGGATGGCACAGCCCCCCGCTGACCTCAAAGATGCGTGGAATTACTCTAAAAGCTGGGCAAGCTGTACGCCTACAAACACCGGGAGGTGGAGGCTACGGCAAGGCCGATGAACGCAGCCATGAGGCAATCGCCCGCGATGTGGCGCACGGATTAATGAGCGACGTCGAGGCTGACGCCGTCTACGGAACAAAGTGGCGGGAGGGCACCCTATGAGCAGCCTCATGATCGGTGTCGATGTTGGCGGCACATTTACGGATATTTTTGTTCTCAACGAAACAGCCGGCACAGCCCGGGTTGCAAAAGTACCCACCACGCGCCCTGACCAATCGGCGGGCTTCCTAGATGGGATTAAACAAGAGGTCAGCGATTTTTCGAAAATTTCTGTTGTTGTTCATGGAACAACCGCAGGCACCAATGCGCTCTTGGAGCGCAAGGGCGCCAAGACCGGCGTCATCTGCACGCAAGGACTGCGCGATGTGCTAGAAATGCGCCGCCGAGATCGCCCTCGCACCTGGGGCCTTCGCGGGAATTTCGAGCCTGTGGTTGACCGCAGAAACCGCCTTGAAGTGCCTGAGCGCACGCTGGCAGATGGCACTGTGCGCACCCCCGTTGATCTTGAGGCGGTACGCAGCGCCGCGCAGGCATTGCAAGCCAATGGCTGTGAAAGCGTGGCAATCCTATTTGCCAATTCCTATGCCAATACGGCAAATGAAGAGGCAGCAGTCGCTTTGCTCCGCGATATTTGGCACAATCAGCATGTCTCCGCTTCATCCGAAATACTACCTGAAATACGCGAATTTGAACGCTTTTCAACGACGGCGCTGAATGCCTATCTACAGCCAGAGGTTTCAGGTTACTTTGCCCGCTTGGAAAACGCGCTTAAGGCCGATTGCTTTGAGGGCGAGTTCATGATCGTTCAATCCAATGGCGGCGTAATGGCGGTTGATACGGCCTGCCGTCTGCCAGTACGCACAGCCCTGTCCGGGCCGGCTGCGGGGGTCATAGCCGCAGCCTACATTGCACAATCGGCAGGCTTTGAAAATGTAATCACCGGCGATATGGGGGGCACAAGTTTTGACGTGTCGTTGGTTTCAGCGGGGCGCTCGATGCTCTCGCCTCAGACCTCCATTGATTTTGGAATGGTCGTGCGCAACCCGATGATCGAGATAACCACAATCGGCGCGGGCGGCGGATCTATCGCTTGGGTGGACAAGGGCGGCCTGCTCAATATCGGCCCACAAAGCGCAGGGAGCAACCCGGGACCAGTGGCCTATGGCCTTGGCAATACAAGACCGACGGTGACAGACGCCAATGTCTTCTTGGGACGGATTGACCCTGACAGCCCAATTGGTGGGGAACTTGAGCGCCTGGATATAGACGCCGCGGGCCGCGCAATTGACGAGCATGTTGGCAAGCAATTGGGTCTCACAACAGTGGAGGCCGCCGAAGCCATCTTGAAAGTTGCAAACAGCCGTATGGCTGGCGCTATTCGGCTCGTGAGCATCGAACGAGGATTTGACCCGAAAAATTTTGCCTTTATGCCTTTTGGCGGCGGCGGTGCATTGCACGCTGGCGCGATGCTGGCCGAAGTTGGTATCGCGCGGGCGATTGTCCCACGCTACCCGGGCGTGACCTCCGCTATGGGCTGCGTTATTGCCGATATGAGGCAAGATTTTGTGCAGACCATAAATTCGCGCGTTGATATGCTGGATGAGGCGGCATTGGCTGCCTTCATGCACGCGCATGTAGATCAAGGCCTGGCGTTGCTTGATGCCGCAAGAACAAATTTCGAAGCCCGCGAGCTAAGCTTTGAGCTTGATATGGCCTATGTCGGACAAACTCATACTGTTTCGGTTCCGCTCACTATCAAAACAGACAGAAGCACTGTGACAGCCGTCACGCGTGCTGAAATCGAGACTGCCTTTGATGCCACATATAAAGCAACCTATGGCAGATTATTGCAAAACGGCGTGCGGCGCATTTTGAACCTGCGCAGCGCGGTTACAGGCAAACGCCCCAAGTTTGACCTGACCACCCTTGCACCGCCCGAAGGCGAACGGGCGGAAAAAGTCGGGGTGCGCAGAGTGCACTTTGGCGACAAATGGTATGACACGGCCATATATGATCGCCTTGCCTTGCCCTCAGGAACCAAAATAGTTGGCCCCGCCATTTTGACCCAACCTGACACAACTGTCTTGATCGAGCCCCAACTGCAAGGCCGCGTAGATCGGTTTGGCAATACCATTATTGAACCTCAGGAGGAATGAAATGAGTGATCTGAGTACCTGGAACCTGTCGCGCACAGCCTTGCTGACCATCGACTTGCAAAATGACTTCCTCCACCCCGAAGGAGCCTACGGGCGCGCCGGCCAGAGTTCTGCGAAGATCGCAGCCCTACCAGGTCGCATTGCTCCCTTGGCGCGCGCCTTGCGATCTAAAGGGGGGCGCTATTTCTCGGCGCAGTTCACGCTTGTCCCTGACAAAGACGGAGAGCCGCTGATCGCCGCGCACCTCAAGGAGCTTCGCCCATTCCTTGACAAAGGAGATTTTGCGCCAGGCAGTTTCGGGCACAGGCTTGTCGACGCGCTTCACCCTGCGGATTTCGTCATCGAAAAAGTGGCTTATTCAGCGTTTTTCCAAACGCGTCTCGAGTATTTGATGCGGGCCACAGGCATTGATCATCTGATTGTGGGCGGGATCGTCACCAATGGGGGCGTGGCCTCAACACTACGCGACGCGCACCTACGCAACATTGAAACACTCATGCTGACAGACGGCTGCGCCGCCTTCAAAACCGAGGTGCATGACGCAACACTCCTGTCGCTTGATACTGTCACCAAACAAATGAGCTGCGCGGAAGCCTTAGCCCTGATCGAGGGAAGATCATGAGCCTTAAAACTCGTTTTCAGAATAAAAAAATCGTCGTTATGCCAGGCGTTTATGACGGGCTTACAGCCTCGCTTGCAGAGTCGGCAGGCTTTGAGGCGCTTTACTTAAGCGGGGCTGCTGTCGCCTATACGCGCCTGGGGCGACCTGATATTGGGCTGACAACTGCCTCTGAAATGGCGGACACAATGACGCTGATTGCAGATCGCACATCTTTACCTGTGATCATTGATGCAGATACAGGTTTTGGAAATGCGCTCAACGCACAACGCACAATGCGGCTTTATGAGCGCGCAGGCGCATCTGCTCTGCAAATCGAAGACCAAACTTTCCCAAAACGCTGTGGTCATCTGTCCGAAAAGTTGCTGATCTCCACCGGGGAAATGGTTGGGAAAATTGCGGCCATGGCCGACGCCCGAAGCTCTGACGAAACACTGATCATTGCGCGAACTGACGCCATTGCCGTGGAGGGCTTCGGCGCTGCCGAAGATCGTGCTGAGGCCTATCTTGAAGCCGGCGCGGATGTGTTGTTCATTGAAGCACCACAGGACCGAGCTCAATTGGAACAAATTGCAGCGCGCTTCTCTAAGCGCATCCCACTTTTGGCGAATATGGTTGAAGGGGGGGCAACCCCCATCACGAGCGCCGATGATCTGGAAGATCTTGGTTTCTCAATTGTAATTTTCCCTGGTGGCATCGTGCGCGCAATCGCACGCACGGCACAAGACTATTACCAAAGCCTCGCCAAACATGGCTCCAACAAGCCATTTGGAGAGCGGATGTTTGATTTTGATGGCCTCAACGCTATGATTGGTACGGCTGATATGCTCAAAAAAGGTGCGCGTTATTATGGCTCCAACGGTTAAGGAGCCCCCCCAGAAATTCGACTTTACGGTCGAAACTCTGATCGTCGGAGCTGGTGCCTGCGGCCTGATCGCCGCCCTGTCAGCAATGGAGGCGGGACAAGAAGTTCTGGTGATAGAAGCGGATGCAGTTCCGTCTGGATCGACGGCGCTCTCTGCTGGATTGATCCCCGCCGCGGGGACAAAAATTCAACAGGCAGCAGGAATAATGGATAGCACCGCCCTGTTTGCAGCCGATATTCAAGCGAAGGCCCATCAAGAAAACAACCAAGCGCTGGTCGATCTTTTGGCGCAAAATGCAGCTGAGGTGATCGACTGGTTGACACAAACGCATGATCTTGCGTTTTCGCTGGTCGACGATTTTGATTACCCTGGCCATTCAAGCCGCCGAATGCATGGCTTGCCGACCCGAGCGGGCAGTGAGTTGATTGATGCTCTGCGAAGCGCAGCCGAACGGGCGGGTATCGACATTATTTGTGGGCGTCGTGCAGAAACGCTTTATTTCGCTGATGGCTTGGTTCATGGCGTAGCTACCCTGCGCCCTGATGGCGGCATTGAGACGATTGGCTGCGACCGGCTGATCCTCGCCTGCAACGGCTTTGGCGGCAATCGCGCGCTGGTGTCGGAGCATATGCCTGAAATTGAAAATGGGCTTTGGTTCGGCCACGACGGCAACCGAGGCGAAGCTGTGCTTTGGGCCACTCAGATAGGCGCGGCAACTGAACATCTCGGGGCTTTTCAGGGGCACGGAAATGTCGCCCATCCGCATGGTATTCTCATCACATGGGCAACCATCACAGAGGGCGGTGTGCAAGTAAACGCTGCGGGCGAGCGGTTTTGGAATGAGGCTCAAGGCTACTCCGAAGCAGCGCGGGCAGTGCTATCGCAAGCACACGGTGTAGCCTATGCTATTTTTGACGAGCGCATCGCAGAAATCGCAGAGCAATTTGAGGACTTTAAACGCGCCAAATCTGAGGGGGCTATCAAGAGTTCAGGCACTCTCGAAGGGCTGGCCCAAGCACTTGGTCTACCTGCTGACACCCTAAGCAAAACGATTGCAGATATCTCGCCAAACTACACTGACCGTTTTGGCCGAACCTTTGGTGAAACGCTACTCAGCCCCCCCTTTTGCGGGGTGCGCGTCACGGGCGCACTTTTTCACACGCAGGGCGGGCTGCAGGTGGACGCATTCGCACGGGTGATCCGAAAAAATGGCGGGGTGATCTCGAATTTATACGCCGGTGGCGGCGCAGCCTGTGGTGTCTCGGGCAGCGGTGATCGTGGATATTTGTCAGGGAATGGCCTGCTTGCCGCAGCGGTTCTTGGCCGCATCGCTGGGAGCGCCTCGAGAGGTTGAAGGAAGATTTCTCAACACTGTTTTTAAAATGCTCATTTTTGCGTTTGGGGATTTTATCGCAAAAATTTGCGCGACACAAAGCCGTTCAAAGTTTGTGCCAATGATTACGAGCCGGAAGAACCGCCTTTTGAACAAAGGCATCTTTCAGCAAGCCGGTGAGTTTAGAGTTCAGCTGATCATTGCTTTTCAACGCCATAAGCTCATCTTGCGTTAAGCTATAAGGATCATCCTCTAACCTCATACGAAGCCCCATGTCGTTCCAGACGGAGGTGATAATTATGCGTTCTTTATCTGTCATACTTGAAGCAACGACAGATGATGGGGATATGTTAGATATTTTCTACCGTGCGTCATCCGCACCTAAAACATTCTCACGAAAATTCGCTCAAAATACACATTCTCAAGGTGCCTTCGGACAAGCCCCACGTCTTTGCAAAGGGCGTAACGGGGAGCATTACCGTTGGCTCACCCACCCATTGGCTGCATCGTATAGGCGATGTACTCGACGCCGTTATTTTTATCCCACTGCACCTGCTCTTCATTCATCATCGGTTCACTGAGTGCTGAAAAATCTGTTATACTCGCCAGGAATACCAAGGAGTGATCGCTTTCTTTTGCGACAATCCAACCAGTGTGCGCCGCACTTATAGTGGACATGTTATGTTAAAGCCTGGCGATCATCTCCTCCCAAGTGCATTTGAAAGTTGCGCGCATACAAACATTCATGTCTCTTCTCCCATTGCGTGACGGTAGTGGAAGCTTGATCTCTACATACATTATTGCAATCAAGGTTGCTAAATATGCTTTTTCCATACCCTTAATGTCAAAGTAGAGCGATTATAATTTTTCCTTTCTTATGCGAGTTTTCCTGGTAACGTTTTGTTTGTGAAAGTTTAATATTAGAATTTTACGGTCGAAAGGTAATTTAACATTGACATAAGTAGCAATGTTATCGCCACTAAAGAGATACGGAATATTATGACTTAAGATGAGGGTATCCTGAGATGCAAATGAAAATTTATATTCGCACATTTACAACACCGGTTGACGCACAGATGTTCAACAGTGTGTCACATACGAAATGGCCTGACATGATTGCGTCCATAGCGTGAGCACGCTTTAGGCTGTTACACAATGAAAGCACACCTAACGTATCAACGGTGGTTTGGGAATTCTCAAGCGTTGAGGTACAAAAAGAGATTGAAGCGCTGATTGAGACTGAAAAAGCGAAATTCACTCAGGCTTTACCGAACCGCCAAGTTCACTATTCAAGCTCTGTTGAACTCGATTTCACTGGGCGTGTTTAAGGCGGCTCTATTTCAACGCAAAATTTTCGCAATTTTACACTTCAATATGCCGCCTTAGCAATCATCGGCTTATGTCTGAATTTCTGCAAAACCAGTTCAACATATGCCGTCGATTTTTATTTTTAAACGTTTTTAATTGAGCCGCAAATCCACTTCAGGGAGAAGCGAATATGGCGAAGATCGCAATGATGATGCCCATTTTGCCAGGAAAGAAAGACACTTGGCTTGCAATGATGGCGCAGATGACCGGCGATAACAAAGCTGCAGCGGACGCTGTTAGGACTGGAGCTGGATTGCATGAACGGTCATTTCTCCAAGAAACACCCGAAAGAGATTTCGTGATCTTAACGTTTGAAGGCGATGATCCAGCTGCTGGTTTTGCGAAAATGATGGCCTATCTGCCACCAGAATTCGCTGCGGGTGCTATGGAAGTCCATGGTCTAGATATGGCGGTACCACCACCGCCAATGCCGACTTTGATCTACGATAGTCGTCGTTAATTTGACAAGTAGATGAAATGTTAACTCTTGGAGGCCCACATGCAAAAGCTATCAATCATCAGGTTCAAACCTAAGCCAGGGTGTCTTGATGAATTTGCTGCCAACTTAAGCGCATACAATGAAACAAAGCACCGAGTTTTCCACTTAATAAAATCGGGCGACGAGTTGCACGCGATCGTAATACGAGATGCCAATATCCTGGCTCAGGATGCTGCCAAGGGCGTTACGTTCCTGGACAGTCAGCGACATCTTCTACAGGAATTCGATTCCGTAAACAGGCATACAATCCCGTTAAGTGGAGATTTAGTTTACACCACCGTGAAATAATTGCGAGCTTATGGCTCCCCTAAGAAAGGTAAATTATCGATGTTATTTATGGTAAAAGTTACGCACGATTACTCGACGTGTCAGGCGCATCACCCAACAAAAGCAGACCTTTATAAAAATACGTTAGCGAACTTGGGTGATCATGGAATTAAAGTTCATGGGCAATACTCAAATCGGCTCATCCATACAAACTTCATCATATGTGAAACAGACAGCTTTGAGTCATTAGATGCAGCTTTTGATCCAATCCTTGAGATGGGTCATTTTGAAGCCACTCCCGTTATGAAGCGGGATTAATCAAGCTCTCCCGAATCCCCTAAGCAAGTTTGCGTTGTCTTACAGGCACTCAGCAACGTCAATAAGGAGAGATGTTTTGTGCCTTCAGGGTAAGCCCTGCAGGTTGATGGATGAAATCGCAGGAAGAAGGTCATCAACATCATTTACAGTTTTGCTGATCATTCCGTCCACAAACAAGTTCCTAAATCGTCTTTCATAGGCTGTAATTGCTATGATGGGTCGATCCTTCGCGTAGGTGAAGCCAATTTCAGCCGCCGTACCGGAGTCGATGTCCTGACCCGTTATCAGCGCAACTGTTAAGTCCGCCGCCTTCAATGCCGTCAGATCAGCATTAAAGATTTTATCTTTTGTGCCTTGGCTCAAATTCGTGCCTTCCAACTCAGAGCCATCAATTCCGGATTGATCCCGATGGGGCAAAAAGCATTTGTAGCCACGTTTTTCCAATTCAGCAGCTATAAGCTCGAGATAGCTTCTCTCATGCGCGTTGAACAATGGGCCTGCGATATATATATTTTTGATCATGCGTTTAAACTCACCTAGTTAGGTTAAGTATGAACTTATGGAGGGAGATTTAAAAAAGCCAGCCTGCTTGACGGTCTGCGTCCAGTGTTTCAGCGCAGGCATTTGATCGCCCGGACCGGCCCCGGCTCGACACCATCAATTTTGACCTGTCCCGGTATAATGCCGCGGCTTTGATGGCACGAGCTGCACCACAGCACACAGACTATGGCAATCAACAGCGGGTGACGTCCGCCGTCGCTAGAGGATTTGGACCTCGCCAAAGCGCATGAAAGCTGCATCCCGAATACGGGCCGCTTAAAGCGGCGCAGGTCGATAACAGGGGTATCGTCGCATATTATATATCATAGGGGTAAAGTAAGATTTGTTGTCAAAACGGCTGTCGTACCGAGCAAGGCACTTATAATCACCCATTCAACCTGTATGGATTTGGATAGATGGCGCGCTGCGGATGGATCGCCCGAGCGAAGCGCAGGAACGAACCTAAGTTTATTTGCAGCGGCAAGCACCAGAAGCAAGCCCAGCAGCAAAGTTTTGACAATCAACGCCTGCCCATATTCAGTTTCTATAAGCGCTGCGAGGGAGCCAAGCAGATGGTAACTCATGTAGACCCCCGCGACAATCAGCCCGGGAACAGTAAACGACGCGATAACACCAAACTGATACCCAACGGTCGCAGCCGCAACATAGGTTTTGCCAGATGATGCCAAACGTCTCAGCGGTGTAAGAATGCCAATCCAAAGCGCAATTGCTAACAAGTGTATCAGCAGTGTGATGTCTAAAAGCAAAGCCGCGCGGTCAGAGATATGGCCGACCTGGCCGAAAGACCCAACGGCAATGACGCCCCCCAACACGGAAATCCAAATCCCAACGCGCCCAAGGAATAAACCTAGGATGAGAAGACTTAGGCCTAAAACACGCGCGATTAACGCTGTACCAACTGGGGTCGCCCATAGAAGGCCGAGCATTTCAGGATCAATCATACCGCTGGCATCACCGGTCAGGTTGGCACCGCGCAGTAAAAACGCAAAAATCGCGGCAATCAGCCCTAGACACGCAAATGCCGCAGCCAGACCATTTGTTCGATCCAGTTGAAATATTCGCGTCGCCATGACCGTCCCGGTTGCCGTTAAAACACCAAGATAAAGTACAAATTTCGTAATGATGGCCGCCAGACCAAAAAGATCAGGCATCATTGTTTTACAGTGAAATTGAACGTGCCATTTAAGGCATGACCATCCGCCCCAAGTCCGCGCCACTCAACCACATAGCTCCCCGGCCCCATATCTTGCATGGGCAAAGCAAATTCTTGAGCAAAGGTTTTTTGTCCACCTAGATCCACGTTGATTGCGCGACTGCCGGCATGAGATAGTGTGACCCGCGTAAGGCGAATATCACCTTTGAAGTCCATCAAAACTTCGACTGGTATTTCCGACACGATTGACCCATTGGCGGGTGTTGTTCCATCGAGGGGGGAGTGGGCTACAGCGGTTGTTGCCCAAATTGCGATAGCTCCAGCGCATAGAATATTCTTCATCGTTAGTCCCCGCTATTTGTTTTGTGACAGAGGATCAATTGATCCCATTAGCACGTTGTAACTCTCGAATATAAGTGATGATTATGGTGACATCAACTCTATTCAAACCTTCAATCGCTGGCATTTTACCAAAGCGCCAATGGTGGGCCTGAACACCCAATGCAACGGCCCGTTGAAAGCTCTCGTCAGCGTGATGGCTGGGCTCGTAAATCTTATGTATCAAAGGTGGCGCTAACCCATCCTTGCCTGCCGCGTTTACGCCGTGGCAACTCGCGCATTTTGCTTCAAAACCAAGTTTGCCGATCTGAGCGTGCTGTGACAGGCTGCCAGGCAACAGAACCGTGGCCAGCGGTGCAGCTTCGACGCTTTCGACATGGTCAAAAGCGCTCGTTTTTTGTCCATCCGGCCAAAATGAATAGCTAAGGACAGCTGCGACCACAACAGCAGAAATTATGATGGTAGATTTCATAAAATAATCTTCTATTGCTTTGCATTAAAAATAAACCTTTTTATAGATGGAAGGACGTGAGCAGCCTTACTTAAGTGGTCCAAGAATGTTAGTGAATGATTGGCCTTTGGTCCATCGGTGTCATGGCTTCTGGCGTAGGCGCTCGTTCTCTTTCTGTAGCCAATCGCACTGGTCATGCAGCGCCATTGCGCGCAAGATTATCTCTGGCGCGGCTTTTATCCCTCCAATGAGCAAACCTCAGCTCAGACTGTGGCTGAATGCTTTTGGCTGCCATTGCGTGCCTCCCTCCCCCGTATGCAACGGCGCATGGATATCTTCTTAGTTGGCAAGAATGAAATGGATGGGTTTCAATCGACATGGGTGATGTCGATGGGACATTTGATGGGGTTGTTCGATCAAGAGTGGCTCGGAATACCCTGCACAGGCAAAATGGCTTTTCTGCGCTATTGTGAGTTTAACCGGGTTGAACAGGGCAAAATTGTTGAGACCGCCATGTATTTCGACATTCCCCATCTGATGATTCAGGCGGGGGTTAATCCTTTCCCGCCTCAAACCGCTACGCATTTGGTCCAGCCCGGCCCAATGACCCATGATGGGTTGCTATATGATGCGCAACCCGAAGCCCAAGGCGCAGCCACCCTTGCATCCATCAATGCAATGATCAGCGACTTGGGTACATGAGGGCTGGGATTGCCTTTGGAAGAGGAATTGGCCCGCTCTTGGAATGACGATATGATTTGGTGGGGTCCGGCCGGTATTGGCGCGACATACACGATAGAGCGTTATGCCAAACAGCATTCCAGCCCCTTCCGCGCCGCTTTCACCGACCGCTCCAAAACAAACCATATCTGCCGTATGGCCAAGGGCAATTTTGGCGGGTTCTTCGGCTGGCCAAATTTCACCACCATCCATGCCGGCGGCTTTATGGGCATGCCCGCCAGCGACAAACGCGGCGAAATGCGCGTAATCGATATCTATCGCCGTGAGGGCGAAAAATTAAGTGAAAATTGGATCTCCATTGACCTATTGCATTTTTGGAAAGGGCTTGGTGTCGATATTCTAAGTCGCACCACGCAGATCCCGCCTAACGGTGCTGTCAGACAAATGAGAACTCGCATCGGGTACTATCAGACAAAGCACGCTTGATGTCTTTGACGATCTTCTCGCCAGGGCTCTTCGTTGTCTTTCTCATCGTCCACTCCTCAGTGATTTCGATGAGCCAGAAACACTCTCTTAGCAAACAACGCTATTTGGACCCATAGGCGCTGACGGTAGACAGCGCATAGTTTCAGGCTGCGCCAGCAATCCGATGCGAGTTCTCATTCGTCTAACAACACCCATTATCTAATAAAAAGTAAGGGCGTATCAAATCTTAATTCCTGTGCCTACCAACGAAACAATTAATCCATTTTTTTTGAAATCGCCCAGGACTAAATAATCCACACTAAGGCCAATGATAGCATTGGCATCTAGCCTAATGGCTTTAGCCTTAAGCTCTAGCATGGCCATTTCGATTGCTTGTTGTAAAAAATCAGATTTTTTTTCTTGTTTTTTTAACAAAAAATTCCATATACGTTTTAAAACTGGAGTCGATTTAAATTCATAATGAAAATCAGTCGTTACAATCCCACAGCGTGCCTTTATTCTTATATTTGTGGTGCTTTCCGTTGTAACCAACATGTCCTGAAATTTATTGAACACATTTTCAGTGGATCGTTGAGTTGTGGAAATACCTGGATCTTTGGCGGTGATTATTTTAGTTTGCACTCGATGCTTTACATGGCACGTGATGCACATGCCATTGTACTGCGAAGCAGCCTGACTTTCAGCATAACCCATTGAAATAGAGCACTCACGACATTTTGCCAAATTCTTAACCCTTTCCCTAGCATTTAAGGATGTAGACTTTTATAGACAATGATCATGTGTTTAACAAAAGGTTTAATCCTCTAGAAGTAGTATAAATCTATCGGGTCATTTTTTCTATCATATCAGAGTTAGTTTGCATCATCCTTGCTGATCCGTTAAATTGTTGTTGTGCGCGGATCATGTTTGTCATTTCCGTTGTGATATCAACATTAGAACCCTCAACATAGCCGGTCTCTAAATTGCCAAAACCTGAAGAGTTTGGAATACCAACAAAAAATTTACCTGCGAGAGCCGTAGGCAAATACTTACCATTACCTAATTGTTTCAAACTGTTTGGGTTTGAAAAAATTGAAAGTGGAATGGTTCCTACGACCGTATCGTCACCCCGCCCAAATGCAGCTAAAATATTGCCATTGCTTTCAATTCTAATACTTGAAAGCGGCTCTTCGTTTTCTTCAATCGGAACCTGAATTTTTTCCAATGCAATCGCATCAAATTCTTCCAGTTCTGCAGTGACACCGCCTACAGCAGGCAAGCCCAGAACAAAATCTCCATCTTGTGAGACTAAGAATCCTTCAGAATCAAGAGAAAAGGCTCCATTTCGTGTTAACTGAAAACCTAATTCACCTTCTGCTAGCTCAACGTCTGCATCTGCGGGCCGCTCAGTCATAAAATATCCGTTACCCACAATCGCGGTATCTAACGCACCGCCCATTTCGATTAAGGCACCTTGCGCATCACTACGCCTTGTATGTTCAGCATTTGCACCATTACCAACAAGCGCTCTCTCGACGCTCCCTACAGTTCTACCAATGTAGAATTCGGAAAACGAAACAGAACTTTTTTTGTACCCTATAGAATTTGAATTGGAAATATTATTTGAAATCATTGACAGCTCCTGCATTGCAGTATCCATGCCAGACTTAATTATAGAAAACATTACTGAAGCTCCTCTTTTGTTAATTATAAGCAATTTTTATGCCAGAATTATTTAAAAATATTAGGCTCTTCAATTACGATAAACATGTATAAAAGACTATCCCATGAAATCGAACAAATTCTTACTACTTAGTCGAGAAAATGTTGCTTGCGCAGCCTCTTTGTTTGTCAACAATTCCTGAAGCTTTGTAAGTATCTCTGCCATATCTGCATCTTCAATCTTTGAAATATCTTCACTTAAATCAATGAGAGTGTTTTGCGTGCTGTCTACAAAGTTTTGAGCAGAACTGGAAGCCACACCCAACTCAGTACGCTTTAATATGAAATGTTCAAAAACATTATGCAGTTTATTTTCAATGGCCGAATTCGATAGTGAATGTGGCAAAATTATTTCATCACTTAAATTTGAGCCAACCGTCTTTTGTACCCCAATAGATTGATCTGTTGTATTGGGCAAATCGGTAACAAAATTTGAAATTTTTAGGTCGATACCAATTCCCGAAAGTCTGATTTTATTAGCCGAAGATACCACTGCAGTTATACCTGAGGCAGAAGTATGTTCGTTTATCGCAGCAACTAGCCCATTAAAATCGTTTCCATAAACATGAGCTTCAATATTATAAATTGCGCCATTAGCTGAAAGATCAAATTTATATTCGTTCATTTGTCCTGAAGCAGGGAGTACTACGTCCACAGCTGTTCCGTTTGACAGTAAATTTGAAGATACTCCTGATGAAATGTTATGGTCTAGACTTCTAGAAAATTCATCAAGAGCTTCAAATATAGAAAATTTCTCACTACCTGTATCTGCTGAAAGGAAAACTTCTGTGCCAGAAAAATTCTGTCTCAAATCACTACCACGCGAAACTTGCAAAGTTTTATTAACAGCTGAACCTATATAGTTAACTTCACCTAAATTATTAATCTCAAAAGGTTTAGTTGCCACTGACGTGCCAGAAAAATACCCGTTTCCAAGAGCATCTTGTCTATTTGCAATGCTCAGAATTTCTTGTTTGATACTAGCAATTTCAATTTTAAACAATTTTCGTTCTTCAGAAGTTAAAAAACCATTTGAACTCTCAATATGCATTTCTTTCAAACGCACCGAAGCATTCTGCAACTGTTCAAAACTTTTATCAATTTTCTCAAGATCAGAAACTATCTGTTCCGCGTTACTCTTGAACTGAATAATCTCGACTTTGTGATCTTCCGATGCATTTAAGAGTGATATGTCTTTAACGTCATGCTTTAATGATAAAGATTTTTTTCCTGTACTTACCTGAACTTGAAGATCACTAACCTCATTATTCAAGCGTGAAAAAAGATCTATATTTTTTTGATAAAATCCAGAAGTAGATATCGTCATATTATTCAACTCCCGCTACATTGAACGCAATAAGGTGTCTAGTAATTCACGAGCTGTAGTTAGCACCCGAGCGAGCGCCTGATAGGCCTGCTGTTGCTCCATCAGGCGTGCAGCTTCAGTATCAAGGTCAACACCTGTGAATTCATTTTTAATATCCACGGCCAATTGATAAGCTACTTCGTTACTCTCTAACGTTTGTTGATTAGCCTGAATTTCTGCTCCTGTGCTAGACACAATGTTACCAAAAATTTCTGCATATCCACCAACACCGCTTTGCCTATCCTTTAACGACGTGTCTAACATATTATTTAGATTGCTCGCATCGTCGACATTCGTTGACACTAAGACCTTATAAACGTCACCACCCGCTACAGCACCATCAAAGTCCAGTGACAGCCCCTGAAACGTTGTGTTATTATCGCTGGCAATTGAGCGCGTCCCAACAATATGCCCAGATTGAAAATCATAAATATCGATACTTGTTGGGTCCGCTGTGTTAACCTCGATCGAATATTCTCTTGTCTCGTTTGCCGTTGCAGTCTTCACTTCTCCAATAGCCAATGGATTGCGAGTGCCACTCGAAATAAAAATTAAATCTTCACCACGCATTCCATCAATTGACAAAACTTCACTGGCCAAAGAATTCACTGCCGCATTAGACGTAACCCTTTGATCCCCAATATTTGAAATTCTCAAGCCTTCATTAGAAGCTATGAGCTGTGCCGATACCGTGGAAATGCCATAATTCTTGGAGACCGCATTAGATTTTAGTCTTATATTCTTATCCCTGGCAGGATCATCATTTACCACCACTTTCACACGAATTTGTGATGCTACATTTGGGTTCACTTCCGTCGAAAAAGACATCCAGGACGGTAGAGAACCAGACCTTAAAACTACAGTATTGTCCGATGTATTAAAGGAAAATTCATATTCTGTATCCCCAATCATGAGGGAACCGATGTCATCGTTACTGGCACTAGTTTGCTCAAAATACTTAGAATATATTTCAGTTTTGGATGTATTTGAGATGTGAAAATCAGCAGCCGTTTGGCTGGTATTAGAAGACGAATAGGTGATGCCATGCCCGCTGACAACACCATTATTAGCCGTTGCAGTTAGACGGATTCCGGAACTATCCAATTCAAAATTCATTGTTAAACGATCCGCTTCAGGCCCAGTCACAACAAATTTAGAACTCGAAATGAGCTCCGAAAGGGCCGCTGAACCGGAATAAGTGTTAGCGCCGACAATAACATTAGTACCTTGGACTTGGACGTCGTCATCTATGTTTAATGTGGCGGTATATGTTTGCTCGCCTATAGAAAACTGAATCTGCGATCCATCGCTGGGAAACCCATCAGTTAAGTCAAACGTGTCACCATAAAATACCGTAGATGTAGCCATATCTCGAAAATTTGAGGCCAGTTTACTAGAGATTACACCGGAAGAAAATTCATCAGCTTTCTGGGGCAAAAAACTACTTTGTAAATTTCCAGAAACTGGGTCAGATAAAGTTAAACTGTATTTTGATGCGGAAGATACAACATTAATATTACTTGCATCTGCATACCCGCTGTCCAATTTATAATTTGCGTAAAAACTAATATCAGTATGGTCATTTTCGATGTCAAAACTTTTACTGGCAAACCCCATATCAAAGGCTGAATTAGTGCTGTTTAAATTGTTACCATTATAGCTAGCCGTGAAGTCAGAGGTGCTTTTCATCTGCACATTACCACCGATGACCAGGTGCTGCCCATCAGAAAGTGTCTTGGAATTTGTTAGCATTCTATCACCAAATCGATCTAACTGATTTACTGAAATCCCAACACCGCTGCCTAAATTTAAATTTTTCAACGCGATATCACCAGCGTCAACATGCTCTAAGATAACGCCAGAATTTCCACTCGAATAGGCTTTCACCCCAGTCGTGTCTGAAAACGAGTTGATTTGACTTATTAAGCCAGCATGTGAACCATTTGATACGGTTGTACTAATTTGCACTGTAGATAGGTTGTTTCCAACCAACTCAAATTCCACTAGGCCATTTGCAATTCCGGATAATTCAACCAAATTGGAAGCAGTGGCACTTATTCCCAAACTGCTAAGACCCGTTGATAGGTTTTCAGCAATTTGCCCCGCCATCATACCGCTTTCAAAGGTAACGCTGGCACTTCGGCCGCTAGCGGTTGTTACCGAAACAGGACCAGCCAGTTGTGTTCGATTTGTTGGAAAGGCACTAGAGGCATATACGGCAACGTTATTATTAATACTGTCAGGAAAACCTGCGCCAGATAAAGAAATGACATCTAGACCTTCAGTTGTCTTTCTAGTGACATTAGCACCCGAAAAGCCTGCATTCGATGATGTTGGCAAATAATTCGCTCTATAAATTGCGTCGCTTGAAAATCCATTTTCTTGTGTCAGGTAACTCGTTACTTCATCCTGGCTTAATGTCTTTCCGGAAATTTGTATGCCTTCTTTGGTAAATATGCTCAAGTCAGACAGGCCCGTATCCTCGCTGGCCAAGATACCAGAAACTCCACCTAACGAACCAGATTCTAAGGTCGGAAAATTAGAGTTTGATGCCTGCGCTGCAGAAGAAATTACAAAACTTGAGCCCGATGCAACTGCATGAAGCCCAAGGTCCCTAAACGAATTTAAAGAACTATTTGATACTATCGCCCCATTATTTAAAATTTCGGCCAGATCATTCGTTGTGTCTAAGTCATCAAATACAGACGAAATGTTAAAAGTGTAGTTAGTTGAATTAAGGGTTACGCTTAATTGGTCAGACGAGCTCAATTGAGTTATGTCAGTAAAAATCCGTAAACTTGACTGTGATTTTAAAATCGAGAGTTCTTCAATGGAGCCAACATTTTCAATTACGCCCAAAACACCCAAAGAGTTAAAACTTACTGGATTCGCTGCATTTCGTGTTTCTGAAAATAAGCTTTGTAAGTTGGAATTACCGAGAGAAGTACTCTCATTGAAATATCCAATATTTAACTTAGACGAGCCAGAGTTTTTAATGTCTGGCTCAACAGAATGAAGACCTGCTGCTGCTAATTTACTTGCATCAGAAATTAAAACTGCCATGTCAGCGCCAGAAGTATCAGTCACCTCTATGAAAAATTTATCTCCATTTTTTGGCTGTCCCTCAACCGAAATACTTAACTCTCCAAGTTCTAATCGGGATACAAAATTTGGTATGGATTCACCGTTACTGCTGGAGACGCTCCAGGAGCCACGTTCCGCATTAAAAATCATTTGTAATTTTGATCCGACTAAACTGTCATTAAAACCCTCTACCCTTAACGAACTAGCCCCTATATTTGCAGCAGCTTTTTGTACAGATACGGCATCTAAACTGAACAAATCAGTTCCCCGTTCTCCATTTAAATCCAAACCCATGCGATGAATTGAATTCATCTCCAACACAAATTTTTGAGCTAGAGCATTTACTTCAGAAATAGTTTTTCCAGTTAAATTATCAGCAGACACCAATCCAGCCAATTGCCCTGAAGAAAAATGAATGCTGGAGACATTGCCATTCGGAACATTTAGATACGACTTGACCCCATGATCATCTGTTTCAAAGGAAATTTCGTTAAAGGAATTACCCTCCAAAAGCGTTGCGACCTCACCAAATTTACCCAGCGATACCGTGACGCCACCATTTTTATGATATTCAACACTAATGTCAGCGAGCTGGCTTATGTTTGAAAGAAGGCTATCCCGCTTGTCTAAAAGCGAGTTTGGAGCCCCACTTTTATTCGCATTCCCTAATATTTCGTTCTGTATGTTCGAAAGATTACGTAAATTAGTATTGAATTCACCTGCCGCAAGGGACAGGGTTTCGTGCGTGAGCGTTCGAAGATCACTCAGTCCAGAATGTAATTGTGATATCTCTCTCGATACAGCCTTCGCTCCAGTAAGCGCTAATGTTCTGAGGTTCATATTAGAAGGGTCTTGAGCAAGGCTATTAATGCCATCAAAAAATTCACCTATGCGGGTACCAACTGTGGCACCTTTAGGTATCAGTACATTTTCAAGGCGATTTAAAATTTCAGACTTTGATTTCGAAAATGAGAACGACGAGGACGCATTTTGTAATTGTAAATCTAAAAACTGGTCGAAGGCTCTAGTGATACCTCCCATTCGCACACCCAAGCCACTTGTTTTGGAAATTGTTAAAATATCAGCATTAGCTACAGTAATTTCCTCGATTGAAGCGTCTCGCCGCGCGTAGCCCTCCGTGCCAACGTTTGCAATATTTTGGCCTGTAGCTGCTAAGCTATTTTTGTATGCGCTAATGCCGGCCTTGCCAATATCAAATAAGTCTCCCATTTTAGCGCCCTATTTAACCAAATCAGTTCGCAACTGACGAACAATCACATCTCTTAGGCCTAAATTGAAAGATGTGCTTCCAGCCTGAGACAATTCACTATCAAACATCTCTTGAAAGTTATCACTTGCGGTAGAACCAAGAAGATCGTCGCTCAATTTGCTTTGACGGGCCTGATCTAGAAACATTTTAAGAAATATTGCTTCAAACTGGCTGGCAGCCTCCTCTAGTTCTGCTAAATCATGTGGCTTGGTTCCACTTGCGGGACTCATATTTAATTTTGACATTGTTAAATTGGTCAACATTTCGGCTTGGCTGGGAATATTAGTCATTCAACCACACTCCTATATCACAATCAATTCAGCATTGAGAGCGCCAGCCTCTCTCAATGCTTCAAGTATTGCGACCAAATCTGATGATGTTGCGCCAACTGCGTTGATTGAATCAACGATGTCGCTTAATGAAACTCCCTCACCGAATAGAAACGCTTTGGCCACTTCTTCTTCAACTTCTATTTCAGTATCCGGATTTTGCACTGCAGGGCCTGCATTTGCATTGGCGCCTGCGCCAACGGCCAAAGCATCTGCTTGATCAACATTTACATCTTCATTTACCGTAACCTTTAGTGATCCGTGCGCAACAGCCGCCGACATAACTTTAACATCACCACTTATAACTATAGTACCAGTTCTGGAGTTGATAATTATTTTTGCAGGCGGTGAAGCTTTCTCAACTTCTAAATTTTCTAACATCGAAACAAAGCCGACCTTTTGACTTGGATCATTTGGTGCCCGAACACGAATACTATTTTTATCCAACGGCATAGCCATTCCATCGCCAAACGTTTCATTAATAGCTTGCGAAATATTCAATGCAGTTGAGAAGTCACCTTGGTGCAAATTTAAAATTACGAAATCAGTATCAAGAAAGGCTGTTTCCACCATTCGCTCAACCGATGCACCCCCAGGTATGCGTCCAACTGTTGGTATATTAACTGTTAAAGACGAATTATCCGCACCCTCAACTCCCAATCCGCCAACTACCACATTTCCCTGAGCAATAGCGTAGGTTTCACCATCAGAGCCCAATAGAGGCGACATTAAAAGCGTACCACCTTTTAGCGATTCAGATCCACCAATGGTAGAAACTGTGACATCAATGGTTTGTCCAGGCTTGGAGAAAGGTGGCAATTCGGCAGTCAACATAACTGCTGCTGCGTTATCACCATTAAACCCACTTAATTCACTAGTAATACCAAAGCGAGCCACAAGCGACTGCATAGATTGTAACGTAATCCCGGTATTCCCATCTCCCGATCCAGCAAGACCAACTACAATTCCATAACCAACAAGTTGGTTTGAGCGGATCCCAGCGAGGGAAGTGATGTCTTTAATTCTGTCCGCATTTGCAGCAGAAACTAACCACGACAATACGCAGGACATTAAAAGTGATCGGAGGATTAATTGCATTTTCAAATCTCTTATAAGGGGTTCACGTTATCAAGAATCTTGCTGTACCAGCCCTTTTTACTTGACTCTGCAATGTCTCCTGCACCGATATACTGAATGTTTGCGTTAGCGATCCGGTCGGAAGAAACCACATTTTCTGCATCGATATCTTTAGGCCTCACAATACCGTGTACGCGAATGTATTCATCACCGTTGTTCAAAGTAAGCTTTTTTTGACCTAAAATTTCAAGATTGCCATTCTGGAAAACGCGAACAACATGTACCGAAACCTGCCCCGTTAATGAATTCGACTGTGCAGAAGACCCACTTCCTGAAAAAGAATTCTCACCACCAGCCGCCAACTTTGTCGACAGATCTGTGGCATTCGTTATAAGACCAGGCAGATTAACGGTGTTATCTAACGATCTAGAAGTCGCAGCATTTTGCGATTTAGTAGCCTGAAAGCTTTCTGCAAATGAAACAGTTATGATATCGCCAAGCTGCTGGGCCTTAGATTCCATCGAAAATAAATTGCCCTGGGCCGCGTTAAAGATCGTTCCAGACCCATTATTCGTTTCAACAAGCGGCATTTCTTGCGGATATAATGGTTCAAAATCTATACTAATGCGATCTGCATTATTTTGAGCGCATCCAGCAAGCATACATAAAAATACTGTGGCTAATTTTTTCATGGTTTCACCTACAGATTATTTGAAATGTAACGCATCATTTCATCTACAGCAGTTATGGATTTAGAACTGACTTCGTAGGCACGTTGTGTTTCAATCATGTCAACCAACTGCTGCACCACATTTACATTTGAGCCCTCCACAAAACCCTGAACGACCGAGCCAAAACCACCATCTAAGGGTGCCCCCTCCTGTGGCTGACCGCTCTCAGATGATTCAACTAAAAAGTTCTGTCCAATTGGAAGCAGACCACGCGGATTTCCAAAATTTACCAGAGAAATCTGACCCACCTCTTGCGCGAAAGCATTTCCAGCCACGGTAACATTAACAGCTCCATTTGCAGCAATATTAATATTTGTAGCACCATCGGGGATTGCAACCTGTGGCTGAACGACATAACCGCTAGCTGTAGTCAGCAAACCCTCGGCATTACGCGAAAACGCACCATCGCGCGTATAACCGACACTACCGTCTGGCAATAACGCTTGAAAAAAGCCCTCACCATCAATTGCAAGATCAAGCGAATTATCTGTGGCCACTAGGCCACCCTGAGTGAAAAGTTTTTGGGTACTCACCACCTTCACACCAGTACCCACGGCCAGTGGAGACGTCAGTGACGTATCATCAGCAGTCTGTGCTCCAGCTTCCTTAATTACTTGGTAAAAAAGAGTTTCAAAATTTGCCCGGTCACGTTTGAAGCCAGTAGTATTAACGTTGGCCAAATTGTTCGCAATTACCTGCATTTTAAATTGTTGCGCGTTTAGCCCAGTTTTTGCTACGTGCATTGCGGCTGTTGACATTTCTTTGACCTTTCGACTGACTTACGCAGTAGAGGAGCAAGGATCGTGCCAAAAATATTATGCTGGTAATCCCATTAATTTTGTACCTGATTTATCAATTTCTTCAGCCTGCTTGATCAATTTGACATTTATTTCAAATTGTCGCTGCATATCCATGTTGAATACCATCTCTTCAATTGCATTAACATTGGAACCCTCCAAAACACCCTGGGCAAATAACCCAGACTGATCGACGTCAGGCACAGAACCATCCAAGTTACGAATTTTGCCATCTAAACTCTTAGTCAGGCTGTTGGACGGTGGGGATGCAGAGCCCAAAAATCCAATACTGGTGAAGTCACCCGGCAAAGCTCCAGGCTGATGTACTAATATCTCGCCATTATCGCTAAACTTCATAGCAGTAAACGGAGGTAAAACTATGGGCTGGAGGCCATCAGACAATACAAGGTTGCCAACACCATCGACTAGACGGTTTTCAGTATCAACACCAAAGTCACCACGTCGAGATAGTGCAACTTCGCCATCCGGTGGTTGGATGAACAAATAAGCACCATTCAACAAGGCAACATCAGTTTCTACACCAGTATTTTGAAGTTGTCCTACCTCACTAGAGAAAATTCTATCTCCCGTTTCCAGCGGAAATATTCTCGCTGTAGCTTGGTTCAGTGATGACAAAAATCCCGCGTTACCCTCGTTCGGTAAATCTCGACGAAAGCCCGGGACATTAGCATTTGCCAAATTATTGGCCAAATCAAATTTAAGATCCTTTAGACCCTTAATTGAGCTTAATGCCGTTTGAACCATTCTATCCATAGCGTAGAACCTTTAATTATAGCCTAATGTTAATAATAGTCTGCGTCATGCTAGTTGTAGTTTCCATTGCCTTTGCCGCAGCTTGGTAATTACGTTGGGCCGTTATTAAGTTTACCAGTTCTTCCGTAATGTCCACATTGGAACGCTCCAGAGAACCCGAAAGAATATTTCCAAAGCCATCCTCAGCAGCTTCACCTAGTTCTGGATCACCACTCGCAGCCGTCGACGTAAACGTGGAATTACCAATTTGCTTGAGCCCACTATTGTTATTAAAGTTCGCAATAATGATTTTACCCAAGCTCACATTTTCGCCATTAGAATACCCAGCTAGAACATTGCCATAGTTATCAATTTCTAGATTGGTCAACCGACCAGACGCAGCACCGTCCTGAGAAACATTCTGCGCTGAAAATGGTTGGGCAAATTGAGTGGCCTCAGAATAGTCAACAGTTATATTAGCGTTAGGCAGTCCATCATAAGAAACCTGAGTGATTGGGCTGATCAATGTACCAGCCTTGTTAAACGTAAGTTCACCATCATCTAGGTAAAGTGGATAGAAATTTTCTACTATGTTATCAGCAAAATCATCAGTCCGAGTGGTTATTTCTCCCGTCGGTGAAACAAATAGTGGACGGCCTAAATCATCTGTAGCTTGTACGGGAGTTTTGATTTCGGTCGTATTGCCAATACCTAAGGGAACATCCTGTAGACCAAACCTCAACGCTCCCTCGATTTTAAACGTGGACGTATCGCCAGTCGTACCAGTTGTAAAAACGAAATTATTAGTTTCACCATTGTAGGTAACACGAACACCACCAACTGGCTGCCCAGTAGCGGGGTGCTGCATTTGATTAATACGTGCCTGCAAAGCCGTTGCCATAGTTATGCCGGTGTAATTTCGCTCTGGTAGCTCAATGAAAGCGCTAACTCCATTTACAACAACATTGAACCTATTCTCGTTCCCCGCTGTGGTGAGTGTAAAAGCGTTTTGCATATCAACGAGTGCTTCGGCCCCCGTGGCTACTGCTGGGGTGGATATAATACCCGTGGCAGCCGTGTAACCAACTTCACCCTCACGCGGGAAACCCATAACTTGGTTTGTTCCTAATCCGATCTTGTGAGCGGCATAATCGGCATTATCCGTGCCATCACGAGCGCCTGAAACTGTTAGTTTATATCGCCCAATTGCAATATCAGACATAGATTGAGCTGCAGAGACACCCTGGGCGCTGTTTGCAGCAAGTGTCTCGCCTGTGGATCCACTCTTGAATTCGAACGCGCTGTTGACCGTATCGAAATAAACATCCATTCCAAAACGCTTGTTTTGAGGTTGCAAATCAGCGCCATCGTTAATGAACGAGTTACCAATAAACATATCATTGGTTGACAAACTCACATCGACATTGTCGCCGTAAGCTTGGATACCTATTCCATTGGTGCCAGCATCAAGAACTTGGCTATAAACTGTAAAATTATTCATGCCGATGCCGGTACCCAAACCTAGTTGAGCATTATCACCGTCAAAAGTCAGGCGTTGCTCCGTCTCGTCGTAGCCAATTTTAATCGCTGGATCCCGGTCATCAACCCAATTTGTCGTCAGAACAGAGTTTGCTGCAGTTAAGCCCAATGTGGATACATCCTGATGGGATGCTAGAGTTGTCCCAAACTCTAGTGCCGTTACAGTGTCATTTGTAGTATCCTGCGCAGCCGTTCTAAGCGCTGAAGCGCCAATTTCTTGTACGACAATCTTATTGGAGTAGAAAGCTTCGTTAACACCTTCCACTAGACCTTCAGTATTTTCGAAATAGGCGACAATATGATCCGATGGTTTAGCCAATACTTGTACGGCACGTTCATCGCCTGTTATGGTTGGAAATGTTTGACCAGTATAGTCAAGATCAAGCGTTACGACGTAATGGTTAGCATCAACTTGTCCGCTCGTACTCACACTCGCAACCGCGATATCTTTATCGCCAAACGCAGTCGTCCAATCATTCTTACTAGTACCATTTACAGCCCCAGCGTTAACCTCCGCTGTTGTTGGGAATTGCATAAATCGTACTGTCTCTGGTGTTGTAGTAGAGAACCCAGTTATTGGCACATTGAAATATGGCTTCCCTGCCAGAGCATGGCCCGCTGGATGGACGCCCGTGCCAGCAGTTATGTTGGCGGCTACGTTGATGTCATATGCTTTTACTTGAGGCGTATCAGCTAAAGCACCGGTCGTATCATTAGAATATGCTACGTATCTAGTGAAAGATTCGACGCCAGCGCCTCCAGTTCCAGCACCTATTTTTTGAGTGACGGTAAAAATATCATTACCCGTCATTCGCAAAGTGCCAGGAGCGCCGGCAGCGGCAGTGGGAATACCTAATTTAGGAATGTCTGTTTTAGAAATTTCGCTACCAGCTAATTTCTTAAAAAGTTTCCCATCAGCGTTTAAATCAGCCACCCTAGTAGCATTCACACCCGCACCAGCGCCAGTAGCACCGGTCGTGGCTGTACCAGCCGCTTGAATATATCCATTCATTGCGTCGTTCGTCCGCACTTGCGCATGACTTAAGAACGTGTCCCTTGTCATGCCAAGTCTCGCATCGGCGGCTGTGCTTACCATAGAGTCTGCATGCAGATCCACTTCAATTGCAGTGGGTAGACCGGTAGACAAACCGTCACCAGAAGTAATCTTCAAATCAATGCTGAATTTATTATCGACATTGTCTGTAAGTAGGATTCTTTTGTCATCACCAAACGCATTTTTAGTGGCAATTTCCACAGCGGCAGCCAATTGTGTGCCATTGTAAGTGCCAGGAGGAATGTCGATTGATACCGGGCCACTCGCATCGATATCAATTAACAGGAAGTCTTTCCCCCAAAACGTTGTCCCTGTTTGGTCAGCTCCAGTTAACGCAGCATACTCATTGGTCGATTTAAACAATAGTGGATCGGTTACAATTGTAACAGATCGACCTTCTCCCAAAATAGTTTCGATCCCCCTTGAAACAAGCTTCGCAGGTGTAGACTCCACAGCGGCCCCAAGGTCATCAGCTTTGTAGAGGGGAAACCCCTTACCTTCAAGTATGTAGGCTGGATCTTGAGGAACGGTTGTCTGCTGACCGAACTTATCTATGTACAAAGGGGCTTCTTGAGGATCAACCGCGCGCGTAAGCTGCGGAGTAATCTCCAAACCATCTACTATTAGCTTTGTATCATATTTAAATGTTGGATCTGCATCTGTTGAATTTTGTGTTTTTAGATAAAAGACAGTTGCAGACTGCGGGTTGCCAGCACTATCAAAGATGGTGACTGACGAATTAGAAGTGTAAGTATCTGGATCATTTGCATCAAAAATATTGTCAGCTGGTAGCGCGGGCGTATCTGAGGCCAGATTAACACCCATCATAATATTACCAGTCTGCTTTGGAGCACCATATTCAGACTTAAGTTGCAGTTTGTTCGCCCCGGCAAGTGTCTTATCTGAAACCGCACCGTCATCGTCAACTGGATAACCCAACAAGAACTGACCATTACTATCAACAATAAAACCGGTATCATCGACGTTAAATGCACCATTTCTTGTGTAGACAGTTTGCTGCGCGTTACCACCAGCTTGCAACGCAAAAAATCCTTGCCCCGAAATTGCCATGTCCAGTGAATTGGAAGACGTAGCTATATTACCTTGCGAAAATTGTTGGGTAATAGACTTTGTTAGCGTACCCACACCAACTGACTTAGCCTGCAGGGGAGTAGACCCATAAATATCACCAAATTCTGCCCGGCTTTTTTTAAAGCCATTTGAGCCAACGTTAGCGATATTGTTTGAGGTTGTGGATATATCGGTCTGTGCGCCTTTGAGGCCGGTAAGTGCGGTATAAAACGACATCAAGTCACTCCTTGCAGAAACTTAGTTCAATTATTGTTGGTAGATCATGCAAGATACATGCCAAAATTAACCAACTTTTTATTTTTGGAGCAAGCTGCTCCGTGGTTGTTCGCTTATCTAAAGTTGACGGCGTTACTGACGTCCATTTCACCGAAGTCTTCAACATCAATAAGAACACTTTCGGAATTCCCAGACCCTATCGAAGCAGACAACACTCGTGCATAAACAGATGGGTTCAATTCCTGCGGACCCTCACCGAAGTTTACGGTGGCGTTAATTTGAATGCGGCGATCAGAATTTTGGATTTCTTCAGGAATATTTTTCCACGAAAAACCAACTAAACCAGCGGCCTGTGGCCCTAAATCCATGACATTGAGTTCTTCACCACTATCAGCGTCGCTTATCACAACCCTGGCCATGCTTGTAGCCTGAGGTAAATCTAATACACCATGCACTTCACCATTCTCGTCGGGCCTGGATACATTCCCTGGAACCAAAACTGAGTGGCCTAACAGGTTTGTAGCAGTTGCAATACGGCCCTGATCAAACTTATCCACAATTTTTTGCAATGACGAATTAACTTCTTCAATGCCTGTCACTGTAGAAAATTGCGCCATTTGGGCAATAAAATCGCCGTTATCCATTGGAGCAAACGGGTCCTGATTTTGCAACTGAGTGGTCATCAGCTTTAAAAAATCTGACTGCCCTAATGAATCAGAGCTGCCTTGTTTAACGTCAGTGTTTTTTGATATTCCTAATTTTTCGAAGAGTGCAGTCTGCGCTGCAGACGGATCAATTGACGACATAATGTTTCTTACCTCACTTACCCATGCTAATAGTTCGCATCATCAAGCCACGTAAAGTTGTGACCATTTCTACGTTGTTTTCATATTGCCGAGACGCCTCTAGCATCTCTACTAATTCTTCATCTACATTCACTGCTGCAGTATATATGAACCCATCTTTATCGGCCTTAGGATGCCCAGGCTGATATGACTGTTCAGCGGGCAGATCGACTGTGATAATTTCATCAACGTCAACTGAAGACACACCAGTCTTTTGAACATCATCTGCGTAGACTGATTTAAACACTGCCTTTATGGCTTTGTAGGCTTCGGCATCAGAGGACGCGACAGTTCTTGCGTTAGCTAAATTACTCGCGACTGTGTTAAGACGCACCATCTGTGCAGACATACCCCTACCGGCGATATCGAAAATGTTTTTAATATCCGACAAGCTATTCTCCTTTAATGGCCGAAACTAAGCCACTGAATTTTCTATTTAAAAATTCCAAAGAGGTTTGGTATCGCATTACATTTTCGGAAAATTGCATCTGTTCGACATGGAGCTCTACAGTATTACCATCAAGAGACGGGTTTATTGATTGTCGAAATTGGGCCGCCTCATCTCCAGTTCCAGTAAAAAATTTAAAATGACGCTCATTTGAAACATTCACAGGGCCGATATCCATACGCGCCTGCAGAGCCTTATTGAAGTCAATATCTCTCGCCTTGAAATTGGGTGTCGCAGCGTTGACAATGTTGGATGCCAAAATTTCATTTCTCTTAGCGCGCAGATTTAGAGCGTCGGCATGGGTCTGTATATGATTTGCTATCGACTTCATTTTACGATGATCACTTGCAATGTTACGTTTGGTGTGAATGTTGCAAGGAGTGTGCCAACTAATCAGAGGAGATCTAGGATGACCGCAGAAAACGATAAATCACTCTCATCGGAAATGCTAAAGGCACGGAACGCAATCTTAATTGAATTTGGAGACCACTCCTTTGATCAAGCTCTCGATGAAATAAAGAGCTCTTTGGCAACGGAAAAAGATCGGGCCAAGCGGCTGGCTTTACTATCTGCTAAAAGTTGGATTATCCGAAACAAGGTTTATGCCATGATGCACGAACCATTCGTGTATTCACTGAATGAATTGGAAAATACAAATATTTTTTCCGGCATCGAAGACGACGATTCAACTCAACTTAGTGGTCTGTTTGACGACGACGAAGACGAAGACGAAGACGAAGACGACAATGGCGATGTCCAAATAAAAGTAAGTAAAACAACGACCCATAATGGTGTAAAGTTGATAAAAGACATGGTCGTTGCGGTTAGCAAGGATGATGCCGCAAAATTAGTATCAGATAAAAAAGCAGAGTATATTGAATGATACGCAAAGACGTAACATTTATATTACTGACCCTAGCTGGGCTCGCGAGTGTATTTTTTTTTATGATGCAAAATACGCGTTTCGAAAGTAATTTGATAAGCTGCATGAACGATGAGGGTAGTTTCCAAATTACTTATAAAAAATTGAAGCTAGATATGTTGGTCAGTTTTGAAAAATCCAATGAAAAAGTCACAACATTTAAAATAAAAACCCTGGATGGAGAAAACTTACATTTTGAGAACCAGGTATCAAAATATAAAATAAACTTGGATAAAAAAATTGCGATCGAAACGCGCAGTGGAGAGAAAACAATCTATAAATGTTCGTTAAAAAGCTTCAAAATGTAACTAAAATAACGGACGCCGCCAAGACATATCAACAATATCTAAGTCAAAGTCGTCGTTTTTAATTACTACTTCTCCATGTTTGATTTGTCTACTTTTTTTAACTTTTAAGTATAAAGTTATTGGCCGAATGGGTTCTCCGCCGCTGCATAATTTTTCTAATTTTTCAAAATTTGTAAAATTCAAAACCATTTCTGCCGTAACTAAAGGTCGGATAGAGCGGAAACTCATTTGTCCAATCACAGCCACATTTAAATCTGACTTCCTAAAAACCATACTACAGTTATGTGTCGGTAATGACGATATTTCACATGAAAGCATTATTTCTGAATCATTTTTCAGACTCGGTAAAACAACCTCTGCGCTTGTGACAGTTAATTGCAATTCTTCAAAAATTGCGCTCAGGGGAAGAACCGCCATCAAACTAGTTCCAATTCGATTTTTTTACGCAGTGCAGCTATCGCTGCAGATTTAATCTGAGACACTCGACCAGTACTGACAGAAAGAATTTCTGCAATTTCATAAACATTCAATTCTTTGACGTAGTAAAGCTCGATAACTAAAATTTGTTGTTTGTTTAATTGGCCAATGGCTTGTCGTAAATATTTCTTAAGCTCGCCATTGAATATTTTATCTTCAACATTTGGCTCCACAGAAAGAATAAAGTCACCGTATACCTCTGTAACCTCATCAATACTCTGGTTCTGGTTTGCCGCAAAATTTTGCTCCCAACGTGACAACTCTGCTGATGTAATTTTTAATTCTTTAGCAACTTCGTCTGCATTAGGAAGTCGGCCAAGTTTTAGTTCCAGTACTCGTTTTGCCTTATCAGTATTTTGCTTTTGCTTAACCGTCGTCCGGCAAAGGTTGGATATCTTACGAAGATAATCCACGATTGAGCCTTTAATACGCATTCTAGCATAGCTTTCAAAAGCAACGCCTTCTCTATTCTCATAATTGTGGGCAGCCTCAATTAGACCCATCATTCCCACCTGCAAAAGGTCCTCAACTTCAGCGGCCCTTTGAACCCGACCAGCGTAAAAATACGCATACTTTTTAACTAACCCTGTATTTTTCTCAATCAGACGGTCGGCAGGCACTTTAGTATTATACGGGTTCAACATTTTTAATATCCAGTTTCTGAGCTGAAAAAGTGAATGCCGGACTTCTTTTGCTTTGGGATTTTATGAAGATTATTTGTAATTACATCTAAGCATGTTCCAACTTGTTTTTTGGTCTTCTTATCAAGTATGAAAGGTTTGCGCGCAATAATCGACTGCACAACGTCGTTTGATCCAGGCATCCAACCTGCGAATGCTAATTGCACCGGAAAAAACTTTAGTACTATTTTCTCAAAACTTTTAAAATCTCTGAATGCAGATGTTTCATTTTTTGCCATATTAATAATTATTGAAAAACGGCTCACACCTTTCTCTATGTGTAACGCTTTCAAAAAGGCATATGCATCCATAAAACTCGTGGGCTCACCAACCACGGTTAGCACGACCTGATCTACAGCTGCAGCAAATTCAATACTAGAATTTGAAGCGCCAGCAGGCGTATCCACAATCAAGAAATCAAGATCATTCTCCAGCGTGTCAAGAGATTTAATAATTTTCCAACGCTGCTCTGTATCAAGGTTTAATGTCTCAAGTGTACCAGAACCGCCTGGAATAAGTTTCACGCCACTATGGGAATTACAAATGATGTCATCCAATGAGTGACTGCCCGATAAAAAGTCAGAAATAGTATTATCCGCCTTCACACCCATCAAAATATTGGCATTCGATAATCCAAAGTCGGTATCCAAAACCGCCACCTTCAATCCCATGAGAGCCAAATTTATAGCAGAATTTACGGCAAGACAGGTCTTACCCACCCCTCCTTTACCACTGACAAAGGCTAATGACTTCACCATTGGGTTATAAACCTTCCTGTTCGACAATGTTCAGCAAAAAATCCTCGACAACAGAAATTTTCGCAAAATCAAGGCCATCCTCCAAAATCTTCAAACCAGAGAAAAATTGAATTTTTCTTCCTAAATCATAGAGCGCCGACAGTTCAGAAATTGAAACTTCAAGCAAATCCATTTTTGTGAGCGCTACACTCAGGTTAGGTATTTGCGGAATTTCTAAAGCTTGTCGTACTGCATTATAACTTTTTCCTACTTCAAGTGCATATATCACGCTCACCTTAGGCTTATGTTCCAGAGATTCTAACCTCATTATAACTGAATTCAAAACATCCATCGGACCCTCATAATCCACTATTAACCTACTACCGTCTAAGACAATATCTTGCCTTTTCCTAAACAGTGAAGTTACGTTTGCATCGGAATTAGATTTAAACAAAGAATTCAAGTCACCTGAAAGAGGGTCGGAAATGACCCTATTATTTTGTAAAATAAGCGTACTATTCTGTGCAGCTGTATGCGTTGGCAGAAATTTAGAGAGTTTTTTAGATAATAAAGTTTTTCCAGATCGCTCAGAACCACAAACCAAAATAATTTGGCTTGCATCAAAATCTTTACTTTTCCCTTGGACAATTTGCCTGGTGAATTGACGCATCAAGTCATGTAATTCAAGATTTGGCTCGTTTTTGTCTATCAGGTTAGTTGTAGTTCTATTACTGAAGCCAAGCATTTTCATTCTTGCATTAATTGATAATGATGTGCCGCTTTGCTGATCAAGAGCGATCGTTCCATCCACCAAAAACTGTAGTTCACTAAGCTTTTGTTCGAACGCAATAGCAAGATCTGATTTTTCAGACCTGTTATCACTTAGTGCAGACCGGTTTGGATCAATAGAAACAATTGGCTGTTGGTTATCTGATTTATTCTCATATTTAGATACTTCGGCATCAACGAGTTCAGAGAATTTTTCAGCAGTGTTACTCGCAGGCAGTTCAGATAATAACGGACTTTCCCGACGCGCCGTCGCCTTTTCTTTTGCTTTTAATTTCGCAGCATCTATTTGCTCTTTAGACAATAACGTACTTTCCCGACGCGCCATCGCCTTTTCTTTTGCTTTTAAGTTCGCAGCGTCTATTTGCTCTGGCTCATTTGTAGCCAATATCTCTATCATCCCATCGCGACGTGTAGTGGACAAAATAAGTGCATCAGGCCCAAGCTTCTTTTCCACTTCGTCCATTGCTAGCGACGTATCAACAGCAGTAATTTTCAGTTCTGGCATAAGAAACACTCCAACATAATAACATTTCCTTTACTCAATTGCATCTAAACCTCCAACTGTGAACGCTATTTCTACACTCCGGTCCTCAGGCAATTCTAGGAAGCTCAAAACATTTATTGACGGCAACTGGGATCTCACAAACCTCGCCACATGCTTACGAATTTGCGGCGCAACAATAAGAAATACAGGCTTGCCTTCGCTATTGAACTGTTCCGATGCCTCATTAAGGTTCGAAAGTATTTTTTTAGCAAGTGTTCCCTCGATAAGAAGCATTTTTTCGTCAGGATTTTGCCGTACAGTGGTCAAAATCATTTGTTCAAGTTCAGGAGAAAACGTGATTAACGGAATAGTATCCTTGAATTTCAAAAGTTTTTGAATTAGCAGCGGCACCAACTTAGGGCGGATGCGCTCAGCTATGTCATCACTATCCATCTTCTGGATATTCATTGAGCTTAAGCTTTCAAGAATTAATCTCAGATCAGATATTGGTACGCCTTCCTCAAGTATGCACTTCATGACTGAAGTTACCTGATTAAGGGGCATCACTTTTGGAACTACTGTATCCACTAAATTAGGATATGATACCTTCAGATTATCCAATAATTCTTGGACTTCTTCTTGGCCCAACAAATCTGATGCATAACTATTAACAATCTGGCTCAGGTGCGTTGTTAAAACATCATCAGGCTCAACAATCACATAGCCTTTGGCTTCGGCATCGGCCTGAAGTTCTTTATCAATCCAATAAGCATCAACACCAAAAGCTGGCTCCTTAACTTTTAAACCAGATAACTCGAGGTTAGTACTGTCGCTGGCTATTGCTAATTTTTTATCCGCATAAATAAGGTCATCCGCCACAATTTTTTGGCCAATCTTTATCTGATACTGAGACGCCTCTAAATTTAGATCATCACGAATTCGCACCCCCGGAACGATGAACCCCAGTGCCTTAGAAATTTCCTTCCTCAAGCGAGTAACTTTAGGGACCAAATTATCTGCTTTTCCTTCATCCACTAGCGGTACCAGCCCATAACCAATGTTGACAGAAATCTTTGATGCATCTTTTACATCTACTAATCCAAATTCGACCTCTTCCGTTAAATCCTCGCCGCCTTCGGCAATCACTTCACCGGATAATGCAGAAACTTCATTTCTTCGAGAATTCCACGCAAGAATTCCAGTGATTGCAGCGAAGCCAATAAAAAGGATATTAGGCATACCTGGTACCAAACCTAATGCAAGCATTACCAAAGAAGTCGGTAGCCAAGCCGCCGAAAGGTTCACCTGACGTTTTATGTGTTCCGACATGTTTTCTGACGAAGACACACGCGTGACTATAATGGCTGTCGCTATCGAAAGTAACAATGACGGGATTTGTGCTACCAGTCCGTCTCCTATTGAAAGCAGAACATAAAATTCCGCTGCTTGGGTAACGTTCAAGTCGTGTTGAGCAATTCCAATTATCAGGCCACCAATCACATTAATTGCTAAGATCAGTATACCGGCAATTGCATCGCCTTTTACAAACTTTGAGGCGCCGTCCATTGAGCCGTAAAAATCTGCCTCTTTCGATACATCAGCCCTACGATCTGTCGCTTCTTCTGGAGTCAGGACTCCAGCATTTAGATCAGCATCAATCGCCATTTGTTTTCCTGGCATTGCATCAAGCGTGAACCTTGCTGAAACTTCGGACACCCTCCCAGCACCTTTTGTGATCACCACTAGGTTAATGATAACCAGAATAGCAAATACAAACAGGCCAACAGCATAATTGCCCGCCACAATGAACTCTCCAAAAGCCTGGATAACTTTACCGGCCGCATCAGCCCCATTATGACCCTCTGACAAAACTATCCTTGTTGAGGCTACGTTTAAACCTAGCCTCAAGACTGTTGCTAATAGTAATAAATTTGGAAAAGAAGAGAAATTGTCTTAGCCCCCTAGAACTGTGCCAGTATATTTTGGCAAAGGGAGTAAGGAAACATGGCTCGAAAGCGTTATTCTGATGAAGATGTGTTGAAGTTATTGCGCGAGATTGATGTTCATTTGCACGATGGTTTGGACGTTGTGAGTTCGTGTCGCAAAGCTGGGATTTCAGATAAGAGTTATTATTACTGGCGTAAGAAGTTTGGAGGCCTTTCTCGTTCGCAGGTTTCTGAGATGAAATCGCTCAAGAAAGAAAACGAGCGCTTGAAGAAGATCGTCGCTGACTTGCAGTTAGACAAGGTGATCCTGAAGGAGAGCCTTGATCATCTAAAGCCGCGGGCCTGACGCGGGCTCAGCTTCGTCAGGCTGTTATTCATACGCGTCAAAAGCTGGATATTTCTGAGCGGCGTGCTTGCGCTGTTCTGGATGTAGCCCGCTCAACTCTGCGCTATCAAGCCCAACCCACAGATGACAACGAACTTCGCTTGGCGATGATCCGGCTGGCCAAGCAATATGGGTGGTATGGCTATAGGAAAGTCACAGCTCTGCTGCGCATGGAAGGCTGGCGTGTTAACCACAAGAGGATCGAGCGCTTATGGAACGAAGAAGGTTTGCAGCTGCCGCGCCGGCACAACAAGCGCAAACGGCTTTATCATAAAGACAGCTCCATCATCAGGCTGCGGCCCACACACCCCAACCATATTTGGGCGATCGACTTTGTGCACGATAAGCTTAGCAATGGGCGCAGCTATAAAATGCTCACGGTTCTAGATGAATATACCCGTGAAGCGCTCTGCGTGGCAGTGAGACCCAAAATGAATGCGAACGACGTTTTTGGAGACACTGCACCCGCTGCTGATCAAACATGGTAAGCCAGAGTTTATTCGCTCTGACAACGGACCCGAGTTCATTGCCACGCATCTGCAGGACTGGCTGAAGAAGGTTGGGATCAAACCAATGCAAATCTATCCGGGCAGCCCTTGGGAAAATGGATACAACGAACGCTTTAACGGCACCTTGCGAAAAGAAGTGCTCAACGCCGAATGGTTTCACACCACACGGCAAGCCCAGGTCGCTATCAATGTTTGGCTCAGGCAATACAACCAGATCAGACCTCATCATGCATTGAACATGCGCCCACCCGTACCAGAAACCTTATTAGAGAAACCAAAAATCAATGGACGAATTTAGGGGGCTAGACACCATTACGCTTAACTTTGATATCAAAAGTTTCAGAATTCGCCACAAGCACAACCACTTTTGTGATTTTATGTAACCGAAGAAATGTCTCAAATTTATCAGAATTTACATCGCAGTCTTTGGATGTATCTGAAATAATTAAATGCCTCTCTTTGGAGAGCGTCTGGGTACAGACCTCGTCACCCAAACTAGACCACTCCACGCCTCTTTTATTTAGAGCACAACAGATGATTTGACTAAAGTCATCATCCCCAGCATCTATTAAATAATTAGTCATCATCAACCTCCGCCACACTATTGCACGTCTCGTGCCAAAGAAATTAAATATATAAAAAACAATAATTTACAAACACACCAATCCTTGTATGTCACTAAAATTGATTGGTGGTCATATTTTTGACAACCAGCTAACATATTCCAAAAATTCGACGTTAAGTAGACCAAGATGGAGATAATAATGAACGCAAACGCAGCTATTAGCAGTTACACCGAAATACAAAACCAAACACGGTCAGATGAAGATACTGGATTCAACGTTGTAAGTACCGCTTTAAATAAACTTGAGAAAAGTTTGGACTTATTGCAAACATCGACGAATTCACTGGAACGTGAAAAAGCATTCCAGGCGTCGTTACTTACTTTATACTTTCTACAAAAAAGCTTAGATTTTAAATCACAGGGCGATTTGGCAATTAGTTTATTTCGCTTATACGAATTTTGCCGGATTAAGGTTATTGAAAATGGCATAAATGGAAGCAATGATAATCATGAAATAAAAAAATGCCATTTCTTTATAAAAGAAATCTTGCTAGCGTGGGAACTCTCGAGAGACAAATAGCTTAGTAGGAAATTTAATGTTCGCCCCAGAATTTGTATTCTCAATAGCTTCCGCAATGGTTGCCGACCGCTATTTAAGTTCAAATTTAGAAATTGAGACAATAGCACACAAAGTTTCTATTTTCCTACAACTCAATTACAGCGATGAGAACGCACAAAGTATTAGAACCACAGCAGAAGAGTTCATGCATAGTATGTTGGAGGCGGGTATTGATAACGCCGATGTAATTCTGCTTAATTACCAGTACGAAAAATTTGTGTATAAAGGTAATGGAAAGCTTAGGAATTGGTCACCACTATTGGGAGATCCTTTGCAAAGCATTAAAAAGAGGCTTTATACACCAAAATCAATAAACCGGGATTTCAAAGCTTTTGTTTATAGAACAAAACAAAGTGGGGCTTATAATTGCCCAGATGGCTGGTCACTAAGCAACCAAGTCTCATGCAGTATCCTCAAAGATATGGGAAATTTAGAAGTAACTGCGTTTGACATTTTAGCATTAGGCAATCAAACTGGTATGTAGATGGGGTCTCAGTTTGGGCGTTGTGGATATGTTAAAATATTTCGTTGCTGCTATGTTTTGTTGGTAGAAAGGCGAAACACTACCCTGGGCTAACTGCCTGTTTTCGGCAATAATAGCAGAAGGAGTAAGGTAAGGACTGAATATTCTAGAAGTATAATCGGTATTACTTTTAGATTTATCTGTGCGATGCACAGGTGTTATAGTCTGCCCTGCCGAGCCGAATGAGTTTGTATTCAAAATCCCCGAGACGGTTGGTTTGTCCAACAACTTAGTGGCAGAGGTATTTGGCAAGTATAAATCTAAATTCAGCATGGCTGAATTATAGACACTTTTAATTCGGTACTTCAAGTTTTTACGAAAAAGGTTAGAGTTATGAGGCGAAAATGTGCTTTTTGCGAGAGATCCCGGCTAACTTTTGTTTGGCTTCTTGCATTCGCGATTTTAATTAATGCTATTATAAATTTAATATACTACCGTGATACGCTAACTGTGTTCGAAATACTGAAACTACCCCTCGGGTTTTTTTTACTTGCATTTTTCGTCAAATTTCTGAAAAAAAACAAATAACACCACGATTAAACCTACGCCGCAGTAGTAACTAAAGCCTGTTTTACAGGTCTTGCCTCATCTAATTTAATTACTAAATCAGACTTGTGCGTAAACTCGTCTGAGCTATTAAAATAGCTGCACGAAATAACAAATTTCATCTCCATAGGTGTAGCGGTGTTTTTTTCGTTAAACTGCATCATAATTCCTCCCTTACAAATACGAGCATATTCCGTGCCACAAATTAAATTATATTATAATTTATTATGTAAGCGTAGTGGATATCTGGATTAAAACCCTCTTCAACTAAAAATTCATTCAACTCCTTCAGTATTTTGTCGGTCAGTACCTTCCGCCCCTCAGTCGTCGCCAAATCATTGTGATTAACATCTACGGCAATAGTGGAAACTTCAGAAACTAATTTAGATTCTATCTCATAAATTGCTTTTATAAAAAAATCAGCGGTCACATTGGTCTGATATGTAGCAATTGCCAATTCAAAACTAAACAGTTCTTTGGTATCTAATAAACGCCCCGTAAAGACGTTTTCTATTTTTAAGTAATTATATTTATCGGCTAATACCGGATTACCATCACCCGGCGCATTTTCAGAGTTCACTTCTGTAGTGTTTGGTGCTTCACTATTCTCTTCTTCTATGAGCTCTTCGGACTGCTCTATAAAATAAACCCCAGAGTAATCATTCTCAACTAAAATATGACCAAAACTAAACAAAAATACGACCAGTCCAGCCGGTAAAAATATTTGTAAATAGAACATAGCACCCCTCCAACCCTAATCGAGCAAAAAACATGCCACATTGTTTTTTAGTTATATTAGTTCTTCATTCAGTTTTTTCTTTAATTTCGACGCTGATACCTAAACGCTCTTCACCATCCCGCAGTAGTTGAGAGCCGGATAGTTCGGTCAAACCATCAATATCAATTATCGTGAAAGACACTTCAGCCATTGATGACGATATTTGAGTTATAATTTCGTTTTCGACAAATTCATGACGCAATAATTCATAACTTCTGAAAAATTCTAGCCAATCGTCAAAATCACCATTTAAAATTTTTATTGTTGCAATCACATCCATTGTGTAAGTCATCCCACGCGATATTCTGGACATCAACTAATGCCAGCTTCATTCTACGACACAATAGCAATTTTTCAAAACATTTATGTAGAAAATTAAATAAATTTGGCACGTAATTTGCGGTCATTAGTTAGAAGGTCGTTTTGAGGAAGCTATTGTGATGTTCTTTGACAGTTATACCCGTTTTTGCGCCGCAATATTCTTTGCACTCGTTCCAGCGTTGTCAGAAGCTAATTCTTCCTGCACGAAAGCCGCAAAAAGTTTCAACCTATGCAAAAACAACGGAATAGACCAAAAAATAGTCTACCAAAATAACGACACCAATGTGGATGCAATGCTACTCTACTATTCTGGAGGCATTTTACAGAATGGACCAAATCAAAACGAAGTTAACACGCTTAATTATAAAAAAAATAATTTAAATCAAAAAAATAATAAAGATTTAGATTATCCAGTTCAATCTGATACTACAGAAGACCTAGGCTCCGTTTATGATCAAATTAAGAATAAATTTGCGACTTTATCCAACATTGAAAGAAAAAACGTCCAAAAATGCTTACGTTACGGCTCCTATACAGGAAAAATCGACGGACTCTGGGGAAATCAAACATTCCAGGCGATCAAGAACTTTCGAATGAATTCAAACAATGATAGCGCCAATGAAAACGGAGAGGCTAGCATATTCGCTAAAATTAAGAATATCTTTTCTCTAAAAAAATCGTGTTATGCACTCGTTAGTAAAAATTTCAAAACATAATTTTTCACTTCCAAATGATTAGTCAAAAATATACTCTTTTAGAGTAGTTACTGATTACGACGTTTAAGCGATACCAGGAGTTCAAAATGTCTGAAACAAATCAAAATGAAGAAGCCAAGGTAAGTATCGATGTCTTGAGGGTCAAAGAAGACGAAAACACCTATATCAACAGTTCAAAAGAGCGTATGTACGATGTGGTGAGCTTATTCGTTAACAATGCAGAAAACTCCATTTCGTTAAATGATTTCTCTCAAATCTTTAAAACTGTTACTGTCTGGATTAAATTCAGACCTCGCAAACTAGGTACTTACGTTGAGGTCATGAAGGAGCGTACTACCGATACCACAATAAGCGTCCGTTACAGCGCAGATGAATATATTCCGCACGTTAAAGAGGTGCTGAGAGATCATAAAATTCGAGTTAAGTCGATTGCTAATAACGTCATAGAATGTCACACGCCCAAGCCCAGCGATCAGGACATCGAAATAGCAGTGCAAAAAGTCAAGGTGCTCGCTAACACGGCAAGATCGTCACTCTCCCAGGTGAAAGCCGATACAATTCAAAGGTTACAAGCTGCTCTAAAAAACGAATATTTAGAGGCAAAAGATGTCAAGTTTGCAATCACCAACATAGAAAAAGTCGAACAACAAATGGCTGCAATGCTGACTTACTTTAGGCTAGAGAATGAAAAGAAACTCAGCGGCCGAAAATTTGAATTTGACAGTGTTGAAACCAAGGATATTTGGTCAACAGTCAATAAAAAAATAAAGAAGAATGGTAGTATTGAAGTATAGGATATGATTTTTTTCAGAAATATACGATATTCAAGTATTTTAACCACAATTTTTCTTTGTTTTTTTACTGTTCCCGCCGACGCTAGCTCTACCCTACAAAATCACGAACAAATTTCATTTAATTGTACACAAGGCGAGCTAAAAACTTATTTATGCACCAACATATCAGAACCTAATCCAGACATAATTTTAGCACTCCCAAGACTTGAAAGAAGAAAAATCTCAAGGTCCGTAAATGCTTTTCGGATCATGCCATCAATAATTAATCTTACAGGCAAAACTATCATCTTTGCCAAAATACGTTTAAAATTTTTAAGAACGTCAGATTTGAACCATGACTTCATAATCCAACAAAAAATAATACCAAACGGCGAATCTCACACAAAGCTTTCATACTTGATTAGAAGTGATGTCCCAGTACAAACTGCCCTGTATGATGAGCTACTGTCTACTGTACAAAACGAGTCATACGGTCAGTTAATTCTGGAACTGTTAGAAGTGAAGTATGTAGATTAAATCAAGTATTTAATACAATCCGCAACTCAGAAGAGATTAGTTGGAATATCGTATGTGGCAGAATACCTTGAAACTCGTGCTTATTTCGATTTTAATTGGAATCCTTTTAGGTGTTTTTGGAGCGACTGCAGCTCACTATTTCAGGGCCGGAATTCATTTCATTGAGCAATTTGTTAACACTCGTTTTGATAATGCAAATCGTTTTATTTTATTATTCTGTAGTCTCAGTATTGCTGCATTTATAATAAGCTTAATCAAGGCAAAATTCAGTGTAATCAGATGGCATGGGCCATCAGATACTATCTTTGCTGCACACAGGGTAGACAATGAACTTGATATAAAATCTGGTGTTGCCAGCACTTTAGCGGCATTTTTCTCAGCTGCAGGTGGAGCTTCAGTTGGTCAATATGGGCCTTTGGTACATTTTGGGGCAACACTAGGCTCATGGCTTAAAGCAATCCTAAAATTACGTATTAATACAGATATTGTCCTCGGAGGAGGCGTTGCTGCCGCAATATCCGCTGGTTTCAGTGCTCCCTTAACCGGCATAATTTTTGCTCATGAAGCTATATTACGCCATTTTTCGTTCAAGGCATTGGCGCCGATCGCATTAGCATCCGGTACCGCAATTGTGATTCACAATTATTTATGGAATTCATCAACATTCATAATGGGACCTTATTCAGCGACAGACGTTGGCCCAATGATATTAATTTCAATTGCAGCCGGTCCATTCTTTGGCTTTGTTGCAATACTTTTCATGTTCACAATTTTAACATTTGCAAAACTTCCAACGCAAATGGGCTTGAATCAATTCCAATCATTTTTAATAGCCATTACAGGGTTAAGCATAATTGGAACGTTTTATCCTGAGGTTATGGGACTAGGTACTACTGCAATAATAAACCTTACTGCCGGAAGTACTTTATTAATAATGGCAGTCGCAATCCTATTCGGAAAAATTATTGCTACGGCACTATCCTTGGGATTTGGCTTTTTTGGCGGTGTTTTTTCGCCCGCTTTATTGGTAGGCGCCGCAGCAGGGTCCATTGCGACATCAGTCTTAAGTTGGATGGGTATACAATCATTTCAGGGACCCGAACTTATAATATGCGGGATGGCAGCTGTTGCTGGATCCGTTATTGGCGCTCCGATATCCATGATCATGATCGTACTAGAGCTCACAGGCTCGTATAGTCTGGCATTAGCATCAACAATTGGGATCGTTACAGCAACTATGATCAGCGGTCAATTATTTGAACATTCCATTTTCGACAAGCAACTTTTAAGTCGTGGTATTGATCTTTCACAGGGCCGTATGGGTATAAGACTAATGGAAGAAAATATTACAAAGATCACATCGTCGAATGTTTTAAAATTCAAGCCTGAAGTAACTGTAGACGTAGCAAAAGCCGAAATGGTAAAAATGCAAGTAAACGAAGCTTATGTTAACACGCATGAAGGAAAATATATTGGAAAACTTCACCTGAAGGCATTGATATTTGTAAAGCCAAGTGATGCCATCATAAAATATACTGATACAGAGGCATTAAATATAAAATCAGATGCCTCGTTACAACAAGCGATTGAGACTGCTGCAAACTTTATAGGTGAAACAATACCAATAGTTGATAGAAGCACTGGAACATTAATAGGTACAATTAACGAAGGTGATTTACTTAAAATGTACCTCGACCTTCAGGGGCAGACCATCGATTTAGAAAAACGATAATCAAAAGCTCCACTCAACGTAAATTCGTCTATTTAAAATTGGTACGATTTTTGCTGACTTCCAAGATGACTGTCCAGAAAAAAATATCGCGGCGTACGTTCTTTGCAGTAGCTCTCTTACCAGCGTTATCGGAGGCTAAGCCACTGGTAGATTTTGGGCAAGGTCTTGGCTTATTTTCAAATCAAGAAAATCCTATCAGCAGAAATAATTTCAATGGCCTAGCGTTACACAATGATCCAGAACCAGAACTGGACGATTTTAATAAACTTAAATCAAACAATTTTTCGCGTATCGTAGTAGAGAAAAAACTTAATTTGAAACTCATAAGCGGTAACACAAAAGAAGAGGTCTCCTTTCAGTTTCGCAAAAACCATCATCTTCGTAGCCAGGAAATTTCTAAGTTAAATCATTTTCTAAAAGATTGGCGAACGAATGAAATTAAGGAATTTGACGCAATAGTATTAAATGATTTTTTAAACATTTGCTCTTTGTGTTCTGGAAAAAGCAATGCCTTAAAGGTAAGCGTACATTCTGGGTTCCGATCTAAAGAAACTAATGAATACTTGCGACGAAATAGTCATAAGGTCGCTCGAAATTCAATGCATATTTTGGGAAAAGCAATAGATTTCTCTGTTCCGGGTATGAGCGCTCAGCAACTAACGAAAATAGTTAAAGCCAACACTAAAGGCGGTGTCGGAAGCTACCCAACTTTTGTCCACTTAGACAGTGGACCCCAGCGGTCATGGTCATAATTAGTGTATATTGATGACAATTAAATTCGACCGGTTTAACAATACGAAAAAACGCGCGAATAGATCAAAGCTCAAAACATTTACACCGCGAATTAATTGCTGTGCGTCGGTCAAAACTCAAATCGCAGACAAGCTAAACATCGTAGATTAGTCACAATCTAAGTATCCACTGACCATACATTTTTTTGCCAGAATACGCGCATTGGAAATTTGTAACTCTGTCATATTTTTTTCTAAATTTTGTTTATTCTTTCTGGCGACTACATCCCCATTTGATGCTGCCAAATTGTACCACTGATGCGCTAAAACTTTATCTTGTTCAACACCGGCTCCGACCTCATACATATTGCCTAAGTTAGCCATTGCAGTCGCACTTCCTAAACTGGCTTTATGGCGCCACTCAATTATAGCCTGGAAATAATTACCCAACATATACGCTGTAAAACCTTTGTCAAAACTTTGTGAAAACGCATTTTGGGCAGTCAAAAAAAAGATATGCGCTGCGATAACAAAAAATTTCATTAGCGAAGCTCCCATAAACATTAACTTACGAAAATCAAATTGCGAACACTAATTGTTCCCTTAGGATCAAAGACTGTGTCATTATGCAATAGTGGATCAAGTTTCTAGTTAGAATACTACGAATGCTCCATATTTCTGCGTAAATCTGTCCCTTCAGTTCAATTACATTGTCTAGAGACAATCATAACTTGCTACGATATCGCGCTAACAGTCACAAAACGCCTACGAAACTAACTTACCAAAGTCATAAGTAAAATTTCGTTCTTTGACCGATCTATTTGCCAACTCACTTTACTTTTCTTCAGCTAATTTCACGTTAAAGCAAATGCTGCATAAACGGCACCAAGTATCGGTAGACCTATTATTACCACAGATAATAAGATACGTGCCGCGTGCCACAAAAAGTAACTATTTGTGTGTGAATTGTCGCTCATTTTACTGCCCTCTTTTTTTATAGTCCTGAACTTACGAAAATAATTCAATAAATCTACTGTAAAATTTCACTCAAAAACCAACTTATGTGAGCAAACAACAAATTGCACAATTGTAGAAAAGACATACCATATGTGGCAAAGTAAGTTGCAAATAAGCAACATAATGGGCCTAACCAAAGCCTCTAAATTAAGAAATATCGACGACACAACCGGTTATTTTGAAAAAATGGCCAACCGTTGATAGCATTCAAAAGAATAAGCAATAAAATCTGACTGCTTTTTAATCTTAAAATCAATTGAGTTTTATCGGTCAAAATGTATTAATAAAATAAATGGATCATCTGAAGTGCAGAAAGGTATTTTCAATAATCCATTGATCTTGCGAAAGAGTTAACAAGCCAAGAAGTGAAATTATGCGAAAATTTAAACATAAAATAATCTCTTTAACTATAATTGCATTCAACTTAGCTATTATGTCGACATCAGCGCTGAGCGCCAACGTTCCGTGCAATGTGCAGTTAGAGTTCGACAGCAACTCAACGGGTTCAGTCGCCAACTACGTACTCTCATTACAATTGAAAAATACTACTGGCCGGCAAGTGATTGGTGCGTCGGTATTGTATGGTGATGCGAATAATCACCAGCTCGGTAATGCCATGCTCATTTGTTCAAATGGACTGAAAAACGAGGTTAGTCCAGGAAGTTATGGAAGCTGTACAGGCGTGCTACAAAAGGTGGACGGTGCATTTATGAACGCTTTTGGAAGTGAAAAGTGGACTGAAATAGTTAACACACAATTAGAGAAGTTGAACGCTGTAAAAAAATGTAAGATCCTTGGCTTTTCTTACTAAGGAACTGTCTTGCAATCTTTTCGTTTTGCAGCACCACATCAATACGTGTTTGGAACACTAGCATCATGCCAATTAGTTCAGAAGTTTAATGGTCACACACAATAAGTAAACTTTATCAAACTTAATTTTTGAATGTATTTCTTAATGAGTCGAATGTGTTTTTCAATCGATCGGAAATATTGCAGTCTACTTCAATTATCATTTGTTTCTGGGCCGGATGCGTCTCGAAATCCGAGGTTACATCCCTGAATTTTGGATCCAACTGGATTTGCAATCGGTTACCTTCAACTGTTCGAAGGTAAGCTTTGCTAAAATTAAAACTCACATTTTTTTTTGTCTCTAAATCGACTACTACAAATGACTCGTGAGATAATTCGCAATTAGTTACAAGTTGTATTTCGGCAATTATTTCATCGTATGGTCTGTTTAAGTGTAGATTTTTTTCTACAGTAACTCGAAAGGTCACAAAATTGGTTAGCAAAATCAAAAGGGCAATCAAAAACATATTTTTCATTCGTAATCAAATTCCTATGTGTCGTTTAGTGGAACCTAGCTGATGATGCATTTGGTTATCCCTATCGAAGTCACTATATTGTACATTTATTTAATTCCTATCAAATATCATTAAAATAGTTCTAGACTATCCATTAGAATTTAGCAGGAGAAAAGTTTGTTAAATACTCAACAAATATTTAACGCTAACCTACAAGTTAAATACAATAAACGCTTCAAAAAATATGGCGCTAACCCCAAGGGTAGTTATTGGCTTAGCGCTCAACGGCAGAACCTACGCTTCGACATTATCGTCGAACAAGTGATAAAATACAGAAATAAGGACGGCTTTACTGTTGGCGATATCGGCTGTGGCTACGGCGCATTACTGCCATATATTGAAAATAACTATTGTGACGAAAAAATAAACTACTCGGGATACGATATTTCAAAAGAACTGATTGACTACTGTAGGAGAAATTATCGCCAAAATTGGGTAAAATTTTTTAGAGGATCAAGACCGATCGAAGACCTAGATTTTTGTGTTATTTCCGGGGCGTTTAACCTTAGCGCTACAAAAATATATTCTGAATGGGAGGACCATATTTTTCGAACACTTTCTGATTGTTGGCAAAAAACAAACATAGCGCTTGTGTTTAATTTGCAAACAAGCGACACACCTCACATTTCAAAAGGATCAATTTTTTATGGAGATAAGAAAGTTATTGCAAACCGATGTAACTCTTTGTTTGGCAATACTAGTCACCTGCACATTAGCCAACTACCTCATGACACGACTTTTATTATCAAGAGGGAATAATAAGATTTTGCGGATGAAATGCTTTATAATTCGCATACTTAAATACAAATTTTTATAACAACAATATCATGAATGCAATTTGCCAGACTTTGCTGTGCTTGCGTTTAAAAAGACGAACCTCACCATCCATCAACGTGGGTGTATTTGGGTTCAATTTAGGCACTATCAACACCGTGTTTAACACTCAGATTTTGCACAAGAAAAAGTTAGAAAGCTAGAAAAACTGTGCTATAGGTGTGCTTCGCGCAATATGCGTCAATCGAAAATTTAAGTCACTGATTATATTGGAAGTTTGATGGCGGCACAGGGACTTAGACCCCAGATACGCGGATTATTATGGAATACATAATAATTTAAACACATGAAAACAAATTGTTATAATGGTATTATTATGATGCGCTAATAAATGCGCTAAGCACTAACACACAGAGTGCAGAATCTCCCTGTTGAACACGCACAATCTGCCTCAAAATCTGTATGGCGTCTAGCACATCATATTGCGATAAGTACCTATAAAGCCGCCCTGCCCACTTGAACCGAGTTTGATCTTACATTGCCTCATTTTTTTGTAGGCTAGTCGTAACCCGTCATTTCTAGATAGCCGCGCCCTGTGTGGCTGCCTTGAACGATAATCGGACCCTCCCAGTAGGGGACTGAAGTATCCATCCATGCCTGTGGGTTTATCGCAGTGACTTCGACATCCACCCCACGATCAGGCAACCGCACATTCCATGTGGTCGGCACATCGCGTCCCCCAACATCAGAGACCGCAACCGGGTCAGCTTCAAACGCGCTGTTAGAATAGGAAGTTGTGGTACCGTTAGGGTCAATCCACGTCGCAGAGGTATAGTAGCTACCATCGGTTTGGCGCAGGCGAAATCCCATTAATTTGCCATCCTCCAACGACAACGAGAACCAGTCCCATCCCGTTTGATTGTCAGAGAGCGGCTGAGAAGACCATTCGCGATCTAGCCAAGCATCACCAGCGACGTCTATACTACCCATCGGAAGAATCAAGGTTCCTTCAATTGCGTAGAACGGTTGAGAGTAGTAATAAGAAGCTTGTCCCTCTGCAGATTTTACCGAGTATCCCTCATCGCCGTGAAATACCAAAGGGCCATCTGAATTCAAGACCATATCATAAGCAAAGTCAGGCCCACTCGCCGTCATGGTCAGCGTTGCAAAATCAGGGCCTACTAGCTGCCAATCGTCAATCCAGGCCTCAAACGGGTCGGCCTGTACCCCTGCCTGTCCAATACCACCACGGGCAAGACGCTCGGTCACGAAATGCGCGTCAGGAGTAGTTACCGCCGCGTGACCCATCCACAGCTGGGGCGAGGACCACCCTTTGCCAACATTCGACGTAAGCGCAGAGCGAAACAGCGTCCATTGAAGACCGTACGGCGTCCCATCGAGACCTTCAAGATTAGCGGTCAGATACCACCATTCAATCCGATAATCATAGTGGGGACCATGATCGATCGGAAAATCAAATTGTGCTGGGCGCTGCGGAGACGAAAAACCGTCAACATCAGTGCCGAGGCCCGCGAAGCCCTGTGCACTTGCGGTGATTGGCCAAAGCAAAAGGAGAAAGACCCTAGCGTTCATTTGCAAACACTTTCAGCAAATCCACCGGCCGCGTCCGAGCAAGCTTTGTTGCAGGCCAGAGCGCGGCGATAGCAGCAGCAGCCACCGCAAAAGCAGCGAGGCGCGCGTAGTCCAGTGGGAATAAAAACATCGGCAAACGCCATCCAAAGGCCTCAACATTGACAACTGCCAACAACGTCCATGCCAGCGAGAGCCCTAGCGGCAATGCGAGAGCCGTGGTGAGTAGCGCCAAAAGGACGGCACGGACGATTTCCAAACGGCCCAGCCGCGCACGAGTAATGCCCTGCGCCCAGACAGGGGCAAGTTGTGGGATGCGCATGTTAGCGAGGGTCAACAAACTCATCAAAATGGCAAAGCCTGCCACGGCGAGTGTCAGTATATTGAGCGCACCTGTCACCGTGAAGGTCCTATCAAACACCGCCAATGAAAACGCCTTAATACCTGCTTGATTGATCATGTTTACCTCAGTTAAGCCGAAGTCTGCGCCAAGATCGAGGGATAGGGCCGTCACACGCGACGGATCTATGCGCACGCCGAACCGAAGGGGGGAGATATCGGGAAATAGGGCTGCGAACTTGGCTTCAGTAATGATAACCTGTCCGATTGGATTGCCGTAATCGCCATAAATACCCACAACTTTAAAGGGTTGCCCTGCAATCGTAATTTCATCACCAATCACGATGCCCGCGCGACGGGCGAGTTGTTCGTTAATCGCGGCCGCCTGTCCTGCTTCAATTAGCGCCCAAGCGTCGGGTACAGCATCCAAAAACAACCAGTTATCGCGGTATGTTGCATGGGCGACAGGACCGTAGATATCAGATGGAAGGCCGCGGATGTCTTGATTAGCGGACTGAATTGGTAGAACCTTGTCAACACGGAGTTCAAGATAGGCGCGCAGGCTGGCGGCCTGTTGCGCGTCATCCGCATAGACGTAAAATTCCGAAGCAAGCCGTTGGTCAAGGAACCCTGTAAAGGTCAAACGGAAACTACTCACCATCGTAGAGACACCAACGTTGGTAGCCATCGCGATCAAAAGCGCCATCAACGCCAGCGACAGGCCCGGAAGTTGTTGGCGCGTATCCGCCCAGAACCATTCCTCCATGATCGATTTGGCATGCCGCTCGCCAGCGGCAAGTAGACCGTCCAATATAACGGGTAGGGCAAGGGCCGCCCCAATCAGAAGAGCGGCAAGCATGGCAAAACCGGCCACCAGCCCACTGCCCAACCATCCTAGCAGACTGGCTGCAACAAGAAGAAACATAGCGAACACAGTTTGTATCAGGCGACTACGCCTGGCCTGCATCGCCCAAGCATGTGGCCGCGCCGACGCAAGCAGGGGCATACATGCCAAGCGCCAAAGCGACGCGGCTGCCGCCAAAGCCGTACCACCCACAGCAATAAGCAGACCAGAGACCCACCATTCCGGCCGAAAATGCAAGGTGCCTGAAATAGATTGCCCATAAAGACCCGATATAGTGGCAGCAACGTCAGGCAACAGCGCGGCAGCCATGAAATAGCCAAGCCCAACGCCGATCATGCCAGCCAAGACTGAGATGCCGACCAGTTCAAATACGATAAGGGCGATCAGGTGTACTAGGGGAAAGCCCAGCGCGCGCAAAGTGCGAATGGCCGGTCGGCGCTGTTCAAATGCGAGGCCGATGGCGCCATGCACGATGAAAATACCCACTATAAACGAGAGGAGACCAAAGGCCGTGAGATTTAAATGGAAACTGTCTGTCAAACGCCCCATGTCCGATCCACTTTGCGGCGGGATCAATTCGAAATTTGGGGCGATCACCTCAAGTGGGGGCTGTATGATCGGTTGTTGTGGCGCAACGATTAGGCGCGAAATCTGCCCATCTAATCCCAACAGTATTTGTGCAGTGCCAACATCTGTTAGAATAACAGCAGGGGCCACATCGGATGACGGGAATTTGCGTACATCTACCTCACCCAACCGCTCAAGGGTTTCTTGGGTTGCAAACAAGATACCGCGTGTGATCATTTCGATCGTCAACTTACCGTCACTCAGACCAACAGGCGCCAGGCCACCCGGCGATGTCAGGGCATCGATGCCAATCAAACGGATGCCGTCCAATCGCCCTTCAACAACAGGGCTGACAAGCCAGCCCGCACGTCGCAAGGCAATGAAATCTTCCTGCGGTATTGTGCCTGTGCTAGCAATAATCTGGGCGAACATCCCCTCACCCAAAGTTTCAGCAGCGGCATCATATGAGGCGCGCGCTTCGGTGTTGACCGCCTGAACTCCCGACCAAAGCGCCGTAGCCAAAGACAGCGCCACCACCAACGTGAATAACTGCATCGGATTGTGACGCCAATGGGACAGCAACGCTAAAAGACCCGCATTTGTCATTCCTCAGCACGTTCGATTTGGCCTGCGCGCAAGTGTAAGCGGCGGCCCATACGACCCGCCAACCGATGTGAATGGGTGACCAACAACAGGGCAGAATCAGTTTCTATCGCAAGGGTCATCATAAGCTCCATCACCTTGTCGGCTGTTTCTTCATCCAGATTGCCAGTAGGTTCATCGGCAAGAATGAGTGCGGGTTTTGCCGCCAAGGTGCGCGCAATCGCGACACGCTGTTGCTGACCTCCTGAAAGTTGTTCAGGATGTTTCCCCAACTGTGCAGACAAGCCCAGCCGGTCTGCCAATTCCTTGATCCAGTTCTGGTCCAAACGGCCTGAAAGGCGGGCCTGAAACCCAATATTGGACTCCACGGTCAGGGATGGAATCAGGTTGAACTGTTGAAACACTACGCCAACCTTGTCACGGCGCATGCCTGCGCGCCCAGCATCATCCATCGCCCCGATATCCACACCATCAACTGCCACAATACCGCTGTCAGGTTGATCGAGGCCTCCAATAATGTGGAGCAATGTACTTTTACCACTGCCCGATTCGCCTGTGAGAGCAAGTGTTTCGCCCCGCGCCAGAAGCATTTTGATACCCCGCAGAACAGGCAAATGGCCATCAGGTCCGGCGTAAGACTTGTGCAGATCGCTTACGGATAGAAGCATGGGCTTCGGTTGATCCTTCGGTTGTTGGAATCTTATTCACTAAACTAGCGGTGAGGCGAAAAATTTAAAGGGGTGTTCGATTTTGCGCATATGCGTCGTCGCGGTGTTGTCAGACAATGTCTAACAGGTCTCAGAGCACCAAGATCGCACAAATCTATGAAGCGCAGATTTCAAACCACTCCGTGAGAGCGGCACTGCGTTTTTGCTTGAAGGATTGTCTGCTTTCTAAATGTCTTTCATGATTGAAGTGGTTGTATATCTGGGCGTGATAACTGGTAAATTTCTGGGGCATTGCACAACTTTTAAACTTCTGCATCGCTCGTTCTCGTCGTCGAAATGGCAGGTGCGAATTTTCACACCTATTGTTTGCCCGGCCACCACATAATTGACGATCTACAACTCCAATCTCACGAAAAGCCACGCCATAGGACGCCAGCTTGTCTGTCGTGATAATCTTGGGTGATCCGTATTTTCGCATTGTTTTTATGATGAAATTCTTCGCTTCAGCCTTGTTGCGTCGCTTTGTAACAAAGCATTCAAGAACTTCGCCTTCATGATCAACGGCGCGCCAAAGATAAAATCTCTCACCGTTTATTTTCACAAAGACTTCATCCAGGTGCCATTGCCAGTTCGAGTGGTGCCCTGCCCTATTCTTACGGATTTATCCCGCAAACTTTGACCCAAAACGTTCAACCCAAGCCCGAACTGTTTCGTGACAGATATCGACGCCGCGTTCATGCAAGATTCCTTCCACCTGACGAAAACTCAATGGATAACATATGTAATACATCACCGCCAATCGGATGATGTCAGGTGAAATCTTGAAGTATTTGAAGGGAGAACATGTTGTCATTTACCAAAAATAGGGATCAACCGCGAAACCGTCAAGTTTGTCTGATAACACCTTCTATTGTGACCTGAGACTTTAAGGAATAAATCGCTGCACCAGGCCGACCAAGCGCCGAATGAACGGGCTTTCAAACAGCTTCGGAGAAAAATAGGCTCCGGCGACCCTTTTGTTGATCTCGCCCATGGTGGGATAGGGCAGGACCATAGCGGCAATGGCAGACATTTTTAGATTGTTGACCACAGCCATAGCCCAGATCCCAATCAGCTCTCCGGCTCCAGCGCCGACGATAGAGGCACCAACGGGCCTTCCTTTGACCACCATGACTTTGATCAATCCCGTGATCTTGCCGGTGGCAATTGCCCGGTCGCTGCCGCCAAAATCAAATCGGGCAACCTCCAAACGCGCGCCATATTTTTCACGCGCCTGCACTTCGGTCAGCCCCACTTGCGCCAGCTCGGGATCAGTGTAGGTCACCCAAGGAATGTGATCGCTCTTCGCCTTGGCCGGCAGACCAAAGAGCATGGAGCGGATCACAACCCCGGCATGATACCCCGCCACATGGGTGAATTGCAGACCACCGGCCACATCGCCAATCGCATAGATCCGCCGGTTGCTGCTGCGTAGCCCCGCGTCCACCTTTATCCCACTTCGATCAAAGGCTACTCCAGCGGCTTCCAGATTGAGCCGCTCTATATTGACCTTACGGCCCACGGCAATCAAAAGATGGGTCCCATGAAGCTCACCGCGTGATGTGGACACGGTGACATCACCGCCCGTGCCTGACACGCTTTGCGCTAAGGCCCCCTCGACAATCTCAATGCCTTCATCGCGCAGCTTCTGCACGAGGATCGCCGCCAATTCGGGATCATCCTTAGCAAAGACCTGTTGCCCTTCTATCACCGTCACCTTTGATCCAAGTCGACGGTGCGCCTGCGCCATCTCCATGCCAATGGGACCGCCGCCTATAATCAAGAGATGATCAGGTCGCTCGCGCAAATCGAATATTGTTTCGTTTGTATAATAGGGCACATCGCTCAAACCCGGGATCGGCGGGACCAAGGGGCTGGAGCCGGTGGCGATGACCATTCGGCGCGCGGTGATCACCCGGTCTCCTGCTTGAACCTCCGTGGGAGAAATAAAGCGGCCAAAAGCCTCAATCACTGTCACGCCCAGGCCCTCAAACCGCGCCACGCTGTCATGCGGCGCGATCTGGCCAATGACCGAGGCCACAAAATCTTTGGCCTTCCCATAGCTGACCGTATTCTTGCCCGGCCCAACCCCCATGGCGGCATTGCCTCCCTGCCCATGCGCCACAGCGGCAGCGGCCAAAAGGGCTTTTGACGGCACGCAGCCATAATTGAGGCAATCACCGCCCATTTTATTGCCCTCCAGCAACACAACGCGCGCGCCCATCTGCACCGCACCCGCCGCAACAGAGAGGCCACCCGATCCGCCGCCAATCACCAAAACATCTGTCTGTATCCGCTCCATGCTCAAATCCCTTTCTTATCCATGCTCAAATCCCTTTCTTGCCGCGCAAGACCTTAAGCACGATCGGCAAGGCCGAGAGCAGGCAAAGGCCCAAAATTGGCAAAATAATTTGCGGCTTCCACACGATGGCGAGATCCGGTGTCTGCCCGCGCTCAAAAATATCGCCCAACCCCGCGCCAATAGAGGTGAACACCAAAGCCCCAGGAAAAATTCCCAAAAAAGTTGAAATAACAAAGCGTCGCAGCGGCACATCGAGAAAACTTGGTACCAAATTGGCCAGAAAGAATGGCACCCCCGGAATCAAACGGATGATAAATAACATGGACCATTGGTTTTCATCCACACCATCTTTGATCTTTTTAACCAAACCTTCAGAGTTTTCCAAAGTGGCAGCAAGCTTTGCGCCAAACCCCCAGCGCGCCGCCAAGAAAATCGCACTGGCTCCCAATGTTGCCCCTAACATATTGTACAAAACTCCTGGGAAGGTCGCGAATAAAAATCCACCAGTCAGGGACAGAATCAAGCCTCCTGGCACGGAAAACGCCACAAACAACGTATAGACCAGAATGAAGACCAGAACCGCCGCTAGGTAATTGGCATCCCGAAATTCAATCAAAACAGCCCGATGCTCCCGCAGGCTGTCAAAGCTCAAATACCCTTGCAAAAAATAGGCGCCAGATGCCACAAACGCCAGCAACAAGATCGCGGCGCGATATTGCACCAACACACGAAAAACGGATGTGAAGAATGCCTGCATTATCAAATTCCTTATAGATTCCCCTACACATGCCTGCCTAAAGAGAGTTTTCCTACCCCACCTCACGCTTCATTGATCAGAATCACTAAATTGTTTCAGTGATTATAAACTTTCTAAAAGAATTTTGCCGAAAATAACGCATTGTCTGTTTGACTCGCCGACGATCAGGCCCTAAAGGCTGGGTCCTGAAATAAATGGCTTAGCAGTTGAGCTGATCCAACCGGAGACTTCGCGATGAAACGCACATTCCAACCATCGAACCTTGTTCGCAAACGCCGCCACGGTTTCCGTGCACGCATGGCCACAAAAGCTGGTCGCAAAATTTTGAATACACGCCGCGCCCGTGGCCGGAAATCATTGAGCGCATAAGCGCACTTCCAGTGATGTCTGAGTTTAACAACAGAAAGTCCGGCGATCATGGGTCGTCGGACTTATTGGTGTTGGAGCGTTTGAAACAACGCAAAGACTTTTTGCGGCTGGCCCATGCGAAACGGGTCCATTCCACAAGCTTCGTACTTCAGGCCCGTGATCGAGGCGATGCGCAGGTGCTGCGTGTAGGCTTCACCTGCTCCAAAAAAGTCGGCAATGCGGTGGCGCGCAACCGTGCAAAACGCCGGCTGCGCGAAATCGCCCGTCTGATTTTGCCACGGTTTGGTCAGGCCGGCCATGATTATGTGCTCATTGGCCGGGCCAATGTCACCGCCACCACCAAGTTCACCGCGCTGCAAGAGGAGCTCTTAGCTGCCTTGCGAAAGTTGCAAGGCAAGCGATGACGATCTTTGCCCATATCCTCGCCCTCCCCGTGCGGTTTTACCGGCTGTTTTTTAGCCCCTGGGTGGGATTTAATTGCCGGTATCAACCGACCTGCTCGGCCTATGCGCTTGAGGCCCTGGAAAAGCACGGCGCCTTCAAAGGCTCCACGTTGATCCTGCGGCGCTTGGGTCGATGTCACCCTTTTGGCGGCGATGGCTACGACCCGGTGCCCGGAAAACACCCCCCTAAATCGTGACCAAAAATCCACACGAGCGGGATGTTTGGCCCAAACCTCTTACCTGAGGATGAGTGCCGTGCGACGAAGGCACCACGCAATTCTTTGAAAGGGAAATTAAAATAATGACAATTTTGAATTATATCTCTCAGTGTGCGTATTGTGGCAATCGAGGCGCTGCGTCCTAACGCATCTGTCACCGGGCTTCTTTTGCCCTCTGCCCCACCCAAACTTTAGGGCCCAACCCTCATAATTCCATCCCATTTATTAAGCCACCAGCCCTCGGCCGCGGCTGTCCATTTTACAACATTGAGCGTGGCTTCTGCCCGTTCAGGAGACATATCATGACACTTATTGAACGCGACCACCTCTTGGCCCATATTCAAGACTTGATCAGAGACCACGGAACTCTTCGGGTCTTGGGCCAAATCCTCAAACTCAAATTAATGCGGCGCAGAACCAAGCGGGTCATGCATTTGCCCCTGAACCCACATATACGCCGCGACATTGGGTGCCCCCTGCGCATATACCGCCTGATCCGCTCAAATTTCTTTAAGGGTCTGGCGCATCCAAGAGCAATTGCAACCTGTCAACAGCTTGGGCATAAGGAGCGCATGTTAGATGACGACACAGAAATTCATCCCCTCTTTGAAGGGGCGCCAAAAACCACTGAGTTCAAAAAGCTCCGCAAGCGCCTGTTGCGCAAAACCCGCGAAGCCATCGAACACTATGGGATGATTGAGCCAGGCGCGCGCTGGCTGGTCTGCCTGTCGGGCGGTAAAGACAGCTATACGCTCCTGGCGGTGCTCTATGAGTTGAAATGGCGCGGCTTGCTGCCCGTTGACTTGATTGCCTGCAATCTCGACCAAGGTCAGCCGGGCTTTCCAGCAACCGTTTTGCCTGAGTTCCTTGAGCGCATGCAGGTGCCACATCGCATTGAATACCGCGACACCTATTCGGTTGTGATGGACAAAACACCGGCCGGGCGCACCTTTTGCGCGCTATGCTCACGGTTGCGGCGCGCCAATCTGTATCGGATCGCCCGCGAGGAAGGCTGCTCCGCCGTGGTCTTGGGTCACCACCGCGATGATGTTTTAGAGACATTTTTCATGAACCTGTTTCACGGCGGCCGTTTGGCAACAATGCCGCCCAAGCTGGTCAATGAAGATAAAGATCTGTTTTTGTATCGCCCCCTTGTGCATGTCGCTGAACAAGATTGCCAGGCTTTTGCCAAAGCGATGAATTACCCGATCATTCCCTGCGATCTCTGCGGCAGCCAAGATGGGTTGCAACGTCAACAGGTCAAGGCAATTTTGGATGGCTGGGAGGCCAATCATCCCGGGCGGCGCAATGTGCTGTTTCGTGCATTGACCAATGCCAGACCCTCTCATCTTCTTGACAGCAAGTTGTTTGATTTCCTTGGCCTGGCTCTCGATCCGCAGTGCGAGTGAAATCCGCCTGCTGATTAAGCCAATCGTTACCATTTCTCCGCTAACTGTCCTGACTACAATGAGGACGACCCGTGATCGCTTGGCAAAATCAAAGCGCAGGCAGATTGCACAATGGCCTATTATGGGCCCTTGGTGCACTCTGTGGCATCGCTTTAACAGCCACCTTGGCACGCGTCTTCGCGCCGGAGGCTTGGCTATGAGACGCGATTCTATGTGCTGCGATGGCTGCGCGCCTCGTTCGGGGTGCAGCCGCCAAAACATCGACCATCACCCCGCCCAGCGCGCCCGCCACAAGCAAGAGCCATCTCGCCACCACGCAGGACCTCAATTCCGCCTTCGATAATCGGGAGATTAGACCGCATTTTCAACCACAGGTCAGTCTCAGCGATGGGCGGATCACCGGCATGGAGGCTTTGGCACGCTGGCACCATCCAAGCCAGGGCATGGTTCCACCGCTGGCATTTTTATCCTCCGTCGCTCAGGCTCAACTTTGGCATAAATTGACCGACACGATACTACACGGCTCCCTAGGCACCATGCGCGATTTGGAAGACGCTGGAATTTTCGTCCCACAAGTCAGCGTCAATTTCGCACAATCGGATCTAGAGCATCCGCAGCTGGTCACCCGAATCCTATGGGCGCTGGACCAATTCGATCTGCAGCCAAACAGGCTCTAGGTAGGGGTGCTTGAAAATGTCGTGGTGCAGGACGCGCAATCGCCCGTGCGCCACACGGTCAATTCTCTGGCCAAGCTTGGATGTCACATTGATCTTGATGATTTGGGCACCGCGCAAAATCCAATCGACTCCCTACGCCAATTGAACATTGACCAAATGAAAATTGATCGTTCCTTTGTTTTCAACATCGATAGGGATCCAAAAAGCAAGATATGCTCGCAGCTGTCGTTCTATTGGCCCAACGCCTAAATCTTGACACCATAGCCGAGGGCATTGAAACCGGTGCGGAGCTGCGCGTAGTGTAAAAAATTGGCTGCGGCCATACGCAGGGTTACGGAATCGGCAGGCCGATGCCCCTTGATCAATTGCAAAATTGGGCTTTGCAAAACAACAAGCGCCCCACCCGCACACATCACCCGCAAAATTGGCATAAAGGGCGCGAAAAGCCCAGAAATCCCCGAATCTACTTGACCTTTTGCCCTGCCGGCGGTTGAACCGCATGTAACCCGATATCGGGCAAATGACGCATGGTGGGCTCAAATGGACGATCAAAATAAAAACCTTCTCTTGGCCACAGGCCTCAGCTTTGCAGTGATGCTGGCCTGGTTCGCAATTGCGCCGCCGCAAACTGCGCCGCCGCCAGAGCAGGCCCAGACTGAAACCGCGCCCGTTGCCGCGACAGCCCCCGGCACAGCCGATGTCAATACAAATATCGCCTCCGGCAACGCGCAGGCCGTTGCAGACGCCAGCCGCATCACGATCAGCACGCCGCGCCTCGAAGGCTCTCTATCGCTTCTCGCAGGCCGGATTGATGATTTACGCCTCAAAGACTACACCGAAACCATAAAAGAAGGGTCCGAAATTGTGACGCTTCTGTCACCGGAAGGCTCCGACAACGCCTATTACGGCATTAACGGTTGGGCCGCCGCCTCTGGCGTTGATCCTGCCGACGTACCGGGCCCCACCACGCTTTGGTCCACCAAATCCACCCAACTGACCCCCACATCGCCCGTGACCCTGACCTGGGACAATGGCAAAGGCTTGGCCTTTCAGCGCGTGATATCGGTCGATGAGAATTTCATGTTCTCTGTCGAGCAAACCGTGCAAAACAACGGCTCGGCGGCCGTAGCGCTGGCTCCCTACGGTCAAATTGCCCGCCACGGCGAACCGCGCAACCTTAAAGGCTTTTTTATTCTGCACGAGGGCATGGTGCGCATGTCCGACGGCGAATTGAACGAAACCAAATATGACAATATGCCCGAATTCGATATCAACCCCAAAGAACGCGCGCCGGCAGATGTCGTGCAAGTGGCCGAAGGCGGATGGATCGGCTTCACAGATCACTATTGGATGACCACAATCGTGCCCCAGGGCGCGTTCAAATCCGTGGCCAAATATGACATCAATAACGACGTCTATTTGACCGAAGCGGTACAGCCAACACTGTCCATCGAAGCGGGCGCCTCAACCACCGTCACATCGCAGTTTTTCGCGGGTGCGAAAGAATGGGAAGTGATCCGCAGCTACCAAAAAGACAAGGGCGTGGATCGCTTCGTCGATAGTATCGACTGGGGTTGGTTCTACTTCTTGACCAAACCCATATTCTGGCTGCTGCATACGATGAACGGTTTCATCGGAAATATGGGCTGGTCAATCATCTGCTTGACCCTGGTGATCAAAGCTTTGCTTTTGCCCCTGGCTTATAAATCCTATGTCTCTATGGCGCGTATGAAAGAGCTGCAGCCAGAGATGGAAAAGCTGAAAGAACGCGCTGGTGATGACCGGCAAAAAATGCAGCAAGGCATGATGGAGCTTTATAAGAAGAATAAGGTCAACCCCGCCGCCGGCTGCCTGCCCATCCTGCCGCAGATCCCAATTTTCTTTTCGCTGTATAAAGTGATCTTCGTGACGCTGGAGCTGCGGCACGCCAGCTGGTTCGGCCCATTTCAGGATCTCTCGGCACCAGATCCAACCTCGATCATGAATCTGTTTGGCCTCCTGCCTTGGGGCGCGCCAGAGCCTGGATCCATCGTGGCCTTGATCTTGATTGGTATCTTGCCGCTTCTTTTGGGCATTTCCATGTGGATGCAGCAGAAACTCAATCCCGCGCCAACAGATCCAACACAGGCGATGATCTTCGCTTGGATGCCTTGGGTGTTTATGTTCATGCTTGGCGGCTTCGCCTCGGGTCTCGTGGTCTACTGGATTGCCAACAACACGATCACCTTCATTCAGCAATATTTAATCATGCGGAGCCAAGGGGTCAAACCAGACGTCTTTGGAAATATTACCAGTACCTTAAAGCGATCGAAAAAGAAGAGCTGATATGCCGCGCGTTACGGATATATTCCGCCACCCGCTGAAATCTCATGGGCGTGAGGCCTTGCAACGGGTGAAATTGTCTCAGGGCGGGGCCATGCCCTGGGATCGCCATTGGGCAGTCGCCCATGAGGCTTCCAAAGCCGATGGCAGCGAATGGGCCGCCTGCGCCAATTTTTCTCGCGTCTCAAAAGCGCCTCTCCTCATGGCCATCACCGCGCGGCTCAATGAGGCAGATGAAAGCCTCACACTATCGCACCCCAATCGCAAAGACTTCACCTTTCAACCCGATGATGAACGGCAACTGTCAGGGTTTCTGGCTTGGGTCAAACCTCTGATGCCTGCGGATCGCGCGCAATCAGCGCGCATTTTGCGCCTCCCCGAGCGGGGCTTTACAGATTGCGACTTTCCATCCATCAGCATCAACAGCCACGCCTCCTTACGCGCTTTATCTGAGCATATAGGGCAGCCGCTGTCACAGCATAGATGGCGCGGCAACCTCTGGATTGACGGGCTGGATCCATGGGTAGAACATAGCTGGCTTGGACAAAAGTTTCGCATTGGCAGCGTGGTATTTGAAGGCGTGGAGCCAATTGTGCGCTGCCTAGCCACGACCGCCAATCCAGACACAGGCCTGCGCGACGCCAATACGCTCGGCGCTCTGAGTGCGCTGAGCGGTCATCAGGACTTCGGCCTCTATGCCCGCGTGATTGAACCAGGCACACTCTCACTCGATGACACGTTGGAGCTGTTATGATCCTACCTTTCCCGATCGCGGAACCTGAAAGCGACGCTGCCGCCGAATTGGGGCGCAAACTGTTTGCCGGTCCAGTCGACTTTCTCAAGGGTGTGGTTGCCATGGATGGCCTGCCCGATGCCGACCGAGTCGAGGTCTGCTTTGCCGGGCGTTCAAATGTGGGTAAATCCAGCTTAATCAATGCGCTGACTAATCGCAAAGGTCTGGCCCGCGCCTCCAATACCCCCGGGCGCACCCAGGAGATTAATTTCTTCGAACTTGGCGAGGCCCGCTATTTGGTCGATCTGCCCGGGTATGGCTACGCCAATGCGCCGCTCGCAGTGGTAGAAAAATGGCAACGCCTTTTAAAGAACTACCTCTCTGGCCGCCCCAACCTGCGCCGAGCCTTTGTATTGATCGACAGCCGGCACGGCATCAAACCGGTGGATGAAGAGATCATGCAGCTGATGAACAGATCCGCCCTGACCTTTCAGGTGGTCATGACCAAAGCCGATAAGATCAAAGACCACGAACGAGATCGGGTACTGGAGCAAGTGCGCGGGAAATTGGCCAAACACCCTGCTGCCTTCCCAGAACTGATTATGACGAGTTCAGAAAAAGGCGATGGCATCGCCATATTGCGCGCCGTGATCTCCAGCTTAGAGTAGCTGCACCTATATAAAACACTCTTGGCAGCACTGCTTGAATTCACTACGCTTACATTAGCCGGTTCAGAAAGATCACCCCATGAAAAGCGAATGGTTAACCACCGCCAGCACTTTGTCAAAAGCCTTGCCGTATCTGCAGCGCTATGACGGCGCAACAGTGGTGATAAAATTTGGCGGTCATGCCATGGGCAGTGATGCGGCCATGGAGTCCTTTGCGCGTGATGTTGTGTTGATGCAGCAGGTGGGGGTGAACCCGGTGATCGTGCACGGCGGCGGGCCGATGATAAACGAGATGCTCAAGCGCCTGGATATACAATCCCACTTCGTCGACGGCAAACGTGTCACGGATGCGGCAACGATGGAAGTTGTTGAAATGGTCCTTTCAGGTCGCGTTAACAAACGGATCGTGCAGGCTATTAACGCGCAGGGCGGACGCGCCGTTGGCCTGTCGGGCAAGGACGCCAGCTTGATGACCTGCGATGTTGCGGATCCGAAGTTGGGTCTGGTCGGCAAACCACGCGATATTGATCCAACTGTTCTAAAAACATTTTTTGACGCGGATATGATTCCGGTCGTTGCCCCGCTGGGCGCAGGCGATGCCGGAGAGACCTTCAACATAAATGGCGACACAGTTGCCGGCGCCATTGCCGCAGCACTCAAAGCAGACAGGCTTTTGCTTTTGACCGATGTGTCAGGTGTGAAAAATGCCGATGGAGACGTGCTGACAGAATTGTCGCCAGACAATATCAAAGACTTGACCGCAAATGGTGTGATTGCAGGAGGCATGATCCCCAAAACCGAAACCGCGCTGGAAGCGATCGCTGGCGGTGTGCAGGCGGTGGTGATTATCGACGGGCGCGCGCCAAATGCCTGTCTTTTAGAATTGTTCACGGATCACGGGGCAGGATCGTTGATCCGATCTTCCAACGCCCCCAAAAGATCATAGGGAAGCGCGCACAGATGTCACAAGACGCCCTATTGCGCCTCGCCATATTTCTAGGCCTCTTCGCCATTTTAGCAGGCATCGAGCATTTGGCCCCGCGCCGGCCTAGACCGCAAAAAACGCGGCGCTGGATCACAAATTGGGTCTTTGTCGTGGTCGATACGCTCACCCTGCGGGCTTTGGCGATATTTCTCCCATTCGCCGCAGTTTTGGCCGCCGCGGATGCCAGCGCCCGCGGCTGGGGCCTCCTCAACCTTATCGGCCTGCCCAGTTGGATCGAGTTGATTGTGGTCATCCTGATGATGGATTTTGCAATATGGGTGCAACATTTGCTGAGCCATAAAATCCCGTTGCTCTGGCGCATCCACCGCGTGCATCACTCTGATATTGAATTTGATGTCACCACAGCGATCCGCTTTCATCCGGTAGAAATTGCCTTGTCCATGGGATTTAAGATTGGCTTGGTATATCTGCTTGGCCCCGCGGCTTGGACCGTGGTGGTGTTTGAAGTTTTGCTCAATGGATCGGCCATGTTTAATCATGCCAATATCGCATTGCCGCAGAAACTCGATCGGGTCATACGCAGCGTTTTGGTCACCCCTGACATGCACCGCATTCATCATTCGGTGCATCGCTTTGAACACGATAGCAACTACGGATTTGCCCTATCGTGGTGGGATCGCTTGTTTGGGACCTATACCCATAGCCCACAAGACGGGCATCGACAGATGAAAATTGGCCTGCAATGGCAAGATCTACGCCCCACGCGCCTGATCTGGTCTCTGGCTCTGCCATTCTTGCGCAAATGACATATGGCGACCTTCTTTACAGGGTTCAGGTGGAACATCTGACCATCTTTGGAACTCTGCTCGGCGCACGCGGCACGATCGTATTGCTCGGGCCACATGAGCCGGGGTTTTGGCCTGCGGTCTGTGACAGTCTCGAATGGCAAGATGGCGCGGCGGATCCCATAGACCGCTGGTCACGACGCGTGATCACAGGGTTGGCTGATCGACTTGGCGCGCAGACGCATTTTCCTTTTGGCACCCATCCGGCTCCGTTTCTCACTTGGGCCCTGGCCAGTAATCGCGCCTGGACAAGCCCCGTCGGCATTCTGGTACAAGCCGAAGCGGGGCTTATGGTCTCCTATCGCGGCGCTTTGGAATTTGATTGGAACATCCAAGCACCCGAAGCGCCAACAAAACCTTGCACCCAATGCGCCGAGCCTTGCATTACCGCCTGCCCAGTTGGCGCGCTGCAAGGCGCCCAATATGATGTTGAGGCGTGCAGATCCTATGTAAGGTCAGATCCTGAACAACGCTGCCTCTCGGAAGGTTGTCTGGCTCGACGGGCCTGTCCGATTGGCCAAACCTATGAGCGTGCCGCGGCGCAGTCGGCCTATCACATGCGAGAATTTTTAAATTGAAGCTCATATTAATGCGCCACGCCCTTGCCGACTGGTCCCCCGAGCAGGACGATTACGCCCGCAATCTCAGCACACAGGGACAAGATCAAGCGCGCCGACTGGGCTCTTGGCTCAAAACATCAGGACATATGCCAGATCATGCATTGGTGTCGGATGCCAAACGCACATACCAAAGCTTTGCAGCGCTCGAGCTGACATGCGCGGTCGACTTAATGGCCCAACTCTATTTGGCGGAGCCCGCCTCTTTGCGCGCGGCCATCAATGCCCAGTGCCACCACGCGTGCCTATTGCTGCTGGCGCATAATCCCGGCATTGCCGAGCTGGCCAGCACCCTGATCCAGACACCGCCAGCCCATGCGGCCTTCTACAAATATCCGCCCGGCGCAACGCTTGTGCTAAACTGGAAGCCCGAAGACGGATCAGCGCAGCTCATTAATTTCATCACGCCAGCAGATCTTGGGCCATAAAAAAGGGCCCCAAAGGGCCCAATTCAAAATCTCATAGAGTGCACCCTCTCCTAGTGGCCCAAAATTTGGCTCAAGAACAATTTTGTGCGATCTGATTGTGGATTGTTAAAGAACTCTTCAGGCTCATTTTGTTCGACAATTTGTCCTGCATCCATAAATATGACCCGATTGGCAACCTGGCGTGCAAACCCCATTTCATGGGTCACGCAGAGCATGGTCATACCGTCTTCGGCCAGTTCGATCATCGTGTCCAGCACCTCTTTGATCATTTCAGGATCAAGCGCCGAGGTGGGTTCATCAAAGAGCATAATTCGAGGCTTCATGCACAAGGAGCGCGCAATCGCCACCCGTTGTTGCTGACCGCCAGAAAGCTGTCCGGGGTATTTGTCGGCCTGCTCCGGAATTTTAACCTTCTCAAGAAAGTGCATCGCCGTTTCTTCGGCTTCTTTCTTGGGTATTTTCCGCACCCAAATAGGTGCCAAGGTGCAATTTTCCAAGATTGTCAGATGTGGGAACAGGTTGAAATGTTGAAAGCACATGCCAACCTCAGAGCGCACCTTATCGATGTTTTTCACATCCGAGGACAACAACGTCCCATCAACCGTGATGGATCCCTGTTGATGCTCTTCCAGAGCATTAATACACCGAATGAGGGTGGATTTTCCAGAGCCAGACGGCCCGCAAATCACAATCCGTTCACCACGCTGCACATCAAGGTTGATGTCGCGCAGCACATGGAATGTGCCATACCATTTATTCATATTCTCGATTGAGATTGCTATCTCATCAGAAACTTTCATGTGGGCTTCAGACATTCTCAAAGCTCCCTTAGTGATGATCGGTTCGAAGCTGCCGCTCCAACCATTGTGAATATTGTGAAATGCCGTAGCAGACGACGAAGAAAAGCAAGATCGCGAAGAGATACAGCTCCCAATAGATCCCCGTCCAAGCTGTGGAGGAAGAAATCGGACCCCGGATCATACCGACGAGATCAAACATGGAGATAACCGAGACCAATGTGGTGTCTTTGAACAAACCAACCGCCACGTTCACGATGCCCGGAATAGAGATCTTGAGCGCCTGCGGCAGGATGATTAACCGCATCGCCTGCGGGTAATCTAAGCCCAGACTGTCAGCCGCCTCATATTGCCCGCGTGGCAGGGCCGCGAGGCCTCCCCGGATCACCTCTGCAATATAGGCCGCAGAGAAAAGTGTGATCATAATAATCACCCTTAGGATCAAATCCAGATTGGTGCCGGGTGGGAAGAAATAAGACAGCACGACATTGGCCACAAACAGCAGCGTGATCAGCGGCACACCGCGAATAAACTCGATAAACACGACACAAATGCCCTTGATGATGGGCATATTCGACTGTCTGCCCAAGGCTAGGATGATCCCTAGCGGAATGGACAAAGACACGCAGACGGTTCCCAGAATAAGGTTGAGCATAAAGCCCCCCATATCCCGCGACGCCACGGGCTCAAGCGCGATAAACTCAGGCAGAGCTGCGGTCACAAAGCTGCCCAAGTAAAGCACCAACGCCACGGCGACAACGCCGGACAACAGCCCTGTCGCAAAGCCCGTCAGGCGCTCAATCTTCACGAAGGCAAGATAACCCGCGATGAGTGAAACGGCGACCACAACAGGGGTTAAAACTGTTCCGCCCCATATCAACCAAAAGGCTAGGAAGGGGTATATCGCGGAAAAAATCAGCATGTTGCGTGGCAATTTTTGGAACAAAATCGGAGCGATGCAGACCAAAAGCAACACAAAGGCCAGGGTCGGCCGCCAATAGGCTTCAACCGGATATTTAAAGCCAAACAACATTTGGTTCCAGCGTTCGGCCAAAACCGACCAACATGCGCCACTGGTGCCTTGCAAGACTTCCCGGCACTCCCGCAGGCTACTGGTCGTCCAGACCCCGTTCCACATCCAGGGTGTCGACGCGAGGATGATTTTGGCGACAAAATAGATGGACAGAATGGTTAGGATCGAATTGATCCAATTCGAGAATAGGTTTTCACGCATCCATTTGACCATGCCAGCCTGTTGAATGGGCGGTGCGGAGGGCGGGATAGGCTCATGACGTACAAAGCCGATGTTCGGTGTGTCGCTCATCTCAACGCTCCTTCAACTTCATAGCATTGTTATAGACGTTCATAATGGCCGAAATTGACAGGCTGATGACCAAATAGAAGAGCATCAAGACCAAAATACATTCAATCGCGCGGCCAGTTTGATTGAGCGTAATACCGCCCAGCGTGCCGGTGATATCCATATAGCCGACGGCAATGGCCAGCGAGCTATTTTTGGTGATGTTGAGATATTGGGAGATCAGCGGCGGTACAATGACACGCAGCGCTTGCGGCAAAATGATCAGTGACATAATCCGACCCGGACGCATGCCCAAGGCAGCAGCAGCCTCCGTTTGGCCATAGCTGATAGCTTGAATCCCTGCACGAACATTTTCAGCAATGAACGCTCCAGTATAGATGGCCAAAGCAAACCAAAGTGCAATCAAAGACAGGCGCAAATGCAGGCCACCTTTGAAGTTAAACCCTTTCAGTGCAGGGTTCTCCAGCCCGATTGGGCTGCCCAAAGCAAAATAGACCAGCACAGTTGGGATGATCAAAATACCAATGGATGGCAAGAAAGTTGGGATCAAACGTCCGGTGTTGAAGAGCAAGTTTCTAGCATAGCGCCTGAAGGCGAAAACACCGATGATCGAGAGACCAAAAGCGGCGAATACAACCCATCCAAGATCATCCAAAACCAACCGAGGAATATAAACCCCGCGGTTAGTGAAGGCGACCATATCAAACCACATCGAGCTTGCCGCTGCATCACCACGAAATTCACGGGGCTGCGGCAGGACATTCGACATGACGAGAAAAATGATCAGAATCCAGATCAAAACGGGCACATTGCGGAACGCTTCCACATATATGGCCATGAGTTTTGAAACGACCCAGTTATTTGAAAGGCGCAGCACCCCGGCCACGACGCCCAAAATGGTGGCGCTTACACAGGCCAAAAAGGCCACGATCAGCGTATTTACGGCCCCCACCAGGGAGGCGCGGCCATGGCTCATCTGGTTGTTATATTCGATAGGCATTTGATTGATGTCATAGCCGGCTGTCTCGCCGAAGAATCTCCAGCTGATGTTCAGACCGGCGTCAGCGAGATTCGACAGAAGATTAGAAACCAGATAGCCCATCGCAAAAATAAGGCCGATCAGCGCAATCACTTGAAATGTTGTTGATCGGTAGCGGGTATCATTTATCAACATTGACAAGCTGAACTTGCTTGCCCTGGTTTGCGTCGTTGATGACATGGAGTTTTTCCCTAGGTTTCTGAATTTATTTTGAATTTTATATTTTCAGATTTGTCTTAGGCTTAGATATGAAAAGGGCGCAGATTTCTCTGTGCCCAATCCAATATGTTCTTAGCGGAATGGTGGTGAATAGATCAGACCGCCGTCTTTCCACTGTGCGTTCAAACCACGGGACAAGCCGATGTTTGTTGCAGCACCGATGTTGCTTTCGAACACTTCACCGTAGTTGCCGCCGGACATGATGGCGCGTTTTGCCCATTCTGCGTCCAGACCGAGCATTTCGCCCAAAGTGCCTTCAGAGCCCAACAGGCGGTTGATTTCTGGGTTGTTTGTGCCCGCAGACATTTCAGCAATGTTGTCGGAAGTCACACCCAGCTCTTCAGCTGTGATCAAAGCGTTCAAAGTCCAGCGCGCAATATCGCCCCAGTCATTGTCACCGTGACGAACCAATGGGCCGAGTGGCTCTTTGGAAACGACGTCAGGGAGAACAACATAGTCGTCTGGATTTGGGAAGTTTGCACGTTGAGCGGCCAAAGCGGAACGGTCAGTCGTGTAAACGTCGCAGGAACCTGCGAGGAACAATTGAGCCGCCTCTGAACCGGTTTCGATTGGCACTGGCTCGTAAGAAATGCCATTCGCACGGAAGAAATCAGCCAAGTTCAGCTCTGTTGTTGTACCGGTTTGGATACAAACAGTCGCGCCATCCAGCTCAGCGGCTGAAGACACGCCCAAAGAAGCCGGAACCATGAAGCCTTGACCGTCGTAGTAGTTTACGCCAACAAATTCGAACTTCAGGTCAACGTCGCGGGACATTGTCCAAGTTGTGTTACGGGCCAGCAGATCGATTTCGCCAGATGCCAAAGCGGTGAAACGCGTTTTGCCGGTTGTTGGAACGAATTCAACAGCCATGTTGTCGCCCAATACAGCCGCCGCAACCGCGCGACATACAGCAACATCAAAACCCTGCCAAACGCCATTTGCGTCAGGCTCAGCGAAACCTGGAACACCTGTGGTCACACCACAGTTCAGTTTGCCGCGTGCTTTAACATCATCGAGGGTGCCAGCAGATACCAAGCCAGCCGCAAGGCCAGCTACAGTCAATGCACCAAGAAATACGGTTTTTTTCATTTTTACCTCATCCTGTTTTCCACCCCATAGGGGCAGTCTAATCCAATTAAATTAATTGGCTTGAATGCGAGAGTTTCCTCTGCAATGCAACAGACCATGACAAGTTTTATGTCATCCGGTCAAGAGATCACCGCAAAAATCGGTGCATTTTGGTTAATATTTGTTAAAGTAGGGCCGAAAAATCTGTGTACATTTGTATACTGCGCGCCTTAGCTCATTTTATGGAATCGGTGAGCGTGCAAAAATGCCAGATGCTTCAAACTTGCCGTTGCGTCAGCTTCGTCATCCTGACCCCACTGCTCGATTTGCCAGAGTTCGTCGAGTCGCGAACATGTCCAAAGATCGTCAATGGCAAACGCCTCTACCTGTGCCGCCAGCCCAATCACCAGTGATCCAGACATGCTGACAAGATCATGCAGAGCAGCCAATTGAAAGGGCGACTGCGCCACAACCCGCGCGGTTAGATTTGCCACCGCATTCGCAGGTTGCGCCACATGCATCACCCCTTCAGCGGTGCGCAGGGGCGCATCCAGCACCTCGGCGGCCCAAGCCAAAAGCGGATCCCAGGCCTCTTTTTGACGGGCGATCAATTCTTCAGGCGCGGGGGCACGGTAACATAGCAAATCATTTTCGCCATAAGCCGCGATCAATTGGGCCACTTCATCCCGTTGCGGCATCACCTTGTCCAAGGCCGCATTTGCCGAGCGCGTGGTGGGCATGGTCCGCGGGTCGATCTTCTCGCTTTGCGCCTCCCACTCCGCTGCAATCGCTGCTGCCATGGCTTGAGTCGGCACGGCCAGAGTTGCCTTGGCAGGTGTTTTGACCAAGCGATTATCCAAAAGGATCACATAGTCTTCGCCGCGCAGATCAACTGTCACATCACTCCAAAATCGTTTTGCAGCCCAATCGCTCATGTCTCACCCCATAGGTTTTGAACTTCTGGCACCAGTTGCGCATAATCGGCGATCATCCGATCCGCCTGCGCGCGCAAAGCTTGTTGCGCATGATAGCCCCAACTGACCCCAATCGTTTTTAACCCGGCAGCCCGGCCCATTTGCATATCAAACGTCGTATCACCGATCATCACCCCGCGCACGGCGCCGCTTTCCGTCATAGCTTGCAAAGCCATCGAGGGATGCGGCTTCGATGGGTGATCATCTGCCACTTGCGTTGTTGCAAAACGCCCGGCCAAATCAGGATTCGATAAAACATGCCGCAATCCACGGCGCGATTTGCCAGTAGCGATGCCTAAGACAACATCATCCATGTGTTTCAGCCTGTCCAAACACGCCAGAGCCCCCGGATAGAGCGCCGAGGCAGAGGCCGAACCGCGCAGGTTTGCGAAACTGTCTTTATAGGCCTCGACCAACAGCAGGCGCTCTTGCGCATCTGCCTCAGGACAAAGTTGCGCAAAGGCTTCCGGCAGCGACAAACCCACAATCGCCAATATCTCAGAGGCGGGCGGCAAGACGAGACCGCGTATTTTGAAGGCAAAGTCCATGGCTCCCAAAATATGAGATTGGCTGTCAATCAGCGTACCATCTACATCAAATAGAACCAGAGTCCGGGGTCGGCTCATTCATCGCCCTCGAATGGATCAAGTTCCACATCGCGCGGATCCCATTGCATCTGATCCCACGTGCGTTGCATATGCTCTGGCAAGGGTGCGGTAAATGACAGCATCGCACGGGTCACCGGATGCTCCAGCCGCAAATGCCTGGCATGTAGATGCATCTTTTTGCTGATATCGCCGCCCAATTGCGCGCCCCAGCCATGCCCAAGATTTTCTTGGCTCGAGCCGCCATATTTGCCGTCTCCAACAATCGGATGCCCCATTTCGGCCATATGGGCCCGCAGCTGATGCGTCCGTCCGGTTACCGGAACCAATGCGACCCAAGCTGCCCGGCTGCCAAGCGGCGACAGGACCGCATAATCCGTGGTGGCGCGCTTCGCTCCGGGGGTTGCGGCGACCTCATTGGGATGCAGGCAATGCATTTTCTCGCCCTCTCCAAAGCTGCCATGGCCACTGGCTTTGACCAACCCATATTTTATGGTGCCCATTTTCGGATGCGGCACGCCGGCAACAACGGCCCAATAAATCTTTCGTGTCTCACGGTGCCGAAAGGCCTCAGCCAAAGTCGCCGCCATTTGCCGGCTCCGCCCTAAGATCAAAACCCCGGAGGTATCCTTGTCCAAACGATGCACAAGCCGCGGGTTTTCGTCATTGCCAAAGCGCAGCGCAGGGGTGAGACCATCAACATGGCGATATTGTTTGCTGCCCCCCTGCACCGGCAGGCCCGGCGGTTTGTTCAAGGCAATAATATGTTCGTCACGGTACAGAACACAGGATTGAATCATTTTGGCATCAGCGTCAGAAATTTTCGTGTCGACGATAGCCGGCGCTGGCGTATCGGGCAAAGGCGGGATGCGCACCATCTGCCCCACTTCGACACGGGTATTGGACTTCACCCGTCCCCCATCAACGCGGATGTCGCCCTTGCGACACATTTTTTCAATCTGGCCCTGCTGCACCTGCGGAAATTGGTGGCGAAACCAACGATCCAAACGCTGATCGCCATCTCCCTCATTGACTTCCAAAAGCTGTACTCGGCTCATGCCCATATTCCTCGTGCAATCATCAGGCCCAATATCAGACCCCCTATCGAAAGGACCACTGATAGGGTGACATACCCCAGCGCTTGCCCCATGCTGCCGCGTTCAAACAAAGTCACCGCCTCCAAAGAGAAGGCAGAGAAAGTTGTGAATCCACCCAGCAGGCCCGTCATGACCAAAGGTGTCAAATATGCCATACCGCGTTGCGCCGCATAGACCACAAACATACCCATGGCAAAAGAGCCCAAGATGTTGACCGTCATCACCGCCATTGGAAAGCCCGGCCCCACAAGGCGCAAGATGCCCACCCCGGCCAAAAACCGAAGCACCGCGCCAATCGCGCCACCAAGAGCCACTTGTAAAACTGTCGTAAACATATGGGTGCAATGTGCTGAGGTGGACGGTTTGTCAACCTTTGCGGCGGCTGCGCAATTTTTCAAAATAGGCAAGGCGTTTGCCCAGCTCTCGTTCAAATCCCCGCTCCACCGGCGCGTAGTACCGCGGACGCTCCATACCCTCCGGAAAATAATTTTGTCCGGAAAACCCGTCCTGTGAATCATGATCATATCCATATCCCGCGCCATAGCCTTGATCCTTCATCAAACTTGTCGCGGCATTGAGAATATGTTTGGGAGGCAGTTTTGACCCGGTTTGCTGCGCCGCTCTCAGGGCAGCCTTATAGGCCACATAGGCTGCATTCGATTTTGGCGCCAGCGCCAGATAGGTTACGGCCTGCGCCAAAGCCAACTCACCGTCAGGGCTGCCCAATCTTTCGAAAGTTTGCCAAGACTGCAAACAGACGTCTTGCGCTTGCGGATCTGCCAAACCGATGTCCTCCACAGCCATGCGCGTCAGGCGCCGCGCCAAATACCGCGGGTCCTCACCACCCTGCAACATCCGCGCAAACCAATAGAGCGCCGCATCCGGATCAGAACCGCGAATAGATTTGTGCAGGGCCGAGATCAAATTGTAATGGCTGTCACCTGATTTGTCATACACGGCAGCGCGGCGCATCAAACGCTGAGACAGGGTGATCTGGTCGATCGAAACCTCAAAGCCCCAAGCCAAAATTTGTTCAATCAGATTTAGTAAGCTGCGCCCATCGCCATCGGCCATTTCCAAAAGCGCACGGCGCGCACCAGCGTCCAGCGGCAAGATATTCCCCGCCTCCGTCTCGGTCCGCTGCGCCAGAAGCTCCAACTCATCATCCGAGAGGCGCTCTAGCACCAGAACTTGCGCCCGCGACAAAACGGCAGCATTCAATTCAAAGGAGGGATTTTCAGTGGTAGCTCCCACCAGAACCAGCGTACCATCCTCCATAAGCGGCAAAAAACTATCTTGTTGCGCTTTGTTGAAACGATGGATCTCGTCAACAAAGAGCAAGGTTCCCTGACCATTTTCTCGCCGATTTTGCGCCGCTTGGAAGACCTTGCGCAACTCCGGAACGCCGCTGAAAATTGCGCTGATTTGCTCAAATTTCAGATCTGTTTCCTGGGCCAATAGCCGGGCTATGGTAGTTTTGCCCACCCCCGATGGGCCCCATAAAATTATCGATCCGAGCGCATTGGCCTTGAGCATTACAGCCAAAGGCGCCTCTGGCCCCAAAATTTGTTTTTGACCAATCACATCGGCCAAGAACTGTGGGCGCAACCGGTCTGCCAACGGGCGCGGCGCATCTGAGAGGGGCGGCGCAGCGCCGGGGGTGTCGAAAAGATCCATCATCCCACCACCCTAAGCGAGGGGCAACCAAAGGGAAATATCGAACCGACCTATCGCGCGGTGCATCGGTTAAATTAGATCGCACGAAGCCGCACGTTGAATGGCTTCGGCGGTGGTGCGCGCGTGAAGGTGCTGGCGCGCTGCGGTGATCCGCGCCTTCAAAGCGCTTTGCGAAATTTGCAATGCAACCGCGGCGTCTGCGTATCGATAACCTTTCGCAATCAAGTGCAGCGCCTCAACCTGCGCCGTGCTCAAAGGCCGAGGCGGCATCACCCGCCGATGCAAACCTGTAATGAGAAGCTCAACCCGGACCAATTCTTCATCACTGAATTCGCGGTCCGATCTGGCCATGCTGCCAATGGTGCGCGCATCAAGCGGGCCGGTTGACACCGTCGCCCCATAGGCCAAACCATGCGCCCTGGCCTGCACCAAAATGTCAAAAGGATCCGGCAGTGTAATCGCGCTCCAGCGCAGAAATCCAACCTCAGACAAGGCCCAGGCCACCACCGGATCACGCAACCCATAGACCTGCGCCCTATAATGCGCGACCCAGCTGTCTGGATAGTCGCGCAATCGGTGCAGCGGTGTCGTGTCTTTTATATGCAGGGCGATGTCATAGCCAACCGGCGCCAATTGCTTCAGGTCCGCGCATTCATGCTCAAAAGAAACATCCCAAACCATCCGCGCAAAACCCTTAACTTCAGCAATCTGCCCCGTGCCGCATTTGCCGAATAAACGCCACGCAAAATACGCTGTAATATCTCAAAAAATCGTAAACTTTGGGCCAAAGTAACCCCGGCACTGGACAGTGTCACCCGCCGCAAGCCCAAGCAAAAGTATAGGGAGAAACGAAAAAGACCCCCGCAGAGCGGAGGTCTCAACATAATGTCGTGTGCGAAGCGGTCTTATTCGTCAGCAGCTTCCAAGCGGGCTTTATCAGCCGCACCTTTTGCATCTACGTCGCGATCGACAAATTCGATAATCGCCATAGGCGCCATGTCACCATAACGGAAACCGGCCTTCAAAACCCGCACATAGCCGCCTTGGCGCTCTGAGTAGCGTGGGCCAAGCACATCAAATAATTTTGTGACATGCATGTGCTGTTTCAGGCGGCTCATCGCTTGACGGCGCGCATGCTCATCACCGCGCTTGCCCAAAGTGACAAGCTTCTCGATGATGGATTTCAATTCTTTGGCTTTTGGCAAAGTCGTTTTGATCTGCTCATGTTCGATCAAAGACCCGGCCATATTTGCAAACATCGCTTTGCGGTGTTCGTGAGTTCTGTTCAGGCGGCGGTAACCACGGGCGTGACGCATTTTGTTTCTCCGTTTACATTTTACTTTGTCTGGGGGCTCATGCGAGTGAACCCCTCCCTATTGGGGCGGTATTGCCCAGTCGAATGGAAGGCGGGGATCTCCCCGCCTGCCGAATTAGAAGTTATCTTCGAGCTTCTTAGCCAGATCTTCGATATTATCGGGCGGCCAATCCTCGACATCCATGCCAAGATGCAGCCCCATGCCGGACAGAACCTCTTTGATCTCGTTCAAAGATTTCCGGCCAAAGTTTGGCGTGCGCAGCATTTCGGCTTCAGTTTTTTGGATCAAATCACCGATATAAACAATGTTGTCGTTTTTCAGACAGTTTGCAGAGCGCACAGAAAGCTCCAGCTCGTCCACTTTCTTCAAAAGCAGCGGGTTGAATTCCAAGCCGTCATCTTCCGATGCAGCATGGGCGCTTTCGGGTTCGTCGAAGTTCACAAAGATCGAAAGCTGGTCTTGCAAGATCCGCGCGGCATAGGCCAAAGCGTCATCTGGCGTCAAAGAGCCATCAGTTTCCACTTTCAAAGTCAGCTTATCATAATCCAATACCTGACCCTCACGAGTCGGCTGAACATCATAGCTTACTTTTTTCACGGGTGAATAAATTGCATCGATTGGAATCAAGCCGATAGGTGCGTCCTCGGGACGGTTTTTGTCCGCAGCCACATAACCTTTGCCGGTATTCACGGTCAGTTCCATGAACAGATCCGCACCTTCATCGAGGTGACACAAGACATGCTCTTTGTTCAGAACTTCAATGCCCGAAGATTCAACGATATTGCCAGCAGTCACGACACCCGGGCCTTTGGCTTGAACAGTCAAACGCTTGGTGCCTTCCACTTCCATACGGATTGCAACGCCTTTGAGGTTCAAAACGATGTCTGTCACATCCTCACGAACACCTGCAACGCTGGAAAATTCATGCAATACGTTGTCAATTTGCACACTGACAATCGCGGCGCCCTGCAAAGACGACATCAAAACGCGGCGCAAGGCGTTGCCCAATGTCAGGCCAAAGCCCCGCTCTAGGGGTTCGGCGATCAATGTTGCTTGACGGATCGGATCATTGCCTGGCTTCACTTCAAGCTGCATTGGCTTAATCAATTCGGCCCAATTCTTGTGGATCATGCGGTCCTCCATTCTTGTCTTTGCTCCATGTCCCAAAACCAAAGACGCTCGAGGGAAAAAACGTCCAAAGGGCACGCGAACATCCGCATGCCCTTTGGTCAAAATATTTATACGCGGCGGCGCTTAGGTGGGCGGCAGCCGTTGTGCGCCATAGGTGTCACGTCACGGATCGATGTGATGTTCAAACCCAATGCTGCCAAAGCGCGCAGAGCACTCTCACGACCTGAGCCTGGACCCTGTACTTCGACTTCCAGAGTTTTCACACCGTGATCCTGGGCTTTCTTGCCAGCATCTTCCGCAGCCATTTGAGCAGCATAGGGCGTAGATTTCCGCGAGCCTTTGAAGCCACAGCTGCCCGAAGACGACCATGAAATCGCATTGCCCTGTACGTCAGAGATCAAAATCTTTGTGTTGTTGAACGAGCTGTTCACATGCGCCACACCGGCTGCAATGTTTTTCCGCTCTTTGCGCTTAGGCGCTCTTTTATCACGTGCCATTTATCTGCCCTTACTTCTTCTTGCCAGCGATTGCTTTCGCTGGGCCTTTGCGCGTCCGCGCATTGGTGTGTGTCCGCTGACCGCGCACAGGCAAATTACGACGATGGCGCAGGCCGCGATAGCAGCCTTGGTCCATCAAACGCTTAATGTTCATCTGGGTTTCACGACGCAGGTCACCTTCAACGGTATATGTAGCGTCGATGTGCTCACGAATAGCAAGAACTTCGGCATCGCTCAGCTCATTCACGCGACGGGTTTCGTCAACATTTGTGCTGGCACAGATTTCTTTGGCAGATGTGAGGCCAATTCCAGTAATGTAAGTTAGGGCAATCGGGACCCGTTTGTGGGTCGGGATGTTTACGCCGGCAATACGAGCCAAGGCATATTCCTTTTCTACTGCGGTTCCGTAACGCCGGAACCTTTTTTCACAGATACAGGCCCGTAGCTAAAAGCCATCGAGCCTGCGATTGAGGTGCTCAGAGCCATGCGCACGACCCTTATGATTCTCTTAACAGAGATGTGTGAACTATGAGCATCCGCTCAGAACGTCAAGACCTTAACCCAAGACTTGAGAAATCGATGCGGTCACATCCTCAATATCGGCCAAACCATCCACGGATGTCAGCTTATCTTTGGCGTAGTAATAGCCAATCAAAGGTGATGTCTCCTTATAATAGGCCATCAAACGCGTCTTCAGACTCTCTTCATTGTCATCCGCCCGGCGTTTGAATTCACTGCTGCCACATTTGCCGCAGGCGCCCGATGCCGGGATGGGTTTGGAGATGTCGTTATAACCTTCCCCACAGCCACCACAGGTGGACCTTGCTGTGATACGGTTCACCAAGGCCTCATCATCCACTTGCATCTCGACCACATGATCCAAGCCTGCGCCTTTGGACGCCAGCAGCTCACCCAGTGCATCGGCCTGCGCCAAGGTGCGCGGGAAGCCGTCAAAGATGAAGCCTCCGGCAGCTTCGCTGTCTAGCTGCTCTGCAATCAGGCCGATCACAATGTCGTCAGTGACCAATTGGCCGGCATCCATGACGGCGGCAACCTTATTGCCCATATCTGTACCAGATGTCTTAGCAGCGCGCAGCATGTCACCCGTCGACAATTGCACCATGCCACGCTCTTCAACCAAAAGCTTGGCTTGCGTACCTTTGCCCGCACCGGGTGGACCAATTAAAATAATATTCATCGACGCGTCACTCCCCCCTTTTTGCCGCGGCGTTTGCCACGGAGCTGTGATTTCTCAAGCAGACCTTCGTATTGATGCGCTAATAGATGAGATTGAACCTGTTGGATGGTGTCCATACCCACCGATACGATGATCAAGATTGAGGTGCCGCCAAAATATGCCGTGATGGCAAATTGGCTGCGCAGAATCTCAGGAACCAAACACACAAGCGCGAGGTAGCCAGATCCCAAAACCAAAAGCCGCGTGACCACATAGTCGAGATACTCGGCGGTTTTCGCACCAGGGCGAATACCCGGCACGAACCCATTTTGGTTTTTCAAGTTATCAGCCACCTCATCGGTTTTGAATGCCACTTCCCGCGTGTAAAAATAGGTAAAGAAGACAATCATCGCCGTAAAGAACGCAAGATAGGCCGGCTGACCGGGGCCAAAGTAGGCCAATATCGTGGACATCACCGGACTAGATTGCCCGCCGGAAAATGTCGTCAGCGTGGTGGGAAGCAACAATAGGGCCGACGCGAAAATCGCTGGAATAACACCGGCCGGATTGACCTTGATCGGCAGATGGCTTGAACCACCGTCATAGGTTTTCATACCAACCTGACGGCGTGGATATTGAATGTGGATTTTGCGCAGGCTGCGCTCCATAAACACCACAAACCCAAGTGTGATCATCAGCATTGCAATCACGCCCAGCATCGTGCCGGTCCCAATCGCGCCTGAACGCCCTTGAGTGAAAAACTGGCCAAAGGCGGCGGGAAGCTCGGCGATGATACCCACGAAAATGATCAAGGAAATGCCATTACCAATGCCACGCGCGGTGATTTGTTCACCCAGCCACATCAAGAACATCGTGCCACCCACCAATGTGATCACACACGCCGCAATAAAGAACATGCCCGGATCTGAGGCCAGATCACCAGCTTGCAAGCTGGCGGCCAAGCCATAGGCTTGGAAGGTCGCTAGGATAACAGTGCCGTAGCGGGTATATTGGTTGATTTTCTTGCGCCCCTGCTCGCCCTCTTTTTTGAGCTGCTTAAGCGGCTCCCACATGGCGCCCAAAAGCTGCACGATGATGGAGGCTGAAATATAAGGCATGATGCCAAGTGCAAAAATTCCCATGCGTGCCAAGGCGCCGCCGGTGAACATCGACAAGACCCCGCCAATCCCGGAGGCGGCTTGATCCATAAATTGTTGCAATGCAACGGCGTCAATCCCTGGAACTGGAATGTAAGTCCCGATGCGATAGACGATCAACAGACCGATTGTGAAAAATATGCGCTGGCGCAATTCGGTCGCCTTGCCCAATGTGCTCCAACTTAAATTTGCGGCCATTTGTTCGGCGGCAGATGCCATTTGAAAACTCCCTAAAACAAGATCACCGCCACGGGGGGTCCCCGATGGCGGCGCTTGGAAACTAAAAGTTATGTAAGCAGCTTAGAGGCTGCTCGCAACCGCCGATTACTCAGAAGAGGCGGAAGACGCCACGGTCAAAGACCCACCAGCCGCTTCCACCGCCGCTTTCGCTGCCGCAGAGGCACCTGTCACGGTGATTGAGACTTTTGCCGAGTAATCACCCTTGGCCAGAACCCGAACGCCGTCCAATTTGCGGCGCACAAGACCCGATGCGATCAGGCTGTCTTCAGTGACATCACCGGTCAGCTTGCCAGCATCGATGAATTTTTGGATCAAGCCAAGGTTTACCACGGCATAGGCCTTGCGGTTCGGCTTGTTAAAGCCCCGTTTTGGCAAACGTTGGTACAAGGGCATTTGGCCGCCTTCGTAACCTTTGATCGCCACGCCTGAACGGGATTTTTGACCTTTAATACCCCGACCAGCAGTTTTACCTTTGCCAGAGCCGGGACCACGCGCGATGCGCTTTTTTGATCGGGTTGCGCCGGGATTGTCATGCAGTTCATTAAGTCTCATGTCGCTTCTCCTTTGCCGGATGTGACCCCTGAAGCGTAAGCGGGCCAACCACGGCTTGATTGATTCTTGGCACAGAATTCTGGCCACTCGGTGCGTATAGTGTCCTGAGCGTAGAGGATCAAGTGCAAAGCTGCGCGCCGGGCGGCTTCTCTTACCTTGCCATAAACAAAAAACCCCACCAGTCTCCTGGCGGGGTTTTAATTGGGCGAATGCGCGGAAAATTCCGGCAGTCGTTAGCCTTTTTCTTCGATGATCTGAACCATATGCGAGATCTTGTTGATCATGCCGCGCACGGATGGGGTATCTTCCAATTCCCGTGTGCGGTGCATTTTGTTCAAGCCGAGGCCGATCAGCGTTTGGCGCTGTTTGGCGGGACGGCGGATCGGAGAACCGATCTGCTTTACGACGATGGTTTTAGCCATTTCTCCGCTCCTTAAGCTTCTACAGGTTCAGCAGCGGCAGCCGGCGCATCACCCTTGTTGAGGATGTCTGCGACCTTCTTGCCACGACGTTGTGCGACCATGCGCGGGCTGCTCTCTTTTTGCAGACCATTCATTGTCGCGCGGATCATGTTATATGGGTTTTGCGACCCAATAGATTTCGCAACAACATCTTGCAGGCCGAGCATTTCGAACACCGCACGCATTGGACCACCGGCGATCACACCCGTACCCTGCGGCGCTGTGCGCATGACAACTTTACCGGCACCATGACGTCCTTCCATATCGTGGTGCAGCGTCCGACCTTCGCGCAGTGGCACGCGGATCATTTGGCGCTTGGCTTGTTCTGTCGCTTTGCGGATCGCCTCAGGCACCTCTTTGGCTTTACCTTTGCCGAAGCCGACGCGACCTTTTTGATCGCCAACCACAACCAAGGCTGCGAAGCCGAAGCGTTTACCACCTTTTACGGTCTTGGATACGCGGTTAATCGCGACCAAACGATCTGCAAATTCTGGATTTTCTTCGCGATCGCGACGATTGCCCCGTTGGTTATTTCTTTCAGCCATTTTGGCCTCCTGAACTATGGGCGCCATGCACCCTATTACTGCGATGTCCGTCGCCAATAGGACGCGGCATCATCGAGGCGGGCTGAACGCCCGCCTACACTGATTTAAAATTTCAACCCGCCTTCACGCGCAGCATCGGCCAGAGCCTTTACCCTGCCATGAAAGAGACGGCCGCCACGGTCGAAGAGAACCTCTCCGACACCCGCTTTTTTCGCACGCTCTGCAATAACAGAGCCCACTTTTGCAGAGGCTTCCACATTGTTTTTGCCTACAAATCCCAAGTCCTTTTCCAAGGTGGAAGCCGAAGCCAAGGTAATCCCTTGGATATCGTCGATCACCTGAACCGAGATGTTTTTCGCAGAGCGGTGAACCGACAACCGGGGTTTGCCAGTGTTGATTTTCCGCAGTTTGTTCCGAACGCGCAGGCGGCGCTTCAGAAACAGAGTTCTTTTGCTGTTTGCCATTTCCTGGGTCCCTACTTCTTCTTACCTTCTTTACGGAAGATATACTCGTCTTTGTATTTGATACCTTTGCCTTTGTAGGGCTCTGGTTTCCGCCATTCGCGAATATTCGCCGCGACTTGGCCTACGAGTTGCTCATCCGTACCTTCAACTGCAACCTCGGTTGGCTTCGCAGCCGTCACGGTTACACCTGTAGGGATTTCAAAATTCACATCGTGGCTGTAGCCCAGAGACAGTTTCAAGACATTGCCTTGCACCTGTGCCCGGTAACCCACACCGCTAATCTCAAGCTCTTTTCTGAAACCGGTGGACACACCAGTTACCATATTTGCGATCATTGTGCGGGACATGCCCCACTGCTGACGCGCACGCTTGGATTTTCCGCGAGGCTCAACCGATACGTTATTTTCTTGCACTGTGATTGTCACATCATCAGTGGCGGTGAAGCTGCGGGTCGCTTTCGGACCTTTAACTTCAATGGTCTGGCCGGACACAGATGCCGAAACACCTGAGGGCAGCTCGACCGGTTTTTTACCAATACGAGACATACCTTACTCCTAGAAGACTGTGCAGAGCACTTCGCCACCAACATTGTTGGCGCGTGCACTGGCATCCGACATCACACCCCGAGAGGTGGAGACAATCGACACGCCCAAGCCCTGACGGACTACAGGAATGTCTTTCACACCCAAATATACGCGACGGCCAGGCTTGGATACGCGCTTTACTTCGCGGATCACGGGCGCGCCGTCGTAATATTTGAGGCTGATTTCGATCGCCGGGTGGCCATCTTTACCAGTCGTATTTTCATAGCCGCGGATGTAGCCTTCGTCGGCCAGGACATCCAATACGCGCGCACGCCCTTTAGAAGCCGGCGTCTCCACTGTGGATTTGCCGCGCAACGAAGCGTTGCGAATACGAGTCAGCATATCACCGATAGGATCGTTCATGTTTTAAACTCCTTACCAGCTTGACTTAACCATACCGGGGATTTGGCCGTTCGAACCAAGTTCCCGCAGCGCGATCCGGCTGACCTTCAACTTACGATAGTAAGCGTGAGGACGTCCGGTGAGCTGACAGCGGTTATGAAGTCGTGTTGCAGATGAATTGCGTGGCAATTTGGCCAGCTTAAGCTGGGCCTTGAAACGCTCTTCCATGGGGCGGGATTCATCGCGCGCAACACCTTTGAGCTCAGCACGTTTGGCGGCATATTTGTCCACCAATTTCTGACGCTTAACTTCGCGGGCGATCATTGATTTTTTAGCCATATCGCAGATCCTTAACTGTTGAAGGGCATGTTGAAATGCTTCAACAGCGCTTTGGCTTCTGCATCTGTCTTAGCGTCAGTGCAGATAATGATATCCATGCCCAGCATATCAACAACGGAATCGAAGTCGATTTCTGGAAACACGATGTGCTCTTTCAGGCCCATGGCATAGTTGCCACGACCATCGAACGAAGAACCTTTCACGCCGCGGAAGTCGCGGACACGTGGCAAGGCGATAGTGGTCAGACGATCCATGAATTCATACATGCGATCACCGCGGAGCGTAACTTTCGTGCCAAGAGGCATTTCTTCACGCACCCGGAAACCCGCAATAGATTTCTTGGCCTTGGTCACTACGGCTTTTTGACCTGCAATCAATGTCAGGGCTTCTTGCGCGTGCTTAACCTTTTTGGTGTCTTTAACGGCATCGCCTATACCCATGTTCAGAACGATTTTTTCCAAACGCGGGATCATCATGTCGTTTTTATAACCAAACTCTTCCTTCATCGCAGCTTTGATCGTGCTGACATAAAGAGCTTTCAAACGCGGAGTGTAGTTTGCTGCATCCAACATTATACGACCTCCCCAGTTGTTTTTGCGAAACGCACTTTCTTACCGTCTTCTTCACGGAAGCCAACGCGGGTTGCTTTGCCATTGATGTCCAGCAAGGCCAAGTTCGACAATTGGATCGGCATCGCCACTGGGATGCGACCGCCTTGGTCAGACTGGGATTGCTTGGTGTGACGGATGGCCATGTTCACGCCATCTACAACAGCTTTGCCGGCGGAAGGATTTACAGAGGAAATTTCGCCCTGCTTGCCTTTGTCCTTACCGGTCAAAACGACGACCTTGTCGCCTTTTTTCAGTTTGGCAGCCATATCAAAGCACCTCTGGGGCGAGTGAAATGATTTTCATGAAGTTCTTGGCACGCAGCTCACGCACAACAGGGCCAAAGATCCGTGTTCCCACGGGCTCATTTGTATTGTTGAGGATAACGGCTGCGTTGCGATCAAAGCGGATCGCTGTGCCGTCTTCACGGCGAACTTCTTTGGCGGTGCGAACAACAACAGCCTTACGGACGTCGCCCTTCTTAACACGGCCACGTGGGATGGCTTCCTTAACCGAGACAACAATTATGTCGCCTACGGATGCGTACTTACGCTTGGAACCACCCAAAACCTTGATGCACTGAACACGGCGTGCGCCGCTGTTGTCAGCTACATCCAGATTTGTTTGCATCTGGATCATGTGGTTACTCCCGACCTATGGGGTGCGATGCCGCAATATCCCCCAGGGTTTCGATTAAACTGCGTTGTTATTCTGCAATAACTTCCCAGCGTTTTGTTTTCGATTTAGGCGCACATTCTTGAATTCGAACGATATCACCTACATTGAAAGCATTCTTCTCATCGTGCGCCCGGTACTTTTTGGACTTACGGATGGTTTTCTGCAGCAAAGCGTGCTTGAAGCGGCGTTCGACCGATACAGTCACAGTTTGTTCGTTCTGGTTCGATGTAACGACGCCGGACAGGATACGTTTGGGCATAGGGCTTACTCCTCGCCTGCGGCGGCGGCCGCTTTTTGATTTAAGATAGTATTTACACGGGCCACACCGCGGCGCACTTGACGCATCCGGCTTGTGTTTTCCATTTGCCCTGTCGCCTGCTGAAACCGCAGGTTAAAAGCTTCTTTTTTCAATGCAACCAGCTCGTCACGGAGCTGATCCGGGGTCTTGTCCCGAAGTTCGTTGGCATTCATAGCCTTTTCCTTTCAACATCACTGGAGGGCGCACGAAGGGTTACCCTGATTCCAGTGGAGATCATAGTGAAGCCCTGCTTTAGTAGGGATTGAGGCATATAGCAACCCCGCAGCGACGCTTTGTTTGCGGCAATCTGAATTGTCGTGATTTTGCCGTCCAAACACCCGTGCCAGACTGCGCTTTTCCCACTCGCCCTCTGCGTTGTGCTGCGCTACAAAACCCTATGTCCGATATCAAATCCCTTTTCGCAACCCGCCTGTATCACGCCGCGCTCTCTGAGCACGGCCCCTCTGTTGACACCGACGAGCTGACGGCCTCCTGCCTGGCCATCGCAGAAGACGACGAGGCTGGTCAAGACTGGTGTAACAAGAATGACTTTCCTGGTTACACCAGCTATGCCTCCCTCACCGATCTAGATTGGCGTTTCCCAGTCTTCAAAGATGTGGTGACCGCGTTGGACTTGCATGTCGCCCAATTTGTTAAAGATCTCAACTTTGATTTGGGCGAGAAAGCCATCACGCTCGACAGCCTTTGGATCAATATTTTGCCCTATGGTGGCATTCATACCGCCCATATTCACCCCCATTCAATTATCAGCGGCACCACCTATGTGGCGATGCCTGAAGGCACCAGCGCGATCAAATTCGAAGACCCGCGCCTGGCCATGATGATGGCGGCCCCGACGCGCCGAAAAACCGCACGCGAAGAGCTCCGCAGTTTTTTCTATGCCAAACCAAAGGTCGGGGATGTGTTGTTGTGGGAAAGTTGGCTGCGGCACGAAGTGCCAATGAATATGGCAGAAGACGACAGAATTTCTGTGAGTTTCAACTACAGCTGGGGCTAGTTCGGGCGTAAACAAACCGTAGACCGTGCTGGATGATCGCGAGGCCCGCGATCAAAAAATGCGCCCGCACCGAAATGCGGACGCATTGAAAATCTTACAACCCAGTCGTTACGTCGATTGTGTTGCCTTCTTCAAGGGTCACATAGGCTTTTTTCACATCACGGCGTTTGCCGAGCATGCCGCGAAAGCGCTTTGATTTCCCTTTGGTGATCGTTGTGTTCACCGCTTTAACCTTCACGTCAAACAGGCTTTCAACAGCCTCTTTGATGCTGGGCTTATTGCTGTCAATAGCCACTTCAAACACAACCGCGCCATTTTCAGATGCCATTGTGGTTTTCTCAGTGATGATCGGCTTGCGGATCACATCGTAATGTTCTGGTTTCGCGCTCATTTCAAACGGGCCTCCAAAGCTTCCAACCCTGCTTTTGTGATCACAAGAGTGTCACGCTTCAGGATATCAAACACATTCGCACCCATTGTCGGCAGGATATCCAGACCTTCAATATTCCGCGCTGCCTGTGCAAAGTTTTCATTTACAGCTGCGCCGTCGATGATCAAAGCACGTTTCCAACCCAAGTTCGCAACCGCTTTGGCCAACGCACTTGTTTTACCGTCAGAAACAGCCGCATCAATCACAACCAGCTCACCCGCTTTTGCCTTCGCAGACAGCGCATGCTTCAAACCCAGAGCCCGCACTTTTTTCGGCAAATCATGGCCGTGGCTGCGCGGTGTTGGACCTTTATAAACGCCGCCACCGCGGAAGATCGGAGCAGAACGCGCGCCGTGACGTGCGCCGCCGGTGCCTTTCTGACGATAGATCTTCTTGGTGGAGTAGCTGACTTCAGACCGGGTTTTCACCTTATGCGTACCAGCCTGCGCATTGTTACGCTGCCAGCGCACAACACGATGCAGGATGTCGACACGTGGCTCAAGACCAAACAATGCCTCATTCAGATCAATCGAACCGGCTTTGCCGCCGTCGAGTTTGATGACATCTAGTTTCATGCTTCACCGCCTTCCGCAGGAGCGTCAGCTACAGGAGCTTCGGCCGGTGCGGCTGCTGATTTGATTGCTGCTGGAAAAGGAACGCCGTCAGGCAATTTCTTTTTCATCGCATCTTTGATTGTGACCCAGCCACCCTTGGAGCCTGGAACCGCGCCTTTGACCATGATCAAACCGCGATCAGCGTCTGTACGCACAACTTCCAAGTTCTGGGTGGTGACTTTCGCCGCACCCATGTGACCGGCCATTTTCTTGCCTTTGAACACTTTACCCGGATCTTGACATTGACCTGTCGAACCGTGGGATCGGTGGCTGATGGACACACCGTGTGATGCACGTAAACCGCTAAAGTTCCAGCGCTTCATCGCGCCTTGAAAACCTTTACCAATCGATGTGCCGGACACGTCAACCATTTGACCTTCAAGGAAATGTTCGGCTGAAATCTCAGAACCCACTTCAATCAAGTTTTCAGCAGAGACGCGGAATTCGGCAACTTTACGCTTGGGCGCAACATTTGCCTTGGCAAAATGACCGCGCATCGCTTGGCTTGTGCGTTTAGCTTTTGCCGATCCAGCGCCCAATTGCACGGCTGTGTAGCCATCCAAATCGGCAGTACGCTGTGCAACAACTTGCAAACCATCCAAAGCGAGCACCGTCACCGGGATTTGCTTACCGTCTTCCATGAACAAACGGGTCATGCCCATTTTTTTCGCAATAACTCCAGAGCGCATAATCAATACCCCCCTTAAACTGAGATTTGCACGTCAACACCGGCAGCCAGGTCGAGCTTCATCAGCGCGTCCACGGTCTGTGGTGTTGGATCAACGATATCCAGCAGGCGTTTGTGCGTGCGGATTTCAAACTGGTCACGAGATTTTTTGTCAACGTGAGGGCCACGGAGAACTGTAAATTTCTCGATTTTGTTCGGCAGTGGGATTGGGCCCCGTACCTGCGCACCTGTCCGTTTGGCTGTATTGACGATCTCGAGTGTGGACGCATCCAACACACGGTGGTCAAAGGCCTTCAGACGAATGCGGATATTTTGACTTTGCATTTCGTTACCCCTTTCCAGGGCTTGAAGTCTGTTGATAGGAGGACCGGCGAACCCGCCCTCGTCGAACGGTGCAGGCCTCACGAATGAGGCCTGCGGTAGTGAGTTTTACTCGTTGATTTTGGATACGACGCCGGCGCCGACGGTGCGGCCACCTTCGCGGATGGCGAAGCGCAGGCCGGTTTCCATGGCGATTGGAGCGATCAGCTCAACGTCGAATTTGAGGTTATCACCTGGCATCACCATTTCAGTACCCGAAGGCAGAACAACTGTGCCGGTCACATCGGTGGTCCGGAAGTAGAACTGTGGACGGTAGTTGGCGAAGAATGGCGTGTGACGGCCACCCTCTTCTTTGGTCAGAATATAGGCTTCGGCTTCAAACTTCGTGTGAGGCTTCACAGAACCTGGCTTACACAGGATTTGACCGCGCTCAACGCCATTGCGGTCGATGCCGCGCAGCAGAACACCTACGTTGTCGCCAGCTTCACCGCGGTCGAGCAGTTTGCGGAACATTTCAACGCCTGTGCAGACAGTTTTCGCTGTGTCACGGATGCCGACGATTTCAATCTCTTCGCCCACATTGATCACACCGCGCTCAATACGGCCAGTCACAACTGTACCACGGCCGGAGATTGAGAACACATCCTCGATAGGCAGCAAGAAAGGCTGGTCAACTGCACGAGCCGGTGTTGGGATATACTCATCCACAGCCGCCATCAATTTTGCGATGGACTCAGAGCCGATAGCCGCGTCGCGATCTTCCAAAGCGGCCAAAGCAGAGCCGGCAATCACAGGGATATCATCGCCAGGATATTCGTAGCTGGACAGCAGCTCACGGATTTCCATTTCAACCAATTCGAGCAACTCGTCGTCGTCAACTTGGTCAACTTTGTTCATGTAAACAACCATGTAAGGAATGCCAACCTGACGGCCGAGCAAAATGTGCTCACGGGTCTGTGGCATCGGGCCATCGGCCGCGTTCACAACCAAGATCGCACCATCCATCTGCGCCGCACCGGTGATCATGTTTTTCACATAGTCAGCGTGGCCAGGGCAATCAACATGCGCGTAGTGGCGGGTCTCTGTTTCATATTCAACATGCGCAGTCGAAATCGTAATACCACGGGCCTTCTCTTCCGGCGCGCCGTCAATCTCGTCATAGGCTTTAAAATCACCAAATTGCTTGGTGATCGCAGCTGTCAAGGTTGTCTTGCCATGGTCAACGTGACCAATCGTGCCGATGTTAACGTGGGGTTTCGAGCGTTCAAACTTTTCCTTAGCCATGGGTGGCTCCTCTTGTTGTTCGTGGCGGTGGGCATAATGCCCACCCTACGGTTTGGTGTAGGGTGGGCCAGTGGCCCACCACGTTTATGCAAATTTCGCTTGGATCTCTTCAGAGATATTCGACGGAACAGGTTCGTAGTGACCGAACTGCATGGTAAAATTGGCGCGGCCCGAAGACATGGAACGCAAAGTATTGATGTAACCAAACATATTCGCCAAAGGCACAAAGGCATCAATCGCAATCGCGTTGCCGCGATTTTCTTGACCCTGAACTTGACCCCGACGCGATGTCAAATCGCCGATGATGCCACCGGTATACTCTTCAGGTGTTATCACCTCGACCTTCATCACAGGCTCAAGCAGTTTCGCGCCAGCCAGACGCATGCCTTCGCGCATACACATCCGTGATGCGATCTCAAAGGCCAGAACAGAGGAGTCAACGTCGTGATATTTACCCTCAAGCAAAGCCACTTTGAAGTCGATCACAGGGAAGCCAGCCAGAGGACCGCTGTCCATAACGGAGCGAATACCCTTTTCAACACCTGGGATATATTCCTTTGGAACCGAGCCGCCAACGACGCGAGATTCGAAAGAATAACCTTCGCCTGGCTCAGTTGGCGTGATGGTCAGCTTGACCTCACCATATTGGCCAGAACCACCCGATTGCTTTTTATGGGTGTAAGTGTGGGTGACTTCATGGCCGATGGTCTCACGATAGGCCACCTGTGGCGCACCGATATTGGCTTCGACTTTAAACTCACGACGCATACGATCCACAAGGATATCCAAATGCAGCTCGCCCATGCCTTTCATGATGGTCTGACCTGATTCAAGGTCAGTTTCCACACGGAAGGATGGATCTTCAGCAGACAGACGCTGCAGCGCGAGGCCCATTTTCTCTTGGTCGCCCTTGGTTTTTGGCTCAACCGCAATTTCGATCACAGGCTCTGGAAAAGTCATTGTTTCAAGAACCACCGGAGCATTCACCGCACAAAGTGTATCCCCAGTTGTTGTGTCCTTCAGGCCACCCAAAGCGATGATGTCGCCAGAAAATGCTTCTGAGATTTCATCACGGTCATTGGAGTGCATGATCATCATACGACCCACGCGCTCCTTCTTACCCTTGGTGGAGTTCAAGAAAGAATCGCCTTTTTCCAATTTGCCAGAATAAATCCGTGTGAAGGTCAAAGACCCAACAAAGGGGTCATTCCAGATTTTGAACGCCAGCGCAGAGAAGGGCATGTCATCATCCGCACGGCGGGCGATGTCACGAGTTTCTGTCTCATCGCCAGGTTTGAAGCCCATATAGTCGACAACATCGAGAGGGCTCGGCAAGTAATCCACAACCGCGTTCAGCAAGGGCTGAACACCTTTGTTTTTAAACGCAGATCCACCAAGCACAGGCACGAATGCCATTGCTAAAGTACCCTTGCGGATCAACTTGCGGAGCGTCGGAACGTCGGGCTCATTGCCTTCCAAATATTCCATCATGGCTTCATCATCTTGCTCGACAGCAGATTCAACCAATTTGGCGCGCCATTTATCAGCTGCTTCTTGCAACTCAGCACGGATTGGAGCTTTGATCCAAGAGGCGCCAAGGTCTTCACCCTGCCATAGCCACTCTTCCATCGTCACAAGATCAACCAAACCTTCCAGTTCAGTCTCTGCGCCAATTGGGAAAGCAATTGGCACGGCCACCGCACCTGTACGATCTTCGATCATCTCAACACAGTTGAAAAAGTCCGCCCCGATTTTGTCCATTTTGTTGACAAAAACCATCCGTGGGACCTTGTAGCGGTCCGCTTGACGCCAAACTGTTTCGGTTTGAGGCTCAACACCAGCATTCGCATCCAACACGCACACCGCGCCATCAAGAACCGCCAAGGACCGCTCAACTTCAATTGTGAAGTCAACGTGACCTGGAGTATCAATAATGTTCAAGCGGTGCTTGGGGCTATCTGGTGACACACCGTCTTCTGTGCGCTCCCAAAAAGTGGTAGTCGCAGCAGAAGTGATCGTGATGCCACGCTCTTGCTCTTGCTCCATGTGATCCATGGTTGCAGCGCCATCATGCACTTCACCGATGTTATGCTCTTTACCTGTATAATAGAGGATCCGCTCGGAGCAGGTTGTTTTACCCGCATCGATGTGCGCCATGATACCGAAATTGCGGTACAGCTCTAGTGGATATTCGCGTGCCATATCTATTCAGCCTCTGTGGGATTACCAGCGATAATGGCTGAACGCTTTGTTTGCGTCGGCCATCTTGTGAGTGTCTTCGCGCTTCTTGACGGCGGAACCACGGGATTGCACCGCGTCCAACAATTCGCCAGCAAGACGCTCTTCCATTGTGTTTTCGTTGCGCTTGCGGCTGGCTGTAATCAACCAACGGATTGCAAGAGCTTCGCGCCGCTCGGGACGTACTTCAACAGGCACCTGGTAGGTTGCACCACCGACGCGGCGTGAGCGCACTTCGACGGAAGGTTTGATGTTTTCCAAAGCTTCGTGGAACATCTCAACAGGTGCGCGCTTGACTTTGGCTTCGACACGCTCCAGCGCACCGTAGACGATGCGTTCTGCAACGGATTTTTTACCATCGAGCATCAAGTTGTTCATGAATTTTGTCAGCACCAAATCACCATATTTGGCATCGGGCAGGACAGAGCGCTTCTCAGCGGCGTGACGACGTGACATATCTTGATCCCCTTACTTCGGACGCTTCGCGCCGTATTTCGAACGACGTTGCTTACGATCTTTGACGCCCTGAGTATCCAGAACACCGCGCAGGATGTGATAACGCACACCAGGAAGATCTTTTACCCGGCCCCCGCGGATCAAAACAACAGAGTGTTCTTGCAGGTTGTGGCTTTCACCTGGGATGTAGCTGATCACCTCAAAACCATTGGTCAAACGGACTTTTGCAACTTTCCGCATCGCCGAGTTCGGTTTCTTAGGCGTTGTTGTATAAACGCGTGTGCATACACCGCGTTTTTGTGGACATTCTTGCAAGTGCATGGACTTGCTGCGTTTTACTTTAGGCTGCCGGGGTTTCCGGATCAGCTGTTGGATCGTTGGCATTGGCGGTTCTCTTCCCGTCTAGACAAATAAGGTGATGGGAATAGTCCCCACCGGTTCCAATGTTAAGCGCCAGGTCAGTTACCCGTCGCCGGTTTCCGCGTCTGATCGCGGTAATTTTTCGCCAAAGCACAACCAAAGCCGCATCCCTTCCCGTAGTCGGAGGGGGCGGCGGGGGTTCCAGAGGAACAGCAAGCTGTTCTTGACCACTTCGAATTTTGATGTTGCACAATGAGGTATCCCCCATGGCAGATGAAGGGCGTATATGCAGAGTCGCTTTTGCTGTCAACAGGTAGCAGGCGTAAGGCGACAACTTCTCATGCTCCTTTTGATTGAACGGATTTAAAGTGCGCGCGGCTGCGATTTTTCACAGCACCACATCGGCGCGAAGCGCCGTCTGCCCCACTAGTCGGGCGTTGGGCAGGTCATTGCTTTGAGCACGGATGCGCGCGGCCTCTGGCGTCAATCCATGATCCAGCCAGCGCTTTATCAGCCGCGCCTCAAGCTCATCGTCAGAGCAGGTCAGCTGGATGGACAGATCCCAATACCTCGCCATATCACGCCAGATCGGCGCGTCCATCAACAGGTAATTGCCTTCAATAACGATTGTATCACATTCAGGAGCAATATGCCCCGCGCCCGCAACAGAGAGATCACGGGCCCGATCAAAAACCGGATAAAATAGCTCCTGCGATGCACCGAGCACTTGCACCAACCGGAGAAGTCCTATTGCATCAAAACTCGGCGGACTACCCTTGCGGTCTAAGATCCCGCGATCGCCCAGAATACGATTATCCAGATGAAACCCATCCATGGGCACCAGCTGACTGTGAACGCCAGCCCCCCGCATGGCCTCGACCAACCCTGCCGCAAGCGTGGACTTCCCGCTGGCTGGAGGTCCGGCAATGGCGACCACCCGCCGCGCTTGGCGTCTAGGGCTTTTGAGCACCTGCTCCAGCAGGGCAGTGATCTGCGCGCTCATGCCGCCCCCTTACCGATTTAATGCCCGAAGGACATAGGGGCCCATATCCGCCACCACAGCCGCGACACCACCTGCATTTGGATGCAATCCGTCGGCTTGGAAATAATTTTGTAAATCTGGCGTCACCCCGTCGGACGCCATGAGCGTTTCGAAGTAAAAGGGGTAGAATTCGACATCATAGCGCGCGGCCAGCTCTTGAAACGCGCTGTCATACCGCTCCTTATACTCGGCGCCATAATTCAGCGGCCCGACATGCCCAACCAAAAGCGTTGTGATGCGCCGAGCTTCCAGTCTCTCCAATATTTGTTCCAAATTGTCATGCGCCAACCCCGGATCCAAACCCCGCAGCATATCATTTGAGCCAAGATTGACAATCACCAGATCCACCGGCTCGACCAGCGTCCAATCCAGCCGGGCCAATCCCCCCGCTGTCGTGTCCCCAGATACACCGGCGTTGATCATACGCACCTGTGCGCCCTGCTCGGCCAACCAAGCGCCCAACTGTGGAACAAAGCCACTCTCTGCCGGCAAACCATAGCCCTGGGTTAAGCTGTCTCCAAATGCAACAACGGTCTTGCCGGACGTTTCGGCCGGGGTCTGCGAATGCACCCCTGTCTGAAACATTATGAAAAAAAGAATTAACGCCAAGGCGTTGCAATAGCGGGAAATCAGACCATATCCAAAGGAAGAAAATATCATAGGACGGCTCCTTTGGACAATAAATTTGCGATCGACCTCCAGCAGGTTCATCTCTCGCTTGAGGGCAACGCTGGTACGGTAGACATTCTACATAGTATTGACTTGCAAGTTACTCAAGGGAGCAGCTGCGCCTTGGTCGGCCCATCCGGATCCGGCAAATCCAGCCTGCTGATGGTCATGGCTGGGCTTGAGCAGGCCACAAGCGGCCGTGTGACCGTTCTGCAAGAGGATATCAGTGCGATGTCGGAGGCTGAGCTGGCGCAGTTTCGCCGCGGGCGGGTCGGTGTGGTGTTCCAATCATTCCACCTTATTCCCTCGATGACGGCCCTCCAAAACGTCGCAACAGCGCTTGAATTGGCGGGGCAACCCGATCCTTTCGACCGCGCGCGCGACAAACTGACTGCGCTGGGTTTAGCCCACCGCTGTGACCATTTCCCGAAACAAATGTCCGGCGGCGAGCAGCAGCGCGTGGCGCTGGCACGCGCCTTGGCTCCCAATCCCAAACTTGTTTTTGCCGATGAACCCACGGGCAATCTGGACGTTGCCAATGGCGCCAGCATCGTTGATAGCCTATTCACCCTCACCCGCGAACAGGCCGAGACAACTTTGATCCTCGTCACCCATGATATCCAATTGGCACAGCGCTGTGATCGGATCATTGATCTGCGCGATGGTAAAATCTGTGAAAGCAATGGCGCATGATTGCTCTCAAAATTGCCAAGCGTGAATTGACCGCCGCCTGGCGCGAGCGCCTGCACGGCTTTCGCATTCTCATGCTTTGCTTAATCTTTGGCATCGCCTCCATCTCGGCCATTGGCTCATTGCGCGGAGCAATTGACGCAGGACTGAACAGCAATGGAAGGGTGTTTCTTGGAGGCGACGCCGAAATTGAGCTCACCTACCGCCAGGCCAATGCGCAGGAGGTGGCCTGGATGACCGGTCAAAGCCTTGCGCAGTCACAGATCATTGATTTTCGCTCCATGGCCGTTGCCCCAGCCACGAACAAACGCCTTCTCACACAGATCAAAGCCGTAGACTCGGCCTATCCTTTGGTCGGAGCCGTCACCCTGTCGAACGATCTTAGCTTACCGGAGGCCTTTGCCGGCCGGGACGGCCTGCCGGGTGCAATACTCGCCCCCGCGCTCCTGCGGCGTCTCACGATCAACTTGGGTGATCAGGTGCAGTTTGGGCAAAAGAATTTTGTCGTCATGGCAACCCTCCTCAAAGAGCCTGACAATTTTGGAAATTTCGCATTGGGACCGCGCAGCCTTGTCTTGACCAAAGACCTAGAAGGCTCAGGGCTGCTGGCCGCGGGCACGCTCTTTTCCAGTAAATATCGGCTGCTTTTTGAGGATGGAAGTCAGTTAGGTAAGGCCCAACAAAGATTTGACAAGGATTGGCCCAGCACAGGCGCCAAATGGAAAGATGCCCGCAAAGCCTCTCCCGGCGCCGATCGGGTAATCGAACGCATGAGCCGCTTTTTGATCCTGATCGGCCTGTCGGGCCTGGTTGTTGGCGGTATCGGGGTGAGCGCGGCTGTCCGGGCCTTTGTTGCCAAGAAAACCGGACACATCGCCGTGCTTAAGACGCTTGGCGCCACACCAGGTCAAATTTTCTGGATCTACACGATACAAATCACCGTCTATACTGGCCTTTCAGTCGTGCTTGGCCTTTTGCTTGGCGCCCTCGCGCCCTTTGCCGCCCGGCCATTTTTGCCGGGCAATCTCGCAGAGGTGGCGCTCATATCCATTTATCCGTCAGCTCTTATCGAAGCCGCGGTCTACGGCTGTTTGGCGGCGGCGATCTTCTCGATTTGGCCCTTGGCACAGACCGAGCATATCCGCCCAGCCAATCTCTTCCGCGGAGGCGCGCCTGCTCAGTGGCCCGCGCGGCGCTATCTCATTGTGCAAGGCGCATTATTGGCCGCGGCGCTCTTTGGCGCAGTCCAATTTTCCGGTTCGTGGTCCATGACGTTCTGGCTCTTGGGCGGCATAGCCTTGTCACTGCTTATCTTAGCTTTGATCTCTGGCGCATTTCAATTCGCCCTAAGACGCATCATGCGGGGCTCCGCTTTTCAGCGCCGATTGCCGCTGCGCGCTGCATTCAGCGCCCTAGCCAGCGGTTCAGAGCGGACGGGATCAGTGGTTATGGGAATCGGTCTCGGACTCACAGTTCTAGCTGCGGTTGGCCAAATTGACGGCAACCTCAGACGCTCCATCATGCAATCTTTACCCGACAAAGCTCCAAGCTTCTTTTTCCTCGACATTCAATCCACCCAGCTGCCGGAATTCAACCAGCGCCTAGCGGAAAATCCAGCGGTGCGGAACGTTGAAACAGCCCCCATGCTGCGCGGTCTCGTCACAAGAATTAACGACCAGCCTGCCGCAGAAATTGGCGGCGATCATTGGGTGCTGCGGGGGGACCGCGGGATCAGCTACGCAGATGGTTTGCCCGAAAAAACGAAAATTACGGCTGGGCAATGGTGGGGTGCCGGTTACAGCGGGTTGCCTCAAATCAGCTTTGCCGCCGAAGAGGCCGAAGAGATTGGCATTGGAATCGGAGATCAATTGACGCTCAACGTCCTGGGCCGCGATATCACCGCCACGATCACAAGCCTCCGCGAGGTGGATTTTTCCACGGCAGGCATGGGATTTGTGATCTTGTTGAATGAGGCGGCTTTGAGAGGCGCGCCACATTCTCATATCGCGACTGTCTATGCCGAAGCCTCTGCTGAAATTCCAATATTGGATGAATTGAACCAAGCCTTTCCCAATGTCACGGGCATTCAAATTCGAGAAGCCGCAGCTTTGGTCACAGGAGTGGTGTCATCCATCGCCTCCGCCGCTTCGATCGGCGCGCTTGCCACGCTCATCACCGGATTTTTGATCCTGATCGGGGCCGCCGCGGCCGGCACGGCCCAGCGCGCCTATGAAAGCGCGATTTTGAAGACACTCGGTGCCACACAGCGCGAAATCTTGACCTCTTTCGCCCTCCGCTCCGCCATGATCGGGGCGCTTTCCGCGGGCGTGGCCCTTGGTGCAGGGCTTCTGGGCGGCTGGGCGGTCAGTCATTTTGTATTTGAAAATCAATTCAACATCATATGGGGCAACGCCGCATTGGTGATCCTTGGCGGTGTCGGCCTCACGTTAATCACAGGCATGCTCTTTGCCCTCGGCCCACTGTCGAAATCCGCCGCATCGGAGCTCAGGCACCGCGATTGACATCCAGGCACAGGATATCTGAACGCTTTTCCTGTGCCCGCGAGGGCATTTCGCCTAAGCGCGTTGGAAAAAACAATTCACCTTATCGCGGCAAACCGCTAAGATCTTAGGCGGAGCCATGGGATGAACAGATGGGCAATGCGCGCGTCAAATACTCGGTGATTATACCAACCTATAATCGCGAACCTCTGCTGGCAGAGGCGTTGCAATCTGTCCAAGATGCCCTGCCCGACTGTTCAGAAGTAATTGTCGTCAACGATGGCCCCGCGTTTGAGCAGCCCACGCGTGACTTGATTGCCACATTGGGCGCCGTATCTGTCAAAACCAAAGGCGGGCTTGGAGCGGGCGCGGCGCGCAACATCGGTGCAGACCACGCGCGCGGGCAATGGCTCTTGTTTTTGGATGATGATGATCTCATTGCTGTCGGATATTGGCAGTCGGTCGCCCGATATATCGACGCGCATCTTCAATCTGCAAATCTCGCCTATGGATTTTGTCAGGCCAGCCCCCAGTCTGATCGTGCAGAAATGCAGCGCATCTCAGCGGCCCGAACCTCTTTTCATATTCAGCCGCATGAGACCGCCTCTCTGAAGCCTAAATTAGCAGGGTTGGGCGTTGGATTTTGGGTTTCAAAAGCCCTATTTCAAATGGTTGGCGGCATTAACACAGAGTTGCGCACAAATGAGGATACAGATTTCTGCCTAAAGCTACTGAGTGCCGGTGCGCGCTGCCACCATACGCCGTCACAGGGCGCAGTAATTTTTCAGGGCGATCATGGTACCACTGCTGCCAGCTCCACCACAAAACGCTACGGGCCAGCGCAAAGAGCCCGCTATTTCAAGCATATTGTAAACACCCAAGCGGAAATCCTCGCCACAGACAGCAAGGCCGAGGCATGGCTCTGGAAGCGATATCTCAAGATGGCCGCACGCAGCGGAGGAATGGACGGCTACCACCATCTGCGCACAGCAAAGGGATTAACGGTGAATCGCAAGCGCCTGCTGGCGACCTATTGGGCCGGCTGGCGAATTTTGGCAAGCTTGGACCTGCGCTGAGTGCTCAAATACCCTTGTTCCACCAGAGGTTCGACCGCTTGGAGCAAAGCTGCCACGCTGTATCTGCTTTGGCGCCGCTCATGCAAAACAGGGGCACAAGACCCAAATCGGATGCGTCCAAGTGTTTACAGGGCGGTGCGATCCAAATTTTTCACGCTTTGACAACCAATTTACGCGGAACATTGGCCAGGCATTCTGGCCCGTTATTCCCAATGCGAATGCTTTCAGTGATCTCAAACCCCCAATCGTCCATCCATAGGCCCGTCATAAAATGAAACGTCATATTCTCCTGCAAGACGGTCTTGTCGCCGGGCCGCAAAGACATGGTGCGCTCGCCCCAATCTGGCGGGTAGCTCACGCCGATGGGGTAGCCGGTGCGGTTGTCTTTTGTAATGCCATATTTCTTGAGAATATCGAAAAATGCGATGGCAATATCTTCGCAAGTATTGCCAGCGCGCGCCTTTTCCAGCCCAGCCTCCATGCCCTCCAAGACGGCCTGCTCCGCATCCAAAAATGTCTGGGTTGGTTTGCCCAGAAACACAGTCCGAGACAATGGGCAATGATAGCGCTTCACAACGCCGGCGATCTCAAAAAATGTTCCCTCGCCCGACTTCATCGGCGCGTCGTCCCAGGTCAAATGCGGCGCGGAGGCATCGGCGCCCGAGGGCAAAAGCGGCACCAGCGCCGGGTAATCCCCACCAGCTCCAATGGCCGGATCATAGCGCAAAGCGGCGTCGTAAATATCGGCCACCAAATCACATTTACGAATGCCGGGCTCAACTTTTTCAACAATCCGCTCATGCATCCGCCCAACAATCTGCCCGGCCTGGCGCATCAAAGCCAGTTCAGCCTCTGATTTAACGGCGCGCTGCCAATTGACCAAGCCCGTCGCATCGGTGAGCTGGGCGTTGGGCAGCGTGGCATGCAATGTAATATAGGCGGCCGCAGAAAACCAATAATTGTCCATTTCGACAGCAATGCGACCCTTGGCCAAACCGCGATCGGTCAATTGCGCCGCCAGATAACTCATAGGATGACGCTCAGAGGACTGCACGTAGTGATCCGGATAACCGATGATATCGGACGGGTCCATAAAACAGGTGCGCAGCGCGCCCTTGGCGTCCTGCCCACGCCCATACCAGATTGGAGACCCGTCCAGAGGTAAGATCACACATTGGTGGACATAAAATGACCAACCATCATATCCGGTCAGCCAATTCATATTCGACGGATCTGAAACGATCAGCAGATCAATCCTGCGCCTCTGCATTTCTTGGCGGGTTTTGAGCAGGCGCTGTTCAAATTCAGCGCGTGAAAATTTGAGCTTGGCTTGAGACATCTCAGGCACTCCTTTTTGGCATGCTGTGCGAAAAAATTATCAGAGCCAGCTGCGCTGTATATCCTAAGTGCGACATATTTTTGGAATGTCACGCAAATGGCCTAAACGGGTCAATCTGGCGCTTGAATTCTAATCGCCGACCTGCGCCTATGGCCCATGAGCAGATTGTTTCCAACAGGCAAGATCACAGTGATCCATCCCAAACGCGAGCGCGCCCTGTGACGACGCTGCGCAGCCAAAGGACCATTGGTCTCACGCTGGCCATTTTTGGCGCGCTGCTGTTAACGCCCGATACATTGTTTATGCGGCTGTCACAGCTCGACGGGATCAATATGTTGCTTTGGCGCGGCGGTCTCAGCGGCCTGGCTTATTTTATGATCTGGCTATGGATGCGCAGCCCGCGCGATCTGTCCAATATCTGGACCGGCAATTTTGCCATAATTGTCACTTGTCAAATCGGTAATGCGGCGTCGTTCAGTCTCGCCATTGCCATCGCGCCCGTCACCGTGGTTTTGATAGGCGTGGCTACCGTGCCAATCTTCGCCGCGATTTTGTCACGCTTGATTTTGGGCGAAGTCCTCTCAACCCGCACGCTTATCACCTCAGCCTTAGTCGTTTTAGGCCTATTTATCTCTGTGCTGGGCGGTGACAATGGGCAAATTCGGTTCGACACCAGCACGCTCATCGGTGCGGGACTGGGACTGGGAGTCGCCTTCAGCCTGGGGATGAATTTCACAGTGATCCGCAAAGACAAAGACGTGCCCTTTGTTCTGGCTATTGCCGTTGGCGCCATTGCCGCCGCCGTGCTAGCGGCTTGTCTTGCCACCACTGTCGCCTGGCCGCCCCTGCCACAGATGGCCGCCATTGCTTTGACCGGAATTTTCATCCTCCCGCTGTCATTTGTCACCCTCTCTTATGCGGCCCGATTTGTCCCCTCCTCCACCGTGAGCCTCATCATGTTGCTGGAAACAGTTTTGGGCCCTTTATGGGTTTGGTGGGGCATTGATGAAGCGCCAAGCGCCACGATGTTGATTGGCGGTGGCATCGTTCTAACCTGTTTGGCCGTATTTTTGATCCTTGAGGGCCGCAGCGCTGATTGAAACATCTGCGGAACAGGCGCCTGCGATCCCGAAACAACAATAATTAAATGATCGACAACGCGGATATTGGGTCCTAGCTTCTGTGCAAGGAGATTTACCATGACCCATTATGAAACGGCCGCATCAGACCTTCCCCTCAGCACCCTGACCGTCACAGAGCGCGTCTTCGAAGGTCTCACCTCCAGACCGGAAGATGTGGTTATAATTGATGGGATGGATGGACGACAATTTACCGCCGGTGACGTGATTGATCACGTCAAACGTCTGGCAGGTGGCTTGCACGCGGCCGGCCATGTGGCACAAAAGCCTGTTGCCCTTATGGCGCCAAATTCACCGGAATATTGTATTATTTTTCATGCTGTCGCTTGGGCTGGCGGCGCGATCACAACATTAAATCCCACCTATACAGCCCATGAAATCCGCCATCAGCTGCACGATTCCGGAGCAGGCCTGCTGATCACCGTCCCCGAAACCCTCGCCGTCGCCAAAGAGGCACTGAAAGAGCTGCCAGAGGTACAGCTTTGCGTCATTGGTGGCGTCGACGGCTGCCAGAGCCTGTCCGAGCTATACGGCGAGGCGCAAGAGCAGCAGTGCCCGGTAGATTTAGACCGCCACAGCGTTGCGCTGCCCTATTCCTCTGGAACTACCGGCTTGCCCAAGGGGGTGTGCCTGTCGCATCGCAACCTGTCGATGAATATCGATCAAACCGCACTGGGCGCTGAGTTTCGTGCCGGTGAGACCGCCGCCGCTTTCCTGCCTTTCTTTCACATTTATGGTATGACCGTGATGATGAATATGCATCTGGCCTGCGGCGGTGTTTTGGTCACCATGCCACGGTTCGACCTGGAGCTGTTTCTGCGCATTTGCCAAGACCACCGCTCCCGGCGCATGTGGATTGTGCCGCCGGTCGCTCTTGCATTGGCCAAGCATCCCTTGGTTGATGCCTATGATCTCAGCGCGTTGGAGCAAGTTTTCTCCGGCGCCGCCCCAATGGGCAGCGCCCTGTCTGACGCAGTGGCCAGTCGCCTCAATTGCGCCATGCTGCAAGGCTACGGCATGACCGAACTGGCCCCTGTATCCCATATCACCCCCCTGAGCACCCCACGGTCCGGCGCCTCCGGGCTTGCGATACCAAACACCCGCTGCCGCATTGTTAGCCCTGAGACTGGAGCCGACTTGCCACCGGGGGAGGAAGGCGAGCTTTGGATCAAAGGGCCACAAGTCATGATTGGCTATCTAAACAATGAAACAGCCACCCAAGACACGCTCACCTCGGATGGCTGGCTGAAAACCGGCGATGTGGCAATCATTGATGCGGATGGTTACATGTTCATCGTGGATCGTCTCAAAGAGCTGATAAAATACAAAGGGTTCCAAGTGGCCCCGGCGGAACTGGAGGCCTGTTTGGTCGCCCATCCACAGATTCAAGATGCAGCCGTTATTGGCCTGCCCGATGAAGACGCCGGCGAAGTCCCCGTGGCCTTTGTCGTCTGTGCAGACCCTGCCCCCAGCCCGGAAGAGATCCAATCCTATGTCGGCACGCAACTGTCCCATTACAAACAACTGCACCGTGTCACCTTCGTAGAGGCAATTCCAAAATCGCCCTCTGGCAAGATCCTACGTCGTTTGCTGCGGGACAGCCTTTAAGTTAGGCTCGCACTGCGGTCTCAGGCAAGATAGGCCAGCGAGAACAGCGATAAAACCGAGGTCCAGATGATCACTGGCGCAATGGTATCTGTACGCACTTTATAAAGCATGGCCAATGCGAAGGCCATCGCGCCCGAAGGCCCGGCACCGTTGAGCAAGAGCAGATCATTCCAAAGCTCGGGCCGCGCACCCCATGCCAGCACGGACACGGCGACCACTGGCATGAGCAGCAACTTGATGCCCGCCACAGCGGCCACTTTTTTTGTCGGCCAAAGGCTGTGCTCGGATAAGATCACCCCAAGGGCAAAGAGCGTCAGGGGCGCCGCGCCCGCACCGGCAAATTTACAGGCCACCAAGAGCGGCTCGGCGGCGATCAACCCCAAGCCATTGCTGCCCAGACCCAAGGCAATCGCAATCAAAACTGGATTTTTCACCAAGCGCATCAGGCTTAGCCCCGCCGATTGCCCACGATTGGCCAGTAAATCCGTAGTGATAATGAAAAAGGCAAAGGTCACAGTGGCGTCCCAAACCACCGCTGCCATGATCGGGATATTGCCACCACTTCCATAGATCAGCGCCGAAATCGGCCAGATATATAGCAAGGAATTGACGAAAATGGTGGCCATGGCCAAAAGCCAAGCCTCCAGAAACGCACATTTGAATAGGTAAATCGAAAGCAGCAGGGTCGTCAGAAAGACCACAACTTGGGCCAGGGCATAAAGAGCTATGGCGTCAAAATAAAAACTGCCGAGATCCACCCCATTGACCAGGGGAAAGATCAAAGCGGGTTGCAAGATCAAAAAGGCGATACGGTTGAGAGTGCTCGCCTCAGCAGTTGACACAAACCGCATCCGCCCCATGGCAAAGCCAAGCACCATGATCGAGAACACCGGCAAAATATTGTGGGTTAGAATGGTTAGCAATTTGTGCTCCTAACACCGCACTGGCCCGTGCATGACCGGCCTATAAGAAGAAACGCAGCGCAGCAATAGGCGAAAATGCAGCAGCCGCAGGCTGCGAACTGTTGCCGCACAGTGTTGCGCTTAAATATTCACGCCGAACAGATACCCTACACCAGTGGTCACCGCCATCGCCAGAACACCCCAGCCCATGACCCTTACCATCGCAGGCCACATCGGGGCCCCGCCAAACTTCGCGCCCAGCGCGCCAAGGCCCGCCAAGGAGCCTACAGTCACCGCCCACACCGTTGGTACGATCCAATCCGACGGGGCCACAACGGCCGCCAAAACTGGAATCGCAGCCGCCACGCTGAAGGTCAGGCCGGAGGCAATAGCGGCCTCAAGCGGGTTCGCACTATGAATCTCTGACAGTCCCAACTCATCGCGGATATGTGCGCCAAGAGCGTCGTGCTCTGAGAGCTCCTGCGCCACTTTGCGTGCGGTCTCATCGGTCAGGCCACGCAAACGGTAAATCTCGACCAGCTCCTCAAGTTCTGCCGCCGGCATATCTCGCAAGGCCGTCTCCTCACGCTTGATATCCGCGCGTTCTGTATCCGATTGCGAGGACACCGAGACATATTCGCCCGCCGCCATAGACATTGCGCCCGCCACCAAGCCGGCGACCCCCGCAACAAGGATCACCCGCGCATCTGGCTCTGCAGCCGCCACGCCCACAACCAAGGAAGATACGGAGACAATCCCGTCATTCGCCCCCAGTACAGCTGCGCGCAGCCAGCTGTTGCGGGTGACGTAATGGGGATCATCAGGATGGGCGCTTGGGTGTGACATGCGGTCAATCTTTCCAAAATTTTCCTGTATTAAAACATGCCGCCCACAACTTCTCAATGTCAGGCATAAAGAAAACAGCACAGATCGCAACGCACCCGCAAACGGGCATCGCGCCAGGCCAACCTAGCTGATCCGTCGCAGCAAAGGGCAGGTTTCAGAATTTGACACGCCGGGCAATTCCCGAATGCGAGAAAGAATTCCATCGAATTCATAAAGACTTGTGGTCTCCAATTCGATCACCAAATCCCAAACCCCGCATGTGCGGTGCAAAGAGGTGACCTCCGGCAGGCGCTGCAGTGCCTTTTGCACAGAATTGGCCGTGTTGCCGCGCACCTCAATCATCATGACGGCCCGCACCAGCTCATGGGTTTCCAGCCCGCCCAAATCGATCGTGAAGCGTTTTATGACGCGGCTGTCAATCAAGCGTGTGAGGCGCGCTTGCACCGTGCCACGCGCCAGCCCCAAAACACCCGCCAGCGTGGTGACCGATGCGCGCCCATCAATTTGCAAACGCGCAATGATTTTTCGGTCAATGTCATCGATATTGATCATTTTGTATATTTGCCTTAATATTTTGAGCAATTCATATGTAAATTAAACAATATTTTAGCTGATTGTGCAATATGAGCATGGCAACTTGACTCAACCTCGTTGACATCGGAGCGCAGCATGACACCTCATTGCACAATTCTAGGCTTGCCCCTTCAGGCGGGCACAGGGCGCGGCGGCTGCCTTATGGGGCCAGACGCCTTTCGCACGGCCGGGCTGGGAGAGGTCATCACCAGCCAGGATTTTGGCCTCACAGACCTAGGAAATCTACCCTTTCCAGCCTCTGTGCCCGAGGTGACCGGCCCAGCGCATTTGAAAAAACTGCCCGAAATTGTGGCTTGGACGCGGGACATTCAAACGCAGGCAGCCCAGCTGGCCGCACAAGACAGTTTTCCAATTTTCATTGGCGGCGATCACTCCATGGCGGCCGGCACATTGACCGGCGTGGCACAGGCGGCGGCCGCGCTGGGACGGCCACAATTTGTGCTCTGGCTGGACGCGCATCCCGATATGAACACGCTCACCAGCAGCCTCAGCGGACATTTGCACGGCACGCCCATGGCGTATGCACTGGGCTTAGACAGCTTTGAGGGGATATTCCCACCCGTGCCGGCGCCCTTGGATCCAGCCAATATATGTATGATGGGGCTACGTTCTGTGGATGAGGCAGAACATCGCTTCATCGCTGAGTTGGGCATTGATGTCTATGACATGCGCCGCATTGATGAATTGGGCGTTGTCAAACCTATGGAGGCATTTTTGCGCCGTGTGGCGCAGTCCAATGGCCTGTTGCATGTGAGCTTCGATGTGGATTTCCTCGATCCAGATATCGCCCCCGCCGTCGGCACAACCGTGCCGGGCGGCGCCACTTTCCGCGAAGCGCATTTGATCATGGAAATGATCCATGACAGCGGCCTGGCCAGCTCACTTGACTTGACCGAATTGAATCCCTTCCTCGACATCCGAGGGAAAACCGCAACGCTGATATGCGATCTGACCGCGTCCCTTTTGGGCCGCAAAGTTCTAGATCGCCGAACAAGAGGTTTATAATATGGCCGCTCCCAATCCTTCAGCCCTGGCTATGGTGCCATTTGTTTCGGTGCAAGACATGATGCGGATCGTAAACGCGATAGGCCCGCGACAAATGTTGCGGGGAATTTGTGCCTACATCGAAGCAGATTTCCTACGCTGGGAAACCTTTGACAAGACACCCCGCATTCCAGCCCATTCGGAGGAAGGCGTGATTGAGCTGATGCCCACCACCGACGGGGAACATTACGGGTTCAAATATGTCAACGGTCACCCCGCCAATATGGCACGCGGATATCAAACGGTCACAGCCTTCGGCGTTCTGGCCAAAGTCTCCAACGGCTATCCGGTTCTGTGCACGGAAATGACCATCCTAACAGCCCTGCGCACCGCCGCCACCAGCGCCATGGCGGCGAAATATTTGGCGCCAAAATCCGCGCGGACCATGGCCATGATCGGCAACGGCGCCCAATGCGAATTCCAAGCCTTGGCTTTTCAGGAGATTTTAGGAATTGACACAGTTCATCTGTTTGACATCGACCCGAAGGCCAGCGAGAAAGCCGCGCGAAACTTGGCAAACGCCGGCTTGAAACTGCGCATCTGCGCCAGTGCCGAAGAGGCCGTCGCCGGGGCCGATATCATCACCACCTGCACCGCAGATAAGCAAAATGCTACTGTATTAACCGATAATATGGTAGGTGCAGGCGTGCATATCAACGCAATTGGTGGCGACTGCCCGGGCAAGACTGAACTGCACCGCGATATTTTGCACCGCGCGGATATTTTTGTCGAATACCCAGCGCAAACCTGCATCGAAGGTGAGATCCAAGCCCTGGCAGCCGATCACCCTGTCACAGAACTATGGCAGGTCATTGCCGGACAAAAAACCGGCCGCAGCACGGAGCGGCAAATCACGCTATTTGATAGCGTGGGTTTTGCCATAGAGGATTTTTCCGCTCTGCGGTATCTGCGTGATCAATTGGAACGCACCGGGCATTTTGTCCAGCTTGACCTTCTCGCCGATCCCGATGATCCGCGCGATTTATTTGGCATGGTGAACCGCGCCAAGGAGTCCTTGTGATGGACCAATTCCGCACACAGATGCGCGCCAAAGCCTATGCCTCTGATCAAGAGGTGTTGCAAAATCTGGCCACGCTGGCCCCGAGCCCCGAAGCGCGCGCTGAAATTTCCCGCCAAGCCAGCGCCATGGTCAAGAGACTGCGTGCAGAGGCTAAGCCCTCTGTGATGGAATTGTTTTTGGCCGAATATGGCCTTTCCTCTGAAGAGGGCATCGCCTTGATGTGCCTGGCCGAAGCACTGTTAAGGGTGCCCGATGCGGCCACCATGGATGCTTTGATAGAAGACAAAATAGCCCCGTCTGAATGGGGCAAGCATCTGGGGGAAAGCCGTTCCACATTGGTCAATGCTTCAACTTGGGCGCTTTTGGTCACGGGACAGGTGCTGGATGCGCCCGACACAGGCATGGCCAGACTTTTGCGCGGGGCCATCAAACGCCTCGGCGAACCGGTCATCCGCCAAGCCGTGGCGCGGGTCATGCGCGAAATGGGGCAACAATTTGTCCTTGGCCAAACCATCCAAAAAGCGCTGAGCCGCGCGGCAGGTTTTGAGGCAAAAGGCTACCGGTATAGCTACGACATGTTGGGGGAAGCGGCGATCACCGACGAGGACGCCAGAGGCTATCATATGGCCTATGCCGATGCGATTGCGCAAATCGCCAAAGCTGCCTCTGGCACGGATATTTCGCGCAATCCCGGCATCTCCATTAAACTCTCCGCACTGCATCCCAATTATGATCTGCAACATCGCAAGCAAGTGATGGATGTTTTGGTGCCCCGCGCCCGATCCTTGGCGCTTTTGGCAAAATCTGCCGGCATCGGCTTGAACATCGACGCCGAAGAGGCCGCACGTTTGGATCTCTCTTTAGATGTGATCGAAGCTGTCCTGTCAGAGCCTGGTCTTGCCCATTGGGACGGGTTTGGGGTTGTCGTTCAAGCCTATGGCAAGCGCGCCGCCTATGTCATTGATTGGCTCTATGCTTTGGCCCAAAAATTGGATCGCCGCATCATGGTGCGTTTGGTCAAGGGCGCTTATTGGGACACGGAAATCAAATTGGCGCAGGTTGAGGGGCTTCCAGGTTTTCCGGTGCTGGCCACAAAACCACACACCGATATGCACTACATCTGTTATGCGCAGAAATTGCTGGCCATGTCTGATCGCATCTACCCGCAATTTGCCACCCATAACGCCCATACTATCGCGGCCGTATTGCACAGTGCGCGCGCTCAGAAGGTGACAAATTTCGAATTCCAGCGACTGCATGGCATGGGGGAAGCTCTGCATGATCAAGTGCTGCAAGAGCATGGGGTTGCCTGCCGCATTTATGCGCCAGTTGGGCACCATTCTGATCTTTTGGCCTATTTGGTGCGCCGACTGTTGGAAAATGGCGCCAATTCCTCCTTTGTGAACCAGATTTTTGATGCGGAGGTTCCGGCACATGTGGTGGCCGCAGATCCCTTTGAAAAAAGGCAAGAGGCCGGCCCCAAAATTTCCCTACCGGCGAGTATTTTCGCGCCAGACCGCCCCAACTCCAAAGGATTCGATCTGTCAAATCCGGAGGTTTTGGCGCATCTGCAAGCCCAGCGTGCAAGACGCCAGACTTGGAGCTATGGCAATCTTGGCCAACCTCATCCTGTGCACAGCCCAGCCACGGGCGATCAAATTGGACAGATTAGGTTTTTATCCGCAGACCAAGCGCGGCAACTGGCTGCTGCTGCCACCCCTTGGCAGATCACTCCAGCCGAGCGGGCCGCAGTTTTACGCAAAGCCGCAGATCTTTATGAAAGCCATGCAGAGGCGTTTTTTGCGCTGCTCACCCATGAGGCCGGTAAAACGTTAAGTGACTGCATTGGCGAATTGCGCGAGGCGGTGGATTTTCTACGCTATTACGCCCATCAGGCAGAGGCGCTGGCCAGCAACTCAGATGGAATTTTCACCTGCATTAGCCCTTGGAATTTTCCTTTGGCCATTTTCACTGGGCAAATCGCCGCCGCTTTGGCTACGGGTAATGGGGTCTTGGCCAAACCGGCCGAAGCCACGAGTTTGATTGCCATGCAAGGGACCGCACTTTTGCATCAAGCAGGCGTGCCAAAAACCTGCCTGCAGCTGCTTCCCGGAGAAGGCGCTGTTGTGGGTCCTGTTCTGTGTAGTGCGCCCAATGTTTCTGGTGTTTGCTTCACAGGCTCAACCGCCACGGCGCAGGCGATTAATCGAGTTATGGCGGAAAATCTACCACCGCAGGCGCCCTTGATTGCCGAAACCGGCGGGTTGAATGCAATGATTGTCGACAGTACGGCCCTCCTCGAACAGGCGGTGCAGGATGTGGTTGTCAGCGCCTTTCAATCCGCCGGTCAACGCTGCTCGGCTCTGCGGATGCTATATGTGCAAAGTGATATTGCAGATGCGTTTGAGCGCATGTTGTGCGGCGCGATGCAAGCCCTGGTGGTTGGCCCCCCGGAGGCAGCAGATTGCGATGTCGGTCCCGTGATAGATGCGGCAGCTCAAGCACGCATTTCCGCGCATATCGCACGCCAGAAGCTTTTGTTTCAAACCACAGCCCCAGAAAACGGGTATTTCGTTGCACCAACGATCTTATCTGTAAACAGAATGTCTGACCTGCACGAGGAGATCTTCGGACCCGTACTGCATTTGGCCCGCTATGACGCGGGCGACTTGGATCGTGTGATTGAGGATATAAACGCCAGCGGCTATGGCCTCACTTTCGGATTTCACAGCCGCATTGATGATCGGGTGCAAAAGGTCGTGAGCCGCGTCAACGTGGGCAATCTCTATATTAACCGCAATCAAATCGGCGCTGTCGTTGGCTCCCAGCCCTTCGGCGGCCACGGGTTGAGCGGAACCGGGCCAAAGGCCGGCGGGCCGCGCTATTTGCCACGCTTCGCCGCACAAAGGCTCATGACGGCTGAGGGCCCCTTACCCCCTCAAATGAGTTTGGCAGAGCTAGAGCAAGCCTTTGCCAGCCAGCCGCCACAGGAGGGCCATAGCACCGAAGATTTACCCGGCCCCACAGGCGAGTCGAACCGCTACCTTTTGCGGCCTCGATCACGCATTCTGTGCCTGGGCCCCGGGGCAGAAACCCGTGCACAAAGCGCCCAAGACATGGGATGCTGCGCCATTGCAGCAGAGGTTACGATGTCTGATGTGACAAAGATCCCCGATCTGCACGCGGTGGTCTATGCAGGTCCGCAGGCGCAGGCTCTACGCCAAGCTTTGAGCGCGCGCCACGGTGCGATAGTTCCCTTGCTGATGGATGAGAAATTCAAACAATGGCTGGTATGCGAGCAATCTATCTGTATCAACACGACCGCCGCAGGAGGAAACCCCGCCCTCTTGGCCAGCTGATCGGATCACCGCGGCATCTGTCTCACAGATAGAACAACAAACGCATGGCCGGCACCACCGGGATGCGCGGATGATCTATAGTGCGCCAAGCAATCTGTTAAATGAATTTGGAAAGCTTGCGATTGATCTTCATAAAAGCAATCAGCAGCAGAAGTAGAACAATTTGCCCAGCCATGTCACCGGAAGAATATCCAATCATCAAGATCCAGTTAAATGAATTTCCATGAAGAATAGAAAGTACAATACCGTTAAATACAGATGCAATTGCTGCAATTGCCAAACACTCCTTCCACGAAAATCCAAACGCATCTGTGCTACGCGACTCAGTAAATGTTTTGACCATTCTGACAGCGACATAAACCACGCTCAAAGAAGCCAGAGGACTCAAAATCGCCAGATCGATAGAGCTGCCGTAAACGCTTATGGCCCACATGAGGTAACTGCACGGTATCAAGTAGAGTATACCCCGCCAGCCCAAGAAATAGACCGCCAATACGCGGATACCGTGGGGCAGAAAGAGCAGGCTGAAAACAACAGGCAGCTGTGGTTTAAATATTTTTTGAAGCGGCATCACGAGCCCGGATGTTATTGTATAAGCCGAAATATACCCAACGCTCACGACCACAAAGGTGAGCCAGTCGAGATTAAGTCTCCGCAACACTGTACAATCCGCGCTTTTTGTCTGGATTTCTCAACAGTAACTCTTTTTGCTCGAGCAGCTTCAATGCCCGAAAGAAGGTGGGGCGGGCCATTTTGGCACTCAAAGGATGCGACAACAATTGATGGGTTTGAAATTGCCCATCTGCATCAGATTGCTCATGGGCTGCCATTAGCACCAGTTTCTCAGGTTGCGATAGGTCACTCAATCCTAAATCGATTTCCATCTCAAAAATCAATTTAGACAAGCGCGACAACTGCTTCATTGCGTTACTCATAACCCAAACCTCTCGTTAACCTGCAAAGCAACTAACAAATTATTTCGACTCTGGCAAATACAGTATTTAGAGAAATCAAAAGTAACTCACTAAAATAAACCGAGTGTTAATCAGTTCTTAATCAACAATATCAGTTAGGTTAGTGATCATCTCTGCCCCAATTTTCCGCCTTCGGCATCATCTTGATCCGGCACAACTTCAATTTTGTCCGCCCGATCCGCGCCGCCAAAATGGCCCAATGCTAGGTCGCAATTCGCGTGAAAAGGCGTCGCAAATGTGGTGGCAAAAGCTGGAAAAATCCTTCATCGTTTGCGAGCATTCAGCGATGGCGTCGCTGGCCGGTGGCATATTCCACTTGCGCAAAATGGATCCTGAACGCCGGGATTTATTTTTTAATGAGGTGTCGACATGACCCAAATCAAGCGCCGAAATTTTCACCGATTTCATAATGGATCAAAAGCGGTTTTGCCCTTTTGCAATGCGGAATATGAAACCCGCCTTGCGGGGCTGCGCAACATCCTGCGCGACAAAGGTGTTAACGCGGCTGTTTTTACATCTATGCACAACATCGTCTACTATTCGGGCTTTTTATACTGTGCCTTTGGCCGTCCCTACGGCTTGGTTGTCACCGCAACGGATTGCGTCACCATTTCCGCCGGCATCGATGCCGGCCAGCCATGGCGCCGCAGCTTTGCTGACAACATTACCTATACAGATTGGCAGCGCGATAACTACTGGCGCGCAATTGCGTCTGTGGCAGGACAAGGCGGTGTGATCGGCTATGAGGGTGATCACCTGTCTCTCACTCAGGCCGCAGCGCTCAACAGCTTTCTGGCCCCAGAAGCCCAAGTTGATCTGGCGCAGGCCACAATGCAGCAGCGCACCTTGGCAGAATAGCAAGGATCAAGCAAAATGCCCTCCAGTTCCGCGAACATTTTGATCGCCTCAAGGCCGCTTTGGGTCGGCAGGCCATACCCAACTCCGACATAATCAGTATTTGCCATAACATCGCTGCGCTGAACCACGCCGGGGCAACCGAGCTTTTCCGCCGTGCGGCAGGCCAGATCGAACACCATGTTCTCTTGTTTTTCCATTGGTGCACGCGTGCCTATGCCCAAAACCGGCAGCTGTGCATTCATGGCGCAAAGACCAGTGACCAGGCCCGCTTGTGTGCCCGAAGATCCGGTTGCATGCACCAGGCGATCAAACTTGAGACCGCGATCATTGGCCTGGCCCAGCAGCTCAAAAGCTGCATTCACATATCCCAAAGCCCCCGTCGGATTTGAGCCGCCGCCGGGAATGACATAGACCTTGTGACCTTCCGCACGCTTGGCCTCCGCCGCGCGTTCCATTTCGCCGGGCATATCGTGACCGGCTGGAAATTTCTGCGTTGTCGCGCCATGTAGGTGATCGAGCAAAACATTACCATTGGTGTTGTAATTGCCATCTTGGTAACCGGTACGATCCTCTAAAAGAATATGGCATTTCAACCCAAGTTTTGCTGCAAATGCAGCGGTTTGGCGCCCGTGATTGGTCTGGGTCGCCCCTTGGGTCATCACCATATCCGCGCCCTGCTCCAGAGCTTCCGCCATCAAGAATTCCAGCTTGCGGGTCTTGTTTCCTCCGGTCGACATGCCCGTGCAATCATCCCGTTTGATCCAAATCTCAACACCCAATTCTTTTGACAAACGCTCCATCGGCTCTAGGGGCGTCGCAAGATGCGCAAGAAATACTCTTGGGAAACGGGCAAGATACATGAAAAACTCCTCGGATTGATTGCCTAGAGACGTAGAGCCTATGCTTTGCTTTATCCAATGCAAAAAATGCATCAAGGCATGTCAAACTTGCAATATCATCGCGCGGCATCCGGTATGGGTCCAAGCAACATCAGCGCAAAAGTGATCTAATCAAGCCATCTCTGCGTAAAAATATCAAAACGCAACTAAGACTGCCGGACCCATGAATAGAATGATCACTGCCATCTTTTTAAGCCTCATGGCCACCAGTGCTGCGGCGCAGGACACTCTGATTGAGAGATCGGACTTTCTGAGTGCCGTTGCCACAAACATTCTCGAGATCCGACTTTTAAGCCTACAGCTCAAGGTTTTGGACAGCGGCGAAATCACCGGCAAAGCCTTTGGTCGCGGTGTTACCGGATCCTGGGAATGGACCGATGGATTTTTTTGCCGCAGCATGACTTGGGGCGACCGCGAGCTGGAGTATAATTGCCAGCAGGTCAAGAAAGATGGCGCATCCCTCATCTTCACCAGCGACAAGGGCACCGGCCGCAGCGCCACATTCTCCCTTCGGCCCGAAACACAGTAAGACCTGAGCCGCAAATGGCGGGCTCACTGAGAGCGCACGCACCGCGCAAGAGCACCTGCCAGATGTCGGATCAACTGCGGATAAAGTTCTGATCCAAGCTGCAGATCAGACTTAAGCGGGTCTACAATGCCCATCTGCGCGTCAGACCCACTCAGAACCGTTGCAACGAGTCCAGGATTGAACTGCGGCTCGGCAAGAACGCAAACAACCCCGTGTTCTGCGACCTCGCCAAGGATTTCTGCGATACGTGCTGGGCTGGGATCAGAGGCATCGCTGACATAAATCGCTCCGGATGCAGCAAAATCAAAATCCGTCTCAAAATATTGATAGGCATCATGGAACACAATGAATTCGCGGCCCCGCACTGGATCAAGCGTCGTTTCAACTTCCTCGATGAGGGCTTCAATCGCCGCACGGCCTGACGCGGCATTCGCCAAATAGGCATCTGAGTTGACCGGATCAACAGCGGACAGCCGGCCGGCGATCACGTCTAATCAGGTCATCGCATTTGTGGGTGACAACCGTTAAGCGCTGGGCTAACGAGGTAGCGCTTCCTAGACAGCTTTGTTGTGTGTTAAACTCGTCTCAGGCGGCACCGAATAACCCAAGTTTGCCTGGTCATCATAGCTGCTGCTATGTTGGAATCAGGACAATTTTATGGAGTAGCACGCTGTTTTCAATGCGGTCTTGCTAGATGTAATAATCAGTATTTTACCATCATTATCATAAGCAACGTACTTATAACCGCCCGAGCGATCGTATTTTTCGATAGTCATTTTTCTGCCTCAATTTTTTATAGCTTTTTACTATTTTCACCAAAGTGACATTAATTGCAGATACATTTAAGGTCTAAAATATGTTTCGTTTTTTATCGTTGCAAACATCACACTAAACTCAAATTTGATCACAAGATATTGTTACCAAAAAACAATTTATAACAAGATAGAAGTCAAGTAATGATCTAAAATCTCATGTTAGATTTTGGGTTTCAAGGTTTTTAAAGATCCAGATCGGCATAGTCTTGAGACACCTAGCAAAAGAGAAGCGGTTTTACGTTTCTTCTAAGGAGCAGAATTTCAGCTATCACATTGAGTATTATAGTTTGGTTAGGCGCTGGGCTTGTATTGGCAGCTTACCTGCAGGGCTTATGATTGCTTGAGCATTAGGACATTGCCCACTAGCACGCCCAGTGGCGACAGCCTGTTATGACTGTTCAGCAAGCCTGCCTTTTTTCCATACTCAGCGGTAAGGCCAAGCTTTTGAGCCTTAGCTTTTTGGTAACAGTGGCTCAGAACTGCTGAGAACACTAAAAACTCTTCATGCGTATCCATCGTTTATCATCCCGGTTATTGGTCTTTTTCGTGGTACGCATAAATGCGGTATTTGGATTAGTGCACTAATAGCCAGAAATTTATCTGTTAATGCTAACGATCCTTTACTAATAAGTACAGCAAAGCTTTCTTGCTGGTTGGCTGAGATTTCAACTGTGTTAAACTCTGCCTATTCGAAACCGTACAACACAAGTCTGCTCAATCATCATAGCTGCTGCTTTGTTGGCTAAGGTCTACGTAATTTTTGCACCCAGTGTAGCTGGATAGCCATTTTAAGGTGGTCTGTAGAGGGGTCTAACTCGTTTAGGCAATGTGATGAGGGTTTGGCTCAAATGGGCCTGCAGACCAAGTTAAAGCTTAACTAGTTGGGGCATTAGGTAAGGCTTGCTTGCTTAACAAGCGCATAACATTGAGTTTTTCAGTAGCAATATCCATGATACTTGCATCAGAGGTATTGGCGACTGCCACCATATCCCAGTAACAGTTAATGCACACCTCTTGATCGCCTTGATGGAGCTTTAACCGTGTAATAACGATGGGTTCATGGTTATAATCAGGATGCGGGTTTTGAGTTCGGTCACAGAAAGTGCATGACGCATTGGGGTCATTGTAAGTAAAGATTGGCTTATTCATGATCTCAACGCTCCCCCTGCAAGGAATTCCACATTAAAGCTTTACGCAGACGGGGGATAGGACATAGTCAATTTTTTTGGTTTTTGCTTAAGCGCCTGAAGGTCCGAGATTGTATAGTTGCGCTTGGCCGGTTTACGGGAGAAATCATAAATACGTTTCAAAGTTTGATGGCTCCTTCAAATAAAGGCGCTTTTTGCGCCACCGGACTTTTGAGTTTTAAAAATCGAGCTTACGTCCGCTGCTGGTGGGTATGGCAGGCGCACGGGCGCCTCCTTCATCCGGGGCTGTAGAACAGGGTCTCCAATGATCATTCTGTCCAAAAAATCGTTCCATTGTTCCTGCTGTGACAAGCGTTGGATATAGGCGGAGCCGCCCATAAGCGGCCAGGCATCCGCCGCGCAGCATTCATAAAACAGCATCAGCCTTGCTCGATCTGACACATTCGGAGCAGACCCATGCAAAGTCCGCGCGTGGTGAACTGACATGCTTCCAGCCTTTCCGGTTATCGTGACAGCTTTATCAATATGGAAATCCGAGTCGGTCGGGTCCACCGCCCCACAGAAAACACCTTGGGCGCTACTGTGATCCAAAACCGGGCCTTTGTGAGATCCCGGAATGACCTGAAGCGGCCCATTTTCCTCCGTGACGTCCTCCAAAAACACACCGAAGGCCAGCATGTCGTCGTTGGTGTGCGGATAGAATGCCCAGTCCTGGTGCCACTCGACAGCAGCCCCGCCGCCCGGCGCCTTTGCGTTGAGTTTTGAGGTTTGCAAAACTGCATTGGGTCCAACCAGTTGCCGTAGGACCTCTGTGATCCCAGAATTCTTTACGACATCCCAAAAGAATGGATGCTGTTTGTGGGGCAGTTTGATCCGGGTCAGCTTCGGAGTTTCTGAGTTATGCCCTTCGTCCAGATCATAAACGTCATTGCTTGCTGTTACGTGTCTTGAGCGATCTATGAATTCATGCGTGATGTCCTGCATGCGTCGAAGCTGTTCCGGCGTCACAACATCTTCAACGAGAAGATAACCATTCTCAAAGTATGCACTGATTTGTTCGCTTGTAAGCATCCTAGCTTTTCTCCTGTATGGTATCGATACCACTCTTGATTTGGTATCGATACCAAGGTTAATTGAAGCCGTCAACACAGCAAAGGGGAGTAGCTTGGGTAAAAGCAAGTGGGTTACCATGAAAGACGTAGCAGATCTTGCCAGCGTAGGAACGATTACGGTATCCCGGGTTCTGCGCACCCCCGAAAAAGTTTCGGAAGCGAAACGCAATCGGGTTCAGAAGGCAATTGAACAACTGGGATATGTCCCCGACAACACGGCCGGAGCCCTCTCATCGAACAAAAGCCGGGTCTTTGGCGCGATCGTATCCACGGTAAATGACTCGGTATTCGCACAAACTTTGGACGGCTTGTCGAGCACTCTTCGCGCTGCAGGATATGAACTGCTTTTGACAAGCACCAATTATGATCCAGCATTGGAAGAAGACGCATTACGCGCGCTTCTCGCCCGCCGTCCGGATGGCATTGTACTGACAAGCACGTCTCATTCATCTGGGGTCAAAAATCTCCTTAAATCTGTGAATATCCCCGTTGTCGAAATTTGGCAGTTGCCCTCTCAGCCCTTAGACATTGCCGTTGGGTTTTCGAATTTTCAGGCGGGATATGACATGGCGCGTCACCTGATTGGCAAAGGCAAAAAAAACATCGCTTTTATAGGGGGGAATGAACGGGGCAATGACCGAGGGCGCCGTCGTCGTGACGGGTACATTGCAGCACTCGCTGATGCGAAATTGCCGCCGATCATCTGGCCTAGCGAAGAACAAGGCTCACCATCTGGGATCGAACTTGGCGCTGCCGTTTTTGAAGGTTGTCTGAAAGTAAATCCAGCCATAAACGCTCTAATGTGCGTGAGTGATCAGGTGGCGGTCGGCGTCATTTGTGAAGCAAAGAGACGTGGTGTGGAGGTCCCAGGTGGCCTCAGCGTTTCTGGATTTGGGGGATTTGAATTGGCCATGTCATCTGGGTTTGACCTCACCACGATTGAGATTCCCGGACGGGAAATCGGGGTGGCTTCGGCTAAGGCGCTTCTCAATCCTGAAGCGGCAAGAGCCAAAAAGGTCATCGATGTCGGCTACACACTAGTAGAACGCGGAACGACTTAGACCCCATTTTCGGACATCGGACTTTGTACAGCAAATGCCCGCTTTGTCCGCATATCAGCCGTTAGTGCTTGGCGAACGCAATGTCTGCTTCCTCAGTTGGTGGTGGCAAACAAAATTATCCCCAAATGAATTTACCAGGCTAATACTAGAAGCCCGTGGTCCGAGACGCGGGGCCTTATGATACGGGGCCCCGGGCCTGGCTTCCACAGATCAAAGGTAGCTATTAGGTACAGTAACCCCTGATTAACTCTGTTTTGATCTGATGTTTCATTGTGGGTAGCATTGTGGGTAGATATTTTGTTTTAATATTAATATTAATTAAATCAGCCACTTAATTTGGGTATGTGGCGGAGGAACAGGGTGTTCACTTCCTGTAGCATCCACCAACAATCAGCTAACTCTATGTAATTAATGGATACAGCATACCTCAGTTCACTGCAATAAGGCGCATATTGGTCTGTAATCTGGTCAGTAATGCAGCCCCCCCCCTGCATGTGCCACCCTACCCCCTAGGGATACCGTATATAGCTCTGACCTGCGATTAGGTTTTGGGTATCGTCAACCAGCAGCATCAGCCTGTTTCAGTGATACTTGACGGTTTTATCTGTGCAGTAGGGTGCGGGCTGTATGTATGCCCCTGCTACTTCGTGGGGGGCTTATGCATGATGCCTGCTGTTGTTCCCAATTATCCCAGAATATCGTTATTGTAGCATCAGAGGGCCTAGCATGGGCCACAGGGGGTGTACGGGGTAAGTATATATGACCTCTGCCAGTGATCAGCCCTGTGAGTTTGTAAAACCATTATTGGTTCAGTTTCGGGTTAGATGACCGTTATGAGAAGTCCTTATTGTGACAGGTTCCTATATAGCTCTATAGCACCTTGTCACATTAACGGTATCACTCACCCGAAACTTCAGGCTCTGGCCCATAGAGATACTCCAGCTTCAAATCTGTAATAGCACCTTCACCCCAGCCTGCTGTTAGATGAGATAGAACCTCTTCCTCAGTCCACGGGGTGTAGAGGCTAGCAGTGGGGCTGCCTGAGTAATCCTTCGGGAGGTAAAGGTGACGGTGGGGGGTCTTGCGTTTTACCTTAGCGTCAAAGGTGGCTATCTGGGTGGCTGTTCTGACGAGTGTAGGCAGTTGAGTTAATAGCCGCTTAGGATCAGAAGCTTTTGAACGATCCGATTGGAAAAGCTTTCTGGAACTGGCCCCAGCATAGCCCAAATCAGGCCGCATCTTTTCCAAGCCTAGTGGTGTCAGCGGAAGATCACCCTTTCTGATCAGTTCCATTTCCAGCCTGTCAGGCATCAAGTCGTTAAACTCAATCAGGTGATCTACTGGCATCTCGACAGGTAGGTTCGATAGCAAGAATACTCGCTTCTGATAATCAGCCCAAACCAACCTCAATCGGGCTATTGCCTGTACAGTCTCAGCTTCCCTGATTTGCTTTTGAACTGCTTCAATGCGGGGATCACTAAATGATGGAACTGTCATAGCTGCTGAAGCATGAGGGCTACGTGCAGACAGCCAATAATCAACCTGATCTAAAGGTAGGTTTTCTTTATCGTCATAGCTCAGTGGATTGCCTGAGTTACCAAAGATGGCTCTCGCTTGTTGTTCTATCTCATCGATTGGTGGCTGGTTGCGGCCTGTAATAAATACAACAGATCGGTCCTCATAAGCATTAGAGCCCCGCAAAGACATGAAGTGTGCCACCGCCACACCTGTATCAAGCTTAGGGTGATCTCGCAGGAACTCACATAAATCTTTGTTACCCACCACTAGAGGACTCTCTCCGGCCTTCACCCATTCATTTACGATTGTGATCAAGCTGGCTAAGTCGTTATGGCGAGCATCATAGGTTGGTTCTGACAGGTTCTCTTGTTCTGGCCCAATCTTGCTGTTCCAGAAGTGTTTACTACCAGTGCGATTATGCACCTGACTCACCACAGCTAATTGACGAACATCAATCCGATGATATTGCAGGGCTGGTAGATACGCTTCAGTGATTATGGGGTCAGCCGTAGCATCTAAGTAAAGCACTGGCGCAGACCGTGTCACTCGAATGGGCCTATGCTCACAGATCACAATATCGTTCTTACGGTTGTTGTTGCGGATTTTTCGATTGTCGTGAACCAACTGACTGAAGCTGTCTCTACCCTGATCCTCAATCTCCCGTGCTGCGATCTCAAGTAATTTGGTCAGGGCCTTATATTGCTTGGCTGATCTGACATTGCGACTTTGCGTAGTATCAGCGGTGAAGGCAGTAGCTGGGTTTAGCCCTTCAATTGATACAGCGTTGAACTCAAACGCTCCTATGTCTTTGTCCCGTAGGTAGGATAGATCACCTTGATGTTTGGTTAGGCACTCCACCAGATCAAAGCCTAGCTGAGCATTTCCATCAAAACGAATATGCTGAGTTACGTCACCCACTGGAACGGAGGGCATATTGCTAACGGCCGACGACATAAACGCTTCATCTATTATTATCAGATTGGAGTCTATCTGCCTTTCAAACTCGTTCCTGCTCAGAAACAAGGACGCATGAGTGTAAATACGGATGGTATTCTCAACGCCCAGATTATCACCTGATTGCCTGAATTGATCCAAATAGCTGCAATTGCCAAAGAAGCTGCATTGCTCTCCTGAGGTACGGCTTAGACAGGCATTACCATAGATGCTGTGACCCTTTTCCTCCAAATCCCTGACATACTCTGCCCGCTGACACATAATAGGGTGTGGATATGAGTTCTGTTCTTCGGCCCATTTACCACCAGTACGGGGATAAACGTGAATGACCTTGGCATTGATGCCTTCTAGGCTTTGTTCCCATTCGTCAGCCAGGTCATGTCTTGGCACATAGACTTCTATGGACTGTTGGAATTTATCAGACAGATAAGACTTCAAGTGGCTTATTGTTTGTTTGGTTTTACCTGTTCCCATCGTCAGGCGAATAGCTGCCCGTGGATTAGCGCCCTCAGCCAAGTCTTCGAAGAAGCCGCCTAGAATGGCCTTAAGTTTTGATTGTGCTTCCACGGCTCCCACAAGCTTTGGGCGTTCCACCTTACCAGAACCTGCAACAAGTATCGTTCTGTCTGAGCGAGATACAAAGTCATACGTACCGCTATCAAGTTCCTGCAGTCTTGCTCTGGCCTTTGAAGCAGCATCAGCAATCGTCCAAGCGCCACGGGCAGACACCACGCTAATATCTGCTTCCTCACAGAAACGGTTCCAAAGGGCAGTGGTCACCTCTTCTTCGCTGGGAGTGTGTTCTGCGGTGACCAACTCCTGCATGACCTGGTTAGATAGCAAGAACATCAATTGCTCCCTGCCATCAATGGCAAGATCTGTAACTGGATCACGCTCTATATCTGATGGATCAAGCAGTCCTGATTTACCACGTGTTCGTTGCTTTGAGGATTTTGAAGCGACAGCACTCCTGGAGGCTAAGTCAGATGGAACTGTTACGGTTGATACTCCAGTACTAGCTTCAAACAAGCCAGACCGGTTTGGATAAGGATCAACAGCACCATCACTAAATAGGGGGTTAGCAGTCAGATGAATTTGGATGGGGTTGAACAGCCGCAGATCGACAGGGCAGCCAGAGAGCCATGCCTTCATCTCATCATCTGAGCATGATCTGTCTAGCCAGAACCATAGATGCAGCCTGATACCAGCCTTGATGCCCATGCTGGATGACAAATGATACCAACAGTCTGCAGATTGGAACTCAGCAGGAAGTTGTTGGATTGCATATCTCACCATTGCCTGCTGATCAGAAAGATCACCATCCCAAGCAAGGCTATCAATGTCGATCATGCACCATTGGCGAGGTGTTGCGATGAAGGTTTGCCTGTTGCGAGGCACTGGGCTGCTTTGGCCGTCCACCAGTGACCCTCTGATAACCGTATTTGTGGCATCATCCTCAAGTCTGAGTAGCAGTGCAGACAGGCTTTGTAGATCTGATACTGGCTCTTCAGACACATTGAACAATTTGCCAGTAGAAAAGGGCTGTTGAATTACATCTGGGCCACTGAAGCTTTTAACAAGGGAATGCCCGGAGGCAGACGTCAGGAGTGTCATTACTTCGCCCATTTGCATCTCTTTCCAAACTTGGTCAGAGAACCTAAACATGGAAACGAAGAAGTACCAATAAGTGATGATCTCAGATTGAGATTAACAATAGGCTGGAATAGAAGTGGCAGAACTAACAATTGACCAAGCTCTACAGCAGGGTGTCGAGGCTCATAAAGCAGGGCAGGTTCAAGAGGCGGATCGTCTTTAAACCGCCATTCTAAAAGCTCAGCCCAAACATCCTGATGCCAATCATAACATGGGCGTACTGGCTGTAGGCGTTGGTAAGGTTCAGGAAGCTCTGCCGTTCTTCAAGACGGCGCTGGAAGCTAATCCTGCCACAGCACAGTTCTGGCTCAGCTACATTGATGCTTTGATTAAGCTAGAAAAGTTAGCTGATGCAAAAGCTGTGCTGGATCAAGCCAAGAGCAAGGGCGCTAAAGGCGATGGCTTTGATAAGCTGGAGCAACGGTTGAATGAAGCTGGCCAAGAGCCTATAGTAGCCAGTAAGTTAGCTTCAGAGCCACAGCCTAAGCAGCCAAATATCTTAAATACTCTCAAATTGGATCAAGCTCTCAAGCTGGCGAAGACGAAAGCAAAAGAAGGCTCTCCTGAGAATGCTGAGCTTATCTATCATGACATTCTGGCTAAGTTCCCCAAGAACAAGAGAGCCAGAGATGGGCTGAAGGGGTTAGCTGGTAAGTTTGTTGGTAAAGCATCCAAAGTTCAAGATGCTCCAAAGGCTGAACTGCAATCATTGATGGCTCTCTATAACAAACGACAGCTGTCTCTCGTTGTTGAAAAGGCAAAAGACCTCACTAAGCAATACCCCGAAGCTTATGCTGTTTGGAATTTAATGGGTGCATCAGCAGCTCAAATTGGACAGTTAGATCAAGCAATTTTTGCATTTAAGAGGGTGCTAGCCATCAAGCCTGATAACGCTGAAGCCTACTACAACATGGGCAATGCTCTCAAAGAACAAGGTAAGCTGGAAGAGGCGATAGAGGCTTACAACAAAGCCTTAGCCATCAAGCCTGATTATGCTGATGCCTACAACAACATGGGCGTTACTCTCAAAGAGCAAGGTAAGCTGGAAGAGGCGATAGAGGCTTACAACAAAGCCTTAGCCATCAAGCCTGATTATGCTGATGCCTACAACAACATGGGCGTTACTCTCAAAGAGCAAGGTAAGCTGGAAGAGGCGATAGAGGCTTACAACAAAGCCTTAGCCATCAAGCCTGATAACGCTGAAGCCTACTACAACATGGGCGTTACTCTCAAAGAGCAAGGTAAGCTGGAAGAGGCGATAGAGGCTTACAACAAAGCCTTAGCCATCAAGCCTGATTATGCTGATGCCTACAACAACATGGGCAATGCTCTCAAAGAACAAGGTAAGCTGGAAGAGGCGATAGAGGCTTACAACAAAGCCTTAGCCATCAAGCCTGATTACGCTGACGCCTACTACAACATGGGCGTTACTCTCAAAGAGCAAGGTAAGCTGGAAGAGGCGATAGAGGCTTACAACAAAGCCTTAGCCATCAAGCCTGATTATGCTGATGCCTACAACAACATGGGCAATGCTCTCAAAGAACAAGGTAAGCTGGAAGAGGCGATAGAGGCTTACAACAAAGCCTTAGCCATCAAGCCTGATTACGCTGCCGCCTACAACAACATGGGCATTGCGCTCAAAGGGATAGCTTTTAATAAGCCAAATGCTGGTCTGCAAAAGACCATCACATCGCTGCTTGATAAAAAATCATTTGTTAGGCCTGGGGATATTGCTCGTGCCGCTATCAGTCTTTTGAAGTTTGAGCCAAAGTTGAAGCGACACCTGCAAACTTTCTCTATGGCTGAGCCAGAGCCAAAACTGCCAGAGGTCATTACAGACTTATCTGAACTACCACTATTGCTTAAGCTTATGAGTGTCTGCCCGCTATCTGATTTAGAACTGGAGTACCTATTAAGAAAGCTTAGAGCTAGCCTGCTGTTATCCATCTCGGATCTTACAGGCTCGACTGAAGAGTTAAAGTTTCAATCTGCTTTAGCGCTGCAGTGCTTTACCAACGAGTATATTTACAACCAAAGTGAGCATGAGGATAAAGCTCTTACAGCCCTAGAGTCAGCAACAAAACAGACACTGAATAATGGCGACCAACCAAGCCCACAGTCCATATTATGCCTGGCCTCTTATAGACCTCTTAATCAGTATGAATGGTCTGGCTCGTTGCGCATTACCAATGAAATTGAAGACGTCTTCACAAGGCTGGTTGTAGAGCCAAACCAAGAAGCTAAGCTGAAATCTATCTTACCTGTACTAGAGGCGATCACTGACGAGGTATCTTCAAAGGTTAGGAATCAATACGAAGTAAGCCCTTATCCTAGATGGGTGAATTTAGGATTGCGATTACAACCAGCGCCTATTTCCAAGGTAGTAGAAGAGATTAAGCTGAATCTTTTCGATGATGCCATTAAAGAGGTTGAAGCACCTAACATCTTAATTGCGGGATGCGGCACAGGCCAACATTCCATAGGTACTGCGGCAAGGTTCAAAGGCTCCAAAGTTATAGCTATTGATCTAAGCTTATCCAGTCTGAGCTATGCCAGGCGTAAAACTGAAGAGTTAGGCATCCAAAATATAGATTATATGCAGGCAGATATCCTGGACTTGGGCAAGCTTGGCAGACAATTTGATATAGTGGAAAGTGCCGGTGTTCTACATCACATGGATGACCCTTTAGCAGGCTGGAGGGTACTAACGGACTGTCTCAAACCAGGTGGCCTGATGAACATTGGACTGTATAGTGAAATGGCCAGACAGCATATTGTAGAAATGAGGCAAGAAATCAGTAAGGCAGGTATTGGATCAAGCGATGCTGCAATGAAGTCATTCAGAACAACGGTGATGACGTCAGACCAAAAACATCACAAGAAAATATTAAATTCTTCAGACTTTTATAGCTTGAGCGCTCTGAAAGATTTGTTGTTTCATGTTCAAGAGCACAGGTTTACCATACCTCAAATTCAAAACTGCCTGACTGAGTTAGGACTAAAGTTCTGTGGGTTTGAAGCAGACAAAATAGTTTCGCACTTCAAGCTAACCAATACTGGCGCAAGCGATCCTTACAACTTGGATAAATGGCACGCATATGAAGAGGGTAATCCAGGGGTATTTATCGGAATGTATCAATTCTGGTGTCAAAAAATAACCTAACCGCACCAGCACCCACCGTCACCTTTACCTCCCGAAGGATTACTCAGGCAGCCCCACTGCTAGCCTCTACACCCCGTGGACTGAGGAAGAGGTTCTATCTCATCTAACAGCAGGCTGGGGTGAAGGTGCTATTACAGATTTGAAGCTGGAGTATCTCTATGGGCCAGAGCCTGAAGTTTCGGGTGAGTGATACCGTTAATGTGACAAGGTGCTATAGAGCTATATAGGAACCTGTCACAATAAGGACTTCTCATAACGGTCATCTAACCCGAAACTGAACCAATAATGGTTTACAAACTCACAGGGCTGATCACTGGCAGAGGTCATATATACTTACCCCGTACACCCCCTGTGGCCCATGCTAGGCCCTCTGATGCTACAATAACGATATTCTGGGATAATTGGGAACAACAGCAGGCATCATGCATAAGCCCCCCACGAAGTAGCAGGGGCATACATACAGCCCGCACCCTACTGCACAGATAAAACCGTCAAGTATCACTGAAACAGGCTGATGCTGCTGGTTGACGATACCCAAAACCTAATCGCAGGTCAGAGCTATATACGGTATCCCTAGGGGGTAGGGTGGCACATGCAGGGGGGGGCTGCATTACTGACCAGATTACAGACCAATATGCGCCTTATTGCAGTGAACTGAGGTATGCTGTATCCATTAATTACATAGAGTTAGCTGATTGTTGGTGGATGCTACAGGAAGTGAACACCCTGTTCCTCCGCCACCACCGCCTTACTAGCAGTGGCATATCCTCGATAAGCATCAGTTATAACTCAGTTCTTCTGGCCCGGCGCTTGTAATGCCGCACGTGAGTACTGACCAAATTGCTATTTGGCCTTCTCTAACCATTCTTGCAGAACACTCAGTGGATAGCCTGATCCGTATCCTTGGCCTACACCATCAGTTGTCCATCCACCGATTTGGTCAGTGATATCTGCAGGACATTGGACCGTCCTTAATCTGTCTCTCATTGAGTGTCTGAAGCTATGCATCGTACATCCTGCTGGTACATACTGCTTGAGCCATTTGTTTAAAGCCGCACTGGCAGAATTAGCTGAGGTGGGTGATGCTCTGTTATACCTTGAGAAAGCGAAGTCTGATCCATTATCTGCCTCTACGATGCGTTTAGCAGCCCAAAGAGCTTCACCAACCAGAGGTATGTGCCGTTCACTGCTTGATGTCTTCAGGTTACGCCAAGGATGTTTGGTAACACGGACATATGGTAGATCCGTATCAAGCCCTACAAAATCCTCCTTAAGTAGCCCTGCCCCTTCAGCCAAACGCATTCCCGTGTCAGAGATCAAAGCTATCAGCCACCTCATATCATCATCGATTGCATGACACTCAGATTGTACGTTTTTAATGGCTTCCATCGGTATTGGCTTACGAACTAAGACCCCAGCACTGCGATCGTGATAGATACCAACAAAGGGGTTACGAATATCCAAGGCATACTCTGACAGAGCAAAGTTTATGACGGCCTTAAGATATGAGAAGTTACGGGTAATGCTGGAGCCTGTAAGTCCACGAGCAACAAGCCAATCCCTGAACTGTAGAGCATCTTGGCGTGTGTAACCTGACAATGGCTTATTCCCACAGAGGCCAATCAAATAGTTACAGGTCCGCCTTGCAGCCACACGGAAGGTTTTAGGGCGACCTTTACCCTTCTGCTTAAGGTAAACTTCCAAGGCATCTAAAAGTGACGGACAGTTGGTTTGAGGCTGGTTCGAGGCTACTTCTTGGCTGCTTCTGGAAGAGTCCCTAACCAACGACATACCAATCACGTCAGACTTCGCCAATCGCATCTGGCTCCAGTACGCCTCTAGCTTGGCAGCCGTAATACTGGCTTGCACCTTAGCTTTCTGAGGGGACGTTGTATGCAGCCCTTGGACAATGCGATGGTAAGAATAATGGCCTCGTAGGTCAGCAGGAACACGGCGGGAGAAGTAGAAATAGCCACCACGGACGAAGGTATATGGGATAGTTTTGGTCAGCAATTTGGTCAGTACTCACGTGCGGCATTACAAGCGCCGGGCCAGAAGAACTGAGTTATAACTGATGCTTATCGAGGATATGCCACTGCTAGTAAGGCGGTGGTGGCGGAGGAACAGGGATTCGAACCCTGGGAGGACTTTCACCCTCGTCGGTTTTCAAGACCGGTGCATTCGACCACTCTGCCACTCCTCCGACAGAAGCTTTCATAATCGCGGGAAATTGATTCAGCAAGAGCAAGAATGCTCAAGAGACGCAAGAAATCGCCTTTGTACGATGACCCGCAACACTGGGCTTTCCACTTGTGCCGCGATTGGGTTAGGTTGACCCGTGACATCGCAGGCCTTTCGATCAAACCGGGCGCGGTTTTTGGGCGACTGGTCTTGACGGTTCGGCCAAAGATTTTTCGGCAGCTTGGGCCCATCAGTGCCACGCGCGAACATAGCAAGGAGGGGATCATGCCCATACGTTCCGGACCAATCTTGATTTTGGCCTTTTTTTGCACCTGGATCGGTGGGGCGGCCTTGGCGTTTGAAACCAAAGCGAAAGCGGCCTATGTGCTGGATCATGAGAGCGGCACCGTGCTGCTGGCCAAGCAGGCGGACGTGGCCCTTCCTCCCGCCTCAATGTCAAAATTGATGACTCTCTTTTTAGCCTTCGAAGCGCTCCGTGATAGACGCCTGCGTTGGGATGAGCGTTTGCCGGTCTCCGCCCATGCCATGAGCTATGGCGGATCCACCATGTTTTTGGACACGACCGATCGGGTCACCGTCGAGGATCTCATTCGCGGCATTATCGTATTATCGGGCAATGATGCCTGCGTTGTCATTGCCGAAGCCCTGTCTTTGGATGGCACCGAAGCGGGCTTTGCCGCAATGATGACCGATCGCGCCAAGGATCTCGGAATGGAAAATTCAGTCTTTGCCAACTCCAACGGCTGGCCCGACATCAACCACCGAATGTCGATGAAGGATCTGGCCAGTCTGACGCAGCATTTGATCACCGAATTTCCCGAGCAATATACGATGTTCTCAGAAACAGAATTTGGATTCGATGGCCGCGCACCCAGCAACACGCGCAACCGCAATCCTTTGTTGACTCTGGGCATCGGCGCAGATGGGCTAAAGACCGGGCACACGGCGGAGGCCGGTTATGGTTTGGTTGGATCCGCGCAACAGGGCGATCGGCGAGTCATTTTCGTTTTAACCGGTTTGCAAAGCCAGCAGGAGCGGGCCGAAGAGGCCGAGCGCATCGTCACCTGGGCCTTTCGGCAGTTCACCTCGAAAACCCTAAGCCAGCCGGGGGAGGCTTTGGCCCAAGCCGCAGTTTGGATGGGCAGCAGCCGGAAGGTCGGCCTATCGCTTGATGGTGCCCCGAAGATCCTGATCCCTGTCACGGGCGGGCAGGAAATCACCTCGAAAGTTGTTTATGACGGGCCGCTACAGGCCCCTATTGCCAAGGGGGATCAGGTCGCCGAACTTGTCATTTCTGTGCCAGGCCTGCCCGAGACCCGCCTGCCACTAGTCGCAGCACAGAGCGTCACGCGTGGCGGGTTTTTACCGCGCTTGCGCACAGCGGCACTCGTGCTATTGCGTAAAGTAAATGGGGGCCTGTCCGGCACATAGATGACTGACGCAAAGTTTTTATCCTTTGAGGGCATAGACGGCTGCGGGAAATCCACCCAAGCCAAACGTCTGGCTGCCCATCTAACCACTGCAGGCCAAGAGGTTGTGCTCACCCGTGAACCGGGGGGCAGCCCGGGGGCGGAAGCCATACGCCAGCTCTTGTTGACCGGCGCCACCGACAAATGGAGTGTTGAGACAGAGCTTCTATTGTTCACCGCTGCAAGGCGCGATCACCTTGAGCGCACCATCACCCCAGCCCTATCCGCGGGCAAGATGGTCATCTGTGATCGCTTTGCCGACAGCACCCGTGTCTATCAGGGCGCAACCCGCGGCGATCTGCGCGGCAAGGTCGATCAGCTGCACAGCGCTATGATTCGCCGTGAGCCAGATCTGACACTCATCATTGATGTCGACCCTGAAATTGCCCTCGCCCGCGGATTGGCGCGCAACTCAGGCGAGGATCGCTTTGAGGATTTCGGCCTGCCGTTCCAACAACAACTGCGGGCGGGTTTTCTGGCACTTGCGGCGCAATATCCGCAACGGTGTCGCATTATCGATGGAAATCGCAGCCCGGAGGCGATTTTTACTGATGTATTGGCACTGGCTACGTCATGAGTGATCTGCCACAAGCCGATCGCATTGCCGGCCTGCCTCACCCCTGTGAAACCGAACTTTTATTCGGCCATGATGCCGCTTGCGCACAGGTCTTGGAGGCCTTCAACAGTGACCGGATGCATCATGCTTGGATGCTGACCGGTCCCAAAGGGATTGGCAAAGCTAGCCTTGCCTATCATATCGCACGTTTTTTGCTTGCCGCCGAGCCCGCCGGAGACAGCCTCTTTGGCGCGTCGCCGCCAGCGACAAGCCTATTCGTGCCCGCAGATCTTCCGGTGGCGCGCCGTATCCGGGCGGGATCGGAGCCGGGCCTATGTATCTTGCGCCGGCCCGTGGATGAAAAAACCGGCAAGCTGAAGACAGTGATCCCCGTCGACACCGTGCGCGAATTGCGCCGGTTCTTCAGCCTCTCGGCCGGGGGCAATGGTCGGCGGGTGGTGATGGTCGACTGCATTGATGAGATGAATGCAAATGCGGCCAATGCGTTGCTCAAAGTTCTGGAAGAGCCGCCGCAAGATGCGGTTTTGTTGCTGGTGACACATCAACCAAGCCGGATTTTGCCCACCATTCGTTCGCGCTGCCGCACCCTGGCCTGCGCGCCTCTGTCGCCAGAGGATTTGCAGCGCGCCTACGCGCAAGCCTTGCCAGAACAGGCGTTTGATCCGGGCCTAACTGCCCTGGCGGCAGGTTCGGTAGGGCAGGCTGCAGAGCTGTCACTCACCCATGGCACCGACACCTATGGAGCGATTGTGAGCCTCTGCCATGGCTTGCCACAGCTGGATCGCAACGCTCTGCTGAAATTGGCCAATTCTACAGGCCGCGCCACTGATGGAAAACTGGAACAACTTCTCGATCTGCTGGATCTATTCCTCGCCCGGCTAGCCCGCGCTGGGGTTAGCGCGCCCGGTCAAGAAGCGGCGCGCGGTGAGGCGGAGGTCTTCGCGCGTCTCTGCCCCGGACCCGCGGCCGCCCGAATTTGGGCAGATGCCCAGCTTGAGCTCAGCCAAAGAGCCAGGCAAGGCAAAACAGCGAACCTTGACCCCAGTTCGCTGATCTTAGATATGGGATTAAAGATAGAAGAAACCGCGTCTAAAATTTTGCGCGAGAAAGGTCTTTCGTGATCGAGGCGCCAAAACTGACCGACAGCCATTGCCATCTTGATTTTCCAGATTTTGAGGGCGAGCTGGACCAGATCATCGCACGGGCGGCCGAGGCCGGCGTGCACCGTATGGTGACCATTTGCACACGCCTGCGCCAAGAGCCCCAAGTGCGCGCCATTGCTGAAACTCATGCGCCGGTCTTTCATGCGGCCGGCACCCATCCGATGAATGCCGACAAAGAGCCATTGGCAAAGGTCGAAGAGTTGCTCGCTCTGGCGGCGCATCCGAAGTTTGTCGCCATCGGCGAAACCGGATTGGATTACCACTACACCGCCGAGAGTGCCGAAATCCAAAAGCAATCCCTGCGCGTTCATATTGAGGCCGCTCAAAAAAGTAACCTGCCTCTTATTATCCATGCGCGCGCCGCAGATGACGATATGGCTGACATTTTAGGGTCCGAATATCGCAACGCACCCTTTAACTGCGTCATGCATTGTTTCAGCTCATCACCCAAGCTTGGGCGCGCGGCTTTGGATTTGGGCTTTTATCTGTCCATGTCCGGCATCGCCACATTCCCAAAATCGCAAGAGGTGCGCGACATCTTCGCATCGGCTCCTATGGACAGGATTTTGGTGGAAACTGACGCCCCCTATCTCGCCCCGCCGCCCTTTCGCGGCAAGCGCAATGAGCCAGCCTATACCGCCTTCACCGCGCAGGTTGGTGCGGATGTCTTTGGTCTCTCTTTGTCGGAATTTGCCGCCCAAACAGAGGCCAATTTCGAGCGCCTCTTTTGGAAAGCTGCATGACGCGCCGGGTCACTATATTGGGCTGCGGTTCCTCCGGCGGCGTGCCGCGTTTGGGTGGTAATTGGGGGGCTTGTGATCCAAACAATCCCAAAAATCGCCGGCAACGCTGCTCCATATTGGTTGAGCAATGCGGACCAGAAGGCACAACGCGCGTTCTGATCGACAGCTCGCCCGATTTGCGGACGCAATTGTTAACCGCGCAGGTGGGCACATTAGACGCAGTGGTTTACACTCATGCCCATGCAGATCACGTGCACGGGCTGGACGATCTGCGGATGATCGTGATCAACATGCGCCGACGCCTGCCGGTTTGGGCGGATGGGCCGACCAGATCCGATCTCTTGTCGCGGTTCTCCTATGCCTTTGAAACGCCCGAAGGCTCAAGCTATCCGCCCATCTTGGAGATGAATGACATAAGCGGCCCCTTCACCATCACCGGTGCCGGTGGCGCGCTAGACTTCACCCCCTTTGAAGTGGCCCATGGCACAATCACCGCTCTGGGATTTCGCATCGGCCATATGGTGTATTTGCCCGATGTCTCCGACATCTCCGAAAATGCCTGGTCGCATTTGCAAGGCCTCGACCTTTGGATTGTCGATGCGCTGCGCTATGATCCCCACCCCTCTCACACCCATTTGGAAAAAACCTTGCAGTGGATTGCGCATGTGCAGCCAAAACGCGCCATATTAACCAACATGCATGTGGATTTAGACTACGCCACATTGCAAACCGAATTGCCCAATGGCGTGGTGCCGGCCTTCGATATGATGACAGAAGTCCTCTGATATGAGCATCCTGCTCCAAGTGATCCTGCCGGTGTTCTTCGTTGTTGGCTTTGGATATCTGGCCGTCTGGCGCAAGTGGTTCTCCGACGAAGGGGTTGGGGCTCTGATGGCCTTTACCCAAAATTTTGCCATTCCTTGCCTGCTGTTTCGCGCCATTTCAACTTTGGACCTGGGGCAAACCTTCCAGCCAGGGCTGCTCGGCAGTTTTTACATTGGCGCGATAGCCGGATTTGGCTTGGGCCTGTTTGGCGCGCGCATCTTGTTTAAACGCAGTTGGGAAGACAGTGTCGCCATTGGCTTTTGCTGTCTGTTCTCAAACACAGTGCTCTTGGGTCTGCCCATCACAGAGCGTGCCTATGGGACGGACGCCTTGACGGCCAATTTTGCCATCATCGCGGTCCATGCACCGATCGGCTATGCGCTCGGCATAACAGTGATGGAGCTGGTGCGCAGACGCGGCCTGAGCGGCATGGCGCTTCTGCGTAAGATAATAAAATCAGTATTTAAAAATGCGTTGGTGATTGCCTTGAGCCTTGGGTTTGCAATCAACTTATCAGGCTTTATTTTACCAGAAATCGTCACCGATGGCGTTGATCTTTTGGCCCGAGGGGCTCTGCCGGTAGCCCTGTTTGGCTTGGGCGGTGTTTTGATGCGCTACCGGCCAGAGGGCGATATCCGGGTGATCTTATATATCTGCGCGATTTCGCTTGTGGTTCATCCTGCCTTGGTTTGGATCACGGGAAGCTATGTCGATCTCTCCACCAGTGATTTTCGCAGTGCGGTGCTGACAGCGGCCATGGCGCCGGGGGTCAATGCCTATATTTTCGCGCAAATGTACGGGCGCGCACAGCGGGTCGCAGCTTCCGCCGTCTTGATCAGCACCGGTCTCACGATTTTCACCGCAAGCGTCTGGCTCTACGCGCTGGGGTAGTGCTCAAGCTTCTGCAAATCTCGAGGCGCGAAAACTTGACAGTAAGGGGCTCAGGCTGCCTTGCAAAATTTCCTGCGCCAGCAACTGACCTATCAAAGGACCGAGGGTCACGCCGCTGTGCATAACAGCTAGAAAAACCCCCGGGGCGCCGGGGACCGCGCCCACAACAGGCAAGCCATCCAAGGGCACGGGGCGCTCCCCCAGCTTCACTTCTGCCAGCTGAACATCCGGCTGCCCACGCAATTTCTGGCAAATTCGCGCGATCACAGTGTCCGCAAGTGCGGGCGCATCCTCAGATGGATCCAAGTCACCGCTGAATATTTCCCCTGCCACAAGACTGCCATCGGGATTTTGTCTAAAATGCACATCAGGCGTCATAAGAATATGATGGATGCGCGTCTGCACCGGCCGGGTTTGCAAGATCATGCCGCGTTTATTGGCCATGGGCAAACTCCATTCGACACCCGCCAGACCGCGGCAGGCCGCGGCGCCTGTAGCCAAAATCACAAAATCACAGGGCAAATCTCCAGCTGATGTCTGCACAATATGGTCACCGCCAGAACTGAGGTGCACAGCTTTGACGGCCTGGTCGGGGCAAAGCCTCCCGCCGCGCTGCGCCACATGCGTCAGGAGGGACTGCGCCACAGATTGAGCCTGTGCGGCCCCTTCCATGGGCGTGAACAGCGCATGGGCTGGACACTCACGCAGATTGGGCTCAAGCGCCGCGATCTCATCGTGATCGAGCCGCCGGGCCCCATAGCCCCGCGCGGTCAGACTGGCAAATTGCGCCTCAAAATCTTGCCCCGCATCTTCCCACCACAGCGTGCCTGGCCAGCTGACATGGGCCTGTAATTCTAACCTCTGCCCCAGGGTTCGGAAGCTCTCTAGGGCCGCGTTGCGCAGATCGAAATAGGCTTGGGTTTCGGCAAAACTGGCATTGATCCAGCCAAAAGAATTGGCACTGGCCACGCCGCCCAAAGGCCCCTGATCCACAACAATGACCTCAGCACCGAGATCTTGGCAGGCCAAAGCCGTGCTGGCGCCGATGATTCCAGATCCCACGATCACAACTTTTGCAGCTGCCGTCATATCCTGCCCTTCCCTGCGCTGGCGCCTCCTTGACCAGTCATGACACGTTCGCGGCGCACGACGGAAGCAATTTTCATCCCCAGCGGGAAAAAATGATCACAGCGAGGGATTGAATCGAACTTTGCCGCCCCGTCCCCTTGTTTCTGCCCCCCAGAAGGCCAACTCTAGGAGGCACAAGGAATCAAATATGCACAATAATTCGCCCGAACAAATGCCCGTATTGCAAAACCCCGCTCCAAATGTGCGCGACCGGGAAAAGATGGAAGGGGGCAAGGCCTTTCGACTTGAAACCGAGTTCACCGCAGCAGGCGACCAACCCACCGCCATAAAAGAGCTGGTGGAGGGGATCACCGCGGGAGAGGCCAATCAAGTTTTGCTCGGGGCCACGGGCACGGGCAAGACCTTCACCATGGCGCGGATCATACAAGACACCCAGCGCCCAGCGATTATTCTTGCGCCAAACAAAACCCTCGCAGCCCAGCTTTATGGCGAGTTCAAAGGGTTTTTCCCCGATAATGCCGTGGAATATTTCGTCAGCTATTACGACTATTACCAACCAGAAGCCTATGTGGCCCGCTCGGACACCTATATTGAGAAGGAAAGTCAGATCAACGAGCAGATTGACCGGATGCGTCACTCTGCGACCCGCGCTTTGCTGGAGCGTGATGACGTCATTATCGTGGCTTCTGTCTCCTGCATCTATGGCATAGGATCAGTTGAAACCTATGGGGCGATGACTCAAGATTTACACAGCGGCAATTGCTATGACCAGCGCCAAGTCATTGCCGATCTCATCGCCCAACAATATCGCCGCAACGACCAAGCCTTCCAACGCGGCACCTTTCGGGTGCGTGGAGACAGTTTGGAGGTTTGGCCGGCGCATTTGGACGACCGGGCTTGGCGTTTGAGCTTTTTTGGCGAAGAGCTGGAGACCATTGTTGAGTTTGACCCGCTGACAGGGGCGCGCACCGATACGTTTGAACGGGTGCGGATCTATGCCAACAGCCACTATGTGACCCCGCGCCCGACCATGCAGCAGGCTGTGATTGGGATCAAAAAAGAGCTGCGTATGCGGCTTGATCAATTGGTGAGCGAGGGCAAATTGCTCGAAGCGCAACGGCTGGAACAGCGCACAAATTTCGATCTGGAAATGCTTGAAGCGACAGGCGTATGCAGCGGGATTGAAAATTATTCGCGCTATCTCACGGGCCGCGCGCCGGGTGAACCACCCCCCACACTGTTTGAATTCATCCCAGACAATGCGATTGTCTTCGCCGATGAAAGCCATGTCAGCGTTCCGCAGATCGGCGCCATGTATAAGGGCGACTACCGCCGTAAATTCACCCTTGCCGAACACGGGTTCCGACTGCCGTCTTGTATGGACAACCGACCGCTCAAGTTCGAAGAATGGGATGCGATGCGGCCGCAGTCTGTTTTTGTCTCTGCCACCCCATCCAAATGGGAGCTGGACCAAGCAGGCGGCGTGTTCACAGAGCAGGTGATCCGTCCCACGGGCCTGCTGGATCCGCCGGTGGAAATCCGCCCCGTGGAAACGCAGGTTGATGATCTTCTGGATGAAATTCGCAAAGTCACGGCTATGGGGCAAAGGGTTCTGGCCACAACATTGACCAAACGCATGGCCGAAGATCTCACAGAATATTTGCATGAGCAGGGCATTCGGGTGCGTTACATGCACAGCGATATCGATACGATTGAGCGTATTGAGATTCTGCGCGATTTGCGGTTGGGCGCCTTTGATGTGCTGCTGGGCATCAACCTTCTGCGCGAGGGGCTCGATATACCTGAGTGCGGTTTGGTTGCGATCCTTGATGCAGATAAGGAGGGCTTTTTGCGGTCTGAAACCTCTTTAGTGCAAACCATTGGCCGGGCCGCGCGCAACGCCGATGGGCGGGTCATCATGTATGCAGATCGCAAGACCGGCTCGATGGAACGCGCGATTGGCGAAACCAACCGTAGGCGCGAAAAACAACATGCCTATAATGTCGCCCATGGAATTACCCCTCTGACGGTGAAAAAGAATGTCGAGGATGTACTGGCCGGTCTTTACAAAGGCGATACTGATATGGCGCGGGTCACGGCGAAGATTGATCCGGCCTTACAAGGCGGCAATATCCAAACCGTGCTCGAAGGTCTGCGGCTCGATATGCGCAAAGCGGCAGAGAATTTAGAATTTGAAGAAGCCGCCCGGCTACGCGACGAGGTCAAACGCCTCGAGACAGTTGAGCTGACGATCTCAGATGATCCCCTGACCCGGCAATATGCGGTCGAAAAAGCAGTTGAAGACGCCCATAACGCCTCTGGCCGGTCAAAAGGGGGACGCGCAGGTCAAAGGGGCGGCGCCCGACGGCGCAAATAGACATGACCCCGCGCAAAAAAGGGGCAATAGGCTCCCCGCCCTAATGCCCCCTGACTTGCGAAAAGCGTCGGATTTAGGTGGGATTGTCCATGCGCGCGGTGAGGTTGACACTCCCGCGACAGGCCCGCGACCAGTTCAGTTTCACCTGGCTGCCGCTGCCCCCTTGTTCGGCCTGGGAATGCGGCAATTCATAGATATTCGCAATGCCTGATTGAATGGCTCCAACCGGAACAACCGCCTCCGGAACAACCGCCTCGACTGTCCGCGCGCGGCCATTGAACGGTAGCGATGGCGCAAAATCAACCGTCCAGGTTTAGGTATCTGAAGCTTGGGTATGCTCCAAAATGCAGGGATTGTAGATTGGCTCACTGATGGCATTGAACGTATTGCCTTGCACCACGACATTGCGCGCCTTGCTGTGGTTGAGGGTGGCGAAGGTGCTGTCCACGGACTCGACCCGGTCAATTGGCCCGTCGATTGAACGAAAGACATTGCCGGTCATCGTCAGCCCATGCACGAAATGGCCGGGTCCATAAGGTTTAATCACCAAAAAGCTAAACCAAGAGGCCACATCATTGACAGTGAAAATATTGCCGGTGATGGTCAATCCCCCAAAGGAATATTGGTTTGCGAAGGACGGATCCGCCTAATATTCATTAGGTCCATTCAATGAAGTTATTATCGACATAATTGCCAGTGATCAGAGTTTTGAGATTTGTTGTGGTAAAAACGATCCCACCCTTGCGCACCCCGTTGGTTTCTCGGTCGCCATGAAACCAGTGATTGCCGGTAATCACCGACCCCGATCCGCCCATAATGCCGAAATCCTTGAAATGCATTGCCCGGCAATCGCGGATTTTAACGTCGTTTTTATTGGCGTTAAAGGCAATGGATACCCGGTCTTGCACCTTCAGCGGGCTTTCGTTTGAGATGAATTGACAGCGATCAAACATCATCCCCTGGCAGGCCGTCCCTGGGGAGGTGATGCCACGATCTTTCGGCTTTACAATCAAGCAATCCCGGAATTGGAAGGTCTCGCCATCGGGCGGCAGCAACACTACCGAGGCATTGCCGGTACATTGAAAATCAATCTCATCAAAATGAGCCCCGCTGACCTTTTGAAATCCAGAGAAATCGAGCAGATATTTGAAACGTGTGAAGGTAAATTGATGTGTGCCCGCTGCGCCATAAAGCGGTTGGGATTAGGTTAAGGACTGGCTCCCGACATTGACCTCTTTGACATAGATTTCCCGTCCAACGCCTGTGCCTTCAACCAAAGATCCAACGGCAATATTGGCGATATTGGCCACAGAGGTCAGCGATTTCGGATCAGAGGTTGAATAGGTCGCCTGAGCCATCACTTGATCTGGGGTCCAAGCGGCATTGGCGTTGGCTTGGATCTGATCATTTTGAACCACTCGACGGCTATTAAACACAGTTTTATTGTCGACCGCCGCTTGCATATCGAGAGGTCCATCCAACTCAATCCGGCGCCCGCCCATATCAAGGATGTAATGATCGTTGAAATTCAACAAGGATTGATAGGCTTTTTTGAACGCCACGACCCCATCGCCAAAAGCGTCAATATAGCTGGGCAGATTAAAGTCTTTGAGTAGGGTCAGACGGGCCGAGTCCGGCATGGTGATATTGCCCACAAAGCACACGCGGTTTTGGAACGTGATAGACCCATTGATGCGGAAGTTCCCCCGTAGCACCAGAATTTAACGACCCGCGGCGGCCTTATCTGCCGCTTCAAACGCGTCATGATCATCTACGAATCCATCGTCAATAGCCCCATAGTCGCGCACATCGACCGCGCCAATCAGCTGATCGACAAAAGCGCCGCTGATGTCTTCGATAATTATATCCTCAATCCGCACAACACCGCCGATTGGGCCGGTGAGGTCGAGGCCAAAATTCCCATAAATCGCATCTTTCCCCCAATGCAGATCGACGCCCGTGCGATTGCCTGACCCAACAATGGCCGAGAGCTCGACCACCTCACCATAAGTGTTGAGGCTGGTGACCGGACCCACTTCATTGACCCCGGTCAAATGCACATTGCTCGCAGCCCCAGGCCAACCGGCGATGCTCACCGTGGGAAATGCGCCCGATACCAATTTCACACGCGTGCGAATGCGCAGATAGCAGCCCGGAGAGAGCGGTGCTTGATAGAAGGCGCGCAGCTTTTGCACGGCTTGCGTCTTGGTCAGCTCCAAGCAACCGGAAAAATCTTGATCCGCCGGCACGAAGGCGGCGTTGGGCTCATTGTCATAGTCATCTTTCCCGGGCGTGCCGTCCTGGCTCGACCAATGATGGAATCCAAAAGCAAATTTGGGTGGTATAAAGACGATCCCATCGGTGATTGTTTTGTTCATAAAAACCCCTTTCCAAACGCCGCTCCATGCGTTTGTTTGATTGATCCGCAACCGCAGCCCATGAGGTAGGTGCTGCTCTGCGAAACAGGGGTAAAAGCTCGATGTTAAGAAGGCCTAGCTGTAGCGTACGGTGCTCACACGCCGGTCTCTTGCGAGGGCAAAAGCTGGACACCATTAATGCGCCATGCTCCGTCCAATTGGATCATTTGATAGGCCATGATGTGATATCGACCCTGGCCGTCGCGAATTTGCACTTTCTGCCAGTAGTATCCCTCAACCGTGGCGAGTTCCAAAAATGCAATCTCAGACGGGCGGTACACCATAGGATAGCCTTGCCTGACCATGCGCCCAAACACCTCTGGCGCGCGAAATATCTGCTGAATCGTCGGGCTGGCGTAGGTAAAGGCACGTTCGAAATCATCCGCCTGAAAAGCGGTAATTTGCGCACGAATTGTTGTTTCAATCTCTTGGCTCTCGGCCCAGGCCGGCAGTGCCGCCGCAACCCAAAAAGCAATTGCTAGAATGAACTTTCTCATAACACCCTCCTGTTGACTGCCAAAAAAATAGGACGCAACAGGAGGGGGTCAAATTCGTCGCAGGTTAGGTAAACTCGCCGGCAAGGCCTTTGTTGATCAGGGCTATGCTCTCTTCGATGCCCAAAAGCGCAATAAATCCACCAAACCGCGGCCCCTGTGATGCGCCCAAAAGCACCTCATAGAGCGCTTTGAACCAATCGCGCATCGGGTCAAACCGCTCGCGGCCACAGGCGAAAACCAAAGATTGCAGCGCATCCCCATCCAAACCTTGATCCCAAGCCTTCAGCCCGTCGCGCAGCGAGATCAAAGCCTCGCGTTCGAGATCCGTGGGCGCGCGGTAGACTTTGGCAGGTTTGACAAAATCATTGTAATAACGGACCGCAAACCCCGCCGCCGCGTCTAAGTCCGCATGGGTTTCGGCGGAGGCCTCGGGGGCATAACGTTTGATAAATCCCCAAAGTTGATCTTTATCCTCCGCCCCAGACACAGACGCCAGATTGAGCAGCATTGAGAAAGGCACGACCATTTTGCTGACCGGTACATCGCCGCCATGAATATGCCACACCGGATTGTTCAGACGTGCTTTGTCGTCTTGCCCGTCATAGGCGCGCAATTGCTGGTGATACTCATCTACCGCCTTGGGGATGACATCAAAATGCATCCGCTTGGCGGTTTTGGGTTTTAGATACATGAAGTAAGACAGGCTTTCCGTGCTGGCATAGGTCAACCACTCATCAATCGACACGCCATTGCCGGAGGTCTTGGAAATTTTCTGCCCATTTTCGTCGAGGAACAATTCATAGCTGAAATGTTCCGGTGCCGGGTGCCCCAGAATACGGCAAATTTTGTCATAAATGGGGGTATTGGTGGAGTGATCCTTGCCATACATCTCAAAATCCACCCCAAGGGCCGCCCAGCGGGCACCAAAATCGGGTTTCCACTGCAGCTTCACATTGCCGCCGGTCACTGGAAGGGTCATCTCTTCGCCCTCTTCGGTGTCAAAGGTGATGGTGCCATTTTTCGCATCCACAGATTTCATCGGCACATAAAGCACCCGACCGGTCTCAGGATGAATGGGCAGGAAGATCGAGTAGGTCTTTTGCCGCTCCTCACGAAGCGAGGCCAGCATCACCTTCATGATGTCATCATATTTTTCGACAGCACGCAGCAAAATCTGATCAAATTGACCAGATTGATAAAACTCTGTGGCGCTGATGAAGTCGTATTCAAAGCCAAATGTGTCCAAAAACCGGCGCAACATGGCGTTGTTGTGATGACCGAAGCTCTCATATTCCCCAAACGGATCTGGAACAGAGGTCAAGGGCCGCTGCAAATGCGCGGTCAGCCTCTCCGGACTTGGCACATTGCCCGGCACTTTGCGCATGCCGTCAAGATCATCAGAAAAACAAACAAGCCGGGTTGGGATGTCGCTCAATTCTTGAAATGCGCGCATGATCATTGTGGTGCGCGCCACCTCGCCAAAGGTGCCAATATGCGGCAGACCGCTGGGACCATAGCCGGTCTCAAACAAGACATAGCCTTTTTCCGGCCGCTTCTTTTCAAAGCGTTTCAAAATCCGCCGCGCCTCTTCAAAGGGCCAGGCTTTCGATTGAGTAGCAGCGTCACGCATTTTGGACATGTTTAACTCCAGTTTCCTGACGCTTCCCTATTGCCGCACGCGCCTCGGGTCAATAAGTTGCCATCACAGCTTTAAAGGACGTCGCTTCGTGAATACTCATCCCCCTTCCCTCTCATCGCAAGATTGTCTGGTTGCGGTCATGATTGCCGTGTCTGCAAGTGACGAAAATATTCGCACAGCAGAGCTGATGAGCATTCAAGCGATCGTAAACCACCTGCCGATCTTTGGAGAGTATGATGTGGACCGCATCAAATCTGTGGCCGCCATGGTCTTGGATCTTTTGTCCGAAGAAGACGGGCTTGATGCACTGTTTGGCTTGATCCGGGACCGTCTGCCCGATGGTTTGAACGAAACCGCCTATGCTATGGCCTGCGATGTGGCCGCGGCGGATGGAAAACTCGGGCAAATCGAGCTGCGCATGCTGCAGGAGATACGCCATGAGCTAGAGGTTGACCGCCTGCATGGCGCGGCCATTGAAGCGGGTGCACGCGCGAGGTTTCGCACCCTAACGTAAGTGCCCCAGCCAATCGCGCAAAAGCGCATATTGCAAGCTACGCGATCGCGCCTCCCATCCCTTGGCCCCGCGTGGATTTTCACTGCCTTTCCCTTTTTCACGCCGCGCCATATCAGCGGTCAAAATCGCAAATCCGAGGCTCTTGCCTTCATATGTGAGATATCCTGACAGCGTGCTGACAAAATTCAACGTCCCTGTTTTAACCCGCAGATCCACACCCGCCATCGGCTTTCCTTTGTGGCGCAAGATCTTGGGCTTGAGCAAATCGGCCAGCCCGTTGCGATGCTGCCAGGCCATGAACATGGCCATCCCGCTGGCGGTGAGCCGCGATTGATCCGACAGACCCGAGTGATCGACAACCGCACCATGCATCCCGTGGGCCTCCGCAAATTGGCTCAGAGCCGCTGCCGATTGGCGCAGGTTTGGCGCGCCAGAGGCTGTGAGGCCGATCACCTCAGCCGTCAAATTCGTCGACAATTTCAACATCGATTTGGCGATTTCATGGTAGGGGCGCGAGTTCTTTTGCGCGATATCCATCGCCATCACCGCATCCGGGTGCTGCCCCACGACGATGGTGGGAGGTGGCAGTTCAATACCCATCTCAGCGCATATCCCCTGAAAAGCCTCCCCGGCATAGCGTCTTGGATTGCGCGCGGGTAACCACCGCCCCCCATCCTTGCCCAAGGCAGAGCGCTGCACGGACCATTCCTCGCGTTCGGTTGCGTATTGATAGGCATAGCTCGGCGCATCCCGCTCCTCAACACGCATCCCAATCGAGGGGATCTGCGGCCGATAAATTCGCCCCGGCGCGCTCATGGACAGATCATAGCCGCCACTGGCCTGACGTGCCCATTCAAATTGCACCCGGTTGAGGTTGAGATTGACCCCGGCAATCGCCGGGTTGTAATTGGCTTGCGGCAATTGGCTGCTGTCGATTTCACGAAGGTAGGGAAAACCATTGTCCACAATCAAAAGCCGGCCTTTAACCTGATGAATTCCTGTTTTCTGCAGGGCCTTGGCAAACTTGACCAAATCATCTGTATGTAAAGTTGGATCCGCAGATCCAGTCAAAATGACATCCCCAACAAACGCCCCATGTGTCACCCGTCCTTGCAGACTTAAACGCGTGACGAATTGAAAATCACGCCCAAGTTTTTGCAAACCATAGGCGGCGGTCAGTGCTTTGGTCACACTGGCCGGAGGCAATTTAGCCTCCGGTGAATAGGCGTCGAGAAGCACCCCCGTTTCCGGATCCATAAGCGCGCAGCTGACCTGACCTGTGAGCGAAAACGAGCGAATAACGGCCGCCGCGCCACCCAAGAGCATGGGCGATGCATCCGGCCTTGCGATGGGCCGCAAAGACTTCAAGGGTGCCACAGCAAAGGCTGAAGTGCCAAGCGCCGCAAGGGCCGTGCTGAGCGCTGCTCTGCGTGTGAGAGTTTTTTTCATCCCCAATGGCTATCGGGGCACATGGGTCTTTGGCAAGACCATTTTCAAAAGACCTCTGCATAACCCAACCGCCTAGCCAAAACACCTTGCCCGGTGGCAACACCGGGCTGCGCCTGCCTGCCCCAGGCCGGCGCTTCCCTCATTTCGTGTTGAAATGGCGTTATGCAGAGGTCTTGCTTCAATGGGGCTGGTACCTAAGCCCGGTGGCTGCTAACCCGGCAAAATGTGGCGCGCGATACTCTTTATGTTGATCGGGATGATGCTCATCCCAACCGGCGATGCCGCCAGCAAACTGCTGTCGAATACCCATGGGTATCATCCTTTTTTCATTACTTGGGCCCGGTTCACGGTCGGATCACTTTTGGTCCTGCCTTTCATGCCGCGCCGCTGCTTCACAGTTTTTCGCAACCCAGTGGCCTGGGGCCGAGGGCTGCTGCTGACGATGGGCATCAGCGCCATCACCTTTGCGGTCGCATTGGAAGACTTGGCCGATGTTTTTGCGGTCTTTTTCATTGGGCCGATTATCAGCTATATTCTGGCGGCAATCTTCCTGAAAGAAGCCGTGACCCTACCCCGCAGCGCCTTGCTTTTCCTCGGCTTCACCGGAATTTTGCTCATTGCCAGGCCCGGCTTTGGCTTTTCCATTGGACTGGCCTGTGCCCTTTTCGCCGGCTGCAGCTATGGCGTATTTCTGACCCTGTCGCGTCTGGCCGCGGGCCAAGAAGAGCCCAAAGCTCTTTTGTTTTCGCAATTGCTCATCGCCGCCGTCCTCTGCACGCCTATAGCGCTGATATATTGGCCGGAGCAGCTCTTCACCAGCCCATCCACGCTCGCCGTCTCTGGCGGTGCCTCCATGCTCGGCAATATGTTTTTGATCCTCGCTTATGGGCGCGCACCTGCCACCCGCATGGCACCCTTCGTCTATTTTCAACTGGTGGGCGCATTATTATTGGGATGGGGTATTTTTGGTACGCTGCCCGACATCTGGGGGCTTGCCGGTTTGGCCTTGCTGATGATCTCAGGCTTTGGCTCCGCTTTCTTGCGCCGTTAAGCCCAGCCCCCACGGTTGCGAATAGCCGAGGAGCTCGCCGGACTCTGCGGCATATCCACGAAACACCAGGCGGGCGCCGTGCAATGGCTCAAGAGCCTAGAAGCGCGCGCGGCAAGCCTGGCGGAGGCGAAGCGCCGCGCTGCAGGTGCGCATTGCGCCGCCAGCCCCTGCCCCGGTCGGGCCAAAACGCCAACGGGCATAAGCTGGAATATATCCTGCCAATCACGCCACTGATGGATCTGCGCCAGATTATCTGCCCCCATAAGCCAGGTGAACCGCGTGGTGGAATAGATCTCCCGCAGCGCGCGCAAGCTGTCGCAGGTGAACCTTGTGTCCAGCTGGATTTCCACATCGGTGATGACAATACGCGGATGGTCAATTTGGCGTTTCGCATGGGCCACCCGCTTATCAAGCGGCGCAGGTCCCTGCGGTTTCAGTGGATTGGCCGGGCTGACCAGCCACCAAACTTGATCAAGGTCAAAGCGCTTCAGCGCCTGCTCAGAAATCCGCACATGCCCTTCATGGGCCGGATCAAACGACCCGCCCAAAAGGCCGACACGCCGCCCAGCGTTAGATTTTGGCAAGTTAAACCGCATCATTCCTCACCTTTAGCGCAGATAGACCCCTGCGCAAGCCATGGCCGTGCCAGTTTTCGCAATTTCACATTTGCGCCCGCCCGCGCGCCACTGTAACAGAGGTTTGAATTTTTCAGTCTAACACCCGGGGGCACTCATGGCCGCATATCAATACGTATACCACATGGATGGCGTTTCAAAAACTTATCCCGGTGGCAAAAAATGTTTCGAAAACATCCGCCTGTCGTTCCTCCCCGGCGTGAAAATCGGCGTGGTTGGGGTGAATGGCGCCGGGAAATCAACCCTGCTCAAGATTATGGCCGGCTTGGATACAGATTTTTCCGGCGAAGCCTGGGCGGCAGAGGGCGCGAAAGTTGGCTACCTGCCTCAGGAGCCGAAACTGGAAGAAGGCCTGACCGTCCGCGAGAATGTTATGCTGGGTGTGAAGGCCAAAAAAGACATCCTGGATCGCTACAATGACCTGGCGATGAATTACTCCGATGAAACCGCCGATGAAATGGCGCAGCTGCAAGATGAAATTGACGCCAATAACCTTTGGGATTTGGATGCTCAAATTGATGTGAGCATGGAGGCTCTGCGCTGCCCACCAGACGATGCGATGCCTGAAAATCTTTCAGGCGGTGAAGCGCGCCGCGTGGCCCTGTGCCGGCTGTTGCTCGAGCAACCGGATATGTTGCTGCTTGATGAGCCGACCAACCACTTGGACGCTGAAACCATTGCTTGGCTGCAAAAACACTTGATTGACTATACCGGGACAATCCTCGTTGTGACGCACGACCGCTATTTTCTCGATGACATTACCGGCTGGATTCTCGAAATTGATAGGGGGCAAGGCGTGCCCTATGAAGGCAATTATTCCTCTTGGCTTGAGCAAAAGGCAAAGCGTTTGGCGCAAGAATCCCGTGAGGATAAATCCAAACAAAAAACGCTGGAGCGCGAATTGGAATGGATGCGGCAGGGTCAAAAGGCCCGGCAGGCCAAATCCAAAGCCCGGATTGCCGCCTATAATGATATGGCCAATCAATCCGAGCGTGAAAAACTGGGACGTGCGCAAATCATCATCCCAAATGGGCCACGATTGGGGTCCAAGGTCATTGAAGTCTCTGGGCTCAAAAAAGCCATGGGCGACAAGTTGTTGGTCGAAGATCTCTCCTTCTCACTGCCCCCCGGCGGCATTGTCGGGGTAATCGGCCCCAATGGCGCGGGCAAGACCACCCTGTTCAAAATGCTCACCGGGCAAGAACAGCCCGATGAAGGCACCGTTGAATATGGCGATACGGTGCAATTATCCTATGTCGATCAATCTCGGGATGATTTGGATCCCAATGCCAATGTTTGGGAGGCGATTGCGAATGGTCTAGACGTGGTGCAACTGGGGGATGTGGAAGTCAACGGGCGGGCCTATTGCTCAGCTTTTAACTTCAAGGGCGCGACCCAGCAGAAAAAAGTCAGCCTGCTCTCGGGCGGGGAACGAAACCGGGTGCATATGGCGCGATTGCTGCGCGCGGGGGGCAATGTCTTGCTGCTCGATGAGCCGACCAACGATTTGGACGTGGAGACCCTACGGGCCCTCGAAGATGCTTTGGTTGATTTTGCCGGCTGCGCTGTGGTCATCTCCCACGACCGCTTTTTCCTTGACCGGATCTGCACCCATATCCTGGCCTTTGAGGGCGATGCGCATGTGGAATGGTTTGAGGGCAATTTCGAAGACTATGAGGAGGACAAGAAACGCCGCCTCGGTGCCGATGCCCTGCAACCCACGCGGATCAAGCATAAGAAATTCGCACGGTAAGCCCGCAGGTTTTGACAGCAGCCCCACGCTCCTTTGAGGCCTTCCCACGGACTTAATGGAGTTTTTACCGCTGGCACGTTTTCTGGCTTGCAAAAAAATTCCGAAACGGCCATATGGCCGCTGCGACCGTTACCGCATCTCGACCAACTGTTTTGCTTACAAGGCCACAGTCCTCGACATGAATTGACTGACGCCGACCTGCCGCAATACCGTGGGCAGTACTGTAAAATGGAGTAAACGGGATGGCTACTGGCACCGTAAAATGGTTTAACGCAGACAAAGGCTATGGCTTTATTGCACCGGACAATGGAGGCGAAGATGTGTTTGTGCACATTACAGCTGTACAACGCGCGGGTTTAGACGGTCTGAATGACAACCAAAAAGTAAGCTTTGAAGTTGAAACTGGCCGCAACGGCCGTGAAGCTGCGACTGACTTGCAAGCACAATAATATGATTTAGGGCCAATCTAAGCTGAGGATTTAATCCGCATCCCTTAGATTGGCTTTTTTCATGGTTCCCCTCATGCAAGGGGCAGCCTAAGCATGGGCAATCCTGCCCATCTTTTAGACTCTAGTCCCGCGGAATTTTCTGCAAAAGCGGCAAAAGCGCGCCCATATCGGGGCCGTGTGACAGGCCTGTCAAGGCTTTGCGCAGCGGCATAAATAGAGCTTTACCCTTGCGCCCGGTGGCCTCTTTAACCGCAGAGGTCCAAGCTCCCCAAGTGTCGGACTCAAACGGGCCGGCCGGCAGCATCGACAGGGCCTGCGCTACAAAATCCTGATCTTCTGCATCAATCACCGGGGCGGCGCCATTTTGGATTAAATCCCACCAGCCGGCGAGATCATGGAGGGTCGATATATTGCCGCGCGTGACTTGCCAGAAAGCCTGGGCCATTTCTGCCGGCACGCCAATGGCCGCTACATCTGCGGCAACACCCTCGAGCTCAAGCCCTTGCAAATATTTCGCCGTCAGCGGCCCCAGATCAGCCTCGTCAAATTTCGTCGGAGCAGAGCCAAATTTCGTCAGCTCAAAACCCGCGACGATTTCCTCCATAGAGCCACGCAGCTCAACCGGATCAGACGATCCCAGACGCGCCAAATGGCTCAACAGCGCCATCGGTTGCACGCCTGCTGCCCGCATGTCCCGCAGCGCCAACGACCCCAAACGCTTAGACAGGCCTTCCCCTTTGAGCCCAGTCAACAAAGAATGGTGGGCAAAATTGGGCACTGAACCGCTAATGGCGCGGATCATCTGGATCTGTGTCGCGGTATTGGTCACATGGTCTGACCCACGCACCACATGGGTCACGCCCATATCCGTGTCATCGCATATGGAGGCCAAAGTATAGAGCACCTGCCCATCACCGCGGATCAGCACCGGATCGCTCACCGAGGCGGCATCGATCGACAGATCGCCGAGAATTCCATCACACCATTCAATCCGCGATTGATCGAGTTTAAAACGCCAATGGCCCTTGCGTTCCGCACGCAGCGCCGTGCGCTCCGCCTCCGAAAGCGCCAGTGCCGAGCGGTCATACACCGGGGGCTTACCCATATTCAGTTGCTTTTTACGCTTGAGATCCAATTCAACAGGCGTTTCAAAACATTCGTAAAAAAGTCCTTGGTCACGCAGTTGATCGGCCACTTCTGCATAGCGGTCAAACCGGGCGGATTGATGCTCGATGCGATCCCAATGCAGGCCCAGCCAGTCCAAATCGCGTTTTATCGCCTCAACATATTCAATCTTGGAGCGCTCGGGATCCGTGTCATCGATCCGCAGAATAAACTCTCCGCCCGCCTGACGCGCGATAAGATAGTTAAACAGCGCCGTGCGCAGGTTGCCGATGTGAAGATAGCCGGTAGGCGAAGGGGCAAAACGTGTGGTTGTCATAGGGTTCTCCTGTTGCGCAGTCTTTACACATAGGGCGCGGGAGATGTCCAGATATGGCGGCGCGCCACTATGTGCTGTGATCGCGCCAACGGTTGGCTATGGGATAGCGTCGATCCAACCAAAATGCCCGCGGCGATAGGCGCGTTCCTGGCGCAGATTGGAAACGCTTGTACTCGCTAATATAGATCAAATGCTCAATTTTCTTGACTGTTTCACGCTCAAAACCGGCCGCTATGCAATCGGCGACAGAGGCCTCATCGTCCACCAACATCTGCAAAATGCCATCAAGCACCGGATAGGGCGGCAGGCTGTCTTCGTCCTTTTGATCCGCGCGCAGCTCGGCGCTGGGGGCTTTGTCGATGATGCGCGGATCAATAACCACGCCCTCCGGTCCCATCATCCAATCACGATAATGCGCATTGCGCCAGCAGCAGATGTCAAACACCCGCGTCTTGTACAAATCCTTAATCGGATTATATCCGCCTGCCATATCGCCGTAGATCGTCGCATAGCCGACCGCAACTTCCGATTTATTGCCTGTGGTCAGCAGCATATGGCCGAATTTATTGGACAGGGACATGAGCAACAGGCCGCGCAGACGAGATTGGATATTCTCCTCCGTTAAATCCGCAGGCCGACCGGCAAAAATCGGCGCCAAACTGTCGGTGATCGCCGCTTGTGGGCCGGTGATGGGCAGGGTTTGCAAAGGCGCGCCCAGCGCTTGCGCCACAGAGGCGGCATGCTGAAGCGACGCTTGGCTAGTAAACTCCGAGGGCAACATAACACAATGCACATTTTGCGGCCCCAACGCATCAGCGGCAATCGTGGCAACAATGGCCGAGTCAATTCCACCCGAGAGACCCAAGAGCGCTGATGAAAACCCTGTTTTGCGCATATAATCGCGCAGGGACAGCACCATTGCATGGTAGTCTTGCTCAAAAGCATCCGGCCAATGGGCCAAGGTGCCTGCCGCGGCCTGCCAGCCTTGATCGGTCAGCTCAAAATCCACATGCGCAAGGCAATTTTCAAACATTGGCAAAGACAGGGCCAAAGCACCACCGGGATTGAGTACGAATGATCCGCCATCAAAAACCTGATCATCCTGGCCACCAACCATATTCACATAGACCAATGGCAGCCCCGTTTCGACCACCCGCGCAACCATATGCGCCATGCGCACATCCATTTTGCCGCGCGCATAGGGCGAGCCATTGGGGACAAAAAGCACTTCCGCGCCAGACTCGGCCAAAGCCTCCGGCACATCTGCATGCCACGCATCTTCGCAAATCGGCGTGCCAATCCGCAGGTTGCCCACAAGGTAAGGCCCTGAAATATCCGCCGATTGATAGAGGCGTTTTTCATCGAACACGTCATCATTCGGCAAAATATGCTTTTTGATCACAGTTTGGATCTGCCCACCGGCCAGAACATAATAGGCATTACAAAGACCGCTCTCATCGCGAAACGGCCCACCAATCCCCATGGCTGGCCCCTCAGCACAGGATTGGGCCAAGGTCTGAATTTGCGCCATCGCATCACGGGTGAACGCAGGTTTGAGCACCAAATCTTGCACCTGATAGCCGGTGACAAACATCTCTGGCAACATAACCATATCAGCGCCCGCGACTTTGGCCGCTGTCCAAGCCTCAAGCGCTTGCGCCCCATTGCCAGCAAGATCACCCACAGTTGCATTGAGCTGCGCCATGGTTAACCGAAATTTCTGTGTCATCTGCTTGCTCAATCCTGTCAAACCCCCGCCTTATCTATCAGACATCCGCCGAAGCAAAAGCCCAATTGAATGGGAAATGTGGAAAGACATTGCCCTCACGGGTGAGGTTTACTAGTCTGCGATGGATAAAAATAGAGTCACCCCGACGCCGAGCCATTGTCTAAGAGGTTAAAACTTCAATGAATAAGAAGATCTCACATCTCCTATTGGTCACAACGGCCCTGCTATGGAGCAGCCTGGCCCAGGCGCAAACCGCCACGATCCAGTCGAAACAATATGAAGACGGTGGATATTATGAGGGCACATTCAAAAACGGTCGCCAACACGGGCAAGGCACCTACAGCCTACCGTCGGGCTATACATACACCGGCAATTGGGAAAACGGTGAAATTTCTGGCCAGGGTGAGGCAACCTTTCCTGATGGATCGATCTACACGGGAGCGTTTTCGAACGGGAAGCCCCACGGCACCGGCCGCATAACCTATGCCGATGGTGGCACCTATGAAGGCAGCTGGGTGGCTGGCAAAATCGACGGGCGAGGCGTTGCGGTTTATGCCAACGGGTTGCGTTATGAAGGGGAGTTTCGCGACACCAAACACCACGGCCAGGGCATTCTCACCTCTGACAGCGGATATCGCTATGAGGGCAATTGGGTTGACGGCGAAAAACAGGGCAACGGCACCATTATCTATTCGGATGGGGCGGTCTACCAAGGCTCTATTGAGGCGGGTGAGCGCTCTGGGGCTGGCATTTTGACCATGCCCGATGGGGTGACCTATGAGGGCAATTGGACAAACGGCAAAATCAACGGCGAGAGTACCCTCACCCATGCAAATGGCGATGTTTTTATTGGTATTTTGCAAGATGGAAAGCGCGAGGGGCGTGGTAAGGTCGTCTATTCCAATGGCGATCTTTACGAAGGCCAATTCCACAAGGACCGCCGCCATGGCAATGGCACCTTTCTGGCCGCCGATGGCTATCGTTACTCTGGCAGTTGGCAGAATGGCAAAATTTCAGGACGTGGCGAGGTTCGCTACCCGGATGGGTCGATCTACCTTGGCGCCTTTTTGGATGATCTGCCTGAGGGTGTGGGCAAGATTACCTATCCTGATGGCTCGACCTATGAGGGCAATTGGAAAGCCGGAGTCATTGAAGGGGCCGGAAAAGCGACCTACCCCAATGGCCTCGTCTATGAAGGCAGTTTTAAAAATGCACAAAATCACGGCTATGGCATTATGACCTTTGCCGACAGTTACCGCTACGAAGGTAACTGGAAAGATGGAAAGCGCCACGGCGCCGGGCAAGCGCGATACCGTGACGGTACAAAATATGTCGGCGGGTTTGTCGAAGGGCAGCGCTCTGGTGAAGGCTACATCAAAATGAAGGACGGCTTTAGCTACACGGGCGAATGGCTCGACGGCGAAATCCACGGCAAGGGCACCGCCACCTATGCCAATGGGGATGTCTACACAGGCAGCTTTGTTGACGGGCGCCGTCAGGGCAAGGGCACAATGCGCTATGACACGGGAGGGGTTGCCAGCGGCACTTGGGAAAACGGGGTTTTGCAACCGGCCGAGGATGCGGCACCTGCGCCCGAGGAAGCGGCGAGCCCCTCCGAATGACGCCCAGGGCCCTTCACCACGGAACAACACGCCCGTTTTGATCGAAAAATTGTCCGGTCTCATGCGGCCCGCGCGCTTCAATCACCTCATATAATCTTGCGGCCGCCTCTGGCGCAGGCCGCGCGTCATATTTTGCGGAAAAGGGCCGTGTTAAAGGTGTGTCGACGGTGCCAGGATGCAGCGCAAAACAGGACAGCTGCGGATGACTGCGGGCCAATTCAATCGCAGAAGTGCGCACAATTTGATTAAGGGCAGCCTTGGCCGCCCGATAGGAAATCCAGCCCCCCAGCCGGTTGTCGCCAATCGATCCCACCCGCGCTGAGAGGACCGCAACCCTGGCTGGACGATCACGCGGCAGCAAAGGGCCAATCTGACCCAGAATGAGCGCTGGCCCAATGGCGTTGATCTGCATCTGTGCCGCCATAGTTTGCGCCGTCACAGCCTTAATGGTCTTTTCAGGCCCAACCCCGTCCAGCGTTAATGCTCCGGTGGCCGTGACAATCGTCTCAAAGGGGCCTTTGAGCGTCGCTAAGGCGGGGGCGATACTGCGCTCTTGCGTTAAGTCCAATCCCTGCTCCGTGCGAGACAGGCCCGCGCACTGCCACCCCTGGCTGCGGTAGGTCTCTGCCAGGGCCGTTCCAATAGCGCCAGAGGCACCGATGATCAAAATCCGTTTCATAGCCCCGAGGTAGGGCGCATCATCCACATGGCCACCGAATCGCCGGTTTTTGCCACAAATCGCTTGCGCGCGTCGGGTTTTGTCATATTTTTTCACTTCCCATTTGCAAAATCACAGGTATACCTAGGCCCATGGAACATTTGACTGAGCAACTTCTCCTTCTAACACTTAGTCTAGGCTGAGCGTGCTTTTCGGCGCGGGACGCTCACCTAGGCCCAGCGCCGAACCCTTCCAAAATCCTAGCAGAAGAACAGTCCTATGACCCAAGATCGTGTATATATTTTCGACACCACTTTGCGTGACGGTGAACAAAGCCCCGGCGCAACCATGACCCATTCCGAAAAGCTTGAATTGGCCGAAATGCTTGACGATATGGGCGTGGACATCATTGAAGCCGGATTTCCAATCGCCTCGGAAGGCGATTTCAAGGCCGTCAGCGAGATTGCCAAACGCAGCAAAAACGCCATGATCTGTGGCCTTGCCCGTGCCAATTTCAAGGATATTGATCGCTGTGCCGAAGCCGTGCGCCATGCGGCCCAGCCCCGCATTCATACATTCATTGGCACATCGCCCTTGCACCGTGCCATTCCCAACCTGACCCAAGATGAAATGGCCGAGCGCATTCACGAAACGGTCACACATGCCCGCAACCTTTGCGACAATGTGCAGTGGTCGCCAATGGATGCCACCCGCACAGAATATGACTACCTCTGCCGCACCATTGAAATCGCCATCAAGGCCGGCGCAAGCACCATCAACATCCCCGACACGGTCGGCTATACGGCGCCGCGCGAAAGTGCCGAGCTGATCGGGCGTTTAATTAAACACGTGCCCGGCGCTACAGACGTGATTTTCGCCACGCATTGCCACAATGATCTTGGCATGGCCACCGCCAATTCCTTAGCCGCCGTAGATGCCGGAGCGCGTCAAATTGAATGTACAATCAATGGCTTGGGAGAGCGCGCTGGCAACACGGCACTGGAAGAGGTCGTGATGGCTATGAAAGTGCGCAACGACATCATGCCCTACCACACACAGATCGACAGCACAAAAATAATGGCCATTAGCCGCCGCGTGGCCACGGTGTCAGGCTTTGCGGTGCAGTTTAACAAAGCCATCGTCGGTAAAAATGCCTTTGCTCATGAAAGCGGTATTCACCAGGACGGAATGCTGAAAAATGCCGAGACCTTTGAGATTATGCGTCCCGAAGATGTAGGATTGAGCGAAACCAACCTGGTCATGGGCAAACACTCCGGCCGCGCCGCATTGCGTTCCAAGCTCAAAGATTTGGGCATTGATTTGGCAGACAATCAATTGAACGACGTCTTTGTGCGCTTCAAAGATCTGGCGGATCGCAAAAAGGAAGTGTTTGACGAAGATCTTCTTGCCTTGGTTCGGGCAGATACAGCCGACGAGCAATCCGATCACCTGAACCTCAAATCTTTACGCGTAGTCTGCGGCACGCAAGGCCCACAGGAGGCCAGCTTGGAGTTGTCCATTGATGGGGTTGTGCACTGCGTTACCGCCACAGGTGACGGTCCAGTTGATGCGACTTTTAACGCGGTCAAAGAGCTCTACCCACATGTGGCGCGTTTGCAGCTTTATCAAGTGAATGCGGTGACCGAAGGAACCGATGCCCAGGCCACCGTCAGCGTACGGATGGAGGAAGACGGTAAGATCGCAACCGGACAATCGGCAGACACCGATACGGTGGTGGCCTCAGCCAAAGCCTATATCAACGCCTTAAACCGCTTGATCGTTCGGCGCGAAAAATCTGCGCCCGGGGAGGACTTAAAATCGGTTTCTTACAAAGATGCCGGCTGATCCCCGCCCATTTCTCTAAATTGATGGCTTGTAGGGAGAAAACCACCCTACAAGGCCTTGGAAAGGCGATGCTCAAACCTTATAGATGGGGAAATTCTAGGCCTGAATTGGCTTAGGTTCATACCGATGGGGCGTTGCGGATGTTTGGACTTGGTGGTCTCTTTTCTTCAGATATGGCGATTGATTTGGGCACAGCCAATACCCTGGTCTACGTGCGCGGCAAGGGAATCGTTTTAAATGAACCCTCCGTGGTGGCCTATCAAGTCAAAGATGGTCAGAAAAAAGCGCTGGCCTTTGGCGAGGATGCCAAGCTCATGCTGGGCCGCACACCCGGCTCCATTCAAGCCATTCGCCCAATGCGCGACGGGGTCATTGCTGATTTTGACGTGGCCGAAGAAATGATCAAGCATTTCATCCGCAAGGTTCACAAGCGCACCACCTTTTCCAAGCCCAAAATCATCGTCTGCGTACCCCATGGTGCCACTCCGGTGGAAAAACGCGCCATTCGTCAATCCGTCCTTTCAGCGGGCGCGCGCCGGGCCGGTTTGATCGCAGAGCCGATTGCCGCAGCGATTGGGGCCGGTATGCCCATCACGGATCCCACAGGCTCTATGGTCGTAGATATCGGCGGCGGGACAACAGAGGTGGCGGTGTTGTCCTTGGCAGATATCGTCTATGCCCGCTCGGCGCGTGTCGGTGGCGACCGGATGGATGAGGCCATTATCAGCTATCTTCGGCGCCAGCATAACCTTTTGGTCGGGGAGGCCACAGCCGAGCGGATTAAAACCACAATCGGAACGGCGCGCATGCCCGATGACGGGCGCGGTGCTGCCATGGCTATTCGCGGGCGTGACCTGCTCAATGGCGTGCCCAAAGAAACCGAAATCAGCCAAGCACAAGTGGCCGAGGCCCTCGCAGAACCGGTCCAACAGATTTGCGAGGCCGTCATGACCGCGTTGGAGGCAACCCCGCCAGATTTGGCCGCAGATATCGTGGACCGCGGCGTTATGCTGACCGGTGGCGGCGCTTTGCTGGGCGAATTGGATCTCGCGCTGCGCGAACAGACCGGCCTGGCTGTCTCGGTTGCAGAAGAAAGCCTCAACTGCGTGGCGCTTGGCACGGGCAAGGCTTTGGAATATGAAAAACAGCTCGCCCATGTTATTGACTACGACAGTTAAACGTTAACCGCTCAACCCTTAGGGGAGCTTATGGCACGGGATCGTAACACGCCAGATCGCTATTCAACGGCCCTTGGTCGGCTGATGCTGGGCGCTTTGGTAGTTATGCTGCTTGGGCTCTTCTTGCTGTGGCGCATTGACAACCCGCGGGTCGAGCGGCTGCGTATGGAAATTACCGATCGCATTATTCCCAATTTTTCAGCCATCACGGCCCCGGTGACCGCCGCGGTCAACATCTTGCGCTCAGCCCGCAGTTACACGCGGATCTATCAGCAAAACCAAGAGCTGCGGCGCGAATTACAGCAGATGAAGGCCTGGAAAGAAGCGGCGCTCCAACGTGAACAGGAAAACGCACGGCTGCTTGATCTGAACAATGTGCGGCTCGATCCAAAATTCACAAAAATCACCGGTGTGGTTCTGGCCGACAGCGGCAGCCCCTTCCGCCAAACGGTGTTGCTCAATGTCGGGCGACGCGATGGGATCGTGGATGGATGGGCGGCCATTGATGGCATCGGCCTGGTGGGCCGTATCGCTGGCGTGGGGGAGCGCACCTCACGGGTGATTTTGCTCACAGACACTTCGAGCCGCATCGCGGTCTCAATCGAATCCAACGGGCAACGCGCTATGATTGTTGGCGACAACACCAGCCGTCCGCCCTTGGACTTCTTGGAGGCCCCCGAAACCGTCCGCCCGGGGGATCGTGTCGTGACCTCTGGAGATGGCGGGGTGTTTCCGTCAGGCCTCTTTGTCGGCCAGGTCACTCAAACCCAATCGGGACGGCTGCGGGTGCGATTGGCAGCCGATATGCAAAGGCTCGAATTCCTACGCGTGGTGCGCCACCAACCACGTGAGCCCATCCCAACCGCCGGTGATCTGGTCGGGGTACCCCTCTCTGAGCCGCGGGGGGCGCCATGACGCAAGATCCCCCTCTGCGCGTCTTGCGCCTGCAACTGACCTATCTTGCGATAGTTGCGCTGGTGGTTTTGTTGCAAACCCTCCCGCTGCAAAGCCTGCCCTATCCCTTTGCCCCAGCAGATGTGCCGCTCGCCATCACCTTTTCCTGGATCATGCGGCGCCCCGATGTCATGAGCCCAATCCTCATCACACTGGCCTTTTTATTTGCAGACGCCATTCTACAAAGGCCGCCTGGCCTATGGACATTGATCGTGCTCTGCGCCTCCATTTTCTTGCGCATGCGGACCCGTGGTCGGAAGGAAATTCTATTTCTTTATGAATGGTTCATTGTCTCCTGGGTGATTGGGGTGAGCTTTTTGGTGCATTATTTTGCCTTAATGTTCTCATTTCTGCCGGTTCCAGATGTGCAACAATATGTCGTCCAAGTGATGCTGAGCATCTTGATCTACCCGATCTGCAAATGGCTCTTCCGCCCCATGTTGAGCTTTGCCCTAACGCAAACATTGCATCCCAGCGCGTCGAGGGCCGCAAGATGAAATACAATCCCAATGACATCATCAACGCGGCCCAAAAACTCTCACGGCGCACCATTCTTGTCGGCGCCTTGCAGCTTGGCGTCGTGACCGCCCTGGGTGCCCGCATGCGGTTTTTACAGATTAAAGAGGCCGAAAAATTCCGACTTTTGGCAGAAGAAAATCGCATCAATATGCGACTCTTGCCGCCGGCGCGCGGCATCATGTTTGACCGAGATGGGCGGCCGGTTGCCGCCAATGTACCCAACTATCGGATCTTGCTGGTCCGTGAAGAAACTGAAGATGTCGAACAGGTTTTAACACAATTGCAAAAGCTCATTGCAATCAACCCGAATGATCTGGAAAAAGCCCGCAGAGAATTATCCCGCCGCAGCGCCTTTGTACCGGTGACCGTAACCGAGAATCTCACTTGGAGTGATTTCGCGCGCGTGGCGGCCAATGCCCCAGCACTCCCGGGGCTCTTAACTGATGTCGGCCTGTCCCGCATTTATCCCCAAAAAGAAAATTTGGCCCATGTGGTCGGCTATGTCGGCCCGGTGAGCGAGCATTATCTATCCCGCACAAAGGACCCTGATCCGCTCTTGCAAATCCGCAGGTTTCAGGTTGGCAAAACCGGAGTTGAGGCGCAGATGGAGCACGACCTGCGCGGCTCTGCCGGACACCAACGAATTGAGGTCAATGCAGTCGGACGGGTGATGCGCGAATTACAACGCACCGAAGGGCAGCCAGGCGCCACAGTTAAGCTTACCATCGACAGTAAAATCCAAAACTTTGCCTTGGCGCGGATGGATGGCTTGTCCGCCTCTGCGGTGGTGATTGATTGCGCAACCGGAGATCTCTTGGCAGTGGCGTCGAGTCCAAGCTTTGATCCAAATCTCTTTGTTCGCGGCATATCAAGCAAAAATTATAATGCCCTGCGCGATGATATTTTTGGCCCGCTCAGGGCCAAAGCGGTACAAGGCACCTATGCGCCCGCCTCAACCTTTAAGACGATCACAGCCCTCGCGGCGCTGGAAGATGGGGTGTTGAGTCCGGATGATACGGTTTTTTGCCCCGGGCATTTTGAGATTTCCAACAATCGTTTTCATTGCTGGAAACGGCAAGGTCACGGCGCTTTGAACGTGGAAGACAGTATCGCGCAGAGCTGTGACGTGTTTTTCTATTCCATCAGCCAAAAAGTTGGTATCGACAAAATATCCGCAATGGCGCGCCGGTTTGGCTTGGGTGAATATCACGATCTGCCGCTCAGTGCCATCAGCCGCGGCGTGGCGCCAACGCGGGCGTGGAAACAAAAATCTTTCGATAAAGCCTGGCTGCTCGGCGATACGGTCAATGCCTCTATTGGACAAGGCTATGTATTGGCCTCACCGTTGCAATTAGCAATCATGGCGGCACGATTGGGAACGGGGCGGGCCGTTCAACCCAGATTGCTAAAATCCATCGATGACAAGGCAATGTCTTTGGGGACCGGCGCTCCTTTGGATGTGGATCCTGCGCATTTAAAAGTGGTGCAACGGGCAATGTTTGCGGTCACTAACACCAAAAAGGGCACAGCCTATAGCAAGCGCATTGTCAGCCCCGACCTCCAAATGGCTGGCAAGACCGGCACAGCCCAAGTGCGGCGCATCACGGCAGAGGAGCGGTTGACCGGGGTGATCAGCAATGAAGATCTACCCTGGGAAAAACGCGATCACGCGCTCTTTGTCAACTATGCCCCCCATGACAATCCCAAAGTTGCCGTTGCGGTTGTGGTGGAACACGGAGGTAGCGGCAGCTCCACAGCCGCTCCAATCGCTCGGGACATCACACTGTTTGCCTTGACCGGACAAATGCCAGAGCTGAGCCACTACCCCTCGGGCGTCAAAGCGCAGATCAAAGAAGAGCAAGAGGAATTGGCGCCGAAACTTTTCGATTGGAGCACGCTGGACAGAAAAGGACAGGTGCAAACATGAGCTATCTTGAGTACAATCTGGCCGCAGTGCCCGTCGGTTTTCGTAAAATCCTGGCGCTCAATTGGCCAATTCTGATCTTACTCACCGCAATTTCTGGCGTGGGATTCATCATGCTTTACTCGGTTGCTGGCGGTCAAATTGACCGCTGGGCCCAACCTCAGATGCTGCGTTTTTTCTTGGGCATGACTGGGCTTTTTGTGGTGGCTATGGTACCGATTTGGTTTTGGCGCAACATGTCTTTCCCCGCCTATTGCCTGGCGATACTATTGCTCATCGCTGTAGAATTCGTCGGCACAACAGGCATGGGGGCCCAACGATGGATCGATCTTGGCTTTATCCGCCTGCAACCCTCCGAGGTGATGAAAATCGCTCTGGTGCTGGTGCTGGCCGCCTATTACGATTGGTTGCCCCGCGAACATATTTCGCGCCCATTTTGGGTCTTGCTGCCAGCGCTATTGATTTTAATCCCGGTGTTCTTAGTTCTCAGACAACCCGATCTTGGAACCTCATTGCTGTTGATCATGGGCGGCGGCGCGATCATGTTTTTGGCCGGGGTGCATTGGGCCTATTTCGCAACGATCATCGGCAGTGGCATTGGCCTTGTTGTGGCCATATTTCAAACCCGCGCCACAGGCTGGCAATTGCTCAAAGACTATCAATACAGCCGGATTGACACGTTCCTCAATCCAGATCGGGACCCGTTGGGCGCAGGCTATCATATCACCCAGGCGAAAATCGCTTTCGGTTCAGGAGGTTGGACGGGGCGGGGCTTGATGCAGGGCACCCAATCGCGGCTCAACTTTTTGCCCGAAAAGCACACGGATTTCATCTTTACCACCCTATCCGAAGAATTCGGGTTCATCGGTTCCATCTCGCTCTTAGGTCTCTACACTTTGGTGGTTCTGGCCTGCATTGCCTCGGCCCTGAGCAATAAAGACCGCTTCTCCGCCCTATTGACCCTCGGCATTGGCATTACCTTCTTCTTGTTCTTTGCGTTGAATATAGCCATGGTCATGGGGCTGGCGCCCGTTGTCGGTGTGCCCTTGCCATTGGTGAGCTATGGCGGATCTGCTATGCTTATTTTGCTGCTGGGCTTTGGCTTGATGCAAAGCGCCCATGTTCACCGTCCAAGGCCAAAATTCAAATGATAAATATCCTATTCACCGCCCGCCCAGAGCAGTTTGAACTCTATGAAGCGCCACTGCTCCAGGGTCTGGTGCAGCGGGGGATCCATGCAAATGTGACAACAGACTGTCCGCCAGCCGATGTAGATTATGTGGTTTACGCACCCAGCAGCACGCTACAAGATTTCACCCGCTATACCCGCTGCAAAGCGGTGCTGAGCCTCTGGGCTGGCGTGGAGAAAATTGTTGGCAATACCAGCCTAACGCAGCCACTATGCCGCATGGTCGACAGCGGCCTGCGTGATGGCATGGTGGAATGGGTCGTCGGCCATACTCTGCGGTACCATCTGGGGATGGACCAGCATATCGTCAATCCAGATCATATTTGGCGCGAAAGCCACCCGCCCTTGGCACAGGAGCGTCCCGTCACCATTCTGGGCTTGGGCGCCTTGGGCCAGGCCTGTGCTGCCGCATTGGCCGCACTTAATTTTCCCGTGAGCGGCTGGTCTCGCAGGCCAAAGCAAATAGACGGTCTGACCTGCCACCATGGCCCGGATGGGCTCAAACCCGCGTTGCAGAACGCGGAAATTCTGATTTTGCTTTTGCCAGATACCCAAGAGACAGAACATGTGATCAACGCCCAAACCCTAGCACAGATGCCGCGCGGCTCTACGATCATAAACCCCGGTCGCGGGCCGTTGATTGAGGACACAGCCCTCTTGGCGGCACTCAAGGAAGGGCATATTTCAGCGGCTTGTTTGGATGTATTTTGCGTGGAACCTTTGCCGCAAGATCATCCCTATTGGCACCTACCAAATGTCACGGTCACACCGCATATCGCCTCCGGCACCCGCCCGACCAAAGCCGCTGAAGTTTTGGTGGAAAACATTGCACGCGGAGAAAGAGGCGCCCCGTTTGTGCATTTGGTCGACCGCACAGCCGGGTATTGAGCCGTCTCATTATCGCAAGATTGGTGGTTGACCAGGCGTGCTGCCCGACGCGGGGCGTTCGGGCGCAGCTTCGGGTATTGGCAAATCGAAGCGCAAGCCGGTTTTAACAAAGCGCGCGACCATCGGATGATCCGGCAAGAGATAAGACACATCCCAAGGTGCGCCATCCAATTGGGAAAATTGTAAGTATTCTTGAATCAATTTCGCCAAGTCAGCCTGTGCTGCGGGAAATTCTCCTACAAAGCAAATGAGGGGATTTTGCACCCCAGCCCCATCGCGAGCTTGCACCAAACAGGCAAATTCCGCCAAGCCCTGGGCGGCAGTAAGTTTGACCGAAAGCGCCTCAAGCGCCTTGGGCGGCAGTGCAGGCGGCGGACCGATTTCGGCAATCTGCTGGGCCATTTCATCGGGCCGTTCATCCAAAGAACGCGCCAGCCAATCGAGCGTGTCGCGTTCGAACACATAACCAATAGCCGAAGACCCAGGATTGAGCGCTATACCGCTGTCCTGCCCTACCAACATTTGCACCAATGCCCGGCCGGACACTGAAAGGTAATCGGCAGAGCCACCCACCGCCTCAGCCAGACGCAATTCCGTATCGAAGATCGCGACATAGCTTTGCCCGTCCCGTTCGACGGTTTTGGGTGTTACATTTTCATCGGATGCTTCGGCCTCGAGCGCCAAAAACACCTCTGCATCAAAGAGGCGTTCCAGCACCGCGGAAAAGCGCACAGGATCTTCCGGCGCGGTTTGGAGCATGACAATCGTGCGTTCAAGCGGGGTCATAGGCCATCTTTCTGATCTGGCCAATCCGCGCCTGTAGCGCTGGAATGAGCTCAGTTTCAAACCAAGGGTTACGTTTGATCCATGCAGTATTACGCCATGAGGGATGCGGCAACACAAAGCTGTGCTCACCATAGGCGCGCCAATTGCGCAAACGGTCATTTACCCGCAGCCCGTCGCGCAAATACCAGGCCTGCGCATAGCTGCCGATCAGCAAGGTCAGGGAAATTTGCGGCAGTGCCTTCAAAGCCAATTCACGCCACGTTTTTGCGCAGATGGCCGGCGGCGCAAGGTCGTGACCGGCGGCATTGTAGCCCGGAAAACAAAACGCCATGGGCAGGATGGCGCAGAGGTTTTGATCATAAAACTCCGCGTCACTCAGACCCATCCACTGACGCAAGCGCTGACCCGAGCGGTCATCGAATGGTCGACCGGACTGATGAACCCGCAGCCCAGGCGCTTGGCCGGCGATCAATATTTTCGCCCCTGTCGCCGCCCAGACCACAGGCCGAGGCTTATGCGCCAAAACCCCTTGGGAAAACCGAGTTTCACACAGGCGGCACTGCGCAATTTGCGAAAAAATTTCTCCATTGTAGTTGCTGGCCCGCATCGGGTAAACTATCTCCAATCACACGCAATCAGTGGGGCGCTCATTAATGTACCGTGTCTGGAATTTTATCGCAAACTATTCAATCTTATTAATTTCTGGAGCTCTCATCGCGTTGATTTGGGCAAATATAAATCCAAGCAGCTATCATCATTTTGTAGAGTTTCCACTTTGGTTCAATGATCATGTAGGCCTAAACTATAGCTATTGGGCCAAGAGCTTTGGCACAGGCTATGCAGAATTTGGCGGCGCTGGCAGTCTCAAAGTTTTGAGCTTGCACTATCTGGTGAATGATATGCTCATGGCGTTCTTTTTTGCCATTGCCGCAAAGGAAGTTTGGGAAGCTGTCATCCTAAAGAATGGCTCTTTGCGCGGGAAAAAAGCGGCAACACCCCTCTTCGCCACGTTAGGCGGCATGTTGGGGCCCGTCTCAGTCTACCTCGTGTTGGCTGCCTTTATGGGATCAGATACCTATGAAGCCGTGGCCAATGGCTGGGCCATCCCAACAGCAACAGACATCGCTTTTTCCTACTTGGTGGGGCGGTTGGTCTTTGGTGCGGGACACCCGGCGGTGCGCTTTTTGCTCCTTCTGGCCATCGCTGATGATGCCGCTGGGCTGATAATTTTGGCCGTATTTTATCCGCAAGGAGATCTGGCTCCAATCTGGCTCATGCTTTCGGTTGGCGCGGCTGTGGCGGTTTATCTCCTGTTTAACGTATTGCCGCGCCGTTTAGATACGGGCAAGCAACTGCGGCCCACCTCGACCTGGGTGCGCAACACGCTCAGTTTTTGGCCCTATCTATTGGCAGCTGGCCTGTCTTGGTATGGCTTTATGCGCGCAGGCTTGCATCCCTCTCTTGGCCTCTTGCCCATCGTTCCGGCTATCCCTCATGCAGACCGCGCCTTCGGTATTTTCTCCGAAGCAGAACAATACCTGACAGACCTTTTAAACCACTGCGAACATCTGCTGAAACACCCGGTTGAAGTGGTGCTGTTCTTTTTCGGGCTGCTGAATGCCGGTGTTGAATTTGGCGCTATGGGAGCAGCTACATGGCTGGTTTTGGCCGGTCTATTGATTGGAAAACCCTTCGGTGTATTGCTCTTTGGTTGGCTGGGTGCGCGGGTGTTCCGTCTGGGTCTGCCCGATGGAATGCGGATCATCGATCTGTTTGTCATCGGCTGTATCGCGGCCATCGGCTTCACCGTGGCACTGTTCATAGCGGTTGTGGCCTTCGAATCCGGACCCGTACAGGACGCCGCGAAAATGGGCGCGCTGTTCTCTTTTGCAGCAGCTGGCATTTCGCTGGTGGTCGGTAAATTGACAAAAGTTGAGCGCAAAGACCTATAGGCGCGACTAAGATAGCCGGGCGTCCCAAAGCCAATTTAGCAGCTTTGGGGCGTCTGCGACAAAAGACGTTATGTTTATCAATTCACCTGATATACTCTTAAGAAAACATATTGATTCCTTCTTAAATTGATTGAGCTACGTTAATTTCACGAAAAAATTGGACAGAGCGGATGCTCGAATTCTCTATTGTAAGCAAATCTTTTTGGACTGGAACCCAACGCAAAGTCATTTTGGACAATGCGTCTTTCCGTGTGGAATTGGGCACATCCTTAGGAATTTTAGCCCCGAACGGCACTGGAAAAACCACGTTGATCAATATGATGGCGGGGCTGGAAAAGCCTGACGAAGGGCGCATTATTCGGGGCTGCAATATCTCCTTTCCTCTCGACTTCATGGGCGGAACATCGCCGCGCCATACGGCAAAGGAAAATGCCCGCTATATCGCACGGCTCTACAGCCTCGACCCCGATTATATTGAGGCCTTCTGTCGCTGGCTGGTGGATATTGATGAGTATTTCGACATGCCTATGGCGACCTATTCCTCTGGTATGAATGCCCGATTCAACTTCGCCCTCATGCTGGCTTTGGAGTTTGACATGTATTTGATCGATGAGGGAATGCCCAATTCGACAGATGTTGAATTCAACAAAAAAGCGGGTGATTTTTTGCAGGAACGGATCGATCGCACGACCACTGTGATCATCAGTCACCAGCCAGAAACCTTAGAACAATTCGCAACCCAAGCCGCCGTTTTACGCGATGGGCAATTTATCCAGTTTGACACTTTGGAAGAGGCGAAACAGGTCTATGACTTCGAAACTCAGAGCTAAAAAATTCCGTGTTCCGCGCCCAGATGTTTTGGAAGCGGTCGATGCCTCGCTTAGAGTGACCGAGGGGAATCCCGAGCTCGCGAAGGCCGTCGCACCCGCGCCCCAACAACCTGCAACAAATTTTTCCAGCTTAGACGACCAAGTTGCTCAACCACTCAAGGCTCCGATCGGCAGCATCGATATTGACGAAATTCGCAAGGAGGAGCTGACCAGCCGTCAATTGCGCATGGCGCGACGCACCGCACAGCGCCATGATCTGCCTGCCACATCTGATTTTGACGCCGTGCGCCTTTTACGCCAAGCCGGGATTGACCCGTTCCAGCGGTCCAACCTGCTGGAGCTGGCGCCAAAAAGCGATGGCAGCCCTCCACCTATGACCAAACCTGGCCGGGCCAGTCGGCCACAATTGCCCCAACGCCGCGACGCATCAGACAACTTGCCCGCGCTGATTCCTGAGGATGACCCTGCTCTGCGCCGTGCGCGTGAGGTGGCGCGCATTCAACAGTCGATCATCCGGCGGCGCCAGAAGAAATTGGCCCTGCTGAGCCTGCGCTTGGCCTTTTTGTCGGTCTGCCGACACTTCTGGCGGGCTGTTATTTTTATACGGTTGCCTCGCCGATGTATTCGACAAAATCTGCTTTTTTGATCCAAAAAAATAGCGAGCAATCCTCAGGCGGGGGCGGATTGATGGGAATGATCTCTGGCACGGGGGGATCCAGTTTGAGTGATGGCAGCTCCGTGCTAAGCTATCTCACCTCAATTGAAGCGATGATCCGCTTGGATGAAGATCACGATTTTATTGCCCATTACAGTGACCCCACCATTGACTCTTTGGCCCGCCTTAAAGCGGATGCCTCTAATGAGGAAGCCTTTAAAGTTGTCAAAAAATCGGTGAAAATCGGCTATGATCCGACCAAAGGTTTGGTGGATATGGAGGTAATTGCGGCCTCGCCTGATGCCAGCGTCGAATTTTCCAATGCGCCATTGGCTATGCTGAAGAACGCGTAAGCAATATCACACAACGCCTGCGCGATGACCAAATGAAAGGCGCCATTGAAAGTTTTGAGGATGCCCAGATCGCCCACAATGAAGCACTGGATCGCCTGGTCACTTTGCAGCAAGAGTTATCGGTGATTGATTCAAAAACCGCCGTTGCCTCTATACAGCAGAAAATCATGAGTCTGGAACAAGAGGTTGATCAGATGGAGAAATCTTTGGTCATCCATATGGAGAATACCCGGCCAAACACCTCAAAGGTCAATGCTTTGAAGACCTCCATTCGAACCAACAAAGATCTTATTGAAGCCAAGCAAGCCGAATTGACGCAAACCACCGGTGGCGCAGATTCGATGGCCAGTGAAAACGCACGGATGATCATCGCAGGAGCAGATTATCAAACCCGCGAAATGATGGTGCAAGCTGCGGTACAAAGTGTTGAGGCCGCCCGCGTGGCTGCGGACCGGCAAGCCCGGTATTTGGCCACCTCTGTCGCCCCTGTGAAGCCTGAGGATCCCTCTTATCCGCGCAAGTTTGAAAACACCTTATTGTCTTTTCTTATTTTCGGAGGTGTTTACTTAATTATGTCACTCACCGCGTCCATCCTGCGCGAACAAGTCTGACCCTGGAGATATTTTAAAGCCATCTATGAAAAATCAACAACAATAGCCCTTCGCGCAATTTTTGCGATTTCAGGACTTGAAACGTCCGCGCTTCCGGCGTATCCACTGCCTCGCTGATGGGTCGTAGCATAATGGTAATGCACCTGTTTTTGGTACAGTAGAGTGCAGGTTCGAGTCCTGCCGACCCAGCCAGCTCTATTTCTTAGATCGTCAGGTGTAATTTCGGTTTCCAAAATGGCCGGAACAGCTCGATTTTCGGGCATTTATCCATGACAACTTGCATCCCAGCCTCTTCTGCCAGCTGGGCCGCCGCGTGATCTACCACGCCGATTTGCCCCCAAAGCACCTTTGCGCCGATCGCGATTGCCTCTTTTGTGACACCCATAAGATCTTCGGGACGGCGAAACACTTCGACCATATCCACAGGACGATCTATGGCCGCAAGGCTCGGGTAGATTTTCAAGCCTCGGATGTCCTCAAGGCCCGGGCGCGGATTGACCGGGATCATGTCGTAGCCGGTTTCACTGAGTACCCGCAAAACCCCATAGCTAAATTTGGTTTTATCGGGACTTGCGCCAACCATCGCGATGGTTTTGACCGATTTTAGAATCCCCTGCAAATAGGCATCTGAATAGGGTTGAGTATGGTCCATGGTCAGACCTCCTTTGGCACGGCAATATCAGCCTTGAGTTCGTGGGATTGCAACGGGTCCAGAAATGGGTTGCGATAGAGGCGGTCATGGCTTTCTACCCCAATTTCGAGCGTGATGTCAGACATGGGGCGTGCGACACATAAGATCACGTAACCTTGATTAATTTGCCGATTGTTCAGCGCCACTTGCCGGCGCTGGTCAACCTCTCCTGCGATCAACTTTGCCGCGCAGGTGATGCAGCCGCCATATTTGCAGCCATAAGGCAAATCTACCCCCTGATCGCGCAGGCTGTCCAAGAGGGGACGGCGGGAGTCCACCTTATATTGCGCCCCATCTCGGTTTGATAAGGTCACTATCACAGCCAAATATCACTCGTGCAATCGCCGCCCGGATAGCGCGCTTCATGGCAACGGGAGGGACCATTGGGCTCCTGTCCAAAGTCGACAATAAAATCCTTATTTAACACCATTCCGCCATTTTCAGGATCGCAATCAATCTGCACCATCACACCACCCTGCTCGCGAATTTCAGGATAAAATTGATTGTCCCAAGTGCTGAACAGGCTGGTGGTGACATAGAGACGTCGGCCGTCGAGAGACAATTGGAACATCTGCGGTCCGCCAGCCATTTTCACCCCATTCACCTCCGGCGCCTTGCTCAATAAGCCGCCCATCCAGACCTGTCCCGTCAAAACCGGGTTGTGCGGATCTGAGATGTCATATTGACGCATATCCCCATGCAACCAATTATTGAGGTATAAATATTTGTCATCCATCGAGATTAAAATAGCAGACATTACCCCCGGCAACGGGATGGGCCATTCAGGATGCGGTTCATTGGCCACATCAATGATCTTTTCCCATTGCCATTTTCCAGCCTCATCGCGCCACCAATGAATCACATTTGAGCTGAGCGCCGCCCCACAAAACCCATGGGTGCTATCGGGATCATGGTGGAATTTCACCTCCAAGGGCAACAATCCATCCTCGCCAAGATACATCGTCTCAATCGGGACTTTCTTCTCAAAATCCCAAAAATGGATTTCGCGGCCATATTTCAAATGCCCGACTTCTTCTAAATCAAACCCCGGCATAAAAGTATTGGGGGCGGCCCATTCGGAAGAGACCATCACATTGTGGCGTGGTTGATACCAAAAATCATATCCGAACTTTATATCGCCCATGGAATTCTCCCACCGCCCGACGATGTCAAAACCTTTGTTCAGATGGAGATAACCGCCTGGCGCTTCCCCTTTGGCATCGCCCAACATGGAAATAATGATTTCGGAGCCTAAACAATGCACCGTATGCGGTCCCGACAGATTGGTTTTTGACTTGATCTCCGACCCGTCAATCACCTTGTGAAGACGCGGCGCGCGCGGGTCACTGGCCGTGTCGACCACATGGATGTTGTTCGAGCGCACCCCAGGCAGCAGCAAATACTTACGGGACATTGAGCCATCGTCGAAACAGGACGAGCAGGCGTTCCACCCCATATGGTGCAACTCATCGCCGATGCCGGGCATCTCCAAGCGGTGGATCACCTGCGAATAGGTCGGACTGTCGGGATCAACATCCACCGTTGCCAAATAATCGGGTTTTTGAATGCCCGTGCCGGTGTAAATCGCAATAGTATAGAGCAGCTTTTCACGCGGCGCCTTGATCGCCTCCTGCGGGCTTGCGTAGCCCGGTCCACAACAGTCCTTCATTTTCACCGCTCCCTTTTAAAGATCACAAGTCTCACCACCCTATCACGTCCACGGCAGGTCTCTTGGGAACTCTTTCTGCCTCACCTCTAGCCTAATCCGTGCAGCGTTTTAGTTTCAAGGTAATCTTCCAATCCCATCATACCACCTTCGCGGCCATTTCCTGATTGTTTATACCCCCCAAAAGGCGAGCCATAATTGAAGCCCCCACCATTGATGTGGATTGCACCAGCCCTGAGGCGGGCCGCGACACGTTCCGCACGCGCCGGATCGCCAGTTTGCAGGTAGGCCGCCAGCCCAAAGGGCGTGTCATTGGCGATTTCAATCGCCTCAGCCTCATCCTTGAAGGGAATGATGACCAAGACAGGACCAAAGATTTCCTCCTGCGCAATCCGCATATCATTTGACACATCACAAAATATAGTGGGCTTCACAAACCAGCCGGCATCAATCCCCGCAGGACGTCCCAAGCCACCAGCCAAGAGGCGCGCGCCCTCCGCAAGCCCCACTTTAATCATGGCTTGCACCCGATCAAATTGAATACGGTCAAACAGCGGGCCAATATGCGCGCCCTCCTGCGCCGGATCTCCGACCTCGGTGGCCTCTGCCGCGCGTTTGGCAATCTCAAGCACAGCCTCATAGCAGCTGCGCTCGACCAATAGCCGGGTTGGCGCATCGCAAGATTGCCCCGTATTATAAATGCATTCGGCGACCGAGGCACTCACGCGTTCCTCAAGGTCACAATCTGCGAACACCAGATTGGGCGATTTGCCACCAAGTTCCAAGGTCACCCGCTTGACAGTTTCTGCCGCATCACGGGTCACAGCCGTCCCGGCACGGGTGGAACCTGTAAAAGACATCATCTGCACATCCTTGTGGCGCGACAGGGCCGCGCCCACCGTTGGGCCATCGCCCTGGACCAAATTGAACACACCCGGTGGAAAGCCCGCAGCATCTATAATTTCAGCGTATATCATCGCAGAGATCGGCGTATGTTCAGAGGGTTTCAAAACGCAGCAACAGCCCGTCGCCAAGGCCGGGATGACCTTCAATGCAATTTGGTTCATCGGCCAATTCCAAGGGGTGATTAATCCGCACACCCCAATCGGCTCGCGTAAAAGAATGTCCCCATTGCTCAAAGTCTCCCGTTCCTCCAACTCGGCCAATGCATCCATGAAACCCTGTAAATGACCGATGGCGGCATCGGCTTGCGCCTCGCGGGCCATGGTGATCGGCGCACCCATCTCCATGCGCATCGCCTGCGCCAGATCTTCAAACCTGCTCTGGGTAACCTTCATCAAGCTTTGAAGAAAAGCCACCCGTTCAGATTTGCGCGTCTGGCTATAGGCCGGAAAGGCCGACACCGCCGCCGCAACCGCCGCGTCCACATCTGCCGCATCCCCCAATGGTACAATGCCGATCTGGCGCTCATTGGCGGGGTTTAAAACAGGCATATTGGCCTGTGATCTCGCCGCCACCCACTGCCCGGCGATGTAAAACTTACCTAGATTGCTTGTGTCGACTGTCATACCGTTTCGCTTTCAGCTAGAACCTTTGGTCATTATTCACAAGCGCGCCACTTCTGCACGCAAAAAATCACTCTTTAAACTCAGCGCGAAGACCTTCCGTTTGCGCGCCCAAATTCGGCACTTTTTGTCCAGGTCCGGCATGGCTTGTCACTGGCAAAGCGGCCAAAGAAACATCACAATCGCCAATCTGTGCCACAGAATTGCGCAAAAATGGATGGTCCGACAGATCCGCCACAGAATTGAGTTTCGCATTGGCAATTTGCGCCGCATCCAGCTTGTCCACCATCTCAGCGGCGGTGAACTGTGCAAAACAATCCGCCACGATGGCATCCAGCGCATCACGATGGGCATATCGCTCCGGATTTTCCGAAAACCTGGGATCCTGGGGCAACTCCGGTCGCTGCAAGACCTGGCTGCATAGAGCCGCAAATTCTCGGTTGCTTTGCACAGAAATTAAAACCTGCGCACCGTCCCGACATTCAAAGGCGCCATAGGGGGCAATGAAGGAATGTTTCAACCCCGAGCGCGCCGGAGCGCCGCCCATATAACGATGTGCCAAGAGCGGCATATTCATCCAATCGGCCAGCACATCAAACATGGAAATTTCCAAATCAATGCCCCGCCCCGTGCGCGCCCGTTGGATCAAGGCGCGCAAAATGGCCGAAAAGGCAGTCAAACCTGTCGAAAGATCAGTCAGGGACAGGCCCACACGCGCCGGGCTTTCTGTGCTGCCGGTCACAGAACACAGACCACTCTCCGCTTGGATCAAAAAATCATAGGCCTTCTTTTTCGCCGCCGCGCCCGATTGCCCGTACCCTGAAATCATGCAGATGATCAAACCGGGGTTGTCACGTCGCAGCTCTGCGCCGCCGAGCCCCATACGCGCCACTGAACCGGGTGCAAGATTGGAGACAAAGATATCGGCCTTGGCCAGCATACGGTGCATCACTGCCAAGTCCTCGGGATCTTTGAGGTTCAAACAAATCGATTCCTTGCCGCGGTTCAGCCAGGCAAAAATTGCACTCTGCCCATTGGCGCCGGCATCATAGCCGCGGGCAAAATCCCCCTCCGGACGCTCAACCTTAATCACCCGCGCCCCAGCATCCGCCAGCATCAAACCACAATAGGGCGCCGCCACTGCCTGCTCGAGGGAGACCACCGTCATCCCTTCCAGTTCTTTATTCAACCCCATGGAATCATCATCCATCTTTCAAACCCATGTCCACTATTGCGCCAGTTTGTGCCCTCGGGTCACCAAAAGACAAGGCCAGAGGGCCGGCCCTGCGCGGAAAATGCCATCCATCTCCAGACCGATCGCGCTGATGTTTTGAAACTCATCTGCCTCATTGCCTATATTTTAGGCAAATCACGACATCTGCGGTTTTTTACCAAAGCTCAAAGTTTACGCCGCTCTGCAGCAATTTGAAGGTGGCAACAGAATTATACCCGGCAGAACGAAAGGAAGACGAGTGAAACTGATTATTGCAACGATCAAACCCTTCAAGCTCGAAAACGTACGCGAAGCGGTGTCTGAGGTCGGTGTCAGCGGCATGATGGTGAGCGAAGTTAAAGGCTTCGGCGCTCAATCTGGTCACACCGAAACATATCGAGGAGCAGAATACACGGTTAATTTTGTTCCCAAAATCAAGCTTGAAATCGCCGTCACCGATGCGGCTGCGGCCGGTGTGGTGGAGGCCATCACCAAAGCGGCCCATACCGGAAAAATCGGTGATGGCAAAATTTTCGTCCTTGACCTGGAACAAGCCCTGCGCGTGCGCACCGGCGAAACAAATGAAGAGGCTCTGTGATGCGTAAAGAGTTAACGAGTAAATTAGGAACTGTAAGCCTGGCCACTCTGCTGCTGGCCGTTCCACAACTGGCCGCAGCGCAGGAGGCGGATGTCACCCCGCTAAATGCCGACATCGGCTTTATTTTCACCACATTCATGTTCCTGGTCTCAGGGTTCTTGGTCTTCTTCATGGCCGCTGGGTTTGCAATGTTGGAAGCCGGTTTGGTACGCGGCAAAAACGTGGCGATGCAGCTGACCAAAAACATGGCACTGTTTTCTCTGGCGTCGCTGTTTTTCTACATTTTGGGATACAATCTCATGTATCCAGGCGATGGCTGGACCATTCAAAACGTGGTTGGCGCATTTTCGGTCACCGCGCTAGAGCCTGTTGGGCTCGAAGGTGTGGAAGCTGATCTGACCTACGCCTCTGTTGGCTCCGATTTTTTCTTCCAATTGATGTTCTGCGCAGCGACCGCTTCTATTGTGTCGGGCGCATTAGCCGAGCGGATCAAACTTTGGCCGTTCCTAGCCTTTGTCATCGTTCTTGTGGCCGTGATCTATCCGATCCAAGCCAGCTGGAAATGGGGCGGTGGCTTCTTGGACGCAATGGGCTTTCAAGACTTTGCAGGCTCAACAGTTGTGCACTCTGTCGGCGGTTGGGCAGCTTTGACCGGCGCGATCATCCTTGGTCCTCGCTTGGGCAAATACAAAGATGGTAAAGTAAACCCAATGCCAGGCTCAAATCTCGCATTGGCCACCTTGGGAACATTTATCCTTTGGCTCGGTTGGTTTGGCTTTAACGGTGGGTCACAACTGTATATGGACACATCCGGCAATGTGGCTGATATCAGCCGGATATTCTCCAACACCAACACAGCGGCAGCCGCAGGTGCGGTGGCAGCTCTGATCTTGACGCAACTCCTGTACAAAAAGCCTGATTTGACCATGATCTTGAACGGGGCCTTGGCAGGTTTGGTGTCCATCACTGCGGAGCCGCTGACCCCTTCACTGGTCTCAGCGACCCTGATCGGTGCTGTTGGCGGTGTCATCGTCGTCTTCGCCGTGCCGCTTCTAGATCGCTTGAAGATTGATGATGTGGTCGGGGCCATCCCGGTGCACCTCTTCGCAGGCATCTGGGGCACTCTGGCCGTTTGCTTCACCAACAGCGCAGCCAGCTTCTCAGTTCAACTGACATCAATCGTCATCGTCGGTGCCTTTGTGACTGTGTCCTCCACCGTGGTTTGGTTGGTGCTTAAAGCGATGTTCGGCCTGCGAGTTAGTGAAGAGGCCGAAATCACCGGTCTCGACCGCAGCGAGCTAGGCATGGAAGCCTATCCGGAATTCTCAGGTAGCTAACTTCTTTCCCGCTGTACTGGGCCCTCTGAAAGGTAATTTTCAGGGGGCTTTTTTATGCGCATTTCACGGGATAAGGCGGGCCCTGCTCCAATTCCGTCAAAAGATCCAACAAAAGCTCATAGCGCTCGGCGCCAAGCTGATTTCTATAATTTGCGGCAATCTGCGTGGCCTGCACCAAATTGTCATCAATAAGGTGTTGCCCCGCTGGAGAAATAACCACAGTTTGCCGCCGCCGATCCTTTGTATCAGACGCCCGGATGACGAGGCCATTTTGCGCCAGGCTTCGAATAATGCGCGATAGGCTTGGCATCAACAAACAGGCCTGCCGCGCTATCTCTGTCAAATCCTGCGGGCCAAATTCGGACAAAATACGCAGCACCCGCCATTGCTGTTCGGTCAAACCAGAAGCTCGCAGCATATCGCGGATCGGCGCCATGACCTTTTCACGCGATCGCATCAAGGCAATTGGTAAAGACCGCCGTGTCGAGGGAAGCTGAAGCTTGGTTCTGGCCATTGACGCACCTATGAATTGCCATGCAATATTATTTAAAAATATTGACAGCACAATGAAAAATCAGAACACTCCATTTAGTTAACATGTTACCTAAAATCTAGGGTTGAAAGAGAGCTGCGATGTCCGCGTTGGAACAAAATATCGAAAAACTCAATGGCCATTTGGCGCGCTTCCAGCGCAGTGGCATCCTGCACCGGATCGCGGGGGCGGATCATGCGGGCGGCGGCGGTGTCTTTCAAACCCTCTCCCCGGTGGATAAATCCATAATCTGCCAAGTGGCGCGCGGCGACGCAGGCGATATTGATAAGGCAGCCAAAGCTGCCAAAGCGGCCTTTCCAGCCTGGCGCGATATGCCCGCCAAACAGCGCAAGGCTATTTTGGTCAAAATTGCCGAGGGCATTGAAGCCCGCGCCGAAGAAATCGCACTCTGCGAATGCTGGGACACCGGCCAGGCCTGGCGCTTCATGTCAAAAGCGGCCATTCGCGGGGCGGAGAATTTTCGCTATTTTGCCGATCACGTGGAGGCCGCCCGAGATGGGCAGCATTTGCAATCGGCCACATTGATGAATATCACCACAAGGGTGCCCATCGGCCCAGTGGGTGTGATTACCCCTTGGAATACGCCCTTTATGCTCTCCACATGGAAAATTGCCCCTGCCCTCGCAGCTGGTTGCACCGTGGTGCATAAGCCTGCAGAGGCCTCGCCGCTCACGGCCCGGATCTTGGTGGAAATTGCCGAAGAGGCCGGCCTGCCTCCCGGGGTTCTAAACACGGTTCAAGGCTATGGCGAGGATGCCGGCAAGGCGCTCACAGAACACCCTGACATCAAGGCCATCGCATTTGTCGGGGAGAGCCGCACCGGTTCTATGATTACCAAACAGGGCGCAGATACGCTGAAGCGGACGCATTTCGAATTGGGCGGCAAAAATCCCGTGATCGTCTTTGAAGATGCGGATTTGGAACGTGCTTTGGATGCGGTGATCTTCATGATCTATTCCATCAACGGCGAACGCTGCACCTCCTCCTCGCGGCTTTTGGTCCATGAGAACATCAAAGACGCTTTTGAAGCCCGGTTGATTGAGCGGGTCAATGAGATCAAAGTCGGCCACCCGCTCGATCCTGCCACTGAAATCGGGCCGCTGATCAGCGAAGAGCATTTCGCCAAGGTCACCTCCTATTTCGATATTGCCAAAAACGATGGGGCCCAAGTGGCCGCTGGCGGGGAGGTTCTTGGCGACACCGGATATTTCATCCGCCCAACCCTCTTTACGGAGGCGCATAATGCCATGCGCATTGCCCAAGAGGAAATTTTCGGCCCGGTTCTCACCTCCATTCCATTTGCCAGTGAAGATCAGGCCCTTGAGATTGCAAATGACACGCCCTACGGGCTCACCGCCTACCTATGGACCAATGACCTAACCCGCGCGTTGCGTTTTACCGACAAGCTTGAGGCGGGCATGATCTGGGTGAATAGCGAAAATGTCCGGCACCTGCCCACCCCCTTCGGCGGCGTCAAGGCCAGCGGAATTGGCCGGGACGGCGGCGATTGGAGCTTTGAATTTTATATGGAGCAAAAGCACATTGGCTTTGCCACCGGTGCCCATAAAATTTCACGCCTAGGCGTCTGACCTCAGAATTAAAGGAGCCCAAAATGCCAGTTCCCAGCCCAAATCTTTACCCAAGCTTCAACACCGTCCGCCTCAGCCATGCCTGCCTCAACGTCGCGGATTTAGGCCGCTCAAAGACATTTTACACGGAAATTCTGGGTTTGCAGGTCTCGGATGAAACAGACAGCCATGTCTATCTGCGCGCCATGGAAGAGCGCGGCCATCACAGCGTGATTTTGCAAAAATCCGATCTTCCCGGCACGGTGGAGGTCATGGGCTTTAAGACCTATGATGAGGCAGATTTGGATCGAGCAGAAGCCGAGTTTCGTGCCAAATGTTGCCCGACACAGTGGGTCGAGCGCCCCTATCAGGGCCGAACCCTGTTGACCGCGGATAATATTGGAATTCCTTTAGAATTTTATCACAAGATGGATCGCCTGCCCTCTCTGCACCAGAAATTTGCACTCTATCGCGGCGTGAAACCTTTGAGGATTGATCATTTCAATTGCTTTTCGCCTGATGTCGACGCCTCAGTGGCGTTTTACAATGACATCGGCTTTCGGGTGACCGAATATACCGAGGATGAGGCCAGTGGCAAACTCTGGGCCGCATGGATGCATCGCAAAGGCGGCGTGCATGATATGGCCTTCACCAATGGCCGCGGCCCTCGGATGCACCATATCGCATTTTGGGTGCCGACGCCGCTGAACATCATTGACCTGCTCGATCTCATGGCCACCACTGGCTATGTCAGCAACATCGAGCGCGGACCGGGGCGGCATGGCATTTCAAACGCCTTTTTCCTTTATATCCTGGACCCAGATGGGCATCGCATCGAAATCTATTGCTCAGATTATCAAACTGTGGACCCCGATCACGAGCCCATCAAATGGGACCTCAAAGATCCGCAACGGCAAACCCTATGGGGCGCGGCGGCGCCAAAAAGCTGGTTTGAACATGGCACGGAGTTCACGAAGGTTGCGCCGCGCGACAGTGCCTTGAACGCCACGCCGATCATCGCGCCGTAAGTGCCGCACGCTCAACTGCCGATTGTTTCCACTTGGGCCAGCAGCTCTTGTGCCGCCCTGAGCCCTCTTGCGGTGCTGTGTAGCATCGCAGGCAAAATCATCCATTCCAGCGCCCAAGCCGCCCCAGAGCGTTCTTGCTCGTGGATCAAAGCCTGATGCATCCCGCCAAGCTGAACAGAATTATAGCGCGCCAGGCTGACCAATAGCTCCGCCAAAATTGGGTTTTGTTTATGGGGCATGGCCGAGGAAGAGCCGCCTGCGCGCAAGCGCATCTCATCCACGCCTTGCTGGTTCATGAGCGAAATATCCATGCCCATTTTTCCTAAGCTACCAGACACCAGCGACAGCCAACTGGCCAAATCCATCACGCATGGCGTGCCAGCTTTTATCCGGCGCGGCCAATCCCAACTGCGCCGCAAGCGCAGCTCCGCCCGCGCCAAGCCCCACCGGGCCGCCACACTGCACGCAGAGAACACGCGCGCAAACCACATCGAGCCGCGCGAGATGGCGCTCCAAGGGCATCCGCCAAGTGGCAAGGCGATCTGCAACCGTTATGGGAAGCGCGGTCTGCATACGCGTGCGCCCCATCAAGGCAGCGCCGCCATGCGCTTGCGTCAATTGCGCCAAATCTGCCTGCAAAGCGATCAATCCCTGCCTGAAGATCGGTAAAATATCCTTCAAAGATAAAACCAAGGCCGTGTCCATCACGTCTTGGCTGGTCAGCCCTAGGTGAATATCCCCATGCAGCTCTGGCGCGATCTGCGCCTTGAGACAGCGCACCAACTGAGGAACAGGCACCCCATCCGTGGCCGTTCCCTCTGTCAAATCCTCTGGGCCTATCTTGGCAGCCTCAATCGCGCGGGCCGCAGACTCATTGCCCAATGACCGGCTGTGCGCCGCTTCAACGCGCAGCACATATGCCAATTGCACCTCAGCAGACAGGTACTCCGCAACGCGTTTGTCGCCAAAGAGGCCTGCCATCCAGGCATGGTCAAATACCGTCGTCATACGGCCCGCAAACCGAGAATTTCGCGCGCTTGCGCAGGGCTTGCGACCGGGCGCTCATAGCGGGTGCAAAGTTCAGCGGCACGGGCGATCAAAGATGCATTCGACGGGGCCAGCGTGATGCGGTCGAGGCGCACATTGTCCTCAAGCCCAGCGCGGGTATGGCCGCCTGCCGCGATGGCCCATTCATTCACAACTAATTGATTGGGCCCGATACCCGCGGCACACCACTCAGCTTGAGGCGCACGGGCTTGCATCTGCGCCACATAAAAATCAAAAACCGCTCGATCTGCCGGCATGGCATTTTTCACACCCATCACAAATTGCACATAGAGCTTGCCAAATAGTGTCCCCTCTTCATGCAGGCGCAGAGCTTGCAAGATGTGTGACAGATCAAAGGCTTCAACTTCTGGCACCACATTATATTTTTGCATTTCACTGGCCAGCCAAGCCACCAAATCTGGCGGATTCTCATAAACCCGTGTGGGAAAGTTGTTCGAGCCGACAGAGAGGGAGGCCATATCCGGTCTCAGGGGCAACATTCCGCCACGCTCTTGCCCCGCACCAGAACGGCCTCCAGTTGAAAACTGAATGATGACATCCGGGCTATGTCGGCGCAGCTCCTCTTGCAGGCGGGCGAATTTTTCCGGGTCGCTGCTGGGTGTTTCATCGGCGTTGCGCACATGGGCATGAATAATCGAAGCCCCTGCCTCCACCGCTGCCAAGCTGCTCTCGACCTGCTCAGAAATACTGATAGGCACAGCTGGGTTGGCGGCTTTTGTTGGCACTGAACCGGTGATGGCGCAGCACAAAATGCAAGGTTTGTTGTGCAGATCAGACATTGATAAATACCGTTTCCTTCTCACCCTGCAGGTGTATGTTGAAGATGTAGCCATCATCACCGGATCGCTCGGCGATCAAGGTAGACCGGCGGCTGGGCTCATTAATCGCCGCCAGAATGGAATCTTGCCCCTGGGGCTCATCCTCAAAATAAATTCGTGTGTGCAGCACCAAGTTGATGCCGCGCGCCACAACCCAAACTTTCACATGCGCAGCCTCGTCACCTGTGGAGGCAGGAAGAATCGTCTCCAACAGGTAGCGGCCCGCCTCAGGATCCACCGCCCGGCGGGCCCAGCCGCCATATGCACCATTGGCGCCATAACGGCCACTGGCATCGGCCTGCCAAAACTCAAGCATAGCATCCAAGACAGGATCACCAGCCCCATCAAAGATTTGCCCCGAAATGACTATTTTGCGCCCCGGTACATCGGACGGAAAGATATCCGCGACCAGACATGTCCCCAGGCCGCTTCGGTGATCAAATCTTGAAAAGGCGCGTCAAACGCCGATGTTTGAGCCTGCGCACGCGCAACATGCGCCTCGCCTAAGACAGCGCGCCGCGTGGCCAACCCCTCCTCATGCCGTTTTGAAGTTGTCATATGCCACGCCCTTTAAATGCAGATGCCAGCCAGAGCTCAAAACAGCCGCTCGGCGCATCTTAGTGAGGATCATAATGAAAACTTATCAATCGGTGGTCAAGTCGATACGGCCGGAAACAAGCCAGGGGGTCACCGAAAGAGATAAATGCAAAATATTGAGCAGAAAACCAAAATCTCTGTCGCTGTTAGTATCTGTAGAGTGCCCATCTGCTGTCCTTTAATTGCGGGTTACACCTATGGGCCGGGCTGCGCGATATGCTGAGGGAGAAGTGCATCCAACCCGGCCCATCCTCGAGCCTGACCCCTTTGACCCTAGGGCCAGCTTTTGCAGAGCATTTCAGCGGCGCGTGCAAATTTTGTGATCCTTTGTGCAGATCCTGTGCAGCCGGCCGCATTTTCTTTGTGCTCATAGCCGGGCTATGCCACTGTCTTCGCAATCACAGGTGAGCTCAGCGCATGACACAGATCATTATTGTAGATGACGAAGTTGAAATACTTGCACCACTGGAGCAGATGTTGACCCAAGAAGGGTATCACGTCAGCGCCTTTTCCTCGAGCCTAGCCGCACAGGCGCATCTTCAGCAACACAGTGTTGATCTTGCACTCTTTGACATAAAAATGCCCGAAATGGATGGGTTTTCCCTCCTGAAATCCATTCGAGCGAAAATGCCCAATCTGCCGATCATTTTCTTATCATCTAAGGCGGAGGAGCAAGATCAAATCATCGGTTTCACCCTTGGGGCGGATGATTATATCACCAAACCCTTTAGCAAACATCTGTTACTGTTCCGCGTGGCCGCCGTCTTGCGCCGGCATTCGGCCGGCGCTGTGACCAATTTGGATGCGCCGGTGCGCGCCGGGCAATTAACCATTGACCAGGATCGCCATTTGGTAACCTGGGCGAATATGGCGGTGGATTTAACAGTGACCGAATGTTTTTTGCTTCTGTCGATGGCGCAGCGTCCCGGTGTCGTCAAAACCCGAAACCAGCTGATGGATGCCGCCTATCGAGAAGCGATTTACGTCAGTGACCGCACCATTGACAGTCACATTCGCAATATTCGTCAAAAGCTGAAAGCCGTGGATCCAACCTGCGATATCATTTCGACAGTCCACGGGCTCGGCTATCGGCTTCAGGGCTAGACCCAATGTTTCGTGGAATATTATCAAAAATCCTCGGCCTGTTGGTGATGTTCAATCTCGCGCTTTGGGCCTTTGTCATTGCGACCGAAGATGCCGCTTTGGTGGAAATCCGCAGCAAGAAGGACCGGCTATTTGAGCGGTCCAATTTCTATATGAAATTGCTCCAACCCATTTTTCAGCAGGACGGATTGAGTGAATTTGATCGCCGCCTGGCCATTGAAGCCGTGCTGCTGGACAGCGCTTTGGCGGGTACGGACCGCCTCAAACTGTCCAGCCTTTTGGCGGATACACAACTCACCTATTTCGATGGGGCAAATCCGCGGATCAGCGCACCGATTGAGGTGCGGCCACTGCCGGATGCGCCGGAGCCGGACTTCACACCACAGGCGCATGGCTTCGATCCGTTTGAGCAGCTGTTTGTGCTGTATAAAAACCTATTTGATTTGCAGATTGTGACCGAGCCATATAAGCCAAAACGTGCGCGTTTCACTCGGCAGTTTCAACTGCTTAATCCATTATCGGATCTGTACGAATTAAGCTATCTCGTGCCAATCCCTGTGGATGGGCACCCGCGCGCTGTGCTGGAACTTTCGGACAGCTACTATCTGCGTGAGGCCTATTTCGGGAAAAACAAGTCGCGGCTCATGGTTTTGACTGGCCTATCGGGCATCACCATTGTCTTTGGTGCACTCTTAGCAATTTCCATCGCGATGCCCATTCGCCGGCTCTCACGGCGGCTGAACCGACGATTGAAAGCTGAAACTCTGGTTGAGCAATTGGAGGGGTTTGAAATCGAAGCTTTTGAGACACGGCGCGATGAGGTGGGGCGTCTCTACCGCAACCTCAATCGGTTGCATCAGCAAATCATCACGCTGTTCCATGATAAAGAACGCTTCGCAGCCGATGTCTCACATGAGCTCAAAAATCCAATCGCGTCGATTATTGCCAATACGCAAAATGCAATGGCTGAGGCCAATACAGCCGAGCGGGAAAAATTTGCCGCCATTCAAAATCAGGCGGTGCGTATGAACAAATTGATTTCAGAAATTTCAGAGGCGGCTATTGTCGATCATGATCTGGTGGCTGCAAAACGCGAGCGGTTCAATTTTTCTGAGACAATAGGTGATCTGATTGGGTTCTTTGAGCCGGCGGCCAAGGAGGCGCAGATGCGTCTGACTTTTGACATACAAAGTCACGTTCATTTCACCGGTCTGCCAGATCGTCTGGCGCGGGTGGTGATCAATCTGGTTGAAAATGCCTTCAGTTGTGCCGGTCCTCAAGGGCAGGTGCATGTCACTCTTTCGAAAACATGGCGTCAAGGCATCGTCTTGACTGTCGCCGATACCGGGCCGGGCGTTCCTATGGCCGATCGCAGCAAAATCTTTGAGCGTTTCTATAGCGCGCGCGAGGGCCAAGACGCGCGGGAGGGGAACTCCGGCTTGGGGCTTTATATCTGCCAGCAGATTATTGAAGCCCATGGCGGGTTGCTCACGGTCACACAATGCCCACAGCTGGGCGGTGCCCTGTTTGAGATCACCCTGTCATAAGCTGACGCGCCTTTACCGGCGCAGATAGGCCACGACAGCCGCGATGAGGGCCACGCCAATAATCGCTTGCGGGGTCACGGCAGAGATCAGCAGTGACACATTCGTCATGACGCTGACCACATAGTCACCGGAGGCCTCCCCCAACAATAGGTATACTAAGATGAGGACAACAAGCACCAACGACATGAGCTCCGCGGCACGCAAAAGCCAGGATCTCAACTGCGTGAGGTAATTGTCTAAATGTTTCATCTATACGCCTAGATTTTTGGGAGAAGCGGTTTTTACAAATGGCCTATTTTTGGAACAGAGCCAAGACCACACCCAGGGCGATCAACCCGGCCAGACCCGCGCTTCCAAGCTGCTGTACCAGCGCTGTGATATTGCCCACCACATCGCCCAAAAATGCCATATTATCGGGGCCAACCAACACGGATGCGACAATGGCAAGGGCCAGGAGCGCGATGGCCACTTCGGTCAAACTGGTGACCATTTTCTTTGCATTTGCTAACATGATTTCTTTCCTCTACTGCTACTGTAGTTCATTTCGTGACTTCAGTAAGCGAATTCTGCGGTTCAAACGGCCTTCACGTCAAGCATTAGTATAAACAATCTCACTTCCCGCTATATCCAGTAGGCCAACCCAAATATCATATACATTTATATTTCAAAAAGCATTCGCATGATCAGAGAGTTGCAGGTTTATTCTAACAATTGATTAAACCGCGCGGAAAAAACACTTTTTTGTTCAATGCGATCAAATACACTCCGCACAAAGCCGAAGCCCTGCGCGGTGACCTGCAAGGTTAGCTTGCGCCACCCATGTAACTCGAAATGATCCAGAAAATTAACATTGAGATCGTCGCCGCGGCCGGCACGGTAATCACCCATGCGGCGATGATTGTCAGGAAGTGACTGCGGCGCACCAATTTGCGACGGCGGCGTTCTTCTTTTGGCTGTTCTACGGCCTGTGGAACGGTCATCCGCGCCCGTTTCATCCGGCGCTGCGAGTCCCACTCGCGAAAGAAGCCCACGCCGAAAACACCGCCAACAGCGATATGCGTTGAGCTGACCGGCAGGCCCAACCAGCTGGCAACAATCACCGTAATGGCCGCTGAAAGCGCCACGCAATAGGCCCGCATCGGATTGAGTTTGGTAATTTGACCGCCCACCATGCGGATCAATTTTGGCCCAAACAAAAACAGGCCAAACGAAATCCCCAAGGCACCGATGGCCATCACCCAGAGCGGAATAGACACTGCATCTGCGAACCCCCCTGAGGCCGAAGCCTGCACAATCGCGGCCAGCGGTCCAACCGCATTGGCCACATCATTTGCTCCATGAGCAAAACTGAGCAACGCTGCGGATACGACCAAGGGGATGCCGAAGAGTTTTTTCAGAGACTTATTCCGGTTTTCCAACCCCTCAGCTTGCTTGCGCACAACCGGGATCATGACCAACCAAATGATGACACCCAAACCAAGACCAATCATCAAGGCCGAAGAAAAATCGATTTTCATGATTTTCTTTAGGCCCTTGAGCGCCAAATACACGGAAAATGCCCCGCCCATAATCCCAACCAAAACCGGCACCCAAACACGCGCTGCAGAGATTTTATCATCACGATATACAATCCGGTTTTTGATAAACCAAAGAAACAGGGCGGCAATCACCCCGCCCAAGACCGGTGAAATCACCCAGCTTGCGGCGATTTTATACATGGTTGGCCAGTTCACAGCTGCAAATCCCGCAGCCGCGATCCCTGCCCCCATAACGCCGCCAACAACAGAATGGGTGGTCGAAACGGGCGCGCCTACCCAAGTGGCCAGATTAACCCAGAGCGCGGCGGACAATAGCGCTGCGAGCATGGCCCAGATAAAGATGGAAGCTGTTTCCATGCTTTGAGGCGCAATAATGCCCTTTGCGATGGTCGAAACGACGTCTCCACCTGCAAGCATGGCGCCGGCACTTTCAAACACCGCTGCAATGGCAATAGCCCCGCCCATCGTCAAAGCATTGGCCCCCACTGCGGGCCCCATATTATTGGCCACATCATTGGCGCCGATATTCAGCGCCATATAGGCCCCAAAGCCAGCAGCGATCACCACGACAAGCGTATTGCCGGTTTGACCAAACAGATAGAAAGCAACAAGCCCCGCAAGGAGTATAAAGACCAATGATACCCCAAGCCCCATCATGGGGCGGGAGGCATAGGCCGTTGCCTGCTCTAGGGCCGAGAATCGATTTAAATCTCGATCTAGAGTTTCCAAGTGTCGTTGGTCGAGATCATTCTGAGCCATTTTATTGAATCCCCGCTATGTTCGCGGACCCGTTAGCAGTTTCGCATAAATTTCACAAACATTATTGCAAATTTGGTGAGCCACCACTTGTGGCAGGTCACCTTTCTCTACCGCAGCAGAGCAAAACAAACCGAATGACACGCAGACTATGAATATCGCTGGTCAATTCAAATTTTCCTGGAAAATATATCTTCATCGCCGTTTTAGGGCGGGAGATCATTTTCCGTCGCGGGCAGATTTTTCTTCGCGCGTAAGCTTGTTATTCCATGTGTTGTTGCTCAAGCCTAGCTCACTGGGCAAGGGCTTGGTTTTTCCAACACTGATTTTCCCACCTTTGTTCAGAAATTCCTGAACAAGCGCGTCATCGGTGGTTTCTTTGGGAATATGCTTCATGAAACCACCTTAGCCACAGCACAGGCCGCTTGTCACCGTCTAATTACGGGCGATAAGGCTCTGACGGTTCAGTCAATCACCAATGCCGGCAAGGACTTCACCAAATCATCCACCGCTTTCATCTGCGTCAAAAATGGTTTGATCAAATCCAAAGGCAGGGCGCTCGGCCCATCGCATAAAGCCTGATCAGGGTCGGGATGCGCTTCAAGAAACAATCCGGCAATACCCACGGCCAAGCCTGCCCGGCCCAGCTCAGCAATTTGTCCGCGCCGCCCGCCAGAGACCGCAGCACCGGCCGCGCGGGTTTGTAAGGCATGGGTCACGTCAAAAATAATAGGCGCGTCATCGCTGCAATCCTTCATTGTCCGAAGGCCCAGCATGTCAACAACCAAATTGTCATAACCAAAGCAGGTCCCACGCTCACAGAGCAGAATTTTCTCATTGCCACATTCACGAATTTTTCCAACCAAATTTTGGATTTGCGGTGGGCTCATAAACTGTGGTTTCTTGACATTGATCACCGCATCAGTCGCCGCAACAGCCGCAATCAAATCGGTTTGCCGCGCCAAGAAGGCTGGCACTTGCAAGATATGACAGACCTCAGCCACTGGCGCGGCCTGGGAAATTTCGTGCACGTCCGTCAAAACCGGCACACCAAATGTTTGCTTGACCTCTTGCAACACCTTGAGACCCTCGTCGAGTCCGGGTCCGCGGAAAGAGTGAATGGAGGAGCGATTGGCCTTGTCAAAAGAGGCTTTGAATATATAGGGCAGGCTCAATTCACCCGTGGCCCGCACGAATGCTTCGGCCACGCGCATCACCAGATCGCGGCTCTCAATCACATTCATTCCACCGATCAAACTCATCGGTCGATGATTGCCTAGGGTCATATTTGCGACGGCGATTTCAGTCATATCTTTGGCTTTCTACATATCTCTTTAGCCTGTTCATAGCATAGTTTTACAAGTTTCAAAGTCATCACCTTTGCCCTTGGATATCTCGTCATATCAGTGTAGTTTTCGGCAACTTCTTTGAGCAGACTTGGGGCCAGTCGACTATGAAAAACCCGATCGATCCCGCCGCATCCGCCCTCTCGGCGGTGGCTTGTTTTTCCGCCGGCATGTCCCAATTGCAGCAAGCGGTGGATACAGCGCAAATGCGCGGCGTGATCGCCGGAGCTGCGGATTTGATCTTTGCCATGAAGGGCCGGCTCATTCTATCGGGGGTTGGAAAAAGCGGACATGTGGCGCGGAAACTGGCCGCGACTTTCGCCTCCACCGGCACGCCGGCCTATTTTGTCCATGCGGCCGAGGCCAGCCATGGCGATCTGGGTATGATCCAAAATGACGATGTTGTGATGCTTCTCTCCTGGTCGGGTGAAACGGGTGAATTGGCAGATATTATCGCCTATGCCGCGCGCTTTGACGTGCCCATTGTTGCGATAACCGGCAAAGTCGAGGGCACATTGGCCCGCCGCGCGCAATATCCCATCGTTCTGCCTGCGGCCCAAGAGGCCTGCCCGCATAATCTGGCGCCCACCACCTCGACCCTGTTGCAAATGGCAATGGGGGATGCGCTGGCCATTACCTTGCTGAAAATGCGCGGTTTCACTGAGGAAAGTTTTCGCAACTTCCATCCCGGTGGGAAGCTTGGTGCTGTCCTGCAGCCGGTTCGTGAATTCATGCACCAGGGCGATGAGCTGCCACTTCTGGATCAATCTGTCCCTGTCTTTGATGTGGTGGCCGAAATCTCGAATAAAGGATTTGGCATTGTCGGCTTGCTTGATGTGGCCGGCCATCTGAGCGGCGTGATAACGGACGGTGACATTCGCAGATATTTAGAAAAAAACCCCAATGGCATGATGCAGGATGTGATGTGGTCCAACCAGGCCCAAGACATCATGAGCCCCGCCCCTGTCACCCTGCGGCCGTACAATCTAGGGGCACGATCTTTGCATACGCTGCAAACAAGGAAAATCTCTGCCGCTTTTGTCTTGGACGACGGCTGCCCGATTGGATTGGTCACAGTGTTACAGCTGTTGCAGCGCGGTGTTGCCTAAGACGGGGGGCTAGGGCCAACCTTTGGCCTGCAGCACCTTCTCGATCCGGGCCACATCCACAGGATTGTTCAGCTCCCAAAAAACGCGGCCCTTAGCATCCACCAAAACACATCTAATTTTTACGCTATGTTCGAGTAAACGCAACTGCTCGAGCCCCTCCAGACGCTCCAAACTTCGTTCCGGCCAGCGGATATATCGCGCCAAACTGGTCGGGCGATACGCATAGGCCCCAACATGGTGATAGACGGGGGTTTGCTCATCGTCAGCATAGGTTTTGTCGGTGAAGGGCAATACCTCTTTCGAAAAGTATAGCGCATCCCAATTCTGATCGAAGATTGCGGTTGTGCCACCGACCCGTCCATTGCGGCGATCTTCACGAAACATATTCAATGTCAGCCCATCGCATCGCAGCACCGGCGTCGCCATCTCAACAGTCGAATCGCCTTTCATCTCGTCTATCAAAGCTGTGATAAACCACGGCGGGGTCAGCGGTGCATCCCCTTGCAAATTAACCACAATATCCGCAGGCTCTGGCAATTTCTGAACGGCTTCCGCAACCCTTTCTGTCCCGTTGCGACAGTTCTGTGAGGTCATAATCACTTGGCCGCCAAAGTTATGAACCGCATCAGCGATGCGCTGATCATCCGTGGCCACAAATATCCCATCAACACCGGGCACATCGCAGGCTGTCTCCCAACTGCGTTGAATAAGCGACTTGCGTGCGCCGGTCGCGCCGGTCAACATTGCCAAAGGCTTTCCTTCAAATCGCGTTGAATCATAACGCGCGGGGATAATGATCACGGTTTTAACTGACATACCCTCTGACTTAAGAGATTACGCGGGGGTAATCAAAAGAATTATCCCCGCGCATCGCGCTGCTCTGCCAAATCAGAAATTATGCTCGACACTGAAAGTCAGTGATCCATTTTTCGTGTCTGCGACATTGTCAAACTCCACGGTAGCACTGAAAAGGGTCAAGCCATCCCCAGAGGCCGCCGAATATCCAAGTGCCGCGCCGGTTCCGCAAGCGCGGCCTCCCCCCACACCCCGGGTTACGCAACAGGTCAATCGTGGCGAGAGAGAGAAATTTACAACTGCGGCGCTATCGCGGCCATCGCCCAGCAGCCATTTAATTTGCGGCAAGAACATCAGCTGCCCCATCTCCACATCGCCGCCAGCAAGACTTAGGTTATTGGCAGTCAACCCATAGGTTTGCGCCGCCACAGTCTGTGAGCCGACCCGCAGTTTTGCATAGCTACCCGCGGTTTTGCATAGCTAAAGGACAGTTCTAGCCAGATCTCAATACGCGGCATCCTGAACACGCCCGTGGCACTCGTACCGAGCCGGAGAGTCGTGCTGTCAAAATCGCTGTCCACCTGTAGAGTGCCATTGCTCACGACCAGTTCCGATATGCGCCCGCAATGTTGCGTTTGAATTGGGAATAGGCGTCACAGAGGTCACACCATCAGATAAAATTGCCCCGCAGCTGGCGTTGCCAGGAGCGTCAAGAGAGCTAAAAGAGCCACTATGACCTTACGTGAGAAATATTGGGGCAATTAAAAAATATCATATTTGGTTCCAATAGTTTCGGCTTCAAGAGCAAATAGGTTGAAAGCAAGACTGGCTGTTAGTCCGCGTGTGAGTGCTATAGTTCGACCGTTAATGCGTGTTTAATGGCGCTTAAAATCTCTGTGTAAAATGTTTAAAATTGAAGATGCTAGTACCAAAAATGGCGGCAATCCTCAAAGGTCTAAATGTATTAAATTCAATACACTAAATGGATATTTTTATGCTAAAATTTTCAGAGGAACTCCAAAAGTTGAGAGGGCCGTACAGCTTTCGAGACAGACCCGCAGCCCCATGAAGCAAAGCCCCTGCCCCGCTGGATGAGGCAATTTTATGGCACTTTGGTCGGGAAAGGCTCACAAGCCGCCGCAACACCGATACTGCGGAGCGCGGCGGTTCGGCGCAGCGGTCAACCGATCGCGTGTCACGGCCCAGCGAGCCGTTGAAGATTATATTCTCCGGCTTATTTGATACCTGTTGCCCTCAGGCCCGAGGCAATTTACCAAGACACTCAAAACCACCAGTGAAATTTCGGAGAGAGAAGATGGACGGAAATGACATATCCAACAGCGGCAAATGCCCGGTAATACATGGAACCGCGACTAATGCGGCCTCCCGTGGGCGGTCCAATGCCGATTGGTGGCCCAATCAGCTGAATTTAAAGATTCTCGCTCAAAATACGCCAACCTCGGACCCGATGGACGCCGATTTTGATTATGCAACAGAATTTGCAAAATTGGATCTGGCCGCTGTCAAAGCCGATTTAACCGCGTTGATGACCGACAGCCAGGACTGGTGGCCCGCAGATTACGGGCATTACGGTCCCTTCTTCATTCGTATGGCCTGGCACAGCGCTGGCACCTATCGCACCGCTGATGGGCGCGGCGGCGCAGGTGCGGGTCAACAGCGTTTTGCACCGCTCAACAGCTGGCCTGACAACGGCAACCTCGACAAGGCCCGCCGCTTGCTTTGGCCCGTCAAACAAAAATACGGCAAGGCTTTGTCCTGGGCCGATTTGATGATTTTGGCCGGCAATGTTGCGCTTGAATCTATGGGCTTCAAAACCTTTGGCTTCGGAGGCGGTCGCGTCGATGTTTGGGAACCCGAAGAAGATATCTATTGGGGCACCGAAGAGGGCTGGCTTGACGACAACCGTTACAGTGGCGAGCGCGAGTTGGAAAACCCGTTGGCGGCCGTGCAAATGGGCTTGATCTACGTGAACCCAGAAGGCCCGAATGGCAACCCTGATCCCATCGCCTCTGGCTATGACATCCGCGAAACCTTCGCGCGCATGGCCATGAATGATGAAGAGACCGTGGCGCTTGTGGCCGGTGGACATACTTTTGGTAAAGCCCATGGCGCCGGCGATCCTGAGCTGGTGGGCGCAGAGCCTGAAGGCGCGAGCATTGTTGAGCAAGGCTTCGGTTGGAAGAATGATTTCGAAAGCGGCCTGGGCATTCACACCACAACCAGCGGCATTGAAGGTCCCTGGACGTCTCATCCCACACAATGGGATATGGGCTATTTTGACCTTCTCTTCGGGTATGACTGGGAATTGACAAAAAGCCCCGCTGGCGCGCAAATTTGGCATGCCAAAGGCCTTTCTGATGAGGATCACGCGCCACAGGTCGACGGGTCGGGTACAAATGTTCCTGTGATGATGACAACCGCCGATATGGCCATGCGCATGGATCCCGCTTATGAGAAAATCTCGCGGCACTTCCACGCCAATCCCGATGCCTTCGCTGATGCCTTCGCACGCGCATGGTTCAAACTGACCCACCGCGACATGGGGCCAAAAGTGTTGTACAAAGGCCCAGAGGTGCCTGCGGAAGATCTGATCTGGCAAGATCCCATCCCCGCCGGCAATGCGGAGCTCAGCGCAGCGGATATCGCAGATTTGAAAGCGGCCATCATGGGCACAGGCCTGTCGATCTCGCAATTGGTCTCAACGGCTTGGGCTTCTGCCTCAACCTTCCGCGGTTCTGACAAACGCGGCGGCGCCAATGGCGCGCGGCTGCGGCTTGCGCCGCAAAAAGATTGGGATGTGAACCAACCTGAGCAATTGGCAGAAGTCTTAAACGCCCTTGAAACCGTTCAGGCAGCCTTTAAGAAACCTGTTTCAATGGCCGACTTGATCGTGCTCGGCGGCGCGGCTGCTATTGAATCGGCCGCGAAAGCTGCGGACCACTCAGTCAGCGTGCCCTTCACACCCGGGCGCGGCGATGCCACTCAAGAGCAAACCGATGCGGAGTCTTTTGACGTGTTAGAGCCACAGGCTGACGGGTTCCGCAACTACCAGAAGCGAAACTTCAACGTCTCTGCCGAAGAGCTCCTAATAGATCGGGCCCAGCTGTTGACGCTCAACGCGCCAGAGATGACTGCGCTGGTCGGCGGGCTTCGGGTTTTGGGCGCCAATAGCCATGGCGCCAAAGATGGTGTCTTCACCAACCGTCCTGAAACCTTGAGCAACGACTTTTTTGTCAACCTACTCGATATGGGCACAAAATGGGTTGATGTTTCCGGTGACGAAACTCGCTTTGAGGGCCGCGATCGGGCCACTGGTGCCGTGAAATGGACCGCCAGCCGGGTCGATTTGGTATTTGGCTCCAACTCGCAATTGCGCGCCTTGGCCGAAGCCTTCGCAACATCGGACGCTGAACCGCTCTTTGTGAAACGCTTCATTGCCGCTTGGACAAAAGTTATGGATGCAGATCGTTTTGGTGCAGCTTAAAGTTTGGATCAACCAAGTATTATTTGAAAAGCCCACTCTGAGGAGTGGGCTTTTTTTATAAATTTAGAGGCTAAATCTGGTGGCATAGCATTGAGGTAATTTCCCTCAACTTTTTGCCCATCTTAAAATAAATATTGAAATAATCCCCTAACTACGCCAGGCTCTATATGAAGCTTTTGAAAGAGAGCGTTAGCAAAGGTTCTGGGAGAAAAAAATGAAACTACGCGCGATTGCAACGATGATTTTAAGTACTACAGCATTAAGTGCGACCGCTGGAGGTTTTGAGACTAACTCCCTGTCAACATCCTTTATGTACGAGAAAGGCAATTATGCTGAACTTGGTATGTCAAGTCGATCGCCTGATGTTAAAGGTACAGTGTACGCTCCGACAGGCAGTGCGCTCGCAAAACAAGATTACGTTTCATTGGCGATTAAGAGTGATATCTCAAGCGATTTATCTGTTGGCCTAACATCTTACAATCAGGGTGCGATACAACTTGATTACTCCTCTGCAGGAAGTCCCTATGCTGTAGCCCTGCCTGTTGTCGATTTAGACATCAACGCATTGGCCGTTTTGGTGAAATATGCGCTCTCTAATAATGTGAGCATCCTTGGCGGTGCCAAACAGTCACAAGTTCAGAATGCGTCAGCCAATATATTTCAGAGTGCTGGATTGCCAGCGTCTTCTGTTTCAGGAGCTACTGAAACAAGTCTCTTGGTTGGGGCATCATATGCAATTCCTAAAATAGCTTTGCGCGCTGAACTAATTTACGAAGGCGACGCTAATTTTTCGTTAGATACTTCGAATGCAGGCGTTGGAACCGGCAAAACAAGCGCATCAGTTCCCGATTACATGACTTTGAAATTTCAAAGTGGCATAGCTGAGGACACATTATTACTTGGATCAATTCGAAAGGCTGACTGGAGCAATCACCAAATTACAGTCTTTCCCGGTACACCAACAACTTCAAGTTTTACCGATACCACAACATATTCCCTCGGGATTGGTCGAAAAATAAACGATGCAGTATCTCTTATAGCAAATTATTCAACAGAACCTGCGGGCTCATCGGCTTCTACAACGCCACTTACAATAACCAACGGTTACGATGCAATTGGACTCGCAGTAAGGTATTCAAGTGGTAATTCAACTGTAACTGCCGGCTACAGCTATGCTAAAGTTGGAAATATAACACTTACATCAGGCCTTGGCGTCGGAGAATTTACCAACAATACAGTTACCGGCTTCGGTATAAAGATTGGCTATAATTTCTAATAACCATTACCAAAATGAAAATACCCTGCTTTGTTAGGGTATTTTTTAAATTATCAAATCTGTCAAATTTTTACATCAAGCTGTTTAAATACTTTATCGTTTCTGAGCTTAATTCTGATGGTCGCCTTGTTCTGCGATTAACATTTACATGAACAAAATGTCCTTGAGCAGCCGCAAAACTTTCCTCTCCTGGAAATAATCCAACGGCATAAGTAACCGATGACGTGCCCAGCTTACTAACCTTAATCCCAGCGGTAATTATATCAGGAAACGCTAATTCTTTGAAATATTGGCATCCAGTTTCCACAACTAAAAATACAGTCTTGCCAAGTTTCAAGTCCAACACGCCTTGCTCCAGCAAATGCCCGTTCACTGCGGTATCAAACAACTGATAATGCACTGCATTGTTCATATGTCCATAGATATCATTATCAATCCAACGCGTGGTCAGAGTCGAGAAAGCACGATAATCGGAACGGGTTTTTTGAGTCTGTCTCACCAAGCAGCCTCATAAATTTGCATAGCTGCAGCCTCATCCACAGGGCGCGGATTGTTGACCAGAAGGCGAGTTTGATTCATGGCATCGCGCGCCAGTTTAGGCAAGACTTCCCGCGCGATACCCATCTCCCGCAAGCCTTGCTCGAGCCCACAAGCCTGGCTCAAATCTGCCATACCTTGGGCAAACTTCATGGCCGCCTCCGCCACGTTCATTGCAGGCAGATCTGGGAAAACATGTGGCAAGAGCTCCGCATAAGCCTCGGGCGCAACTTGCGCATTAAAGCGCAAGACATGCGGCAGAACCAAAGCATTTGAGAGCCCATGCGGGACTTTATAATGTCCCCCAATCGGATAGGCCAATGCATGCACGGCAGCCACGGGCGAATTAGCAAAAGCTTGCCCAGCCAACATGGAGCCCAAAAGCATGCCCGTACGAGCTTCAAGATCATCAGGCTTTTGCACGGCGCGCAACAGCATTCGACCCATGAGCCCCAGCGCCTCAACCGCCAGCGCACGGCTGATTGGATTGTTGTTGGCATTAACACTGGCGTAGGCTTCAATCGCATGAACCATAGCGTCGATGCCAGTTGCAGCCGTAACATGCGCAGGCAATCCAAGCGTCAGTTCCGGATCAAGCAGTGCCAGGTCAGGCAAAAGCAAGGGGCTTACCACGCCCATTTTCTCCGATGCTCCGGTGGTCACAATAGAAATTGGCGTCACCTCTGAGCCGGTCCCCGCGGTGGTTGGTACCAAAACCAGCGGCAAGCGCGGACCCTGTGCATTGCCAATCCCATAGGCTTCCGCCAATGGCTGATTTGAAGCGGCCAAAAGCGCGGCCAGTTTGGCCACATCCAAGGACGACCCGCCACCAAATCCAATCACCCCGGTGGCGCTGCGCGCGTACTGAGCGGCCCCCAACACGATTTCCTCCGGTGGATCGGCTTGCACCTGATCAAAGAGCGTCACCTCGACACCAGCCGCGCGCAGGCAATCTGTCGCCTGCTGCACAAGGCCGGTAGCCATCATGCCCGGGTCAGTGACCAAAAGCACCCGATCGCCGCAAATTGGGCGCGTGATCTGCCCCAACTCACCAGCCAAGCCCGCCCCCATACGCAGGCTCGGGGTGGTATTAAAACTGAAGGGGTTCATCATAGGCCCAAGTCCTTCTTAGATTTTTTCCTGCGTATGTTTGCGCAGCTCCGCCCGGGCCACTTGCCGACGATGCACCGCATCCGGACCATCCGCCAGGCGCAGGGTCCGCAGATGCATCCAATAGGCAGCCAAAGGCGTATCTTGACTGATACCGCCCGCCCCATGCAGCTGAATGGCCTCATCCACCACCTTCAAAGCCATGATTGGCGCCACAACTTTGATCTTGGAGATCCAAGGCGCCGCGGCCCGTGGATCGCCTTGGTCCATCATCCAAGCCGCCTTCAAACAGAGCAGTCGCGCCATCTCAATTTCCATGCGCGCATCCGCGATGATGTCAAAATTCGCACCCAATTGCGCCAAGGGCTTGCCAAAGGCTGTTCGGCTCAAACTGCGTTTGCACATAAGCTCCAGCGCCGCCTCTGCTTGGCCAATCGCCCGCATGCAATGATGAATGCGCCCGGGACCAAGCCGGCCTTGGGCAATCTCAAAGCCGCGTTCCTCGCCCAGCAGCATGTTTTCAGCAGCGACGCGCACATTGGTGAAGCGCAAGTGATAATGCCCATGCGGCGCGTCATCATGGCCGTAAATCTCCATGGGCCGCAGTTTCTCAATCCCCGGCGTGGCTGCATCAACGACGATCATTGAATGGCGCTTATGCTTAGACGCATCTTCGGCACCGGTTTTTACCATCACTATATAGACCATACAGCGCGGATCACCCGCGCCACTGGCCCACCATTTCTCACCGTTGAGCACATAGTCATCGCCGTCCCGCACGCAGCTCAAGCTCAAATTCGTCGCATCCGAGGAAGCCACATCTGGCTCGGTCATCACATAGGCAGATCGAATTTCCCCTGCCAACAGCGGTGCAAGCCAGCGGGTTTTCATCTCTTCAGTGCCATAGCGCTCAAAGACTTCCATATTGCCCGTATCGGGCGCCGAACAGTTGAACACCTCGGCGGCCAAGGGTGATTTGCCCAGCTCCTCGGCCATGTAAGCATATTCCACCGTCGTCAGGCCAAAGCCTTTGTCGCTGCCGGTCAGCCAAAAATTCCACAGACCTTCCGCTCGAACCTTATCTTTCAGCCCGGTCATGATTTCCACCTGACGATCGGTCAATGTCCAGCGGTCCCCCTTGGAAACCTCCGCATTATATTCCGCTTCTAAGGGCATAATATCATTTCGAATAATTTCAGAAACGCGGTCCCGCAGCTTGGCGACACGCTCTGACAGTCCAAGGTTCATTTCCATATCCGCGCCCTCAATGGTCCAGTGATATTTTGCCCTTTACAGGCCTCCCTTTCATGAAACATACTCGTCAGTATGTTGTCAATGGAAGCCAAGTGATGTCAGATCTGGAACAGGCCTTGGCCGCGCAAAGTGGGCGGATCGGCGTGCACTTGGGGCACAGCCCCTGGATATTGATTGATCAAGCGCGAATCGACGCCTTTGCCGAGATCACCGAAGATCAACAGTTCATCCATGTCGACCCCGCCCGCGCTCGGTCAGAAACCCCTTTTGAGGGCACTGTCGCGCATGGGTTTCTGACCCTCTCCATGGCCAGTCGCATGGCACAAGACACTCTGCCCAACCTGCCCGGCCAGGTGATGAATCTCAACGCAGGATTTGATCACTTGCGCTTTATCTCCCCGCTGCCCAGCGGCCGCAGAATTCGGGGCGCCTTTAAACTCAAAGACGTCACGAAAACCCAGGCCAATCACCTGCGCATCGTGACAAAGCTGACCGTTGAGATTGAACACAGCGACACGCCCGCCCTGGTCGCCGATTGGATCAATGTTGCCGTCTTCTCAGCACCACAGCCAAGCCATGAGGCCCGGCAGATATGAGCCAAACCCTTCACAAATATGATCCTGAACGCCTCTGCACATATTTGCAGCACCATGTGGCCGAATTTTCTGGATTGGCGGAGATCGTGAAATTTTCCGACGGCCAATCCAACCCAACATATAAGCTGACTGACACTACCGGACGCCATTTTGTGCTGCGCGCCAAGCCACCGGGCACTTTGCTCAAATCCGCCCATGCGGTAGATCGCGAGTTTCGCGTCATGACCGCTTTGGCCACGACCGCTGTGCCCGTACCGCAAATGTTGCATCTGTCAGGCGAGGACAGTCCACTGGGCACGCAATTTTTGGTGATGGAACATCTGGACGGGCGGGTGTTTTGGGACCCCGCCCTCCCCGAGCAATCCCCGAAGTTTCGCCAAGACGCCTATCACGCCCTCGTGCGGACCCTGGCCGCTCTGCATGATGTGGATCCACAGGCCGTTGAACTGGCTGACTTTGGCAAACCGGGCAATTATTTTTCGCGGCAAGTCGCGCGCTGGGCCGGGCAATATCGTGCCTGTGAGACACAAACACGTCCCGATATGGATTGGACCATCGATTGGCTGGAACGCAACATGGTGCCAGATGATGGGCAAACCGCTATCGTGCATGGTGATTATCGTTTGGACAACGTCATGTTCGACGCAGAAACTCCCGATATGATCGCAGTTTTGGATTGGGAATTGTCCACGCTGGGGCATCCCTTTGCTGACCTTGCCTATCAATGCATGGGTCTGCGCCTGCCGCAAGATGGCATGATCAAGGGGCTTAAGGGTATTGACCGCACGGCGCAGGGCCTGCCAGAAGAAGCTGAATATATCGCGCAATACTGCGCTCTAAGAGGCATAGCGCCGCCTGAGAATTGGGCGTTTTATATGGTGTTTTCCTTCTTTCGGCTGGCAGCCATTTTGGAAGGCGTTTTGCATCGTGCCCAATCGGGAAATGCCTCAAACCCCCGGGGCATGGATACGATGAGCCGCAGTATTGCCACTCTGGCCCAGGCCGCAAAACACACCGCTCAGGGCCGCGTATCATGATGCTCGACAGCACTTCGGTTAAGGGACGCATTTTAGATGCCGCCGCTCAGGCCTTTGCCACCCATGGGGTGGATCAGACCTCGATTGATGACATCGCCCGCGACCTTGGCGCAACCAAAGGCAAAATCTACCATCATTTCGGGTCAAAAAGCGAATTGGTCTGCGCCATTCGCAAACATTCCGTTCAGCTCACGTTAGAGCGAGTCCGCCCGCAGTTCGATGCCCCCCTGTCACTGCCGGAAAAATTTCACGCAATGGCCAAAGCGCATGTTATCGCGATGATATCCGAGCTGGCCTATCACCGGGTTGTGGTTGAGGAGATGCGCGGCTCAAAGACCGGCGGCGCGACACCGGCAGAGCGGGCTTTGCGCCTAGAAATCGCTTCGCTGCAATCGGAATATGAGGGCTTTTTCCGCAGCACTTTGGCCGCAGGTATCGCCAGCGGGCAATTTCACGACCAAGACATTTCGATCGCCGTGCGGAGCTTTTTGATGATGCTGCATGCGCCGATCTATTGGTACCAGCCGCGCGACGCAGAAAATATCGCCACGATTGCCGAACAATTGGCCAATATGGCCTTGGGCGCAGTGGCAACGCCACAATGACATAATGAGATGTTGATCTCCCAAACACCTGCGTTTTACGCTGGCAGGGCGCTGGAATCGCAAAGGACGCTTTAATGACCCAACCTATGACACTCTCAACGGCCGGTTCTATCGCCGTCATTGAGATCAATAACCCGCCAGTCAACGCGCTGAGCCAGGCCGTGCGGCAAGGCTTGCTTGATGCGGTGGTGCAGGCGGATGCAGATGCGGCCGTCACAGCCATTGTGATCCTTGGGGCGGGGCGGAGCTTTCCGGCCGGGGCGGATATTAAGGAATTTGGCCAACCGATGCAGGATCCGCATTTGCCGGATGTGATTGATCGTATTGAAAGCTGCAGCAAGCCCGTGGTGGCCGCCCTGCATGGCACGGCTTTGGGGGGTGGCTTTGAGATTGCCCTCGGCAGCCATTACCGCATCGCTGTGCCTTCAGCGCGGGTGGGCCTGCCGGAAATTCATCTCGGGCTCATCCCCGGCGCCGGTGGCACGCAGCGTTTGCCGCGATTATGTGGTGCCGCCATGGCGCTGGATATCATGTTCAAAGGCACACCCATCAGCGCGCAAGACGCTCTGGCCGCCGGATTGATCGACCGTTTGGCAGAGGGAGATTTGCGCCAGGCTGCTTTGATTTATGCCGCAGAGCTCCAAACCCCACGCCGCACCCGAGAGGCCACCTCAGGCCTCGCAGACAAAGCCGCCTTCGAAGCGGCGTTGACAGATGCCGAAGAGACGGCCAACAGCCACATGCGCGGGCAAATGGCCCCGCTCAAGATTGTCGAATGCCTGCGCGCCTGCATCACCCAACCTTTCGCCGATGGGCGCCTGTTCGAACGCGATTGCTTTTTCGAATGCCTCGCCTCTGAGCAATCTAAAGGTATGATTCATGCCTTTTTTGCCCAGCGCGCCAGTGCCAAAGTTCCCGAAGCCAGCCGCGCAGAACCGCGCCCCCTCAACCGCCTTGGGGTGGTGGGCGGCGGCACGATGGGCGCGGGCATCACCGTCGCAGCCCTGAACAGCGGCCTGCCAGTCACGATGATCGAGCGCGATCATGACAGCTTGGCGCGGGGCCTGGCTAATGTTGAGCAGGTATATGATCGCCTGATTGCCAAGGGTCGCATGAGCGAGGCGCAAAAATCTGATATTTTGGCCAGATATCAAGGATCAACGGAGTTTGCCGATCTGTCGGAGGTCGACATGGTGATCGAAGCCGTTTTCGAACGGCTTGATGTCAAACGAGGTGTGTTTGAACAGCTCGACAAAGTGCTAAAGCCCGACGCGGTTCTGGCCTCCAACACAAGCTATATCGACATAGACGAAATTTCCAGCGCCACCAACCGCCGTGAACATGTGCTCGGCCTGCATTTCTTCAGCCCGGCAAATATCATGAAGCTGCTGGAAATCGTCGTCCCGCAAAACGCCGCCGATGATGTGGTCACAACAGGCTTCGCTTTGGCCAAAATTTTGGGCAAAATCCCTGTGCGCGCCGGCAATTCCCCTGGGTTTATTGGCAACCGCATTCTTGGCAAATATGGCGATTGCGCCGCCCATATGATGGAGGACGGCGCCACGCCCTATGAGATTGATGCCGCTATTGTGGAGTTTGGCTATCCAATGGGCCTTCATGCCATGTATGATCTGGCCGGTCTGGACATCGGATGGGACAACCGCAAAGCCGCACAGGGCAAGCGCAACCCGGCGGAACGCTATGTTGAGATCGCCGATCGCATCTGTGAACGCGGCTGGTTTGGGCAAAAAACCGGGCGCGGCTTTTATCTGTACCCTGACGGCGCACGCATCGGCGCGCCAGATCCTGAGATTCTTGCTCTGATTGAGGCGGAACGCGCCAAAAAATCCATCACAGTCCGCAGATTCACCGCCGAAGAGATCATGGCGCGCTATCTGGCCGCAATGGTCAATGAAGCCTGTGAAGTTCTGCGTGAAAGGGTGGCCTTGAAACCCTCCAATATCGATGTGACCTTCGTGCACGGCTATGGCTTCCCAAGATATCGGGGCGGGCCGATGAAATATGCTGACAGCTATGGTCTGGCTCGTATGCTGGACGACATCCGCCGCTATGGGCAGCACGATCCGATATTCTGGCAAGCCTCGCCATTATTGATAGAGCTGGTGGCCTCGGGGCAAACTTTCAACGACCTGAATAAAGGATAGAGCTATGGATCTGAACTTGACCGAAGCTGACCAAGCATTTCGCCAAGAGGTCATCGAATTTTTGAACGCCGAATTACCAGCTGATATTTCGCGGAGGGTTCATGCGGACCTGCCCGTGAGCAAAGAGGATACAGAATTTTGGCATGCAGTTTTACATAAACGCGGTTGGCTGACTTATAATTGGCCCAAGTCCTTTGGCGGTGTGGGTTGGAGCCCCGTGCAGCAATTTATCTTCGAAGAAGAATGCGCCGCCGCCGGTGCCCCGCGTATCTTGCCGTTTGGTCTTAAGATGCTGGCGCCGGTCTTGATGGCTTTTGGTTCAAAAGAGCAGCAAGAGCAATGGCTCCCGCGCATGTGCGATGGCACCGACTGGTGGTGCCAAGGTTATTCAGAGCCAGGGTCTGGATCTGATTTGGCCAGTCTCAAAACGACTGCCGTCAAACAGGTCGATCACTATGTGATCAATGGTCAGAAAACTTGGACCACATTGGGCCAATACGCCAATATGATCTTTTGCCTCGTGCGCACGGACAGCGATTGCAAACCCCAGGCTGGTATTTCTTTCATCTTGGTGGATTTGGCAACGCCAGGTATCGAAATGCGCCCCATCCGCACTCTAGACGGGGGGCAGGAGGTGAATGAAGTATTTTTCACAGATGTCCGCGTCCCCGTTGCAAATTTGGTGGGCGAGGAAAACAAAGGCTGGAACTATGCGAAATATTTACTGGCCCATGAACGCAATGGCATCGCCAATGTGGGCATTTCAGGCCAGAAACTTGCACGGCTCAAACGCCTGTCCCTGACCCAAAAACGCGGGGGGAAACCTCTGGCCGATGATCCATTGTTTGCAGCAAGGCTGGCCCGTTTGGAGATTGAGCTGCGCAATCTAGAGACCACAAATTTGCGGGTCCTCGACGGGTTCTCGAAAGGCGCTGGACCAGGACCGGAAAGCTCGATGTTGAAAATCATCGGATCGGAGTTAGAACAGAACTTCGACGATCTCACCCGCCGCGCCTTGGGACGGCAGGCACAGGCGCATACTCCCGAGGTGTTTGAACCCGGCTACAACGGACCACAGGTCGCGCCACAAGACATGGCCAATCAATCTGCCGCCTATTTCAACAAACGCAAAGTGTCGATCTACGGCGGCTCGAATGAGATACAAAAAAACATCATCACCAAAATGATATTGGGGCTTTAAATTATGGATTTTCAACCCACTGAAGAGCGCCGCATGCTGGCCGATATGATCGGAAAATTTATTCAAAATGACTATCCGCTGAACGCGCGACTGGCAGCGGGCACCAGCGCTTTGGGCTATTGCCCCGAGGCCTATAGCACAATGGCACAGCTGGGTTTGATCGGCGCATTATTTGACGAGGAGGTTGGCGGCTTTGGCGGTTCGGGATTTGACATCGCCACTGTCTTTACCGAGCTGGGCAAAGGATTGGTGCTTGAACCGCTCAATGACACAGCTCTGGCCACTGGCTACATTCTGGCGCAGACTGACCAGTTGAAGCTGGTGGAACAGATCATCCTTGGCCAAAAACGGGTGGCGCTTGGTCTTATCGAAAATGGTGCCGATTATGATTGGGGAGCGCCAGAGACACTGGCGCGCCAATCGGGCGCAGAATGGCACGTGAGCGGCGTGAAAACCTGTGTGAAATTCGCCCATGGAGCTGATGCGATAATTGTCAGCGCGCAGACGCCATCGGCGCCGGGGATCAGCTTATTTTTGATTGAGGCCTCCACCGCGGGGCTTGCGGAACATCCGTTCCAAACCGTCGATGGGGGCAATGCCTGCGAGATCACGCTGCATAATACACCAGCTCAACTGTTGGGTGTCGAAGGTGCGGCCTATCCGTTGATCGACGCTGCAGCCGCACGCGCCACTTTGGCCCTCTGCGCCGAGGCCTTGGGGTTGATGGAGCGGATCAAAGATATGACCATCGACTATATGCGCACGCGCAAACAATTCGGCAGCGTGCTGGGCAAATTTCAAGCGCTGCAACATCGCGTGGCGCAGATGTTGCTCGAAATTGAGCAGGCAAAATCGGCGGTTATCAATGCCGCGAATGATTTGCAGGCCCCCAGTGATGAACGCAACCGCGCCATCTCTGCGGCGAAATATTCCATCGGCCGCATTGGCTGCGCCGTTGCCGAAGAGGCGATCCAACTGCACGGTGGCATTGGAATGACCTGGGAGTATGATTTGGGGCATTTCGCCAAACGGCTTGTGATGATTGATCATGAATGGGGCGATCAAGACGATCACCTGATGCGCTTCGCCCAAAGCTGACCACCTACACGCGGGCACCGTCGAATATCCCCAGCCGTCTCGAGCCTCGCAAGCATTTTTCGACCTATTAAAAAGTATATTATTATATTTAAATATACTTTTTTTCTCCTAAAATAATCTATTCGGTAGTGCCATCTCAGAGGAAGTTTAGATATTACCAAGGTGAGAGAACCGCCGCGCGCAAGTGTCATTAAGAGTCTGAAAGGGGATATGACCCAAATGCCTGCAATCGCCGACAGCCGCCTCGCCCGTTCCACTGAGGTCACAAGCCTCATTGGCATCCATGGGCTAATTAAGCTGCGGGATCTTGAGGCGCATGTATCGTTCTCTCGCTCTGCCTTACAACGGATTTGCGCCCAACTGGAAGCATTGAACTGGGCGCGGCGCCGGGTCTCGGACAAAGCCTATGTTCTCACATATGCCATTGATGATTTTTTTGCCTCAGCGCAATTTTCAGCTCCTGAAGTGGACCAAGTCCAGCCGGCTTTGGCCATGGCAAAGGTGGAGGGGTGCTACGACCTCACACTCTCAATGTTCAAGAACAAAATGCAACTCGCAGATGTCGACAGCACCAAGCCACCGATCGACTGGACCGCGGAACATTCGCTGTTTTCTCAAATGCGGCGCTTTCTGCGCAGTCGGTAATGTCTGAGCAAACGCAAAAAACGCTCATCGCCAAAGCCATGATCCAGGCGACCCCAGAGGAGCAGACCTATCTGCGTATGGGCAAATACCACGAAGAGATCCACAAAGCCCGGATGCGTGGTTATGTGCTCGACAAGACCCTGCCATCGATCTCGTTTAGCTGGCACGCAGAAACCGGCGCGATTTGCACCCTGACCATTGAACCGGCCCTAGCAACCCTCGGTGCGCGGCAAGAGTTCCTCAAAAACCACCAACGCATCATGGAAAGATTTTTGACCACATGTGGCGACCACTTTCAATCAGATGAGGCGGCCATGAGTGAGTTACGGGCCTACGGCTGAAATAAAACGCAAGGGCCCAACCATCTGTTTCTTGTCATGTTGCGCAGGACGGCCTACCTACGGGATAAGTCCCCAAGGAGGCACAGCATGCATCAGCCCGGTGAAACCTATGACGATATCCGCGAGGCCGTTGGCAAACTCTGCGCGCAATTTCCCGGAAGCTACTGGCGTGCATTGGATCGGGAGATGGCATATCCGGCCACTTTTGTGCAGGCTCTGACGGAGGCAGGATGGCTGGGGGCTTTAATTCCTGAGGATTTTGGCGGATCCGACCTGCCGCTCTCTGCCGCGGCGATAATTTTGGAAGAGATTCATAGATCGGGGGGCAATGCGGGCGCTTGTCATGCACAGATGTATACCATGGGAACCCTATTGCGGCATGGCTCAGAGGCGCAAAAGCGCCAGTATCTGCCTAAAATTGCAGATGGAACCCTGCGATTGCAAGCCTTTGGCGTGACAGAGCCCAGCTCAGGCACTGATACAGGCGCGTTGCGCACCACCGCCAAGCGCGATGGGTCAGATTATGTCATCAATGGGCAGAAAATTTGGACCAGCCGGGCCGAGCATTCCGACCTCATGCTGCTTTTGGCGCGCACAAGGGCGCTGGAGGAGGGGATGAAGAAGACCGAAGGTCTCTCTGTTTTGCTGGTCGATATGCGCGAAGCACTGGGCAACGGTCTCACCCTACGGCCCATCCGCACCATGATGAACCATGCCACCACAGAAGTCTTTTTTGACAATCTCCGCGTGCCAGTGGAAAACTTGATCGGCGAAGAGGGCAAGGGATTTCGCTATATTCTCTCAGGCATGAATGCCGAACGCATTTTGATTGCCTCTGAATGCATTGGTGATGCGAAATGGTTTATCGAACACTCCGTGGCCTATGCAAAAGACCGCCAAGTCTTTGATCGCCCGATCGGGCAAAACCAAGGCATACAATTCCCCATTGCCAAGGCCTATGCCAATATGCGCGCCGCTGAATTGATGGTGAAACAGGCGCTGGCCCTGTATGAAACCGGTGGCAATCCCGGCGCTGAGGCCAATATGGCCAAAATGCTGGCGGCGGATGCCTCAAATGAAGCGGCCAATGTCGCGGTGCAAACCCATGGTGGGTTTGGCTTTGCCGAAGAATATGACATTGAGCGCAAATTTAGAGAAACGAGACTCTATCAAGTGGCACCGATCTCAACCAATCTGATCCTGTCCTATCTTGCGGAACATGTTTTAGATCTGCCGCGGTCTTATTGAAGCCAAACCCCTGCCCCTGCTGACCTTGGAAGGTTGAGGCAGGGACAAGGGCCAAGCCCTAGACCGTTAGGATGGTCGAGCCAGTTGTGCGGCGCGCTTCCAATGCGTCATGCGCCGCCGTGACATCGTCCAAAACAAACTCTTGCCCGATCACGATTTTCACATCGCCAGATATGACCTTGGAAAAGAGATGCCGCGCCATCTCCTGGCAATCTTCATGCTTGCCAATATGAGTAAAGAGCGTCGGACGGGTGATCTTCAACGAACCTTTTGCCCCTAATTGTGCCAAGTTAAACGGTGGAACTGGCCCCGAAGCATTGCCGAAAGTGATCATCATGCCCAACGGCTTGAGGCTATTGAGGGATCCTTCAAAAGTACTCTCTCCCACAGAATCCATCACCACATCGACCCCTGCACCCCCGGTCAATTCCTTGACCTTCTCTTCGAAGTTTTCCGTCGTGTAGTTGATGCAATGGGTTGCCCCATGGTCCAAGGCCAATTGGCATTTTTCATCGCTGCCAGCAGTGCCAATGAGGGTAATACCCTCTGACTTCGCCCATTGGCAGGCAATCAAACCGACGCCGCCGGCTGCCGCATGAAACAAAACCGTATGACCTTTACTCAGCGGCGTGGTCCGATGAAAGAGATATTGCACGGTCATGCCCTGAAGCATCATGGCCGCGCCCTGCTCAAAGCTGATCTCATCGGGCAAAGGACAAACCTGCGCCGCCGGCATCACCCGGCGCTCACAATAAGAGCCCGGCGGCATCGAAGCATAGGCCACACGGTCCCCAACCTTCACATGGGTGACCCCTGCCCCTATGGCTTCAATCACACCGGCTGCCTCCATACCAAGGGCCTGAGGAAGGGACAGAGGGTAGAGACCCGTGCGTTGATACACATCGATATAGTTAAGTCCGCAGGCTTTATGAGCAATGCGAACCTGCCCATTGCCGGGCTCTCCGGCTGGCATGTCCACAATCTTCAGTTGATCGGAACCCCCAAATTCTTTGATCACAACGGTCTTATTCATCACACTCTCCCTATTTGAGAGACAAGTGTAGCGCATTGCCTTGCCGGTACAATCGCAAATTCTACTCCCACGTGGTCTATGTCGCTGGTCACCTTCGGCCTTTGGCCTTAGGATCAGCACATGATTACATTTGCCCTTGCCATAGTCCTCATGCTTGCCACCCCCGGTCCGGGGGTTCTGTCTGCCGCAGGCATTGGTGCTGGGTTTGGAGCCGCGGCAGGGCTGCGCTACGTGGCCGGGCTTTGCATTGGGCAGGCCTTGGTCTATGCGGCCGTCGCGGCTGGCCTCTCGGCCTTTGTGCTCGACACGCCCTGGTTGCGGCTCACATTAATGGCGCTGTCGTTTATATATCTTCTGTATTTGGCAAGCCGGATCGCTTTTGCCGGCGCGCAAGTGGTCTTTATTAGATCCGAAACCCCGCCGGGGCTCATGGCCGGCTTGCTCTTGCAACCCATCAACCCGAAGGCCTACGCGGTGCTCACCGCTTTGATCACCGGATTTCCACTCTATGAGAACGCCTATTGGAGCGAAGTCGCAATAAAATTTGTCATTTTAAATCTCATTTGGGTACCGATCCATGTGATTTGGGTCCTTTTTGGTGTCTCCCTCAAGCGGCTTAACCTTTCGTCCACCGCGCAACGGACGATCAATATATCAATGGCCTTGTCGATGTTACTCGTGGTTGGCCTCGCCGCTTGGACGCTGGTCTAGGCGGCCCGCGCGAAACAAGCGCTCAACCAGCCTCTTTCGGGCGGATGGCAATGCCCGATCCCCCAGGGATGGCGCCAACCATTTTTCCAAAAAATGCCCAGTGGTGCGTAACCCGGCGGCAATCTCGCCATTATCCGCCACACTTTGCCCGATCATACAGGGCACCAGTGGCAACAGCTGTGTCTTCCAGCGCCCCGCATGATGTGCCGCCACAGCCCGGCCGGATTTTGGCGACACATAAGCCAGATCCTCAGTCGCCCCAGACACCGCGCAACAGCTGAGATCCAAACCAAAGCCCAAATCCTCCAACAGCTGCATTTCCCAGTGTAAATAGGCCAATGGCCACGCCTCTGTAACGCAGATCAAATCCAAAAGATTGATCGAGGCGCTATAGAGTGCCCCATGCACCTCGCGCTCTGGTAGGGCAAAGCTCAAAAGCCCAACAACAGATGTCAAACCGGCCAAGGCCAAAGGATCCGCCATAACCTGCGCGGCCCGGCTGCGCAGAGGTTCAACCGTAAATGCGCCCATATGCTCTTCAAGCCTAGCCTTCCAGACCACCTCAAATTGACCCCCAGGCTGCAACATAGGGGCTTGCTTGCGCCCAGCGCCACCGCGCACAACACCCGCGTGTTTTCCATGATGTTCTGTGAACACCTCAACGATGACGGCCGCTTCACCATGCTTGCGCACGGCCAATAAAACCCCTTCATCCCGCCATTCTATCAATATAGACCCCAACTCACATTCGACAGGGATAGATCAGCCCCGCATAGGCCCAGACTATCCAGACGCTTGAATAATGTTAAGCGCTTTGCCGCGGCCCATCGCTATTCGCTCAAGCCGGGTTCATCGAGCAAATGACGGCCAAGCCGGTCTTCCACTTCAATCACCCAAAGGTCAGGATCAAAGCCCCGCTGGCGGGCAATCGCGCGGTCCAAATCAGCCTCATCTCCCGAAATCAGCTCAACCCAATTGCGCGCACCGCTTTGTAAGTCAAATGAGCGCTGAAAAACGATACCCTGCCCATCCAAAAGGTTGAGCTTGACCAAAACCGCCCCCGCCGTGGCGTCTCCCCGCTGGATCACGAAGGCCGGGATATCCACAAGGCGCAGGCGCGTGAGATAGGCAAAGACCCAAATATCGCTGGTCAGGCGGATCATTCGTTTCCGTCGCGAAAATCGAGGCCCATTTCCTCGTAACGCTCTTTGTCTTCCAGCCAATTCGGGCGCACTTTGACCTGTAAAAACAGATGCACCTTGCGGCCCAAAAATTCTTCCAATTCTGTCCGCGCTTGGGTGGACACGGCTTTGATCGTCTCTCCGCCCTTGCCAAGCACGATACCCTTATGGCCATCTCGCATGACATAGATGAGCTGATCGATTTTACACGAGCCGTCTTTACGCTCTTCCCAAGCCTCTGTCTCAACGGTCAGCTGATAGGGCAATTCTTGGTGCAAACGCAGGGTCAATTTTTCCCGCGTGGTTTCCGCGGCCAGCATGCGCAGCGGCAGATCGGCAATTTGGTCTTCAGGATAGAGCCAAGGGCTGTCAGGCAGCTGACCGGCGATCCAAGTTTTCAGTGCCGCACAGCCGTGCCCCTTCTCTGCGGAAATCAGGAAGGTCTCCACAAAATCAAAGGCCTCATTCATCGCCTTGGTCAAAGCCAAGAGCTCTGCGGCCTGCACCTTGTCAATTTTGTTAATCGCCAATGCAATTGATTTGCCTTTGGGAAGATCCTTGAGCGCCTCCATAATCGCATCCACGCCCTCCGTGACACCGCGATGCGCTTCAATCAAAAACACCGTCAGATCGGCATCGGCAGCGCCCCCCCAGGCAGATTTCACCATCGCGCGATCCAAACGGCGTTTGGGGCGGAAGATTCCCGGGGTGTCTACGAAAACAATTTGCGCCTCCCCCTCGAGTGCGACACCGCGAATACGGGCGCGGGTGGTCTGCACCTTATGGGTTACGATAGAAACCTTGGCCCCCACCATACGATTGAGCAGGGTCGATTTCCCTGCATTAGGTTCCCCGATCAGGGCTACAAATCCGGCGCGTGTGCTCATGCCCCTAACCTTTCCAACAATAATTTTGCCGCAGCCTGTTCGGCCTGGCGTTTCGATCCAGCTTTGGCCTGCGCCGCTTCGCCGGAATGCAATCTCACTTCAATCTCAAATTGCGGCGCGTGATCTGGGCCGGAGCGGGACAGTTCAACATAATTTGGTGGAGGACCTTTACGCGCCTGCGCCCATTCTTGCAAAGCGGTCTTTGGGTCGCGCGCATCAGCCTTGACGGAGGTGATCCGCGTATTCCAAAGGCGCAAGATCAGCGCCTGCGCTTCAGTAAAACCACCATCGCGATACACCGCTGCAATCAGCGCTTCCATGGCATCGCCCAACAATGCTTCCTTGCGCCGCCCGCCGCTGATCATCTCAGAGCGACCCAATTTCAACAGGTTGCCAATACCAATAGAACGCGCCACATCTGCACAGGTCTCCTTGCGCACCAGAGCATTGAAGCGCGGCGCCAATTGCCCCTCGGTCGCCTTCGCATCCAGATCCAACAAAGCCTGCGCCATCACGAGCCCAAGAACCCGGTCACCCAGAAACTCCAGCCGTTCGTTGTCCGAGCGGGTTGCCGAGGAGATACTGGAATGAGTCAAAGCTGTGATCAGGAGCCCCGGGTCTTTAAACTCATAGCCGATATCGGCTGAAAACTGGCGTAACTCGGAAGAAAGCTTGATCATGGCGCGACCTGGAACATAGAGAGCATTTAATCAATTGCCTTGAAATAACGATCGCTGCGCCAGGTCCAGAAAGCCAAAATTGAGGCTCCGGCAGAAGAAAACAAAATACGGTCGGCCCGTCCGACGATGTCTTTTAGAGGCACGAAACCGACGCCGCCAATAGTCCGCGGCACGCGGCTGTCAGAAGAATTGTCGCGATTATCTCCCATAAAAAAGAAATGCCCATCTGGTACGGTGTAGACTTTTGTTGTGTCCAAATTCATGCGCCCACCAAGGCGCATCGAATCTTGGTCAAACGTGTCCAACGTGCTATGTGCGACGCCATTTGGCAGGGTCTCAATGTATTTTTGCTTGATGCAATCTGCGCCCAGACCCACGGCACCATTAGAACAGACAGGCCGGTTGCGCTGCGAGCCTTGTGGCTCAAAGGTTTCAACGAAATCCTCCACTTGTCTGCGCTCAACCGGCGCGTCATTGATCTGCAGCACCCCGCCTTGCATTTGGATTTTATCACCCGGAAGACCAACCAAACGTTTTATATAATCGGCTCCGGTCACCGGATGGCGAAACACCACCACATCGCCGCGCTCAGGCGCGCCGCCCAAAATCCGCGTGTCACGGTCTTCGATGAAGCCACAAAAATCATCCGCATCGATATTCAAGCCAAGGCTAGCGATTTGAATTTTCGGACAGGAGGCATAGGAGTACCCATAAGCCATTTTGTTGACGAATAGGAAATCCCCAATCAAAAGGCTGTCTTTCATTGAGCCGGACGGGATCCAGAAGGGTTGAAAAAACAAGGTGCGAAACACCCCAGCAATCAGCAGGGCATAGACCACAGTTTTGACCGTCTCTATCACGCTCGCAGCAAAGCTTTTTTCTTCAATGTCGTCCATAACATCCTCAGGATTTGATTTAGGGCTATGTGCGGCGCTTACGGTCGAGAGTCAAGTTGCCCCGCCCTCAGTTGGGCGCGCTTCAATCACCACAAAAGCCTGTGCCCATGGGTGATCATCGGTCAAAGTACAATGGATCACCGCCGTATGACCGGCGGGCGTCATCTGCGCCAAACGCTCGGCAGCCCAGCCCGTGACAGCCATCACGGGTTGGCCGCTCCGCATGTTGGTGACAGCCATGTCTTTCCAACTGATACCCATAGCCAAACCCGTTCCAAGCGCCTTTGAGCAAGCCTCTTTCGCCGCCCAACGTTTTGCATAAGTGCCCGCCACATCGTTGCGCGCCTCTGCCTTGCGTTGCTCAACCTGCGTAAAGACCCGGTTTTTAAACCGATCGCCAAAGCGATCCAATGTGCCTTGGATCCGCTCAATATTCGCCAAATCTGTTCCGATACCTAAAATCATCTACGAGCGTTTTGCATCAAACGACGCATTTCGGCAATGGCCGGTCCCAGACCCAAAAAGACAGATTCCCCGATCAAAAAATGTCCAATGTTCAGCTCGGCCACTTCTGGCAGGGCGGCGATAGGGGAAACGGTTTCATAGCTCAAACCATGACCGGCGTGCACCTCTAGGCCCAACTCAGCTGCAAATCGCGCAGATCGCGCGATCCGCAGAAATTCTTCTTCAGCAGCAGGGTGATTGCCCGCGGCATGAAAGTCACAATAAGCACCAGTATGTAGCTCAACCACCGCCGCCCCGGCCTGCGCACTGGCTTGCAATTGCCGCTCATCTGCGGCCACGAAGAGCGATACACGGCACCCCGCCTCAGCCAAAGGCGCAATAAAATTGCTCAGACGGTATAGATCTGCCGCCACATCCAACCCACCCTCGGTGGTCCGCTCCTCACGCTTTTCTGGTACGAGACAAACCGCATGCGGCTTGTGGCGCAGGGCTATGGCCTGCATTTCTTTCGTTGCGGCCATTTCAAAATTTAAAGGGGTGCTCAACGCGCCCATCAAAGCGTCAATGTCTGCATCGCGAATATGCCGCCGATCCTCACGCAGATGCGCGGTGATACCGTCAGCCCCCGCCGCCTCAGCCATCAAGGCCGCGCGCAGAGGATCAGGATAGGCGCCGCCTCTGGCGTTGCGCAAAGTGGCCACGTGATCAATATTGACGCCGAGGCGTTGCTCTATGGGCATAAGTCTATCTTTCCGTTTTTACCTTAGGCGCCAGAGTCATCTTCGCGCTTGAGGAGGGTTTTGCGGCGTATCTCTGCAAATTTGGCCGCTAATTGACCCTTTCTGCGGTTTTTATATACGCGAATAGCTGGGACAGTAATAGCGTAAATCACCAGCCCTGAGATGACCCCCGGCACCACCCCGCCGATCATCCAAGGGAAAAATACTGTGTGCCAAAATTCGACCAAATAAGTCCAATCTCCCGGGGTTTGCGAGAAAAATGCTGCGATATTCGCAGCCAATTCTGTCACCGCACGGGCAAACATTTCACCCAAGCCAAAATGCAAATCGCTCTCTGGCCGCTTGCCCAAAAACGCATGTCCAAAACCAAGCGCCGTTGCTCCGATGGGGATGTAAGTCAGCGGGTTGCCAAAAAATGTTCCCAAAAGCGAGGCGAGAACATTGGCCCTTAATACAAGCGCGAGCACCCAAGCCACGAAAAAATGTAACCCGTAAAACGGGGTGAAAGAGGTGAACACGCCAATCGCCACGCCGCGCGCGATTTCTTCCGGCGTTCCTGGCAGGCGGCGCAAACGGTGTTTGATGTAAGAATAGGCCCGGGCCCAGCCGCCCTTTGGGTAAAGCCATTCCCAAAGCGCTCTGTGCAGCCCACGCTTTTCGCGACGTTTAAACACCAATTTCGCCCCACTCACCGTTCATAGAGTCGATATCCCGCCCCAGTTCCGGATTCCGGTGGCGGCTCACTTCTGCCACGTCACTTTCGGCCTCCAGCGCCGTGAGCACCATGTGCAATTGTGACACATCCCTCAGCTCCAATTCGACGAGCAGTTTGAAATAGTCCGGCTTGCGGTCCAAAAAGTGAATGTCAGAGATATTCGCATTCTGGTCGCCAATCAATGTACAAATCCGCCCCATGACGCCTGCACCATTCAAAATCGTCGTGATGATCTGCGCCGGGTGGGTCGCGGCATGCTGTCCGTCACGCCAATGCAGGTCCAACCACCGGTCCATTTGGGATTCATAATGCATCAGGTTTGGACAATCGATGGTGTGCACCACAACCCCACGACCTTTGAAAATGATCCCAACAATACGCTCTCCGGGCAAAGGGTTGCAACAGACACCATGGGTGAATTTCTGTCCTGGCTCCAACCCCATCAACGCCACCGCTGGCCCCACCTCATCCGTGTCGCGCACTTTAAGATTTGGATAGAGCTCCGCCACCACGTCGCGCGCTGCGATTTCAGAGCTGCCCAGTCGGGCCAAAAGCTCATCGGCGCTTGGCAATCCATAATGTTTCGCCGCGGTCTTCAAAGCACGGTCGGTGGCCTTTTTGTTGACATTCTCGAAAGCGACACGGGCAAACTCTTTCCCCAGCTTAATAAATTTCTCGCGGTCAAATTCGCGCAGACTGCGGCGGATGGCTGTTTTCGCCCGGCCCGTGGCGACGATATCAATCCAGCTGGCCGGCGGAGTTTGCCCCTCTGCGGTGATGATCTGCACAGATTGCCCATTGCGCAGGCGCGTCCAAAGCGGCACGCGGATACCGTCAACCTTCGCCGAGACACAGGCCGCGCCGATGCGCGTGTGGATCGCATAGGCAAAATCAATGGGCGTCGCGCCGCGCGGGAGTTTGATGACATCGCCTTTGGGCGAAAAGCAAAACACCTGGTCGGTGTACATTTCCAATTTGAACGCTTCGAGGAATTCCCCATCATCGCCTTCGGAGCTGAACCGCTCTGTCAGCGATGAAATCCAAGTCGAAGGATCCAGAGCAAAAGGATTATCCACCCGCGCACCGTCGCGATAAGACCAAGTCGCCGCCGCACCTTTTTCCGCCACTTGATGCATCGATTTGGTGCGGATTTGCACCTCCACCCGGCGGGCGTTGCGCCCCGAAACCGTGGTGTGAATGCTGCGGTAACCGTTAGATTTTGGCTGGCTGATGTAATCTTTAAACCGCCCCGGCACCGCCCGCCACCGCTGATGGATCAGCCCGAGCACCCGATAGCAATCGGATTCATGATCTACAATGACCCGAAACCCATGGATATCTGACAAGCGCGAGAAGGACAGTTCCTTATTTTGCATTTTACGCCATATGGAATAGGGCTTTTTGGCCCGACCTTGAATTTCCGCGCCCTCAAGCCCGGCGCGCTCCAATTCCTCAAGCAAGTCGCCTTTGATCTGTTGCACCACATCGCCGGTTTCGTTTTGCAACTTGATAAAACGGCGCATAATGGATTTGCGCCCGTCAGGATTGAGCACTTGAAAGGCCAAGTCTTCCAGCTCTTCGCGCAGCCAATGCATCCCCATGCGCCCGGCCAGTGGCGCATAAATATCCATAGTTTCCAGAGCTTTTTGTTGCTGTTTTTCCAGCGTCATCGAGCGGATGGTGCGCATATTATGCAAACGGTCCGCCAATTTAACCAAAGTGACCCGAATATCTTTTGAGGTGGCCATGATCAGCTTGCGAAAATTCTCCGCCTGCTTGTTCACTCTGGAGGAAAGTTGCAGATTGGTAAGCTTTGTCACCCCGTCGACCAGATCAGCCACCTCGCGGCTGAACATACGTTCGACATCAACAAAACTCGCCCTGGTGTCTTCAATCGTGTCATGCAGCAGCGCGGTGATGATCGTCGCATCATCAAGATGCTGATCGGCCAAAATGCAGGCGACCGCTACGGGATGGGAATAATAGGGCTCGCCAGATCTTCGATACTGACCCTCGTGCATTTCTTCACAGAAACGATAGGCTTGCGCAATCTGCTCGGCGTTTGTTGACGGATTATAGGCGCGGATCAGACCGATAAGGTCGTCGGCTGTGATCATGCCTGTATTTCCTTAAGGTTGGCCTTGAGCTTCCATTAAAGCACGCAGCAACTTTTCGTCATTCAAATCATCTTCAGCCGGCTTATCCGGCTCACCGCCCATCAACAGTGCCATGGAATCTTCTTCCGGCTCGTCGACTTCGATTTGAGTTTGATTGCTTTCGATCAGACGCTCAAGCAGATCATCGACCATTTGCGTTTCATCGGCGATTTCACGCAGGGAAACGACAGGGTTTTTGTCGTTGTCGCGATCTACAGTCACCGGAGACCCACTGGCAATCTCGCGCGCCCGATGGGCCGCCAGCATGACCAGATCAAAACGATTTGGAACTTTGTCTACACAATCTTCAACTGTGACACGCGCCATGTGTGATCTCCTGCACCTGTGATGAAGTTCGCTATCTAGGAGCGAATGCCAAGAAACGCAAGGGTGAATCGCGCATTCACGCCTCGGGCTCGCACCTATGGCAATGGCTTGAGGGCCGCGCGGTCTTCGGATGGCAAACGCTCAAACATCTGGCGCACCGTGAGACCTGATACCGGGTGACGCCAATTGGGTGCCACATCCATCAGCGGCCCTAAAACAAAGGCTCTGTCCTGCATTCTTGGATGCGGTAGGATCAACTCTTGCGGGGTTTGAGAAATTTGTTCAGACAGCGGTTTGTCACGCCACGCCTCATAAACCTCGATCGTTGGTGCAACTTCATCCCCAAAGGCCAGTAAATCCAGATCCAAAACCCGGCCACCCCATCGCTGGGTGCGCAGTCGGCCGAAATTGGCCTCGATGCGATGCAGAATCGCCAAAAGCTCGTGTGATTCGCCCTGAAATTGAAACGAAACCGCCGCATTGACGTAATCAGGCCCATATCCAACAGGAAAACAGGGGGTAACGAAATATTTACTTTTTCGCAGGAGGCTATTGGTATTTGAACGAAGTGACGCCATCGCATAGCCTAAAGTCACATGCGGCGGGCCAATTTCAGAATCTAAATTGCCGCCCATTGCGACCAGTATTGTTTTTTGCTGGATTTTTATTTTATTTTGCATGTGTGACATTTACATCAACTATTTTAATAACTATCTAAAAGCAGCCGAGGCCGCAACTTAATCTTCTCGCGGCACTCGGTACTTTAATAAGGATATAGTACTTTAAAAAGGATATATTTGGTATGTTTTACCGCGACGAGCGCTTAGCGCTTTTTATTGATGGCGCAAATCTATATGCAGCCGCGAAAGCCTTGGGCTTCGACATCGACTACAAATTGCTTCGCCAAGAATTCACGAGCCGTGGAAAAATGCTGCGGGCGTTCTACTACACTGCGCTTTTGGAAAACGATGAATATTCACCAATAAGACCTTTGGTTGATTGGCTGAATTACAACGGCTTCACCATGGTCACCAAAGCGGCAAAAGAATTTACCGACAGCCAAGGCCGCCGGAAGATCAAGGGCAACATGGACATCGAGTTGACCGTAAACGCGATGGAATTGGCTCCGCATGTTGATCATATCGTGCTCTTCTCCGGTGACGGTGACTTCCGGCCAATGGTCGAAAGTGTACAACGCCAGGGCGTGCGCGTGTCCGTGGTCTCCACAATTCGCAGCCAACCGCCGATGATTGCCGATGAACTGCGTCGCCAGTGCGACAATTTCATCGAATTGGATGCGTTGCGTGATGTGATCGGTCGCCCAGCGCGCGAAACCGACGACTTTGTGGCCCCGGCGGAAGCTGATTAATTCGCCCCAACCTCTGGACGATCTTGCTCGGCACATTTAGCGTGCCGAGCAAAGGATCGTTGCCATGACAAAACCTGAGCTCAAACTTTATCTCGCCGCGCCAAGAGGTTTTTGCGCGGGGGTGGATCGTGCCATAAAAATCGTAGAGATGGCTTTGCAAAAATGGGGTGCGCCCGTGTTTGTGCGCCATGAGATCGTGCACAATAAATTTGTCGTCGACGGCCTGCGCGCCCAGGGTGCTATATTTGTGCAAGAGCTGGACGAATGTCCGGATGATCGCCCGGTGATTTTTTCCGCGCATGGGGTGCCAAAGTCCGTTCCAAGCGCCGCGCAGGCGCGCAATATGATCTATGTCGATGCGACCTGCCCTTTGGTCAGTAAAGTTCATATCGAAGCCGAACGCCACAGTGAGAACGGCCTTCAAATGATCATGATTGGTCATGCAGGCCATCCCGAAACCATCGGCACCATGGGACAATTGCCCGATGGCGAGGTGCTTTTGGTCGAGAGCGAAGCCGATGTTGAAGCCGTCGCCGTGCGTGACCCAGATCGGCTGGCCTATATCACCCAAACCACCCTATCGGTCGATGATACAGCCGGGGTTGTCGCGGCTCTACAACGCCGCTTCCCAAATATCGCCGGGCCACATAAAGAAGATATCTGCTACGCCACCACAAATCGCCAAGAAGCGGTCAAGGCCATTGCCCCGCTCTGCGATGCGCTTTTGGTGGTTGGAGCACCCAATTCTTCCAATTCCAAGCGTCTGGTTGAAGTCGCCTCGCGCGCCGGATGCAACTATGCGCAATTGGTGCAGCGCGCCAAAGATATCGACTGGCGCGCATTAGATGGGATCAAGACCATCGGCATCACCGCCGGCGCTTCGGCGCCAGATGTCTTGATCCAAGAGGTGATTGACGCCTGTTCGGAGCATTATGCGGTCACAATCGAAACGGTAGAGATCACAAAAGAAAACGTCAGTTTCAAAGTGCCGCGCATCCTGCGGGAGGTCGGAGCGCCCGCCCATGACTGATGCGCAAACTCTCGCCGTCTATGACGCCAAAATTGAAGATTACCTGCGCTTGACCCAAGCGCCGCCCAGCAAATCACTCTTGGCCTTTATCAAGGCCATCCCTGAGGGTGGGCGCGTTTTGGATTTGGGCTGTGGTCCCGGTCTAGCCGCTGCGGAAATGGCGCGCCAGGGCTGCAAAGTGGAGGCAATTGACGGCAGCGTAGAGATGGTGACCGCCGCCAGCAAACACCCCGGCGTCACAGCCCGGCAAGCCACATTTGACGAATTGCCATCACAGGCCACATACTATGGGATTTATGCCAATTTTTCACTGCTGCACGCCCAGCGCGCAGATTTCAATCGCCATATCCAAGCCTGCCACGCAGCGCTGCATCCTGGCGGGATCTTGCACCTCGCCATGAAGCTTGGCACTGGTGAGAAACGCGATGATCTCGGGCGCTTTTATACCTATTACACCGCCCAAGAGCTGAAAGATATTTTAACGCAAGCCGGCTTCACCCTCACCTTCGAGCGCGAGGGGCAGGAAAAAGGGCTGGCCGGAGATGTGGAACGCTTTATCATGATGTCCACCCATGCATGATCTAATCGCCTATACCGACGGGGCCTGCAGTGGCAATCCCGGCCCGGGCGGCTGGGGTGTGGTGATGCAGGCCAAAACGGGCGACACGGTGACCAAGCAGCGCGAACTCAAAGGCGGGGCGAAAGAGACAACCAACAATCGTATGGAGCTCATGGCGGCGATCTCCGCCCTTGAAGCCCTGTCCCGACGCTCGGCAATCACAATCGTCACCGACAGCGTTTACGTCAAAGATGGCGTGACCAAATGGATTTTCGGTTGGAAGAAAAACGGCTGGAAAACCGCCGCAAAAAAGCCGGTCAAGAATGAAGACCTGTGGAAACAATTGGATGCCGCCCAAGCTCAGCATCAGGTCACTTGGGAGTGGGTCAAGGGCCATGCGGGGCATCCTCAAAACGAATTGGCCGATGAATTGGCCCGTGCCGGCATGGCACCATTCAAGGACTAAGCCCGCAGGGCAGAAAGCACGAAATGGATAAGAAACGAAAACTCACTTCCATTTTTGAAATCTCTGGATCAATTTTAGCGATGGTCTACGCGTTGCTCATCGCCTCGAATACAGGCAATGAGATTTTGGGGTTCTCCCTGCTGTTCATCTCAGCCAGCCTTTTTGCCGCCTGGGCTGTGATTGACCGTCGCTGGACCTTTTTGCTGCTTCAGGCCTTCTACGCCGGATCCGCCATCATCGGCCTGATCCGCTGGGCTTAGATGAGCTCTTCGGGCAGCGCATGGCCTTGTAGAAACTCAGCGGCGGTTTGCGCGGTTTTGCCCGCCAGTTGCAGCCGCGTGATGATCACTGATCCCTGTCCGCAGGCCACTTCAAACCCACCAAGCACCTGCCCCGGCGCACCAGAGCCTTGGCCCGTTTGGGAGGCCAAAAGTTTCATCCGCTGTCCCGCCAGTTCACACCAGGCACCGGGAAAGGGAGACAGGGCGCGAATTTGCCGGTCCACCTCAAGCGCCGGCCGCGTCCAGTCAATGCGTGCCTCAGATTTGTCGATTTTCTGTGCATAGCAAATACCGACATTAGGTTGCACTTTGGGCGGATGACCCGGCAAATCGGCCAAAACATCCACAATCGCCGCAGCGCCCAGCGCGGCAAGGCGATCATGCAGCTCGGCCGTGGTCTCTTGCGCCGCAATATCCAGCGCGCGGCGCAGACGCACCGGCCCGGTGTCCAGACCCGCATCCATCTGCATGATACACACCCCAGTCTGCGCATCCCCGGCCATAATTGCCCTATGGATTGGCGCCGCGCCGCGCCAACGCGGCAGAAGGCTGGCATGAATATTCAAACATCCAAAGCGCGGGGCATCCAAAAGCGCTTGCGGTAAGATCAACCCGTAAGCCACCACCACGGCGATATCCGCCTCAAGAGCCGCAAAATTGGCCAGCTCAGCCGGATCATGGAAGTTTTTGGGTGTAAAGACCGTCCATCCTTGGCACTCGGCATAGGCTTGCACCGGCGACGGACGACGTTTTTGCCCCCGGCCGGATTTACGCGGCGGTTGGCAGTAGACGGCTGCGATCTCATGGCCCGCCGCGGCCAAGGCCCGCAAAGCGGCGACCGAAAAATCGGGCGTGCCCATGAAAACTACGCGCATAGTTTTCGAGCCTTTTTGATCAGCATGTCGCGCTTGAGCTTGGAGAGATTGTCAAAATACATCCACCCATTGAGGTGATCGACCTGATGGAGCATCGAGCGGGCCCAGAGGCCAACCAGATCTTTTTCCTGCCAAGCGCCAGTTTCGTCCATATAGCGCACCGTCACGCCGCGCGGGCGTTTGATCTGCGCGGAGACATACGGCAGATTAGGGCTGGCCTCTTCGCCCATCTCAAGCTTGGCAGATACGTGCAGTATCTCGGGATTGGCCATGCGCAGAACCTCACCGCGCGCCGAAGAGGCGTCCACCACCGCCAAGCGCAACCCAATGCCCAATTGCGGCGCGGCCAAACCAACGCCAGGCATCGCTTCCATCACCGCAATCATATCGCGCCAAATCTCTTCAATTTCCGGGGTGATTTTCTCAATCGGGTCTGCGGGCCGTCGCAAACAGGGGTGCGGCCAAGGCACAATGCTTCGGCTCATGACCGGGCCTGCTCACGTTTGAGTTTCTGCATCTTGCGGGTGATAAGTTGGCGGCGCATCGGTTTGAGGTAATCAATGAACAGCTTGCCGTTTAGGTGATCCAGCTCATGCTGCGCGCAAGTGGCCCAAAGCCCATCGAATCTTTGTGTATGGGTTTTCCCGTCCAGGCCCAGCCATTGCATATCAATCTCTGCAGGCCGTTCCACCTCGCCATATTGCTCTGGAATGGACAGACAGCCCTCTTCATAGGTGCTCAACTCCTCAGAGACCCAGGTGATGACCGGATTCATAAGAACCATCGGCGCCGGTGCGGCCCCTTCCTCTTTCACGCAATCCATAACGAACACGCGGCTCATCACGCCGATTTGCGGCGCAGCCAATCCGATGCCCGGTGCATCATACATGGTTTCAAGCATATCCTCAGCCAAACGCTTAATGGCGGGGGTCACCTCAGCCACAGGCGCCGCCGTCTTTTTCAAGCGCGGATCGGGATGGATTATTATGGTGCGTATTGTCATAGCGGTGTGATATTCAATGCCGACCCGCAGCGCAATTGCCGCATCAAAGATTCTTGCCGCAATTTGCGTGCCAGGCCCTTCCCACCACTTGATCTTTGGCCTTTTCAGAGTAATCTCGCGCGAAAATATTAGGATTTTCCATGACCTTTGACACCCAGATTGACCGCCGCAACACCCACTCCTCCAAATGGGATATGATGGAGCTGCTCTATGGCGTGTCGCCCGACGATGGTTTGGCAATGTGGGTGGCGGATATGGATTTTCGTCCGCCACAAGCGGTGGCAGACAGTCTGGCCAGGCTTACAGAGCATGGGATATACGGCTATTTTGGCGATGACAGCAAATATCTCGACGCGATTGCCTGGTGGATGAAACACCGTCACGGCTGGGAGGTGCCTCGCGGCAGTATTTTCACCACCCATGGGCTGGTGAATGGCACGGCGCTTTGTGTGGATACGTTCACAGAGCCAGGCGACGGCGTGGTTCTATTCACCCCGGTCTATCATTCCTTCGCCAAAGTGATCCGCGCCAATGACCGCGAGGTGATCAAATTGCCACTGGTGCAAAACAATGGCCGGTATGAGATGGATTTCGACAGCTATGACGCCGCCCTGCCGCCCCATGCGAAAATGGTCATCCTTTGCTCGCCGCATAATCCTGGCGGGCGGGTATGGAGCCGCGCGGAACTTCAACAGGTGACAGAGTTTTGCATCAAACATGATCTGCTTTTGGTCAGTGATGAAATCCACCACGATCTGACCTTCGGCGCGAAACACACAGCCATGGCACTGATTGACGGGATTTCAGATCGTTTGATTATGATGACTGCGGCCAGCAAGACCTTCAATATTGCAGGGGGGCATTCGGGCAATGTGATCATTGAAGATCCAAATTTGCGCGCGCGTTTTGCCAAACGGATGCAGGCGCTCGGACTGTCCCCAAATTCCTTTGGCCTGCATATGATTACCGCGGCCTATTCGCCAGAAGGGGCGCAATGGGTGGATGAATTGCTGGTTTATCTTGATGGAAACCGCAAGATTTTCGACGCTGGGATCAATGCCATTCCCGGTTTAACATCCATGCCTCTTGAGGCCACCTATCTGGCTTGGGTGGATGTCTCTGGCACGGGCATGCCTTTACAGGAGGCCATTGACCGGGTGCAAAAACGGGCCAAAATCGCCGTCAACCACGGGCCAACCTTCGGCACAGGTGGCGAAAGCTTCCTGCGCTTTAACATCGGCACGCAGCGCGCCAATGTCGAGCGGGCGGTTGCAGCCATGCAGGAGGCTTTTTCGGATCTCCAGTAGCCGCTGGCCCGGTTAACTGCGGCCAATCAAGGCCACAGGCTTGTTGGCATCCCGCTCAAAGTCCAGCGGCGCGCTGTCAACGGCACGGGTGTTGCGCTTGAACTCATAGCGCATCTTCCCGCCCTCTTCCTCAGAGGCCACGATCAAACATTGATACAGATGGCGGCTGCCGTCGTAGAGGTCCACAAGACCGCGCAACTGCGGCGCATCTTGCAGATCCACTGAAAATCCGCTGTCCCAATATTTCAGAACCGTAAAAATCTCCGTGCCCGCCTGCACCCGCAATCGGCTCTTCTTCCGCAGCGCCTGCTTGCGAGCCGCTTCCAAACCCTCCGCCACTTCTTTCGGCAAAAATGTTGTCATTTTAACATCTCCTTAACCAATAGCCTGCGCGGGAAAACCGCGACGGTCAAGGCAGTCAGTAAAATGTGAAGCGTTTTTTGAAGGCGCTCAAGCCGCCGGAGTTTTGCGATTGCGCAGGACATGTTCCATATCTGGATGATAGAGCGCAGAATCCACAAAATCTTGCTGTTCCTTCAGCGCAGGCCCCACCAAGATCAAGGCCGTTCGGGTGATTTTCGCATCCCGCACTTTCTTGCGAATATCGCTCAGAGTGCCGCGGATGATGATCTGATCGGGCCAACTGGCCCGGTAAGCGACCACGACCGGGCAATCGGCCCCGTAATGCGGGCTTAAAACCCGTTCAATCTCACGCATATTGCGAATCGCGAGGTGAATGGCGAGCGTTGTGCCAGAGATGGCAAAATTCTCAAGGGTCTCCCCCACAGGCATGGAGGTCGACTTCATCGACATGCGCGTCAAAACAATCGACTGGGCAATCTCAGGAATCGTCAACTCTTGCCCCAGGGCGGCCGCAACGGCGGTATAGGCGGGCACGCCGGGAATAATTTCATAGTCAATGCCATCGGCACGCAGGCGGCGAATTTGCTCCGCAATCGCGCCATAGAGCGACGGATCCCCAGAATGCACCCGCGCCACATCCTGCCCTTTGGCATGGGCGGCCAGAATTTCCGCATGGGTCTCATCTAATGTCATGGGCGCCGTATCCAGAACGCGCGCATCTTTGGGCGCGCAGGCCACAACCTCCTCAGGCACCAATGACCCGGCATAAAGGCATACGGGACATGCACCAATGATCCGCGCAGCTTTCAGGGTCAAAAGTTCAGGATCCCCGGGCCCCGCTCCGATGAAAAACACTGTCATCTGCCGTTTCCTTCTTTCATGGGGGCCAAATCCCCATCAATCTTGCGCGCATAGCCGCGCGGGGTAAACATACGAGGCCCTTCGCCCAACTGCGCCAGGCGCGAATTTGACGAGCCAATCAGTACCACTGTCAGCATATCCACCTCATCCACCTGCAAATCCTCTAGGCGGCGATAGCGAATATGTTCCTCAGGCCGCCCCAATGAGCTGGCCAGCATCACCGGCGTATCAGCCGGGCGATGTTGCAACAAAATATCGCGCGCCTCTGACAAAAGCGTGCGTCGGGTTTTGGAGACGGGATTATAGAAGGCGATGACAAAATCCCCCTCAGCCGCCGCTTGCAAGCGCCGCAGAATATCGGCGCGCGGTGTGAGCAGATCTGACAATGAAATCGTACAAAAATCATGGCCCAATGGCGCCCCAGCGCGTGCCGCCGCCCCTTGCAGGGCAGAAACCCCCGGCGAGCAAACAACATCCACGCGGCGGGCCGCATCGCTCACGCCCATTTGATCGGCTGGACGGTCCAGCAATTCAAAAACCAAGGCGCCCATGGCATAAATGCCCGCATCCCCAGAACAGACCAAGGCGACGTTCTTGCCAAGCCCCGCCTGTTCCAGCGCATAGCGACAGCGTGCCTCTTCACCGCCCAAGGGGAAATCGGACCGCTCTTTGCCTGCGGCCAGCGGACCCAACAAATCGATATAAAGCCCATAGCCGACCAGCTCCTGCGCATCGGCAATCAAGCGCGACACCTCCGGCGTGCGCCAAGCCGCCTGGCCTGGCCCAATGCCAACCACCGACAGACAACCACGGGCAGCGCCGCGTAAATCTGACAGGGGCATATCCGCCAAACCAAGCGCCACCGTCGCATGCGCGGTCTTACGCTTTTGCACCCACAGCTTGCCCTCAGAGCCGAGCTGCGCCAAGGCCGCCCCTTCTGACACGCCATGACAGCCGACCTCGGCGAATACCACGTCAGAAGGCGTGGCCAAACGGGGGGTTTCCGCCTCAAGCGCCTCTGCGGAAAAAAGCCGCAAAGGCGCTTTCAACTGCCGGGCAAGCTCCAAGATCGCGGGCTCATCTGCTTTGAGCGAAATCGTATTGATAGAGTGCACCGCCGCATCACAAACTCCCGCCTCATTGAGGGCCGTACGCACCAAATCGGCCAGTTCCTGTGGCCGGCAATTGCGTGCGCAGCCCACCCCGATGGTCACGCGCTTCGGCGCAAATTGCAGGTGATGGGGGCCCAAATCGCTTTGCAGCGTCATATCACAGCTCAACCTCACCGCATCGCCCGCCGGCATATCGGCCAGCCACTTCGCTTGAGCAGCCTCTGCCCCCAAGAGCGCCGCACCGCCGCCGGATAACAGCGCTGCCATTGCGCCCTTGGCATCTTGCGGATTGGCCAAAGCCCAACCCTCGGGGGGTTCATCCAAAGACACACCCAGCGACACATCCCCCGCCGTTGTCACAGCAGCCGTGCTGTCCAGAGTCTCGGCAATCTTGCGCGCCAGACGGTTGGCCCCGCGATGCCCCCCCAAAAGCGGCACGACGACCGATCCATCATCAGCCACGGAAACCACCGGTGGCTCTTGGGTTTTATCGCTCAGCAGCGGGGCCACGGCGCGGATCAAAATCCCACTGGCACAGACTCCGACAATCGGAGTCCCTGCTGCGAAAAGATCACGCGCATGATCCAAAGCATTGTCAAAAAAAGCATCCGCCTGCCCCACGCGACCTCTACGGCCGTGCAGCGGCGCATCCAGCGCCTGCGCGATCGACTGAGCCACGGCAAGACCAGAGGCATTCAGCGCCAAAACAACAGGGGTTAGAGCCATGGGTCGGCGCCTTTCGTTAAGATAATCATTGAAAAATAGGGAGCTTTTTCAGGAGCCTGAGCCAAAGGGCAGACCAATTCGTCCGGCAGGCTGGCCCGCTCGATATAGGCGGCTTTTTCGGTCAGGTTCAACTCCGCAATCACCGCGCGAATTTTGGGCAAATGCCGCCCCACCTTCATAATCACGACACTTTCTGCCCCCTCGATGCGGGCACGCAATTCTGCCGCTGGCAAGGGTCCGGGCAGAACTGTCAAGCGCTCGTTGCGCGCGGCCAAAGGCATCCCCGCCCTTGCCGCGCAGGCCGTGATCGAGGTCACGCCGGGCACAACCTCCACCTGATAGTCGGCCGCAAGCCGCGCGTAGAGATACATAAAGCTGCCATAAAAGAACGGGTCTCCTTCGCAGAGGCAAATCACATCATCGCCCCGATCCAAAGCCGCCGCGATGCTCTTTGCACCGATGTCATAGGCCGCCTGCGCCGGGGCGCGCTCAACCGTCATCGGCACATCCATCACAATTTCTTCCGCCTGCGGAGAAATGAGGTCTGCGGCAATGGCCCGCGCAAAACTCTTCCCACCGGCCAAACTCGGATAAGCGATCACCTTTGCGCCGGAGATGAGGCGGCTTGATTTCACTGTGATTAATCCCGGGTCGCCAGGGCCAAGCCCGACGCCGTATAAAATTCCACTCATCGCTTAATCAAGCTCCATTGGGTCACAGGCATGAAGGGACGCCAACCACGATAGGGCCCGACCGGTTCGGCGCGATTCACCGAAAGGCGGACCAGTTCCCCGCCATGTTTAGCGTGGAGCGCCATCAAGACGGTTTCGCTCTCTAAGGTGACCGCATTGGCCACAAAACGCCCCAGGGGCTTGAGCGCTTGCCAGGCCGTTTCAAACACCGCGTCGCTCAAACCGCCGCCGATGAAAATCGCATCAGGTGCTGCTAGCCCTTCAAGCGCATCCGGGGCCGTCCCCTCGATCACTTGCAGCTTGGGCGTGCCAAGAGCCAGCGCATTTTGACCGGCCATCGCGCGGCGGTCCGCCCGCGGTTCAATGCCGATCGCCTGCGCGTAGCGGGCGGCGCGCATCCACTCCACGGCCACCGAACCGCAACCCGTACCAATATCCCACAGTAACGCACCGCGCATTGGCATCAGCTTGGCAATGGTGACCGCCCGCACCTCTCGTTTGGTCATGGTACCATCATGTTCAAAGAGCTCATCCGGCAGGCCCGGCACGCGCGGCAAAAGTGCCGCATCGGGCGCCGCCACACAGTCAACCGCAAGGGTGTTAAAAGGCGGCACCTCATGGGACCAACTCTCTGCCAGACCGTCAAAGCGTTGTTCTCTGTCGCCCCCCATGGCGGCCAGAACCGTCATCTTTGAGCTGCCAAAGCCACGCTGCGTCAAAAATTGAGCGATTTTACCGGGGGTTTGTGCGCCCGTGGTCAAGATCAACAAACGTTGATCCGGTTGGATGAACGCAATCATCTGCTCAACCGGCCGGCCATGCACCGTTAGCGTTTCCACATCGGCCATCGACCAGCCCATCCGCGCAGATGCCAGCTGAAAGGCACTGAGCTGCGGATGATAGGTGATTTCGCTCGGATCGATTTCACGGCCAATGCGCGCCCCAACAGAAAACCAAAGAGGATCGCCCGTGGCCAAAACCACCACGCGCTTGCCGCGCAACCCCTGCAATGTCGAGATCAACGCATCAAATGGGCTGGGCCAGCTCAAGCGCTCCGCAGAGGTGATACCAGCCAACTGATGATGGCGATCACCTCCGATAATGACCTCAGCCGATTGCACAACAGCGCGGGCCGCTGGCAGCAAGCCCTCCAGCCCATCCTCACCGATCCCAACGATATGCAGCCAAGCGCTCATGCGACCAACTCCGGCAGGCCCGCAGACAATGCGTTGACCGCCGCAGAGGCAATCGCAGATCCACCCCGCCGGCCACGTAGAGTCACAAAGTCACAGCCGCGCGGGTTTGCCGCCAGTTCTGCTTTGGATTCCGCCGCACCTACAAAACCAACAGGAAACCCAAGAATTACGGCTGGTTTTGGCGCGCCGTGATCGAGAAGTTCAAGCAGATGAAACAGGGCTGTAGGCGCATTTCCGATCGCCACAACAGCGCCTTCGAGATGCGCAGCCCAAAGCTCAACCGCCGCAGCAGAGCGCGTGTTGCCGATTTTTTGGGCCAAAGCGGGCACGGAGGGATCGTTCAATGTGACAATCACAGGGTTTTCAGCCGGTAAATAGTGCCGAATGATCCCTGCCCCCACCATTTCACAATCACAAAGGATCGGTGCGCCCGCCGCCAAAGCCGCCACACCTTTGCGGAAGGCCTGCTCAGAGAAGGCCAAACGATCTGCAATCTCAACCATGCCGCAGGCGTGAATGACCCGTGTCGCCAATTTGTCGAGTCCGTGAGGGAAGCGTGTCAAATCCGCCTCCCGCGCGACCGTGGCAAAGCTTTCAGCATATATGGCCTTTGGGTCTTTCTCATAAGGACGCATGCGCGGGGCTTTCGATTGGTTCCAATGGGCGCGCCATTGAGTTCGTTTATGTCTTGGGTGACTTGCGCGCGCTTTCCGGCCCATGCGGATGATCCGCATGCGGATATTCCGCGTGTACATGGTCGTGGCTATGGGCATGTCCATGCGTATGACCGTGAGTGTGATCATGGCTGTGATCATGGTCATGGCTGTGGTCATGATGATCGTGCCCTTTAGCCTGTTTTTCCAATCGGCACAGCCCGGTGCAAAAGCTGTCACAGAGGGTGCAATCCTCAACATTCGAGCCCGGCGCTGAGGCGCCCTGACCTTCCACATGGTGATGATGCGATTCCTGAACCGCACCCACCTCAGCTTCAAATCCCAAGACCTGCGTGCGATATTTGCACATGGCGCAATTGGGCGGTGGAATTTCTCCGACCTGCTCGGTGATCCTCTCTGCAAAGGTCGCTAGCACTTGCTCATGGTCGTTCAAATACCCAGCTTTTACAAATTGGATATCAGCATTTTCCGCCGCAACCTGATCGGTAAAGCCATAAATTCGGTCAATCAAAATGCCCGAAAAGAGAAAATAAGGGAACACAACAATCCGCTTATACCCAAGTTTGCTTGCATGCTGCAGGCAGGGTTCAACCAGGGGGAAGGTCACGCCCGAATAGCCCACTTCACACCAGCCAAAGCCAAGCCCTTCGTGCAACATACGCGCAATTTTCGCCACATTGCCATTGGCATCGGGATCCGATGCCCCGCGCCCAATCACTACAAGGCAAGTCTCATGCATCGGGACCTCGCCATGGGCCGCATTGGCCGCCGCAATCGCCTCTTGCACACGGCCGCCAGCCGCGGCGATCATCTTGGGATCCACGCCCAACTCCCGGCCATAACTGACCTCAATCCCATGTTTGGCCGCATAGGTGTTCAGCACGGTCGGGATGTCATTTTTGGAGTGCATGGCAGCAAAGAGCATACCCGGCACGGCCAGAATTTTGTCACATCCCTGCGCGCGCAGCCGATCCAACCCGTCGCGGATGACAGGGTTGGCAAATTCCAAATAGCCATATTCAACGGCCCATTCAGGCGGCAGATAGGCGGGCAGTTTTTCCGCCAGCACGCTAAATTGATCAACGGCCGCTTGGCTGCGCGAGCCATGGCCACAAATCATGACACCGATTTTACTCATTTCACGCCTCCTGTGGTTCGGGCTCTTCGCCCTCACTGTCCTGCGCTTCGGACCCTTTCAGGGCAGCAACAGCCCCAGCCGCAAGCGCTGCTGCAAGGGCGGCGGCAATGACCCAATGGTCATGGCCTCCTGCCATGGCCTCCACATGCCCAAAATGCGCCCAAGCCGGCGCGGGCATAAGACAGGCTAAAAATAACAGACACCGGGTCATATTTTGGTCCTTTAATCTTATAGGTCAAAGGCCCCGCCGCACATCCGTTATGCGGTCTCATCCGACGATCACGGCCTGCATCCCCAGTTTGGGTCAACGCAGCACCATGCTCCTCTCCGGTCCTTCGACGTCGTCTGACCTTCTGCTAAGCCATTGCAGCGCCGGGGGCAAATGGATTCCCAACCGCCCGGCACCCGCAAGCGACGTTTCGCGGGTCCATGGCCCCCAAGCCACGCGCCGAAGCAACCGATACTTAGAACCACTCCGACTAATGGCCACGTCTAAGCCGGCAAGACCCATTCGCAGTGATTTAACTTGACGGATGTTGCCCAAAAACGATTGTGAGGAGCGAATTTTTTATTTTATTACTAAAAATCAGGTAATTGATTAACTATGAGCACCACTCTGTCGCGTAAAGAACGCAAAATTAAATTTAAGAGTTTGGCGTTCGCCGCATTGCAAAAATCAACCGGCGACGAAACCATTTGCGTGCAGGTTGGAGCCCATGTCGGGAAACGCTGGGATCCTGTTTTTGGTCACATTACGCAAAACGGTTGGAATGCGCTGGTGATCGAGCCTCATCCGATTTTTTTCGAAAGATTGAGCGAGAATTACGCAGACCATCCAAATGTAACTCCAGTCAATCTGGCAGTTTCGGACGTTGAAAACGATTTTATGCTCTTTCACGTCGCACAAAATGCGGCAGGCAAATACCCCAAATGGCTCCAAGGATGTGCCTCTGTTCATGTGAGCCGCATGGATGACTCTATTGAAACCGCTTGCCGATTGTCGGGGGCACGGCGTAAAGTTAGCGATTTAGTTGCCAGAACGATCCATGCAAAAAGGCTCGATCGCATTCTGTCAGAGAATAATTACAATCGCATCGATATCCTCGTCATCAATGTTGAAGAACATGAACTCGTTGTATTAAACTCGCTGTCCGACCCTGAAACTTTTCCCAAATTGGCCATAATTGAATGCAATGGGCGCGACCTTGCGCGCCAGGCTGAATATGTCGACGCACTATCGTCGATGGGCCTGCGCATATGGCGGGTGGGAGACGATCTTTGGTGCCTCTCTGACGCGCTCATCAAGGATCAAGACCAACAACTTTCCGACTTGATAAAAGAAATGCACCCGGAGCCACGCAATATCCAAAGTCAGACCGCAGACTCTGATTCAAAAAATCAGACGATTAAAGTTGGATTAACCCCCATTCCCAAAAAGCTTGGGCATATTTGGATTGGGGATAAGCAGCCGCCACTTGAATGGATGGAAACTTGGAAGCAAAAACATCCAGACTGGGACTAACAGCTGTTTGACAACAGCTATCTCTCAAGCCGGCGCTGGCGTTGCGAAGCTCAAATTGCCGAATATATGAAATGTAAGAAAAAAAACTATGCAGGTGTGTCAGACATAATGCGTTATGAAATATTGTTGGAGCAAGGCGGCTTTTTGCCAGAAGCGGATTCAATATGCCTTAGAAACGTGGATGAATTGTTTGTTCTGCCCTCGCTTTACACTGCCTACGAGCATGAAACTAAAAGACCAGGCTTCGTGAGCCCTTTCTATGCATCCTCGCCCGGGCATAGTTTTTTGGCACAAATCCTCGACGAAATATCTCAATTGCAACCTAAAAGCTTGTTGACACCGTTCATGAGTGTGGGGAACCAGGCTCTCAGGGATTTCATAAAAAAATGGGACCCCGACATCTCTATTTTTCCGTCCTATTTTTTCAATCCTACTTATATTAGAGGAAAAAAATACAATGGCGACGGCCCCGTATACGCAGAGCAACTTTGGGGAACGACCAAGAGCCTTTATGAGAACTTGCCCGATGATCAAAGAGCCGCAGCTCTAGCCATTACGGAGAATCTAACGGAAATTTGGCAGGGTTTACAGGTCAATTCCTAAGCATCCGCCATGGAATGCTCCTCTATCAAACTGTCCAGCGCGGTTTTGCCATTTCCAGCGCCGCGGCTCTGCGGTAGACGCGCAGGACGCAGCGCAGGTGGGGAGCGGGTGATGGGACAACTGGTACACGGTGTTTGGCATGATATTTGGTATGACACCACAAAATCGGGAGGCGCCTTCGAGCGCTCAACTGCAAAATTCCGCAACTGGATCACATCCGATGGCAGCACAGAATTTCAGGCCGAAAGCGGACGCTATCATCTCTATGTCTCCCTGGCCTGCCCCTGGGCGCATCGTACATTAATTTTTAGACAGATTAAAGACTTAACGGCACATATCAGCGTTGACATGGTGCATCCTGATATGTTGTCTGACGGCTGGACCTTCGCGAGCGACTGGCCGGGTGCAACCGGCGACCGACTGTTTGGCCTGCCATTTGCCCGTGATATTTATCTGCGAGCAGATCCAAAAATCAGTGGTCGCGTCACGGTTCCGATTCTTTGGGACAAGCACCAGCAGACCATTGTCTCCAATGAGAGCTCCGAAATCATCCGTATGTTCAACTCCGCCTTTGATCCGCTGACAGGCAATACTATGGATTTTTGCCCCCAAGAGCTGCACGAGGCGATGGAGCCAATCAACGAACGCATTTATGACACGCTCAACAATGGCGTTTACCGCTGCGGATTTGCCACCACCCAAACGGCCTATGATGCCGCGGTCGGCCCCTTGTTCGACACATTGGATTGGCTAGAGGACCGCTTGTCGCGCAAGCGCTATATCATGGGCGACAGGCTCACCGAGGTCGATTGGCGCTTGTTTCCAACCCTCCTGCGTTTTGACAGCGTTTATCACCTGCATTTCAAATGCAACCGCAAGCGCATCATAGATTATCCTAATCTTTGGGCCTATACCCGCGAGCTCTATCAATATGAGGGCATCGCCGAGACGGTGAATATGGATCATATCATCCGCCACTACCACTATAGCCATGATACGATTAACCCCAATCGCATCATCCCAATCAATCCAGACATCGACTGGAACGCCCCCCATGGGCGCGGCGATTAACCAGCAACCAAGCCCTTGCGTTTTTGGTGCAGCCAACGCAACTATTCGCCAAGATCTGTCAATTGCAGGAGAACCCTATGACGTCATGGATTACCATTTGCGACACCTGCAAGCGCGAGGGCTGGACACCACAGACCCAGCCCCTCACCGATGGCGAAATATTCGCGGGGTTAATCGAAGATAGAGCCGCGGCCGCAGGTGTGAAGACCCGGCGTGTCTCTTGCATGATGGGCTGCGTGCGGGCCTGCAATGTGGCGGTTCAAGCTCCTGAAAAGCTGTCTTATGTCTTGGGAACATTTGAGCCAAGCCCCGAAAATGCCCAAGCCATTGTAGATTATGCGGCACTGCATCAAGCCTCAGAAACCGGCCAGGTGCCCTACCGCGATTGGCCACAAGCGGTGAAAGGCCATTTCACCACGCGCATGCCCCCTTTGCCGGACACGGACTAATGGCAGGCAATGGGCGAGATCACGGGGGCGGTCTTGACGCGGCAGCAGCAGAATTTGGCGGCGCGCGCGGTGACTGGCTTGATCTATCCACCGGGATCAATCCGGAAAGCTACCCGATAACGAGCCTCGATCTGACGCCAAATGATTGGACGGCGCTGCCTGATAGCGGCGCAGATGCGGCGCTATGTGCCGCCGCCCGGCGATTTTGGCGGGTGCCAGCGCAGGCGGATGTTCTGGCTGTGCCGGGATGCTCAGCTGCGATTGCTCAAATTCCTGCACTTCAAGCAGCAGGCCAAGCCGAGATCGCCCTGCGCAGCTACAACGAACACGCCGCCGCCTTTAGATTTCATGGCTGGGACGTAGACGAACACCCCTCCTCTCCTATGGCACGTGTTGTGGTCCATCCCAACAACCCCACAGGCATATTCCAACCTCAGATCACACCCGCGCCCCTGACGGTGATTGACGAGAGCTTTTGCGATATCGATCCGGCGCAAAGCCACATCGCGCAAGCCAAACAGCCTGGTCATATAATATTGAAAAGTTTTGGAAAGTTTTGGGGATTGGCTGGATTGCGTTTGGGGTTTGCGATTGGAGATCCAGAGTTGATCGACACTCTGCGACAAAGGCTTGGCCCTTGGCCCGTCTCTGGGATCGCGTTGAAAATTGGCGCCGCGGCCCTGGGTGACACCACTTGGGCCGAGCAAACCCGGGCCCGGCTGAGCGCGGATGCAGAACGTCTTGACCGGCTGATGCGGGGCCAAAACGCCCGCCCTATGGGCGCCTGCGCGCTGTTTCGTACCTATGAGCTCGCGGATGCCAGGCAACTGCAACACCACTTGGCCCAACACAAGATTTGGACGCGGGTTTTCCCCTATAGCCCAACATGGATCCGACTTGGCCTGCCGCCGCAGGCGCAGTGGGCGCAGTTGGAGGCCGTCCTGTGACCCTGTTTTTGGCCCTTGTTCTGGATGCGCTGCTCGGCGAGCCAAAGTGGCTCTGGTCACGCGTGCCGCATCCGGCCGTACTCATGGGCAATCTCATCGCCCGCGCCAGCAGCGTACTCAATCACGCACCCCATAAAAAACCCAAAGGTGTGATCTTATGCATCGGATTGGCTGGGCTGGGCGGGCTTGCCGGGCTTATTTTGGCGCAACTTGGGCCTCTGGCTGAAATTTTGGTCACTGCAATCCTAGTGGCACAGAAATCCTTGATGCAGCATGTGCAAGACGTGGCCCAATCCCTACGGCTGTCACTTGCCGCCGGGCGCAGGAGCGTGGCCATGATTGTTGGACGTGACACAGCCCAGATGGATGCCCCGCAGGTGGCCCGCGGGGCCATTGAAAGCGCGGCAGAAAATTTTTCCGATGGTATTGCAGCACCCGTTTTTTGGTTCGCACTGGCAGGTTTGCCCGGGGTGATTATCTATAAAATGATCAACACCGCTGACAGCATGATTGGGTATAAGAACGAGACATATCGGGACTTAGGATGGGCCTGCGCCCGGCTGGATGATCTGCTGAATTGGGCGCCCGCCCGGCTGTCCGCCTTTGGAATTTGGCTGATCACCGGCTGTCGCACCTCCTGGGGCACTATCATCTCTGAGGCGAAATTGCACCGCTCCCCGAATGCTGGCTGGCCCGAGGCCGCGATGGCCTATGCTCTTGATATCAGCCTCTCAGGCCCCCGCAGCTATGAAGGGAAATTCGAAAAATTTCCTTGGGTCAATGCCGCTGGCCGCAAAAACATTGGTCCGGTTGAGATTGAAAAATCCATTCAAACTATCTGGCTGACCTGGGGCGCGATGACGCTTTTGGTGGCGGGCATGACCCTTGCATTTTTGTTGTAAAAAAGGCCTAATTACAACGGGTTTTTGTTGGAGAATTGATATGCACCGCCTCTTCTTGTCCTGTGCCTTAATGTGTTACGCTGGCCTGGCCTCTGCCACTTGCGGCACAGATTGGGCATCGTTTATCAAAGATGTAAAACAAGAGGCTCTGGCACAGGGCTACCCGCGCCCATTGGTGACGCGCTTTTTTGACGGCGCGGCGCAAGACCCCAAGGTCATCAAAGCAGACCGCCGACAAGGGGTGTTTCAAAAAGACTTCATCAGCTTCTCTCAAGCGTTGATCTCGGAACATCGCTTGGTGCATGCACAGAAAAACGCTGGCAAATACGCCGCGACCTTTGACAGGGTGTCCCGTGATTACGGGATCCCACCTGGGATCTTACTGGCCTTTTGGGCATTTGAAACGGATTTTGGGGTAAATCAAGGCAATTTCAACACGCTTAATGCGCTGCTGACCTTGTCGCATGATTGCCGGCGACCTGAGCTGTTTCGTCCACAGGTTTTTGCAGCGCTTGAGCTTTACAAACGCGGTGATTTTGATCCGCGAGAGACGCAAGGCGCTTGGGCCGGCGAGATTGGCATGATCCAAATGCTGCCCAAAGATATTTTGGACAGCGGCACGGACGGGGATGGTGATGGCCGCGTTGATCTGCAAAACTCTGCCGAAGATTCGCTTATGAGCGGTGGCCATATGCTGCGCCGATTAGGCTGGCAGGCCGGTGCCCCATGGTTACAGGAAATTGATTTGCCCAAGACTCTTGATCTCACCCTCACTGGCCTCGACAAAAGCCAGACCGTTGCGCGCTGGCAGGCGCTTGGGGTGACCGGGCGGCATGGCCCCCTCGAGCCCAGCGCGGGCCAAGCCTCTGTTTTATTGCCCGTTGGCCATAAGGGTCCGGCCTTTCTGACCTATCCGAATTTCAACGTCTATTTTGAATGGAACCAGAGCCTGGTCTATGTCACCACAGCCGCCTATTTTGCCACGCTGCTATCGGGCGAACCCCAGTTTTATCCTGGAACGCCGGACACGGGCTTGACCGGGCAAGAAATGCAGGCCCTGCAACAAAAATTAATGGCCCGAGGCCATGATGTCGGCAAAATCGACGGTATTTTAGGCTCCAAAACCCGTGCGGCTGTGCAAGCGGAGCAAGACAGGCTCAATCTACCCGCCGATGCTTGGCCAACCCCGCAATTGCTCAATCGGCTTTAAAAGACCTCTGCATCACGCCGTTTCAACACGAAATGAGGGCAGCGCCGGCCTGGGCGGGCGCATATGTCCGGTGGTGAAATCCCTGCGAAATTTGAGCAATAACTAAATATATCAGTATATTGATATGGTAAATGCGCCTGCCGAGAGGCAGGCAGGCGCAGCCCGGTGTTGCCACCGGGCAAAGTGTTTTGGCTTGGAGGTTGGGTTATGCAGAGGTCATTTTTTACGGCTTCATGCGACACACCGAGGCGCTAAGCCACCAGTTGCTCGGCTTTCTTCAGGTCAACCGAAACCAACTGGCTGACCCCTTGCTCCGCCATCGTCACACCAAACAATCGGTCCATACGCGCCATGGTCACCGCATGGTGGGTGATGATCAAAAACCGCGTGTCCGTCCTTCGGGTCATCTCATCGAGCAGGTCGCAGAACCTTGTGACATTTGCATCATCTAATGGCGCATCCACCTCATCAAGCACACAAATCGGCGCGGGATTGGCCAAGAAGACCGCAAAAATAAGCGCCATTGCCGTCAGAGTCTGCTCACCGCCCGACAACAGCGAGAGGGTCGAGAGCTTCTTACCCGGTGGTTGACACAAAATTTCCAGCCCAGCATCCAACGGATCGTCGCTTTCCACCAAAACCAAATTCGCCTCTCCGCCGCCAAATAAATGCGAAAACAGAGTACCGAAGTTGCGATTCACCTCATCAAAAGCGGCCAATAAGCGTTCCCGGCCCTCTTTGTTGAGGCTGGCAATCCCACCCCGCAGAGTTTTGATTGCCTCTTCCAAATCTGTTTTCTCTTTGGTGAGCATATCAAATTCCTCGCGCACCTCTTGAGAATCCTCTTCCGCCCGCAGGTTGACCGCACCCAGCGCCTCTCGTTGCCGGCGCAAACGCGCCACTTCTGCCTCCACCTGTTCAGAGGGCGGCATTTTCAGCGGGTCGACCTCCAATTGTTCAAGCAGGTTTTGCGGCTCTGTTTGCAGCTCCTCACGAATGCGCTCCGCCGCCAAACCCACCGCCTCCAAAGCAGCTTCAGAGCGTGCCTCAGCGCCAGCCCGTTTTTCACGGCTTTCCGTGGCCACGCGCCCAGCATCACGCTCGGCCTCAGACGCTTGGCGCATGTCCGTCTCGGCCCGCGCCAAGGTATCAGCGGCCAATTTCCGGCGCGTTTCCGCTTCCTCTAACGCGGAGATGAGCTCTGCCCGCTGGCTTCTGATGTTATCGGGCTCTGCAAGTGCTGTTGCCAGGTCTGATTCAGCCTTACTGTGGCGCTGTTCCAGCTCGACGGCGCGCGTTTTGGCATTTCCCAAACGCTCTTGCCAGCTGCTAATATCTTTGTTCACTGCCGCAATCCGCTTGACCCGTGCTTCGCCATCACTGCGCAGCTCATCATGTGCAGCACGGCGGCTCATCATAGTGACCCTGCTGGCTTCAACGGTCAGACGAATGTCCTCCACCCGTGCCCGCGCAGCGCCAAGATCTTCCAAGCCTTCCCGGTGGGTTTGTGCGTCACGCAGCTGCACGCGCGCTTCACTCGCTTCTTCCCCATAGCGTGTGACAGCAAGCGCCAGTGCCTCAACACGCCCGCCGGCAAGATTGCGCTCCGCCTCAGCCCGAGACAACGCACGCCCCGCATCGGCCATCATCCGATCTGCGACCTGGCGCGCCTCGCGGGTCTCTTGATCGGTTTTTGTCAGGGTTTGCAATTGACCAACCAGCGCTTGATGCGCGGTTTCCGCTTGGCTTACCACCGCCTGCGCCTCTTTCAACTGTGATTGCAAAGCCTTAAGGCGATTGCGTTGCTCAAGCGCCAAGGCCGCCGCAGAGGGGGCGTCCTTGGCTTGGGCGCGAAACCCATCCCAACGCCAAAGATCGCCATCTGGGCTGACCAGTCTTTGCCCTGGTAAAAGAGATCCATGCAGCCGCGCACCTTCCTCGGCTGTCACAAGACCAACTTGTGCAATCCTGCGGTTCAACACGCCGGGAACGGTGACGTATTGCCCAAAACTTTCAACGCCCTCCGGCAGGCGGGGCGCGGCGTCATATTCCTGCAACTGCGCCCAGCCTGAGCGCCCGTCCGCGGTCACGGCCGGGGCTTTGAGATCATCAGCCAAGGCAGCGCCCAAAGCCTTTTCATACCCGCTTTCAACATGCACTTGGTCAAGCAACTGATCGCCTTGACCACGGTTGCGTTCCACCAATTTCGCCAGTGCGGAGACTTCTGCCTGTAACGCATTGACGACCCCATTTGCCTCGGACCTGGCAGTCCGTGCACTGTTTTCTTGGGTCAGGCAATCCGCCCGGCGCGCTTCCGCCTCAGCCAAAGCCGTTTCGGCCTGCGCAACGGCCTCAACAGCGGCCGCCTCATCAAGATGGGCTTGCGCGTAGGCCGCTGCGGCGTCACTGGCCTGTGTGCTGGCCTCAGCCACCGCCGACTTGGCATTGATCTCTTCGGCCTCAGCCTTGGACAGCCGCTTTTGGGCATCCTCAACGAAGCGATCCGCCGATTGATGGCTGGCGGCGAGACGGGCTACATCTTCGGTAATCTCCGCCAATTGCGATTCACGATCGTGCAAAACAGCCGCCGCCTGTGAGGCCTCCGCGGCCGCTTTTTGCACTTTTTCGCTCTGCCCGGCCCCGGCCTCTTCAAGCTCTGCCAGTTCTTCGCGCAGCCGCGCGATTGTATCGCCGGCATCGGCATTCAGGTTTTGCTCCCGCGCCATATCAGCCGCCAGCTGGGCGATGCGTTGCTCCAAAGTGTGAATGGTTTGCTCAGCCCGCTTCGCTTGATCGCTGAGCGTGTCTTTTTGCACATTCAACCGCTGCAACACGGCATTGGCGATGGCCTCCTCCTCGCGCAGGGGCGGCAAGGCCGCCTCGCAAATCTCGCGGGCCTTCACAGATTTCTGAACTGCGGTTTCAGCCTGTGCCGCTGTGAGCGTACCGGCGCGCAGAGCCTCTTCTGCGGCCGCGCGGGCCTCTTCTGCCTCTTGCCACCGGCGATACAGCAAGAGCCCTTCGGCCAAACGCAGACTGGCCCCCAACTCTCGATAGCGGGCGGCTTGTTTCGCCTGCCGCGCCAATTGGGATAATTGATTGGCCAATTGTTCGATCACGTCATCCACGCGTGACAGGTTCGTTTCAGCGCCGCGTAATTTCAGCTCCGCCTCATGCCGCCGCGCATAGAGACCCGAAATTCCGGCCGCCTCTTCCAAAATCCGACGCCGGGCCTTGGGTTTGGCATTGATCAATTCACTGATCTGCCCCTGCCGAACAAGAGCAGGAGAATGCGCACCCGTGCTGGCATCGGCGAAGAGCATCTGAACATCCCGCGCCCGCACGTCTTTGCTATTGGCCTTGTAGGCAGAGCCAATATCGCGGGTGATGCGGCGGACCACATCCAAAAGATCACTTTCATTAAAGCTCGCTGGAGCCAGCCGTTTGCTGTTGTCTATTTGCAAACTGACTTCTGCAAAATTACGGGCCGGACGTGTGGCGGTTCCTGCGAAGATGACATCCTCCATCCCGCCACCCCGCATGGCCGTCGGACGGTTCTCGCCCATGACCCAGCGCAGCGCCTCTAGCAAATTTGATTTGCCGCAGCCATTGGGGCCGACCACTCCGGTCAAGCCATCTGCAATAATCAAATCTGTGGGGTCCACAAAGCTTTTGAACCCGTTCAATCGTAATTTCGAAAACCGCACCGAAACATGCCCTCGTGATTCTTCTGGCTTGAGTGTGCCGAAGCGATAGGGGCAGAGTCAACGCCGCCGACCCTTATCCTGTGGGTTCGAAGGAGTTATCCACCACATATTGACGCTTAACGGCGCAAGTGCCGGTCACACGGTTGCTCGGGAGCGATTGTTATTTCACGGGTGTTTGGCGCTTTTACTCGCCAGCTTCACTGTCTTTATTGGGAGCGCGATAGCCGTTGAGCCAATCGAAGATCGCGGAAATATCAAATTGGTCCACTAACTTTTGAAGATCCACTTTTTCGGGCTCTGCGGCCGCCTCAGGTACAGACGCCGGCTCAGGCTGGGATTGCAAGCAGCCGGTTAAAGCGGTTGCCAAAACGACAAAAATCATCACTTTTTTAATCTCAAACTCCAAAACTATTTACGCACTGCGCCTTATATCGCCGGCCTTCCTGCCCCAAGTCAAGCGCCACCGCGCCCAGCACATCCTTTAGCCGTGTGCGTATAGCTTTGCCTAGTGATGCTTTGCTCCTCACTCATGCCCGACCAAACATTCCACAGCGACGCAGCTTGCGTTACCGCAGCAATTGGGTCAGCCTTTTGGTCAAGGCGACAAGACAGATGTCTGCGCGCAAGAATCGGGAGAGAGCTGTGTTCGATTTGGAATTAAGCGGTAAGGTGGCCCTCGTAACCGGCGGCAGTGATGGCTTGGGCCGCGCTGCGGCGCACCGGCTGGCAGAGGAAGGGGCTTTGGTTGTCATTTGCGGCCGACGGGCCGCACATGCGCAACAGGCCGCACAGGACATGACAGCCGCGGTGCAGGCCTCGAACAATAACGGTGGCCGGGTTGTGGGCCTTCGCGCCGATGTCACAAATGCAGAGGATTGTGACGCGTTGATTGCCGAAATTGAGCACCGTCACGGCGGCATTGATATTTTAATCAACAACGCCGGCGCATCCGCCGCTAAGGGTTTGGCTTTGGTGGAGGATGACCTTTGGCTGTCAGATTTCAATCTCAAGGTCATGGCGGCCGTGCGCTTATCAAGGCTTGCTATTCCAATAATGAAAGCGCGCGGTGGCGGGGCCATTGTCAATGCCAGCATAGGCGGCGGAAAGGCGCCAAATGCAGGCGCGCTGCCCACAAGCGTCATGCGCGCTGCTGGGTTGAATTTAACCAAATCTTTGGCGCAAGAATTTGCCGCCAGCAATATCCGCGTCAATGCCATTTGCATTGGCTACTTGAAATCAATGCAATGGATCCGCCGAGCTGAAAATGGCGATCCGGGTTCAATTTACGAAAATTTTTCCCAAAAAATTCCAATGGGCCGGATGGGTGAGGCTGAAGAATATGCCGACCTTGTGGCCTTTTTGAGTTCGCAAAGGGCCTCTTACATCACCGGCACCGCCGTTAATCTTGATGGCGGGCTCTGCCCGGTCGTATAGGCGCCAACGCGCAGGGAAGCCGCAGGATCTAGCGCCCCTGCCAATCATGTAAAGTGAAGAACATTTATGGACTACAGCTTTGGTTTTTGGTTTTTCGCAACCCTGGCAGCAATCGCTGTTGGGCTTGGCAAGGGAGGGCTTCCAGTGGTCGCAGCCTTGGCCGTGCCTGTCTCTTTACATGTCTCCCATTGCCGCCGCCGGCTTGCTTTTGCCGGTGTATATCGTCTCCGATGCCTTTGCGCTTATCGCCTATCGCCGAGACTTTAACCGCCAGGTGTTAAAGATCGCGGCAATAGGAATGACTCTGGGGGTGGCGATTGGCAGTGTTACGGCACATTTGATCGTAGAATGGCTGATTACAGTGCTGATCGGCCTGATGGGCGGGCTTTTTGCCCTGCGAATGCTCACACAACGAGACGATCACGCAAAGAAGCCAATCCATACAGGCCGTGGGTTATTCTGGACGACCATCGCCGGCTTCACCAGCTTCATCAGCCACAACGGCGGCCCACCTTGGCAAATTTTCACCCTGCCATTAAAGTTGCAAAAGTCAGTTTTCGTTGGCACTTCGGTCATTGCTTTTTCTTACTGTAATGCCATCAAGCTGATCCCCTATATTTGGCTTGGGCAAGTCAATATGCAAAGCTCCTTTGTCTCGCTCTTTTTGATGCTGCCTGCCGCTCTTGCCGTCTATCTCGGGGTTTTCTGGGTTAAAAAAATTCCCGAAGCGCTGTTTTTCAAATTCGTCACCTGGGCCTTGATGATCATATCGATCAAACTGATCTGGGACGGCCTCATGGACAGCCCTCTGCCACGGGTGCCCCTTTTTTAAAGACCCACCATTTTGCCCGACCGGCACTGCACAAAAGTCTTCTAAAACCTTGCCCTGGCCCTCTTGCCTCCCTCCCCGCCCCCTGCTATCAGCCCTCATCGTCACTCACCCCAGATTCGTCTGGGGTGGTGTCGTTTGGGGGAACCCAAATTCATCGGGCACCTACGGGGGCCTAAACACCAGCGGCCTATAAGGGCTGCACGAAGCAAACGGAAGACAGAAAGCATGGCACTCAAGTCGTATAAACCGACGACGCCGGGCCAGCGTGGGCTGGTACTGATCGACCGTTCGGAGCTTTGGAAAGGACGTCCTGTCAAGACTCTCACAGAGGGTTTGACAAAATCGGGCGGCCGGAACAATACCGGGCGGATCACATCACGTCGTCGTGGCGGTGGGGCAAAACGCCTTTACCGTATTGTGGACTTCAAACGGAACAAGTTTGACGTTTCAGCAACTGTGGAACGGATCGAATATGACCCGAACCGGACAGCTTTTATTGCTCTCATCAAATATGATGATGGCGAGCAGGCCTATATCCTAGCCCCGCAGCGTATGGCTGTTGGTGACAAGGTGATCGCCGCTGTAAAAGCCGATATCAAACCCGGAAACGCAATGCCATTCTCAGGCATGCCAATTGGCACAATCATCCACAACATCGAATTGAAAGCTGGCAAAGGCGGGCAGATCGCACGCGCCGCTGGCACATATGCTCAATTTGTTGGCCGTGATGGTGGCTACGCTCAGATCCGCCTGTCATCAGGTGAGCTGCGTTTGGTTCGTCAAGAATGCATGGCCACTGTTGGTGCTGTGTCTAACCCAGACAACTCTAACCAAAACTTCGGTAAAGCGGGCCGGATGCGTCACAAAGGTGTGCGCCCCTCCGTTCGTGGTGTGGTTATGAACCCGATCGATCACCCGCATGGCGGTGGTGAAGGTCGGACATCTGGCGGTCGTCACCCGGTTTCCCCATGGGGCAAGCCGACCAAAGGTGCACGCACGCGCAACAAAAACAAAGCGTCACAAAAGCTCATTATCCGCTCGCGTCACGCCAAGAAGAAGGGGCGTTAATCGATGTCTCGTTCCGTATGGAAAGGTCCCTTTGTGGATGCTTACGTGCTTAAGAAAGCCGAAGCTGCCAGCGAAAGCGATCGTAACAACGTTATCAAGATTTGGTCGCGTCGTTCAACAATTCTGCCCCAATTCGTGGGCTTGACCTTTGGTGTCTACAATGGCCGGAAGCATATTCCTGTCAATGTGACTGAAGAAATGATTGGCCAGAAGTTTGGTGAGTTTTCGCCAACCCGTACCTACTACGGACACACGGCTGATAAAAAAGCGAAGCGGAAATAAGCTATGAGCAAGGATAAAAATCCCCGCCGCGTGGCTGACAATGAAGCAATGGCGAAAACGCGCATGCTTCGGACATCCCCGCAAAAGCTGAACTTGGTTGCTGCGATGATCCGCGGTAAAAAAGTCAACAATGCTTTGACAGATCTGACCTTCTCCAAGAAGCGTATTGCTGATGACGTGAAGAAATGTCTGCAGTCTGCAATTGCAAATGCTGAAAACAACCACAATTTGGATGTTGACGAGCTGGTTGTGGCAGAAGCCTATGTCGGCAAGAACTTGACCATGAAACGCGGTCGTCCTCGGGCGCGCGGTCGTTTTGGCAAGATCGTTAAGCCATTTTCCGAACTGACTATTTTGGTTCGCCAGGTTGAGGAGCAAGCGTAATGGGACATAAAGTCAATCCAATCGGTATGCGTCTTCAGATCAACCGTACTTGGGATAGCCGTTGGTATGCAGATACTAAAGACTATGGCAACCTGCTGTTGGAAGACCTGAAAATTCGGGAATTCATTGGTGAAGAATGTAAGCAAGCTGGTATCAGCCGTGTGATCATTGAGCGTCCGCACAAAAAGTGTCGCGTCACAATCCACACAGCCCGTCCAGGTGTGATCATCGGCAAAAAAGGTGCGGACATCGAAGGTCTGCGCTCCAAAGTTGCCGCAATGACAGACAGCGAATTGCACCTCAACATCGTTGAAGTTCGCAAGCCTGAGCTTGATGCAGCCTTGGTTGCCGAGAGCATTGCGCAGCAATTGGAACGCCGGGTGTCTTTCCGCCGTGCCATGAAACGTGCGGTGCAAAGCGCCATGCGTATGGGCGCCTTGGGCATTCGTGTGAACGTTGCCGGTCGTTTGGGCGGCGCTGAAATCGCACGTACTGAATGGTACCGTGAAGGTCGCGTTCCGCTGCACACACTGCGTGCTGACATTGATTACGCACATGCTGAGGGTCTTACGGCCTATGGTATCATCGGGATCAAAGTTTGGATCTTCAAAGGTGAGATCATGGAACATGATCCAGCCGCGCGTGATCGTAAATCGCAAGAATTGCAAGATGGCCCAGCACCCCGCGGTGCAGGTGGCAATCGCCGCAACGACCGCTAAGGAGAAGAACAATGCTTCAACCAAAGCGCACTAAGTTCCGCAAGATGCACAAAGGCCGGATCCACGGCGAAGCCAAGGGTGGCAGCACCCTGAACTTCGGCTCGTTCGGCCTAAAAGCGACGCAACCTGAGCGCATTACTGCGCGTCAGATCGAAGCGGCGCGTCGTGCCATGACACGTCATATGAAACGTCAAGGCCGTGTGTGGATCCGGATTTTTCCAGACCTGCCCGTAACCTCAAAGCCAACCGAAGTTCGGATGGGTAAAGGTAAAGGCTCCGTTGATTTTTGGTCCGCCAAAGTCAAGCCGGGACGGGTTATGTTTGAAATCGATGGCGTCTCAGATGTCGTCGCGCGTGAGGCTCTGCGCCTTGCTGCGATGAAATTGCCAATCAAAACCCGCGTTGTGCAACGCGAGGACTGGTAAATCGAAAACCTGTTACCCTGCCGCAAAAAACAAGCCCCCATCGACACATCGGTGGGGGCTTTTTCTTGGATCATTGCCCATGATAGGCGCGCGGGTCAGGCTTTGGCCGGCTAAACCGTGCAGCTCATATCCGCACCGCAGCACATCGGCGACTTGATTTTACCTTCACATTTTGGACATTTGGAAATCTGCACAACAGTGCCATCTCCCAGGGTCAAATTGTCATTGACCAGCGCTTCCTTACAATCGGTGCAACTGGCATCGACCCCCATATTGCAAACACCACAACGATACGTCGCCATTTTAGATCTCCTCATCCGCGTTTAACTCATTCAACGCTAGCCTGGCGCAGACTTATCTGTCCAGCCTGTTTCGTCCAAATAGCAAATGAGCTCACAGGGGCATAAATCAAAGGGGTTGACGTGCCTAAATTCCCGGAATGAAGGGAACATCGCAGGCGGACAGAACGACCATAGTGGCAATGAACACAGAGACTTTTACCATACCGAGTGACCTCCTAGAGTAAGTTGTCTCAGGGTTGAACAGTTTTGCCAATAGATCAAGTGCCAAACTCACAGCCAACCGAAAAAGCCCAGATCGCGCGCGCCACAGGCAGAGCCCCCCGGATTTCACATAGCCAAAAGCAGCTGAGAAAGTTTTTCACTAGATAAAACCGGCATGGCGTATTAGGAAGCTTGCATGCGTCTCCTTAGCTCAGCTGGATAGAGCAGCCGACTTCTAATCGGCAGGTCGAGGGTTCGAATCCTTCAGGGGACGCCATACTTGCATTTTATCTATATAATACTTATTTATAGGAACTATGAGCAAGTATCAATTAATAAAGTCCCCTACAAAGTCCCCTATTTTAATGGAGGCTTTATGATTCATAGATTACAGTTCGGTGACATTCTACAAGTTAAGAGCGGAAAGAAAGCAGGGCGTTGGTACTGTAAAGCAAAGATTCCTGCCGAATATCGGGATGCCTACAAGGATTCACAGGCCACCGCTTGGCTTGGTTCTGGCTCACTAGCTGACGCACAAGCGTTGCTTCCAACGGTAAAAGAGAAAGAGCAGCAAAAGTTTTTGGCTAAAGTTGCGAAGTATGATCCCTTACTCGTAGCAGCAGAGCGTCTTTACGATGCACTATTCAGCAACAGTGACGACATAACGGGCAAAAAGCTCCCTGTTTCTCAATGGCATCCTGCGCCGATTAGTAAAAAAGAGCTAACCAATCTTAAGAGGTTTACCCGTGATCCCTCGACTGAGAAAACTGAGTTTAACCGAATTGTGCAGACCCTGCGTAATGAGGTCTTCAAAGTCCTACATGCGGAATACGATACTGGCTTGGTAGCTAAAGTTTCTGACGCTTCGTTCAGTGCAACCAAAGGTATCATGCTGGATATGGATGCATCTGCAGTATCGAAAGAGAAGGCGTTAGATACGTTGGATGCAGTTGCGACTAATGCAGATATTGGCTTGGAGCTTTCAGCACCGAGGTATGCAAACTGGCGTCCATTAGGCTGGCTTGCGCAGCTCAGATCGCAGCTACTTAGTGAAGGCCATACGGAGAAACAAATACATTCTATTATAAGCATCATGTATGCATCAGGATCTCCTCAATCCACTTATGACGCCATAAACAAGCGTGACCACATTAATGATGCCTATAAAGAGTTTGTGGATCAGCACGATCAGAAGTTGGGAACCAAAATAGTAACAGGCAAGAGTTACAGCGATGCAATGTCAGAATGGGCGTTGCGGCAGGACAACCCAGAGCTGGGTGTGAAACGCCTTAAGACGAGAGGCGAGTACACCAACTCCCAAAACATATTCTTAGAGGTATTCGGCGATCTAGATGTGAGCGAAATAACTAAAGCTCACGGAGAAGCGTTTATTGAGTATTTAGAAAGTAAAAAGAAGGCTGCCAACGGAACCATCACAAAGCATCTATCTGGGGTGAGAGCACCTTTAGCCAGAGCGGTACAGTTGAACTGGATAGCTGACGATCCTTTGTTTGGTCTTAAGGTTGCTAAACGAGGGACTGCTAAAAAGAAGACAGAGACATGGAATGTTGCTGATGTTGAGAGACTGCTTAAACAGAGTCTACCGAAAGATATTCGTATGCTCTTTCAGATACTAATATGCACAGGATTCAGGTTAGAAGAGGGTGCAGCGCTGGAGTGGAAGGACATTAAGGTCAGTCCCTCTGGTGTGCATTACTTTGATCTCTTCGATATCAACAAAAAGCTTAAAACAGAACACGCTCAACGCCATGTGCCTATCCACCATCAACTCTATCCATTCTTAACGGAATACGGGGCTGGCAAAGACAAAGAAGAACAGTTGTTCAGCTTTAAACGAGACAAAGATGGCAAGTGCGTAAAAGCCGCAACAAAGGCACTAGATCCATACATTAAGGCCGCACGGTTTGATAATGGAGTGTTTGTTAAGCACCTTAAGACACACGGCCTACGAGGAACTTTCACAACAGCATGTTACAGCGCTGGAGTTAATGATTCCATGCGGCGCTTTTTAGGGGGCTGGAGGCAGCTAGGTGATGATAAGACCTACTTACATCCAGTCTTAGACGCAGAGAATGAAATGCTGCAGAAGATAAACTTTGACCACATATGCTGTGACTAGTGCAGAGCATTCCTTACCGTTACTAGTATAGGGGAACTGGTGAGTGGTTGGTGATGATACAAGACCCTCAGGAGCAAGGATACTTTCGCTGCGATGATGTATAAAGCCAAAAGCTGCAAGTCCTGCAAGAAGCAAGCAGAGACATTACATCAAGGATATTGTGAGCAGTGTTTAGCTATAAATGTTGTCAAAGACTGGCTGAAGACCGATGGTGTAAGGTAGTATTCACCAATAAGTTGAGAAACAACATGGGTTCATCGCTCAAGCAAAAGGTCACAGACTACTTTCACTTCGTTGATACTGAAGACCTGCAGGCCATCCTGAAACTCATCACTTCAGATTGCTTATTCACTGTCGAAACACATGGTATAAAACTAACTGGCCGTGAAGAGATTAGCGCCATGTTTATTCGGCTTTGGTCTAATCATCAGTGGGTTAAGCACGATCAATTTTGCTGGGTAGAAGAAGCATACAGTGAAGACATCGCAGTGCGCTTCAGGGTTACTAATAAGTTAAAAGGTGGTGGAATAGTTAATAAATCAAACTGCAACTTCTTCACAGTCAGGGATGGGTTATTCTCAGAGATACGTGTGTATATGGCGGGTTAGAATACACTGAACAAAGACGGTAATTGACACAGATTGTTGGAATTCTTGTAAGCGGGTTTGATAGAAATGGGTACAGACTACAGCGTTCCGTTTAACAGACATGCCTGGACTGACAGTGAAGAGATGGCGCAACTCGTGGAGACCGTGTTTGTTTCTCTTCCTGAGAGGACACAGCTAGAACTTGCAGGAAGGTCCAACAACAAAGGCAGCATGAGCGTCAAAGACATACTACTTATCATTTTGTCTGACCTTTACAGCACCTATAAACGAGACCCGAAGCTATCTACAGGCTTTGCTCGTAAACACACTGATTGGACAGTTAATGACAGATATAACGGACAAGGCATCCCACGTAAGATCGTTGATGTTGTAGATACACTTAAGAAAGCTCGTTATCTTAGGTATAAACCAGGTAAGTCAAAGAAAGCAGGAGATGACGTTAACAAGCGGTCCCGTATTCAGCCTACGAAGAAACTGAAAGACTTATTTGAACACATAGAGGTAAAAAGCAACGATATTATTCGTCATCACAAACAAGAGACCATCTTGCTACGTGATAAAGATACAGATGACGATAAGTCAGTAAAAATCAAATACGATGACACACCCGCCACTATACGAATGAGGAAGGTTGTTGAGAGCTACAATGCGATGATGCAAAGACATTACGTGGACGTGGCTTCACTGCGTAAACCCATCTATGTGAGAGAGCATACCAATGAACATGGTGTGGTAAGTAAGGAAGTAATTCCTATCGGTCCTGAACATATGTTCACCTATCGTGTTTTTAGTAGGGGCGATACCAGGTTTAGAAAGCACGGACGTTGGTACGGTGGTTTCTGGCAGAGGCTCCCAAAGAAACGAATAGATTTACGTAGAGACATCTACATTGATGGTGAAGCTACAGATGAAATAGACTTTAGTGGGCTACACCCAACGCTTTTGGCCTTAGAACACGGTAAGCTTCTTAAGGGTGACAAGTATGACATTGGTAGACCTGTGCTTGATGGCATTAAGATGTCAGAACAACGCAGTATCGTTAAGGAACTTGTACTCATAGCTATCAATGCAAAGTCAAAGCAAGCAGCATACCGTGCGTATAATAACCAAAATAAAGACCAGAAACTTACACATACTCAGCTAGACCACCTCCTAGCAGCATTCATAGATAAGTACCCGTTCCTGAAGGGCGACTTGTGTTCAGATAAAGGTATAGACCTGATGTATACGGATAGTCAGATTACAGAAGGAGTAATACAAAGGTTTGTGGAAGCTGATAAACCGATACTACCTGTTCACGACTCCTACATAGTTAAAAACACAGACAGGCGGTTCTTAAAGTTAGTTATGAATGATGCTTGTAACGATGTACTCAACCATACACTTCCATTTGAGTCAGAGTTTGATGAAGTAACAGTAGATATTAGACACGCAACACACTACAAACACACAGAATACGGCTACTTTGAAAGTGTATTAAGTAAATATAAGACTAAAGTGTCGAAGCTCTATCAGAAACGATACACACAGTGGTTAGAAGAGAGTTAATAAAGCAAGGCCCAAAGTCTTCCACTACGGGAACAAGTAGAAACCGCTATGCGCTAGCTCTTTGACCTAACCCCAGCCGCCTCCATCGCAATATCAGAGTTACCCGCATAAACGATCTGATACGTGTTGTTACCCTTCACACCGCAGTTATGGCATCTGGCTCTCTGACGTACCTCATGGGCTGTAGTATCGCCTCCTACGACTGCTATCAGGTTTGCTACCTCTAGAAGCGTATGGTACTCACAGAGACCACAGGTAATGTTGAGTTGGTGCTGTGGGATGGTTGAGAGTTTGGTCATTAGAAGTTCAACAGCCGCTGTACATCACTGACCCGTTTGGCATGATTGTATTGCAAAGGTTTGCACCCCTTAGATTAGCACCATTTAGGTTAGCACCCTTTAGGTTAGCACTGTTCAGATTAGCATTATTCAGGTTAGCACTATTTAGGTTAGCACCCTCCAGATCAGCATACTGCAGTGTGGCCCCGTTCAGATTAGCAAAACCTAGGTAAGCTCCTTTCAGATTAACACCCTCCAAATAAGCCCCCTCCAGATCCGCATTACGCAAATAAGCCTCCTCAAGATCAGCATACCACAGAAAAGCAAAATCCAGCTTAGCCCCCTTCAGATTAGCCCCCTGTAGTGTAGCCCCCTCCAGATCAGCATACCACAGAAAAGCAAAATGCAGCTTAGCATCCTTAAGATCGGCACCCTTCAAATTAGCACCTTTTAGATTAGCACTGTTTAGATTAGCACCACTAAGATCCGTACCCTTCAGGTAACCGTTAACCAAATCAGCATTACTCAGATCACACTTCCTGCAATAGTTAGTATCCTTAAGCTTCTGTAGATGCGCAATATCAAAAGCACTAACATGCGACCCATTCGTCACCAGAAAGGCTAGGAGTACGGCAAAATTTTTCATCTTTACTATAGCTAGCTCCATAAATTCACAACCAAACTGACATCTCACGCAGTAACCCACAAATGTGTTTCATTTCATGGCCGCTTTAAAGCTTTCAGCAACCGCTGTAGATCACTGAACTGTCTGGCATGATTGTGTTGCAGAAGATTGAACCATTTGTTCTTGCACCCTTAAGATCAGCACCCTCCAGCAGCGCTGCACTCAGATTGGCATGCGCCAAGTTAGCGCCAATCAAGTTGGCACCCTCTAGGATAGCGCCCTCCAGATCAGCACCCTCTAGATCAGCATCAGCCAGATCAGCGCCAGCCAGATTAGCACCACGTAGATAAGAACCCTTCAGATTAGCACCCTTCAGATTAGCACCGTTTAAATTACCAATAGACAGATACGCACCCTCCAGATTGGAACCAGACAAATGAGTTCCCACCAGATTAGTACCACGCAGATAAGCACCTTTCAGATTAGAACCAGCCATATTAGCACCAGCCAGATTAGCACCAGCCAGATTAGCACCAGCCAAATTAGCACGATATAGATCGGTATCAGTGAGATAGCATTTAGAACATTTTTTCGTGTCAATCAGCCTCTGTAGGTCAGCAGGGTCAAAAGCAACAACCTGAGAGCCAATCGTCATCAGGAACGCCAGAAGTATGGTAAAATGTTTCATCATTACTGGCTGGCTCCATAAGTCTCACGATCAGAATGACATCTCATGCAGTGACCCGCAAATAGTTTTCGCCTAAATGGTGTGACGTTGCAAATGTGATCACATTTTATGTTGTGACTATTTGTGATCACAAAAATAAATCAAGCACGAATGGATTGACTTATCGAACCTAACACAGCGCTAATCTTCAACCTCCATCTTTGTATTAGCAGCACCCATAAACGCATCAATGCTTGCCGTTACTAGTATAGGGAAGCTGATGGTGTGGCGGCTCTCATAGTTTAACTCTATCCAACTCTGAGATGAGCTAGCACAACATACTATCTAGCTGAGGATAGGCACGTTCAACGCTCTAAAAACTTCTTCTTAAACGCTATAGCTAAATATTCTTTGGACGCTTTGATGTAATCCTTATGGGCTTGCTCAGCTTTCTGGGTTTGCTCTGGAGTCGCCTCATCAGCAGCAGACACCTCGTCACTTAACATCTGCCACGCATCACGACTGCGCAGGTAACGGCGCTCCACTTCATCAGTTAGAACAGCGCATACTTCATCAATGTACTTCATGTTATTTTTAAGCCCTCAACTTCCGAATAATGCGGTATAAACTTGTCTTACTTATCTCCAAGTCCCGACAGATCTGCGCTTTACTGACACCCTCATCCAACGCAAGCTTAACCATATCAGTCTTGGCACGTGCGGTAGGCTTACGCCCTTTGTATTTACCCTCAGCCTTTGCTTTGGCGATACCTTCACGCTGACGTTCCAGCATCATCTCCCTCTCGAATTGAGCTACAGAACTCATAACATTCAAGATCAGCTTCCCTGTTGGATTACTCGTATCAACAGCAGTCCCACCCATATCCAATATCACAAGTGATGCACCCACTGAGTTGATAAGTTAAATGATCTGACCAAGGTGTGCACTGACCTTGCCAATCTATCCAGCTTCGTACAAACGAGTTTGTCACCTTCACGCAGCATATTGAGTGCCGCCTCCAGCTGTTCACGCTCTGCGATAGAAGAGACTTGCTCCTTAAAGATGCGCTCACAGCCGTATGCTTCCAAGTCTCGCACTTGCGCTTCAAGGCCAGCAATCTGCTCAAGTGTTGATGTTCTCGCTAGACCAATGTTCATAATTATTTTCCCAATAGAGTCATAGACTATGAGGTAAATAGTACCATAAATACCTCTAGTCAACCCTATTGGAACTATTCTACCTTAGACCGCTAGAGCAGGGCCTATTGGTAATGGCATTCACCTTGAGCGACACCTAACACAAACTCCAGCGCTGTCGTTCTAGTTGGTATGACACATAATGAACACCTTATCATCACCACCGTCTGGAACGACATGACTTTACGGCTAAAGCTAGAGGACGATCCCTATAGCCTAACTCAATCTGAGCTAGATGGACTTAAACAAAACGACAGGCTGAACGCAAAGATTCATGCGTTAACACAGGACGTGCTGGATCAACGCTTACTGCCAATAACCGCAAAACATCACGTATAACTTATGTGACACCCCATGCGTGGGCCACTGGGGGTACGGTGGGTATCTATACACGTGCTCTCACACAAATGCTGTCTGGGAGAGGGAGAGCTAAACCCTTACTGAATGGCGCCAATTATTAAGGGCATAGATTCAGGCTGCGCCAGCAATCCAATGCAAGTTCTCATTCGTCTAACAGAACCACTCTGGTGAATGTATTTATAAAAATAGTTCCAAAAGTTTTGAGGCAAATTCACTTGGTAAAACGGCGACGCCAAAAACGATGCAAGCAAATAGTAGTTTCACTGGAAGCCCCTCCTAACAGACTACAATATAAGCCACACTTTGAAGCAAGTTCCTAGACACAAAACTCCGATCACCAATCTACTGCGCTAGGCATTAGCATATCAGCGAGGATGTGACCCGATACTGACAATGAATTGTGTCCATCGAAAAACTGCATTTCACGTCCATATTCCATGGCAGAAAATAGAGAACCTTCTGGTGCTCGTTTCTCACAATGAGCCAATACAGCTTCGAATTTCAAAAAGTCTTGATGATTGTTCATGTGGGTCATTGGATACCACATATTGATGTCTGTCAAATAAAATACACCACAGGTGGCACTGTCAGACAAAACTAACTTGAGACGGGGCGAGCGGCCTCGTAGCCTCGCCGAATGAAAAAACACTCTTTGGCTTCAACAAAAGGGACTAAAGGGGCTGTTGGTGTTCTTGTTGTTGACCATTGGTTAACGATTGCGTCTGTGCGCATGTTGCGCATGAGTTTTCTATAGACTTCTTTGGTGGACTTACGCTGACTTAGAGTTACTGAAAGTATATGCGCAACGGACGCACAGACGCATTTCTGGGGATTTAGTTGGGATTTAGGGACGAGAAGCGATAGAAAACCGAACATAAAGCATCACAGCCAGGCGGATGATCTCTGGGCTCGTTTTGAAGTACCTGAATGGAGCGCGTTTTGTCATACGGAGAGGCTACGAAACCGCTCACCCCGTCTCAAGTTAGTTTTGTCTGACAATACCCTACAGAAGACTTGCGACAACCAATGTTGTTCTCAGGCCTTAAGACCAAGTTCAATCGGCTCACAGTGATTGCCAAAGGCGGATATGCTGTGAATGCTTGTATTACCACACCATGGGCTGCCTTGGCTCGCATGGCCCAACCAGATTGTCACGCCAAACTGGGAGTTGGATTTGCCATTGTTCCAGTAAGACCGTGAACCATGATCCGATCCAGAATATAAGGAAACCAAGCTATTGCGATCCAGATAGCAGAGAGACTTGTATAAAACTCCAGCGAGGACATATAAGCTTTCCTTTTACCTTCAGTAACGCAGAAGTGCCTTTTAAAGAACAGTAACATTGGAATTGTATAGGTAATCTAGTCTGTGTGTTGAAGTGGTGTGCCAGAAGTCCAAGAATTACGCTAGAGAGCCAAATGCCGTAACTGTGGCGTGAAGTATAACGGCACTTATCAGACTATCAAGTCGGGTGTGGAGTTCTCAGTTCTTATTTTTCCCATGGCCAAACTATTGTGGTAAATTGCTCTAACATCGATTTTCTTTTTTTAAGAACTGTTTCAATTTCTGAGGAGCTGACATCGGCTTGAGACCGCTTAAAATTTTGATCACTCAATTCATCGTTTTTTTTGCTCCCTGGCCACAAGTTCGCAAAAACATCGGTAAATCCAGATTTTTTAACATTTTCATCAGTCACTGCCCGATCAGTGCCATCGGGAAGACCAACTTGATCAGTCTCTTTGTTTCCAAGCTTAAAAAATGATCCTTCATATAAAACGTGTTTACCGTCGGCGTTCTTTTTAAAGGTGATGCCCTTAAGGGACGTATTCTCTCTTTTCTTTTCTATGGAAGAAACAGCATCAACCTCGTTATTCAGTTTTCTGTTATCCGTGCAGCCGAAGAGGAAGAAAATACAGGTAAGAAAAATTATATTTTTTTGATACACGGAGTTCTCCTTAATAATTAATCGAAGCACTGCAATCATAACAATGCATACTTATTATCTTGCACTTTTAGTTTTAATATTGATCAAGAGTCCAGCTTTTCACAGCCAAAACATACAAAATTCCATCAAACTGAACCAGCTATATTTTCTGCTTACCTGACATATTCAGTGTGAATGTGGGCAGCTCAGCTATGAGCTCAATAGTTGGCGCCACTCAGCGAGAGCAGCGGCTCGGTTTAGCTTTAAATTGGTGCGTAAGTAGAAGTGGCGTTAGGGCAGCCCCACGCAGCCAATCGGTCCCCTACAGCCAACCCGTGGATCGCCTTAAGCGGTCCGGAGTGGCCTCCAGTGGGAAAACAGCATACCGTAAGGCGGATGATCTCTGGGCTCGTTTTAAAGTATCTGAATGGAGAGTGTTTTGTCATATGGCAAGGCTACGAAACAGCCCGCCCCGTCTCAGGTTTGTTTTGTCTGACGGTGCCTTCTCAAGTGTTAATCACGCGATGACGCCTTTTGCGCGCCAGTCATCAAAAATTTCCAGCGCTTTGTCCGCAAATTCCGCGTCATTGATGTGGCATTCTATCCGATGAGCAAACACGTTGCTTGGCAGTTTATGTTCCAGTTCCAGCAAAAACGCGTTTAGTCCAGCTTGATTATGTAAATCAGCACCCGCTCGGTCCCATTCTCCCAGACCCTTCTCAGGCAATAGCATGGCCACTGGCCCAGTTGCTTTGGCCAATTGCGCGCCATGCGCACGCGCCACCAACCGGCGTTCATCATCATTTAAGACAATCGAAGTCAGCAAGCGATTGTGTTCGTGTTTCAGGTGATCTGACCATTTGTCTGGCAAAGGTTGCCAACCAACGACATCAACAAGATCATAACATCCCGGCGACACGATTTGCGGGGTGCCATTTAAGCCGGCATTGGTCAAACGATCCGCTCCAGCAGATATATTGGATCCGTGCACATGATTGCCCAATTCCTGTGTGCAAAGATCGAAAACACAAGCAAACGCCCCCTGTCCCGCGAGGCTTTCAAATGCGCGCCCCCCCATACCGGTTGCGTGGAACACGGCGACCTCAAAACCACGGGCTTCAAGCGCAGGCTTCAGCGGAATGACGTATTTTAACGCAGAGGTTCCCAGCGACATCATCCCGATCAAGGGTTTATCCGGATCTGGCATTTGCACCGCGCGTGCTGCGCCCAGAACGGCGCCTGCTGCTTGACTTAAGGACGCCTTGCATACGGAATTCAGGCCATAAAGCCCCCCGGCCCATAAAATCATTTGCGTATCGGCTGCCAACCGTTCCGCTGGGATGAGCGGTGAAAACGATACCGTGGACACAATGTATTTCGGCACCCCAAGCGGCACTGCGGAACATACATCCAACGCAAGGTCTGTCCCCATTGTACCGCCAAGGACAATCAACCCGTCAAATCGGCCTTCGGTGAACAATCGCGCTGCCAACAACGCCGCTCCTGTGGCCATAATCTGCATTGCCTGGTTTTCATTCCCCGAAGCGATAGCCGCTTGGATCGAACTTCCACCTTCTTGCGCAACATCGTGTTTGGAATAATCTGTTGGCTTGGATGGGTCACCCAACACAGACACGTCCATGGTGACCAATTGACCACCTTGCGCCTGGATCACTTCGGCCAAAAATCCTAACTCGTCATCTTTGGTGTCATAGGTGCCAATTACCAAAATGGTCTTGTTCATCATTGCACAGCCCCAACAGTTTGATCCACTTAGGTCTCAGAAGGAGATATTTATGAATCTTATGCAAGGATTTTTCGGAGCCAATGTCACGGGGTCCGGGGTTGCCGTGTCCAATCCTCAAACCTTCACTCAGAAATGGCCTGAGACCGGACATTCTAAACAAATGGTAAATAAAAGTCGCGGATCTCGTCGACACTTCTGTTGAGGAGACGCTTGAACTCATCTCGCTTGAGGTAAAGCAGCCCATCGCAATAGGCCTCGCCGACCGCTTGACGCAACATCACATCTTTGTCCAAGGCCTCCAAGGATTTGTCTAAACCTGATGGAATGTGGCGCCGCTCCCGCACGTTTTCCAACCCATCTAAATCTTCAGCTGGTTGCAGTGGCAGATTTCCCGCCACGCCTAAGCGCGCAGCTTGCAATACAGCGGCCACAGCTTGATAGGGGCTTGTCGCACAATCGGCCATTCTATGTTCAAGACGCGCCGATTTTGGCGACCCTGTTGAACAACGTGTGGTCACCAAGCGATGGTCTTCCGCCCAATTTGCCCAATACCCAGCCAAGCTGCCAGCGGCCAATCTGTCATAGCTGTTCACAGTCACTGCAAGCAGGCCGGCGAGCGCCTCATGGTGATGGATCAGCCCTGCGATGCAGTGTTGTCCAAGGTCTGACAAAACGCCAGTTGGGGCAATCTGGTTTTGGTTGTCTTTGTTCAAAAAACTGAAATTAACATGGAGCCCTGATCCACCACGATCCGGCACCGGTTTTGGCATAAATGTCAGCAAAAGTCCTTTTTTCAGGGCAATTTCTCTTGCCAATGTCTTCATTAGAAAGGTGTCATCACAGGCTTTAAGCGCATGGTCGAACCGTAAAGTAAGCTCGAACTGCCCATTGTCATATTCTCCATTCATGCTTTCGATCGGAATCTCTGCTTGATGGGCCGCCTCCCAAATATCGTCCATCACGCCCCTTGGATCATTCTCCGGGCCAGTGCCATAAACAAAAGCTCCAGGCGTGTCATAGGGGCGCCAAACACCATCTTGGCCACGTTGAAAAATGTAGGCCTCTGTCTCGAGACCAACCATTGGAGATAATCCTAAGGCTTCCCAATCTTTAACCGCACGTTTGAGCGCTGATCGGGGGCAAAGTCCAAACGGCTTGTCATCCACATGTAAATCGCCCAGCGCAATTTCCGTGCCCACCTGCCATCCCTTGCGTCGCTCGGCATCCAAAATGAGCTCCATATCAGGCAGGCCATCGTAAACGCCACAGCCAGGCACTGGTAACAAATCTCGGTCATAGGAGACAGCAAAAGCCCCACGCGCAAAGCCAACCTTTCCGCTGGCTGCCACGTCCGTTGGAACATATTTTCCCCGTGGTAAATTCAACATGTCATTAAACATAACGCGGGTGCGGGACATCTCCTGGGTCATTTTAAGTTACCTTTGTGACACGGACGCGCTGTTGTTTTACGCCGCAAATGAAGTTGGATCGTGTCCAGGTCGGGGCTTCGGTTGCCTCAAATGATGCGACGCGCTTAACCAGCTCTTCGATCGCAATTCGCACTTCAAGCTTGGCCAAATGCATCCCCAGACAGACATGAATGCCACCCTGTCCAAAGGCCAGGTGCCTATTTGGAGATCGCCCCAAGATGCAATCATTTGGATGTTCAAAAACTGCTTCATCACGACTGCCAGAAACAAACCATAATAGGACTTTGTCCCCTGCGCGGATTGTCTTTCCATGCAGCTCACAATCTTGAGTGGCGGTGCGCCTGAAATGCATTGTTGGAGAGGCCAATCGGATAAATTCATCTGCGCAGCTGTCCCAGAATTTACCTGTCTTCAGTTGCGCAATGAGATCGGGGTTATGGGCTAAGAGGTTGAGCGCCATCGCGATTGAATATCGGGTCGTATCGTTGCCAGCTGCCACCAAAAGACAGAAAAAATTCTTGAAGTCCAGTTCATTTAAACCTGTCTCATCTCGTGCAATTTTTGCCAAAATTCCCTCTTGGGCAAGCGTGCGTCGATTGGACAATAAATCACTGGCATAGTCGTAAAGTTCAAGACCTGCCGGACTGCGAAACGGCATCATTCGGTAGGCACTGGTGTCCACTTGGTCGATGACATGTTCCGTAAAATCAGGATCCGAGTTGCCGATCAGCGCATCGCCTTTTTCGACAAGCCAATCTAAGTCCTCATTGGGAACACCCAAAATACGGCCGAGCATTAACATAGGCAACTGTCTGGCAATCGCCTCCACCGCATCAAATTCATTATTTCTGAGGGCTTTATCAACGATATTTGCGGACAACTCGCGGATCACTGACTCAAATCCACCCATAACCGGCTTGGCAAAATTGGGGTTCACAAGGCGCCGAACCGCGGTGTGCTCCGGTTGGTCCGTTTCTTGAAATGTCCGGCGCGCCAGATATTCCTCGGGGCTTTGGTCTTCCAGGCGAATACCCTGAGCGGAACTGAAAATCTGGTTTTCCTTATTCACAAAAGCGATATCGGCATGTCGTGTGAGGTTCCAAAAGCCTTTGGTATCGGCATCGCCTTCATTCCAATGCACCGGGTCTTCTTTGCGCAGACGCGCAAATGTCTTGTGCGGCACGCCCCCGGCAAAGCTATCATGGCTGAGGAGGTCTAGATGTCCATTATCGTGCATCGCTCAAAGCTTTCTTGAAAAAATTTGTTGCCCACGCGCCAAAAACAGATCCATCTTGGTCGGGCGCCAAACTGTCCCATGCCTTTTTTGTGGCGGAGGCCGGCATTTTGCCCTCCGTAAATCGTAGTAAACACGCCATGAAGTCGTAGGTAAATTCAGGATGCGCTTGGGTGGTGATGATATGATCACCTTTTGCAAAGCTGGCGATTTTGCAATTTTCACTTGAGCCCAAAAGCGTGCAGCCTTCGGGCAGATGCGTCACATGATCTTCATGAAATACATAAAGTCGCAAGCTGTCGCGTGGCGGCACCATCCAGTCTGTTGTTTCATGAAACCGTGTGTCTTCGACACCGACATTATACCCCTGACTTGATCTCTCAACGGTCCCCCCGAGCGCCAGTGCAATGGCTTGATGTCCAAAACATGCGCCCAAAAGAGGCTTTTTTGCCGCGTCACAGCGATGAATGAAATCCAATAGGGCATCGGTGAACACATGCTGGTCTAGGACACTCAGAGGGCTCCCAGTGATCATATAGACATCTTGCTCATCCAAATCCTGAGGCACTTCTCCACCAATCGTCATGTATATTCGATAGGTAAAGCGCTCATCTTGCAAATCAAAAAGGTCGCGGAACCGGTGCGCGTCATCTGGAAAAGCATCGCCCACCTCGACAGATTTATCATGGTTGGTTTGCAAGATACCAAGTTTAATTCGGCGCATGCAGTCTCTCCAAATGAAGCGCTCCAAACGGTTAGATGGGCGCCTGGACGCCCATCTATAATTTATTAATCGTTGAGAATTGCGCCCAATTCAGCGTTCTTTGCGCGATCCGCTTCGATACGTTCTTGCGAGGCTGCCATATCTTGCCAATAGACCCTTGCACCGGTTTCGGCCATCAAAGCCTGTGCCTCGGCACTTGCCATGGTCGCAGCTGCCACTTCATCAAGCTTATCAATAACCTCTTGTGGCGTGCCTTTCTTCACAAATAGGCCGTTCCAAAGCTCCAGATCATTGATCCCAGACTGGGCCGCTAGGGTTTTGACGCCTGGCAATTTAGCGATCGGTTCTGATCCAATATTTGCCAAAATATTGATCTCATCCAAACAGGGTTCAATCAACGCTAGGGTCGTATTCACAACATCCGCATCGCCCGACGACAAAGTGTTACAATCCAACATGTCAAAGGCGCTGTCATCTGCAAATTCAAATCCCATCTTCTTCGCAGCGGCGAAAGAGGCTTTGGTTGGGGTCAGACCCGCTCCAAAATGTCCAAGAACCACATCATTGTTTTGGGCATGGGCAGCCAGTTCAGCCATATTGGCATAAGCGGCATCTCCGGAGGCCGCCAAAACAAAGGGGTAGGTGAGAAAAATCCCAACGGGTGTGAAACTATCTTCCTCAATTCCAATATCGATCATGGGCCCAACGATTGGAACGCCAATCACAAAAGACCCAACCATGGAGCCATCTGCAGGACCATTGAGGACCTCTAAAGCTCCCGGAAATGGTCCATCGCCGCCGCCAGGTTTGTTCACAACCGAAGCTGAGACGCCCGTCATTTCTTCCATTTTGGCGGCAATCATCCGTGTGAGAATATCTTCAAAATCGCCCGGCGGCCATGGCACCACAAATTGTACCGGTGTCGTTGGGTATTCGGCCTGGGCAGGCAGTGCCCCAGACAAAACAGTCGATGCGGATAAGGCCGCAATTGCTGCTAATTTTTTCATTTCCAAACTCCCTATTTTATTGGCCATTATTGAAAGTGTTTTCGCCGGTTCCTAATCGACGTCCAAATGATGAACCCCATGACCATTAGGATCACCACGAATAACGTTCCGGAGACTGGACGGTTAATTAAGTCTAACGCCGTTTTTATTTGCCCAGCTCCTGCAGTGAGGCGCTCCAATATAATAGAGCCTAAGACCAATCCCAAGACAATAGGCACAAGCGGCCAGTTCAAGCGCCTCAAGATAAACCCAATATACCCAAAAATGACCGCAAAAATACAATCTACGAAACTGTTGCGGATTGAGTAGACACCGACAAACGACAAGATCATGATCATCGCCCCCAAAAAGCGATTGGGAATATAAATCATTTTCGCGATGAATTTGGTCGAAAAAAGCAAAGTTATGAGGACAAAGACGTTGACCAAAAACAAAGCCGAAAACAGGCTGAATAAAAAATCTGGGTTGGTGTCAAAAATATCTGGTCCGGGCTTAATCCCAGCGTCAAAAAACACAACCATCATCATCGCCGTGAGCGCTTCGCCCGGCACGCCCAGTGCCAATAGCGGTATCATAGCTGCCGCCGGTACGGCATTGTTTGATGTCTCTGAGGCCAATAATCCCTCTGGAGATCCATGGCCAAATCTTGCTGGGTCTTTTGAAATAGCCCGCGCCGTGGAGTAGCTGAAAAACTGGGCAACAAATTCGCCAACGCCTGGGATAATCCCCATCACCGTTCCATAGCAGGCCGATATGACCGCAATGAGCTTATTGGAGATTAGATCCCGGAAGCCCGTAAACAACCCTCCAGATATCCGAGCCTCTGGCGGATCGTCATCTTTGCCGACCATCAAATTCAGAGCTTGGCTCAGAGCAAAAATGCCGACGATCACAACAATGAGATTAAACCCGGAATAAAGATACTCTATGTCAAAGGTAAATCGATCGATCCTCCGTGTGGTCTGGCGACCGATCATTGCAATCAAAAACCCAAAACCGAACAGCATTGCAGCGATCACCATGGTTTTCCGATGTGCAGCAATCAATAAGACCGCCCCCAGTATCGCGGCCATTAGAATATCGCGTTGGCCAAACAAAGCCCCTAAACCACGCAAATAGGGCCCAAAGGCAAACAAGGCGATCAAAGCCGCTGCAATAGAGAAACACCCACCAAAAAACGATGCTGAATAGGCCAATGACAGCGCGCGCGATGGAGCCCCGCGCCGCGTCATCGCATAGCCGTCATAGGTCGTGAGGGCATTCACGGGCGTGCCGGGCGTATTGATCAAAATCGCAGGTATCGCACCGCCATACATGGACGAGCCATATATCCCCAGAAGCAGCACAAGACTCACCAAATCATCCAAGAAGACTGTTGCTGGCAACAATATAGCAATCGCTATGGCTGGACCAATCCCGGGTACAGCGCCGATCACAACGCCCCCGACCGAGCCGATCACAATAGCCAGCAGCACTGCCGGTTGCAGCAAGCTTTCAAGTCCGAGAAGAAATGCATCCAAGCGCTTGGTCCTAAAAATACGTCAACAAGAAGCCCCGTAGGGGTGCCGGCATCAGATCATAAAGCCAAATTGATACGGGTGTTTTAATCTGGAGCAATGTGCGAAACACGATCACCACTGCAACGCTGCAGGTAAAGCTGCGCAGCAACCACAGCCGGCCACGGTAGCCAAGGCGCCATGGCAAAAATACGCCTAGGAACACCGTTGCAAGTAAATACCCAAAGATTGGAACGAGCATTGTATAGGCAATGAAATAGATGACAAACTCAAACGCCTCGATGTATTTAACAACCTCAAAACTGGCTTTGGTTGGAAGCAAAAACCTTTTGCGCCAAAGATGCTCTTTCAAAGAGGCACGCAAGTTCCAAAGCGCCGTTGGCACCAGGACCGTCAGGCAGAACATAGGCGCAACCCAAGATTGTTTGAGAATACGGCCGAACCTTGTGACTTTGCCGTCCATATCTATCAACCCAAATTGATGCGCAAGGTAACTGGCAAAGCCATCGGGCAGCTTTCGATTATCCCAGCCGGTCTGGGTGAAAAACATTGCGAAAAAGAACAGGGCAAGACAGGCTGCAATGATGGAGATATGCACATCTCCACGTCCCCGCGAGAATTGGAACAGGTCTTCTACCTTGGTTTTTTTGTCTGGCGGGCACTCACTGCAAAATTGTTCAGCTTGCGTGCATGGCAGCCCCTCTGTAAACAAAAGCAGATCGTTATTTTTATCTACTGGCGCCCTCATAGCTTAATCCAAGCCGTTTTTTTGTTCATGTATTTATCTAAGGCATGCAGAGATTTGTCCTGACCATTTCCCGATTGTTTATATCCCCCCAAAGGCACTGTGTTGTCGGCGCCGCCATATGTATTCACATGAACCACTCCGGCGCGCAGCGCTGACACCATCCGATGTGCGCGGCTCAACTGAGATGTCCAGACACCGGCTGACAGGCCGAGCTCCGTCGCATTGGCCAAATCGACGGCGTTCTCTTCTGAAGTAAAGCGCGTGACGGTCAAGACCGGTCCAAACACCTCATCTTGCACCAACCGATCTTTGGGGCTCATGTTGGTGACAATTGCCGGGCGCATGTAATAGCCTCCGGTTTCTGTCAAAATTCTGTCACCACCCGCGACAATGGACTTTACAGACTCGAGCGACTGCAAAACCCGATTTAAATGTGCTTCCGAACTCATCGCACCGATTTGTGTTTCGAGACTGAGTGGGTCTCCGACCCGCATTTTCTGAGTTATCGCAATGATTTTCTCCACGAAGGTGTCATGAATACTGTCTTGGACCAGCAACCGCGAGCCGGCGATGCAGACTTGTCCAGAATTTCGAAAAATTCCTGCGACGACGGCCTGTGCCGCCGTCTCTAAGTCATCGGTGTCCTCAAAAACCACATGCGGCGATTTACCGCCAAGCTCCAAATAGACACGCTTGAGATTGGTCTGTGCGGCATGTTCTAACAGCAGTCGCCCAACGCGGCCGGATCCGGTAAACACCAAAGAAGCGACATCCATGGACCTTGCCAACGCCTGTCCTGCGACAGCGCCTTGCCCGGTCACCACATTTAAAACACCATCCGGCAGACCAGCCTCATGCGCCAATTCCACCAATCGCAGAGCAGAGAGTGAGGCAATCTCAGAAGGCTTTAAGACAACACTATTTCCCATCGCCAACGCCGGCGCGATCTTCCAGGCGGATATCATTAGCGGGAAATTCCATGGCACAATGGCACCCACGACACCAATGGGTTCTTTTAGGATCATGGCCAATGTAGAGGCATCGGTTGGCGCGACTTCACCATAAATCTTATCGATGGCTTCAGCATAATAGCGGATTGTATTTGCGGCGGACATTGGCTCCGCCTTAATGGCCATGGAAATTTCAGTGCCATTATCGCGCACGCCTAACACGGCCAATTCAAGCGCGTGATCATCAATCAACTGTGCCCAATCCAGCAGGATTTTCTTTCGGGCAGCCAGAGCCATTTTCGCCCAAGAACCAGTTTCAAACGCCCTGCGCGCAGCCTCGACCGCATCCGCCACATCCACCTCTGAGGCATCTGGTAACTTTGCCAAAAGCGAGCCATCAATTGGTGAAACCACATCCAAAACGGCTTCGGAAACAGCATTAACACTGGTGCCACCAATTATCATTTTAGGAGGTGAAACGAGACGAACCCGTAAATCATCGATCTCGTTCTGGCTCATTCCACCGTCCATCACATGAGTAAACCTGTGCCCCACTGGGCTATGGATTCCACAATGACGCATGTGCTTTAACAGTCAAGTATTTCAGAATTGACAGCGCGAGCAATTGACCGCTCAGTACTGTCAGACGAATGAGAACTCGCATCAGATTGCTAGCGCAGCCTGAACCTATGCATTCAAGAATTGAGGCCACTCAATCAGAGCGGCGGTTAGATTGAGCTTGAAATTGTCTCGTGAGTGGAATTGGCGCTCCTGCAGCCCCACACGTCCAACCCAAACCCACACCCAGCCCTTGTGGCGCCTTCAGTGGACCACTACGGCCTCAACACGCAAATAGCCGCGTAACCGCATACCAAACCAAACATGTTTGCAGCGATGCGCAGGCGTGCGGGGGCGTGGCAAATATAGCGGGTATGGTCAACCAAAGGAGGGATGAAAGGGGGGCTAATTCTATCAATATTTAACACGTTGATATATAATATATTTACGATGTATTATGGTGCCCCCACACGGACATTGGTTCCTTAGAAAGGCATCAGTCAACACACCGACACAAGCGATAACAACAGCTTAACTACAGCCACCTGTGTCTGTCTAGGGCACCTTTGGTGGCCACAGTGGTGGCCTGAGACTAATAGGGTCCCATGGATAACAAATAAGGCCCCGGGTGCCTTTGGTTATCTTTGGATTTAACAAAAGGGACTAAAGGGGCTGTTGGTGTTCTTGTTGTTGACCATTGGTTAACGATTGCGTCTGTGCGCATGTTGCGCATGAGTTTTCTATAGACTTCTTTGGTGGACTTACGCTGACTTAGAGTTACTGAAAGTACATGCGCAACGGACGCACAGACGCATTTCTGTAAGGTAGCGCCCCTCTTGAATTACAACATTCGTGCAAAACACACCGATGCATGAACGCCGTCAATTAGCTTGAACGAAATATCACCACGGTTGCCTGTGATATGCACCGTGCCCGCACATCCAAGCACGACGCTGTTGATAAAGTCTTCACGTATCGCACTTCGTATTTCCGCTTCAACCACCTGCGTCGCTCACTCACGGTCATCATCAAGAGCGAGGAAAGGCGCGCCGCTTGCCCGTAACGCGCTTTGTTATGGGTGATACAAACCCGCAGTTTTTGCCCTTAGCTGTATCAAAGCCAAAACCGTATCTATGGTGGGTGTTGCGGTCTTCGTTAACACTCCAAGCTCCTGCACGGACTTAACCAGCGCATCTATTTCCATGGGACGACCTTGATCCAAATCTTGCCACATGGAAGTTCGATGCGCGCCAACGGCCGCGCCGCCGTCAATGCGTCGCTCCACATCAATCGGAAATTTCACACCAAGCTTTTCCGCAATCTCTTGCGCTTCAACCATCATCCCACGCGCAACCTCTCGTGTGCCCGGATCAGTGCAAAGCACATCAAGCGTCGCGTGCGTGAGAGCAGATATTGGGTTGAACGACAAGTTTCCCCATAGCTTCACCCAGATTTCGTCACGTAATTTGGGACGCACAGGGGCTTTCAGCCCTGCCGACATCAATGCTTTGGACAAAGCGACCGCTCGATCGGACTTCGATCCATCCGGCTCACCAAGCGAAAAGCGATTGCCTTCGATGTGTTTAATCACACCTGGCTCAACCACTTCTGCAGCAGGATAGACTACACAGCCCAGCACCTTATCAGGACCAAAGCCATTCCACTGCGCATCGCCGGGATCAACAGAGGCAAGCCGTGTGCCTTCAAGCACGCCGCCAACACCATGGAAATACCACCACGGCACACCGTTTACGCCAGAAACAATGGTGGTGTTTGGCCCAATAAGAGGAGCCATTTTTAGCACGACGCCAGGAACAGAATGCGCTTTAAGCGTCACGATGATGTAGTCCTGAACCCCAAGCTCTTCTGGATCATCAGATGCTATCGGGCTAACAGTCGTCTCACTGGTTTCTTCGATCAAGCGCAAACCATTGGATTTCATCGCAGCCAAATGCGGGCCACGGGCCACAAGGCTTACATCAGCTCCAGCTTCTGCCAACTTAACGCCCATATAGCCGCCGATGGCTCCTGCCCCAAAAACACATATTCTCATTGGAATCTCCTCAGCCTAAACCGAGTTTCTCAGCAAGACCGATCCGCTGCAGTTTGCCAGTGGCGCCTTTCGGGATTTCATCGATAATCAGAATCTTACGCGGAACTTTAAACGCAGCGAGCCGTTGACTTGCAAAATCGCGAATTTCGCGGTCTGTTGCGCTTTGGCCCTCTTTCAAGACAACAGCAGCACCTACGTCTTCGCCAAGTTTAGCATGCGGAACAGCAAAGGTGACACATTGCCCAACCGCTGGATGGTCGGAGAGAATGCCATCAACCTCCAAAGGGCTAATCTTTTCGCCACCTCGGTTAATGATCTCTTTTAGACGACCTGTAAGAGACAAAAAGCCATCTTCATCAAACTCGCCTTGATCGCCTGTCCGGAACCAACGCTTACCTTCTGCTTCGAAAAAATTCTTTTCGTTCGCTTCAGGGTTAGCTTCGTAGCCAGGTGTGACATTCGGGCCAGATATGGAGATTTCCCCAACACCATTAATCAAGCGGTTTTCAATCTCATGAGCAATGCGCACTTCGGGACCCGCCGGAAGACCAACTGCGCCAGGTTTCTGACGGCCCGGTTCAATAGGATTACAGCACATCTGATGAGCGGCCTCTGTCATCCCATAAGCTTCAACCACTGGCGCTCCAAAGGTTTCTGCCAGCTGGGTCATAACTGGACCCGGTAATGAGGATGAAGACGAACGCAAGAAGCGCAAGCGCGCGTTCTCGATAATCGCAGCATTCCGCGGCGCACGCGCTAAAATGGCCTGATGCATCGTTGGAACCGCTGTATACCAGCTTGGGTCGACCTCTTCTAACCAGCTATAGAACTTCAGCGCGTCAAAACCTGGAGCACAGCTGATAGATGCCCCTGCTGCTAGCGATCCGCTAACGGCTGCGATCAAGCCGTGAATGTGAAAAAGTGGCATAACGTTCAAGCAACAATCATCTTTTGTTAAAGCAAGCGAATTCCTTACGTTGACGGCAGACGCTGCGACGTTTGACTGTAAAAGGGGGACGATTTTTGGTCGTGAAGTGGTACCAGACGTGTGCAAAATAAGGGCAACATCATCGGATTCTGGAACAGTATCAGCTGCGCTGCCTGTTGCCGTGGTAGACAGGGTGAAGCTACCCGCTGGATTATTTTCAGTAAGTTCGATCACAATCATGTCGAAACGCTTCGCAACTCTACGTGCAGGGCCATCGTAATCCGTTTCAACTATAATCGCTTTTGCTTTCAAATCTTCAAGATAGAAAGCAAATTCATCTTCCTTGTAGGCCAGGTTTAGCGGAGCCGTTGTGGCTGATTGCGCTACTGTTACAAAAGCTGCTGCCATTTCTGGGCCATTGGGTAGCACTATCGCAACACAATCTTGAGCTCCGATACCAGCCGCGCGCAGAGTCTGGCGAACAGTTAAAGTTAGGATTCTTAGATCACCATAGGTCATCCAATCCCGGCCCGGTGCGCCAATTGCGTTATCCGTATCGGGATGGTCCTGAATCAGTTCTGCTAGTCTTTCCATAGTTTATCTTTCATTATTTCATTAGTTGCGGCTACTAATCTGCTATCGAACATAAGGCGTTTTAGACTTTTAGGAAACCCGACCATTGCGGCGCAACAGCTTCAATGCCGGCAAGAGGATCAAGATGATTGCGATAACAGTTATTGGACCTGCGATTGGTCTAATAAAGAAAATGCTAGGATCACCAGATGATAGAAGCAATGACTGTCGCAATGTCGGTTCAGCAATCGGGCCAAGGACAATCGCCAGGACCGCAGGTGCAAGCGGGTAGTCAAATTTGCGCAAGAAGAAAGCTCCAAGACCGAAGATCACAATCATCCATAGGTCATGCATGCTCCGAGAAGCGGCGAAACCACCGATGATAGACAGAACGAAGATCAAAGGTGCCAGAATTGTGAATGGCATGCGCAGCATCCATACAAACAGCGGGATAAATGCGAGGTTGATCAAAACTGCTGCAACGTTTGAGACATAAAAAGACCCAATCAAACCCCAGACAAATTCACTCTCATCCAGAAACAGTCGTGGTCCCGGTGTAAGCCCCCAAATCACCATACCGCCCAAAAGGATCGCGGTTGTTGGGGATCCTGGAATACCAAGCGTCAACATTGGCAACATCGCGCCGGTAGATGCGGAGTTATTCGCCGCCTCTGGTGCCGCAACGCCATCTGGCGATCCGTTCCCATATTCATGCGGGGTCTTCGAGATGATCTTTGCCACGCCATAAGACATTAGCGATCCGGGCGTCGCGCCAGCAGCTGGCAAGACACCAACAAAAAAACCAAGAATGGACCCAATCCAAGTTCCCTTCCAGCCTCGCTGAACTGCCTCTTTCGCATCGGAGGCAAGGCCTTTTGCTGTCATCTTCGGGTTTGTTGTCGTGATCTCACCACGTGTTTGCTCAATCGTCCAAAGCATTTCACCGATGCCATAGACACCGATGGCCAAAACGATAAAGCCAATTCCGCGGATAAATCCTTGGATATCAAATAATACAAGTCGCGGTGCACCTGAGATGGTGTCAAATCCAACAGTCGCAAGTACGAGACCAAAACATATAGAAAAGATGGTTTTAGGGATATCGTCCCCTCCGAGACCAACGAACGTGGCAAAAGCCAACAACATCAGTGCAAAGATTTCGGGTGGCCCAAAATTTAGAGCAACAGATGCAAGAAGCGGCGCAAACAGAGTGAAAAAAACCGTAGCGACTGTGCCACCAACAAAAGACGCTAGGGCTGCGGTAACCAAGGCCAGACTAGCTCTGCCCTGCAACGCTAATGGCCGGCCATCAAACGTTGTCGCCACCGCCGTTGAAGCTCCGGGGATACCAAGTGTTACTGACGATATCGCGCCGCCATACATGGCTCCATAATAGATCGCCGCGAGGAAAATAATGGCCGAGGCAGGCGGCACCAAAAACGTAATAGGTAGCAAAATCGCCACGCCATTTACGGATCCCAATCCCGGCATTGCACCTATGAACAAACCAACGGTCACGCCAATCAGGATTAAAGCTAGATTGACCGGTTGTAGCGCAAGAAATATGCCGTCGGCAAGAAATGAGAATACTTCCATAATAGTCCTTTTAGCAGGGCTGCGTCAGTAGATGATGTCGTACATCAAGTCGAAGAATGGCTGTGTGAAAGGTAGGCCTTGTGGCATCGATATCTGCATTGCCCCTTCAAAAAAGAAAAAAAGAGCGAAAGGCAGCATCAGCGCTAATCCGAGTGTTAGTGGCCACGAATGCCTACCGAGGAAGCGTAAATAATAGAGCATAAAGAGACAAACGGCGCCATACATCGACACAATTGGAACCAGAGCGACGAAACCGACTACCCCCCCCCCTACAAGCATGACTGTACGCCAACCAAACGCGTCCATAAGCGGTTGGTCAGAGGCGGAAGCTGGACTTTTACCACGGCTCCAATTCCATGCTATTCTAACGCAACTTAACAACATTCCAAGAGACAGCCAGAAAGGCCAAAAACCGCCACCCGGCCCTTGCCCAGGAATGTATCCAATAGGCAGTTCTGCGCTCTTCCACATTAGATAGATAGAAAAGAGAGCAAGAACCCCTACAAGTGAAATTTCGCCTTGTCGCATTTTTGCTCTCCTTCCACAGGTCCCGCTTAATTCTCAATTTCAGAAAGAAGCTGACGGTGGTTCTCGACCTGCGTCGCCCAGTATTTGCGGGTCGTAGCCTCATCCATCGGCAATGGCGAGAGGCTTTCAGATTTCAAATAACCCTGCCACTCATCACTCTCATAGACTTTGCCAAAGATGTCACGATAATAAGCTGCCGCTTCGTCCGACATGCCTGGCGCGCCAACGATTGCCCGCTGGTTGTAATAGGAAAAATCATGACCTTTTTCCTTCATCGTCGGAACGTTAGGATAGGCACCCATACGCTCGTCAGAGAAGGCCAGCAGTGGAACAAACTGGCCCGCTTCGTAAAAACCCTTTGCTTCTGCAGGGTTATTAACGGTTGCCATGATTTGTTGACCGGCCAAATCCTTTGCAACTGCACCACCGCCGTCATAAGGAATATATTTTATATCAAGCCCGTATGCGCCAGACATGTAGGCGATGACGATTGAATCTTCCTGACCCGCACCAGTGCCACCCATTACATATTCGCCGTTCATGGATTTAACTTTTTCGACATATTGCTCAAACGTGGTAATGCCTGAATCTTTGTGAACCCAAAGAACAAACGGATCTACCCCCATCATCGTCAAGGGCGTGAAGGTTTCAATATTAACGCCCAATGCTTCTTGACGGATCGGTGTCGTGTAGAATGAGTTAAGCGTAACCATGATCGTATGATCTGCGTCGCGCGCATCTTTCAAATGCAAGAGTGCTTCCGCGCCAGAGCCACCGCCACGGTTTGTTGGGACTAAGGGACGGTTTGTCATGTCATTCGCATCAACAACGGATTGAACGAAGCGTGCAATCTGGTCGGCACCACCACCGGCTCCAGCCATAATCGTGAAATCGATTGGCCGCTTGGGCTGCCAGCCATCGGCCAGTGCGATCAACGGCAGCGCTGCTAACGCAGTTCCCAATGTTAATCCAAGAAAATTTCTCTTTGATAGTTTCATACCTTTTTCCTCCCGTTAGTATGAGTTTGTTTTGGTGTTCAGTGCGCCATCAAAATTGGCATTTCAGTATTGTCCACGATGCGCCCTGTGTTGCCGCCAAACAGCATTTCAGTTTCGTGGCTGTGGCTGTATGCACCGATCACCAACAAGCTGGCTTTGATATCCTTGCTGGTCGCAAGAAGAGCTTTTGAGGGCTCCTGCCCGCTAAATTTGACGACTTCGGCATTTATGCCGCGCGTAGCGTAATAGTTTATCAGTTCTTCGACGGTCGGACCGTGCGGTTGGAGTTGTCCATCCGTGACTATGCTGACCCGTTTCGCGTATCGTACAATATCTAAGGACGACGCCACGGCGCGCGATGCTGGCAAGGAGCCATTCCATCCAATTGCCACATGCTCTGCGAAAGTTTCGTCAGGCAGTAGTTGCCCCGGGCATACTAAGACGGGACGTCCAGCGCCATACAGAGCTGATTTTAAGGAGCTTTGACCAAGATTGCGCTCCCGCTGTGGTTTTGGCAAAACAATCAAATCAGTCAAACGACCTGCCTGTTTAACAACGTCGGCCATGCGCCCTTCCTTTTCGGAAAAAGTACAGGTCGCAAAACCACCAGATATTGGCTTGTCCGTCAGCCCAAAGTCCCGCGAAAGCCGACGCAAAATACCACGCAAGTGATCTTCCTGGCGGTTTGCCAGCTCAGCGGCTTGCTCCATCATAACTTTGCGAGCAAAATCGTTAAGAGATAGTCCAGGTGGCATCAAATCATGCGCCTGCGCTCGACAATGCACCACGTCAACCTGTGCGTTGTGCTTTTTGGCCAGCTCCGCTGCGTGCCCCAGTACCGTAGCAACCATACCATCCCCGCGTACCGGGACCAGTATCGATTTTATCATGACTAACCCCTCCTCGTCCTAAGCTATCCATGCCTCAGTTACGGACCGTCAAAGCCAAATGCATTATGGCGTATCACGGTTTGTATGTGAGCGTAATTTTATTTCGTCAAGATCTATTTTTTAGTAATTTTATTACTAGTCAGATTTTTATTTATTATTAAGACTTTGTATATTAGTTATTTTTAGTACACATTTGCATACTTACGAGTTACGAACACTAAAGGAAAACCACGGGCAGGGAAGACAAACCAGTCACACGGTGCTGTCAGACGAATGAGAACTCGCATCAGATTGCTGGCGCAGCCTGAACCTATGCGCTCAATAATTAACGCCACTCAGTAAGAGCGACGGCGAGGTTCAGCTGGAAATTGTCTCGTGAGTAGAAGTGGCGTTCCTGCAGCCACATACAGCCAACCTAACCCCACACCCAACCTGTTTAACGCCCTGAGCGCGTCACCGTGGCACCAGCGGGAAAGCAGCATACCGTAAGGCGGATGATCGAGGGGCTAGTTTTAAGGTACCTGCATTGAGAGTATTTTGTCATACGAAGAGGCTACGAGACCACCCGGCCCGTCTCAAGTTAGTTTTGTGTGACAGTACCCACCAATCTCAAACAAATTAAATTTCCTAATAACATTTCTTAGAAAGAGACCTGATCCCCACCTTTTAGCCCAAGAATTTCACGCGCTTCGTCTGGAGTTGCGACCTGCAGACCAAGTGTTTCAATTATGGTGCAGACTTTTTTGACCTGCACAGCATTCGATGATGCTAACTCACCACGCCCAGCCCAGAGACTATCTTCGAGACCTACACGAACATTACCACCTAGCGTGGCGGCCTGTGTGGCTATGCGGAACTGATTTGCGCCCGCACCCAACACAGACCAGCGGTACTCCTCTCCAAAAAGTCGGTCGGCCGTGCGCTTCATATGCAAAACATCTTCAGAATGTCCGCCAATGCCACCAAGTAGGCCAAAAACAGACTGAACAAAAAAGGGCGCTTTGACCAACCCGCGATCAGCAAAATGCGCCAAATTGTAAAGATGTGAGATGTCATAGCATTCGAACTCAAAGCGTGTTCCGTTCCCATAGCAAGTCTTCAAAACGTATTCGATGTCATTAAATGAATTACGAAAGACGAGATCTTTCGAACCTTCCAGATGCTCACGTTCCCATTTGTGCTTAAATTCTTTAAAGCGGTTTAGCATCGGGTAGAGCCCAAAGTTCATTGAACCCATATTCAACGAGGCGAGTTCCGGCTGATAGGTGGCTGCGGGGGTAGCGCGCTCCATAACACTCATATAGGGACTGCCACCCGTGGTAATGTTCAAGACTGCGTTAGTGCTTTGTTTAATCCTCGGCAGGAACGGAGCAAAGGCTTCAGCACTCTGATCAGGACGTCCATCCTCAGGGTTGCGAGCATGCAAGTGCAAGATGGCCGCACCGGCTTCAGAGGCAGCAAGCGATTCTGAAATGATCTCTTCAGGCGTTACCGGGAGATATGGCGACATAGATGGCGTATGGATAGCTCCTGTAATTGCACAGGTGATAATAACTTTATCCTTATGTGTATTAGTCGTGCTCATGTCCGAACTTTCTACTATTTTTAGAGGGTTTCGACGTTGCCATCGACTCCAAGTGATTGTCCCGATAAATTAAAACCAAGATCAGAAACCAAAAAAGCCACAGTCGTGGCAACATCTTTCGGCGATGTCATTCGACGCAATGAAATGTTTTTAAGATAAGTGTTACGCATGGCATCAATATTAACGCCTGTGGCCTCTGCACGATCATGGATTACCCGTTCCATGCGCGGACCCTCGATAATACCAGGCAATACAGCGTTGACGCGGATGTTGTCTGGGCCCAACTCTTTAGCAAGACTTTGAGTTAAGCCGACAACGCCGAATTTCGCTGCCGAGTAAGGAGTCCGATAAGCATAACCGTGCTTCGCCGCAGCCGAGGCCATGTTTACTATTGCGCCCCCCCCACTAGCCTTGATCATAGGAATGGCTTGACGCGCGCAGAGAAATTGGCCGGTCAGGCAAACATCAATACACCGGCGCCAATCATCTGGCGAAAGATCTTCAAGATTGCCAGTTGGCCCGGCTATACCGGCATTATTAACCAAAGCATCAAGCCCACCAAATTCATTTTGGACTTTATAAAAGAATGCCTCCACCGCGGAAGTGTCAGATACATCCGCTTGCTCAGCTATGCAGCCTGCTAAATCTAGGCTTGCTTTATCCAGCGCTGCACGGTCAATATCGCAGATCGCAACCCTTACACCCTGTTTATGAAGCAGCTCCGCGATTGCAAAACCAATGCCGCTAGCGCCTGCTGTCACGACAACTCTCTTGCCGTTCAGACCAGGTAAAAGCATAGCTGGTCGATTTCCGTTCGTGCCATTCTTGTGGTTAGTCATAAAGTCTCCCTTCAAAAGAAGCTTTAACCCTAGCAATAACATGGTTAGCTTGGAAGCTAATTACAAAAGGTTTGGGGCAAGCCATCAGTAAGTGAGTAAGCACAATCATAGCAGACAATAATCCATCGGCATTATCCAATTCCGGGACATGTTAATTGCTGCGTGATCTGTCAGTTTGGCTAATTTCAGTCGAGAATACAGGCTTTGCATGTCGGCTAGCTATGATTTTGGCATTTATGGCCGCATTATTCCACGCCAGCTTTGCCGCACTTCAAAATGGCCGTGACTGAGTATAGAATAGAGATGAACACTTAATTCTTTATTTCGTATTTCTTAATTGTTTTACCCCACACCTCGTCCATACTAACAAATGTAAAACCAGATGAAATTAATATTTTTTCTGACGCAATATTATCAGGTAACACGATACCAACGATCTTCTTTAATTTAAGTTGATCACAACCATATTTAATGACGCTATTTGCTGCCTCTTTTGCAATCCCTCGTCCCCACGCCGACTGGCTAAATCTATACCCAAAATCCACCCCATAATTTTCCATTAAAAACCCACAAATCCCAATTGGGTTCAAATCTTCTTTACTTCTAACGGCGTATCTTCCAAATCCAAGCTGCAAATAACTATCAATATTTTCAGAAATATATTGGCGAGTTTCGTCAAAATTTTTTACTTTTCCATCAATAAACTTTCTAACCACTGGGTCGGAATCCAAGTCGGTTAAGAACTGAAGATCGTTGAGGCTCAGATTGTTGATGACTAGACGTTCTGTTTCTAGATACATCTTTTATCTCCAAATGAAGGCAAGTTGATTTTATAGTGTGGATGCGCCATCTACGGTACCACTAGACTTACTCGCGTAGACGAGCTGATACGTGTTGTTACCCTTCACGCCGCAGTTGTGGCATCTTGCTTTCTGACGTACCTCATAGGCTGAATTACAGTAAGATAGCCTACATTGCGATAGCTACAATGTTCGTCATTACTGTTCCTCATAATATCTTAAGAGTGAATATATGATGCAAATCACTCTAACTGCATGGTTATGATTTTGAAGAAGTAGCCATACAGCGGTGGTAACAAGGCGACAGCCATCGCTGGCATAAGACTGCCGAAGTCCATAGCCGCAGCAATTTCGCTCCCTGCTATCAAACTCACGCCCATCAAGAAGGCGAGCCAGCCGCCACGAACACAACCATCACCAAAGCGTGTGATCTTATTCTCACCATCTTTTGCACCTAATGCATGACCAACGGCGACACCAATCACAAATATTAGCGACATCAAGTCTATCGCTTTATCAAGCCCACCACCCATTTCCAGTGCGCCAAAGAATATACCGACAATGATTACAATTCCCAGAAACTTCATTCGTATTCTCCTCTATTTAGTTGAGTTCTGCCCAATGCGTTTGATCTGATAGTTTTTTAAATCAAGAGGCTTTACGCTTTCGGGCTGCTTAGATACTGATTTCTTCTTGACATGTTTAATTTTGTTGTGTTCAAGCCTAGCGGCTCTCTGCTTTGCAAGAAGTGTATCAACCCGTTCCCGCACCTCAATCAGTTTGTATTCAAGCTCTGCAGTCATAAGAAGCTTACTGTGAGTCCATTTCTTCATGCATTTGTAGATGCATCTCGTAAATGTCTTCTTTCTCACTAAGAAGATCAATTAAAGTCCAAAGCCAGGCATCTGCTGCTATCATTGCAAGCGATACAGTGGATAAAAGCAAGCAAATTTTTGTTAGGCTAGTCATCGGATTTTCCTTGTGTTGCCATTTACTTTATAACATAGGAGCGGATAATTTCTATTCTTTTCAATACCACAGTTATTGTACCAGCGAGGACCCTCTAGCGCTCCTCATGGGCCGTGGTGTCCCATCCCATGACAGCTATAAGGTTTGCTACCTCTAGCATCGTATGGTGCTTACAGAGACCACAAGTGATGCTGAGTTGGTGCTGCGGGATGGTGGAGAGTTTGGTCATCCACGCTTCATAACAGGAGTGACCTCAAAGTTACCCATCTCAAGGATTGGATCAAAGGCCGCATCCAATTGCTCAAAAGTATCGGCCTCACATACTATAAATAAAACGTGTTCTAATCTGTTTGAATATTGGGCATGAACTTTCACACCGTGATCTCCAAGGTTAGCTAGTGTTTCACTAAACAAGGGACCTTTTTCTGGGTGGTGTGTCTGACATGTCGAATAGTCATGTGTTGATTTTACTATGAACAACATATTGATTTCCTATTAATGAACCTAATGTTTAACCAGCGTCACTACTGTTGGCTTAGCTATTCATCTGGTATCAATTTAGTCTAGTCTATATTTTAGAGCAGTACATCAAAACTAAATCTTTACCTTGGATTCACACCTGCAAAATGGTCCAACTTATTTCGTCTGGCAATGAAGCCAAGGGTTCCCTATGGGCTCACACAGAGGCTCCTACAGCGTGTTAATCCACTGTACCCGCCAAAGTGAGGAATCAAAGGCTATCACGCTCGTACGGAGCTAATACGGGCGCTGAGAGGATTGTCCTTGTAAGCTCTTATTTATCAAACAACTTGATACGTGTTGTTACCTTTCGTCACAGTTATGACATCTGGCACTCTGTCGTACCTCATGAGCTGTGGTGTTTATGGGGCAAAAACCACTCCCTAATTTGATATAGATTTTTATTAAAAGTTGCCTCACAATAATCATATCAATAGAAAGTTTGGAGAACAGTAATGTCTAAATCCTTAGCAAGTAAGTCATTTACCAATCCTGATGTTTTGAAAGAGCCAGAAAAAACTCATTCAGCTTCGGTTGATCTAGGTGTGGCGACGGCCACCAAATTAGTGCTTCAACCGGGCTGGAAATGGTCAGAGTGCGTCAAACCTTTGGTGGGTGGTCATAGCTGTCAAGCAGCGCATGTTGGCGTTGTAATTCAAGGTTCAATGACTGTTGCACACGATGACGGGTCTGAAATAACGGTTCATGCGGGTGACGCATACACCTTCGCACCGGGCCATGATGGCTGGGTGAATGGAGATATTGAGTTTATCGGCTATGAAGTCACCGTATCCGCCAAGAACTTTGGGGCGTGGAGTACGGCTAATACGTGAGCCATGTCACTAACCACTGCGTGGACCATCTCTGAATTGCCCACGCGTGTGACCAACAAAAAAGATGATAAAATGACGATCATTAAAAGACTAAATGTAAACACCTTTACTTCTGAAGCGGACAACGACTCGTTTATCGCCGAATTATCCGAGCTTTGGCAAACTTGGTCTAGGCCAACAAGTTCTTCTCGACTAACTGTGGATATCAACAAAGACCGAATTAACCCAATGAGAATGACTGCGTTTGTAACGGTTGAAGGCGACGAAGCTTTAGCAGCCGTGAATCGATGGAGCTTGCAGGTCGTTCTACCCATACGTAATAAATATAAGCACGATAACTTAATGATTGATGCCGACTTGATTGCTTCGATCTCGAAGTAGTTCCGTCAAGCCAAAAAAATAATAATTAGGGTTACGAAATAATGATTTATGATAAATATTCTGAGGCATGGGATACACAAAACATAAAAATGCTGGCTAGCCTTTGTCATCCCAGTTTTGAGATGGTCATGCATTCCTCTGGCACTATCGCGGGAAAAGCAGACTATATCGAACGCCTCGAACCGCTAATCCAAAAGTTCAAACCAGAAAACAGACGGTGTCTTTATGAAAATGACGATGTTTTGGTAATGCACTTCATAATGCCTTTTCCAAATGGAACGAAAGATGCTGTTTTATACTATATTCAAAAAGAAGATGGCTTAATGCGAAGAATAGAGACTGGCTCAACACCAATAAAAATAAATTTGAGTGAGGTAGATCAATGATCAAAGCAGAAATAGTTTTAACTGCGTGGGATAAAACTCTCGAAACCCGCGACTTTAGCCATTTATCTGTATTTTTGTCGGATGATTTTCAGTTCGAAGACACAACTGGCGAAGTTGAAGATTTAGCAACTACCAAGAGCTGGTGTATTTTGGGTGAAATACGCATAAAAAACTTTAAAATAATACGGGAAAATGAAGATTATATTGTGGCGACGCATGATGTCGTTCAAGACGGAAAACCCCACTCAAACGTTATGGTTTACGCTGAAAAAGCGAACGGAAAATTCATTTACTGGAAAATTCAGCGCGCCTTTGAAATGTGATGTGAAAGGAATATTTGATGTCAGTCTATAGCGGTAGTTGTTTGTGCGGTTCTGTTACATACAAAGCTAAGGGTGCACCACGGCGTGTATTCGAGTGCTACTGTACTTGGTGCCAAAAAATTTCCGGTGGGTCCTCCAGAGCCTACGCTGTGTTTGATATGGGTAAGGTCACATATGAGGGTGGAAAAGTTTCTGAATTTGTGGACACCAAAACCGAACATGGCTTTAAAATGACTAATCGCTTTTGTTCGAAATGTGCCTCACCGGTAGAAATGCTCGTTGAGAGAGTGCCTGATGGTCAGTTTGTTCCCCTTGGTACGATAGACCAAAGACAAAATCTTAACGTTCATGAGGGTCTATGGGGGCAAGAAGCCTTACCACATGTCGCGTTTAAATACGGGCGTGAAGTGCGAAAGCAAGGTGGTACTAGCGAATTAGTCTAAAACGGGCTACGAGACAAAGCAGAACACCCACAACATTATCGACATAGCCTGAATATATACGGTCATCAATTCACGCCACAGTTATGGCATCTGGCTCTCTGACGCACCTCGTGGGCTGTCGGGTCGCCAAGAACTCAGAAATTGTTGTGGTGTTTTTCGTCATGGTTTTAATTTGTAGCCAATGATATGCATCGCCGTCCCAAAATTAACCCTGATTTCCTACAGGTCCTTGGCTGTCATGCCACCCATATCATTTGGCCTCATTAGTAAGTTTCTTACGACGTTCACGGTTTTTGGCATCAGATTCAACGGTACCATCATGGAATGATCCAAACCACTTATCCCAAGGTAGCTCGAGCGATCCATAGTTACACTCGAAGTAGCGATGATGCATCTGGTGGTGGAACGTACCGAGCTTCACCCGGTTCTTATCCTTGATCACTATTCCCTCAAACCCTGTGTGGGTCGTGGCAGCAGTCAGCGCATAGTATTGTAAATGGAACAGTATATGGACAGGGTGCGCTGCGACGACAAAGTGGACCACGACCGATCCGAGAAAGATCAGGTGTTCGACAGGGTGCATCGACAGGCCCGACCATGGCCCCACGTTAATGTTGCGATGGTGCAGCGCATGGACATGTTTATACAGAAAAGGGATGTGGAGCGCGCGGTGAATCCAGTAAAAATAAAAGCTCTCCCAGACCGGATCAAAAGGAACAATGCGACGAACCAAACCGGATGCGCAGCCCATGTCAGCATGGGGGCATAACCGTTGGCCATAGCCCAGAACATCAACGCTTAATAGGCAGTCCAGACGGTAACACCGCTGGCAATTGTCCAGAATATATTGTCGCGTATTTGCCCGCCTAATGTAAACTGCCGCCCACTTTTCATGAGCGGGCGCGCATCATACTTCAACGCTTTCCCTTGTTTGGTGAAGGTGTAAAAATACACATGAAGCCCACCTGCAACAAGTGTCATCAAGATCACGTTGCGGATAAACATTTCTGCAACCCAGCCAAAGGCCAGAGTGCGTGTCACCTCCAACGGCGGCTGGAACCAATAAAATGAGATGAACGCGATCCCAACGAGGATCAGCTTTTCAGTCACGAAAAACCACGAATTGAAGACCCATTTCACCATTTCGACTGGGCGGGGCGGCCAACTGAAGAACGGTGAAACTTTTAGCGGCACATTGGGCGTGTGGTTCCAGCCTTTGAGCGGAGCGTCAGACATGTTGAACCTCATGAAGATGGCGGTACCCGCACAATTGCATAGCCAGCACTATAATGAAAACGATATTATGGGATTACAAACATCTGGCTATCGGGCTTACCTCGAAGGTTGGCACACTTGTACGTTGGTCGGTGCTGTCAGACTAATGATTGCAAGCATCAGATTGCTAGCGCAGCCTGAATCTATGCGCTCAATAGTTGGCGCCACTCAGTAAGAGCAGCGCCACGGGTTAGCTTGAAACTGATGCGTGAGTAGAAGTGGCGCTCCTGATTGAAATGGTTGTGGACTGAAGAGTGGACGGCAGCGAACTTCTGCAAACATCGCATCTGTCGGAAGCGGAGCATAGCGCGTTCTCGTCGTCGAAACGGCAAGTGGGAATTCTCAGCCCGATTATTTACCCAGCGACCCGTTTCCTGCCGATCCGCGTTGCCAACAACTTTCATTGCAGCGCCATAGGAACGTAGTTTGTCCATCACAACTACTTCTGGTCCGCCATAGCGCTTCATTGCTTTTCTGAGAAATTTCAATGCCGCTTTGCGGTCTCGCCGCTTGGTAACATAACTTTCCAGCACCTCACCTTCATGATCAACGGCTCGCCAGAGGTAATGTGTCTCTCCATTTATCTTTACGAAGACCTCGTCCAGGTGCCATTGCCAGTTCGAATAAGATCGCATCCGACTGACCCGGTTTCGTCGTATCTCAGCAGCAAACATCGGACCAAATCTATTCCACCAGAACCCAACTATTTCGTGGCTGATCTCAATGCATCGTTCGTGCAGAAGATCTTCCACGTTACGGAGTGAGAGCGGAAAACGAACGTACAGCATCACAGCCAGCCGGATGATCTCAGGGCTCGTTTTAAAGTACCTGAATGGGGAGTGTTTTGTCATTTGCGGATTCTACAAATACACCCTGCTCGCTTCAACCGAATTTAATCTGACAGTACCTTGCTGCTGGTTTTACCGCCCGCACCTCGCGTAATGCTCCACTAGGCCACAAGTACTCCAACCACTTCAAGATTTAGACTTGAACAAAAGTAATGCGAAGGGTTTTTTGTACGTAGCGGGATATTAATCTTAGGAGCTAACAAATGTCGGAAAATTTCTACGTCAATACAGTTGGAGCTGTACCAGCTGGCAAACTATCAGAAGCTGTTTCGCTAGGTGTAACGCTTGCCGAGGAGTCCAAGGCAGCTGGATCAACTAGAGCTAGCGTTGGTACCATAATGACCGGCAACAACGCAGGCAGCGTAGTCTTTCAGCAATTCTTCCAGTCTCTGAACGATTTTGCAAATGTGATGGATGCCTTCGCTACATCAGACACTTACGGCAAAATAATGGGAACTGGATTAACAGTCACGATGCGCAATATAGCAAAATTTTGCGACGTACCTTTTGATGCACCAACTAACCCTCAAAGAAAATACGTAATTTTAACACGTGGTAAAGCTCATATCTCACAACCAGAGTTAATGGAATTGATGGCAGAAGCATCCCCTATGTTTGCAGAGACTGGGGCGCAAACTTTTAGGTTTGCTAGAATAATGACAGGCAATAATGCAGGTGATTTTCTATTGGGTGTCACCTACCCGTCCATGTCAGAAATTGAAGCGACGTACGACGCTATTGCAAGTAACCCTGTTGCTGCAAAAATCTATAACGCACTTGATGTGAATCTTAGAACCATAATCAAGGTTCAAAGTACGGCGATGTAAAATTAGCAGCATTGCATTAGGAGGAGATAACAATGCTTGTGGTAACAACAATACGTTTATCGAAAGGCTTTCAAGCGTGGAAGGACATGGTGCATTCCGTTGGAGATAAGATGAAAGAACACGGGATGACTTTTGTTTTTGCTGGAACGCAAAAAGATGATGACAGCATGCTACACACAGTCATTCATTTTGAAAGTGAAGCACATCTTAAGAGTTTCAGCGAGGATCAGGAACTTACACGTTTAAGAGCGGAAGCTGGAGCAATAGTGGAAACAGGTACTTTTACACCAATCACTGACGAAGCGTTTATTAATTATCCTATGGTCTTAAATTTGAAGTAAAGGAAACCAAGCGATGCACGTGAGCATGTCACACTGGGAAGCGCCAGAAATTACTAATAATATGTACGAAACAATGCGAAAACGTTTCATGCCGATGATAAAATCATTAGGCGCAACGCAATGTTTTGAAGTTCAGACAAGTGATACGACGGTGAGCATCATTGCCGTATACCCTTATGAAGTAACTTTTATATAAGCATCCCAACGAATAGCTGAAATACGTTCTGAAGGGTTGGATACCTTTGGAGCAACCCTGATCAAGGCAGAAGCTGGGCCAATGATTGCGAGCGTCGGAATTTAATTCGCTCTTTCGCGCCGACAATAGAGAAACCTTCTCAACAGCAGCTAGCCCTTCGGTACATTTTCTGTACTGGAGGCTCAAAATTTAACTGCTGCACTTCCCAAATTATGAAAAATAAGGGACCTTTGTAACAAAAAATGTGAGAGCAGGACATATCACTTTAAAAGGTTGGCTGTTTTTTTGCCCCCCGCCTATTGGTGCTTATCAAAACTGAATTCTCTCAGCGAACTGCTATGCCATCATCCGAAGAACAGTATTATTAAGTACTGAGGTTAGAGCTTCACAGTCTAAATCATTCCTCAAACCCGAGGTATCTTGTGACATTTTCTATCGGCCGTCGGCGAGATACAACTGAATTAGCAACAAACTCTTCATCGGGCCAGCCAAGGGCTACACAGGTTAGTATAACTTGATCTTCAGGAATATTAGCTGCTTCGCGCACCACCGGGCTTTGCATGATCCCCTGGCCGTTAATAACGGCTCCAAGGCCCCTGCTCCATGCAGCAAGAACTAACCCATACGTCATCGCTCCAGTATCAAAATGGGCTATAGTATTCTCAAGAAGAGATCGATCAAAACAAACCACGATTGAAACAGGTGCGTCAAACTGACGAAAACCTCTCATGACCCAATCTTGTCGCCGCTCTGCATCCTCTCGCTTGATACCCATAGCTTCAAATAGTTGCACAGCGATCTCGATCTGACGTTTTCTATGTTCTCCCTCATATGCAGCGTAATCTTCGATTTCACGAACAGGGGCCATACCAGCGAGCATCCGCTCTGTATTGCCATGTCTAACCGCTTCTAGAGGCTTTCCCGTTAATACATGTAAGTGCCAAGGTTGAGTATTCATTGAAGACGGCGCTCGATTTGCAAGGGCAATGACATCCTCCAGAATAGATTTTGATACCGGCTCATCCTTAAAGCCCCTAATTGACCTTCGCTCAATCATCGCTTTTTCAAGTTTCATTGATCGCCTCCATAGAAATTAATCGAGTGAATTGCTTCCATCATAGAGAGTAACAAGCCCGCTACGCCCTGCAACCTCAAGCGCCATCCATAGCAACGCCTGAACCGCACTTTTGAACGATCTGGTGCGTGTTGTTACCCTTCACGCCTCAGTTATGGCATCTGGCTCTCTGTCGTACCTAATGGGCTGTAGTATCGCCTCCCCCGACTGCAATCAGGTTTGCTACCTCTAGCATCGTATGGTGCTTACAGAGGCCGCAAGTGATGCTGAGTTGATGCTGGGGGATGGTGGATAGTTTGGTCATGCCGGTCTACGCTCTTGCGATAAACCATTTTAAAATGGGCGGTTGTACTCAAAATCACAGATTACCACATCGTAACACGTTTTAATTTTATTGAAAAATAATGATAATAAGCCAAAGTATACCTGCAAAACCACCCATTAATATGAATATCCACACTAAGCTTTCGGCCCAAGTTGCCCCCCCAGGGACGTTTCTATAAGAATTTCTCAAGTTACCAGTTAGTTGCTTTCGCTGTGACCAACTTACCTCGTCCAGATCTGCTTTTCTTACAGTTTCCATCGGCAACCAATTAAACGAAAAATCGCTAAAAATTGCCTCATCTATTGGGTTAATGGCTACATTTCCAATTCCAGAGCGCGATAGTATTTTCTCAGGCAGTATTTTTATAATATTCTTATCACTTTTAACGTTGGAATTTTCTCTATTTTGGTAAATTCCACAATTTTCATTTAACGTAATTTCTAGTTGAAGAATTAATTTTTGCTGATTTATTTCTGCGTCGTGACGGAACGCTTCATATTCCTTTTGCGACAAAGTAATATGAAGTTCTAAGCGCTCATTTTGTGCAACCCTGAAGCTTTTCTCTTTCGTTTTTGTTCTCAGTTTAGTTTGTACAGAAATATTGTTACTTAAGCCATCCTGCGGTTCAAAAATAATGTTAAATTTGTTTAGAAGACTATCAGTACCAAAGAAAGAGATGCCATTTGCAACCGAAGCGTCCAAATGAGCATTCGCGGTTATCATCTCTCGGACATCCGTGCTATCGCCATCTTCAAACTTTCTGCTGTTCAGGAAGCGGAAATTACTAACATTTAGAAGTAAAGTTTCTGAAAAATTTCTGTGCCGTAACTTATAATCATTTGTGTGAAGGCTCTCTGTTGCCCCCTGCCTAACCTCATTCAGGGCAAATGCAGAAGGAACCTCGTCGTTATTAACGACGATTATGTCTCTGTTATAGTGATCATTGTCTAAATTCATGATATACAAAGGTTAAATAGGCGATTTTCTAGTTAAGCAAGCGATAGTATATACTTTTACGCAGGCCACACAAGTTAAAGTGAATGCTCCTTTAAAGGTGCTTTCAGACGGATGAGAACTCGCATCGGGTTGCTGGTGCAGCCTAAATCTAGGTGTTCAACAATTGGCGCCACTTTGCTGGAGCGACCAGGTTCAGCTTGAAATCGAGGCGTGAGTAAAGGTGGCGTCCTTGTACCCCCTCAAAATCGCCCACGGTGGTGTGGGGAAGTTATCTAAAGTATCCACATTCGGATTTCTTTGTGACATCACAGCGTGAAAAGTATTTTGTTTTATCATGGTTTCATCATAACCTCAGCACCATCCATCGCAACGTCAGAGTTACCCGTGTAAACGATCTGATACGTGTTGTTACCCTTCACGCCACAGTTATGACATCTGGCTCTCTGACACACCTGGTGGGCTATGGTGTCGCCTCCCGCGACAGCTATCAGGTTTGCTACCTCTAGCATCGTATGGTGCTTACAGAGGCCACAGGTGATGCTGAGTTGGTGCTGTGGGATTGTTGAGAGTTTGGTCACTCATTCTTTCGGTAGAACAGTAGATAACTTGGCGGATAGACATAATTTTCAATACACGCCTGGATAGCATGCGTCACATGCAATGCTACTACTATGGTGTGTATGGGACCGTCTTATTTTGGTTAATCGGCACTGCTAATGATAGCTATCACCCGCTTACGGCGCCAACCAATTTAAATTTTACAATGCTCAGCCCAGTAAGCACTGTCCCAATAAAGGTCAAAGCTAACCTCTAATCCGTTTTCCACCACAAAACTGTGTACCCCTTTTCCACTTAGACCGCCATCTGCGGTGAAGGTGCAAAATACGCAGACGTTTGTATCATCAGAAACAACTTTGTCGACGCTAAGATTAAAACCAGGCCATGCATCATTTAGCCTTGCAATCATATTAGTCAGCAAATCTTGAAAACCGACATATTCTCCTCCCAGTGCATGGCTCCCATGGAAGGTAGTTTTACATTCTGGATGGTATATCTTGCCTAATGCTTCCATGTCGCCAGAACCAAACGCAGCGTAGCCGCCCATTACAATTTCTTCTGCTGTCATAATTATTCTCCACCATTGTTTAAGCCTGAAGGTATTACAATTCATGTTATCACGAACCAGCGCATTGTTAAGAGCGGATTTCACTGAACTGAGCACCACTATTCATTCCTGACCTATAAACCTTCTTAAGTACTGCTTTAAAGTTATTTATTAATAAATTCAGTTCTCTCCATAAGCATGAATCTTAAACTGCCAAACAACAAACCCAGCCGCAAACCAAATCTTTACCTTGGATTCACACCTGTAAAACGGGCCAAATCTGTTCCACCAAAACCGAACTGTTTCATGGCTGATCTCAATACCTCGTTCGTGCAGAAGATCTTCCACGTTACGGATTGAGAGCGGAAACCGGACGTACAGCATCACAGCCAAGCGGATGATCTCAGCGCTCGTTTTAAAGTACCTGAATGGGGAGCGTTTTGTTATTTGCGGATGCTACAAATACACCCTGCTCGCTTCAACCGAGTTTAATCTGACATTACCACTAAAGGGGCTGTTGGTGTTCTTGTTGTTGACCATTGGTTAACGATTGCGTCTGTACGCATGTTGCGCATGAGTCTTCTATAGACTTCTCTGGTGGACTTACGCTGACTTAGAGTTACTGAAAGTACATGCGCAGAGGACGCACAGACGCATTTCTTGGGATTTAGTTGGGATTTAGGGACGAGAAGCGATAGAAAACCGAACATAAAGCATCACAGACAGGCGGATGATCTCTGGGCTCGTTTTAAAGTGCCTGAGTGGGGAGTGTTTTGTCATTAGCGGATGCTACAAATACACCCTGCCCGCTTCAACCAAGTTTAATCTGACAGTACCGTCCTGTCGGACTTTCGCTGACACAGATAGATGTGATAGACCCCTGTTGCGTCTCCCCGAATTCGTTCAGCACGTCCCGAGGAGTGTTCACTGTAGACATCTAGCCGTGTCCAACGTCATTACAGGGCCTCAATATGCGGGGCTTCATCCTTGGCCATTGGGCCGGCGTCTTTGCCTGCGTTTGTCATCCAGGTATCAAGCTCGGCGATTTCGGCTTTGCTCATCCGTAGCCCTAATCGCGAGCGCCGCCAAACCACATCTTCAGCAGTGCGGGCATATTCCTTGTCCATCAGCCAGACGATCTCGCGTTCAGTTAGCGTTGCGGCAAAAGCTTTGCCCATATCCCCGATCGATTTGGCATCACCAAGGATCAGCCGGGCCTCGGTGCCATAGGCCCTGATCAGACGCCGCGCCCAAAAATCATCCAGAAACGGATAGGTTTCGCGCAATTCCTGGATCAGAGATGCCACACCATCCACTGGGAAATCTCCACCGGGAAGGCTTACGCCCGCGGTCCAGTCCGGACCGGCCTTGGGGAAAAACGGTGTGATCTTCTCAAGCGCGGACTCTGCAAGTTTACGATAAGTGGTTATTTTTCCGCCAAATATGTTCAACAATGGCGCGGCTTCACCATCCTGATTTACTTTCAGAACATAATCCCGCGTCGCCGCGGTCGCGGAACTGGCCCCATCATCATATAGTGGGCGCACACCGGAATAGCTCCAGACGATATCATCCTTGGGAATTGGCTGTTTGAAGTAATTTGACGCAAAGGTCCGCAGATAGTCGGCTTCAGCCTCAGTGCATTGTGGTTTTACGGATGCGTCTTCATGATCTGCATCCGTCGTACCGATCAAGGTGAAATCTGTCTCATAGGGAATCGCAAAAATGATCCGCCCGTCTTCACCCTGAAAGAAATAGCATTTGTCGTGATCAAACAGTTTGCGCGTCACGATATGGCTGCCACGCACCAGACGCACACCTTCAGACGAATTGATCCGAGCGGTGTTGCGAATGATCTCTTCGACCCACGGCCCGCCGGCGTTGACCAGCATTCTGGCGACGGTCAGCTGGGTTTCTTTCGTGCTCTGATCTTCGGTGGTGATATGCCAAACGTCATCGACCCGCTCTGCTGACACCACCTTGGTCCGGGTCATGATTTGCGCGCCGCGCGCCTGAGCATCGCGCGCGTTCAAAACCACCAAACGGGAATCCTCGATCCAGCAGTCAGAATACTCATAGGCCTTGGCAAAGCGATTTTGCAACGGCTTGCCGACAGGATCGGCAGCCAGATCAACCGTTGTCGTGCCGGGTAAGATTTTCCGCCCCCCCAAATGATCGTAGAGAAACAGTCCAAAGCGGATCAGCCAGGCAGGCCTGCGCCCACGCATCCAGGGCATGACAAGGCTCAGAATCTTCGATGTCGGCGTGTTACCCTCAAACCGCATATCCTTGTGGTACGGCAATACAAAGCGCATTGGCCAACTGATATGGGGCATCGCGCGCAGCAGTGTTTCGCGCTCTTTCAGAGCTTCGCGCACGAGGCGGACTTCGAAAAATTCGAGATATCGCAACCCGCCATGGAAAAGCTTGGTCGAGGCCGAAGATGTCGCAGATGCCAGGTCATTCATTTCCGCCAGCGCCACAGACAGCCCACGGCCCGCGGCATCCCGGGCAATACCGCAGCCGTTGATGCCCCCACCGACGACGAAGAGATCGACTTCTGACTTTTGTTCTTTTGGCGACATAATGACCTCCTTGCCATCTGTTGTGCTGAGCAAAAGCCTCTTTGAAAGCTTTGGCTTCATAATTTTCTGGTTCAAGACAGAACCCTTAAGCGGCCAATTGGTACTGACGTGCAGCTGAACCTATGTGGCAATTCCCTAAATCGAAGACCGCTGCGCGATCCAGTCTAAGCCAGGCGACTTTTCAGCAAGTCCCCAGACTTGTGAAGTATCGGGTATCCGACCATCGAAAATGCGTTGTTGACCTGCTTGAGTGCCCGGAGCGTTTCCTGATGGACGTTGCTGGTTTCGATACTTTCAACCAAGCCTTCTCGCAATCTACCAATATGGCTACGCTGTAGTTTCTGTTCGACCTTGCGTACCTTATCCTTTGCGGCCACCAGCTCGCGCGCTTCAGCCGGGTTTTGGTTCATCATGACATTCAACGCCAGTCGCGCATTGCTTTGGACCCGGTCGGTGAAATCCCTAATTTCATCCCGCCCCTGCTGCGAAAACTGGAGCTTTTGCCGATGAAGACGCTCAGCGAGGTCCAGCATGGTCCGTGTAATGGCATCTGAGGCGGAATCAAGGCTGGATGAAATCGAGGCGAGTTCTAGCGAGCGGCGACTCAAATCCTCATCCATTCCCTTTTGGCCAAGCCGCGCAAGATAAAGTTTGATATCCAGATGGGTCTGTTTAATCGCTTTGTCCTGATCCGCGATCATACTGGCAGTGGTAACATTCCACTGATCATATAGGGGATCGACCGCGATCAGCATCTGTTCGATCTTTTGGCCCATTCCAAGCAATTCACGCGCAGCACTGTCAACCGCACGTTGCGGGCGATCCAGCAGGGCAGGATCAAGCGCGCTAGTGACATCCAGAGCACCGCTTGGGCCAGTTTTTTCGACCATGAAATAGGAGAGGGCCGTTGTGATTGGCCCCACGAAAGGCAACGCCACGATTGCCAAAGCCACATTGAAGGCGAGATGTAGATTGATGGATTGCCGGGCCGGCGTCGCTCCAAACTGGGTCAACAGCTCCGGCATTGCCACAATCACCAGAACCACCAGCACGGCCCCCCCACCCCGCAAGAGCAAATTCGCCATGACCATCCGCCGCGACGCAAGCGGCGCAGAATAGGTGAGAACGAATGCGATGAACCCACCGCCCAGATTGGCCCCCAGGATCATGGCTGCGGCGGCCGGGGTCGGCAATATGAACTGCCCGGCCAAGGTGACAAATAGCAACACCGCCGCGACGCTGGAGTGAACCCCCCATGCGAACACAGCGCCAATGAGGAAAGCAGTCAGCAGATCACGACCGAGATAGGCCATGATGGCCTGCGTGCCCGGATTTGATATCATCGGTTCAGTGGCGCTGCGGATCATATCCAGCGACACAAAGATCAGCGCAAGCCCGATCAGAATGCGGCCAATCTGGCGTGTATTGCTGCCTTCACCACGCAAAAAAACCACGACTCCAACAATAAGCAGCAGCGGGATCAGAATGGGTTGCCGCACCATCAAAAGCTGCGTCACCAGGGCGGAGCCAACATCAGCGCCCAGCAAGATCGCCAGACCGGTCGCCGTCACAACCCCTCCTTTGGAGATAAAGTTGGACACTAGAACCGCAACCGCAGTGGCGCTTTGCAACAAAACAGCAGCGCCGATTCCGGTCCCAGCTGCAAGCAATCTGTTCTTGGCTGAATGGCGCAGCCAGATGCGCATGGGTGCTGCAAAACCGCGTTCGACCCCGGTGCGGACCAATCGCACAGCCCAGATCAGCAGGGCCGCAGCACCTGCGATATGTATCATAATCTGGAGTACATGTGGTTCATTCACCGGTTTTGCTTTCTTTCATGTAAGACGGCTAGAAGGGAAAAGGGCCCGATCCGGCCTCTGGTCCGATGCGGATTGATTGGAACCCCGCGTCCCATCGGTGCAACACACAGCCATCGTCTTGGATAAGATAGCCGACAGGCGCATCTGTCCTGTGATCAAAAGCGAATGTGCTGCATGGCGACGGCGCAGAGATTGCGGTATGCCCGCCAACATTGTGCACCATCATGCTATGGATGTGTCCACAAACCATCCGCAATTCACCTTTGTAGCCAGCCACGGCGTCACGCAATTGCTGCGCATTTGTCAGACCGATTGCATCCATAAAGTTGATACTACTGGCAAAGGGCGGATGATGCAGCGCCAACAAAACGGCTGAGCCATCCGCTCTTGCAAGTGCATCCCCAAGAAACGCCAAGGTCTCAGGGCTCAAAGTGCCATGCCCATGCCCCTCAACCAAAGTGTCAAGGCCAATCAGGTGGATATACCCCTCCTTACGCGCCCAGTTCAATGGCCCAGCCACGGGAAGATCGCTCACAAACGCCCGGCGTAAAGGTTCACGAATATCGTGATTGCCCGGTATCACATAGGTGGGCAGGTCAAGCGGGGCGAGCAGCCTCTTGAACCGGGCATAGCTTTCTTCGCTACCGTCATCGCTCAGATCGCCACTGACGATGACCGCATCAATTGGACCGATCTGATGTCTGATCGATGCAATCCGGGCGACCAACCGCGTCAGTGGCGCAGCCGTTTCCAGCTGACCCGACACGAGCTTACCTTCCGCAACAATATGTGTGTCAGTTATCTGAAGGATTGCGGTCATTTGATACCAGCCCGCAGGAAGGACTGAACGAACTGGCGTTGGAAGATCAGGAATGCGATGAGCAGCGGGGCAACAGACATGAGCGTGGCGGCCGAAATGATGCTGATATCCACACCGTTTTCGGGAGCGCCAAAAATCGACAGGCCGACCGTCAAGGGGCGTGTTTCCGGTGAATTGGTCACAATCAGCGGCCACAGGAAGTTATTCCAGTGGGTCGAAACCGACACCAGCGCATAGGCAAGATAGGTTGGCTTTGCCAGCGGCACGTAAACCCGCCACAGGATACCAAGCAGCCCACAGCCTTCGATCCGCGCAGCTTCGTGCAATTCTATCGGCACGCCTTTGAATGACTGCCGCATCAAGAAGATGCCGAAGGCCGACGCCATATAGGGCATGCCGACGCCAAGGATGCTGTCAAACAACCCGAGCCGGGACACCATCGCATAGTTTTCCACAATCAGGACTTCGGGCAGGATGAACAGCTGCATCAGGACCAGGATGAAGACGAAGTCCTTGCCGGGAAACCGGAGTTGCGCAAAGGCGAACCCTGCAAGCGTGGTCAGGAAAAACTGGCCAATCAGGATCACCGTCACCAGCATGAATGTATTGAAGAAATACTTTAGCCAGGGCGCACCGCTCCAGGCGACACGGAAGTTATCCAGCGTCCAAGGAGAAAACAGTTTGAGGTTCACCGCATCAGAGGTCGAATGCGTTGCAGCCCAGAAGGCAAACAACAGCGGCGCAATCCAAATAACAGCCAGAAGGATCGCGCCGAAGCTGTCTATGAATTTGGTGAAGCTCTTCATTGGTAGTGTGTCCTTCTGTCGAGGTACAAGAACTGTACCGCAGCCACGACGCCCAGCACTGCAATAACAAGGACCGTAATGGCCGCCGCATGTGGCGCGTCAAAGAATGCGAACGCCATTTCCCAGATGTAATAGAGGATCAGCTTGCTGGCGTCCGACGGCCCGCCCTTGGTCAGGATGAACAGGTGGTCGATCAGCTTGACCGAGTTGATCATCGCGTTGACGGCAATAAACAGCGTTGTCGGCATCAGCAGTGGCAACACGATGCGGCGCGTATAGGTCCAGCGGCTGGTGCCCTCGATGTCTGCCGCTTCCTTGAGATCCACAGGAATTGTTTGCAATGCCGCGAGATAGAAAATCATGAAAAACCCGGCTTCTTTCCAGATTGTCACGATGATGATCGCCCATAGCGCAGTTTGAGGCTGCCCCAGCCAGTTGACAGACGGCAGGCCAAACAGGCTGCCAATTTGATCCAATACGCCCAGACCCGGCGTGTAGAAAAACAGCCAAAGGTTGGCAGCGGCAATCATCGGCAAGACGGTCGGTGTGAAATAGGCGGTACGCACAAACCCCCGCGCCGAGATCTTGGAGTTGGCCCAAAGCGCCATTGAAAGCGCAATGAAAATCGAAACTGGGATCGTGATGCCCGCGTAGAACAGGTTGTTTTTCACCACCAGCCAAAATGTGGGGTCCGCAAAAAGATCGGCATAGTTTTCTGTGCCAACAAACTCACTGGGGTTGCGGCGGGTATGCCGCGAAAACAAGGACGACCAGAGGGTCGCGATAGACGGGTAGAAGGCAAAAACCGTCAGCAACACCGCTGCGGGCGACAGAAGCAACCAGCCATATATGGCTTGTCTGCGACGTTCGAGATTGGCGTGAGCGGACATAGCGCGTCTCCGATGTTCAAATTCGGCCTGTAAGGAGTTGGCAGGACCGATGCGATGTGCACCAGCCCCACCAGGGAGTTTTAGTTATTGATAGGCACCCAACAGGCGCTCGGCTGCAGCCTGGGCTTCGCCCAAAGCCTCAGCAGCCGTTTTCGATCCGGTCAGCGCCGATTGAATGGCGTTGTTCAGACCGTCACGCACGCGGGCAGTCTCAAATGTCGAAAACTCAGCAACGGCATTTTCAAGCTGGTTGCGCGCGACAAGTGCCGGCGGAAAATCAGCGACATAGGCTTTCAGCGCTTCGGTTTCGTAGGCCGCAGGTGAAACACCCATGTAACCTGTACCGATTGACCAGGCGGCTGCCTGCTCGGGCGATGTCATGAACTTCATCAGTTTCAGGGCCGCGGCGCGTTCCTCATCTGTTGTGTCTTTGAACATGTAGAAGTTGCCACCACCGGTCGGCGAACCAAGACGAACATTGCCCGGCAGCTCGGCGACACCGAAATCAAAGCTGGCATTGTTTTTCACGGTCGTCAGATTGCCGGTGGAGTGCCACATCATCGCGGTCTGACCTTCAAGGAACGCCTGGCGCAATGTGCCCCATTCAACAGTGCCGCCAGGCATGATGCCGTGCTCGCCAGACAGGGACTGCCAGAACTCAAGTGTCTCAATAACGGTTTCGTCGTCGAAATATGTCGTCAGGCCATCGGTTGACATCACCTCTTTGCCGTTCTGGATCGCCAGTGCCTGGAACATCCAATAGGGATAGCCAGTTGATGGGATCATCAAGCCATAGGTGCCATCGTTGGTCAGGGCCTTGCCCATTGCAATCATTTCGTCCCAAGTTTTTGGCGGGGCTTCAGGGTCGAGGCCAGCCGCACGGAACATGTCCTTGTTATAATAAGCAACAATCGTTGACCGCTGGAACGGAATGCCCCAAGTCTTACCTTCGATAGTGCCATTTGCCATCAGCGCTGGGTAAAAACTTCCCAGCCACGCTTTGTCAGCGTCCGATGTTGCGACATCATCGAATGGCAAAATAAGATCCTGTTCGATCAGGTCGTAGGCATCAATGGAAAACATCACTGCAAGCTGCGCAGGCTCACCCGAAGCCAGCGCTGACAATGCCCGTACGCGGGTGTCATCATAGTTGCCTGAATAAATTGCGTTTACGCTGATATCGGGGTTGGCGGCTTCGAAATCAGCGACAATTCCGTCGACCACTTCAGTCAATGCCCCACCCACAGCAATCGGGTAGTACATCGTCAGTTCCGTTTCAGCCATCGCCGGCACGGCAAGGCCAGTTGCCATTGCAGTGGCCAGCCCCAGTCCTTTTGTTGAAAATAGTTTCATGTCTTTCTCCTTTGATTTTTTAGTGGTTCTTAATCTTGGTCTTACTTTTTGACTGCGCGGTAATTATCGCACCAGCCGGTGGCCTGCAGCGTCAAAGACGTGCAGGTGTTCGTCGTGGAAATTGATGTCGATCTCATTGCCTTCAGCCACCATTGACAGACCGGGCTTGAGCACGCACAGCCCCCTGGCACCCTCATGATCCAGTCCAATCAAAGTCTCCGCTCCCAGGAATTCGCTTTCATTTACAATGCAGCTCATCCGGCCTTCGCCCTTGGGAACAATTTGGATATTCTCGGCTCTGATCCCGATGGTTTTATCCTCACCAAACCCGCCCAAAACAGACGACTCAATCAATGCCATCGGCGGCGCACCAACGAATTCGGCCACGAAGGTATTTTTGGGGTTACTGTAAAGGTCGTTGGGCGTACCAACCTGCTGGATGTGACCGTCTTTCATCAAGACAACTGTGTCGGCCATGCTCATCGCTTCGGTCTGGTCGTGGGTGACGTAGATTACGGTAATGCCGAGATCACGCTGTAGTTTCTTGATGTCCTTGCGCACCGAGTTGCGCAGCTTTGCATCGAGATTCGACAGCGGCTCATCCATCAAACAAAGACGCTGGCCCGCAACGATAGCGCGGGCAAGCGCGACCCGCTGGCGTTGTCCACCAGAAAGCTGCCCCGGCTTGCGATTCTCATAACCAAGCAATCCTGTGATTTCCAAAGCACGGTGCAGCTTTTCCTGGCGCTTTTGTTTTGGAACCCGCCGCACCTTCAGGCCAAATACGACGTTTTCAGCCACCGACAGATGCGGGAATAACGCATAGGATTGAAATACCATTGACAGGTTGCGGTCCGACGCGGCGCTGGTTGTCACGTCCTTGCCATCGATCAGGATCGTACCCTCGTCAGGCAATTCCAGCCCTGCAAGCAGGCGCAATGTCGTGGATTTACCGCAGCCTGATGGACCAAGAAGTGCCGTAAAGCTGCCCTCGGGAATATCCAATGATATTCCTTCGACTCCAAGCTGACCATTCCAGCGTTTGGCGATATCTTTGAGCACTACCATGGGCGCTGTCGTCATTTCACTTCTCCTTCGGCTATCACCAGCCTGTTTTCGATTGGATCAAGCAGCGTGGTGAACGCAGGCCCTGGGCGCCGATCCATTATGATTGTATCAATCCCGGAAATATTGCCGCTCAAGGCCGGGGCCTGACGCCCAAACTTCGACTGATCGACAACCAAGAGAGATTTCAGCGCATTGGCACGAATTTTCTCACGCACACGCGCTTCAGCAGAGTGGAACTCCAAAAGACTGCCGTCCAGGTCAACGCCAGCCACACCAAAAACAGCAAATTCGGCCCTGTAGCGCCCAAAAAACTCTAGGACATCACTCCCTAGAATATCGCGGTCCGGCAGACGCAACTCTCCTTCGGGAATAATGATGCGATTTGAAAGCTCATCGCTCAGCGCCATTGCCACATTCAGGTTGTTGGTAATTACGGTCAGGTTTTTCCGGCGGCGCAAGGCGTTGGCCACACTCAGCGGGGTAGATCCAATAGAGAAAAACAGGGTTGAGCCATCGGGTATCAGGCGCGCGGCTGCTTCGCCAATCGCCTGCTTTCCCAGCGGGTTTGTATCGGTGCGCTGGTCAAAAGGTGTGTTAAGGAATTCTTTGCTGAGCTCTATCCGGCCATGCACACGGTGCAACATGTCACCTTCGCACAATACATCAACATCGCGGCGGATTGTTTGCATGGACACGTTGAGTTGCTCGGCAAGCGAACCGACGGTCGCGGCCCCCTGCTCAAGCACAAGAGCCGAGATCGCTTCGCGTCTTTTTTGTTTTTTAAGCGACATCGCAGTCCCCAGCAGAATCCACTCCGAGACGCTAAACGCGTAAAAACCACAAAGCAACATTTTTTTCTTAGCAACCGACCATTTATTACACAAATTTCTGCGCTATTGGCGTAAAATTCCGCATTATCTGGGGATTTAGGTCGTTTCTACGTCAATTTTTGTACTTTTGTGGTTTTAAGATTGTATTTTTAGTCTATGGTGCAGCCTGGACGTGGCTTGCGCTCGAAGCTGGAGGGCGCAGGGCTCACACAGTCCAAACCATATCTGAACCGTCTCAGAAGGCTCGATCTCGTTCCTTCTGTAGTGTCATCGCCCAAACAATCAGGATCAATGCTGACTCACTGTTGGCATCCAGCCTCAAACACGACAGAGACGCAGCTGCGAAACCATGTCACAACCAAAAGAAATGAGACTTACGACTTATGCGTACCCTATCTGAGTTTCCCGCCGACACTGCCGCCAAAGTTACCACGGTCTTTGCTGATATCGACGACACGCTGACCACCGACGGGCGCTTGCCTGCGGTAGCTTACCATGCCTTGGAAGATCTTTTCAATGCCGGGTTTCACGTCGCTCCAATCACCGGACGTCCAGCAGGTTGGTGTGACTTGATCGCGAGGCTTTGGCCGGTCCACGGCGTCGTCGGTGAAAACGGTGCATTCTATTTCGCCTATGACGCCAAAACACGCAAAATGCGCCGAGAGTATTTCGCCGATGCGGCCGAGCGGGCAAGGAATTCTGCTCGCCTTGCAAAAATTGAAGCCCGGGTTCTGGCCGAGGTGCCAGGCTGTGCGATCTCCGCCGACCAACCTTACCGCCAGGCCGATCTTGCGGTGGATTTCAGCGAAGACGTGACCCCGCTAGACGCGGCAGCGGTGACCCGGATCCGAGATATATTCGAGGAAGAGGGTGCGATAGCCAAGATTTCGTCAATCCACGTGAACGGCTGGTATGGTGATTATGACAAGCTGTCGATGTCGCGCCGTTTTGCCAAGGAGGTGCTGGGATTTGACCTTGAAGCGGAAAAATCCCGCATTGTTTTTTGCGGCGACAGCCCAAATGATGCGCCAATGTTCAGCTATTTTCCAAATTCCTGCGGCGTCGCAAATGTCGCCGATTTTGTTGATCATATCACATGCAAGCCTGCGTGGATCACAGCAAAAAAAGGCGGCGAAGGATTTGTTGAACTGGCCCAAAAGCTTTTAACTTCCCAAGAGGACTGACGCCGCTGCGCCGACTATAGCAGTTCGGATGCGCAGCCTTTGGAAAATGGACAAACCCTTGCACAGACTGGGGGCTTGGCACCCATGCGTGCTCATAGCTGTTACCCACCGGTCCCAAAGCTTGTATTACCCCGCATCCGCCTTTCAACGGTGCCGCGGGCGACGTGGAACAGCTCTCGTTTTAACGCATGCCACAGCCTGCGCCCCCCCTTAATGATCAGAACCGTCAACTTGACGATTAACAAATCCCAATCTCAGGTCAGGCTCATATACGGTATCCCTAGGGGGTGGGGTGGCACATGCCCCAGGTTATGGTCGTATAGTCAACATAGCGTCTGTAGCCGGTAAAGAAGGCAATCCAAATGCATCTGCATATTCAGAATCAAAAGCTGCCATAATAGCAATTACTAAATCGTTAGGTAAAGAATTGGCTGAAACCGATATCGCAGTCAACTGTGTCACACCAGCAGCTGCACGCACCCGAATTTTTGATCAAATGAGCCAAGAACACATCGATTATATGTTGTCTAAAATCCCCCGTGCTCGTTTTGCAGAACTCGACGAAACAGCCGCAATGGTATGCTGGCTATTATCCTCCGAAAACAGTTTCACCACAGGGAGTGTTTTTGATCTCAGTGGCGGTCGTGCGACGTATTAATGCAATTGACCGAAGGACTGGCTGGTTTTCTACCAAACATATGAGAACGCGCTTCAAATTGATGGAGAAATTTTCTTCTGTACACTCAATAACTGATGCCACTGTGTTTAGCCCCATTTCTCAGTGCCACTTGTTTTGACTTTCTCTAATAAAGTTTCAGGGATGGGTGGTCTCATGTTTAGGACGTGATGAGGCCCGATCTGATTGAATTGCCTGAGCCAAGCATTGATTGCGACCTGGGCTTGTTTGGTGATGTGAAATCATTCGGCGTCTAGCACTTCTTTTCGCAGGGTCCCGTTAAAGCGTTCGTTATATCCATTTTCCCAAGGGCTGCCGGGGTCGATTTGCATCGGTTTGATCCCAACTTTCTTCAGTCAGTCCCGGGGGTGCATAGCGATGAACTCAGGTCCATTGTCATAGCGAATGAACTCTGGCTTGCCGTGTTTCATCAACAGCGTGTGCAGTGCGTCCAAAACATTGTGCGCATTCATATTGGGTCGCACTACCACGCAGAGCGCTTCACGGGTATATTCATCTAGAAACGTCAGCATTTTATAACTGCGCCCATTGCTAAGCTTGTCGTGGACGAAGTCGATGGCCCAGATGTGGTTGAGGTGTGTGGGCAGTAGCCTTATGACAGAACTGTTCTGATGATAAAATCGGCGCCACTTCTTATGCCGCTGGGGCAGTTGCAGGCCTTCTTGGCCCCAATAACCCTTCTATCTTCTTAGGGTTAACACGCCATCCTTCCATGCGTAAAAGTGTGGTGACCTTACGATAGCCATATAGCCCATAATGTTTAGCCAATCAGATCATTGCCAAACGTAATTCATCATCATCTGGTGGCTTCGTTTGGTATCGATGACTGGAACGTGATAGCCTCAGAACGAAAAATGTACAGCGTTCCGATGTGTTCAGTTTTTGACAGGTATGGATCACGGCTTGACACAACCCATCAACTGTTAGGCCGTCAGCTTTAAATAATGTCAATCTCAACCAAAACCCTCAGCGCATCTTCGTCCAAATAGCGCATACGTGCCATAGCAAAAACATCTTATGACCATGAAATCATGGCACAGTTTTAGGGGGCTAAGACACGCCCAACTAGTTCAGGTTGCTCACTATTTTTGTCTAGCACTACAATTTACAGTTACTTACTTATAAGATCAGCGGTGCGTCTATGGTTGGCCGTTACCCGCTCTCGGTCAGCTTGGATCCGCTCACGCCGTTTTGCAATGTCATCACCCATCTCAAGTATTGATTTTGTTTCACTCTCGATGCGACTTAGAACTGCTGCGGCCTGATCACTTTCCATACGGGATAATTCTTTTAATTTTTGCAAACGATCGCTGTTAGATGCAACATTCTGCTGATTAGAATTTGCGGTAGAGGAGTTCATCCTTTCAGACAATGCTCCATCAACCCAATCTGCATTCTCAGAGATCATTGTATCTGCTTTTTCAGCAATGACTTCATTCGTCTGAGCCACCAACCCCGTGAGTGATTCGTAAATCACGTTCACCTCGGCCATTCGCAAGCAGATCTCTTTCAATTTTTCGTTGAGCTTAACACTATTTTCGATTTGCTCAATTTCAGTTTCATTTATTACCATCGATCGAAAATTGGTTTCCACCTCGGATTTTGGTTCCAAGGCGTTTGTCATCTCATGGCGAGCTAAATAAAGGTCGTTTACGTTGTCAACAGCTATGGCGCGATTACCGGTAAAAGCTGCTGTGAAATTTCTATGCCATAAGGACCGATGTTCCTCAATGTCTGCAAGCAGTAACATTAGGTCAGCATAAGTAGTTGAGACTTCTCCCTGCAGTTCGAATATAATCCGACGATTTTTTCGAATGCCCATTTTATTTTCTTTTACTAAATCTTGCCGATTTGTCATTAGATCACCTATTGGTCAGTCTGCTATATCATCCGTATTGAATGTGTCACTCTCGGGAAGTTGGAATTGTGTTGAGCGAAGCAACTTGCTCATGTTAATTATGCCTTTGTTGGGTTCAGATAGCTTGCAAAATCGATAGATAAAGTCGAAGGTGTTATCTGCCTGATCTGCTGATACTACGACATGAAACATTTCTACGTCAAACGAACCTGCCACCCCTGCAACCGATCTCTGCCCAATCGCAGAGCCTGCGACATTATAAAAATAGATTTCATTATTCCCACGCTTCATTAACTCTGGGATCAACAAATCTGTACCACCATGATAAAGAACGCCAGATATCAACCAAGTATAATCGAGGTAGTAGTCGTTAGTATCTGATTTCACCGCAGGTAACTGATTTTTGGTTACAGGTACCTGCATTTTATTTACCTACATATTTTGACAAAATGGATGGAGGCACATAGGTAGCCGCCTGCATTAATGGAGTTGCATACATAAATCCCATTCCTGGTACATCAAGTTTTCCAGCCAAAAATATTCTTTCGAATAAACGATCTACTTCGTCGCTTGAAACCATTACGTTAACAACGTCGCGTTCTGCATCGACCGCAACGCCAAGCGCACCCAGACGCTCACGTATTCCAACTCCCATGGCTGCATGACTAGTGAAACCCTGGATGCCTACTTCTAGCAAAGACTCGCTAATGACTTCACCGTATCCATGCTGAACTACAGCAGTAATAAGTGTCACGTCGGTTAATGACGTAAACGAGCGTTTCATAAAACTTCTCCTTCCTGTGCGAGCTGGTGTGCCATTCGGCGTTCTTCTCGCTTCATTTTGAACTGAACGTACAGGCCAAGGGTTAATACCGCTAGGATAGGGCATATAGAAGCTGCTGCTAATATACCAAAGCCTTCCGTAGATCCGAGTGCGTTACCAAAACCCAGACCCATGGCTAGGACTAGCGGTACCGTTACAGGGCCCGTTGTTACCCCGGCGGAATCCCAACCGACATTTACAAATTCTTCGGTAGACAGCAAAGTCAAAATTAATCCAAGAGTGTAACCAGGGACTAGTATATACATAATATGAAAATCAAAAATTAATTTTAGAACACCCAGCATTATACCAGTCGCAACACCAAAGGAAACGGCACCCATCAGCATTGATTTTTTAAAGGCTCCATTAGTCAAATTCTGTACTGTCATACCCAAAGCGTTCAGCGCGGGTTCAGCAAGCGTGGAGCAAAGGCCTAGGACCCAAGCAAAGAGTGCTGCGATCGCAACGCCAACCGAAACCGTGTACAAGGGACTATTTGCAATTACATCAATTGATGTAAACGCGCCTGCGATCAATCCTCCTGATTGATCCCCCAATTTTGCAAGACCGTAAGTCAGTCCGACATTAAATACGCACATTCCAGCAACAGCAAGCACTATACCATAGTATGTTATGAAGGCGTTTTTCATTTTCTCCCGAAGTACTACAAGCAGGACAATAGCTAAAAATATCACTAATGGAATGATCGCCCTAACCCCTAGAATAACCTCAGTCCATGGAGTTACTTCAAACCATCGCGGTTGGTTTGCTGCTAACTCCGCTGCCATTTTAATTTCAGCTGCCCGCATTATTATCGTATCGACTGGAACGGTATAAGCTGTGTAGAAACTTAGGCACAACACTCCCAGTATCGGAAACACAGAGGCGAGTGTAACGATCCCAAATCCAGACAGGGATGAGTCAGCTCCCTTACCAGCAGCGGAGGCAACCCCAATTCCAAGCGCTAAAACCAGCGGTACGGTAACAGGGCCAGTAGTTACCGCCCCACAGTCCCAAGCTAATCCCACAATTTTTGTTAACTCAGGGTCCATAAAAGCTATGGCACTCAGTATCAAGGTTGGCGTCACACTCATAAAAATAAGTGGTTTTAAACTCCACCCACGAAGAAAGCGTACGGTTCCTAGAACAGCTGCCAAGCCAACCCCTAGGCCAACCAACAATACTGTCGCTCCGGATCGATCATTCAATAGTGTAAAAAGATAGGGCGCCTTCGCTGGATCAACGATAGAACCCGCCACTTGTAGTGCTCCGATTGCAGGTTCCGCAAAGGTCACGCCGATACCTAACAAAAATGCAATCAGCAAAACGCCTGCTAAAGGAAGCTTTCGTGGCAAAGTATTGCCGATCACTTCACCAAAAGGCATTAATCCAAGCTTCAAACCTTCCATGAACATCATTAGGCCAATCATGACCGCAAATAGGCCACCCGCAATTATACTAGCGTCCATTACTGGGGTCTTAAGCACCATGTACTGAAATAAAGCCAAGTAAATCGCCAAAGGCACTACTGCGCGTGCTTGATCAATAAATCGTGTTGATAGATAAGGTTGCAGAATCTTGACCACATCACCACCACCTAATTTCATTTTTGGCACTGGTTGTGGGAATTCATTGCCATGCCGATCAAACAAAGGTTCGGGCATTAGTTCTTGAAATGGAACCTTTTGCATGTCCACATACATTGCCTGAATGTAGTCTCCGAATCGGATTGAATTTCGTCCCGCCATGAAGCTAGCCCATCAAAATACATATTTTATCCTCAACATAAGATAAAGGTATGTTATTTTCAAGGCTTTATATAGATGAGGAAATTAATGGTATTATTACATGCCTCAAAAGGAGGTTTTGTAAGCGCAATTGCCTGACACTTGCAGAACGACTTTGTAACCTCTTCGTTGCGGATAGGTAGGTACAGGTCTCGGCTATTCGAGGTTATCCACCCAAAATCTCGCGCATAGCTGCAAGAAACGTTTTGACTTCATCTAGGCTGTTATAGTGGCACATTGAGACGCGCACGGCGTCAGAAAGACCCCGTGGCTCAAGGATGTTGCCAGAATAATGGTCCGCTTTGAGCGTGTGAGTACGAATGCCCCGGCTGCGCAAAGCGGTGACCAGGTCAGGCGAGCTTAAGCCGTCCACTACAATAAGTACGAGTCCATCTCGCACCGGATTATCGACGCCTCCGATGATCAGCAAACCCTCTTGATTGGCCAACCCGGCCAGATTTTCGGTGCCGTAAAGAATCGCATTGGCCAGGCCTTGAGAAGTGAGTTCTAAGACACCAGAATGAAACTGCTATTCGTATCTATTCACAACAAAACGTTTCTCAAAAACATTGCCCGCGGCCCGCGAAGGCCCACCTTCGATCTGCTGAGCGAGCGCAAACAAGCCAGATTAGTTACTTCCAAAAGCGTGACGGGCCCCTGAGGTTTTTTTGGCTGACTGCTTACTCGTACCAAATTAAAGAAGCGATCACCAAACATACACCAGTTGTACTCCCTATAGGGGTGATGGAATATCACGGTGAGCATATGGCCGTGGGCATGGACACCCTTGCTGTGACCAAGAGCTTGGATAGGTTAGAGCGCCAGATGGAAGTGGTCATTCTTCCACCATTTAGCTATGGAGCCGCCAGTTATGCAGTGGCTGCCCCTGAAAGCAGTGGCACCTTGCATGTTAAGGCATCAGTACTTGCTCCTTTAGCCGAGCAAATATTTACCGGCCTGCTGAGAATAGGCTTCCGAAATATACACGGGGTCATACACCACCAAACAGAAAACCTTTCAGCAGGCATGCCAACTGACTTAGCTTTTAAAATTGGTGCAAGGCAGGCACTTTTTAAGTTCTTAGAACGCACCAACGGCGAGGGTTGGTGGGGCGCGCAAGATGTGAATGATTATTCTACTTAACATCAGTCAGGCAACGACCCGTTTAATTAGATAAAATTATATCCATTAATGGATGCGGCGATTATCAAAAATTATATTTTTGATCATGCCGGAGAGGGAGAAACTTCGCTCTTAATGGCCCTTGCCCCAAAAGGAGTCGAAATAGCTCGCGTATCAGAAAATAATACTTGGTACACTAAATCTGCATTTAACTCATCAACTGATAGGGGCGAAGAGGTTACTGCGAAAATTATAGAGCGTCTGATGCAGCGGCTTAAATCATAACATGGGAACCTTCAGATAGATAAAATTAAGTATCATTGTAGACGGCATCCGTTTACGTTCAAATATACTGCATAAACAGAGGATGTTGCAGTAATGAAAAGCCTGTTTCCCTTTAATCCCCCAAAACAAACATTTGATACTATCTCTGGGATTAAAATTTTACCAATTAAACAGCCGGCGCTATTGTAGCAATGGACTCCATCCATAGCACTGCTCCAGATACGATTGCCAGTGTCAATTCGAAAGCCGTCAAAATATCCCGCTGTAGAAGTTGCAAAAATTTCTCCTATACCAAGCGTTTTGCCATCTGAATCTATCGTATGGCGACGCATGTGCCGGGGGCCATTTGGTTTATGGGTTCCACCTGTATCCGTAATGTATAATGCTGTTTCGTCGGGAGAAAAGGCTAGTCCATTTGGCTTGATATAGTCGGTGGCCATTACCTCAATTTTTTGCGTTTCTGGATCCCAACGATACACATTGCAGGTCCCAATCTGACTTTCTGCACGGCAACCCTGGTAGTCTATTATTATACCATAGTTAGGGTCTGTGAACCAAATTGAACCATCAGATTTAACAACAACATCGTTTGGTTAGTTGAGACGGGCGCCCCGATAGCTATCTGCAATGACTTTCAAGGTGCCATCAAATTCCGTTCGGCTAACACGGCGTGATAAATGTTCGCAAGAAATCAATCTCCCCTGCTGATCGATGGTATGTCCATTAGCGTTGTTTGAAGGATCGCGGAATACAGAAACGGTTCCATCTGTTTCATCCCAGCGCATAATGCGATTGTTGGGAATGTCTGACCAGATGCAATATCGACCTGCGGGAAAATATGCAGGCCCTTCAACCCAACGCCCGCCAGACCAAAGGCGCTCAATCTTTGCATGACTTATTATACAATCTGCAAAAATTGGGTCGAGGATTTCATATCCGGTACCGTCAATCTTTCCAAACATAATTTATTTTCCTTGTTGTTGAGGCGAATGGTCCCTTAACCATTCTAGCTCATTTAGCCACCAAGCACACTTGGGTCTTGGCCAGAATGGCTTGCTAGTTATCCAAATTGTTACCTTTTATCTACATCAGCGCAAAGTAAACGAACGGTTTGCTCCAGAACAATAGCAAAAGTTTTGTCAGACAAATAAAATCCCGCATCGGATTGCAGGCGGAGCTTGAAGCTATGCGCCTAATAATTGGCGCCACTCATCAAAAGCAGCGGCATTGTTAACTTCATTATGGCTTTGCATTACGAAGCTAAAGTGGGAACCAATCACACAGAATTGCAGCAAGCCAAATAATCTCTGGGCTTGTTTTATAGTCACAAAATGGGCTGAGCTTTGTCATTCAAGGATGCTGAGTGGTCGAGATGCCCACCTCAAGTAATTTTGCTCTGGCAATTCTACGAATAGGAAAGCTCATCAAACCTTTGGGGATCTAATTTCGTAATAGCGATTCAATTTCTTTCCGGGTAGGCATGGAGGGTGCTGTACCCGGTCGAGTTACAGAAATAGCCGCGGTCGCTGTGCCAAAACGGATCGCCTCAAGTGGTGAGCGCCCTTCAGCAATGGCAGCTGCAAAACCACCATTGAAAGCATCGCCCGCACCAGTCGTCTCAACCACCGGGCCTGCGTTGATTGCAGGCACGTGCACTGAGTTGCTTCCGTCGTGATAAAGGCAGCCATTCTCACCGAGCGTAATTATGGCTCCACCTGCACCTTTGGCGAGCAATGCTTCGGCTGCAGCAACCGCATCTTTTGGTGAATTGACTGTGATTCCGGTGATTGCCTCTGCTTCGGTTTCATTTGGGGTCACGAAATCGCACAGAGCAACCATGGAGGCAGGTAGCTCTGCAGCCGGTGCTGGATTGAGGATTGTAGTTGCACCAGCTTTTCGAGCGCAGGCCAAGGCGTATTCAGCGGCATCAATTGGTTGTTCAAGTTGAGTCATTAAGACTTTGCACTGCTTGATGACTTCGGCATGACTGTCTATATCTGCACGACTGATTGTTGCGGCCGCTCCTGGACAGACAATAATGGCATTATCCCCGGTGTTTTCATCAACAAAGATGTAGGCGGCACCTGTGTAGTCGTCGGCATGCTGCGTAGCCAGAGACGTCACACCCGCTTTTTTCCAGGTTGCCAATGCCATATCGGCAAATGGGTCCTTACCAAGTTTCGTGATGAACCCTACCGAAGCGCCAGCCATTCCAGCAGCGACGGATTGATTAGATCCTTTGCCACCCGGACCGAGTACAAAGGACTGCCCAAGGATAGTTTCACCCATCCGTGGCTGACGTTGGGCTCGATATGCCGTGTCAGCGACAAAAACCCCTAGAACAACGACATCAAGGGTCATTCGTCTGGCCCAACAACGCCTTTACGCAGGATAAAGCAGCCATAAAACCGGCGTTCGCCCGTTTGAATTACCGCATAGCACTTCCGTGCCAGATCGTAAAAAGCGAACCGCTCAACGCTTATCATTGGGCGAGGTTTCCCTTCAGCGAGGTTGATCTGATCTTGCACTTCTTGTTGGGTCGCTGGTAGTTTATCTGGGGCGCCAACAACCTCCATGCGCATCGCAAAATCATCCACAAAGGTATCCAATGGCAGAACTGAAAGGATGGAGCCTATTGCCTCGCCGCATGTCAGGTTCTCCATACGCAAGAGGGTGCCAAGACCCGTATGCCGCGCTACACTTTCTGCCGGAAAGTTTGTATCGCAAATCACCAGTGCATCTCCATGGCCCATGGAGCGCAAGCAATGCAGCACATCAGCGTTCAATTTGGAATCAATCCCTTTTAGCATGTTCAATACCTCTCATTGATTGTCTAAACCTTACCCCCCGACTAAATTGCTTGAAACTAACAAAAGTCAGACGTCACTCGAGCCTTTCGCCACTTTCCTTATCAAATATATGCACTTTATCTGGCTGAATTTCGAGAAATACTTCGTCGCCAGGTGCCAGCGCATGGCGCTCTCGGAAAACGGCTGTAATTTCTTGATCTTGATACTGAAAAATTCCATGAATTTCAGAGCCCGTCGGCTCAACTACTCGTGCCTTTGCTCGCAGTCCAACATCTGACAGTTTGAGGTGTTCAGGCCGGATACCTAAACTGATCCTTTTTCCAACAGCGAGCTCCTTGGACTCTGGAATATCTAATGTTGAACCGGCTAACATAATCGTTGCGAACCCGCCTTTTAATGCAGTTACCTCACCGTTAAGGAGGTTCATGGAGGGAGAGCCGATAAAGCTGGCGACAAACCTATTTTTGGGACGGTCATAGAGGTCCAACGGACTGCCGACTTGTTCCACATGACCGCCGTTCAGAACTACGATTTTGTCAGCCATGGTCATGGCTTCAATCTGATCGTGAGTAACATAAATGGTTGTCGTTTGCAGGCGTTGATGCAGCTCTCGGATTTCTGCACGCATTTGCACACGCAGCTTAGCATCAAGGTTGGACAAGGGTTCGTCAAAAAGGAAAACCTTTGGATTTCGTACAATAGCCCTACCCATCGCCACCCTTTGCCGCTGTCCCCCAGAAAGCGCGCGAGGATAGCGTGCGAGATAAGGTGTTAGGCCAAGTATTTCAGCTGCATCCGCAACCTGGCGTTTCACCTCAGCCTTGTTCATCTTTCGCAATTTCAAAGAAAAACCCATGTTGGCTTCGACCGTTTTGTGCGGGTAGAGCGCGTAAGACTGAAACACCATTGCTATGTCACGTTGGCTTGGCGAAAGGTTGTTTACTCTTTGATTCCCGATATTGACGTCGCCTGATGTGATTTCTTCTAGCCCAGCAATCATTCGCAAAAGGGTGGATTTACCGCACCCTGACGGACCCACAAGCACCACGAACTCTCCATCGGCAATATCCACGTCAATACCATGAATAACAGCTGTTTCACCGTACCTTTTGAATAATCTTCTTACCGAAACATCTGCCATTGCCACCCCGAAATTTTGTTATCGCTTTATGATCTGCCTATCTTAAGGTATGACTTTTGTCCAGTTCTGGCATTACTAGCATGTTAGTTACTTGACAGATGCCAATTTTAGAACGAACCTATTTAAGTATAACAATATTACACGACTGCCATTGATGCCTTTGGCGTATCGTCACCGAACATACGAAACGCAGTTAACAATGGCCGATTCTAAGAAGGACGACGTTTTACTGAAAGGGAGAAACTTAAATGAAAGTTGAACACTATAACGCCATTATGCACAAGCAAATGAGCCGGCGGAAAATGCTACAAGGCGCTGCAAGCGTTGGCGCAATTGCCGCGATGGGGGGCATATTCCCTAAACAAGTTGCCGCCGGCGGTCACTCTGCAGTGCGCGCAGAGATTTTGAAAATTCCGGGTGTTGGCGCCGGTTCACCAACTGACGCAGACTGGCAAAAAGTTGGTGACCTTTGCCTTGGGCCAACGAAAGAACGTGTGGCTGAAGGTGAATTTGAGGGGGTTGAGCTGACCTTTATGGGATTGAATAATCAAAACCTTCACAACTTCCTTTTCCGCGGGTTCCTAAAGCCTTGGGAGGCTTACACGGGCGCTAAGATCAATTGGGTAGATCTCGCACAAGCAGACTACAATCCACGCCTGCAACAAGCGATTGCCACAGGCACAGTTGACTTCGATTTGATCGAAATGGGTGCCCCTTTTGAAGGTGACACAGCTGGAAAAGGCCTACTCGATGAAATGCCAGCCTGGGTCGAGGAGCAGATCGAAGCTGACGATCTTGTGAGCTACTTGCAGGCACCAGTTGGGACCTGGGATGGTAAGAAATACCGTGTCACCATCGACGGCGATTGTCACACATTCTGCTATAGGACCGACTATTTTGGCGCCGGCGCAATTGGTGGCGCATCTGTGCCCAAGACGTGGCAAGAGGTAAACGCCGCTTCCAAAGAGTTGATCGGCAAAGAAGACCCACTCACAGGGCTGCCTGCCCATGGTTATCTTGATCCGCTCAAAGGCTGGGGTGGTTTCGGCTTCTACTTCTTAGAAAACCGCGCGGCGGCTTATGCCAAACACCCATCAGATCCGGCATGGTTGTTTGACCCAGAAACTATGAAGCCACGGGTCAACAACCCGGCTTGGGTGCAAGCGATTCAAGACGTTCTTGATCTCATAGAAGCGGGTGCTTATCCTGCTGACCAAATCAACGCTGATCCAGGCACAACGGGCTTCCAGCAGTTTCTTGCTGGTACTGGTTCTATGTTGATGTGGTGGGGCGACATCGGTTCAAACGCACGCACCTCAGACACATCTGTGGTCGGCGATGTTGTTGGCTTTGGGATCAACCCCGGTTCTGATCGCGTTTACAACAGCCAAAGCGGCGCTTGGGAAAACACCTACAATGAAGCACCTAACATGGCCTACCTCGGCTGGGGTGTTTACGTCACCAAGAACGTTCAGGGTAACGAGAAAAAACAAAAAGCGGCATGGAGCGCAGCAGCGCATCTGGGCGGGAAAGACATTTCGCTTTGGATGTCAGCCTATCCATCCGGTTTCCAACCTTACCGGAACTCGCACTTCCAGTACGATGAATGGGAGGCAGCAGGATACGATCGCGCCTATATCGAAGACTACCTCGGCTCGAATGCAGACAGCTACAATCACGAGAATGCTGCTATCGAACCGCGTATCCCAGGTATTTTTCAGTACTACTCAGTTGCCGAAGATGAATTGGCGAAGGGTTATGCTGGTCAATACGGATCTGCTCAGGAAATCGGCGATGCCATCGCCGCCGCTTGGGAAAAGATCACAGATCAGATTGGCCGGGACAGCCAGATCGCGCTTTACAAAGCTTCACTTGGGCTTTGACCAAAACGTTCAGACCGCTGGGACATCCGGCGGTCTGACACTTTCTTCCTAACCTGAGGTCACATCCCCATGAATACCGCAGGCGATCTGCTTCACGTCGTAACCGCAGACAATATCTCTGACCAGCAAAGACGTTTTGGCAAGCTTATAGTTTTGGGATCTGCCGCGCTGATGTTCTTTGTTGCAGGATTACAAACTGCCGATCAAAACGGATGGATCGACCTTGGGTTCGAAACATGGCGGCCAACCCTTTATGCCTATATTTTCTGGGGAATTTGCCTTTGCGCGGGTCAGGTCATTGCACGTGGCGAACATGGGAAACGTACCCTTTTTGTATTGCCTGCCGCGCTTTTTGTTGTTTCGATGGTGGTTTTTCCACTGCTATTTGGGTTGATTATAGCGTTCTCAGATTGGAACCTCGCGTCACCTAATGGCAGGCAATTCAACGGCTGGAACAATATTCGACAAATGTGGGCTGACCCATTCTATTGGAACGCAATGCGCAACATGGTCTGGTATTCGCTTGCCATCATCGTAGAGTATGCTGTTGCCTTTGCTCTTGCTCTATTACTGAATACTCAGATTAAAGGCCGTAAATTCTTCCGGGTCGCGTTTTTGTTACCTCTGATGCTGTCGCCGGTTGCTGTTTCATGGATGATTGGCAAGTCGATGTTGGAAAATCGATTTGGCCCGATCGCACGAATACTACGCGAAATGGGCGTGGAGAACCCGTCATTCTTTTCTTCACCCGAAATTGCTCGTTTAATGATCATGCTCATGGATGCGTGGACATACATACCATTTATGATGATCATGATCCTTGCCGGGCTCCAGGCCATTCCCAAAGAATTGCATGAGGCCGCCGAAGTGGATGGCGCCAGCGCTTGGACACGGTTCTGGGAAGTGACATTCCCGCTTATGCTGCCAGTGTCGATCACCGCTATCCTGATCCGTATTATTTTCAAATTAAAGCTTGCGGATATTATTATCAATATAACCTCCGGCGGACCGGGCGGCGCAACCGATAGCGTCACATCCTTCATTTTCCGCGAATACCGAGATCGGTCAAATGTCGGATACGGAACAATGCTCGCAATGTTTTATTTGGTGGTGATCGTTATTGCGATGACAATACTGATCAAGGGGGCAGACCGCTGGATGCGACCGAGGTACTAAGATGTCAGATCAGATTTTCCGCGACAGCAATGCAGATCGCGCCTTTAAAGCCAAGCGCTTTACCGGGCGGGCAGTAATCTATGGGATCCTAATCCTGTGGGCATTGATTGCTCTTTTTCCAATCTACTGGACCATCACCACCAGCTTCAAGATGGCCCCCGACGTGATGAAAGGGAACATCGTCCCCTACTGGGACTATACCCCGAGATGGTTGGGTTGGCGGTCACTTGGGCTTTCACCTGATACCATCGGCAATGAGAGCACCGTGCGGGCCGAGTTCCTGAAACGGTTTTGGAATTCTGTCATTATTGCTGTATCGGCTTCGGTGATCGCCGTTGGTTTGGGCAGTTGCGCCGCTTACGGCCTATCGCGTTTCAATTATAAGTTTGGGTTCATGCGAAATTCAGACATCTCTTTTTTCTTTCTCAGCCAATTAATACTGCCACCAGTGGTTTTGGCCTTGCCCTTTCTCGTTCTCTACAAAGCTCTTGCCATGTTGGACACGCGGATTGGTTTGATCCTGCTATATACTTTGACAGTCTTGCCAATTGTCATCTGGATCATGCGCGATCAATTCAGTTCAATCCCCTCTGAGTTGGAAGAAGCCGCTCTCGTCGATGGTTTGTCGATTTGGGGCGCATTCTTGACGATCATTTTGCCAATTGCGCTTCCTGGCATGGTCGCAGCTTTCATTCTATCTTTGGTTCTGACCTGGAACGAATACTTCTTTGCAGCCCTGTTGACGTCAAGCGATGCCAAAACATTGCCAGTGATGGTGGCCAGCCAAACCGGCAGTCAGGGCATAAGTTGGTGGTCTATGGCTGCGCTCAGTTTCGCCGCGATCTTACCGTTGATCGTCATTGGCATTGCATTAGAACGCTTTATCATCAAAGGAATGGCCGCAGGTGCTGTGAAGTAAGCCTAAATCCCACATAGATGTACCTTGATCCCCAGCGCCCGCGCGAGTGCTGCTCGGCAAAGAGCCGCATCAAGTGCGGATTTAGCATTGTTTGCATAGACTACATTCACATGATTGGCCTTATGGCGGGCCATCAATTTGTCCCTATCAATCCCGTCCAATTTCGCGTGCATGATTGGCCATTGCGGTGTCGTGGCATCAAGGCGGCGCTGCGTCTCACGCTTTGAAAGGGCCAACGCCTGACCGGTGCCAATGTCCATGTGCAGGGCGTCACCTTCTATGAAGATCCGCGACCAGACGATAGAGCCTGGCTTGGCAACGCCTGCAAGTGTGGATCCGCCCAGCCGAAAATACATCGGTGGTTGGCGGTACCCTACTGAGCCTGCGAAACCATTGACATGATGCGCTGGCGGGGTCGCGCCAGAAATCTCGAAGACCCAAACAAAACCGGCATCGCCATCGCGGTCTTCGTCCCCCCACCTCACGTCATGCAGAGTTGTTTCAACAGGTAAGCCCAGGGCTGCCTGCACACGGTTGGTCAAAAGCGCGTCCAGTCCTGAACATTCATCCACTTCATTGAAGTGAATGATTGGTTGGCCCGGTTTGATTTCCCGCCCCTCTGTATCAAGGATCGGCGGGCGATCTGAATTATTTAAGAGCCCTTCAACAAGGTCTGAAGCGGGTAGCAAATCCTTGAGGCCCTGTTGGTATTGGATACCGATAGCATCACAACAAAACTTATCCGCCATCCGCACAGCGGCTACATACATGCGCCCTTGCCATACCACCTGATTGCGGGTGAGTTCGGTAGCTTCATTCTCGCCAAACTCAAATTGCATACCACGCGCCTCCAACCACTCCAGCACGTCTCTGCCCTCGTGTTCAGATACTTGAGTCGTCTCGTAGTAAAGAGCCGATTGCGACAGGCGTTCTTTGAATACGCCCGTGGGATGAAGAAGATGATCTGGGATAATCGCATTGAACATCCCCATACAACCTTCATCAAATACGCCCAAGATCAACTTGTCGCGTCGGATTTTTTCGGCAACACTCTGCGCGACATTTACTAGATAGTGAGGGACTTCGAAATCGTCCCTTACATGGTTCACCTGATGTTGCAGGGCGCCGGTTAAGAGCCATTTGCGCAGCCCGTCCAAAAAGACGTCATCTGTGAAATCTTCACTCCACAGCGTCGCGTATGGCACGCCTGATTTGGTCAATGATCCATTGAGGTTCAACATTCCAACCAGTCCTGGCCATTGGCCTGACCAGTTTGCCACAGTCAGGATCGGGCCATTGTGATGGATTAGCCCTGGCAGCACATGGTGCGAATATTGCCAGGCCGATTGCGCGACAATGATCGCGGCATCAGTTGGCAGGTCACGGAAAACATCCATGCCTTCACGCTGTGATGCAATAAAGCCGTGCCCCCGGTCAGGATTGAACTCATGGGCGCGGATAATTTCAGCCCCAGTGTTGCTTAATGCCATCCTCAGGGCGTCTTCCATATCAGCCTGTGCCGGCCAACACGTTTGATTTGCACTTTCTCGCAAATCGCCACTAGCCAAAAGATAAACTTGTTTCATTTTCTAGTCTTTCAATTTGAATGACTCTAAGCGTGAAATTCTCACTCCATGTTCGTATGCCGCGCCCGGATACTTCCCGGCGCTTCGTCTAAGTCCACAATAAGCTTCAGTATCATAGCCTCGAACAAGACAAACAGCGCCCCTTCGTAAAGCGACCCCATAGGCAACGTTGATGCATCTTTTTTCTGATCGTTAGCCATGGTTTGCGCGGTCACAAGGATTGTGTGATCGACAATTTTTGCGGTCTGTGACTGCGCTTGGGCGGTAAGAAACAAAATTGAGGCTCCGCCTGCCTTTGCCTGACCGATCAAGGCGGAGACAGTGGCCAGCGACCCCGGACCCGCCGAGACAATGAACAAATCGCCTGGCATCATCGGAGGGGCTGCCATATCACCCTGCATAGACACTAGCTTGCCCAAATGATGGAGCCGCATGGCAAACCCCTGAATTTGTAAGCCCTCCCGCCCACAACCGTAAAGCATGATGCGTCCTGCGTCGGCGATCATCTGACAAGCAGTTTCGACTTGCAAAGGGTCGATCCCCTCGGCAACTGTGCGAAGCTCTGCTAGAGCTGACTGCATATCATTTTGTAACTTTAAGATGAAAGCTCCTTTGCAATATCCTTGGTTTGTTCATAGAGCCTGCGGAACAACGCATAGTTTTTCTCGTAGGCAGGGTCTTGTGCCGCGGTAATCTGTGTGGCGATCGGATTCCAGTGTCTGATGTCCGCAAGTTTTGCCTCGCCCAAGGCCACCCGAGCTAGAAACGCATCGCCATAGCTTGCACCAACAGTTTTTTCGCAGACAAACTGATCAACCTGCGACGTATCAGATATTGCCTGCATCCAAAGTAGATTTTTTGTGCCCCCTCCCACAGCAAGAATATGTTCCAGCCCAACTCCAGCTTTGCGATAAGTTTCCACTACATGAGCGGTCCCAAACGCAATGCCCTCGATCAAAGCCCGGTACATATTTCCCCTTGTGTGTGTAAGGTTCAATCCAAAGAAAGCGCCCTTGGCTTGTGGATCATGGATAGGTGTGCGCTCGCCAGAAAAGTAAGGCAGGAACAGCAACCCTTCAGAACCTGGCGGGACTTTGTCTGCCTCTGACGCGAGCGTAGTAAAGGCCGATTCACGTGGCAAATCGCGTGCGAACTGATCGCGAAACCAGTGTGTCAGCGTTCCAGAGGTTGCCAACCCCGCCATCGAAGCATGTTGCCCAGGAAAAAGCCAAGGCGCATACCAAAGCTGACCATCGCGAACCCGATCCTGCGTAAGGGTAATGATAAAGATAGTCGAACCATACATCATCATCATATCGCCAGGTGATTTCACACCAACACTCAGGGCCTCTGCAGCGGCGTCAATGGTGCCTGCTGTTACGGGCGTGCCTATAGCCAACCCAGTCGCCTCTGCCGCTTCTGCGGTAACGTGGCCCGCGATCTCTGACGACCACAAAAGACGTGGTAGCATTTCTGGCGTTGCGATCTCAGGCCCTAGATCAAAGCACCAATCCTGCGTACCTACGTCGTAGATGGGCGAAAAATTTGCCGCCGTGTAATGGTCGATTACGTACTCACCGGTCAAGCGTTGTACTAGAAAGCTGGTGGAAGTAAGGATTTTGGCTGTCTTAGCATAGAGGTCCGGCCGTTGTTCCTTTAGCCATAGGATTTTTGGTCCAACGGACTGAGAGGTCAGCGCATTGCCGCAACGCTCTAGGATGAGATCTTCCCCGATGCGTGCCTTCAGAGCCTCAACTTGAGACATCGCGCGGGTATCGACGCCGTAAAGCACCCCGTTCATCAATGGGGCGTCGTTTGCGTCCACAGGCAACATGCAAGGGCCAATGGCTGAGCACGCAACAGCCTTGATCTCTTCCGATGCGCAGCCAGCATAGGCAATCAGTTCTTTCGTGACTTTAACAAAATCGCCCCACCAATCTTCTAGAGGCCTATGTTCAGCCCAGCCGGGCTGCGGAACAATCATCTCATGCCTGTTGTGCGCTGTTGCGATTACAACGCCTGCAGCATCGACCAAAACGCCTTTAGTCTCAAACGTGCCGATGTCGATTCCAAGAGTGTAGCTCATACCCAACGCTTTAATAAAAAGTCTGGACCGATGCGCGCAAGCCCTGCGACCAGTAAAGCGGTCAAGTCTTCCAGATCACTTAGCTGGCAAACCTCAAGCGAAGAATGACTATAACGCATGGGAAACCCTAAATCGATGGCGGCAACACCTTTTCCGACATGCTGAACATAACTAAGGTCTGTCAAAACGCCAACCTGTGCAGATCTTTGCAATCGTACTCCTGCGTCCTTTGCCGCATTTTCAAACAGGGATACCAACGCAGGATGTGGCAGTACCCCATTCAGCGTTCCGCGTCCGTGAAAACTGTACATGCTCATGCCTGGACCACAGCCGAGATACATCTCTCCTAAGTCAGCTGCATCCGGTGTATCACTTGCTAGCATCAAGTCAATTTGGATGGCGATATCAGGTTTTAAAGCCTGAGCGGCGCTCAAGGCACCGCGAAGATTGAACTCTTCTTGTGTGGAAAAGACGATGTGAACTGTCGGTCCGCCGTCCCGCCTTGTAAGACTGTTTGCTACGTCAAGAAGTACTGCACACCCAGCGCGATCATCCACAGAAGTACCTGCGATCCGCCCCTCAGCAAGCTCAACGAAATTGGGCGCATAAGTAACGGGTGTTCCAATTGAAATACCCGCTTTCTCAACCGCTGCTTTGGTGCTGTGGCCTGTGTCTATGTAAAGATCGGCGGCACGCACAACTTTGTATTTCTCATCCAGTTGCGTTGCATGATGGCTTTTGTTGGCGATTATACCGGGAATATCGCGCCCGTCGGCTGTACTGAGAACAACTGACTGGGACGCAAGCGCGCGTTCCGGCACTCCTCCCATCCGGTGTATGCGGATCAATCCATCATCTTCAATCTTGCGGACAATAAAACCAAGCTGATCCATATGCGTAAACAACATCACAGACGGATTGCTGCCGGGGAATGTTGCTATCAGATTGCCTAGTGTGTCTGTTTCACAGGTGATTGGCATTCTTTTCGATATCGCGGCGGCAACCCGGTGCTCGTGGCCAGAGAGGCCTGGAATCTGCATCAATGCCTTTAATTTATCCGCAATCATCGGGCAGCCTTTGCGCGGTCCATAAAGTCTCGAGCGCGGTCCGGATCGACCGCGTTCCAGGTATCGCCATCAACTTTAAGTGACGACCCAACGATACATCCATTCGCCACTCGCATAACCTCGGCCACGGTGTCGTGTTTGACCCCGGTATTTGCCAAAACTGGTATATCTGGCAGCACCACCTTAACGGCTTCAAGATCTTCCATCCTTGCAGCCTCACCGGTGATTTGGCCCGAGACAAGAACTGCATCAGGAACGGAGGAAAAAACAGCTGAACGAGCTCTATCTGGTAAGGGACGCCGATCAAGACTATCAGCAAACTCTGCGCTTACATTGTAAAGCATGAAAAGATCATCGCGTCCCAACTGCTTGCGATATCTCATTGCACTGCCTGCATCCGGTGCCCAATATCCCATGTCACTTGCGTAGGTCCCCGTAAATATCTCCCGGCAAAAGGCAGCACCGGTTGCTGCCGCCAGCGCAATAGTGCTGCGTGGATCCCAAAGGACATTTACGCCAAATGGCACGGTAATCTGATCGCGAAGTTGCCCAATCACATAGGCCATTGTGGCAGTACTGGCGGTGTCGACAGAAAATTCATAAGGGCGGTCATTTTCATTACCAAACATGATAGCATCCACTCCAGCTGACTGAAGTGCAGTGAGGTCAGCTCTTGCGGCCTCGACCAACCCTACCAGACCACGTTCTTTGTCGTGCAACGGTGTCCCTGGAAGTGCGCCTAGATGCACCATCGCAATCACTGGCTTTTGTGTTCCAAAGACGGTCTCAAAACGCTGCATGTATGCCCCCTATAATTTCTCCCATGATGCAGAATTTTGTAGGTGCAGTCCAGTATTATTCATACTAGCATGTCAGTTGGAGGAACACGCAAATGACATTGCAAACTAAACACTGGGACCGATTAGGAAATGGAGGCCTGAAATTCACAAAGCTCGGCATGGGCATGGCTCCGCTAGGCAATTTGTATCGCGCCATCAGCGATGAAGAGGCGCATGCAGTTCTGACCCGTGCCTGGGATGCCGGCGTGCGTTATTACGACACTGCACCACTATACGGACTCGGTCTGTCAGAAACGCGGCTAAATCCTTTGCTGCACGGCAAGGACCGGGACAGCTACGTCCTTTCAACCAAAGTCGGACGTTTGCTGAAGGCCACTACCCAGAACAAACGCGATGGACTTGATAAGTGGTTTGATGTCCCTGCAAGGAACGAAGTTTATGATTATACCTACGATGGGGTGATGCGGTCGGTTGAGTTCAGTCTTGAACGGATAGGCGTTGACCGAATTGATATTCTCTTTGCCCATGACATAGATCTGGCAAACCATGGTTCTCAGGAGGTGCTTAACACAAAGTTGGCCGAACTGATGGATGGTGGCTATCATGCGCTAATGTCCCTTCGGGATCAGGGCGTGATCAAAGCCTTCGGCGCAGGCGTAAACGAATGGCAACCATGCCAATGGTTGGCGGAGCGTGGGGATTTCGACCTGTTCCTGCTCGCCGGGCGCTATACTCTTTTGGAGCAAGAAGCGTTGCAGAGTTTCCTACCGTTGTGTCAAAAACGCGGGATCGGAGTCATCATAGGTGGGCCATATAATTCTGGTGTTTTGGCTACGGGTCCAAAGCCCGGTGCATATTATAATTACGAGCGCGCGCCAGATGAAATCCTAAAACGTGTAGGTGAGATCGAGAGTATCTGTACGCGACATGGCGTGCGCCTGGTCGATGCCGCCTTTCAGTTTCCGTTGCACCATCCCTCCATTGTATCTGTGGTTCCTGGCGGGCAAGGACTAGCAGAGATGGATAGCAATATCGCTGCAGAAAAAGCAAATATTCCTGCTGTATTGTGGGCTGACCTGAAAGATGCTGGTCTGCTTCGTGGCGACGCACCATGAACGTGAAAATTGACAGCCATCAACACTTTTGGAATCCAAAACGTGGGGACTACGATTGGATGCCAATGGACAATGAAATCCTCGCTAGGGTGTACGGCCCGCGAGATTTGGAGCCTCACCTGTTGGCGGCTGGGATTGATCAAACTGTTCTTGTTCAGGCCGCAGCGACGGTGGAAGAAACTGAGTATATGTTGGGCATTGCAGATGCATCGCCTCGAATCGCCGGGGTTGTCGGCTGGATTGATTTCGAAAATCAAGAGCACGCATATCATTTGCGCAGGTTGGCCAAACACCCAAAATTTTTGGGCGTCCGCCCGATGATCCAGGACATACCGGACACGGACTGGATGCTACGAGACGACATTCAATGGGCTTATGAATTGATCATCGAGTGCGATTTAACATTCGATGCTTTGGGTTTCCCTCAACATCTTGCGAACTTTTTGACGCTTTTCACGCGATATTCCGACATGCGGTTCGTCATTGACCATTGTATGAAACCCCAGATCCGCAACCATTCCGTGGACAGCTTTACCCATTGGGCCGATGGAATGAGCCGTCTAGCCGACCAGACCACGGCGTACTGCAAATATTCCGGACTGGTCACGGAGTCCGATGGTTGGTCACTTGAGAAAATGCAGCCCTACGTTGAGCATCTACTGAAGGTCTTTGGGTCTGAGCGATTAATGTGGGGGTCCGACTGGCCAGTCTGTCGCCTTGAGGCCAGCTACGACGCTTGGCATTCGGCTGCGCGCGCGTTAACAGCGGATCTGTCCAAGGCTGCGCAGGATAGGGTTTTTGGTGGTACAGCGAAGAAATTCTATCGACTTTGACTGACGTGGTTGGCAGCAGCCTTTTGTCCTGCGGACACCGCTTCAGATAAGGATAGCCCGCGTAGTCTGTTAGCAGCGTAGGTGCCAACAAAAACATCTCCGGCTCCATGCGTTGATATCACGTCGACCGGATACGCTTTTTGCACTTCACAAGGCTTCCCTGGTGCAGAAAAAGCCGCGCCGTCGCCCCCCATCGTGAGGATGATTTCCGCGTCTGGCGCCAGTTCAGCAAGTTTTGCCAGTGTGGCCGCGGGACTTAACCCATTGTGCTCATGGCCTATGAGGTCCGCAGCTTCAAGCCGGTTCACTATAAGCGTATCGACCAAAGCAAAATCAGCGATTGGAATCTCTTTGGCCGGCGCGGCGTTCCAAAGTACCTGAGCACCCTTTGCACGGGCCGCGTTGCCAAAGGCAGCGAAAGCACCTCGAGCCATTTCATTCTGCAACAACACCATCGAGCAATTCGATGGAATTTTAAACTCAGACATATCAAACGCATGATTTTCAGCCGATACAATCACCGCGCCGTAGTCTCCGCCTTCGGTAGCAATCGCAACACTCATACCTGATGACCCTAGCCCCCGCTGAAGCTGGCTGACATCGACACCTGCCGTTTCCAATTGCTTGAGCATGGACTTACCAGCTGCGTCAGCGCCAATGCGCCCAGCAAAATTCACGGGCGCGCCTGCCTTGGCTGCCGCAATAGCCTGATTGCCGCCCTTGCCGCCAAATTGATAGGCAACCTCTTGCCCACGAAGAGTTTCATCCAATTCAGGCAATCGAGGAGCCCTCACTACGACATCCCAGTGCAATGCGCCTACAACCAAAAGACTCATGAGCCATACAGCGCTTTTGCGACTATGCGATGCGATTGGGCAGCGTCTTGTTTATCGATTGCATCCGCAAGCATTGCATCATCAGCAAGCACCTCTGCAATATCCATCAAACGGTCAGTCAATGCTACGTTGGTACGCGCCTCTTCTATTGGATTTAAGCCACCCATATCAGGGAAGGTGTCAAAGTAGATCACGTCGGTCTGGTTCATCCGTAACATGGCTACCAAAAGCTCAACTGTTTGGATTGCGTGAACCGACCCAACCATCAGTCCATCGTCGCGTTTGCCATAGCCGTCATTCAAATGCAGCCCGATCATTCGCGAATGTCGACCGATCAGCGCGGCCGAATGAGCAGGCATTTCATCAGCGTAGAGTACATGGGCGAAATCAAGAGTGACCCCGAGATTGGGTGCACTGACTTCCTTACAGGCCAGCAATGTCGTGCCTATATCGGGCATGAGTGCGTAGGCACGCGGTTCATTTGGTTTGTACTCTATCGCAATATCTATGGCGAGATTATGGGCGCATAACTCTGAAATGGTTTCAATTGTTCGATCCCATGCGGCGGCGTAATCCATCTGAAAGGCATAGTCGAAACCGTCTTGGCCCATCCAAAGTGTGACCGTCTTGCCACCCATCGCGGCACAAACATCGAGGCCTTGTTTGGTAATATCGAGAGCCGCTTTGCGAACGGACAGATCGGGGTGCGTAAAAGCACCTAGCTTGAATCCCGGGTCAGTATAGTACCGCATCGCAACGCCGTTCAGCGCAAGCTCAGCATCGCTCAAAAAATTTGCCATCTGGGTAGCGTCATGCTTGACAAAATGATCAGGAAAATTCAAATCCGCCGCCCCTAAACTCCCAACTTGGCCAGCAGCCACGATCCAGTCTTTCACATCTGATCCAGGTGAAAGCTGCTTGAATGCGTTGAGGCGAGCCGCATAGCGAGGGCGATTGGCGCGAGTCATTTCTTGTCAAACAGATCTGGACGATCAATCTCAATAGCTTCTAAGTGCAAAAGCAATTGGCTCAAATGCTTCTTTGTCGCCTGTCGCGCCGCTTTTGGGTCACGCGCTTTCAGCGCTGAAACGATGGCTTTATGCTCGGCGAGGGTTTCGGCCACTCGATGTGGGTTTGGCAGAATTAATTGCCGCGCTCTATTGACTTGAAGCCAACTTGTTTCTGCCATCGTCGCCAGGCGCCGGTAATTGGTAAAGCTTAATATCAAATTGTGCATTTCGCTGTCTAATTGGTAGAAACCCTGAACGTCTAGGTCATCCACAAAGGCTTGTTGAACCGAAAGATTTCTTTGGAGCATTTTAACTTGATCATCAGTAATAGTTTTTGCAACAAGCTCAACGGCGGCGATTTCCAACGCTTCGCGCAAGAATGCTCCTTCTCGAATTTCAGCCATCGAAAATCGAGCAACAAAGGTGCCTGCCTGCGGAACAACATCAACCAGACCTTCAGCCGCTAACCGCGTCACCGCTTCAGATACCGGACTACGAGAAATATCTAATTGTTCGCAGATATCCTGTTTGCGCATGATTTGCCCAGGCTCATAAGCCAGTGATAAAATCGCGTCCTTCAGGCTATGGTAGACACGGCTCGACAAGGTGCCGTTGTAGGAAGATAAAGGCGTCAAATGGACTGAAATCTCAATTGTTGACATGCTAAAATGTTAGCTCGATTGCTTGGCTATGACAAGTGGCTAACAACATCAAAAGAAGAGCCATGAGCTCTGCAGCTCGGCGACATTATTTCATCAGGAAACCAGCCAGGCTCTAGATTAGGTTATCTGCCTACAGTATCGATGGTAGAAGGTCAAAAAATGGAGAAGGGCATCCAAGGACTAGGTTGTCAGCACCAATACATCTCCGACTTAGCTCGCCCATACATTCCCTGTCGGAAATGTATAATTTTCGATGCTATCAGCCTTCATTTCGACGGAGAAGCCCGGCTTTTGCGGCGTGAGGTAATACCCGTTTTTTGTGCGCACGGGATCGAGGAAATGATCATGCAGGTGGTCAACATATTCGAGCACCCGGTTTTCCAGATTTCCTGATACTGCGATGTAATCCACAAAGCTCATGTGCTGAATTAGCTCGCAAAGCCCGACCCCGCCTGCATGTGGACAAACTGGGATGTCAAATTTGTCAGCCATCAGCATGACGCCCAGGATCTCGTTGGGCCCGGCCAGTCGGCAACTGTCTACCTGACATACGTCGATAGCGTTAGCCTGCATCAACTGTTTGAACATCACGGCATTGTGGCAATGCTCTCCAGTTGCTACTTTGATCGGTGCAACTGCACGTGCAATTCGCGCGTGGCCCAAAATATCATCGGGGCTAGTCGGCTCTTCAATCCACCATGGGTCAAACTCAGCCAATCTGTCCATGTTAGTGATCGCTTCTTGCACACCCCAGACCTGGTTAGCATCCATCATAAGAAACCGGTCTGGCCCAATTTCGCTCCGAATAATCGCTGCGCGCCTAGAATCGTCTTCAAGGTTTCCGCCAACCTTCATCTTAAAATGGGTCCAACCATCGGCTAATGCCGCTCGCATCAAAGACCTGATCTTGTCGTCAGAATAGCCAAGCCAACCAGCGGATGTCGTGTACGCAGGATAGCCTGTGGTTTCCATTTCGAGAATCCGAGCTTCTTTGCCAGAAGCGCGATCTTGTAGTCGCTCTATAGCTTCCGATGGTGACAAAGCATCAGAAAGATAACGCCAGTCAACGAGTGAAACCATCTCATCAGGCGCCATCCCGGCGATCAATCGCCAAACAGGTTGGCCCAAGTGCTTGCCGTACATGTCCCAGACCGCATTAATGACCGCCGCCGCTGCGAGATGGATCACACCTTTTTCAGGGCCGGTCCAACGCAACTGACTATCACCCGTGATAAGCTTCCACGTGGCGCCCATGTCAGCAAACAACCCTTCGATCTCTCTTCCGACCAGAAGATCTGCAACGGCCGCAATTGCGGCACAGCAAATCTCATTGCCTCGGCCAATTGTGAAGGTCATGCCGTGGCCATTGGCCCCGCCATCGACATGCAGCACAACATACGCCGCTGAATAGTCAGGGGCCTTGTTCATCGCATCTGATCCATCCAGAGAGTGGCTGGTTGGAAAACGAATATCATGGACTGAATAACGGGCTACATGCGCGGGCATTTTGTCCTCAATTTTAGCGTGGCTGTCCACTCCTAACCATACTAGCATGTTAATTTAACTAGAGAGCATAATCAAGTAAATCATAGGGCAAGTTTTCGCCAGCTACTGGCCGTTAGGCGGATGGAGCCAACAATAAGCGCGACTGACCTCTTCCAAATGGGAACTGAGACTTCACTAGAAATTTCAGCTTTAGAGGCTGCTGTCAGGCGAAGGAGAACTCGCGTCAGATTGCTAGTGCCCCTTGAATATATGCACTCAACAATTGGCGCCACTCTTCAAGAGCAGCGGCTCGGTTCAGCTTGAATTTGGTGCTTGAGCAGAGGCGGCGTTACCAGGCAAAATTAACGACGAATGAATTTACAAGGCTAATAATAAAGCACCAAGGTCTGAGACGCGTGGCCCATGGATCGAGGGCCCAAGCCCGCGTTGCTGTGGCTTAGCGGTAGCGATTGGGCGCAGTAACCCTGCGGTTGATCCACCGACCACGTTCCGAGCAAAACCGTCTTGCTCCAACTTAGCCCAGGCAACGTTGAAAATAGGTCGAAGGTGCGTGGTTCAATGCCCACGGCCCTTGGCTTCGTCTCTCAGCTTCAGGTCTTGGACTAAACAGTCGTTTATTCAAATTGCAGCGAAGCGCTGCTTTAAGCCCATATTGACGACGCCAGATCGTGTCGCTACGCTTTTCTTATGAACACTAATTATCAACTTTCCGTCGATACGGGGCGTTTGGCGATCGAGAATGGAACGGCCAATCCAAAGTGGTTCCGTCCCGATGTTGATCCACACAACATTCGGAACCTGATGCAAAAATCTGATACGATTGCGATACGCGACACAGCAATATGGCTCGGTATGATGATTGTAAGTGCTGGATGTGCGGTCGCACTTTGGCCATCGGTTTGGTCCGTGCCTTTCTGGTTGGTTTATGGTGTTCTTTATGGGTCTGCAGCGGACTCGCGTTGGCATGAATGTGGTCATAAGACCGCGTTCAAAACCACTTGGATGAACAATGCAGTCTATCAACTCGCTAGTTTTATGATAATGCGCAACCCCGCAATCTGGCAGGCCAGCCACGTGCGCCATCACACAGATACAATCATAGTGGGGCGTGATCCCGAAATCGTTGCAATGCGTCCACCAGATTTGGCACGCATCGCTTTGGCATTTGTCGGGGTCGTTGATGTCTACACCGCTTTCAAGCGCATGATCTTGCACGCCAGTGGTCGAATTGATCCTGAAGAAGCCACGTATGTTGCCGCAAAGGATCACGCCAAGGTCTTCCGTGTCGCTCGCATTTGGCTTTTTATTTATGGCTGCACCATTGCGGTGGCAGTTTTGATGACTTCTCTTTTGCCGCTTATGCTGATAGGTTTTCCGCGTCTTTACGGTGCATGGCACCATGTATTGACGGGTTTATTGCAGCATGTCGGTCTAGCCGAAAACGTTTCCGATCACCGCCTGAACACGCGCACCGTGTTGATGAACCCTGTTAGCCGCTTCATTTACTTGAATATGAATTATCATTTAGAACACCACATGTTCACAATGGTCCCCTATTATAACTTGCCAAAACTACACGAATTGATCAAACATGATGTCCCGCGACCAGAACCATCAATCCTTGCAGCGTATAAGCGACTGCTTCCAGTGCTCGTAAAGCAACTGCATTATCAAGACGCTGTCATTGTGCCAGATCTACCTGCTGGAGCTACCCCATATCGGACAGAGGTAGAAAAGTTGCGACCTCATGCAGTCTAATGTTTACGGAGATCCAAGGTTCGCTTTGCCTGCATAGCTGCCAGCAGGGTGCTGTCAGACGAATGAGAACTCGCATCGGATTGCTGGCGCAGCCTGAATCTATGCGCTCAATAATTGGCGCCACTCAGCGAGAACAGCGGCGACACGATTTATCTAAATGGCGAGTGCTTTGTCATCCGGGGACGCTATAAATACACCCTGCCCACTTCAACCTAGTTTAATCTGACGGTCCCATTTTAGGAAACGGACAACTGCGAAACTTCGGGCAAGGGGCCGCTAACAGGCGGGTCAGAGCCCAATATGACAGATGCTTCAAAAGTATTGCACGTCTGTTATTCTATAAACTTTATGTCCGTCGTATAGATTCGTGAGGCCAAAATTTTGAAACCCCCAGTCTACAATATTAGCCCAGACGATTTTTGGCGGGACCCGTATCCAGACCTCAAGACGCTCCGTCAAAATGCCCCAATCGCTTTTGTACCTCAGCTTGGGGCTACTTTGATCACGCGCCGCAACGATATTTTTGATGTTGAAAAGAAGATCACATATTTTTCGTCATACCAACCCGATGGGCTTATGGTTCAGTTAATGGGCCAAAACATGATGCGCAAGGATGGTCCAGACCATATGGCAGAGCGAAAGACCATCTTCCCAGCTGTTTCTCCTAAGACTGTGAAAAATATCTGGAAGACGGAATTTGAAGAGTTCACGGATCCTATTCTGGAAAATGTCAAACCACAGGGGCGCGAGGATTTAGTGAATATCGCTAGGCAAATTTGTGGGGATGCTCTTCGGGTGATGACAGGGCTGCGCAATATGACTTGGCAGGAAATTGACCGCACCAGTCAGGGTATGATCGATGGCTGTGCAAACTACACTGGCGATAAACAGATCGAAGCGCGATGTCATGACTGTACCGCTTCTATAGACCGGCATATTGACGAGATGGCTGAAGTTTTACGCAATTGCCCTGATACATCACTCTTATCAGTGCAGCTTGCGGCTGGAATGTCGATGGAACAGATCAAGGCTAATATTAAACTTGCCATCTCCGGTGGCCAAAATGAACCGCGCGATGTGATTGCAGGCATCGTTTGGGCGTTGCTCACACATCCAGATCAGTTGGCTCTGGTGCTCTCTGGCGAAGCGACATGGATGCAGGCATTTGAGGAATATACGCGCTGGCAATCTCCGATCGGGATGAGCCCTCGGCAGATGGCACGGGACTATGAATTGCATGGTGTGACATTGAACACAGGCGATCGTATTTTCTTGATGTTCGGTTCTGGAAACCGCGATGAAGCAAACTTCGACCGTCCCGATTATTTCGATGTGACACAAGATGCATCCGCATCCATAGCTTTTGGGGCTGGTCCGCATTTTTGCGCAGGCGCATGGGCGTCGCGATGTTTGATCTCGGAAGTTGTATTACCGCGATTGTTTGACACACTTCCAAATTTACGCCTGGACGGGTCGACAGTAATTGGTGGTTGGGCATTTCGTGGGCCGACGACAACACCAGTTGCTTGGGATACTGAAGCTATGTCTTGAAGCATTTAGAGAGGCCAAAGTAACCATTTGCTGAGCTACTTTAAGCAATAGATACTACCAAAAATCACCTAAACAACTAAAATAACAATCAGTCCTCGTTCTGACAGCTTACCCTGAACGTCCCTTTCATGATCTACCGCACGCAAAAGGTAACGCCGCTCAGCATTTATTTTCACGAACACTTCATCGAAATGCCACTGCTCATATAGCTGATTTATTAGTTTTCCCCACCCCAACTCACATTACCAACCGCTGAGCACAAAAGCATTTATGAAAGTCAGATGCTTTGCTACGGTGGTAAGTAAAGGGGACCGAAATGAATTTTTCAGGTGATGGAAAAGTTGAGATATTAGAAGTACATGCTGAGGGTGAAGTGGGACAAATCGTTGTGAGTGGTGCCCCAAATATCCCGGGCGAGACACTTCTCGATCAAATGAATTATATTAATCAACACGATAACAGCATTTTGAAATTTTGCCTTCACGAGCCTAGGGGTAAATCCCAAATGACTGTGAACCTCTTACTTCCCTCCAAAAATCCTGCCGCTGAATACGGTTTCATCCCGATGCAACCTGATGGTGCGCATTCAATGTCTGGATCAAATGCAATGTGTGTCGCTACAGCATTAATCGAGCTAGGTTTTGTAAAAACTAGCGGTAAAGAATACCGAGTACCAATTGATACTCCTTCTGGATTAATAGTCGCTAATGCAAACTTGTCTGGCTCGAAAGTACGTGATGTCGAAATTGAGATGCCAACAAGTTTCTTGGAGTATGCAAACATTGAGATCGAAGTTAAAGACTTTGGAAAAGTTACTGCTGATATAGCATTTGGCGGTTGTTATTTTGTACTCGTTAACGCCGCACAGTTGCAACTTCCAATCTGCAATGAAAACGCATCGAAGTTAGTACAGTTAGGTAAAGCAATCAAAGAAGCGGCCTCTGCACAAATCAAAGTACAACATCCAGAAATACCCGAGCTTAACCAAATCGAATATACAATGTTTGTGGAGTATTCATTACCCAAAATAAAAACATCTACAATTCTTTACCCAGGTAGAGTCGATCGCTCTCCTTGTGGCACTGGCACAGCGGCACAGTTAGCTACTTTGATTGTCAAAGGAGAGTTTCAGAGCGATAAAGAACTCGTATCTGAGTCAATCATCGGTGGCCAGTTCTTTGCAAAGGCAAAAGATAAAGTAAAATGCGGTAAAAGGGACGCGATTATTCCCGTTATGCGAGGCAGGGCTTGGGTGTATGGAAAAACACAATTTTTTATTGATCCTACTGATCCTTTCTTAGCAGGATACACCCTTAGCGATACTTGGTAACGGTGCTTTCAGACGAATGATTACTCGCATCAGATTGCTGGTGAGACCTCAATCAATGCGCCCAAAATGTTACCCTGCTGAAAAAGAGTGGCTGAAATAAACAAAAAATTTAATTTTTACCAAAAAAACATGACAATTGAATCATCTTAAGACAGACAATAAGTTACGCATGAATTTGTGACCAGCCTCTAATTGGGCAACCTCTATAAACTCATTTGGTTGGTGCGCTTGAGCAATATCACCTGGCCCACACACGACTGCAGAATATCCTGCATCTTGAAATTGTCCCGCCTCAGTTCCATAGCTTACGAAGTGATCGCCATTATCACCAGTAATCGAGCGAACAAGCACTTCGGCTTCGCCGTTACTTTCTGGCTTCAGAGGCGTGACTGCATAGCGGGACGTCAGAACGATATCTGCTTCCGGTCGTACAGCTTGCATCGCTGTTTTTACCTCCCGCACTTTTTCAGCATACATGCGATCCAAATTTTGGGTATCGTCACTTGGAACTGCTCGATAGCCCATGTTGAATTGGCAAACTTTGGCGGTGATATTATCCGCCGTTCCACCAGAAATCGTACCAACATGCCAGGTTGTGTAGGGCGGATCGAACATCCTTGCTAAAGGTTCCGGCTCTTTTGAGCGGTTAATTTCATTCTGCTCTGTTGCCCATTGGATAAGTCTTGCACCCTCATGAATAGCACTAACACCTTGATAATGAATTGAGGAATGAACCTCATAACCTACTACTTGAGTTGTAAAGCCAGAGCCACCTTTGTGGCCCGTAACTGCTTTCATCATGGACGGCTCCCCAACAATTACGGCAGAGCCTTTTGGAACTACACCTTGCATAGCTGCGATCATAGGCGGCGCACCAGTGCAACCAACTTCTTCGTCAAAACTTAGCGCCAATTGTAATGGCCTAGACACGCCAATGTAGTGCGCCTCAACCAATGCCCAAATTGCTAGGGCATCAAAACCCTTCATATCGCAGGTACCACGGCCATAGTACCGCCCATTTTTTTCAACGACCTCCCAAGGATTCGTTTCCCAATTCTGGCCATCGATTGGCACAACATCAGTATGCCCTGACAAAACTATTGCCCCGGCGATTTCTGGCCCAACATGAGCAAATAGGGCAGCTTTATGAGGTTGATCTGGATCAGTCCAACGGTGTGCAGATATCCCATGCGAATGCAGGTACTGTTCAACCCAATCTACAAGCGGCAGGTTGGTCTCACAGCTTACTGTTGGAAAGCTGATCAATTTACACATCAAATCAATAGGACTTAAGCGATCAAGATTTTCATTTGCCATTTCAAAATCCATTCAATTAGGCTCTGAGTAATACAAAGGTTATCCACATCAGGTCAGATTAATCTTACCGCGGCGATTACGCTACTTCAGACCAGTTTCAGTTCCTATTATACACTAGACGTAGAATAGCGGTGGGCCTAGGCATTTGTTGGGTGCTGTCAGACGAATGAGAGCTCGCATCGGATTGCTGGCGCAGCCTAAATCTATGCGTTCAATAATTGGCGCCACTCAGTGAGAATAGCGGCGCGGTTCAGCTTGAAATTGATACGTGAGTAAAGGTGGCGTTCCTAGTTGAAGTGGTTGTGGACTGAAGAGTGGACTGCAGCGAACTTCTGCAGACATCACATCTGTCGGAAGCGGAGCATAGCGCGTTCTCGTCGTCGAAACGGCAAGTGGGAATTCTCCGCCCGATTATTTACCCAGCGGTCCGTTTCCTGCCGATCCGCGTTGCCAACAACTTTCATTGCAGCGCCATAGGAACGTAGTTTGTCCATCACAACTACTTCTGGTCCGCCATAGCGCTTCATTGCTTTTTTGAGAAATTTCAATGCCGCTTTGCAGTCTCGGCGCTTTGTAACATAACTTTCCAGCACCTCACCTTCGTGATCAACGGCGCGCCAGAGATAATGTGTCTCTCCATTTATCTTTACGAAGACCTCGTCCAAGTGCCATTGCCAGTTCGAATAAGATCGCATCCGACTGACCCGGTTTCTTCGTATCTCAGCAGCAAACATCGGACCAAATCTATTCCACCAAAACCGAACTGTTTCGTGGCTGATCTCAATGCCTCGTTCGTGCAGAAGATCTTCCACGTTACGGAGTGAGAGCGGAAACCGGACGTACAGCATCACAGCCAAGCGGATGATCTCTGGGCTCGTTTTAAAGTACCTGAATGGAGAGTGTTTTGTCATTTGCAGATTCTACAAATACTCCCTGCTCGCTTCAACCGAGTTTAATCTGACAGTGCCCTCTGACCGTATCGCCTTTTTCCACTGTCTTAGCCCCCTAGAACTGTGCCAGTATATTTTGGCAAAGGGAGTAAGGAAACATGGCTCGAAAGCGTTATTCTGATGAAGATGTGTTGAAGTTATTGCGCGAGATTGATGTTCATTTGCACGATGGTTTGGACGTTGTGAGTTCGTGTCGCAAAGCTGGGATTTCAGATAAGAGTTATTATTACTGGCGTAAGAAGTTTGGAGGCCTTTCTCGTTCGCAGGTTTCTGAGATGAAATCGCTCAAGAAAGAAAACGAGCGCTTGAAGAAGATCGTCGCTGACTTGCAGTTAGACAAGGTGATCCTGAAGGAGAGCCTTGATCATCTAAAGCCGCGGGCCTGACGCGGGCTCAGCTTCGTCAGGCTGTTATTCATACGCGTCAAAAGCTGGATATTTCTGAGCGGCGTGCTTGCGCTGTTCTGGATGTAGCCCGCTCAACTCTGCGCTATCAAGCCCAACCCACAGATGACAACGAACTTCGCTTGGCGATGATCCGGCTGGCCAAGCAATATGGGTGGTATGGCTATAGGAAAGTCACAGCTCTGCTGCGCATGGAAGGCTGGCGTGTTAACCACAAGAGGATCGAGCGCTTATGGAACGAAGAAGGTTTGCAGCTGCCGCGCCGGCACAACAAGCGCAAACGGCTTTATCATAAAGACAGCTCCATCATCAGGCTGCGGCCCACACACCCCAACCATATTTGGGCGATCGACTTTGTGCACGATAAGCTTAGCAATGGGCGCAGCTATAAAATGCTCACGGTTCTAGATGAATATACCCGTGAAGCGCTCTGCGTGGCAGTGAGACCCAAAATGAATGCGAACGACGTTTTGGAGACACTGCACCCGCTGCTGATCAAACATGGTAAGCCAGAGTTTATTCGCTCTGACAACGGACCCGAGTTCATTGCCACGCATCTGCAGGACTGGCTGAAGAAGGTTGGGATCAAACCAATGCAAATCTATCCGGGCAGCCCTTGGGAAAATGGATACAACGAACGCTTTAACGGCACCTTGCGAAAAGAAGTGCTCAACGCCGAATGGTTTCACACCACACGGCAAGCCCAGGTCGCTATCAATGTTTGGCTCAGGCAATACAACCAGATCAGACCTCATCATGCATTGAACATGCGCCCACCCGTACCAGAAACCTTATTAGAGAAACCAAAAATCAATGGACGAATTTAGGGGGCTAGACAACTGTGTTAGCTTTATGGTCAGAACTCGTTCCACTTATATCCTTACTTATGGAGGCATTAAAAAAGGCGATATTATCTTTTAAAGTGTTATTGAGTTCGTCTATCTGTTTCTCAAGATTTAACCCCTGAATTCGTAATGCATTCCGCAGGTCATCGTCATAGATAGAAAGCGTTTTGCATGCTTTAGCCGCTCTATCCAAGTTATTGCTGACGATCCGCAGGGTGCTCAATTCCCGATCCACCGAAGCCTTTTGTTCGTTATCTAGCGCCTCAGAGACTTTGTGCTCAAAGTACAGCTCTTGGGCTAACTCAGGATCACACTGGATATGATCAGCAAACTCCTGGACCCGCGTGTCTACATAGCTGTCTTCAGTCATCCATCAGTCCCCTTTGTCTTCTGCAAAACCATGGCCCCCAGCCAGACAATATTCGCTTCTCGTCCCTAAATCCCAACTAGATCCCCAGAAATGCGTCTGTGCGTCCGTTGCGCATGTACTTTCAGTAACTCTAAGTCAGCGTAAGTCCACCAAAGAAGTCTATAGAAAACTCATGCGCAACATGCGCACAGACGCAATCGTTAACCAATGGTCAACAACAAGAACACCAACAGCCCTTTAGTCCCTTTTGTTAAATCCAAAGATAACCAAAGGCACCCGGGGCCTCATTTGTCATCCATGGGACCCTATTAGTCTCAGGCCACCACAGAGGCCACCAAAGGTGCCCTAGACAGACACAGGTGGCTGTAGTTAAGCTTCTGTTATCGCTTGTGTCGGTGTGTTGACTGATGCCTTGCTAAGGAACCAATGTCCGTGTGGGGGCACCACAATTTCAAATACATAGCCAAATGTCTTAAATAATGAGCAAATCTCAGCGAGACGCTCAGCGAGACAAAGTGGCGTGGGAACACGTAGAATTACCCTGTTCAACACTTGATTGGCGAGTCGATTTCCGCCACGCGCCCGCCCGCCTGCGCATCGCTGCAAACATGTTTGGTTTGGCATGCGGTTAAGCGGCTGTTTGCCTATTGAGGCCACTCTGGTTCGCTTAAGGCGCTACACAGGCTGGATGTGGGGTTAAGTTGACTGTGAGAGCATACAGGAACGCCACTTCTACTCACGAGACAATTTCAAGCTCAATCGAAGCGCTGCTCTTACTGAGTGGCGCCAACTATTGAGCGCATAGGTTCAGGCTGCGCCAGCAATCTGATGCGAGTTCTTATTCGTCTGACAGCTTCCTGATGGGTCATACCCAATAGGAACGTTTGTTTGGCTGTCTAAATCAAATACGTCCGCAATTTTGAAAGCATAGACATATGGTCTAACACCCAAAATACTTACCTTGGTTGTATTCCTGCCCTTATCACATCGACTGAGAAGTCCCGCTTCGCGCAAACTTTTCGAAATAGCGCGCTCGCTGCTCCCAAAGTGGTTATCAAGTGCTGATGAAATCGACTTGATAGCGCTTAAGGAAGCACCTGGGCTGAGATACAGGGCTTCACCATCAACCCACCCTATACGTGATCCCATTGCTTCTATGCGCATAAACGTACCTGTATCGACTTCTCGCCAGCCCAAAGCCCTTGAGTTTTCCGGTTTCCCTCCAGAGCAGCATTCGATGTGTGCTTTACCGCTGGATACGGCAATTTGAATGAGCTCTAGGAAACGCTGCGCATCTGAGGATTCATGGTCCAGCGAGGCCTGTAGCGTCACCAACGTACGTGCAGTTTCTGTCGCATGGTCCATAAAACCTTCGGTTTCTTGAGCTCCTAGTTCTCCTAGTTCTTCGCAGAAATGGAGAAATATCCGTAGGCCCGTCAGTAAGTTGGCAAGATTGTCTTGAGTGCGCGCATGCCCAGATTTTCCAATATTCCCACGGTCGCATTCTAACGCCAATTCGATTAGCTGGGTGAGTTGCCCATCCTTGGCCTCTAATGCAAGCCATTGCAAAAAGCTGGACATGATTTTGGTAAGTTCACCCATCTGAGCCAATCGTTGTAGTTCTGTAAGCTCAACTATGTTGATAGCACCAAGAGCTACATTGATGTAAACCAGACGGGCTTGTAGCGACCGACCGTTTGGTACGTCTTCTCCGGTCGCGAGGATGAGACCCCTTGGGTAGAATGCGTTTCTGAGCTCAGCTTTAGAAGTTAAACGGCCCCGGCCAGCTTGATTGCCTTGTGCGCGCAAAAGTCTTTCGGCATTAGCGTGCATTTTTGCCACTTCGCTTCTTGTTCCACGAGCAATGAAGTCATCAACGACAAGCAGAGCATCCTTTGCTAGAAAAGCTACCTTTTCATTGGCATTACTGGTGCTTGACCAGTTGGCCGGAAGGTGTGCTCCATCAAATTTGATACCCCAAAAACTTTAGGTGCCAATGGGCGAGGATTGGCGATTACATTATTCGAAGCAACCAAGAGTTTTCGAAAAATAACCACCTTTTGACTCGCACATATATTTTTCTTCCTCATATTCTATTACAGATTTATCCGCCGCTGTGCCAATCTCCATGCCCGCTGATGTTGCTGAATTAAGACCTTGAGCATTACAAGCTGCAAGTAGCATCAGGGCAAAGCAAACGGAAATATTTCTACGCATTTCTTCATCCGTATTTGTAGAGTTTCAAGTTGAATAGGCACAGTTATTCGTACGCCTATTTTAGTAATTCTTCGATTAGCAAACTCACTAGTTGAGAACGAGATGCCACCCCTGCCTTTCTGTAGATCGCACTAGACTGCGTCTTTATGGTACTCTGTTTCGTATGCCTGATCTCAGCAATTTCTGAAATTGTCATTCCCTTGATTGTTAATAACGCAATATCCTTTTCAGCTTCGCTTAGACCCCATTCTTCAAAATACCCATCAACTCCGCTCTGGAAAGCGCCCTTAGCCGCATCGAGTTGCTTCGCAAGGTAACGAGTATTTCTGGCCGCTAGTCGATAAGATCGTGCGATGAAATACATTCCCACACACAAACCAACCAAGGTCATAAGCGTAAATATTTCATGCAAAATCCACGGGAGCGCAGATAGAAACTTCCAGCCCGTCACCTCAGATAAAAAGTCTATTGTAAATGCAAGCAGGGAAATGCAGTACACAAGTAATCCGATGAGGGGAAGTTTCAGGTTCATTGCCTGAAACTCCATCGATGATAACTGGCTTCCTTGGTATGCACTCCCATATTTTGCCTTTTTATCGTAATCCCACGAAGTGAAAACGTCTAATACTGCATCAACTTCGACTCGTGACAGCATTAGTTGTTTGAAGCATTGTTACTTGAGTTTGAGAGCCTTTCACGAATTTTTTCACGTACGTTGCTTCTAGCAGTGCTGCGTTCATCGTCACTTAGCTGGCCGTCACCATCTGTATCTATTTTTTCAACTATCTTATTTTTGGCATCAGTTCTTTCTTTTGCACTCAAGTTGCCATCACCATCAACGTCAAATATGCTAAAAATTTTGCCCCCCCAAAAACTTTGTTTGAAAGTCTCTCGCAGGTCTTCTCTTAGGACAACACCTGATTTGTTTATCACAAATTCGTGTTTCGACCCATCTTTGATCCCAACAATCAAAGTATTTCCGAACAATGTCGTAGATGTTTCAATATCCGTGTATCCACGTGTCTCCATGCGATTGATAATATCCGCAGCATCGATCGCTAAAGCAGATGTTGCTATAGATATTAGTCCAGCAGCGAGGATATTTTTAGCCATTACATTTTTCATTTTTTGTCTCCATATTTCAAAATCGCATCAAAAAGCGCAACATTGCGTACTCTTTGCGATGAGATGAATGTTTGACGAAAAGTGCTGACTGACTATTGCACTCAGGCCGAAACATTTCGCAATAGACCAAAGTCATTTTGCGATAGTCCTAAGTTGTAACGAGCCTTATTAAATGGATTTGCACGCAACGCAGATATCGTCCTGAGTACTATCAGTGATCTAAAGCTGGAGTATCTCTACGGGCCAGAGCCTGAAGTTTCGGGGGAGTGACACCGTTAATGTAACGAAGTGCTATAGAGCTATATAGGACATTGTTACAATAAGGACTTCTGATAACGGTCATCTAACCCGAAACTGAACCAATAGTGGTTTACAAACTCACAGGGCTTATCACTGGCAGAGGTCATGTATACTTACCCCATAGACCCCCTGTGGCCCATGCATACCCCTCTAGTGCTAATATAACGATTTCCGAGGATACTGGGTAACAACAGCAGGCATTAAGCATAACCATCCTACGAAGCAGCAGAGGCATACATACAGCCCGCACCCTACCGCACAGATAAAACCGTCAAGTGTCACTGGAACAGGCTAATGCTGTTGGTTGACGATACTCAGAACCCAATCGCAGGTCAGAGCTATCTACGGCATCCCTAGGGGGTGGGGTGGCACATGCAGGGGGTTCTGATCGTAGACCAAACCGTAGACCAATTTACTCCTGTTGCAGGAACCAGAATGAGACAGTAGCCTTGTTTTGTAAGGTTAATGCTTAGCATTGGTGCCTGCTGGAGGAGCCATCTCCGTGTGGGGGCACCACAATCCTAAGTCAGCTGCAGTTACACACCTGATATCAAGCGATATTCATTGTCGTCTGATGCAGGAGGCCACCATATGGTCCACCAAAGTTGCTCTTATCTGAAGCTCAAGGGAAGCACCTACTACTTCTCTCGCCGAGTCCCTAAGCCCCTCCAGAAACACTTCAAGACTGATCGTGTGGAAGTCTGTTTGCATACTCCTCAGCAGTCTTCAGCCGTGCGTCAGGCTCAGGCGCTGGCAAGTGAACTTGAAGACCATTGGTATATCCTCAGAAGACGAGAGATTAAGAATAGGCTCTCTAGCTTCTTTGGTGACGGCAGCCATGACATGAGACAGACTGTTAGTGTGACAGGGGTAGGACCGCAGCTGTCTGCAGCACTGGAGGTCTACCTGTCGCTTAAAGGCGCTGGGCGACCTAAGACCTTTGAGGCAGGCGCTAGGCGGGCTGTGGGCTATCTGCTGGAGGTCACCGACGACAAGCCCATCGATGCTTATGTAAGGGCTGATGCCAACGCCTTCAGGGAATACCTTAGGAGCCGTGGGCTGTCCTCAGAAAGCATTGGACGCAACCTCACGAGCATCAGAGCCATCGTTAACTTTGTGTCCAAAGAGGAAGGCCTACAGCCGCCTTTAGCCTTCAGTGGTGTGTACCTTGGTGAGTCTACGAGGAAGACGGACCGTTATGTTCCCACGGCCACTGAGCTGAGGTCACTACAGGCCTGCTGTCGGTCCTCTGACGATGAGCTGAGGTGGCTATTGGCCCTCATCAGTGGCACAGGTCTGAGGCTGTCAGAGGCTCTGGGGCTGTCTTGTGGAGACGTGTGTCTCGGCACACCGCATCCTTATGTTGTCATCGAACCAAAGCCATGGAGGCGGCTTAAGACCGCTGACAGTGAGCGGGTCGTTCCACTGGTAGGAGAGGCACTGTGGGCTGCCCAGAGAGCGACTGATGCTTCCACAACCGGTTACTTGTTTCCTAGTTATTGTGACGGGGAGACCACCAAGGCTAACTCAGCCAGCGCTGCCCTAAACAAGTGGCTTAAGGCCCATGTCTCTGGGGATATCGTCGTCCACTCACTAAGACACGCCATGAGGGACCGGTTGCGTGCTGTAGAGTGCCCTGCAGACGTCATCGACCAGATAGGCGGCTGGAGCAGGAAGGGTGTTGGGGAGAGCTATGGTAGGGGATATCAGGTGGAGCAGTTGCACCGTTGGTTGGCGAGGGCTGTGGGGTAGCTTGGAGACGAGAGAATCAAAGCTCCTTGGTTGTGTGTTGCTTTGGTGCACTGCACTAATTTACCTGAACCATGACCTCGTTTCTACGCAAAAACCCCGGAGTGCTGGGGTCATTATAGAATAGGTACTTGGGTTTGGACTGCACTTTGTAATTTGCTTGCTCAAGCCACTGCAGAAGAGTTTTAGTTTTATCGCGTAGCATTTGCTCATTGGCTTTACCGCTGAACCTAATGACTGCTGCTGTCATCGACTCCAGGTCTTCTGTGTAGATTGAAGAGTCCTGTGGTGCAGGTAGGTTAGCCTTGTCGTATTTTGATGGCATGGAGAAAGAAATTACCCAATCGTCTTCCTTGTCTCCTGCAGACTGGATTACTGGCGCAGTCATGGAGATCTTGTCGCCATCTCTGTCTTTACCTCCAATGAAGCGAACCAAAGGACGGAAGCCTTGCCGAATAGACTGATGCTGGTCGCCTCGCACCTTAACTGATTGCAACAGAATTCTATCGTATTGACGGATCTCAATATTGCCGTCTTTAAGCAGCACTTTGTACGATGGCTGTTCGAGAAACTTCGGCACTAAGTACCATCCGCCCAAAGCCAAGACGGTGAGAACACAGACGATAATGATAGGTATTTTAAGAGCCATTTGTTCGGGTCAACATTCTTGCAATGGTGCACTAGGTAGGATCAGACGACAATGAATATCGCTTGATATCAGGTGTGTAACTTCAGTTTCCTAAGGATTGTGGTGCCCCCACACGGACATTGGTTCCCTAGCAAGGCATCAGTCAACACACCGACACAAGCGATAACAGAAGCTTAACTACAGCCACCTGTGTCTGTCTAGGGCACCTTTGGTGGCCTCAGTGGTGGCCTGAGACTAATAGGGTCCCATGGATGGCAAATGAGGCTCCGGTTGCCTTTGGTTATCTTTGGATTTAACAAAAGGGACTAAAAGGGCTGTTGGTGTTCTTGTTGTTGACCATTGGTTAACGATTGCGTCTGTGCGCATGTTGCGCATGAGATTTCTATAGACTTCTTTGGTGGACTTACGCTGACTTAGAGTTACTGAAAGTACATGCGCAACGGACGCACAGACGCATTTCTTGGGATTTAGTTGGGATTTAGGGACGAGAAGCGAATAGTTAAACTTTAAGTTGAACATAAAGCATCACAGCCAGGCGGATGGTCTCAAGGCTCGTTTTAAAGGACCTGAATGGAGAGCGTTTTGTCATACGGCGAGGCCACAAAACCGCCCTGTACGGCTCAAGCAAGTTTTGTCTGACAGTACCACCGGGGATGGTCAAATTCAGTTAATTAATACCAGCCAATTGCATGGAATGCAGAAGGTTTCATGAAGTATTTTAGATAACCACCCTTGCCAAAGTAAATCAAATTAGCAGATGTTTCCATAACTAAAACCGATGGAAAGCTTCCACCTATACAAAGGGAGAGCAAATGAATTAAGGTAACCCATAGGAAAAACTGAGGTAATACCGCCAATGAACCTGCGTCAGCTAGAAGCATTCAGAGCGACCATCCGCTGTGGCTCCATCACCGAAGCAGCCAAGATGATGCATATCTCTCAGCCCAGTGTCAGCAGGCTGATCGCTGATCTTGAGCAGTCAGCCGGGTTTCCCCTGTTCCTAAGGGTGGGGCGCGGGTTGACGCCCACGGTGGAAGGGCGACATTTCTACGAAGGTGTAGAAGGCATGTTCATGGGCATTGATCGTCTACAAGATTTGGCGAAATCCATTCGAACATCACGGGGCGGTACAATCTCCATCGGGGCAATCCAATCCATCGCAACGATTGAGCTGCCCAAAGCGATCAGCCGTCTTTACCATGAGAACCCCGATATCGAGTTTGCTGTACAAACGCGCAACACGCCCGCCATTCTGGATGCGGTTCAGATGCGCCAGCTTGATCTGGGAATTGTTGGGCGCGAGCCGGATTACGCCGGAGTCGAAGTCTTGTTTAAAAAATCAGTTGCATATGTTTGCCTGGTGCCGGAAGAGCACCCTTTGGCACGTGAATTCGGGCTTATCGATCTTGAAGATGTAGCCAAGACAGAGACTTTTGTCACCTTTGGTGCCAGCTACCCAGATTCAATGATGTCGATAGATCCTGAGCTTTCGGACACATTGCGTGCACGTTCACGTCTTTCTGTTGCCAATATGCCTTTGGCCGGCGCTTTGGTGCGCGAAGCCTCTGTGCTAGCCATTGCCGATCCATTTTCAGCAGAACAGGCAGTGCGTATGGGCGGCGTGGTGTTTCGACCAATCAAACAACAGCTGACCTATTTTGTCGCTGTCGTTGCCGCCCGTCGCGAGGAGCTGTCACGCGAGGCGTTGAAATTTGTCGACCTCTTTGGCCAGCAATTGCAACAGCGGGTGGATCACGTCGAAAAACTGAGCGCCGAGCTTAGTTAAGCAGATTAGGCAACCATGTCGCAGCCTGTGGAAGAGCGATCATCAGCATGCCAAAAATGATCCCGACACCGACAAATACCGGCACTTCGCGGAACGCTTTCTCGGGGCTCTCTTTGGCGACACCTGCGGCGGTGTAGATGCCGACACAGACGGGCGGCGTGATCATCCCGATGCCGGCGAAGGCGACAAAGACGATGTAGAGTTGTAGGATATCCAGACCCAGCGACAAGGCCAGTGCGGCAAAGATCGGCACAGTGAGGTAAAACACCGGTACAATCTCAACGAAGGTGCCAAGGATCAGGCAAATCACCGCAACAGCCATCCAGAATGCCATCGGCGTGCCACCCATTTCAGTAAAAAAGGCAATCAGCTTTTGCGGCGCCTGAGTATAGGTCAAAACAACGCTCAAGAAGGTGGCCATCGCGATGATGGAAAAGATCACAGCAGTGATCCGCGCGGTCTGATGCAAAGCGTCTAAAAGCGCGCGGAACGTCAGCTCCCGGTAAATCAAAATACCGATCAGAATGGCCCAGATACCCGCAACAGCGGCAGATTCAGAGGGCGTCAGCAATCCAGCATAGATGCCACCCAAAATAATAAATGGCGTGAATAATCCCGGTACGGCGGAGCGGAAGGCTGACAAACGCTCAGCGGCGGTCGCTTTCTCAGGGTTGCGCAGATTGCGGCAGCGCCATGTGACAACGATGGACAAAAGAACCAGCAAAACAATGCCCGGCACGAAACCCGCGGCAAATGTGCGCGACACTGGCACATCGGTCAGCGCGCTGAAAAGGATCGCTGCGTTAGACGGTGGGATCAGCGCTTCCAGAAACGCAGCAGAGGCTGCAAGCACGATTACAAAGGGTTTTGGATAGCCTTGTTCGACCATCTTTGGGATCATAATCGTACCTACCGCAGTAATCGCCGCCAGAATAGATCCGCAGAACGCTGCGAAAAAACCCATAGCAAGGATCATCGCCAAACCCAGGCCACCAGGCCAATGGCCAACCAATGTGGTGGCAAAATGAACCAGCCTTGCGGCGGCGCCACCTCGTAGCATGACCATGCCCGTGAAAATGAACAACGGCACCGCGATCAGCACATGTTTGGTCATCGATCCAAAGGAAACCTGAATAAGTGTGGACCATGGAAGGTCCATGCCAAGTATCGCCACTGAAGCACTGCCCAGGCCAAAGACCATAAAGATCGGCACCGACAAAAGCAGCAAGAGCATAGAAAGTAACGTAGCAGCGGCGTTCATGATGCGGTTCCTTCACGGGTTGTCAGTTCACGGAGCGTCTCTAGCCACAACTCAAATGAAAAGAGCAAAAGAATGAAAAAACCAGTTGGAAACGCCAAGTACATCCACCAGATCGGCAGTTCGATTTCCAGTTCCATGAGTTGGCCAAGACGACGGAACAAAGCTACAGCCTCATTCCCCGCTTGCAGGAAAATCAATGACCCCAAAACCATCAGTGAATAGACAAACAACTTGAGCCACAGCGCCGCCTTGCCCTCCAAGAGAGTAGGCATCAGGTCGACCTGAATATGCGATCCTGACCGCAGCAACGGCCCCAGCAGCGGAAAAACCATCCAAGGCACCAACGCCGGGGGCAATTCGATGAACCAGTCGTACCCGGTACCGCTTATATAGCGTGTCACTGCGCTTCCGGTCAGGGCCAGAACCATAATCGCCGCAAGGCTGGAAGATACCACAGCGGTGAGTTTTTCAAGCGCGCCGTTGAGGATACGCATTAACGACAAGATCGTTGTCATTAGAAAACAGCCCCGCAGGTGTTAGTGTGACGCCCACACAGACTGCGCAGGCGTTCGGTTTCATTCATCTCAGTTGGCGGCGAAAGCAGAAGCTGCTGAGATAACATCGGCATCAACTGTGTCTGCAATGACTGGTATCACTTTGTCGCTCATCAACGTGTTGAATTCGGCCAGCGCGTCGCCTTCGAGTTTGGTGACGATCCCGCCACGTTCTTGAAATTCTGTCAGCGTTTCCTCGCCTGTCTTCAGGATCTCGTCAGTCGATATTTGGCCGACGTCTTGGCCCACGTCGATCAGCAATTGCTGCAAGTCCTGAGGGAGCCCGTTGAACCATGTCTTGTTCGCCATGATGTAGGCATCTGCATAGTATTGGTATGGCTTTTGACCATGAGTAAGGTATTCCCACCAGCTGAACGCGCGGATGGAACCTGGAGGGCTGTTGATCGTGTCGATCATACCGGTTTGAAGACCAGAATAGACCTCCCCCGTCGGCATGGACACCGTGTTGGCGCCAAGTGCCTCCCACATCGGCCGCTCTGCCCCGATCAAGGCCCGAGCCTTTAAGCCTGACATCGACTTCACGCCATTCAATTCCTGTGTTGAGAAGGTCATCACAGGACCAACGGGGTCATACATCAACAGTACAGAGTCTGATTTTTTTGTAATGTCATCCCATACGGCCTTGCCAGTTGGATCGTCCTGAAAGAATGCGCGCTGTTCGCCATAGCTGTCGAACATACCGGTGATCGAAACCACGTTAAAATTCTTGTTGATCGGCGGAAACGACACCACCCCAACGATACCGCCCATCTCAATGGCTCCAGAGGTAACCGCGCCAAGTTGCTCGCGGACGCCAAAAAGCTGACCGGACGGAAAATAGTCGATACGAAGCCGCCCATCGGCGCGTTTGTTAACCTGGTCAGCGAACATCTTGGCGTGGATTGCACTATGGTGTGTTGGTCCCCAGTGCACCGATAGTCGCGCAGTATATTCCTGTGCGCTGACGGCGCCCGTGAGTATCAGTGAAATTGCGCCCACAGCAACCACCGCACAGCTTACTTTGAGTCTCTGAGTTGATTCTCGAAATGTCATCGGGTTCTCCTAAACGATGCGCGCCCAACGTTCCTGTTGCAAAGCGTTCAAGCGCAATATGTGAGGCGACGGTAAAGCCTCGTCTAATGATCCAAGCGTAAACTTTAGTCCGAGTTCTTGACTAATCAAAAAAGCGAGGCGACATATTCATTGGACGTATGAATGCGAAAAGGAATAGCCCTGACGTATGGGTTAGAGAGATTATTCGATTGGTCAGGGCAACCAAATTCTTTTAAACTCAGAGAAATCAGACATAATTAAAGGCATTCGCCCATATGATGCAGCGCAGTAGCAGAATTTTTTCGAACGAAGACGCGAGACGGCTGGCTGACCGGCGGCTGCCCCGGCTTATCTTTGATTTTGTCGAAGGGGCTTCTGGGCGCGAAGTCGGCACGGCGCGCAATGTCTCTCAGTTCGATAATGTCATGCTGCAACCCCGTGTGATGACAGATGTCACACAGTCTTCTCTGGCCACGACTTTGATGGGGCAGTCCTATAAAGTGCCATTTGGAATCGCCCCTATGGGCATGTGCAATCTTGTGCATCCGATGGCCGACGCGTCGATTGCAAGTGCCTCAAAGGCCATGGACTTCCCCATGTGCCTGTCCTCCGCCGCCTCCACCTCAATTGAAGATATGGCGCGCATGGCGGGACTACATGCTTGGTTCCAGCTCTATTTTGGCGGTTCTCAAGAGGCATCTCTTGCCATGGTCGAACGTGCCCAAATTGCCGGATATGAAACGCTGATCTTGACGGTGGATGTGCCGCAGGTTTCTCGCAGGGTGCGCGATCTGCGCAATGGCTTCACGGTTCCCTTTGCCATGACGCCCCGCGCATTCTGGGACTTTGCCACCCACCCAAGCTGGTCTCTAAGCACGCTGGCTGCAGGCGCGCCGCGCCCGATGAACTTTACCGATAGTAAAGGCAGCAATACCTTTGATCGCGGGGCAAGCCGGTCTGGTGCAGACTGGGCGTTTCTGGAGCGGTTGCGGGGCAAATGGCCGGGCAAGCTGATTGTCAAAGGTGTGACATCTGCGGCGGATGCACTCCGCATCCGCAGTTTGGGGGCCGACGCAATCTATGTCTCGAACCATGGCGGGCGGCAGTTGGACAGCGTTCCCCCCGCGATCCGGCTTTTGCCACTGATCCGTGCCGCTGTTGGTCCCGAATTCCCACTGTTGTTCGACAGTGGCATTCGCAATGGTGAAGACATCGTCAAGGCGCTCGCCCTTGGTGCTGATTTTGTGATGATTGGGCGCCCTGCCCTCTTTGCTTTGGGGGCCGAAGGCGCGGCCGGTCTGAACGCGCTTCTGAGCTGCTTTGTGACAGATATCAGTGTTGTGATGGCGCAATTGGGCATCACTTCGATTGACCAGCTTGGACCCGATGTCATTTTCCAAGACGCGAGTCACGCGCACGTTGATGCGGAAACGAAAACACAGGCGGCCTTGCGGCTCGCCGCTAAAACCTGAAGTAGGACATATCCAATGACGGATTCCAAAATGATCAGAGGCGGCGCTTTGCTGGCCCGCGCCCTCAAAGAAAAAGGGGTGGACCATGTGTTCACGCTAGCCGGTGGCTTTTGCAATCCTGCGCTTGAAGGATTCATGGAATGTCAGATGCCGGTCATCAACACCCCTCATGAACAGATCGCAGGGCATTTGGCGGATGGTCACGCCCGCATCACCCGCAAACCCGTCGTTTGCCTTGTCGGCCCCGAAGGCTTTGCTAACGCCGTGCCCGCGATGCTGGAGGCAGGCGGCGAACGCAGCCCGGTCATTTTTGTCACCGGATCATCAACGCTCAAACGTCAGGGTGCGGGCGGTTTCAAAGAGATCGACGATGTCGCCATTGCGGCCCCCTTGGTCAAGTATTCCGCCCAGATCACCGATGGCGAACGGATCAGCGAGTTTGTAAACCGCGCATGGACCGCCGCAACAACCGGCTACCCCGGCCCTGTCCATATCTCATTGCCGGTGGACATCATGTTCTCATCCTTCGCGCCCGATGTGGGACTGGACGAGCGCCCATTCAACCGCACGGATCGCACTGCCCCGCGTGCATGGCCTGACCCTACCGCCTTAGGCGTAGTTTTGGAGAAGGTGAAAAACGCAAAGCGTCCCGTTGTCATCGGTGGTCATGGCGTCTGGTGGTCCAAGTCCGAGGAGAAGCTGGAACAGGTCGGTAAAGCCCTGCGCTTACCGATTTTCAACGTTCCTTATCATTCCAAACTGCTTGGCGAAGAATGTGAGGCCTATATGGGCCTTGCAGATTTTCACCAGTATCACCCGTCGAAACCCGCCATTCACGAGGCTGATTTAGTCCTGATGATCGGGGGGCGTCTGGACAATCAAATGAACTTTGGCAATCCGCCGTTTTTCACTGAGGATCAAACACTGGTCTGCATCAACGGCAGCCACGAAGAATTAGAATACAATCAAGCTGCCGACGAGGTGCTGCTCTGCGATCCCGGCGCCTTCCTTGAGGCCTTGAGCGGCGTGGGCAAAATGTGGCCCGAATGGTTTGATCTGCAACGGACCCGCCGAGCTGCTTGGGTGGATGAATGGTACGCCCATATCGAAGCCGAGAGTGCCAAGCCTGGCAAGATGCACCCTCTGCAACTGTCACTGGACGTGCAGGAGCAAATGGGCGAAAACGACTGGCTGATCTTTGACGGCGGCAACACCCATTTCTGGTCAGAGATTGCGGTGAACATGGCCGGATGGCGCGGGCAGAAACTGGGCGGGATCATGCACCCCGGCAATTACTCTTTGCTTGGGGTTGGAGTGTCCTTTGGCGTCTCTGCCAAGGCGCTGCATCCAAATCGCAATGTGGTAGTGATCTCCGGCGATGGCGCGTTTCTGTCTGGCGGCCTGTCGATTGAATCCGCCTTTCAGGACAATCTGCCCATCACCATCGTGATCGACAACAATGGCGGTCTGGACTGTATCTCGCAGCAACAAGAACGCCTGTTTGCGAACGGCAAACACTTTGCCACCGATTTCCGCGATATTCCGTTCCACGCGATGTGCGAAGGTCTAGGTGGGCATGGTGAATTGGTGGAAACACGCGACCAACTTGCCCCCGCCTTGCAACGGGCGATGGCCAGCGGCAAAACTGCCATTGTGAATGTCAAATGTCGCGGTGTGATTAGCCCGATTGTGGCCGCAACATCAGATAAACGGGACAAGGCTTCGATTGAATAATGGCAACTCTTACTTCGCATACGCTCAATGGCACTGATGGCACCCATGCGGGCGAGATTCCTGTGACATTGACGAACCTGACCACAAGCACCGTGACCTTTACCGCTCAGATGGATGAAGGCGGCCGGCTATCAGAAAACATCGACGCCAAAGACATTGATCCTGACGCGATGTATGAATTGGTCTTTGACACTGCCCGCTATTGGGCCGCCCGCAACATGCCCGCTGCGGTCACGCAAATCGCACTGCGCTTTGCCATGACAGACCCCGAAGGCGTATATCATATGCCGATTATCTTGAACCCCAATTCCTATTCGATGTGGACCTCGCGCTGATGGACGGCCTGAACATGTCGCGGCGCATCCGCCGCACGCCTTATACCGACCGTGTCGAACAGAACGGTGTGAGGGGCTTTTCCGTCGTCAATCACATGCTGCTGCCCAAGGCGTTCCAGGCCACGCTGGAGGAGGATTACTGGCACCTGCGGGCCCACGTCCAGATCTGGGATGTCTCCTGCCAGCGTCAGGTCCAGATTGCGGGACTGGATGCTGCTGCCCTTGTACAATTGATGACACCGCGCAATATCGCCCGCGCAAAGATCGGCGACTGTTTTTACATTCCGATCATCGATGCACAGGCTGGCATGATCAACGATCCCGTCATGTTGAAACTGGCAGAGGACCGGTTCTGGCTGTCCATCGCGGACAGTGACATTTTGCTTTATGCGATGGGTCTTGCCTTGGGGCGTGGTCTGGATGTCGCGGTGAGCGAACCTGATGTGTCGCCACTGGCTGTGCAAGGTCCAAAGGCCGAAGATCTGCTGGCAGAGCTTTTCGGCGCGCATATCCGCGATGTCGGCTTTTTCAAATACGGCTGGGTCGACTTTCAGGGCACCAGACAATTGATCGCCCGCTCGGGCTATTCACGCCAAGGCGGGTTCGAGATATATCTGGAGGGGGGGCACCTGGGAACGGCACTCTGGGACGCCATCTGGGACGCAGGTCAAGCGCATAACATCACCCCCGGTTGCCCCAACCTGATAGAGCGGATTGAAGGCGGCCTTTTGTCATACGGCAATGAGTTCACGCGCGAGAACAACCCGTTTGAGATTGGGCATGGCAAGTTTTGCGTGACCGATGGCTCAATTGACTACATCGGGCGCAAGGCGTTGCAGGATATCGCGGCAAAGGGTGTGACGCGTGAAATCCGCGGTGTAACATTTGACGGTGGGCACTGCCCGACTTGTTCCAAACCTTGGCCTGTGATGGTTGGTGATACGCGCGTGGGTCAGATTACCTCTGCCATCTGGTCCCCGCGCCTGAAATGTAATGTTGGGCAATCCATGATAGATCGTGCGTTTTGGGATGCAGGTCAGGCGGTAACAGTTCAAGTTCAAGATGGCAGCGTTTCGAACGGCATCGTGACCACGCTACCAATGTGCTGAACCTAGGCGTCGGGATATCCATCATAAACATACTGCTCGGTCGACACGTCGCCATGCCAGACATAGGCCGATAAGAACGCCACTTCTCCAGTCTTGTTGGCATGGGGCATCATGGAAGGATGATAGGATCGCCCGCCCGGTCCAAGGATATCGTAGGCTGCCGCACCCCGTTTCCAGAAGGCTTGCCCTGCAAACATGACAAACACCTCTTCGGCGGGGTGGCTCCGTATGCCATATTCGAAATTCGGCAACATGCCATAGAGCCCCAACCGGACCTTCTCTGACTTGACCAGACCGTCGGGGCCCAACAATTCCACATTCACCTTCGGCAGGCTATGCGCGATGTAAAGCGGATCAGAAGATGTTTCCGGAGGTGCCCAAGGCAGTGGAGTTTGCCCAATAACGCTGCAGACGGGATGTGCGTCAGGGTGTGACATAACGGTCGTGAACGGCTCTGTTAGTGGATGCATATCATAGGTGGTTTGCGTTGCAAAATCAGCTGTGCGAAGCGCGTCTTGCGCTTGTTTCTCAATATCTTCTGGACCATCAAAACTGGCCGCGAGGACTTCGAACAATGTTGGCAAATCCATTAGCCACCTCACTTATTCAGTCGAAAAATCTAAACACCTAAGTCTCGGTTGTGTAAAGTTACGGCCGCCCCGCGCAACATGCGCCACCAATTGCACTATTGATGCGTGACGAGAGCCTCCCAGGTACGGGCGGGCAAACGCAAGACAGATGTCTGCGCCCGATGTATCTGTTCGCGCTCGCCACAAACTTCAACCCGGTCAAACCCTGGTGCAGGTGGGCAGTTACGCAATTCATCCAAGATGGCTTCTGCAGCGTTTTGAAGAGAACTCTTCGCGCGATATAGTCCCGTGTCCACCATCAGAATAAACGTATTGCACTCAAGTGTTGCCGGACCCAACATCGCGTCACAAATCAGCTCGCCCATGGTGGCAAGACCGTAACCCAGAACGCCACCCTTTGGTAAGATCGCGCCGCCATTGAAGTAGTCCGCTGGATCTGTCGATGGGTGGCCACTGCTGTCCACAATCGATCCCTCAGTCAGCGTCGCACCTGCACGCTTTGCCGCATAAATCCACCCGCCAGCAACTTGGCCGGTCGCGCAGTCCAGAACGACAGGACCCTGCGCACCTCCCGGAATACCCAGACACCACGGGTTTGTTGGCAGTACCGCTTTGCTTCCGCCGTATGGGGCGACCATACGCCAACGCTCGCGCGCGCCACCGCCGCAAGCGATGAACAAACATCCCGCATCTGCCGCTCTTTCGGCAAAGGCACCCAACCGCCCAGTATGGCCTACGTTGCGCACCGCAAGGGCGGCAACACCATGTTTTCGCGCCACGACGATCCCCGCGTCAGTGGCCGCGTTCATCGCAAGAATGCCGATCCCGCCAGCCCCATCAACGTCCACAGTTGCATTGGAGCCAGAGGTCACGTTCGGAATCAAATTGGCAACAAGATAGCCGCGTCTCAACTCATCCGCATACTGAAGGGCGCGCATAATGCCATGGGATTCTACACCGCATAGTTCCGCATCAATCAGATGATCGACAATCGCTTCTGCATATTTGGCATCACAGCCATTTGCCCTTAGAACTTGCACCGCTTGTGCGTGGGCCTGCGCGATGGGCACGGACACGCGCGCCTCTTCCAAGCGCAGCTTGCTCAAGCGCGTTGTCCCGCTGCACCTTCGGCTTGAGCCGCTGCAAGGTCCGCAATCGAATGGTGGCACTTGATTGTATGGTCTTTTACACCCTGCTGCCAGGGCGGTGTATCAGTGTCACAAATCCGTCCGATCTTGCGCGGACAACGGCGTTGGAACGGACACCCCTGCGCGGGTGGTGACAGCTCAACCACATCATCAGCGCTCAGCGTTGGGGCCGTGTCAGGGTCAGGTTCTAGCACCGCGCCCAGTAGAACTTCGGTATACGGATGCGAGGGCATGGCATAGACATCAGCCGACGGCCCCAGTTCACAAAGCCGCCCCTGATAGAGCACCGCGACACGGTCAGACAAGGCGCGCACCACAGCAAGGTCATGGCTGACGAACACGTAGGTCGTGCCTTGGGTCGCCTTGAGATCATTCAACAAATCTAGGACGGCAGCCTGCACCGATACATCCAGCGCCGATGTCACTTCGTCACAGAGCACCAGATCAGGCTCAGCCGCAAAGGCACGCGCAATTGCAACCCGTTGCTTTTCCCCGCCAGAAAGCTGGCTGGGCAAACGATCCAGATAGTGCGCACCAAGGCGGACGCGATCAAGGATCTCAGCAGACCGCTGATGTAGCGCATCACCCGTCAGGCCAAAGTATAATTTCAGCGGTTGCTCAAGGATCTGGGCAATGGTCTGGCGTGGATTGAGACTGTCATCGGGGTTCTGGAAAATCAGCTGAATTTTACGCAGATGATCCGGGCTGCGGTGTTCAACCTCAGGCGCAAGTGCTTGTCCTCCAGCGACTGTGATCTTGCCGCCCGATGGCGGCAACAACCCCGCAATCGCTTTGAGAATTGTTGATTTACCCGAGCCGCTTTCCCCCACAAGGCCCAGTGTTTCGCCTTTGGCCACCGTGATTTCGATCCCGTCAACTGTAGGAACGCCTGCGCTGTCGCGACCCAGCACTTTGTCATACAAACCGGGCCGGCGATAACTGATCGCAAGGTAATCCAGATGAAGGGCTGAGGGTGACGCTCCATCAAGGCTGGCGGGGATTGCACCGCTTCCGGTCAATGACAATTGATGCGCTTCTTGATAGTGAAAACACCGCACCGCCTCGCCGCTTGGCAGACGCTCAAGATCGGGGCGGCTGGTCCGACACCCGTCTTGCGCCAGGGCACATCGATCAATAAAGGAACACCCCTGCCCCGCCCCACCCGGTGCTGGGGGCCGCCCGTCCAACGCAACTGGCAGCCGCGGATCGCTGAGCCGCGGGATCGAGGCCAGCAGGCCGCGCGCGTAAGGGTGGATCGGCGTCTTGAGCACCTGACGTGTGGAACCTTCCAGAACCACCTCGCCCGCATACATCACCACAACGCGGTCACAGACCCGCGCAATGGCCCCCAGATCGTGGCTGACATAGACCATGGCCATGCCGCGATCTCGGGCAATATCGCGTAGCAATTCGAGAATATGCGCCTGTGTCGTGACATCCAACCCAGTGGTTGGTTCGTCCAATAACAGCGCCGTCGGTTCACCGGCCAATGCCATCCCGATAGCCGCTCGTTGTTGTTGCCCGCCTGACAGCTCATGTGGAAAGCGGGTCATAATTGCGGCTGGGTCTGGTAGGCGCACCTGCCCCAACAGCTCAATCGCTTTGGCAGAATACTGCGCCTCGGGGACGTCCGCGTGCAGGCGCAACGCCTCAACCAGTTGCGCGCCAATCCGCAAAGTTGGCGTCAAAGACTGTCCGGAATTCTGTGGGATCAGGGCCAATTCGCCGCCTCGGATCTGCTCCAGCTCGGTGCGTGTGCGGGCGAACATGTCTTGGCCCTGAAAGGCGACAGACCCCTCCATCAGCCGCAGCCCGCTTTTGAGGTATCCCATCGCAGCCAAGGCAAGTGTCGATTTTCCCGACCCACTTTCCCCAACGATGCCAATGCTCTCGCCAGCATTCACTTTCAGGTCAATGTTGCGAAGCACCGGCAGGGTCGCGCTGGACTTGCCAGTGAACCCGACAGAAATGTTGCGGATATCTATCAACGGTCCGGTCATACTGGCGCCTTTTGTGCACGGTCAATCCCTAGGGCCTTGGCCAACGCGTCTGCTGTCAAATTGATCCCGATAATGAGCGAGGACACTGCAATGACCGGCCCCAGAACGCCCCAAGGCGCGAACGACATAAATCCGCGGGCATCCGCAATCATTAACCCCCAATCAGGTGTTGGCGGAGACACACCAAATCCGAGGAACGACAGTGACGAGAACGCCAGCAACATCCACGACCAGCGCATCGCGCCCTCAACCATCAGCGTATCCAGCACGTTGGGCAGTAGCTCATGCCGGATGATGGTCATACGGCTGTGCCCCCGGGCACGGGCTGCCGAGACGAAGTCGCGCGCCACAACATCATGGGTTGCAGCACGTGCGATGCGGATCACCGGAATGCCGTAGAAGAACGCCAGCGTCGGGATCAGCACTTCGATGCCGGTGCCAAAAGTTACAATCAGCACCAGCATTTTCAAGATCCATGGCAGCGACAGGAAGGCATCAACAACGCGCATCAACACTTCGTCGATACGCCCGCCGATCAACCCAAACAGGATTCCAACAAAGCCGCCCCATGTGACCGCGATAGGCGTCGCGATACCTGTGACCAAAAGCGCCTCGCGCCCGCCAAGGAGGACACGGGTAAAGACATCGCGACCCAGATGATCGGTGCCCAGCCAGTGGGTCGCCTCTGGCCCTGTCAGCATCATCGCTGAATTCATCGCCTTGTAGTCATACGGCACGATCCATGGGCTGACCAATGCCAGCACCACATGGAAAACCACCAAGAAAAGGCCAATCGCACCTGATGGGCGCGAGACGACATCGCGCAGGACCGACAAAGTCCGCATCAAACCGGTGTTTTGTGGAGAGGCTGACGTGACGGTCATCCGCGCCTCATGTGCAAGGTGCGCAAGCGCGGGTTGGCGAACATAGTCAGTATGTCTGCAGACAGGTTCACACAGACGTAAACCGTCGCGACGATCAGCGCGATGGCTTGGACAACGGGTAAATCGCGGTCAGATATGGCGTCGATCATCATACGGCCCAGTCCGGGGTAATTGAACACAACTTCGATCACGACCACCCCGCCCAAAAGCCAAGCTATCGTCAAAGCGACCACATTGATCGCGGGCAAAAGCGCATTCGGCAATGCGTGCCAGAAAACGATGCGCCAATACGGCACACCTTTGAGGGTCGCCATCTGGATATAGTCGCCTGCCATGACCTCTATTACCGAAGACCGCACCATGCGCAGGATATGCGCGGTCATCACCATGGTCAGCACTAAAACAGGCAGAATAATCTCAGGGAAAAACTCGGATGCCGGCGCGCTGGCAGAGGTCAGCACAATGCCTGGTAACCACCCTAGCCAGACCGAAAAGACAAGGATCAGAACCGTCGCAGAGACGAATTCAGGGATCGTCATGGCGAAAATTGCCAACGTGGAAACAGCCAAATCAACCGGGCGGTCCCGCCACAGGCCTGTGACAACACCAAGGAAGATCGCCAAAGGCACCCCGAGCGCCAGCGAACACGCGGCCAGCAGCAACGAATTGCCCAGCCGGTCGCCGACCAGTTCGGCAATGCTCTTTTCGCCATTGGCAGAGATGCCCAGATCACCGCGCGCGGCACTTGTGGCCCAGTCAAAATACCGCTCTGCTGCGGGACGGTTCAGGCCTTGCGCCTCGCGGCAATTCTCTAGCAGTTTGCCTTTGGCTTCGCGTTCAAGGAACGCTGTGCAACTGTCGCCTGGCAGCATTTCGACACCGGCGAAAATGATCATGGAGACGATCCAGACTGTGACAAGCCCTAGGAACAATCGGCGGAGCAGCATTGCCAGCATAGATCAATATCCGTTTGTTAGAGAGACGAAGGGCGTGGGAATATCCGCACGCCCTCCTCCGATTCAGCAATGAACTGCCAAGTTACTCAACCGTGATCATGTGCCAGCGCACGGCGTCGTTCTTGACCTCGTCAAGGTTTGACACCCGCGACGATACGCCAATCAGCTTGGTCACTGTGTAGGGGATCAACGTGCCAGCAGTCTCCAGCAGGTGCTCTTGGGCTGCCACATAAATCGCCTTGCGTTTGTTGAAATCCAACTCACGACGGGCATCGCCCAACATCGCGTCTAGCTTTTCATCTTTGTAGTAGCTTTCGTTCCACTTTGCAGTCGACAGGTAGATCTCGTGCAGCGCCTGATCTGCAGGGCGTTCGTTCCAGCGGGTCGCAGCCACGTCTTTCTTCATCCAGACCTCGGACCAATAACCATCGGTCGGGGCCTGCACCACGTTCACACGAATGCCCGCAGCGGCAGCCTGTTCTTGATAAGCGACGGCCAAGGTGGGCCATGTGGGCTCTAGCGTCGCAACATACACGTCAATGTCGATGCCATCAGGATAGCCAGCCTCGACCAACAGCGCCTTGGCTTTTTCGATGTCCTGCGGACAGCTGAGGGCAGCGCGATACTGGTCGTTAGGCTCAACTGGTGTGTCACAGGCGACGACACCTTCGCCGCCCAACACCAATGCCACCAATTCTTCGCGGTCCGCCGCCATGCGAACGGCCTGACGGACGCGAATGTCGCTGAACGGTTCCACATCTGTGCGGAAAACAAGGCCGCGCCAGTTGCCAGTTGGAATCACCTGAACGTTGAACTTGTCAGAACCTTTCAGCATGACCTGTTGCTGGGCAGTAATCCCCCGCTCCATGTCGATCTGACCGCCCAAGAGCGCCTGCAAACGGGCTTGACCGTCAGCAATGCCAATGATCTCCATCCGCGCCACACCGGGCGCACCCTCCCAATAGTCGGGATTTGCAACAAGGGTTGTGGTGCCTTCCGCATCAAATTTCTCGACCTTGAAGGGGCCAGTTCCGTTGCCGGTCATCGCAATCGTATCGCCCGACCCTTCGTTCAGCATCCGCAACCGGTAATCCATCAGTTGCAACGGCATGTCGGCAAAAGGTGTGTCCAGCGTGATCTGCACAGTCATACCGTCCAGCGCTTTCACTTCTGTGATCATTTTCACCGCAGACCGCGCCGGGCTGTCGCTTTCGGGATCCAGCACCCGGTTCAGCGAGTAAACTACATCCTCCGCTTCAAATGTGGACCCATCGTGAAACATCACACCTTCGCGTAGCTTGAACGTCCAGACGGTTGCGTCCTCGTTGGCTTCCCAGCTTGTCGCAAGATCGGCTTGGGGCTTGCCATCCAAACCAGGACGCACAAGCCGGCTCATAATCTTTTCGGTAATCTGGAACACGCGCCCCTTAGAAATCGGATCAAGGCTCGATTGCGCGCCAAAGCCAAGCTCGTGTGCTTGACGGAATGTTCCGCTTGGTTCGGCTGCGGCCATTCCAGCGGAAAGCGCAATCGCAGATACCATCGTAATTAGTTTTTTCATGTTTCTTCCCCCCAATGTCGCGGAGCGGCTTTTGCGCGCTCGCTTTAAAAAGATGTTCCTTCCTGCAGTTACAAACCGACAAACGCAAATTGGCTTATTAATAGATATGAAAAACCTCATCCATCATCGATTTGAGGGCCTGCACCCCTCCCCATAGTTGCCGGTTGACAGGCACAGAACAAATACAGTTTTCTGAGGGTTCCATTTGAAAATAACATGAAAGGGCTAGGCGTGCAGGGCATCACCATAACTGCAATAGGTGGCGGCGGCTTTACCCATGAGACCCACTCGATGCTTGACGACTTTTGCCTGAGGCAGGCGGGTCAAACTAAACCGCGACTCGGGTTTATCGGAACGGCCAGTAATGACGACCCGCTTAAGGTCGCGCGTTTTCATGCCCGTTTTGCAGGTGAAACCACTAGCCATGTTCACCTACCGATGAAATTGGATGCACAATCCCTTGCGGACAAACTGAACGCACTCGACATGATTTACGTGGGCGGCGGCGATACCGAAAAAATGGTTGCCCTCTGGCGTAGCAACGGGTGGGACCGCGTCTTGTGTGATGCGGCGCGGCGCGGGCTTCCCGTGGCCGGAGTAAGTGCAGGCGCCGTCTGCTGGTTCGACCGCTTCTTGTTTCACTCCGGCAGTGGCCCCATGCGCCCGCTGAAAGGCTTAGGGCTGATCAAGGGCGGCGCCTGCCCGCACTATTCAACGGAAACAGACAGACAACCGGCGCTACTCCGCGCGGTTGCGGGGCGCACCATGCCTGACACGATTGCAATCGACGACGGAGTCGCAGTGGTTTTTGACGCATCCGGTCCGGTAGACCTATGCAGTGCAGAGCCTGATGCGTCAGCCTATCATATAAAACGTGCAGCCGATGCCACGGTCACACAGACCCGTCTTTCCTTATGACGCCCCGGCCTGGTCCAGAAGCCAGCGTATGACCGACGCGACTTCTGGCGTGCGCTCACTGCTGGGTTTAGCAAGCAAATAAAAGGACCGTGTCGGTTTCAACTCAATGTCAAAGGGTTTGACCAGTTTGCCAGCTTTCAACTCCTGATCAACAAAGGGAAATATCCCCAAGGACACCCCTTGCCCTTCAAGCGCGGCATGCATCACCGTATTTGTATCCGTAATGGTGATTTCCTCTTTCAGCGTCAGACCTGCGCAACCCGCTAGGGTAAGCCATGCCGCCCATTCGGACCGGTCGCGTTGGTGAATGATCGTGTAGCGCGCCAAGTTTTTAGGGCTTTTCAAACCGCCCCGTTCGGCCATCAACGCTTTGCTCAGAACAGGCGCATAAGTGATGTCCATCAGGTGGTAGTTTTGTAGACCTGACCAGCTTCCTTCACCCCAATCTACCGCCAGATGCGTCCCCATCATGACGGCATCGGTGATGCGCGGGCTGTCATGCAAGATCAGTTCGATGTTGGGCAGATCGCTGCGAAATTGCGCAAGGCGCGGCACCAGCCAACGGGTCCCGAAAATTGGCCCGACAGCAAGGGTCACTGTCTTGCGAGTGCTTTGGCCGTACACTTCGACCTCAGCCCTGATATCATCAAACGCTTTGGACAAAACGCGGCTCAAGGATCGCCCCTCGTCGGTCAGTACAACGGCCCGCGTCTTGCGGATGAACAGCTTGCAGCGCCAATCTCGCTCCAACTCGCGGATTTGATTACTCACGGTTGTCGCACTGACGCAAAGCTCATCAGCGGCGTCCTTGAAGCTGAGCCGCCTCGCCGCAACCTCGAAGGCACGCAAGGCTGTCAGTGGCAATTTCCTTGGCGTGCGTCGCATATGTAACCCGTCCTATAACCGTAGTTATCTTTATTTATAATCACCAGACAAGTTGTTTGTCGACAAACCTTGCGACAGCGAGAGTGCAGAGGTCACAAACACACAGGTTCCATGGATCACACATCTGACATTGTACCGCGCAGACGCACAGGAGGTCGGCGTAAATCCGGGGACCCGCAAGCCACGCAGGGCGCACCCCGCGCAGCACCAATTGCCGGTCGCCTCAACCCGCTGGACGATGAGGGACTTGCGCGCATTCATGCAGCCTCACTTGACATCCTTGATCGGGTTGGAATGAGCGAGGCACCACAGGTTGTGGTTGATGCCGTCACAGCACGCGGTGGCAGGCTGACCTCGGACGGTCGGTTGCTGTTTCCACGTGTGCTTGTCACCCAAGCGCTTGAGGGATTTCGCCGTGGGTTTCAGCTTTTTGGCAGGGCAGAAAGTCAGGATCTGGACCTTACCAGGGCAAAGGTTCATGCGGGCTCTGGCGGGGCCTCACCCAGTATCGTGGACATGTCGGACGGCACCTACCGCGCCGCAACGCTGGCCGATCTTTATGACGCTGCACGGCTTGTGGACAAGCTTGAACACGTGCAATTTTTCTCGCGCTCGATGATTGCAGGCGATATGCTGACCACACATGCGCTGGACGTAAACACCGCCTTCGCATCTTTGGCGGGAACGTCAAAACACGTGATGGTCAGCGCCAGCCACCCGGCGCACGTCAGCGACATCGCGCAAATGTGCTATGCGATTGCCGGGTCAGAACAGGCATTCCGCAAAAAGCCGTTCCTGTCCCTCAATATCAACCACGCTGTCCCGCCACTGCGCTTTGACGCCGACGCCTGCGAGGTCATGGCCGCCGCTGTGCAGTCAGGAATTCCAGTGATGGTGAACACCTTCGGGCAGATGGGTGCGTCCAGTCCTGTTACCATTGCAGGCTGTCTGGCGCAGACCAATGCAGAAACTTTGGCTGGTATGCTGTTTGCCTGGACCCTCGACCCAGACGTGCGCGCGATCTATGGCGCGCGCCCAATGGTAACGGACCTGCGATCAGGCGGCATGGCGGGTGGCAGCGGCGAGCAAGCGATCCTGACTGCAGCGGCCACCCAAATTGCTCGCTTCTATGATCTGCCCAATTCAACAATTGCAGGCGCGACAGACAGCAAGCTGCCGGACGCGCAATCGGGGTTTGAAAAGGCCTTGTCGGTAACACTTGCCGCCCAAGCCGGGGCCAACCTGATCACTCAGGCCGCCGGCACGCAGGCCGGCCTGATGGCCACCTCTTTGGAGGCTTACGTCATCGACAACGATATGCTAGGCGCGATCTTGCAAGCTGCGGGTTCCATCGAAGTGAGCAAAACAACCTTATCGACGGAAACGATCGCCCAGATTGTCCACGCTGAGGGCCATTTTCTTGGCCACGCCGACACGTATGCGCGCATGAAATCAGATTTTGTATACCCCAGCCATGCCGACCGGCAGGCTCCCGAGGCATGGCTTGCCAGTGGGGCGCCAAACATCAACACCTCAGCGCGCAAGACTGTGACAGATACGCTTGCCTGCCACTTTCCACGGCATATAAGTGCAGAAATTGAACAAGACTTGCGGGCGCGTTTCGATATCCGCCTGCCTGCCACAAGGATGACAGCTCCATGAAAATCGCAGTGATCGGCGCAGGTGCCATGGGTTCCATCTATGCGGCCTTGCTGGCGGACGCGGGGCACGAAGTTTGGGCCGTCGACACATGGGGTGCGCATGTCGATGTAATCAATGCGAAGGGTCTGCGCGTTGAAGGGCCCAGTGGCGATCGGACAGTCACATCGGTGCGCGCAACCACCCAAATCGCGGATGTAGGGACCTGTGACCTGTGTATCCTTGCCACCAAAGCCTCGGGAGTGGGTTCGGCTGCGCAAGCAGCCGCTGCGGTTATCGGCCTCGATGCGATGGTTTTGACGATCCAGAACGGACTTGGCGCGGGCGAACGTATCGCGCAACACATGCCCACAGACAATGTCCTTTTGGGGGTTGCTGACGGTTTTGGCGCTTCCATGAAAGGCCCCGGCCACACCCATCATAACAGCATGAAGCTGATCCGCATAGGAGAGATGGGCGGCGGTGTCACGGATCGATTGAAGCGCGTCGAGGCTGTCTGGCAGGGGGCAGGTTTCAACGCCAAGGCGTTCGAAAACATTACCCAGTTGATCTGGGAAAAATTTCTGTGCAACGTGACCTTCAGCGCACCCTGCACAACCTTCAACGTCAAGGTCGGCGAGTTGATGGATCATCCCGACCAATGGCAGATTGCCATTGGTGCGATGCTTGAGGCCTATACGATTGCGCAGGCCAAAGGGGTGCCATTATCATTTGATGATCCAGTCGCCTATGTCACGGCCTTCGGCGCAGGTATGCCAAAAGCACGCCCTTCCATGTTGCTGGATCACATGGCACGACGCGTCTCTGAACTGGATGCAATCAACGGGATCGTGCCGATCATGGGCCGGGAATTGGCTATCTCCACCCCGTACAATAACACGCTCACCGCCATTCTACGCCAACGCGAAGCCGCATTTGAGAAGAAAACCCTATGAACATCGGATCCTTTCTACATCGAGACCAAGCGCTCTATGGTGTGTTCAACGGTGAAACCGTTGCTCCGGCAAGCCCCGGCCTCATTGCGCAATACCCTACCTTGCGCGACCTGCTGGATGCTGAAAAATCTGAAGCGTTGAAAGGCTCCGTGAACCTGTCCGCAACAATCCCCATCGCCGAGATCACATTCCAGCCGCCCATTCCAAACCCGCGCAAGATTATCTGTGTTGGTATGAACTATCCCAAGCCCTACCCCGTTGATGGCGTGGCCCCGCCCAGCCCTGAACACATCATCCTGTTTGGCAAGGAAATCGAGACACTTGTCGGGCATGGTGCCACTCTGGAGGTACCGCGCGGCACACCGGCCGACAGCTTTGACTACGAGGGCGAAATTGCGGTCGTGATCGGGAAAACCGCTCGTCATGTGACGCCAGTTCAGGCGATGGATCATGTGCTGGGCTATGCCCCTTTCAACGATGGTTCAGTGCGCGAGTGGCAGAAACACTCGATCTATGCAGGCAAGAATTTTGCAAACTCAGGGTCATGGGGGCCGTGGATCGCAACTGCTAATGACCTGCCGCCTGTCGAGGATTTGCACCTCACTGTCACCTTGAACGGGGAAACGTTGCAATCTGCATATGGGCAAGAGATGATTTTCTCACTGCCCGAACAGATCGCCTATGCCTCATCATTGTTTACTTTGTATCCGGGCGATGTAATCGCCACAGGATCGCCGGATGGTACCGGCGGCAGTCGGGTTCCCAAGAGGTATTTGAGAGCACATGACGTCCTTACGATAAGCATTCAAGGGATCGGGACACTGTCGAACGCTGTCTCATAGAACAAGCCCGTCAAAAAAACGGAAGATCGACAACCTCTTCTCGAGTCGGCCCCTTAGGACGCATGAACTCGACCGATTGACCAACCCCGATGTCACGGCTGATCAGCGCAAATCCAATGTTTTGGCGCAGACGCGGCGGTCAAACACATCATTCTAATTTAACAGCACTGGTAGGTTGAGTGGCCCGCGAAAACCAAAGCCGCGCCAGTTAACGGCGCTTGGTTTGGGCAAGGACATATTTGGAAAGCGATCGAACAATATTGGCAACATGACCTGCGCTACCGCGCGGCGTGCAATGTGAGTTCCTTGGCAAAAATGTGGACCATTGCCAAAAGATTGATGTGGGTTCGTATTGCGATAAACGAAAAAGGACTCACCATCGTCAAACAGATCCTCATCACGGTTGGCACTGGCCTGAATGGTCATGACCACATCTCCTTTTGGGATGAAACATCCCCTTATTTCGGTATCCTCAACGGCCAACCGCGATGAGGCAGAAATTGGCGCAACCCATCTAATGCCTTCTTCGAAAGCTTTGTCCCAATCCGCGTTGCGCTTCACCTCTCCCAATTGTTCTGGATTGGAGAGCAGTCCAAATAAAACGGTATTCAGGGCATCTCGGGGCTCGTTAATTCCGCCGCCAATAGCGATTTTCATATTGGCGTAAATTTGTGTTTTCTCAATTGGATCATCTGCGTTGAGCATAACCGACAATGCGGAGTTGTTGGGTTTGGCGCGATGCCGGTCTCGAAGGCTGTCGAAAAGCCGATGCATTTCCTCATTGGCGCGATCGGCTCGCTGGAACGGTTCATCCTTCCAGCCGAAATTTCCTGCACCATCAATCAAGGCCTGTGACCAGCGCTGCATTTGATCGTCTGTGGCCGCGTCGATCCCAAGCACAATGGCAAGACCGCGGGCGGCGTAGGGGCCGGAGAGCGCAGAAAACAAATCAACCACCTCGCCGCGTGGCAGGCGGGCCACATATTCTTTGGCAATTTTTTCATATTCCGGAACCCATTCATCACGAATTACCTTGGGTGCGAAAGATGGTGCCATAGCCATACGTTCACGCAGGTGCTCTTGGCCATCTTTACGCATCAAGGTATGGGCCCAAAAGGCTCGCCTCATTGGTGTATTCGGATCGTTTGAGCTGAAAATTTCTGGGTTGTCTTTCACATATCTGGTGTCTACGGCTTTTGTTATAAACGTGCGTCCGGCGTTTTTGACCTGCACAACGGGCGCCTCGCGCCGCAGACGCTTGTATATTGGAAATGGGTTATCATCCAATTGAGCCAAAGTAATTTCGGTATCTTCGGGCGCTTGTTTCATGGTGCTTTTTATCCATTCTCTCCGAGTAATCGCATGGCATTTTCCTTGAGTATGAGAGGGCGCAACGCCTATTTGAAGGGCGCCTCCGCGAAATCTTTGAGCCAGCGGTCAGGGGTAATGTTGGCTCTTAGCCATAGAAACTCCACCTTCACTCACGTCTCAATTTCAACCTGAACCGCAACGCTGCTCTTACTGAGTGGCGCCAACTATTGAGCGCATAGATTCAGGCTGCATCAGCCATCCGATGTGAATTCTCATTCGTCTGATGCACCTTCAATAGCCTACAATGTTGAGGCCGACTTTTCTTACAGAGCGTCGAAACGGATCGAAAAAACCACAACCACGTCAGTCTGGCTTTTTCTTACCAAGTGTCTCGTCAAACGAGACGCCCATTTGATCGCCAATCTTTTGCATCAGAGGATATTGTACCGCCATATCCATGATGGAGTCCATCGCGGTTGTCACCGGTGATTTTGGCCCAGTTTCGCCACCGCTGCCGCCTGACCCACCAAGCCCTGTCACATGATTGACGTTTATCGAATTGATTTTTTCTGCCGGCTTGACCATTTCACTGATGATTTTCGGCATCGCTTCAAGGCGCGCTTTCTCAAGCTCCATTGCGACCAGAGTATCAGAGCGTGAGTTCTCAGCCTCAATATGTGCGCGGTTTGCATCTGCTTGAGCCAGCTTAACTGCTTTTTCAGCTTCTGCTTCTTCGCGTCGTGCAGCGGCCTTGTCTTTGGCTGTCGCTTTATCACTGTCTGCCATGATTGCCGCGCGCGCAGCGGCAGTATTTGCGTCTGATTTAACAGAGATATCGGCAAGTTTCGCACGACGTTCCGCTTCGGCCATGGCCCGCACAGTCGCGAGTGCCTCGGACGCTTTTACAGCTTCTGCACGGGCTGTGTCCGCCTCTGCTTGCGCGCGGCTTTCTTCCTGAGACTTCGCGGAAATTGCAATCTCGCGATCTTGCTCGGCAATAGAGAGCGCTTGCTCCCGCTCTACTTCAGCCGCTTGGATTGAGCGTTCCATGTCAATCTTGGCTTCTGTCGCCGCGCGCTCGCTCTCGGCTTTACGTTTCGCAACTTCTGCGATCTGAGCGGCGGCGAGTGTTTCGATCTCTTGTTGCTGCGCGATCTCTGCACGGCGTTCTTCTAGATCAATCTCAAGACGTTGACGCGAGGCTTGCATAGACGCGCGACGCACCGACACCTCGCTGTCTGCATCAATCTCTGCACGCTCCTTTTTGGATTTTGCAATGACCTCTGCCAGTTTGCGCATTCCTACCGCGTTAAATGCATTGTTCTCGTCCAAAGATGAAAATGGTGTTTGATCGAGACCGGTCAAGGACACGCTATCGAGTTGCAGTCCGTAGCGCGCAAGCGTGTCTTTCAACCCTTCACGCACTTCACCAACAAACTGCGCGCGGTTCTCATGAAGCTCATCCATCGACATACGTGCCGCGACACAGCGCAAAGCATCGACCAGCATACCGTCGATCAAATTGCGCAGCTCATCTCGTTGAAACGTGCGCTTGCCAAGGGTTTGCGCCGCACGTGTGATTGAATCCTCGTCAGGGATGACAGAGACGTAGAATTCCGCGCCAACATCGACACGTAAGCGATCTTGCGTGATCAAGGATGAATCTCCGCGTCGATCCACATCGAGGCGCAGAGTTTGCATATTCACTCGACTGATTTCGTGGAAATAGGGGATCGCAAGCACGCCGCCATCGATCACGACGCGACGCCCCCCTACGCCAGTCCGCAAAAGCGACACTTCGTTGTTGCCCCGCTCATACCACCAAGCAGCAAGTGCGATGATGATTGCCAAAAGAATGACTATGAGAATGATCCAGCCAATGAGCCCCATCTTTTCCCCTCCCTATAAACCGTGCGCGCGGCAGGTCAGATTTGACGCCATGCCACCGTCGGCCTGAATGTTGAAACCTCTGATCCACTGTGTCATGTCTGATAAAAGAAACATAATCACAGGGGCAATATCTTCGGGTGTGCCGGGCCGATCCATCGTGTCACGGTCCTCTGTCGCACGCGCGCCGAGCGTTTGGATAAAGTCGGCTAGGATTGGCGTATCCACCGGCCCCGGGCTGACTGCGTTCATGCGAATGCCGCGATCGCGCCACGTCCAGCGGTTCTGCATGGTCCATGTGATCAGCAACTCTTTGGAAAAGAAGTAGCTGCGACCGCCCTCAGATGACACTTTCCAGCGTTCGATAAACTCATCAAGATTGTGGTAATCCAGATGCTCCGCCGCTTTGATCGCATCAACCGCATTCGGCCAGCCATGCCCTGCAAGCGAGGCGACATTCACGATGCTCGCTGCATCGGTTAGTTTCGGAATGAGTCCATGGGTGAGACGCTTCAGCCCCAGCCAGTTCACCAACAACAATCGATTGGCAGGCTGCGTTGGCGGAAGCCCCGCATTGTTTACCAACCCATCAATGTCTTCTGGCAGCACATCAATCAGGGCATCAATGGTGCGCGGATCTGAGAGGTCCGCACGGTAGAACTCATCAACGTGATCGAAGCCCTTATTGATATCGACGCCCAAAACTTCGGCCCCTTGTTCGGACAGCAGGCGGGCCGTCTCAAGACCGATCCCTGAGGAACTGCCCGTCACCAAAATGCGTTTGCCTTTTACTATATCTTTCATGTTCAAAACGCCGGAGGATATTGTTTTTGGCCACGATCCAGCGTGATCCAGCGCGTTTCAGAGAAGCTTTCTTGCGACCATCGACCGCCATAGCGTCCCAAGCCGCTGGCTTTGGTGCCGCCAAACGGTGCGTGGGCTTCGTCGTTGATAGGTGAGCAGTTGATATGGCACATGCCCGTTTCCAAATGCTGCGCGATGTCCATGGCGCGGTACTCATCGCGACTGATAATGCCCGCCGACAGACCATATTCCGTGTCGTTATTCATCGCGATCGCTTCGGCGTCGGTCTTGAACGTGGTGACCACAGCGACAGGGCCAAAGGTCTCATCGCGCCAAATGTCCATGTCGGAGGTGACATCGATAACAATCGTAGGCTCCACAAACTGTCCATTGACACCACCGCCAAGCACGATTTTGGCACCCTTCGCAACGGCATCATCAAGCTGGTGCTTCACGCGCTCCACTTGACGTTCGTTAATCAATGGGCCGATCACATTGGCTTTGTCAGCGGTATTGCCCGTCTTCAGTTTAGACGCGCGCGCAACGAAGCCTTTCATAAACTCTTCATAGACCTTTTCTTGCACCAACACCTTTTCAACGCTCATGCAGATTTGGCCCTGATGCATGAACGCGCCAAAGCTTGCAGAGGATGTCGCGCGCTCCATGTCTGCGTCTTCAAGGACGATAAGACTGTCCTTGCCGCCAAGCTCGATACACGCCTTTTTTAGATGCGCCCCACATTTTGCAGCGATGCGCCGACCCACCGCAGCAGAACCAGTGAAGGCCACTCCTTTGACCTTAGGGTTGTCGACCATCTCATCTCCGACCTCGGCCACATTATCACGCGAACAGGTGATGACGTTGAAAACACCGGGCGGCACGCCGGCTTCCTCCATGACTTCCGCAAAGAACAAACCGCCCAGATAAGGCGTATCCTCAGAGGGTTTCAGCACAATCGTGTTACCCATCGCCATCGGCACTGAAAAGGGGCGCGTCGCCAAAATGCCCGGCATGTTCCAAGGCGTGATGATCGCGATCACGCCCATGGGCGTGCGTACGGCGTTGGAGACCTTGCCATATAGCGAGGGGAGTACTTCACCAATCGGCGTATAGCACGCGGCGGCGGCAGCTTTGAACATTTCTGGCATGACCTTGGTCTCATAGACCCCTTTGCCATACCATCCGCCACCTTCGAACTGGGCAGCAGGGATATAATCACCAGCGCGGCGTTCGATGATCTCTGCGGCCTTAAGCATCAGATCAGCGCGCTCTTGAAACTTCAGCGCAGCCCAGGCTGGAAAGGCCGCTTGCGCCGCATCAATCGCGCGTTTTGTGTCGGCCCCCGTGGCGTCAGGAATGCGCGCCCAAAGCGCGCCGTCATTTGGGTTAATGTCATCAAACTGGCGCGGCGTTTGATGCCACTGACCATCGATATAAATCCCTTTAATCGCGGGGGCGGAGGCGGTCATGTCTAACACATCAATCCCTTTCGAACTGGCCCGATGGGCGGCGGCGGTAAACCTCGACGCGTGGGCGTTTGTAGACTTCAATGACGGGAGGCGGCGCTGAGGTTTGCTCTGTCACGGCCTTGGATGGAATGGATGCACGCGGCTCGCGCGGTGCCCGGCGACGGGCGTTCATTGCGGCTTGTTCGATGTCTTTCAATACCACTTCGATCGTGGAGCTCGCCAGTTGACGTGCGGCTGCCATTGTCTCTGGCGCAGAACCTCGCGGTGCTTCTGCAGAGGTCTTTGTCGCCACCGCGACCAGATCATCAATGGAACCGCCAATTTGTTGATCCGCACTGCGGCGTGGCGTGGGATTACCAGTCGGCTTGGTTGATTTTGTGACTTCAACAAGAGGAGTGGAGCGCGTCGATGGACTTGCCGAAGTCTTGCTGCCCACACCGAGATAAGCCCGCTGCACCGCGGGGTCATTGGCCAAGCGCGCAGCCGTATCTTCATGGGTGACTCGGGTGTTTTCCAAAAGGTATCCACGATCCGCAATTGCGAGACTTTGCTTTGCATTCTGCTCAACCAACAGCACTCCGATGCCAAGGTCTTTCACACGGGTCAGGTTCTGAAACAGCTCTTTGCACAGTAGCGGCGACAGACCCAAGGAGGGTTCATCCAACATCAAAATCTCAGGCGCAGACATGATCGCGCGGCCAATCGCAACCATTTGCTGTTCGCCCCCCGACATTGTGCGCGCGATCTGGCCTTGCCGTTCGCGCAGCTTAGGGAATTGCATCAAAACGCGCTCAAGATTTTCGCGTTCCGTTTCGCGTGCACCGGCAGAATATGCGCCCAGCAGCAGGTTCTCTTTCACTGTGAGATCACCAAAGATCCCACGACCTTCCGGTACAAGCGCCACGCCTTTTCCGACGATTGCGTCAGAAGACAGGCCTGTCAGGCTCTCTCCGTTCAACGTCACGTCACCTGAAACCTTGCCCTCACAAATCCCCGAAATCGCGCGTAACAGCGTCGATTTGCCAGCGCCATTTGCCCCAAGGATAACGACAACTTCGCCCGTGTTCACCTTGATTGATATATCATTCAGCGATGGATGCTGGCCATAGGCCGCAGAGAGGTTGGTGACTTCAAGCATCGTCATCCCCCAGATAAGCGCGGATCACGTCTTGGTCAGAGAGTACATCATCGGTTGTGCCGTCGGCGATTTTAGCACCTGATGACATGACCACACAGCGATCACACAGCGAGCGGATCGCGTCCATCACATGTTCGACCATCACGATAGTGCGGCCCTCATTGCGCAGGTTGTGGATCAGCTCAATTCCTGTCTCAAGCTCGGTTGGGTTCAACCCCGCGAGCCATTCATCCAGCAACAAAACCTTGGGTTCGCCAGCTAATGTGCGCGCCAGCTCGACGCGTTTTTGATCGATGTAGGTGAGCGAGGACACAGGCGCGTGGCTCATCGCGTCCATGCCGACACGCTCCAAAACGCTATGCGCGAAATCTTCGGCTTCCCGACCCCAACGGCGTTTGTGGCCGTAAACTGCACCTGCCATAACATTTTCTAAAACGGAAAGACCTGGCAACAAACGCACCAATTGAAACGTGCGCCCCACTCCTTCGCGGGCGATAATTTGCGGAGCCGCGTCAGAGATCAAACGCCCACGTAGCGAAATCCGACCATCCGTAGGGGCAAAGACCCCTGAGATCATATTGATCATCGTCGTCTTGCCAGAGCCGTTAGGCCCAATGATGCCAACCATCTCATGTTCGGCCACATCGAACGACATGTTCGAAACGGCCACCAATCCACCAAAGCGTTTAGTGATATTTTTGACTGAAAGGACTGCGCCGGCCTGCTTCATTAACGCCCCCTTGCGCGCGCGCGTAGTTGTTCGATCCGTCCGACAAAACCGTGCGGCAGGAAGTAGACGATCACCAAGAAAGCAACGCCAAGAACCAAGATTGACTGATTAGGGAAGTTTGAATCGACCCAGTTCCAGATCAACAAAAACGGGATCACGCCAACCACTGGCCCCCAAAGCCGTCCTGAGCCGCCCAAAAGCGCCATGATGACGACGAAGAAACTCAGCTGCGGGGAGAAGACTTGATTGGGTTCGATGTAGCTCCAACGCGGGGCGATAATAGCTCCGACGATGGCACCGAAAACGCCAGTGGTGGTGAACAGGATTACCTTGGCCATGGCGGTGTTGATGCCAACATGACGCGCGACGGTTTCATCGCCGCCAATAATACGCAGCGCAAAGCCAAGACGCGAACGGCTGATTATCCATCCCAGCAGGTAGACGCAACCCGCGGTCAGAAGCAGCATCCAATAAAGATGTGCATCGGTGAATTCCGTCAGAACATAAAGGCCGCGCGAGCCGAGGAAATTGTTCTGCACCCAGCTCACCAGATTGCGGATCATTTCTGCTAAACCCAGCGTGAAGATAACGAAATAGACCCCTGACAAACGCAGCGTCGCAAGTCCGATCAGCGCGGCAAGCACACCGCCGATGACCGCAGAAAGCGCCAGCATCGACCAGAAACTCGCGTCATAATCGCTCATCCCAGAGCCAACGACAAAGCCACCAACCCCGAAGAACGCAGCAGAGGCGAGCGATATATAATGCGTCGGGCCAGAGAATAGCATCCACGATGTGGCAAGCGCCGTGTACATCATCACATCCACGCCAATCCCGAGCCAATAGCCATTGGACATCATCGGCCAGAACGCAGCGAGCGCGACAAGCACACCTGCCCAGATAAGCTCTTGCACGGTTGCAGGATTCATACTGCACGTCTCCCGAACAGGCCTTGGGGGCGGAACAACAGGATGATAACGAAGATGAAATAGGCGGCAGCAAGTGTCAGGCCTGGATCAACCAAAGTGGCGACACCTGTCTCCACAAGGCCAAGGATGATCGCCGCAACAATCGCGCCGCGAATTTCGCCCACGCCGCCCATGATGACGATGATCAGGGCTTTGAGCGTAAAGACTACACCGATTGAGGCGTCTAGCGTGATGAAGGTCGAAATCAACGCGCCGCCTACGGCGGTGATGGTGCCGCCCAATGCGAAAGTCAAAGCCGAAACGCGTGGCACGTTGATGCCCACAAGACCAGAGGCTTCTGTAGACACAGACACCGCGCGCACTGCAACGCCGGGGCGTGAGTAATGCAGCCAAATATAGAGCGCGGCGGCGATCAGTACCGCGAGCAAGAAAGCGACGAGGCGGTTCAGCGATGTGGTGGATCCCAAAATGGAGATCGGCTCGCTTAGGTATTTATAAAAGAAGAAGCCGCCCTCAATCGACACCATGATGCCGATAAAAATGAAGGACATGCCAAAGGTGGCGAGGATACTATCAACCTCAAGCGCGCCTTGCGATTTGGAGCGGCGCACAAGAGGCGTCAGCAGGAAACGATAGATCAACCAGTTGCCGATAAAAGCGACGGGGATCACAAGAATAACCGTGAGGATCGGACTGATTTGCGCCGTTGTATAAAGCCAAAACGCAGCCAAAGCCCCCAAGACCAACACCTCGCCATTGGCGAGGTTCATGATCCGTGCAACGCCGTATTGCAAGTTCAGACCCATCGCGACAAGCGCATAGGTGCCTGACACAAGCAGGCCGGAAACGAGTATGTCGAGCATTAGATCTCCCGAGAGTGGTCGGGCGGGAAAGTCCCCGCCCGTGCCAGTTCTTTTTAATCAGACCAACCGGTTTTTGCGCGCACAGGTACCGCGCCGATCACGTTAGATCCCTTCACACCGCGAAAGACGCCATCTTGCCACTGGCCCACGGACCAGAAGGTATTGGAGAAGTTGTTGGTAAAGCTCAGCTCGCCCATCACCGTTTCAAACGAGTTGTCCTTGATATACTGAGTGACAACTTCACGATCGAGCGTGGCTGCGCCAACAATCGCTTGTTCTAGGATCTGCAAAGACGCGTATGTGTTGGCGGATGCCCAATAGTCCGCGACTTTGCCCGTGATATCCATATGTGCTTTGCGGTAGGCCGCGATCGCTGGATTATCCACATTGGTACCGCCAGCACCCAAGACGTTGTTAATCTTGTTGCCATAAGCGCCTTTGAACGCTGGGAAGCTCGTCGCAACTGCAGAGTAATAAAGTTTTACGTCGAGGTCTTCGATAATCGCCTGCTCGGCAAGTCCGAAGCTGTCTGGTGGGTAGGACCAAGCAACGAACGCCTTTGCGCCACTCTCTTTGGCACCCTTCATTACAGGGCTCAAATCTGGTGTGCCCAGAGGGTAAGACTTGTCATAGACAATGTCGAAACCAGCTTCGCCGAATAGCTCGCGTGCGCGATCAGCAAGCTCAATACCGAAGGCGTCAGCCACATTGACCATCGCGATTTCGTTACCGATTTCACCAGCGTCACGTTGCTCGATCAGGATCTCTTTTACACCGTCCACGAAGGCCGTCGTGGTCCCAAGCGTGAAGAACAGGTTTGGATAGCGCGTTGTCAGCTCTTCCATCTTGTCAGTGATCGCAGAGACCGCAATCATCGGATAGCCGAACTTGCCATAGATCGGCGCGGTCGCGATGTTAAAACCAGTACCATATGGGGCAACCACGAAATCAACTTTGTCCTGCGTCGCAAGACGCTGCGCCAGTTTGATGTGCTCGCCAGGATTGGTTTTGTCGTCATACTCGATCAATTCGAGCATCTTCATTTCGCCGCCAACGTCCAGACCGCCGCGTGCATTCACTTCTTCCACCCAAAGGCGCACGTTGGGCCACTGTGTTACGACAGCGCCACCCGCAAGCGGGCCAGTCTTAGGTGCAATCGCACCGATCTTGATCATATCCTGAGCAAACAAGGACGTGCCGGCGACAGCTAACGCTGCTGCAAGGCCAAAAAGGCTTCTTCTATACATAGATTTCTCCCTGAATCGTTGTGTCAGATGGCCCATTACGATGCCGACTCGTTTGCGGTCGGAGAGCCTTATCTATAAATAGTGCATTGAACCCGTACGTTAAATCAATGCATTTGTTAATTGATTTTCGAGTACGCGGATTTTACTCTGCTGGTTCTGCCATCTTTGACGCGACGATAGACTCCTCGTAGGTCAGCTCACCAAGCCCATCTTCAAAGATGTTACGTTCGGCAATCCATTCCCGCGATTTATCAAAGATTTCACGCGAATAAGGTTCAAACACAATGCGCTCACCAGGTCCGAACAGACGCGTATCCATCTGATCTTTGAAGCGCTCTGGGAATTCGTTGCGATAGTAATGCGTGTAAAGCTCTTGGCGCAAATCGATGTCTTTTTGCGCCATACGCAGCGCGCTGAAATACTTTTCAACATCTTCAAGTTCTGCATCTTCTGAGACCATTGCCGCCATCATGAACGAGGTATCGAGCACTTTGCGATATCCCAATTGCTCCATGAAATAGTAAGGCCCGCTGAACAAGCTGACCGCAGGCACAACTCCATCGATCAGGTTCTCCATCCGCTTGAAAAGGAGGCCATCAGCAAAGCTGAGATTGATCTCGTTATGCGACAAGAATGGCTCAAGGGCTTGGATAGTCGAATAGTGACTGCCCGATTGGAAACCTACTGAAATTGGCACATTTGCGAGATCTTCAGGCGTTTCGATATCACTGTCATTTGGAACGAAGATCCCACAGGGCGAGACAGAATATGCGTTCGCATATAGCTTGCCATGACCCGACGCAGCCGCGACGTTGACTGTCCAATGGCACGCTGAACTGACGTCACAAGTACGCCCTTTTTCAAAGGTCTGATACGCTCCAACGCGATCCCCGAGATCGTGGCGATCACCTGTGGCAGACAGCAATTGATCTTCTAACTCATATGCGAGACCGACCTCAACAAAATAGCCTTTCTCTACAGCAATCCACTCATGCAAGCGCATGTGCGGCGCGATAATAAACTTGCTCATAACATCCCTCTCTAGAGTAGCTTTTACGTCATGTTGGCAGTTTTGAGGGAAATAGACCAGCCCTACAACTTTGATGTATGTTTTAAACAAATTCAATAAGCTGGAGGGAAACGAATATGACGGTACTGTCAGATTAAACTCGGTTGAAGTGGGCAGGCGGTTTCGTAGCCTCGCCGTATGACAAAGCGCTTTCCATTCCGCCACATGAAACCCGGCCCGAGGTTCCTGAACCATCTTGCTTAGGTCTGTGGACTGGGAATCAAGAGCCAAGGTCCACGGATAGTAGAGCACCCACCCACGTTTCCGCCTTCAGTGTTACCTGTGCACAGGTGGCGTTGGATGATTTTGCTCGGGCCGTGGTCCGTGGACCAACTGCAGGGGTTACTGTGCCTGATCGCTAAAGTTGAGCCGCAGGACCGTGGACCGGGGCCCCCAATCCCAGGGCCCCGCGTCTCGGACCACGGTCCTTTAGCGTCAGCGTTGTAAATTCATTCGGGGGCGGTTTTGTTTGGTTACGCCATCTCTATTCACGCATCAATTTCACGCTGAACCGTGCCGGTGCTCTCGCTGAGCGGCGTCAATAGTTGAAACCCCAAATTCAAGCTACACTAGCAATCTGATGCGAGTCCCCATTCGTCTAACTGCGCCAGCCCAAGTGCATGCTAATAGACAAGATATTGCTAATGTATTAGCTCATCCACGATGAATAAATTCTCTGATGCACGTTTTTGTGATCGTAAGACACAACCAAGTATGTTTACTTTGGTCCTTCTAGCCAGCATTTCCATGCTTGCGATGAATAGTTTTTTGCCGAGCCTACCAGCTATGGCTGTTCATTTTGACACTACGGTTGCGATTATGGGGGTATCTGTCGCAATTTATTTGGGTTCAAGCGCAGTTATACAAATTTTAGTTGGACCGTTGTCCGACAAAATAGGCCGCAGGCCGGTTTTGTTGTGGTCTCTTAGTATTTTCATTTTTGCTAGTTTTGCATGTATATTTGCACAAAACACAGCTGTTTTTATGACTTTGCGCGCTGTTCAAGCCTTTGCTGCATGTGGAATGGTCTTATCTCGTGCAATCGTGCGTGACACTAGTGACACTCAAGCATCCGCCTCAAAAATAGCCTATATCGCGATGGGGATGGCGATCACACCAATGGTTGCCCCTGCCTTGGGAGGATTTCTAGATAGTTGGTTTGGATGGAAATCAAATTTTTGGATGATAGGTGGCGTAGGGCTCATAGTATGGATTGTGACATATTTTGACCAAGGTGAAACAGCACCATCGAGCACAATCGGGTGGCATAAACAAATCAAGGAATACCCTGAACTGCTGGCCTCTAGACGCTTCTGGGGTTATTGTTTGACATCAACTTTTGCTGCTGGCGCATATTTTGCGTATCTTGGTGGTGGACCGTTTGTGGGTTCTAAAGTATTCAACCTAAGTCCCGAAAAATTAGGTCTTTATTTCGGTACGCCCGCTATTGGATATTTTGTAGGTAATTTTATTTCAGGACGTTACTCATTAAGATTAAGTATTGATTATATGATCTTAATCGGCTTGATTGCGATATTTATTGGCATGTCTTTATCGATGTTGTTGTCGTTTTTTGGGCAGTCTAGTGCGATGAGCTTTTTTGGCTGTTTGATTTTTGTGGGTTTCGGCAATGGATTGTGCCTTCCAAACGCAACTGCTGGGATGTTGTCAGTGCGTCCCCATTTAGCAGGCGCAGCCTCTGGTTTAGGCGGCTCAATATCGATAGCTGGAGGTGCGGGTCTTTCAACTTTAGCTGGGCTAGTACTAGCTCCTGGAAGCACTGAGATGCCCTTGCTAATACTTATGTGGGCTTCATCATTACTTGGGCTAATCACGGCTTTGTTGGTGCAAAAACTTAACAAAGAATTTTCTTTGAATGCCTGATTTAGCTAAATGTGTTTGCTGTGCCACGCGGTTAAGTAGCTGTTTGCGTGATGAAGCCTCCTAAGTCCGCTCAAGGCGCTACACAGGCTGGATGTGGGGGTAGGTTGGCTTTACTGACTTGCAGGAACACCACCTCTATTCACCTATCAATTTCAAGCTGAACCGAGCCGCTGCTCTTACTGAGTGGCATCAATTATTGAGCGCATAGATTCAGGCTGTACAAGAAATTTGAAGTGAGTTCTCATTTGTTTGATATCAATGTACTGTTTGTTGAATATTACCTGCAGTGTTACATATTCATATTGATAAAAGGGGATCTCAAATGCAATATCACTTGAATGGTTTCAGCTGTGGTGATCCTTCCATTGCGGCTGCATCTGAAAGACATTCCCATGAGGCTCGTACATTTGACGTGTTGATTATTGGGTGTGGACCGGCAGGCCTCACGCTTGCTGCGCAATTGGCCGCCTTTCCTGAAATCAAGACGATGATCACAGAACAAAAATCTGGTCCGTTGGAAGTTGGACAGGCAGACGGGCTTGCTTGCCGTTCTGTTGAGATGTTCGAAGCGTTCGGGTTTGCCGAGAAGGTCCTCAAGGAAAGCTACTGGGTTAACGAAGTTGGGTTCTGGCGTCCATGCGCGGATGGCACGGGCTTGCAACGCGCTGACCGCATTCAGGATGTCGAGGATGATTTATCCGAAATGCCTCATGTGATCCTCAATCAGGCGCGGGTACATGATTTTTATCTGGAGACCATGCGCAATTCCACGCATAGGTTAGAACCCGACTACAGCCGGCAATTGATCTCGCTGCTGAAAACCGATCATACTGACTTCCCGGTGACTGCGACATTCAAATGTCTGGATGAAACTGACCGTACTTTATCTATCCGTGCCAAGTATGTGGTTGGCTGTGACGGTGCGCGCAGCGTTGTGCGTAAATCCATCGGATATCAGCTTAAGGGAGAAGCAGCGCGCCAGCTATGGGGTGTGATGGATGTACTTGCCGTGACCGACTTTCCCGACATCCGGATAAAAGCGGCAGTCCAGTCTGCGAACAAGGGTAGCATTCTGATCATCCCACGTGAGGGCGGATACATGGTTCGTATGTACATTGAGCTGGACGAATTGTACGGTGAAGAGCGGGCGGCCGACCGCAACGTGACCTCTAACATGTTGGTCGACAAAGCTCAGTCGATTCTGGCGCCCTACACTTTGGATGTTAAAGAGGTCGTATGGTGGTCAGCCTACGAGATTGGGCAGAGGTTGTGTGATGCCTTTGACGATGTGCCCTCAGATGCTCGCGGTACGCAAATACCGCGCATCTTTATTGCTGGCGACGCGTGTCATACGCATAGCCCCAAGGCGGGGCAAGGTATGAATGTGTCGATGGCTGATACGTTTAATCTGGGGTGGAAGCTGGCTGCTGTGCTGCGTGGTCAAGCGCAGCCAGCGTTGTTGGATACATACTCGGAAGAGCGGCAAGCCAAGGCTAAAGAGCTGATTGATTTTGACAAGGACATGGCGCGCCTCTTTAGTGCCAAGCCGAAAGATGCTAAAGAAGCGGCGCAATTTCAGAGTTATTTTAAGAAGCATGGGCGCTATACTGCGGGGGTTGAGACGCGGTACCATCTATCTTTGCTGACGGGTACTGATGCGCATCAAGGGCTCGCCAAAGGGATGCGGATCGGCATGCGTTTTCACTCTGCACCGGTGATCCGCTTGAGCGATGCCAAGCCGATGCATCTAGGCCATGCGATCAAAGCTGATGGGCGTTGGCGTTTGATCGCCTTTGCATCCCAAGGCGACGAAGGGCAGATGGGCTCAGGCATTGCGAACCTATGCAGATATGTCTCAAGTACACTCATTCCTCAATTTACGCCTGAGAGTGCCGACATCGACAGTGTATTCGACTTGCGCGCCGTGGTTCAAACAGGTCACCGCAATATGAAGCTTGAAAAACTCCCGCCACTGCTTTTGCCGCGCAAGGGCCAACACAGACTGATCGACTATGAGAAAGCCTTCTGTCCTAACCTTGTCCATGGCCCCGACATCTTTGACCATCGCGGTATAAACCGGAAACGGGGTGCCTTGCTGATCGTGCGCCCTGACCAATTTGTGGCACAGGTTTTACCCCTGGATGCTTACAGTGACATCACTGATTTCTTTTCCGGATTTATGTTGTTAGCACTGTCAGATTAAACTCGGTTGAAGTGGGCAGGCGGTTTCGTAGCCTCGCCGTATGACAAAATGCTCCCCATTCAGGTACTTTAAAACGAGCCCTGAGATCATCCGCTTGGCTGTGATGCTTTATGTTCGGTTTGCGCTCTCACTCCGTAACGTGGACGATCTTTTGCACGAACGAGGTATTGAGATCAGCCATGAAACAGTTCGGTTTTGGTGGAACGGATTTGGCCCGATGTTTGCAGAATCGTTGAGCTAGCATTGTTTAGCCGCTTTGTTGGGCAGATAATTTCTTTCTTGCATAAAATTTGAACGCAGAGCCATGCACCTGAAGCATGTCGGCAATGCAATCTTGTTTGTTGTTGCACCGCAGCATTTTAATCTAAAAAAGAGACAGCTTTAATTTCCTCCCGAAATTGTAGTGTTTACTGGCGGTGTCTTTTGGCACCGCCTTTTTTTTTGAGTAGTGTGACGCTGGTAATAGTCATGGACATGCGTCCAACGCATAACGGAATTGCAACTGTGTGGGATGAAATTTAACGTGATAAATGCTTTAATATTAATTGTAAAAGCAAGGAGACTAAAATGCTTAAACGATTTTTTAACGCAATGATTGTAGCCCGTCAGGCGTCCGCAGCCATGCAAGCACTGCAGTACATGAGTGATCGCCAGCTAGAAGACATTGGCTTCACCCGTGAGACTTTTGTCGAGCAAATCAAAGCAAATATATTAACTGAATTAGATGCTGCAGGCGCAGAAAAATCTCAGGCAGCACCAGTAAACCCAAATTTGGTAGGCGCCGTGTAAGCAGCGCCTAACTACGTCGCATACGAGACGTTTGGATTTTAGCTAAAGTCCAACATCAACTCACCCGCAGTCATGCCCGTGGCTTTAGTATCTGTCATTTCCATAGCAGCAGTCCTCAAACCATCGATAGCAGCCTGCGCTGTTGCGGAATCTGGCCATACAATCATTGTCCGTGCGGTGTTAGTGCCGGTTGCAGTGGCTTTAAAGCTGAGTGCGCCAGCAGCTTGTACCTTCGGCCACATAGCCTCGCCAGTGGCAGTCATCGCATCCATGTCGGAAAATTCCCAGTCGGTAAAAGTAGCGAACATTTTTGTTTTCTCCTTTAGTTTTGCCTCTCAATTCTACGGAAAAATTTGTACATGGCAAATAAAGGGACCAGCCCCGGGGGACGAGGCTGGCCAAGTCAGGAAAAGAGCCTGCTAGTTATGTCTGAAGTTTTGTACAGCAGACCCATGATTTAGAGCTAGATCAACATCACCTGCTGCAATGCGACCGATTGTTCCAACCTTGGTTAAACAAACAAATCGAAGATAATGTTGGTTTGGAGAAAATAGGAGCATGACAAAAATTTCGTCAATTACAGTGAATCATTTCGTACTTGAATATATTTGCAGCTCCTTGGTTAGGACAGAGTATACTGGTGATGATTGCAATGAAGCTGCGACTTAAAACAATACTCATTGCTCATGCAGATGCACAACAACGGTGTTCAGAGGTGACTGGCATCTAGGGCAACGCTGCTGGTGTGCATTAGCTGGATTTAACAGGTTATCCATCTGTATCACGGCTCAAAGTCGCTAATCGTAAGAACGTACTGACTACTGGACGCACTATTGAATGTACTGAGTGAGCGATCCCACACAGCCGCAGTGTAGCACGGGGCAGCATTCGATAAGCCAATGTCTACACTGTTGTGACAAGCGCCCCCACTCTTAGGGATCAACGACATCATAATCACGTCTTGGGATCAAGTGGACATGGACATGAAATACTGTCTGACCCGCTGAAGCACCTACATTGAAGCCTGTGACTGTGGGGTTTTGATCTAGGATGGACTGCCGCTGCTTGGTTATCATTTGGTGTATTGCATTAAATTTTGCAAAGTGATCAGCTCTCTTAAAGTTTACCTGACCCCTATAAAGCGAGTAAATAACATGTTTATAAAAAAAGAATTTACATCAGAAGGCTCAATCTTAAGAGGCCGCTGGTATGCTGCTCAGGATGCAGAAAATGCGCCTTGCATAGTGATGTGCCACGGGACTTCTGCCACTGTACCTATGGCACTCTCAAGCTACGCAACCGAGTTTCAAGATAAAGGCTTTAACGTTTTTCTGTATGATCATGCAGGTTTTGGCAGAAGTGATGGAAAAATTCGACAAACTATAAACCCATGGGTTCAGGGACGAGGTGTGGCGGATGCGGTTCAGTTCGTAAAATCACAAAAAGGTTTGCATAACGGGAAAATAGTTCTATGGGGCGATAGCTTTGCTGGAATGTTAGTTTTGGTTGTAGCTGGATTAGTCGAGAATTTAGCAGGTGTTGTTTCATTCACGGCTTCCTGTGGGATAAATATCCTTAATTTTGAACACCCGAAAAAAAGCTTCAGCGCTTTAAAGAAAATCTTTTATGAGGGCGGATTTGATAAACTGGAGGACTTGGTACGAGAAGGACCAATGCCTGTTGTTTCTTCAGACCAAGACTCTACCCCGTCTTTGTTGCTCCCTATTCAGGCGTTTCGCTGGTTTATAGATCAAGGTGGACAATGGAACAGTGGTTGGGAAAATAAAGTTACACGTGTCATACCAAAGACAGAGGTTCCTTTCTCACCTTTGGTTACTGCACCATTTATTAAAGTGCCAGTTTTGATGATGACGGGTAAGGAAGATGAAATGCCCCAGATCGCGCGAGAGGTTCAAGTGGAAGTGTTCAATAGGGTGCAAAGCGAAAAGCAGTACTATGAAATTGATGGTGGCCACTTTGGCGCAATATATCCTCACACCCCACTCTTTTATGAGGCCATAGCCGTGCAGAGCGCATTTATTAAATCAATTACGTAATTTAGCTCGGTCAGGCTGGCTTGGCTCTCTTGCGTCGCTTTAAGGGCTTGTGGGGCCAATTAGTGCTGATCACACTCGGCTACGACTGCTGTCATACCAAAACCTGTCGTCGTGTTAACAAGTGGCATCGCAGTTGCTGCTGATAGGCACTCAGTAAGAGCGGCGGTTCGATTGAGCTTGAAATTGTCTCGTGAGTAGAAGTGGCGTTACAGCAGCCTCACAGCCAACTGAGCCTTCTCATCTGAATTGGTCCACTGTTATATTTAAGGAACAGAGGATCGAGAATGACAAACAAACGACCAAAGCCAGAAGAGATTGTCTCGAAGTTACGTAAAGTTGAGGTGTTAATGGGGCAAGTTACTCCAGCTAAATTTTTTATCTTTTGTTTTTTAAAGTTAGTCCTATTGCTGCGCAGCGTCTATTGTGAAGTAGAACTAATATATCGGTTAATAGAATGAAGCTAACTGGTCCTTTTCTTTTCATTTTAACAACTTTGATGATTGATGCCATCGGCGTTGGAATAGTCTTTCCAATCATGCCTGACCTAATGGATCGTGTCGGTTCTAGCAGCGCTGCAGAGGGGGCATTATGGGGCGGGGTAATGATGTCTGCCTACGCTGCAGCAATGTTTGTATTTGGTCCCGTCGTTGGCAGCCTTTCAGATGCTTACGGACGCAGGCCTATATTAATTGTCGCATTAGCTACTTTGGCGATCGATTACATTATTATGGCCATGGCCCAAACCTATTGGGTATTATTAATGGGGCGGATAATTGCAGGAATGGCTGGCGCAACTTATATAACGGCGACAGCCTATATATCAGATATTAGCAAACCAGAGGAACGTGGTGCGGCCTTTGGTATGATTGGTGCTGCTTTTGGCGTAGGCTTTGTTTTTGGACCCGCCCTTGGCGGTATCTCTTCAGGCTGGCATGTTACAGCACCCTTCTGGATTGCGGCAGCGCTATCAACACTCAATATGGTTTTTGGTTTTTTTGTTTTACCAGAATCCTTGAATGAAGACAGTCGCCGCTCTTTTAGTAAAAGGGATCTAAATCCTTTTGCGTCTATAGTACGCGCCTTTCTCATCCCGGGCCTAACAATTCCACTGATCTGTATATTTGTTTTTGAGTTTGCAAATATGGTCTATCCAACCCTCTGGGCCTTTTGGGGGCGTGAGGTATTTGCGTGGAACAGCTTCACTATTGGGCTAACTCTGTCAGCGTATGGCATTCTGATTGCAGCAGTACAGGCCGGACCACTACCGCAATTGACCAAGCGGCTCGGCGATTATAAAACCCTAATGCTTTCTAGCGTCGCTGCCGTAATTGCACTCATAGGTTTTGGGTTTTCCACAGCAGCCTGGGCAGTTGCTATAGTAATTCCTATTGCCGCTCTTTCGGATATGGCACCACCCTTACTGACCGCCGTTGCCGCGAATAAGGTTGCTGATGATCAGCAAGGTTTAGTGCAAGGTGTGATTGCATCACTAGCATCTGTAGCTGCAGTCTTAGCACCCCTCGTATTAACCGGTGTATTCGAGCAGTTTGTGAATAACAAAGGGCTATACTTTCCAGGCGCACCATTTTTTATTGCAGCAGTTCTCATCATAGCAATTATTCCTCTGATGTTATGTTTAAACCCTCGAAGAATACTGCGTAGCTGATACTGTTCATATAGAATTTCTGCATTTTGATGGTGATGTCGAGCAAATAAGAACTCGCATCGAATTGCTGGTGCAGCCTGAATCTATGCGCTTAATAATTGAGGCGGATGCTGTGAGACGGTGCTGTCAGACGAATGAGAACTCGCATCAGATTTCTGGCGCAGCCTGAACCTATGCGCTCAATAATTGGCACTACTTAGCGAAAGCAGCGGCGCGGTTCAGTTTGAAGTTGAGGCGTGAGTAAAGGGGGCGGTCCTGTACCCTCTCACAATCAACCTAACCCCACACCCTGCCTGTTTAGCGCATTAAGCGAACCAGAGTGGCCTCAGCAGGCAAACAGCTGCATAACCGCATGCAAAACAAACATGTTTGCATCGATGCGCAGGCGCACGGGCGCGTGGCGGAGTTGGTCAGTTTTACACCCTTTTTCAACGGTATAAGCTACAAATTAGCGCTTCCCACCTTAAGGCAGTTTGCTCTGACAATAACGCTTTACACTTTTCAGCAGAAGGTAATACTTGCACCCTGGAAGTAATGACGGACACAACAAGTCATGGATGATTTGATCACCGATAGCAGATATTCTTGGGTGCGTCTCGGCCTTACGCTTTTTGTAGCAACCGTAATTAATGCAGGAATGTGGGCAATCATTGTTATTATGCCTGCTATTGAAGCGGAATACGGCGGCACGCGGGCAATGGTGTCGCTGCCTTATACCCTTACGATGGTTGGGTTCGCGTTTGGAAACTATGTTATTGGTCGAGCCGTGGACCATTTTGGTATAACCGCGTCCTTGATTGTCGCTGCTATTATGACTGCCATTGGTTTTATTTTGGCAACGCTCTCTAGCTCTTTACTCATACTTTCGTTCACTCAGCTAATGGTAGGCTTTGCGTCGGCCGTGGGGTTTGGTCCACTCATTGCCGACATTTCGCATTGGTTCGTACGTCGTCGGGGTATCGCTGTCGCGATCGCGGCATCTGGCAATTATCTATCGGGTGCCATTTGGCCAATTTTATTGGCAAAGGTTCTCGCAGAAAATGGCTGGCGTGCTGTCTACATCGTGATAGCGGCTGTCACACTAGTTGCTGTGATCCCTTTGGCGTTTGCTCTTCGTCGTCGTCTGCCTCAAGAAGTGCAGACAGCAGCGCAAAATACATCGCTGGCAAATGCAAAGACAGTTGGCCTGTCTCCTCGTACATTGCAGTGTTTGCTTGGTTTTGCTGGGATAGGTTGCTGTGTGGCTATGTCGATGCCTCAAGTTCACATCGTTGCTTATTGTGTGGATTTAGGCTTCGGTCCCGCTGTAGGCGCGCAAATGCTCTCCTTAATGTTGCTTTTTGGAGTTGTATCAAGAATCATTTCAGGACTCGTTGCAGATATACTGGGCGGCGTGCAAACTTTGCTAATCGGCTCATGTTTGCAATGTTTGGCCTTATTTTTGTATCTACCGTCGAGTGGGATGGTTTCGCTCTATGTCGTCAGCCTCGTTTTTGGGCTGAGCCAAGGTGGCATCGTCCCCAGCTATGCGCTGGTTGTCCGTGAATATATGCCGGCCAAAGAAGCAGGCGCCCGCGTTGGCTTCGTTATGATGGCGACTATTTTGGGGATGGCGCTAGGCGGTTGGTTGTCCGGTCTAACATATGATTTGAGCGGCTCCTATACACTAGCCTTCGTAAACGGAATAATTTGGAATAGTGCTAATATCGCAGTCATCATTTGGCTAATTTTACGTAGTCGCACCAGCATGTCAGCGTCCGCAGCAGCCTGACACACCAGTTTATTAAATTCCATTAAGGTACTACAAGTTATCAAGGCCAAAATAAAAAATAGTTTAAATACAGAAAAGTATATTAAAACCTAAAAATAGACTTTAACTGAGCCCTAGAAAATCGAGGTTCTGTTTAGCCGGTGTCGTCAGCAAATGTGAACACCCATCAGATTGCTAGCGCAGCCTAAATCTATGCGCCCAATAATTCACGCCACTCAGCCAGAGCAGCGGCACGGTTCAGCTTGAAATTAATGCGCCAATAGAGATGGCGTTACCAAACAAAACCGCCCCCGAATGAATTTACAACGCTAATACTAAAGGCCCAAGGCCCAAGTCGCACGCCCTATGATAGCAGGCCCCGGGTCCGCCTTCCTGCGGCTCAACTGTAGCGATTACGTACAGTAACCCCCTGCCGTTGGTCCAAGGACCGCGGCCCGAGCAAAACCAACCAAGCCCAACTGTGTTGCGGCAACGCTATAAGCAAGACGTGGGTGCGTGATATATGATCCGATAGTGGACTGGCTATTGGTTCCCAGTCCTCGGGCCTAGGCGGGATGGTCGAGGAACCCCGGGCTGGGTTTTTCATGTGGCAAATGGGGAGTGTTTCGTCATTGGACGGGGATGCAAACCCGTCCTGTGCGTCTTAAGTGGATTCATTTTAAAACGCCAACGAACAGATTTTTTATTTATATCTTTTTTGATTTTACCAGACAACTCACGGTCAATTCGAGACCACTCCCAACTATGAAAACTTCTCAATGTGAAGCCACAAGAGTCGAATGGGGGGGTCGCCATTCGGTATGCCTTGTAAAACCGAAAGTGATGATAGCGTACAAACACATCATAAATAGAGAGGAGTAATCGATGAGGTTTGGTTTTGTTGGATTAGGACAAATGGGAGCGCCAATGGCGATCAACCTAGCTCACGATCATGATGTATTGGTCTATGACCAAAATGCAAGCGCCATTGCCAAAGTTGAGCGATACGGTGCTAAAAGAGCAGACAAGCTCGACCAATTTTCTGACGTTGATGTCCTGATTACATGCCTTCCTGCTGCAAAGATCGTCGATAGTGCGCTGTTCGATTCAAATACAGGATTGGCGCAACACTTGAAACCAAACGCGGTCGTTGTTGACACCAGCACCATTGAATATGGCGCGACGTTGGAAATCAGGGACCGCCTACAGACTGCTGGCCTACGATTTCTCGACGCGCCGGTTTCCGGCATGCAAAAGCGAGCCGAGGACGGTTCGCTGACTATGATGGTTGGTGGTGACGCAAGCGATCTGGCAGAAGTTCAAGGAGCGCTCTCCACTATGGCATCCAAGATTCTGCACATGGGCGATGCGGGCGCAGGGCAGCTGACCAAGCTGGTCAATCAGCTGTTGTTTGATATCAACGCGGCGGCCCTCGCAGAGATTCTGCCTTTGTCGGTTAAATTGGGGATTGATCCCGAGCAGGTTGCAGAGGTGGTGAATTCCGGAACCGGCCGGAGCTATGCCTCGGAATTTTTCGTTCCAAATATCCTGCAAGGCGATTTCAGCAAGGGTTACCCCATGCAGGCTGCCTACAAAGACCTGATCAGCGGCTCAGAGATTTCTGCACGCCACAACTTCCCCACACCAGTTTTGGCCGCAGCAACGGCAACCTATCAGCAGGCCCTGTTGGAAGGCCATGGCGACAAGGACAAAGGTGGAATGATCCTAGTGTTTGAGCGTTTGCTCGGTACGGATTTTCGCGCAACCACATTCAAGGAGCACAAAGCATGAGTGAAGAACACGGCATTCGCGGCGGATTGACCAATTACGGCGATAAGGATTTTGCCGAATACCTGCGCTCATCCTTTGCGCGGTCCATGGGCTTGTCAAAGGAAATGCTGCGCAAGCCGATTGTCGGCATCGCCGAAACGGGATCAGGTTTCAACAACTGCCATCGCACAATGCCCGAGCTTGTCGAAGCAGTTTCGCGGGGTGTTCTGGCGGCGGGCGCATTGCCAAGACCCTTTCCCACAACATCCCTTGGTGAGGTTTTCCTGAACCCCACCAGCATGGTCTATCGTAACCTGATGTCCATGGACACCGAGGAAATGGTGCGCGCGCAGCCGATGGATGCTGTTGTGCTCATCGGTGGCTGTGACAAAACGGTGCCCGCTCAATTGATGGGTGCCGCATCGGCCAACATCCCAACTGTGCAACTGGTTACAGGCCCGATGATGACAGGTCGCCACAGGGGTGAGCGGCTGGGTGCCTGCACAGATTGCCGCCAGTTTTGGGGCAAATACCGCGCGGGCGAGGTCGAGCGCGAAGAAATCGACGTTGTTGAAGGGCGTTTGGCGACAACTGCCGGCACTTGTGCGGTCATGGGTACGGCCAGCACAATGGCATGCATTGCAGAGACGCTAGGTATGTCGTTGCCTGGAAGTGCGGCAATCCCAGCAGTGCATTCGGATCGGCTGGTCGCGGCTGAGTTCAGCGGCAAAACAGCAGTCGATCTGATAACTAATCCGCGCCTGCCCAGCGAGATCATTACGGAGAAATCGGTCGAAAACGCTTTTCGGGTTTTGATGGCCGTCAGTGGCTCGACGAATGCGATCGTGCATTTGACCGCGGTGGCCGGGCGCTTGGGTATTCGCATTCCAAACGCGCGTTTGAACCAGATTTCAGATGAGACGCCTGTGCTGGTGGACCTGAAACCAGTAGGCGACGGTTATATGGAAGACTTCTTTGCAGCCGGGGGAGTGGGCGCAATCTTGCGTGAAATTCGCCATCTGCTGCATCTTGATACGGTCGATGTGACCGGTCAGGTTCTGGGGGATCGACTGGAACCAGAAATGGATTGGGTCGATCGCCGAGTGATCCGAGAATTTGAGAAGCCTGTCTCGGATCAAGGCGGGTTAATCTCGCTCAAAGGCAATATCGCCCCCGATGGTGCCATTTTCAAACGCGCGGCAGCAACACCCGCTCTTTTTGAAACCGAAGGTCGCGCCATCGTTTTCGAGGGTCTGCAAGACCTTGCCAAGCGCGTTGATGACCCTGACCTAGATATCAAAGCGGGTGACATCATGGTGCTGAAAGGCGCGGGCCCGATCGCCGCAGGCATGCCCGAGGCAGGTTATTTGCCGATCCCAAAAAAACTGGCGCGGGCTGGTGTAAAAGACATGGTGCGCATTTCGGATGCGCGTATGTCGGGTACCGCCTTTGGCACAATCGTTCTGCATATTTCTCCCGAGGCAGGAGCCGGCGGGCCATTGGCGGCTGTTCGAAACGGCGATCGCATTCGCCTGTCGGTGAAAGACAAATCCATTAACCTATTGGTACCAGATCAGCAAATCGCCAACCGACTTGGTGAATTCGCTCCACTCGAAGGGCACAAGCGCGGCTATCGAGCGCTTTATGAACGAGCAGTCCTTCAGGCTCCTGATGGCTGTGATTTCGATTTCCTCACGCAATCCGGCAAAACCAGAAAATAAGGTGACCCCATGAATCTTTTCAAGAAATTGCAGGAACGCGCAGCCCTCGGTAACCCTATTCGGATTGGGATGATCGGGGCTGGAAAATTCGGCACAATGTTTTTGGCGCAAGCCTTGCGCATCCCCGCCATTCACATCGTGGGTGTGGTTGACCTCATCCCGGCAAACGCAAAATCCAATATGAAGCTGGCTGGCTGGTCCGATGAAGCCCACAGCGCGGTAAGCCTTAATGACGCTGCTATCTCGGGCAAAACCTATGTAGGCGATGACTGGCAGGCGATGATTACCCATCCGACAGTCGACATTGTCATCGAGGCAACCGGCAATCCGCTGGCCGCTGTGACGCACTGTCTGGCAGCCTTCGCGCAGGGCAAGAACGTGATCAACGTCACCGTCGAAGCGGATGCGTTCTGCGGTCCCGGTCTGGCCCAGAAAGCGGCCGAGGCCGGCGTGATTTATTCAATGGCTTATGGCGACCAGCCTGCGTTGGCCAGTGATCTGGTCGATTGGGCGCGCACCTGTGGCTTTAGCGTAGTGGCTGCTGGCCGCGGCCACAAATGGTTGCCACATTTTCGCCAATCAACACCCGACACGGTTTGGGAACATTGGGGCCTGACCAGTGAACAGGCCGAGCGTGGACGCCTGAACCCCAAGATGTTCAACGCCTTTCTTGACGGGTCGAAACCGGCCATTGAATCTGCTGCAATTGCCAATGCGACCGGGCTGGAAGCACCCGAGAACGGGTTGATCTTCCCTCCAGGTGGGATCGACGACATCCCCACCCTAATGCGGCCAAAATCAGAAGGGGGCGTGTTGGAGCGCAAGGGACTGGTTGACGTCGTGTCCTGTCTGACCCGCGAAGGCGAACAGATCCCCTATGATATTCGCAAAGGCGTCTGGGTCGTTTTCGAGGCCGATACCGAATATCTGAAAAACTGCTTCGAGGAATACAAGGTCGTGACCGACCCCTCGGGAAAATATATGACGCTCTACAAGCGCTGGCATATGATTGGTTTGGAACTCGCTGTGTCTGTTGCGTCGGTGGCGCTGAGAGCAGAGGCAACAGGTGCCGCAATTTGCTTTAATGCCGATTGTGCCGCAGTTGCCAAGCGCAATTTGGCCGTGGGCGAGATGCTGGACGGAGAAGGCGGCTATACGGTATCGGGCGGTTTGCGGCCCGCAGTATCTTCGGTACGGCAAGGCAATGTGCCGCTGGGACTAGCACATAATGTGCCACTGATCCGGGCCGTAAAGGAAGGTGCAGCAATCACCTGGGATGACATCAAAATAGACAGAACCACGGATGCCTATAAGCTGCGCACCAGCATGGAAGAACAATTGTTGAAATGAGAAGGTTGAGCACCGCATATGTCATGATCAGGAGCTATCATGGCCAGTAAGGCAGATACCTTTGATTATATAGTTGTCGGCGGTGGCACTGCTGGGTCGATCATGGTGAACCGTCTGAGTGCAGATGGAGCTTCGGTCTGTTTGCTTGAGGCAGGCCCCAAGGATCGACATCCGTTCATCCATATCCCTGCTGGGTACATCAAGAACATTTACTCACCCAAAATGACATGGAACTTTAAATCCAAACCAGAACTTGCAACCGCAAACCGAAGCTTCCCCTTACCGCAGGGCCGTGTGCTTGGCGGGTCGAGTTCTATCAACGGATTGAATTATGTGCGCGGTCAAAGTGCGGACTACGACAACTGGGCGCAGATGGGCAACACGGGTTGGAGTTACGGCGATGTACTGCCCTATTTTAAACGCTCCGAGCGGCGCATTGGGCCAGGTGACGACGCGGTGCGTGGACGCGACGGTGAAATGCCGATCACCGATCTAGATCTGATCCATCCCGTCTGTGAGGCGTTTATTAAAGGTGCCGCCCAAATGGGCATCCCGCGCAATCCTGACTATAACAGTGGCGATCAGGCTGGAACCGGGTATTTCCAGCGCACTATCCACAAAGGCTATCGCTATAGCGCGGCCAAAGCGTTTTTGCGTCCAGCCCGCAAGCGGCCCAATGTTGATATACACACTAATGCGCAGGTGGTTGAAATTTTGTTCGAGGGCACCCGTGCCAATGGTGTGCGATATCTGCGCGACGGGCGCGAGGGCAATGCAGTTGAGGTGCGTGCACGGCGCGAGGTGATCTTGTGTGCAGGAGCGCTGAACACGCCCAAACTGCTGCAATTATCAGGCATTGGTCCTGCCGAAGTTCTTGGCGATCTGGGCATTAAGGTACGGGTCGATCTACTCGGCGTCGGTAATAATCTGCGCGACCACTATGGCGTGCGCATGGTATCGACCCTGAAGGGCGTCAAAACTTTCAATTCAATGGCGCGGGGTCTCCCGTTGGGGCTTGAGGTTGTGAAATGGCTATGGGGCCGTCCCAGCCTGTTGTCTGTCAGTCCATCTCTGACACATCTGTTCTGGAAATCCTCAGATGCGCTGGAAACCCCGGATCTTGAATATGTGATGACGCCTGCCAGCTTCCGCGAAGGTACCGTTGGCCTATTGGACAATATGCCGGGGATGACTGTTGGCGTCTGGCAAATGCGTCCAGAAAGCCATGGTTATGTACGACCTGTGTCGCGCAATCCGTTTGATCCGCCAGAGATAAATCCGAACTACCTTTCTGATCCGCGCGATCAGCAGGTGCTGCTGCGCTCGATCCACTTGGGGCGCAAGCTGATGACAACAGCGCCTCTGCAGCCTTGGCTGACAGGCAAAACCAACCCTGATCAAGATCTGCAAAGCGATGACGAGTTACTGGATTGGGCGCGGCGCGAGGGCATCACGGTCTACCACATGATCGGAACTGCTCGAATGGGGCCAGATGGGGATCCGGGTGCCGTCGTCGACAGCCAGCTTCGAGTGCGTGGCCTGCAGGGGCTGCGCGTCGCGGATGCCTCGGTCATGCCTGTCATGCCTTCAGGCAACACCAATGCACCTGTGATGATGGTCGCGGAAAAAGCCGCTGACATGATCCTGGGCAAAACACTTAAACCCGCGGACCTCTGACGGGTTTTCAATCGGAGAGAATACATGAAAACCTACCAGATGTATATCGACGGCGCGTGGACAGATGCCGCGGGCAAAGAGACATTCGAAAGCAAGAACCCCTACACGGGTGCGCCTTGGGCCGTGATCCCTCGTGGGCAGCAAGAGGATTCAGATCACGCTGTTGCAGCGGCGATACGTGCCTTTCGCTCGGACGATTGGACGGGCATGACGGCCACCAATCGCGGACATTTGTTGCGCAAGCTGGGTGACCTGATTGCCGATAACGCCGAGGCGCTGGCCCGCACCGAGGTTCAGGACAACGGCAAACTGTTCAACGAAATGTTCTTTCAGCTGAAATACGTGCCCGAGTGGTTCTATTACTACGCGGGTCTTGCCGACAAAATCGAAGGCAGCGTAATCCCAATTGATAAACCCGATATGCTGAACTTCACCCGTTATGAGCCTCTGGGTGTCTGTGTTGGTGTCACCGCGTGGAATTCGCCGTTGTTGTTGTTGGCCTACAAACTCGCTCCGGCGTTGGCGGCTGGCAATACGTTTATCGCGAAGCCGTCGGAATTCACCTCGGCCTCGACATTGGAACTGGCAAAGATCGTGGATCAGGTTGGCTTGCCCAAAGGTGTATTCAACGTGGTGACAGGATTTGGTGCAGAAGTCGGTGCCAGCCTAGTCGAACATGAAGATGTCGCCAAAGTGGCCTTCACCGGTTCTGAAAAGACAGGAAGGCTTATCTCAGAGGTCGCCGCGCGGACGTTCAAGAAGGTGACGCTGGAACTGGGTGGAAAATCCCCCAATATCGTCTTTGCCGATGCTGAAATGGACAATGCTGTAAACGGCGTAATCTCGGGCATTTTCGCCGCCTCGGGCCAAACATGCATCGCCGGATCACGCCTGTTGGTCGAGCACAGTGTCCATGACGCGTTCCTCGACAAATTACTGAAGCTCGCCAGAACCGCGCGGATAGGTGACCCGATGGATACTGACACCCAGGTGGGTCCGGTCACGACCGAGCAACAACTGGAAAAGGTTCTGGGCTACATCGACGTCGCCAAAGGCGAAGGCGCGGAGACCCTGATGGGCGGCCGCAGACCCGACCGGCCAGAGTTGGGGAATGGCTGGTTTGTGGAACCCACCATCTTTGGCGGAGTACGCAACGACATGCGCATTGCACAGGAAGAGGTATTTGGCCCAGTTCTGTCTGTCATTCCCTTTGACAGCGCTGATGAAGCGCTGAGCATCGCCAATGACAGCAGTTATGGCCTTGCTGCGGGGGTATGGACGCAGGACATTCGCAAGATCAAACATTTCTCGGAACGACTTCAGGCGGGGACCATTTGGGCAAACACCTACCGCGTGATCAGCTACATGACCCCGCTGGGCGGTTACAAGAATTCCGGACTGGGTCGTGAGAACGGCCAGAACGCGATTTACCAGTATCTACAAACCAAGAGCATTATGATTTCAACGGCTTCCGCGGTCGCCAATCCCTTCATCATGCGCTAATCCGATGTCGCGTTTAAGCAAATATCAGAATGACTGTGCTGGCCATCAATGCGGCCATCAAAGTCATAAAAGCGCGCCAAACATTTTCGTAACGCAAGAAATCAGAAAGCAAATGGCCAAGTGTTGTCCAAAACAGGCACACACCCAAATTGATGCCCGCGAAAACAACGAACAAGCGCAGTGCTTCTTGATGGGGGGCAAGCCCAATGCCAAATCCTGCTGAGGCCGCAAGCGTGATCGCCCAGACTTTGGGATTTACGGCCTGAAACAGAACTGCCTGACGAAAAGTAAATGGGCACCCATGGTCTTGTGTTCTTTCGGTGCGCCCTGCCAAGGCTGTCTGCCATGACAGCCACAAAATCCAAAGAGCGGCCCCTATTTGAAACAGCAGTTTTAGTGCCGGTAAGGTCAACAAAAGTGTGCTCAGCCCAAGCGCGCTTCCAGCGGCCAACATGCCAGTCCCAAACGGAACGCCCAGCAGGTGTGGAACCGTAGCCCTGAACCCGAACCTTGCACCCGATGCGGTCAACATGACGACATTCGGGCCAGGCGAAAACAACCCAGCCAGTACAAACAGAAACAATGGAAGAGTTTCGGCTATCAATAGCTTTCTCACAAACGACAAGGCAGGTGCCGCAACGGTGCCGCACCTGCCAAATATAATCAATCATATGTTTAGTTGAGCAGCACTCTGGGAAGCCAAAGCGCGATCTCTGGAAACAGGATCACTAGTGTCAGACCAAACAGTTGCAATATCACAAATGGGATGATGCCACGATAGATCTGTTGGATCTTTACTTCCGACGGCGCAACCGCCTTAAGGTAAAAGAGCGCAAAACCAAAGGGCGGCGTCAAGAACGAGGTTTGCAGGTTGATGGCAATCAGGATTGCGAACCAATACACGACATCAAATCGCGAGACATGATCGCCAAAATCCAATTGTGCGATAATGGGTGCGAAGACGGGCAGCACGATCAGCGTGATCTCGATCCAGTCAAAGAAAAACCCCAACACAAAGACCAAACCAAGCAGTAGGAATAACAAACCCCATGGGCCAAGACCCATCGCCTCAACAGTACTGATCACCAGATCATCACCTCCAAGCGCGCGGAAGATGTAGCTAAAGAAGGTCGCGCCGACGAACAGGCCGAAGATCATCGCATTGGTTTGTGCCGTACTGTCAACCACGCCGGACACCGTGCGTTCGAACTGCACCAGCTTTCTCCACAAAGATGTAGCAATAACGGTGGCAGATTGCGTGCTGGCATCTGGCCCCTTAAGTGTGAAGTCCTTAACACCCATCGAGGGCAGGATCACCAGATTGAAGAACCCTAGTAAGATCGCGCCTAAGGCCCCAACGCCAGCCGCCTCTGTCGGGGTTGCAACACCCCCTAGGATCGAGCCAAGCACCATGCCGATCAGGATGACAGGTGGGACAAAGCTGCGCAGGATCATGACCACTATGCCACCACGCGTTTGCGGGCCTAGAGCCTCAGATATTGGCGGTGCCAAAGACGGATTTATCCAACAGCGAATGACGATATAGCCCATATAAAGCGTCGCCAGAATAAGGCCGGGGAAGACCGCCGCCACAAACAAGTTGCCCACTGAACGTGACAGCAAGTCCGCCATGATCACCAACATGATGGACGGCGGGATTAGAATGCCCAACGTCCCGGAGGCTGCAATTGTGCCGGTTGCAAGGGCGTGATCATATTTGCGTTCGACCATGATCGGCAGGGCCAGCAGGCTCATCATGATGACAGAAGCCCCAATGATGCCGGTGGTCGCAGCCAGAATGGTTCCCATGATGGTCACAGATAGTGCAAGACCGCCCGGAACACGCCGCATCAGAATTTGAAGGCAGTTCAAAAGGTCGCGCGCAACTCCAGATTTCTCCAGCATCGTGCCCATGAACACAAACATCGGTATCGCTGTCAGGATAAGGTTTTCCATGACACCGCCGAAAATACGCGACGGCAGTGTGGAGAACTGAATGAAGTTAAGTTCATCTGCGACAATACCAATCAGGCCAAAGCCCAGACCAACGCCTCCCAGAACCCAGGCTACCGGAAAGCCGCTGAACAGCAGGAACGCAAGAGCAACAAACATCAACAGCGGGAGGAGTTCGATAAGGCCCATCAGTGGCCACCCCCGATTGTCGTTGCTTTCATGTCATCAGGAAGCCTTCCGGCCAGTCCTGCGATTGACTTAATGAGTTGGGATATCCCAGCCAGTCCGATTAGAACGAACAGGATAATCAACCCACTTTTCAGGATCCACAGGTCTGTCAAACCGGTTTGAGATTTTGAAATCTCACCCGACGTGAAAGACCGAACGACATAGGGCCAGGACAACCAGGCCCCCAGAAAGGAATAGGGGATCAATGCAAGCAGGATGCCCGCCACTTCGATCATGTACTTGGTACGGTCCGACAGATTCTCTCGGATCAAATCAATGCGCACGTGGGATTGTTTTGTATAGGCATAGCCCACGACCAAAACGATCAGAAAGCTATGCAGCCAGTACTCCGATTCCTGCAACATTGTTGAGGTCAATCCAAACACCTTGGGTACGCCCAGATAACGTGTAGTCACGTCATAGGTGACAACGAGTACAAGAAGCAGCGCGCACCAAGCGCCCATCTTGGCCATAACCCAGAGAAACGCGTCGATTGCGCGGCTGACCGTCAAAGCGCTTTCCATTGGATACCCCTTCCTTAGTTTTTCGAGTTGAAAATGAGTAAACCCGGCTGACTATCAGCCGGGTTCTTTGATTAATCTCAGCCCATCAATCGAGGTAGGCCAGATCTTTCCAGACTTTGTAGTCAGCACGGAATGCCTGAAGGTTCTTCCACACCCGGTCAAAATCGGGATTTTCCGCAGCCATCCCAACTGCAATCCCGTCCCATTCAGCCTCAAGCGTGTCGAGGAATTCATCTGGCCAACGGTGGGTCGTCACACCTTCAGCACGCATTTCAAGTAGCGCCTTGCCTTGAATGGCTTCACCCTCTGCTAGCTGTGTTGCTACAGTCGCGCGGCATGCCGTCGTGATGATCGCACGTTGCTGATCCGTCATGCCGTCCCAAACGGCCTTATTCACAAGAAGTTCCTGAATGGTCGACTGTTGGTGCCAACCGGGAAAATAGTTGTGTTTGGCCAGATTATAAAATCCAAGGTTCTGGTCGATTGCAGGCATCGAGAATTCGGTTGCATCGATGGTGCCACGCTCCAACGCCGGATAGATGTCGCCACCGGCTAGAAGCTGGGTGTCGACACCCATTTTCTGCATCACCAAGGCACCAAGGCCGTAAAAGCGCATTTTCAACCCTGCCAGGTCCTCTGCTGAATTAATTTCTTCTTTAAACCAGCCGGAGGTTTCCGGCGAGACGATGCCGCAAACTTGTCCGTGGATGCCTACGGGATGGTAAAGTTCGTTCATAAGCTTTTCACCGTCCCCATTCCACATCCATGCCAGATATTCACCTGGGCCTGGACCGAAAGGTACGGCAGCAAACAAGTTCAAGGCCGAGTTTTTAGACCCCCAATAACCCGAGGTTGACCAACCTGCATCCACCGCTCCAGTGGATACATTGTCATAAATTTCTAATGGTGGAATCAGAGCGTTCGGATCATAGAATTTAACCTCAATATCGCCACCAGAGATCAAATTTACAGTTTCTGAAAATCGTACACCGGCTGTACCGAGTTGAGTTAGTGAACCAGCGAATGTCGATGGCATATTAATTTTGATCTTTTCGGCGTATGCCGTTGTGGCCACAACGCAAGCAAGTATAGCAGCACTGGTAATTACTCTGGACGTTCTTTTCATCTTATCCTCCCATAGGGTTTTTTTTGAAGTACAAACTATGGGTAACGCTTGGATAACCGCTTTCAGGAGTCTCAAATTCCGAATGGGGGTATCACCGTTAGGGATGGCAATATGAAAAAGTGAGCAAAAACCTGTTAATAAGGCAAATTTTGGCCGGTCAGTGATGCCCCAATGTAGCGGTTGACACCGATTGGAAACAAAAGTTGAACTATTTGTCAGTCAAATTTTGGGCGATCAGATGCTCCACCAAGGCTCGAACGGCGTTAGACACTGCACTCAAGTCTTTAACGGCAAGCTTAAGCGTCCGAACTGCCCAATCTTCATCAATTTCCTGCATCCGCAACTGGGCACTTTCGAGGTAAGGTTCGACGGCTCCGAGTGGCAGCACTGCGATACCTAGACCGGCTTCGACCATCCGACGCACACCATCAAAACTAAGAGTTTCAACACGCGTTTTAAGTGTCAGCCCCTGTTCACCGGCACACACCTCCAGAAAAGCCTGCAATGAGCTGCCACTTTGCAAACCCACCATATCAAGTTTGGCAAACTCAGCGAATTTAACCGGATGGTCAGGCCGGTAAGGATGCTCCTTGCCCATTACCACCACCAATGTATCAAGACGATAGGTAAGAACCTCCAATTCTGGTTCTTCGACCATCCCCGAAAAAATTCCTAGATCTGCCAAACCATCTCGTACGGCGGCAAGTATTTCCTCAGAGGTTCTCTCACTCAGGTCAATCCTTACATCTGGGTAATTCTCTGCAAAACCAGCCAGATCTTCAGGAAGAAATTGCGTGATTGCTGATGTATTTGCCGCAATACGAACTGAACCTTTAGCTCCGGTTGCAAAATCATGCATCTGGTTTTCCATACGTTCCACCAATCGGAATAGGTTCGAAGAATGCCGGGCGAGTTCATGCCCCGCTGGTGTCAACTCAACCCCCCGTGTTTGCCGATAAAACAGTGGAGTTCCAATCTGATCTTCTAAATCTGAGATGCGTTTGCTAATGGCTGAAGCAGCTATGTTCTCAGCTTCAGATGCTTGAGAAATGCTCCCCGTTCTGGCAACGGTCAAGAACATTTTCAGAGTTATCAGATTGTACTGCATGCTACCCCACCATCTAACTGCAAAGGTGCCCAAAGGCCCCCCATATCATACGTGAAGGCCCCTTTAATTGTAGTCTCGTTTTCTTATGGCAGACCTCGCGGATCGATAGGGCTTCACGAAACCTGACTCTATGGTGCTGTAAGACTAATTAAAAGGATGCTGTAAGACGACATGAGAACTCGCATCGGATTACTGGTGCAGCCTGAATCTATGCGCTCAATAATTGACGCAACCCAGCGAGAGCAGCGGCGCGGTTCAGCTTGAAATTGAAGCGTGAGTAGAGGTGGCGTTACCAAACAAAACCGCCCCCGAATGAATTTACAACGCTAACACTAAAGGCCCGTGGTCCGAGACGCGGGGCCCTACGATAGGGGGGGCCGGTCCATAGTCCTGCGGGTGAACTGTAAGGATTAGGTGGAGTAACCCCTACTTTTCAGCGGTCAAGTATCTGCACACCAGACGCTGGGCCATAGGTACGGAACTAAACAAGGCTTCAGTTTTATATGCGATATGGATTTTGACCTGCCTGATCGTATTAAAAAGCCCTAATTTACTGTCAAACAGATGTTTTTTGTAACCCATTTGTAATCCAAAATAAAAATGGGCTCAGATGTTTATCTTTTAAGTTATTGATTTAAGTGGTGCCCCCACACGGACATTGGTTCCCTAGCAAGGCATCAGTCAACACACCGACACAAGCGATATTCATTGTCGTCTGATGCAGGAGGCCACCATATGGTCTACGAGTGCTAGAAGATGTGCTAACCGCTCAAACTGGACCTTGGTGATCTTCGCGGCGAACAGCTGTATCGAGCCCAATCGGACTGATGCTGCAAGGCGCACGAATGTCTGAATTACGCCTTGCAATCAATTTCTAGGTTGCGCACCTATTTCAGCAATGCTTCCGAAGCCAGTCGACCAAAAGCGTTTGCGGCCTTGGGGCTCGCGCCCGTAATTAGACGGCGATCAATATGGCATGACGCATCGGCTTTTTTGTTGGTGATCTGCACTCCCAGAGCAGTCAACTTCTCGCACACCCACCACGGCATTGGGCCTGGCAAGTAGCCAATCATGGGGGTTTGTTTGTCGACCGAATCCGGGAACGCAGTCATCTTGTATCCTTCATACAAGAACCCTTTTTCAGTCTTCGCGGATAATAACGCGGCCGGGCCGTGACAAAGAGCCAGTGTAAATAGGTCCTGTTCATGCGCCCAGTACAGCACTTCTCCGACATTCTTATTGTCGGGCAATCCGAGCATCGCACCATGGCCTCCGGGGATGAAGACGGCAGCATAAGGTGCCGCACCATTCATCTTGTGTGCAACAAAATCCGCAAGACTACCAGGGTTCGCAAAGGTATCTGCATGATCACGATAAAGCCTTTTCACGTCGGCATCATCCGCAGGCATCGCCCATTCCTCGATCGCGACAGGCGCGCCAGTTGGCGTTACAATATCAATTTCAAAACCCGCGTTCATGAGATGAAGCATAGGTAGGCCCATCTCGACTGGATGGTTGCCCGTAGAGAACTTTTTGCCGTTAGCCATCGTCATGTTGCGTTCTTCGGTGCAGATCATCAGCACGCGATTTTTGGGGCCCACATAAGGTTTGGCGTAAGCCCCACCATCATAATCCGTGGTGGTCGATGTGCCCAGTTTGATTGCCAAGGGGGACGGGCTGAACTATCTGCAGGACTGGCTCAGCGAGGCCCCCGCTGAGGATAACAAACAAGCCAAATGGCGGATGGACCCGGTCTTGTCTGGTGGGGGTGCTATCGGCGATATCGGCACTCACGCCTATAATCTTGCGTGTTTCGTCATTGGACAGCGGGCCACATCACTAAGTGCCACATTACGTTCTCACGTTGCCGGGCGATCGGTAGACGATGATGCACGCGTCACCTTGCGGTTTGATGCTGGTGCATGGTGCCATATTTGGGCCAGCCAAGTCGCGATTGGCAATGAAAACAACCTGACACTGGCAGTTTATGGCAGCGAAGGATCACTGCGTTGGGTGCAGGAAAATCCGAACGTTCTGTGGTTTTCCAAACTGGGACAGGCGCCCCAGATGATCACCCGGGGTGGTGGTGCTGCAGGCTCTGCGGCCGTCGCCGTCACGCGAATTCCAGCGGGCCATCCCGAGGGCTATCTAGAAGCTTTTGCAACGCTCTATCGAGAGGCCGCGGGCGTTATCGCTTCACAGAACCTGGACGGTGCAACGTTGGGAGTCCAAGATGGTTTGGATGGAGTGCGGTTTGTAGACGCCTGCCAGCGATCATCGCGTGATGAGGCATATTGGATTGACCTTCGTTAGGCATCTTACCGGCACTGTCAGACAAAACTAACTTGAGACGGGGCGGGCGGTTTTATAGCCTCGCTGTATGACAAAACACTCCCCATTCAGGTGCTTTGAAACGAGCCCAGAGATTATTCGGCTTGCCGTCTCCCATATATCGCACAACTCCTACATGATCGGTCACAGAGTAAACGACGTGATCTGTAAGTTCCCCGGAGCTGTCTTGGCCCCCCCAAATTCGTGGCACTAATTTAGGGGACTAAGACAAGGTACTATTCACCTTGTTATTACCGCCGATGCCCAAGAAGCTTAAGGAAGCTGGTAAAGATAAACGTAATAGCCGTGACGCATACGATGGATGGACCCGCGGGCGTATCGAGTACATAAGCTGCCTGAAGTCCGATAATCGTGGACAGCATTCCAATCAAACCAGCAGCGATGGCCATACCTTCTGGGGTCCGAGACATAGGGCGTGCTGCAGCTGCAGGGATTATTAACATAGCGGCAATGAGCAGCACTCCAACCACTTTTATTGCGACTGCAACTGTAATTGCTAAAGCAATTGTCAATACTAGCTGCTCGCGTTTCGGATTGATCCCGTTTGCATAGGCGAGATCCGCGTTAAGTGTTGAGGTTAATAGGCCCGACCAACGCCATCCGATCAACGATACAACAAGTGCTGCGCCGCCCCAGATGACTGAAAGATCCCCGCGTGAGACGGCAAGAATATCACCAAAGAGATAGGCCATTAGGTCAATCCGAATGCCGGAAAGAAAGGACACCGCCACAAGTCCAAAGGCCAGCGCAGAATGCGCAAGCACCCCCAGCAAAGTATCCATAGCATAGCCTTTTTCGGACAACACGCTGACAACAAGAGCCATTAGTAAGGCTACGACCACCGTTCCTACAAATATGGACATCGAAAATGCCAATGACAGTGCAACTCCAAGGATCGCCGCATGGGCGGTGGCATCCCCGAAATAGGCCATGCGCCGCCAGACCACAAAGCAGCCTAAAGGCGCTGAGGCAAAAGCCAGACCAATTCCTGCAAGCGCGGCACGCACCATAAAATCATCAAACATTACTCTGCATCCTGGTTATGGCAATGGTCGCCATGATCGTGGTCGTGTTCATGGCGGTAAAGTGCCAGCGCACCTCCGGTTCCCGTGCCGAACAAAGCCCTATATTCTGGCGCTGATGCTACCGCTGCAGGTGCTCCTTCACAGCAAACATGACCGTTCAGGCAGATAACACGGTCAGAGGCGCTCATCACAACATGTAATTCATGGCTGATCATAAGGATTGCGCAGCCAGTAGCCTTTCGTACCGTTTCGATTTGCTGGTAAAATGATGCAGAACCGCGTTGATCAAGCCCCTGGGTTGCTTCATCTAAAAGTAACAAATCAGGTTTTCCTATTAACGCCCGGGCAAGTAAGACCCTTTGGAATTGACCGCCTGAAAGCTGTGAAAGTTGCTCTTTCTCTAATTCGGGTACGCCTGCTTGTTTCAGTGCATAATCAACATCTGCAAGGCCTCCCGGTAATCTCAAGAATCTTGAAACTGTGATTGGTAAGGTTTCATCAATGTGGAGCTTTTGTGGGACATACCCGATCTTGAGGTTGCTAGCATGAACGATACTTCCTGCTAACGGTTTGACCGCACCGATGATCGCCCTTAGCAGGCTAGTTTTACCTGATCCGTTGGGTCCAACAATTGTCACAATTTCATTAGGCTCAATACGCAACGACACATCTGACAGTGCCATTCTTGCGCCGTAGCTAACGCTAAGTCCCTCGACATGAATAAGGCTCATGACTCTGTTTTGTTAATACAGGATGGGCAGATACCTTCAGCCTCAATGATCGTTCGCTCTATCTTAAAGCCGGTGGCGCGTGCCACCTCGTGCAATGCATTTCGCGCTGACGAGGATAATTCTTCGGCAACTGCATTGCACAACCTACAAATCATAAATGCTGGTGTGTGGGCATGGTTAGTGTCGGCACATGCTATGAAGGCGTTTAACCGCTCGATTTTATGGGCCAAACCATTTGCTACAAGAAAATCCAAAGCCCGATACGCTATTGGAGGTTGCGACCCAAATCCATCTTCGCGCAGCTTATCTAATATAGCGTAAGCGCCCAACGCACGATGATCTTGAAGTAATATCTCTAGCACCTTGCGTCTGACAGGCGTAAAACGAAGACCGTCCTCTTCGCAACGCGCATCAGCTGCGGCCAAAGCATCGTTCATACATGTACTATGGTCGTGCTGCGCAAATCCCAATGGATGTCCTTCAGCACTCACTTTCGCCGTCTCTCTTGTCATGTTATTACATTTCGTCTAAGGGTATCGTAATGTTATATAATCACATGGAGCCCGTGATGTCTAGAAAACTTCTTACTCTTTCCCTTACTGCCACTTTGATGGGAGGAACTGCATACGCGGATACGCCGCAGGTCGCAGTGGATATTGCTCCCGTTCATTCCTTGGTCGCACGGGTTATGGATGGTGTAGGTATGCCTGATTTAATTATTCAGCCTGGTGCAAGCCCACATGAGTATAGTTTACGTCCGTCTGAGGCTGCCGCATTACAGAACTCTGATCTTGTATTTTGGATTGGACCTGACTTAATCCCGTGGCTGACAGATACGATTGAAACGTTGGCTAAAGACGCCTCTGTCACTTCTTTATTAGACCTAGATGGAACCGTTCAATTAGATTTCAGAGAAAGTGCGTTATTCGAAGTGCATGACCATGATGACCATGACGACCATGATGACCATGACGACCATGACGACCATGACGACCATGATGACCATGATGGAACGGCTGCGCATGATAAGCACGATCATGGCGACCATGATCCACACGCATGGTTGTCACCAAAAAATGCAATGACTTGGCTGAACGTAATTGCGGGTCAGCTTTCTTCTGCAGACCCTGACAACGCAGGAACTTATTTTGCAAACGCCGCGGCAGGCCGTACAGAAATTGAATTGTTGATTGGTGAAGTCACAGCAACTCTTGACCGTGTCCGTGGCACACGCTTCATCGTATTCCATGACGCGTATCAGTATTTCGAAATGGACTTTAACTTTCAAGCATCTGGCGCTATTTCCCTCAGCGACGCGTCCGATCCAAGTCCGGCGCGTATAACAGAAATCCGAGACCGAGTTATGCGGCAAGGAATAGATTGCGTTCTTGCTGAACCGCAGTTCAACCCCAAGCTGATCGCAACTGTTCTTGACGGAACAGACGCGAAGACGGGGATCGTTGATCCACTTGGATCTGATCTGGAACCGGGCTCATCTCTATATCCTGAACTGATCCGAAACTTGTCAACTGCTCTTGCAAGTTGCATGTAGGAGCATCTATTTAATAAGCGGCAGGGCTAAAAATTGAGGTACAAGTTCTCATTGTTACAAAAATTTTGGGTCATAATGCTGTTTGCGATATGCCTTGGTGGCGTTACCAAGGCACATCCACACGTTTTCGTTGATGCGCGTACTGGCTTTGTTTTTGGAAGCGATCGGCAGTTGGAAGCAATCAAAGTTTCGTGGCGTTATGATGAATTTACAACGCTTGTTTTGTTTGAGACGTTAGAATTAGATCTGGATCAAGACGGTCAATTGAATGATGCTGATCGCGTTAAGATTTTAGAGGGTGAAACTAACTGGCCTCAAGATTATAAGGGTGACATCTACCTTGAAGTTTTAGGCCAAGACTATCCGTTGGGACGTCCCAAAGCTGCGGCTGTAAAGTTGAATGCCAATCAAATTGAGGTCATATTTGACCTGCCATTATCGAAACCTATCAAAGTTGATCGTTTACCAATACTTTTGCGCCTCTATGATCCGTTTTTTTATTTCGCCTACACTATTGTATCTGCGAAAGCTTCGCCTGATCTGCCTGAAGATTGTGAAGCGCGAATTGTACATTTTGAACCAACGAAAGCAGAAAGAGTTTTACAAGACATGCTGGCCGCACTGGGGCGTGACGACAGCCCAGAAATGGAAAATGTTGGCCAACTCTTCTCTGATGAGGTGCAGTTGACATGTGGTTAAGGTTCGGCATGACCGTTCTTTGTATCTTGGCTATTGGGGCCGCAGTCTGGGATATTGTGCCATGGTTTGAAATTCAACGCTGGGCGGTTGGGGAACAACGTAAGTTCCAGAACGCGATGGCTGGTGCGCTTAGGGGTATTCAAGCAGGTAATCCACAGGCTGTCTGGACATTGTGCGCTGCGACAGCCGCGTATGGCTTTTTCCACGCCCTAGGCCCGGGGCATGGGAAAGTAATGATTGGTGGAGCGTCCCTTGCAAGTGGCGCGAACCTAAAACGTTTGAGCATCCTAACTTTTTTATCCAGTCTAGCACAGGCCGTAACGGCAATCTTTTTGGTCGGTGGTCTCTACTTTATTCTGCAGATTGGGTCTGCTGATTTGACTGACCTTACGGAGACCTGGCTAGTACCTGCGAGTTACGTGACCATTGCCGCAATTGGAGCTGTATTAATATTTCGTGGCGCACGCTGTTGGTATCAAATCAGCCAAGTTAAGAAGGACACACACGTCTGTTGTGGCCATTCGCATGGCCCAAGCTTAAACGATATGGCAACGCTTACTTCGACGCGCGACGCTCTCGCATTGATCGCCAGCATTGCAATAAGACCTTGTACTGGAGCATTATTTGTTTTGGTGATTGCGGCCCGTTTCGATGCTTTCGCTGTCGGGTGTCTAGCAGTGGTCACAATGGGACTTGGAACCGCAGTTTTTAACCAGATGATTGCGACTTCCGGCGTCGCCGCGCGGCGGCTGGTTGGTCTCGGTGCTCGCAATCACAAAGGTAGGCAAGCCATCTCTGCCACCCTGCATCTGACTGTTGGACTTATGATTATAGCCCTCAGCGTTGGTATGCTGCTGCCTTAGTCGGACCACATAGTTTGGCCATCAAAATAGATTAAATGTAACAATACCAAAATCTAAAAAGCACGAATAAAATGAGAAATAAATTAGGTGCAAACGATACCCGTTTACCAGTTACCCTGCTGACAGGATTTCTTGGTGCGGGAAAAACAACACTGCTAAATGCGATTATAGCCCAGTCAACCGGACCCAAGATCGCTGTTATAGTGAATGACTTCGGCGAAGTGGGGCTTGACCATGATCTAATAGATACCGTTGACGAAGAAGTTGCCTTGATGAAATCCGGCTGCCTGTGCTGTTCCATTCGCGAAGACCTCGCGCGCGTCCTGCAAAGTTTGACTGCCCGTAAACAAGAAAATCTCCTAACCTTTGACCGTGTTGTAATCGAGACAACAGGCCTCGCAGACCCTACCCCCATTTTACATACGTTCTTGGTTGATCCTTATCTGGCACGGAATTTCCGCATAGACGGGGTTGTTGCGGTGGTGGATGCTGCAACAGGCTCTGACACTCTTGACCGTCAGTTCGAAGCCGTTTCGCAAGTTGCGATGGCTGATTTGCTTGTTCTAAGTAAAGTCGATCTGGTATCCAAGAACATGTCAGGTGCAATCGAAATACGGCTGCGAACGCTCTGTCTTAGCCCCCTAGAACTGTGCCAGTATATTTTGGCAAAGGGAGTAAGGAAACATGGCTCGAAAGCGTTATTCTGATGAAGATGTGTTGAAGTTATTGCGCGAGATTGATGTTCATTTGCACGATGGTTTGGACGTTGTGAGTTCGTGTCGCAAAGCTGGGATTTCAGATAAGAGTTATTATTACTGGCGTAAGAAGTTTGGAGGCCTTTCTCGTTCGCAGGTTTCTGAGATGAAATCGCTCAAGAAAGAAAACGAGCGCTTGAAGAAGATCGTCGCTGACTTGCAGTTAGACAAGGTGATCCTGAAGGAGAGCCTTGATCATCTAAAGCCGCGGGCCTGACGCGGGCTCAGCTTCGTCAGGCTGTTATTCATACGCGTCAAAAGCTGGATATTTCTGAGCGGCGTGCTTGCGCTGTTCTGGATGTAGCCCGCTCAACTCTGCGCTATCAAGCCCAACCCACAGATGACAACGAACTTCGCTTGGCGATGATCCGGCTGGCCAAGCAATATGGGTGGTATGGCTATAGGAAAGTCACAGCTCTGCTGCGCATGGAAGGCTGGCGTGTTAACCACAAGAGGATCGAGCGCTTATGGAACGAAGAAGGTTTGCAGCTGCCGCGCCGGCACAACAAGCGCAAACGGCTTTATCATAAAGACAGCTCCATCATCAGGCTGCGGCCCACACACCCCAACCATATTTGGGCGATCGACTTTGTGCACGATAAGCTTAGCAATGGGCGCAGCTATAAAATGCTCACGGTTCTAGATGAATATACCCGTGAAGCGCTCTGCGTGGCAGTGAGACCCAAAATGAATGCGAACGACGTTTTGGAGACACTGCACCCGCTGCTGATCAAACATGGTAAGCCAGAGTTTATTCGCTCTGACAACGGACC